>NZ_CP054905.1:0-6593 GCF_013364475.1 Acinetobacter sp. FDAARGOS_724 | reverse complement strand
GCAACGCCAAACGAAAAAGCCTTGGTATGGGTACAACCCAAGAAGATATTAAGCAAATTCGAGAAACATGGGCAGACTTAGCCAACAAGGCATTGGAACGTGCAGGCTACCGAGAAAAAATAGACCACCGCAGCTATGCCGATCAAAATAATGGACTACAAGCAACCATCCACGAAGGCAGCAAAGTCACCCAATTACGCAGACAAGGCATAGACACTGAAATCAGCCGTTTCAATGACAATGTGAAACAGCAGAACACCCAACAACTTGAGCAACAGAAACAGCAGAAAGAGAGCGTTTTACAGCGTGGTTTAAACCGTGTCGATCAAGGTTTTGAGCAATGGCAGAAAAACCAAGAAAACAAACGCCTAGAACTGGAACGCCAAGCGGAAATGAAGCGACAACAAGAACTAGACAAACAACGAGCCGAGCAAGCAAATCGTAAGGCATCACGAAATTTAGATAATGATGGATGGTCACGATGAGTAACCAAAATGATTTAGACGACCAACTCTATATTTTATTGGCATCTATGAAGGAATACAGAGAAGCCATAGCAGATGATAACAAGCGATTAGAGACGTTCTACAATGAAGTAGCTAGCGGAGTACTCAATAAGGCTGAAAAGTCGCTAGAAATCGCAAATAAGAAGCATACAGGCGCATTGAATAACAGTATTCAGGCATTAAACGAAGCCACAAACAGACTGAACTCAAAATTTATCATCATTTTTGCTAGTGCATTTGTCGCCTTAGTGATGGTATTCATTTTGGCAATATTCTTATACGTGCCAAGCAAAGATGAAATTGATGAACGTAGAGCTGATATGGCTGTACTTAAAAAATATCCGCTACAAATTCGAGAAAGTGATGGCGAAACGCTAGTCAGAATTATGACTAAGAAATGCTATTCATTTGAGCCAAATAACGTCAAAAATAAAACTTATGATTGGTGTCGCATTGACCCTAAAAAATACTAGATGATCGGTACTTTGCTTGGTTTTTCTCATTACTGATCAGATTACAGCAAGCGCAAAGTTGCCCGACTTTGAAACATGGCTAAAGCCATATTTCAAAGCATCGAGCCAAGATAGATGAAATGCCTAAGCACATAAATTTTTCACTATTTATTTCTGCGCTTTCCAAACAATTCCGAGTGGCTACCAATTCGTACCAATTGCAAATAATCTTCTTGCTTGGCATAGATCAATACTAAATCAGGTTTAATGTGGCAGTCCCTAAAGCCTTCCCACTCACCAGTAAGACCATGATCACAATATTTTTCAGGCAAAACTATATCGCTACAAAGGCAATGTAGAACTTCTGCCCATGCAGGTGTAATTAGCTCTAAAAATTGCTTTTTAATATCTCTCTTAAATTGGCTTTCAGCTAATATCTTACGCATTGGCTAATTCTTGCATCGCTTTCATAAATTCTTCAGGTGTTTCATAAGCATCTGAAAAATCAGTTCTATTTTTTGCTTCAGTCAATGCTTTTCTTGTGACACTATTCGGCACATTCTCTGTCTCTGCATAATCAAAAGACAAGGGAATTTTATTGGTCTCAGCAACTTGTGTTAAAAACAATTTAAAGGCTTGTGATGCGCTCAGTCCATAACGCTCAAACACTGGAAATGCCCGATCACGCAAATCTTGCTCAAGTCGCAGATTAAAATTTGTTGTCGCCATATCATCACCTATGTTTTACAAAACATGTACTATCGTAAACCTAATGTACGCTAATAGTCTAAAAAATCACTCAAATTATTGTAAGAATTAGTTCCAATATCTGAATTTTGTATAACAGCCATTATGTTAAATGGGAGGGTATTTCATTGAGAATTCACAAAAATTTACCACTTATTAAACCTAAGAGTATGATTATTAATTATAAATAATTTACTTTTTCATAAAAATTAAATATTTTTTGGGCAGTATTACAATATTAAGTTATATAGTAAGGTTTCCTATGCTGAATCAAAATTTAAGAAAAGAATATCCAAACGAAAATCATCAATTTAATTTAAATCAAGAAGTTGATGTTTCAAAATTACAAGAAGACTTTCAACAGAATGGTTATATAAAATATAAGGCTTCAGAAGTTGACATTAACTCAAAATTAACTATTTTCAATGAATTTAGAGAGTTAGAAAAAGATCCCTTTTCACCATCAAACACTCAACGCTTTAGAAGGTATGGAAATGCTCTAATTCTTCCATGGGAAAAGCAAAAAAATCCAATTTGGTTACCGACTACAATAACTGATGATGGAAGAGAACTATCTGGATATGATCAAGGTAATAATAATCCAGAGCATGGCTCTATCAGATATTTTAATGCTTTAAGTGACGATGTTAAAAGCTCTAAATATTTGAATTCAATAATTATTGAAGACTATAACTTAACATTTGGGTTAAATGACTATTATTTACCAATTTATGTTGGAATACACTTTGTTAAATTAACTTCAACTTGTGACCAAAGTTTAGGCATTAGTTCTCCTGATTGTTTCCATCAAGATGGAGAACCTTTTACCTTTGCTCATCTTCTTTATAGAAGCAATAATATTGTAGGCGGTGAAAATTATATAGCCCATCCAAATGAAAGAAATAAGCGTCTAGATGATGTAAACAATGAAAATATTTACAGTCAATTCACATTAAAAAATATTTCTGATAGTTTTGCTGTTCACGATTCTTCGGTATGTCATTATGTATCACCAATTAAAAAAATTAATAATGATCAAGTAGATTTACTTGGTGAGCGTTGGATGATTTTAATTGACTACTCTTTAACGAAACAAAAAATATGATAAATAACCTTATATTTTCTTTATTGCCTATTCTCTTATCTTTAATACTTGGATGGGGAATTGGGCGAGTAATAAATTCAAATACTAGAGATAATTTAGTAAGTTATATAACATTCTTAGTCTGGTTACTTCTAATTTCAATAGGTTTCCAATTTGGTAGTATTCTTTTTGATAAAGAACTAGGAACTACAGTAATTGTCGGATCATTTATTTATTCAACAATTATTACTTTTATTACTTTTATTTTACTTTTTAAAAAAGTAAAAAATACAAGTAAAAATAAGAAATCTATATCTGAAATTTTTAAACCTATCAAAGAGTGTGTGATTGCTATATCAATGGTTATTATTGGTATGGTTTTGTATCTTGTATTGCCGAGTAATTGGGAGAGTGAGGCTGTAAGTAGTATTCTTCTTTATATCTTGATATTTTTGGTAGGTGTGGATTTATCAACAATTAAAATTCAAGCTTTGACCATTAATCATTTTCAAGTACCACTAATTACAATTTTTTCACTATTCATTGCTGCATATTTAACAACATTCATTATAGATAAATCATTTTTTGAACTTTTAGTTTTAGGAAGCGGATTTGGCTGGTTTTCTCTTTCAGGTCCACTCATAGGAAAAACATTAGGTGCTGAATATGGAACTTTTGCCTTATTAACTGATTTAATTAGAGAGTTTTATGCAATAGGTTTGCTATATCTTCTTGGACGAAATTATCCTAATCCTATAATTGGTATTTGTGGAGCTACAGCAATGGATTCTACACTTCCATTTATAAAAAATAATTGTTCGCAATTGGACGTGCAAATAGCAATTTTTAGCGGTTTTATTTTGACAATACTAGCACCCTTTTTTATTATATTTTTTAGTGTTTTTATTTAAAATATTATTTTAGGCAGTGATTTACTTAACTTGATTATTAAATTTTTCTAAAATCAACATAATACACGTTATACGAAATGTGTTATATTTCTTGTGAAATTTCAACGCTATAGTTTCAATTTTATAGCCCGAGCATCCCAGTTCGGGCTTTTTTATGCTTTTTCACGTTCCACGGCTAATCTTTGATCAATATTCCACGTTTTTAATTAGTTCAGCTAAATAAAATTATTTGCTCCCAACTGTAATAACCAAGCGAGTGCCTACGAGCGATTGAGCAACATAAAAATTTCGCCCCGTCTTTTTCCTGATTACAAAGCCTCCTTTTGCAGCCAAACGAGATTAACCGAGCAAAGCGACTGTATAGCTTTTGCTTGATGATCGAGCGTGAGCGAGTAAAAAATCTCTATGAGCGAAGCGAATCCATTTTTGCTTTTAGATTTCACAAACAGAATTAACCAAAAACTGCCCCTCGAAGCGAGGAACGAGCTTCAATAGAGTACGAGCTTTAGCGAGTATCTAGGGCAGTTTTAAGCACTTCCCCTCTTTTTAATAATTTTATAATTTTATAATTTTAGACCTCTTATTTTAATTAAATATCAATAGTTTGTGCGCCTATATCTATACGTTTATGCAGTCTTATCTATACGTTTATGCAGTCTTATCTATACGTTTATGCAGTCTTATCTATACGTTTATGCAGTATTGCTATACATATTTAATCAATGTAATATAATTACAACTAAAAACAATGTATGTATAAAAAATGGCAAATGATTTAGTCGTTAAAAATAATGCTTTGATTGATGCAAGTTATACATTAAGTCTTATAGAGCAACGCTTAATAGGGTTGGCTTTGGTTAAAGCCAATAATCAGCACCAAGAAATAACAAGTGATACTGTGTTGACAATACATGCAGGGGAGTATGCGGAACAATTTAAGGTAGATAGCTCAGTTGCTTACCGAGCATTAAAGGAAGCATCAGAACGCTTATTCTTACGCTATTTTTCTTATACGTTATATGGCTTAGAGTTTGGTAAAGAATACACGCTTAAACCGCCAAAAAAACTAAGAGATTGTGATATACCCACAACAATGAAATCGAGATGGGTACAAAAAATTGGTTATACCGAATCAGAAGGCTTATTACATTTTCAACTTACCAGCGATGTTGTTTTATTAGTTGCCAATTCAAAAGAATATTTTACAAGTTACTACCTTTCTCAGACTACAGAATTTACTAGTACCTACGCCACTCGGTTGTTTGAGTTATTAATGAAGTGGAAAAATGTAGGACATATTCCGCTTATTCCAATAGAGCAGTTACGAGGACAGTTAGGTGTAGAACCCAAGCAATATAAAATAATTTCTAACTTTAAGTTACGAGTATTAGATGTTGCTGTGGAACAAGTGAATCAACATTCAGACTATACGATTAAATATAAACAACATAAGCAAGGGCGGACGATTATTGGTTTTTCATTCACATTGAAGCCTAAAGTAGATAAAACCTCAAAAAAAATAATATCCAAGCAAAATCGCAATAGCCCCGATTTTTTCATAAAATTGAGCGACCCACAACGTCATTTATTTGCAAATAAAATGTCAGAAATGCCTGAAATGGGGAAATATTCACAAGGTACAGAAAGCTACCAACAATTTGCTATTCGTATCGCTGATATGCTTTTAGAGCCTGAAAAATTCAGAGAGCTTTATCCAATATTAGAAAAATCAGGATTTCAGCCATGATTAAATTAAATAACCTATCAACCGATCTAAAACATGTGACCGTTGAATACCTCGACATCGTAAATTATGAAATTGCGAGAGAAAATATATGCGGTTATATCTTCCTATTATCCCGAATATCCAAAGATGCCGAACCAACCGAAAAAATACAGATGGAAAGCAAAATACAGAACTTAATTTACTATCGGGATAATTTACAAATCGAGGACAAGGACAATATTCAAAAGGTTTTAAATACGCTCATTCCAGAGTATCAAGCCGAACAAAAAAACCAAATAGCTAAGAAAAATTAGGCTTCAATATCGGGCAAATCAAAAAGCTGTCGATCTCTATTTTCTGTTAAATATTCGTTGAGTTCAGCCAATATTTTTTCTTTATTGGCTTCATTCTGCATTTTTTTAATCAAATAAGAACTGAGCAGAATTTTACGCCGAGTATCATCTTTTCGTTGCTGTTCCTTTTGCTTGGTACGTTCTCTTGCTTCGATAGCTTGTTTCTGTGCTTTTAACTGTTTCAGCTTCTCTAACTGGGCTTCAATTTTCTTTTCAATATTTTCAGCAGATTTAGTCATAACGGTTAATTTCGGAATATAGAAAACCACTCAAGCATAAGACCCTATGAATTGAAATTCAAGCGGGTAATATGCTATCGTTTTTTTCATGAAATGCGCACTTACGACTTGGATTTCATCCAAGTCTCCATTAGCGTAAGGGGATTCCCCTTAACCCCAAAAGCAAAAGCACCCCAAGGTGACTGCATGGCAATTTATCATTGTTCCACTAAAACGGTTAACCGAAGTTCGGGACGAACTGCGGTTGCATCATCTGCATATCGTGCAGGGGAAAAATTAGAAGATGAACGCACAGGACTGACCCATGACTTTACGAGAAAAGATGGTGTCGCCCATTCTGAAATTCTGTCTAATTTAGATATTGAAATTGACCGTGCTGAGCTTTGGAACTTGGCAGAAAAAACCGAAAACCGCAAAGATGCCCGAACCGCTAGAGAATGGGTCATTGCCCTACCTGATGAATTAGACGCTGATCAACGTAAGGACTTGGCAAAAGAATTTGCCAGGTCCTTAGTTGATCGCTATGACGTGATCGCAGATTTAGCCATCCATGAACCCAGCAAAGGCGGTAATGA
>NZ_CP054906.1:0-5719 GCF_013364475.1 Acinetobacter sp. FDAARGOS_724 | reverse complement strand
AGCAACGCCAAACGAAAAAGCCTTGGTATGGGTACAACCCAAGAAGATATTAAGCAAATTCGAGAAACATGGGCAGACCTTGCCAATTACGCATTAGAAAAAGCCGGACACAGCGAAAAAATAGACCACCGCAGCTATGCCGATCAGAACAACGGACTACAAGCCACCATCCATGAAGGTAGTAAAGTCACCCAATTACGCAGACAAGGTATAGACACTGAAATCAGCCGTTTTAATGACAATGTCAAACAGCAGAACACCCAACAGCTTCACCAACAGAAACAGCAGAAAGAGAGCGTTTTACAGCGTGGTTTAAACCGTGTCGATCAAGGTTTTGACCAATGGCAAAAGAACCAAGAAAGCAAACGCCTAGAACTGGAACGCCAAGCGGAAATGAAGCGACAGCAAGAATTAGATAAACAACGAGCCGAGCAAGCACTCCGCAAGGCATCTCAAAAACTAGGTAGAGGCGGAATGTCATTATGAGTAATCAAAATGATCTAGATGATCAGTTATATATTTTATTGGCATCCATGAAGGAATACAGAGAAGCCATAGCAGATGATAATAAGCGATTAGAGCAGTTTTACAACCAAGTCGCTAGTGGAGTGCTAGATAAGGCTGAAAAATCGCTAGAAAACGCAAACAAGAAGCATACAGGTGCATTAAACAACAGTATTCAGGCATTAAACGAAGTAACTAACAGGCTCAGCTTAAAATTGATTATTATTTTTGCAAGTACGTTTGTCGCTGTAATGATAGTGTTCATATTGGCAATCTTCTTATACGTGCCAAGCAAAGATGAAATCGATGAACGTAGAGCTGATATGGCTGCACTTAAAAAATATCCGCTACAAATTCGAGAAAGTGATGGTGAAACATTGGTGAGAATCATGCGGAAAAACTGCTATTCATTTGAACCGAGTAGCGTCAAAGAAAAAACGTATGACTGGTGTCAGATCGACCCTAAAAAATACTAGATGATCGGTACTTTGCTTGGTTTTTCTCATTACTGATCAGATTACAGCAAGCGCAAAGTTGCCCGACTTTGAAACATGGCTAAAGCCATCTTTCAAAGCATCGAGCGATAGTCATCCAAAAATTTCGGAATGGCTATCCAACTGATGCAGTTCTAAAATATCATCACCAACAAGCCTATAGATCAAGACTAAATCAGGCTTCACATGACAATCACGACAATTCTTAAACTCTGCACCACCCTTCAAGGGATGATCTAAATATTTTTCAGGCAAAGGATTATTTGCAACTAAACAATCTAATACTTCTGCCCATTCAGCCGTAACCAGTTCTAAGTAACGTCTTTTAATATCACGTTTAAAAGAACTGGTTACGATAATCTTACGTTTAGCCATGTGCTTCTTCCGACATAGCTTTAATCGCTTCTTCTACCGTTTCGTACTCGGTGTACTCGCCATTTTCAATCTCTTTTAAAGATTGAAGTAACTTGGCTGCTGCTTTAGGTGTTAAAGCAGTTTCTCGCGCATAGTCAAAAGATAAAGGAATCGCTTTAGTTTTAACGATTTGATTCAAGAACAGTTTGAATGCTTGGGGCATAGTCAAACCGTAGTCTTCCAAAATAGGCATGGCTTGTTCTTTTAACTCTGCTTCTAAGCGCATATTGAAATTGACTGCGGACATGATTTCCTCACTCAAAAACTATTAAAGTAAAGACAATATAAAGCATATTCTTTACTTTTTCATTATTTTTGATGTAATAAATGGTTTCTGACAACTGAATTTCGTATAACAGCCATTAGGTTAAATGGCATTATTGATTAGTAAGAGTATTCAAATAGCTTTGTTTTATCTTGTTCGATAAATCCCATATTTTTATAAAGTGTTTGTGCTGCTACATTATCAAAATGTGTTTCTAAAGCGAGATATTTAGCATTCGTATTTTGACCAAATTGAATTACATGTTGCATTAACTCTTCAGCAATACCTTGTCGACGATTCACTTCATGTACATATAAATCATTTAAAATCCAAGCTTTTCCTGCTGAAACGGATGAAAACGTGGGATAAAGTTGGATAAAACCAAGAATGTTATTGAATTCATCTTTCTTTATAAAAATTTTTGAATCCTTTTGAGTAATCCTCTCATGAATAAATTTCCGTGCTAAATCTATATTTGGTTCTTGATGGTAGAAAACCCTATATGCATTAAAAATTTCAGCTAAGGATTCTAAATCGTTTAATTCTGGTTCAAAAAGAGTATGCATTACATCAAGCTCCAAATATTAAATAGTTAATAAGCATATACATATTTTTATTTTTTTGCGAGTAAGTGTTTGAGTTTTAATAATATTACATATAAGTAAATTTTATTTTAGCGAATAAACAGAAAGAACAAATGTATTTAAGTTTGAGCCTTACGAAAAGCTGTATTATGAAAAATAGCTAAAATTAACATAATACACCTTATACGAAATGCGTTATAATTATCTTTAGAAATCAATGCTGTAGTTTCTAGTTGATAGCTCATCTTCCCCAAGGTGGGCTTTTTTTATGATTTTTCACGTTCCACGCTTAATATTTAAACAATGTTCCACGTTTTTGATTAGATATTTTAATCATTCCAGTAAGAGCCGAGCGAGTGTCTACGAGCGACCACCTGGCATTAAAATTTCGCCCCTGCCTTTTCTCTGATTACAAGCTCCCTTTCGATTTTAAACGGTAGGTACAGAGCATCCCGAATGGGTGCGAACTTTGGAGCTTTTGCTTTTCAAAAAATATGAGCGAAGCGAATACATTATCAATGCTTTTACTTTTGAATATCACAAACAGTATTAATTAAAAACTGCCCCTCGAAGCGAGGAACGAGCTTCAATAGAGTACGAGCTTTAGCGAGTACCTAGGGCAGTTCCACTCCCCTGCCGAAAGGCTTTTAATTATTTTTAAAGCTTTTAAATGCTTTTAGACCCTATGAAAGCATTGGTATCAGAGGGTTTCACTCTCAATAAGCACACAAATTCTCTTGTATAAGCACACAAATTCTCTTGTATAAGCACACAAATTCTCTTGTATAAGCACACAAATTCTCTTGATTTACACACATATTATATGTAGTGTTTAAATACACATTAATAATAACGTGTATTTAATATGAAGAATGGTTTAGTTGTGAAAGATAATGCATTAATAAACGCCAGTTATAATTTAGAACTAACAGAACAGCGTTTAATTATGCTGGCGATAATTAATGCAAGGGAATTAGGACAGGGCATCACGGCAGATAGCAAACTAGAAATACATGCTAGTGATTATGCAAAGCTCTTTAATGTATCGGCAGATGCATCCTATAAAGCTCTAAAAGAAGCTGTAAACAATCTATTTAATAGACAGTTTAGCTATACAGCAGAATACAAAAAAACAGGAAAAGTGGGTGTTGTTCGCTCTCGTTGGGTTAGTCGTATTTTTTATGTAGATGACTTAGCGCTATTAGAAATTACTTTCGCACCTGACGTAGTGCCGTTAATCACTCGATTAGAAGAACATTTTACGAAATACGAAGCCAAACAAGTTGCACATTTAACCAGTAAGTACGCCACCAGACTTTATGAATTATTAATCGCCTGGCGTGAGGTTGGTAAAACACCAATTTTTGAACTGCAACAATTACGTAAAAATTTAGGTGTTGAAGATGATGAATATCAACGTATGCATCATTTTAAAAACCGTGTATTAGACACAGCTATTACCCAGATCAATGAGCATACGGATATAAAAACCACTTATGAACAGCATAAGCAAGGGCGTACCATCACTGGGTTTTCATTCAGGTTTAAGCAAAAAACACAGCCGAAAATTGAAATTAAACGTGATCCCAATACCCCTGATTTTTTCATCAAAATGACCGATGCTCAGCGCCACTTATTTGCCAATAAAATGTCTGAAATGCCCGAAATGAGCAAATACTCACAAGGTACGGAAAGTTTTCAGCAATTTGCTATTCGTATCGCTGACATGCTTTTAGAGCCTGAAAAGTTCAGAGAGCTTTATCCATGTTTAGAAAAAGCAGGGTTTCAAGCATGATGAAATTAACCAACCTATTAGAAGAACTTCACGGCACACAAGCTGAATACCTCGATATCGTAAATTATGAAATTGCGAGGGAAAATATATGCGGTTATATCTTCCTATTATCCCGAATATCCCAAAATGCCGAACCCACCGAAAAAATGCAGATGGAAAGCAAAATAGAGGACTTAATTTACTATCGGGATAATTTGCAGATCGAAGATAAGGAAAATATCCAAAAGGTCTTAAATGAGCTAATTCCAGAGTATAAAGCCGAACAAGAAAAACAAAGAGCTAAGAAAAATTAGGCTTTCTTCTTAGCTTTACTTTTTTGCTTTGGCTTAACAATAAATTGCTCTCCTAAAGCCTTACCTTGTTTAAAAGTAACGATTTCCTTAGCTTCAATTTTAAGTTTTTCTCCAGTTTTAGGATTGCGTCCCATTCTTTCTGGACGTTGTTTTACTGAAAAAGTACCAAAATCAACTAATCGGACATTTTTTTCTTCAACTAGGGCTTCTGTAATGACTTCAAGAACAGAATTAAGAACAACTCTTGCTTCGTCTTGATTAATATTTAATTTAGGTGCTAATTTGGCAATTAAATCGGCTTTATTCATAATTAATTTTCCTCAATATTTGGTAAGTCAAAAAGCTGTCTATCTCTATTTTCAGTTAAATATTCATTAAGTTCCATGAGTATTTTTTCTTTGTTGGCTTCATTACTTTGCATCTTTTTAATTAAATAAGAACCGAGCAAAATTTTACGTCGAGTATCATCCTTTCTTTCTTGCTCTTTTTGCTTCGATCTTTCTCTAGCTTCGATAGCTTGTTTTTGTGCTTTTAACTGTTTTAGCTTCTCTAACTGAGCTTCAATTTTCTTTTCGATATTTTCGGCTGATTTGGTCATAACGGTTCATTTCGGGATATAGGAAAACCACTCAAGCATAAGAACCTATGAATTGAAATTCAAGCGGTTAATATGTTATCGTGTTTTTCATGAAATGCGCACTTACGACTTAGATTTCATCCAAGTCTACATTAGCGTAAGGGGGTGTCCCCTTAACCCCAAAAAATTACTACGCAATTTTAAAAAGCAAAAGGAAAATAAAAATGCATCGGTATAATTTCAGAGAAACGCACCTTTATCTTTGTCCAAATTGCGGACACGAATGCACTTACACGATGCCTGAACTGATGGCACAACATGCAGAAGAAAAAGAAGTTCAGAACCTAAAAAGAGAATGCGAAAAATGCGGTTATTACGTCCCTGCTAGTCGGAAGTGTTAAGCGATGGCTATTTACCATTGCTCGACCAAAACAGTTAACCGCAGTTCGGGGCGAACTGCGGTTGCATCTGCTGCATATCGTGCAGGGGAAAAATTAGAAGATGAACGCACAGGACTGATCCATGACTTTACAAGAAAAGACGGTGTCGCCCATTCTGAAATTCTGTCTAATTTAGATATTGAAATTGACCGTGGTGAACTTTGGAACTTGGCAGAAAAAACCGAAAACCGTAAAGATGCCCGAACCGCTAGAGAATGGGTGATTGCCCTACCTGATGAATTAGACGCTGATCAACGTAAGGACTTGGCAAAAGACTTTGCCAGGTCCTTAGTTGATCGCTATGACGTGATCGCAGATTTAGCCATCCATGAACCCAGCAAAGGCGGTAATGA
>NZ_CP054907.1:0-214175 GCF_013364475.1 Acinetobacter sp. FDAARGOS_724 | reverse complement strand
GCGAAGATAAGAAATCTCAACAAGAAAATCATCCATCAATTGCAGAAGCAAGCAATTCAAAGAATTGTGATAATACGCCTAGCTGTTGTGGTGAAGAGGAAGAAGAAAAATCTTCATCTCCTTGCTGTAACACTTCAAACAGTTGTGAAGATACCGCTCAATCCTGTTGTGGTTCTGATCCCAAAGAAAATTTAAGCACTGAAGACGTTTTAAAAGATTCGCACTACATGAGTGAATACTTAGTTCCCAAAATGGATTGTTCTGCGGAAGAACAGATGGTTCGTATGGCGCTATCTTCAATTGATGGTGTTCAAAAACTCATCTTTGATTTACCTAACCGGTCTTTAAAGGTTCTACATAATCAAAAAGATGAAAATATAACTACCAAACTTGAAGCTTTGGGTTTTGGTGCAAAGCTTGTGAAGACTGAAACTTATATAAGCAATCAACAAGCTAAGCAAACAAGTACCTATACCATTCCTAAAATGGATTGCTCTGCTGAAGAGCAAATGGTCCGTATGGCTCTTGCAGATATTGAAGCAGTTAAAGGTCTTACTTTTGATCTTCCCAATCGAAAACTGAAAGTCTTCCATAATGAAGGGAGTCAGCAAATTACGGCCAAACTTGAAGGACTGGGTTTTGGGGCGAAACTTGATGAAACACAGCTTTCTTCAGGCGATATACCTAATGAACCTGATCCTGTGAGACAAGCTAAAGTACTTAAACTGTTATTAGGCATTAATGCTCTACTTTTCTTTATAGAATTCATCAGCGGAATTATTGCTGCGTCTACAGGATTGATTGCTGATTCTCTAGATATGTTTGCCGATGCAGCCGTTTATGGTATTGCGCTATATGCCGTCGGAAAAGCTGCGAAATATCAAGTGAAAGCAGCCCATTTCGCAGGTTGGATTCAGTTATTACTTGCTGTCATCGTGATTATTGATGTCATTAGACGATTCATGTTTGGAAGCGAGCCAGAATCAACGCTCATGATTGTTATTGGCCTGCTCGCACTTATAGCTAACGTGACATGCTTATATCTTATTTCTGGTCATCGAGAAGATGGCGCACATATGAAAGCCAGTTGGATTTTCTCGGCGAATGACGTTGTCGTAAATATGGGCGTTATATTTGCCGGTGTACTCGTGGCGTGGACGGGATCAGCTTACCCAGACTTAATCATTGGCATCCTGGTTTCTTTATTCGTGCTTAATGGTGCTCGAAAGATTTTGGCTTTGAAGTAAGAGTATCGAAAATGAATCTATTTCAAGTTAAACAAAATCAGATCGTCAAAATTAGAGATCTCAAAAAAGGTAATCAATACAGTCATACCACTGATCCCGTATTGGAACGGCTCCAACTATTAGGTTTTAGAGAGGGTGAAACTCTACAAGTACTCACTAAAGGTGTTTTTGGCGGAGATCCTGTTTTAGTTCAAATTGAAACTTCAAGATTCGCATTAAGAAAGAATGAAGCTGAAAGAATTTTTGTAGAGTTAGTATCCAATGAAGATTAAGAACATTGCATTAGTCGGTAATCCAAATTGCGGAAAAACCTCTTTATTTAATACGCTTACTGGTACGCGACAAAAAGTTGCCAACTATGCTGGGGTTACCGTAGAAAGAAAAGAAGGTTCTTTTAAATTACCTTCTGGTGATGCAATACGAGTATTGGACTTACCCGGAACTTACAGTTTAAAACCTAGTAGTTTAGATGAAGAAGTCACCAGGGCAGTTTGTTTGGGCGAGCTAAAAGGTGAAATTCTACCCGATATTTTTATATGCGTTGTAGATGCCACAAATTTAAGCTTACATTTGAGCTTGGTTCTCGAAGTTCGTGCTCTAAATCGCCCTATGATTCTTGTATTAAATATGATGGATGAGGTCAAAAAGCGTGGTATTTCCATTGATAAGGATAAACTGTCTCAACTGTTAGGTATCCCTGTAGTTGAAGCTGTCGCAGTTAAAACAAAAGGAATTCAAGATTTAATTAATCAATTAGATCAAAAAAATCTTTTTATTACTCCTTATCATTCTGAATTAAGTCATTTTGAACAGGTCAAACAAATCACCAAACAAGTTATTTTAAATAATGACAGTGGTGATAAAAGAACCGCATTTCTAGATAAAATTTTTCTACATCCTGTATTGGGTTTAGTAATCTTAACTTTAACCATGTTTGTGATGTTCCAGGCGGTATTTATATGGGCAACGCCTTTTATTGAATTCATTGAAAATTTTGTCGCATGGCTCAGTGATTTTATTGGACCACTAATCCAACATCCTCTATTAAAAAGCTTGGTTGTGGATGGGGTAATTGCTGGTGCAGGTAGCGTGCTTGCATATATGCCTCAGATTTTGATTTTATTCTTCTTCATTTTAATGCTTGAAGAGTCAGGCTATTTACCCCGAGCAGCATTTCTTTTAGATAAATTAATGTCTAAAGCCGGGCTTAGCGGCCGTTCATTTATTCCTCTGCTATCCAGTTTTGCTTGTGCGATTCCCGGAATTATGGCAACCAGAAGTATCAGCTCTGAACGGGACCGATTAGCAACAATTATGATTGCACCCTTGATGACCTGTTCAGCAAGATTGCCAGTATATGCTTTATTGATCGCGGCATTTATTCCGAACCAATTAATCTACGGCTGGTTAAGTCTGCAAGGATTAGTCCTTTTTGGTCTTTATATGTCGGGAATAGTCTCAGCGTTATTAGTTTCAGTCTTTCTGAAGTTGGTTCGAAAAGATAAAACTGAAAGTATTTTTATTTTTGAACTTCCCACATACCGAATTCCAGATATTAGAAATATTGCATTAGGCTTATATGATAGGGCAACTATTTTCTTAAAACGAGTTGGTGGCATTATCGTCGCACTGTCTATCTTGTTATGGGTGCTAGTCACGTTCCCTCAACCACCAGATAATGCAAGCATGCCGGCCATTAACTATAGTTTAGCTGGTCAGTTAGGACATTTAATTCATCCTATATTTGCGCCTATTGGGTTTACATGGGAAATATGTATTGCACTCATTCCTGCTATGGCAGCAAGGGAAGTTGTAATTGCTGCTCTTGGGGTGATTTATGCGATGTCAGGTGATGAAGATACAGTAACTCAAAGTCTGTTAAGTCAAATTTCAGGCCCGGATGGATGGGGGTTAGCCACAGGTTTATCATTATTGGTATGGTTTATTTTTGCTCCCCATTGTCTTGCTACGTTAGCAACAATTAGACGAGAAACTGGCAGCTGGAAACAGCCCATCATTATGGCAACTTATTTGTTTGCATTAGCCTACATCTTTTCATTCATCACATATCAAGTTGCGAGTAAGTTTTAATTAGCAAATGAATAAAAGAGGGGGGGAGCTAGCTCCCCCCCCTTTATTAAATTACTCGATGTAAGCGTGGGCTTCTGAATACTTTTATCTAACTATAACAACTACTTAAATGTTTAAATCTCTAGGTTTTGAATAGTCGAGGTATCAGACGAATATAGATTGGTAAAAAGCATAGTTCAACGATAGTCTGAGTCAAGATTACAGCAGGAATTATGGGCATACTTCCCGGAATTGCAAAAGCTAATGGAAGAATAACAAATGAATTTCTATATGATGCTGAAAAGGACACAGCACTAGCAGAGCCAGATTCTAATCGAAAAATACGAGCAATTATCCAACCCACGAATGGAGCAATAATGGCAAAAGAAATATAAATTGGTAAAGCTTGAAGAGCTGCACTTTTTGCAAGCCCAATTTGAGGCATAACTGATGCTAGGACGATAAACAAAACTAGGGCTGTGGCAGGTACAGGAAATAAGTTTAGGCTTTCAGCCACTTTTTCTGCTTGTTCATTTCTATTCCCAATGAACTGAACTATAGCTGCCATTGCTAAGGGGGCACTGTTGCAAATAGAGATTTGAGTCGATGAAGTTCCTTTTTAAAAGTGCTTAGAGACCGAAAACCCTGTTGATTAGACACACTTCACCTTGAGGCTGACCATAATAAAATGACGATGCTTGTCCTTTACGTAGTGCACGCATGACTTCAATACCTTTGATTGTGGCATAAGCCGTCTTCATAGATTTGAATCCTAATGTGGCCCTGATGATCCGCTTTAACTTACCATGATCACATTCAATGACATTATTTTTATACTTAATCTGCCTGTGCTCAATATCTACTGGACATTTTCCTTCTCGCTTTAACCGTGATAAAGCATGGCCATAGGTCGCTGCTTTATCTGTATTGATGACCCGTGGAATTTTCCATTTTTTCACCGTATTGAAGATTTTTCCTAAAAAACAATAGGCTGATTTACTGTTCCGTCTAGCGGAAAGGTAAAAGTCAATCGTATGACCACGTTGATCAACTGCACGATACAGGTAAGTCCATCGCCCCTTCACTTTGATATAAGTCTCATCCATATGCCATGAATGTAAATCTGTAGGATTACGCCAATACCAGCGTAAGCGTTTTTCCATTTCTGGAGCATAACGCTGAACCCAACGATAAATTGTGGTGTGGTCAACATTCACACCCCGTTCAGTGAGCATTTCTTGAAGTTCACGATAGCTGATGCCATATTTACAATACCAACGAACAGCCCAAAGAATGATTTCACCTTGAAAGTGCCGACCATGGAAGGGATTCATCTGCTGTATCTCGAAATAAATAAGATATTTAGCTTATCATGTCAGCCTATTTGCAACAGTGCCTGAATACATGAGCAGCTAAATCACTCAAAGCCAGCATCTAAAACCATTTAACAAAATCTATGACTATTTTACTTTCCCTTACCTAATCGTCCTAGTGTATATCTTTTTTTTTGATTAGCTTATTCCTAAATCAAGTGACTTTAGGTAAGTATGATGAACGATATCCAATTTTCAGATTGCGCAAAGGCATGTATGAGCTGTTACCTTACCTGTGCCAGTTGTGCAAATGCCTGTCTAAAAGAAGAAAATCTGGAGATGATGCGAGAATGTATTCAGCGTTGTCTAGATTGTGCAGATATTTGTCAGCTCTGTGCTCGTATGCAGCAAAATGAATCTCCTTTTATGAAAGAAATTTGTGAGCTTTGTGCCAAGGCTTGTGAATACTGTGCAGATGAATGTAGCCAACATGAGCATCAACACTGCCAGCAATGTGCTGATTCTTGCCGTGAATGTGCCGTCGAATGTCGAAAAATGGTTGTCTGATAAATAAAAGAATTAGTTGAGTTTAGGATTTACTCAATGAATAGCCAACGTGTTAGTTGTTAGTGGGTCAAACCACTAACAACGGCACTGTTGCAAATAGGGATCTGAGTCGATGATTTTCCCTTCAAAAAAGCTTAGAGACCGAAAACTCTATTTACTAGCCAAACTTCTCCTAGAATATTACCGTTATAAAATAATGAAGCTTGTCCTTTGCGTAGAGCACGCATAACCTCAATTCCTTTAATTGTGGCATAAGCCGTTTTCATAGACTTGAATCCCAACGTAGCCTTGATGATCCGTTTGAGCTTGCCATGATCACATTCAATCACGTTATTCTTGTATTTAATCTGTCGATGGTCCAGGTCTTCAGGACACTTTCCTTCCTGTTTTAGTCGCGACAAAGCACGGCCATAGGTATGAGCCTTATCAGTGTTTATGACTCGTGGAATCTGCCATTTTTTGACATGATTCAAAATTTTACCAAGAAAACAATAAGCTGAATGGGTATTTCGTCTAGCAGAAAGATAGAAATCAAGAGTATGGCCACGTTGGTCAACTGCACGGTATAGATATGCCCATTTGCCATTCACTTTTACGTAAGTTTCATCCAGATGCCATAAATGTCGATCTGTAGGATTACGCCAATACCAACGTAAACGTTTTTCCATTTCTGGAGCATAACGCTGAACCCAGCGATAAATTGTGGTGTGATCAACATTCACTCCACGTTCAGCGAGCATTTCCTGAAGTTCACGATAGCTGATGCCATATTTACAATACCAACGAACAGCCCAAAGAATGATTTCACCTTGAAAGTGCCGACCGTGGAAGGGATTCATCTGCTGTATCTCGAAATAAATAAGATATTTAGCTTATCATGTCAGCCTATTTGCAACAGTGCCGTTTCTGGTTCAAAGCCTTCACCTTTTCCTTATTTATCTCTGACTTCTTTAATGTAAAAACCCAATCATGAAGACTGGGTTTTTACAATATTCATTGTACCTTTAACAGCACTTCATCGGTACAGCATAAAAGTGTTACTGACCTGGCAATGAGGCGCAGTATTTAATACCATCCAGCATTTATAAACTGCGCTGATTTACACGCTTGGACAACTCTTCAGCCGATTCCTTGCGTTCAGAATAACGATCAGTCAGGTATTTGCTTTGACCACGAGTCAGTAGAGTGAACTTAAATAACTCTTCCATGACATCCACAATCCGGTCATAGAAAGCTGAAGGCTTCATTCGTCCATCTTCTTCAAATTCCAAGAAAGCTTTCGGAATTGAAGACTGATTTGGAATGGTGATCATCCGCATCCACCGCCCCAAAATACGCATCTGGTTCAGGCTGTTAAATGACTGTGATCCACCACTGACTTGCATCAAGGCAAGGGTTTTACCTTGGGTAGCACGGATTGCTCCTCCTGCAAGTGGAATCCAGTCTATTTGTGATTTAAAAATGGAACTCATAGAACCATGACGTTCAGGTGAACACCAGACCATACCTTCAGACCATGCAAGAAGCTCATGCAGTTCTTTTACTTTTGGATGCTCAGTATCCGCATCTTCTGGCAAAGGAAGGCCCCACAAGTGATAGATACAGATAAAGCACACATATGGAGGTGCTTTGTCACGGTTAAAATGGGAAAGAAAATGTCCACCAGATCTTGAGCACAGGCAGGTTAAGTATAAAAATAACGTGATCGAATGTAATCATGGCAAGCTAAAGCGGATCATTAGGGCCACTTTAGGATTCAAATCGATGAAGACGGCTATGCCACATGCATCTATTCAGATGGCATTAAACACCGATGATGTACAGACGAAGTAGTAGCAGCCGATCCTACTAAAAGAATAGCAAACGATAAAAACAGCGATAAGCATGTTTTTAACCACTGCATAAAAATAGACCAAAAATTAAGCTTTTTTAGTTTTACAGATTCGAAAATAAATAGTAATAATTCATGAATAGTAGCCGAAGCTACCATTCATGAATCCAAATCATACTATTTTAAAAAACTAATTCGATGCCTGCACCATATTTCCATCCCTTTTCAGACTCTGTTGCCTCTTGCATAGAAGTGGCTTTCTGTCCTTTTTCATATTGGTAAGCAACATCAATGAAAGGTTTAATTCGCTTAGTAATCTCATATCGGGTTTTGATACCAGTTTTTAGTTCTGATAAACCTGATTTTGCAGCATAGTTAGAATCATCGCTAAATATTACATCTGCTTCGATATAAGGTTGAGTAATAAGTTTCTGAGTTAAAAGCAAATCACGTTCTAATTCAAAACTTGCTCCCCAAAAATTATTCTCACCGCCATAAAGATATGCTTGTGTTTCAAAGAAATAAGGAGCTAGACCTAATATACCAATAACCCCATCCACTCGATCGCTGCTGCTATTATTTTTATTTTCACTATATCTTACCCCAGCTTGTACATCCCAAAATGGGGCTACGTTACGGCTATAAAGTGCTGATACAGCATATTTTGGATCATTACTTTCTGACTTTTCCGAATTGGCTTCAATAAATAGACGATTTTCATCTGTTCCAATTAAAGTTTCAAACTTTGTTCCTAGGTTGCCCTTACCGTCTTCATCAACCATCCATGCATTTTCAAGTCTTGTTACTTGATAAATTTGTCCGCCATGTTCTTTAAGATGATCATCGTGAGATCCGTCTGATCTCTTTCTTGCAGTCAAAATAATATTATCTCCCCCATTTGCATTTTCCATTGAATAATATTCTGGATACAATTCTTGGGGGCTATATCTTAAGCCACCAGACTCCTGTAATAAGACTCTCATACCATTTGTAATATTACTTTCTTGTTCCGAAGTGCTGCTATTAGCAAAAGTTAAGTTTGATATACTTATTAATGCAATTGATAAGACTGTTTTTGAGAAGAAATTCTTAGTGATTTGCATGTGGATTTACTCCCTTCTCATTTACTTGGGACTGAGGAACAGTCTTTGTAGAATTACCATCTTCCACTTGAGCTACAATGAGTTTATTCATCATTCCTGCACTCATATGGTAAAGCAGGTGACAATGAATAGCCCACTCACCTAACTCATCAGCTGTGAGTAGAGTGGTTATCGTTTTCCCAGGTGGAACAATTACCGTATGTTTGTTTGGCATATTGCTTGGATCCTGACCATTCTCAAGCTGCATAAACATGCCATGTAAGTGCATTGGGTGAGCCATCATACTGTCATTGACAAATTTTAAGCGAATACGTTCACCATACTTCACCACTAGTGGGTCGGCTTCATTAAATTTTTTACCATTTATTGTCCAAATATAACGCTCCATGTTTCCACCAAGACGGATCTCTATTTCACGTTCAGCTGCACGAGTGTCTTTTTGAGGATCTAACGATTGCAAATCACTATATTGCAATGCTTTATTACCTTCAGGTGTTGAAGCATTTGCCCATCCAAATACGGTATTATCATTCTTGTCTGAAGCCGCCTTAACAGTAGCGCTATTCATCGGCATATCATGATTCATACCTTTCATAGAAGACATATCGTGATTCATGCCTTTCATAGAAGACATATCATGATCCATACCTTTCATAGAAGACATATCGTGATTCATGCCTTTCATAGAAGACATATCATGATCCATACCTTTCATAGAAGACATATCGTGATTCATGCCTTTCATAGAAGACATATCATGATCCATACCTTTCATAGAAGACATATCGTGATTCATGCCTTTCATAGAAGACATATCATGATCCATACCTTTCATAGAAGACATATCGTGATTCATGCCTTTCATAGAAGACATATCATGATCCATACCTTTCATAGAAGACATATCATGATCCATACCTTTCATAGAAGACATGTCATGATCCATTCCCATATCTTCCATAGTCAATAAAGAACGAGGACGAGGCTTAGGCATCTCAATTTGTTTTACAGGTGAGGTATTTTCATCATGTAAGGTTCCAACCGAAAATCCAGTACGGTCAATAGATTCAGCTTCGATTTGATAATGGGCTTGTTTCGGTTCAACAATGACATCATAAGTTTCAGCAGTACCTATACGGAACTCATCTACAGGAACAGGTTTTACAGGTTGACCATCGGCACTGACTACAGTCATTTTTAGGTTTGGAATGCGTACATCAAAAAATGACATTGCAGAAGCATTAATAAATCGAAGGCGAACTTTTTCTCCAGCTTTAAAATTACCGGTCCAGTTTTGCTGAGGCGTTTTGCCATTCATTAAAAATGTATAGCCTGTGACATCAGACATATCTGTTTTCAACATCCGCATCTGATTCCACATAGAGCGGTCTTGCCAAGTTGCCTTCAATCCATCACGTTTAACTTGTTTTAATACATCGAATACTGTTTCGCGGCGGTTCTGATAGTAGTCTGCTTCTTTTTTAATATTTTTCATAATTTGATCACTTGTCGAATTATGAAAATCAGAAAGCAAAACAACGTAATCTTTATCGGTTTTTTCAGCAGCTGTTAGTGGAGTTTTATCTTTAGGATAAATAACAAAAGCACCATATAAACCGTCTTGTTCTTGTCCTTTACTATGTGAATGATACCAATAAGTACCATTTTGGCGGACTTTAAACTTATATTCATAAGTTTTATTAGGGGCAATGCCATTAAATTTGTTAAATCCAGGTACACCATCCATAATTCCAGGTAATAATAAGCCATGCCAATGGATTGAAGAGTCCTGATTTTTTAACTTATTGTGAACACGGATAACGGCCTCATCACCTTCTTCAAATTCAAGAAGTGGTGCAACGAATTTACCATTAACGGTAATTCTCTTTAGCGGTTTTCCTGTGATATTTACAGTTTGTTCAGCGATTGTTAAATCATATTCTTTAACTGCCGCCATTACCCAAGTTGATGAAAATAAACCAACTCCAATTAAGAGTACATGACTTAACTTTTTTGACATTCTATCTCACCTTTAGAAAGGTCAAGATTGAAGTAATAAAGCAAATATTTAGTATAAACTTTAATACTTCTTTCTCGCTATTTATAAAATTATTTATTGCTACCAGGCATATTCATCTTTGAATGATCCATTTTAGAATGGTCCATATTCATCATAGAATGATCCATTTTTGACATGTCAGATGAGTTAGGAGACTGATGTTGACTATGATCTTGCTGAGTCTTGTCATCTTTTTCCATTTTACAAGGTTTTGTACAAGGTTTCTGTGCTTTTACCGTTTTAGTGGCACTTGAGGTTGATACATCTTTTGCCCAAGATTGAGTACCAGCAATTAAAGTTCCAGCACACATTAAAATTGTTAGACTACGACGCACTACAGTTTTCATAAGTTTCTCTAAAAGTTAATTTCTTGCTACTACAATAAAGTGAAGCACTGAACATCTAAGTGACTTGAAAATGACATTTTTGTAATCTATCTCGATCAGATGTTTTATAACGTTATTATAGTTTTAATGAATGACTTAGGATTCGGAAATGAGAATACTATTAGTTGAAGATGAACAAAAAACTGGTGATTATCTCAAGCAAGGTTTATCCGAAGCTGGCTATATTACGGACTGGGTTACAGATGGGTTAACGGGTAAACATCAAGCTCTTTCTGAAGAGTATGACTTAATTATTTTAGACGTGATGTTACCTGGACTAAATGGTTGGAATATTATCAATGATATTCGTAGCAGCGGTAAAACAATGCCCATTCTTTTTCTTACCGCCCGAGATCAAATCGAAGATCGAGTAAAAGGATTAGAGCTAGGCGCTGATGATTATTTAGTTAAGCCTTTTGCTTTTGCAGAGCTTCTAGCTCGAATAAAAACGCTCCTTAGACGAGGGCAACAAAGAGAAGATAATAATATTATTAAGATTGCTGATTTAGAACTTGATTTGAGAAAACGTCGGGTAACACGAGCAGGTCAACGCATTGATTTAACGGCTAAAGAATTCGCGCTTATGGAGCTTTTTATGCGTAGAAGAGGTGAAATTCTACCAAGAGCACTTATTGCATCTCAAATTTGGGATATGAACTTTGATAGTGATACGAATGTCGTTGAAGTCGCTATTAAACGATTAAGAAGTAAAGTTGACAGTAACTTTACTCCCAAATTAATTCAGAATATTCGAGGAATGGGGTATGTACTAGAGGTAGAGGATGAATAATAATTTATTCAGAGCGATCAGTTTCCGGATCGGTATCATTTTCTCATTATCTACTATTTTCATTCTAATTATTATGGGTTTGTTCATAAATAAATTAGTAATGCATCATTTTGAGACTCAAGACCGTACCCAATTAGAAGGTAAAATCCAGCTGATTCAGAATCTTATCCAACAGAATCCTAAAAACTCTCCAGAACTTAATCTTTATTTGAGAGACGCTTTAGTTGGACACCATGATCTTATGGTTCAAATAGAACGACCGACAGGTAAAGTTTTATTTAGTTCAGCACCTTCAACAATTAATACTCAACACTTAACCAAGTCAGCAAATAATTCATGGATTAAATGGAAAATTCAGGATAAGACTTATCGTGGCATGATCTACAACACGGATATAAACAAAAATACTGAGATACAATCTGTACGCATTATTGTGGGGATCGATACATCTGAACATCTACATTTTTTAAATGATTTTAAGCGTCAACTTTTTTACATTGGTTTAGCCGGTACGATTTGTTTAATGTTTTTAGGCTGGTTTGCAACCTGGAGAGGTTTAAGACCCGTGCAAAAAATGGCTAAGGTCGCAGAAGGCATTTCTGCCCAACATCTTTCAGAACGTTTAGAAGTTGAGCACACACCAACAGAACTAAAATCATTAGCAATTGCCTTCAATGATATGCTCGACAGACTAGAATCAGCTTTAGAAAGGCTTTCCGATTTTTCATCTGATTTAGCGCATGAAATTAGAACACCGATTAATAACTTAATGACTCAAACTCAAGTATGTCTTGCCCGTAACCGAGATATTGGTACTTATCAAGAAATACTATTTTCTAATTTAGAAGAATTAGAACGTTTGGCTCGAATGGTATCCAATATGCTTTTCTTGGCAAAAGCAGAACATGGCCTAAAATTACAGAACTTACAGAATATTGACCTGGTTAAAGAAGTTACAGCCTTATTTGATTTCTATGATGCGCTAGCTGCCGAAAAAAATATGACGCTTCAACAAACAGGATCTGGAAATGTCAAAGGTGATCCTGCTATGTTACGTCGAGCACTCAGCAATCTATTATCTAATGCAGTTAAATATGGAAATAAGAATTCTACAATACGCATAAAACTTCAACAGAATTTAGATAACACAATATTTTCAATTGAAAATGAAGGCCCTGAAATCTCTCCTGAACAACTATCCAGGTTATTTGATCGATTTTATCGAACAGATGCATCTAGACAAAGAACAGAAGAAGGAACCGGCTTAGGGCTCGCGATAACAAAATCTATTCTTGATATGCTTGGGGCGACCATCCAGGCTGAATCCCTCAATGGTCGAATCATTTTTACCATTGTTTTTCAAAGTGAATCCATGCAAGGGGAATCATTTTAACTCATTTTTTGAACATCTTCCATTTACCCGAGTTGACCTTACATAAAGCTCAAACTGAGAGCCAGAGCTACGCCAGCACCTATCATGGCAATTGTGTAGCCAAATATGATAGCTCGGCCAAACTGTGCCCCCCCCTGTCATCCATGCAATTGTCGCTTTGCTTAACATGTTGCTCAGTGTGGCTAGCCCTAGCGCGACAGCAGCCACATTTGTTGTTAAGCCTTCAGTACTATGCAGGCGGGCAAGTGAGACTAAAATAGCATCTACGTCTGCTAGCCCAGAAATAGTCGATAATACGAAGATGCCGCTGGTGCCCAACCATTGTTTTGCTGCCGGGACCAAGACTGCCATGACAGCCAGGAAAGCAGCGAAGCTGAATGCTGTCCCAAGATCAAAAGGAGCCATTGCTTCTATTGTTCGATCGTTGTTTTCAGCGCTGGTAATTTGGCGTTGTCTCCACAATGCCATACCCAGCAGAAGGATTCCCGCAATCATCATTGCACCACCAAAAGTGCTTAGCAATGCTGGCTCAATGACGCCTATCAGCACAACCATACGAAAAAACATGATGCCACAGGCAGCCAATGTTCCAGAAATAGCAGCACTGACCATGACGGGGTGCTGGCGTGTATAGCGTGCCAGTGCGACAGTTGCAGCTGTAGACGATGCCAAACCACCCAATAGACCTGTCCAGAATATGCCTCTTTCTGAACCGGTAAGCCGCATGGCAAAATGACCTGCCAGAGAGAGTCCGGCAATCAGGATCACTGCCCACCATAACTGGTAAGGATTTAATGCAGCAAAAGGTCCCAGACCCGTATTGGGTAAGTAGGGTAATATAACGACAGAAAGTACCAGCAACTGCAGGGATGCGGTTAATTCACGATGCTCTATCAAGCGTAGCCAACCGTGTAAGGTTGGCTTGAGATCCAAAAATACAGCGACGATTACAGCCGCGGTTAATGCTAAAGTAACATTGCCATGGGATGCATATGCACCTAAAACTAAT
The DNA here is from genome assembly GCF_013364475.1 of Acinetobacter sp. FDAARGOS_724. Classification (NCBI taxonomy): domain Bacteria; kingdom Pseudomonadati; phylum Pseudomonadota; class Gammaproteobacteria; order Moraxellales; family Moraxellaceae; genus Acinetobacter; species Acinetobacter sp. FDAARGOS_724. The sequence continues at coordinate 200,407 of NZ_CP054907.1, read as the reverse complement.
GTCAACAGCATCGCAATAATTGTGGTAGCACTTAAATTACCGGAAATTTTTGCGGTACGAGCATAGGACACTGTTAGTAATAAGGAAAGCCCTAATACGGCCGCAACTAGCGGCCAAGCTCCGAAGTTTGGTTGTAAATGACCGAGCATTCCTCCGAGCAATCCTGTCAATGTGAAGGTACGTAGACCTGCTACTCGGCTGCCTTCTGGCAGTTCTCGATCCTGCCATCCTCGTTCTAAACCAATGAGCAGGCCGATGGCGAGTGCTGCAACCAGCCCTGATACATCTGGTGGAAGAAAGGAACTCTCTATCATAACTTTTTATTTCGCAGGCGAAGGGCATTGGTGATGACTGAAGCTGAACTCAAACTCATAGCCAAGGCGGCAATCATCGGTGACAACAACCAACCGGTAAATGGATATAGTACGCCAGCCGCGATAGGGATACCCAAAGCATTGTAAAGGAAAGCAAACATGAGGTTCTGTTTCATGTTGCCGACAGTAGCTTCCGAAAGTGAACGGGCAACAGCAATCCCTCGTAAATCTCCCTTGACCAGCGTAACTTGGGCACTATTCATTGCAACATCAGTCCCGGTTCCCATAGCGATACCGACATCAGCTTTAGCCAAGGCTGGTGCATCATTGATGCCATCACCAGCCATAGCCACGATGCGACCTTCCTTCTGCAATTTGCTGACCAGTTCTAGTTTATCTGCGGGTTTGACTTCGCCATGTACCTCATCAATGCCTAGACGTGCTGCGACTGAACGGGCAGTGGTGAGACCATCTCCTGTTGCCATCACGATACGTAGACCCGCTTCCTTCAGGGTGGCAAGTGCTTCTGGGGTATTTTTTTTGATGGGATCGGATACTGCAAGCAGACCGGCCAATTCACCATTGATGGCTAGATGCATCACACTTGCACCTTCCGAACGCAGCTCTTCGGCTTGCGGAATCAGAGATTGTACCGAGATACCCAATTGCTCCATCAGTGCTGTGTTGCCCAAAGCTAACTGACGATCGCCCACTTGACCTCGAACACCAATCCCTGAGCCCGATTCAAAATTATCTGGTGTTTCAAGAGACAGGCCACGTTCGTGTGCTGCGTTTACAATCGCTTCGGCTAGCGGGTGTTCACTGCCTTGATCAAGACTGGCGGCTAAACGTAATACTTCAGATTCGTCAAAATCTGATGCGGCAACTACACGATCGAATACAGGGCGTCCTTCAGTTAACGTACCTGTTTTATCGATGATTAGTGTGTCAATCTTGCGTAGATTCTCAATGGCTGCTGCATCACGGAACAGCACACCATGAGTAGCACCTTGACCCGTCGCAACCATGATAGACATTGGAGTTGCCAAGCCTAGTGCACAAGGACAGGCAATAATGAGTACTGCCACAGCATTGATTAATGCATAAACCCAGCTTGATTCTTCTGGGCCGAATAGTCCCCATCCAAAGAAGGTAAGCAAGGCAATGGTCACTACAGCCATGACGAACCAACCTGCTACCTGATCAGCCATACGTTGCATTGGTGCTCTCGATCGTTGAGCTTGCGCCACCATCTGTACGATCTGGGATAACATGGTACTTGAACCAATTTTCTCTGAACGCATGATCAATGAACCATTGGTATTCAGGGTAGCTCCAATGACTTTATCGCCGATACGTTTAGTGATAGGTAAAGGTTCACCTGTCAGCATCGATTCATCCACTGAACTACTTCCTTCAGTGATTACACCATCCACAGGCACTTTTTCACCTGGGCGAATTCTGAGTAAATCTCCTACATGGACATGCGTTAGAGGAACATCTTCTTCAGTTCCATCAGGCAGGATTCGGCGAGCTGTTTTAGGAGCGAGCCCAAGGAGTGACTTAATTGCAACAGAAGTTTGCGAACGTGCTTTTAACTCCAATATTTGTCCCAGTAGGGTCAATGAAATGATGACCGCTGAAGCTTCAAAGTAAACAGCGACACGACCCATGGAAATAAATGAGTCTGGGAAGATTTGCGGTGCAATGGTTGCGACCACACTATAAATAAATGCAGCTCCAGTGCCCAAACCAATCAGCGTCCACATGTTCGGGCTGCGATTCACAACCGATTGCCAACCCCGGGAAAAAAATGGCCAACCTGCCCAAAGTACAATTGGGAGTGACAACACCAGTTCAATCCAGCTCTGAACCGCCATATTGAACAGGTTCATTTGATGACCAAACATCGCCAAAAAAGTCACGATGATGGTCAATGGCAGTGTCCACCAGAAGCGTCGGCGGAAATCACGTAACTCCGGATTCTCATCTTCCTCTAATTCAGGAATGAGTGGCTCCAGTGTCATTCCGCATTTAGGACAGTTTCCAGGATGATCTTGTTTAATTTCTGGATGCATTGGGCACGTATAGATGATCGTGCCTGTTGTGCTTGTCTCATTAACGGATTGAGTAGTCTGATGATGCTGTGTATGTGCATCGGCAGTCGTCGTTGCGGGTTTAGCGATATATTGCACCGGGCTGCTATGAAACTTTGATTGACATTTATCACTGCAAAAAAAGTAAGTTTTCCCCTTAAATTCCTCATGGTATTTCGATTCTTCAGTGACGGTCATACCACAGACTGGGTCTTTCAGTACGTCTGTTGTAGCCTGTGCCATATGGTCCTGGTTATGATTTTTTTGATCTGACATAAATAATTCTCTTATGGTAAAGTGGTTTTATGGCCGAATTTTGGAATAAATCTCGGAGTCTGTTGAGCATAGCTGTCATAGACAGCGCCAAACTGTTTACTCATTTCAGCCTCTTCCTTAATTGCCAAGCGGCTGTACATTAAGAGTAGGATTGGAAACATAATCAGTGTCAGTAAAGTTGGCCATTGCAATAAAAAACCCAGCAAGATCATCACAAAAGCCACGTATTATGGGTGACGTATACGTGCATAAGGGCCTGTGATCGCTAAAGAATGCTGACGTTGCTCGTTGTACAGCACGTGCCATGACGTTGATAACAGGTAAAATCCATAGCCCAAGAAAACGTAACTGGCGATATGCAAAATGCCAAAATGTGGATCACCTTTTTCACCTAATAGCGTTGACCACAAGTGACCTGCATTATGAGAAAGTAAGTCAAGTTGAGGGAAGCGAGTTTGAAGCCAACCAGATAACAGGTAAATGGTTAAAGGAAAACCATACATTTCGACAAATAGAGCAATGATAAAAGCCGAAAAGACCCCAAATGTACGCCAATCGCGCGCAGTGGAAGGTCTAAAAAAACTGAAAGCGAACATGATAAAAACTGCTGAGTTAATGATAACCAGCGTCCATAAACCATAAGCCGATTCCGCATGATTCATGATGGATCTCCTGATAAGAGCTATTTTTTGTTATCAGATATATCGGATTTTTTTTGCTGCGAGTGGTTATGCCCATGACCACCATGCATAAAAATATGCATCAGTGGACACGCTAAAAGGAATAAATAAGGCAAAGCACCGATAACGTGGGCTAAATGTTCCGTTAATAGAAAATAAGCTGCGATACCACCCAGCACGATTAGACCAATGGCATAACGTGTAGACCAGAAGTTAGGTACTGAATTATTTTCTTGGTGTTGGTGATTCATGGTGCTTTCCCCTAATTCATGGGTAACTATTTAGTTGCTGACGGAGGCATACAGTCCATCATCATCTGCATCATGGATTGCATCATGTCCATACGTTTTTCCATCATTTGCTGACGGTCAGCCATATTGGCATTCATGCTTTGGCTACCCATCTGTTTCATCATGCTTATACCTCCTTGCATGAGTTTCATGTGCTCAGCCATAAGTTTCTGACGTTCTTGCGGGTTTTTTGCAGCCATCATCTTTTCATGCATGGCTTGCATCGCTTTCATGTGCTGGTCCATTGCAGCCATTTTGTCTGGAGTCATCGTGCCAGTAGCTGTCTTTTTAACAGTGACTGTGGATGGAGGAGTATTTTCTGGGTGATGAGTTTGATGCTCTTCAGGATTTTGGGCTAATGCACCTAGAGCGGCAGTGGTTATACAAAGTGCAAGTAAAGTTTGGCGGATATAAGTCATGATATTTTCCTTCCATCAGTTGATCAGCCGATACAACCTTTAAATGAATGAAGCAAACAAATAGAGAGAGGTATTTTTCATTTATTTGCTCCACTCATTCTTTTGATGAAGTTGATCGCTGGTTATGCCACCGGTGTTTTACTTAGGTGGTAGCTGGTTATAGTCAATTTTTTTATTTCTATTGAATAATTTTATCACTTGAGTCTATTGATTTTTAAAAATGACAAAAATGTAATTTTGAAGTCATCGCCCTGTTTCTGTCTCTTACTAATAATTGAAATATAAGAGGAGATGATGTGGTCTCATTAAATATAGATTTTATAAAGTCATCTCTAATGAACTAACGAATCAAGAGGAAACGTAAATGAAATTATTTCAAAATAAAATGACTGCTCTACGTAATGTTGTAGTAGCTGCAACGATGATTGTGGCTACTACAACTACGTTCGCTCATGTGAGTTTAGTGAGTGCGATTCCTGCGGAAAATGCATCTATCCTTAGTCAACCAAAGAACTTGACCCTTAACTTTGGTGCAGAGGTTATGTTGATGAATATTAAGTTACTGGATGCTCAGCGAAGAGATGTTCCTTTAAAATATAAAGTTACTCATGACTTAAAGAAATCCTTTGATGTAGCTCTTCCGAAACTGAAAAAAGGTAAATATACCGTTGTCTGGACAACAATGGGGAAAGATGGTCACAACATGAATGGTGAATATAGTTTCACTATCAAATCAACTAAATAAGAATTGATTACCTTTCAACATGTCAGTGAGGTGCTGGCATGTTGTTCTAGAATGGACAAAAATAATGATTTCTGAATATTGGATGTGGGCCACTTGGTTAACTAAGGTTATTTTATATTTAAGTGTAGCTTTTGTCGTTGGTGGAGCCTTTTGCTATTTTTTACTTAGACAATATCTTGAACTAAAAGAATCGATTCTTAAATATATTACAATTGGCGCTGGATTAGGCCTAATTTCCAGTACCTTGGGATTTTTTATTCTGATTGGTAGTTTTGCCAATACTGGTATTACAGGTATGGTGGACCCCACGTATATTAATATATTGGTTAATACTCCGACGGGGTATATATACGTTCTTCGTTCTATTAGTTTTGCTCTTTTACTTCTTCTCATGGTGGTTAAACTTAACAGGAACAAAGGTCAGTTTTCTATAATTGAAAGTTCAATATTTTGTGTTTTACTTCTCCCGATTATTTTTAGTTTTTCCCAGCTCGGACATGTCGCTAATTTAACCTTACTTGCTCAAATTTTATTATCAATCCATATTCTAGTTATGTCGTTATGGATGGGGTCTTTATATCCGTTATGGAAAACCAGCCGGGAAATAAGTGGTTTACCTTTAAAAGATCGCATGCATGTATTTGGACGTATTGCTGCTTTCATTGTTGGGATATTAATCGCCTGTGGCGCTAGTGTAGCTCTTCTTTTAATTAAAGATTTTAATACCTTAATCAATACTGCATATGGCTATGGTTTCATGGTTAAAATGTTTTTTGTTATAGGTATTCTACTTTTAGCTGCCTTCAACAAATGGTATTTCACCCCGCGTCTTCAACATCCTAAATTCGCTAAACACCTTAGTCATGCCATTTTATTTGAGATGTTATTAGGTCTATCAATTCTATTAACAACAGGCTATATAACCACTGTCGTGGGTATTGAATAAGAGAATTTCAAAATAAGGGAATTGAGGAAATTTAACATTACTGCATTTATCTTTTGTAGCTGAGCAATAAAGTTTCTACTGGACTGCCAACTTACGACAATCAGAACAGTAAAATCGCATCATGAGGCATTATACATAAAGGTAGTCACCGGTTTTTAGCTTATCTTCAACCCATAACGGTCTCATCTATTCAGTTCACTACCATTGATTGAAATAACTAATCTTATAAATTTCAGAGTGATCGTAGATGACAAAAATGTCATTTTAAAGTCACATTAATGTTGGTTAAGTACTTTTACTGTAGTCATTAGAACACTCTTCTTTGGAATACTCTGAAGAAAACTGTAAGGTTGTAAACAGACCAAGTTACAGCGAGTAACTGATTCAGAAAAAGGCTGGTTGTATGGTGAAAGTTTAGAGTTACTGTTCTAATGTTTTAAACAAATGTTTTGTTAAAAAGGAGCAACATATGAAATTTCACATCGCTAATATGACTTGTGGTGGTTGTGCACGCGGCATTACTACCGCAATTAAAGAGCTCGACTCGAATGCCTCACTCGATATTGATTTACAAAACCGTATTGTTGAAATCAACACAACGGTGAGTCAGGATCAAGTCATTGCCACTCTCAGTGAGCGTGGATTTACAGCTGATCCTGCTTAATCTCTGTTAGAGTAACAGTGGGAATTCCTTACCACTTTTACTCTCTCTTATTTTCCTCATCGTACAGATAAAACCTGTACTTGCTTGAAATAAAAGTAATCCCTGAATTCCCCCTAATCTTGGTTCGAGCTGATCTTCGCATATAGAACTCAGCATATCTAAATGATAGAGATCGTATATGAGTACCGAAATGACTGATACGCCACACTACAGTGAAACATTAGAGATTGAGGGGATGACATGTGCTTCTTGTGTAGGCCGTGTGGAAAAAGCTTTAAAATCTGTTGAGGGTGTTGAATCGGCTCATGTAAATCTGGCTACCGAAAAAGCAGTCATTTATGCGCATCAACCACTTGATCGCGCTACTTTAATTAAAGCCGTAGAAAAAGCAGGCTACGAAGTGGAAGCGCTGCAACCAATAGAGCTTACGATTGAGGGTATGTCATGTGCTTCTTGTGTAGGTCGAGTAGAAAAGGCCTTAAAATCTGTTGAGGGTGTGGAATCAGCTCATGTAAATCTGGCTACTGAAAAAGCGACTATTCAGGCAAGCTCATCTGTCACTCGTGACTCGTTAATTCAGGCTGTCACCAAAGCAGGGTTTGAAGCAAAGTCAGTTCATCAAACTACGGAAAGCTTTCAAGATAAAAAAAATATTGAATTAGAAAAACTTAAAAAAGATTTAATTTTGTCAGTCTTATTGACTCTACCCGTTTTTATTTTAGAAATGGGATCACACCTGATTCCCGCCTTTCATACGTTTATGATGGATAACATTGGCCAACAAAATAGCTGGTTAATGCAATTTTTCTTGACCACAGTAGCATTAATTTTTCCAGGCCGACGCTTCTTTAAAAAGGGCATCCCAAGTTTATTCCGCTTAGCACCAGACATGAATTCCTTGGTGGCTGTAGGAACATTGGCTGCTTATCTTTATTCAGTGGTTGCTACTTTCTTTCCAAGTGTCCTGCCACAAGGCACGGTCAATGTTTATTATGAAGCTGCAGCGGTTATTATCACTTTAATTCTATTAGGTAGATTTTTTGAAGCCAAGGCAAAAGGCCGAACGTCTTTAGCAATTCAACATCTAGTTGGAATGCAGCCTAAAGTTGCCAGAATACAGCTCAATAATCAGGTGATAGAAGTTCCGATTGCCGAAGTTCAAACAGGAACGATTGTAGAGATTAGACCAGGCGAGCGTATCCCTGTCGATGGTGAAGTTATTCACGGCCAAAGTTTTATTGATGAATCCATGATTACTGGCGAGCCTATGCCCGTTGAAAAAACGATAGGCTCTACTGTGGTAGGAGGAACAATTAACCAAAGTGGCAGCTTAAATATCAAAGCCACCTCTGTTGGTAGTTCATCAGTGCTTTCTCAAATCATCCGAATGGTTGAACAGGCACAGGGTTCCAAGCTGCCTATTCAGGCATTGGTTGATAAAATTACCATGTGGTTTGTACCTGTAGTAATGGGTCTCTCTCTTTTAACTTTTATTACTTGGTTTATCTTCGGCCCTGAGCCAGCCCTAACGTTTAGCTTAGTTAATGCAGTTGCGGTACTCATTATTGCATGTCCTTGTGCAATGGGACTTGCAACGCCTACATCAATCATGGTGGGAACTGGGCGTGGTGCTGAAATGGGTGTTTTATTCCGTAAAGGGGAAGCTTTGCAGCTGCTCAAAGAAACTAAAGTGGTTGCTGTTGATAAAACAGGGACCCTGACTGAAGGGAAACCAATTTTAACCGATCTGCATGTCTTAGAAGGGTTTGAATACAATGCCGTACTTTCACTTATGGCAGCCGTTGAATCAAAGTCTGAGCATCCTATTGCTCGAGCAATTGTACAAGCCGCTATAGATAAGGAATTAATCCTGTCTCCTGTTGCTGATTTCAAGTCAGTCACGGGCTATGGAATAGAAGCAACGGTGTCTGAACATTTGGTTCATATTGGTGCAGATCGATATATGGAAAAACTAGGTTTGAATCCTAATGTTTTTTCTCAATTTTCGGATCGTTTGGGAGAAGAAGGAAAAACCCCTCTCTATGTTGCGATTGACCAGAAACTTGCTGCCATTATTGCTGTAGCAGATCCAATTAAAGAATCAACATTTGCTGCAATTGAAGCGTTACATCAGTTAGGTTTAAAGGTTGCCATGATTACAGGTGATAACCGTCATACAGCTCAAGCGATTGCAAAAAAACTAGGTATTGATGAGGTTATTGCAGAAGTCTTACCTGAAGGTAAAATAGAGGCCGTTAAAAAATTAAAAAATCAATATGGTAAACTCGCATATGTTGGAGATGGCATTAATGATGCCCCTGCACTTGCAGAAGCAGATATTGGTTTAGCAATAGGTACAGGTACAGACGTAGCTATTGAAGCTGCTGATGTGGTTTTGATGTCTGGCAACCTGAAAGGAGTGCCAAATGCTATCGCTTTAAGCAAAGCGACTATAACCAATATTCGTGAAAATTTATTTTGGGCATTTGTTTACAATGCAGCTCTGATTCCTATTGCAGCAGGTGTACTTTATCCGCAATTTGGACTGCTACTTTCTCCTGTATTTGCTGCTGGTGCAATGGCTCTCTCGTCAATATTTGTACTAGGAAATGCTTTACGATTAAAACGTTTTAAAGCCCCCCTTGCAATTATTTAACCATTTTTTATATACATTTAAAGTTTTGTTGGCTTTACTTTATATATTTGGAAATGGTCTAAGCCATGTTGGCTTTTATTAAATATCATACAGTTGATATTCTAATTATTTGAGAGGGATTAAGATGAAAAGAATTTTATTAATATGCTTTATAGGCATGTCATTTACCTATGCGAATGCTCATTCTGGGGGAACGAACTCACAGGGTTGTCATACCAACAGTAAAACTGGTGATTACCACTGTCATTAATAGGTGCGCACACAGTTTTTTTATTTAAAAGACTGTGCTTTAAAGTTATAAGTAGCGTTTAACTAAAGCTAAAAATTCATTTAGTTCTTTTTCCTTTATTTTCTCAGTATCACCGAGTACATGTTCTCTAAGATGAAGTTCTATTAACTCATTCATTAAGCCATTTATCGCACCTTTAATTGCTGCAACTTGCTGTAATACCTCAATACAAGAATTTTCAGAATTTAAAATATTCTGTTCAAGGGCATTAGTTTGACCTTGAATTCGTCTAATCCGATTTAAAATTTTTTTGTTCTGATTTAAGTGAGACATACTATTCAACCTCAAGAACATATACTATGGGGGAGTATTAATTGTGGTGCAATAAAATGTAATATCTAAATAATGTTAAAAGTGACCATTCGCATCAATTTGACGAAGGAAATCCTTTAGCACAAAAGAAAATTTTAATCGCAACCATCCTCACTGGTGTAATGATGGTGTTTGAAATTTTTGGAGGATGGTTCTTTAATTCCATGGCTTTATTGGCTGATGGATGGCATATGAGTTCTCATATGTTGGCATTGGGCTTAGCTTATTTTGCCTATAAAATGGCTCGAAAATATGCTCGTGATCAGAGATTCTGTTTCGGTACATGGAAGATAGAAATCTTAGCTGGATATTCGAGTGCCATTTTATTGATGGTTGTTGCTGTATTCATGGGTGTTCAATCGATAGAACGTTTATTCAATCCTGTGAATATTCACTACAACGAGGCAATTTCAATTGCGATTGTTGGCTTGATCGTTAATTTTATTTGTGCCTGGTTACTACGTGAAAATGGTCACCACCACCATCATCATCACTCTCATGATGACCATGACTTAAACCAGAAAGCCGCTTTTCTTCATGTAGTAGCAGATGCAGTAACTTCTGTATTAGCGATTATTGCACTTTTCGCAGGGAAGTATTTTGGATGGGATTTTTTAGATGCAATTCTAGGGATCGTAGGTGCAGTGCTTGTAGCACAATGGTCTTGGGGATTGATTAGAGAAACAGGTAAAACATTGCTTGATGCAGAGATGGAACATCCTGTAGTAAAGGAGATTCAGGAAGTTGTAGAGGAATTAGATAACCAAATTACGATTACTGATCTGCATGTCTGGAAAGTAGGTAGAAGTAAATTTTCATGTATTTTATCCCTAAATACAGTTAATGACTCCTTAACAGCAGAGGTAGTTCGTAAAGCTTTGTCAATTCATGAAGAGATTGTTCATATTTCTGTTGAAATTAACAAGAATTTCCATGTTGTTTAAATTAATATTTATTCCTTTTAAACTTTATCAGTCTATTTATGTAAATCTTAGATTAGAATTTGTTTGTTGTAGAGCGTCGGGGCGCCTCGGCAATTCTGCGTGTTGAAATAGAAAGGAAAATTCATTACTTTAAAGCGCAAAGCGTGTTGCAGATGCAGCTCTTATTCCGAGGAATTTTACACTGGTATCGCCCGCCGATAGAAACACCAGATCCGGCAGTCAGGACGTAAATAACCATTCCTCCAGTTTAAATAAAAAAACCTGCAGATTCGATGCAGGTTTTTTTTAGAGATAATCAATCGCGTCTTATTTGGCTTTACGCTCTTTCTCGATCAGGTAATTCACCACCTGAATGACTTTGGCATCATTACCCTGCACAATATATTTACCATTCACGGTCACTGCCGGAACACCACTTAACTGATACTGAGCAGCCAGATTTTTGGCTTGGGCAATTTTCGAAGTGATCGGGAAAGATTTATAAGTGCTGTTAAATTTCGCTTCAGGAATACCATAGCGGGTATAGAACTTGGCCAATTGCGCCTGTTCTAAAATTGGACGTTGCTTATCATGAATATCATGGAATAATTGTAAATGTGCTTTTTGACGCACACCCAATGCTTCAGACACATAATAAGCACGCGCTGCCTGCTCCCAGAGTGGATTCATTGCAGCCGGCGTACGTACAAAACGTACATCTTTTGGTAATTTTTTCAACCAGCCCTGCATATGTGGTTCAAGCGCGAAACAGTGACCACAGCCGTACCAGAAGAATTCACGTACCTCAATTCTGCCCGGTTTTTCGACTTTGACTGGTTTTGCAACCACCTGATAGTCCTGACCTGCCACAAAATTGGCCATAGCATTGCCTGAAAAGGCCAAAACAGATGCGGCAACAGCTCCTAAAAGGAATTTTTTCATTGGGATTATCGTCCTCTAAATCATTATGCTTAGTGTATGGGTTCACTATAAATCAATTATGCCGGTTCCGTTTTCATGCTGCGAACTTTTGTGCTATCAGAACCGCTACATTAAAGTATACGACTGATTTTAAGTCAGTTAATATGGCCATTCGACCGCTATGTGTTTTTAGATAATCACAAAAGTTAAACTTTGAGTAATAAAAACGGTTATAATTTCTACGATTAAAACGTAGTGGTCAAACCTACAGTAAATATTAGCTTCTTACTATTCTCTTCAGTAACAGCCGCGTGGCTATGATAATTGCTGGAATTTACAACATAGAACTGAGCAAAAAATGATTTATGAAAGGTTTATTAAATTAAATAAATTATTTATATAGTTAAAATTCACCTGATAAATCACTTTTTAATTTAAATTACTATGTTAATTATTTGTTAATTATTTCTAAATTTTTCTCTAAGAAACGGAGTCCCCCATCAGCAAAACTACTGGTTGAAAAAACTATAGTAAAAATAACTAAAATAATCTTCATGTACATATTATTGAATCTAATCATATCTTGGACCAAAAAAATCTTTACTTATAATAATGAGTAAATATATACATCCGAATGACGACAAAATTACAAACTTGTAATTTTGTTAAGGTTTGTTCTCAAAAAAATAAATTAATACTATTTTAAAAAAGATAAATCGTTGCTGAAAAAGCTAGATTGCAATCGAGTTAATTAATTATAAATCAAAAACTTATATTGTATAAAATTAGTAACTCTTTGCTTTCTGCACTTATTATTTAATCAACGTTTCACGATTTTCATAAGCTAAACTAAATATAGTCGCCAATTTCAATTGAGTTATTTCCCGGCTTTTAAATACCGATATACCGCTTGGCGACTAATTCCAAATGCCTGGCCTAATGCCATTTTTGAAGGGTACTTCCCTTCCTTCCAGTCTTGTCGCAAAGCTTCAGCCTGATCAGGTTTCAATTTATGTACCCGGCCTTTGTACTTCCCTTGAGAAGAGGCAAGTTTAATTCCTTCCTTTTGCCGCTCTAAAATGATCTCACGTTCAAACTGTGCAAAAGCACCCATCAGTTGCAGCATCAAATTATCCATCGGGGTGGATTGGGCCGTAAAAGTAATATTTTCTTTTACAAACTGGATGGCAATCCCTCGTTTGACCAGTTTATCCACTTCAGTCACCAAATCTTTTAAGCTTCGCGCAAAACGATCCATGGAATGTACTATCACCCGGTCTCCTTCCCGGACATAATTCAACATTTCCTGAAATTTCGGTCGGTCGGTATTTTTACCTGAAGCACGGTCAACAAAAATCCGGTCGACTTCAATTCCCTCAAGTTGACGTCCCGTATTTTGCTCGACCGAACTCACTCGCACATAGCCTACTTTTTGGCCTTTCACTTTTTACGCCCCAATTGGATAAAAATGAACAATTTCGTAAATTATAAATCTTTAATACCAAAGTTACATGTTACTTATGATTAAAAAACATTTAAATGGTACATGTTTTTAAAAACTTTTAAAATGTAATTTTAGGGTATACTCTAAATTTACATATTTAAATAACGAGTTTTTTCTCACTCATAAGAATTTGCAAGAATATATATACATTTATTGACATTAATAGGACTTACGCACTATTATTTATAGATTTTCTGTGGCAGCAGATGATTCTTATCGAGAATAAATTCATCAATAAAGTTCTTGATAATTGGTCTAAATAATTTCTTCTGCCAACGATATACATTTTCAAAGATCCGCTCAAACTGGTTCTTTTGTATCTCAACATAGGCCATCAAGGCTGAGAAAATATGATTCAAAATCAGCTTGGATCGTCTTACTTGAAACTTTTCAATATGACAAACCTGTTTAATTACTCGATGATATTGTTCTATTTTCCAATGACTTGAATGTAATTCATAAAAACCATCAAAGGACAATAAATCATCTTCATCTTGATGCACAATATAAAATCTCTGCTGTTCTTTTAACTGAGTCTTAAATAATTGTACAAAGCCAACATCTTTGAGCCAGACCACTTGACCCTGATGAAAATTCGGCAATAAACGGAGTTGAAACCATTGTCCTTTTTCAGGGGAAACCTTACGGTTACTGTCGACACCAAACATAAATCGAATACCATGTTTTCTTATGGTTTTTAGATTTTCAGTCGATGAATACCAACTATCACCTGTAATGAATTGAATCTTTGCACCCCAATCGAGTACTTCACTTAACATCTCCATAAAGTAATCATTCTTGGTTTTACTTTCTGACTTATCATAAATTCGAAAATTAATTGGAATATTTTTGCCATGTTGATCTGTCGCATACAAGGTAATGAGATTAATACCCTTGACGGATCGGTGGTGTTTACCTGACCAAAAATAGCTAACTAAGTCCATATGTTGACTATATGGCTTATCTAAAACAGTATCATCAATACTGACTATAAGTTTATTATTATCAATGTGTTGAATTGCTTCTTGATATAGATCGCGAGCTGTGTAGTCTTCACGCTCCAAAAAGCGATTTACACTGTCATGCGAGATATTATAAGTCTCGGCAAGTTGTGTGCAGCTAATAGAGTTTGGTTCTGTCATGAGAAAGCCCATATAAATGGGTAATGTACAAGTTGCTGTAGAAGCATGTTTAGTTCGTCTGATCACAGATACGTTATAAAGTAGTTTGAGACTTTTTTAAATCCCTCAATGCGTAAGTCCTAATTAAGTAATTTAAATAAAATCAATATACGTATTTACATATATGTGGAAATACGTATATAAGTATATCTGAGTTTCTAATAGCAGTGTTAGTCAAAATGTTCTCGACCATAAAGATTTATCACAATCCTGAGTGTGGTACATCAAGGAATACCTTAGCTTTAATTCAAAATGCAGGAATTGAACCAATCGTTATTGAATATCTAATTACCCCACCTTCGAAAGCAGAATTAATTGAACTTATTCGTAGTGCTGGTTTAAGTGTTAGAGAAGCAATTCGTAAAAATGTACCTCCATATTCTGATTTAGAAATTGTTCGGGAAGATTGGTCTGATGAACAGCTTTTAAATTTTATGCTTCAACATCCTATTTTGATTAACCGCCCATTCGTTGTTACGGATTTAGGTACACGTTTGTGTCGTCCTTCTGAAGTTGTTTTGGATATTCTCCCGTTTCCTCAGAAAGGCGCATTTAGCAAAGAAGATGGTGAAAAAATTATTGATGAAAATGGCCAAAGAATTAAATAGTACTTTCTCATCTCTTGAATGGAAAGAATGTGAAGGAGATTTATATGGATCAAGTTAATTTTTTTAAATGCTTATCAGATGAAACACGTCTCAATATAGTGACATTAATTGTTGAAAATAAAGAACTATGTGTATGTGATTTGACTGAAAAACTACAACTCAGTCAACCGAAAATTTCAAGACATTTAGCCCTTTTACGTGCTTCAGGGCTACTTCAAGATCGCAGACAAGGCCAATGGGTTTACTACAGTATCAATCCAAAATTGGCCAACTGGTGTTATGAAATTTTAGATATTTTGAAGACGGTTCAATCTCAATCAAAGCTGGATGATCAACACCCCCTTTCTGTAAATAGTTATTGTGAGTAATTCAATGAAATTTTTATTTTTATGTACTGGAAATAGCTGCCGTAGCATTTTGTCTGAAGTTTTGTTTAATAGCCGAGCACCAGAAGGTTGGAAAGCCTATAGCGCTGGGAGTAAGCCTTCAGGTCAAGTTCACCCGCTAACTTTAGAAACCCTTGAAAACTTAGGATTATCTACCGAAGGTTTATGGAGTAAAACGATTAATGATTGTGAACAATATCAACCTGATGTTGTGATCACAGTATGTGATTCTGCTGCTCAAGAAGCATGTCCACTTTATTTGGGTGGAGCAATCAAGGCACATTGGGGCTTGGCTGATCCTTCACACTTAGACGTGAATAAAGAAGAAAAAATGAAAGCCTTTATGAGCACTGTTGAACATATCAATCGTCGCTTAGATGCTTTATTTAAACTTAATGTAGATAAACTATCTCGCTCAGAATTGATTGCAGCAATTAATCAAATTTCGAACGTTGAGTAAGTGAAATGTCTGAAAAACGCTTATCTTTTTTAGATCGCAACCTGACGCTATGGATTTTTATTGCCATGGCCTTAGGCATTGCCATCGGAAACTTCTTTCCTCAGGCTTCTGTCGCACTCGATAAATTAAGCATTGATTCAGTGAATATTCCAATCGCGATTGGTCTTATTCTAATGATGTATCCACCACTGGCAAAAGTGAACTATGCGACTTTGCCACAAGTGTTTAAGGATAAGAAAACCCTTACTTTGTCCTTAGTACAAAACTGGCTGATCGCGCCAGTACTCATGTTTGCCCTGGCAATCATATTTTTACATAGTTATCCAGAATATATGACCGGTGTCATCCTGATTGGTCTTGCTCGATGTATTGCCATGGTTCTGGTGTGGAATGGCTTGGCCTGTGGTGATAATCAATATGTTGCAGCATTAGTTGCCTTTAACAGCATCTTCCAGATTCTATTTTTCAGTACCTATGCCTGGTTATTCCTGACCTTCCTTCCACCCTATTTTGGTGTCGCTTCGCAGGTCATTAATGTCGATTTCTGGACCATCACCCATGCTGTTCTGGTTTATCTTGGTATTCCGTTCTTATTAGGTTTCTTAACGCGATGGATTTTGGTGAAACAGAAAGGCGTGGAATGGTATGAAACCAAGTTCATTCCGAAAATCAGTCCGCTGAGTTTAATGGCTTTGCTGTTCACCATTCTGGCCATGTTTAGCCTAAAAGGCGGTGATGTCGTGAGTCTTCCGCTTGAAGTTTTACGCATCGCGATTCCTTTAACCATTTACTTCGTTTTAATGTTCTTCATCAGCTTCTTTATGAGTAAATGGATGGGCAATGACTATCCTAAGACCACAGCAATTGCATTTACCGCAGCGGGGAATAATTTTGAATTATCACTTGCAGTAGCGATTGCAACTTTTGGTATCGCTTCGCCTGTTGCTTTTACCACGATTATTGGCCCACTGGTCGAAGTTCCTGTGTTGATTGCCTTGGTGAGTGTTTCACTCTGGCTGAGAAAGAAAGTTTTTAAAGAGGCCTAACTCTATGAATCTCCCAAATGTAGATCTAAATCTTCTTGAGCAACCCACCTTTGAAAAAGTTCAAGCCAAAGAACTTGCTCATCCTCCGCGAATTTTGCTGCTGTATGGCTCTAATCGAGAACGTTCTTACAGTCGCCTTGCAGTTCTTGAAGCCGGTCGAATCCTTGAGCATTTTGGGGCGGAAATAAAAATCTTTCATCCTAAAGGGCTTCCTTTACCAGAAGATGCGGATACTGAGCATCCAAAAGTAAAAGAACTGCATGAGCTTTTAGCATGGTCAGAAGGCATGGTCTGGTGTTCACCTGAACGCCATGGTTCTATGAGTTCAATCTTTAAATCTCAAATCGACTGGATTCCACTGGCAGGAGGGGCAATCCGTGCTACCCAAGGTAAAACTCTTGCCTTGATGCAAGTCAGTGGCGGATCACAGTCATTTAACAGCCTGAACCAGATGCGTATTTTGGGGCGGTGGATGCGGATGATCACCATTCCAAATCAGTCTTCAGTTCCAAAAGCTTTTTTGGAGTTTGAAGAAGATGGACGAATGAAACCTTCGGCTTTCTATGACCGGATTGTGGATGTGATGGAAGAGTTATTTAAGTTCACCCTACTGACTCGTGGACAAAGCAAATACCTGACAGATCGTTATTCTGAACGCAAGGAATCGGCTGAAGAGTTGTCCAAGCGTGTAAATCAGCGCAGTTTATAAATGCTGGATGGTATTAAATACTGCGCCTCATTGCCAGGTCAGTAACACTTTTATGCTGTACCGATGAAGTGCTGTTAAAGGTACAATGAATATTGTAAAAACCCAGTCTTCATGATTGGGTTTTTACATTAAAGAAGTCAGAGATAAATAAGGAAAAGGTGAAGGCTTTGAACCAGAAACAGACTGAAACTGATGTGATCATTATCGGTGGTGGGCAGGCCGCTTTATCTACCGCTTATTTTTTAAAGCGCAAGAAAATCCCATTCATTATATTGGATGAGCAAAATCAAGCGGGGGGTGCCTGGCTGCATACCTGGGAGTCATTGCGTCTTTTTTCTCCTAATACCTGGAGTTCTCTATCCGGTTGGATGATGCCCATCACTGAACAGACCTATCCAACACGAAATGAGGTGATCCAGTATTTATCGGCTTATGAACAGAGATATCAATTTTCGATTGTTCGTCCAGTACATGTCGATCGTGTGGAATCGAAGGGAAAGTATTTAGACGTATATGCTGGAGAAAAGTTTTGGCGAGCCAAGGTGGTGGTCAGTGCAACAGGGACATGGCGCCAGCCGTTTATTCCTGATTATCCGGGACAGGAAAACTTTCAAGGCACGCAGTTACATTCAGCCCATTACCTGAATGCAGATTCATTTAAAGATAAGAAAGTCATCGTGGTGGGTGGGGGGAATGGCACTGTTGCAAATAACCACGAATGGTAAGCTGAAGACTGTTTTAGCTAAAGGTGCAGCATATGAATCCTTTCCATGGTCGGCATTTTCAGGGCGAAATCATTCTTTGGGCTGTGCGCTGGTATTGTAAATATGGCATTAGCTATCGTGAACTGCAGGAAATGCTGGCCGAACGGGGTGTGAATGTTGATCACACGACTATTTACCGTTGGGTTCAACGTTATGCTCCTGAAATAGAAAAACGTTTACGCTGGTATTGGCGTAATCCTACAGATCTGAGCTCGTGGCATATTGATGAAACCTATGTAAAAGTGAATGGACGATGGTCTTATCTGTATCGTGCAGTCGATCAACGTGGCGATACCATTGATTTTTATCTTTCTTCTAGACGTAATACCAAATCAGCATATTGTTTTCTTGGAAAAATTTTAAATAATGTGAAGAAGTGGCAAATTCCACAAGTGATCAACACGGATAAAGCACCCACATATGGACGTGCTTTATCACGGTTAAAACGGGAAGGTAAATGTCCACCAGACCTTGAGCACAGGCAGATTAAGTATAAAAATAACGTGATTGAATGTGATCATGGCAAGCTAAAGCGGATCATCAGGGCCACATTAGGATTCAAATCTATGAAGACGGCTTATGCCACAATTAAAGGTATTGAAGTCATGCGTGCACTACGTAAAGGACAAGCATCGTCATTTTATTATGGTCAGCCTCAGGGTGAAGTGTGTCTAATCAACAGGGTTTTCGGTCTCTAAGTACTTTTTAAAGGAAACATCATCGACTCAAATCTCTATTTGCAACAGTGCCATTCACATTGGTTAATCAGCTTAATCAAGGCATTTTGCACATATTCTTCAAACTCAATCCCTTGTTCTTTCGTTATTTTTTCAATTTTTTTAAGAACGTCACTATCTAATTCAAATTCTATCTTATCGGATGTTTCCATCAGTAAATCATAGTTATCTTCGACCATCTTTTTAAAAGTTTCTTCCAGATTACTTTTTGATGGGACGTTGAAAGATAAGCGTAGTGAACTATTGATAATTTCCACTTGGGTATAGCCAATATATTCTGTACTTTTTCCTACAAATTCTAAGTGCTTCATGCTGATCCTTAAATGTAGTGATCCTCATATCATCATACTCATTGTGCATGAGTATTTGCAAAGTCATTCAATCGGCTTTAAAATATAGACTATAATCTATATTATGGTTGTAATATGTGGACAGTCATTACAACGGATCTGTTTAATAAATGGCTTGAACAGCAAGATGAATCAACACAAGAGAAAGTCTTGGCTGCACTGGTTGTACTTCAACAGCAAGGACCAAGTTTAAGGCGTCCCTTAGTCGATATCGTCTACGACTCTAAATTTGCCAACATGAAGGAACTTCGTGTCCAACATCGAGGTAAATCACTCAGGGCATTTTTTGCCTTTGATCCATTACGACAGGCTATTGTGCTTTGTATTGGTGATAAGAGCGGTAAAAAGCGTTTTTATACAGAGATGCTAGCAATTGCAGATGAGCAATACGAACTTCATCTCTCAACTTTAGGAGATCAATCAAATGGCTAAGACCCTACAAGAATTATTAGCTAGTCGCTCTCCAGAGAGCCAAGCTCGTATTCAACAAATGGCGGATGAGTTATTGCTAGAAAATCAGCTTTATCTGATTCGTGAAGAATTAGAGATTTCCCAAAAAGAATTGGCTGAAACCCTTGGTATCAAACAGCCATCTCTTTCCGCAATCGAAAATCGTGGGAATGATCTAAAAATTTCAACTATGAAAAAATATGTTGAAGCGATGGGTGGAAAATTACGTATTGATGTAGAGCTTCCAACAGGAAAACACATAGGATTCAATGTATAAAAATGGGAGCTAAGGCTCCCATTTCTGACTTCGCATAAGAGATTTTATGTTAAATATATAGTTATTAGAACAAATAAAGATGAATATAGCTTTAAGTATTATCTAAAAGTATACTAAACTTAAAAGCTATACTTAATTAATTGTAAGTGAATGAAATTATTTTTATTTATTAAAAAAAAACTTGATTTAACTCTTAGAAACCTAATACTTTTTTTAGCAGTATTTTCTGTATCTACCCTTTTTATTATTTCTTTAGTTGTTAGTTATCAAATAGTAAAAAATCAACTTATCAATAATTCATTATCATTAAACTCTGAATATGCAAATAAAATTGCAACAAGTACTGATAATCATTTTAAAAATATATTAACCCAACTCGATTATAGTGCAAAAGTATTAGGAAAAGATTTTGATGATGAAAGCACTAGAGAATCAGAAGTACAGAGATTAAATATGCAATCTAATTACTACAATAGCGTAGTAATTAGCGATCCTCAGGGTAGGTTGATCAACTATTCACCTAATATTTTAAACATTGATAAAAACAAAGTACAAAGCACATTAGGAATTAATAACTCAATAAAAAATAAAAAGCCTTATATCTCTACACCTTATCTTTCTATTAGAAAGAATATGATTATTTTTATTTCTCAGCCGATTTATGATAGTAAAAAAAACTATAAGGGATTTATTGGATCTACTATTTATTTAAAGGAAAAAAATATTATTAATCAGATGTTAACTACATCTGAAAGCTATAAAAAAAGCTATATGTATGTCATTGATGGAAATGGTCAGATAATTTTTCATCCTGATCATAAAAGAGTTGGGGATATAGTAAAAAATAACAATGGTTTAGAATATATAAAAAAGCAAAAATTTGGAAAAATTCGCCTGATCAATAGTAGAGGGATAGATAATCTTGCTGGATTTTCACATATAAAAACTACAGATTGGATAATTGTCTCGCAACAACCTACTATGGAATTATTAAAGCAAGCTACTTCAATTATTTATAAAGTTTCTGCTGGAATCTTTATATTCTATTTAATTATCTTTTATATCGTATGGAAATGTTCTTTTTTCATAGCATCACCTCTGCATAAATTAGCGAATATAGCTGGTTCGCTTCATCTACCAGAAGTACGGGGTGAAATTAAAACTATTTATCCATGGTATTACGAAATAGTTAAATTAAAACACGCTCTTTTACTAAGTGTTAAAAACTTTTCAATAAAAATCAATGAAATGGATCACTATATTAACACTGACCCTCTTACTGGTCTAATGAATCGTAGGGGAATGAACTTTTTTATAACCAATCAAATGAATGAAAAAAATAATTTATCTATTTTACTAATAGATATAGATTTTTTTAAAAGAATAAATGACACATATGGACATGATCAAGGTGATTCGGTTCTAAAGTATCTTGCAAAAACTATGCAAAAAAGTTTTCGTAAAAATGACGTCTGTTGTCGTTATGGTGGGGAGGAATTTATTGTTGTGATACCTAATACTAGCCAACAAGATGTTTATGAAAGTGCTGAGCGATTTAGAAAAGAACTAGCAACACAGACCATCCCAAATGTAGGGTCTATTACAGTTTCTATAGGGATAGCTTCTTGGCCTGAAAGTTCTGAGGATATTTCAGAAGTTTTTAAAATTGCAGATAAATATCTTTATGAAGCTAAGAACAGTGGAAGGAACTGTGTAAAGTTCTAATCAATAGTTAAAAAAAATTTATACATATGAATAGGCTGGACTACTACCATTAATCGTAGATTATATCGTCTACCCTATTCGGTGTATAAAAGTATCATTATTAGAATCGTAATATCCACTCACCCAATCCTGTGCTTGACTTGGAAATGTCTGTATAGGACATTTCTATTTAGATTTAAGGTAGGACATTTCTACTTAGGAATAACACAAAAATGGGAGTTAAAGGCTCCCATTTTTACTGTTTTTTTGAAAATTTCGTGTAAGTACCATTATGTTAAATAAGGGCCACGATTTCAAAAAATCACAGTATCATCTATTAGTAAAAGCTAGTTTGACGGCAAATAATATAAAAATTGATCCCGTAATTTGATCAATTTTTTTCAATGCTCCATTTTGATGAAGAAACTTGGAAATAGATTGCATTGAAGTAATAAGAATGACTGACCATAAAATGCCTAAACTAACATGCACACTTACCAAACTTAAAAGCCATAAGGTAGAATTTCCAGTACTAGGTACAAATTGTGGTAGGAAGGAAATATAAAAGATCCCCACTTTAGGATTCAAAATATTAGTAAGAAATCCTTTTAAGAACCAGTTTTCATTTCTCATTTTAGTAGTTTTTATCTCAAAGCTTTTTCTTGGCTTGAATAGTAAACCTAAACCTAGCCATACCAAATAGATAGCCCCGACCCATTTCATTAAGTTAAAGGCTAATTCGGAGGCTGATAAGATAACTCCCACACCCAAAGCAATTAAGATGCCCCATACTAGACATCCGGAGGCTATACCCAATCCAGCATGAAATGCTTTACGTTTATTCTCCACTGTAGCAGTTCTTATTATTAGGGCTGTATCCAATCCGGGAGTTACAGTTAACAAGATAATCGCTATAAAAAATGGAATTAGAAGCTCAAGCATACTGTCTCTATCAAACTAGAAAAGTACCAATTATAAATTAAATAATTTAAGGTCAATCAGAAAAAAAATTGAAGTTCAGCTAAAGTTAACATAATACACCTTATACGAAATGCGTTATAATTCCGCTTACAAATCAAAGCTGTAGTTCCTTTTTTGCCCAACCTCCCCAAGGTGGACTTTTTTTTTATGATTTTTCACGTTCGACGCTTATTATTTAATCAAAGTTTCACGACTTTATTCATATGGGTTAAACAATCGTGGTTAATCATAGGGTCTAAAAAAACGGCTCCAAAAGCCTCTTTTATCAGGCTCTGGTTCAATATGTTTAGGCACCAGAATGCGCTTATTTTCTTTTTGATCTGGAGTAGTCAATCCGTCATGTTTGTCGTTATCTACATTTAATGTAGGTTCTACTTGAGATGAACTAGATTGCACTGAAGATTGATCTGAAGTTGGTGTGGAATGAACCTGAGTTGGCTTCATTTTAATTAGGGTAAGTAATGTATCAATACGAGAATTTGCTTTAGCTTCGCGATCTTCTGCTTTTTCTAACTGTTTCTTTAGAAAATCGATCTGATTCTTTAGTTCAATAACTGTATTGTCGGTGTATTCAGGTGTATTTATAGTTTATGTTGGAGACGTATCAGTGTGTTTTGAGTGTTTTCCACTAAAAGGTTCACCATAAACGCGGAGTAACTCAGAGAAGTCGATAGGGCCATCATGATCACGACTTAATACCCCATTTTTTATATCTTTATAAAGTGTAGCACGAGATTTTTTATACAGTGTGGCTGCATCACAAACACTGTATTTTGTACTTGTTTTCATGGTGTATTACTGTGTATTTACGATACGTATTGGAGAATACAATAAGTGTATTCTCCAATACACTTAAGGTTTGAAGCCTAAGTTTCTTAGATTTGGTAAAAATTGCTTTTGTTGTATTGGATCTCTGAGCATTTCTTTGATTTTGATAGCGAGAGATTCATAACTTTCACTTTCTACAGCTAAATTAGAAAATTCAGGTAATCGAGACAGCTGGTTACCAAACATGTAAGCTTGCTGTAAAATTTTTATCAAGAGTTTTTTGTTATGAAAAAATTATAACTATTAATAAGAAATAGTAAAATAAGCTATTGTTTATTAAAAAAACATAATTTTTTTACTGAGAATTTAAGTTACTAGAATATAAATTGATGTTTTGATCTTCTGTACAATCCTCAATAAAGTTTGCAATTTCTTGCACGCTCCAATATTCTGTAGAACGCTGGTTATTCGCTTTAAATAAACATTTGATGATTGGATGTTTTTCAAAATCAGTTAGTGCTACTTCAAAATTGTCACCCTGCATTGAAGGTGACATTTCTTCTGCAACATGACTTTATGCTGAATGATATTTAATAATAGCAAACTAAGCATAATAGGCACAAAAAACTGTTAAAGCGGTTTTAATACTTCTGTAGTAATTTTCAGGTTTCCACGCCTGATTACAGATTTTGCTGTAACCTAATTATCAAATGGGTATTTTTTTCTTTGATCAAACCAAATTAGAATCTTTTATTGCTTTGTAAATGAAAAATATAAATAAATAACGTATGGATCAAATTGAAAGCGAAGAAAAAAATCAAATTTGCGGATTTTCAGCGCTTTTAATCACTTATTAAGCTTAGGCTATTTTCCCTAAGGAATCATGTTACATAACTTCCAACAGCAGACAAAACACAATAGATAATGCGATGTTTTTTGGTTCTGTTGATCCATAAAAAATACTTAAATCTCTATTATTAAGCTATAAATGAGCAGCAAGAAATTTTCCTAGTCAGGTAAATGATATTCATGCACGCGTAGCTATCTAGAACGAATTCACAGAATTTGGCTGCACTTACATCCAAGTTGTCACTTGAAATTAGCTCAATTAAGGTAGCGCTGTCTTTCAAACCTTTGTGTAACAAAGCGTGCGTAAGTCATATATACTTAGATTCTGATATGATCTCCAATCGCTAAATATCGTACACTCAACCACGTAAGTACCCATCGCACGGCGCTTAATGACGCTTGTTGAGACATTATTCTAAAATAATCATATTTATTATGTTTCATCACTACCGGAAAAAACTGATGTTCTATAAGAAGTGAAAGCATAGGTTTATCTTCTGCGGTAAAATGCATCAATACTTTTGTTACATTACTTTCATACAACCATTTTTTTATTAACCAATTATAAGTGTCTGATTGGTTTCGTTCTAAATAATCAAATCGCTCTAAAATCTCTTGTGCGGAATTAAAATCTACAGCCCTTAGTAATTCAGGCAAACGTGCTAATTTCCCTTGTGTCAATAATGGATGTCTTCCTATATTTGAACCACGTTTACCTGAAGGAATGTTTGACATCGTAATTAAAGCTCTCTTCCAGGACTCAATATCTAATTGTGGCTGCCCCTGTCCAGAAATAAGATACCGCTCAATATCTTCAATCTTTTGAAACAGGTCGTGTTTAATTACTTTACCCGTCGAATTCCCTATTTTTTGAGCATAGATTACCCACCTCTGACTTTCTATTTTTTTGAGCACATATTTTTCGATGGTATCTCTCAACTCATAGTTTAGATTACCATTCTGTTGGTTAATCGCTTGGAAATGCCTGAATAAATTACTCCGACTCATGACTCGGTTAAAAAATGCAGTATGTAAATTGGGTTGCTGTTGTTGCATGCTATAGGCATAAGTAGCTAGAAATAAGATATGAATATAATGCTTTAATGTTGTCGATTCATGTAAATGTCCAAGCACTCGACTAATCGCCTTAATCCCTTGCCCAACCTGTCCTTCATTGCCTACTAGCGTATTAAATTGCTCATTCGATGGCATCCAAGTTTGTAGCCATGGAAGTTCTATCGTCAGCACTTTAAAATCCACCACTGTTTGCAAACACTTTAAAGTATATGCACTTGCAAACGTATGTCTTAAATGATGTAAGCTGAGATCAACATCTCCAGTGACTTTCTTTAATATTTGAGATATTTGATCAAAAAAAGGCCTATGCCCACTATTCTCATCAGACATTAATATTGAATCTTTTTTATTCTTATAAATATTATCTAATCCCTTTTGAATCGTCTGACTTAATAAATTCATCGGAACAACACGTTCTGATCCAAGTGTTTTTAACTGATGCTCACCATAAGGACGAATTCGGAGCATATCTTCATCAATATCTAAGGGCCGTAAATGAAGTGTCTCTGAACGGCGTACACCCATCGCCGCAGATAATCGAAAATGACGCTGAATCTCTAGACGTAAAGCAGCATCATTCACCCCAGATTCTACAGATTGTAATATTTGAACGATCTGCTGCACTTCATTTTTTGAAAAAACTTTAGCACTTGCTTGATGCGCTGTACACTTGTGTAACTTTATACGATCATTATTTAACTGAATTAAAAAATCTCTAAAGCGATTCCACGCTGCGAGATGCTTGCGGTGTGGAAAATGCTCTTGCGTCAACTCCATCCATTTTTGAAATACATCTTCATCAATCTGGCTATCTTTTGTTAAATCTTCTGAAAACCCCAATATACCTGCACTGACAATGGCCAAATGTAGATGAATCATATTTCGATTCTGTAGACTTAACTCTTCTGCATCACAGCGTAAAATCAACCATTGCACAAAGCACGTTAATAAATTGACTGAGTAGTGATTCGTTTTATTATTGGCAAGCTGTTTAAGCCAAATGCTTGACCTAGACTCACCTTTTAGTTGCTGAATCATCACTAAAATATCAGACAAATGTAGTTGCTCATCGCCTATTTCTATTTCACTTTCAGGCTCAGTGCTATCTAAACCTATGGTTAATTTTTCATATTCGGATAATCGTAATAATTCATTTATTGAAAGATCTTCAGTCAGGACTTGGCCTGATATATAACCTGCAATCAACGGAGTGCTATTTAACATCACCTTTTGCTGTAAAGCTTTCAACCATTGAGCTAACGATAGAGTTGACTTAAGTCCTATTTGTTTTAAATATGTATTAAAACACTTTTGCCAAGCCTTTCTTTGTTGATCTTTTGACTGTGCTAAAATAATTTTTAATCGGGGCTGTAGATACTGTCGGTCTACTAAAATTAAAGTCGAGACATAAGGACTTAACAGTACTGTACGGCGTATCTTCGTCACAGATCTATCATTATTCACTGCCAGCTCAATAAGCCGACTATATCCCATAGCGACTATAGGCTGATCAGAAGCAATAAACTCTAACATTGCTTGTAAATGGCTTACTCTGCACAATTGTGAATACATCGAGAGTACAACCAGCAAACGTCCTATTTCAACATCAAAATTTTGATGTTCAGGTAAATGTTCTAAATCCCTCTTAATAACATTAAGTAAGTTTTGTTCTATATAACACCATGTACTAAAACTATTTTCAGATGTCAGCCATGTACGATGCGCCTTTTGAGGTAGCTGAACGAATAAAGGAATTTTCGCTTCATCGCGAATATAAGCACAATATGCTTTAATCGCTTGAGGCAAATCAATATTTTTATTTTTAGCTAAATTTGAGGCTAATAGATGTCCAAGCTCTAAAGCTACTTGTGGCTCAGGATTTTCCTCAAAAATCAGCGGATAATAGGACTTATAGTCTGGGTTTTTGAGCCATTCTTTTACATCATTTTCAGAAAACTCTATTCTAGGCTTTGTCTCTACCTGTACTGTTTTAGTCTCTTGAGTTAAAACAAATGTTGGAATATCCTTGATTTTTAAAAAATCAAAATCTTCAAGACACTCGAAACCTAATTGTTTTTGCAAGTTTTCTTGTACATCAAGCCACTGTTTTTTAAAGGCTGATACAGGAAATACGGATAACATATCCCATGGATGGCGACCCCTTACCCAGTGCCCAAGTCCAGCGTCCTTGAACCGTCCAGGTAACTGATTATAATCAGAGCGAACCAACTTCCGTGCCCAATTTCTAACTAAACCTTCAATCTGATGAGGAGCACAAAGTTGCACAGCATAAGATGATAAATCAACACGTGGTTCAACTTGCTCCCCTAGCATTCCCATCAAACCACGTAAACCTTGAATCTGTTTGATCAACGCTTGCGTCAATGGCACATAACGATCGGTTGATTCATCTTGATGATGTTTATCTTGAATCAATGCCCAGCCTTGCTGACTGATCCACTTTGGAAAGGGCTGCTTAATTCCTCGTCCTGCAGTTGCAAGATTCATCCATAATGCTGTATACAATGTTAAGTTATCAAAGAGTGTCTGCCAATCTTTCTGTTCGGCAGCATGATTTATTCTCTTTTTTATTCGTGTAATTTCATTTTGTATTTCAATAATCTTTATTCCAATTGGGCTACCCACCCGCTTATTGGAAGAGTATATATATTCAGGAATATTAATTTTTATCGTTCTTAAACAAGCAGCCCAGAGTTGCTCAAGTTGCCTCTGTTCAAAAGAGGCATAATGAATCAAGTTATCATAATTTCGACCTGATGCATTAGTCACTGCTTTAACGACAGCTAAATCACCTTGGCTATGATCATATAACAAACGTGGAAGAATATCTCGAATGCTTTTGAGGCTGATTTCTAGCTCTTTAGGTACACGGTTAATCAGTTCACTCACGTCACGTTCAACTGCCATATGATGTCTTGTAATCCCAAGATTTTTGACTTGACTCACTAAATCATTGAGTTCAATCGGTAAAACCAAATGTAATTCATTGGTCCATGGCACATGAAATTTAGAATCTTCTGGTTTTTTTTTGAGTGTCGGTGTCCCTGCAAACACACTTAATACATATGCAGATAAAGTATGATCATACTGAATAGCAATATTATTCTGATCTGCATTTTGACTAAAACGAGGCGCTGTTAATTCACTCACCGAACGTCCTGTGAGTAAACTTAATATTAAAGCTAATTTTGCGCGTAAAATTAAGCTGGTATCAGTATGAGATGGTTGACAGAGCCTAAACACTTCTTGAATCGAATTTAATGACAATCGCCATTTGGTCCAAACTAAACCAACATTTGCAGCTTCAACATGCTGAGAAGTAGACTTAGATGCATAAAACCCTCGAATTAAATCGGATTGTTCTGCCAAAAAAAATGTAAACAATGGCTCCAATGGTGGTTCATCTTCTTCAATCTCATCATCCTCAAATACTTCAGATACTAGACCACGATGAATTTCATCTACATCCTCTAAAGGTTGAATAGCAATACTTAATGAGCCGTATCGTTGCAAGATCAGTTTTCTATGCTTTAAACCTATACGGTGTAAAAATTCTCGACGTTTTTTGTTATTTTTTTGCCGATTATTTTGCCAGATTTGTGATAAAAATAGCTTTAATGCATAATAAATTTTATTTAATTGTTCATCTTTATTATGAACAGACATTAACTGAATCAGTTGTTTCGGCGAATTTTGAAGCAGTGATGCTTTTACATCTTCTAAATTCTGTGTATTACCAGCATCACCTAATAGCCTAATCGCTAAAAAGGCATTGTACACACGAGATCCTTTTTGATCTTTCAGCTTTATGCTTCCATCACTCGTTAAATAACTACTATAAAGCTCTAGAGTATGTACTTTTTTTTGAAAGTTAAATATTTGCTCTAAAAACCAAATAATTACTTTATCAAAACTCTCATTATTTCGACTTCGTCCTGCTTGAATCAATAGCAAATCACAAATTCCACTGTCTCCAGTGTATGGACGTAGTGGCGTGGGTGTATGTCTGTTTCTATCTATTGTTTCTGAGAAAAAATGTGAGTATTGATCAGAATACTGTAATGTACTAATGATCTTTAAAGTATTAAGCTCATCACGAAATTCTGGTAATTCATCATCACCAACCAATGTGAAAATTCGCTGACAAATGACAACAATACCAGCTAAGCTATAATGTACACGTAACAAAAATAATGCTTGGATAAGTACTTGTTCTTCTATGCTCGCATTCTGATTCATCCATTCTAGAAGCTGCTTAAAATAAATATTCATGGCCTCCTCCTAAGACGATAGATCCATGCTTTCTTAAAGTCTGTTAAAGCTAAAGCAACTTCTGCCGTTGGTGCCACACGAACAATTTGCTGCTGATGTTTTTGATAAAGTTCCTCTAATCGAGGTAAAAATACAAAAAAGTCAGCTATGTGAAAATAGGGTTGCACAGACTTGCAAAGCTCCTTTACTTTAATTTTTTCTAATAGCAAAAGCTTCTGGGCGATATAACCGGCTAAAACATTTTCGATTAAAAAAATACCACTAACTACCGGTGGTGCCCAATCTACCAATTTTTTAACAAAGGAAATCGGCAGCTGTTTAAAAAAATGCTGTGTATTTAAAAATAAAATCATTTCTTCTAAATCTAAATGCTTTAGTCGAAGTTGGTCTGCAATCACCATCTTATCCTGTGCTTTATCCGCTTTCCCCCAATGTCTTTTTTTCACACTGTTCTCTATAGTTTTTACATTACTTAAATCCCTAGCGACAGCACGCAGTAATTTGCGATATGTCGCGAGCAGTAGTAATGCTTGATTTTTAATCACCTCTGAAAACCCGCTCGTTTCCTCATCAAGTAACAGCATTTTCAAAACTAAAACAGGGCATGGTTTTTTAAACCTGCCTTCAGAAATTGTTAATGCGTCAATGAGCAATGGAGTCATCATTTTTTTCTGCACCGGTAAATTATTTTTAGCGTTACAATAATAGAATAACACAGTCCCAAAATTAAAAAAATTAATTCAAATAGATTTTATATTTAATAAAAAAGTATTTGATTTATATGGTTTATATTATTTATTTACTAACTTTATTTTTATACTAAATCAAAGTTTAATCAGACTTTGCACAAAGCCAGTGACCATATCTAAAGATAGGCGGAATAAGGATTTAATCATTAAGCAGCATTGGATAGCTGCGTCGGAGTAGGTTTGATTTCGTCCTTGTTTGCCTTTTGATGGAGCATACCATTGCGTAGCAGGATCAAACCAAATGGCAATATTTCCGCGACTCATGAGTGCTCGGTTATATGCGGGCCAATTGGTTGTGCGGTAGATTTTGTGTGTAGGCTTCTTCATTTGAAAATTATATCGCTGAAAAAGCCGTTACAGATAGGTTTGTGCAACAAAGCCCTTAGTTGAAAAAAGCTTTTAGATTTCATGCTCACACACCACCTAAACGAAAAATATCTAATTGATTTTACAGGATTTTAATTTAAGGTTTTATTCTACCCACTCGCAATATCAACGTTTAGTATCACGACTCACTAACTCATTAACTAAATATGGAGCAGTACGGCTATCTTGATTTTCTGTTATTTGTTTTGGTGTTCCTGCCACAACAATGTTCCCACCAGCATTTCCAGCACCTGGTCCCACATCAATCACCCAATCTGCTTGTGCAACGGCACGCATATCATGCTCAATCATAACCACGGTATTACCCGCATCGACTAATCGCTGCAATTGAACTAACAATCGATCTACATCTGATGGATGCAAACCTGTAGTTGGCTCATCAAGTATATACAGTGTATTTCCACGCTGATTGCGTTGCAGCTCGGTCGCCAATTTAATACGTTGCGCTTCTCCACCAGATAGTTCAGTCGCTGGTTGCCCTAAACGTAAATAACCAAGGCCAATTTCCTTTAATAATTGTAGTGAACGAGCAATCGAGACCTCTCCATCAAAAAAATCACGTGCTTCATTGACGGTCATTCCTAATACTTCAGCAATATTACGTCCATTCCAGCGAATTTTCAGAGTGTCATCATTATATCGAGCACCATGACATGTCGGACAAGGGGCATATACACTTGGCATAAACAATAATTCTACACTGACAAAGCCTTCACCTTCACAAGTTTCACATCGCCCTTTAGCCACATTAAACGAAAAACGTCCAGCATCATAATGAGCTTGGCGAGCTTCAGGAGTCCCAGCAAATAACTTTCTAACATGATCAAATAAACCCGTATAAGTTGCCAGATTAGAACGTGGAGTACGGCCAATTGGTTTTTGATCAACCTGTACCAGACGCTGTATAGCCTCCACATCACCAGCCAGAGAACCCTGTGTAACCTCGGTAACCAACATTCCTTCATTTAAAGGATTATTTTCATTATTGTTTTCAGTTTCAGATTCATTGCCTAAATATGAAAGTACTAACTCGGGTAAAGCTTGAGAAACGAGACTAGATTTACCTGAACCTGAAATACCTGTAACTGCTGTAAGTACACTAAGAGGTATACGAGCATCAATATTATGCAGGTTATGTCGGTAAATATTGTTAAGTTCAAGCCAACCAGAGGGTGTACGTCCATAACTTTGAGTAACTGGGATTTTATTAAATAAATAACTTGCAGTACGTGAAGCTGAAATCTCACTTAAACCCTGAGGTACTCCACTATATAAAATATTACCACCTTGCTCTCCTGCATCTGGTCCAACATCCACTAACCATTGAGCACGACGCATGAGCTCTAAATCATGCTCTACAACAAATACGGAGTTTCCAGCATCTCTTAATTTATCGAGAGAATCATATAATGACTGACTATCTGAAGGATGTAATCCAGCAGATGGTTCATCCAGTACATAGACTACACCAAATAGCATAGAACTTAATTGTGTTGCTAACCGCAAACGTTGTAACTCTCCCGCTGAAAGAGTCGGTGTGGCTCTATCTAATGTTAGATAACCAAGACCTAACTGGCGTAATTGATTTAAACGCCTCACCACACCATTTGCTAAACGCTGGGCAGCAATTTTCTTTTCATCTGAAAGTGCTGACGTACGTCTTACATCTGGAGATACAGAATGCACTGCTCTACCTGTTGCTGCTCGTTCAGATCTATCAAGTTGGGTTACTTTATTATTAGTCTTTTCTCCAGCATCATGAGCGTCGAAATTGCCAAGAACAATGGGCTCAAGCAGGCAAGTTAACTTATCCAAAGAAAGTTGCATAAACTCACCAATATCTACTCCAGCAAAGGTAATAGATAAGGCTTCTGGTTTAAGGCGTTTACCATGACAGGAAGGGCATATTTTTCCTTCCATAAAACGTGAAACACGTTTTTTCATCAACGTACTTTGGGTATTAGCAAAAGTATGAAGGACATAGCGACGAGCACCAGTGAAAGTGCCCATATAGCTGGGTTCTAGTTTACGTTTAAGTGCAGATTGAGTCTCAGCGGGGCTTAAACCAGCATAGACAGGAACTGTTGGGGTTTCTTCAGTAAATAAAATCCAGTCTCTATCCGATTGCGGTAAATCTTTCCATGGTCGATCAACATCATACCCTAGGGTTACTAGGATATCGCGTAAGTTTTGCCCGTGCCAAGCAGGTGGCCATGATGCGATAGCTCTCTCACGAATACTGAGTGTTGGGTCAGGAACCATTGTCGATTCTGTAACTTCATAAATGTGACCTAAACCATGACAGGT
This sequence comes from Acinetobacter sp. FDAARGOS_724, assembly GCF_013364475.1. Taxonomy (NCBI): domain Bacteria; kingdom Pseudomonadati; phylum Pseudomonadota; class Gammaproteobacteria; order Moraxellales; family Moraxellaceae; genus Acinetobacter; species Acinetobacter sp. FDAARGOS_724. The sequence continues at coordinate 167,289 of NZ_CP054907.1, read as the reverse complement.
AGGACAAGCACCTTGAGGAGTGTTCGGTGAAAAGTCCTCGGCATATAACATTGGCTGATCGGCAGGATATGCACCAGCACGCGAATAAATCATTCGCACGAGATTTGATAAAGTTGTTACACTTCCAACAGAAGAACGGGTATTACTTGCACCACGTTGTTGTTGCAATGCTACTGCTGGTGGTAGACCATCAATAGCATCAACATCTGGTACTCCGGCCTGATCTATTAAGCGTCTTGCATAAGGTGCAACAGATTCGAAATATCTTCTTTGTGCTTCAGCAAAAATAGTTCCAAAAGCAAGTGATGATTTTCCTGAACCCGATACACCTGAGAAAACAACAAGTGCATTTCTTGGGATAGAAACATCTACATCCTTAAGGTTATGCTCACGTGCACCTCGAACTTCAATACAATTATTAGATAAAGTAATGTTATTGTGTTCACCAAAAGAATGTATTTTCATGTTTCTACGAGCCTGTAAATTATTTTGTGTAAGTCTCATTTTTTATAAATGATCTTTTAAGCGATCATCGAACTGAATCGTAAACCAATTCATTGCTAAACGCCAATTTTGAATTGGCATGGTCCATTTTTTAGCAGCATTTGAAGTTGCTAAATAAATGACCTTTTTCACTGAATCATCAGAAGAGAAGATCTTTCTCTTTTTAGTTGAATGGCGGATCACGCTATTCAATGATTGAATTGCATTTGTTGTATAAATCGCATGACGTATTTCAGCAGGATAGCTAAAGATCGTTCGGATATTTTCCCAATTTGCCCGCCAGGATTCTCCAATTTTTGGATACTGGTGATTCCATTGATCGCAGAAGATATCTTGGGACTTTAAAGCATTTTCCTCTGTACTTGCCTGATAGATCGCCTTCAATCCTGCTGTTACAACTTTGTAGTCCTTCCAGCTCACAAATCTCAGGCTATTGCGTACAACATGTACGATACACAACTGGATATCAGTATGAGGGTAGACAGAGGCTATCGCATCAGGAAAGCCTTTTAGTCCTGAGAAGCGCTGCTTCGCAAGGCAGGCTACAAGAATATCTTGCACTCCTCGATTTTTAAGCTCTGTCATGACTGATAGCCAGAATTTGGAACCTTCTGTTTGAGCAAGCCACATGCCAAGAAGTTCTTTTTGGCCATCCAGGTTAATGCCTAATGCTAAATAAACTGATTTATTGATTACTGTTGAATGCTGACGAACCTTAATAACAATGCAATCTAAATAGACAATAGCATAAAGACTATCGAGTGTTCTATTTTGCCATTCTGTCACTTGTTCAATGACAGCATCCGTCACCTTACTAATAAGGGAGGCAGATACATCGGCATCGTACATTTCTTTAAAAAAGCAACAATTTCTCTATTTTTCATTCCTTTCGCATATAACGAAAGAATTTGATCATCCATGCTAGTAATGCGAGTTTGATGCTTCTTAATAATCTGTGGTTCAAAAGAGCCATCACGATCACGAGGGATATCTAAAGCAAGCTGCCCATCTTGTGTTAGAACTGTTTTGGAGCTAAAACCATTACGTGCATTAGATCCTTTCTTAGGTTGATGCTTTTCAAGCCTAAATGTTCAGAAAGCTCAGTATTCAGAGCGGTTTCGATCATGAACTTTTTAAATATGGCTGTCATTTGGTTTAAATCTTCAGGAATTTTTAAACCTTTAGCTAATTCAGCTGCCATACTTTTGATTGTAGCTTCATCCATGTGAAGTACCTCTTTTTATTATGCTCAGTAGGATAAATGAAAATTAAGTACTTACACAAAATTTAGAACAGTCCCCACAACTCATTTTGTTGAACTATATCTGTACAACAACTCTACCTCGAATTTTTCCATCTAAAATTTCATTTGAAATATTTAAAGCATCTGTCAACTGAATTTCAGTCGTTACTGTTTCTAATTTTGTCTGATCTAATTCTGTAGCCAAACGTTCCCATGCTTCTTTTCTTAATTCGATTGGTGCCATCACGCTATCAATTCCATATAAGGTAATCCCTCTTAGAATAAATGGAGCAACTGTTGCTGGAAAATCCATTCCGCCTGCCAAACCACACGCAGCAACTGCACCACGATATTTTGTACTAGCACATGCATTGGCTAAAGTATGGCTTCCAACAGTATCAATTACGCCAGCCCAAACTTCTTTGTTTAATGGCTTTCCTGGGGAAGATAATTCAATACGATCAATAATTTCACTCGCACCTAGATAGGTTAAATATTCTGACTCTTGAGGTCGACCAGTTGAAGCTGTAATCTCATAACCAAGATGATTCAAAATAATAATGGCAATACTACCTACTCCACCATTTGCACCTGTCACTAAAATTTTTCCATCACTTGGTTTAATACCATGTTTTTGTAAAGCCATGACACACAACATTGCGGTATAACCTGCTGTACCAATAACCATCGTATCTTTAAAAGAAAAAGCAGAAGGTTTTTGTATGAGCCAATCACCAGAAACAGTGACTTGCTCGGCTAGACCTCCAAAATATTTTTCACCCACTCCCCAACCATTCAGTAGAACTTCATCTCTTTCTTTCCATGCTGGATGTTTTGATTCAATCACAACACCCGAAAAATCGATGCCTGGGGTCAAAGGAAAACTACGCACCACTGGTGAACGCCCAGTAATGGCTAAAGCATCTTTATAATTGAGTGTTGAATATTTGACTTCGACTCTAACCTCTCCTTCTTGTAAAGGCTTTGATGCAATCTCAGTAATTTGTGATGTGTAACCTGCTTCATCTTTATTAATTACAATACCTTTGTACATAGAACTTCCTCTCCATTTAATTAGACTGATTGTCTAGAATTAATTAAAAAATAAATACAGACGTCTGCATTTATTTTTTAATTAACTTTTTACGTGATTTTATTGTTTTACAGCTAAAGTAAACAAGCGATAAAATGCATCTAAGGGACTTGTTGATTTGACCAAACGTGCTCTTAGAACTGCACCTTCCCACCCAATCCAAAACTGATAAGCAGCTTCATCGCAATCAGCTAGGCTATATTGTGAATTTGACTGATGTAGGCAATCAGAAACTAATTTCTCCCATACCTTAAAGATACTTTCGATTCGGGCAATGATTTCTTGTGGCAAATACGACACTTCTTGTCCTAAGTTACCTAAAATACAACCTCGTTTAAAATCATATTTTTGCATTTTTTCACCCGCATCTTTTACAAAATTTTGTAGCTTTTCTAGTGGGGAAAGATCAGTTTGACTTAAAAACTTATTCAATCGCTTCACAAAATAAAGTTCATAAGCATCTAAGACTTCTAAAATAAAAGCCTCTTTATTTACAAAATAATGGTAGAAAGACCCTTTAGGAACTTGGACTGATTTCATGAGATCATCCAAGCTCATAGCATTCATTCCACGTTCGGTCAGTAACTCGATACCTCGGTGGATTAAAACTTCTTTAGTGTCTGCATAGTTACAACCGTGTTTGGTTGGTCGACCACGTGGTCTTTTGGGTGAGGAAGAATAATTCATATAATAAAAATAGACTATGTGACTAGAAATAACAACAATAAGATTATTTGACTGAAAATTTTATCTAAACGTCATCTAGTTCTCTTTTTTCACAGTACTTAGTCATTCATATAAATGTTCTTAAAAATCCTATAAGTTCATGAACTAATTTTTTATAACTTTCTATTATTTTTCTTCAAAATATTGAAATTAATAAATATATTGTAAAAATAATTTATAAACTAGATTTTAGGTAAATATAAGTTAAATGGACCTAAATTCCTTAATGCGATAGAACCGATGAATTAAACAGCCAAAACTGATTGTAACGACAATCAAAAACTGGTTGTAAAAGCATTGAACTAAAAGTGAATTTTCTGTTTATGATCTTTTACAATATTTAGCCATGCTCTAGTTGCAGGACTCATTGCTATAGTCGTATTCCAGGCCATACTTAAAGTCCAATTTAAACCTGGATTTTCCAATACGGCAGTGTTGAATTTTTCCTGATCTAATTGCTGGCAATATATTTGAGGAAGTAATGCGATTCCCATATTTGATTCAACCATTTTTGCAATAAAGTCCCATTGACTGCTTTTACAGACAACTTTAGGTTCAAAACCTACTGTATTTGCTGCTTTAATAATCATACTATTCAAAGTAAAGGTATCAGAAAATAATAGAAAGGATTCTTCTTTTAATTCAATCAAATTTACAGTTTTCCTATTTCTCCACTGTGAATCTTTTATGGATAGTAAGCACATTGCTGAATCAACAACTGGGATTGACGCAAAAGTCGGTCGAAAATTACCAAGTAAAATACCAACATCAATACGTTTATCTGCAATTGCTTCCTCAATACTATTTGAGCCTACCTCTAAAAAACTAAGCTGTATATCCGGATGTTGCTTATGAAATAAGGCAATAAGTGAACTAAATAAGACAGAACCTAATGGTGGTAAACCTAAAGTCAGTTTACCCTTTTTAAGTAACTTAACTTGCTCAATCGTGTTATATATTTTTTCATGTTCTGACAGTATGTTTAATGCATGCTGATAAATCAGTTCGCCTGTATAAGTCAGTACGACTTCACGTTTTCTTCCTGCTTCACCTTTTTTAAATAGTGCTGTTCCCAACTCTTCTTCTAAGCTTTTAATGATCTTGCTTAAAGTCGGTTGCGTCATAAACAAGCGTACTGCAGCTAAACTAAAACTCTGGCTATTAACAGTTTCAACAAAAATTTTAAGTGATTTTAGATCCATAAATTATTCCAATATAGAATAATATTTATAAAATTATTCATTATTTCACATACGTACAGCATATAAAATTACCTTATCTTCAAAATCAAGCTGTGATATTAATGCCTGTACAAATCGAACATCCGACCCGACTCAAATATATCAGTAAAATCATTTTGCAAATCAGTTTATTACTTGCTTTCTGGTGGATTGGCAGCATACTTCAATCCTTATTTAAACTTCCAGTATCTGGTGCAGTGATCGGGCTTTTTATTGTTTTAGCAGGTTTATTGACTGGATTTTTTAAACTTGAATGGATCAAGAGTGGCTCCGATTTTATTTTGGGTGAATTGGTTTTATTCTTTATTCCCTGTTTTGTTGGACTAATTAAATATAAACATCTTTTTTTAACAGAAGGCTGGCAATTAATCTTTGCTGTTATTCTGGGCACCATTTGTGTCATGGTGGTTACAGCATATAGTGTACATCTTGGCTTTCATTTTGAAAATAAAATCAAGAATAATCGCTCCCAATCTCTGCGTAATATAGATCAGGATGGAAAATAATCATGACTTTAATCGCCATTGTTTGTCTGATTTCAACTTTACTTTTTTATACTGTCGTAAAAAAAATCCATCAAAAATATTCTTATCTCATTTTATCACCAGCGATACTACCCCCTATCCTTCTGATTATTTTAATCTTATCTTTGAATATATCCTATGATACGTATATGCAAGATAACCAATGGATTGTCTGGATGTTAGGCCCTGCAACAGTCGCCTTTGCCATTCCAATTTATGAATACCGTGAAATAATCAAAACACATCTACTTTCTATCAGTATGGGCGTGGTGATAGGGATGCTAGCAGGAATGATCAGTTCATTTTATTTGGCTAAGCTGTTTAATTTTGATCAGTCAACGACCTATAGCTTAATGGCGCGTTCCATTTCTACACCTTTTGCAATGGAGTTGAGCAATCATATAGGTGGCTCTGTCGAACTGGTTATTTTGTTTACCATGATTACTGGTGTTATAGGTATGATCATTGGTGATATTGTGCTAGCCGCCTTACCGTTAAAATCTCATTTTGTCATGGGTGCATCTTTGGGCAACGCAGCACATGGATTTGGAACGACTAAAGCCTATAGTCGTGATAAAGAAGAAGGGGTGATTGCCAGCTTAACAATGGTACTTGCTGGTATTTTTATGGTTTTGGTAGGTCCTTTTCTGGTTCATCTGCTTGTATAGTTTGGTTCTGTCGTATTAAGGAATTTAGCTACATTCAAGATAGTGGTGATAATGCAAAAATGCGAGCTTATACCTCCCATTTTAGTCTTTAATTCACTTTTTCGCTTCGTCATAAACTATGCTATCAGCTCGTTTTCTAACGGTGTTCAGCAAGATAACTACCTAATCATCTTCGGTGGTGTTTCAATATGCTGAAAAAAATAGGTTGGCTTTTGATAAGATAGTGAGATGCAAATAACACTAGAAATCAAATGTCCAACCTGTCTAAGTGACAGTATAAAGAAAAATGGCTTCAAACTATATGGTAAGCAAAAATATCAATCCAAAAACTGCAAGCGTCACTTTATTGGTGATCATGCTCTTAGTTATCGAGGTTCTCATTCTAATATAACGTGTAGTGTTCCGATGAAAGAACCCAAATATACCCCTGAAATCAGAGAAAGAACGGTTCAATTATTGATTGAATCTGAAAAAGATTATCCATCGAATTCGGCTGCAATCACAGCAATTGCGCCTAAGATTGGTTGTACTCCTGAAACACTACGTGTTTGGTATCAAAAGCATTTAGATCAACAAAATCCTATTAAAGTACAACAGATATCTGATCAAGAAAAAATGAAGCAAATGGAACGTGAAATTAAAGAATTAAAGCGTGCCAATGAAATTCTACGTAAAGCAGCCGCTTTTTTCGCCCAGGCGGAGCTCGACCGCCCACACAAATAATGGTGGATTTTATCCATAACAATAAAGATCGATATGGTGTTGATGCGATTTGTAGGATTTTACCGATCGCAGCTTCAACCTATTACCGAACTTTAGATCTCGCTGATGAAAAGCATCGCTTTGCAAGGGAACATCGAGCGAAACGAGATCTACATGATGAGCATCATGCTGAGGAGATTAAACGAATTTGGAAGGAAAGTTCAGGTCGGAATGGTGTGCGTAAAGTCTGGCAAAAACTGAAACGTGAAAGCTATATTATTGCACGCTGTACTGTTGCTCGATTAATGAAAAAGCTAGGTATACAAGGTGTTGGGTGTGGTTAAGACTAAACAAAATCTTGAAAATTTTATTGAAGTTATTCTTTTTAGGATTCGTACGGGCTGTCCATGGAGGGATTTACCTGCTGCTTTTGGAGAACCAAATTCCATATTCAAGAAGCTTTCCCCATAGTCAAAAGACAATAACTTATTAAAAAATATTAAAGTTAATTTGATCTGATGCTGATTCGGAATAGGTGTCTAATGATGCCCGTAATGTGAGGGCTCTGCAGCACGCTACAGGAATCAAGGATCAAGCAATCTCAAAAAGTATCAGTGGAAACAGTTTTAAAATTCATTTGGGGGGGATTCTAATGGGAATCCTGTTTAGTTTCTAATAAAGGATGGCACAATACACGATATAAAAGTGGCATAGAACTTAGTTAACAACATAGACCTAAATAAGACAAAAATTCTCTATGCTGATAAAAGGTATGACTCTGAGTCATTGAGAAAACAGATAGAAAATACTGGTAATAAAACCAATATTTCCAAAAAATCTAATACGCTTTCAAATAATGATCATATGGGTTGTTATTTTTATAAAATCAGGCATTTAATTGAGAATACCTTTGCAAGGCTAAAGCAATTTAAAGTAATCGCCACACGCTATGATAAATTGGCTCAAAACTTCTTATCAGCGATCTACCTGGCTTCAACAATCATCTGGCTTAATTGATGACACGCCCTAGTAATTTTAGAAATAGATTTACTAATAAGATTAAAAGTTCTAAAACGATTTTGTTGCACGAAACTACTCTACTCTTAAAGGCTTCTTTAGCAATATAGTTTCCAGGACGCCTACATCTAGAATCCACCGTATAACCAATTGGTCCTCGTATAACTAAACTTTAATCAAGCGAGGAAATATATCAATCTGGTTTGACCCTAAGACCCAATGGTGCACAACCACAAGGCAAGCACGAACGAAATCAAACTTATTCCGATAAAGCCATTAAATGCTATTTAATGATCAAATCCTTTTTCCATCTTTTTTTATTCATGGCCACAGGCTTTGTTCGAAGTCTAATTAAACTCTGTAGCTTGAATTGGAGAGTACTAGATTACTCTGTCCTCTATAGATGACAAAAGCATATTGATATTGCGATAAGCTATTAAAAAATTCGTGATAGGTTACTGATAAGTTACACCTATTCATCGACTCTACGGGTTCAAGATCTTTAGGTGAAGGTGAATGGAAGCGTAAGAAACATCACCCAGAATACCGTCGAATGAGATAAACTTATTGTATAGATGTTGAAACCATGCAAATTCGAGCCGTTCACCTTGCGACAAATAATGTGAGTGATTCACAATTACTCAGGATTTGCTGGACCAAATTCAGTCAGATGAGCGAATAGATTCTGTCTATACCGATGGGGCGTAAGACATAAAATGCTGCAGAGAAGTGATTTCAGACCGATGAGCACATACTGTCATTACTCCAGAAAAAAATGCAAAATTCTAAAAAGATCAAACAACAGAATCTTTAGAGAAAAACGAATTATTAAAAACAGTCAAATGTCTAGGTAGAGCTGTTTGGAAAAAAGCCAGGTTATCATCGATGCAGTTTGATTAAAACCAAGGCGCATTGCATTAAATTATTAGGAGATGAGTTGACGGAAAAACATTTTTAAAGTCAGGTATGAGATTCATCTACGGGTAGCAGTTTTGGATAGATTTACGAAATTAGGCAAACTTTATACCTAATTTGCCTAACTTAGGAAGGATCTATCTCTAAAGCCTATATGCAATAGAGCCGTTTTTCTTCTATAGTCCTTACCACTTGTATTTTTTAAGAACATATATCTCCAAAAGTGTAGCAAGTTGCTACACTTTTTTCTAAATAAGGTCTTTACCAAAAATATCATTCAATCTTTCACGAATACTTTGAACGAATTCCGGGTTATTTTTAAGTTTATGCTTCATGTTTCGTTTAAAGTCATTCAGCCCTATACCAATTTCAGCAAAATCCATTTGGAATAAAGTGTCATTAATGACAATATTTGCTTGAGAGTCAGTGAGACACCCTACTTTTTTAAACCACTTCTTGAACTGCTGATAATTTTCATCATTATTAAAAATATACCAGGAACGTACATTCATATCGAATTTAGCACCTAACTCTTTTACGAATGCATTGTCTTCAAATGGAACATCAAGATAGATTTTTTCAATTACTGCCATTTCATCCGGTGCTTTATCAGCAATCCGATGATGCAGTTTGAAATTCACACCTACAATTGGACGGCCTTTCTTAACAGTTTCATACTCTAATTGTAGATCTGTATTTTCGTTAATTTCTGCCACTATTTTGTCTAATACATAGCGTCTAAAATCTACCCAGCGATCATATTTGGTTTCATTAATATCAATCAGTGCTTTCAAGTTTTCTAAAAGTAATGGCACTTCATAACTCTTTTGATTGGCGTACTTAAATTCGTTTTTAATGAAATAAGTATAAAGACTCATACTGGCAACAGAATCTAGGGCAAAAAGATGTTTTAGCTGATAGGTAGTAAAATTACCCCCAGCCAGTTGAGTGAAATACGGCAACACCTCACTAGTAAAACGAATCTGAATCGCATTTTTAGAGTCATCTTCCCATCTTAACTCACGGATAATGGGAACGACAGAATGTACTTTTTTAGTCTTTCTCTTACCATTATCAGCAGGCTCCTCAATAATAAAATGAGCTACCCGGGATGAAAGCTCTTTATAGATCCGATCTATTGCAACATTAATTGAGTTACGTTTATTTAATCCTAGTAAATCTGCCAAATCATCCTTATACAAATAAATATAAGTTTGTTCGGTAATTTCACCATCTACCCTATTTTTCTCACTATAGTTCGCAACCGCCATTGCATATAGAAGTGCCTTATATTCATTGGATGACAACTCGATTGGGCGAATTAAGCGGTTACTGGTACTGACAACGCCATTATGGCGAATGTTGCCTATACAGTAGGGAATATAATTCGTTTCTTCTTGCAATGGTTCAGATTCTGTCATAACCGTGATATTTATAATTTGACTTAAGTTTTTATATACAAAAGTGGAAAAACTTTCAAGACTTTCACCACAAGATTCTAAAAGTGGAAGGTCCGTCATCAAAAAAAAGCGTTATTATCTGGTTTTTTGCCTTTAAAGTGGAATTAAATACAGTATTTCCACCTTACAGTGACAGACCTTCCACCTTTAGCCCCCGAAATTACAGTTCAAAATGCTTATTTTTACTTTTTTTCTTCTAGATTTAGGTAAGCTAGCTCAAATAGAAACCCTCATGTGACAAGGCTTCCACCTTTCAGTTAGATTTGAAAGGTATAACTGCACATATAATCATCAGGAAATATCCAATAAAAACAGATTATCCACAGGTCAAAAATACACAGTGACAACCTTTCCACCTTTAAAGCTTATTTACGAGACTTTATTAACAACCTAAATTATTGTTTTTTTATATATTTTTAAAAAAAAATAGCAGTTTAAAAAGTAGCAGTGACAAACCTTCCACCCTAGTGACAAACCTTCCACTTTAGAGTGACAGACCTTCCACTTTACGATGACAAACCTTCCACTTTAGAGTGACAGACCTTCCACTTTAGAGTGACAGACCTTCCACTTTATGGTGACAAACCTTCCACTTTTAAAGAAATAAGTATTTGTTTTATATAATAAAAATATGCTCTTAATTATTAATTAGCTAAATAACTAATTATTCTAATTATTAATTAAGCTAGCCTAGTTAAAGATTTATTTTTAAAGCTGTTTTACATCTGAACAAATAGGATTTATAAATTTAAAAACTATAGTAAGATGAGTGAAAGTTATTTATATTACTAGACATTCAAATACGGAAGCATCTGACACGCATGTCTGCAAAAATTATTACTGTTGCTAACCATAAAGGCGGATGTGGCAAAACAACGACTGTTGTGCACCTCGCCTCAGAACTTGCCAATCTGGGCAATAAAGTTTTAGTCATTGATTTAGATCCTCAAGCAAACGCAAGTTTACATATTGGGATCCAACATCCAAGCGAAATTGTTGTGACTACAGCAGAATTACTGGTGGGCGATATTTCGTTGTTGGCAGATGCATTACAAGAAGAAACGAACTTTGAAAAAGTATCATTAATTTATGGTTCCTTGAATTTAGGAAAAACAGAAGACCAACTAAAAGAAGAAGCTCCCCGTCCTTCTGAAGAGTTAAATATCAAGCTAGAACTGTTAAAAGATCTTTATGACTTCATATTGATTGATTGTCCACCTAGTCTTAAATTATTAACCAGCAATGCGCTGGCATCTTCAACCCATGTCATTATCCCTATCGAATCCGGATCACAATATGGACTGTATGGGGTAACAGATCTTTTAAACCATCTTGAAAAGATCAAACGTATTAATCCAGATTTAGAGCTTTTAGGCGCTTTACTGATTAAGCATGATGAACGTCAGAATGTTTGTAAACTGATTCGAGATGAAGCCTTGAAACAGGTGGGAAAAATTTTAGAAACCACCATTCCTCAAAGTACTAAAGTCAATCAAGCAGCGATTCTGCAACAATCACTTTTGAAAGTAGAAAAAAATTCAAAAGTACGTAAGGCTTTTGAAAGCCTTGCCAATGAAATTGTAGCGAAAGTTTAAACCTGAGAGCATTATGGCAAGTACCAAGGAGCTTTTAGCTCAGAAACTGAAACAGAATACAGAAAAACACCAGCAAGCACAGAAAGACAATATTAAAGAGCTAAAAGAGTTTAGACGTAATGTCCCTATTGAGGATATCAGCCGCAGTCCAAACCAGCCGCGTAAAGTCTTTGAAGAGTCACAGTTAAAGGAACTGGCGGATTCTATTAATGAAATCGGCCTCTTGCAGCCCATTACAGTGCGTAAACTGGATAATCTGAAATATGAACTGATTGCAGGCGAGCGACGCTTACGGGCGCATCAGTTACTCGGTAAGTCTGTGATTGAAGCCATTATCATTGATGCAAATAATGTAGAAGCATCTTTGTTAACCTTGGCAGAAAATTTAAAGCGTCAGGATCTAACAGATTATGAAATTTTTATTGGCCTGAACTCTCTCGATGAGAAATTAAAGAAAAACAAGCAACGTTTAGCCAATTCACTGGGTTTAAATCGCGAAGATATGTACAAGTATTTAGCGTACGAAAAGCTGCCTCAAGCAATTTTAAATGACCTTGATGTGGAACCAGGCCTGCTAGGTCGTACTGCTGCAACTGCATTCAAAAAATTTCTATCGGATCATCTGGAACAACTTTCTGAGGCCGAAACGGCTTTACTCGGGGCTTGGGAAAAAGTAAAAGACAAAAAACTTGAGCAAAGTAAAGTTACTGCCTATGCTGAAAAAATATTGAGTCAGGATCCAGGAAAACTGACCACAACATCTGTGGTTAGAAAAATTGAATATGCAGGTAAGATTGCGGGGAATATCAAACTCAATCAAAAACAGCTTAAGGTTTCTCTGAATATCTCGGAAATTGACGAAGCTAGTCTCTTACAACTAGAAGATTTTTTAAAACAGCTTATTCAGAAAAGTGAAAAAGTGTAGCAAGTTGCTACACTTTTTTAGCACCCTCAAACTAATTACATCCTCATGCATTATTGAGATTTATTTTCTTAAGTATGCTTCTTTACATTTAGTCTTTGAGAGTGCTGTTACTTTCGACTAAGATTAAACTCTAACTTTCTTCTTGGGGACTAGTTTTATATTTATCCGGAAATATTTTATATGTCCATATAAGCCCCTCAGTTTTCACGTTTTGTATCAAAAAAAAATCAATTCCTATCAGATTTTCCGATAGGGAAATTTATATGCTGGTCGAACATAAATAATTTAAACTCGCTTAATGATAGCTTTTAACTTCAAGCTATTCGTTCTTTCTGGAGACCAGTTAAGCCAACATTAATGTTAGGTAAGCCTACTACTCGAAAAAAATTACAGGATTAATTCTTAGTACATCTTGTAATAAAAATAGTTTGAATCCGCTTTGAATTCGGCTAAACATTTAATGAGAATAAAATAGCAACTAATAATATATAGTTGTTTAAGTTTAGGTTTTAGTTCATTTAGCAGATAAATTTGACTGAATTAAATAATTTCTCTTTGATTAAAGTTCAATCCCTATATTCATTTGGTGGTGTCTCAAAAAGTATGCTGAAAAAAACAGGTTGGCTTTTGATAAGATAGTGAGATACAAATAACATTAGAAATCAAATGTCCAACCTGTCTAAGTGACAGTATAAAGAAAAATGGCCTCAAACTATATGGTAAGCAAAAATATCAATGCAAAAACTGCAAGCGTCAGTTTATTAGTGATTATGCTCTTAGTCATTGAGGTTGTCATTCTGGTATAACAAATAAAATACTACACCTGATGGTTAGAGGTAGTGGTGTAAGACATATTGCAGGCATTGAGTAAATCCACTTATCAAATTCCTCCTGAGCAAAAATATTATGAATGTCTTGAAGTTGATGAGTTTTGTAAGCGTCCGCTGAACACACCTTATGAATTCGTCCTATAAGCCTTAATTTAGTCCTCACTTAAAAACAAGTGGGAACTTAAATTTATGACTACAAATAACCAGACATCCATCGCATCTCTTACGATAAAACGAAGAACATATAGTGCTGAATTTAAACAGCAGATCGTTCAGGCGTGTAAAGCATCGGAGGTTTCAATTGCTTCGGTCGCTTTGCAACATGGATTGAATACAAATCTTGTATCCAAATGGATTCGCTTAATTGATGCTAAGCCAGGGAATGATCGCTCACTACTACCGAATAAACCTGCATTTATTGCCTTATCTTGCTCTGCACCATTAGATCCTATTTCTACTGGCATGTTAACGGTTCAAATTACTTTACCCCACTCAAAAGCAGAAATTGGCTTGAAATGGCAAGTATCAGAAATGTCTGCTTTAGCAAAATTACTCAAGGCACTTACAACATGATCCGTATCGATGAAATCTGGTTGTCTACTCAGCCCATGGACATGCGTGCAGGTATGGATACGGCCATGGCTCAGGTGGTGAGAGCCTTTGGCTACATCAAACCGCATTGTGCTTACCTGTTCTGTAATAAACGTGGCCATCGCATGAAAGTGCTGGTACATGATGGACTGGGGATCTGGCTGTGTGCTCGGCGGTTGGAACAGGGAAAATTTCACTGGGCTAAAGTTCACCAGGGTGAAAGCGTAGCCCTCAGCCCAGAACAGTTACAGGCACTGATCCAGGGTTTGCCTTGGCAGCGCATTGGACGACAGCAAGTGGTCACAATGCTCTAAACTAGCTTGGTCCAAGTTGCTATTCTCCAAACGTTCTATTTCATTCTTCTCATGACCTCAGGCATACTGCGGTCATGAATACACTGCCTGATTTAAGCCAACTGACCCATGAACAACTGCTGGAATTTACTAGACAGTTGGCAATGCAACATCAGTCTCTGGCACAATCAAACCAGCAATTAGATGCCAAAGTTCAGCATCTTGAAGTATCCAATCTGCAATTAGATGCCAAAGTTCAGCATCTTTCCATTCTCAATCAAAAATACGAGCATGAACTTGCGCTGTTTAAAAAGCACAAATTCGGCAGTAAAAACGAACATCTCACCGCAAAACAAATCCATCTCTGGGATGAAGCGGTCGAAGAAGATATTGCCGCTGTTGATCTGGAACTGGAACGGCTGAATGCAGATAAAACTGATGCAGCGACACACAAAGCCACAGTCAACAAACCTAAACGTCGACTGCTGCCCGATCATCTACACACCATCCGTATTGAGCATGAACCTGCATCAACCCAATGCAGTTGTGGCTGCCAGTTACGTCGTATCGGCGAAGATATCAGTGAAAAACTGCATTTCAGACCGGCACAGTTCTATAAGGAACAGCATGTACGTGGCAAATGGGTCTGTGATCAGTGTGACACCCTGACTCAGCAAGCGATGCCCGCCTATGTGATTGATAAAGGTATTGCCAGTCCTGAACTGCTCAGCCATGTGCTGGTATCGAAGTATGCCGATCATTTGCCGCTGTACCGTCAGCGCCTGATCTATCAGCGGGCGGGCATTGATCTGTCCAGATCCACGTTATCTGACTGGATTGGTCGCTGCGGTGTAGAACTGGAACCTCTGGCCAATGCCTTAAAACAGGTGGTGCTGCAACAGCGGGTGATCCATGCCGATGAAACACCAGTCACCATCATGCGGATGGGTGATGATGAGAAAAAACCGAAGAAAGGTTATGTCTGGGCCTATGCCACTACACAGTACAATCCAGTTCAAGCGGTGATCTATGACTTTCAGGATAGCCGTTCAGGTCAGCATGCAGAAGAGTTCCTGAATGGCTGGCAGGGCCATCTGGTCTGTGATGATTACAGTGGTTATAAAGCACGCTTTAAATCAGGCGATGTCATTGAGGTGGGCTGCATGGCGCATGCGCGTCGTAAATTCCATGAGCTACATGTGACTGGGAAAAGTCAGATCGCTGAACAGGCATTAGTGCTGATTCAGAAACTGTATGCGATAGAAGCAGAACTCAGGAAAAAGACCGATAGTACAGCAGAACACCGCCGCGAATACCGACAACAGCATAGCCAACCGGTGATGCAACAACTGTATGAATGGCTCAACCAGCATCAACTGACGGTGCCATCGAGTTCTCCAACCGCCAAGGCCATCAATTACACTCTGAAGCGTTGGCCAGCTTTAAGCCGCTATCTGGATGATGGCAATCTACCGATTTGCAATAATTGGGTGGAAAACCAAGTGCGGCCTTGGGCGTTGGGACGTAAGAACTGGTTATTTGCAGGTTCGCTGCGTAGTGGTCAGCGAGCGGCAAACATCATGACTTTAATCCAGTCAGCAAAGCTGAATGGGTTGGATCCGTATGCCTATTTAAGTGATGTGCTGAAAAGATTGCCGACCCATAAAGTGACCCAAATAGAAGAATTGCTACCACACCGCTGGAAATCCAACTCAAATTAAAAAATAGACATGGGGTTCAGCGGACGCTTACTGAGTTTTGGACTTTTGTAGGGATTAAGAGAATAAATAATTACTTATTTACGCTTACCATAGAGAAACAGGAGAGATTGTGACTTAATTTTGGGATAAAGAGATCTAGCTACAGTCCAACGACTGAAGGAAAAGTGGAAGCAGTTAGGTATTCATTATACCCGAATTTCAAGTGATCAATCGGATAGTTTTATCACTGCATTTAAAGATTGTGAGAAAAGTATTGGTAAGTTTTTTCACTGTAGGTATTGAAGGAAATAATTGCAAAATAAGGCATCAGATTAGATGTTGCTTTAGGAGAAGTTGTAATTTTCAAAAAAGCTTGAAAACCACTTTAAAGCTTTCGACTTAACCTTATTTTATATCAATAATGGCTTCATTTAATCTCAGCATACTTTTTGGAACACTACCTATTTATTTAAATCAATATAGGAATTAAAAAGTGTAGCAACTTGCTACACTTTTTAGTAGCGAACAAATCGCAGTAAATGAAATGCTGGCTTATATAGCCAAGTTCTAAAATATTAACTACGATGCAAACTATGGGATATTCAAAAGATTTTAAAGACAAAGTCATTGAGATTATGACTAGAGATAAAATGTCTGTGCGAAAAACAGCACAGCATTTCAGTGTTTTTACACGTATGATCTAACTGTGGCAAAAGTCCACAGAGCGAAAACCTATTCCTGGGCGTCCAGCTAAAATTATTGAAGCACAAATATTGGCAGATATTGAAAAATATCCTGATGATTATCAGTATAAACGAGCTGAACGTTTGGGAGTGAGTACTCATGCTGTATTTAATGCATTACATAAAGCAGGAATATCACGTAAAAAAGACGTTAACTCCTCCAAAATCAGATGCTCGTTAATGAGAACAATTTAAAAATTTAATTGAAGATTTAGGACCTGAACTTCCCTTAACTTATATTGATGAAAGTGGGTTTCAGAGTAATGATACCCGCTCCCACAGCTATAGTCATAAAGGTGCACGAGCAGAAGGTACATTTAATTGGCAAATTAAGAACAGTTGTAATGCCATTGGAGCCTTGATTAAAAATAAGTTACTGACTGTGAGTTTATTCAACTGCTCTATCACGACAGAAGTATTTGAGGGTTGGATTGAGCATGATCTATTGCCGAAATTAAAAGAGAAAAGTGTTCTCATCATGGATAATGCGACGTTTCATAAAGGTAAAAGTCTTAAAAAATTAATCCAAGAAGCAGGCCATTACCTTGTATGGTTACCCAAATATAGCCCTGACTTAAATCTGATAGAAAAAATGTAGGCTCAAATAAAATCAGTTAGGAAAAGACTTAGAATTAAGGATATAGATTTATTATTCAAAGAACATTGCAGTAACTTATTTGGAATTTAGCTATAGTGTATGGAGGTCTAAAAAATTAATTAATTTATGTCTATGAAAAAATAAAAATAAATTTTCATATATCAATGATGTATTGTTATTTTTTATAATAAATAGCCTAAGCAATTATTAGTAAATAGATGTTTTTTGGATATGGTATAATTAGCTAAAAATCCAGACATCAGTGGTAAATTAAAATAAATCTTAAAGGATGCCAGCCTTAAACTACAGCTTTAATTTTTGTCTACATACGACGTTACCCAGTGTCACGTTACGGAACTGCACTCAGTGCGCTTGCCGGATTCAACAGTCTGGAGATCTTAGTATATTGCCCTATAAAGCTCATTTTATTAAAGATAATCTTTAAGAGTCAAAGGCATTCAAATGTATAAATAGGGACTGTGTCAGGAAATGTGCTAGTAGAGGTGGGCAATAATGTCTAGAATCAAGGTACGTAATTTTCTCAGTCGATTATTACGAATAGCCGCCGATTTTGTAGATGCCTTTTAATTAGATTAGACTGTCACCACTCTCCTAGACAAATTTAGTTTATTCTTTTTGCATAAATGAGAACATTATGAGTGGACAACGATATTCTCTCAGAATCACGTATCAATCATGCTGCTAAACATTCTCATTAAAACAAGGGAATGCATCTTTTTACTGATCTGTACCTTGTTTTCAATTTTCCTCTGTTCTTTAATTTAGTACTATCTTTATCACTTATGAGCACTCACTGGATTCACTGAATGAAGTATATGGAAATCAGAGATTTGATTGAGGCTGAATTAAAAAATTACAGTTCTAATCAAATGATTCCATCCGAACGGTACTTGGCATTAAAATTTGACTGTTCAAGGGAAACAGTGCGTAAGGCCTATGAACAGCTTCGTGCCGAAGATAAAATTTTCAAACGGCAAAATCTCGGCTGGTTTGTGAGTAATAAAAAAATTCAATACTATCCAAACTCAATTGAAAATTTTCGTTCTTATATGAAGGCACAGGGTTTTAATGCCAAAACTGAACTGATCTCGACCAGACAGCTGGAGCGATTTGATCACAGTGATCTTTTTAGTGAAGAAAATCGTAAATTGGGCTTTATTGAAATTATCCGTTTACGTTATGCTGATGATGTACCAGTACTTCTAGAATATAATTATTTACCTGTTGCGCTGTTTCCAGATGTGCTGAATTATAATGTGATTACTTCGGTCCAAGACGTCATTAAAAATCACTTTCATTATAATTACACGAGTAGTCAGTTAAAAATTAAAAATACCGGTGTGTCTCATTTTGAGAGCCAGCACTTAGGTATTCCTTTAAGTCAAACCGCCACTTATATTGAACGTATTTCAAAATCAGATGATCTAGTGATTGAATATGACATCGAAATCTGGTCACAGGACAAAATTGAAATGACCTTAGATATTCAAGCATAAGCTTATATTTATATCCTGCCTATTCAAATCCTAAGAAGTTAAATGGTTTTAGGATTTTTTTTATTTTCTTAGATTAGACCTCCTTCATAAATCATTCTTACTCAGTTGCAAATTATAAATTCCAGCAACTAGATTGAATCTCAAAAGAGGGGGGCTTTTAGCTCTATTGCGATAACGTTCTGAAAGCATTTTGAAAGTTTTTAGACTGCCAAATACATACTTAATTTCTATTCTTCTTTATTGATTTCCTGATTATAGATTTTTAGTTCAGGATCCAGTTTACAGCGGCTTTTGGCCTCTAATGGCAACAGGGTATTGGGATACAAAGTATAAATCCTTTGATAACCTCTATCTGTAAGAACAAAGGCTCCTGATGGGATCTGGTTTAAATTGTGTTTGAACAATTCTAAATCAAGCGTAATTCTCAGCATGACTTTCATATCAGGATGCCAATATCAGTAAATGCCAAGAAACTTAATCCAATATTAGAGGGTATTGGGAAGTGCATTTGATTGAAGTTGAGCAGGAAGGGAAAATTAGACGTTATATCACTTCATTAATGGATCCAAGTTATAGAACCTTGGGTTTATGTAAGAATACTTATCAGATGAGCTTTTTTGTAGTATTGATCGGCCAAATACGGACCGATTTTCTTGAAAATCTTTTATAGGGAATAAAATTTAATGGCAAATTATAAAAAGAGCATAGCAATGGTCAACTACAATAGAATCCAAGAAGACATAAACAATATGAAACTAGGTACGATGAAATGGCTCGGCAATAATATTGAGTTAAATGATATGCAGGGTGTTCATACTTTCTTATTAAGTTTAGAAGAAGAAGGTGGTGTTGATATGATCGCAGTAGGTCATGAGTCTTATACAGGACATCGCTGATACATAAGGTTAAGTTTGAAAAGAATTAGCACCTCCTCTGAGAGATTTTTCTTTACCAACTCCATCTTTGAAACATCAAGTAATTTTTTGTAACTTTATTGTTATTTATCGTTTACTTTGTTTATCATAGAGAACATGAAAGGTGGAGAATTTAAGATGCTCACTAAGGTCGAAGCCATTGTTATTTCACTAATGGTAATTGCATTAATACTCATTATTTATGAGATGGGACAAGGACTTAATTGGACTTTATAAAGGTTTTCTCGGCTTAAAAAAGTCCTCATATGAATCACCAGTTGTACCGACTGATGCTCGTAAATTTGCAGCTTCTAAACGATTGGTATAGCGAATAGAAAGATATTGAACACCTCTATCGGAATGATGAATCACATTCTTTGGCATGCCTCGATCGTGCAATGCTTGCTCTAATGCATCGAGCACCATATCTGTATTCATCCGTGTCGATACTTTCCATCCAACAATTGCTCGTGAGAACACATCAATAATAAAGGCGGTATAGACCCAGCCTGAATGAGTTTGAATATACGTAAAGTCACTCACCCACAGTTGGTCAGGATGATCAGCATTAAAATTACGTTTCACTAAATCATCTGCTCTTTTTTGATCATCTCGGCTACGGGTGGTTTGTTTATTCTTACCCACGCCAAACACCTTGTATACCTAGCTTCTGCATCAATCGAGCAACTGTACAACGTGCGATAACATAACCTTCACGTTTCAATTGTTGCCAGACCTTACGCACACCATATCGACCTGAACTTTCTTTCCAAATTCGTTTAATTTGTTCAGCATGATGCTCATCATATAGATCTCGTTTCGCTCGATGTTCTGGATTGTCAGCGAGATCTAAAGTTCGGTAATAGGTTGAAGCTGCGATCGGTAAAATCCTACAAATCGCATCAACACCATATCGATCTTTATTGTTATGGATGAAATCCACCATTATTTGTGTGGGCGGTCGAGCTCCGCCTAGGCGAAAAAAGCGGCTGCTTTACGTAGAATTTCATTGGCACGCTTTAATTCTTTAATTTCACGTTCCATTTGCTTCATTTTTTCTTGATCAGATATCTGTTGTACTTTAATAGGATTTTGCTGATCTAAATGCTTTTGATGCCAGGCACGAAGTGTTTCAGGAGTACAACCAATCTTATGCGCAATTGCTGTGATTGCAGCCCAATTCGATGGATAATCTTTTTCAGATTCAATCAATAATTGAACCGCTCTTTCTCTGATTTCAGGGGTATATTTTAATTTTGTCATCGGGATACTACGCTTCGCTACGTCTTTCGAAGCAATGCTTCTCATCTCAAGAAAAGTGGTCTCCGACAAACCCGGTACGGTTCAATATGATCAACCTAAATATTACGCTGCAAATATTGATGGTAAGCTGGGTATTGGTTATTGGGAAAAGGATCCAAATACTGTACTGCAAAAAACATTGAAAGAATATGAAAATATGCTTCATCAATCATATGTTAGCCAAGAGGATCGTATTTCCATTAATGCACAATAGAAGAAGTTAAGTGTGAGTGTGCATACTTTAATGATGTTGCCTCTAATACTATTGAGAAACTGATTGATCAAAGTATTTCAAATTAAGAAATAAATAATTTTATATTTAGCTCTGATGGGATAACCATCAGGGTATTTTTTTGTCATTAAAATCTAATTTGAGACATCATTATGAATGATTTTTTTCTAGAAACGAATCGAAGCATCAAAATCAATGACATTGAAGTTCGTCAGATACAGATGAAAGACTTCGATACTTGGGCAATCCCTGCTAAGCCGTTAAAGAACTTCATTAAAGACCAAAATCATTCAAATGAAATTTTGAGAGGGTTATTCAAAGCTCATAGTGTACAGGTCATTTCGACCATGGCATGTGTTACTGATCTGAACAATGAATCACTGGTAGAATTTGCTGCTGATAAACAGGGATTTAAAGAGCTACTTAGTGAAGTCATGAAAATGAATTACGGTACATTTCAAAACTACGTTATCGCTTGAACTGAGGATAAGAAAGCTTGTTTGAATCGATATATTTTCATCCGCAGATTATGCGCGAATGCTAAGAAATCTGGAGTTCGAATATTAACCAAAAAGAAGATCATTTTTTGATTTATGCGAGAGATCTATTCTATTTTTATATTTATAAGGCTAAACTTGCCTTCAATTTAATACTGGTATGTACCACTTAATTTTAGGGCGTGTCTTCAATATTAAATGTATTTAAAAATACTGTTTGCATGTTCGCCTAAACGATGATTTTCCATTATTAGATAATGATCTAGCTCAGGAATAGTGATGATGACCATAATTACCAATGATTTAGGTCATGGTATGGGCAATGCCTGGGAAAATAAAGACTGGGCACATATTTCTGATCCAGAATTACAAAGCCTGCAGCAGCACTATTCCTGTTTACAAGGTCATTTTGAGATTTTGTGGTATAGTCCCCGGCCATTTTCATCTGCGGCGCTGGTCAAGGTGGAGCAGGATTTTGTGATCAGGGATGAAGCAGTCGCGCATCAGTATTTGATTAAGCGCAGCCATTGTTCCTTTCGTCGTGCCCGCGATATTTTACAGGAGCATGCTGTTCTTCAGCATTTAGCTAGCAAAGAAATTCCTGTTGCAGCATTGATTAGCTCAAATCAAGGTCTGACTGCTTTAGAGCTAGGTGACTGGACCTATGAAGTCTATGCAAAAGCAGTCGGCTTAGATCTGTATGCAGATCAGCAATCCTGGAAACCTTTTTTCTATGCTGAACATGCTGCGAAAGCGGGGCAATTACTGGCAAGGTTACATATGGCGATGCAGGATTTTCCCGAACAGCAGGGCAGATCAGCATCTTATTTGGTTTCCAATCAGCAGCTTTTAGACAGTGAAAATATCATTACAGCCATTCAACGGCGCATTGCAAACAGTTCAGAATTAAGCCGTTATTTTGCCGATAAAAATTTAGATCCTTACTTCTTAGATCGAATCTTACAGGTTCACCAGCGTATTCAGCCTGTATTGCAACAGGCAAGCAAAATTTGGACCCATAACGATTTACACGCTTCTAATCTATTCTGGTCAGCGCCGGATGCCAAAGCTGAAATTACTGCCGTAATTGATTTTGGTTTATCTGACCGAAACTCTGCACTTTATGATCTGGCTGTGACGATTGAACGTAATTTCATTAATTGGTTGGAATTAGAGCAGAGCCCACATATTCAGATTGATGAAGCTGGTTTAACTGCCTTTCTACATGCTTATTTTTCTGAAGTACATCCACAAGAAGATTTTAGTATTTTGCCAGAACTACTGAAAATCGTGCATTTGGATTTCGCTTTTTCAGAGCTGGAGTATTTTGTGGGTATTACCCACAACCTCAACCATGCAGATGCTGCTTATTACGACTGGATTATCGGTCATGTGGACTGGTTCTTTGGCGAACAAGGTCAACAATTTACCCAGACCTTAACCCGGCTCATTCAAGATGAATTGCAATCTTCTCAATGCTCTCTCTAAACCCAGCATCATCACCCACTTCACAGACATAAGGTTTCGTATGAACACTCGTCAACTCAAACAGAATGTATTAATCCGATCTTTAAATATGATCATTCTGTCGCAGCTGTGTTTAGTCCCGCTGACTTATGCTGAAGACGATGTTCAAAAGCTTGACACGATTGTTATCACAGCCGATCAAAGCATTCCTTACTCGAGTACCAAAGTGAATATTGAAGGTTTTGGTACGGAGAATTTGCAAAAAATACCTGCATCAGTTTCTATCTTGACTGCCGATCTCATTGCTGAACAACATGCTCGTGTGCTGAGCGATGTGGTAAAAAATGATGCAGCCATCGGTGATGGCTATGCTGCAATTGGCTATTATCCAAACTTTGTCTCGCGTGGCTTTGCACTTGATTTGGCATCAAGCTACCTCATTAATGGCAATGTGATTCGTGGTGAACAAAACGTTGCACTTGAAAATAAAGAGCGTGTGGAAATTTTAAAAGGCATTTCCGCGATTCAAAGTGGGATGTCAACCCCGGGTGGGGTGGTTAATTATGTCACCAAGCGACCGAAAGATATTCAGGCACTGACATTCTCGGCCGATCAACACGGCCAGTTTTCAGTGGCAACTGATCTCGGTGGTTTTTTGGGTGATGAGCAACAATTCGGATATCGCATCAATCTGGTGAATGAACAGATGGATTCTTATGTCAATCATGTGGAGGGTGAACGCTATTTAGCGGCATTGGCATTGGATTGGAAGATGTCAGCGCAATCCAAAGTAGAACTTGATCTTGAAGCACAGCGTTCCGAACAAAAATCAGTGCCAGGTTATCAATTACTGGATGGCAAAGCCCCAGAAAATGTGAAATGGGATCGATTGCTGGGTTATCAGACTTGGGGCAAACCGGTCACGATCGATAGTCTGAATAGCAGTTTAAAATATAGTTATGCTTTGAATGATGACTGGAACTTGGGACTCGTTGCAGCCCACAGTAAATCCAGAGTTGATGACTATTCAAGCTTTGCTTATGGATATTATCGGGAAGGCTGTCTAGAAGCGTATTCCTGTAATACGTTTGGTAAAGCTGGCGAGTATGATATTTACGATTATCAGAATCCAGATGAAACCTTTAAAACCAACCAATTTAAAGTCAAACTAGATGGGGTGATTGATACCAATTGGGCGCAACATTATCTAAATTTTGATATTACACAAACCAATAAATCGCGAGATCGTTTTGCTGGTGTCAATGAATGGATTGGTGTAGGTAATATTTATACAGAAACTATAGATTTTTCCCCAGTAACAGCGAATGCTGGACCAAAATATCAAGCACTTAAAAGTAAACAAACTGCATTTACAGCATTAGACCGTATTGAATGGAATGAACATTGGACCACTTTAATTGGCGGAAAATGGATCGAGCTTGATGAGCAAGCACATGCTTATGATGCAGAGGGTAAGCAGGTAATAAAAGTTCGCGATACCGATTTAGCTAAATTTTTACCGCAATTCGCAATCAGCTATAGCCCCTTGGAATCGACTACCGTCTATGCCTCGTATGCCAAAGGCTTGTCAGATGGAAAATCAGCACCTTGGTTTGCAGAGAATGCTGCTGAAACCCTAGCACCGATCTACTCAGAGCAATATGAAGTTGGTTTCAAACAACAGATCAAGCAGTTTTTATTGACTGCCTCGCTATTTGATTTACGCCAAGACAACCAATATAGCAAGCCGATTTCAGGACTTCGCTATTTTGTTGCGGAAGGCGAACAACATAGTCAGGGTCTGGAGCTCGGACTGAATGGTGCATTAACCGATCATCTGGCCTTAACTTCATCTTTTGCCTTGACTAAAGCCCGTTTAGAAAATGTAGAAGCGGTTGAATATGGTAATCATCAGGCGCAAAACGTGCCAAAAGCTCGTTTCGCAACACATCTTCGCTATAACGTACCGAGCATTGCAGGTTTCACTGTTCTGGCAGGTGGTCAATACAGTTCCAGCAAATATGCCAATAAAGAGGGTGCTGCGAAAGTTGCAGGTTATAGTGTGGTTGATTTAGGCGCTGCTTATCAATTTAAGCTAAATACGACCGATGCATTGCTGCGCTTGAATATTAATAATCTGTTCAACAAGAAATACTGGCGTGATGCAGGTGAATTTTTGGGTGATGATTATTTATTCTTGGGTTCGCCGCGTACAGCAACCTTGTCATTCAATCTGAACTTCTAAATTGGCTGCTTAATCAGGTTATATTGCTATGGAAAATATAGAAATTGCAGCGTTCATTTTAAACGTTTTAGGTGTCTGGCTGACCTCCAAACAATATAAAGTCTGCTGGTTGGTGAATATTGTCGCTGTATTTTTATATATGATTATTTTTTATCGTGTCAATTTATTTGCAGACGCAGCATTACAAGCCGTATTTATCTTGATGCAACTGTATGGCTGGTATAGCTGGTCGAAGAAAAATCATGACCAGGCTATCACCGTGCAGATTGGCTATTTGAATAAAAAAATCTGGGTATATAGCCTGATTGTGGGTATTGTCGCCGGTCTGGTGATTGGCGCCTTATTTGCTCATTTCACCACAGCATCACTCCCTTGGTTGGATTCCATGTTGGCCTCTTTTAGCTTGGTGGCAAGTTATTGGGCAGCCAAAAAATATATTGAAAGCTGGGGATTATGGTGTGTTCTAGATGTAATTTATGTCGGTATGTACACCCATAAATCATTGTATTTAACAGCCGTACTCTATTTTCTCTTTATTCTTCTTGCACTAAATGGCTGGAGGATGTGGCGAAATCTTTATAGAGTGACATTATCTTGAAATGACACTATTGCAAATAGAAATTTGAGGTGATGCTCTTTCCTTTAAAAAAAGTGTTTATAGACTAAAAACTTTATTTGAATTGGCCGCAGCTTGAAGATGTTGCTGATATTTTGTGAAAGCTAGCTACCATACATTCAAAGCGAACCGAAGTTCGCTTTTATTTCACTTCTTAAAAGAACCCGGCTGGTTTGGTCGAATAGCTGACTAGCAAGTTTTTAGTCTGCTGATAATGATCCAGCATCATTCTGTGATTCTCACGCCCAATCCCTGATTTTTTATAACCACCGAAAGCCGCATGGGCAGGGTAGATGTGATAACAGTTGGTCCAGACCCGGCCGGCCTGAATAGCACGGCCTGCACGGTAAGAGGTATGCGCTGAGCGTGACCAGACACCGGCACCGAGTCCATAAATCGTATCATTGGCGATCTTGATCGCATCATCGAAGTCTTTGAAGGTGGTCACAGCCAGTACAGGCCCGAAGATTTCTTCCTGGAAGGTTTTCATGTCATTGGTGCCTTTAAAGATGGTCGGTTCAATATAGAAACCTTGACCCACTTCATGACGTGCTTCACCACCGGTCAGGATCTGTGCGCCTTCTTCACGGCCAGTGGCAATACAACCCAGAATCTTGTCCTGCTGTTCCTGTGAGGCTTGCGCACCAATCATGGTGTCGGTATCTAACGGATGACCAGTCTTAATCCGTTGCACCCGCTCTACTGCACGCGCCAGAAATTCATCGGCAATACTTTCCTGTACCAAGGCACGGGAAGGACAGGTACAGATTTCACCCTGGTTCAGGGCAAACATGGCAAAGCCTTCCAGAGCTTTGTCCAGATAATCGTCTTCCTGATCCATAATGTCGGCAAAGAACAAGTTTGGTGATTTACCGCCAAGTTCCAGCGTTACCGGAATAATATTTTCAGTTGCATACTGCATTATCATTTGGCCGACGGCAGTCGAGCCGGTAAAGGCAATCTTGGCAATACGGGGATTGGTCGCCAGTGGACGGCCGACTTCGACCCCGTAGCCATTGACGATGTTCAACACGCCCGGCGGCAAAATGTCCTGAATCAGTTCAGCTAGCACCAGAATACTGACCGGAGTCTGTTCTGCAGGTTTCAGCACAATACAGTTGCCTGCAGCCAAGGCTGGCGCGAGTTTCCAGGCGGCCATCAGAATCGGGAAGTTCCAGGGAATGATTTGTCCGACTACACCAAGCGGTTCATGGAAATGGTAGGCGATAGTATCTTCATCAATTTCGGAAATGCCACCTTCCTGAGCCCGGATACAGCCGGCAAAATAACGGAAATGGTCAATGGCCAGTGGAATATCGGCAGCCAGCGTTTCACGGATCGGTTTTCCATTGTCCCAGGTTTCTGCTACAGCCAACATTTCCAGATTTTGTTCCAGACGGTCGGCAATTTTCAACAGAATATTGGAGCGGGTGGTCGGCGATGCTCTGTTCCATTGTTCTTTGGCTTTGTGCGCTGCATCCAGGGCCAATTCAATGTCTTCTACAGAAGAACGCGGTACTTTGGTAAAGACTTTGCCATCTACCGGAGAGAGATTGTCAAAGTATTCGCCTTTGACCGGAGCGACCCATTCGCCGCCAATGAAATTATCGTATTGTGCTTTAAATTGAATTTTTGAACCAGGTTGATTGGGATCGATGTAACGCATATTTATTTCCTTTGCTTATTTTCGTATGGCAAAACCGCTTCTACAGCTTTGGTATAAGGTACTTCTGCACCTTATTTGATTAATATAAATGAGGTAAGGTTGGAAAAAGGTTGGAGCTAGCATGTTCACGATCTTTTCATCTATTTTAAAAGAATAACGATTACAGCGGATGTAAATCATGAATTGTTGTGAGAATAAGGAATGATGACAAAACAAGATTTGGCGCAAAAAAGGCACAATATCGATCAGCTTCGGCAAAGTAGCAGTTTATCTCCCCTGCATGCAGAACAGCTGGGACAGAGTATTGCTAGTTCTTGGCAGCGCTCATCCTCGGCTGAAATCCCTAAGAATCGTTTAGCAGCACCACTGACAGATATAAAAAAGACCACTTCTTCTTTAACTTTAGCCTATGCTCTACACCATTGTGCACAAGACTTGAAACATATTGCAGAGCAGTCATCGATGGTGTTGGCAGTCGGTGATATAGGCAGCACCATCATCTGGACAGCGTCCAGCCCGCAAATGCAAAGTGCCGCAGAAAGTGTACATTTTATTGAAGGTGGACAATGGCGCGAAGAGCTAGTCGGAACCAATGCATTGGCACTATCCTTAAAAACTCAACAATCCAGCTGTGTCTTTTCCAGTGAACATTACATGTCCTCCATTCATGATTGGGTTTGTTACGCTGCTCCGATTATTGATCCCTATTCAAAACAGGTCTTAGGTGTCATTGATCTGTCAACTACCTGGCCAAAGCATAACAGTTTAGCACTACTAGCTGCGGAGCGCTGTGCTACGATCATCCAGTCGGCTCTACTAGAATGCCAGAAGCAGCGCCTGTTTATTCGGGCTTTTTCAGTACCTCAAGTGCTGTTTAATGGCAAGGTACTAGTTCTGACCCCTCGACAGATTGAAATTCTAGCCATTCTGGCCTTATGTCCGCAGGGCCTGAGTCTAGATACCTTGCATCAGGCCTTATATGGCGAACGCAAGGTCAGTATAGGGACTTTAAAAGCAGAAATGTCACAGTTACGCGATGTACTAGGTGGTATGCTGGGTTCCAGACCCTATCGTTTATTGGCGGATGTAGAGGCTGACTTTTTAATGATGGAGCAATCCCTAGATGCTGGATATATTGATTCAGCCTTGAAATTATGTACCGGCGTATTTCTGGCTAGAACAGAAAGTCCATTTCTATGCGCTTGGAGAGATTGTCTGGAATCACGCCTGAGCGATGCCATTTTCAAGGCTAATGAAACCGATGTCCTGCTGAAACATGTGGCACATTTTCCTGAAGCGATTGATGCTATAGAACGCCTGATTGAACTGATGCCCAAAATCCATCCCGTTCATCAGACTCTGTTAAAATATAAAAATCTTTAAAGCTGATGTAACTGTCGGTAAAGCTAAACAGTTAAAATAGGAAAATTCTGGAATATTAAGTATTATCCTTGCTTACTGTGGGTTTACTTATTGATTTAGACTGAACCTGATCCTAAAATTTTTATCAGTGGCTACCCAGTTTGCCTAGCTGCTTGATGGGATGCTCTTCATTAAAATCAGCTACGCTCACCTTCATGTCATTTGAAGGACGCGCAGTTTATTCCTCAGGGATCAAATATAATCGTAAGATAATACGCTATGAAATTTTATTTGTGGCTGAAACGGGCTAAAAAAATCTTGGCATTTTTCTACCATGGGATTAATGTCGATAATCATAATGAAAGGGGCTTGATAAAAAAGAAACACCCCCCGTTTTTATCCTCTTATGAAGGCAAAAGGATCAGCCAGGAACAGGAAAATGCATGTCTGCTCTTGGCACACTTCCTCAGAAAGTGAAACAGGGGCTGTTAAAAATGTAAGTCAGATGATTGGAAAGAAGACTTACATTGAGGCACTACATCGCCGCTTTAAAAATATCTACCACTTGGGCATGGCTGGCTTTACGTGGATTGGTCAGCATGCAGGCATCTTTTTGTGCATTTTCCGCCATGATGGCCAAGTCAGCTTCTTTTACATTCAATTCCGTCAGCCCAGATGGAATACCAATTGAAGCCGAAAGCTGACGAATGGCGCCAATCGCTTCATAAGCTGCTTCAGTTACGGTTAAGCCTTCTGTATTCACCCCCATCAATTGGGCAATTTTGGCATAACGTTCAGGACAAGCAATCAGGTTAAATTCACAAACATGGGGGAGCAGAATTGCATTACAAACACCATGCGGCAAGTTGTAGAAGCCTCCGAGCTGATGTGCCATCGCATGCACATATCCTAAAGAGGCGTTGTTAAAGGCCATTCCGGCAAGATATTGGGCATAGCTCATGGCATCCCGTGCTTCCAGATTATCCCCATTCGCCACTGCCGGGCTAAGCCATTCGCTGATCATGGTAATCGCCTTTTCTGCACAGGCATCAGTGATTGGGTTTGCTGCTGTAGACACATAGGCTTCTACTGCATGCGTCAAGGCATCCATACCTGTTGCCGCAGTCAGCCCTGCAGGTTTGGCCAACATAAGTTTAGGGTCATCAATCGCAATGAGTGGTGTACAACGCCAATCTACAATCGCCATTTTCACATGGGTATCGGTATTGGTAATGATACAGAAACGTGTCATCTCCGAAGCTGTCCCTGCTGTAGTATTGATTGCAATCAGTGGTGTCATCGGGACGGTACTTTTATCAATCCCTTCATAATCACGGATATGTCCGCCACCTGCAGTGACTAGGCCAATGCCTTTGGCACAGTCATGTGATGAACCCCCACCTAACGATACAATAAAATCACAGGCATTTTCATTATAAGCTGTAACTCCATGATGCACGTTAATATCAGTTGGATTGGGTTCCGCGCCTGGGAAAATATAACTGTCAACACCCGCCTCTTTCAAATAGTTTGCAATATCATCTGCAACACCAAATTTAAACAGCCCCGCATCAGTTACAATCAGCGCTTTCTTGGCACCTAAATTTTGTGCTTTTATCCCGATTTCTTTAGCACAGCCCGGACCAAAAAGTGAAACACAGGGAATATAAAAACCGTTAGTTTGATCTGAAATATTTTTAAAAGCCATGGTGTGATTCCTTCTACCATTCATTGATTATTTTATCGGTGACCCTCACCGTAATATGAGTATTGGATGAAGTTAAAAAGAATCCTACCTACCAAATACCTACCAATTTAAATTTTTGATTCTAGCCAAAATAATGAATCTGAAATATTTAAAAGTAGGTTGGCAAGGTTTAGCAGATACTGGGTAGATTGGTTCAATAGAGGGCATGTAAGTAGCGCACTAGGCTGTTTGCTACTTTCTGATTTTAAATAAATACTAAAGTGCTTTATTCATTTTTAAGATAAAGATAAACAGTACAGGGCTTAGAAATATCCATAGAGCCACAAAGCTGATACTGGAGCTAAACCGGGTCCGTAATAAAACCATTGCAACGAATAAGAAAATACCTGCTGCGAATTTAGTGTACGTAGGAAAATTCGCTAAAAAAGCGTACCGAGATTTTCGGGTTTTTAGAATCTGCTTTGCACTTACAGTATAAAAGGCAAAGCAGCTTAGCCAAAGCAGACCGATCACTGCAATCCATATCATGTTGATGATTCCTGTTGCGTAACTTTTAGTTTGGCGTGAATTTTATTGACCGCCTTTTGATGAATAGGGGTAATTTTCTGGTGTAACAATAGGGCGAGAAGTGCCAAGCTCCACAACATCAGATCGATTCGCAGAAATGGCCAATAAGTCGCAAAAGAATCAACATATTACTGGGAAACTAAATAATAAATATCAATCAGGGGAAGGGCTTTGTTGCACAAAGGTTTGAAAGACAATGCTGCCCTAATTGAGCTAAATTCAAGTGACAACTTGGGTATTAGGGCGATCTAATTCTATGAATTTATTCAAAACTGCTACACGTGCATGAATCTCATCCACCTGACTAGCAAAACTCCTTGCTGTTAATTTATCGCCTAATCATTTGATGCAATGCATTTTGGTTTCCACTAAACTTCGATGATGATAACCAGACCATTTTTTCCAAAGTGACCGACCTAGCCGTTTGACTGATTTTAATAATTCATTCCTCTCTAAAGATCTCAATTTCTTATGAAGCGCTTTCTGACAGGCCGATCACCTTGTACCTTAGGCAGTCATGAAATACCATGCCGCTGCAAGCAGCGGTGTAACGACCAGCGTGTCAGATAAGGAATACTCGGCTGCAATGTATAAGGGCAATCGTCTAGCGGCAACAAAGTGCGTTTTCGAAAAGCAACAATTGCCGCCTCATTTTCAGGCGATAACACGCTTGAGCGAGGATTCTTTGGCCCTGTTGTAAGATCATCTACTGAAGTAAGTTTCTTCCATTTTGCGACAGTCTTTTGATTGATGCCGTAACGCTTGGCTAGCGTTATTAAGCTCTCTTAACTATTTTGTATTGCTCGACGCACTGTCTGTGTCGTTGTGGCGCTGTTGTGTAGAACTTGTCCCATAGTGCTGCATCTTTCCATTTCTCTGAGAATATTACACCATTAAAATCTGGGACTAAACACCTAGCTAGAAAGTTCCACAGTTTGAAATTAAACGTCGATAAGCCAAGAAAAAGCACAAGCTGCCGATCATTCCGAGATAAAGCAATTTAGGCAAGACTAGCTCTGTAGGTACACCCATCTGATTGAGTTGAATAAACATCTGCACAATTTGGGTGGAAGGCAGGATTTCGCCAACGACTTGCATCCAGATAGGCATTGCAGCATGCGGCCAGGCCGCACCAGATAAAAAGAACAGTGGAATGGAAGTGAATACAATCACATGACCCGCACGTTCCGGCAAATCCAGAAAACTGGCGAATAGGCAGGTCATGCCAATTATTGTATAGATAAAAACTGGAACAGCCAGTAGCATCCCGAACAGGTTGCCACCACGTGGATAATCAAATAGCCAGAAGCTAAAGCCGAATAAATAGAAACATCCCAGACAGCCAATAGTAAAGACCGCTAAACACATCCCAACCAATGCATTTGCGTTTAATTCTACTTTTCTTTCCCGATATACTAAAATTAGCATACTCAAACCCAAAAGAATGGTTTGGTGAATAATTAAAGGTGCAACCGCAGGAAAGACATAGCTGCCATAGCCGGACAGCGGATTAAATAAAGGAATTTGATGCACAGAAAGGGCAGGTGAAAAATCCGAGACCTTGCCAAAGCGTTCAGTATAATCTGCCAAAGTTTGCTCAACTGATGTAGCTAAGCCCAGACCAATTTGTTTGGTCACTAAAAAGTTGGCCGTGCTTAAATACAGTCCAATTCCGCCTGTTTCACCATGCCTTAAGCTTTGCGATAAATTGTCCGGTAGTAACAAGATACCATCGGCTTTTTGAGATTCCATCCATTGTTTGGCTTCGGCAAAATTTCCGGTAATCGCCTGAATTTCGACATTGGGGCTTTGTGCCACCTGACCAATAATGCGGGTACTTAAGCTACTTTGTTCTTCATCGACAATAATAATCGGTAAGGCTTCAGCCTGCTGTGCCTGATAAGCGGTTGGATAAAAAAAGCTGTAAAACAAGACAGATAGAATCAGCGTGGTAAAGATCGTGCCGTGACTGACGATATCTTTAAAGCTTTGTAGATAGTAAAACCAAAGGGATTTCATGGTGTTGCTCCTTTGGCGATTTTTTTAAGAAACAGATAAGCCAGCAGAGCGTAGACTAGGGCATAGATCAGCAGCATTAATCCAGCTTGCAGTGAAATATGCAATGGACTACCAATCACCCATTGTTCAGTTTGTAATTTGGCATAGGGCGTGAACGGAATAATATTGGACCAGAACTGGGTGAATAGGGGCGCATTATTTAAAGGTAAGGTCACACCGGCAAAACTTAAAGATGAACCACCATAGACCGCAATGATGCCAAAAGATTTACTTAAATCTTTGGTTGCTAGAACCACTGCACTGCTTAAAAATGCATAAGCGCTATATAGCAGAAATTGTGCCGATAGAATCAGAGCGAGCGAGCCGGCAACAAACCAGCCGCGAATTTCAATCAGCCAGAACATCCAGATCCAGGTCCATAGACTAAAAATAGCCACATAGACCAGGTTCTTAGACAGTAATGTCATCCAGATGGATGAGTTGCTAATCCAGCTTGTTAAGGTCTGCCGCTTCAGTTCCTGACCGACGGAAAATGCCACACAACAACACAGCAGTAAATGCAGAATTGCCGGAATGACATAGAGTTCCAGATAGAATTCATAATTCAGTTGTGGATTATACAGCGGCGATATTTTGATATGCGGTGACGGTGCTTCGAGAGAAGGCAGCCGGTTGCCCAGATATTGCTGTCCGCTAAATTCAGCCAGTGCTTGCAGGGTACTGACCAGCATGGCAGAGGAAATGGTATTTCCGATACTGAAATAACTCTGGTTAAAGGCAATACTGATGTCAGCATCCCGGGCACGAACCAGACGTTGCTCGGCACCGCTGGGAATATGGATATAACCCCAAATTTTATTTTGATTTAACAGGCGCTCAATTTCAGCTGTTTGTTCCGACACCGTAGCAATTTTAAGAGTATGATTCAGCGCCACATGCTGATAAATGCTTTGACTCAGCGCACTCTGGTCTTGATCAATAATCGCAATCGGTAAATGATCCGGTTTCCCTTGAGCAAACATGCTGCTGAATAAAATAATCACCAGTGCAGGTGCGAGCGTGACCAGACACAGATCCCATTTTTCGCGGAGCAGATAGCGCAGTTCGCGCCATATACCCGTCCACATTATCGGGTCTCTTTCAGTTTAAATAACACGCTCATCCCAACTTTCAGTTCAGGAATCGCTGGTGTGGGCACAAGATGCAGCTTAAAACTTCGCACATCATAACCGCCGGTTTGGCGTGTGGTCTTAATGGTGGCAAATTCACCTTCAGCACTGATCTGCTTGATTTTAAAAGTGGCGGTTTTATCTAGGGCGGGAATATAACCTTCAATACTGCTCATTTTCTGAAACGGGGCATATTGGTCTTCACGAATATTCAGGCTCACCCACATTTGATCTTCAAACAGGCTGACCACAGGGACTGCGGTGGCTACCAGCTCCGAGACTTTGCCATAGGTTTTAGACACCGTTCCGTTTACAGGTGCTACTAATTGGGTTTCTGCTTCTAAAGCATTGGCTTCATTCAGCGCAGCCTGGGCAATATCTACCTGTGCATCGGCGGAACTCTTTTGCTGCGAAGTGCTGCCACGTTTGGCACGTGCGTATTGCTGATACGCCGCCTCTGTCATTTGCGCCGCTGATTGACTGGCTGCATACAATTCATCACGGCGCTGGCGTGAAATCACACCTTCCTTCAATAAATTTGCACCACGCTCATAAGAAACTTTGGCTAAATTTTGCTGTGCTTTCAGCGCTTGCCAGTTGGCATACAGACTGGCGATATTTTCTTCCTGCGAGCCGCGTTCAGCAGTCGATTGTAAGGCTAGCGCAGATTGTAAAGCCGCTGCGGCTTGCTGTTTTTTGGCCTGAATTTCCGGGCTGTTTAAGCGCACCAGTACATCGCCTTTTTTGACCCGCTGACCTTCTTCTACATAAATTTCTTCAATACGGCTTGGCACTTTGGTCGCCACCTGAACTGTTTCAGCTTCTACACGACCCTGCAATTCAAGCGGAGCCGGTTGGTAGCTTTTCCATAATCCAAAAGCGATGACTGCCAGCAGAACTGGAATCAGGGCGAGCAATAAATATTTTTTCTTTTTAGCGATTTCAGGAGCTTGTTGTTGCTCGGTCGAAGTCGTCGCGTTGTTTTCTATTTCAGTTTTTGTTTCTATCTGTTGCGCAGGCGATTTATCTGTATCGCTGGATGAAGCCGCTTCATTCACAGGATCATTGGATTGTTGATCTTCGTTCATGTTCGGCTCCATTAGCGAATATAGTGAGTGTTGGTATGTTGGATGTAGTTCGGAAATTCTGCAATCGAGCCATGGCTTTGTAATAGTGTGGCCAGTGACATCACATATTTGTAAGCATTCAAGGCAGTTTCGGCTCGT
Source organism: Acinetobacter sp. FDAARGOS_724 (assembly GCF_013364475.1). Taxonomy (NCBI): domain Bacteria; kingdom Pseudomonadati; phylum Pseudomonadota; class Gammaproteobacteria; order Moraxellales; family Moraxellaceae; genus Acinetobacter; species Acinetobacter sp. FDAARGOS_724. The sequence continues at coordinate 131,414 of NZ_CP054907.1, read as the reverse complement.
AGTCCGCTCAGCATATTTTGTGCATCGATGACCTGTATGGCGGTGCCCGTATCTTCTTTAAAAGACAATTCTTGGATGCGTAAATTTTCCTGTGCGGCTTTCAAGTTTTGTGCCAGAAGTGCATCACTTTGCTGTGCGCTGAGTGCTTCGCTATAAGATTTATAAATCAGATTTTCAATTTCCTGCTGGGTGCGTGCAGTGAGCAGTTCTGTGGCAGAGCGTTTGAGTTCGGCAGCCTGAATATTTTTGTTTTTATCGATCCCGGAAAACAGGTTATAGCGTGCGGCAACTCCGACAATCCAGTTTTCATTTTGATCCAGACTATATTCACCAAAAGCAAAAATATTCGGTTTTTTAGCTGCTTGCTGGGCTTTGACATTGGCTTGGGCCAATTGGGTATCCAGCTGCATTTTTTGAATCAGCGCAGAGTTTTGACTAAAGGTTTTCAGCAGATGATTTAAAGCCTGTGGCTCAGTTTTATTGACAAATAAAGGCGTCGAAAGTTCGGTGATGCCGCTTTCCTGAAGCAGATTATTCAGCTGGAACAGGGCAGCATTCAAATTGGCTTGCGTATTTTGCTGGCTGCGCTCGGCATTATTGCGTGCTACTTCAAACTGCATGCGTTGGCCTTTACTGATAAAACCTTGCTGTTCCATCTTTAAGGCATTGCGATAATGCTGCTGCATAGCATTCAGATTAAACAGCGCTGCTGCATGCAGTTGCTTTTGGAGCTGCACATTGAAATAACTTTGAATCAGTTCAAAACGCTGCGTGTCTTGCTGCTGTTTGTTGCTGAGCTGACTACGACCGACCTGAATATTGGCAATTTCTTTGGCACTACGGGTGAGGCCTCCGGTATATATTGGCATAATCACGGAAACAGTGGGGCGAATCACCTGATCTTCAAGGATGACATTAGACGTATCCGGAATCAGACCAACTCCGCTATGAATAGTATTGTTAAGTCCATCACGCAGTGGATCGGTAATACCTGCAGGTAGATCCACGCCATTACTGGCCTCCCACTCATTAAGCCGGCCATTCACGCCTTGGGAGAGTGAATTCTCCAGATTATTTTTAAATTGCTTTAATGGAATATCGACTTCACTGTGAAAGGCATAGGCACGAACATTCAGATCGACACGCGGTAGACCTACGCCTTTTACTGCTTCAGCTTCAAGTTTTGAAGCCTGTTCCAGACTTTGATAGGCTTGGCTGCTATAAGAATTTTGCAACAACTGACGTTCAGCGTCCTGAAAGCTGATGCTCTGTGCATGAGCAAAGCTGCCATACATCATCGATGCAAGCAGATTTAAACCCCAGACAAGCTGTCTTTTATTTTTCTTTAAGTTCATAAAGTCGCTAAACTGATTTAAAGCCGGTGATGTTATCCGGCTAGTATAAATCAAAGGTTCGTAGATAGAACTAGTGTAAAGTTATAGTATTGTTTCTTGTACATTTGTCTATAAAAAAGGAAGCTTATGCATCCTTAATTAACCCGAATCGCGGATAAGAAATTGACTTGAAAAATAAGAGGACTAGAGGCATCAGTTGAGTTACCACTGCTTCCGCCAAATGTTTAAATAAACCCTTGTTTTTAAAAGGTTTTATTTTTTATCTAGGGTTTTACCCCTCAACCTACCCCTCATCAAATTTTGGATGTGAAAAGGGCTTTGTTGCATAAACCTAGCCTAGAAAGATTATTCAGTCCTATAATTTCAATATGAATAAACCTGCTCCTAAAATCTATCGTACAACTAACTGGTCTTCCTACAATCGTGCCCTCATTAACCGAGGTAATATTTCCATTTGGTTTGATCCAAACACTCAGTGGTATGCACAAGACAAGCAAGGTCGAAATCACACTTACTCTGATACCGCTATTCAATGCTGTTTAATGATCAATACTCAGCAAGTTTTATATAGACCGCAATATTCGGGGAAATTTTTACTGGAAAATAACGAAAATGGTGGAAAACGATTCATTCTAAGTCATCTTGACGATGTGATCAGATTCAAATTTTGTAATATCTCGATTTCTAGTCTCCCAAAACAGTGCATATATTTAATAAATAGTAAATATAAATAAAAATCATTATTATTTGTTGTTTTGGTTTTTTTATAATGCTTCCATACATTTCCATTCGTTCTGCCGCCAAATGCCATATAGATTACTCCCACTTAGTTCAGCAATATTAGCAATCATTAATGTGTCGACTCATGCTCAGGCAACGGATACTGAAACAGCTCAAAGTTTACCGACGATAACAATTCAAGCTCAAGCCGAACAAAAGGAAAATAAAGAGTATGCTGCAAAAACTGCATCCTCTGTATTGCGTTCAAATGATCCTATATTTGAAACGGCACAATCCATTAGTGTCATAACGAGTGAGCAAATTCAAGAAAAACAGCTTAAAACTGTTGCCGATGCTTTAGAAGGCGTTGCTGGTGTTACATCAGGTTCATATGGGCGTCGTGGTTGGGATGATTTTATCATTCGTGGTCAAATTTCGAGTGCGCAAACCTATGTTGATGGATTGCGCGTGCAAACTTCAACAAATGTCTTAAGATCTGAAGATATTAGTGGATTAGATTCTATTCAAGTTGTGAAAGGGCCTACTTCTGTGGGTTTTGGTTTAGCTCTGCCAGGGGGCTTGGTGAATTTAACGACAAAGCGCCCCGAAGCGGAAACGTTTTATCGGACCAATTTGAGCTATGGAAGCTATGGGCTTAAAGAAGGCACATTTGATATTAACTATGCGCCAAATCAAACTGAAAAAGGGGCATTTCGTTTCGTTGGCCGTGTGTCTGATCAAGATGATCCGACAGATTATGTATATTTTAAAAATCAGTATTTAGCATCATCATATAACTTTGATTTAAATGATAAAAATGATCTTTCTGTGATTGCTAGCTATCAGCACAGAAAATATATTCGAAATCAGGGAATTCCGCAAAACTATCAAAATTATGGACGTAACATTTTTATTGGAGAGCCTGATCGCTATTATGATGTGGACGTATATCGTGTAGGCAGTAACTTCACTCATTATTTTGATAATGATTGGATTTTTAAGCAGAATTTTGCTGTGACGAAAAATAGCAGCTGGAGTAACTCAGTTTTTGCGGCTTCTGGAGCGGCCTTCCCAATTGTGAAACGGCAAGTCAATTATCAAGATAAGCAGGATACTAATTTTGCATTAGATAATTATCTGCAGCGAAGTTTTAAAACAGATCATATTGATTACGAAGTGACAGCCGGAGTTGATATGATGAAAGAGCGCAGTGACTACTATCAGCGGGTTGATAATGTAAACCCGATTGATGCAGATAACTTAGAGCATGGCATTACCCCTACGACGCAAGGCAAGCCGTCATGGAATTTGACCTATAATCAATATACCGGGCTTTATTTAAGAAATACCATTAAAATTGATGATCAGTGGATTTTAGGCTTATCTGGACGCCATGATTGGACGCAAGTGAGTGTTGAAAACCAAATAAATAATACAACCGTACAAAACTCGGATAATGCATTTACGGGCAGTGCATCATTGATGTACCGCATCAATGATTTCTTTGCGCCCTATATTAGCTATTCAACTTCATTTATGCCTGTAACCGATACTGGAGCGAATAGTACATTACTCGACCCCGAAGAAGGTAAACAAACGGAAGTTGGTATGAAGTTTCAAGGACTTGACCAGCGTTTACAAGGATATATCGCTTACTATGATCTCACGCGCCGCAATGTTACAGAAAATGATTCAACTCTAGGCTATTCAATTCAAACCGGTGAGCAGCAAACCAAAGGCTATGAAGCAGAATTATCTGCAGCTCTGTCTAACCAATGGCATGTATCCGCTGCCTATAGCTATATCCCAACTGCTGAAGTCACCGAAAGTTTAACCAGTAGTGAGATTGGGAAGCGCATTAATCATGTCCCTAAAAATGCAGCATCATTGTCTAGCCAATATTATTTTAGCCCAGATAAACTGGGATGGAATATGGGGGCAGGAGTACGTCTTCAAGGGGAACGAACAGCACAGCGTGGAACATATTCTGTCCGTATGCCGAGTTATACGTTATTTGATGTGAATGCTGGCTACGATGCTCAACGTTGGGGCATGGGTTTAAGCATTAAAAATTTATTTGATAAAGATTATATTCAAGGTACAACACCCAATGCCCAGTTGCTCAGTTTTGGCAGCCCGCGAACTTTTCTCTTTAATGTGAAGTTTAAATATTAATCAGTTCTTGTTTTTCGTCCATTGAACATTTTGTAGTTAAATTTAACCATATATTTTTGAGGAACTTTGATTTGAACGATCAAAGTTCCGATGTCTTTCAAGGTATCACACAGTGAAAAAACTTTTTTTAATGCTGATTGCTGCACTGAGCCTAGGTTTTTTAACAGCATCCATGAGTGCATTTGCAGCTAAAGTGAGTACGCATATCGCATTAATTTCTCAGATAAACGGGCCATCATACGCAAATGATTTGGCTATAAAACAGCACTTAGAAGCCTTGGGATATGCCGTTCAAATATTAGACCAGCTCCAAGATCCAAAACAAATTAAACAAGTTGATGCAATTATTTTGTCTTCAACAGTTGGATCAAAAAACTTAAAAGCAGGGTGGCGTCAGTTAGAAATTCCACTGATGACATGGGAAAGTGATTATATTGATGATTCAGCCATGACGGGGAAACGCTCAGGTCAGGATTTTGGTGAAGTCGATAAAGCTCGATATTTATGGCTTGTAAATGCGCCACACCGCTTATCTGCGAATTTACCTGCGGGCACGCTGAATGTTTATAAAAAACAGACCATGATGAATTGGGGGAAACCTGGATTAGGGGCTACGATCATTGCGACGGTCTACGGCGAACCTGAAAAAGCAGCGATTTGGGGATATGAAAAAGGTGCAACTATGGATTATGAATCTTTAGCGCCAGCTAAACGGCTGATGTTCTTTCTTCATAATGACACTTTTTCAGACTTGTCTTCAGATGGGGTTAAGCTATTCGATGCGAGTGTAAAGTGGCTGATGGCGCCGGAAAATTCAAAGTGATGGCAATATAGTTACAATTTTTAGGGTGTATCCTTATTTGATGTATATATTCCATTCTTCTCATCTATTGAAATAAAATATTTTTATGCCCTGTCTAAAATTAATTATTTGAATAGATTTCGCAGAGTTTGAACTGATGAAATTTGGATAAAAATCTAACAAACCACGAAATTTTATGGTAGCTACTTGTTGGAAGATTATGAGGCGGGGCAACTACAAAAACTTACCTTGCCTTTGAGGTAGATGTATACCCGACTTATTTTGAAATGATTGTGGAAATTCCACAATTGTCAAGTTGCAAGTTGATTGAAGTCGTAGGAATTATCGATGATCTGATTGTCGATAAAAGCTATGTCTGAAACAGCACTTCTTGCAGTAAGCAATTTGTTTGGAAGTAAAAATATTGAATAGTTATGTTTCGATACATAAAATAAATTTTGTGCCAAATTGACATCACAACTTTATTTTTAATCTAAGTCTTTGTAATAATATAATTATATTTTTTAATCCATCACTGGATAATATTTTGATAGCAAAACTTTGCCCAATCACTCATCAATCCTTTTCGTTTTTCTAGATAAGCACCACGTAAATAAGCCGCTTCTACTTCATCTGGTAATTTATGTGCAAGCACATGCTCACAAACTTCACGTGGATAATCGGTTTTGTCAGCAGACCAGTCACGAAATGTAGAGCGGAAGCCATGTGTCGTGATTACTCTATTCTGTTTAGGGTCAAGATAGCCTAAGCCATTTTTCTTTAAACTTCTGTTCATGCATTCGTTTGATCAGAGTGGTCAATTACATGTCAGAAAGCATCTGCCCATTACGAGGTGCAGGAAAAATGAAATCTTGTGCTTGAGTATATGCTTGAATTGATTTAAGCAAATTAATAGCTTGTTGAGACAAAGGAACACGATGCTCTTTATCTGCTTTCATTCGTTCTTTAGGAATAATCCAAACCTTTTTCTTAAAATCAATTTCTTGCCATTTTGCCCCAAAAATCTCACCAGAACGGCAAGCAGTTAAAATTGCAAATTCTAGGGCTTTAGGAGAAATACCTTTTTTCTGTCTTAGGTGCTGAATAAATTCAGCAAGATGTTCATAGGGTAACGATGGGTGAGGGCGTGATTCCTGCTTTAAATTACCTAGAATTGGTTCTAGATTGCCTTTCCATTCAGCAGGGTTATCACCTACAAAATATCCCATAGCTTTGGCATAATCAAAAATGGTTTCTATACGACCACGAATACGTTTAGCTGTTTCATTTTTATCAATCCAGATAGGCTTAAGAACTTCGGCAATATCAACTTTAGTAATGGTACTAATACTCATATCACTTAAAGTTGGGTAAATATAAGTTTCTAATGTAGAAGTCCATTGACCAATATGTTTTTCATTTTTGAGTTCACGGGTTTTATTTGCTATAACAACTTTTGCACACTCAATGAATGTTTTGTCACGTAGTTTCTGAATATGAAGCTTGTTGAGCTGTTCTTGTTTATGTGCAATTGGATCAATGCCATTTCGAATTTGTATTCTTAATTTTATTGCTTTAGCACGGGCTTCAGCTAAAGAAACTTCGGGGTAGGGACCAATACCAATATCACGGCGATGAGGCTTTAACTTTCCGTCTTTATCTAGACGTTTTCCCACTACTGCACGTAAAATCCAGACACGAGAACTATTCACAATACGTAGGTGCAAACCATCTACACCACCGACAGCATGCCTACCATTTTTTTGATTTTTGCTACACTGAGTGCCGAGAGTTCTTTGGCTTTTTTAGGCATAGGGTTATTCTTGTCCCACATAACAACCCACATAGAATATTGGAAATGGTTGGATTAAGCAAGACGTGGTTGGGAAGTTTTTGTTTTAAGTTATTGAAAGATAAATTTATATTGGATTGAGGCGGACTGTGTAAAACAAGTGTTATACGGACACACCAAACTCAAAACTCTAGTTCTGATGTTCAATAGTACCGAATTATTCTGCGTAATTGATGATTTTTCTTAAATTTGAATCAACTTATTGAGAGTTTCTCAAACAAAACCGTGGTTCCTTAAGAATCAGAACTGCTCAATTTACAATTTCAGAAATCTGCTTTATTGCCATTTGATACAAATGCTCTCATTTCAATAATTTCAAAGCCTTTTTTTAGCTGGGTAAAAGAAGGTAAAAGCCATTTATTTAAGTACTTGCCTTGCTATCAAAGGATGATTCATCTAATCAATATGCATGAATTAGCTCTACAAGCCTTACATGTGACACTGATGAAAGGCCAAGGTACACAATATCTATGGATTGATTCAACAACTCTGCCAGTTTGTAAAACTCAACGTATTCAGCATCATAAATTATTAGTCCAAATTGCATCTCGTGGTAGAAGCTCAATGGGCTGATTTTATGGCTGTAAATTACATATTGCGATGAATCAATTTGGTGAAATTGGCTGTTCTGCTTTATCGAATGGATATGTTGCTGACATAAAAATGGTTGAGCAATTGGTTGCTGGTGTAGAAGCAAAACTTTACGGGGATCGAGGTTACATCAGCCAAGAATTAAAAATTAGATTGAAATATCAAGGTATTGATTTAATTATTTATCATCGAAAGAATATGCAGGCTATTCAACTTTGTGTATCAGATGAATATCACCTAAGACAACACAATAAGATAGAAACATTATTCAGTTTATTGAAGGGGCAATACAATTTAGTGACGAGTAAAGCACGTAGTCTTCATGGATTTCTGCGTGGAATTTACGCCTCACTATGTGCATATCAACTCCCTCATCAAAATAAGCCAACAATTCAAATTAAGGAATCATCGGCTTAAGCAGGATTCGAGTTAAATAAGCTTTCAAAATAGCTTGATAAACTAAAGCTATTTTAAGCAGGCAATGAATATGAAATAAAACGCTAAAGAAAAATAAAAAAAACAGCGTATGATTTACTCAATTGAATTTTAGATGATGCAGACAAGATGATCCGTAATGATTGGTCACGTGCCGAAATACAAGAAATTTATGACTTGCCTTTAATGGATTTACTGTTTCAGGCACAGCAAATTCATCGCCAAAACTTTGAACCGAATACTGTTCAGGTCAGTACTCTGCTTTCAATTAAAACGGGCCGTTGTCCGGAAGATTGTAAATACTGTTCGCAATCTGCACATTATGATACTGATCTGGAAATTGAAAAACGCGTAGAAGTACAAAAGGCGATTGCTGAAGCCAAACAGGCCAAAGCTTCCGGTTCGACCCGTTTTTGCATGGGCGCAGCATGGCGTAACCCGCATGAACGCGATATGCCGTATGTGCTGGAATTGGTGCAGGAAGTCAAGAAACTGGGCATGGAAACATGTATGACCCTAGGGATGCTGAATGCCTCACAAGCGGAACGTCTGAAAGATGCAGGGCTAGATTATTACAACCACAACCTTGATACCTCACGTGAATATTATGCCAATGTCATCAGTACACGTAGCTTTGATGACCGCTTAAATACGCTTGATCATGTGCGTAATGCCGGAATTAATGTCTGTAGTGGCGGTATTGTCGGCTTGGGCGAAGGCGTACAAGACCGAGTCGGTTTGTTATTTGAACTAGCGACTATGCCGATTCACCCGGGTTCGGTGCCCATAAATATGCTGGTTCCTATTGAAGGCACACCACTGGCCGATGTTGAAAAACTGGATGTGATTGACTGGATTCGTACTATTGCGGTAGCACGGATTATTATGCCGAAGAGTTATATCCGCTTGTCGGCAGGTCGTGAATCTCTCTCTGACTCTGATCAGGCACTGGCATTTATGGCTGGAGCTAACTCATTATTTTCAGGTGATAAATTGCTTACTGCCCCGAACAGTGGTGAAGGTAAAGACAAAGCCTTGTTTGCTAAATTAGGCTTAAAAGCTGAAGCTGCCAAGAAAACAGCTAAAGAATTGGCTGTAGATGCGATGCAACCTGCTTAATTAATCGTGTAACAAACAGGGATCATTTCAACTTGAATTGGTCCCTTTTATTGGAGCAGACAAAATGAAGATACTGATGATTACGGGTTGGGGGCTAGGAACAGCGGTCTTAACCCCCGTTTGTAGAACAGTTACGGCAGCAGCATCAAGTTGAAGTATGGGATATTTTTGATCCTAACGTGGAAAGTATTTTGGCCGAAAAAGTTAGGCAGGCGAGTTCTTTTGATGTCTTGATGGGATGGTCTTTGGGTGGACAGTTGGTACTTTTGCTGACTAATGAAATCCAGCAACAATTGAAAATTGCCAAGCCAGTGATTTGCTGTATGTCAAATCCCTGTTTCGTGGCCAACGAAGCATGGCCACAGGCAATGCCAGTTGAACAATATACACAATTTAAATCCTCCATACTGGCTGATCCCAAACGCGGGATGCAGTGCTTTTGTACCTTGGTCACTTTAGCTGGCGCAGCAGCACGTGAACGTACAAAATTATTGCACCAACAGTTAAATAGTATTGATTTAAACTATCAGGTTAAGCATCTTTATCTATTGCAGCAATTAAATCTAGTGGATATCTTAAAAAATCATTCAGTCAAGATGCTATTTATATTTTCCGAGAATGATATGTTGGTTCCTTACAAAGTTAGTCAAGAATCTGTGTTTTTAACAACCCAAAATCTGAATTTGGTAAAAATACAGGGCACGCACGATGCCATCCTTTTTGATACCAAGTTACTCGTTGAGCCAATTTTAAAATTTTTAGCCGATCTGGCTTAAGCAAAAAGAAATTGGTAGCTCTTGACGTTTCATTTTCAGATTTAACGCGCTAAGATCAGTTTTAGTTTTAATAGGCTTTGTTGCACAAAGATTTAAAAGACAGCACCTGCTTATCTGAACAGAACTCAAGTGACAACTTGGGTATGAGGACGACCTAATTCTGTAAATCTGTTTAATACTGCTATGCGTGCATGAATCTCATTGACCTGACTAGGAAAACTCCTTGCTATTAATTTATCGCCTAATCATTTGATGCAATGCATCTTGGTTTCGACCAAACTTCGACGATGATAACCAGACCATTTTTTCCAAAGCATTCTTCCTAAACGTTTCACTGTTTTTAATAATTCATTCCGCTCTAAAGATCTCAATTTCTGATCTTTCCATGGTTTTGCATTTTTTCTTGGTGGAATGACCGCATGTGCATCTCGATCTAAAATGACTTGTCTGCAGTACTTCGTATCATAAGCACCGTCGGTATAGACCGAATCAATTCGTTCGTCTAAAGGAATTTGAGCAAGTAAATCATCGAGTACTTGTGAATCGCTCACATTATTTGTAGTGAGCTGTACTGCACGTATTTGCAAGGTGTCGGCATCAATACCAATATGAAGCTTACGCCATTGGCGACGATATTCAGGTCCATGTTTCTTACGTTTCCATTCACCTTCACCTAAAAACTTCAAACCAGTTGAGTCTACGAGTAGATGTAGCCCATCGCTACTTTTTTGATAGCTAATCGCAATATCAATATGTTTTTGTCTTCGACAAAGCGTGCTGTACGAATATCGCTGATATTCGGAGCAGCTCATCCACACAGTTTAATCAAACTTTGAACAAAACCTGTGACCATGCGTAAAGAGAGTCTGAATAGAGATTTGATCATTAAACAGCATTGAATAGCGGTATCGGAGTAAGTTTGATTTCGACCTTGCTTGCCTTGTGGTTGTGCATACTACTGAGTGTTTGGATCAAACCAAATGGAAATATTACCTCGGTTAATGAGGGCACGATTGTAGGAAGACCAGTTAGTTGTACGATAGATTTTAGGAGCAGGTTTATTCATATTGAAATTATAGGACTGAATAATCTTTCTAGGCTAGGTTTATGCAACAAAGCCAATTGGATCCTGAATTGAAAATCTATAATCAGGAAATCAATAAAAGAAGAATCGGAATTGAGCATGTATTTGGCAGCCTGAAAACCTTCAAAATCCTTGCTGAGCGTTATCGAAATAGAGGTAAAAGGCTTGGTTTGAGATTCAATTTAATCGCTGGAATCTACAACTTGGAACTGAGCAAAAAATGATTTATGAAAGAGGTCTAATAGTTACAGCAAATCTCTCTAGCTCTTATACATATTGTATTTTTTTATAAAAATAATAGAGAGTTTGGTAACTTAATTTCATCCGCTCCAAGCTTAAAATAAATTGCTGTTATAGTGTGAACTATAATATTCTAATTCATGCATTAAAATGAAAAGATTACCTACTATTTCAAGTATTTGCCTATTTCTCTTGAGTATTTCCATTCAAGCAGAAACCTTTCCTGAAACTTATATATTATGGGAACAATATTACCAAGTTGAACAAAAGGATCTCGAACAGGCAACACAACTTTTACAGCAGATTAGCCAGAAATCACCGCGAGATCCAAAGGTCTGGAAAACTTGGACATATCTGGAAATGCGCAAAAATAATAATCCCGAAGCTTTAATTTATATTGATCGAACTCTTGAATTAACGCCAGATGATGAACAATTGTTGTTGCAAAAAGCCTATCTGTTGAATGCTGCTCAGCGTAATCCCGAAGCTTTAGAAATATTTAAAAAACTGCAAAGTTCCTCAAATCCTGAGACTGCAGCAAAAGCCCAACAGGCCGTACTTAATTTAAATGGAACAACAAGTGGTCAGACTAAAAATACCTTTGCCGATATCTATTTTTCTCCTTCTTTTGAAGGACGTTATGACACGGCCATCTTACCCTTGAAGCTCCGTTATGGACGTTATTGGGGAGAAGAAAACCGTGGCCAGATTTATGGCTTTGCCAGCATTAACAGGGATACCCAATCTACCGGCGGTGCACGACCTGAGATTATTGACCAGAATGCAGCCATTGTCGGTGTTGGAACAAATTACCGTCCTTGGGAATGGCCGCTCTATCTATATCTGGAACTCGGCGGAAGTTATGATCTAATCGATTTAAACCGAGACAAATTCAGAGAAAGTATTAATTTTGGTTTGACCGGTTATCGGGAATGGTATTGGCATGATTCCGAAACTAGTCATAGTCCGGTTACCCAGAAAACTCAGTATTTTGCCGAACTGTATGGCAATGCAGCGAGCTATTCACGTGAGGATTATAATGTAATTGGCGACCTGCGCCTGCGTACCGGTTGGAACTTTAACCGGGATCAACTAGGCAATATCCAGACTTATCTGAAGTTACATACGATTAATGATTCCAATAACGAATTTTATAATAACCTGGCAGAGTTGGGGCCGGGTATAGCCTGGCAACCTGCAGACTTCCCGGTCAAGCTACGTATTGAACAGATGTATGGCAAATATGTAAATGGGGCACCTGAGTCTGGAAAAAGAACTTTTGATAATACCCGAGTGGAACTGACTTATTACTGGAGCTTTTAACCATGCCGATTGATCTTTCTTTTATTTTTGGTACCCGCCCTGAGCTGATTAAATTAGCACCAGTCATCTTAAAAGCCCAGCAAGATTCACGATTTAGAGTCAATGTGGTATTTACCGGTCAGCATCTGGAATTGGTACAGGATGCGATCGAGTTTTTCCAAATCAAGATTGATCATCATCTGCAAATCATGCAACCCGGCAAAAGTCTAAATATTCTATTAAGCAAGGCATTGACCGAACTGGATCAAGTATATCGTGACATGCCGAAATGTGATGTAATTGTAGTGCAAGGGGATACCACCACTGTACTTGCAGGTGCTCTGGTGGCCTTTAACTTGAATATTCATTTAGCGCATGTTGAAGCCGGATTACGCTCTTTTGATCTGATGCATCCATTTCCGGAAGAAGGAAACCGGCAACTGGTTTCCCGCTTGGCTCACTGGCATTTCGCACCGACCCGACGTTCTGCAGAAAACTTGCGTCAGGAAAATATTCCAGACCCGCAGATTTTTATTACCGGTAATACCGTGGTTGATGCTATTTATCATGCCCGTGATTTAATGCAATCTTCTTCTCAGCAGTCTCAGCAAAGGTTAGAGCGAATGGGGCTGAAATTAAGTGAACAAGATAAACTGGTCTTGCTGACCGCACATCGACGGGAAAATTTTGGTGAAGGTATTCAAAATATCTGTGCCGCCATCCATGCACTATGTCGCCGTTATCCAGAGCTGCATTTTGCCTGGCCTGTGCATCTCAATCCGCAGGTATATGAAATTGCCTATCGCGAGTTTCTGGATCATCCGCAGGTACATTTGTTAAAACCTCTGGATTATCCGGACTTACTGGCTGTTTTAGGTGCAGCCTATTTTATTATGACCGATTCAGGCGGTATTCAGGAAGAAAGCCCCACCTATCAAAAACCGGTGCTCATACTGCGGGATGTAACTGAACGTCCGGAAGTGGTTGAAGCAGGTTGTGGAATACTAGTCGGTACTAATCAGGCCAAAATCGTACAAGAGTTTTCTCGTCTCATGGATGATTCAGCCTATTATCGACAACATGCAGAAGTCGAAAATCCATTTGGTGATGGTCATGCTTCGGAACGTATTTTGGAACAGATGCTGCAAGATTTAATAGTCAGAGCTTAGTAATTGATTTTCATCCACAAATAAAGCCAGAGCACACTGGCTTTATTTAAATAATGTGGACCGTCAAAAATATAGACACGCTCTCCAGCATAAGCTTTTAACTGTTTTGCAATTTCCCAAGGATAAGCTGCACGGAAGCCGCCTCCCGGTTTAGGCCGGAAAGCTTCGAGAATAATCACAACTCTTTTGTCCCCAACCTGATGTTTAAGATTTTGATAAATCACCGCTGCTTCTTCGGGGCTGCGCGTGCCCACACCGACGCCATCCTGAAAAAAAACTTGGGCATTATCAGGCAACCAGCTTTCAAGCCAGTAATGTAAAAACCGTGATTTGCGATCTGCACTATAAATGCTGATCCAGATTGGTCGCTGGAACTCGGCAACATAACGCGCCAGATTGGCAACTCCATGCCAGCTTGGATCAGCTTCTACAGGAAAATAATAAGCAGCAGGCTGAACTGGAAGAGAAGTTTTAATAATCTGTTGGGATTGTAAAAAGAGCTGGTCAATATTTTCACGTGCCACAGGTTCCTGAAAAATGCCTGCCAGACCTAAGATAACCTGCTTGGACCAGGGTTGTTCGGTAATCGTATTCCAGTCCGGCTGATGTTGCCATTGGGCTCCGGGGATTTCTTTAAAAAAGGAGCGTCCGTCTACAATACTCCATTGAGTGACTAAGGTATCGATGCCTAATAAGTGCCAGTTACCGGAGGCGTGACTCATCTGGTCAACCTGCCAGAAAATACCCTCAATTTTAGGCGCTGTTACCGCTTTAGCATCTGCACGTGCCATAAAAAACGCAGAGCCAGTAAAAGCCAAGGCAGGAAGTGCCAGTAACACCAGTAAGCCTAAAATCAGGTATTTTTTCATCATTATTCTTCTTTGGTTTTTTGTGCCTTACGGGTTCTGCGCCAGAACAGCAGCCCTATAATGAGCGCAGCAACAATCACTAGAATAATAGCAATAGTTCGCATGGAAATCTGTTCAATTATCGGGGTTTCTGCTTTTTCTATAGCTGTTTGACTAAGTACGGTAATTTGCCCTTGGGCAGAAATAAACAAGGCCGCAGTATTGTTCGGGATTTTCTGCTGGATTTGCGGCCAAAAGCGGGCAAAATTTTCTACCCCGAGGTTGTTGTCGCTATAAATCCAGAAATTCCCGTTTCTGACGGTGATCAAACTACCATTTGCCGTAGTAGGTAAGTAAAGAATCTGACTGTATTTTTGCAATTCGGATTGATAACGCTGGGCATTCAGCAGGATGTTAATGGTTTTAGGTGTACTTGGATTCAGCTGGGTGATATTCAGACCAATTGGATCATTACTGAGCAGCATGTTCTTGGCAACTTGAGCCAAACTGATCGCGATGGGGGTGGCTACAGGCGTATTCATGGCAATTTCAGGAGTCTTGTCAAAAACTGTAGACAGGCTGATGACTCCCTGTTTCATCTGGTAAGGCAGACTAAGCTTAGATTTTTTAGCATCAATCCATAAGGCATTACCCGCATTAGGTAGACAATTATTGCTATTTAACTGGTTATTACTCACCGTCATGTTAAAGCTGTTGGTATAGGGATAATCTGCACCTACAAATTCAAACTGCCGCTCAACCGGGCTGGAATCCAGTTTTGCCAGACTGGTACTACCTGCGAGTACTTCATTGAGCCAAACCTGTAAGGTCGAGCCTTGTAAGAGTCCGCTTTGCGAACGGAAATTAAGCTGACCCTTTAAAATATCCGTAGCCTCCCAAACAGCAGGAAAGACCAGTGAAATATTTTTGGGAGTATTGTCTAGTTTGAAATCGGAAATGCCCAGATCAGCCAAGCTTTCAAAACGGCGTACACTGGCCCAGTTTGGTCGTGCGACAGGGCCATTTAAACTCGCTGTTGCAGTATTTAGTTGTGCCAGATATTGCTGATTGAGCAGGGCATTGACGGCCATCAATAATTGGGATTCTGAAGAGTATTCAATCGTGAGACTTGGTATCTGGTTGACCTGATTTAGACTCATCCTGGCTGCGGGTAATTTTGCGGCCGAACGCTGAATATTGATCATGAAATCAGGTGCTGATTCAGGAGTGGTATTTAGCCGCCATTGCACAGGTGTCGCAAAATTCCAGGCAGTTGCCAGCCTACTCATCATGGTGGCTTCCAGGAAATTTGCCGTATTAAAACCTAGCAGTGCCTGTACTGGTTCTGGTCGGTTCAATTGACTATTGAACAGGACATCCGGGAGTTGATTCAGCTGCATGCTGTTACGCTGCGATTGATAACTCAGATTTGGTTGAGTCAAGGTAGTCTGTAAATTGCTTGATTCAAGACAAATATTGGCAGTACTTTGTCCAGGTCCTGGTTTTTGTAAAATACTGATATCCAGCCGATGAAAACCGCTATCGGCAGGGGGGAGGCTAAAATTTAATGTGCCTTTACCACTCAAATTTTGTTGATGAATCAGCTGATTGTCATACCGGACAATCACCGTACTGCTACCCTGTACATTGAACTGACTGCTGAACTGGACATCCTGCCAGCTTTCACCTTTTCCAACATAAAAAAAGTAAGGCGTAGTTTGCTCTACATGCCGCGCAACTACATCATCAAGCTTCCAGATGGCCGCATAGAGAGGTGCACTAGACAATGCCAAGATAAGTGAAGACATTAATCTCAAAGGAGCTGTTTTTATGTGCATGATCATTTTTTTTCCTTCTTTCGTTCTGTCTTGTACCAGGTAATTCCTTCACCTTTGATTTTGCCTTTTAACATGTCCCAGGCAGCTTTAAAGACAATCAGGAGAAAGATTTGTGAATAGGTGAAATAGGCAATAAAGGCATAGAAGTAAAATCGTTTAGGCACTTCTTTTTCCAGACTGAGGGTGAACCAGATCTGGACCAGATAAAGAATAAACGCCAAAATGAAGAGTAAGGTAAATGGGCCGGGAATCGTGGTGCCATCAATACCGAGTAGGCCAACCACCAGCGTCATATGACTTAAGAACAGGGCTGGCACAAAAATGATGTAACACATAATATTATTGCCGATCTCCATTCCGATTGGAAAAGGATGCCGGAGCGCTGTTCTTAAATATTTACGGGTTACATAAAAGTTACCTTGAGTCCAACGCGAGCGTTGTTTGATAAAAATATTCAGGTCGCCCGGATCCTGTTGCCAGCCTACGGCATAAGGCACCCATTTAATCCGTTTATGTCCTAGAAAAATCCGGTAACTCATTTCGGTATCATCGACTAAGGATTTTTCGTCAAATCCCCCTAGAATATCGAGTGCATCTCGCCAGATCACATAATTGGTTCCCATTAGGGTGGAAAGACGGAAACGCAGCCAGCGTCCACCCTGAAAAATCCACTGAAAATAGATAAACTCGATAGCGATAAAGGTACTAAGGGGGCTGTCTTTCCAGTTGCGGGTACGGACTTTGCCATTCACTGCGACCAGACTAGAATCTGCCAGCAAGGTCTGGGCAATCAGCCGTACACAATCCGGCTCTGGCGTACTGTCCGCATCATAAACCGCAATCAATTCTCCGCGGGCGTGTTTGAGTCCGTTATTCAAAGTTCTGGATTTACCTTTACCACCTTGACCTTTAGGCACATTGATGACCCGAATGACTGGAAATTCGGCTGCTATACGATCGGCAATTTCCTGGGTATTGTCTTTGGAGGCATCATTAATTAGTAGTACTTCATAACTTTCAGCCGGATAATCCTGTGCAGCTAGAGAGCGTAAGGTATCTTCAATCACCAGTGCTTCGTTATATGCCGGCACCAGCACACTCAGCATGGGCCAACGTTCAGGTATTGGTAAATTGGTCAGTTCCTGACTGGCACGAATCGAATAGCGCCAGGCAGAAAAGCTGAGCCAGGCCCAAAAGGCCTGTGGAATCCAGATCCCGATAAAGCCGGTAATAAACAGAATATCGATCATGCTCATGATTTTTTGAACCTCCGCCATAACATGGTGATCAGGAGGATGAGCATTAAGATAACGATCACAACAACGGATGCCCAGGAAGTTGAGGTACCCCAGAAGCTTAATAAATTAGGGTAATGGGTCGAGAGCACCAGGTGTAATGGCAAGATGACGATTCCTGCTGAGAGCAAAACATAGCCGAGTGGATTGGTATGCACCCGGTTCAGTTGGCTGTCAAAGCGTGTATTTAAAAAGGTCCAGGAAATTCCCAATTCAGGATAAGCAATTTCATTTTCGGCAAGTGGCCCCTGAGGATTCAGGATAATTCCGGTACCATTGAAAGCAGTTTGTGGGTAGGCGGTGTAAAATTGTTGCTGACCAGATTGAATTAAACGGGCGGGTAAAGGCAGTTGTCCTGGATTGGCCTGAACAATGTAAAGTCCCGCAGGTAAAGTTTTGAGATTCGGATTCCAGCCATCCTGTATATAGGCAGCCATGGGACGTAGACCTGCACTGGTGGCGAGGGTCGCAAGTCCGCGAAAACGCTTTGGTTCGATACTGCTTAGATCAAGAATCGGGATAGCACCTTCCGAAACCTCCTGTTTGATCTGAAAGTAGATTGATGGTTTCATGAAATTTTCAGGAATGATTAAACCCGGTTTAATACCCTGATTTTTCATGGTTTGATAAGTTTCGTACTGTAGTTGATCCAAGCTAAATACCGGCCATAACTTCCTAGGAGCTGGGAAATAGGCTGGAATTTGCTTAATATCTGAGGAATCTTGCTGCTGAACCGGATCGGCTGTTTTAAGCTCACATTGATAATATTGTTGATAATAAGAACTCAGTACCGGGTCAGGCAGTGTATTGACTGAAACGACCAGACCGCAGACATGCAAAAAATGACTCATAGGCGTTCCTCCAAGGAGGGTCGGCCCTGATGATGGGGTAAATGAGTAATCTCTGTTTTAATCAGTTCAATCTGTTTGATTTTTTCAATCAGTTGTTTGGAAATAGTAGATTCTCGATCGGCAATCATAATTACGCGCAAGACCGAGAGCCGGCTATCAGTAAAGGAAAAATGAGGAACTTCGAACTTACTTTCCAGCACATGGATAATTTTTTGTTGTAACAGTTTTAGTTCATCCACCTGCAACATATCTCTTAATAAATTGTGGTTGGTAATTTCTATATAAATTTCATCATATTGAGGAATCAGATTCAGATTTAACATATCCTGAACCTGAGTTTGGGTATAGAAATAAGTACTGATAGGTAATGTTTTATGGGTCAGGTTTTTACGATAAGTATCTAGTAAATTGTCGGTTTGCCTGTTGGTCGACATCATTTCATAGTAAATACTGAGTAGAAGTGGCGCTAAAGGTAGAATAAAAAGCTGCAAGAAGCGAGTATTGATATCCATGCTATCAGCCTGGACATTAAATAAAATATAAATAAAAAGAGTAATAAAAATGACAATACTCAGTACAACGGACTGAACTACATTTAAAAAGCGTCCCAGTAGAATAAAGCCAATTAAAAGAATCCAGCTTCCGACCAGTTCTGTACGTACCCATTCATAGCCAATTAGTCCTATAAATATAACTATGACCATGGGCAAAAAAGTAATAGTTTGATTTGTCCTTACTAACCAATTTTTTTCCATTAAAATAATTATTTAAAGTAATAATTTAGGATGTTAATGAAATAATTACATGAATAATGTATGAAAAATATATATTTGTTTTTCAGAGTTTAAAGTAATAATATTTTTTGTATAGAAAGAATAAAAATTATTTTTAATATAAAGCATTATGATTAATTTCATATGCCATTATTATTTATTCAAGTATAGAGATTTATTCTTGAGATTAAAGACATAACCGTATGTCATAAGTCGTAAGATACAACATGATGTGTGATTGTCTTATATATGAATATGGCTTAAATGTTCTGGTCATGATGTGAATATTCTTACTATCCCGTTTTTCAGCCTGAGATAGCAGTTTTTTCTTGTAGCTATCGGCTAACTTGCCGAATTGTGAATAAAGAGGGCATGGCCTAGGTCGCTTTATTCGTACAAAGATCTAGGCGTTGGGTTATTAGCGTTAAGACAGGCACTTTTTTCTTTTTTGGTTAAAAGTATTTTCATGCTTTTTTGAAAAGCAATAATTTTTAGCCGAGAAATTTTATGGCTTGAAGGCCTAATGTATTTTCACAGGGAATAGCAGATGAATATATTATTGATTGCAGGCTGGGGACTGGGGACAACCGTCCTGAAAGAATTTTCTGAAAAACTCAGGACAGATCATACAGTAGCAATCTCTGATATTTTTGACCCCTTTGATGCGGTGACCCTGCAGGAAAAGATAAAGCTCGCACAAGATTATGATGTGCTCATAGGCTGGTCTTTAGGAGGACAATTGGCCATATATTTGGCGAATGAAATCTTTCAGCAGACACGAGTAGCAAAGCCTGTCATTGCCTGTATGTCCAATCCTTGTTTTGTTGCCAATAAAGATTGGCAACAAGCAATGCCTGAAACTGATTTTGAACAGTTTCTCCAGGCCGCCCGACTAGACATGTTAACGACATTGAAACGTTTTTGTCATCTCGTCTGTATGGGAGCGAAGGATGCACGGCAACGGGTAAAATATTTACAATCCAAACTGTCTTTAATTGATTTAAATCATCAAGAAAAGCATCTTTATCTTTTAAAGCAATTAGACTTGGTAGAGATATTAAAAACCTGTTCAACGAAGATACTGTTTATATTTTCAAATCAAGATTCACTAGTTCCTTGCCAAGTTTCCATAGAACCTGTCTTTTATCAACAAAGTTTAATCAAAGTCAAAGAAATCGAGGCCGCACATGATGCAATCCTGTTCGATACAGAATTGGTGCTAACACCTATTCTGGATTTTCTGGATGATTTATCAGTTGCTTCAGCAAGATAGAGAGTTCAGTCATTTGCATTTTCAACTGAGCAGGCTAAGATCGATATTTCCACAATTTTTCAGGATGAATTTTGTGTTTGACGCTTTTGATCAAGAGCATATTTGGCATCCTTATACCTCAATGACTGCCCCCTTGCCATGTTATCCGGTCGCTAGCGCCAGCGGTGCCCAGATCTATCTGGAAGATGGCAGGGCGCTGATTGATGGGATGTCCTCCTGGTGGTGTACGATTCATGGCTACAGTCATCCTGAGCTGAATCAGGCCGCCATTGAGCAGCTGAATAAGATGTCACACGTGATGTTTGGCGGATTGACCCATCAGCCTGCCATTGAACTTGCGAAAATCCTGCTGGAGATTACGGCATCTGAGCTTGATAAAGTCTTTTTTGCTGATTCCGGTTCTGTTGCTGTAGAAGTTGCCTTGAAAATGGCGGTGCAATATTGGCATGCCCAAGGTCAACCGGAAAAAAGTAATTTTGTCACGACACGTTCGGGCTACCATGGTGATACATGGAACGCGATGTCAGTTTGCGATCCCGTCACGGGTATGCATCAAATCTTCGGTTCAAGCCTGCCTAATCGATATTTTGTTCCTGCACCTGAAAGTCGCTTCAATGGCGAATGGCAGGAGCAGGATATCCAGCCACTGAAACAGTTACTGGCAGAAAAGCATGAGCAGATTGCAGCCATGATTATTGAGCCGATTGTTCAGGGTGCGGGAGGGATGCGTTTTTATCATCCTGAATACTTACGCCAAGCCAAAGCTTTGTGTAAGCAATACGATATACTCCTGATTCTGGATGAGATTGCGACAGGTTTTGGACGCACTGGTAAGCTATTTGCCTATGAGCATGCCGATATCATCCCTGACATACTTTGTTTAGGTAAAGCCCTGACCGGTGGCTATATGACATTGTCTGCTACGCTCACCACTAGGCAGGTTGCAGAGACCATTTCTCGGGGGGAAGCGGGTGTTTTTATGCACGGCCCGACCTTTATGGCCAATCCGTTGGCGTGTGCAGTTGCAGTAAAAAGTATCCAGCTTTTACTGGCACAGGACTGGCAAGCCAATATTCAGCATATTGAACAGCAATTAAGTACTTTGTATGTTTTAGATGGGCATCCTGTAGTCAAAGATGTGCGGGTGCTTGGGGCAATTGGAGTGGTTGAGCTGCATCAGGCAGTGAATCTGGCTGAATTCCAGGCAGAATGTGTTCGTCGTGGTGTATGGATTCGTCCATTTGGCAGACTGGTGTATGTCATGCCACCTTTTATTATTTCTACAGCCGAATTGCAGACATTGCTGGAACATATGATCGCTATGATTCAGCACCTGGAGCTTGCAGCATGAATCACCTCGAACATTTTGCACAGCAACTTGATGTATTAAAGCAACAAGGGCAATACCGCGAGTTTAAATCCAACATTACCAGTGCTGCCCATTTTGAACTCAACGGCAAAAACATGTTGAATCTGGCATCGAATGATTATCTGGGTCTTGCCAGCCAAATGGATTTACGGGAAGCATTTTTTGATATGACTCCTGTTTCTGAACGGCAGATGAGTGCCAGCTCCTCCCGATTGCTGACTGGAAATTTTCCCGCTTATGAACAGCTTGAACATAACATGTCGCAAGCCTTTGGCCGTGTGGTACTGCTGTTTAATAGCGGCTATCATATGAATATCGGGATTTTACCTGCGCTTGCAGACAGTAAAACCCAAATCATTGCTGATAAACTGGTTCATGCCAGTATGATTGATGGTATCCGTTTATCTAAAGCGAATTATGTGCGATATCGGCATAATGATTTAGATCACTTGGCACAACTTTTATTGAAATATCATTCAGATGAGTCGATTGAACGTATCATTGTCGTCACAGAATCCATTTTTAGTATGGATGGGGATGAAACCGATTTAACTGCTTTGGTGGCGCTAAAAAAACAGCATCCTAAAGTCATGCTGTATGTTGATGAAGCGCATGCGGTAGGCGTACGCGGTTTACGTGGACTGGGCTGTGCCGAGCAATACAATGTGATAGGGGATATCGACTTCCTGGTAGGTACCTTTGGTAAAGCGCTTGCTTCGGTTGGTGGCTATTTGGTCTGCGAACCGATAATCCAGGAATATTTGATTAATTCAATGCGCCCGCTCATTTTCAGTACGGCCCAACCTCCCATCTGTATGGCTTGGACAAATTTTATCTTTCAGCATCAACAGGGCTTACAGGCAGAACGTCAATCGTTAACTGCATTATCACAATACAGTCAGCAGGCAGTAAAAAATCTGGGTTATGACTGTCCGTCAAGTTCCCAGATTATTCCGGTCATTATTGGAGATACGCATCAGACCGTAGCTTCAGCAGCCTATTTGCAAGATCATGGTTTTTATGTATTGCCTGTACGTCCACCCACTGTTCCCAAAAACTCGTCACGACTGCGGATATGTTTGCATCACGGAATAAAGAATCAGGAAATTCAGCACTGTTTTAGTGTACTGGAGCAGTATCAGCCATGAACAACACACTGGTTGCACAACGATTTGCTCAGGCTCAGCACAGTTATGATCAGCATGCCGTAGCACAGCACCATGTCGCTCAACATTTACTTCATTTAATGCAACAGTATATTCCCCAACCACATATGCAACGTGCGCTAGAAATTGGTTGTGGTTCAGGTCTGTTTAGCCATGCTTTTTTACAGCATTATGAGGTTGATCAGTTGTTTTTAAATGATCTTTATCCTGAAGTGAAACAGCATTTTCCTGAAACTGAGCAATTCATCTGGGGTATAGGCGATATCGAACAGTTGCCATTACCGCAGTCTTTAGACTTGGTGGTGTCCTGTTCAGCCTTGCAGTGGATTCAGGAGCTACCAGCCTTAATCCGAAAAGTGGCCAATGCCTTGAACCCATCAGGATACTTCTGTTTTGCCAGTTATGCAGAAGACAATTTAAAAGAAATTAAAGCATTAACAGGACAGGGTCTGGATTATTTACCACTGGAAACTGTAGCAAATATCTTGCAGGCACAGGGCTTTGAACTGCTGATGGCAAATGAAGAACGGATCCAACTCAACTTTGCCCAGCCTAGAGATGTGTTAAAACACATGAAATCTACCGGTGTGCAGGCAACGGCTCAGGGTTTTCGTTGGAGCAAAAGCTCACTTGCGCAGTTCGAGCACCATTATGCTCAATTCCAGATCCCGGAAACAGAGGGTTATCCTTTGACTTACCATCCCATTTACCTGATTGCACGGAAGGCTCTATGAGTTTGAAAATCTATTTTGTCAGCGGCATTGATACCGCTATTGGTAAGACCTATGCCACCGGTTTTTTAGCCAGAAGCTGGAATGAACAGGGGATTCGAACCATTACCCAAAAGCTGATTCAAACTGGCAATGTGGATGTTTCAGAAGATATTGAGCAGCACAGGATGATCATGGGGTGTGGACTGCTGCCTGAAGATCATGACAAGCTGACCATGCCAGAAATTTTTAGCTATCCAGCCTCACCGCATCTGGCATCTGAACTGGATCGGCGTTCAATCGATTTCGAAAAAATTCAGCAGGCAGCCACTATACTGGCCGAGCGTTATGACCGGGTTTTGCTTGAAGGGGCAGGCGGATTAATGGTGCCGCTGACCCGGGACATGCTGACAATCGATTATATTGCAGCGCACGATTATCCTGTCATTCTGGTAACTTCAGGCCGTCTGGGCAGTATTAATCATACTTTACTGAGCCTGGAGCTACTCAAACAGCGTAAAGTCACACTTCATGCTGTGGCATTTAACCATACTGATGACCATCAGGACCAAACGATTGCGATGGATACTATTCAATATTTAAAGGAGTATCTGCCCCAGTATTTTCCAACAGCCGTATGGCTGGATATTCCTAAGCTTGCAGGTCACGCTTAGACACGCCGCACTTGATTTCAATGCGAAGCCCATAGGGCCGTCGGGCATTAAAAGAGAGCAGATAACCATATTGTTTTAACAGGTTAGCGGTTAATGTCAGCCCCAGACCATGGCCGTGCTGCTGAGCAGATTTGCGCCAGAAGCGTTGTCCTAAATGTTGGATATCCTCGGCTGTAAGTTGTTGTTCATTATCTTTAATCACTAGGCAACCAGGATGCAGGGATGGAGCTAAAGACTTCCGGTTGCGCCTTGTTTTCAACCCCATATGCGCCAGCCGCCGCGAAAATGATCATGATCAGCAGGATAAAAATAACCGCCTGAAATGAGCCATTTTGCGCTATCTACCAAAAGGCAGACTGATCCTAATCATGATTTCGAACAGGCTAATTCAAAAAAGACAAGATTATTTAGCGGCTGTCGTCAGAAAAATATAGATTATCCTATGATTTTAAAGAATTATTTCTTATGTAAAAGAAATAATTTATAACAAGAAAAATCTTTAAAAGGTTTTTTTAGCTATAAAAAAATTGAATAATGAATAAAACATAAACCACCAATAGGGCAGAGATGACCAAGAATTATTATGAAATATTAGGTGTACCTCGAGATGCAACTGTTGAGCAAATTAAAAAAGCTTATCGTAAACTTGCCAGAAAATATCATCCCGATGTCAGTAAAGAAGCTGATGCAGAAGAGCATATGCAACAGTTAAACATTGCTTACGATGTGTTAAGTAATGATGAAAAAAAAGCAGAATATGATTTTGAATTAGACCATCCACAGAATAGCCAGGGTAGGGATGCTCATAAATATTATTCAAATATGGGCGGACAGGATTTTACAGGGTTTGAAGACTTGTTTGGTCGCTTTGGTGGCGGTTTTGGTGGTTTCAATGAACAGCGTTATCAGGGTCGAGCATCCTATAGAGGTGATGATCAACACGCGACTCTAGAAGTAGATTTGGATGTTGCATTCCATGGTGCAACTCAAAATGTCACTTTACAGATTCCAACTATCAATGCGTACGGGCAAGCAGAAGTACAGCGTAAAGTCTTAAAAATTAAAATTCCAAAAGGCATGAAAGCAGGGCAAAAAATTCGTTTAACCGGACAGGGGCAACCGGGTATTCATGGGGGGGAAAATGGTGATCTGTATATTGAAATCCAATACAAAGCTACAGATTCAACTTATGCTGAAAACGCGGATGTCTATCATCATCTGAAGATTAGTCCATGGGAAGCAGCACTTGGACAATCGATTACGGCAAGCTTACCCAATGGTAAACAACTCAATATTCAAATTCCAAAAAATGCCAAAACAGGTCAACAATTACGTTTAAAAAATCAGGGGATTCCTGCTAAAGATGCAGGGCATTTATTCCTCATCCTCGATATTGTGCAACCACCTGCACAAACTGAACAAGAACAACAGGCTTATGAAGCATTTGCAGCAGCATTCTCCAAATTTAAGCCGAGATCATCATAAGGAGTAAAATTATGACGACAGTTAAATATTATGAGGTGGTCTTAGAAGATATCCAACAGGCAGAAGTTGTAGATGAGCAACAACGTTATGATTTAAATAGTTTTGCTCAAGTTTGTGGTCAAAGTCCTGAATGGATTCTGCAACTGATTGAATACGATATTTTGCCAAATCGCGTAAATGCATCAGATTTATATTTTTTAGTGGATGATGTGGCACGTGCACAAAAAGCGTATCGTTTACAGCGTGATTTTGATGCAAGTTTTACTGCTGTAGCCATGATGTTGGATTTAATCGAAGAATTAGAGAGACTTCGACGTTTATAGACACAGAACAAAGTAATACGCTGGTCAATTTAGCTTATGTCCTTAGGATGGGCAGAAACGTTGTTGATGCCAGATTTGAAATGTCGGCAACTCTCTGGAAAAATGCCCTGGCAGCCTTGCATTTAACTGGCTAGCGCAATCCGATAATAAATAATAACAAACCCACCGCTCAGTTAGCATACAGTAAGTAAAGAAGTGGTTGACTGTGATCATAAAAATAACAGCTCAAGCAGGAGGGAAGCTAGATGGCCAAGTATACTGATATCAATAGTTTTAATACCTTAGAAACATTAACCGTCGGTTCAGAACACTATCAGATTTTCAACCTATCCAAATTGCAAGTGCAGTTGGGCGACCTGTCCCGGCTGCCCAAATCTTTAAAGGGCTTGCTGGAAAATTTATTACGTTTTGAAGATCAGCTCACGGTGAAGACCGAGCATATTCATGCCTTGGCAGGATGGCTTAACGACCGAACTTCAGAACAGGAAATCCAGTATCGTCCGGCACGGGTGCTGATGCAGGATTTTACCGGTGTTCCTGCAGTGGTTGATCTTGCTGCAATGCGTGCAGCAGTGGCCAAAGCCGGCGGTGATCCGGAAAAAATTAATCCGTTGTCACCGGTGGATTTAGTCATCGATCACTCGGTGATGGTCGATTACTTTGCCAGCCCGCAAGCTTTTGAGCAGAATGTTACCATTGAGATGCAACGCAACGGCGAACGCTACCAGTTTCTGCGCTGGGGGCAGGCGGCACTCAATCAGTTTCGCGTGGTGCCGCCAGGAACCGGGATTTGCCACCAAGTCAATCTGGAATATCTGGCACAAGTGGTCTGGAGCAATGAGGTCGATGGGCAGCGCTTTGCCTTTCCTGATACCTTGGTCGGTACCGATTCACATACCACCATGATCAATGGCTTAGGCGTGTTAGGCTGGGGGGTAGGTGGTATTGAGGCGGAAGCGGCCATGCTAGGCCAACCGATCTCCATGCTGATTCCGGAAGT
Source organism: Acinetobacter sp. FDAARGOS_724 (assembly GCF_013364475.1). NCBI lineage: Bacteria > Pseudomonadati > Pseudomonadota > Gammaproteobacteria > Moraxellales > Moraxellaceae > Acinetobacter > Acinetobacter sp. FDAARGOS_724. The sequence continues at coordinate 104,189 of NZ_CP054907.1, read as the reverse complement.
GATCGGCTTTAAGCTTACCGGTAAACTCAAAGAAGGGATTACAGCAACTGATCTGGTGCTGACCATTACCCAGATGCTGCGCCAAAAAGGCGTAGTTGGAAAATTTGTCGAATTTTATGGTGATGGCCTGGCCGATTTACCCTTGGCGGACCGTGCCACGATTGCCAATATGGCACCGGAGTATGGCGCTACCTGTGGCTTTTTCCCGGTTGATGAGGTGACGCTTTCCTATTTACGTTTAACAGGACGTCAGCCGGAAAGAATTGCCTTGGTAGAGGCTTATAGCAAGTTGCAAGGATTATGGCGCAATCCGGGGGATGAACCCGTCTTTACAGATACGCTGGCTTTAGATATGTCGACGGTAGAAGCCAGTCTAGCGGGTCCGAAACGCCCACAGGATCGTGTACTATTGTCACAAGTGCCGAGAACCTTTGATGCCTTCATGGATCTGACCTTGAAACCGGTCAAAGAAGAAAAAGAGCGTCTGGAAAATGAAGGAGGGGGAGGTACGGCTGTTGAAGCGAGACAGGCCAACCTGCCCCATGAAAATGTTTTTTGTATGATTGAGGGTAAAAAATATCCGTTGCAGCATGGTGACGTGGTGATTTCAGCGATTACCTCCTGTACTAACACTTCGAATCCCAGTGTCATGTTGGCAGCAGGGCTATTGGCCAAAAAGGCAATCGAAAAAGGTTTGCAGCGGAAACCCTGGGTGAAAAGTTCACTGGCTCCAGGTTCCAAAGTGGTTACCGATTATCTCAATGCAGCAGGGTTGACGCCTTATTTGAATCAACTGGGTTATAACCTGGTAGGTTATGGTTGTACCACCTGTATTGGTAATTCGGGACCTTTACCTGAAGCGATTGAAGAAGCTGTGCAATGTTTCGATTTGAATGTAGCCTCAGTGCTTTCCGGAAACCGTAACTTTGAAGGACGAGTGCATCCTTTGGTGAAAACCAATTGGTTAGCATCTCCCCCCTTGGTTGTTGCCTATGGTTTGGTCGGGAATATTCGAACTGATCTCACTGCTGAGCCGATAGGTGAAGGCTTTGATGGGCAAGCAGTTTATTTAAAAGATATTTGGCCGACACAGATGGAAATTGATGCCGCACTGCAGAACTTGAATACTGAGATGTTCCATAAAGAATATGCGGAAGTGTTTGAAGGTGATGCCAAGTGGAAAGCGATCCAGATTCCTCAAAGTCAAACCTATACTTGGGATGAACAATCGACCTATATCCGACATCCACCCTTTTTTGCAGAAATTGATCAGCCGGTGCGACCAATTCAGCAGATCAAACAGGCACGGATTTTGGCTGTATTGGGAGATTCAGTCACGACGGACCATATTTCCCCTGCAGGCAACATCAAAAAAGATAGTCCTGCCGGACGATATTTGCAGCAACAGGGGGTTGATGCAAAAGACTTTAACTCTTATGGATCCCGCCGTGGCAACCATGAGGTGATGATGCGAGGCACCTTTGCCAATATCCGCATCAAAAACGAAATGCTGGGTGGGGAGGAAGGTGGCAATACTCTGCATATTCCAAGTGCAGAAAAACTCTCGATTTATGATGCGGCAATGCGCTATCAGGCAGAACAAACCCCACTCGTGATTATTGCCGGGAAAGAATATGGCACCGGTTCTTCACGTGACTGGGCGGCCAAAGGCACCAACCTATTGGGGGTGAAAGCAGTGATTGCTGAAAGTTTTGAGCGGATTCACCGTTCTAATCTGGTCGGCATGGAGGTGTTACCTTTACAGTTTGTGGAGGGTCAGAACCGGCAGATCTTGAACCTGACCGGGCATGAAACCCTATCAATTCTAGGATTGTCGGATGATATTCATCCGCATCAAATGCTGGATGTAGAAGTGCAACATACCGATGGTACATATAGCCATTTTCAGGTGTTGTGTCGTATTGATACCTTGAATGAGGTGGAATACTTTAAGGCAGGTGGGATCTTGCACTATGTTTTACGCAATTTGCTCGCTTCCTAAATTGGATGATGAAAACCCGACACCGGCCACAATGCCGGCCAGTTAAGCAGTTTTACTGACTTATTTATGCGAAATGATTTTAATGACATTGCAAATTATGACTAAATTGAAAGAACTCTGCGAAACTTAGTTCAAGAAGGTGAGCTAATTAAAGTGGATTATGGTATTTATACCAAAGTAAGAAAAAACCAAATGACCGGAAAAATAATACCAGCCTTTCTAGAAGGCGCTGATGCAGTGATCTTCGAGGCATTAAAAAGATTGGATGTACAGATTACGTTGGGTAAGGCTACGGAAAATATTTATCTGGTCAACCCACCCAGATTCCAGTCTTTACTCAAATTAAAACCCTACATCGTTTTATACGCCAATTGTCTGTAGGTTGTAGCCAATTAATGCCTGATATAAAAACAGTTTGCAGATGTCGCTGATGGACTTGGTATTGGTGCAATTTCTATGTGTAGACAGGTAAGTGTCCGCCGAACCTGATATGATCCTCGAAAGTTAGACGGTTGATTAAGCAGCTTTAAGGACTGATTTCTATATACAAAGGGAGAGCCTTTTAATATCACCTTGATTCATCATATTGAAATACTGGTACTACAAAATAGCACTATTCATGTGATTAAACCGTACCGGGTTTGTCGGAGACTTTTTATTTAAGTTAGGCCACAAACTCAAAAGGTGACACATAATCTAACGCACTATGTAAACGTTCCTTATTGAACCAATCTACCCAGTTTAGTGTCGCAAGTTGTACATCTGCTAAACCTTGCCAATCTGCTTTTAAATATTCAATCACCTCTGTTTTGTATAAGTCATTCACAGTCTCAGCCAAAGCAATATCATATGAATCACCAGTCGTACCGACTGATGCTCGTAAATTTGCTGCCTCTAAACGATGACATTATTGTCAAAATGCAGGGTATGGGTGGCTCCCCTTAGGGGCATAATTTGTTGAATCCTAGGTTACTATTAAAAAATCAGAAAAAATAGGAGCTTATAGCTCCCATTTTTTGTTAGCTTTCCAAGTCCCTATGTTAATTTGAAGAATACTTCATCATAACGTTCGAATACAGCTATATTTTTTTGATTTCTACAATATCACTGGATTCAATGAGCGATTGGATATTACCAAATAAACTTTGAATATAATCAGACGCTATATGGATATCTAAATCCTCCCTGCTACGCCATTCTTCTAAGAAGAAATATCTACTCGAGTCATTTTCGCTAATATAAAGCTCATATTTCAAGCATCCTTCTTCGTGAAGCGTAGGCTCTATTACACTTTTTAAAAGCGCTTCTAACGTCTCTTTTTGATCTGACTTTGCCTTAAAGTTCGCAATTACTGAAATAGTCATTATTTCACCTTTAATTTGTTTTAGAAGTTTTCTAGTACAATTTTGCCTTTTGACTTACCTGATTCAAGTAACTTATGCGCCTTCTCCAAGTTTGCAGCGTTAATTTTGCCTAGATTTTGGTTGAGGGTACTTCTAATTTTTTGCTGGTCAACTAATTGAGCAACCTGTTGCAATAGATCACCTTGCTTTTCAATATCATCGGTTTCATACATTGAACGGGTGAACATCAGCTCCCAATGGATAGAAATAGATTTAGTCTTAAACGGCATAATATCAAATGTTTGTGGATCATCGATCAATCCAAGCTTGCCTTGTGGTGCAATCAGAGAAACTATTTGCTTGATATATGTTTCTGTATGATTTGTAGAGAATACGTATTTTGGTTTTTCAATGCCTAGTGTATCGATTTGTGCATTCAAATCTTTGCTATGATCAATGACATGGTCGGCACCCAGTGATTCAACCCAAGATTTCGTTTCTTCACGTGAAGCTGTTGCTATAACGGTCAGATTTGTTTTTGCTTTTAGGAGTTGGATAGCGATAGATCCTACACCGCCTGCACCACCAATAATTAGAATACTGCCAATTTCTGTTTCTGAAATTTGAAACCGATCAAACAGCATTTCCCATGCCGTTATTGCAGTTAATGGCAATGCTGCTGCTTCTGCATTAGATACTGTAATGGGTTTAAGACTGATAATTCGTTCATCGACTGCTTGAAACTCAGCATTACTACCATCTCGGGTTAAATCGCCAGCATACCAAACAGAATCTCCTACTTTAAATGAGGTAACTTTTGAGCCAACTTCGATAATTTCCCCAACGGCATCCCAACCTAAAATACGATTATTTGCTTCAGACGAATTTTTTCTCACTTTGGTATCAACTGGGTTCACAGAAATTGCCTGAACTTTTACCAGTACATCACGCTCCTTAAGCGTAGGCTTAGCTTTTTCAATATCTACCAATGAATTTTTAAAATCATCATGGTTATTTATAACATACGATACGGCTTTCATAGATTTGTCCTTAACTTTAAAAATATAGTAAAAATGGGAGCAAGGTGCTCCCATTTTTTGTTATTCAATTATTAAAACTCTTGGCTCGTTGGGCGTAAAACAATTTCATTAATATCTACATCCGCAGGCTGTTCAATTGCATAAGCAATTGCTCGAGCGACTGAGTCAGCTGGTATAGCTTGTTTGTAGAAATCAGTAACAAACTCTGAACTTTCTTTATGAGAAGAACCAAATTTTAGTTCTGACTCAACTGCACCAGGCTCAATAGTAGTCGTTCTAATTGTTCCCCCAACTTCATGACGAAGTCCTTCAGAGATGGCTCTTACAGCAAACTTAGTACCGCTATAAACAGTACCTCCTGGACTAAATACTTTTATCCCTGCAACAGATGCGAGATTAATAAAGTGTCCAAAGTTTTGTTTTTGGAAAACAGGTAGAGTAGCTGCTATACCATAAAGAACACCTTTAATATTAATGTCGATCATACGATCCCATTCATCAACTTTTAGCTCACTTAATGGTGCAATAGACATTAATCCAGCATTGTTTACCAATACATCGATTTGACCAAATGCGCTTAATGCCTTTTCAATAAGTGCTTGTACTTCATGTGGTTTGGTTATATCCATACCAATAAATTCAGCTTGACCACCTTCAGTACGAATGTCGTGAACAATAGCCTCTAATTTTTCAGTACGTCTAGCACCAAGTACAACCTTTGCACCTTTTTTAGCAAGTAAGCGAGCAGTAGCTTCACCTAAACCACTACTTGCACCTGTGATAACAATAACTTTATTTTCTATATTATTCATACAAGTGCCCTTCAACCTATCTGTCAATCATATTTGATGGATTAAGTATTACAGCCTTGTTAGGTATAATAAATGAATAATATTATCTTTCAGAATTCCTATTTACGGAATAATTACCAGACCACAGGATTGGACATGCAGAACAAATTGGAAATGATGCGTATCTTTTGTGTCGCAGCAGAGTCTCGAAATTTTAAAGAGGCAGCAACTCATCTGGGTATTTCCCCACAGGCAGTGACACGGGCAATAAAAGAGCTAGAAGAGCAGCGCGGAGAGATTCTGTTTTACAGGAGTACTCGACAAATTAAAATTACCGCTGATGGTGAGCGTCTGGCAAAGCAAGCACGTTTTGCGGTGGGATCGATCGATGCTTTGTTTGTAAAAGACACCAAGGAAAAACGAGATGAAATGCGTGGGACTGTGCGTCTTACTGTGTCGTCTGTGTTAGGGCGCAAATTGGTAGTACCTGCACTAGCAGAATTTGCCACACGTTATCCAGATATTGTCGTGGATTGTGTGCTAACAGATTCACACTCGGATGTGATCGATGAGCGGATAGATATCGGGATCAGATTTGGATTTTTGCCGGACAATCGATATGTGGCAAGGGAATTGGCGAAAGTGAACTTTTATTCTGTGGGTACGCCAGAGTTAATTGATAAGGTTGGAATGCCCAAAAAAATTATTGACCTAGATAAATACCCTCTAACAGCATTAGTCGATCATAAAACAGGACGTTACTGGCCATGGACATTCACCGAAAGTCGAAGCTTTACGCCATCAAAGCCCCGTTTTATTACAGATGATCTAGAAGCTGAATTTCAAGCGATTCTCGCTGGAGTTGGATTCGGACACATGCCTGGATTTCTAGTTTTGCCGTGGCTTAGGAGTGGTAAGCTCATTCAGATACTTCATGAGGAAACCTCTCCTGTTTGGCGCCTGTATTTATATCGTCCACAGCGGGGCCCGACACCTTTGCGAATCCGAGCATTGTTTGATTACTTAGTGGAAGTGCTGGGCCATATAGAAACCTGAATCAGAAGGAACTAACCTTTTTTCTAGAAAGTAGAAATCAGATAAGACCATCATGTATTTAGAGTAACTACAATTTTTCCTATTTGCTGATTTGATTCAAGATAGCGCTGAGCGTCATGCATGTCCTCAAAGTTAAAGCAACAGTCGATCACTGGACGAAGATATCCTGCACCTATACTGCTAAGAATAAATCGTCTGGCTTGCTCCCTTAGAACAGGGTCATGCAGAACCTCAAGGAACAAAAAACCTCGCATAGTTAAGCTCTTGCGTAATGCAATTTTTAGGGGGAATGGTGTGATCTCCGGGCTAAGTGCACCATGCATAACCATCGTTCCTCCCACAGACATCGCTTTTGCAATCTGTTCAATATGTGGCCCTCCTACAGCATCGAAGGCGACATCAAGATATTCTCCACCCAAACGTGAAACAAGCGCCTCATACAAATCTGGTTCATCTTCACTGGCTATAACATTTTTAACACCGAGATCCAGTAAACGTTGCTTTTTCTCTATCGTCTGTGTACTTGCAATGACCTTAGCACCCGCTGCTTCAGCGATCTGTATCGCAGCTAGTCCTACGCTACTTGAAGCTGCTGTGATCAAGATCGTTTTGCCTTTCGAAACTCCACCAGCATGGATTACACCACCCCAAGCCGTCAAATACTGCATCCAGATTGAAGAAGCTTCTTCCCAGCTTAAACTATCGGGTTTGTGAACTAAAAAAGTTTCTGGAATCAGAAGCTTGTCCGTATATGTCCCATATTTGGCTAGATTGTCAGTCGGAAGAATCGATACTGCATCTCCTGGAGAAAATTGGCGTACACCTTCACCTATTGCCAGAACTATGCCTGCTCCCTCATATCCCAGACGAGAAGGGAATACTGCCTTTTGAATATAAGTACCACGCCGAAACATTACATCAGCCCGGTTGAGTCCGATCGTTTTCATCTGGATTAGAACTTCTCCTGCTGCTGGTAAAGCAACAGGAAGTGTTTCTAATGTCAGAACATCTGTATCTCCAATACTATTGAAGCGCCAAGTCTTGGCCTGAAGTGCGTTAAATGACATCAATCACTACCTTAATATTGGCAGAGCGATCTTGAACAGCATCATGAGCCTCAATCGCTTGGTCTAGAGTAAAATGACGAGGATCAACAATAGGACGCAGTTTACCTTCCTCAACGAGACGAGTCGCGATCTTAAGGATATCACCATGATGAGAACGGCGATTGCCTGTTAACATCGGCATTAGGACGAATACGCCAGACACTGTGGCACACCGTAGAGATGAACTCGCTAAATTATGATTACCAAATGCAGCACAGCTGGTAATGTGGCCATAGTGAGTTGTCATGGAAAGTGAAGCTTCGAGTACTGGACCACCCACAGTGTCGTAAACAATGTTAAAACCTTGACCCTCAGGGCTTGCAGCAATAATGTCATCGGAAGATGCTGTTGTGTAATCGAGAGGTGTTGCACCGAGTTCTGAAATCAGTGATTGATCAGCTGTACGACCAGTCGCCCAAACATTTGCATCAAGTGCTTTTGCAAGCTGAACCACCATATAACCAACGCCACCAGCACCACCTTGAACCAGTACAGTTTGCCCTGGTTGGACCTTCGCATTATCCACTAAACCTTCCCAAGCGGTGAGGAACGTCAATGGTAGTACTGCTGCCTCGCGCATAGAGATATTCCGTGGCTTTAATGCGATCAGATCAGCATCTGCTACAACATATTCTGCTAAAGATCCTTGAAGATTACAAACGCCACCAATCAGACCGTAAACTTCATCTCCGACGTTGAAGTGAGTGACACCTTCACCAATAGCAGTTACAACCCCAGCCATATCTGTTCCCAACACGGCAGGAAGCTCTGGCATAGCATATGGTGCTTCACCAAGACGAATTTTATAATCAATAGGGTTTACACCACTGGCATGAATACGTACTAGAACTTGCCCAGCCTCTGGTTGAGGTATAGGGAGTTCTACACGTGTAAATTCATGAGCACCAAAATTTTCTAGGATAAGAGCATTCATCATCTTATTCATAGTTGTTCCTTATTCTTAACTGGGGGATGATATGCACAGTACCAAAGTAAATTAATCCAATAAATGATATTTATAGGATTTAATAATTCCTAAATAATGAATAATAAATATCATCCGCTCACTAAAAATATTCTAGTACAGTCTGTAAAGGCAGTTTAATCTAAACTGTCGGTAGTATTTTCAAGGCTTGAAACGTTCAAAATATCTACAAAGTGGCTAAAATTTGAAACATAATTCTAAAAGGTCACAGCATTACAAAGAACATGAGCCAAAATAAAAAATGGCAGCTAAAAGTCCCATTTTTTTGTGACCTTCGCATAAGCTCTACGACGTTAATTTAAAAAAACTAAAAACAGGGATAGAAAATTTTCGCTAAAGACCTTTTTGATTTTTCGATTTATAAAAATTATTGCTTTTTTTATACTATGGGGTACTATAGTATAAATGCTAGCAAATAAGGAGGTCTGATGCCTAATCAGGTTGAAGACAAAAAAAAGATTCTTCTACGCGTCAGAAAGATCAAAGGTCAGACGCAAGCGATTGAAAAAGCGTTAGAAGACAATGTGGAATGTGGTGCAATTCTGCAACAAATATGCTCTGTGCGTGGTGCTATTAATGGTTTAATGAATGAGATGTTAGAGGTTCATTTAAAAGACACTTTAGTATCAGGTGAAACCACAGAACAACAACGAAAAGAAGAATTGGCTGAAATCGCCAAGATTCTAAAATCATATTTAAAATAGATCTGTATAAGGAATTATTCCATGAAGTCACGTGCTGCCGTTGCGTTTGGTCCTGGTCAACCTCTTCAAATTGTTGAGGTTGATGTTGCACCACCGAAGAAAGGTGAAGTATTAATCAAGATCTCCCATACCGGTGTGTGTCATACAGACGCATTTACTTTATCTGGCGATGATCCTGAAGGTGTTTTTCCGGCTATTCTCGGGCATGAAGGTGCTGGTGTCGTAGTTGAGGTTGGTGAAGGCGTGACTAGCGTCAAACCAGGTGATCATGTAATTCCACTTTACACCGCTGAATGTGGCGAGTGCGTATTCTGTAAATCTGGAAAATCGAACTTGTGTATTTCCGTTCGCGAAACTCAAGGTAGAGGCGTAATGCCAGATGGCACAACTCGTTTTTCCTATAATGGTCAACCGATTTACCACTATATGGGCTGCTCAACGTTCAGTGAATACACGGTAGTGGCAGAAGTATCATTGGCTAAAATCAATCCTGAAGCCAATCACGAACATGTCTGCTTACTAGGTTGTGGTGTCACAACGGGTATCGGTGCAGTACACAACACCGCTAAAGTACAAGAAGGTGATAGTGTTGCGGTCTTTGGTTTAGGTGGTATTGGTCTAGCAGTCGTACAAGCCGCACGTCAAGCTAAAGCAGGACGTATTATTGTGGTTGACATGAATCCAGATAAATTTGCGCTGGCAAAAGAGTTTGGTGCAACGGACTTCTTGAACCCTAAAGACTACGATAAACCGATCCAGCAAGTAATTGTCGAAATGACTGGCTGGGGTGTAGATCATTCATTTGAATGTATTGGCAACGTGAATGTAATGCGTGCAGCCCTTGAAAGTGCACACCGTGGCTGGGGACAATCCGTAATTATTGGTGTAGCTGGCGCAGGTCAAGAAATCTCTACCCGTCCATTCCAACTAGTTACTGGTCGTAAATGGTTAGGTTCTGCTTTTGGTGGCGTAAAAGGTCGCACGCAACTTCCAGGAATGGTTGAAGATGCCATGAAAGGTAAAATTCAATTAGAACCATTTGTGACACACACCATGGGCTTGGATCAGATCAATGAAGCCTTTGATCTAATGCATGAAGGTAAGTCAATTCGTACTGTAATTCATTACGAGTAATTCCGTCAGGCCTTATACTTTTCCATGCATGTGCATCATGAATGACATGCATGGAATCCTCTAAAACGGCACATCATCTGTAAAACAGATCTATCTGTGCAGGCATCGTGTATAGCTTCAATAAACCTGCCTACATTTTAAATCTTTATCACTATTCTCTGTGAAGAATGTCAGACTCTTTGTTTACTCGATTTCTCATGAAGTCTTGCTCAACATAGGTAATTGATTATGGAAATAATTGAGAAACATGCTTCTTTTGGTGGATCGCAAGAAGTGTATCGCCATCAGTCAATAGCATTAAACTGTTCAATGAAATTCTCAATATATCTGCCACCTCATGACAAAGATGAGCGGTTGCCAGTTTTATATTGGTTATCAGGACTGACTTGCAACGAACAGAACTTTATTACTAAAGCCGGCGCACAAAAGTATGCGGCTGAACATAAAGTCATTATTGTTGCACCAGATACCAGCCCACGTGGAGAGGATGTACCAGATCATGCAGATTATGATTTAGGCCAAGGCGCAGGATTCTATGTAAATGCAACAAAAGCCCCCTGGTCACAGCATTTCAAAATGTATGATTATATTGTGGAAGAGCTCAGAAATCTGATAGACCTGAATTTTCCGACCAATCAAGTCCAAAGCATTATGGGGCATAGCATGGGTGGTCATGGTGCATTAGTAATTGGTTTAAAAAACCCTGAGCTGTATAAAAGTATTTCTGCTTTTGCACCAATTGTTGCACCTAGCCAAGTACCTTGGGGGAAAAAGGCTTTCACACACTACCTAGGTGAAACCGAAACTTTATGGAAAAGCTATGATGCGATTGAATTAATCAAAAACGCTGAAGTTCATTTACCTATTTTAGTCGATCAGGGAACAGCTGATGATTTTCTTGAAGAACAGTTAAGGCCTAAGCTTCTTAGTGATATTTGTTTGGAACAAGAATATCCTCTTACACTTAACCTAAGAGAAGGGTATGACCATAGCTATTACTTCATTGCGAGCTTTATAGAGAAACATCTAGAGTTTCACAGCAAATTCCTAGCTAAATAACTTTCATAGATATGAGGATGTACATGTTGTTCTTGAATGTCTCTTGAGCAATATAATTTCCAGATGAAGAGGTCAGCTTATAAATCTAAGGACGAATCAATTGATCCTTATATAACTAAGATTGAATTTAATCATCTCATATCTTAATTTTTTGATTCAAATGTTAATGATATTAACTTGAATAAATTCATAGCATTATGCCGAAATAAAAAAATCAGATTTTGGCTCAGCTATGGGAATTTTTTTTAACTTTTATACAACAAAACTTTCTGACATGCATCCATTAGCAATGTCAGAATCGTTTGAATTCTAATCAATTGTGGAGTTTTAGTCATGCTTAAAACAGCTTTATATGTCCGCCTTGAAGCTAAACCGGGTAAAGAAGACGAAGTGGAAGCTTTCCTTAAAGCCGGTTTACCTATTGTAATGGAAGAACCTGCGACAGTTGCGTGGTTTGGCCTACGTCTTGGGCCTACAACATTTGGTATTTTTGATGCATTTCCTGATGAGGCGGGTCGCCAAGCACATTTATCTGGCAAGGTTGCAGCTGCTTTGATGGCTCAGGCCGATGAGCTATTTTCAGAGCCACCATCAATTGAAAAAGTAGATGTTTTGGCTAGTAAACTACCAGCTCATACTGACGCCTAAATGTATGAAAGTGCTGCCTGAAATTTCGAATGAAAGACAGCACTTCAACCCTTTGAGGTTTGTCGGAGGCTTTTTATTCAAGTTGGGCTACTTTATTTAATGGCTTAATTTCATCATTTACATGGATCAATATCAAAACAGGGTAAATAAACGAATGCACCCATGTACATGCTTTATATTGAACCAATATATTTAATTCACTGTCGCATTTGTACATCTGCTAAACCGTGCCAATCTGCTTTAAATATTCAATCACCACTGTTTTAGCCAATGCGTTCATGACCATGTCAGTAGTCATACGTGTTGATACCTTTCATCCAACAATCGCTCGTGAAAATACATCAATAATAAAAGCGGTATAGAACAAGCCTGGATTTTTTAACCATCACTAAAGTTGCAAGCTGAAATAATTTTTATAAAAATAGACGACTGGTCTATTTTTATGTATAGTCACCACATGGTATAGGCAAAAGCCGCAGTGTTGTCCAATTTTTTAAAGTTTATTTGATGAATAACGGTGGTTTTTCAAATCAATTAGTTGATCATCCTAGGATAAAAATATGCTGAATTTTAACTTTTATAATCCGACCCGCATTATTTTTGGTGGCGATACAATAGCTAAAATCAATGACTATGTGCCTACAGAAGCAAAAGTATTAATGTTGTTTGGTGGTGAAAGTGCACGTAAGAATGGTACTTTAGCTGAGGTGCGTGAAGCATTAGGTGCAAGAGAAATTCATGAATTTGGCGGAATTGAGCCGAATCCGAGTTATGAAACCCTCATGAAAGCCGTAGAGCTGATTCGAGAACAAAAGATAGATTTCTTGATGGCTGTCGGTGGTGGATCGGTAATTGATGGTACTAAATTTATTGCAGCAGCAGTCAATTATACAGGGGATACATGGGAGATTTTAGAAACCCATGGTACTAAAATTACTCAAGCTTTGCCTTTTGCAAGTGTACTCACCCTTCCGGCAACTGGTTCAGAAATGAATAGCGGTGGGGTAGTCACCAGAAAATCGACCCAAGCCAAGTTGTCATTTAGCAGTCCCTATGTTTTTCCGCAATTTTCCGTACTCGATCCGAATAAAACTTTTAGCTTGCCGACACGCCAGTTAGCTAATGGCGTGGTCGATGCATTTATTCATGTCATGGAACAGTACTTAACTTACCCTGTGAATGCACAAGTACAAGATCGTTTTGCCGAAGGTCTATTGCAAACTTTGATTGAGATTGGGCCGAAAATCTTGGAAGATTCAGCAGATTATGACACGCGTGCGAATTTGATGTGGGCTGCTAGCATGGCACTGAATGGGCTAATTGGAGCTGGTGTACCACAAGATTGGTCAACCCATTTGATTGGACATGAGCTCACGGCTTTACATGGTATTGATCATGCTCGTACCTTGGCGATTGTGTTGCCGGCCAATCTACAAGTGCGTCGTCAAGAGAAGCGAGAAAAATTACTACAGTATGCAGCTCGTGTCTGGCAGATTGTCGAAGGTGATGAAGAACAACGTATTGATACTGCTATTGCTCGTACTCGAGCCTTCTTTGAGGAACTTGGATTGCCGACTCGTCTTAGTGATTATGGGCTGGGGGAGACAGATATTGAGATCATCATTACGCAACTTAAATCACATAATCTTACACAGCTAGGCGAACATAAAAATGTTTCATTAGAGATCAGTCGCCAAATTCTCGAGATGAGCATCTAAGCTAAATGCGCGTATCTGGCATGCTCTGACCCTGTAACAATGCTCCTCAATCATGAAAATTATCGGAGAAATAACATGAAAATTTTAATCGTTTTAACCTCACATGATCAACTTGGCAATACTGGTAAGAAAACAGGTTTCTGGCTAGAGGAACTTGCTGCACCGTATTACACCTTTATTGACTCTGGTGCTGAAGTTACGCTGGCGTCGCCTCAAGGTGGGCAGCCACCACTAGATCCGAAAAGTAATTTAGCCGATGCTCAAACTGAAACCACTCATCGTTTTGAAGCAGATCCAACTGCAATGCAAGCATTGGCACAGACGCATAAACTTAGCGAAATTTCTGTAGCTGATTATGATGCAGTGTTTTATCCAGGCGGGCATGGCCCATTGTGGGATTTAGCAGAAGATCCGATTTCAATTTCTCTGATTGAACAGGCGATTCAGTCTGGCAAACCTGTTGCAGCAGTGTGTCATGCCCCGGGTGTTCTTCGTCATGTGAAAGCGAGTAATGGAGCGCCTTTAGTTAGCGGTAAATTAGTGACTGGTTTCACCAATACTGAGGAGGCCGCTGTAGGTTTGACTGAAATTGTACCATTTTTAGTCGAAGACATGCTTAAAGAAAACGGTGGTCATTATTCTAAAGTGGATGATTGGCAAGTATATGTTCAAGTAGATGGCTTGCTGGTTACTGGACAAAATCCAGCCTCTTCTGCTGCAACCGCTACAGCATTACTTCAATTGTTGAAATAAAGAGTAGCTAGTGTCTGTTGTGGTGCTTAGCAGTGAATAAAACTTCTGACTTTGAGCAACTGGCTCAATAAGCAAAATAACCCTCATTTAATGGTGAAGGGCCTGAGTGAATAGCTTTTCTTCCTTTATTTTTCTATATACAGGAAGGAAGGGTATTTTTTTAGTTTAGATCAATTTAGTCATGATTACTTGGATACAATGACATGAAGACCAGCAAACTTTTTCAAAACTTAAGCTTAGGCCCTTATGTTTTACAAAACCGTATTGTATTGCCACCATTAACGCGGTCGCGCAGTACTCAGCCAGGGAATATTCCAAATGACTTAATGGCAACCTATTATCAACAGCGTGCCGGGGCAGGATTTATGGTCACCGAAGGTACGCAAATCGAGCCACGTGGTCAAGGCTATGCTTGGACTCCCGGTATTTATAGCCCTGAACAGATTGCTGGATGGCGTAAAGTGACGGAAGCAGTGCATGCTAAAGGAGGCATTATTTTTGCACAGCTTTGGCATGTTGGGCGTGTTTCACATACATCTTTGCAACCCGATCATGCATTACCGGTCGCGCCCTCGGCTATTAGGGCTGATAGTAATGTTAAAGTCTTTATTGAGACCGGGCCCAATGCAGGGACCTTGGCTGATCCTTCCATGCCACGTGCTTTAAGCAATGCAGAGGTTAAAGAATTAGTGCAACTCTATGCTCAAGCAGCACGCAATGCCTTGGCTGCTGGTTTTGATGGGGTTGAAATTCATTGTGCAAATGGTTATTTGGTAAATCAATTTATCTCTGCACATAGTAACCACCGTGAAGATGAATATGGTGGATCACTAAACAATCGTTTGCGTTTTTTACGTGAAGTAGTAGAGGCAGTTGCTGAGGTGGTTGGTGCAGATCGTTTAGGAGTGCGTTTTGCCCCGCTATTTGAAAGTACAGAGGAAGATCGTGTTTACATAGGGTTGGTTGAAGATGATCCACATGTGACTTATATTGAAGCCATAAAAATACTTGAAGAAGTTGGGATTGCCTATTTATCGATTGCAGAAGCTGATTGGGATAATGCACCAGAACTTCCTCATGATTTTCGTAGAGATGTCAGAGACACTTTCAGTGGTCGGATTATTTATGCAGGTCGATATACGGCAGAAAGAGGGACTCGAATTTTAGAGGCAGGACTGGCCGATTTAATTGCATTTGGACGCCCATTTATTGCGAATCCAGATTTACCCGATCGCATCGTTAATGGCTGGCCGTTGAATACAGTAGATGCAAGCACTATGTATGGTGGGACGGAAAAAGGCTATATTGATTATCCAGCTTACGCAGATTAATCTCGACTAAGTGAGTTATTTTGCCAACCACAAAGGTTGGCAAAATAAGGGCTTAGGATTGCTGTTGCCAGCACAATTTCTTGTTAAAACAAATTCTTAAAATTTTTTAGCTGTGTAATGAGCCAACCTGCCAGTGGGAAAGAAATCAGTTGCGTTACTGGCACTAATACTATGACTTCAATCAACACCATCATCGGGAAACTTTGATGCTGAGTAATTGGCTTTAATAAAGTGAGTACTAGTAATAGTGTGGGATATAAGCCTAAATATCCGACTAAAATACGAGTCATGAGGGCTTTAGAAGGAGAATTCATTGCACGCTATACTCATGGATTGTAAATCGATCTAATAGCAATACATGAATAAGTAATCATTGGGTTGCTATCATAAACCATTAATTATGTTGTTGATATTTAATTTAATTTTTATGAATCTTCACTTTTTAATAGAAATTTAGTTGCTCTCAGAGCTTGATGTAATGGCGTTTTATCTTTTTGCAACTTACTCAGTAATGCTGCACCTAACCACATTTGGTAAAGTACTTGTGCCAACGTCGAGGCCTCAGTATCTGCTTGGATAGACTGATCCTGTTTTCCCAAATCAATTAAAGCAGCAATCCGTTGGATTACATCATCGACGCCAGCGGACATAATGGAGCGCATATCTTCAGATAGATCGGCAACTTCTGCGGCAAGTTTCACAATTAAACAGCTATCCGCCCAACCACACTGTGTTTCAGGATCTTCTATCCATAAATTAAAATACTCAATCAGCTTTTGATAAGGGGATTTATCACTACGCCATACATCATTTAAACGGACTTGGTAATTATCTACATAATGCTGTACCAATTCACATCCGAAAGCTTCCTTGGATTGGAAATAATGATAAAACGAGCCTTTGGGGATCTCACAGCTCTGTAAAATTTCCTGTAATCCTACACCAGTAAAACCTTTATGCAAAATCAGGTCTGAACTGGTGTTAAGAATGTGTAAGCGCTTCGCTTCAGACTTTTTAATAGGAGTAGGCTTCATATTAATTATTTACTCTATTGTAAAAAATAGACCAGTCGTATTGTTTTTTATTATAACTCATCTACAATGGATGTAAAGAAATTTTAATCATAATTTTTGATTGTGAAGAGAAATACTTCTAAATAAAACATGGAGTTATATGTGTGAAAACAGTTATTAATCAACGTATCGTTTTAGCTCAACGGCCAGTCGGTGAGCCAAAACACAGCGATTTTCGTATTGAGCAAGTTGAGCTCAATGAACTTAAACAAGGCGAAATGTTGTTAAAGACCATTTACTTGTCACTCGATCCTTATATGCGTGGTCGCATGAGTGATGCTCCTTCATATGCAGCACCGGTTGAAATTGGCGAAGTGATGGTCGGTGGAACAGTCAGTCAAGTGGTAGCCTCTAAAAACCCAAAATTCAAAGAAGGCGAGTGGGTTCTTTCAGGAAATGGCTGGCAGGGATACGCAATTTCTAATGGGACTGCATGTCAAAGCTTAGGTATGCAACCTGAACATCCATCTTGGGCACTGGGTATTTTGGGAATGCCAGGATTTACTGCTTATATGGGGCTGTTGGACATTAGTCAGCCTAAAGCCGGTGAAACTTTAGTCGTTGCAGCTGCAACGGGACCTGTTGGTGCTACGGTTGGACAGATTGGCAAAATTAAAGGTTGTCGCGTGGTTGGCATCGCAGGTGGGTCTGAAAAATGTCGTTATGCAGTAGAAGAGCTCGGTTTCGATGCTTGTATCAATCATCATGATGAAAATTTTGCAGAACAATTACAACAAGCAGTTCCCAACGGTATTGATATTTATTATGAGAATGTAGGGGGTAAAGTGTTTGATGCGGTATGGCCATTGCTTAACTCTGCGGCACGTGTACCGGTGTGTGGTGTGGTTTCCCAGTATAACGCTACCGAGCAAGCACAAGGGCCAGACCGTTTACCGGGCTTTATTTCCACCCTTTTAAAAAAGCGTATTCGCATGCAAGGCTTTATTATTTTTGATGACTATGGCAGTCAGTATCCGGAATTCTATCAGCAAATGTCTGAATGGTTGAAAGACGGAAAAATCAAATATAAAGAGCATATGGTGCAAGGTTTAGATAACACGATCAATGCTTTCAATGGTATGTTGAAAGGCGAAAACTTTGGCAAAGTCGTTGTAAAAATTTAAAAAAATAGGAATTATCATGATTACACTACATCATTTAGATCAGTCACGTTCTTTTCGCATTTTGTGGTTACTTGAAGAAATCAAGCAGCCTTATGAGCTGAAACGCTATTATCGTGACTCAAACACGCATTTGGCCCCTGACTCTTTAAAAACCATCCATCCTT
This sequence comes from Acinetobacter sp. FDAARGOS_724, assembly GCF_013364475.1. Classification (NCBI taxonomy): domain Bacteria; kingdom Pseudomonadati; phylum Pseudomonadota; class Gammaproteobacteria; order Moraxellales; family Moraxellaceae; genus Acinetobacter; species Acinetobacter sp. FDAARGOS_724. The sequence continues at coordinate 86,158 of NZ_CP054907.1, read as the reverse complement.
TAGGGAAATCTCCAGTATTGGAATGGGATGGCAAAGTTATTGCAGAGTCAGGCGCAATCATTGAGTTATTAATTCAGAAACTTGCGCCGCATTTAGCACCAGATATGGATGAACCTACCTATGTCGATTATCTACAGTGGATTCATTTCTCAGAAAGCTCGGCCATGCTGCCATTTTTGTTAAAAACGTTTAATGCGATAGAAACCAAGCAGGGTACGAAGTTGGTATTTCTAGAAAATTATACTCAAGTTGAGTTCGATAAAGTATTTAGCTATTTAAATGAATATTTAAAAGATAAAGAATTTCTAGTGGCAGACCGTTTAACCGGTGCTGACTTTATGATGGGCTTTGGACTACATGCTTTAGTTTATCATATGGGACAAGGTGAAAATTATCCGCATATCCAACGTTATGTAGCAGGTTTAAGCCAACTACCTAGCTGGCAAGCCGCAGTACAAATTGAACAAAATGGTGTGAAAAGTCAAAAATAGCAAGATTGTTTTTTTAAGGCAATTGAGAAAAAGAATCATGATTGACAAGTACATCTGGTTATAAAATAAGCTGACATTTAGTTAAAGTAAACGCCTAATGAATTTCATCGGGCGTTCTTTATTTTAAAGATAAGGAATTACCATTATTTAAGACAAGTTTCGCCTATTCTTTCACTGCAAATTCCTATCAAAAGGGCTTGAATATCACGTTGGTTACGTTGAAAGATATAATCAACTTTTGAAAGAAAAGTGACTAACGCACGGCAAGATTAAATTATTCCTCGGGGGATTGAACAAGTGATCTACATCATTTTACTAACATAAACACATATACGTAAAAATCACGCCCCAGTTTAACTGGCAATAGTTTTTGAACCCTTGTATAAAAGCTTAAACGAATCTAGCAAGTCTTTATTTAATGTCAATACTCATCCAGTATTGAGGTTTTTTATCTTTTCTTGCCTGTGATCTAGGTTGTAATACTCTAATTTCATACTCACCTGAAGCAGGTAAAATATAAAGACCATTATTATCAAGCTCTGGAGAATATTCTCCAAGATTGCAATATCAATATGCTTTTGTCTTCTACAAAGCGTGGTGTACGAATATCACTGATATTCGGGGCTGCTCATCCGCAAAGTTTAATCATACTTTGCACAAAGCCTGTGACCATACGTAAAGACAGACGGAATAAGGATTTAATCATTAAGCAGCATTGGATGGCTGCGTCGGAGTAGATTTGATTTCGTCCTAGTTTGCCTTTTGATGGAGCATACCATTGCGTAGCAGGATCAAACCAAATGGCAATGTTTCCGCAATGAATGCGTGCTCTGTTATATGCGGACCAATTGGTTGTGCGGTAAATTTTATGTGTATGCTTCTTCATTTGAAAATTATATTGCTGAAAAAGCCCTTAAGAACATCTTTGTGCAACAAAGCCGTTCGAGATTGTTATGATCTTTTTTGACGGAGAACAAATTTTCCCTGATCAAGCAAATAACTTTAAAATTTTCTTAATGAGCAAGATGGCCAATACTTATTAGAAGAAAAATCTTTTGTTTATGATGCTGAAAATGATCAATTTCTAGAATCTGATATACAGGCATTTTATTCTCTTTCGTCTGCAATTCCAGACTAGCAAGACCCGCCTTTTAAAGGCAGTTTTCCTATGTAATAACATGATAAATCAGAATTAGGATTGTAAATTTTTCACCCACCGAATTTTTTGTGCCAGCTGTTATAATGCGCCAAATTGCTGCCAAGTCTCATCATTATGTAAAGAGTCATAATAATTTTGCAGTTCTACTAAATCATAATATTGAATATAAGCTAATAGTAATAGGCCGAGGATCAGTCCAACTTTAAGACAACTAAGTCTATTTGGCTTTCTATATAAATTATCTATTCCAAAGGCAGTTAAAATTAAAGCAGGAACCAATACAATTGTTTTTAAATGGTTTAGAAAGTGAATTCCATGTGTATACAATAACCCAATAATAAGCAAAACTAACCCTAAACTGGTGTAAATACGGTCATGCAGAGAAGTGCGTAACGCGAAATTACATTGAAAAGCTAAAATAAAAGTTGCAAATAAATAAAAACCAGTTCCACCAATAATGAACGTATAAATTGCATTGAATAGGCAATAAGCCAACAGCACTGATAGTACGAAAGAATAGAGTTTGGTATAGAGAATATGTGAAAAGGGGAAAATCTGTTTCATAATTTGCTCTATTGAAAACTCACATCATATTAAAAGAAGATTTGAAGCTTAACATGCTATTCACTTTTTGCCACTGTGGCATGTTTTTTTAGTGTTGGAGATGGCTTGAATAAATGTCGCGTACGAGTAAAGCTTAGAACACAGATTATTAAACACAGCGTCCCTCCAATAAGTACTGCTGACACCACAGAAAAATAGCGCGTCATCAGGCTCATGTGTAGGGCACCGAGCTGATTGCCTGAAGTGACTAATATGCCATTTAAAGCCGCTACACGCCCTAATAGTGCTTTTGGGGGGAGTTGCTGTAATAAAGTTTGTCGAATGACCATGCTGATGCTATCAAAGGCACCGATTAAAACAAGGAAGAAGACTGAGAGCCAAACATGGGAGGATAGTGCAAAGGCTAAAGTACACAAAGCAATTGCAAAACTACTATAGAGCATATTTCTCCATGCATTTTGCATCGGAGAATAACAGGTCAACATCAACATCATGATACAGGCGCCAATAGCTGGTGCAGCTCTGAGTATACCTAAGCCTTCAACACCAAGATGCAGGATATCGTGTGCAAAAATAGGCAGTAAGATAATGACACTACAAAAAAGCATGGCGCCGAGATCCAGCAACATACTCCAAAACATTAGTGGATGTTTAAAAATAAACAAATAGGCTTCTTTCAAACTTTTGCTTAAATGCTGTTTATGGGGGCTAGGGAATTGACGAGGACTTAATCCGAATAAGCAGATGCTACCCACGCAACACAAGAAAAAAACAATAAAGAAGGTTTTTTCAAGCCCAAGTTGGCCGAGTAAAAGTCCTGCGCATAAAGGTGCTAAAATGCCGCCTATTTGCCAAATGAGCGCGGTCCATGTGGCTGCATTGCTATAGGCTGACTCGGGGGTTAGAAAAGGGCGTAATGAATTAAATGATGGGCTGTAAATGCCTCTAAGTATGCCTAAGCAAAAGATGAGGCTATAAATGCCGCATAAAAGTGTATTTTGTTGAATGTGCTGTTGTTGATACTGAGAAAAAAGAACAATAAATAATAATGGAATTAAAGTGCTACAGCTAAAACTCCACTGCACAATTTTTTGTCGGTTATAGCGATCAGCCCAGTCGCCACTGATCAGGGAGAGGCAAATAAAGGGGAGTAACTCAATTAAGGCAATCATGCCAAGGCTGAGTGGATTTTGAGTGAGTTGATAGATACTATAGGCAATGACGACTTCTTGAATCATGATGGTTAGAATTAAGCACAACTGATTGACACTCAGAAGTGAAAAATCACGTGAACGAAAAGCCAAAAAAGCATCGGAATGGAAAAGCGACATAAATAGAATAGTTTCAAATATGAATTAAAAAAGGATGGCGCAAAGTCCATCCTTTTTAGGGTTTAAAGCAGATTACTGTGCTTTTGCTACCGCAATAGTTTCGTCATTTGCAGCTTTAGCCATAGGTGTATATTTCAAACCAAGGGTTGTGCTGGTGTATTGGCGAACTTGGTCAAGAAGCACAGGATTAGTGCTGAGTTCTTGTTGGTACGATTTTACAATTTCATGTAATTTCGGATTCCATTTACCTGCTACTTGCTGAGGGAATGCTTTTTCAAGCAAGCTCAACATAATATAAGGGGAAGTTGAAGCACCAGGAGACGCACCTAATAGGGCAGTCACAGCACCATCTTGTGATGCAAAAATCTCGGTACCAAATTGCAAGCTTGCAGGTTTGCCTGGTTCTTTCTTAATGATTTGAACACGTTGACCACCTTGATTCATGCGCCAGTCTTCTGGTTTTGCATCAGGATAGTATTTTTTCAACTCATTAAAACGGTCTTCATCGGTCATCATGACTTGGCTAACTAAATATTTCACCAAATCAAGATTTTCCATACCTACAGCGGTCATTGGTAAAACGTTGTTCTTAGTGGTTGATTTCAATAAATCAAGCTGAGAACCTTGTTTTAAGAACTTGTTTGAATAAGTTGCAAATGGACCAAACAACACATATTTTTTACCGTCGATATAACGTGTATCAATATGTGGAACAGACATTGGCGGTGCGCCTAATTCAGCACGACCATAAACTTTTGCAGTATGACCTTCAGTGACTTTTGGGTTGTCGGTCATTAAGAACACGCCACCTACAGGGAAGCCAGCATATTGCTTCGCTTCTGGTAAGCCTGTCATTTGTAAAAGTTTAACCGCTGCACCGCCTGCACCAATAAAGACAAATCGCGTTTTCACGTGATCTGTTTTCCCTGTAGTGAGGTTTTTAAATGCAACAGTCCACGTTTTATCATCGTTTTGGCTAATGCCAGTCACTTCAGTCGATGTTTGTAACTGGAAATTAGGTTGTTTTTTAAGGTGATCGACCAATTGAGTGGTGATTGAACCATAGTTCACATCCGAACCTACATCCATGCGTGTTGCAGCTACTTTTTGTGCAGCATCACGGCCATTCATCACCAATGGTGCCCATTGTTTAATTTCAGCAGGATTCTCAGAGAATTTCATGCCATAAAACATTGGGTTTTTAACCATTGCAGCGTAACGTTTTTCGAGGAAATTCACGTTATCACCCCAAACGAAAGCAATATGCGGTACAGGGTTGATGAAACTATTTGGTCGTCCCAAAACACCTTCTTTGACTTGATAAGACCAGAACTGTTTTGCAACTTCAAATTGTTCAGCCACTTTTACAGCTTTGGTAATGTCCATTTTCCCATCTTTTTCAGAGGTGTAGTTCATTTCCATAAAGCCAGAGTGACCTGTGCCAGCATTATTGAAGCCGTTAGAGCTTTCTTGTGCAACTTTGTCTAGGCGTTCATACATGCGAATTTGCCAGTTTGGCTCAAGTTCACTAAGATATGTGCCTAGGGTTGCACTCATGATGCCACCACCAACTAAGACTGCGTCAACGACAGGCTCATTGCTGGTGTTTTGAATTTTCTTAGACGCGATAGGTCTAAATAAAAAGATTAGTGCTGCAATAATAAGCAGAACGATGAATACCAATAGGTATTTTAAAAATTTGTTCATGCGATTATGACCATGGAGGGCAGGTTTGGATCGCTTTATAGCGAAGACAAGAATAACAATTATGGTGATAGGAACACTTGTAAAGAATTAGCTTAGAGAATTGAAGTAATACTCAAAATTACAAGTATGCAAAGATTAACGTTCGAAGCTATCACACATTTTTGATTGATGGATATTTTAGACTAAATATGTATTGACTTAGTAATTTTTATTGTAAATGAACATAATTAAAATATAAATACCAATGATGTTTATTCTTGTTTATTGGTTTTTATTTTAATTCAATATCTGGTTTAAAAAAAATCAGATGTTGAATATTTATACAAATACTCAGTAATTTATTAAAAAGAAGCTTATAACTTGTTTCAAGGTTACTTTCCAACGGCTTTATTGCACAAATATTTGAAAGGCAAAGCGCCCCTAATTGAGCCAAATTTAAGGCGTAACTTGGGTAAGTGGTCGACCTAATTCCGTAAATCTATTAAGGACTGCTACACGTGCATGAAGCTCATTGACTTGGCTATCAAAACTTCTTGTACTGAGTTTATCTCCTAATAATTTAATGCAGCGCATCTTAGTTTCAACTAAACTTCGCCGATGATAGCCTGACCATTTTTCCATAGTGTCTACCTGAGATACCGTCTTGGTAGTCAATCAGGTTTTGAGATTATTCGACCACTAAATAATCTCTTTGATAGGCAGTCTGATGTTTTAAAACGCCATAACACAGATGTATAAGCTTGCGCATTGCAGCACCTAAAGCACACATTTTATTTTTACCCTGGCTTAATAATCGTTGATATAAAGCTTCAATGTGTGGATTATATTTAATCGCTGTTAATGCCGACATATACAATACTGAGCGTATTTTACTGTCACCTGCTTTTGATAAGTGACTTTGCTTGTTGACTGAACTGCCAGACAACTGATGTACTGGAACCAAACCTACATATGCAGCAGCTCGACTTGCTTTTTCAAACTTGTGCGAATGAAATAACCCCAACAGTAATAAGTCTGATCGTTCACCGATTGACGGAATAGTTTGCAGTAATTTCAAATCCTGTTTCAATGTTGGATCTTGATCTATGTGATTATTTATTAACTTATCAATATTTTCAAGTTGCTGATTTAAATACTCAATATTCTCTTCAAGTAATTTGATCACAACAACGGAGGTATGAGTGGACTGCGCCTTTTCAAGTCGATTCTTTTCCTGCAATAGACTACCTAGATAGACATCTCGTCTGCCTAGTAAAGCTTTTAATAATCTGACATTTTCAGGTTCAGGCTGCCATATGATTAACTTTGCGGTGTAACCATAACGTGAAAGAGCTTCACTATCAGCTTTATCCGTTTTATTTAGCATGGACATGGCTTTGGCAAAGGCTCTTACTCGTGAAGGATTAGCCACACAAACCTTTACACCTGCATCATATAGATAATATCCCAAATTCTCATGATAAACCGAAGTCGCTTCCATGATTGCTGTCACTTGATCAGGTTCAATTTTAAGAGTGATGAGCCATTTGAGCAGACTGCCAAAGCCACTTTCTGTATTGGTAAATATTTTATTTTTTCTTTTTCCAGTCAAACCTTGAGGGAAAATGCAACAATCTATTTTGGTTTTACTGACATCAATACCTAGCATAATCATGGTGATATTCCTTGAGTTTAAGCTATGATTTTTATCCCATTAACCATCATCTTACCTTGTGAATACAGCATCAAAGTGCTTAGTTACCGTTCAGAGTTGTATGAGGGATAAGGGCAAATTGTAGGTTTTATCTCAGATTCAAATTTAAGATTTTAGCAGCACTCCAAACTCTACAATTTGCGTATAGTGGTAGCTAATCACTATATCAATCAAGATACAAGAAGCACTGCTTCGCTAGATTAACTGTTCGGAGTAATTCATTTCGCTCTAGCGAGCTACTCTTTGTATCTTTCCATGGTTTCGCATTTTTCTAGGTGGAATCACCGCATGCGCTTGCCGATCTGCAATGACCTGATGGCATTGCTTGGTGTCATAAGAGCCTTCAGTATAAACAGAGTCAATCCGCTCATCTTGTGGAATTTGATCAAGTAAATCACCAAGAACCTGTGAGTCACTGACATTATTTGTTGTAAGCTGAACTGCACGTATTTGCAGTGTTTCAGCATCTATACCTATGTGCAGTTTACGCCATTGTCGTCGATATTCAGGCTGATGCTTCTTACGTTTCCATTCACTTTTACCTAAAAAACTCAAGCCAGTAGAGTCAACGAGTAGATATAGTGCATCACAAGTTTTTTGATAGCTAATCGCAATATCAATATGCTTTTGTCTTCTGCATATGGTCGAATAATCTGGGCCGTCCCATTTAAGCCAGAGAGTTTAATCAGACTTTGCACAAAGCCTGTGACCATACGTAAAGACAGATTAAAAAGTGATTTGATTATTAAACAGCATTGGATGGCTGCGTCGGAGTAGATTTAATTTCGCCCGTGTTTACCGATACGGAGCATACCATTCGGTGGCTGAATCAAACCAAATGGCAATGTTTCCGCGATGAATGCGTGCTCGGTTATATGAAGACCAATTGGTTGTACGATAAATTTTAGGTGTAGGCTTATTCATTTGAAAATTATATTGTGGAATAAGCCTTAGAGATAGGTTTGTGCAACAAAGCCAGTAGCAACTATAAAGAGCTCATCGAATGATTTATGTAAAGTATCATTATTTTCAATAAAAAATTACTTTGATTACATTCATCATTAAAACTAAATAAATAAAACTCAAGCAAAAATGGCAACAGTTTGAGTTCCAGATAAAACCAACTCCCCTTTTTCATTCCACGCATGCATCATTTGATAAGAATATCCTTGATCAGAAATCAAGCTAAATGACTTCAAAAGATACCATTCGCTATGTTTAGCAGATTGTGCAAAATCGACAGCCCAATTCATTGAGCTAATAGGTGCTGGAGTCTTGAAACAAGCCATTGATGCTGGTGGGAGACAATCTCCGATAAGTAGTAATGCAATTTCAGGTGATATAGAAGTTGCGTCCTTTAGATGTACCCAAGCCAGTAATTCTGGCGTTTCGGAGTTAGATACCGGTGTAGATTGACTGACAAACCGTACACCAAAATTATCGAAAAAATCTGGAACAAACATTTCCTCAGGTGGAGGTAAATATGCTTCAGGACGGTCTACCTGTGGCATTTTAATATGATTGTGCTGAATTGTACTTTTTCTGGGCGCAGCAAAAATAAAACCTGTTCTGAGCACGAGTGCATCATGAACACGCGCATCAACAGCAATCTGTGTCGCGGACTTTCCTTGACGTAAAATTTCAGCATGAAATGTCACATTTTCAGTGACCGGGCCAATAAACGCAATTTGCGCACTTTTTAGTGGAGGAAGCCCCTCTGGAAATTCCTTTAATGCAATCTGCAAAGCCAATGCTGCTGAAAAACCACCATAGGCAGTTCTTCCCTGTAACCAATGTTTTGGCGGTGTATACGGTGTTTCAATGGTGAGACCGTCAAATATATCAGCTAATTTCGGCATGTACATGCGAGTATCCTTACTTATAAATCAAACTTATGTCGACGGATTTTTTTTAAGACAACATATATGGGTTTGAGTTGCATACACAATAGAAAATCACAGACTATTCTCTAAAAAATAATCTATGATTTTGTTATATAAAATCATTTTTTTAATGCTGCAAGCCGAATCGCTTCAATGACGTCCTCGTTTTTAAACCCAACTCGTTCTATAAATCCACGGAAAAGCCCAGGTGTACGAGCAACAAATCCATTTTTCTTCGGAACTACGACAAATTCACGGCGATTTTCTACAGCATCAACAATTGCATTGACCACTTCTTCAAGTGCAACCATTTTCCATAAGCCTGTTTGGTTACCGCCCCAAAGTTTCAGACCGGCCGGATCATCAAAAGTTTGATCCATCAACGGCGTATGAAAGAAAGTAGGATGGACACTGCCAACTCCGACATTAAGATGTTTAAGCTCCATACGAATACTGTTGCTTAAAGCCCAAACACCAGCTTTGCTTGCACAATAAGATGACTGTAACGGTGAATGGAAAAAGGCAGCCAATGAAGAGATTGCTAGTAAATAACCTTGCTGCTTTTGCACGTAAGGCAAACCTGCTTTAAATGTTCGCCATACACCATTTAAATTAATATCCATTACTCGATCAAACCGTTCTGGACTTGCACTTTCAATTGGTTCAAAACAGGTAATACCAGCATTGGCAATCACTACATCAATCCGGCCAAAATGTACTGCAGCGCTATTAATAGCATTCTGAAGACTTTCCATTGAACAAACATCGGCTTGCCATGCCTTGGCAATGGTATCTCCGCCAAGTGATGTAGCCTGTTTGTCTGCTGCTTCTAAATTAATATCCAATAAGGCCAATTTAGCTCCTTTCGCTGCAAAAGCAGTTGCCAAAGCTGAACCTAAACCACCTGTAGAGCCAGTAATTAAAATTACCAATCCATCTAAGTCATATTTTGCCATAATCAATTCCTTTTTTAATTTGCTGAAACAGTCCGGTTAAGAAAATCAATTTGATCGTGAATGACTTTTTCAAAGCCTTGATTCACATAGATATCAAAATGACCTTCTGAATAGATTTTGATTTCTTTTTGTGGTGTTTTTTGAGCATGTTTTAAGGTGGTTTTTGCTGGAGCAACGCTATCTGTTTCACACACACAAAATAGCACTGGGCATTGAATTTTTGAGGTGAATTTACCCGGAAAATATGTCAGTAGATCGAGCGCAAATCGAGCTGCTACATAATTTCGAAATTCTGAATTTTCAGGTACAAGCTGTAGATATCCATCCTCACAATCTTTGGCTGTCATTAATGCCGCACTGTGCGGTTTCCCAGCCGATGCAACCATAATAGGTTTTGCACCAAAAATAGCACCTATTCGATCTGTTAAAGCAAGTGCAGTAACTTTAATTGAGCTGATTGGACTGGTTGCTAAGCTAGAAGCTAAACCATCTGTAAATGGGCATTGAGATATTACTGCTACAATTGAATGATCATTTGCAGCAGTAGTAAGAACATGCCCACCACCAAATGATGTCCCCCAAATCACAATTTTAGATTGAACAACATCTTTCTGAGTACGAACAAAACTCAAGGCTGAACGCCAGTCCTCCAATTGCTTATTGATATCCAATAACTGGCGAGGTTCACCACCACTTGTACCAAAGTGACGATAATCAAAAAGCAAGCATCCATATCCTGCCTCAACAAATCTTTCAGCATAAGCAGGCAAGCGCATCACACGGACTGAGCCTAGGCCATGTCCCATCACAATGATCGGATATGGTCCATTTGTAGTGGGTTTATAAAGCGTTCCACTGCAATAAGAGTTTCCAGATTTAAATTGTATTTCATTGATTTCTGGCTTCTTAGTATTTTTTACTGCCATTTTGCACTCCATTGAAACAACAGATACCGTTCATTACTGCAACGAATGATGCAAAAGATATTGAATGAAAATGAAGCTTTTAGCTTGACTCTTAATGACAGCCTACTTGATACTTCACGCCATAAAGCTAGAAACTCAGGTTAATTAATGAGCAAACCAATCTATAGAAAAATGATTCCTGAAACATACGTGCATGTACTCTATGACTATCTTGAAGCAAAAAAAATAATCCCAGACGAAATCTTAAAATATCCTCGCCCACAACCTCTTACAAACGCTTTAAAAGGTATTTCTATTGAATTATGGGAACAATTACTTTCACGTGCTGCAATCGCCCTAGCTGATCCAATGTTAGGTTTACATCTTGGACAAAAGATTACTCCAAGGCATCTTGGCGTTTTGGGCTATGTATTATTAGCTTGCGACAATCTTGCTTCGGCTTTAGAAAAACTGGAAAAATATCAAAGGTTAATATTCGATGTGATTCCAATGATTACACGAGAAGGTCCAGATTGGGTGGAATTAGTTTGGGACACCACCTTATACAAACCAGATTTATTGGTTGATGAAACAGGTATTACTGTCATTATGCAGTTCTGTAGAAGTTCCGTTCAGAAAAATATTACACCTATATTTGTACAATTTATGCATGATTGTCCTGATGATTTGATGCAGTACGAGCAATATTTTGGTTGTCCAGTTTTATTTAATCAATCTGAAACTGTGATACGAATTAGTAAAGAAACTCTAGAGCTCCCAATAAAGACCTTAGACCCAAGTCTATTAACAATTATAGAACAGCATGCAAACCAGCTATTGGAGCAATTGCCCAAGGAAGAGCCAATAATTGAGGCAGTGCGTAAAGCTATCGCACATCAATTGCCACATGGTGAACCAACAATAGAACTTATTGCAGAAAAACTTTGTCGTTCACCTCGTACACTTCAACGAAAGCTTCAAAATGCCAATACAAATTTTCGCAATGAACTTAATATAGTCCGCCAAGAACTGGCAGACTCATATTTAAAAAATACAGATATACAAATTGCTGATATTGCATTAATGCTTGGATATTCTGAACATAGTGCTTTTACTCGGGCATATAAAGCCATGACAGGTGTTTCACCGCAACAAAGCAGAGATCAAGTTTATTAATAGGGAAAAATGAGAAGCATCTCCTACTTATTTTTATTTATGCAATTGAATAGTTACAGCTATATCAAACTGAACCGTACCGGGTTTGTCGGAGAGTCAATATTCTGAGTGAGAAGCACTGCTTCGCAAGGTTCGATGACAAAATTAAAATATACCCCTGAAATCAGAGAAAGAGCGGTTCAATTATTGATTGAATCCGAAAAAGATTATCCATCGAATTGGGCTGCAATCACAGCAATTGCGCCTAAGATTGGTTGTACTCCTGAAACACTTCGTGCCTGGCATCAAAAGCATTTAGATCAGCAAAATCCTATTAAAGTACAACAGATATCTGATCAAGAAAAAATGAAGCAAATGGAACGTGAAATTAAAGAATTAAAGCGTGCTAATGAAATTCTACGTAAAGCAGCCGCTTTTTTCGCCCAGGCGGAGCTCGACCGCCCACACAAATAATGGTGGATTTTATCCATAACAATAAAGATCGATATGGTGTTGATGCGATTTGTAGGATTTTACCGATCGCAGCTTCAACCTATTACCGAACTTTAGATCTCGCTGACAATCCAGAACATCGAGCGAAACGTGCTCTGCATGATTTACATCATGCTGAACAAATTAAACGAATTTGGAAAGAAAGTTCAGGTCGATATGGTGTGCGTAAGGCCTGGCAACAATTGAAACGTGAAGGTTATGTTATTGCACGTTGTACAGTTGCTCGATTGATGCAGAAGCTAGGTATACAAGGTGTTTGGCGTGGTAAGAATAAACAAACCACCCGTAGCCGAGATGACCAAAAACGAGCAGATGATTTAGTGAAACGTAATTTTAATGCTGATCATCCTGACCCTTGCGAAGCAGTGCTCAGGTCGATGACTTCACGTATATTCAAACTCATTCAGGTTGGGTCTATACCGCCTTTATTATTGATGTGTTCTCACGAGCAATTGTTGGATGGAAAGTATCAACACGTATGAATATAGATATGGTGCTCGATGCACTGGAGCAAGCATTGCACGATTGAGGTATGCCAAGGAATGTGGTTCATCATTCCGACAGAGGGGTTCAATACCTTTCCATTCGCTATACCAATCGTTTAGGAGCAGAAAATTTACGAGCATCAATCGGTACAACGGGGATTCATACAATAATGCTTTGGCTGAAACAGTGAATGGCTTATACAAAACAGAGATGATTGAATATTTAAAAGCAGATTGGCAAGGTTTAGCAGATGTACAACTTGCGACACTAAACTGGGTAGATTGGTTCAATAAAAAGCGTGTACACAGTGCACTGGGTTATGTATCACCTTTTGAGTTTGAAGCAATGTACTATGATAAGATTAACCCGTTAGATCAGGTGGCCTAACTTAAATAAAAAAATCTCTGATAAATCCGGTGAGGTTCAAAATGCGATTTATGGCTTTTTTATGTAAAAAAAAGTAATATCTGTTTTATTATTAAATTATAACAATTAGTATAAATATACCTATGATTTACAGATGAAAAAGGTATTTAAATGAAATATTTTTTAAGTTTAACTTTGTTAGTTTTAGCAATGACTGGGTGTACTTCGAGTTCAAAGACTGAAACTTTACAAGATAAGGCTACAAGAAATACTTCAGCTGATACGCAGGTCCTTAAATTTTCTGGTCCAAATGGTTTATTAATTTTTCTGAAATCATCGGATAACTTTGAAACTGCTTTAATGACTGATAACTCAGGCATGGTATATCGTTTAAAGCAAACAGTTGCTGGTAGTGGTATTCGTTTAGCTAATAATAATGGAGTTTCAATTCACTTTAAACGTGGTGAAGGGGTTGTTGAATTTGTAAAAGACCAGCCAATCAGCATTACTGAAGTAAAATAATAAGGTTTAAACTTTAAGAGAACCCTACACCATAATCTGCATACCGAAAGTTGGACACTATTCCTTGAAATGTGGTCAAACATAATCAAGGACTAATTCGCACTCTGTTAATGGGTGAATTCAAACATGAGGTGCGACAGTTGCAAAAGTCTTATGATAATCTGTGTGATTCATAGACATCACTTCAATATAATGGGTGTCTATGACCAGAGAAATTCAACAAAGACTCGTATGGGTTAAATTATTTGAAGAGACCAATAATGCTGGCCTGGTTTGTCGGAGATGTGGCATTTCTAGACCAACTTTACGCAAGTGGTGGAAACGATATTCTGAACAAGGTATTGATGGATTAAGTAGTCATAGTAGATGGATTAAGTAGTCATAGTAAATGTCCCTTAAAATCGCCAAATACTAAAATCAATGCTGAGCTAGAAGCTTTAATATTGGAAATGCGCTCAGCTAGAAATCTTGGTGCTCGACGTTTGCAAACCGAATTAATGAGCTGCACGGAGTCTCGTTGTCCTTGGCGACTATCCATAAAGTACTATCCACCCATTAAGTCAAACCGATTAAAAAATTCCGTCGTAAAGTAGATTACATTTGTTATGAACGTCCATTACCAGGCGATAGAATTCAAATGGATACCTGTAAACTGGGTGCTGGATATATCAGTACACATCTATCGATGACTGCACACGATATCGCGTTTTAAGGATATATAAACGCCGAACAGCTGCGAATACACTCGACTTTTTAACTGTGTAATTGAAGAAATGCCTTTTCCCATACAGCGAATACGGACCGATCGTGGACGAGAATTTTTTGCTGAAAAAGTACAGAAAAAATGATGCAGTATGGGATCAAATTTAGGCCGAATAAACCGGGTTCACCTTATCTGAATGGCAAGGTAGCGCTCACAAAAGACTGATGAATCTGAGTTCTACGCTACTGTAGATATCGATTCAGAGGAAATTCAGAGCAAACTGGCAGAATGGCAGCATTACTATAACTGGATGAGACCACATTCAGCTTTGAAAGATAAAACACCGATGGAAAGGTACTTTGAATTATGTGAAGAAACTCCTTTCTTAGGTGAAGTCCAGAAGCAATACGACCCCTCAAATGAACGGATTCAACATGCCAATGACAAAATGTATTTAGAAATTGCTAAATTGAAACGATCTCCATGAATTACGTATCTATATCATTTTTACTAATATAAAAACATATGAATAAAAATCACGCCCCGTTTAACTGGCAATAGTTTTTGAACCCTGGTATAAAAGCTTAAAAAAATCTAGCAAGTCTTTATTTAATGTCAATACTCATCCAGTATTGAGGTTTTTTATCTTTTCTTGCCTGTGATCTAGGTTGTAATACTCTAATTTCATACTCACCTGAAGCAGGTAAAATATAAATACCATTATCATCAAGCTCTGGAGAATATTCTCCAAGATTGATGGAGTCTTTTAATTGATTACCCCATAAGTAAGCTTCAACATTTCCTCCAGTCAACTTCACTTTTAACTTTTGCCCTTTTTTAGCATAAAATTTGTAGGAATCATACTTGTATCCATCTATCCTTCCATAATAATTTGCAGAGTAAGCTTTTTTAGCAAACTTAACTACAATAGTCTTTCGTATATCATTGTTATCATTTGCAAGTACGACAGGGCTAACTATAGTTAAAGTTAGGGCTATCAAAGCGCCAGCTAGTAATTTCGTATTCGCTATTTCCATAATAAGGTTACCCTAATTCTTGTATCGCTCCTGACATAATAACATTACTAATAAGTAACCAGGAATCATGGAGCAGAAATGTGAATAGTCATAACATGGGGTTGCACTTCAAATGCCAATTTAAGACTTGCA
Source organism: Acinetobacter sp. FDAARGOS_724 (assembly GCF_013364475.1). Lineage (NCBI taxonomy): Bacteria > Pseudomonadati > Pseudomonadota > Gammaproteobacteria > Moraxellales > Moraxellaceae > Acinetobacter > Acinetobacter sp. FDAARGOS_724. The sequence goes on along the minus strand of NZ_CP054907.1, from coordinate 70,555 downwards.
AAATTAATGGTTAATTAATTGGTTACTAGGGAATAACCAATCTAAATATAAATTTTATTTAACAATTACTTATAAAAATATGTGATGCGTATGATACGCATCATATGAATATCGCTTAAATTTGCTATAATTGAATTGAGCAGTGCCATTTGTGGTTAGGTTAAAAATTCATGAGTCTTACTGAAATTAAGGTACGTCAAGCTAAACCAAAGGAAAAAATCTATTTTCTGGCAGATGATGACGGCTTAAGTTTGAAGGTAGAACCAAATGGACGTAAATCTTGGAGTTACCGCTATTCACTTGCAGGGACAAATAAACGTCCTCGCATCAAGTTGGGTGAATATCCTGTAATATCCTTGAAAGAGGCTAGATCAGTCCGGGATGAATATAAATTTAATAATTATGAAAATAAACCACCGCATAAAAAATACATCAAAACTTTTCAGGATATTTGTGAAGAGTGGTTAGAATTTAAAATTAAAAATTCCTTTGAAGATGAACCACGATGCGGTGTAATTCAGCTCGCAAAAAAATGTTTAGATCAGGATGTTTATCCAAATATTGGACTAATGCCATTTATTGAAATTAAAAGATATGATCTAGTTAAGATTATTAAAAATATAGAATCTAGAAATGTAAAAGAACCTGTAAAGAAAGCCTATAGTTATTTAAATCAGATTTATGATTATGCTGTAGCAATGGGTTATTGTGAATATAATATTGCCCATGGTCTTCATAAAATATTAATCAATAATAAAATTAAAAAAAATTATCCGTATTTAAACTCAGATGAACTATCTAGCTTTTTAGCTAGATTAAAGCAGGTTAATACAGATCCTATTATTAAAAAAGCCCTATTATTTAAGTTATATACAGGCGTACGAGGTGGAGAATTACTGCTTTGTGAACCGCATCATTTCGATCTGGATAAAAAAATATGGAAAATACCAGCCTTACATATTAAACAATATAGAAGAAAAGTTATTTTAGGTCATGATATTCCTGAATTTTTAGTTCCACTATCTGATCAAGCACTTGAAGTTGTAAAATCAGCACTCGTTTGGTCTCATGGCGAAAAATATGTGTTTTCTAGCCCCCGAAACAATAATAAACCTATTCATTTTAATACCCTGAACTTAATTATTAGAAAGATGGGATATACTAAAAATGAACTATCATCTCATGGTTTGCGCTCAACATTTAGTACCATATTAAATGAATCCGGTTTATTTCAATCAAATTGGATTGAAGCACAGCTATCTCATACTGATAAAAATAAAACCCGTGCAAGTTATAATCATGCAGAATATTTTAATCAGCGTATGGAAATGATGCAATGGTGGGGCGATTTTATTGATAGTTGTACTGTAAATTAATGGTTATGAAATCCAAGTTTTAATTAGAATAGGCTTTGTTGCACAAACCTATTCACCGCCATAAATCATTATCTAAAATTGCATCTCGTGGTAAAAGCTCAATGGGCCGGTTCTATGGCTATAAATTACATGTTGTGATGAATCAACTTAGAGAAATAGTCTGTTCACAATGATGATTTCTCTTAACTCGTAAAGTTTATGAAGGTGTTGAACGTGTTCAATTGAATCTTAAGCAAGGTAAATGGATAGAAGAGAACTTCATTAAGTCGTATCAAAATATTCTTGAAAAATAGGCATTTCATTTCACATTAGAGCGAGAATCTAATGAGAAAGTTGCCTGATTGAATGTAGTGAATAGATTCATTGCATAATTATTGACTAAAATTTTCTATATCAGCCTATTTAAGATTAATCGGGCTGATTCTATTAGGTCGAATATAATTGCGACCTGCTTTAATCATTTTTATTTGAACTTTATTTTATGTCACAGCTTGCTTCCCATTTTAAGCACAATCAGTTTTGTATTTTGTTGGAATATTTAAGTTCTGCTAAGGGCATTGCCGTACCAATGTCTTTAGCAGAATTTCCATGTGCGATCACTTTGGCAGATCGAGTGCATGCCGATAGTGATTTGCCACCACTTGAATGTGCGAAGACATTTCCTTCATCAGTGGAAAAAATCATCCATTATTCAGGGAAAGGTCGGGATATTACTGATTTTGAGACCTTCTTAAAATTAACTCAAGCTTCGGGACAAAGAAATTTACTGCTTCTCACAGGTGATAAGTTAAAAGGGCATACAAATGGTCAAGATGGAACGAATCGCACCCGATATTTAGAGTCTGTAAATGCGGTCATGGCCGCAAAGTGTTATGGTGGATTTCATATTGGTGTAGCTTTTAATCCCTTTAAATATGCTGAAGCTGAACGTGATGCACAATATTTAAAACTTCACAAAAAGATTAAAGCAGGAGCAGACTTTATCGTTACCCAGTTGGGTTACGATATGGAGGCTTTAAAACAAGCCAAGGCTTTTTTAAATCGTCATCGATACCCACAAAATATACTTGCTTGTGTTATGCCACTTAGTTTGGCACGTGCCAATTTTATGGTGAAACATAAGATCGCAGGAATTGTGATTACACCACACATGTTACGAGTGTTGGCTCAGGAAGAACAGGATGGACGAACTGAGAATGCTTATAAACGTTGTGCTATACAAATATTGATGTGTAAGTATTTGGGTTTTGCAGGTGTGCATCTTTCAGCATGCCATAAGCCTGAAGAGCAAAAGCTTTTAGAAAAATATATTGAACAATATCGACATTATGGTTTACAGGAACTCGAAGCACTCTGGAATGCACTGTGGCAAGTGGAGACTAAAAAGGAACTCGTGCCACAATTAGCTTATTATTCCCGCCAACCATCCTCTAGCCAGCTTATTAAATATCAGCAATTGCATTTCATGCACAAGGCTCTATTTGAGTCCAAAATTGCCAAAGGTGTGGGGCATTTTATTTTTAAAGCCTCACTCTGGGAAAATACGCCTGCAGCAAAAGCATTGTTAAAAACTGAATTTATCTCTAAGCAAGGGGTCGTGGGTTGTGAAAGTTGTGGTCAATGTAGGTTAGGAGATACTTTATATATTTGCCCTGAAACTTGCCCCAAAGGATTGGCGAATGGTCCTTGTGGTGGTACGACATTGGATCGCTGTGAGTTTGGAGATCGTGAATGCATTCATTCTGTGAAAGCCCGACTTGCCAAAGCCGTGGGACAGACTGACGTTCTAAAAGAAAAACTGATTCCAACTGTACCCATTGAAGTCCGTGGAACCAGTTCCTGGAAAAATTGGTATCTGGCGACCGAAGCTTAGCTTTCATCATCCATGGCATTCGAATAAAATTTCACGCCCAATTTGATGCGATCACGACCTTGGCTCATACGCCAACGGTTGGTATCACGTAAGGAGTATACACAGCCACAATATTCTTGTTGGTAGAATTCTTCCTTTTTGCTGATTTCAAGCATACGAACAGCACCACCATTTTTACGCCAGTTGTAGTCCCAATAGGTGATACCTTCATAATGTGAAGCAGAACGATGCCCACAATCATTGATCTGCTTCATATCTTTCCAACGAGAAATACCCAATGAGCTACTAATTAGGCTGAAGCCATTTTCAGCTGCATAAAGGGCAGTCCGTTCAAAGCGCATATCAAAACACATGGTACAGCGAATACCTTTCTCTGGCTCATTTTCCATGCCTTTGGCACGTGCAAACCAATTGTCTGTATCGTAATCACAGTCAATAAAAGGAATATTATGTTTTTCTGCAAAGCGAATATTTTCTTCCTTACGGATTTCATATTCCTTGACAGGGTGAATATTGGGATTATAAAAAAAGATCGAAAAGTCGATGCCTGATTCAATTAGGGTTTCCATCACTTCACCCGAGCATGGTGCACAGCAGGAGTGAAGCAGAAGCTTGTCGTGACCTGCTGGGAGAGTCAATTTCTGACGTTCAAGTTTGTTTGACATAGTTATATGGGTTTAAATCTAAACCCTATATTTTAACGATTTAATTAGATAGTAAGGATTTGATATACTGATATTTTCTAAGGTTAAGATGAAAGAAATTCACTAATTGAAATTTAATAAGGTAATACCCCCATTTTTAATTGAGTTAATGAGTAGAAAAATCGAAGCCTTTATCATTGTTTAAATTTAGGTGGTTTACCATCAACTGACATATGAGGTCGTTGATGATTATAAAAGTGTTGCCATGCTGTTGTATAGTCTTGAACATCTTCAAGTTCTCGAAATAAATATTGATTTAAACATTCATAACGTACTGTCCGATTGAAGCGTTCTACATACGCATTTTGTTGTGGATTGCCAGGCTGGGTAAATACATGCTCAATTTCATGCTGCTTACACCATGCCTCCATTAAATCACTGATGTACTCTGGTCCATTGTCACTTCGGATTCGTTTTGGTTTACCTCGCCATTCGATGAGTTGATCCAACCCTCGAAGTACTCGTTCGGCGGGTAAGGAGAAGTCAATCAAGATATCTAATGACTCACGGTTATAGTCATCAATGACGTTGTGCACACGGTAACTGCGGCCATCACTGAGTTGATCGTGCATAAAGTCCATTGACCATGATTCATTCTGCGCTTCTGGTACTGCAAGAGTTTCAGGCTTTATTCGTTTAATGCGTTTGTTGGGTTTAATCCGAAGGTTAAGCTCAAGCTCCTTATAAATGCGATAAATACGCTTGTGATTCCAAGGGTAGCCTTGGACATTACGCAGGTACAAAAAGCAAAGCTTAAATCCCCAAGTCTTATTCTCATTGGTGAGCTTAATCAGCCAATCTGCAATAACCATATTCTGCTCCTTCAATTGAGCTATATAGCGATAACAGGTTTGACTGACTTGGAATATGAGACAGGCCTTATTCACTGATATCTTATATTGCTCAACGGCTTGTTGAGCAAGTGACTTGCGTTGCGTTGGCCTTATAACTTTTTTGACAGTGCATCCTGAAGAATGTCTGCTTTAAGACGTTCATCCGCATACATGCGCTTTAGGCGGGCATTTTCTGTCTCTAGCTCTTTAAGTCGAGTCATCATGGAAAGATCCATGCCGCCATATTTGGACTTCCATTTGTAAAAAGTGGCAGAACTCATGCCATGTTCTCGGCATAGATTAGGCACTGGAGTACCTGCTTCAGCTTGCTTCAAAATACTCATGATTAAGCTGTCCGAATATTTAGTTGTTTTCATAGAAAATCTCCTTAGGTCAAGGCTATTCGATTTTCTACTTTTAAGTTCAATTATTTTTAGGGAGCATTACCATAAGAACTAAAGTATATAAGAGAATAACTACAATAATGCTTTGGAATCAGAACATTGCAAGTTAATCAAGAGTCATTGAATGAAGCTTTAAAATTAAGTGAAGAAATTATTAGTAATATTGAGTTAAGTACCTCTTCTTTATCTAATTGCGCATTAAAGGCGAGTAGATTGGCAAGATTGCTAAATGAATTCGATTACCAAAGTACCATTATCAGCACAAAAATTTGCATCTGTTTATGAGAATTTAACGTCCGAAAATTCAGAGGATTGGTCAAATGCCGTTCATAGTTGTAGGCGAATATTACAAGATACTGCTGATGTGATTTATCCTGCTAGAGAGGATAAGACTATTAATTTAGATAATGGTAAAACTAAAATTATTAAATTAGGTGTGGATAATTATTTAAATCGAATTATTACATATGTTGATGAGCAGTCAGACTCTAAAAGATTTGAGGAAATCGTTGGTTCACAGATGAAATATTTGGGTGAACGGTTAGATGCTATTTTCAAAGCTGCTCAGAAAGGTTCTCATAATATTATTATTTCTAGGCAAAAAGCTGATCGTTATGTTATTTACACATACTTGATAGTTGGAGATTTATTATCTTTGGTAGAGTTGCAAAAAACATTACCAATTTCAGATAAAGATTTTAGATAGCCGCTTAGCTTGCAAAATCAATAAGTATTTGGACACCCATTCTTCTTTAACTTGGACATTTTAATAAATCGTTAATTTTTGCAATGTTCCTCAGTTGGCAATATGAAGACCATGCCACTCACCAATGAGCTAATACGATTACTTTCAGCCTTGCGCTGCTTAGTATTCACCGACAGAGCATAGATGATCATTGTGTCCCGATACATTTTTTCAGGCTCAACTTCATAGTCAATTTTCGAAGCACAAATCATTTGCCTGCTGACTTTGTGTGATGCTCTACTATAGGCTTCACGATCATCACTAGCCAACGTCAGCTTTGTTCGTAATTCTTTTGCATACTGCATATATACGCTAACAAATTTGGGTTATTTCCATATTTGAGATTTATGTATCCCTCAATATCATCTCGAACACCATTACTGTTTGCATCAATCCCACCAATGGTTTTTGTTTTATCTTCATTTTTTAGGAAGTTCGATGTTCTCACTTCTTTTAGTGAATTGTGAATACTTGGATTAAGAAGCGAGGAACAGCCTGTCATAAATATACTTAAGCAACTCAGTGCAATAACTGCTTTTTTCATAGGACTTATTTTACTTTTTCATTTAAATTTCGTTTTAGATACAAAGAGTATCTGAAAATCAGAGTATCCAATTAAAAGAAGAATCTATGTCCAGTACGATATACTATTAAGTGTCCAATTGGACCAGAATATGCTCTTAGCTTACTGAATAACTAAAAATCCTCAGCATCTTTAATTTATTAAGATGAGTATTTCTCATCTTAAGCTGAATTTATATCGTTTTACTCACTTTCTTATTCACGTTTAAATACAGCCATTCAGAAATTTAGCTTTTTATAAAATTTTTAGGTGGTAATCTCCATGAGTACAGCATTTGAGTGTTCAATTAAACGTATCCGTTTTGATGAAAACTACACGCCAGCAGAAAGCACACGTTTAACCACAAATTTTGCCAATTTGGCACGTGGAGAAAGCCGTGAAGAAAACTTGCGTCGTACCCTTGCGATGATCAACAACCGTTTTAATAGCTTGGCGACCGTTGATAACCCGAAAGGTGATCGCTACTCACTTGAGATCGACATCATTTCTGCTGAAATTGATATCGAAGGCAATGGCCAAACCTTTCCATTTATTGAAACACTGAAAAGTGTAGTGATTGACCATAAAACAGGGGAGCGTATTGAAGGCATGATCGGCAATAGCTTCTCATCTTATGTGCGTGATTACGACTTCAGCGTAGTATTGCCTCAATTGGGTTGTGGTGTAGGTGAAAAACCTGAAGATTTTGGAGATCTACATGGTAAATTGTATCAACATTTGGTGAATTCAGATGTATTTAAGGCAGAATTTACCAAGCCACCTGTGATTTGTTTAAGTGTTTCAACCTCTAAAACCTATTACCGTACGGCAAACGTACATCCTATTTTAGGTGAGGAATATACCAATGATGAATATTCACGTACCGATGAATATTTCGCCAAAATGGGCTTACGTGTACGTTACTTCAAACCAGAAGGTGGTAATGCACCATTAGCATTCTATTTCGCTGGCGACTTAGTTCGTGATTATACTGATTTTGAATTGATCAGCGCGATTGCAACCATGGAAAGCTTCCAAAAAATTTATCGTCCTGAAATTTACAACACCAACTCTCCGGCAGGTGTGGAGTATCAACCAAGCTTGAGCTATGGCGATTACTCACTGACACGTATCGTTTATGACCGTGTTGAACGTGGTGAGTTAGCGGTTAAGCAAGGTAAATGGACAGAAGAAAACTTCATCAAACCATATCAAGATATTTTAAATGAATGGGCAGCAAACTTTAAGGTCGAAACAGCTGCTTAAGACATCGAATTGACACACAGACTGACGAATTTTAGAGAAAGAAGATTAGACATGGCGCTTACACAACCGAAACTTTTACTCCCAACTTCAACTGCGGGTAGCTTGCCAAAACCGTCTTGGTTAGCTGAACCTGAAAAATTATGGTCTGCATGGAAGCTTGAAGGCGAAGAATTATTAGAAGCTAAACGTGATGCTTTGAAATTATCATTACATGAGCAAGTCACTGCAGGTATCGATATCGTGAGTGATGGTGAGCAAACCCGTCAGCACTTTGTAACCACGTTTATTGAACATCTTGAAGGTGTAGATTTCGAAAAGCGTGAAACCATGCGTATTCGTAATCGTTATGATGCAAGTGTACCTTCAGTTGTGGGTGAAGTTTCTCGTAAAAAAGCAGTGTTTGTAGACGATGCGAAATTTTTACGCAGCCAAACCAGTCAGCCAATTAAATGGGCGTTGCCTGGTCCAATGACCATGATTGATACACTTTTTGACGGACACTACAAGAGCCGTGAAAAACTGGCTTGGGAATTTGCCAAAATTTTGAACCAAGAAGCTTTAGAACTTGAAGCAGCAGGCGTAGACATTATTCAATTTGATGAACCTGCGTTTAACGTATTCTTTGATGAAGTGAATGACTGGGGTGTACCAACCTTAGAACGTGCACTTGAAGGTCTAAAATGTGAAACTGCAGTTCATATTTGCTATGGTTACGGCATTAAAGCCAATACAGATTGGAAACAAACTTTAGGTAATGAATGGCGTCAATACGAAGAGTCATTCCCGAAACTACAACAATCTAAGCTCGATATTATTTCACTTGAATGCCAAAACTCACGTGTACCAATGGATTTAATCGAATTGATCCGTGGTAAGAAAGTGATGGTGGGTGCCATTGATGTGGCAACCACTCAAGTGGAAACTGCAGAGGAAGTAGCAAATACGCTACGCAAAGCATTGCAATTTGTTGATGCAGATAAACTGTATCCTTCAACTAACTGTGGTATGACACCGCTATCTCGCCAAGTGGCACGTGGCAAACTTGAAGCTTTAAGCGCAGGTGCTGCCATTGTTCGTAAAGAGCTAGAAGCTTAATCAAACGTAGTCTCGTGCGAAGCAGAACAAATCATCGCAAGGTCATTTGTCCAGCTTTATGCACGAGCACGTGATATGTACATTTGAGATGAAAGAGATGATTGAAGCAACAGACTTTAGAAATGCAATGTCTTTACTCACCACAGCAGTGAATGTTATTACGACTTTGGGTGAAACAGGTATGCATGGATTTACTGCATCTGCCGTATGTAGCGTGACGGATACACCGCCAATGTTATTAGTCTGTATGAATCAATCCTCCCGTTCACATGCCCATTTTGTTGAAAATAAAGTCTTGGCTGTAAACGTACTAAGTACTCAGCATGAACAGCTTTCAAATGCTTTTGCTTCAAGTAAATTCAGCTCAGAAGATCGTTTCAAACTCGGTGATTGGAGTACGATGGAAACTGGTTCACCTATTTTGAAAGATGCCTTGGTCAGTTTTGACTGTGAGATTCAAGATATTCAGCAAGTCGGTACACACAGTGTTTTCATGTGTCGTGTTCTTAAAGTTCAACAAAGCGATCAAGAAGAAAGTCTGGTGTATTTTAACCGTGCTTATCATCAAGTGGGTCAATTGGAACACGTTTAACCCAATGCCTTAATTCCTTCATCTTTTTAAAAGTTAGTCTATTGTGGAACTTATAACCTTTTTAATCATCGGTGCTTTTGCTGGTTTTGCGGCAGGGCTGTTTGGCGTCGGCGGTGGTACGATTATTGTACCACTGCTTTTTATTGTCTTTACCCAAATGGGCTATGACCCCGATGTGGTTATGCACCTCGCATTAGGCACATCTTTGGCAACCATTGTTGTAACCTCGATTAGCTCATTGATTGCGCATCATAAAACTGGTGCTGTGATTTGGCCTGTTTTTAAAAATCTAGCGCCACCTATGGCAATTGGTTGTTTTTTTGGGGCAGGTATTGCTGGTTTGATATCAGGATTACATCTACAAATCATTGTTGGCTTATTTCTGATTTGGGTCGCATATACGATGTTTACAGGTGCCAAAAAAGCAATTGACCCAACGAAAACGTTACCCTCATCAGGTCAACAAGTTGCTGCAGGTAGTATGATTGGGGTTGCATCAGCAATCTTTGGTATTGGTGGTGGAAGTCTGACAGTTCCATATCTGAATCGCTATGGTGTGGTCATGCAGAAGGCTGTTGGAACATCTGCGGCGTGTGGGTTACCGATTGCGGTTGCAGGTGCATTAGGATTTATGATTTTTGGCATGAATGCTGAAATCAATGTGCCGAATACTATTGGTTATGTTCATATTTATGCCTTCATTGGCATCAGTATCATGAGTTTCATCACTGCAAAATTTGGTGCGAAGGCTGCACATGCCTTATCGCCAGTAATGTTGAAGAAATGCTTTGCCGTTTTATTGGTCATTGTTGGATGCTTTTTCCTTGTGAAAGGATTCATTTGATATTACGCAATGATCATTCATCATGTTAAATAGCCTGCTTCATGTGGGCTTTTAATCTTTGCTTTTAATGTATCCTTACAAGGACAATGATTTGAGTTTCTCCCAAGATGATCGAATTAAAACACTTAAGAATGCTTTCAGCTTTAAGAGAACATGGTTCTTTAGTCGCAGCTGCGAGCGATCTTTGCATTACACCTTCAGCGGTATCTCATCAGCTACGTGAGCTTGATCAGTGGATGGGTGTTGAGGTCGTGAACCGCAAGACTCGACCTATTACTTTTTCTAATGTTGGTCAACGTCTACTAAAACTAGCAGATGAGATTTTGCCACAAGTACAAATCGCACAAGCTGATATCAGTAGAATTCTACATGGTCAAACAGGTCGAATCACATTTTCTTCTGAATGCCATAGTTGTTTCGATTGGCTTATGCCACTATTAAATCAGTATCGTATTCAATATCCAGATGTCGATTTAGACTTCGCATCAGGATTTGAAGCGAATCCACATGAGTTATTGCAAAATGGCGAATTTGACTTACTGATTACAGCAGATCCAATCGCTTTAAAAGGTGTTGAATACTTTCCGGTATTTGAATATGAATCGCGACTTGTTTTATCAACAACCCATCCATTGGTACGTGTAGAGCAAATTACCGCTAAAGAGTTAGCTGAAGAAACACTGATTACTTATCCAGTGGATAAACATCGTTTAGATATCATGTCGAAACTATTTATTCCTGCAAATATTCAACCTAAAAACATTCGAACCACTGACTTAACCCAAATGCTGATTCAGCTTGTGGCGAGCGGACGTGGTATTGCAGCGCTACCTGATTGGGTAGTGAATGAATATGAAGCGAAAGGCTGGGTCACGTCACGACGTCTAGAATGTGTTTCACCTGAAGGATTACGCCGAACCTTATATGCAGGTTTTAGAACGGATGAAAAACAGAGAGACTATTTTGAAGGGTTCTTAAAGCAGCTTGAACGATTTTCTAAGAAACGAAATAGCTATTATGCTTAAATCTAGGCTTTTTTCCTTTACTTCAGGGTCAAAGGAGTGCTAAAAAAGTGTACAGTAGATTTGTATGTTATTCACCAATTAAAATGTCCTGTTTTTTACCCCACAAGAGTCAAGCACAGGATTCAGATTTCTTTGTTCAATAACAGCTTTCTGAGATTTACGACTCGGCATACTTTTCTTGAAACGAGAACGTTTATTTTGTTTTTCTAATTCTTCATGTTGATGTTAAATATGCGCCAGGACTGAACCTAACCGTTTATTCTCAACAATCTCTCACTGATTCAGCTGACTTAATTTATCGAAGAGGCTGTAGTTGAGCTTTCGACCATCACACATGATGGCTACAGTACCTCCGGGTATTCCAGAAACTCAAGATATTTACTGATCAGCCTCTGATTTTCTTCTTTCTTCTCTAGGAGATATACGCATTTATCATAAGTAATGGTCAGGCTATTCGTGACTCTACGGGGTTCACGCCAAGTAAAAATATCATCCAGTTCAAGATCAGATTCGGTTAATGGCTGATGCAGGTTCTTTGAGTTTCGCGCACATTTGGCAAACTTCTCTGATTAAACTGCTCAATGAAGCAGGGTAGCCAGGCATTCGCTTTGGCAATCGAACTGATGCCTTCCCAGACGTATCTCCTTTATCAAACGGTTTTGAAGGGTTCTATTCGCGCGTTCTACGCGACCTTTAGCCTGTGGTGAGTTGCCAAAGATAATATCAATGTTTAACTCATTCAGAATCCGGTTAAATTGCGTGATCTGGCTGTCCTGCTTGGATTTCTGCTTAACTCTGAATACCAAATGTTTGTCGCTATAAAAGTCCAGAGGTTTGCCGTATTGTTCAATGTAGGCTCGGGTTGAAAGCATGTAATCAAAGGTCGTTTCAGCCTCACAAAAGCACAGATGCAACAGCTTTCCAGCGGCATCATCGATATAAACCAGCAAGCAGCATTTTACAGCTCGACCTTCAAACCAGTCATGGTATGAGCCATCAATCTAGATCAGCTCACCGAAGCAATCACGGTTATAGCGTGGCTGGTACGGACGTTTCATGCGCTGATCTCGATCCACAGGTCATTGGGCGTCATCCAGCGCCGAACGAACTGTTTCTACCGGGATATTCAGGTCAAATATGCTGCTGAGCTTCTCATGTGCCAATTTAGGTCCAAAGCCCAGCAGATGTTCAGAAATAATGGAAAGACATTTCGATTTTAACAGGACGTCATGGCGACGATGGCCAGGTTGACCACGACTGGCATGCGCCAGACCTGAAACCCCATCTTGATTAAGCTTCTGCAATAACCGGGCAATTTGACGGGTAGAAAGATTCAGGATTTCAGCAGCACGGACCTGGGTAATACGATGATCTCAAACGTCTTACAGAACTGCAAGACTTTGAATCTCTTTATCAGACATAGTAGACTTCTTGCGTTAGTCAAAATTTAAACAGCCCAAAGCTACATTTTATAAGGTTTTAGCCAATTCAAAAATTAGGTAAAACGATACTTTCGCAAGAGGTCTAATATGTCTGAGTTTTTGTAGTTCTCAGATTATTTTAAGTCATTTTTAAGATTCAAATTTTAGGCTAAAGCATATTAAAGTCTTCGAAATTAAAAAATGCTTAAACTGACTTCTTTTCCAAGCCTTCTTCAAATCAAACCAATTCCTTTAGCAAGATTTAATCTGATGCTCGCTATTTGGTTGGGATTAGTTTTGAATTTTTCTTTTTATCAAAAAATTCATCAACTGACGCCCCATAGCAATTTCAAAGCATGGGCACTATTAGCTACGACAGTCTTGGTTGTTATTGGCTTTTATTATCTGGTATTACAATGGCTTATCTGGAAGTGGAATGCCAAAATACTAGCCAGTATTCTGATCATTCTGGGTGGCTTTAGTGCTTATTTTGTTAATAGTCTAGGTGTAGTCATTACCCCAGACCAGATCCAGAATATGTTACAAACTGATGTTCGTGAAATTCGGGATCTTTGGTCAATACGATTAATTATCTGGACATTGGTATTTGTCATTTTCCCACTCTTTATCGTGTGGATACTTAAAATTCAGCCTGTATCATTGGGGCGTCAATTGTTGCATAAAAGTTTGAGCAGTGTACTTTCACTCGGATTAATACTCAGCTTATTATTCTGTTTTTATGTCGATTATGCTGCCATCTTTCGTGAGCATCGTGACCTGAAAGGGATGATCTCCCCACAAAACAGTATTGCATCTACATTATCCTATTATAAGAAAAAAGCCCCTAAAGCAAATTTGCCATTGGTGACCTTTGGTGAAGATGCACATCTACTTCAGCAGACTCAAATGCAAAGCAAACCTAAATTGATGGTGCTGGTAGTAGGGGAAACTGCACGTGCTGAGAGCTTTGCTCTAAATGGCTATGCACGTAATACAAATCCTGAACTGAGCAAACTGCAGGTGATAAATTTTAATCAAGTCAGTTCTTGCGGAACTGCCACAGCTGTTTCAGTACCTTGTATGTTTTCAGGGATGACACGTCAAAACTATGATGAACAGTTGGCTAGCCATCGTGAAGGATTACTAGATATTGCTCAGCGTGCTGGTTATCAAGTGACTTGGATTGATAATAATTCTGGCTGTAAAGGTGCCTGTAACCGGATTCAAAATTATCAAATTCCCACTCAACTAAAACAAAAGTGGTGTGATGCTGAAGGTGAATGTTTTGATGAAATATTGGTAGATAGTCTGAAAGATTATTTGTCACATCTCGATAAAAATAATCAAAAACCACAGTTGATCGTTCTGCACCAAATGGGCAGCCACGGTCCGGCTTATTTCAAACGCTCCAAATCACCATACCAACCTTTCCAACCAACCTGTAATACCAATGCCATTCAGGGCTGTAGCGCCGATGAGCTAAAAAATAGCTATGATAATTCTATTGTCTATACAGATTATGTCCTTGCTCAGATGATCAAAACATTGCAGGATCAAAAACAATATCAAACTGGTTTCTGGTATCTGTCTGATCATGGTGAATCTACCGGAGAACATGGTCTATATCTGCACGGTGCCCCTTATAGCATAGCACCAACGCAACAGACCCATGTTCCAATGTTGATGTGGTTTTCAGAGTATTGGCAACAGTACAATACCCAGCAGGTCAACTGTCTCAAAGCACAAACCGGTAAGATGCACAGTCAGGATAATCTGTTCCCGAGTTTATTGAGTTTGCTGGGTATAAAAACGCAAGTGATTGAAGCTAAAAATGATATGCTTGCACAATGCTCATCATCATTAAAGAACAGAGCTTGAGATGCATAAAATATTGATTATTGAAGATGACTTCATGATTGCCGAGTCAACTAAAACATTGCTCAAGCTCCATCAATTTGATGTGCACTGGGTCAACAATGGCATTGATGGCTTAAAACAGCTACAACAGCAAAATTATAATATTGTCCTGCTAGATCTGGGTTTGCCAATGATGGATGGTATGCTGGTACTTAAAAATATCCGTCAAAAGTTCCCAAGTTTACCTGTCCTGATTATTTCTGCTCGAGATCAGCTACAAAACCGGGTAGATGGACTGAATGATGGGGCAGATGATTACTTAATTAAACCTTATGAATTTGACGAGCTACTGGCACGTATTCACGCTTTAATGCGTCGAAGTGGAAGTATAAATATTGAGAAAGATACTAATAAGAAGTTATTACACAGTGGTTTGGAATTGGATATTGAGCAACACATCGCATTATTTAACGGACAGGCTATAGAATTATCTAATCGAGAATGGTCTATTCTCACCGCACTATTAACGTATCCAAACAAAATTTTTTCTAAAAATGATTTAGAAGACAAACTTTATGATTTCGATAGTGATGTAAGTAGTAATACTGTGGAAGTCTATATTCATCATCTGCGGGCCAAATTAGGGAAAGACTTTATCCGGACGATTCGTGGACTAGGATATCGCTTAGGGTAAAGCATGATAAAAAAACGCTATTCCTTGCAAAAACGTCTAATTATTTATATTTCATTGTTTAGCGTAGTATTAGGCTGTGTACTAATCTTTGCGGCATACCGGATTGCACTTGAAGAAATTAATGAAGTCTTGGACAAACAGATGCAAAGTCTCGCAGAGCGCATTGCAGAAAATCATCCTGAACCGCTACAAAGCGAGATTGATTTAGGAAAACAGTATAGTGAAGAAGATTTATTTGTAGATATTTGGTCTTATACAGATACTACATTACATCCACAGGATGTTTTGGTTGCATCGGTCAAGAAAGCAGGATTCTATACACATCAAACCCCATACGGGACCTGGCTAACTTATATCATTCCTGGAGACCAATTACAGATCCAAGTAAGCCAGCAAAAAAATGTCCGGCAAGATCTAGCATTGGAGCTCGCAGTGAATATGTTTCTCCCTTATGTACTATTTCTTCCTTTTGCTATATTCGGTTTAAGCTGGGTAATTCGGAGAAGTTTTCAGCCTCTTATTGATTTTAAAACAGAATTGGCCAGCCGTAAGGCTCAAGAATTAAAACCAATTGAAATGAAAGAATATCCTTTGGAGCTAGAACCGACCATTGAGGAAATGAATTACCTATTTGGCCGTATTTCCTTAGCCCAACAAGAGCAGCGTCAATTTGTAGCAGACTCTGCACATGAACTACGTACACCATTGACAGCTTTGAATTTACAGTTACAGATCTTATTACAGCAATTTCCACAAAGTGATGCCTTGCACAATTTGAGTCTGGGCATCTTAAGGATGCAACATCTGGTAAATCAACTGTTAAGTTTGGCTAAACAGGATGTCACAGAAGGTTTAACTGAGCCTGTACAATCCCTGTCTCTGAATCAAATGACAGTCGCCTGCATTGAGCAGTTGATCCAGCTGGCACTACAAAAAGAAATTGATTTAGGAGTAGAACAACAGCAAGAATTGTTGATTCAGGGCCAGGCTTCAGCCCTACACTCGATTATTTATAACCTGATTGATAATGCAATTAAATACAGCCCAGAGCATGGCGTGATCAATGTATCGATATTGCAGCAAGGTCAACAGGCGATTCTACAGATAGAAGATAGTGGAGTAGGGATTGATCCAGCGCAATTTAACCAAATTCGTCAGAGATTCTATCGGGTTCATAACCATGCTGAAATTGGTAGTGGCTTAGGTCTATCAATTGTGGATAAAGCAACTGAACGTTTGGGCGGTACTTTAGAATTTTCAAAAAGTAGCAGCTTAGGTGGTCTGTGTGTACAAGTGAAATTTGCCTTGGTCGAAGCCTAAATAGATAGACTTTTGTCTTTTAGGTATTAAGGCTGTTTGATGCTAGCGAGCAAGGAAGCGTTTTTTTCAACTGGCATTTTGTGGCTAAATAAAACATAACCAATGATATTAATGCACCAAATCACCCAGCCAGTCCACAGGTTGTGACTCAGGAAATGTGCCCCCCGCATCATTTGTGCCCAGCCCATAGCGAAGCCTAAGATCGCTGCAGCGATTAGAAAAAAATAAGCCCGCTGACGGTTTACAGTGCGATAAACAAAATAGCCTGTCATTAATGCAAAACCACTAGATGCATGTCCACCAGGAAAACAATGTCCAGCGGTAGCACTGAAATCCCATAAAAACCCATTAGATGTAGGTGTTACCATATCCCAAGGACAGGCATGAACTGACTGGGATTTGATAATTCCGATTATCCCAGTTGTAAGCACTACCATTATAAAGAAATAACCTAATTCCCAACGTCTCTTATGCCAAGATTGCCATTTTAGTGCGACCATCCAACCAATGAATAGCACTATATAAACTAGAATTAACAGATCTTTGATATAACGATGATTTAACTCTGCCAGTGCCCAATCTTGCCGGAGGGGAAATTGTCCCTGACCATCGATAAATGGATAGATTAGTTTTAAATCAATGACTCCACCCACATCAAAAAAATTCCAGAGAAGCAAAAAACTGAAACTCAGTAGCAATATTTGATTCAGTAAAAAACGAGATCGTTCGGACGACATTTTAAATATTCCATTCTTGTCGTTGTAGCAGAAATGAGATCAAAACGAATGACCGATTAAAATGATGCCCCAAGTTACGGTAATTAAAATGAGTGCGACAAACTGGGCGGCACTGCCCATATCCTTAGCATTTTTGGATAACTCATGCTGTTCTATGGAAATACGATCCACTACTGCCTCAATTGCTGAGTTAATCAGTTCAACAATCAGTGCTAGCAGGCACACAGCCACCATGAGTGCTTGCTCAGCTAGACTCTGTGATATCCAAAAACTAAGAGGAATCAAAATCAGGTTAATCAGCACGATCTGCCGAAAGGCTGCTTCAGTTCGGAAGGCTGTTTTAAGGCCGGTCGCGGAATAACGAGTAGCATTGAAAATACGTTGTGTTCCGGAAGTACCTTTGTAGAGTGAACGATCGGGGGACATAGAAGTGATTCAGTTAAGATGAGATTTGATTAATTTAAATTTTTAACCTTAAAACTCCCTTAAAAATGGATGTTTATTTGATTGTTTTGGCGCAAAAAATGGCTTAACCCACTTCAATAGTTTTTAATGTCTTGAAATGCTCTAAGGTATCCCACATTACACATCTTCTTAAAAATCATCAAAAGTAGTAACTAATATCATGATTAGACTTCTTGCGTTAGTCAAAATTTAAACAGCCCAAAGCTGCATTTTATAAGGTTTTAGCCAATTCAAAAATTAGGTAAAACGATACTTTCGCAAGAGGCCTATTGTTCAAGGAGTAGGTCAGCTATTTGGTTAAGGTACTCGAGTATTTTTGTCATTCAGAATCGACTCATTAATCCTTTGTTTTTTCCTGTCATTTTCTATCTTAATGGCTAAAGCTAATATAATTATTATTATGATAAGAATGCTTATTTTGCCCTTCATTTGTATACTTCTATTAGAAATAACTTAATAAATATTAGCATCTCAGCTCGAGATCTTAAAGTAGGATTCAAACCATATTTTAAAATAGAGTCACTTTGCACTTAATGTAATACGATTCTTGAAAAATTCTAATAATTAAAAATTTAATCAAACGAGTGATTTGAAAGTCAAAAGATTTAAAAATTCTAAAGCATAGACTTAAATAATGCGATGATCTCGAACGTCTTGCAGAACTGCAAGACATTGAATTTCTTTGTCAGACATAGTGATCAGCATCTATATTTCATATCCAGTTCATGATGTTTAAATCACCATAAACTAGACATTTTTATTGGTGAGAATATAGACACTTTAAATGGGTTCTAACAAACTCTCATTTCGTATAATATTGATTATGTTAAATTGAGTACATGATACTTTAAGTTCATAGACCTCTTGCGAAAGTATCGTTTTACCTAATTTTTGAATTGGCTAAAACCTTATAAAATGTAGCTTTGGGCTGTTTAAATTTTGACTAACGCAAGAAGTCTAATTAAGTTCATGAAAATTGATATAGGTTAAATTTAATTAATCCTCGTTGTCAAACTTTACTAATTTAAAATGACTTTTAAAACTGTATGTAATTGTTTAATTTATTATAATCGCATATGAATCGTATCGTAATTTTTTAGCCATTCACGTTTAATCACTTCGTACCCCTGTAACTGCCAAAACTGCTCCGCTGCTGGTAAGAATGGATGTGTATGTAAATACAGCGTTTCAATTTTCTGCTGTTTTGCGTGCTTAAACAACATCTTGCATAACTTGGTGGCAATGCCTTGACGACGATACTCAGGTAACACAAATAGCTTCACCACTTCCACTGCATTCTGTGGAATATCCAAATCAAAGCGATAGTCATAAGTACGATATGCCACAGTGCCAATAATTCGATTTCGATCCTTCACCACAATAAAACAACCCAAAGCACTCTCGATATAATATTTCTCAAAATGCTTAATATCTTGGGGAATTTTTGCCTGATAGAGCTCTGGAAATAAGAGTTGACGGCTGTACAGCGCAAACTCAATCGCCTGTTGATGATCTTGTGGTTGCAACAATTGATAATCTAAATTCATGTTCATAGCCAAGAATGATCCGGAATAACAATGGTTTTGTCTTTGATCATGGCTTCATGGAATTCCACATCGTAGACACTTTTTAAAAATTTGGGATCAGTGATTCGTGCTTTGTTATCCGGTCGAATCACTTGATGCTCTCGCATAAAGAACAATTCATCGGCAAATAAAAATGCCAAATTCGGATCATGCATAATCGCAATCACAGTGAAATTCTGTCGTGACAATTGGCGTAATTTTTTCATCAAATAGCTTTGATAATAGACATCTAAATGATTGGTCGGTTCATCCAATAAAATCACTTGTGGTGCTTGCACCAAAATCCGCGCAATCATCACTAATTGCCGTTCACCACCTGACAGTTCGGTATATGGACGCTCTTTCAAGTGCTCAATATCCAAATCAATTAAGGCTTGATCAACGCGTGCCCAATCTTCAGCACTCGGTCGAAAACGACTAAAGGCTGCCCGACCCGTGATCACTACATCTTTCACCAAAAATGGAAATACGGTTTTATGAAATTGTGGTAAAAACCCGAGTAAGGCTGCACGTTCTTTACCTTTAAAGCTTGCAAGTGATCGACCGGCATAACAGACACACCCCTGCTCGATTGGCTCTAAACCTGCCATTAATTTAAACAGTGTCGATTTACCACAGCCATTGCGTCCTAAAATCACTGAAAACTGGTTTTTGGGAAATGCTAAGTCAATATTTTTTAACACCTGTTTATGCCCATAGGCATAGTTCAATTGTTCAATGCGAATCATGCCCAAGCCGTCCGTTGTGTTTTCATTAATAATAGGAAAAATGGTGCTCCCAATAGCATGGTGAAAATTCCAATTGGAATTTCAAAGGTCAACAGTACCCGTGAAAAGTTATCAATCAACAGTAAGAAACTACCGCCCAACAGCATATTGGCCGGAATGCTATAACGATGATCAGGGCCAACTAACATCCGCACGATATGCGGCATAAACAGGCCATACAGACTAATAATGCCTGCGGCCGCTACAGAAGTTGAGGTACATAAGGTCACAAACACAATCAAACACAGTTGTTCCCAACGTGGATTCACCCCCACTGCCTGTGCCTCTTCTGCACCCAAAGCCATTAGGTTTAAACGCCAGCGCATGGCGTATAAACCAGCTAAAGCGATACAAATCGGAATGATTGCATATTGCACTTTTTGCCACGAGGCTTGATGTAGATTACCCATGGTCCATTGCACAATGGCTTGTAGTTTAAATGGATCACTGAGGTACTGAATAATGGTTAAACCTGCCAAAAATAGACCCGATACGATCATCCCTGATAAAATCACCATCACCAGCGAAGTTTGGCTTTCATGTTTTTGTTGGGCAAATAAGTAGGTCAATGCCACAGCACAGACACCAAAAATAAATGCGGATAAATTCGGCGAAAGCCAACTTAAAGTCAGTGCTAAGGCGGCACCAAAAGCTGCACCTGAGGAAATCCCTAAAACATACGAATCGACTAATGGATTTCTAAATAAAGCTTGTAAACCATTCCCCGCAGTGGCTAAGGCTGCACCGACCATAAAGGTCAGTAAAATACGTGGCATACGTACATTGACTAGAATGTTTTGCATCAATAGAAATTGTTCCGCATCGTAATAAGGTGTACCAAATAAAAATTGCACACACCACAGCACATAATCCCATGCATTTAGACTTTGGCTCGGTCCAATTAAGAGCGATAAAAAAATCAGGAGCAATGGCACTGGATAAAACCAGGTATATTTTAAGGATTGCAGTGTCATTACATCAGCTCCTTTGCCAAACTTGCGCCATACAGCTTGCTTAATATTCTCAGTTTCAATGTATCTACAGGTAAGTCCGATTGTTCTGGATAAATACTGTGATTAAGATGAATAGCGGTCACAATAATTTTGATGGTATGTGGGTTATAAATAAATGCAGGCGTTAAATTAAAAACCTTTTGTTGTTTGACTGCGTTTAAACCTTTTAATTCTTCACGCTGATAAATCAGTTCTGGATTAGTATTCCACAGCACAATATTGTCCGGATTCCATTCAATCAGCGTTTCTGGATTCACATTCGGTTGATTGGTCTCAGTTTCAACAATGTTGTATGCCCCTGCCAATTCAATAAAATCATTGGTGATGGATTTACGCCCCGAAGTGGAATAAACCCGCCCCCCTGACCAAGCATAGTAAATCGATTGTCGCTCAGGCTGTCTTGAGGTTTTCTCAGCCACTTCTGCCACAATATTATCGGCAAACTGTAAAATCTCCTGCGACCGTTGTTCTGCACCGGTCAGTACGGCAATTTCAGCAAGTTCTTCTTTAACTTGTTTAAATGTTCCCGATTCCATTACATACACCGCAATGCTAAACTGCCTCAATAATTCAATGGTTTGGGTTTGCCCACTGACCAAGACTACCAAGTCAGGCTTCAGTGCCATTAAGCTTTCAATATTGGTGGCATTAGAGCCTTGTGAGGGTGTCGCAAGTTGTTTCTGGGCAATGCGGGCATCCATTTTGGAATAGGCATCAAACAACAAAGGTTGAAGATAAATTTCTGCAGGAATACCGACCACTTTCGGTCCTTGTCCCAACATATATAAACCATCTAAGCCCGACTCAAATAGCGAAACAATACGCTGTGCAGGTTGATCAACACAGACCTTTGTCGCTGAACTGTCTACAACGCAACGTTGATTGGCTGAGGCGGATACAACATTATCTTGTGGTGTTTTTGGAGACTGACAACCCATCAATACACTTGTCACCATCCCCAAAATAAAGATATGGCTGCGCATTAGAATGCCCATTGCACAGACATTGATGCCTTGATTGGCTCACCCGTCTGCACCCATAAATGGCTGTAACTCGAACGGTAATAGTGTTCATTAAATAGGTTGTGAATATTCAACTGATAACGCAGTTGTGGATTGGCTTGGTAATAAGCGCCAACATCCACCACCTGATAGGCTGGTAAACGGAAACCATTCATGACATTGCTTGGACTGTCGCCACTGCGTGAGCCGACATAACTGAGATTCGCCATCAGGCCTGCATTTTGCCAAGGGTCATACGCTACATTTAGATTGGCAGAATGTTCTGGTACATTAGTCAGAGGCGCACCACTCGAAATCAGCTCATCCTTACTTACCTCAGCATTGACCCATGCGTAATTAGCAGAAAGCTTAAGTTGATCATGCAATTGAACGCTCAGATCGAATTCAATCCCACGGCTTGAAATTTCACCTACCGCCGCCTCATAGTTAGGATCGATGGCATCGGTCATCAACACATTGTTTTTACGCATATCAAACCACGCCAAGCTCAAAGCATCGGTATCTGAGCATTGCCATTTGGCACCCACTTCATAGCTTTTGGCTGTTTCAGGTTCAAAGGTTTCTAAAGTTCGACTCATGCCATTGTTCATGGAAAAGGCTTCGCCATAATTGGCATAGAGAGACCATGTTGCACTTGGACGGTAGTTAATCCCGATGCGTGGGCTCAATTGCGCATGCGTGGTTTGATCCTCTAAGCCTTTCATGTGATTCTGAAAATCTTGCTCAACACGATCCCAACGTAATCCCATGAGTAGATTCCATTGATCATTGAAGAACATTTGGTCTTGAACATTTACCGCAACATAACGCTGGTTCTCATCACTGTTGGTATGCAGTGGCATATCAGGACTAAACTGCCCATAGACTGGACGATAAATATCGATCCAATTCGGGTTGCTCGCAGAATGATTCAGACGGTACTGCTGTTGCATAAAGTGAAAACGACCCGCTTCAAGACCAAGGACCAACTCATGTACCAAAGCTTGCGTTTCGAACTGTCCTAAAGCCTCGACCTGCGCCATCACATCTTCGGTCTGATAGTCACGATAGCGACGTTGGCGTTCTAAAGTGCGTAAATCGGCTTGAATCTTACGTGGTTCAGTGGAAAAACCGACCATTTGTGCATCTTTATAACTGAGTGCACCATTCATTTTCCAAGTATCATTGAAGCGATGTGCTAAACGCAGTTGATATAAATTGTCTTTGACACGCATATCACCATCATGCGGTTCACCGGTAAAGGTGTGCTTGTCCATGGTGATTTGATTATTGACCGCAGTCAGCCCACGATCAAAGGTGCCAAGATGCTGACTAAATTCAGTATCCAGATCAAGTTGTGTGTCTGGTGAGATTTTCCAAGTGAGTTGTGGTGCAACAAATAACCGTTCTGAGCTAACATGATCACGGAAGGATTGATTATCCTCTACGGCAATTCCTAAGCGATACGCCACTTGTTCAGTAATCGGTGCAGTATGTTCAGCACTAATGCGATATTCTTCTTGACTTGAAGCACGTAGATTAAGTGCTGTCGCACTTTGCCAGCTTGGTTTTTTTGTGGTGACGTTTAATGCACCGCCAATTTCACCCCTTCCATACAGAGCCGCATTTGGCCCCTTTAAAAAATCCAAAGATGCAATATTGACCATATCACGTGGTGCAGATATGCCACGGTTCACACTTAGGCCATTGCGGATATATTCCACGCCTGTATTTGGATTACCTTCAAAACCACGGAATGAATAATTATCCCAAAAACCACCGCCATAGCTATTATTGTTCGATACCCCACTGACCAAATTCAATGCTTGATCAATCCGTTGAATATCCTGCTGTTTTAAAATGTCTTCAGCTAAATGTGTTTTATTAAATGGGACATCCAATAATTCATGCTGAAATTTAGTGATTGATTTGGATGAGGATTCTGATTCGGTTGTGCCCGTTGCAGTCACGGTGATGGTATCTAAACGATTCACCTCATCAGCCATCACTAACGTACTCACGCCAACACCACTCATCAATACAACTAAACGCAAACTCACTACAACCACCCTCGGCTTTATGCACAAAAAAAATGCATAAATAAAATTAGAATACTTTTGGTGCATTATTCATTTGATTTGTGCACCAAATATAAGCATATATATTCAAATAAGCATCAGCTTAGAGTTGAATACACTCTTGTATACAAGATGGTGGTATTACAGGCAAAAAAAATGCCAACTTCGGGAATTGGCATTCAAATTCATCTATTTATAAGTTTTAATTAAAGATTAGAAATCATATGCAAGGTAATATTTTTTACATCTTCGATACTATGCAGGACATGATGTTCAGCGAGATGAATTGCACCCTCAGCATCACGATTTAGAATACGTCGTAAAATTGCCCCGTGATCTTCATAGGCATGTTGAATATCAAATTCACGCATGGCACCCAAACTCAGTACAATTCGAATCTTCTCGCTGATCTCGTGATGGATCTTCGCAATTTGGTTGTTCCCTGCAGCCCGCACTAAAGCACAGTGAAAATCTTCACTTTGTAATACCAATTCTTTAATGTTCTGATTATAGGCTCTTGGTTCGACCAACCAGAGTTGTTTGAGCTTTTGTAGTTCTAACGACTGTTCATGATCCAGCATACATAAGCGTTTGACTGCCTCTTTTTCCAAGATCATGCGTAAATCAAACAACTCTTGATAGAAATTAAAGTCTAAGGGTTTAATTTCCCAACCACTGCGAAAATGCACATTCACATAACCTTCTTGCTCTAAACGATAGAGGACTTGACGAATAGGCGTGCGACTCACTTGATATTTTTCAGCAATATCCGTTTCAGTGAAGCGTTGTCCTGGTTTAAGTTGAAAACTAAAAATATCGTCTTTGATTTGTTGGTAAATGATATTGGCTAAGTTTGTGGAGCCTGATTTTGCGATCGTTGTCGCCATCCGTGATTCTCTTCGTATATCTTTTTAATACAGAAATTATAAGGGTATAAAGAGTATTTTAGTGAAGTTGCATAAATAAAATAGATTCTGTAGACATTTCCTATTCGTAAATAAACCGGCTTTGTTGCATAAAGACTTAAAATAG
Source organism: Acinetobacter sp. FDAARGOS_724 (assembly GCF_013364475.1). Classification (NCBI taxonomy): domain Bacteria; kingdom Pseudomonadati; phylum Pseudomonadota; class Gammaproteobacteria; order Moraxellales; family Moraxellaceae; genus Acinetobacter; species Acinetobacter sp. FDAARGOS_724. The sequence continues at coordinate 45,265 of NZ_CP054907.1, read as the reverse complement.
AATTTTCGTAAATTACTTAAATTTAAGTGACAACTTGGGTGTGAGGTCGGCCTAATTCTGTAAACTTATTTAAGACATGAGTAGTACTACTGCGCAAGGTGCATAAATCTATTGGGCTTGACTATAAAATTTCTAGCATTGAGTTTATCTACCAATAGGAATCGTTTAGCTATATGTATTCTAAAATGGTCAAAATTCACAAGTTCATGAATCAAGTTTTTTACATTCAAATAAATTATCTTGTAATTCATTGGTTATTAATGAAATATTAACTATTTAATTGATGAACTAGACTTTAGGTAAACATAAGTTAAGTAGACGAATTTCGGTATTAAATTCATTAATATTGATATAAATTAAATTATACATTATGTGTTGTCAATTTCTTCTTAAAAAATAGAGTTTTCCAATCACTATTATGAGAATGAGTTTGTAAATACAGACTCATTTCCTATCGCTATAAATATTAAAAATAGCTACATAGAGTTTATCTCTAGCTTATTCAAATTTGTCTTTGAAATTAGGCGTTACTACGGATGAACAATAATTTTTACAGCAGACTCATTATTATGAATCAATGTTTCAAAGCCTTTAGAAACAAGATCATCTAATGCAATACGTTGGGTAATAAAAGGTTCCAGATTAATCTTACCTTGCTCGACTAAACGGATGGTTTCCTGATGGTCATTGACATAAGCAATCGTGCCACGAATATCGAGCTCTTTCATGACCACACTATGCACATTAATTGTGGCAGGATGGCTCCAAATAGAAACAATGACGACTACCCCTGTTGGTTTTATCGCCGTCACCAGTGTATCCATGACTTTATTAACACTACTACATTCAAAAGCGACATCAACACCGTGGTCTTCCGTAATTTTCATTACTTCGGCAACTACATCAACTTGTGATGGGTCTAGTACATAACCTGCAACGCCCGCTTCTATCGCTTTTTCTTTACGTTTTGCACTCAGTTCAGTGATGATCACCGTGAGACCTTTAGCCTTTAAAATGGCTGATAAGAGTAAACCTATTGGGCCTGCTCCACCAACCAGTGCGATATCACCAGCTTTTGCACCACTTCGTACATAGGCATGATGACCAACGGACAAAGGTTCTATCAATGCTGCTTGGTCTAAGGGAATATCATTTGAGATAGGATGTACCCAACGGCGCTGAACCGCAATTTTTTCAGAAAGACCGCCGCCGCGTCCGCCTAAACCAATAAAGTTCATATTTTTTGATAAATGATATTTATCATTCGGCCCAGTCGGTACATCATCCGCAATAATGTAGGGTTCAACTACGACATGTTGCCCAATTTGAATATCATCTACTCCCTCACCAACTGCATAAACTACGCCTGAAAATTCATGTCCCATTGTTACAGGTGCAGATTCTCCTGAAATTGGATGTGGATGACCACAAGGTGGAATAAAAATAGGGCCTTCCATGAATTCATGTAAATCTGTACCGCAAATACCGCACCATGCAACTTGAATTCCAACTGTGCCTGGAACTACTTTCGGTTCAGGAATATCTTCAATCCGAATATCCCCTCGGTCATAAAAGCGAGCTGCTTTCATTATGTATTCCTTATGTTGATATTAACGGTACACCATTCCACCATCTGTCAAAATAGACTGCCCTGTAATGTAGTTTGCATCCTCGCTGGCTAAAAATGCAACTAATGCAGCCACGTCATCTGGTGTTTCAGCACGTCCTAAAGCAATGCCATCTACATATTTTTTATACGTTTGACCAACTGGTGCGCCTGTAATTTCAGAGAAACGCTGATCTATTTCGACCCACATATCTGTACCAACAACACCCGGACAATAACTATTTACAGTAATGTCAGCACTGGCATATTCTTTAGCTGCAGCTTGTGTCAATGCACGAACTGCAAATTTAGTTGCTGAATAAACACCGAGGAGAGCAAAACCCTCATGACCTGCGATTGAGCAGGCATTAATAATTTTTCCAGCCTGTTGGCGTTGTTTAAATTTATTTGCTGCGGCTTGAATCCCCCAAAGTACACCACCGACATTGATGTTCATGATTTTGTTAAATTCACTCGGCGTTACTTCTGCCAACGCTTTAACTTGTGCAATCCCTGCATTATTGATCATGATATCAAAGCCATTAAGTGTCGATTCTGCATGATCAATTGCATGACTGACTTGTATTGGATCTGAAATATCTGCAATAAATGTGGTGGCTTTTACGCCAAAGGCTTCGATCTCTTGTTGAACAGTATTTAACTTTTCTTGATGAAGATCGACCAATGCAATATGAACACCTTCTTGTGCCAAACGTAAGGCAATACCACGTCCAATTCCTTGTGCTGCACCCGTAATTAATGCAACTTTATTGTTTAAACCTCTAGGCATGTTGCGATTCCTTAAATATGAATTGCACGTTGCATTGCCGACAATACCGACTCATGCATCGCCTCAGATAAAGTAGGATGAGGGAAAATGACCTGTGCTAAGCTTTCATCCGTAGCTTCTAGGTATTTTGCTATAGCAAAACCTTGAATGTGTTCGGTGACTTCATGTCCAACCATGTGAGCACCCAACAATTCACCCGTTTCCTGACTAAAAATGGTTTTAACAAATCCTGCGCTATTGCCCAAAGCTAATGCTTTACCATTGGCTTGTAAGGGAAACTTACCCACATTGATATTCAAGCCCGCAGCTTTCGCTTTCTGTTCTGTCAAACCAATACTGGCCACTTGCGGATGGGTAAAGATACAGCCCGGAATTTGTGTACGATCTAAAGCATGTACATGACTTAGGCCTGCAATTTTCTCCACACAAAGAATGGCTTCATGACTGGCTTTGTGTGCCAAACACGGTGCGCCTGCGACATCACCAATTGCATAAATGCCCACGACATTGGTTTTACACCATGAGTCAACTTTGATAAAACCATTTTCAAATTCAACACCCAAATCGTCTAGGCCAAGATTTTCCGCATTCGGTTTCACGCCAATAGCTGAAAGCACCTTTTCAACAGTAATGATTTGTACACCTGTGGCAGTTTCAATATGACAATGTACTTGAGCCTGATCAGTTTCTATTTTTTTTACCGTTGCTTCAGTTAAAACCTGCATACCCTGCTGTTCAAATTGCTTTTGTACATACTTCGCAACTTCAATGTCTTCGCTAGGAAGAATCTGCTTTGCAATATCAACCAAGGTGACTTGGCAGCCTAAGTCTTGGTATAGGCTTGCAAACTCACTGCCTATAGCACCCGAACCAATGACCAGTAAAGATTTTGGTAGTTGTTCTGGAACTAAAGCCTCTTTATAACTCCAGACCTGATGGCCATCTACAGGAATATGAGGCAAATTGGCCGCACGTGCACCTGTTGCGACAATAATATGCGGTGCAGAAATCTGCTGTTTTTGACCATTCGCATCTGTAAGCTCTAATTGCTCTTTGGCAATAAACTGGGCTGCTGCGTTAAAAACAGTGATTTGATTTTTTTTCAATAATTGACCGATACCTTGCACCAGTTGCTCAGAAACCTTTCTGCTATGATGGACCAGTGTTTGAATATCAAAACCAATCGCGTTAAGCGTAAAGCCAAACTGCCCTGCATGTTTGAACTGCTGCGCAAGCACAGCCCCGCTCAATAATGCCTTGGTTGGAATACATCCCCAATTAAGACATACTCCACCTAAGTGTTGTTTTTCAACGATTGCCGTTTTTAATCCCAGTTGCGCTGCGCGAATCGCAGCGACATATCCTCCAGGACCAGCACCAATAACCACAAGATCAAATTGTGTATCTGACATGACTATTCCTCCTACACCAAAATTAATGCAGGATTTTCGACAAACTGCTTCAATACCGATAGGAATTGAGCACCCAACGCACCATCAATGACACGATGATCACAAGACAATGTTGCGGTCACCATTTCACGAACAACAATCTCATCATTTTCAACGACAGCACGTTTCTCTGCTATACCTAAGGCCAGAATTGCACCTTGAGGTGGGTTAATAATGGCATCAAATTGTTGAATACCCAGCATTCCCAAATTGGAAATACTGAAACTACCGCCTTGAAACTCATCAGGTGCTAATTTTCCAGTTTTGGCACGTGTTGCCAGATCACGCATATCATTGGAAATTTGCGCCAAAGATTTACGGTTCGCTGCTTTAATGATTGGTGTGATCAGTCCATTTTCGATGGCCACAGCAACCGAAATATCAGCTTGTTCAAACTGTAAAATCTGCTGATTCTCTTCATCAAACTGAACATTAACTTGTGGAACTTTAATCAGTGCAGCAGCAGCAGCTTTAATCAGCATATCGTTAATGGACAGTTTGACTTGCGGTACAGTACTGTTAATTTGCTGACGCAAAGCCTGAACCGACTCAACATTTAAGTCTATCGTTAAGCGAAAATGTGGTGCATTGCGTTTTGCCGCTTGTAGGCGTGCAGCGATTGCTTTACGCATACCATTCATAGCTACGGTGGTGAATTTTGCTGACTCTGTTGGATGCGCGTACTCAGTATGTTGAGCTTGTACAGGGTTTTCACGTTGATATACAGCTTCAACATCTTCCTTACAGACTCGTCCACGTGAACCCGATGCACGACAATCATGCAAATTAATACCCCATTGTTTTGCCAAACGGCGAGCAACAGGTGTTGCTAGAACATCACTATCATCTGCTTTAGATTTTGCGGCTTTCGTGCTGGCTTGATGACGTACATCTGGCCAAGAACCACCAGCAGCTTGAACTGCGGCCTGAATATCTTGAACACTGATACGGCCTTCACGTCCAGAACCTGTAATCTGAGCCAAGTTTACATTATGCTTTTCAGCCAATTTCAAGGCATGTGGCGTTGCAAAAATATCATCGCTTTGTTGGTAGCCTTGTAACTCATCAGGAATAGAATATCCGCCCTGAGTCACCGCTTTTGATCCATTACCAACACTGTTCTGTTTAGGAGCAGCTTGTACTTTGGTTTCAACTTGAGCCACATCGACTTTTTCAGGAACCGCTGCTACCGCTTTATTTTCAGTTACAGCAGGTGTTCCACCTAAAGACTGTGCAAATGCTTCAACTTCTGCATCAGAAACTTGAGCGTCTGCACAGATTGCAATGATTCCACCTACGACCAGTGTGTCACCATCGTTAGCAATAATTTTTCGTAGCAGGCCATCAAAAGGTGCTTCCAATACATTGACGATTTTTGTGGTTTCAATTTCACAAATTTCCTGTCCTTTACTAAATTGGGTACCTTCCTGAATCAGCCATTGGGCAATCGTACCCTCTTCCATGGACAAACCCCATTTTGGGATTTCTAAAGTTTTAATTTCGCTCATCCTAAGCCTCCAACGTCTTGCGTACAGCCTGTTCGATGCGTTCTACACTAGGTAACCATTCTTTTTCTAGTACTGGTGAAAATGGTACGGGTGAGTGTGGTGGAGTGACTAACTCGATTGGTGCTTTAAGATAATGAAAGCCCTTCTGTGCAATGAGGGCAGCCACATCATGTCCGAAACCACAACGCGCTGCTGATTCATCCACAATAACTACGCGACCTGTTGAAGCCACTGACTCTAAAATGCCATCTTCGTCTAATGGAGAAATGGTTCGAGGGTCAACCACTTCAACCGAAATGCCTTCTTTTGCGAGCTTGTCAGCAACTTCATTGGCACGATGCACCATCAGGCTTAAGGCAATAATGGTGATATCAGTACCTTCACGTGTGTAATTTGCGACACCAAAAGGAATAGTGTAGGCCTCATCTGGTACTTCGCCCTTAATGTCGTACAATAACTTGTGTTCACAAAAGACTACTGGGTCATCATCTCGAATGGCTTGAATCAATAACCCTTTCACATCATAGGCGCTCGAAGGCACCACCACTTTTAAGCCAGGTACTGAGGCAAACACGTTATATGGCGACTGAGAATGCTGTGCTGCGGCAGAAAAACCTGCACCGATCATGCCTCGTACAACGAGTGGCGCTTTGGCTTTGCCGCCAAACATGTAGCGAAATTTAGCTGCTTGGTTATACAGCATGTCATAACACACGCCGTAAAAATCCATAAACATTAAATCTGCCACAGGTCTTAAACCCGTTGCAGCAGCACCTGCCGCCATACCAATAATCGCTGATTCTGTAATTGGAGTATCAATGACTCGTTCAGAACCAAATTCAGTCCATAAGCCTTTGGTTACACCAAGTACACCGCCAAAACCTTCCAGTTTATTGTCATCGGTATTTTTGCCACCATGCCCACCACGAACATCTTCACCGACCACAATGACACTTGGGTCTCGGTGCATTTCTAATTCAATTGCTTCTTTAATTGCGTTTCGATAACTTTTATTTGGCATTGTTCTACTATTCCTTTAGTAAGAGACGTAAACATCAGTAAGTAACTGAGAGGCTTCTGGGTACTTAGCTGCGCGTGCTTTTGCAACAGCATCGTCTACATTGGCTTTAGACTGAGCGTCAATCGCATCGAGCTTGGCTTCGTCAATTTTGTCTTTGACTTTTTCGCGGAATATTTTCAATGGATCCTTATGTTCTTTGACATAATCCAGTTCTTCTTTAGAACGGATAAGCCCTGGATCACCTTCAAAATGTCCATAAAATCGGTTGGTTACCGTTTCAATCACACTCGGACCTTCACCACGGCGGGCACGTTCAATAGCCTTTTGTGCAACTTCATACACAGCAAAAAAATCTGTTCCATCTACTTTTTCAGCGGGTAAGCCAAAACCTGCTGCTCGGCCTGCAATATCTTTACTGCCTACGGCATAATCATGTGCAGTACCTTCACCAAAACCGTTATTTTCAAAAACAAAAATGACAGGAAGCTTTAAAACAACAGCCATATTAATGGCTTCAAAAGTTAAGCCCTGATTTGAACCGCCATCACCGGTAAAAGATAGACCAATCCCACCATTTTTGAGTGTTTTAGCACTTAAAGCTGCCCCAATAGCCAAAGGTGGACCACCACCCACAATACCGTTTGCACCGAGCATGCCTTTATCTAAGTCCGCAATGTGCATTGAGCCACCTTTACCACGACACAAACCATCATCTTTGCCAAAAATTTCTAGCATCATGGCGTGAATGTCACAGCCCTTTGCAATACAATGTCCGTGACCACGATGTGTTGAGGTAATGAAGTCCTTATCTGTTAAATTTTCACAGATCCCTACGGCAACAGCTTCCTCACCGCTATAAAGATGGATGAAACCTGGGATATCACCTGTATTGTTTTCATCGTGAAGTCGATCCTCAAATTCACGAATGTCGCGCATTCTTTTGTATGCTGCTAGCAATTGCTCTTCCGTTAATTGCATATATTTATTCCTTATTAACTACGCTTAAAAGAAAATCCCAAATTGAATAACTGGATTTTTAAATCGTATATTTATATAAGAATATTTTTATTTAATTTCATATTAGACTAAAAAAATATAATGCATAAAAACATAAGATAAACATTAAAAACAGTGGTTTATAATATTAAAAAATTTGTAAATTTTTTAATATTATTCAGCTATATACAAAAACAAACCTTTAACCAACCTTTGTTTTATATGATAAGTTTTTTGCCCTGTTTTAATATTATTAACGCATTTAAATCAGCTTATTTAATATCAGGCTCAATATTAATTATTTTAAACGACGGAGTGTTTGAAATGGATTTAAATAACCCAGTATTAACTGGAAAGAAGCTACGTGGCGCTAAAAAAATGGCGCGTATTCCAATTAAAGTTGTTCCAACGGAAACGATACCGAAAAAGCCAGAATGGATCCGGACTAAAATTAGTCAACCTGAGGAAGTCCAAATCATTAAGGATTTATTAAGACAACAAAAACTACATACCGTTTGCGAAGAAGCGGCTTGTCCTAACTTGCCGCAATGTTTCGGTAGTGGAACAGCAACATTCATGATTATGGGTGATATCTGTACTCGACGCTGTCCATTCTGTGATGTCTCGCATGGCCGTCCTAATGCCTTAGATATCAACGAGCCACTGCATTTGGCTGAAACAGTGAAGAATCTAAACTTAAAGTATGTTGTGATTACTTCCGTTGACCGAGATGATTTAAAAGATGGCGGTGCACAGCATTTTGCAGATTGCATTCGAGAAATTCGTCAAACTAGTCCAGGCACTTTGATTGAAGTTTTGGTTCCTGATTTTCGTGGTCGCGCAGATATTGCACTTAAAATTTTGAGCAAAAATCCACCTGATGTCTTTAATCACAATATTGAAACCGTGCCACGCCTGTATAAAGCCATGCGACCAGGCGCTGACTATCAGCATTCATTGAATTTACTTAAGAAATTTAAACACTACTGCCCTGATATCCCAACGAAATGTGGTTTGATGGTGGGTTTAGGAGAGATTGAAGCTGAGGTTATTGCGTTATTAAATGATTTGAAAGATTATCAAATTGATTATGTCACAATCGGCCAATACCTACAGCCATCCAAATCACATGCGCCAATTCATCGTTTTGTTACATTGCAAGAGTTTAAACATTATCAAACTCATGGAGGGCACTTAGAGTTTAAGAATATTTGGAGTGCACCATTAGTGCGATCGAGTTATTTTGCTGACCGCCAGTATTATGGTGAGGCTGTACCTGTGCCCTACGTGCGTGAATGACATTTTCATGATTTAAAGGATCCTATTTATCAACATAATGGTTACTTTTATTAACACTTCAGATAAAAATAGTCATTTCCAGTCCATAACAACACTTTTAAAGTAGCTAAAAGGCTGGTAAAACCCAAAAAAGGTTATTTAACGAATCCAAGAAAAATGATTTGGTACACGTAAGAAAAGATTGAATGAGTATAGATCTGGAAATTGATTTCTGAAGTTTAAAGATATTACAGTCTAATCATAAAGGAATATGATATGAACCTGTTCAATACAGCACTAGCAAAAAAGCTGCAAACAACACATTTAATTAATCAGCATATTGTTCAGGCTGCACCCGTTTTGGCTTTGCCTCAAGAAGATCAGACTTCCCTATTCCGCCGCTCTATTCAGCATAATTATGCCGATTTATTAAGAATTGCTAATGATTCCGATATGGCAATTGGTCTTACAGATCACCATGGTACTCTGTTATGGACCTGGAGTAGTTCCGCGATGCTTTCTTCTGCTGAACAGGTACATTTTATTGAAGGTGGCCATTGGTCAACGCAGGCGGTTGGGACCAATGCGATTGGTATGACATTAAATAGTCAAACATCAAGTTGTGTATATTCTCATGAAAACCAAATGGACAGCGTTCGTGATTGGGTCTGTTATGCAGCACCTATCTGGGATCCGACTTCAGGTCAATTTCATGGCATTATCAATCTTTCCACAAAATATAAAAAACATACCCCTCTAGGCATTCTTGCTGTGGAACGCTGTGCAGACTTAATACAGCGAGCAATAAAATTTGAACAGAAAAATTTTTTATACATTAAAGCGCTAGGTTCGCCCTGGGTTCAATTTAATGGGCATACTTTGAACTTGACTCACCGTCAAATTGAAATACTTTGCATTTTAGCTTTGTATCCTTACGGCATTGGTTTAGAAGAGTTACACTATGCCCTTTATGGTGAGCGTAATGTCAGCCTAAAAACCTTAAAGGCTGAGCTTTCACAACTTCGTAGCCTATTACCTCATTCAATTGAGGCTCGCATTTATAGGCTTACCTGTGAAGTCCAATGTGATTTTTTACGTGCTGAACAATCATTAAATGCAAATCTTATTTCGAGTACATTCTCGCTATATAAAGGTAGCTTTTTATCTAAATCAGAAAGCCCTTTACTCAGTACTTGGAGACATTGTTTTGATGCCCGTTTAAGCCAGTTGATTTATCAAATAAAGGATACCGATCAATTATTACGGATTATTGGGCAAACACATGATCGTATTGATGCTGTACAGCGTTTATTAGAATTATTACCACAGGACAGCAACTACCGTAATTATTTTTCAAATCTGATTTAAATTTGATTTGTTACTTCAACTCTAAAGGGCTTTGTTGCATAAACCTAGCCTAGAAAGATTATTCAGTCCTATAATTTCAATATGAATAAACCTGCTCCTAAAATCTATCGTACAACTAACTGGTCTTTCTACAATCGTGCCCTTATTAACCGAGGTAATATTTCCATTTGGTTTGATCCAAACACTCAGTGGTATGCACAACCACAAGGAAGGCAAGCAAGGTCGAAATCAAACTTACTCCGATACCGCTATTCAATGCTGTTTAATGATCAAATCTCTATTCAGACTCTCTTTACGCATGGTCACAGGTTTTGTTCAAAGTTTGATTAAACTGTGTAAATGAGCTGCTCCGAATATCAGCGATATTCGTACAGCACGCTTTGTCGAAGACAAAAACATATTGATATTGCGATTAGCTATCAAAAAAGTAGCGATGGGCTACATCTACTCGTAGACTCAACTGGTTTGAAGTTTCTAGGTGAAGGTGAATGGAAACGTAAGAAACATGGACCTGAATATCGTCGCCAATGGCGTAAGCTCTATATTGCTATAGATGCTGAAACCCTTCAAATACGTGCTGTACAGCTTACTACAAATAATGTGAGCGATTCACAAGTACTCGATGATTTACTTGCTCAAATTCCTTTAGACGAACGAATTGATTCGGTCTATACCGACGGTGCTTATGATACGAAGTACTGCAGACAAGTCATTTTAGATCGAGATGCACATGCGGTCATTCCACCAAGAAAAAATGCAAAACCATGGAAAGATCGGAAATTGAGATCTTTAGAGCGGAATGAATTATTAAAAACAGTGAAACGTTTAGGAAGAATGCTTTGGAAAAAATGGTCTGGTTATCATCGTCGAAGTTTGGTCGAAACCAAGATGCATTGCATCAAATGATTAGGCGATAAATTAACAGCAAGGAGTTTTCCTAGTCAGGTCAATGAGATTCATGCACGCATAGCAGTATTAAACAGATTTACAGAATTAGGTCGTCCTCATAACCAAGTTGTCACTTGAGTTCTGTTCAGATAAGCAGGTGCTGTCTTTTAAATCTTTGTGCAACAAAGCCCTTTTGCATAGAAAATATTCTGGATAGGTTCTAAGTGATCATCTTTAAATTTATGAAAAGCAATTACACAAAATTATTTACAGGCTCTGCAGTTGCATTAGCTTGAAGCCTGTATATATATATTTGGCTACCTTTATCGGGTAAATTCTATACTTGCAATGTCAACAGCCCCAATACAAAATCTGAGAAATATATGAGTGCAGAAGCCACATCTATCAGCCTTTTATCCCCTGTCATATTGCTCACGGCTGCAGTGATCGCAGTCCCCTTAATCAAGCGCCTAGGATTAAGCTCGGTATTGGGATATTTAATTGCAGGATTAATTATTGGTCCATTTGGACTGGCATTTTTCTACGATTCTGTGTCTATTTTGCATATCGCTGAGCTTGGTATTGTGATGTATCTGTTTGTGATTGGACTAGAAATGCGTCCATTGTATTTATGGAATTTAAGAAAAGAAATTTTTGGATTAGGTACATTACAAATTAGTGCCTGTTCATTAGGGCTAACGGCTGTAGGCTTGGTCTATGGCTATTCTTGGCAAGTGAGTTTTGTGTGTGCTGCAGGCTTTGTACTCACCTCAACTGCAATTGTAATGCAACTTTTGGGAGATCGTGGAGACATTGCTCAACCACGAGGACAAAAAATTGTCTCGATTCTGCTGTTTGAAGACTTGTTGATTGTACCTTTATTGGCCATTGTCGCTTTTATCGCACCGAATCATGTTGTTGAAAGTACTTCTACGCGTTTGCAGAGCATCGGAATTGGTTTAATTTCAATTGCAGGTTTAATCGCTGCAGGCTATTGGTTGCTTAATCCTTTATTTCGCTTATTAGCTGCAGCCAAAGCCCGTGAAGTCATGACTGCAGCAGCACTCTTGGTGGTGCTCGGCGCAGCATTACTGATGCAAGTCACTGGCTTATCGATGGCAATGGGGGCATTCCTTGCAGGGGTATTACTCTCCGAATCCACTTTTCGCCATCAGATTGAAGCAGATATTGAACCGTTTCGTGGCATATTGCTCGGATTATTTTTTCTAGGTGTAGGCATGTCACTAGACCTTAACGTCGTAAAAAATAACTGGGTGTTAATCTTAAGTGCTGTACTTCTGCTGATGTTTGTCAAAGCATCCATGATTTACCTGATTGCACGCATGACCAAAAGTTCACACTCCGAAGCACTCGATCGCGCATTACTGATGGCTCAAGGGGGTGAGTTTGCTTTTGTACTCTTTACTGCCGCCATGAGTGCTCAAGTCATTAGTGCTGTTGAACACTCAAACCTGACTGCGATTGTAGTCTTATCGATGATTTTGACCCCGATTATTGGCTTTTTATTTAAACGTTTTACCCAAACTACAGAACAAACTTCTTTAGAAAATATCCGTATTGCCGAAGGACTTTCTGGAAAAGTATTGATGATTGGTTTCGGTCGTTTTGGACAAGTTTCCAGTCAATTACTGCTTGCTCGAGGGATTGATGTGACCATCATTGATAATGATATCGACATGATTCAAAACGCTGAAAGATTTGGATTTAAAATTTACTATGGCGATGGTTCTCGTTTAGATATTTTACATGCCTCGGGAGCAGATACGGCTGAGGCAATTGTTGTTTGCGTAGACCACAAAGAAACGACGAATAAGATTGTAGAGTTGGTGCAACATGAATTTCCTTTAACCAAGTTACTGGTTCGCTCTTATGACCGTGAGCATGCGCTGCATTTAGCAAAACAAAATGTGGATTACATGATTCGAGAAACCTTCGAGTCGGCAATGCTATTTGGCGGTGCCATTTTAGAAGAATTGGGTGTTGACCAGAGTAATGTTGAAGAAATTAGCCAAGAAATCCGAGAACGAGATAAGGAACGTTTTGAAACCGAAGTTGCAGCAGATGATGTCTATGCGGGTATCGGTTTGCAATACACAGGACCGCGTCCGACTGCACCTTTAATCACACCAAAGCACACAGGGCAAATTCTGAATGAAGATGACACTCAGCAATAATTTCACGTATTAAGCCCAAATAAAAAAGAGGTCTGTGTAGACATCTTTTTTGTAAGCATCCGCTGAACCCCATACCTATTTTTTAATTCCGTTCAAGTTTCCAGCGGTGTGGCAGTAATTCTTCTATTTGGGGCACTTTTTGTGTCGGCTATTGAATATAATTGATGATTCTCGTCGAGAAGGTTTAGCGATTGAAGCAGAATTCTCATTACCAACAATTCGGGTTATTCGTACGTTGAATCAGTTGCTAGAGTGGCGAGAAAATCCGTTAGTTATTCGGTTTGAGAATAGTCCGGAGTTTATCAATCATGAATGTGGGCGCTGGGGAACTGAATAAGGTATTCGTATTGAATATATTCAACCAGGTAAGCTACAGCAGAATGCGTATATTGAACATTATAATCCAACTATACGCTATAGCTGTCTAAGTACGCATTTATTTGAAACACTGGAAGAAGTGCAAGATTATGCAACGAGTTGGCTGTGGCATTACAACCATGAAAGACCACACCAAGCAAACAGACGAAGGCTACCTCTAATTAATGGCTGCTTGATCTCTATTTTTAACTTCGGTTATTTATGGGCGGATTACCCTTGTCATTATATTGACATCAAATCTTCATAGCTCTGTCATTTGTTAGTGTTGATATAAGCCAATAAATTTAAAAAGATTAAATGAGGATAAAATATGGCAGGGTTATCCATCTGGCATGTACTAATTTTTGCAATTGTAGTGATCTTACTGTTTGGTACTTCTAAACTAAAAAATCTAGGAAAAGATGTAGGGGGTGCAATCAAGGACTTTAAGAAATCTGTCCGTGAAGAAGAAGCTGAGGCAGCTCAACTTCAGTACCCTCGAACGATTGATGCGAAAGTTAAAGCCAGTGAGAGTTCAATCAAGAATTGAGGTATTGCTATGCTCAATATTGGAATGACTGAGCTGTTGGTCTTTGGGGCAATTGCCTTGCTCATTCTTGGACCAGATAAACTCCCTGAAGCGATACGTTTTATAGGTAAATGGTCAGCCAAAATCAAAAGGATCGCCGGCAATATACAAAATGATCTTGACCGTGAATTGCGACTATCGGAACTACGGGAACAAATGCAAAGCGAGCTGAAACGTATTCAGGAATTAGAAATTAAAATGCAGGCACAAATGGATAATATAAATGTAATCCATCAGCCCATCATTAGAAATCCGGAACAACATCTTTTGAACTATGAGCTGACTTACCAATTAATTAATGAATCAGTTTCACCTGTTCATTTACCGCCAATCCAGCTGAATAAAGTGACAAAACAAGAAAAAATTTATGCTGATATAAAGGTGGCCGTATGAGTATTTTGCCTTCGACTCAAACCAACAACGATACCCGGCAAATCCCGTTAGAAGAAATGCCAATTACCAGGCATCTAGTGATTCTGCGAAAGCACCTTTTCAAAATTGTGGGCGTATTATTAGGACTATTCTTATGTTTACTGCCTTTTGCAAGCCAAACTTATCAGCTTTTATCAAAGCCTTTACGCGCTCAGTTACCTGAAAGCTCTAGCATGATTGCAACAGATGTGACTGCGACTTTCATGGCTCCATTTAAGTTGAACTTCTTTATTGCTTTACTTATCGCCATGCCTTTTATTTTGTATCAACTTTGGGCCTTCATTAGACCAGCATTGTACCTAAAAGAAAAAAAGTTAGCTTTACCACTATTAATCAGCAGTATTGTACTGTTTTATGCAGGTATTGCTTTTGCCTATTTAATCGCTTTACCTTCTATCCTTCATTTTTTTATCAGCGTATCACCTGACACTGTTGCACCGATGACCGATATCAATAGTTATCTGGCTTTTTGTTTAAAACTATTTTTAGTTTTCGGATTTACTTTTGAAATCCCTATTATCACGCTCCTGCTTATTATAATTGGTGTTGTCAGCACACAGACCTTGGTGGAAAAAAGACGATTTATTGTGGTGGGATGTTTTTTTATTGCCATGTTTGTGACACCACCCGATGCCCTATCAATGATTATGTTAGCTGTTCCAATGTGGCTGTTATTTGAATTAGGCTTAGCGGCAGGAAAATGGATAGAAAAATGATGACCGGACATAACTGAATAATAATAAAAAGAACATAAAAGAAGAAAATACTCTATGAGCAGCTTAAGCTGCTTTTATTTTTAATATATAAATCAATATTATATTTAATAAATCCGCAATATTAGCTTCACCTGACTGTCATATTCAACCGCTAATTTATTCCTGACTTTAAAACAACCAGACCTTAGTTATGGGAATAAAATAATGACAGATTACTTACCTTATGATGAAAATCAGGAATTGGATAATAATACATCAGATAATCATCATTTTCGGGATATTTTAGAACAATCCATTTCTCGTCGTGCTTTAATTGCCAAAACTGCAAGTGGGGCTGCAGCATTGGCCCTTGCATCCTCTCTGGCCGGATGTGGGGACAGCGATAATAGCTCTTCTCTGCCGCCAACCGAGACTGTACCAAACCCGCCTGCTATTGACCCAAATGCAAAACCAGAGCAACTGAACTTTACACCAGTTGCTAAAAACTTGAATGATATCGTCACTGTACCAGACGGTTATGAAGCCAATGTCCTGTATGCACTTGGAGATTCTATTAATCCTGCATATTCAGACTGGGATGACAACAATATCCCGAATGGGCCAAGCTTTCAGTTTCGCTCTGGCGACTGCCATGATGGAATGAGTTTTTTTGGCTTAAATATCACTTCTGGCCGGTATGACCCGACTGTGTCTGAGCACGGTCTACTCGTTATGAACCATGAATATATCAATCCGACTTTTTTACATCCTCAAGGTCCAACCAAAGTTGATGGTCGCCGCCCTGAAGATGAAGTCATTCGTGAGACAAATGCACATGGTGTTTCAATCATTCATATCAAAAAAGACAATTCCAATCAAAAAATAGAAATTGTCAAAAATTCGATTTATAACCGTCGAATTACTGCCTCAACTGTCATGAGCTTTTCAGGCCCTGCGAGTGGATCTACTCTTCTATCTACACGCTTTTCACCAGGTGGAAAACTAACACGCGGTACGCATAACAACTGCGGCAACGGCTATACCCCATGGGGTACTTATCTCACCACTGAAGAAAACTTTATTGGTTACTTTGTCCGTAGCAAAACTGATGATGCTCATCGCTTACCGCAAGAAACGGTCGCTTTGGAGCGTTATGGTTTAAAAGCAGGTTCAAGCTCACGTTATGGCTGGGAATCTGC
This sequence comes from Acinetobacter sp. FDAARGOS_724, assembly GCF_013364475.1. Classification (NCBI taxonomy): domain Bacteria; kingdom Pseudomonadati; phylum Pseudomonadota; class Gammaproteobacteria; order Moraxellales; family Moraxellaceae; genus Acinetobacter; species Acinetobacter sp. FDAARGOS_724. Next base: position 28,892 of record NZ_CP054907.1, on the reverse strand, counting down.
AATAGGTACAATTGAACCTCAGGATCTTTATGATCGATGGAGTGCAGATATTACTGCCGGTGATGCTAGCAAAGATTATCGTAATGGCCCCAATACTTTTGGCTGGATTGTAGAAATTGATCCATTTGATAGCCGACAAAATCCAGTTAAGCGTACAGCCTTAGGACGTTTTGCGCATGAAGACTGTCGTGCCAGTCGTGCTCGTGAAGATGATAACCTGGCTTTCTATATGGGCGATGACTCACGTGGAGAATATATATATAAGTTTGTTTCTGACTATAAATGGAGTGAAAACGACCGTAATGGTGGTTATGCAGTCGGAGATAAATATATGGATCATGGCAAGCTTTATGTTGCTAAATTCAATGCAGACGGGAGTGGTCAATGGATTGAGCTGAGTTATGGTATTAATGGTTTGAATGAGCTGAACAATATCTATCCTTTTAATTCCCAAGCAGATGTCGTGACCTTTGCTCGTCTAGCAGCAGATAGCGTAGGCGCTACTAAAATGGATCGTCCAGAATGGGTTGCAGTTAATCCTGAGAATGGAGAAGTCTATGTTACGCTCACTAATAACTCTAACCGCGGCACTACACATGCCTTAGATGCAGCCAATCCACGTAACTATAGCGATCCTGAGGGTGGCAAAGGTAATGTAAATGGTCATATTATCCGCTTACATGAAGATAAGGATACGACCACAGCCATCACATTCAGATGGGATATTTACCTATTTGGTGCTGAAGCTAAAATGGCACAAAATATTAATCTATCAGGTTTGAATGATAATAATGATCTGTCTTCACCAGATGGGATGTGGTTTGACCCTCGTGGTGTACTCTGGATTCAGACTGATGATGGTGCTTATACAGATACGACCAACTGTATGATGTTGGCTGCTTTACCTGGTAAGGTTGGAGATGGTACTCGAACAATCACATCTTCTGGTCAGGAAACTATTGTCGGTGCTCAAGTCTCAGATCAAACTTTACGTCGTTTCCTGACAGGTCCGAAAGGCTGCGAGATTACGGGGGTAACCATGACACCAGACTATAAAGCGATTTTCATTAATGTACAGCATCCTGGAGAAGATTCTCGAAGTTATGATAAGCCCACTAGTCATTGGCCTGCATCACAGACTAACTCGTCTGCCACTTCCCGGCCACGCTCTGCAACTGTAGTAATCACTCGTAAAGATGGTGGAACTATAGCTGGATAAATAACTGACTTATCTCAAAATGCTGGCTTGATGCTGGCATTTTTGTTTTTTCAATCTTTTAAATTTTAAATTTTTTTAGATTTAAGAATGAACTAGTCAATAATAAGCATCTTGAGCAGTATCCTAAAAGTTATTAATTTTTTATAGGGAGGTTAATGAACCTATAAATTCTAATTTATAAAAAAGCAATAAGTTAATGTAATAAGTGATGATTATCTAATCGTTAATTAATGAAGTAGACTTCAGGTGAACATAAGTTAAACGAAGTATACTAAACAATAACTTTATATATGTCTTACATTCATCTGATTTTTAGTTAAATAAGATCCTGTTACAAAAACTTACCACTGGGGGGCTTTTTATTTATCAAAAAAATCTTGATGGTCTCCATCTACTGGTTTGAAGTTTCTAGGCGAAAGGAATGGGAGCGTAAGAAGCATCAGCTTGAATATCGACAAAAATAGCGTGAACTCCATATAGGTATAATAGATGCTGAAGCGCTGCAAATACGTGCAGTTCAGCTTATAACAAATGATGTAAATGATTAATAAGCACTCGAAGATTTACTTGATTAAATCTCATTGGATGAGCAAATTGATCCTATCTGTACAGATGAAGCTTATGACACCAAGCACTGCCGACAAGTCATTTTAGATCAAGATACACATGCAGTTATTCCTCTAAAAAATACAAAATTTTGGAAACATCAAAAAACAGGATATTTAGTAAGCGTCCGCTGAGCCCCACTTTTTCTAACTCATTAATACCGCGATAGTGTCCACTAAAATTTAAGTGGACACCTATTTATGGATTTAAAGACAGTTATAGACACTGCACCAACGCTAAAAAAGCCCCGTCGAACCTTCACGGCTGAATTTAAACATCAACTTATTCAGCAATGCCAGCAGCCAGATACATCGGTGGCTAAGGTCGCAATGCAACATCAGATCAATGCCAATCTGTTGCATAAATGGATTCGTCAGTCCAGATCAATGGTTCCATCATTAACAATCTCATCCATTCCACAGACCGACTTCCTTCCCGTCATTCTTCACCCGACGCCAGTCAAACAAGAAGCACCTCCGCCACCTGTGCCAGAGAAGAAAGCTACCGCTCATATTAGGATTCCATTACATGATGAACAAGGTTCAGTAAGGGATCAGATGATCGAAATCGAATGGCCGGTGGGGTCTGCAACTGAATTACTGCTTTTACTTCAGGGCTTGATCAAATGATCCGTATCGATGAAATCTGGTTGTCTACCCAGCCCATGGACATGCGTGCGGGTATGGATACGGCCATGGCGCAGATTATGAAAGCCTTTGGCTCAATCAAACCGCATTGCGCCTACCTGTTCTGTAATAAACGTGGCCATCGTATGAAAGTGCTGGTACATGATGGACTAGGCATCTGGCTGTGTGCCAGGCGGCTGGAACAGGGAAAATTCCACTGGGCTAAAGTTCACCAGGGTGAAAACGTAGCTCTCAGTCCAGAACAGTTACAGGCACTAATTCAGGGTTTGCCCTGGCAGCGCATTGGACGACAGCAAGTGGTAACAATGCTCTAAACCAGGCTGCTACATTCTGCTATTCTCCAAACGTTCTATTTCCTCTGCGTCATGACCTCAGGCATACTGCAGTCATGAAAATGCTGCCTGATTTAAGCCAACTGACCCATGAACAACTGCTGGAATTTACCCGGCAGTTGGCGATGCAGCATCAGTCTCTGGCACAATCAAATCAAGAATTAGAAAAATCAAACCAGCAATTGGATGCCAAAGTTCAGCATCTTTCTATTCTCAATCAAAAATACGAGCATGAACTCGCACTATTTAAACAGCACAAATTCGCCCAAAAGAATGAACACTTAACGGCAAAACAAATCCATCTATGGGACGAAGCGGTCGAAGAAGATATCGCAGCCGTTGATCTGGAATTAGAACGATTAAATGCAGATAAAACCGATGCAGCGACACAGAAAGCCACAGTCAACAAACCTAAACGTCGACTGCTGCCAGATCATCTACACACCATCCGTATTGAGCATGAACCTGCATCAACCCAATGCAGTTGTGGCTGCCAGTTACGTCGTATCGGCGAAGATATCAGTGAAAAACTGCATTTCAGACCGGCACAGTTCTACAAGGAACAGCATGTCCGTGGCAAATGGGTCTGTGATCAGTGCGACACTCTGACTCAGCAAGCGATGCCCGCCTATGTGATTGATAAAGGCATTGCTTCACCTGAATTGCTCAGCCATGTGCTGGTATCGAAGTATGCCGATCATTTGCCGCTGTACCGTCAGCGCCTGATCTATCAGCGGGCTGGCATTGATCTGTCCAGATCCACTTTATCTGACTGGATTGGTCGCTGCGGTGTGGAACTGGAACCTCTGGCTAATGCCTTAAAACAGGTGGTGTTGCAACAGCGGGTGATCCATGCCGATGAAACGCCGGTCACCATCATGCGGATGGGTGAGAATGAGAAAAAACCGAAGAAAGGTTATGTCTGGGCCTATGCCACCACACAGTACAATCCAGTTCAAGCGGTGATCTATGACTTTCAGGATAGCCGTTCAGGTCAGCATGCTGAAGAGTTCCTGAATGGCTGGCAGGGCCATCTGGTCTGTGATGATTACAGTGGTTATAAAGCACGCTTTAAATCAGGCCAGGTCATTGAGGTGGGCTGCATGGCACATGCACGTCGTAAATTCCATGAACTGCATGTGACCGGGAAAAGTCAGATCGCTGAACAGGCATTAGTGCTGATTCAGAAACTGTATGCCATAGAAGCAGAACTCAGGAAAAAGACCGATGGTACAGCAGAACATCGCCGCGAATACCGGCAACAGCATAGCCAACCGGTGATGCAACAACTGTATGAATGGCTCAACCAACATTATCTGGCGGTGCCATCGAGTTCTCCAACTGCCAAGGCGATCAATTACAGCCTAAAACGTTGGCAGGCACTCTGCCACTATCTGGATGATGGCAATTTGCCTATAGATAATAACTGGATTGAAAATCAGATGCGCCCCTGGGCGTTGGGACGTAAGAACTGGCTGTTTGCTGGCTCGCTGCGCAGCGGCCAACGAGCTGCCAATATCATGACTTTAATCCAGTCAGCAAAGCTGAATGGACTGGATCCGTATGCCTATTTAAGTGATGTGCTGAAAAGGCTGCCGACGCATAAAGTCACCCAAATAGAAGAATTACTGCCACACCGCTGGAAATCCGACCAAAATTAAAAAATAGGCATGGGATTCAGCGGACGCTTACGATATTTAGAGAGAAACGAATTATAAAAACAGTCAAACATCTAGCTAGAGCTATTTGGAAAAAGTGGTCAGGTTAACATTGGCGAAGCTTGATAGAAACCCAGATAGCCTGTATCAAGCTATTAGGCGATAAATTAACGGCAAAGTGCTTTGATAGCCAGGTGAATGAAATTCATGCACGTGTAGCCGTGTTAAATAAACTCACGAAATTAAGTCAGCCGATATGCATATTTTAATTTTAATTTCAGTGACTTAGAATAGATAAACCTCTGAAGCTCTTATGTAATAAAGTCAGTACCTGGGACAGTGTTTCAGGTGTAAATCTGTCCAGGAAAATGGGCACGGACTAGACTTTTCTCTGGTAAAAAAGGTGTTAAACAAATATGGCTATCAGATTCAATTTATAGCGGCGCAACCTCAATATTTAAGTGTATTCGTTCAGACTTGATCGTACATTCTTCTTGAAAAAGAGAAATTTACCCGTTTTGATAAAGGTGTCGAAATCTTAATCAAACAAAGGTAACTTTCTTATGTTGCATACTAACAATCAAATCATTAAACACAAAGTAGGTCTGCTCAATTTAGCTAAAGAGCTTCAGAATGTATCCAGAGCATGCAAAGTGATGGGCGTTTCAAGAGATACATTTTATCGCTATCAAGAATTAGTGAAGTCTGGTGATATTGACGCACTGATTAATAAGTCCCGTCGAGTACCAAATTCAAAAAACCGTGTAGATGATGCTATTGAACAGGCTGTTATTGATTTCGCAATTCAATATCCCGCATATGGTCAGCACCGTACTAGTAATGAATTACGCAAGAAGGGTGTATTCGTTTCAAGGAGTGGGGTTCGCTCTATATGGCTTCGTCACGATTTAGAGAACTTTAAGAAGCGTTTAAAAGCACTTGAGGCTAAAGTGGCACAGGATGGTATTGAATTAAATGATCAGCAGATTGCGGCACTTGAACGTAAGCATGAGGATGACGTTGCTTGTGGTGAAATCGAAACAGCTCATCCAGGCTATTTAGGCGCGCAAGACACCTTTTATGTCGGGAATCTCAAAGGTGTTGGACGAATCTACCAACAAACATTCATCGACACTTATAGCAAGGTCGCTCATTGCAAGCTCTATACAACAAAAACACCGATTACAGCGGCTGATTTACTCAATGATCGTGTGTTGCCATTCTATCAATCTCAGGACTTATCAATGCTTCGCATCCTCACACTTGCGTAGCAGTGCTTCTTGTATCTTGATTGATATAGTGATTAGCTACCACTATACGCAAATTGTAGAGTTTGGAGTGCTGCTAAAATCTTAAATTTGAATCTGAGATAAAACCTACAATTTGCCCTTATCCCTCATACAACTCTGAACGGTAACTAAGCACTTTGATGCTGTATTCACAAGGTAAGATGATGGTTAATGGGATAAAAATCATAGCTTAAACTCAAGGAATATCACCATGATTATGCTAGGTATTGATGTCAGTAAAACCAAAATAGATTGTTGCATTTTCCCTCAAGGTTTGACTGGAAAAAGAAAAAATAAAATATTTACCAATACAGAAAGTGGCTTTGGCAGTCTGCTCAAATGGCTCATCACTCTTAAAATTGAACCTGATCAAGTGACAGCAATCATGGAAGCGACTTCGGTTTATCATGAGAATTTGGGATATTATCTATATGATGCAGGTGTAAAGGTTTGTGTGGCTAATCCTTCACGAGTAAGAGCCTTTGCCAAAGCCATGTCCATGCTAAATAAAACGGATAAAGCTGATAGTGAAGCTCTTTCACGTTATGGTTACACCGCAAAGTTAATCATATGGCAGCCTGAACCTGAAAATGTCAGATTATTAAAAGCTTTACTAGGCAGACGAGATGTCTATCTAGGTAGTCTATTGCAGGAAAAGAATCGACTTGAAAAGGCGCAGTCCACTCATACCTCCGTTGTTGTGATCAAATTACTTGAAGAGAATATTGAGTATTTAAATCAGCAACTTGAAAATATTGATAAGTTAATAAATAATCACATAGATCAAGATCCAACATTGAAACAGGATTTGAAATTACTGCAAACTATTCCGTCAATCGGTGAACGATCAGACTTATTACTGTTGGGGTTATTTCATTCGCACAAGTTTGAAAAAGCAAGTCGAGCTGCTGCATATGTAGGTTTGGTTCCAGTACATCAGTTGTCTGGCAGTTCAGTCAACAAGCAAAGTCACTTATCAAAAGCAGGTGACAGTAAAATACGCTCAGTATTGTATATGTCGGCATTAACAGCGATTAAATATAATCCACACATTGAAGCTTTATATCAACGATTATTAAGCCAGGGTAAAAATAAAATGTGTGCTTTAGGTGCTGCAATGCGCAAGCTTATACATCTGTGTTATGGCGTTTTAAAACATCAGACTGCCTATCAAAGAGATTATTTAGTGGTCGAATAATCTCAAAACCTGATTGACTACCAAGACGGTATCTCAGGTACTGAGGATGCGCTAAGGTAGAACAACATGACTATGAGTTGTATCTGGCAGTCAATGATAATGATATTGATCACACGAAGACAAAAGCAGCTTCCCCGCAAACAAATGGTATATGTGAGCGTTTCCATAAGACGATTTTGCAGGAGTTCTATCAAATTACGTTCAGGAAGAAGTTTTATAGCTCATTGGAAGAATTACAGGTTGATCTAGACGATTGGCTGAAATTCTATAATACTGAACGGACTCATCAAGGAAAGATGTGCTGTGGTCGTACACCACTTGAAACTTTACTTGATGGAAAACGGATTTGGGCTGAGAAAAATTTAGCTCAAATTTAACCTGACAGGCACAATAAAAAATGGGTAACTGTCAGATCAGGTTTGAGCTAGTACACCAGCGCAATTCTCGCTACTTTCAGTAAGCGACTCTGGCTCAATCATGATGGTCTGACTCAATCGAATCGAGGTAAATCGATCCATCACAATTGGAGCAGAAATTATGCTTGAATACATTCTTGGATGATGCTGAAAAGTCTTTGAGTTTTAATCAATAAACAAGAGTATCCATGTCTACCCTCAACTTTACTTATTTTCAGATAGCAACCAATCGAGAGCACTCATTTTTACAATACCATTATAATTTGCTTCAGCCCCTATCGTGTCTAAGGTAAGTAAATATTTGGGATACGAATCAGAAATTTTCTGTAATGGACGTAACTCTCGGCTGAGTGTCTCCTCATTGAGCGTTTCTAACGCCACTTGATAATAAGTTAAATTCTGTAAAGTATCGACAGCAACAAAATCAATTTCATATTCATCAACCCGCCCTACATAGACCGTATAACCTCGTCTGATAAGCTCAAGATAAATTACATTTTCTAAGATATGACCTTGATCAGCATTAGCATCAGGCAACATAATCCGGCGCAATCCGACATCAACTAAATAGTATTTTTCAGAGGATTGTAATAACTCACGCCCGCGTACTTTAAATTGGGCAGCACTATAAAATAACAAACTGTCCTGTAAGCCTTGAATATAGCGTTTTACTGTTTCAAATGAAATTTTAACCCCACTTGAAACAAAGGTATTTTTAATTTTATTGATGGAAATAGGTGAGCCTGTCACGCTTGCCAAATATCTTGCGACACGCTCGAGAGAGTTAATATCGGCAGTATTCAAACGGGGAATAACATCTTTAAACATTACACTGGCATAGACCGCTTGCAAGTAATCATAAGTTTCTTGCTGGCTAGTCATGGCAAGCGTATAAGGGAAACTACTGCTCGTATACATGGCATACAAATCACGATTGGATAATTGTTGGATGATCGGATTATTTTCAATATGCCACTGTTTAAATTCTTGGAATGACAAAGGTAGAACATGTTGCTCGATATAGCGTCCTGTAAGTAAAGTTGCAAGTTCTCCACTTAGAAAGAATGCGTTTGAGCCTGTAATATATAAATCGATATAATCCCGAACATATAAAGAGTCGACCACTTTCTCAAAATTGTTAACATGTTGTATTTCATCTAAAAAAACATAGTTTTTTTTACTTTTATCAACTTTGGACAATACATAATCATGTAGTTTACGGTAATCGGTGAGTTCTTCAAATTCCATAAATTCGAAGTTGATGGCAATGATGTTTTCGGCTTGTACACCCTGTGCTTTTAGGTCTTGTTGAAACATCGCCAATAAGGTGGATTTTCCAGAGCGACGTACACCTGAAAGTACTTTAATGACATCACGGTTTTGCCATGTATTCAGAAATTTTAAGTAACCATCACGTCGAATATTAGCGCTTCTCATTATTTACACTTAGAATCTAAATTTTTAATAAATTATATCAAATTTTAGAACTCATATGTAAATACATTTAACTTTTAAAAAAGTTTAAAGGTTAAGTGAAATATTCAAAGCTGCTGTTGAAGCATGCGGATAGTAAATGTAATAAAAATCTAGATTCTATCTTTTTTGATTATTTTCCATGTCATGTTATGTCATTGATGCTACGACTTAACTGCTATATAAATTAAGTGAAAAGTAAATGAAACTAAGATGTTAACTAGAGTGGAACTCATTTTTGTGTTGCTGATGGTCTCAGCCTTAATACTCATTGCTTATGAAATGCTAAAGAATTTATTTTAGGGTATCTATATCAAAAAAATGCCCATAGAGGGAATCTATTGGCCAAACTAAGAGCCTATCCAGTATTAATTTCATTCTTTTTTAGCAATTGAAAAAATAATTTGTTAAATTCCCTTCATGAGAAAACCATATCCCTGCAACATTAGTCGAGAAGCTTTTAAAGAAATTGAACTGCTACGATTGAGCGGAAGAAAACAAACACGTCCAAGAGTCATTGATGTCTATGAAGTATTTTGCGCATTGCTCTATATTCTAATAAGTTTCTAATAAGTGGATGCCAAAGAAGTATGCTTCCTTGAGACTTCCCACCTTAGAACCTATCCAGAATATTTTCTATGCAAAAGTAGCTTTAAAAAGGCTAAATTAATGAACTGAAGGTTCGTATTTAGGTACTTTTCACAGTTTTTCCAGAGCCTTCTACATTTTTCTAACCAGGCAAATGATCTTTCCACAACCCAGCGTTGTGGAATGGCTGCAAATTTATGCAATTCACTTCTTTTAGCTACATCAACTCGGGATCCGATTAAATTATTAACAGCCAAAGAAAAGGGTTCACCTGTATAACCGCCATCAACAAGTACAACCTCTACATTTTGTAAGCTATCTTTATGCAAAGTTATAGTATCTAACGCACCTTGACGATCTGTTTTATCTGCTGTCGTAACCAATATTCCATGCGGGAGACCTTCAGTATCAACAATAATATGTCTTTTAATGCCTGAAACTTTTTTACCAACATTATACCCTTTATCACGTGCAGTATCTGTGTTTTTTACACTTTGTGAATCAATCATGATAAAGCCAGTTTGTTCTTTCCATCCCTTGCTGATACGAGCCTCGCCAACCACATTACCCCTCGCATTCTAGATATTGAGGGGTTTTTTCTTTTCTTATGGGTAAATATCCTGGAAGATAGAGTACAAGCTAAAAAGATTTGCAGTTCTGTTGTGATTTGTTTGATATTATCTATATCTAGCTATGATTTATTGAGTTTACTATTTCATCATTAAAGAATAGAGGTATATATGTGTTCTAAGCATAGACTTGAAGATGTTACTGCCATGAATAATGAAGGTGATGAGGTTATTGTAAAAAGAGTTTATGAGCCTAAATCTAGTAGTAATTTGACTTCAAATATTGGAGGAAATATATATCAACCTTCTAATCAAATTATTGTTGATGGGCAAGTCATAAGATTAACTTTAGATAATTGTTTTATTCACCCCAAAAATAAAAAAATATATTCGATCTGATCTAAAAAATATTGTTTAAACCTCCTCCGGGAGGTTTATTAATAGCTAAGCTTTTCTTGACAGATTATAGCGCACGAAACCCGCTATAAATATTCTATTAGCAGGTCTTTTATTTCCCAGAAATATAAAGAATAGAATCCCGTATATCTTCACCAAAAGATATACGGGCTTAAAAAAACCTATGAAACTACGAAGTAGAGTCACACCGAATGGTGTGCCAATCTTGGTTAAACACTTGGACGGCCGGAATCCTGACCTAGCTCACCGATTTGCGGAACGACGAACTTTTAAAATTATAAAACGTAAAGTAAGCCAGGATTGAAGCTAACTGGGACTTGTATTCAAATTTCATATAAGAGATTTTATGTTAAATAATGGTTTTTATATGATCTAGTATTTCTAAATATAAGTGCAATTTTACTAAGGTTGCTTAGATGCTATGGAATCTAAATATCTAAATTGTTCATCCCCCTTTACTTCATTTTCATGTTTAATCACCGCTATTAGTAAAACTATGGTCATAGCCCCAGCTAGATAGGTAATCTTTTTTCTCATGATTTCCTTATAATGAAATTCTTTTTGCTTATTTTATATAAATAATAAAATTGTGATATATACCAATCTGTTAGGCAACTTAGTCCTATTCCAAATAACCAAAAAAAGCCGATATCTTTGTAAGCTCTAACCCACAAAAATTGAGGGATAGCTTTCGAAATAGAGTCTTTGATAAAATAGTAAAAATCAATAAATACCTACTTTTTAAACCATTATCATTTAGAGAATATTACAAAGTTGTTTAAAAAAGCCGACTTGTTTCCAAGTCGGCTTTTCGACATCGTCGAGCACATTTTTTATATCATAAATTTCCGATTTTTATAATTTTCAAAGTCTATCTTTCAGCTCTTTATACAACAAAGCCGAACTGAAATTAAAAATAGAAATGTAGTTGAGCTGATGCTTGCTCATTTCTTTATTTTTAGTAATTGAGGTGAACATACTGTCAGTACATGGTAGTTATAAGTAACGTGTAACTTTGTTTGCACAAAGATTTGAGTTATGCCAAGTGATGGATTAATTTGTACCTAAAATTTTAAGCTTATCCACTTGCTTTGCAAGCCACTACATTTTATTTACAATCCTATGTTGTGGAAGTAAGGGATCTTGTACTCGCCCAGTATGTTCAACTTGATTATATCTAAAGGACTATTAGGCTTCAATCAAATCAATTTTCCAATTATTCGACTGAATTAACACGTTTAAATCACGTAATTTAAGACTAATATCATCAGCTTGTTTTTGTAATGATGAAACTGGAATAACTTTATGCCACTTTATTTCCCGCGTACTATAACGATCAGATTCACGAGATGTATTACTTATTGCTGCAGTTAGGGTTTTGTGCTGTTCTACAAATTCATCACGTAAAGTCAATAAAGCAAGTAGAGAACGGCCATCATTTAATTTTGTTAAAGCATTAGTTTCATGAATTGCATAACTTAATTTTTGAAATTCTTGAATTAAGGAAAATACTTGTTTTAGTAGTTCATTTGGATCTTCAGATGGTTGATCACCATCTTGTACCAATACATTTGCATTGATACGTTGTTTTAGTGAAATAATTTTTTTTTGTTGATCACTTCGAAGTAAGAGAGCTTCTGCTAATTTCATTTTTCACCTATTAAGCAATTAGAATTAAGTTTTAAACAGCTTATATCCTCATTCTTTAAAGATCAAAAAAATTGCTTTTTTATCTAACTAAAAGGTGTCTACAAAATCGGTGGCTATTCACACAGAACTTGAATTGCCGAATATTAAAGAAGTACGAGAAAAGACTGGCTTAAGCCAAAGTGAATTTGCAGCACGTTTGCATATCAGCGCGAAAACCCTACAAAACTGGGAACAAGGCCGTCGCTATCCAACTGGCCCAGCAGCAACGCTGATCCGCATTCTGGATGCTCATCCAACCTTGATTTAAAAAATTAGATAATAAAAAACCCCGGCATCCTGCCAGGGTTTCTCATATTGGGTTGCTAGGTATGACTCCTGTCTTACCTCACACTCCTGGTGCGATCTTTCTTATTCTTGTTGTTTGGAACATCCTGTTCCCGATGAGTTCATCATAGGAAAATTCCAGTATTCCGGATAGCAGCAAAGAGCCGAGATTGATGTGAGCCAAAGCGTACAAAATAGCCTAAATTTTATCCACAGCAATTGGGGATAGTTTCACAACTTGGATCCGCATGAAATGGGCACTGATTGCCAAATTGATCGTTTTTTAGCCAATTTTACTGGTAAAATGTTACAGATATGCTTAAAAACTCACCAACTTATTACAAAAGCCGATTTTTTGCCTTTTCTTCGTCATGAATAAATTTTTAAGTCATTGATATTTAAATTAATATACAGGTGTACTTCGTATAATCTGTATTATGTTAAATAGGCTAAAAATATACTGTAATTTTAGAGTTTTCTTTTGGATATGATATAAAAATGTACAGACCTAACAGTTTAATTTAAAAGTTAAAAATTGAATAAATTAACAAATATTTTTATGGCTTTAGGAGTATGCCTTTCAATGGAAACATTTGCCGAACCTGTTTTTTCTAATGATTTATTAGCGAAAGCTGAAAATGGAGATACTTCTGCCCAGTTAGAATTAGCTGAGATTTATCTATATGGCCATGGTGTTGATTCAGATGAAAATCAAGCTGAAATTTGGGCTATTAAATCAGCTGAAAATGGAAATATAGCAGCAATGTTTTGGTTAGCCGATGGTTATGTTACATATGCTAAATTAATGGAAGAAGATGACAAAAACGATTCCTTAGAACATTTCCAAAAAGCTTTTAAGTGGTTTCAGAAAGCCTCAGAAAATGGCCATGCTGAATCAATGATTGAATTAGCTGATTTATATACTCGCGAAGATAGCGGAATAGACGTTAATTTTAATAAAGCTTTGGAGCTTCGTGAAAAGGCTGCGAAGTTAGGTAACAAGCAAGCAATGCGAAGTCTTTCCGTTATGTATCGTGATGGTATAGGTATCCCTAAAAATACTGATTTAGCTCAAAGTTGGTGGGATAAATCTGAAAATTAGTTTTAAGATTTCCTAAAATTAACATAATACACGTTATGCCAAGTTAAAACGTTGAGCTTTAAGATACTATTTTTACTATATTTTTAAAAAATTTCGTATAAGCAGTATTATGCTAAGAAGTTAAATTATCTTTAAACAGTTGCTTAGATTCAGTTGAGAGATATCCATGATTGTAAATTTCTTTAAATATTTTTAAAGCAATTTCTATGTCCTGATTAACGTATCGTGCACTCCACTCATCATCAAAAGGTGCAAAGGTATATATTTTTTCAGATAGTACTTCATTTTTATTTATTAAACGAAGGTAGCTCCCTTCTGGATATTCATCATTCTCAAAAATACTACATCCAAGTAGATACCCATATCTTTCATCACACACTAGGCTGTAACTATCTAAATCATTATAAGTAAGGGTTGAATATGCTTCATTATACTGTGTACTGGCTTTAGTAATATTAATCTCCCCCCCATGAAAAAAAACTTTATTAATTAAGATAGATAGTTCTTCCCAACTAATCTTTTTTAAATCAATTCTAGTTTCACTATGGAAAGGATTTCTAACTACATAGCTGTATATATATAAAATCATTGAAAGAATATCCAAAGAGATTGTAATTTTTAAGACTTTATAAAATTAACATAATACATCTTATGCGAAGTCAAAAATGGGAGCTTTAAGCTCCCATTTTTACTGTATTTTTTTGAAAATTTCGTATAACGGCCATTATGTTAAATGAGGGGATAAAATACGATCATGTATTTATAATCCGGTTCTTTTTTGATAGAAAGAATTATCCTGTTTTTCAAATCCATTTCTTATCCTCGATATCGGGTTATTATAAAACTCGTTAGCTAGGCTTTTAATATTAGTAAATTTCGGATTCCAGTATCCTAGACATGAGACAGCCTCATTTTGAAGCTGCCTCAAAGACTTCTGGACTTATCCTGTCGAGAGGCATTAACGCCTGATTCGATTGTAAAATACCTCGATATAATCAAACACGTTTGTACAGGAAATTTCTCGAGTTTTATACATTCTTTTTAATTCTTTCCCTCTTTAAGTGGCTTTGTTGCACAAAGCTATTCTTGAAGGCTTCTTCAGTAATATAATTTCCAGATGAAGAAGCCTACACCTAAAATCTATCGTACAACCAATTGGTCCTCGTATAACCAAGCTTTAATCAAGCGAGGAAATATTTCAATCTGGTTTGATCCTAAGACGCAATGGTATGCACAACCACAAGGCAAGCAAGGACGAAATCAAACTTATTCCGATACAGCGATTCAATGCTGTTTAATGATCAAATCTCTATTCCGTCTTTCTTTACGTATGGTTACTGGCTTTGTTCAAAGCCTGATTAAACTCTGTGGCTTGAATTGGACAGCACCAGATTACTCCACCCTTTGTAGACGACAAAAGCATATTGATATTGCGATAAGCTATCAGAAAAGTCATGATGGGTTACACCTACTTGTCGACTCTACGGGTTTAAAGTTTTTAGGTGAAGGCGAATGGAAGCGTAAAAAACATCAGCCTGAATACCGTCGGCAATGGCGTAAACTGCATATTGGTATAGATGCTGAAACACTGCAAATACGTGCCGTTCAGCTTACTACAAATAATGTCAGTGATTCACAAGTACTAGGTGATTTACTGGATCAAATTCCACTAGATGAGCGAATAGATTCTGTCTATACCGATGGCGCGTACGACACGAAGTGCTGCAGAAAAGTGATTTCAGATCGTCAAGCACATGCAGTAATTCCACCCAGAAAGAATGCCAAGCCCTGGAAAGATTCTAAAATAAGTTCAATAGAACGAAATGAGTTACTTCAAACGGTTAAACATTTAGGTAGAACCCTATGGAAAAAATGGTCGGGTTATCACCGTCGTAGTTTGGTGGAAACCAAGATGCATTGCATCAAATTATTAGGTGATAGGCTGACGGCAAGACATTTTCAAAGTCAGGTCAATGAAATTCATGCGCGTGTGGCAGTTCTGAATAGATTTACGGAATTAGGTAGACCTCGCACCCAAGTTGTGTCTTAAATTTGAATGGATTGGGGAGAACTCAGCTTTTGAATGTTTATGCAACAAAGCCGTTTTCTAGGAAAGATCTTCAATACGGTGAAAAAATGGCAAATTCCAAGGGTCATCAATACAGATAAAGCAGCGACCTATGGCCATGCTTTATCACGGTTAAAGCGAGAAGGAAAATGTCCAGTAGATATTGAGCACAGGCAGATTAAGTATAAAAATAATGTCATTGAATGTGATCATGGTAAGTTAAAGCGAATCATCAGGGCCACATTAGGATTCAAATCTATGAAGACGGCTTATGCCACAATTAAAGGTATTGAAGTCATGCGTGCACTACGTAAAGGACAAGCATCGTCATTTTATTATGGTCAGCCTCAGGGTGAAGTGTGTCTAATCAACAGGGTTTTCGGTCTCTAAGCACTTTTTAAAGGGAACATCATCGACTCAAATCTCTATTTGCAACAGTGCCAAAACGACTGCTATTTCCTTTACTGCGGCAGGCAATAATTTTGAATTAGCACTGGCTGTAGCGATTGCCACTTTTGGATTAGCTTCACCTGTAGCTTTCACAACAGTGATTGGACCGCTTGTTGAAGTGCCTGTATTGATTGCCTTAGTGACAGTTTCGCTATGGCTTAGAAAAAAAGTTTTTAAAGAAGTATGAATCAAAAGAGTATTTAGATTTCCTAAAATTAACATAATACACCTTATACAAAACTAAAAATGGGAGCTTTAAGCTCCCATTTTTGCTGAGTTTTTCAATTTTTAGGTAGTAGCCTAGGCTTCAATAAATTACGCACCTAAACGCATTAACTTTTCTTGAATCGCATCACTGACAAAGGCATTTAGAGAATTACTTGATGCTAAAACCGCCTTACGGTGCAATTCAGGGCTAATACGGACATTAAAAGTGCCTTTGAATGGTTGATCAGGAGATTTTCCTAGTTCAGCACATGATTCTAAATAGCCGTCTACAGATTCCTGAAAAGCTTTCTCAAGGGCTTTTAAAGTTTCCGCTTCATAGGTGATAAGATCACGAATAAAAGCAAGTTTTCCAAATAACTCACCTGTTTCAAGATCAGGCTCAATTGTTCCGAGATAACCTTTGTATTTTAAATAGCTCATAAAAATCCCTCCTGCTTGAGTGCCTGTTTTACAGCTTTCAATGCCCCACCTTTGATTTCATTTTCAGGGTGTGGTCTATGCAGTAAAATCATATGTTCAGTTTTTTCATTAAAAAACCGAACACGAGAGCCTGCCATTTCAAATTTTTCATAGCCGAGCTGGCTCAGTAAAACGACTAAATCTTTATATGGAAACGTATTTTTTGAATTTCCAAATTTTTCCAATAACTTTTCCGTTTTACCCATATTTTAGCCCTACTCAGTTACGACTAAGTATAGTCCCCTGAAATTAAAAAATGCAACTGAATTTAGTTGCATTTCATATAACAACCATTATGTTAAATGGAATATAAAAAACAGTTGACATAAATACATTGTGTGCAATTATATTGCACACAATGTATTTATTTAAAGGTAATCAAAATGAGTAATCTTTATTCTACCCAGGTTAAAGCAATCGGTGGACGTTCAGGAAATATTCGTAGTGAAGATGGTATCTTAGAACTAAAATTGGCTTTGCCAAAAGAATTAGGTGGTAAAGGTGATGCAACGAATCCTGAACAATTATTTGCAGCTGGCTATGCTGCATGCTTTGGAAATGCAGTGATCCATGTAACTCGTAGCAATAAAGAATATAAAATCCGTGATAACGATGTAGAGGTCCTGAGTACTGTTGGAATGGTTGCTAATGGCAATGGTGGATTTGCCTTGACAGTACACTTAGATGTCACACTTTCAGGTATTTCACAAGCTGATGCAGAGAAAATCGTGGAACAAACGCATCAAGTATGTCCTTATTCCAATGCTATTCGAGGTAATATACAGGTGTCTACCACTGTCTATACCAAATAAAAAGCTATGTCCAAGAATCAGCTTTGCTTAGATGAGCAACTATGTTTTCCTATTTATGCTGCATCTAATTTAATCGTAAAAGCTTATCGCCCTTTTCTTACACCTCTCGGACTCACTTATCCTCAATATTTAGTGATGTTGGTTTTGTGGGAAAAAGAATGTGTAAGTGTGGGTGATCTTGGACAAATTTTACATCTTGATAGTGGAACATTAACCCCACTATTAAAAAGAATGGAGACATCTGGTCTAATTAATCGATCACGTGATCCTAATGATGAAAGACGAGTTCTTATTTCATTAAAAGATAAAGGGCGAGACTTATCTGCTGAAGCAGAAAAGATTCCTAAAGAGCTTACCAAGAACATTGAGTTTGATAACTTAAATCAATTACGAGATGAATTAAAAGTATTAGTTAATCTATTATCAGAAAGAATTTGAGACCTCTTAATATCTGATAATGGAAGCCTGTTTACTTTCAAGAATCAATTAGTTTTTCTAAAATAAACATAATACACCTTATACGAAGTCAAAAAAATATATCTATATGATAATTAATGAAATTGTAATAACTATTCATAATGACCATTATGTAAAATGGATATGATAGAAGTGTACTAGTGAGTACACTTCTATCATAAAAAAGAGAGCTGCTAGCTCTCTTTTTTATGTTTTATTCAAAATGAAGTTGATATTTATCCGTCGTAATCTTGATCTTGAGGTTCTTATATTTTCGTTTTGTGGCACTCAGGGCTGAATCTGTCACTTCTGCATAAAATTTAGGGTCATTCATTAGATCATTAAATAGTTTATATCCAATCAATAACTTACTAGATTTTTTCTTTTCCTTTAGATCATTTTCAATCAACTGATCCAATTCTTTTACAGAAAAACTATGCATATTACCCTCTATAGTATCTTTCTGATAAAACAGCATACAGACTTAGCAAGAGGATTTAAAGCTTATTAGATAATTGATATTTATGAAATTGTGAGAAAGATAATATATTAGATTTATCTATTTAAGTTAAGTTTTTCTAAAAATAACATAATACACCTTATACGAAATACTTGATATTTATCATTAAATTTCAGTATATTAGATCAAGCCGTTGTGGGGCATAGGGTACCAGAGCGGCTTTTTATTGATTATTTATGTTCCACGCTTAAAATTCGAACAATGTTTCATGATTTTTATAAGTTAAACTAAATTTAGTTGCCAATCCCAATAAGCTATTCACTAACTTGTAAATATCGGTATACCGCCTGACGACTAATCCCAAAAGCTTTTCCTAATGCCATTTTTGAAGGGTACTTCCCTTCCTTCCAGTCTTGTCGCAAAGCTTCAGCCTGATCAGGTTTCAATTTATGTACCCGACCTTTGTACTTCCCCTGAGCAGAGGCGAGTTTTATTCCTTCCTTTTGCCGCTCTAAAATTATCTCACGTTCGAACTGTGCAAAAGCACCCATCAATTGCAGCATCAAATTATCCATCGGGGTGGATTCGGCCGTAAAAGTAATATTTTCTTTTACAAACTGGATGGCAATCCCTCGTTTGACCAGTTTATCTACTTCAGTGACCAAATCTTTCAGGCTTCGCGCAAAACGATCCATGGAATGTACAATCACCCTGTCCCCTTCCCGGACATAGTTCAACATTTCCTGAAATTTAGGTCGGTCAGTATTTTTACCTGAAGCACGGTCAACAAAAATCCGGTCGACTTCAATTCCCTCAAGTTGACGTCCAGTGTTTTGCTCGACAGAACTTACCCGGATATACCCTACTTTTTGGCCTTTCAATTTTTCACGCCCCAATTGGATAAAAATGAACAATTTCGTAAATTATAAATCCTTAATACGGCACTGTTGCAAATAGAGATTTGAGTCGATGATGTTCCCTTTAAAAAGTACTTAGAGACCGAAAACCCTGTTGATTAGACACACTTCACCCTGAGGCTGACCATAATAAAATGACGATGCTTGTCCTTTACGTAGTGCACGCATGACTTCAATACCTTTAATTGTGGCATAAGCCGTCTTCATAGATTTGAATCCTAATGTGGCCCTGATGATCCGCTTTAGCTTGCCATGATCACATTCAATCACGTTATTTTTATACTTAATCTGCCTGTGCTCAAGGTCTGGTGGACATTTACCTTCCCGTTTTAACCGTGATAAAGCACGTCCATATGTGGGTGCTTTATCCGTGTTGATCACTTGTGGAATTTGCCACTTCTTCACATTATTTAAAATTTTTCCAAGAAAACAATATGCTGATTTGGTATTACGTCTAGAAGAAAGATAAAAATCAATGGTATCGCCACGTTGATCGACTGCACGATACAGATAAGACCATCGTCCATTCACTTTTACATAGGTTTCATCAATATGCCACGAGCTCAGATCTGTAGGATTACGCCAATACCAGCGTAAACGTTTTTCTATTTCAGGAGCATAACGTTGAACCCAACGGTAAATAGTCGTGTG
The DNA here is from genome assembly GCF_013364475.1 of Acinetobacter sp. FDAARGOS_724. Lineage (NCBI taxonomy): Bacteria > Pseudomonadati > Pseudomonadota > Gammaproteobacteria > Moraxellales > Moraxellaceae > Acinetobacter > Acinetobacter sp. FDAARGOS_724. Next base: position 8,903 of record NZ_CP054907.1, on the reverse strand, counting down.
ATCAACATTCACACCCCGTTCGGCCAGCATTTCCTGCAGTTCACGATAGCTAATGCCATATTTACAATACCAGCGCACAGCCCAAAGAATGATTTCGCCCTGAAAATGCCGACCATGGAAAGGATTCATATGCTGCACCTTTAGCTAAAACAGTCTTCAGCTTACCATTCGTGGTTATTTGCAACAGTGCCCTTCAGCTTACCATTCGTGGTTATTTGCAACAGTGCCGTAATTCCACCCAGGAAGAATGCCAAGCCCTGGAAAGATTCTAAAATCAGTTCAATAGAACGAAATGAGTTACTTCAAACGGTTAAGCATTTAGGCAGAACCCTATGGAAAAAATGGTCGGGCTATCACCGTCGCAGTTTGGTGGAAACCAAGATGCATTGCATCAAATTATTAGGAGATAAGCTGACGGCAAGACATTTTCAAAGTCAGGTCAATGAAGTTCATGCGCGTGTGGCAGTTCTGAATAGATTTACGGAATTAGGTAGACCTCACACCCAAGTTGTCACTTAAATTTGAATGGATTGGGGAAAACTCAGCTTTTGAATGTTTATGCAACAAAGCCGGTTTTAGTTATAAACTTATTCATTCAGGAATTATATTGCTGAATGAATAAGTCTAATTGATTTATTTATGCAACCCAACTATTCATTTGATTCATTTGATTCATTTGATTCATTATTTTTAACTTGTTTTTGTTTAGAATTTTCAACTTTAGAAGCTTTTAAATTCTTTTCAAGAAATAACAAGCCGCCATCTGCATAACTAAAACTTGCGATACTAAAGAATGCACTAATTAACAGTAATTTAGTACAAAATTTATTTTTGAATAGCATGTTTATTTACTCTCATTTAATACTTGTTAGATATTCTAACTTTAAAGAATTAACACCCAGAGGACTCATAAATTACATTCTTGTAATTTTAAAATGTCTCAGGATGGTGTTTAAAGTGCGTGTGATAAATAGAAGTGTAATACAGGAAAATGGTAAGGTTTATCAGCCTAGTCATCTGTCCATTATGTAGAAAGAGCAGCACTTTAATGTTTATGCTGTTCCAATGTATTACATTCCTTACTTTCTATTTGTAACGTAATTTCAGTAATATTATGATTATGTTTTAGAACTTCTAAGGCCTTTTGATAGAGTTGATCTGTATTGCTATTCGGAGCAACCAAATGAGCAGTTAAATGAATATTTTTTGAGGATATAGCCCAGACTTTCAACTGATGAATCCCTTCAACGCCCTCTAGCTTCAATAAATCATTTCTTAACGACTCAATATCAATCTCATCAGGAACTCCTTCAAGCAGAATATTAATACTTTGTTTTAATAAAATCCAAGTTCGAGGTAAGACCCAGAAGCCAATTAACACAGCGATTACGGTATCAACCCACATCCACTGGGTAAAATAAATAACTATTCCTCCGATAATCACGCCTATCGATCCTAGAGCATCACTAAGAACTTCTAAATATGCACCTTTTATATTTAGACTTCCTTCAGCACTAGCAGAAAGGATTTTCATTGAAATCAAATTTACGACCAAACCAATGACCGCGACAATCATCATTTCAACACTTTGAATTTCAGCAGGGTTCGTAAAACGTTGATAAGCTTCATATACAATATATATTGCTACCACAAAAAGCATCACCGCATTAAACAGAGCCGCTAAAATTTCAAATCGCTGATAGCCAAAAGTTCTTTTATCATCTGCGGCTTTTTTACCAATTTTGATAGCGGCAAGAGCAATAGCTAAAGCGGCTACATCAGTAAACATATGAGCTGCATCAGATAACAAAGCCAAACTTTGGGTAATAAAAGCAGCGACAACTTCTACTATTAAAAAAGTAGTCGTTAAACCTAAGGCAACCATTAACTTCTTACTATTTTCTTCAGTAACAACCGCATGGCTATGATCATGATGTTCTGACATAAAATATTTTCCTTATTCTATTTATGATGAGCAGAGATATTGGATAACAGCCAATATCTCTGCTGTAAATCGACTAATCTATTGGATTAAGAAACTTTCTTTTCATTCATCCAGCGGTACAGTACGGGCAATAAAACCAATGTAAGCAGGGTAGAGGAGATAATTCCTCCAATAACCACTGTTGCTAAAGGTCTCTGTACTTCTGCCCCAGTTCCGGTTGCCAAAGCCATCGGGACAAACCCAAGGGACGCCACACAAGCGGTCATCAGCACAGGTCTAAGACGCAAAATTGCACCCTGCCACGTTGCATAATAAAGGTCATATTGTTGTCGCAACTCTTTGATAAAGGTGAGCATGACTAAGCCATTCAGTACAGCCACCCCCGATAGTGCAATGAAGCCAACCCCTGCTGACATGGATAATGGAATGTCACGCAACCACAACGCGATTAAGCCTCCACATAAGGCAAACGGTACACCACTAAAGACCAGTAAGCTTTCTTTGATATTATGGAATACAGCCATCAATAAAATAAAGATCGTCAACAATGCGAGCGGAACCACCAATTGCATACGCGCTTTTGCAGACATCAGATTTTGAAATTGACCGCCATAATCTATCCAATAACCGCTTGGTAATTCCTGTTTGGATAACGTGCTCTGAAGCTCTGTTACGAATGAGCCTAAATCACGTCCTTCTACATTTGCAGTAATAACCACTCGACGTTTACCATTTTCACGGCTGACCTGATTAATACCCAGGATATTTTCAACGCGTGCCACATCTTGCAGTTGGACTAAACCACCATTCGGCAATTGAATAGGAAGTACCGCTAACTGTTCAGGACTACGCTGGGATTCATCTAGACGGATGACAAAATCAAAACGCTTGTCTCCCTGTAAAATTGTTCCAACATTCTGGCCACCGACACTTGTAGCTACCAGATCCTGAATTGCTCTTACCGACAAGCCATATTGTGCAGCTCTGGACTTATCCACCTCTACATTCAACAAGGGTAAGCCACTGGTCTGTTCTACATTAACGGCTGTCGCGCCTGAAATTGAGTTAATTTTTTGAGAAATTTTATTCGCTTCGCGATTTAGAATCTCCATGTCATCACCAAATAATTTGACACCCACATCACTTCGCACCCCTGAAATTAACTCGTTAAAGCGCAGTTCAATGGGTTGCGAGAACTCACTGTTATTTCCCGGCAATGTCGCTAAGAAAGTAATCATTCTTTGGCGAAGCTCATCAATCGTTTGTTTTGGATCAGGCCATTCATCATGAGGTTTTAACAGTACCACGCCATCTGAAATGTTGGGTGGCATAACATCTGTGGCCACTTCTGCTGTACCGGTACGAGCAAAGATCGCTTTAATTTCAGGAAATTCTTTCAACAGTAACTTTTCAGTATTTTCCTGCATTCTCAGTGACTGTTCTAACCCTGTACTTGGGGAACGCATTTGCTGAACAGCAAAATCACCTTCACCCAGTTGAGGTGCAAACTCGCTACCTGTTTGAGTGGCTAGCACGCCCGTAAGCACTAAAATACAGGCAGCCACAATAGTCACAAATAAACGAAGCTCATAGGCTTTATCTAAAAGCAGTTCATATTTGGTTTTAAGCCAATGCATCCAGCGACTTTCGGTTTCCTTGACTTCTCCAGTGACAAATAGGGCAACTGCGGCTGGCACAAAAGTGACAGATAAAATCATGGCCCCAATTAAAGCCAGTACAACAGTCATTGCCATAGGATGGAAAAGTTTGGCTTCTACACCCGTCAGGGTAAAGATAGGTAGATAAACCACCAAAATAATTAACTGTCCAAAAATCAGAGGACGACGCGCCTGTTTTGCAGCCAAGAAGACTTCTTTAAATCTTTCAGAACGGCTAAGTAAACCACCTTTCAGCTTCTGAGCTTCTGCTAGCCGACGGATACAGTTTTCTACAATAACCACTGCACCATCAATAATAATACCGAAGTCCAGTGCCCCTAAACTCATCAGATTTGCACTAATCTTCTGCTCTGCCATTCCCGTCAAGGTAAACAGCATTGACAGTGGAATAACGCAAGCCGTGATCAGCGCAGCACGGAAATTACCTAGAAAGAGAAATAAAATAACAATGACGAGGATTGCACCCTCAATCAAATTTTTCTGAACGGTTTTGATCGCCCGATCAACCAAATGCGTACGGTCATACACAGTCTCAATCACCACACCTTTAGGTAGCGATTGCTGGATCGATTGCACCTTTTCATCAATGGCTTGAGCAACGGTACGGCTATTTTCTCCCATCATCATCATGGCAATACCCAATACAGTTTCTTCACCATTATAGGTTGCAGCCCCTGTTCTCAAGTCATGACCAATTGAGACATTGGCGACATCTGCCACCCGAATCGGATAGCCGTTTTTATTGGCAATACTGATGTTCTGGATATCTTCAATCGTGTTTAAAGTGCCGGGAACACGAACCGTTAGCTGTTGTCCATTTTTCTCAATATAGCCAGCACCACGGTTTTCATTATTCTCTGTTAAGGCAGTTTGTAAATCAGACAAAGGAATTTGCAATTGTTGCAATCGGTTCAGATCAGGGGCAACCACATAGGTTTTATTAAAGCCACCGATACTGTTGATCTCCGCAACGCCTTTTACGCGCTGTAATTGCGGTCTTACAATCCAATCCTGAATTTCACGTAAATCCATCGCCGAATAAGGGGTTCCATCCGGCTTTTTAGCATTTGGTTCGGCTTTAATCACCCATTGATAGATTTCACCTAAACCTGTCGAAATAGGCGACATGTTAGGTTGCACATCTTCAGGCATTTCTCCCATTGCTTCTTGCAAGCGCTGGTTGATAAGCTGTCTGGCCCAGTAAATATCCGTGCCATCTTCAAAAATGATGGTCACTTGCGATAAGCCGTAGCGTGAAATCGAACGGGTTTGTTCCATTTTCGGCATGCCTGACATGGCATTCTCGATTGGATATGTAATCCGCTGTTCCATTTCTAAAGCCGTAAAACCATTGGCTGAAGTGTTAATCTGCACCTGAGTATTGGTAATATCTGGTACAGCATCAATCGGTAACTTTTGATAACTATAAATACCAATAGCAATCCAAGCCGCAATAAACAGCATGACCCAGATTGCGTTATGGATAGAAAACTGGATCAGTCGATCAAACAGTCCTTCAGGTTTTACCGATTCGTGGTCTGGAATTTGAGGAGTTTCAGTGCTCATGTGAAGCCTCTCCTTTTTCCAGCTCGGATTTCAGTAAAAAACTGCCTTGAGCGGCATATTTTTGTCCCTGACTAAGCCCACTCACCACTTCAATCCATTGGCTCTCCCCAGATGATTGCCCTAATTTCACAGGTTGCGGACTGAATTCAACTTTTTGTCCATGCTGAGTGGCGACAAAAACCACATCTTTTCCATCGACATTCTGAACTGCGGACTTAAGTACCCGTAATGCGGTACTTTCACTCCGTTGTTGCAACTGTACGTTCACCATCAAGTTTGGACGTAATTCGGTTGCATTCGATTCAACTTTTGCTCGCACCTGAAGACGACCTGTTTGAATATCCGCTTCAGTATTTAAAGTCTGAATAACAGCTTGATAAACCTTTTCTGTTTGCAAGGATTTAAATTCGATCTTTTGATTCGGGGCTAAGCCCATAATTTCAGAATTTGGAACAATAAACTCAAGCCAGAGTTGATCTAACCGGTCTATCGTAAAGAGTTGATCGGCTAACTGAACATTTTCCCCGAGAACCAAATCCTTTTTACTGATCACGCCAGAAATGGGAGCTTTCAAAATATAGCGTCCGTTACTGGCATTCACTGCACCAAATGCACTTAAACGTGATTGGGCCGCTTGAACCTGAATTTGTGCCCGTTTATAGCTGTTATAAGCACGTTGATAGTCCTGTTTTGCTGAAATGCCCTGTGACCAAAGCTGACGCTCACGATCATAGTCTTGTTTCGCCAGTTCAAGGTTGGTTTGTTCAATTTTAAGATTGGCCTGCTGATCAACTAGATCAGGAACAAGCAACGCAGCCAAAGGCTGTCCTTTCTGAACTTTTTGACCGAGTTCTACATAGACATTTTCTACATGACCACTAAAACTCGGTGAGACGTGCGCTTGCTGGTCAGTATTCACATTCAGTTTGGCAGGATAAGAACTTAATTTAACCACCGGGCCTTGATCGACCGCTGATAATTGTATGCCCTGTTCCACCAGTTGCTTGGCAGTCAGGCTCACACCTTCTGCATGCTCTTCGGTTTCACCGCCATGTTCTTCTCCGCTTTCTTCCTCTGCATGTTCATCTGATGTTTCCGATTTATTCTTACCAGTTAAGATCAAAAAAATACTGAGGAGTACGGTAGCGCCGATAACCAAACTAATCAGTAGAGGTTGAGAGATTTTTCCGCTCTGTTTTTTTAAGCTGTTTTTAAGATCGAACATGTTAATTTCCCCCACCAATGACAGGCATGGCCTGTATGTCTTGCCATAAGTTTTGATTGATTTGTGCAATAGCATCTTTCGACATGACTTCACTTGGGCTAATGCCTAAGCTCAAACTTTCTGCTTCAATGGCCTTTTGCCAGCCATCCCGTAACAACTGGACTTTACGCAGACGGATGTCTTGTAATTGAAGCGTGGCTTGCTGAACATCGGTTAAAGCAAACTTGCCTGCCAAGAAACCTTGTAGCGTCTTACTTTGAACTTGAGTCGCCAAAGGAATTTGAGTCTCGTCAACGACTTTGAATTGCAGCTCTAAACCCTGCAACTCGGTTAAAATTGTGCCTATTTGCAGCGCATTTTGCTTCAGATAAAACTCTTTCTGACGCTCTAATAAGTTCATTTTTTCTTGCGCGATTTTTATGCCATTTTGCTGACGATCGAAAATATTAAGCGGTACACTGACTCCGACTACTAATTGATTTTGTGTGGAGTTTTCCAAGGATTGGGTGCGGTTGACACCTAGGTTTAAAGTGGGGTTAGGACGTGCCTTTGCCCTTAGTTGATCAACCGTTGCTTGAGACTCTAATACCAGTAAAGCTCGATATTTCTCAACGTAGTTTTCCGCTAAATATTCTTGAACCTGTTCATGAGTCGATTTTGGCCAGAGCTTTTGTGAAGAGAGGTTTACCTGCAATGACTTATCAGACGTACCCCATAAATTTGATAATTGTTGGGTGGCCACTTGTACCTGTAAGTCTGCCTGTCTAAAAAGACGGATATTTTCAGCATGGCTTAAACGTGCGCGATTTACATCTACTTGGGCAATACTGCCTGCATTAAAGCGCTTTTCGATTGCTTGAAGGTTTTCTTGGCTCACCCGAAGTTGTTCATTGACAATGTTTTTTTCAAGTTCAGCAATGGCCAGTTGTGACCATACATATTTCACTGCAAGCTCAATTTGTGCTTGATAAATCTTCTGTTTCAGCGCTGTTTTATCTGTAGAGAGACTGGCTAATTTTTGGTTTGCTCTTCGCTCACCAAAAATATCCAAGGGTTGTGATATGCCAATGGTAAGCTCTTTTTCATTATTTGAACCAAATCCCGTTTGTTCAACTGACAGTTCAGGATTTTTAAACAGCTTACTTTGCTGAAGATTCGTGGCATTAATGCTGTTTTGCGTTTCCCAGAAATTTTGGGACGCTTGATATTGGTTAACCTGCTCAATAGCTTGCTGCAGCGTTAAATCTTGAGTACTGGCGACTACGGAAGTACTGAAGCTGATCATTGCAGATAGCAAGATACCGCTACCTAAGGCTGACCAGGATAAATTCAGGATGGAGGTATCCTGATGTAATTTGTTTTTTGACATGAAAATGCCCCACGCATAATGAAATTAGGAGTGGTGGGCTTTTATAAGACTACCCCACCAATAGTAGGGGCAAATCGGGAGGCGGGGTTAATTGATCCAGATAAGGGGGTTTATAAAAAGTTATTCCCAAATAAGTTGGGGTAATGCCGGTCTCAAAATTAGCTTTAAGCTTCAGATCATCGGGTGGGTCAATCTGAATCACGATTGTATTTGAGAAATGACTGCACTTTTCGTTAAAACAAACCTTCTGACAATAGTCATAGATTTCTTTATAGTTTTCTAGGGAATAAAGTGCTTGACGAGGACTATCACTCTTTTCGTCTAAATCGATTGGATTAGAGAGTATTGAATTGGGTATGTTTGGCATTTCATGCAGACACGCAGCCTCTGCCACACTCCAAATATTCTGGAATGTGAATAAGAGTACCAATATCTGGATTAGAAATGTTTTTCTCTTCATACACAAATCTGTATTTAAAACACCAATAAGAAGCTGTCCAGATCTATCAAAGATCTGATCACAGAATTTGAGTAACCTTAAACTTTTTGCAGCCTTAAGTAAAGATATACAGAATTTTTGAAAAAAGCATAGGTCTAGATAATCAAGCTAGATTTTTTAGAACTCCACATTGGTCAATTGTACATAAACCATCACAAGTACCTCTTAAATCAGATAATTGTTCAATAAGCTTTTGTTGCTTGATTATATTTTCTCTGATAGCACTGACATGTAAGTCAATTAATTCATTCACATCTGAACAATTTTTCTTGGGATTATCTTTATAGGTGAGTAATTGACGAATTTCATTCAAACTCATATTTAAAGTTCGGCAATTCAAAATAAACTTAATTCGCTCAACATAGCCTATATCGTAAAGGCGGTAATTTCCTTCCGTTCTTTCGGGTTCCGGAATTAAACCTTCCTTTTCATAAAACCTAATTGTTAATACTGAACATGAGGTTTTTTTAGAGAGTTCACCAATTTTTAAATGCATTGAGTTGGTATTTCCAAAAAATCTTGACTCTATAGTAACTATAGGGATTCTAATATTCAAAGTTTATAAATTTTTTTAATGGGTATAACTATGAGTGGCTGTGGATGTAGTAAAGAAACACCAT
>NZ_CP054904.1:0-5829 GCF_013364475.1 Acinetobacter sp. FDAARGOS_724 | reverse complement strand
CGTTGTTCGTCATAGTGTCCTACATCATCAAAAGACATCAATGCAGGATCAAGGAAAATACTACAGACCTCCTCAAACGTAATTTCACGCCCTCGATAGACTAAATCCATTTTTTGGTCATGCCATTCAAATAATAAGCCGTAATATTCAATCAATGGCATGATTACCTCTTTTCCTCTCATAAAATTTAAATTAAGTAAGAATTTTCTTTTAGCATAAGAAATATTCTTATTATTTTGGGTCGATGACACATAAATCATTGTTTTTGGAATAGTTACACTGATCTTTCATTATTCGGACACAAGGTTTAGTTTCTTCCCCAACTTTACAGCTTTGAATATCAAGTTGAATACCATCCTCTCTTAAGCTCTCAATCTTAGAAATATTTTCAAGTGGCTTTATATAAACACTAAATAACCAAATAATACCAAGCATAAGAATGGCAAAAATTCCTAAAATCATTGTGATAATTTTCCACGAAAATTCATAGCTGGCTGATTCAATCGAGTTTTTCAAGCGTCCAAGTGCTTTAGCGGTCTTAATAAGTTCTGCTGTACCGTCCTGTAAGCCCTCATTTACCGCTTTTGATACAGTATGGTGGGTTTGCCCAGCAATAGTGCTTTGAATGTGTTCTTTCGTGATTTGAAGCTCTTTGACAGCCTGATTAACTAAATTCTGCTGTTGTTCGGCAACTGCCATCAGGGCATATAGCTTTTTTTCATCAGGTGTCATCGGCTCATCCCTCTAAACTTCATTGTTTTCTGTTGCTCTCTTTCTGATTTCTGCTGTTGTTTGTACTGTTCCAAAGCAAGCTGTTTAAAGCTGTCAAAATCAGCCTTAAAGCTCTCAATACCCTGTTTAATTTCTTTGTCTGAAATTGGGCTGTTTTTGAGGTCTTTCAGGTCGTTTTTAGGGTCACCTAAGTCTATTCGCTCAAGCTCTTTATAGGCTGTACGTGACTGTTGCAAGGCTTCCCTGATTTCAGGGTCTTTAGCTTGGCTTGGTAATAGTTTCTTTTCGGGTTCTTTCTCTATGCCTTGCTCTTTGTAGCTTCGCATATCAATACGGCTATCAATTTGGTGCTTTTCTAAATGGCTGTTGCATAAATCTGCCCATCTTTGGCGTAGGTCTTTAATATCGGTTTTTCGTTCCTGGTAACTCTTACCGGTATTGTCTTTTTTAGCTCCGCCACGTTCAGGGTTTTTGCTGTTATAGCGTTTGAAATACTGCTCCGGATCTCGTTCAATTCCATCTTGCAAACGTTCATTAAACATGAGGTGAACGTGAGGCTGATCCTTGCCGTCCATTGCCTTAGGGTTATGAATCGCAAATTGATACGGATATTTTGAGCCGATCTCAGACTGAATGAAGTCCTCAACCAATTCTAGGCGTTGCTCGGCATTCATTTCTCTAGGCAAGGCAATTTCATATTCTCGATAAGTACTGCCATTTTTGCGCTCGTAAAGGTCGGCTGCCTCCCAAAAGGCAATCGGATTATGTTCAGCCCATTTCGGCATGTTTCCATAAGCACTATGTTCAAGGTCAGTTTCTGCCTGTTCCTGTTTCAGCTTCTTTTCTTCGTCCCGATCAATATATTCGGAATGCGGTGCTGCCTTGCCTGCCTTGCCAACTTTGACACTTAAACGAGCAATCGCCATTAGGTTTTTTCCTGTTCCTTTTTTCGGTCTAATTCTTTCTTAAAGGCTCTTTGATCGAGTATCGAAGCCCACATCATAATGATCATGATTAGAGGTGCTGCGATCACGCCAAAAGTAATATCTTTAATTTTTCCCAGTGCCTGTTTTAGTTGCATGCAGTTGCTCCTAGCTTTGGTACTTCTTTTTTCTGTAAATTGAAAATTTACCGAAAAAAGAAGTTTCAGGGTTTTAGGGATGAAGTCCCTAACGTGCTTAGGTTTCTCAATGAAATTGAGAAACGTCTAAGCGCGCCATCAAAAAATTTGATGGAAGTACAGGCAACAATCTCTAGAACGACTTTAACAAAATTGCGTACATTTGACGTAATTATTTTGTTATCGTTCTTTGAGAATTAAGCCTGTACTTTTGCGGTATCTGAATTAATGGAATTGAATATGAATAATGATTGGCTGTCTGAAAAAATCACCTATATCTCTGCTTTAAAGAATCCGAGTGATGCTCAAAAACTTTTATTGGAATTAGCTAAAATCCAATACCGTACACCAGACCAAGAGAAAAAACTGAATGCTTTGATTAAAGCCGAAAAAGCAATAGATCGAGCGAATAAGCAAAAGGTAGCCGTTAGAAAATTACTGAATGCAGAAAAAGAAGCTGAACGTAAAGCTCGTACACGTCATCTTATCCAATTAGGCGCACTTTTTGAGATTGCCAATCTAGATCAACGGAACCCAGCAGAATTACTTGGAGTTCTGCTTAAAACTGCTGAAATCGACCCAAATGATATGAAATGGCAAATTTGGAAAGATTTAGGACAACAAGTTTTGAATACACGTAAGGAAAAATAATTTTTAATTTTCAGGATGTTACACGATGCAAAGTCCAGCTAGAAAAAGGTATCTTATTAATTATTTATTGAATCGATACCGTCTAAAATATCAGGAAGCTAGAGAGCTATATGAGGTAATAACCATCTGTATACAACGAAATTTTATCTTTAGCCGTGATTTATCTAATTTCATTATAGAAAATAATTTAGGCTTCTACTTTCCAAATATTTGTGGCGTTCTTTATATGAATGATGGCTACAATCAATGGAAATTTTATGGTGGATTTTCACAAAAAATATATAAAATTTTATGCTTTGAATTAAATCTATTAAGCAAAAGAAGTAATGCTTCAACTACTCGATTTATTCCATTCAAAAATTTTTTAAGATGATTTACCATCAGTCCTAACATTATATAGTAGATGATTACATGCTTGAATTTATAGGTTTTATTACTTTATGTTTTTTTGGATATAAAATCTTAATTTTCTTTTTAAGAAAGAAAAATGCTGTAAGTAATTCAGAAAGTGGGTTCGAGATAAGAAATTTCTCGATCGATGAATTAGGTGTACCTTCGAACTATTTCAACTATATAACATCAAGTAAAATTGAAGATATTAAAAAGAAAGCCCTTTATCTAAAAGAGAATAATTTTAAGGATAGTAGTTGGCCAATGTTAATGGCTATTTCTATTTATCTATTTTTTTATGAAGACTGTAAAAAAACTGAATATGAAAGCAATGCAGTTATGGATTTTCTAAAAATAGATCCAACTATTATAAAAAAAGAATTAGAGTTAGATCCTTACAAAATTATTAATTATTTTATTAATGCAAAAAAAGATTATGAATTTGCAACAAATGATCAAATTACTAATTTAATAGTAGAATCATCAAAAATAGATGGTAAAAATATATCTTATAAATCATCAATATATGAACGTATGTCAAGATATGCAGATGATAACTGGTATAGTCATGGACATAACGAAGATTGTGTTTACTTTTATGCTGAATCTATAGACGACAATATTTATGGTGTCGTAGTAAAAGCAATAAATTATGAAGAAGGTAGAGAAGGCAAAGCAAATTTAATAGTAGAAATTTGCAATGATTTAAAAAAATAGCCTAAGCATAAAATAAATTTTAGAACTCACAAGTCTAAATCACACGACCTTAAAAGCAAAAGCTCTCAACTTCTCAACACGCCTCCAAAGCGTCGCACTTCGTGCTTTGGCTTTGGAAACGGTTGAGAGAGTTTCGGCAATACTCACCCTAAGGGCTGTCATTTAAAAAAATGACATATCCCCTAAGTATTGCCGATTTACCTGTATATATTTGGCTTCGGAGCCACGTATATCGGTCGTATCCGCACATAGTTTTGCAAACTATGCAGACAAGGACTCAAAGTCTTGCACTTCGCTCCACGCGCTCCCTGTCGTTACATTGCCTGTATCTCTGCGAGGGTTTCCCCAACATGCAACTTAACAAGTCCTATGTAACTACTCCCAACGCTCCGCCTATGTGAAGTTCCCCTGTAAGCGGTTTAGCCTTTCGACTATAGCTACAATACGCCAGTGACACTTATTCCTACCACACGTACTGCATGCCGACCGTAAAACGGACACGCAGAAGCAGGCAAAGCTCGATCTAGGATACTTATTTGACGATTTAAAACACGAATTAACGAAGACTTATCATTTTGAGGCTTGATATAAACACTGTTTATTGTGAAAATAGAGTTCAGGTACAAGCCTTTTGGTGAAATCAGTACGAGCGTCAACTCTGCTGATCTTCGTTACTTGATGTTCTAGCATCAAATAACTGCGTACCGCTGAATTTACTTGAAAACCCCTCTAACTTGCAAGACTTAGAGGGGTTTTTGTTTATAATTTTAAATTACAAACTACTTATCTTTATTTAAAGCAAATTTTCGCTTCTTAATCACCGTAATTGGCTTTTCTTTTGGGCCCATATTTTTCTGAATGGCTACCTGCTTCATCTCTACTGGCACAACACTATTTTCATTAGTCTTTGGACTAGATTCTTTAGGCTTTGAGTCTGTTGGCTTTTGCAGAGTTGCTTCTTTATTTTTAATTTTTATATAAATTTCATGAGCAACTGTATTGTGCTCTTTAATTTCCCTGTTTTTATCAGCCAATTTTTTATACTGCTCCTTAAAAGGTTTTATAAATTTTTTGATAGCTGATAAGAACACGGCTTCTTCAGGGTATATGTCCGCTAATGTCTTAGGTGTTTCCTTTTGCACGAAATTGATGAGATCGGCTGGAAATTTATTAAGAATTTCTGGAGTAGCAAAGCTTACAAAATCATAGTCATGATAAGAAATTACAGCATATCTCGTATTTTTCTTGGTCGGACTTTTAATATAACCTTTGACTGTTGCCTCCCCTTGATCAAGTAACTTTTTCAAATAGAAATCTTTAATTTGGTTTTCTATAAGTGCATTCCCTCTATAGAATCTAAGCTTCTGACTGATTTCCGCCTGTTCTTCCAGGTTGTCTTCATTAACAAGTTTTAGCTGTTCGGCTTGGTCAAGGAATTGAGCATAATTATATTGAGCAAGTTCAGATGTCCAAATCAGTAACTGGTCAAGGTTTTTAGGCATAGGAACTTTCAAATCATTCAAATCAAGCTTTTTAATGGGCGCAAGTTCTTCTTCCTTAAATTCCTTTCTCTCTAAACTCGCTCGATTTAACATAGAACTATCCTTCAATATTACTTATATTTCAAAAATCTGTAAGTCATTAAAACAATCTTAAATAACCATCTAGACACCGAATATAGCCATTATAAGATTATGAAAAATCTAGAGCGACTATCTTTGCTAATATTTGTGTTCAAGGTGAGAGAGTTAAATAAATACGTATCGCTAAATGTAAAAAAAGTCTATTTAGTATTGATACTAAATAGACTTTTTCTTTTATCAATTGAACATCAAGACAAAAAAAGGAGGTCATGTCTAATCATGACTAAATCCCTAATTAAGCACGTTTCAATGCCATAACATGGCGAACCATATCGTTAATATGTTGTTTTGTTTCATTATCTTGTGAACTTAACCATTCTACGACATCAGCATCAAAAGCCTTTGCTTGCGCTATGGCATGGCGTTCCTGTAATTTCTTCACAAAGCTAGGTTTAACCAATGGGGCATTGGTAGGGTCAAAATTTTTATAGCGTTCTAGTTCATTTTGCATTGCTGTACCTCCGCTTTTGGTGATGTGATGGTTCAAATGCAGTGATTATTCTCGCAACATCTCCACGTTCAACCCAAACCACTGTTAATAGTCTACCACGATTGCTTAAACCGACTGATATTAGT
>NZ_CP054908.1:0-3235676 GCF_013364475.1 Acinetobacter sp. FDAARGOS_724 | reverse complement strand
ACCAATGCCGGATGGAGAGAAAAGGGTTTGAATCTAAATTACTCGATTTGAGCGTTAATTTAATCTCCCCAAACCCTGAACGAGCTTAAAGCACAGCTTTAAGCGATATGTAAAAGAAAGACAGGCTTTTTATGACAGTTCCTCCCTTAGTAAAGGGAGGTGAGGAGGGATTTAGAAAAAGTTATTTTAAATCCGGCTCTCTCTTCAGCTCCTTCTCATTGGCATATTGATCAACGTCTTCATTTTCCAGTGGGCGAGCCAGTGGATGATCAACAAAGCCCATTTTCGGTACCGGAATTTCAATCTGGTTATCGAGAAAGCCATTTCGAATCCGTTCCTGCATTTCATCACGGACTTTCAGATAATTTTCCTGCTGACACCAAATCGCAAACAAAAGTTCAATCGAAGATTCACGGAAGGCGGTGACTGTGACTGCAGGCTTTGGATCGGCCAGAACCAGCGGATATTTATTGGCAACATCAAGCAGTACTTCACGCACCTTGATGATGTCTTCATGAAAATTAATAGCCAAGGTAATCGGAATACGCCGGATTGGAAACTTGGACAGGTTGTGTACCGGAGCCCGAATCAGTTGTTCGTTCGGCAAACGTATATAGATATTATCTTGAGTAAGCAGTTTAACCGAGAGCAGATCAATCGAAATCACTTCACCTTCAACGGTATGTCCACGAATCAGTGTAATCTGAATGGTATCACCGACCTCAAAAGATCCTTCACCAATCAGGAAGATACCGCTGATCAGGTTGGATGCAGAGGTTTGAGAAGCGAAACCCAAAGCCACAGTTAAAATACCCGCTGCACCGAGGAAAACACTGAGTTTAAAGCCGGCTTCCTTCAAACTCGCCATCACAAACAACAGGAAAATAAAGTAGAAAATCCCGCGGCGCCAGACCATTTGCTGATGCGCATTAAAGCGTATACCGATAGTACGGATAAAAGCATTCGAGAAAAAACGTGCGATCAGGAAACCAATAAAACACAGCACAACCGCGACGACAATTTCAGTCAGGCGATCCGTATTAATATTGGTAAATACTCCCTTGAGACTGTTGTGACTTCGGTTGGAATATTCGAATTTGGCATCACACGCTCTTAGAAAAATGAATCAAACATATTAAATAAATTTCCCGCTGGATCACGCGGTGGGTGTAAATAATCCACTTCACCCGCATTGGGCGGGGTACGGTTTTCCACCCGGATCCGGGGGGGCGATCCAGACCTTCATGCAGAACCTTAATCTGCGAGGTCCATAAACGTTCAGTGCTGGCACTATAAAAGAGAGGCAATGCAGGTACTGGAACATTCATCCGATCGAAACGCAGTTGCTGCTGACTGGTATTATGAAATTCAATCGGGGTCACAGCACGGAATGCACGAGGACGTAATTGTTGGAGCTCGGTTCTTCCGTCAACTGCGGTAGCATAGCAAATTTCACCGGAACGATGATTGGGTCCAAACCAGGTGTCTTTCGGTAAAATCACTGGAAGATCAAAAATCGGTTCACGTTGACCTTCGACAAAACCGGCAATCCATAGCGGGTGCTGATATAGAGGGTTCCACGTTGTCCAGCCGGAATATAAATCGGATCAACCGGTTTAATTACTACGGAGCGATTCGCCAGACGCGGCATAAGCTGTAACTTGCTTTGGGTAGATTTGAACATATAGCGTTCAATTTTCACCGGTTTCGGAAATGCAAACAGTGGATCATTAATCTGATGCCATTGCTGTTCATAATCGTACTGCACCGTCGGACGATAATATTCCAGTCGCCATTCCTGCAAACCTCTGGTCAAACGAAACAGCAGAGAGCCAAATTGCCAAGCCTTGGACTCGTTAATTTCAAAACTTTGCTCTCCCCACCATTGAATTCTGGGAGACTGCAGGTTTAATTCCTCTTGATCTTGCGGCAATGTTGGCATCCTTTCTTACTAAATCTTTGAAAACATACTTCACGCTGTCATATGCTTAGAGTACACTCAATTTAAATTTTTTCATCATTATTATAATCTGCGATGCAAGTACTGAAACAATTACAAATCCCGTATAGCTTTGCGAAACGTCATGGTGTGCTATTGCGTTATGAGGGAGATCAGGCTTTTATTGTCCGTCGTGACAATACATCTATGCTTGCATTACAGGAAGCACGCCGTTTGCTGGGTCATCCGGCTCAGTATCAACATTGTACAGAACAAGAATTCAATCAGTTACTCAGTTCCAGTTTTGCCGGCGATAGTGGTGAGTCACAGCAGGTCGCGGCTGGTCTGGAAGATCACCCGGATTTATTAAGCCTTGCTGATTCGGTCCCTGAAGCCGAAGATCTGATGGATCAGGAGGATGATGCGCCTATTGTCCGTCTGATCAATGCCTTGTTGTCTGAAGCAATCCGTGTTGGCGCCTCAGATATTCATGTGGAATCCTTCGAAAAACGACTTTCTGTACGCTTGCGTGTCGATGGGCAACTACGTGAAATTGTGCAGCCGCGTCGTGAGCTGGCACCATTACTGGTATCACGGATCAAGGTCATGGCCAAGCTGGATATTGCGGAAAAACGGATTCCTCAGGATGGCCGTATTTCCTTGCGTCTGGCAGGTCGCGAAGTCGATGTTCGTGTTTCGACCTTGCCATCTTCTTATGGTGAGCGGGTGGTGATGCGTTTGCTGGATAAGCAGGCTGGCCGTCTGAATATGACTCATCTGGGCTTGATGAATAACGATTATGATCGACTCAAGACCCTGGTGCATCGTCCTCATGGTATTATTCTGGTGACTGGACCTACCGGTTCGGGTAAGACCACCACCTTATATGCAGCACTCTCTGATCTAAATGATGGTTCCAAAAATATTCTGACAGCTGAAGATCCAGTGGAATATCAGTTAGAAGGGATTGGTCAGACTCAGGTAAATACCAAAGTCGATATGACCTTTGCCCGTGCCTTAAAAGCTATGTTACGTCAGGATCCAGATGTGGTGATGGTGGGGGAAATCCGTGATCTGGAAACTGCAGAAATTGCAGTTCAGGCATCATTGACTGGTCACCTGGTATTATCAACACTACATACCAATACTGCGATTGGTGCAGTGACGCGTTTAAAAGATATGGGAATTGAGCCATTCTTACTATCCAGCTCTTTAATTGGCGTAGTTGCTCAGCGTCTGGTGCGTACCTTATGTCCACATTGTGCGACCTGGAAGGATGCAGATGCATTTGAGAAAAATCTGTTTGAACATATTGAGCATCCACAGGATTTAAGATTACCTCAACCGCACGGTTGTGAACGCTGTGGGAATACCGGCTTTAGTGGACGTACTGCCATTTATGAAATTGTACCGGTTGATGAACATATGCGCCGTCTGATTCATGGCAATGCGGCTGAATATGAGCTGGAAACCTATGCACGTCAGCAATCAGGTTCAATTCGCGATGATGGTTTACGTAAAGTGCTGGCTGGTAAAACCACGATTGAAGAAGTTCTGCGTGTAACCAATGAGGCGGCAGAGTAAATTTTTATTCGATGGGATAGGAAGGCACTGTTTTCTTAAATAAATATCTCAAATGATCATTTTTCTATTAAATAGCATAAAGCAATTTTGATCAAAATTTTATAAGAATGATCAGCTCTATCCTGAAATGACTTCTGATTTTTCAGGATAGAGAGTCAAATATTTATTTAGACTTAGGTGATGACATTCAAAGTAACATCAATATTGTTACGGGTTGCATTTGAATAAGGACAAACGATGTGTGCGGCATCGACCAGCTTTTGAGCTTCTTCCTGTTCCATGCCTTCTAAATGAACATTTAAAGTCACTTCAATACCAAAACCGGTAGGAATCGGACCAATGCCAACTTCACCCTCAATATAGGCATCTTTGCTAATATTGATTTTATCCCGGTTGGCAACAAACTTCATGGCACCTAAAAAACAGGCTGAATAACCTGCAGCGAACAATTGTTCAGGATTGGTTCCGCCACCTGGGCCACCCATTTCCTTAGGCACTGCCAGTTTTACATCCAGAATCTGATCGTCAGAGGTTGCACGGCCATCTCGACCGCCTGTAGCTTTGGCACGTGCGGTATATACTGCTTTTTCTAATGACATGAGAGTATTTCCTGCTTGTTCTTTTATGGAACTTCTATGCTCCATAATTTCTAGGGAAGAATAAGCAGGGATTTTGTTAATTTATGCAAGCGAATGAGAATGCAGTAGAAAGTCTGACTTAAGAAAATTGTAATAACTTGTGATGCTGCATGAGTGGCATAGACTCACGCACTTTGGCCTGCTCAGTCAAATCAAAATCAACCGTAATAATCTGTGCGCCTTCCGCATGCACCATATCGAGAAGTTGACCACGGCTGTTTGTGGCAGCGGCATGTCCCCAAGTTTGACGTTTTTCACCATGCCAACCCTGTTGAGCAGCACCGAGAACTGTGCATTGGGTATCCATAGCACGTGCTTGCAATAATAATTGCCAGTGCATTTGGCCAGTGGTGTAAGTAAAGGCAGATGGCGCAGTTAAAATATTCGCGCCTTGGCCACGTAAATGAAGCGCGAGTTCAGGGAAACGCAGGTCATAGCAGACCATCATACCGATATTGCCAAAAGGCGTTTTCGCAACAACAATATCGGTACCTGGTTCAAAAAATTGGGATTCCTGATAGCCACCAACAGCATCACCGACCTGTACATCAAAGAGGTGAATCTTGTCATAGCGGGCTTCAGTTTTTTCTGGGCTAATACATAGACTTACGGTTCGAACCCGGCCATCTTCAATAATCGAACCATCAGGACGATAAGGACAGGGTAATGTCCCCGCGATAATCCAGATCTGATATTGATGAGCCAGCTGTTCCAGACGTTGTTGAATGCTCTCGAACTGAGCAGCAGTTTCGTGCTGTTTACCAGCAGCAAAACAGACGAAATTTTCAGGAAAGACAATAAGTTCAGCGCCTTTTGCTTTACTTTGTTGAATTAATGATTCGATGGTCATGAAATTTTGCTCAATTTCATTCTGGGAATTCATCTGTGCAACAGAAAGTAAAGTCATAGGGATTCCTTATTGTGTGTTTATACCTTTTGTTCAGACACTTGATCTAGATTATCTTGTTCTTTTTGCAACTGTTTGACCAAGGGCTCAAACATATTCTGGTTGCTCTGATTTAACCGCATTAAAGTCTTGTGTGCATCCAGAACAGTTTTCAGCATCGCTTGATGCGTCACATGTTCTTCCATCAGTTTACGCGTACATACATTTGAATCACCGCAGTAATCCAAAATGACAAAGACCTGCCCCAAGCCCATACTGTTGGCCAGAGTCGTGATATCAGAGTTAGTCGACAACATCACCGCCTGGATCTTATGGAGCTGCTTAAGTTTAAGTCCTAATTTTGCCAGGACACCCAGTACAGTGCTGTCAATAAAGCTGGTTTCAGTCAGATCAACAATTGCGCCAACAACGTTGTCCTGCTGCTCAAGTTTGTTCAGTAATTTGTCTAGACTAATACAAGATTGGGCCCGCACTTCGCCGATAAGCTTAAAAATATGCGTTCCATTCAAGCTTGCATATTCAACATGACCTGTTGACATATAAATGCCATTTGCAGAGAAGGATATTAAATTATCCCATAGGGTCTATAGATACTCAAGTAGCTGAAAGTCGCAATCAAATTAAGTGCTTATAAAACTTGTGATTATACTGCTATTTCACTCTTATAAAGCTGAGAATGGCAATATCGTCGGCAACATGTTCGGGTGCTTCGAAGGATTCGTTTTGTAAGTGATGCAATAATTGGGAAAATTGTTCATTCAGACCGCCGCTAAACGGCTCCAATGCCCCATCTGAACAGATAATGAAACGTGCATTGCGGCTGAAGATATACTCATTTTCGTCTACCTCAAGGTCTTCAGTGAGGCCAAGAGGGAAGCTGCTGGATGACAGGATTTTTGGTTCCTGATTCGGTTCAAAGATAATCGGAGGAGGGTAGTGACCAGCACTGGACCATTTCAAGACATGGGTTTCCAGGTTCAGGATTCCGGCAATCATGGTGATATGCTTTTCGATATTTTCCTGAACCAGCATCCCGTTTAGTTTCTTGATTAGCTCACGAGGCGTTTTGGAGCGACCATGAAAAGCCGCCATCCAGGACGTTAATAAACTGCTGGTAACGCCATGACCAGAAACATCCGCAAGATAAAAAATGATTTCTTTATCGCTGATTTTCCAGTAATCGTACCAATCGCCAGATAGATAGGCAGAAGGCTGAAAATAGGTTTCAACCGCATAATTGGTTAATTCAATTTCATTCGGCAGCAGACGTTTTTGTAGCTCTGCCGCAGAAGGAAGATCACGACTATCCTGATTACGCTTATATTGCGCATCAATTTTTTGTAATGCGATATCGGGTTGTTCAGGCAGTTTATCCCAGATCCAGCCTGCCAAAGCACCTTGTTCCCAAGCTTGTGCCAAGGCTGTTCCTTCATTTTCTAGCGCTAATACTACAGTCGGAAGGTTCCACTTATATTTCAGATAATCATGTACATCTGCAATAGCAATAATCGTTGCATCGTACAACTCGTGATCTTCCAGCTTGATTACTTGAACGTGCGGAAGCTTCTCAAGTACTTGATCTAAATAAGGAATATCACGGGTAGGTTGAATGAAATACATAGACAGGTAGTTCGATCCTGGAATGAGTTATAAGATGTACTATAACAAGCAAATGATTGCTAGCGAACAGTTTCCGCTAGCAAATCATCATTGAGCTTAGGTTTCAAAGGTCATCACTAGAAGATTCAGTCTCATTTTCATCGAGAGATTCATCTTCAAGATTTTCATCATCGAAGTCATCTTCAAGGAATAAAGATTCCTGTTCCAGACCTTTTTTCTGGGCAATCATATAATTGGTGCGCTGCAAATAAATATCGCGAATTTGTGCATAACGATCACCTGTTAACACACCTTCAATATCAAGTAATTCTGCACGATTATCAATTGCACGCCAGAATTGATCACCCCAATACAAGCCTTCATCATCTTCAAGAATATATTTCTGTGGACGGGTCTGGCTATCGACTGCCATACCGAAAGTATCACGCACAGAACTTGGGCCTAGGAACGGTAACATCACATAAGGGCCAGAAGGTACACCATAATAACCTAGTGTGATCCCGAACTTTTCATCTTCATGATCCAATCCCAGACGACGGGCAGGATTTGCCAGACCTAAAGTAGTTAAGGTATTAATGGTAAAACGGCCCAAAGATTTTGCCGCACGAGCAGGACGGCCCTGAATCAACTGGTTTACCGCATTCCATGGTTCACCCAAATTGCTACGGAACTGGGTGTAGCTGCCACGAACATCTTGAGGAACCTTTTTCTGATACTGAACCGCAATGGGGCGAACGACTGCCTGATCGATTGCATCATTAAATTGATACACCTTTCTATTCCAGCTCTGAAAAGGATCTTTAACTTCTTCAGCCTGTGCAGCACTAGCATCGACTTTTAGCTGGGTTTGCAGGTGACTCACCTTGGAAGATATTTTTTCTCTGAGTGGAACCGTATCAGTAGTAGTAGAAGATTCAGTTTCTATTTCAGTCTGTTCAGCCTGAGTAGTGTCTTCAGCAAAAATTAATGGGCTAGAGGCCAAAGAAAATAAGCATAAAGATAAATAAATAGAGCGATGCATAAGGAAACCCCAAAGCCTTGTTCTGAGTATAGTGGCGTTGTTTAACCCGGAATAATAAACTGTATTACTAGGAATAGGCGTAATTTAAGCAAAATTGTATAATAAATGGATAAAAACTTCATAAAAGACTAAAAATTAGACATGCGGTAAGATTTATTTAAAAAAGTTGTTGCAAGGCATCTGAAATACTGTAGAATGCACATCCATCGGCGGTGATGAAGATTAAAACTTCTGATAAAACAGTAACTTAGCATAAATGGTTGAGTTGGGTTTTAGAAAGGGAGTTTAAAAATAATTTTCATTACTGGTTGACTTTCTAGAGATAGAGAGTAGTATAGCCGACCTAGCTTGCTACTGACGAAGTAGTAAGAAGATCATTAAGAGATTATGAAGAACAACTTGTGTGGATTTTTACTGGTTGATTGATCGAAATTATTTTCATTGATTGATTGGTTTGAATTACTCGAAGTTTATTTGAGCGAAATTTAAGTCAGGAAATTGATGAGCCAAGTTTAAGAGTTTTACTTATAAAACTCGAAATGATTTTAACTGAAGAGTTTGATCATGGCTCAGATTGAACGCTGGCGGCAGGCTTAACACATGCAAGTCGAGCGGGGATAGGGTGCTTGCACCTGATTCCTAGCGGCGGACGGGTGAGTAATGCTTAGGAATCTGCCTATTAGTGGGGGACAACGTTCCGAAAGGGACGCTAATACCGCATACGTCCTACGGGAGAAAGCAGGGGATCTTCGGACCTTGCGCTAATAGATGAGCCTAAGTCGGATTAGCTAGTTGGTGGGGTAAAGGCCTACCAAGGCGACGATCTGTAGCGGGTCTGAGAGGATGATCCGCCACACTGGGACTGAGACACGGCCCAGACTCCTACGGGAGGCAGCAGTGGGGAATATTGGACAATGGGGGGAACCCTGATCCAGCCATGCCGCGTGTGTGAAGAAGGCCTTTTGGTTGTAAAGCACTTTAAGCGAGGAGGAGGCTTACCTGGTTAATACCCGGGATAAGTGGACGTTACTCGCAGAATAAGCACCGGCTAACTCTGTGCCAGCAGCCGCGGTAATACAGAGGGTGCAAGCGTTAATCGGATTTACTGGGCGTAAAGCGCGCGTAGGTGGCTAATTAAGTCAAATGTGAAATCCCCGAGCTTAACTTGGGAATTGCATTCGATACTGGTTAGCTAGAGTATGGGAGAGGATGGTAGAATTCCAGGTGTAGCGGTGAAATGCGTAGAGATCTGGAGGAATACCGATGGCGAAGGCAGCCATCTGGCCTAATACTGACACTGAGGTGCGAAAGCATGGGGAGCAAACAGGATTAGATACCCTGGTAGTCCATGCCGTAAACGATGTCTACTAGCCGTTGGGGCCCTTGAGGCTTTAGTGGCGCAGCTAACGCGATAAGTAGACCGCCTGGGGAGTACGGTCGCAAGACTAAAACTCAAATGAATTGACGGGGGCCCGCACAAGCGGTGGAGCATGTGGTTTAATTCGATGCAACGCGAAGAACCTTACCTGGCCTTGACATACAGAGAACTTTCCAGAGATGGATTGGTGCCTTCGGGAACTCTGATACAGGTGCTGCATGGCTGTCGTCAGCTCGTGTCGTGAGATGTTGGGTTAAGTCCCGCAACGAGCGCAACCCTTTTCCTTATTTGCCAGCACTTTGGGTGGGAACTTTAAGGATACTGCCAGTGACAAACTGGAGGAAGGCGGGGACGACGTCAAGTCATCATGGCCCTTACGGCCAGGGCTACACACGTGCTACAATGGTCGGTACAAAGGGTTGCTACTGCGCGAGCAGATGCTAATCTCAAAAAGCCGATCGTAGTCCGGATCGCAGTCTGCAACTCGACTGCGTGAAGTCGGAATCGCTAGTAATCGCGGATCAGAATGCCGCGGTGAATACGTTCCCGGGCCTTGTACACACCGCCCGTCACACCATGGGAGTTTGTTGCACCAGAAGTAGGTAGTCTAACCGCAAGGAGGACGCTTACCACGGTGTGGCCGATGACTGGGGTGAAGTCGTAACAAGGTAGCCGTAGGGGAACCTGCGGCTGGATCACCTCCTTAACGAAAGATTGACGATTGGTAAGAATCCACAACAAGTTGTTCTTCATGACGATGTATCTGAGGGTCTGTAGCTCAGTTGGTTAGAGCACACGCTTGATAAGCGTGGGGTCACAAGTTCAAGTCTTGTCAGACCCACCACTCCTGACGAAGCAAGTAATTGCAGAGTAAAGCAGAAAATCAGAACATTGAATCCTATATGATAAGCTGGGGACTTAGCTTAGTTGGTAGAGCGCCTGCTTTGCACGCAGGAGGTCAGGAGTTCGACTCTCCTAGTCTCCACCACTCATTGCGATGCAATGAGTTAAACATTAAGCAAACGGTTTGATAGCTTATAGAGCTTAGTAAGAAAGCGGCGTATAATACGCGGCATTGTTATTAATCTCTGTGATTTATCACAGTAATGCAGTCCGACGAGGATGCATTAAATCATTAACAGAATATATTTGAGTTGAAATAATTTGTTCATACTCATACAAGAGCGGAAACAAGAGATCGCAAGATTGATTGTTGAAGTGATTGAATGAGAACTAGCGAAATTAACTGAATCAAGCGTTTTGGTATATGAATCTAATTGAAGCTGTACAGTGATTAAGTTCACAAGATCGCAAACAACTACGTTGCTACACTGACTTGTAGGTGTAACGACTGTTTGGGGTTGTATAGTCAAGTAATTAAGTGCATGTGGTGGATGCCTTGGCAGTCAGAGGCGAAGAAAGACGTGATAGCCTGCGAAAAGCTCCGGGGAGGCGGCAAATATCCTGTGATCCGGAGATGTCTGAATGGGGGAACCCACCGGCTATAAGGTCGGTATCATAAACTGAATACATAGGTTTATGAGGCGAACGCGGAGAAGTGAAACATCTCAGTATCCGTAGGAAAAGAAATCAATTGAGATTCCCTCAGTAGCGGCGAGCGAAAGGGGAACAGCCCATTAAGTCATATCAGTTTTAGTGGAATGCTCTGGGAAGTGCAACCATAGTGGGTGATAGTCCTGTACACGAAAGGGCTGATATGATGATGTCGAGTAGGGCGAGGCACGTGAAACCTTGTCTGAATATAGGGGGACCATCCTCTAAGGCTAAATACTCCTGACTGACCGATAGTGAACCAGTACCGTGAGGGAAAGGCGAAAAGAACCCCTGTGAGGGGAGTGAAATAGATCCTGAAACCGCATGCATACAAGCAGTGGGAGCCACTTCGTGTGGTGACTGCGTACCTTTTGTATAATGGGTCAGCGACTTATATTCAGTAGCGAGGTTAACCGCATAGGGGAGCCGTAGAGAAATCGAGTCTTAATAGGGCGTATAGTTGCTGGGTATAGACCCGAAACCGGGTGATCTATCCATGAGCAGGTTGAAGGTTGGGTAACACTAACTGGAGGACCGAACCCACTGTCGTTGAAAAGCCAGGGGATGACTTGTGGATAGGGGTGAAAGGCTAATCAAACTCGGTGATAGCTGGTTCTCCCCGAAAGCTATTTAGGTAGCGCCTCGGACGAATACCATTGGGGGTAGAGCACTGTTTCGGCTAGGGGGTCATCCCGACTTACCAAACCGATGCAAACTCCGAATACCAATGAGTACTATCCGGGAGACAGACTGCGGGTGCTAACGTCCGTAGTCAAGAGGAAAACAATCCAGACCGCCAGCTAAGGTCCCTAAATCATAGTTAAGTGGGAAACGATGTGGGAAGGCATAGACAGCTAGGAGGTTGGCTTAGAAGCAGCCACCCTTTAAAGAAAGCGTAATAGCTCACTAGTCGAGTCGGCCTGCGCGGAAGATGTAACGGGGCTAAAACTATGTACCGAAGCTGCGGATTTGCAATTTATTGCAAGTGGTAGGGGAGCGTTCTGTAAGCCGATGAAGGTGGATTGAGAAGTCTGCTGGAGGTATCAGAAGTGCGAATGCTGACGTGAGTAACGACAAAACGGGTGAAAAACCCGTTCGCTGAAAGACCAAGGGTTCCAGTCCAACGTTAATCGGGGCTGGGTGAGTCGACCCCTAAGGCGAGGCCGAGAGGCGTAGTCGATGGGAAATTGGTTAATATTCCAATACTTCAGTGTAATGCGATGAGAGGACGGAGAAGGTTAAGTCAGCCTGGCGTTGGTTGTCCAGGTGGAAGACAGTAGGCATGCATCTTAGGCAAATCCGGGGTGCTCTATGCTGAGAGTTGATAGCAAGCCAGTTTACTGGTGAAGTGGCTGATACCATACTTCCAGGAAAAGTCTCTAAGCTTCAGTTACACTGGAATCGTACCCGAAACCGACACAGGTGGTCAGGTCGAGTAGACCAAAGCGCTTGAGAGAACTCTGCTGAAGGAACTAGGCAAAATGGTACCGTAACTTCGGGAGAAGGTACGCTGCCGGCGGTGATAGGACTTGCTCCTTGAGCTGTTGGCAGCCTCAGAAACCAGGCCGCTGCAACTGTTTATTAAAAACATAGCACTCTGCAAACACGAAAGTGGACGTATAGGGTGTGATGCCTGCCCGGTGCTGGAAGGTTAATTGATGGGGTTAGCGTAAGCGAAGCTCTTGATCGAAGCCCCAGTAAACGGCGGCCGTAACTATAACGGTCCTAAGGTAGCGAAATTCCTTGTCGGGTAAGTTCCGACCTGCACGAATGGCATAATGATGGCGGCGCTGTCTCCAGCAGAGGCTCAGTGAAATCGAATTCGCCGTGAAGATGCGGTGTACCCGCGGCTAGACGGAAAGACCCCGTGAACCTTTACTGCAGCTTGACATTGAACTTTGATCTTACTTGTGTAGGATAGGTGGGAGGCTTTGAAGTGGTGACGCTAGTTGCCATGGAGCCGTCCTTGAAATACCACCCTGGTAATATTGAGGTTCTAACTCTGCTCCCTGATCGGGAGCGAGGACCATGTCTGGTGGGTAGTTTGACTGGGGCGGTCTCCTCCTAAAGAGTAACGGAGGAGTACGAAGGTGCGCTCAGCGTGGTCGGAAATCACGCGTAGAGTATAAAGGCAAAAGCGCGCTTAACTGCGAGACCCACAAGTCGAGCAGGTACGAAAGTAGGTCTTAGTGATCCGGTGGTTCTGTATGGAAGGGCCATCGCTCAACGGATAAAAGGTACTCTGGGGATAACAGGCTGATACCGCCCAAGAGTTCATATCGACGGCGGTGTTTGGCACCTCGATGTCGGCTCATCTCATCCTGGGGCTGAAGCAGGTCCCAAGGGTATGGCTGTTCGCCATTTAAAGAGGTACGCGAGCTGGGTTTAGAACGTCGTGAGACAGTTCGGTCCCTATCTACCGTGGGCGCTGGAAATTTGAGAGGATCTGCTCCTAGTACGAGAGGACCAGAGTGGACGAACCTCTGGTGTACCGGTTGTGACGCCAGTCGCATCGCCGGGTAGCTATGTTCGGAAGGGATAACCGCTGAAAGCATCTAAGCGGGAAGCCTACCTCAAGATAAGATTTCCCCGAGACTTTATGTCTCCTAAAGAGCCGTTGAAGACTACGACGTTGATAGGTTGGATGTGGAAGCATAGCGATATGTGAAGCTGACCAATACTAATTGCTCGTGAGGCTTGACTATACAACACCCAAGCAGTTGTATATAAAGCATCAATTGATTCACAAATAACCGAAGCAACTTGATTTAGTTCAAAAGCTAGATACAATGAACACCTTAAATTAACTCAGATATATCTGTTAATAACTCATTTGGTAGAAACCTTAGCAATATGTAAGACTAAGCGAGTATCCATAAACAGTTGTGCTGGCGACCATAGCAAGAGTGAACCACCTGATCCCTTCCCGAACTCAGAAGTGAAACCTCTTAGCGCTGATGGTAGTGTGGGGTCTCCCATGTGAGAGTAAGTCATCGCCAGCTCATTATTCCAAAAGCCCTCTGCTTACGCAGGGGGCTTTTTTTTATGCGTGAAATAAAGATGAAATAGAAAAAGACTTAAATAAATTTAAGCCTTTTTGAATCTATCTATTTATTGATCTGCCGCGATAATGGATTGTGTTGCATGCTTTAGCATATACAGGGCCTGACCCAATAAAAATATCTTTTTCAGCCAAGGTAACCAGAATGAGAGGATGTTTCGGTGCTGCAACCGCTGTCAAAATGGCTTTACCATTTTCTGCATCCAAAGTAATACTCTGACAGCCAGTAAGATGGATTTCCTTGGTAAATGCAGAAACCATCGCTAAAATCGAACTGCTCACCGCAGCCAGTTTGCTGTTGTTATAGTTGTCTTTCTTATGAATTGTGGCCAATTCAAACCCATCTGTTGAGCAGACCATTACATAATATACGCCACGAACATTGCTAATAATCTCCTGAATTTGTTGTTTAGCATGCTGAACGAGGGCTTCCGGGGCTTGACGTCTTTCTTGTATAGTAAGCATGCTTTAATCCTTAGCTCATGAGGTTATGGTTGATTTCGATTGAAGTAATTAAGGCTTCTAAGAGAAGTAAGATATTGTCTTTTTGACGTGTATCTACAAAAAAGAGGGGGAGTATAGAGATCCGGCTGGATCAGCCAGTCCCTATAAATCTGGGTAAAATGAGGGCTTTCAAGATCACTATGCGTAATCCCAATGGCAATATTATTGGTATATTCCTGGAATACTTCGATAGAGCTTTCCAGTTCCTGGATCGGGTCATTTACTGTATGATCAATAAGGATAATAGCACCTAGTGCGCCCTGACAGATGACAGGCCAGATAAAGTCAAAGCGGCTTTGTCCTGGCGTCCCATATAGGCCAATTTTGGTTCCATCTTCTAAGGTGATTTCACCATAATCGATTCCTACCGTGGTTTCCATTTTTGAATGACTGCGGTCGTCAGTATTCAGTGCCTCAGTGAGTAACACTGGAATATCACATAATGAACGTATCGCGGCTGTTTTACCTGCGCCCATGGAGCCCGCAAAAACGATTTTATATTGTTGTAAAATCATAAGTATTTACTTTATTAAAATCCAAATTTAAATCGTAGCTTTCCAAAAAAGTTTTTAATGAAACTTTGCTGTTCTGTTCTTTCAACTGGCGCAGTGGCGCGATAACGACTTTCCCAAGCATTAATTTTTTCAATATTTCCTGAAGCCATACTGGCTGCGATAAATTGTCGAAGCGTGAGTAAAGAAATTGCATGTTGCTCAGCAATTTTTGAAATCTTACCGCCTTAAATAAAGCAGGCAGATATCTGAAAAATACGTTTTTTATGCAGCGGATGAGCCGGCTTTGGCCAGTAATGAATTTTATAGTGACCATCTTCAGGTGCGATCTGGGCAAAACTAGGCGAGTTACAGAAAAAATTCCATAACCAGTCTTGTAAAATCTGCGTTTCTCTACGTGTCACTTTTAATAGGTCGCTAGTAGAGGCGAAGTCATATTGAAAAGAAAAGTCTGTGCCTGTTTCAGCCCGGTCTTTGTTTAACCAGGCTAGGTTTTTGCTGAGTCAATGATGGCAATGGTGCCATGCCGGTCATAAAGATGTAATTTGCCTTTTTCAGGATGCAGCATCTCTTTAAAAAAGTTAATTGTGTAGGGATGGTCAGAAGATTGCTGGGAATGAACTAGCGTTGAAAATATAGGTTCTTCTATTTCTGGTTTAATTTCTGAATTAAGAACATTTTGCTCAAACCATTGCTTGAGAATTTGTGTGTTTTGCAGGGGTAAAGCGAGCGTGTTATTTATAATCTGGTTCGAATATTGAGCATTTTTAGAGATGCATAAATAAGGACATTTTTGGTTTTTGAGAACACGTTGAATACCCTCTGTTTCAAGAAAGTATTCATACACCAACAGGCAATCGAGATGAGGATCGGAAGCAGTGTTCCATTGCAGGATAAAATGGTCAGGAGTGATGTGTTGTAAAGTCTTTTTTAGTTCATCAGCATCGTGAATACTTAAACCTGCTATTCCAATATGAATATAATGCCTATGCATTTTAAGTCTCGATTAAACTTAATATTTTATTGGGTGAAGCGCATAAGAATCCCCTTTATCGCATGAAATAAAGGGGAAAACTGTGTATTAGCTGAAGTCTAAACCTTATTCAAAAGATTTAAGCTCATGACGAGCCATAGCCAGGTTTGCTTTAGAGCGATCCAGTACAAGGTACAGAAATACATTGTTATTCTTTTCTAGTGGGCGAATGAGATGATATTGCTTGCCCAGCGTAATCAGAATATCTTCAATCGAGTCATTCAGGTTTAATGAATTCGCTACACAGCGTTTAGCGCGAACCACTTCTGTATTGCCGGCTGCTGCAAGTTTAAGATCGGTATTGCCACCACCTTGAGTTGCTAAAGCCAAGCCCGCTTTCACCATCAGCTAATGCTGCAGCAACGAAACCATCAATATCTGTAAGTGTATCTAAGGTTACCTTAGCCACAATTATTTCCCTGTTATAAAAATAGTTGATGCGTTAGTTGTATTTGATGAAGTTCGAATATTATCTTTTTCATTCAAATTCATTATAAAAATGGGCAAGTAAATTACAATTGAAATAAAAACTATATAAAATTTAATGGTTTACTTTAGATTTTAATTTTTAACTTGTACTTTTTAATTATGTGATGCGTTTACCTTTTTATTTAAGGATATGTGAAGTGATTTTGTGATTATTTTTTGATCTATAATCTCACCTTAATCTAAAAGATGTAATAAAATATTTTGAATGAATTATGGGGCTAGTTAGGTAAAAATTTCAGTTAAGAAAATTGATTCACTTCATTTCCTGATAAATTTAAAGAATAAAAAAAGCCAATATCTCATTGGCTTTTAGTAAAACTGAATTTTTGAGGTTGAAGTATTTATGCAAATACGCGTAATACTGCATCAATCAATACCCAAAGAATCGCAAGCGCAACCACTGGCTCAACGATTTTTGCCCAGGTTGGTGTTTCTACAACAGCAACTTCTTCAACATCATGATGCTGGCTATTTTGATGAACCATTTGGCTAAACTCCTTCATTGATGCTTCTAATGATAGCTCTTCTTCATGAATTGGTTTAGAGCCTTTGAGTTCTGTTAGGTTATTTGTTGTCCAAACCCAATCATCTGCCTGGCCAGACAAATGTTCAATTTGTCCTTTTAGCAGCTCTTGGATACTGGTCTGATTATGATTGCCAGTATCATGTAACTGCTTTAATTCAGTCAGCTGAAAATGGAAAATTTCAGACGTGAGCTGTTCCAGCTCGGGTTTTGGTAAAGTTGACTGGTTTTCCACTCGGGTAGTCAGGTGACGGGCGATTTCCAGGATATAAAGTTCATCTGGATGCTTGATTTCATTATAAATTTTTTGCGGGTTATTGCGCCATTCGCTAATCAGTTTGCCTAAAGTGAGAGCATTGATTTCTGAAATATATTTACGTCTTTCTTCTTTTGTATAGCTTTGTAGAAGCTCAGGCTTTTGAGTTTCTATCTGTTCAACAAAATATTGTACTAAATCAAAAGCCATTCACTTACTCCATTATTTTTAATCTAATAACCTTAGGGTTGGTTTTTTCTTTGCGGGTTCAGGCTGTTCTTCAGTGCTTGATTTTAAAGCATCTTCATCATTTTGTGTATGCTCATATTCATTTGGATCAAAGAATAATCCTTGACCGTTCTCACGTGCATAGATCCCGAGGACTGCTGCCATCGGTACATAGATATCACGTGATACACCACCAAAACGTGCTGAGAAGGTGATGGCTTCGTTATCCATATTCAGCGCATGAACTGCATGCGGCACAATATTCAGGACAATCTGGCCATCTTTAATAAACTGCTCGGGTACCATGGTATTTGGACCTGTAGCATCGACCAGTAGATAAGGCGTCATATTGTTATCGCAAATCCACTCATAGATTGCACGTGCCATATAGGGACGGGTAGGACTTAAGTTGAATTCTTGTTCAGACATGATGTTTCTCTACAGGTTTGATTTGCTCTTGGTAGCGGTTTTTTTCCTGCAAGGTCATGGATTTTGCAAATGCAGGACGGCTAAAAACTCGTTGGCAATATAAATAAAATGGACGACATTGTTGTCGAGGTAATTCTACTCCCATGCTTTTGAGTCGAATGAAAATGGGAGCCAGCATACAATCTAAGATGCTGAATTGTTCCGACATAAAATAAGGAAAATGCTGGAACAAGGGCGTTAATGAAATCAGGATATCATGCAACTGTTTTTGAGCCTTCACTTTGGCTGCAGCGTCCAGAGTATCCGGATGGCATAGCATGATATCGGCCAGTTTGAGCCAGTCATTTTCAAAACGCCAGATATATTGCCGCTGTTCCGCACGTGGCATGGGGGCATCTGCATAGAGCTTGTTCTGGCGGTAACGATCGTCTATATATTCTGAAATGATGCTGGTATTGAATAATTTTAAATCATTTTCAATCAGCATGGGCAGCTGGTTATAAGGATTGAGGCTGGCCAGATCTTCATCATCGCTATCGACCAGGATCAGGTTATATTTAATCTGCTTTTCAGCAAGTACGTAGCGAATCCAATGGGAACGAAAGTCATCGGCATGGCTATATAAGGTGAGTCCTTGAAGTGGCGCGCTTTCGACTGACATAAATCCTGATTAAGTTCTAATGAATAGACTAGGATACTAAAAATCAACCTAAAAAGCACGAAGCATAAAAAGCCAATTGGACTAAGGCAGGGTAGAGTAGAGAAAAAAATGAAAGGAGCAGAACAATATGATCATGAATTTTGGCTTAATCATTCTGTTTATTATCATCGGTGTTGCGAATTATTATCTGACCAAATCCTTCTGGTGTCATGAAGGGGTATGGGGTAAGGATGTGCATGAACAATAAATATAGAATCCAACTAAGTGGTCAATTTCAAGCCATAAAAAACCCTGGAATAAACCAGGGTTTTTTTGTCCGATTCGGTAAACGAATTAACGTTTAGAGAATTGAGGACGTTTACGAGCTTTACGTAAACCAAGTTTCTTACGTTCAACTTCACGAGCATCACGAGTAACGAAACCAGCTTGACGAAGAGCAGGTTTAAGAGTTTCGTCAGAAGCGATCAGTGCACGAGTAATACCGTGACGGATAGCGCCTGCTTGACCACCGATACCACCACCAGCAACAGTGATGTAAAGGTCATATTTCTCAGTCGCTTCAAGAAGCTCTAGAGGTTGACGAACAACCATACGAGCAGTCTCACGACCGAAGTATTGTTCTAAAGAACGGTTGTTGATTACGAGTTTACCAGTACCAGCAGATAGGAAAACACGTGCAGTTGCGGTCTTACGGCGACCTGTACCATAGTTAGTAGCCATGTGCTGTATCCCTTAGATGTCCAAAACTTGTGGCTGTTGAGCAGTATGTGGATGCTCAGTACCAGCGTACACTTTCATTTTTTTGATCATTGCATAACCAAGAGGACCTTTTGGCAACATGCCTTTTACAGCGCGTTGGAAAATTTCTTCTGGTTTGTGAGCAACTAATTTTTCAAAATTAGTTTCACGAATACCACCAGGGAAACCAGTATGGCGATAGTATTTCTTGTCAAGTGATTTGTTACCAGTCACTTGAACTTGCTCAGCATTGATAACAACGATGTAATCACCAGTGTCAACGTGAGGAGTATAAGAAGTTTTATGCTTACCGCGTAAACGACGAGCGATTTCAGTCGCGAGACGACCTAAAGTTTTGCCAGAAGCATCAACAACGTACCAGTCGTGTTGAACTTCAGCTGGCTTAGCGCTGAGAGTTTTCATTAAACCACTACCTATTATAGTTGGTTTGGACTATGGAAGCTGTCCAAACAAAAGGAGACCGAATTCTACCCGAAAGCCAGGAGAACCACAATGAAAATATAAAATTTCAAGCGCTGTATTTTACAACGTCTTTCAATGAATGACCAGTAGGATTTTTAGCTTATAAACACATATGATTAATCATTAAATAATAAAACGGACCTAAGACTAGGGGCACGTCTTTGTATGAATGGATTCACCTGTTTTTTAATATGTATTTCTTTAGCAAATGGCCTGTCTTCGAGTCTGCCTAGGTTTGCTTTCTAAACTTGAGACAATCCTCCTTGAAAATACCAAAAGCTAAACATGTCGAGTGTTGAGAGGATTGCCTGAAACTCTTTATAGGGTTTATTGAAGTCAGTCCGGTTTTATCTTTCTTTAATATAATGAGAAAGGTACAGTATTATTTGAATAAACATCATCTAAACCTTTATCTAAAACTTTCCCTGTGAAATTTGTACTAAAATAAGGACAATTGATAATACAGAAGAAAGTCATGCTGCCTTTATATATTACCAGTGGTGAACCTGCCGGAATTGGTCCAGACATTTGCCTGAGTCTGGCGGATCGTATTGATGAGCGTCCATTGGTGGTACTTGCCGATCTGGAAATGCTCCGTCAACGGGCACAGCAGTTAAAACTTCTGGTTGAACTGATCGATTATCAGGGGCAAACGACTTCTTCAGAAAAAGGTCAGCTTTATGTCGAGCATGTGCCTTTAAAAGAGCCGGTAGTACTAGGTCAGCTGAATAGCCATAATGCTGCTTATGTACTGGAACAGCTACATCGTTCAGCCGAATATGCCATGTCAGGCAAAAGTGTCGGAGTGGCTACAGCGCCAGTGCAGAAGTCAGTCATTAATGATGCAGGCATCCATTTCAGTGGTCATACCGAGTATTACCAGGAATTTGCTGGTGTACCGCGTGTGGTGATGATGCTAGCGACTAAAACTTTACGTGTTGCTTTAGCAACCACCCATCTGCCACTTCGTGCAGTTGCCGATGCCATTACTCCGGAACGCTTACATCAGGTGATTGATATCCTGATTCATGACTTAAAATCGAAGTTTAAAATCGAGCATCCGCATATTCTGGTCTGTGGTTTAAATCCACATGCAGGTGAGGGCGGTTATTTGGGTATGGAAGAGATTGAAGTCATCAATCCAGTACTGGAGACTTACCGTACTCAAGGTATCAATATGAGTCTGAGCCTGCCTGCAGATACTTTATTTACCGCTGAAAATTTGAAAGATGCCGACGCTGTTCTGGCGATGTATCACGATCAGGGTTTACCTGTGTTAAAATCTCAGGGTTTTGGTGAAGCCATCAATATTACTTTGGGCTTACCGTTTATCCGAACTTCTGTCGATCACGGCACAGCACTCTCCCTCGCAGGTACAGGCCTTGCGAAAAGCTCAAGCTTACATGTGGCTGTGGACTTGGCGCTGGATTTAGCGCGTCAATGATCTCGTCTTTATTACACGTTGGAAATGTCTATGTATCAGATTAATGCCTTAAACCCAAAAGATGAAGGGCATCACACGCGCAAGCGTTTTGGTCAAAACTTCTTACATGACCAACGTGTCATTGCCAAAATTGTGCGTTCGGTAAATCCGCGTGCAGGCGAAAATATTGTTGAAATTGGCCCGGGTCTGGCTGCTTTGACATCTCCTTTAATTGGTGAATGTGATGCCTTGACCGTACTTGAGCTGGACCGTGACTTGGCCGCTGGTTTGCCGGGTCGTGTGCCGCATCCTGAACGTTTAACCATTATTGAAACAGACGCACTGAAATACGATTTCACCAATTTGTTTGAAGAAGGTCGTCCGCTACGTGTAGTCGGAAACCTGCCTTATAACATTTCAACGCCACTATTGTTCCATCTCCTGGAATTTGGTGACAAAGTGAAAGACATGCACTTCATGCTGCAAAAAGAAGTGGTCGATCGTATTACAGCTTCACCGAACACCAAAGAATATGGTCGTTTGTCGGTGATGATCCAGTATTACTGCAAACCGACTTTTCTGTTTGAAGTGCCGCCAGGTTCTTTTAATCCGCCACCAAAAGTGACATCTGCCGTGTTCCGTTTGGAGCCATATGATGTAAAACCGATCATGGCAAAAAATGAAAAAGCTTTGGCTCGTCTGGTATCGCATGTATTTACCCAGCGCCGTAAGACTTTGCGTAATAGCCTGAAAGGGATGCTGGTTGAAGATGGTTTTGAAAAGGCAGGTGTGGATCCAATGGCACGTCCAGAGACACTGTCACTTGCCCAATTTGTGGCATTATCTGATCAAATGGTAGCTTAAAAATAATGACCCGCACTGTTCGATACAATTATATGATTGGTGATGTACAAGGCTGTTTTGAAGCCTTGAAGGCACTGCTGAAAAAAATCCGTTTTGATCCTGATCAGGACTTTGTCTGGTTTGCTGGTGATCTGGTGGCTAGAGGGGAAAACTCGCTGGGTGCATTACGCTTCATTAAAAAGCTTGTCGATAATGGCGTGGCGGCAACAGTGCTGGGTAATCATGACCTGACTTTGCTGGCTTATGCACGCGGTATTAAGCCGATTAAAGACAAGGATAATGTCCGTGATGTGATTGATGCGATCGACAGTGATGAGTTAATTGACTGGATCCGTAAACAGCCGATGTGTCTGTTTCCGAATGAACAGACGGTACTGACCCATGCCGGTATTCCCAATATCTGGGATGCAGCCAAGACGGCTGAATTGGCTAAAGAAGTAGAAGCCATTATTGCCCATGATGATTTTGAGGTGGTGGATACTTTCTTAAAGGAAATGTTTGGGAAAGAGCCTACACTCTGGTCAGATGAATTAGAAGGTCATGAGCGTACACGCTGTATCGTGAATTACCTGACCCGGATGCGTTTAACTGATGCAGAAGGGCGTCTGGAATATAGTTTTAAAGATTCACTGGATGATCCGATGCCAGAAGGTTTTAAGCCCTGGTTTGAATTTGAATCGAAAACTGCAGCAACCCATCAAATTGTATTTGGACACTGGGCCGCTTTACAGGGTAAAACCATTTCTGAGCGAATTCAGAATGTCGATGGTGGCTGTGTCTGGGGTAATCAGCTGATGGCTTATCGTCTGGAAGACCAACAAATGTTCGCTGTCGATAATCCGGTATTTTAAAAAATTCAAAGCTAAAAAAGCCACGTTCAACGTGGCTTTTTTGTGTGCTGATCATTAGTCTACACGAATCCAGGTCTGGTTGCGACCCAGAACTGAAACGCCCATACTGGCACGTAGCGTTAAACGCTTGCCGGTATTGTTTAGACGAACCTTGGCATCATAAATTTTACCTGCCAATGGATCAATGACACGACCTTTTTCATAATTTTTGGTGCCTTCAACGTGTTTCAGGCCTTTTAGAATAGTCATGCCTAAAATCGGTTGATCGGTATAAGGGGCTGGACATTTATTACATTTTTCGCGTGGTGTATAACCTGGACGTGGCGTGATTTTCGCAATCTTGCCTGA
Organism: Acinetobacter sp. FDAARGOS_724; assembly: GCF_013364475.1. Classification (NCBI taxonomy): domain Bacteria; kingdom Pseudomonadati; phylum Pseudomonadota; class Gammaproteobacteria; order Moraxellales; family Moraxellaceae; genus Acinetobacter; species Acinetobacter sp. FDAARGOS_724. The sequence goes on along the minus strand of NZ_CP054908.1, from coordinate 3,212,632 downwards.
GTAAGTATTATTTGCTTCTTTTTCGATGACAATGATGGCTTTTGCTGCTCCAGTTTTATCATCAATTTGTTGCCAGGTTCCGCTAATATCTTGAGCCCACAGGTTCATCATGAATCCTGTAGTCAATGTGGCAAGGAATATCTTCTTTAACATATCCATCATTCCAAAGAACTTTTCATTATTACCCGCACATGTTAGGAAGATTGCACAAATAGTCAATAAATAATTAAAAACATGGAATTAAATTTATAAAAAAAGCTGCCTGTTTGGCAGCTTTGAGAAAAAGTGTGAACTTATTCCTGACGAATCCAGGTTTGGCTACGACCCAGAGCAGATACACCCACATAACCGCGTAGGGTTAAACGTTTGCCGTTGCTGCTCAGACGAACCTTGGCATCGTAAATTTTACCTGTCAATGGATCAATCACACGACCTTTTTCATAATTCACGCTATCACCAACCTGTTTTAAACCTGTCAGTACATCCATCCCCAGGATTGGCTGATTAGTATAAGGAGCAGGACATTTATTACAGGTTTTTTGCGGGGTATAACCTGGACGAGGCGTTACTTTGACAATCTTGCCGGCATAAGTACCATTGCTGTCCTGACGGATTTCAATCAGTGCTTTTGGTGAACCAGTCTTATCATCGATTTGTTGCCATGTCCCGGTCAAGTCTTGTGCATAAATGGTCCCAGTCATGAATGTAGCAATGAGCATTAATCCTAATTTAGATTTATTCATTTATATTTATCCTTTTTTCATAGATGATAGATGAAACAAACTATCCCAAACACAAGCGTGTGGTTTTTTAATTTTGGTTGATTTTAGAGTAATGAGCGTTGCAGATTGCTCGATCAATCTGCTTTAACCCTGTTGATTCCCCATGACAGAAATATGCCGATGTTAATTGCTTTGTGGCTGAATTTTCAGTAAAAGCAGAGAAATTCAATAAGATCTTTAACATGGTAATGTCTTGCATTCTATCTCCTTATATTGCCCATCAAAATCCGTTTGATGCTAAGCCTGTTAAAGCAAATGAATCTAATATTTATATGCATGTTTTATATTGCATAAAAAAAGCATCTGTCTAATATTGATACAACTTAATGCATGAAAATGCAAGCTTCTGTGCACTAAGTCATGAATTAATCTTGTTTAATCCAAGTCTGGCTGCGTCCTAAGGCTGAAACACCCACATAACCACGTAGGGTTAGACGTTTGCCATTGGCACTTAATTTAGCTTTGGTGTTATAAATATTGCCAGATAAAGGGTCAATCAGTTTGCCCTGAGAGAAATTATTATTACCTGCATCCTTTAAGCCGGTGAGTACATCCAGACCAAGAATCGGTTTATTGGTATAAGGTGCAGGGCAGGAAACACAGGTTTCGCGCGGTGTGTAGCCAGGACGAGGCGTAATCTTGGTAATTTTGGCGGTATAAACACCATTTGAAGTTTCACGAATTTCCAAAATCGCTTTGGCGGATCCTGTTTTATCGTCAATACTTCTCCAGGTACCTGAAATATCAGAAGCGAAAGCCAGATGACTGAAAAAGGTCAGGGCTAAAACGGATAATAATTGAACCTTTTTCATAGGTCTGTTCCTGAGTGAAAAATTCTTTATTTCCCTATAGTAAGAATAGTTTCATTCAGAAACAAACGTTAAATATTGATTGATGAGTCACATTTTTTGCAGATAAAGTATAAAAGTTGGCAACCAGATCGCAGTAAAAACGGCATTCACTGCCATGCCAAACGCAGCATAACGTCCGGCAACACTACCACGCTGCCAAGCTTGAGCTGTACCAATCGCATGTGCTGCTAGACCTAGAGCCAGACCTGAAGCACGCTCATCATTGATATATCGTAAAATAAATGGTGAAAATGCTGCACCAATTACGCCAGACAAAATGACGATCAGAATGGCCAGACTAACAGGTGCCTCCAGTAAGGTTGCAATATTAATTGCAATTGGTGTTGTGACTGCACGGGTGGCAAAGGCCATGATGTCGCCAGAAGACATATGCAGCAAATAGGCGAGACCCATCGGTAAGGCAACCGCACTGATACTGGCAAAAACGAGAATCCCAATAATGGCTTTCAGCGGCAGGTCATCATAACGCATGGCCGCTAGTGGAATCGCCAGTGCAACCGTGACATAACCGAGCAAATGGTTAAACAGTGGATTGACTTCATCCATATAATGCTCATAAGGAATACCGAGCACCAATAAAATCACCAGCACCAAGAACATGCTAAACACAATCACAGGAATTTGCGGAATAACACGATTGCAGGGTTTAGCAAGCAGATAAGCAATTAAGGTAATCGCAAAGCCATAAAGAACAGAAAACATGTGCGACTCCTATAACCAGCGTTTTGCCATTTTGGCGTAGATCCAAAGAGGGAGCAGAGTGCTCAGGCATAACACCAGCATGAAGGCCGGAATTTTTTGTCCCATATGCATCAGCATAATTAGCGCGCCTGCACTAATTGGTAAAAAAGCGAAGGCACTTTCTTTCATCAGCTTGTTATTGGTATCCACCAGACGCGCTGGAATTTTGCCAAAATAGCGCCAGGCAAATAAGGTGACTAGCAGGCTGATGAGTCCGACCAGATTGCCCAGTTCAGGGTGATCTAGCTGGGTCATTAGCCAGACTGAAGCTTCACGAAATACAATAATTAAGAGGAGAGTGCCGATCCATGCTGGCCAGTCAATATGTTTTATCCAGTTCATTGGTGATGTCATTTAAAAGTTTACTTATCAAGTTTTACTCGATCTTAGGCCGAATTTCAAACTCTTCAAGTGGACGCTGGAATTGAAGTGCTTGAGATCCCAGAATTTCTTCTATCGGTAAATGTGCCTGTTTGATCAATTGTTCCAGCTTCGGAGGTGCAATCCTTACATTGATATGCAATTGACCTTCATCGTCATAATGTTCGGACTGAATCACATTCAGCGCATAAAGTTGATTGCGCAGTTTGCCATAGGCAGGTTTCAATACCAGTTCAAAGTGTTGAATCTGACCCATTAATGCTTCATGTACAGCTTTGCGTAATAGATCCAGACCTTCACCGCTATGTGCTGAAACATAGACCCGTTCAGGCTGACCGGGCTGGCGGTAAATGATTTTGGCATCCTCACCGCTACAGTCAATTTTATTATAAACCCTTAAAACTGGAACGTCAGCGCCAATTTCCTTGAGCACCTTTTCAACGGCTTCAATTTGTTCAAGCATTTCCAGACTGCTGGAATCGATCACATGTAAAAGCAGAGTGGCTTCAACGGTTTCTTCCAAAGTTGCTTTAAAAGATTCAACAAGTGAGTGTGAAAGATTACGTACAAAACCTACCGTATCTGTCAGTACCAGATTGCCGACGCCGTCCCATTGCAGGCGTCTTAAAGTTGGGTCCAGAGTCGCAAATAGTTGGTCAGCTGCATAAACATCGCTATCGGCCAGAATATTGAACAAGGTAGATTTCCCCGCATTGGTATAACCTACTAAAGACACGGTTGGAACAGCCGCTTTTTGGCGTGCAACACGGCCCTGAATACGGGTTTGACGGACTTTTTCTATTTTGGCTTTAAGCTGTCCCATGCGGATACGCAATAAACGGCGATCTGTTTCTAGCAGGGTTTCACCCGGCCCACGCAGACCGATCCCGCCTTTCTGGCTATCCAGATTGGTGCGGCTACGAACCAGTCGTGAAGACAGATGCTGTAACTGTGCCAGTTCAACTTGCAGTTTCCCTTCATAGGTACGGGCACGCTGCGCAAAGATATCGAGGATGAGTTCGGTACGGTCTACTACCCGGCAATGTACCACATTTTCCAGGTTACGTGCTTGAGCAGGTGTCAGCGCATGATCGAAAATAACCAGATTGGCATCCAGTTCTTTGACCCGTTCAGCAATTTCTTCTGCTTTTCCTGAACCCACAAAGAATTTGGCATCCGGTTTTAAGCGTTGAACAAAAAGATGTTCCAGAATTTCGGCATTTGCAGATTGAGCTAACAGATGAAACTCTTCAGCATCAAGGTCATCCAGCATTTGTACACTCACACTGACCAGTATGACGCGTTCTTTTCCCTGATGTTGCTCAAAATATTCCACTCAGGCCAATCTCCAGTTGAAAACTTCATTTTAGTTGAAAATGAACTTTACAGATACTGAAATAGCGGGCTTTGTTTTAGAGTGCCGTGACAAACAGTTGTGTAAGTGTTACGAGCAAAACTGTATATAACAAGGTACCAACCAAGATATAGCTTAATACTTTTAAGGGTCGAATCATCTCAGCTGATTTCACTGTTTCATCTTGCATGATGAGCATCCTTTTTAATCTAATATTTCGATTGATTTATTTTATTTAATTCATTTAATGAATTTAAATTGAAAATATAGATGTACTTGGTCGTTTTTTATTATCAATGCAAGTTGGACATGAACAGTATAAAATGGGTTTAATTCGTGGATATTCCCTGTATCTTGTTTAGGATTTAGTGATCTTTTTATGAACTCGACTGTACAAAATCAATCACCTGAGATACAAGGTTTTGCAAAATTCTTTCTTTATACAAGAAAAACGACTTCTGCATTAGCAGCCATCAGCCAAGGATTTTATCTGGTTTACCGTCATGGTTTATATAAAGACCCGAATAACCCGAACAATACCCGATATGTGCAGTATTTCTGTCGCCAGTTGTGCAAGGTGTTTAATATCGAGGTTCAGGTCCATGGCGTGATTCCACGTGAGCCTGCATTATGGGTGAGCAATCATGTATCCTGGCTGGATATCGCCGTTTTGGGTTCAGGCGCGCGAGTGTTTTTTCTGGCCAAAGCTGAAATTGAAAATTGGCCAATTTTGGGCAAGCTGGCTAAAGGCGGTGGCACCTTATTTATCAAGCGTGGTTCAGGAGATTCGGTCAGAATCCGTGAACAGATTACCGATTTTCTAAAGCAGAATATTCCAGTCCTGTTTTTTCCTGAAGCAACCACATCTGATGGACGCTCAATTAAAAAAATTTATGGTCGTATTCTCGGTGCAGCAATCGAAGCGCAACGTCCGGTACAAATCTGTCTGATCTGTTATGTAAATCAGCAGGGTGAGCTGGATATGGTGGCGCCTTTTATTGGGAATATCAGTTTTGCCAAACATGTACAGAATGTTCTTGAAATGCCTAAAGTAACAGCTCATCTGATGGCCTTGCCGGCAATTGCGACCGAAGGGCATACAGTAGAAAGCCTGACTGCACTAGTGCATGAAAATATGCTGGAGGGTTTGCAAAGGTTGCAAGCCAAAGTATTAAAAAAGCCTCATTAAGAGGCTTTTTTATTAGAAATATTCAGAGATATTCATTACATAAAACCTTCGATCGGGAGTATCGACAGGAATTTTATTGAGGCTTTTTGATACCACTTCATTCCCGGCTCTTTTTTAAAGGTCTTTGTTTCACCTTTGGCATTGCGGATTTTCCAGTTAATATTCTGGTTGGCATCCAGAACCAGCTTATAGGCATACTTGCTTAAGTTTTTGTCCATGGTTTCATGTACCGCACGGGCCAGATTAGGACTATTTAGCAATACGCCAATTTCAGTATTCAAATAAGCCGAACGCGGATCGAAATTAAAAGAGCCGATAAATACCTGTTTCTGATCAATGGCCATCAGTTTAGCATGCAGGCTGGAACGGCTCAGGCCTTTTAAGCTGACCTTCGCTTTTTGTGCCAGCTCTTCAGTATTGGCATTCAGGTTGTCGGCATCTGGCGCGGCCAAAAACTCATAAAGTTTTACATCATTTTCTAGCAGTTCCTGACGATATTTGGCATAAAAGGCATGGACCAGCGGCACGTCATTGGCCTTATAAGAGTTGGTGAGTACACGAACTTTGACATCTTCTGAAGCCAGTTTTTTGAGACGTTCTGCCCCCTGTTTTTCCGGTACAAAATAGGCCGACACGATATCCACACTTTCTTCCGGTTTTTCCAGATGTTGTAATAGTTGGAAGTTCAAGTGATCTTCAGTTTTAGCCTTTGACTTGATTTTACTTGGCGGGTCTTTGACGACTTCAGCTTCCACCCAATCGAGTTGAATGTTGTGTTCCAGCCATTTATCGAAAGCCTGTGAGCGATTGGCCAGATTCAGGTAGTTCTGGATTGCAGTATCATGACTATATTCTTCCAGCTGCTGTTTCAGGCTCGGGTAGCGTAGCGTGTGATGGCGAGGATTGACAATCTGCCGAACCGGATAGGCATAATCATCATTCCAGTATTCATCAAAAGAATGAATGATTTCATCAGAAGCGGCACCGACCAGCATCACATCTACATCAGAAAACTGATAACTATCACTAACGTTATAATATTGGTTACTCATATTACGGCCGCCAATCAGGGCAATCTGGTTATCGGCAATAAAGCTTTTGTTATGCATGCGGCGGTTGATCCGTTTTAGATCCAGCAGCATATCCATGGCACGGTATTTACGGAAACGGTAGGGGTTATACAGTTTGACCTCAATATTCTGGTGCTGATCCAGCGCCAGATAAATGCCTTCCATTTTCTTGGCATTGTTATCATCCATCAATAAACGGACTTTGACGCCACGGTCTGCTGCCTGAATGAGGGCATGCAAGGCCAATGCACCAATACGGTCATTGTCCCAAATGTAGTATTGGAGGTCCAGACTACGTTCTGCTTTATTAATCAGCTGGATACGTGCAGCGAGTGCTTCAAGCGGATCTGGCAGCACGTGATAACCGGTCAGGCCAATATTCTGCCGACGTAAAGGCTCAACAATCTGGGCCAGACTGGTTTGTGAGGTATCCGTTTCAAATGCCATCCGGCTAGGTTGTTCAGTTTGCGGAGGCAGCGTACTGCAAGCAGGAATGCCGAGTACCAGGCTGCAGCTCAGTAAAATGCCAGCTTTATAGCGGTAAGCTTTTGATAAGCCAGAAGGTTTTGAGTGAGCGGAAGCGTGGGGAGCATTTACCATAAACATCAAAGACTGAAAAATTTGGATTGAGTATAATTGCCAGCTATGAAAAGATAAATATAAAGCCACTAATCAGCTCCTCGACTCGACAAGGCAAATCTATGTGGGATACCAGTTCCGTACTTTTTTATTTTTATCTAGGCATGGCCATTCTTGCCGTTTGGGCAGTATATCAGGCCTGGTCGAGTCAGTCGCGTACAGAAACCATTCATCCCTTTAAAGCGTTTTGTCACCTGCTGGCTTTCTATCTGGCGTATTTGCTGATTCCGCTGGTGTTCTTCAGTATTTATGCAGGATGGATGGGCTACTATTCGATTCATGAGTCTATTTTTATTTTCGTGATTAGTGCCGTACTCAGTTATGCACGTTTTATCGAGCCACATTTGATTCGGGTCGAAACCACGCCTTATCAAATCAATCCTCAACAGAAACTTAAAAAGCCGGTACGGATTGCCCTGATTGCAGATTTACATATTGGTCTGTTTTCCGGACATGAACGTCAGTTAAGACAGATTGTGCATAAGCTGAATCATCTGAAACCGGACTTGGTGGTGGTCGCAGGGGACTGGACCTATGAACCTGAAAATAAACTGGCACAGGAGCTGGCGGTTTTGAAAGAAATTCATGCGCCAGTATATTCGGTGACAGGGAATCATGATGAACAGTATCCTGGCCCGCCTATTCAGGAATTGCTTCGTTATGCGCTGGAAGTGAATCAGGTTATGGACATTGAAGGGCAGATTGTCGAGTTTGACGAATTTCGTCTCTTAGGCGTAGGAGATCTTTGGGCTGGAAAAACCGATATGCGCGCAATGCCGGATCTGCCTCAAGACAAACCTTGGGTGATTCTGTCGCATAATCCAGATACCGTGGATATGGTGCCGAAGTTGCCAACACGACCACTGATGCTTTCTGGGCATACGCATGGTGGACAGGTCGAGTTACCTTGGCTGACGGATTATGTGATGAAAAAGGTCTCCATTCTGGGCCATAAAAAAGGTCTATACCGGCATGAACATGCAGATGTATTTGTGACTGTGGGAACGGGTATGGTGGGCGTGCCATTTCGTTTTCGCGTACCACCAACCATTGATATTATCGAATTGGTATAAAAAAGGATTCATTTACTGCTGCTAAAGCAGCAACCAGAGCACAATAATAATCAGTAAAATCACGACTGCGGTGATCCAGATTTTCTTTTCAATCTCACGGCCGGGCACACGTTTGCCGACTTGCTGTGCAGCCACCTCAGTATCTTTAGCGATGCTCAGGTTGGGATGATCTGGAACTTCCAAAGGTGTAGTTACCACTGAAATATTTTCATCTGCATCATCTGTAAAGCGTGGGCCAATGTTGCCTTTATTGTTCCGATTTAGCGCCAGATCATGCTCGCGGACAATTTCATCAATGACCTGCATCGCCTGTGATTCATCTAAAGCTGTATGCGTCCGGATATAGCGAATGGCTTCCAGTTTTTTATCATCCTCTAGCAGAATCACAATATCTACCAGCTGTTCTTGAGTAAGTTGCTCAATAAGATCCTGCATCACTCTACCTCATTCTCTGGCTTTATTTATTTGATTGTTCCCGAAATATCCGCAAAGAAGTAGCAAGTTTTTGTTGTGAAATCATAAAAAAGCCAGCATGAACTGCTGGCTTCGATTGAGATGACTTAATCTGTCAAGATCCTTAGATCTGATTGTTTACATCATCATTTTTAGTTTCACGGATCAGCAAGAATGCAAGCAATGACAGGATAGAAGCTGCTGTGAGGTAATAACCTACTGCAGACAAGCCATAAGTTGTTGCCAGCTTTGTTGCAATCAATGGCGCGAAAGATGCACCAAAAATACCTGCCAGGTTAAAGGTCAGGGCAGAACCGGTATAACGTACTGAAGTCGGGAAGATTTCAGACAATACGGTACCAATCGGGCCATAAGTTAGACCCATGATCGCTAGGCCGATACATAAGAAGAAGAACACCACCAGCGTACTACCTGATTCAAGCATATCGGCAAAGAAAATACCGAAAATAGCAGAGACCACACATACTGCGATTGAAGTTGTCTTACGACCGAATTTTTCTGCAAGAACTGCTGAAAGTGGAATGAACGCAGCAAAGCACAGAGTTGCAACTAACTGCAACTGAAGGAATTCTTCACGTGTATAGCCAAGCTGCTTGGTACCCCATTGCAATGCGAATACAGTCGTCAGGTAGAACACTACGAATGTACAAATCGCAGCGATGGTACCCAATACCAGCATTTTAGAATGCTTTTTGAATACTTCGAAAAAGGGTACATTCACTTCTTTCTGCTTTTTCAACACGTTCTGGAATGCAGGAGTTTCATGCAGTTTCAAGCGAATCCATAACCCCATAATCACCAGTAGGGCACTAGAGATAAATGGAATACGCCAGCCCCATTGCATGAACTCTGCTTCAGACATGAATGCGCCAAGGGTCAAGAATGAGCCTGTTGCCAGAATGAAGCCAATTGGTGCACCAAGTTGCGGGAACATACCATACCAGGCACGTTTGCCTTCTGGCGCATTTTCAGTTGCCAGTAGAACCGCACCTGACCATTCACCACCCAAGCCTAAGCCTTGACCTAAACGACAAAGAGCCAGCAATAATGGCGCAGCAATACCGATTTGTGCATAAGTTGGCAATAAACCAATGGCAACGGTAGAAAGGCCCATGGTCAACAAGGCCGCGACCAGTGTCGCTTTACGTCCGATCCGGTCTCCTAAGTGACCAAAGAGTGCAGCACCGATTGGGCGGGCAATAAAGGCAATCGCAAAGGTTGCCAGCGACTGAATAGTCGCAGTCATAGGATCTGTACTTGTAGGGAAGAACAGATAAGGGAAAATAATAACGGCAGCTGTGGCATAAATATAGAAATCGAAGAACTCGATTGTAGTGCCTACTAAACTTGCTGTTAAAACACGAAATTTTGAATTGGTTGCTATAGTTTCTGTTACAGCGATAGAATCTGAAGACGCCATGAATAACCTTACACTTACTAAAAATAAAAAACTTAGTTTTAAAAGCGTAATCTTTTTAAAAAAGGCGTAATTTTTTAAAAAAACAACTGCAATCTTCTCGTTTCAACTCGCTCAGGGTCACTGAAATGGAGAAATGAGATGATTAAATCACGTAAAGATAGATAGACAGAAAATGTGATCCTGCGCCTATCAATACAAAAATGTGCCAGATAGCGTGGGTATATCTTACTCTTTTTAAAGCGTAAAACAATGCACCTACGGTGTATGCTAAGCCACCAATGATCAGAAAGGTTAAAGATTGAGCACTTAAGTACTGCTGCATATCGTCCATAACCAGTAGTGCAAGCCATCCCATGACCAGATAAGCGACTAAAGAAAGTTTCTGGAAACGGTTGATGAAAATGAACTTGAATAGTGTTCCAAGTACAGCAATCACCCATAAGGCAATCAGTAAATACTGGGCTTTGGCTGTTGGAATCGCAATCGATAGAAACGGGGTATAGGTACCTGCAATCAGGTAGTAAATTGCCGTATGATCAACTTTTTTGAAAAAATAGCGTCGGTCAGCAGCAGTAGACATATGGTAGAGCATCGAAGCGGAAAACAGCAGAGCCATGCTGAAAGCATAGACCCAAAGCCCGATCCATTGTCCGGTACTCAAATAAGAGCCTTTAATAATCAATAAAATACCGGCAATCAAAGCCAGCGCAGCACCGAGGCCATGACTAATGTAATTAATCCGTTCCTCATTGTGATCATAATCTGGAACTAGGGGAGCATTCTGCATGATTGTCATTCTTGTTTAAATATACACTTGTATAATAATTCAATTTTGCTTTTAAGTTAAGAACAATTAAACTTGATCAGCAATTCATATCAGGTTTTTCTTATGTCGACATCGACTTCTCTCTCGGTTCAGGAACAACAATTCTTGGAGGCTTTTCAGCAAGCCTTTGAAACTGATCATTTTGATCGTCTGATTTTGAGTCAGTATAAAGGTGAACTTGAACAATTGGAGAAAATGACCTTTAGAGTCATTTCGCTCAATGAGCAGAAGGTTTTGAGCTGTGTCTATCGATACAAGACTCAGGATGTCACTAAAAATTATCCTTTGAATGAAGTCTTAACTCAAGTAACGGAATTATTGACCTGTTGTAAGCAAGCTAACCTGTTTACCGATCAGGAAGAGTTGCAGCTGAAGAAAAACAAGAAAAAGGCCATGCTGACAAGAAGTAAAGCTAAACCAGTCTCTACAAAGGCTAAAGCAGAACAAGGCCATGACCGGATCAAGCAGCGTTATGTCGATCAAGACAGTGTATTCCTACAGCATTTAGGAATTACCGATCAGCAAGGCCAGATCATTCCGAGCATGGCGCGTAAGTGGAAACAGATTAATAAATTTGTCGAGATTTTCTCCGGCGCACTGGCTCAAATCCAGCCGCAGGAACAAGGATTACGTATCGTCGATTTCGGTTCAGGTAAGGGATATTTAACCTGTGCACTGTATGACTATATGCAAAAACATGGTCAGACGCCCTATGTCACCGGCGTAGAGCTGAATCCGAAAATGGTCGAATTCTGTCAGAATGTCGCGCAGCAATCCGGTTTTAATCAATTGGATTTCTTCCAGGGTGATGTGCGTACCTATGAACCGGAACGTCTGGATGTGATGATCGCTCTGCATGCCTGTGATGTGGCGACCGATTTTGCGATCCATAGCGGTATACGCCTGAATGCACAGATCATCATGTGTGCTCCATGTTGTCATAAAGAGTTAAGACCGCAATTACAGAGTCCGAAAGTGCTGTCGCCAATGTTGCAGTTTGGCATTCACGCTGGGCAGCAAGCCGAAATGCTGACGGATACCATTCGTGCCTTATTGCTGAAGGCTTATGGTTATGAAACCAAGGTCTTTGAATTTGTGGCCCTAGAACACACCAGTAAAAATAAAATGATTCTGGCGACCAAACGTAAGGATTATGAACAGCCCGATCAGGCTGTTCTCGCCCAGATTCAGGCATTGAAAGAGATGTATGGGATTCAAAAACATTCACTGGAATTGTTATTGAATGACCAGTGGGATCAGCAGGGAATTGGTTCTAAATGCTAGATGATAAAAATCTTAAAATCGTGTCAGGCAGCTGGGATGATTTAGCTCAAGATGCCCGAGTGATACGTGAAGCCGTTTTTATTCAGGAACAGCAAATTGCTCCTGAAGATGAATGGGATGCGGAGGATACAATCTCTACGCATTTTGTGGCTTATTTACAGGATCAAGCCGTGGCGACTGCACGCTTATTAAAGAATCACAGTATTGGTCGCGTAGCTGTATTACAGTCGGCACGTGGTACGGGCATCGGCTACAAGACCATGCGGGCTGTGATTGATCAGGCCAAGGCAGAGCAACGTAAATTCGTAAAGCTTTCTTCACAGGTACATGCGATTGGCTTTTATCAGAACTTGGGTTTTGACGTGCGGGGTGAGGAATATCTGGATTGCGGCATTCCACATATAGATATGTATCTCAGCTTAAAAGACTAAAAAAATAAAAAAGCGAGGAAAACCTCGCTTTTTTAAATTTGATCTTGGAACTGTCTAGTGACCATGAGCCGTATTTTCGTCATGGCTAGCACTGTCCATCTGTGCATGTTCTTCAGCAGACATATTATGCTCCTCCGCGCTCATCTCATGAGTCTGATGAGATGAAGAGGTAGCATGACGAGCTTCACGGTCAGCCTGTGCTTTGGCTAAAGCTTCTGGAGACATTGCAGGTGCATTCTTAAATGCATGCTGCTGGGTATTTTCTTTCTTTTGCTGGCTTGGCATGTAGTCTGGTTCATTGCTGACCGCAAGCCAGAAAAACAACATAAATAATCCACCTAAAATACAGAAGATAATCAGTGCTTTCCAACCCCAAGGTGATTTTTCAGGTGAACTGTGATCAGTCATATGCATATACCCATCGTGGATGTCTAACTCATGTAACTTTATAACATAAATTGTCTGGAAAGCAGATCAAAATCTGTCATTGATTGAATGCAATAGACTTCGAGAGTTTATCGCGTCGAAATAAAAAAAGAGGAGTCAAGCTCCTCATTTTTAGACCCAGTTTTTAAAAGCGCTGACCTTCAGCAACTTTCTGTTTGAGTAACTGTGGCGCTTTGAAACGTTCGCCATATTTACGTTCTAATATCTCAGCACGATTTAAGGCCTTGGTTAAACCATACTGGTTCAAGAACTGCACTGCACCTCCCGTCCAAGCGGCAAAACCAATTCCAAAGATTGAACCAATATTGGCATCGACCACTGACTCCAGCACACCTTCTTCCAGACAGCGTACGGTATCCAGCGCTTGAACAAACAGGAAGCGGTCTATCATTTCCTGTTCAGAAATATCCACTTCTTTATACCAATGCTCCAAGCCAGACCACAGCTGCTTTTTGCCACCTTCAGGATAATCATAAAAACCTGCACCAGCAGCTTTGCCTTTACGGTTAAACTCATGAATCATGGTTTGAATCACGGCATCTGCATCGGTGCTTGGGCGTTCTTTGCCTTGTGCTGCCAGAGCCTTACGGGTTTCTGCAGCTACATGCTCAGAAAGTGTCAGAGAGACTTCATCTTGAATAGCAAGTGGTCCGACCGGCATACCTGCTTTCAGCGCAGCCATTTCAATACGGGCTGGATGCACCCCTTCGGCGAGCAAACGTAAACCTTCCTGTACAAAGGTTCCAAAGACACGGCTGGTAAAGAAGCCACGGCTGTCATTCACTACAATCGGTAGCTTGCCAATCTGCTGCACAAAGTCAAATGCCTTGGCCAGTGTTTCTGCTGAAGTATTTTTCCCCTTAATGATCTCGACCAGTTGCATCTTGTCGACTGGGCTAAAGAAATGCAGACCGATAAAATTCACCTGATTTTGAGAGGCTTGAGCCAAGTCACTGATGGGTAGAGTCGAGGTATTGGATGCCATTACACCGTTGGATGCTAAATATTGCTTTGCTTCCTGAGTAACTTTAGCTTTGAGTCCCTGATTTTCAAATACTGCTTCAATGATCAGGTCACAGCCTTGAAAATCTGCTGCTTCTGTCGTGGTGTGAATCAGACTTAAAATCTGGTCACGTTTTTCAGCTGTTAAGCGGCCTTGGGCTACTTTTTTATCAAGTAATTTCTGGCTATAGGCTTTGCCTTTTTCAGCAGCTTCGACCGAAATATCTTTTAGTACCACCTGAATGCCTTTGCTGGCAGTGACATAGGCAATACCTGCACCCATCATACCTGCACCCAAAATACCTACTTTAGTGGCTTTCCATGGCGCAAAGTCTTTAGGACGACTGGCACCTGATTTAATGGCATTCATGCCATGCCAGAATGTACCGATCATGTTCTTGGAAATCTGGCCGGTAGCGAGATAGGTGAAATAACGCGACTCAATTCTCAGTGCGGTATCAACATCAACCTGAGCGCCTTCAACCGCAGCGGATAAAATGGCTTCAGGAGCTGGATAGCAGCCCTTGGTTTTATCACGCAGCATCGCAGGAGCAATGGCCAGCATCTGTGCAACGGCAGGCGAAGAAGGAGAGCCTCCCGGAATTTTGTAACCTTTTACATCGAAAGGCTGTTGGGATTGCGGATGTTGTTTAATCCAGGCTATAGATTTATCTAGTAACTCATCCAGTGAGTCGGCTGTGTCATGTACCAGTCCCAAAGACTTGGCTTTTTCTACACCGAACTGTTTGCCTTCCATCAGCAAAGGTAAGGCATTTTGCAGGCCTAGCAGACGAACCATACGGACAATACCACCACCGCCTGGTAGCAAGCCTAAAGTGACTTCAGGTAAACCAAACTTGGTTTTGGCATCATTGAGGGCAATACGATGATGGGCACATAAAGCGATTTCCCAACCACCACCGAGTGCGGTGCCATTTAAAGCTGCCACCACAGGAATGCCACGCGTTTCGATATAGCGTAATTTGGCTTTCATGTCTTCAATCATATTGAAGAATTCAGTGGCATGTTCAGGCGTCGCCTGAATCAGCTCATCCAGATCACCGCCAGCAAAGAATGTCTTTTTAGCTGATCGGAAAATAATTCCGGCGATCTGTTCATCTGCCTGTAACTGGGCAGCGACTTCTTCCAGAGCCGTGCGAAAGTCGGCATTCATGGTATTGGCGGACTGGTTTGGAGAATCAAAGGTCAGAATGACAATATGATCTTCAGTTTTTTGATATTGAATTGCGCTCATGCTGATCTCCTTATACCAACTCAATAATGGTTGCGATGCCCATACCACCACCCACACACAGGGTGGCCAGTCCACGTTTCTTACCTTGACGTTCCAGTTCATCCAGTAAAGTGCCTAGAATCATGGCACCGGTCGCACCGAGTGGATGTCCCATGGCAATGGCACCACCATTGACATTGACTTTGGCAGGATCAACCTTCATTTCATTGATAAAGTGCATCACCACAGCAGCGAAAGCTTCATTGACTTCAAACAGATCAATATCATCAATGATGAGTCCGGCTTTGGCTAAAGCCTTACGTGCAGCCGGGGCAGGGCCGGTCAGCATAATGGTTGGATCGGCACCGACTAGCGCCGTTGCCAGTACTTTGGCGCGTGGCTTGAGATTTTGCTGTTGCACTGCCTGTTCGGAGGCAAGTAATACGATTGCTGCACCATCCACAATGCCTGAAGAATTACCCGCATGGTGTACATGGTTTACAGAGCCTACTTCCGGATATTTCTGTAGAGCGATGGCATCAAAGCCTATCTGGCCCATCGTTGCAAAACTTGGCTTTAATGCACTTAAGCCTTCTGCAGTTGTTGTCGGTTTAATAAATTCATCTTTGTTTAGAATCACGACGCCAGCTTTATCTTTCACTGGAATAATGGATTTATCAAAATAACCATTCGCTTGGGCTGCTGCCGCTTTCTTTTGTGATTGCTCGGCGAATTGATCTACATCTGCACGACTATAACCATCAATGGTCGCGATCAGGTCAGCCCCGATGCCTTGTGGAATAAAATCGCAAGCCATATTGGTTTCAGGATCTAAAGCCCACGGGCCGCCATCAGAACCCATCGGAACACGAGACATGGATTCAACGCCACCCGCAACGACCAGATCTTCCCAGCCTGAACGAACTTTTTGTGCTGCCAGATTTACAGCTTCCAGGCCCGAAGCACAGAAACGGTTGATCTGAACGCCAGCCACATCATTGTCCCAGCCTGCGGCAATTGCAGCAGTTTTGGCAATGTCTGCACCCTGATCACCGATTGGAGTCACACAGCCCAGCACAATATCATCCACCTGAGATGTATCCAGGTTATGGCGTTCTTTCAGTTCATTTAAGAGCGTAGTCAGTAAACTAATTGGTTTAACTTCATATAATGATCCGTCTTTTTTTCCCTTTCCGCGTGGCGTGCGAATGGCATCAATAATATAGGCCTCGCTCATACAATATCCTTTTCTTGCTTTACTGAAATTGTTCTAATGCTTCGAGTGTAATGATTAAATCTTGAAGTGCAATGACGAGAACGGACCAGATCATTTGAGCAATTTGGTCAGTCTTGATGGATTAAAAAGCGGGCATAAAAAAGCCCAAGTCTGGAGCTTGGGCTAGGGGCTTGTAGCGCTTAATAAACGATACTTTTCAAGTATACAATTTTATAGCAAGGTTTTTAATGGTAACCGTGTAACTGACGGTATAGGCCTGGTGTTACCCCTGTCCATTTTTTGAAAGCACGGTGGAAAGTACTGGTTTCACTAAAGCCAACCTGTTGTGCAACATCTTCCAGAGTCAGATCTGGGTTAAGTAATAAGTGAATTGCAGCATCACGGCGCAGTGCATCTTTCACGCCCTGATAGCTCTTGCCTTCAGCAGCCAGACGGCGACGCAGGGTTTGCGGAGACAGGTAGAGCATCGATGCGACATCGTTCAAGGTCGGCATTTCTTCACCAATCTGGCTCTTTAATACATCACGGATCCGAGAAGTCAGCGAGTTGGTATTTTTAAATTTGACTAGAAGTTGAGCCGGAGCTGCTTTGAGGAATTCTTCCAGCGTTTCTTCATTCTGGCGAATTGGCAAATCCAGATAATCCGCTGCAAAGGTAATTTCAGTACGCGGCATATCGAACTGCATCACAGGTGCAAAGAACAGCGCATCGTATTCATCTGCATGAGCAGGACGCGGGTAGCTGAAATGTACACGTTCCAGCGGCAGACGACGTTCAATTAACCACGATGCCAGACCATGCCAGATCATCAGCATACTTTCGGTAATAAAGTGTTCCGGATCCATCGAATTTGGAATCAGGGGAACCAGACGCGCTTCGTGCTTGTCACGTTCCAGGGTTACAGACCAGTCATCACCAAAGAGTTTGTAAAATTGTGAAGAAAGCTCGAGTGCATCGCCTAGCGTTTTGGCATGGATGATCAACTGGCACATAATCGCGAAAGTGCCCAGACGACGCGGCTGTTTGTCAAAACCGACATGTTCGTCCTGGGTTACCATCCAGAGCATCTTGATAAAACGGGTATATTGTTCAGGCGAAATACGGGCCTTCGGCTGATGCAGAAGCTCGGCTTCAATCCCAACGTGAGACAATAAAGTATCGACATCCATGCCCAGGCGCTTAACGCCGTATAAGGCTGCATTGACGAAATGGATACTGATCGTATCACGACTCATGTTTAATCCTTCAGTCTCTTTAATGTTCACTAATATTTGACCTAAATGACAAAAAATAAAAAATCAATGGCAATTTACAAGAATGCAATTACCATTTTCTTACATGTTAAATTGCCGAAACTATCAAGGTAAATGGCTGAACATGACATTGTTTTTGGGCATTTATGTTCTTATGATGAGGCAAAAAGCAATATAAATAGAGTAATAACTCCAATGTCATATGCATTAAAAGGTTTGAAAATATTAGATTTTTCTACATTATTACCCGGTCCATTTGCCACATTATATCTTGCAGACATGGGTGCAGAAGTTGTGCATATTGAATCACCCGCACGTCCTGATCTGGTGCGTTTAATGCCACCTTTTGCACATGGACAGGCCACAACGCATAATTATCTGAACCGAAACAAACATTCTGTCGCACTGGATTTAAAGAATCCCGAACATATTAAGCAGATCAAATCCCGAATTGCAGATTATGACATTGTGGTCGAACAATTTCGCCCAGGTGTGATGCAACGGCTTGGCCTGGATTATCCAACACTCAGTGCGCTCAATCCACGCTTAATCTATTGCTCGATTACTGGTTATGGTCAGACCGGCCCTTATATAGATCGGGCTGGGCATGACATTAACTATTTGGCTTTATCTGGGATTGCTGGGCATAGTGGCCGGCTTGAAAGCGGACCACCGGCAATGGGAATCCAGATTGCTGATGTCGCGGGCGGCTCTATGCATGCGCTGGTTGCCATTCTGGCAGCGGTGATTGAGCGGCAGAGTAGTGGTCAGGGACAATATATTGATATTTCCATGACCGATTGCGCGGCGACATTAAATAATATGGCAGCTTCTGCCAGTCTGGCGGGTAATCAGCATCAGCAGATAGAATCAGGTTACTTAAATGGCGGTACCTTTTATGACTATTATCAGACTCAGGATGATCGCTATCTATCAATAGGCAGTCTGGAGCCTCAATTCATGCAAGGTCTGGCACAATTGCTGGATTTGCCGATTATTCTGGAAAAAGGTGCTTCTTTCGTACCTGAAGATCATGCTTTAGTGAAACAGGCGATTCGCGATAAAATCAGTTCCCAACCTCTATCTCACTGGCAAGCCTTATTTTCTCAGGCAGATTTCTGTGTCGAACCTGTATTAAAGCTTGATGAAGCCCTGCATTCTGAGCTGGCGCAGCAACGTGAATGGGTGGTGCAAGTGCCAGTTAAAGCGGATCAGCGGGAGCAAACCGAAGCTCAACTAGCTTGCCCGATCAAGTTTTCAAGATCAACTATGCGATATCAATTTATTGGTCAGGCTTTAGGCGAAACCGAAGAGTGGTAATTGAGCGACCTTCTCATTTTGGTTTATGAAAAAAAACTGCTAAAGATTTAAAAAATGAATCATTCACATTAAAAATCAGAGGAAGCTGATCTAAAGCTTTATATCATTGAAAGTTTGCTAGGCTTATCAATAAAATCGCTATGAAATATGTATAAAAAGCATTTTATTGATAGATTCAATGTCGTTATCCTTGCCGACGATATAATAGAAACTACTAGCTGTACGCCATGTATTTATATACTGATTTCGATCAGCAACTGATTAATGAACGTGTTGCACAGTTCCGTGACCAGACGGAACGTTATTTAGCGGGCAAATTGACGGAAGATGAATACCGTCCGCTCCGCCTTCAAAATGGTCTTTATGTACAACGTTATGCGCCAATGTTGCGTATTGCGGTACCTTATGGCCTGATGAACTCTAAACAACTTCGTAAAGTGGCTGATCTGGCGAAAGAGTATGATCGTGGCTATGCGCACGTTTCAACCCGTCAGAATATCCAGTTTAACTGGCCTGCACTAGAGAACGTGCCTGATATGCTGGCTGAACTGGCAACCGTGCAAATGCACGCGATCCAGACTTCAGGGAACTGTATCCGTAATACTACCACTGACCAGTATGCAGGTGTCGTGGCAGGTGAAATTGCAGATCCACGTCCAACTTGTGAATTGATCCGTCAATGGTCAACTTTCCACCCGGAATTTGCTTTCTTGCCACGTAAGTTCAAAATTGCGGTATCTGCGCTGGAAGAGATTGACCGTGCAGCAACTTCATTCCACGATATCGGTGTCTATATCGTGAAAAATGAAGCAGGCGAGATCGGCTATAAAATTAAAGTGGGTGGCGGCTTGGGCCGTACGCCAGTAATTGGCAGTTTTATTCGTGACTTCCTGCCACGTGAAGACCTGATTGCTTATCTTGAAGCGGTACTACGTGTGTATAACCTGCACGGCCGTCGCGACAACAAATACAAAGCACGTATCAAGATTCTGGTAAAAGCATTAACGCCAGAAGTTTTTGCTGAAAAAGTTGAAGCCGAATTTGTACATACTGTTAAGACATTAAAGATTGATGCTGAAACACTGGCGAAAATGGATGAAAACTTCACTCCATTTGACTACCAAGATTATGCGGATGAAGACTTCACTGAACTGTTTGCCCAGTATCCGAAGTTCAAGCAATGGTTCAATATCAATACCAATGCACATAAAGTGAAAGGTTATCGTATTGTCACGATTTCACTGAAACGTGCGGGTATTGCACCGGGTGATGTGACCACTGAAGAAATGAACCTGATTGCAGATCTTGCAGACAAGTACACCTTCGGTGAACTGCGTACAACTCACGAGCAAAATATTGCGCTGGTAGATGTACCACAAAAAGACTTATTTGAATTGTGGCAGACGCTGGATCAGCATAACCTGGCACGTGCGCATATCGGTTTCTTGACTGATATTATTTGCTGCCCAGGCGGTGATTTTTGTTCACTAGCGAATGCGAAATCCATTCCAATTTCTGAAGCGATTTCACGCCGTTTTGATGATCTGGATACTATTTACAACTTGGGTAAACTGGACCTGAACATTTCAGGTTGCATGAATGCCTGTGGTCATCATCACGTGGGTAACATCGGTATCCTGGGTGTAGATAAAAAAGGCGCTGAATTCTATCAGATCACTTTAGGTGGTAATGCAGATCATGATGCCTCTATTGGCGATATTCTTGGACCATCATTTGCTGCAGAAGTGGTGCCAGATATCGTAGAAGAAATTCTGAATACTTATCTTGACTTGCGTCAGGACGGTGAAGAGTTTATCGATACTTATCGTCGTGTCGGCATTCAACCATTCAAGGAGCGCGCATATGCTTAATACCGCACTACAAGTGCTCTCTAAAGATGGCACAATTGCAGATAACACTTACCAGCTAATTGGTGAAGATGGTGTATTGCCACAGGGTGATGTGGTTCTGACTGTAGAGCAGTTGGACCAGATTACTAATATTTCTGGTAAAAAAGCATTGTACTTAACGGTTGATGCTTCACCTGAAACCAATGAATTTCCGCTTGATCAACTTGATGCAATTTTGATTGAGTTTGCAGGTTTTAATGATGGCCGTGGTTATTCATTTGCTGCATTGCTTCGCCGTCAAGGTTTCCAGGGTGAGCTGCGTGCGACTGGTGATGTGTTCAAAGATGTCCTGAACTACATGAAGCGTTCTGGTTTCGATACTTTTGTCATTAAAGAAGGTAAAGATATTCAGGAAGCAGCTGCAGGTTTGGGTGATTTTACCAATCCGTACCAAGCTTCAACTGCCGTACCAACACCGAATTATCAAACTGGGGCTTAATTCGCCTTCAACTAAAAAGCCTCCATCTGGAGGCTTTTTTGTATTTAAACCTTAGGGTGCACGTTCTTCAAGTAGGCAATTAATCATCCATTGTACTCCGAATTGATCCGTAAAGGCACTATAAAGTGCACCCCAAAATGTTTTTTCCAAAGGCATTTCGATTTAGCCATTCAACGATAAAGCTTCATAGAGTCGTTTGGCTTCATCCTGTTCATTGGCACTTAAAATAATCGCAATATAGTGATTAGTACCTTTCCTAAATGCTGGTGTGTTTTCAGTACAGAGCTTGTCATTGATATCCGAACCCATGAGCTCTGTGTATTCATTGATTGGAAGTGAGATATGCAAAATCAGATTTTTTTCTTCATCTGATAAATCAATTCCTTGCTGTCCAGGCGTATCTCCATAACGGGTTAGACTGGAAAATTCGCCACCAAATACCGAGCGATAAAAGGTAAAGGCAGCTTCGGTTTCATCCTGGAAATTGAGATAGTGATTAAGTCGCATGAAGGATTCCTTTTCTTATTTTGAATCCCTTTAATTTACGCCCTGAATTGAATTTGATTAATAAAGAAGCTTTATGAAAATGTAAGTAAAAGAATTTACTTTAAAGATGGCTTATAGAAAAATGAAATATTTATAAAATAAAAAGAGGGCTATAAAAGCCCTCTGTACTAATTGATTATAAAAGAATTAGATCAGTTCGATTGCGACCGCAGTTGCTTCACCACCCCCAATACATAGCGCAGCGATACCACGTTTACCGCCTGTACGTTTCAATGCATGAATCAAGGTCAAGATAATACGTGAACCTGTAGAACCAACCGGGTGACCGAGTGCACATGCACCACCGTTAATGTTGACTTTTTCAGGATCAAGCTTGAACTCATCCATTGGGCACATGGTGACCATAGCAAACGCTTCATTGATTTCCCAAAGGTCAACTTCCTCAGCTTTCCAGCCAGTTTTATCCAGAACTTTCTGAATAGCGCCAACAGGAGCAATCGTGAATTCAGATGGATGCTGAGAGTTTGAAGCATAAGCAATGATTTTAGCCAAAGGCGCTAAACCTTTAGCTGCTGCATTGTCGCTTGAAGTCAGTACAAGGGCAGAGGCACCGTCTGAAATTGAGCTGGCATTTGCCGCAGTGATCGTCCCGTCTTTTGCAAAAGCAGGACGTAAAGTTGGAATCTTGTCAATATTGGCATTGAAAGGTTGTTCGTCCTTATCAACGACCACATCACCTTTACGGGTGGAAACAGTGACTGGCACGATTTCATCAGCAAAGTAGCCTTCATTGACTGCAGTTTGAGCACGTTTCAGTGAACGGATTGCAAATTCATCCATCTGTTCACGTGTATAACCTTTGCTATTTGCCATATCTTGAGCAAATGAACCCATCAGGCGACCAGTTTCGGCATCTTCCAGGCCATCCAGGAACATATGGTCCTTGATTTCACCATGACCCATACGGAAACCGCCACGCGCTTTTGGCAATACGTATGGGGCATTGGTCATGGATTCCATACCACCTGCAACCACATAAGTTGCAGAACCTGCCTTAATCATATCTGCCGCTTGCATGACTGCTTTCATGCCTGAACCACATAATTTGTTGATGGTGACAGCACCGGTAGAATCAGGCAGACCTGCTTTACGCATCGCTTGACGGGCAGGGCCTTGTTTTAAACCTGCCGGGAGTACACAACCCATAATGACTTCTTCAATATCGGTTGGCTGCAAGCCTGAACGAGCAATCGCTTCTTTGATGGTGACAGCACCAAGTTCAGGTGCAGTAACGCTAGCCAAGCTGCCTTGAAAGCCGCCCATCGCCGTACGTGCGCCATTGACAATTACGATGTCAGTCATTGTTATATCTCCCTATAAGTTTTGATCATTTTTTCTCGAACCTAAGCAGTATATTGAAAAAAGTGCAGGATTAAAGTCCTAATCTGGATAAATCATAGACTCTAGGGTTTTATTAACAGGAGGCCAGATGTTCGATCCGTATATGTCCCATTTTATTCAAGACAATACGTTGTTGGGATGCAAGGTGAGTAGAACAATAATAAAAGCTGCCATTTGATCCAATCGGTAAAGCCGTCTGGGCTTGATAAGTTACGTTCGGTATGCTTAAGGCACCTCGCCAACTCAGGTTACCGTATTTAAGATTAAGTTGTTCAATGTGTAAAATTTGTTCGTCATTGTCGACTTGACGATTACGGTTTTTATCAATAAATACCAGCAAATTTTTATTCCATTGGTTTGCTTGACAGGTTAATGAATCTTGACTGGGACAAATCACAATATTCTGGTGAAACACAGCTGCCTGGCTGCGTGCATAACGATTGGTTGCTGTAATTTTCATCGGAATATTTTTAGCTTCCTGCTTGGATAGATAGTCATGAAAGTAAGGCAAGACAATTGTGACCACAATTGCCATAAGGGCAATACAGATAATTAACTCAACAATAGTGAACGCTCTTGTTATCTTTTTATACATAGAGTTACCTGATTTATATATTATTTTTATTTGAAACATGCTATTAATTGTGCGTTTTTTATGCTTAATTGAGCGAGTAAGAAATGCCTTACTCAAAATTCAAAAAGGCGCTTAAAAATAAATTGGCAATGACAATAGGCGATTCACAACAAAAAATTGAGTAAAAAATTACTGAATTACAACGGAAATTGTAAGTAATTTTGTCAATAATTTACTTGATTAGATTAATCAAGCACTTGGAAAAATAATAAAGTGTTTGTATGATGCGCAGTGAATAGCTTAAAAATAACACTGGGGTAAAAAAAGCCTATCTCAGAATGGCCTATTAGAAGGCTTGAGCTTGAACAACAATTGTTATCTCTGGAGGATAAATCCATGAAAATGAGTCGTATTGCTTTAGCAATGCTTGTAGCTGCTCCTTTTGCTGCTGCAAACGCAGGTGTAACTGTTACTCCATTAATGTTAGGTTATACTTGGCAAGACACCCAACACAACAATGGCGGTGATGATGGCGAACTAACAACTTCTGGTGAAATGGAAGATGATCTATTTGTTGGTGCTGCAATTGGTGTTGAACTAACTCCATGGTTAGGTTTTGAAGCTGAATATAGCCAAGTTAAAGGCGATATGCGAGATCTACCAGGTGCTGAATACAAAGGCCAGAACATTGCAGGTAATTTCTATGCAACTTCTGACGTATTTACTGGCAACTATGACAGCAAAATCAAGCCATATGCATTATTAGGTGCTGGTCACTATAAATATGAGTTTGATGGTGCTTCAGAAGCTGCTTTAGGTCGTACTGGTCGTGGTTTTGAAGAAGAAGGTACACTAGGTAATGCTGGTATCGGTGCATTCTGGCACATCAACGATGCTTTAGCGCTACGTACTGAAGCTCGTGGTACTTACCACTTCGACGAAAAATTCTGGAACTATACAGCACTTGCTGGTCTTAACGTAGTTCTAGGTGGTCGTTTGAAACCAGCTGCTGACGTTGTAGAAGTTGCTCCAGTTGAGCCAGTAGCTCCAGTTGCGCCAGCTCCACAAGAGTTGACTGAAGACCTGAACATGGAACTTCGCGTGTTCTTTGATACGAATAAATCAAACATCAAAGACCAATACAAACCAGAAATCGCGAAAGTTGCTGAGAAGCTAGTTGAATATCCAAACGCAACTGCTCGTATTGAAGGTCACACAGACAGCACTGGTCCACGTGCATTGAACGAACGTTTATCTCTAGCTCGTGCTAACTCTGTTAAATCTGCACTTGTTAACGAATACAACGTAGATGCATCTCGTTTGTCTACTCAAGGTTTCGCTTGGGATCAACCGATTGCTGACAACAACACTAAAGAAGGTCGTGCTATGAACCGTCGTGTATTCGCGACAATCACTGGTAGCCGTACTGTTCTAGCTGAACAACCAGTTGCTCAATAATTCGTTATTGAACACTGATTAAAAAAAGCGACTCTTTGAGTCGCTTTTTTTATGGCTGTTTTTTGCATACACTTGCTGCTCGAAACTGATTTTGAGTTAAAGCATGAGCATAGAACTCCCTGAAGACTTACAAAGTCTGGAAGCTAATAGTGGTATTTATGCGATCTGGATGATTTTTCATCATTATGGAGTGGATCTGCATATTCCTGATCTAGTGCAATTGACACAACATAATGATGAGATGGGAACTTCAAGTATTGCGCTCGCTGTTGCCCTCAAAACATTGGGACTCGATGTTGAGTTTTTTACAGAAACTGATCCCGATAAACAGCCGCTTGAAATCCAGTTTTATCAAAAAGCACAAGAACTCAAAGTGCCTGTTCATGAATATCCACTTTCTTATACAGATATTCAAAAATTAGTGGATAAAGGCCGTTTTGTAATTGTATTCTACGACACGCTGGAAGAGGTGGGGAACCATTCATTAATTTATGAAATCAATGAAAAAGAAATCAGTTTCTTTGATAGTTTTGATGCTATGCCTATAGAAGTCTTCGAACAGCAGCGTCGAGTAGAAGGTATTTGTCAGCAAGTCATCGTGATTGATGACCGTAATTTTGTCATGCGTCATAGCTGATTTCAGAATATAAAAAAGCAGCCACTTGAGCTGCTTTTTTAATAAAGGTGAGATATTAGTCTTTTTCAATATTCATCGGTCGAACATCCATCTCCTGATAAGAAACCAGTTTGGTTTTATATTTCCACTTATAACCCAGCCAAATCACCAGGAATAATAAAATACCGATATAAGTAGAAAGAACAGCCAGCCACTCACCGTCTAGGACAGCTTGATAATTCTGACCTAATACGACAATTGAACAAAGAATGAAGGCAAACCAAGGTGCGAACGGGAAAAATTTAGCTCTATAGGCCAGACCTTCAAGTTGATAGCCTTGAGCCAGATAACCTTTACGGAAGCGGTAATGTGAGATTGCAATCCCAAGCCAGACAATGAAGCCACACATACCTGACATATTCAGCAACCAGTTAAACACTTCCTGCTCGCCAAAGAATGTGGTCAAGAAACATAGTGCCGCAATCGCTGTGGTCGCATACAGGGCATTCATCGGTACACCGCGTGGATCCAGATGGGCAAACAGCTTAGGCGCACTGCCTTTACGTGCCATATCAAACAGCATACGGGTCGAAGAATACATGCCTGAGTTACCTGCAGACAGAATCGCAGTCAAAATTACGGCATTCATCATGCTTGCTGCAAAAGCAAAACCTGCTTTCTCATACAATAAAGTGAATGGAGAAAGGGCAACGTCTTCTGTTGCAGCTGCCTGTAATAGACGTGGATCATTATAAGCAACCAGTGTGCCGATAATGAAAATACACACGATATAGAACAGCAGGATTCGCCAGAAGATTTGCTTGATCGCGACAGGAATGGTTTTCTGCGGATCTTTAGATTCACCAGCGGCTACACCAACCATCTCGGTTCCCTGGAACGAGAATCCGGCAATCATGGCAACACCAATAAGGGCCTGGAAACCACCAACAAAAGGCGCTTCACCCACGCTCCAGTTTGCAAATGCTGAAGCACCCGGTGTGAGCATGATCTTGGCAATCATCCAGATTCCGATGATGATAAAGGCAATAATCGCCAGAACTTTCACTAATGAGAAGAAGAATTCTGATTCACCAAAACCTTTTACTGTGAGAGCGTTAATCCCAAAGATCACAGCGAGGAAGATCGCACTCCAGTAAAAGCCGGGAATATCAGGGAACCAGAATTTCATAATGAACTGTACGGCAACCAGTTCAAAGGCAACGGTGATCGCCCAGTTGTACCAGTAGTTCCAGCCTAAAGCGAAACCGAAACCACCTTCTACATATTTGGTTCCGTAGGTGAAAAATGCGCCCGAGGTTGGATTATGTGTCGCAAGTTCTCCCAGACTGGTCATCAAGAAATAAATCATTACGCCAATCAGGGCATAGGCGAGAAGTGCACCACCCGGGCCTGCGCTGGCAATGGTCGCACCTGAGGCCAGGAATAAACCTGTACCGATAGACCCGCCAATCGCGATCATATTGAGATGACGAGCACCAAGCTTACGCTGCAGCTGCACGCTGTTCTGAGTTTCGCTCATCATGATTCCTTAGCATTTTTTTGAGTGCTGGCGAAGAGCACTTTAAAACCTTGTTGATCAGTTTTGACTGTACATTGGCCAAAACTTTGTTCAATTAAAATTGGATAATTTAAGAAGCGGTTTGCCACAATCCACAATTCACCGCCAGACTTGAGATGACGACGCGAAGTCTTACATAGAGTTTCGCTAGCCGCATAGTTGGTTTGGATTCCCTGATGGAAAGGGGGATTGCTGACAATGGCATGTAAAAAGAGCGGTGCATCTTCAATACCTGACACAGCTTTAATTTCCAGCTGCTGAGGACTGAGCTGATTTTTCTCAAATGTCATTTGAGTAGAAGCCAAGGCAAAGGCATCTACGTCCAGAGCAAAAATACGGTTCTCAGGATTCAGTTTGGCTAAATAAGCACTGATCACACCTGCGCCACAGCCAAAGTCGGCAATCTTGCCTGAAGTCACTTGAGATAAATAGGGTAAGAACACCGCTGTTCCTACATCCAGATGATCCTGACTGAATACACCTGGAAGTGCACAAATCTGCAAATCACCTTTTGGTGTCGCCACTGTATAGGTCTGTGCCCAATCTGCCAACGCTTTTGCTTCGACCGTGTAGTCTAGAGTCAATTGCCACAATTGGCAATGTCGTGCGCTGTCGAGCTTGATGAGTTTACCATAAGCCTGTAGCTGCTTTGCTGCACGCTCTACACCACCTTTCTTTTCACCCACCAGGAAGACACTGCTGCCTTGTTTTAATCGGGCTGCAATATTGTGAATCAGATAATTCAATAATTCTTTTGATTTAGGTACGAAAATAACTGCCTGATCAAATTCTTGATCAGGAAATTCTACACCGAAATGAACCTGGGCCTGCTGTGACTGGAAATACTGAAAATCATTATAATTCCATGTCCAAACAAAGGGCTGGATAGATTCACCACATTCAGCAAGAAGCTCATCGGTCGGGGCATTCACCAGCAATACGCGACCAGACAAATAATCATATTGTCTTAATAAAACTTCGCTTTTAGGATCCATAGATCTCTCTCCAATAGAAAAAACACTGTCCGAGTCCAACTCAGACAGTGTTCTTTGGACATGAAATTACTTCTTTACTTCAGGAAGTACAATATTCAATACGAGGGCTGCAATACCACCTGTCGCAACACCGGAACTAAAGATGTTACGGAATAATTCAGGAAGATGTTCCAGAATCTGAGGCACTTGCGCAACACCCAAGCCAAGTGCAAGTGAGATTGCAATGATCAGCAGGGCACGACGGTCCAAGTGAATACCAGACAGGATATTAATCCCAGATGCAGCGACTGCACCGAACATCACCATCACTGCGCCACCAAGCACAGCCTGAGGAACGGCCTGAATCACACCGGCTACTGCTGGAAGTAGACCTAGAATCACAAGGAGTGCTGCGATCCAGATCCCGACATAACGGCTAGCTACACCAGTCAATTGAATCACACCATTATTTTGTGCGAAAACTGAGCTCGGGAAGGTATTAAATAATCCTGCAAGCAGGGAGTTGGCACCATTTACCAATACACCGCCTTTAATGCGATTCATCCAGGTTTGACCATCCACTGGCTGATTCGATAATTTTGATGTGGCTGTAATATCACCAATGGCTTCCAGTGAAGTCACCAGGTAAATGAATGACATTGGAATGAATAAGCTCCAAGAGAAGCTTAAACCAAAATGCATTGGGGTTGGAATCTGAACCAGAGGTGCATCTTTTAAACCATCAAAGTTGAGATGACCCATAAAGCCGGCAAGGATATAACCCACAACCAGTGCAATCAGAATTGCTGAGCTTTTTACCCAAGTGATGCGTACACGGTTCAGTAAAATAATTAATGCCAGAACGGTACATGACATGATCAGGTTATCTGCATTGGCGAAAGTTTTGTCGCCCATGGCTTGATAACCACCACCCATGCTGATCAGACCTTCTTTAATCAAGGTTAAACCAATCAATAGAACTACAATACCCGTTACTAGTGGAGTAATGAGTTTCTTCACCCACGGTAAAATGCGTGACACGCCCATTTCAATAAATGAACCTGCAATCACTACACCAAAGATCGAAGCCATCACCGCTTCTACCGGTGTGCCTGCAGCGACCATCGCTGAACCGATCCCGATGATCGGGCCAATAAAGTTAAAACTTGTACCCTGAACAATCAGCAAGCCTGCACCAAAGGGACCTACTTTCTTGGATTGTAAGAAAGTCGCAATCCCCGAAATCACCAAAGACATGGATAAGATCATGTTAGTGTCTTCTCTGGAGACTCCCAGCGCCAGACAAATGAGCAGGCCAGGGGTCACAATTGGGACAATAATGGCCAATAAATGCTGGAATGCGGCTAAAAATGCGATAAACGGTTTAGGATGATCTTCAAGGCCGTACACAAGGTCAAGTTGATCTTTAGAAGGAGGAGATTGATTAAAATCAGACATGTGTCAATGCAAATTAAGGCTGGGTGGCGCTATTCTAATCGAGTTACACGTCATTACAAAAGTAATTGGAAAAAAAATTGACGCTCTCTACAAACAGTCACTGTCAAAAGTTTGTATTTTTCTGTATAATTTGCCCTCAAATTTAAAACGTATCGAATTTACATGTCAGATATTAAAACTCTCCGTAACATTGCCATTATCGCGCACGTCGACCATGGTAAAACCACTCTTGTAGACAAACTTTTGCAACAATCAGGTGCTCTCGGTGATCGCGCGGGTGAGATCGAGCGTGTCATGGATTCGAATGCGTTAGAATCTGAACGTGGTATTACCATTCTTGCAAAAAACACTGCAATCAAGTGGTTAGATAAACGTACAGATACAGAATACCGTATTAACATCGTGGACACCCCGGGACACGCCGACTTCGGTGGTGAAGTTGAACGTGTAATGTCGATGGTTGACTGCGTACTGCTTCTTGTAGACTCACAAGAAGGTCCTATGCCACAAACTCGTTTCGTAACGCAAAAAGCGTTCGCGCGTGGTTTGAAACCAATCGTAATTATCAATAAAGTTGATAAACCAAGTGCGCGTCCAGACTGGGTAATCGATCAAGTATTCGATTTGTTCGACAACCTTGGCGGTACTGACGAACAGTTAGACTTCCCAGTAGTTTATGCTTCTGGTCTTCGTGGTGTTGCTGGTCCTTCTCCAGAAGAACTTGCTGATGACATGACTCCATTGTTCCAAACAATCGTAGACATCGTTGAGCCACCAGCAGTTGACGTTGACGGTCCATTCCAGATGCAAATTTCATCTTTGGACTATAACAGCTTCGTAGGTGTAATCGGTGTTGGTCGTATCCAGCGCGGTTCTATAAAACTGAACACTCCTGTGACTGTGATCGACAAAGAAGGCAAAACCCGTAACGGCCGTATCTTGAAAATCATGGGTTACCATGGTCTAGAACGTGTTGACATTGAAGAAGCTTCTGCAGGTGATATCGTTTGTGTAACTGGTATCGATGCACTGAACATTTCAGATACAATCTGTGATCCTAAAAATGTTGAAGCGCTTCCAGCACTTTCTGTAGATGAACCGACTGTGTCTATGACTTTCCAGGTGAACAACTCCCCGTTCGCTGGTAAAGAAGGTAAATTCGTAACTTCACGTAATATCCGTGAGCGTCTTGACCGAGAATTGATCCATAACGTAGCACTTCGTGTTGAAGATACTGACAGTCCTGATCGTTTTAAAGTATCTGGTCGTGGTGAGCTTCACCTTTCTGTACTGATCGAAAACATGCGTCGTGAAGGCTTCGAGCTTGGTGTATCACGTCCGCAAGTGATCATGAAAGAAATCGACGGTCAAATGCAAGAACCGTACGAAAACGTAACGTTTGACGTTGAAGAACAGCACCAAGGTTCTGTAATGGAACAAATGGGTCACCGTAAAGGCGAAATGACCAATATGGAAGTTGACGGTAAAGGCCGTATCCGTATTGAAGCAACTGTTCCTTCACGTGGCTTGATCGGTTTCCGTTCTGAATTCATGACCATGACTTCTGGTACTGGTATTATGACTTCAAGCTTCTCGCACTACGGTCCTGCTAAACAAGGTACTGTTGCGAAACGTCAAAACGGTGTACTGATTTCTATGGTTCAAGGTACTTGTCTGGGCTATGCACTGTTCACACTTCAAGACCGTGGTCGACTGTTTGCTAAACCACAGTTAGAAGTTTATGAAGGTATGATCGTAGGTATCAACTCACGTTCTGACGACATGGTGGTTAACCCAACTAAAGCGAAACAGTTAACTAACGTACGTGCGTCTGGTACTGATGAAGCATTGACTCTTGTTCCAAACCTTGAATACACGCTAGAACAAGCGCTTGAATTCATTGAAGATGACGAGCTAGTTGAAGTAACACCTAAGTCAATCCGTATCCGTAAACGTTACCTGACTGAAAACGAACGTAAACGTAACCGTTCTAAATAAGACTAGTCACTCGTACGAAAAAAGCCGCTGAATCAGTTCAGCGGCTTTTTTATTGGGTAGAAATTACATACACTTAATAAATTAGTTTTAAATAGAAATCCCTAACTAATGTATAATCCATCACAAAATTGCATAAAAATACTGGTGACTTTATGAGCATTATTCAAGAATTTAAAGAATTTGCGGTAAAAGGCAATGTCATGGATCTCGCAGTGGGCGTGATCATTGGCGGTGCTTTCGGTAAAATTATCGATTCTATGGTGAAAGACATCATCATGCCTGTCGTGAGTTGGATCTTGGGTGGTGATGTTGATTACTCTAACTGGTTTGTCGTATTAGGTGATAATCCAAATAATGTGACCAATCTGGCTGCGGCACAGGCGGCAGGTCTAAATGTCTTTGCTTATGGTAATTTCCTGACCATTCTCATTAATTTCCTGTTATTGGCATGGGTGGTGTTCTGGTTGGTGAAACTGATGAACAAACTACGCCGTAAACAAGAAGCAGAACCAGAGCCAGAAGCTACTCCGGAAGATATTGCATTATTACGTGAAATCCGTGACGAGCTAAAAAAACGTCCTGAAGCTTAAGCTTTTCGAGTAAATAAAAAACGGCGCTGAGTGCGCCGTTTTTTATTGAATCCCTCCTTGCGAAGCAGTGCTTCTCACCTTTTTCAAAGGGGGACTCCTCCCTTTCTTAAATGGAGGTTGGGAGGGATTTATAAAATTAAAAATCCATCCGAAACTTGATTTCTACCAGATGAAAACCAAACTGACTTTTGACTGGGCCATGTAGAACATGTTCTGCAGCAGTAAAAACCAGTTTATCAATCACTGGAACGAGTTGGCCTTTTTTTACTTCACCGAGTTCACCACCACGTTTGGCAGAGTTACAGGTCGAATATTGTTTGGCAATTTTGGAAAAATCTGCACCTGCCAGAATCTTTTTCTTAAGCTGTTCGGCAGTATCTTTATCCTTAACCAGAATATGACGGACAATCGCGGTCTTCATGATTTCTTACCTCGTACAGCAACCATACGCTTAGGTGAAAGCTTGACCTTTTTTAGCGGCTGGCATTCAGGACAATAAACTGATGCACGCTGGCCGAGCTTGATATTTTGCAGTGTCGTTTCGCAGTTCACGCACATTTCTCCTGCACGGCCATAAGCCAGCAGCGTCTGCTGAAAATAACCATTTTCTCCCATGGCATTGGTATAGTCGCGTAAAGTAGAACCACCTGAGTCAATCGCCTGTTTCAAAATACGCTTAATCTCAACCACCAGTTTTTCAATCTGTTCGAAACTCAAACTTGAGGCTGGCTGGGCCGGATGAATACCCATATTGAACAGGCTTTCAGTTGCATAGATATTGCCTACGCCGACCACGACATGGTTATCCATAATTGCAACTTTGGTGCCAACGTTTTTATTTTTTAGTTTTTCAAATAGATATTCGGCATTAAAAGCATCGCTTAATGGCTCCGGCCCAAGCGTATCAATCAGTTTGCTTTGTGATTGAGCATTTAACCAGAGAATACAGCCGAAACGGCGCGGGTCATGGTAACGCAGCTGGATCTCTTCAAACTGAATAATCAGATGATCATGCTTGCGCAATTCTTCATTGGTTTCACACAAGCGAAAGCTGCCTGACATACCCAGATGCCAGAGCATCGTATCCTGTTCAAATTGCGCCAAAATATATTTGGAGCGACGCGTAAGCTGAATCAGGCGTTGTCCTTGCAGACGCGCGAGATCATCAGGAATTGGCCAACGTAAACTAGGCTGACGCACTTCAACTTTTAGCACTTGCTGATTAAGAAGGGGAAGGAGGCTGGTTTTGGTGGTTTCAACTTCGGGTAATTCAGGCATAACACTTAGCAGCTAATATCATGAGGCTAATATTGGGCGTTTTAAGTCTGAATGCAAGTCCTGTTTGAATAGAAGTTATGAGCAGGGCATTCAAAAATATTTTAACAATTGGTTAAAAAATAAACTTTAATATTGAGATGGTTTTAGATTCAAATAATAAAAACAGGAAATATATTGGTTGATTTTTAGTATTTAACTTACTGAAAAATATAAAATATGTAAATTTATTGTTATATAAAATATCTTTTCTTATAACTTAAAGTTTTACTAATAATAAAAAAAATGCTGAGTTTTTAAGTGAAAAGTTATGTAACGTTCTGTATCAAGTCACACAGGGCATGCATCAGGTTGCGTTTACTCTCTCTATATGTTTAGGTTTTATATGAAAAAGTTAAGTCTAGCTTTATTGCCATTGATGGCAGCCATGACCTCTGCGCAGGCTGAGTCTGCATTTGATTCTCAAGGGCAGTACCTATTAGGCGACTGGAATGGAAAACGTACTGAACTTGCTCAACAAGGCATCAAGTTTGAAGCAAACTTGCTGACAGATACAGCGTATCTGGCTGATGGCGGCCGTAATGAAGGAGCTGATCCTTTAACTTCAGCACAGTTATGGTTAGGTACACAGTTAGACATGGAAAAACTGGCTGGCTGGGATGGCGTAACTGTTCGTGCAGTTGCGACTGCGCGTCAGGGACAAAGTACATCGGTACGTGATTTACAAGGTGATGCAGCTCAATGGGCCAATGTTCAAGGAACATTTGGTCGTGGTAATCAGGACAGCCGTTTAACCGAACTTTCAATTGAAAAGAACTATAAGAAACAAGGCCTGAGTATTAAAGCTGGTCGTCTGGGTCTGGGTATGGACTTCAACGTGATGGCTTGTGATTTTGCCAGTACAGCATTTTGTGCTGCGCAGATGGGCAAATGGCAAGGCAATATCTGGATGAATACCCCAGTCGCACAATGGGGTGCACGTGTAAAACAGCAGCTAAACCCTGACGTTGCTGTACAAGTCGGTGTTTATGAATTTAATCCAGATAACGGCAATGGTGCTAAAGAAGGTCACGGCTGGAGTCTGGATACCGACAATGCTGATGGCGTGACGATTCCTGCAGAAGTAATCTGGACACCAAAATCATTAGTAAATGGTTT
Source organism: Acinetobacter sp. FDAARGOS_724 (assembly GCF_013364475.1). Taxonomy (NCBI): domain Bacteria; kingdom Pseudomonadati; phylum Pseudomonadota; class Gammaproteobacteria; order Moraxellales; family Moraxellaceae; genus Acinetobacter; species Acinetobacter sp. FDAARGOS_724. Next base: position 3,177,666 of record NZ_CP054908.1, on the reverse strand, counting down.
GCCTGGCAGCTATCGTGTAGGCGGTATGTATAACACTGCTGATGATGTTGCCAACCAGAAAGATGTTGCGACAGGTGAAGGAAAAAACCGCACCTTTGCGGGCTGGTTAGCTGTAGAGCAGCAGTTGACTTCAACAGGTAATGGCCGTCAGGGCTTACACTCATTCGCTAACTTTACCTGGCATGACCGTGATACCAATAAAGTAGATAATTCACAACAGTTGGGTCTGAAATATATTGGTCTGGTGGATAGCCAGCCAAATGATATTTTGGGTCTGGCAGTTAACCGCGTACATGTAAATGACCGCTTTGCAGATTCACGTCCAGTATATGATGCGAGTGCCGAATACAATATCGAACTCAACTACAGCTATAACGCAACAAAATGGCTGATGTTACGTCCAAACCTGCAATACGTTATAAATCCGGGGTCTAGCAACAAAGTCGATAATGCATTGGTGTTAGGTTTGACTACACGAGTGATCTTCTAAAAAGAATTTAATCACGTTATAAATAAACAGGCTCATCAGAGCCTGTTTTTTATTTTTTAGTAAAAAGTTCTGAAAAGCCACTTCACAAAAAGAGGGAATACCGCGTGTCACTACTATTTCAGTCGGTTCAGTTTGGATCATTGCAACTTAAAAATAAAATTGTGATTGCCCCGATGTGTCAGTACTCTGCAACCGTGCAAGGTGAAATCACTTACTGGCATGAACAACAATGGGCCAATTATGCCTTATCCGGTGCAGGTCTTTGCATTGTGGAAGCCACCGCTGTACAGCCTGAAGGGCGTATCAGTTATGCCGATTTAGGGCTTTGGAATGATCAGCAAGCCAGTCAGATCAAAACCTTATTGCAAAAGGTCAAGTCAATTTCTCCTATGCCTTTTGCCATACAGCTTGCACATGCAGGCCGTAAAGCTTCTACAGATAAACCTTGGGGTGGCAAAGGGCAGTTTGCCCCAGATCATGCACTCGGTTGGCAAACTGTCTCTGCCAGTGATATTCCTTTCCAGGCTCATGAACATCCACCTAAGTCTTTAAGTGTTGATGAAATCCAACAAGTGATTCAGGATTTTGCTGCCAGTGCAAAGCGAGCGGTTGAAGCAGGCTTTGAACTGATTGAACTACATGGAGCACATGGTTATTTGCTGCATCAGTTTATGTCACCGTTATCGAATCATCGTCAGGATCAATATGGCGGTTCATTTGAAAACCGTATTCGTCTGACGCTTGAAGTATTTGAAGCAATTAAAGCTGCAGTACCAGAAGGTTTTCCAATTGGTGTTCGTATCTCAGCAACAGACTGGATGGATGGCGTAGAAAGTTGGGATGTAAAATCTTCAGTTGAACTATCCAAAGCTCTGGAGAAACTGGGTGCAGTCTATATTCATGTGTCGAGTGCAGGTTTACATGTCGACCAGAAAATTGATGTGCATCCAAATTATCAGGTCCCTTTTGCTGAAGCGATTAAAAAGGACGTAAATATTCCAGTCATTGCAGTGGGTCTAATTACCGATGCACAGCAGGCAGAAGGCATACTGGAGTATAAACAGGCTGATGCGATCGCGATTGCACGTGCCTTGCTTTATGATCCACGCTGGCCTTGGCATGCTGCAGTAACGCTGGATGAAAAAATAGCAATTTCTCCACAATATTTACGTTCTGCACCGCATGGCTTAAATCAGTTGTTTGAATCGTTTTAAGGCCATTTTTTCTTAGAAAGGCTTATAATAACGCATCTCAAACAACAGGACATTTCATATGATTATTGCGGTAATTGTGCCTATATTTTTATTGTTGGCACTAGGTTACCTGAGTGTGAGATGTCAAATTCTAAAAAAAGAACAGGTTGAAATGGTAGGGGCCTTTGTCATCAAAGTGGCCTTACCGTTACTGTTCTTTCAGTTTCTAGCCTCTAAAGATCTGCATGAAATCTGGTATTTTGAATACTTTGCGATCTATACCTCTGTCACTTTATTACTTTATGGTTTCAGCTTCTGGCTGATGCGCCGTCAGTTCAAGAATACCTCTTCGCATAGTGCTGTTCTGTCCTTGGGCGCAGCGATGTCCAATACCGGATTGATTGGTACAGCAGTACTCACTTTATTGGTGGGACAGCATGCGATGACCTATACCTCATTGGTGGTCATTATTGAAAGCATGATTCTGATTCCGATGGTCTTAATCTTGGCTGCACTCGGTACCCAACATCAAGCCAATCTGGGGAGTCTTGTGAAAAGTGCTATTCTGATGCTGTTTAAGAACCCTTTATTTATGGGGGTGATGCTGGGTATGGCCTGTGCGATTTTTGAAATTCGCCTGCCAATTTATCTGGATCAGGTCTTTGCCATGATTGGACAGACTGCCTCACCTTTGGCGCTGTTCGCGATTGGTGGCGGAATCGTGGGCATGAGTCTGAAATATGTGAATCTGCAAAGCTTCTATTTGGTATTTTCCAGCAATATCCTGATGCCGATCCTGATGTATCTGGGCCTGAGTCGATTGACTCATTTAAGTCAGGAAATGATCTATGCGGGTACCTTGATCGCAGCCCTACCTATGCCAACGATTTTTGGTATGTTAGGGCAGGCGTACGGCCTCAATGAGCGGACTCTAACGCCATTATTAATGAGTACCCTTGCAGGTTTTGTGGTTGCCAGTGGACTTATTACTTTGTGGTGGAGTTAACCAAGCTGGCTTATAAATCTATAGCCCATAAAAAAGCTCCAACAGGAGCTTTTTTATTTTGATAAAATTTGATTAACTTTTTTTGGCAGGTGCTTTTTTCTGCTCGGCAATCATTTTATCCACTGCTGCTAGAGATTCTCTGGCCTTAGGAATATTTTCCTGTGCTAGGGCTGCAAAGATCTTTTTCGCTTCAGGTAGGTTTTGCGGAACAATACTACCGTTGGCAAACATATTGCCAATCGCCATCAGGGCAGGGATATAGCCTTTTTTCGCCAGATCCTGAATACTGCTCAAGCCTTGCTGGATCGGCTTTTCATTCTTGGTTTTAAAGCCGTTGCTGATGTCATATAAGGCTTTGGCATGAATGGCCGGCATATTACCCTTGCTAATAAGAGGCTGTAATTTTTTCAAAGCCTGCTGGTCAGAAGCTGTTGTTCCTTCAGCAAATAAAAGTATAGCCAGATCTACCGTCGCTTCATCAAAATTGGCTGCCGATGCGCGTTCTAGGTATTGCTTGGCTTTGCCCAAATCCTGCTTAAGACCTAAAGTACCACCAGTATAATTCTTGCCCAGTACATAGTTGGCCACCGGATAACCTTTGCTGGCAGCCTGTTCATATAGTTGGATGGCCTTTTTTTCATCCTTGGCCGTGCCTTGGCCAGTTTGCGTTAAATAGCCTAAGTTATATATGGCTTGTGCATTTCCCTGGCTGGCCAATTTGCTTAAAGCATCGTAGGCACCCTTGAAATTCTTAGCATTCACCATCTCTTCAATTTTGGCAAATTGAGGATCAACTGGGGCATTTGAAGTGGTTGCGAGGGCAAATTGGCTGGACACAGCAAGAATTGCAGCAAGTACTAATTTTTTCATTGTTCCGATAACCTTAATTTTTCTAACACCTAATTCCATGGTGCGATTTTTGTCGTTTTCATCTACATCATAAGACGATTTCAGGCTTTGTAAATACTGAATATGTGACTAATTACAAATTATTTGAGAATCATAAAGGAGATGAATCAATAAAAGCGTGCTCGGTTTAAGGTGTGTTTTATTTAGTCAATCTTTGTGTATTTAATTGTTTAGCCTAATAAAAATAAAAAAGCCAGAATTGAATTCTGGCTTTTGCATCAAGAGAACAGTTAGTTATTGTGGACGTGCTACATCACCACTTAAAGCTTCAGGCAATTCAAGAACTTGTACATCCAGCTCAGCCAATGCTTCAGGTTTGGCAACCACTAAAGCCTGATAACCCTGATCTGTACCAATACTATTGACCACTTCGATGTCATTGTGCAGCTTGGTCGCAACAGCAGGTGCTTCACCTGTACCTTGAATCAAATGCAACCAGTGTTTTGGCTTAGCTTTAAACCATAAACGTGCAATCACTTCCTGACCCAGATAACAGCCTTTGTCATAGTGAATGCCTTCACGTTGATGCAGACGCAATTCCTGTGGCTGGAACAGGGTCGCAGTAGCTGCCTGAATCCAGGCCTGACCTGAGGTAATGGCTTGCTGTTGCCAAAGGATAATATCCGTTTCAGTTTCAAAAAAATCAGTCTGGATATCATTGATAACTGGATAAACCGGGCCAACCTGTTCCAGTTTCATTTTTGAAAAAGCGCCAAACTTTTTAATATGGCTGGCCAGTTCTGCTGCCTGATCTTCAGGGCTGACAATTTCAAAGCTTTCCGGATTAATTTTTTTCAACCAGATACCAAACTGGATACGTCCTTTCAAGCTACAGATCGCTGTATAGCGAGTCAGGTTTTCAGCCAGTGTTTCGACATTTAAAGTGACTTGACCCTGAAGGAATTTTTGCGCATCTACTCCATTCAGCGTAAATAAGGTAAAAGCAGGAGATGTTGCCATGATCAGCCTCAGTTTGAATACTAAAAATCAATCAAGCTATTGTGCAGCAAGCATTTAATAGAGGCAAACAAAAAAGCCAACAATCGGGATCGTTGGCCTTTTAAAGAGTGTCTACTTAGTGATGATGAGATGAGGTTGGCAGAGGTGAATCACAAGGGAATTTGCCTCCACAGACCCGCACCGTTTCCATCATGCCCTGATCTTCATGATCGAGGATATGACAGTGCTGTACAAAATCGCCTTCAAATTTCTTGTAGTGGCTTCGAAGAATAAATTTATAGTTCGCTTTGATAAACAGGGTATCCTTGAATTGTCCTTTCATACCACGATATTGCACATCATCTGTATCATTATCATCAGGCGCTAATTCACTCACATCAACTTCTTTGGATTCGCCATTAGGGCCAGTGACAGTTTTTAAGATTTTAACAATCTGGAATGGATTAACATGAATATGGAAAGGATGGCCACCAAAAGCTTCGGTCGTCAGTTCCCATTCATCCGTCTGTCCAATTTGTAACTGACGTACATATTCACGATCCGGATCTTTGGCATGTGTCCGACCGACTGATCCTTCGCTATCAAATGCATCTCCAAAACTGAGTAAGTCACCATCTTCTTTATGGCGGAAGCCAAATTTAAGACCATTTGCGAAAGCCAGCTCAAATTTACTGTACTGTTTCGGTCTGGAGGCAACCAGCTTGTCAATTGCTGGAGTCATCAATGATGGATGATCAGTAAAGGCAGTAAGATCAAGCTTGGATAACTGAGTCTGAATCTCTTTGCTTAAACCAATTTTTTTTGCACGCTCTTGCAGGAACTGGGCAGGAGTCTGTGCTTTTGTCTTGCTTGCCTGTACATTGACCCATCCCAGTAGTTGAGCATTGAAAGGATGGTTCGGAGCTAGTTGAGGAGTAATTTGACCCGTTGGGATCGGTGCATTCACTTCCTCCTCAATATTTAATTTGGAGTCATAAATGCAGTATTTGTTGGTGGTTGGGAAGGTGACCATTGCATCATGACGATAACCAGGCTGGAACACAGACAGTGTTCTGCGCTGTACCTGAGTCATGGTCAAACCATCTTGAGCAATCGTATAAACAGGTAAGCTTTTTAAACTCTCATTAAACTCTTTTGGATCTGCTTCCTGATATGCCAGACAGGCTTTAAGGGTGTCTGCGGCGCTAAATTTACTGGAGTTTGGCAGTTCTTTAATAATCAAACCAATGGTGTCGCGTACACCACCATGAATCATGCGCCAGCGATTAAATGCATTCTGTTCAACTTTAATCTCTCCTAAAACTTTACCATTGATAGACGTATAAAAGTTCTGGCCGGCCCAAGAGCCAAGATTAGTGATATCTCTATAATCTTCCAGTAATCCTAAGCCTTTACCTTCGCAATTGTTAGGAATATCGAATTTTACATCCGGGTCAGGGTTAGAGCATCGATATTGAATTTGCTGGAATAGCAGGATGTTTTCATTTGGATAGCTATTTTTTTCTTTCCATAAAATGTCCATATCGCCTGTTTCAGTGACTTTGCCATTTTTTACTTTTGGCGTTCTTGAGCCTTCTACAATTAATGGGCCTGCCATACCGCTCGATACCTGAATAGCCGTTGAGCCATGCAGATGGGCATGATACCAGTAGGTTCCTGCCGGATGATTCGGCTCCATTTTGTACTGATAGTCAAATTTTTCCTGAGGTTTAAATTTCAGGAAAACATTATCGCTGTTGCCTTGAGGGCTTACCCAGAAGCCATGGGTATGCAAGTTAGTAGTATTAAAGCAATGTGGATCGTTCACATTATCCACTTTGTCTGGGCAGGTGGCTTTCTGTTCAGGTGGAAGCTGGTTATTTAGGTTAATTTTCAGGGTTTCACCTTGTTTGACCCGGATTTGTGGACCAACTAAAAGGTCTTCAACAGACTCTCCAGCTTTTTTCTTGTTAAACAAGCTGGCATTAGTGAGATAACCTCTGACGAACAGTTGATCCCAGGTACTATTTCTCGGATTGTAAATCTTTCCGGTTTTATAAGCGACGATCAGTTCATGGGTGCCTTTGGAATTTTTTTGCAATAGTGGCGGATTGCTAATCAATGTATCAGGTGTTGTTGGAGAAGGTTGTGGGTTGTTGGGATTATTGGGAGTGGTTGGTGGGTTAGGATTGTTGGGAGTTGGCGGTTTAGGATTGGAAGGGTTTTTACCTCCATTCCAGCTTGCTGCCAGTACCGCGATCACTGCAGCAACGATACCAATAATGGCGAGTTGTATCATTGTAATCACCCTTATGTGCTTTTGTGATAAGTGTTGTTGTGAAGTAATTCGAGGGTAGATTTACAAAGTTGAGATACAGACTGTTATCACCAAATTAGGGGGAAGACGACAGATGGTAGGCTGAAATGACGTGTATAAAGTATTTTAGAAAGGAATGTACTTCATAAGCTCCTGTTTATGCATAAATACCTTATAAATATTTAACGTATTTCCAAAATTGTAAGAAAGTCTTAAAAAATATATGGAATTGAGAATGTAACTTATTTCGGGGTATGTTGAACCTGAAAAATGATTTTTTTCGCCTAAGCTCATCGAGCAATATCTGCAATGAAATTTACTATTTCTGGTTAAGAGCTACGCTTAACACTGAAATAGAAAACATAGATTCAGCTTTTTATTAAATGAGCTATTTCTAAAATTAAAAAATTCTAAGCTTTGATTTCATATGAAATTTATACTTAAACTGATTCGAATAAAACGATTATTTTTCATACTTTTATCAACATCTCATACTAAAGAATGAGACAGATTTAGGCCTATTTTTCAGAAAAAATGCAATTTGGAGTCAAAATTCTAAAGTATGAGTTATAAATTTCGGTAAAAATACCATTTTTAGTATTTAAGCTTTTGAAAATCATAAGATTTGGGAAATGGACTTTCGACAGCGTACAATGCCTTTATTAAAAAACAAGTCATCAAGATATTTTGATGAATAAAAAGAGTAATGAAAGAGGGCAGGCAAGCTATGAACAATAACTACCGGAAACCGCTGCAAGGTACCCAGCTGGAATATTATGACGTGCGACAAGCCGTAGAAGATATTCAGCCAGGCACATATGCCAAACTTCCTTATACATCTAAAGTGCTGGCCGAGCAGCTGGTACGCCGTTGCGAGCCTACGATTTTAGAACAGTCTTTACGCCAATTGATTGAGCGTAAACAGGAACATGATTTTCCTTGGTATCCGGCGCGTGTAGTGTGTCATGACATCTTAGGGCAAACAGCACTGGTCGATCTTGCCGGTCTGCGTGATGCGATTGCCGATCAGGGCGGTGATCCCTCTAAAGTTAATCCAGTGGTTCCAACCCAGCTGATTGTCGATCACTCATTAGCAGTAGAATACGGCGGCTTTGACCCAGATGCATTTGAGAAAAACCGTGCAGTAGAAGACCGCCGTAATGAAGACCGTTTCCATTTTATTGAATGGACCAAAACTGCGTTTGAAAATGTCGATGTGATTCCTGCTGGTAATGGCATCATGCACCAGATCAATCTGGAAAAAATGTCACCGGTGATTCAGAACCGTGATGGCGTGGCATTCCCAGATACTTGTGTCGGCACAGACTCTCATACCCCACATACCGATGCATTGGGTGTGATTTCTGTTGGTGTGGGTGGTCTGGAAGCTGAAAATGTGATGCTGGGCCGTGCATCGTGGATGCGTCTGCCGGACATTATCGGTGTCGAACTGGTAGGACAACGTCAGCCGGGCATTACCGCAACCGATATCGTACTGGCTTTAACTGAATTCCTGCGTAAGGAACGTGTGGTTGGTGCTTATCTGGAATTCTTCGGTGAAGGCGCAGACAGCATGTCAGTCGGTGACCGTGCCACGATTTCCAATATGACACCGGAATATGGCGCAACTGCGGCCATGTTCTATATCGATCAAAACACCATCGATTATTTGACTCTGACTGGTCGTGAATCTGAACAGGTTAAACTGGTTGAAACCTATGCGAAAGAGATTGGTCTGTGGTCATCAGAAATGACGCAGGCAGAATATCCGCGTGTACTGCGTTTTGACTTGTCTACCGTAACTCGTAACATAGCGGGTCCATCGAATCCGCATGCACGTGTATCAACATCTGACCTGAAAGAAAAAGGCATTGCAGGTGTGGTAGAAAACCGTACTGATGGCTTAATGCCAGATGGTGCAATCATCATCGCGGCGATTACCTCGTGTACCAATACGTCTAACCCGCGTAATACCGTGGCAGCAAGTTTGTTGGCACGTAAGGCCAATGAGCTTGGCCTGGTGCGTAAACCTTGGGTGAAATCTTCTTTTGCTCCGGGTTCTAAAGCGGCTGCATTGTACTTGGAAGAGGCAGGTGTACTGAAGGATCTGGAAAAACTAGGCTTTGGTATCGTGGCGTATGCATGTACCACCTGTAACGGCATGTCGGGTGCGCTTGATCCGAAAATTCAGCAGGAAATTATAGACCGTGACCTGTACGCGACAGCGGTATTGTCTGGTAACCGTAACTTCGATGGCCGTATCCATCCTTATGCGAAGCAAGCCTTCTTGGCATCTCCACCGCTTGTTGTGGCTTATGCGATTGCCGGTACGATCCGCTTTGACATCGAGAAAGATGCCCTAGGCACAGACAAAGATGGCAATCCGATTTACTTGAAAGACATCTGGCCATCGGATGAAGAAATTGATGCTTTGGTGAAAGAGTCCGTGAAGCCAGAACAGTTCAAGAAAGTTTATATTCCGATGTTTGATCTAGGTGAGCGTGAGAAAGCTGCAAGTCCGCTGTATGACTGGCGTCCGCAAAGTACCTATATCCGCCGTCCGCCATATTGGGAAGGAGCTTTGGCTGCACCACGTACCCTTGCGAATATGCGTCCTTTAGCAATCCTTGGCGATAACATCACTACCGATCATTTATCTCCATCAAACGCGATTGTGTTGGATTCAGCAGCGGGTCAATATCTGGCGAAAATGGGTGTGCCTGAGGAAGACTTCAACTCTTATGCAACGCACCGTGGCGATCACCTGACTGCACAGCGTGCAACTCTAGCAAATCCAAAGCTGTATAACGAAATGGTGGTACGTTCTGACGGCACCATCAAACAAGGTTCTAAAGCGCGTGTAGAGCCGGAAGGTGAAGTGATGCGTATGTGGGAAGCGATTGAAACCTACATGAACCGTAAGCAACCGCTCATCATTGTTGCAGGTAAAGATTATGGCCAGGGTTCAAGCCGTGATTGGGCAGCAAAAGGTGTGCGTCTGGCAGGTGTAGAAGCGATTGTGGCTGAAGGTTTTGAGCGTATTCACCGGACAAACTTGGTCGGTATGGGTGTTCTTCCGCTTGAGTTTAAGCCGGGTACAGATCGTAAAACTTTGAAGCTGGATGGTACTGAACTGTATAGCGTAATTGGTAATATTGCGCCTCGTTCGACTTTAATTCTGGTGATTGAGCGTGCGACTGAAGATGGTAAGAAACAGACCATTGAAGTGCCGGTAACTTGCCGTCTGGATACTGAAGAAGAAGTTTCTGTCTATGAAGCGGGTGGAGTATTACAACGTTTTGCACAGGATTTCTTGGAAGGTTCAATTGCTTAAAATTTAAAACTAAAGTTGTTGTAATTGTTCAATAAAAGCCCTACTTTAGAGTGGGGCTTTTTTATAAGTATATACAATGAAAATATTAAAAGATGATCTAGAGTTTTTATCTAAATTAGCAAATGAGTTTTTTGCACAAGAGGATATAGTGTATAAACTTAATAAGTTTTCAGAGAATAAAATTAGTGGATGGGAAATATGGTTACAAGTAGAGTTTGCGATTTTTTTATTTAGTCATCCTGATGTTTCTGAAATTGAAAGAGAAAAAAGATATGAGTTAGACAAGCGAAGGTCAAAAGATAAATATATTTGCTCAATAGATTTTATGATTCGTCAAAAATACAAACAGTCTTCGATTCCATTGGAAATTAAACAACATGAGAATGCATCCAATTGTATTCGCTATATGCTTAAAGACATTGAAAAATATGAAAAAATAAAAGAATCTAAAGCTAGTACTGGAAGATCCTTATGGTGTTTAGGATTACATCCTACAGTTGAGGAGGATTATTTATCTAAATTAATTAATGAAAATAAATTTAGAGAAATTTATCCAGAATTAGTTTTTTCTAAATCTATTAAAGGAACAAATTTCAGTTTTACTCTTATTTAAGTATAAATATTTATATTTAGAATGAAAAAGTGTGAGGTATGATCGTGCTTTTACAGCTTTTTAAAAAGGTCTAATTGTTTAATATTAAAAGATAAAGATAATTGAATTTGGTTGAAAAAGACCCTACTGTTAAGTAGGGTCTTTTACTGAGAAAATGATGTCTTTATTAAGAGAAATTCAAAGCGAAGCAGTTAGTCCTACAACTAAAGTTTCTGCTTTGCTACGAAAATGTAAAATTTTGGCCTATTGCCTAGGAAATGAAAATTTCAAAAAGTGGGTGGATTCTGAACTAAATGGATATGCAGAAACAGAGATATTGCCTAAATATAGAATTTTGTCTGTGATCTCTCAGGGACATTTTAATGGCTCTTTTGGATCTAGGCTTAGGAATGCTGATATCACATCAGGATGTTTTCCACCTGAATTTAGGAATGATTTAACAACTTCATACTTACTGGACCCTATAGCTGAATTAGAATCTCTAATAGATAAAGATTCTACGAATAAGATACTGCAGCAACCTTGGAGTCCAGATTTTATAGCTAAGTTCGCATATGTTATTTATCAAAATATGGTGTGTATTAAAGCATGGAAGTCGATTTCTTCAACTCAGATAGAAGGAGTTCTTGATATTGTAAAAACAAGAATCTTGAGTTTTGTATTAGAAATCGAAGCTCTGGATCCTGACGCTGGTGAAGCTGCTTTAAATTCCAACCCAATCCCACAAGAACAAGTTAGTCAAATTTTTAATATTAATATTTCTGGCAATGTTCAAAACTTAGCTTCAGGAAATCATCACAGCACTATCCACCAAGAAATTAATAACTCTCAAATTCCTGAAGAGTTTCTAAATTTATTAAGCACGTTGAGAAAATCTGAAATCGAGGAAGAGTTAGTTAGCGATCTAGAACTAAGAATTGAAAAATTAGGAACCTCAATTGGAACACCAGAATATACTTCCCAATATGGTGAGCTAATGAGTTTTCTCTCTAATCATGTCACTATATATACTTTTTTAGCTCCATTTATTCCAATGCTATCAAGCTATTTATCATAGAAAGTGAAAGTGATTAAGCACAGCGACGAAATATTATTAAATCACAAATAAAAATATCGCTTAGCTTTAACGACACTATCATTTACAAAAATGGACAATAGACATTCATCACAATAGAGTTATACTGCTTAGACCATTTTCTAAAACAACGGAGAACAAAGATGGTTACAGCTGGCTCAAAACCGGGAACAGGTTTCTATTTTTGTATTCAATGCGGACATCGCGTCTTCTTAGAAATTGGTACAGACCGACTACCACCGTGTACCAAATGCCTCGGCACCCAATATAACGATAAGGTTGCCTAAGCACACGATATTCAAAACAGAAGATCCTGTTTTAAATAAAAGCCCTATCACCCGATAGGGCTTTTTTGTTAGCGTATAATTTACATCATAAAAATGGCTAAATCTCAAGGATAAGCAGCATGGAAACAATCCTCGGTTTATGTATCGGTATCGGCTTGAGTGCAGCCTGTGGTTTCCGTGTTTTTGTGCCTTTACTGGTGATGAGTATTGCTGCATTGATGGGCTGGTTTGAACCGATGACCGGTTTTGAATGGCTGGCCATGCCGGCAGTTTGTCTGGCTTTAGCCATCGCGACCCTCTGTGAAATCGCTGCGTATTATATTCCCTGGGTGGACAATGCCATCGATACGATTGCAACGCCTGCAGCCATGCTGGCCGGAACCTTGATAACGATGGCTGCCAGCAGTGGAGAAATGTCCCAGTTTGCAGCTTGGGCCGCAGCGATTATTGTCGGTGGCGGAACAGCTGGGGCTGTGCAAATGAGCAGTGTTGCAGCACGCGGACTATCAACTACCACCACGGGCGGTGTTGCGAATCCGGTACTCTCAACCGGAGAGTGGATCGGGGCTATTCTGTTATCCATTCTGTCATTGCTTTTGCCAGTGCTAGCTGCCTTGCTGGTTGTAATGCTAGCCATCATGGCAATTCGCTGGATACGTCTAAAAAAGAAAAACAAGCTAGAAAATTCCGCCTTATAAAAGTCAGATAAATAAATATTTATCACTAATTTTTAATGAAATATTTGCTTAAAGAAAGGTCCTTATCTTGTTTATGAAATTGCTTGATTTTTATTCAATAAAGACATAATTTCTGTATGGTTTTATTTGTGGTTGAACTTTATAAAAACAATATTAGGGGAACTGTAAATGATTAAATTTATTGTAGATGAACAAGAGTCTGCCCAAGGCGTGCACTATATTCATAACGCAACACGAGGCTATGAAAACCTGCCAGAATTTGATAACCAGATTCTGATTGGATATTTTGCTAATTATGATCTGGTAATGCTCCCTAAAAATAATTGAACTTAAAAGTAGAAAATCGAATAGCCTTGACCTAAGGAGATTTTCTATGAAAACAACTAAATATTCGGACAGCTTAATCATGAGTATTTTGAAGCAAGCTGAAGCAGGTACTCCAGTGCCTAATCTATGCCGAGAACATGGCATGAGTTCTGCCACTTTTTACAAATGGAAGTCCAAATATGGCGGCATGGATCTTTCCATGATGACTCGACTTAAAGAGCTAGAGACAGAAAATGCCCGCCTAAAGCGCATGTATGCGGATGAACGTCTTAAAGCAGACATTCTTCAGGATGCACTGTCAAAAAAGTTATAAGGCCAACGCAACGCAAGTCACTTGCTCAACAAGCCGTTGAGCAATATAAGATATCAGTGAATAAGGCCTGTCTCATATTCCAAGTCAGTCAAACCTGTTATCGCTATATAGCTCAATTGAAGGAGCAGAATATGGTTATTGCAGATTGGCTGATTAAGCTCACCAATGAGAATAAGACTTGGGGATTTAAGCTTTGCTTTTTGTACCTGCGTAATGTCCAAGGCTACCCTTGGAATCACAAGCGTATTTATCGCATTTATAAGGAGCTTGAGCTTAACCTTCGGATTAAACCCAACAAACGCATTAAACGAATAAAGCCTGAAACTCTTGCAGTACCAGAAGCGCAGAATGAATCATGGTCAATGGACTTTATGCACGATCAACTCAGTGATGGCCGCAGTTACCGTGTGCACAACGTCATTGATGACTATAACCGTGAGTCATTAGATATCTTGATTGACTTCTCCTTACCCGCCGAACGAGTACTTCGAGGGTTGGATCAACTCATCGAATGGCGAGGTAAACCAAAACGAATCCGAAGTGACAATGGACCAGAGTACATCAGTGATTTAATGGAGGCATGGTGTAAGCAGCATGAAATTGAGCATGTATTTACCCAGCCTGGCAATCCACAACAAAATGCGTATGTAGAACGCTTCAATCGGACAGTACGTTATGAATGTTTAAATCAATATTTATTTCGAGAACTTGAAGATGTTCAAGACTATACAACAGCATGGCAACACTTTTATAATCATCAACGACCTCATATGTCAGTTGATGGTAAACCACCTAAATTTAAACAATGATAAAGGCTTCGATTTTTCTACTCATTAACTCAATTAAAAATGGGGGTATTACCATCTGGCTTATAAACGGGCAAGAATGAACTGGCCGAGAGAGAAAGTAGAGGGCTGTCATAAGTGCTGTACAGAATGAGATTCATAGACATATTGGGCGTCATTTAAAACCTGCTATACAGTGGGTTTTATCATTTATTCTGTTTGAAAATTGATCAATTCGACCCCATATAAAATTATAGATTTATCATGTTTAGGGCTGCTCAATTGCAACATTATCTTGATCTCAATCATGACTCGGGTGTGGCCAATTATGAGATTGGCAATGAGTTTATTCGGGTTCAATTCAAGAAAACTTCGAAAGTGTATACCTATAGTTATAGCAGTGCAGGCTATCAGCATGTGGAAAATATGAAACAGCTGGCCCAGTATGGTGATGGCTTAAATGCCTATATCAATCATCATACCCGTCATCTGTTTGTACGCTAAAAAGTGATCGCTGAGAGTGAGAACTGAAACTTTTAGCTCAAAATATTTAAACCATTCCCCTTTAGATTACAGATACAAATCAGTAATTCCTGAAGATTTGATTGATCTGTTAACTTAATGATAGATGGCTCTACAGGCAGGGAATCACTATGGACCTCGATTTCTGGTGTCGGTTTTTACTTTATACATTGGCTTTGAATTACAGCATTTTAATGCTCTGGTTCTTGCTCATTGTCTTTTTACGAGACTGGGTAAAACGATTGCATAGTCGATGGTTTCAGCTTTCAGATTCGACTTTTGATGCCGTTCATTATGGCGGCATGGCCCTCTATAAAATCGGAATATTCCTATTCAATCTGGTTCCGCTGATAGCCATATATTTAATTGGGAAAAGTTAGGAGATAAAACTTTCGCAGGTTTCAAGAATAAATAAAATTGATAGTCGCATTAGCATTACACAGAGCAGTTTAAACGCTTAAAATGCTCGAAACAGAATAAATAATATAGAAAAGGAGTTCGGCTCAATGAATCAGTTTAAACCTGCCTTAATTTTAGGTGCATTGATCGGCTTGGGAATGATTATTGCCGGATTCATTCTGGGCAATAGTGCGGTCAAGATTAAACAATATGAGCGGATTGTTTCCGTAAAAGGGCTGTCGGAACGTGAAGTGAAAGCCGATGTCGCAGTCTGGCCCATCCGTTTTAGTGGCGGTAGTCAGGATCTGACAGAACTGTATGACACCATGGAGCTGCAAACCCAACAAATTCAGGCGTTCTTAAAAGGCGAAGGTTTTAAGGCAGAAGAAATTAACACAGGTTCTCCAGTCACTACAGATAAATACGCACAGCAATACGGCGGTGATGCCAATGTCGCGCTACGTTATACCGCGCATCAGACTATTACGGTTTATACCCACAATATTGATGCAGTCCGTGCAGCGCAAACCCGTCTGGTCGCTCTCGGTAAAAAAGGTATTGCTTTTGGTGGTGATGATTCTGGGCAAAGAACGGAATATATTTTTACCAAACTGAATGACATCAAACCGGCGATGATTGAAGAGGCCACACAAAATGCCCGCAGTGTGGCAGAAAAGTTTGCAGCGGATTCTCAAAGCCGTCTCGGGAAAATCAAGACAGCCAATCAAGGTCTGTTTAGCATTGAGGATCGTGACAGCAATACGCCTTATCTAAAGAAAGTTCGTGTGGTTTCTACAGTGGATTATTATCTGGCTGATTAAATGGCTGGAAAACTGAACTTAGCGGTCTGAAAAATTTAGAGCAGAATGAAGTTTTAAATGAAGATAAATTCCAGAAATTCTGCTCTTTCTGCAATAAAAGATCTTTATTTTGAGCTAAAAGATAAAAAATTCTTCTATAAATATATTCTAAGAAAAATATTTTCAAAAACTGGGAAAATTAAAAAATCTTAGGAAATTAATTTTACCGCAGCTTGGCTACTATATATCTCAAGGGTGTGATGGGATCGAAAAGAGTAGCATGCTGTGAGTGGCGCAAAACGCGAGTGCAGTACGAACCCAAAAGGTCTCGATTCGGCTTAGGACGCTATAGACCAAAAGTTTATAGGCTATAAGATCATTTCTTACAAAGAGTGATAGTTGAAGTAAACCATCAAGATGTTTTCCCAACACCCTCAAAATTTTCTCTTCTAATAATAAATCTTCTCCTCCAAACTGCTTAATACTTTCCTTAACCAGTCACTTATCTTCTTCCTCAAATAGCTTTAAATTCATTTGAGATTCAAATAAATACTATTAAAATCACATATCTAATCTATTTTATTTGTAGCCTATTGCTTTCAATTATCCTTTATTTAAATACTATTCTAATGTCACCGGTTGTTTATAAGTATTTGATATAAATAATTTAAAATATAATATATTTAATATTTGCTCACAAATTATATCCTTGAAAAATAAAACAGAATGCTATGATAATTTTGCATATAAGAAAGGGGCACGTCTCATGAAAAAATATGAATTAGAAATCAGTTATCCGCATCAGAAAGAAGACGAAGCAGAGCAGCTAGGCAGCTTATCGGCAGAAGAAATTCTCTCTACTTTTAAGTCCATCAATTGGCAACAGTTACGGATTTTACAATTACAGATGCAAGCCGCCGTTACCACTTTTACCGTAACAGACTCCGATGCTGAACAGTCAATTCAGATCACGCTGAATGAACTGGCGCCGTCAGGTCAGCTTGAGTTCAGGCTGGAAAGTGATATTGAAGTCGAAGCTCAACATAAAATTCTGGGACTATTTAGCCTGAAAAACAAAGACTATGTGTCATTTCGCAGTCTGACTATGTCACAGGTTCAGCAATATCTTATGACATTCTTAAATGAAGATCTCGACAGCCTGAAAACCCAGTATCAGTCAGGTCATTCAGTATCTCCCATCAGTGCAGCGTCCAAAGCTTAGTCGGGCATTGATTCTATAACAGGGCTGGATTGACAGTATTCCCTGACATTGTTATTTTGCGCGTTTTCTCCTGAATGCTTACAGCACATGCCTATTAACGACAACTTTGTCTACGCGCCGCCTCAAGACCCATTGCATATTCTGTATGAAGATGATGATCTAGTCGTCATTGAGAAGCCGGCCGGTTTGTTGTCTGTTCCGGGACGTTTGCCTGAGCATCATGACAGTGCTTATCTACGGGTACTAGAGCGTTATCCGAATGCCAAAATTACCCATCGTCTGGATATGGCGACGTCCGGAATACTGATGTTTGCCAAACATCGCGAAGCCGAAGTGGCGGTCAGTAAAATGTTCCAGGCACGTACAGTCAGCAAGCACTATATTGCGCTGGTACAGGGGGAAATTCAGACCGAGGGCAGTGTCGATGTGCCTTTAATTACTGACTGGGAAAATCGCCCCCGGCAAATGGTACATTTTGAACTGGGTAAAGCTGCCAAAACACTCTATCAACGGCTGGAATATCTGCCTGAGCAAGACATCAGCCGGGTATTACTGACGCCAATTACCGGACGTTCACATCAGCTCAGAGTCCACATGCTGCATATCGGTCATCCGATTACGGGCGATAAAATCTATCATCCGGAACCAACGCGTAGTCATCTTAATCGCATGGCCTTGCATGCCAGTGAACTGACTTTTACTCAACCCTTGAGTGGTCATAAAGTTGAGATTCTTGCACCTGCGCCATTTTAGTGAGACTTAACCATTCAAAAAATGAATATAGATTCTGATAAATATTTGAATTTCAGTAAGCTGCAACAGAAATGTCAGAATTTATTTCAATCATCGGAAAATTATGGAGTTGAATTTAAGCAGTTTTCTAGAAAAATTATGTTCGGAATCATGTCTTATCAAGTAATGATTTTTTGAAATTAAAAAAGTGTATCCGGAAAAATTTCAGAAATCATTTAAGGGGGATTTATCACTTTATCTTTAGTTTAACTGTTTGATCTGTCTATTTTTATTAGGTTTTTCTCAAGATTTTCAGCCTATCCAAAATTCGATCTTATAACTTTTGATATAAAAATAAAAACCACTCTAATCGCTTATCACCAACAGATTCATTTTAAGTAAATTGATAGGCATAAAAATATTAAGGTTTTATAGGTGGAAGATCATTAGATCTCTTTCATAAATCATTTTTTGCTCAGTTCCAAGTTGTAGATTCCAGCGATTAAATTGAATCTCAAACCAAGCCTTTTACCTCTATTTCGATAACGCTCAGCAAGGATTTTGAAGGTTTTCAGGCTGCCAAATACATGCTCTATTCCGATTCTTCTTTTATTGATTTCCTGATTATAGATTTTCAATTCAGGATCCAATTTACAGTGTCTTTTGGCTTTTAAGGGCAACAGGCTATTCGGATACAACACATAAATCCCCTGATAGCCTTTATCCGCAAGAACAAAGGCTCCTGAAGGAATCTGGTTTAAATTGCGTTTGAACAACTCGAAATCATGCACTGCACCGCGACTGGTACATAAACTCAGAATTTGCTGAGTTTTGTAGTGAATCATGGCCTGTACTTTAAAGGTATGGGTCTTTTTCTTGCCGCTATAGCTTTTCTTCTGTTTTTTTAGGCCTTTGGATTGGAATTTCCGTGGCATCCACGATCACAACATTCCAGTCGATGCCTTCGCCCTCGGGTAAATCTTTGGGTAAATTAAACAGATTGGACCGAATCAGGCAGTCTTCAATATGACGGACAATTCTTGAGGCTGTGGGCTCTGAAACCCCGTAACTCGTCGCAACGTGAAATAAGGTTCGGTATTCCCGCCAATAGCTCAGACAGAGCAGAACCTGATCCTCCAGGCTTAACTTGGGCGGTCTGCCTTTGGCAGAGACATGCTTTTGCAATTGCTCAACCATCAAATAGAAAGTTGACCATGAGATGCCTGTGTATCGCTTAAACTGAGGATCAGAAAGCTTGTTTGAATCGATGTATTTCATCCGCAGATTATGCACGAATGCCAAGAAATCCGGAGGGCAAATATTAACCAAAAAGAAGATCGTTTTTTGATTTATGAAAGAGATCTATTTAAAAGATTAAATATATTAAATATTTATGGTCATTTTTTATCTTTGATTCTCCTCATTAAATTATGCAGAATAACTTTAAAACATCATAAATTTTTAATTTTTTAGTGCCTATATATGGTGCAAGAGGTAAGGGACAGGATGATGCTAAGTGGCGCGCTCTTTGTTCTCGCAAGTGTTTTAATCATTGTATTACTACGGGTATTCAATAGCCTGAAATTATCAAGAAACAATATTCGGTTTCTACAGGAAAATCTGGATCATTCACGCAGTAAATTAGCTAATTATGAAACACAAGTTGATGAATTAAATTATGAAATGACCCAGCTACGGATGCAGTTGGGGATCGCCAAAACTGAACTGAATAAATATAAAAAATATCAGGATATCTGTAACATTGAACAGTACATTTGTCTGAGCCATCTGCAGTGATTGCTTCCTAACTCCAATTAAAAAAGACAAATCAACCGATAAAATTTTTTAATCTGCAGATTGATATGTAGGTATTTTTAATTAGATGAAAATGCAGCTTTTTTTCTCAATTTATTAAATTTATATTCATAAAATTCAGTTGGTTATTTAGAGAAAGTTAATTTTTTTTCATATTCTGTACTCGATAATTCAAATAAAATAAGTTAAGCTGAATCGAATAATAAAACATCATAATAAGGATATCTCTATGGCACGCGATTATGACAAATTCCCTGACGATGAAAATGGTCATGTACTGTGGCAAATGTATCAGGATGGTGATGATCTGCAGGACGACCATGAAATTGAATTCTCGATAGCCTTTAATAGTGAAGAACAGGCTGACCGCTGTGCATTGCACTTGCTTAAAGAAGAACAAAAGATAAGCCTATATCAGGATGAGGAGAGCGATACGCTGGAATGGACAATTACTATTCATGTCTATATGCAGCCTACCTATGAAAATATTGTCGATCTGGAACAATGGTTTACCAGAATTGCCGCTGAATTTCAGGGTGAATATGACGGCTGGGGCTGTATGGCCTATGTCTATGATGATGAAGGCGACCCGGAAGAGGGCGAAAGCAAACTGCGTAGCAGCTAATCAAAATTTCCTTATTCAAGCCCGGTTAAGCCGGGTTTTTTATCGCCTGCGGTATTGGTCGGGTCAACTGTAGTTTTTTGTTATACATCCTATAAAATGGATAGATAACAATTATATTTAGGCCGTACAGTATGTTGGGCAGTTATTTAAATACTGAGGCCGACGAGATCGGGATGATCCGTCCGAATAATAAATAAAAATAATCTTTCAGTAAGAACAAGAAAAAAGGTAGGCTGAAATGAGTTATACCCTAAAAATGCATCGCGTATTCAGTGCGCCACCGGAACGGGTGTACCGGGCCTTTATTCATCCAGATGCTATTGCAAAATGGCTGGCACCGCATGGCTTCACTGCCAGAGTTGAGCATGCCGAAGTCAAACCGGGAGGCAGCTATAAAATCACCCTGACCAATTTTGCTACAGGTACCCAGCATCATTTACATGGCACCTATCATGAAGTTATTCCCAACCAGCTACTGCGCTATACCGATTGCTTTTCTACACCTGAAGTCAAAGGTGAAATTGAAGTCACGCTCATCTTTGAAAAAGTGTCTGTAGGCACCAGCCTGCATATTATTCAGGTGGGTTATCCGGATCTGG
Organism: Acinetobacter sp. FDAARGOS_724; assembly: GCF_013364475.1. NCBI lineage: Bacteria > Pseudomonadati > Pseudomonadota > Gammaproteobacteria > Moraxellales > Moraxellaceae > Acinetobacter > Acinetobacter sp. FDAARGOS_724. Next base: position 3,156,666 of record NZ_CP054908.1, on the reverse strand, counting down.
TACCGCCATCTGCATGTCACTTAAGCTGGCAAGAGTCATTGCAGCTTTTGTCCTGGCTGGTCAATCCACATATTTTGGATGGTTAAGTTCAGTTAATTAAGTTGAGCGGGAGATCCTTTTAAAGCTTGAGCATGAACCTATCCAAAGATGCTATAATTCAGCTTTAATTTTTTGTTTTTTCTTTTATTTTTTTATTTTGTCGAGGTTGCTATGGCTCTACCACAATGCCCAAAATGCCAGTCTGAATATACCTATGAAGATGGTGACTTGTTAATCTGCCCAGAATGTGGGTATGAGTGGAAAGAAGGGGAAGCAACTGAGGAAACTGTGGTCATCAAGGATGCGCATGGCAATCTGCTGGCTGATGGCGACACAGTTACGGTGATTAAGGATCTTAAACTTAAAGGGTCTTCTTCAGTGGTTAAAGTCGGGACTAAGGTCAAAAATATTCGTCTATTACCCGATGCAACTGATGGACATGATATTGACTGTAAAATTGATGGCATTGGCGCCATGAAGCTCAAATCTGAATATGTGAAAAAAGCCTAATACGTTCTTATACGAATGAGTGCTTTCGGTCTTCGGGTTTGAAGGTTTATGCTTCTTCCTCAAACTCGAAGATCAATCTCTTCTGATCACTATATCATGCCTGGATCTATGCTTTATGCCTCATCTTCATCTTGAATATTCAGATAATATTCAGCAGCTCGAAACCCAACCTTTAATGTTGGCAATTCATCAGGCCTTATTTAACGCCGGTTATATTAATGAGCCGAATGATTTAAAAAGCCGGGCGATTGTACAGCAAGATTTTCTGATTGGACTAGAGCAGAAGACAGATCAGGCTTATGTGCATGCTAAAGTTTTTCTCCTGACTGGTCGTAGTCTGGACATTTGTCAAGCAATTTCCAAGCTGGTACTTCAGGTCATGCAGCAGCACATTGTCTCGCAGCCAGGGCTAAAGATTCAGCTCTGTGTTGAAATTCTGGAAATGGACAAAGAAACTTACACTAAAGCTATTATTTGAATTTTTTAGATTGAAGTGAGGACTAGAAATGAAGTTTTCCTAGTTCCTCTCTTTATCTTGAATGTATAAGAACTTAATAAAAAATTGAGAAGTATCAAAGCAATTTTGAAATATAAAGAACGATAAATAAAACTAGGACGTGTCCTCATTTGGCTTTGCACCAAATAAATATGCAGGCTATACGGATTATAGATTTATAATTGCGTGCTAGTTTATCAAATCGAGTTGCAATAGCACGGAAATGTTTTAATCTCGCAAAAGCATTTTCAACTAAATGTCTTAATTTATATAGATATTTATCAAATTCCTTATTCGATCTCTTACTGTTTGATCTCAATGGAATAATGGGAATCATATTCTTGTTCTTGGCACATATTCTAATGTGCTCAGCATCATACCCCTTGTCAGCAATGAGATAAGTTGCCTCGCCTACAATATCAATCAGTTGTTTTGCAACTTGACTGTCGTGGACGTCACCCCCAGTGATTTTAAAATCAATCGGTAATCCATTCGCGTCGGTTGCAAGATGTATTTTTGTTGTTCGTCCACCGCGTGATTGTCCAATTGCTCTTTCGAAACCATGCCGAGCTCCACTTGCATGTTGATGCACGCGTATGTAGCTTCCATCAATGAATACCCATTCCTGATCCAGAATGCCTCGTAATCTAAAAAAAATTTATCCCATAATCCTTTACTTGCCCAGCGATTAAAGCGATTGTAAGCAGTTTGCCAAGGGCAAAATTCTTGAGGAATATCACGCCATGTCGCACCCGTACGTAGTTTCCATAAGATGGCTTCCATGATATTTCTACTATTTTTTGAACAATAACAACCGTGTAATCGCATAGTATCTTGAATTTGCTGCCAAATATCATCGGTAAGAAGAGTACGTGCCATTGAAAACATATAGAAATGAAAAGAGCTTAAAGGAGGATTTTAAGTATTTAAAACCAATTCTTCAAATGATGACACGCCCTAGAGCATAAAAATTTAAATAATCAGTCAAAATTCACCTGATGATTGTAGTTGATCAGAAAATTTTGCCTATGATTAAAAAATGGTGTAATTTTAGGTATTAGGTCACATTTTTGACCTGATCTATGGGGGATGGGTAAAACCAGAACCCATCCACATAATTAAAAATAATGAAAAACAAGAAAGACTGAAAAATGATGAGATGCTTGAAATCTCGGTTTTCAAGTCTGAATAAAACCTTATAGAGAGGTATTCAATGAAAATAATAGGGGAAGAATGTCTGGCTCAGGAAGTCAGGACATTTTTACAAAAATGGGATCAAGCTATTTGTTCACTTGAATTCAGCGAAATTCGTCAACTTTGCCGACCAGATGTCTGTCTGATTGATATTAGCTCCGAGCTGAAAGGGATTGAGGCTTATCAGGCTGCATGGCAACAGTACCGCCCATATATGCGCAACAATGGTATGCGCGTTGAACGGCAGGAGGTCACCATTCAGGTCAATAATGACATGGCTTTCGTATATGGGTATGTCCGGATTGCCTATGCGGCGATGGAACGATATTTTCCTTTACAATGGTGCCGCTTCAGCATGGTCTTGAGCAAACAGCAAGATCATTGGCAATTGCATTATCAACATATTTCTGTTCCTGTTCAGGAGAAAACTGAAAAACTGCGTCCTGTGAAACTGGCAGGTTAAGGCGCAAGTTTTAAATTTCATTGTAACAAGATCATCATGTCTATTTGTCCATTCTTGAAAAAAATCACCATAAAAAGCCTGAATCGTTCAGGCTTTTTTATTTAGGGAAGATTAGAAACGTTTTGGAATCCGCTGACCATCCGGTACCGGAATTTCCGCATTCTTTAATACACCAAATAACCAGGTTTCTGCATGTTGTACGGCTGTTTTTAACTGGTCACCCAAGGCTAGACGTCCGGCAATAAAACTTGCTAATGAACAGCCTGAGCCGTGATATTCACCCTCCAGACGCGGGCAACGGGTTTCGTTGATCAATTCACCCTGAATATATAGACGGTTCTGGATATAGTCGGGAGTATCTTCATGGCCGCCTTTAACCAGAATCGCGTGAGCACCCATTTCAAACAGTTTCTGCGTGGCTTGATCTAAATCCTGTTCACCTGTTAGGGCACGCAACTCAACTGTATTCGGAGTTAAAATCGTGGCTAGTGGAATCAGTTGTTTAAACGCTTTGACCAGTGTGGCCTGATTGCCGAGTGAGCCACCACTGTTGGCTACCAGCACCGGATCCAGTACATACTGATAATCTGCATGCGCTGTTAGAAATTCTGCCAGCGCCTCAATATTTTCAGTAGTACCCAGCATGCCTGATTTAACACAGCGGATCGGTAGATCCTTTACCACGGCATTGGCCTGAGCCAGCAGTAATTCCTTTGAAGTTGCTTCAAAACCAAAGACTTGTTGCGAGTTCTGGATGGTCAGGGCTGTACAGGCAATTGCAGCATGAGCACCACTTTGACCGATGGCTTCAATATCTGCTTGAAGGCCTGCTCCACCTGAAGGATCTAAACCTGAAAAGCAAAGTACGGTAGGTCGCAAAATGATGTCCTTCATTCACTAAAATTGCCTTAGTATAGGCAAATTTATTCAAACTCTCGATATTAATTTCTATCACTTGCAAGAACTGTCTGTCAGGTAAAATTTCGAATGTTTTCTCTGATTAAAATACAGGAATGATTGCCCTGTAAATGGGCGTTATTGGCTTGTTTTTATGGCCTAATAATTGCTTTAGCGTAGAGAAATCTGGCTATACTCACGATATGAAATGATGTCGGTTGCAAATATAGGGGACAAGGTGTGATTCAGAATATTTTAATTGACTTGGATGGTACATTAACTGACCCAAAAGTGGGGATTACGACTTCTGCCCGCTATGGTCTGGAAAAGGTGGGTCATCCGATCAGTGAAGACACGAATATTGACTGGATTATCGGGCCTCCTCTAAAAGCTTCGTTAGCCAAAATTCTGAATGTAGATGCGGATGATACTCTGGCTGAACAGGCACTAATGGCATATCGTGAGCGTTTCGCAGTGACTGGTCTATATGAAAATCACGTCTTTGAAGACGTAGCTGAAACTCTGGCGGAACTTAAACGCCGTAGTTATCGTCTGTTTCTCGCAACAGCAAAACCAACCGTTTATGCCAAACAGATTCTGGAACATTTTAATCTGGTCCAGTATTTTACTGAGATTTATGGCAGTGAGCTGAATGGTGATCGGACCAATAAAGGGGAACTGATTCAGTATATTCTGGAACAACAAGGCATGCAGGCTGATCAATGCATTATGGTGGGGGACCGTGAGCATGATATTTTTGGTGCCCGCCATAACGGGATTGAGTCGATTGCAGTCAAATACGGCTATGGTTCAGAAATTGAATTACAGCAGGCACAGCCTAAGTATATGATTGAGAACTTTAGTCATTTATTAAACTATTTAAAATAATTTTTTATTTTCATTAAAATAAAATGCTTCTATGTTTAGGAGCATTTTTTATATTCATTATTAACAATAATTTTTAACTTTATCTTTTGAATAGAAATCTATTTTATTGCGTTAACTTGATTAATTATTTGTATACTTTTGTTCTAATATTTTTTAGGCTTACATAAATATAATAATGTATTTTATGTGGTGAATGTCATAGTTTAATTATAATTCACAAAAACATATTTTCCATATTTTAATATCTATTTATTTAAATCTATATAAAATATTAAAATTCAACAGCTTAATTTTATAATAATTTTTTAATTTATTCATTTCACTATGTTTTCAATATTTGGTAACAAGTTAAAGATAACATTTTTCAGATTCTCATCCCTTGATTTTGATGATATGTATTTCACGTTTAATTAAGCAATAAATAGATTATAAAAAAGGATGGGAATAATATGGCGAATATACAGATATTGTCTGCAGAGAATGGAGAATTAATTCAGTATATTAATACTAATATTGTGAATTTAACCGAAAAATCAGTGATTAAGGTAAATGCCACGATTGATGAAGTGGCAAAAATTAAGCGTCAAGGTAATTCGGCTGTTATCCATTTTAAAAATGGTGAAACTATTACGATCGAAAATTATTTTGATTATGCAGTGAATGATAATCGAATCGTTTTTGAGCATGAAGGCCAATTGTACTGGGCGGAATTTACTGATGAAAATGGGGTAATGCTCGATACGATTCAATATCACTCGCTTACAGGAGATCTGGCTGAGAGTGGAACCGTAGCTGCGGGTGTTTTACCTTGGCTGGGTGGAGCACTGGCTCTAGGAGCTATTGCGGCAGCGGCAGGTGGAGGCTCATCCTCAGGAAGTAGTTCGGATAATCGGGATATGAGTCCGCCGAAGTTAACCGGCGTCATTGTAAATGAAGAAGGCCAGCTTGAACTGAGTTTCGATGAAAATATAAATGGTTCAAATCCACGCGCTGAAGATTTCACAGTAGTTGTGGATGGAGAAGAAATTCCCGTCACCGATATTATTGTACAAGATGATAAGATTATCCTGATTACGGAACCAGAGATCCGGGACGGACAAGAAGTTACGGTTGAATATCAGGATAGTACACCTGATGATAATCAGGGAATTAAGGATTCAGAAGGGAATGTATTAGAAGATCTGGATTCAGATGATGTAAGGGAGTGCAGAATCCGGATATTAGTGGGCCCGTACTTTTAGCTGCCGAAGTTAATGCCAATGGCAATATCGAACTTAGTTTTAACGAAACTCTAGATGCAGACAATTTACCACCTTTAGATAGTCTAGTCGTTACAATCGGTACAGCTCCAGATCAGACTACAGTCGATGTGATCAATATTGCTGCCGATGGAAATATCCTCACGATGATTACCAATCCAGTGATTACAGCTGGGCAGAGCGTTAGTGTTGAATATACTGATCCAACCCCTGGAAATGATGACAATGCAATTCAGGACTTGGCAGGGAATGATGCCGCAAGCTTTACTACAGCGGATCTACCCAATGGAGTTGTAAATAATTCAGAACGTTTACTGAATCTTACCGATGATAATGTGTCCGCAATTTTGGAAGGATCACAAGATGCGACTGTAGTGGCAACATATAGTGATAGTAGTGGTATCGACGTGCTCAATGGCACTTCGGAAGTTGCCGTAGTCGGTTTTACGATTGAGGAAAATACTTCTAGTGTAGTGATCGCTGTACAGCAAGAAAATCTGGTTGGCTTGGCTAATGCCTTTACTTTCGTAGTACGTAATACAACCACTGTCGAAGAATTTGAGGTCGCTTCAGCAAATACCAGTCAAGGCGGCTTGATTGCTGGTGCATTGGGACTGGAGCTACTGGGTGGAGTGGCAGATGCTCAAGGATTGAAGCTAGATATTAATGACTTGTCTGCTGGAATCTATGAAGTCTCTGTATATGGTGATTCTTCACAATTAGCAGATATCCTGACCACTATAGATCTAGCAAGTTTAGGGGATAACACGGTTAACAATCTGGTGTCAGATACCGTATTAGGTCTACTGGAAGCTACCTTGACTGGCCAAAATGCTGATCCTCGTGGAATTCTGGAGCAATTGACACTTCGTGAGTTATTGGATTTAACTACAGGTTCTTCTGTACCAATTATAAATACTTTAACCACAGCAGTTGATTCAGTTTTGTCACTGGCTCTGGATAACATACTAGTTCGCCCAATATTAACTGATGTATACAATACCTCCGTAGGGAGTTTACTTGCAGGGAATGGAGGCGGGGCATTAGGATTCCTATTAACTACCTTAGGATTGGGTACAGCATTAGATGCGCTTCTAAATGGAATTTTAGAAGGGGTAGACGGTGCAGGTCAGGCATTATTCGATAACCTGGTAGAACCATTAGTTAGCGATATTTTGCTAGATACCGTGCTTGAAGATACTGGCCTGACGACTGGTTTAAATACCTTACTAGGATCATTAAATACATTGCTGAGTACTTTAGGGCTGGGTGATGTTTTGCCTACTGTTGATGGCTTGATAGACCTGATCGCTCAAGAAGCCTTAAGTAATCCATTAACGCTATTTGGTGGAACCACTGCTGAAGTCTACGAAGTTAATAGAGAAATCTACCGTGCAACAGGCAATATTCAGGAAACTTCAGCCGACGGCACACAAGCGGATAATTGGGCGGGTGGCGTATTAACTTAGATTAATGGGCAGCCAGTAACTTTCGATTTAAGTGATGAGGGAGATAACTTTACCATTATCGAAGGGACGTATGGTGAGCTCAAACTCTATGAAAATGGTAATTTCAGTTATGAATACAATAGTTCAGTAGGACAGAGCCCATTACTCAGTGAGGTATTTGAATATACAGTAACGCGTAATGCGGGACAGGCCGATCAGGAAAGTGCTTCAGCAAATCTGGTGATTAATATTGATCGCGTAAACCAGATTCTTAACTATGCTGATGATCCAGCAGATAACCTGTTACAGGGTGGCGCAGGTGATGACATCCTGACGGGTGGTGCAGGAGCAGACACAGCGATCTATTATTTACTGAATAATGCTAATGCAACAGGCGGCAATGGTACAGATACCTGGACTGACTTCAATGCAGTTGAAGGTGATACCATCGATGTCTCTGCATTATTAAGTGATCAGGCAGTAGATGCATCAAATCTGGGGAACTATATCACGCTCGAATAACGTGGAGATGATACAGTCGTGACGATCGATCGTGATGGTTCCGATACCGATACCACCTTTGCGCGCGCTGATTTGCTGATATTGCAGAATGTAGACAGTGCAACTTTACAGCTGAATGACATCATTAAATATAATCCAATCTAACCAGAAGTTTTTAAAATGGATTATTCATAAAAATTTGTGATGTCATTGAACTTCAATTAAAAAATCCCGCTTGATGCGGGATTTTTTAATTTTACATGGGCATTTAAAGTGTTAAAAACCAGATAGAAGCAGCAATGACGACAATTAAGATAACCAGAAAGATTTTTAGATTGGTTTTAGGATATGTGGTGCTCAAGCTTGCTTTCGTAATTTCCTGGCCTTCAGGATCATACAGAATCACCTTTTGTGCACTATTTTCATAACCTAACTCTAGCAGGGCACGCTGTTCAAGAGCTGTCAGACCCTCTTCAGGCATATCCATAACTTGCAGCAGCGTTGTAGAGCCCCAAAGTTTTTGAACAATTGAAGTAGATACCAGCTGTTTTAGGGTTTCTGAGGCAGCCTTAAAGTCAGCAATAATGCTGCGTTCATGCGCATAGGGAACGGGAGGGACCATTGTTTGCACAATCGTGCCCTCATTGTCCATCAGTTGCATTTTATCTTTATAAATTTGCACCCATATTGCATTGGGAAGTTTGGATAACTGATCTTGCAGCATGAATTGCCCACGTATTGCTTTGATATTAAATTAAATAATCTATAAACACATCCCGTATCAAGACGGGATATGTAATGTTCCATTACTTGGCAGGAGCGCCATATTCATTATTTTCTTTTTTGGTATCACTTGCCCACCAGATAATGAGTAAAATTATTCCTATCCCTGTAAGCACAAGCAATTGCCACCATCCAGAGCGTCCAATGTCATGTAAACGACGCGCCCCTACAGCCAGACTTGGGAGTAAAAGAGCTAAATTTAGCAGGCCATTCACCAAAGGTTTGGTCCCTAAAACTGCATCAATGACTTCACTAATAATGCCTAAAATTACACAAAACAGCATAAAGAACCAAAATTCTTTACGGCGTGCACGACCAGAAAAATTTGCATAATTGGTTAGACATTTTACAAACCAGTCGATACTGCTATAATTCTCTTCAGCCTGATCCAGATTGGAATATTTGTTAATCTGATTGCTAATGCTTTCTCCCAGATGAATCGAGCTGCCCAAAGCCAGATAAATATCTGCTGCCTGACCGGTTGAGTTAACAATAAAATCAACCCGGTCACCGCGTGATGGAGGGCGTTGTCCACGCCAGTCTGCACCGCTAAAACTGTAGCGGTTGTGATCATCCCCTGTGATAAAACCCGTATTATCTTGAATAGAAAAATCCAGGATGGAACCTTTCATAAGCCCTCTCTATTTATCTTCTGGCTATTATGGATTTGTATAAATATTATTCATATATGGTTGATAGTAGCATAGGAAATTTAGTTTGAGATCAAGCTTTTATAAAAATATTTAGGTAATAAATTTTCACTATCTAAAGTTAGAAATTCTGATTAGTAAGAAGTTGATTTAGCTGATAATGAATAGTTTAATTAAATTTAGATTTTCTTAATTTTTTTAATAATAAGCAATAATTCAAGGGAAGAAAAACTGAAGTAAATTTAATAAAGCTAAGAATATACTAAGATTTATAAAAATAATTAAGAATATACTAAGATTTATAAAAATAATTTAAATCAATAACTTAATTAATTTTAGTATTTTACTCAATATGAATATATTGCGAATTTTTACGTAGAGTTTGAATAAGAAACTAATCCTCAACAGACTTTGCTTAAGTTAATAAATGCTTATATATTGATCTCATAAAACAACTTAGACATTACACTGTTTTTAAGCTAATTCACCTATTTTATAAGGGCATTTTTAATTAATAAAACATTAAAGGGTGCCATGATGAAAGCTATTCCAATGAAGAGGATGATTAACTGTGTTGCGATGAGTGGTGTATTGCTATTCACTGCTGGGCAAACAATGGCAATGAATCAGCAATCTTCAACTGCTGCTCAAGCAAATTCTAAAGCATCAAATGACAGTCGAATGCATTTAACCGAGAGTCAAGTGATTAAGGTTGTAAGTACGGTCAATAACGGTGAAATCAAACAGGCAAAAATAGCCTTGCCAAAACTTAAAACAGATGACGCACGTAAGTATGCGCAAATGATGATTAGCGAACATACAGCGAATGAGAAAAAAGGTCAGGCTCTGGCAGACCGTTTAAAATTAACTCCGCAAGCAAGCAGTCTCAGTACGGCATTGCAAAGTGATAGTGACAAGATTGTTACTGACCTGAGCAAGCCATCTGCAGCTGATAAAGACTATATGATGAGCCAAGTTGAAGTACATCGTAAAGCCCTGAACACTTTGGACACACAATTAATTCCAAATGCGAAAAATGCGGAATTAAAAAGCATGTTGACGCAAACCCGTACTGCGGTAGCGATACATCTGAAAAAAGCTGAACAAATTGTTGAAAAGATGAAATAAGTTAAGCATTCATCCAATAAAAAAACCGCCATTTTAGGCGGTTTTTTTGATCATAATACTTTATATATCATGTGATATTTCTTACCAGCTTAACGCACCACCAGTTTGGTAATCTGTTACGCGAGTTTCGAAGAAGTTCTTCTCTTTACGTAGATCCATCATTTCAGACATCCACTGGAATGGGTTGTTTACACCAGTAAACTGTTCAGGCAAGCCTAACTGGCTCAAGCGACGGTTACAGATAAATTTCAGGTATTCTTCCATCATACCGGCATTCATGCCCAATACACCGCGTGGCATCGTGTCACGTGCATATTCGATTTCAAGCATGGTGCCTTCAAGGATCATCTGAATCACTTCTTGCTGGAATTCAGCAGTCCACAGATGTGGGTTCTCGATCTTGATCTGGTTGATCATATCAATACCGAAGTTCAGGTGCATAGATTCGTCACGCAGGATGTACTGGAATTGCTCAGCAACACCATTCATCTTGTTACGACGGCCCATAGACAGAATTTGGGTGAAACCGCAGTAGAAGAAGATACCTTCAAGGACACAGTAGAACGCGATCAGGTTGCGAAGCAGGATCTGGTCATTTTCTGGCGTACCGGTTTTGAAAGTAGGATCACTTAGAGATTGCGTATATTTCAGGCCCCAAGCTGCTTTACGTGCTACTGATGGAACTTCACGGTACATGTTGAAGACTTCGCCTTCGTCCATACCTAAAGATTCGATACAGTACTGGTAAGCATGCGTATGGATCGCTTCTTCAAATGACTGACGCAGAATGTACTGACGGCATTCAGGGTTGGTGATGTGACGGTAGATCGCCAATACCAGGTTGTTTGCAACCAGTGAATCCGCAGTAGAGAAGAAGCCCAGTGAACGCATCACGATGGTACGTTCATCTTCAGTCAAGCCATTTTCAGACTTCCACAACGCGATGTCGTGGTTCATGTTGATTTCTTGAGGCATCCAGTGGTTGGCACAACCATCCAGATATTTTTGCCAAGCCCATTCGTATTTGAATGGCACTAACTGGTTCAAGTCAGCACGGCAGTTGATCATACGTTTATCATCAACCTGTACACGCTGTGCGCCCATCTCAAGTTCTTCAAGACCAGGCGCAACGTCCAGTTGGTCTAGGGAAGCAGATGCTCTTGCCAGTGAATCGGTTGAATTTGATCCTGCGCTTCGAGGGGCTGCAGCGGGTTGTGGAGCTGCCACATTCGACGATGTGTTGCTTGCATCAGATACCATCTGCGGATTAGCCGTTTTTTTCGGCTCGACGGGCGTAGGCTGCTGTTCAGGTGCAGCCGGTTTTTGCGAATCATCTTCGAAATCGTCCCAACTTAGGATAGACATATCAATTCTCTCTAGTTGCTTTATATCTTTTATTAGACATCCAGCAGTGCTGAGATGTCTTACTATACGCTCAATTTGTGTAAACAAAATTAAGTTTTGTCGATGAATGCTCTGAATTTGTTCAGAGATAAATCCCCACTACTTATTTTGTTTACGCTGTTGCTGGCGAACTTTAAACCAGAAATAAGCAATCGGTGCGTAAAAGGTAACGGCAAAAGAAAGGATCAATGCCACAAGTCCTAACATGTAATTGTGAGTCATATGAGGCATTGAGGTTTCCTTTTACTTTTAGTTTGTGAATCCTAGCCGAAACTAGGATTCACGTTTAAATCATTTTTTAGATGATTTTGCTGGCTTCACTGTTTCAACAATCGTGGTCTTTGGGTGCTTTTTAGCATATTCCAAAGTAACGTATTGACCAGTGATAGCACTTCGAGCTGCTTTTTGATTATTAGCCATGCTCAGTACTCCTTGATACAAAATCAAGATGACTCTTACTGGCTCATAAACTAATTCAATGATAGAATCGTTCACGCATTCTCATATGCCAGCCTCGTTGTGACCATCTTGGTATCACTTCGAGATTGAAAGCCTTCTAGTTAGTTTTGGTCGACGCTAGAGGGCTTTTTTATTGCCTAAATTTCGTAATCCCCCTAAATCCCCCTTTATAAAAGGGGGACTTTCTCCCTCCTTTATTAAAGGAGGGCCGGGGAGGATTTAAAACCTGTCAGATTACTGACAAGCCTCACAATCAGGATTATCAATTGAACATGCTTGTGGCACTGGCGCTGCTTGAGTGAAACCTTCTTCCTCTACAGGAGCTTCAGGTTTTTTCTCTTCAACCACTGGCGTTGCAACTACAGGAGCCGCAACGGTTGCAGGTTTAACTGCGTTCAATGCACCAGTATTAATAGTTGATTTCTCAGCAGAAGTCGCACCCAATGCACGTAGGTAATAAGTCGTTTTCAGACCACGTAACCAAGCCATCTTGTAAGTGATGTCCAGTTTTTTACCGTTTGCACCCGCGATGTACAGGTTTAGAGATTGCGCTTGGTCGATCCATTTTTGACGGCGAGAAGCAGCATCTACAATCCAGCGTGGCTCAACTTCAAACGCAGTCGCAAAGATCGCTTTCAATTCTTCAGGAATACGAGAAATCTTTTGTACTGAACCTTCGAAGTGTTTCAGGTCATTCACCATCACCGCATCCCAAAGACCACGTTCTTTCAACGCACGTACCAGGTACGGGTTAATCACTGTGAATTCACCAGATAGGTTAGATTTCACATACAGGTTCTGGAATGTAGGCTCAATTGACTGAGATACACCACAAATGTTCGAAATGGTTGCAGTCGGGGCAATCGCCATCACGTTCGAGTTGCGCATACCGTCTTTTTGAACTTTGGCACGTAAAGTGTCCCAGTCCAGACGTTGTGTACGGTCAACTTCAAACATACGCTCTGGACGAGTTTTCGCAACCAGGTCAAGTGAGTCGATTGGTAAAATACCTTGATCCCACAGTGAACCTTTGAATGTTTCATACGTACCGCGTTCAACAGCAAGGTCACTTGAAGTTGAAATTGCGTAGTAAGAAATCACTTCCATTGATTCATCAGCAAACTCAACCGCAGCGTCAGAGCCGTAAGCCATACCCATTTCGTAAAGCGCATCCTGGAAGCCCATGATACCCATACCGACAGGGCGGTGTTTCAGGTTCGAGTTACGTGCTTGTGGAACCGCGTAATAGTTGATGTCGATGACGTTATCGAGCATACGAACCGCAGTTTTTACTGTACGAGCCAGTTTTTCACGATCTAGCTTGCCGCCTTGAACGTGTTGTACCAGGTTGATCGAACCTAAATTACATACTGCGATTTCTTCTTTGCTGGTGTTCAGGGTAATTTCTGTACACAGGTTAGAAGAGTGAACCACACCCACGTGTTGTTGTGGTGAACGTAGGTTACATACGTCTTTGAATGTGATCCAAGGGTGACCTGTTTCGAACAGCATAGACAGCATTTTGCGCCACAAATCTTTTGCACGGATTTTCTTGTGCAACATGTTTGTTTCTTTGGCAATACTTTCGTAGTAAGCATAACGCTCAGCGAATTCTGCACCAGTCAGATCATGAAGATCAGGTGTTTCAGAAGGGGTGAACAGTGTCCATTCTGCATCTTCGAATACACGTTGCATGAACAAGTCAGGAACCCAGTTGGCAGTGTTCATGTCGTGAGTACGACGACGGTCATCACCAGTGTTCTTACGAAGCTCAAGGAATTCTTCGATATCCAGGTGCCAGGTTTCCAGGTATGCACATACTGCACCTTTACGTTTACCACCTTGGTTTACGGCAACAGCAGTATCATTGGCAACTTTAAGGAATGGCACCACACCTTGAGACTTACCATTTGTACCTTTAATGTAAGAGTTCAGGGCACGAACTGGAGTCCAGTCATTACCTAAACCGCCTGCCCATTTAGACAGCATTGCGTTATCACGCATTGCGCCATAGATGTCAAACAGGTCATCATCAATCGTAGTCAAGTAGCAGCTAGACAACTGTGGACGTAACGTACCTGAGTTGAACAGGGTAGGTGTAGACGCCATGTAGTCGAAGCTAGACAATAAGTTATAGAATTCGATTGCACGGTCTTCACGGTTATCTTCGTTCAGGGCAAGACCCATAGACACACGCATGAAGAACAATTGTGGCAATTCGAAACGCACGCCATCTGAGTGGATGAAGTAACGGTCAAATAGGGTTTGCAGACCTAGGTAAGTGAACTGGTTTGAACGTTCTGGTTGAATCGCTGCAGCCAGTTTAGCCAGGTCAAAGTTTAACAATTCAGGTGAAAGAAGCTCTAACTCAATCCCTTTTTTCAGGAAGGTTTCAAGCGCATCACCTTCATTGGTATCAGTGGATAGACCCAAGAACTCTAAACCGGTAGCCACCAGGTCATCACGCAACAGACGTGCAGTCACATAAGTATAGTTAGGTTCTTGCTCAATACGAGTACGAGTCGCCATCATCATTGTTGTAGAGATGTCACACTCTTTTACGCCGTTATAAAGGTTTTTTACGGTCTCATCGACAATCGCCTGTACGTCGATCCCTTCAAGGCTTTCAGCAGCGCGAGTTACAGTCGCAGTCAATTCGCTTAAGTCAAGCGGTTTTAACTTGCCTTCTGCATCAGCCACTTGCAGTGTAGGGTGATGGTTGGCACCTAACTGTTTGCGCGCTTCAGAACGTTGTTCACGGTAGATGACATAGGCACGTGCAACTTTCTGTTCACCAGTACGCATCAGCGCAAGTTCAACCTGATCCTGAATTTCTTCGATATGGATCGTGCCACCCGATGGTAAACGGCGTTTGAATGTATTCAGAACCATTTCCGTTAATTGTTCGATACGGTCGTGTATACGGCTCGAATCTGCACTTTGCTGGCCTTCTACTGCCAAAAATGCTTTTCCAATTGCAACAGAAATTTTTTCTGCATCAAAAGCGGCAACATCACCGGTGCGTTTAATCACCTGAAGTTGACCCGGAGTGGACGTGATTACGCTCATGTTAGCATAGCTCCATTGTCATCTATTTTTATGTTTATGGACCGTTTGAACTGGGCAAAAATCGTGCCACAGTGTTCGAGGAATAAACACAAGACCTAGTGGTTATAAAATTAATTGAACACAAGATACGGGAAAATTTAGGGTAGATCAATATTGACATTTTGCTAAATATTTTTCTGAAGTTTTATCTTAATCTTTTGCAAAAAGATTCCAATTTTTATTGATTCTTGCATAAGCCTTATCCGGCAAGGCATAGCATATCAAAGCTGGCAAAAAGTGCTTATAGATAACATTGTGGATAACTAAAAAGGCCTGAATCAACTAGTCACATTTTGTTCAGATTTAGCTGTGATCGATGCAAATAAGCCGATAAACGGTAGTTAAATGCACATTCGAGTTAAATGTGCACGATAAAATATTACAAAATGCTACTTTGATGTATTGGTTTGGTGAACGCTATCTTGTTTACAATGTAAACGTGTGTATATTGCAAGCATATTAAAAACGTATCTATTGGATTTCAAAAGGATACGTCCGTAGCATACGTCCATCAAATAAAGGGGCAACACATGAGCCAAGAAGAAAAGTTACCTAAAATTCTAATTGTTGAAGATGATGAGCGTCTTGCTCGTTTAACACAAGAATACCTCATTCGTAATGGTCTTGAGGTTGGGGTAGAGCCGGATGGCAACCGTGCTATTCGTCGTATTATTGCTGAGCAACCAGACATGGTGGTTCTAGATGTCATGTTGCCAGGTGCTGATGGTTTGACCATCTGTCGTGAAGTTCGTCCACATTATCATCAACCGATTTTAATGCTGACTGCACGTACTGAAGATATGGATCAGGTCTTAGGTCTGGAAATGGGTGCAGACGACTATGTCGCTAAACCGGTTCAGCCGCGTGTCCTGCTGGCTCGTATTCGTGCTTTATTACGCCGTACCGACAAAGTACCTGAGGATGAAGTGGCTCAGCGAATCGAATTTGATGACCTGGTCATCGACAATGGTGGTCGTTCAGTGACCTTAAATGGTGAGCTGGTTGACTTTACCAGTGCAGAATATGACCTGTTGTGGCTGCTGGCTTCAAATGCGGGTCGCATCTTGTCACGTGAAGATATCTTTGAGCGTTTACGCGGCATCGAATATGACGGCCAAGACCGTTCAATTGATGTGCGTATCTCACGTATTCGTCCAAAGATTGGTGACGATCCTGAAAATCCAAAACGTATTAAAACAGTACGTAGTAAAGGTTATCTATTCGTCAAAGAAACTAACGGTATCTAATCGGTGCCTTTAGCCGCCTGAATAAACAGGATAATTAATAGGTGTTTAAACACAGTATATTTTTGCGGATATACGCAGGCTTGGTCATGCTTGTGGTCTTGGTGGCAGTATTTAGCTATCTGCTGGTACAGATCATCAACTACCAGCGTGCGCAGGAGTATCGTGAATCCCTGACTGATGGTATGGCATATATCATCAGTGAGGGGGTTGCGAGACAGCCTAATCTGCAGCAAAAGATGGATTGGGTTTCAGATGCGTCTGATCTGTTGGAATTGCCGATCTACTATGTCGAAGCTAGTAAAGTGGATATTACCCGGGCGGAAGGTCGACGTCTGGCTGACCGTAAGGCAGTCGTGCGTTGGGATGCCAAAACCGGGGTAGCTTATATTGTCATCGGGCTACGTGATGATCCAAGTCATTATCTTTATATTAAGGCGGATAATATTACTGAACGTCAGATGAAGGCTTTACCGGTCTTTATTCTGGATTATCTGGTGTACTACCCAGGTCAGGAAAAAGAATACCTGAAGCGAATTCAGGACTATTTCTCTTATCCAATCTCGATCGAAAATGTCCAGAGCCTGCCACTAGATTCCGAGCAGATTGGACGTTTGCGTCTAGATCACAGCATTATTCTATATCGTGATAGTGCCTCAATTCGCGGTACTACAATTTCGATCATTTCTCCTATTCCTAGCTCGACGTCTGAAGTGCTGGTAATGGGGCCAGTGCCATTATTTAACTGGATGCCATTCCAGTTAGCTGCCGGGATTACCTTGCTCAGTCTGTTTGTTTTGAGTCTGGGGATTTATGGTCTGCTGGTGCCAATGCAGCGTAAACTGCGTGAAGTGAGCTATGCCCTGAACAAGATGAAAACTGGCAATATGTCATTACGTCTTCCGGTAGAGGGTAGTGATGAGATGGCGACGCTGGCTTCCAGCTATAACAATATGTCGGATCATATTCAGCGTCTGATTGAAGCGCAGCGTGAATTGATGCGTGCCGTATCGCATGAGCTGCGTACACCTGTTGCTCGTATTCGTTTTGCTGTGGAAATGATGGCAGATGAAGACGACTATGATTATCGCTTGCAGCAGGTTGAGCAGATCGATAAAGATATTGAAGCCTTAAATACCTTGATCGATGAAATCATGACCTATGCCAAACTGGAACAGGGCATGCCTTCAATTGAATTTGAAGATATTGATCTGTTTGAAGTGTTGGATCAGGTGGCAGTCGAAACAGATGCTTTAAAAACTGGCAAAGAAGTCGAAGTACTGCCGATGCCAGTACCTGTGACCGTAGAAGCTGAACGACGTTACCTGCATCGTGTGGTACAAAATCTGGTGGGGAATGCAGTACGCTACTGTGAGCAAAAAATCCTGATCAGCGGCGGACTAGACGCTAAGGGCATGGCATATATCTGTGTAGAAGATGATGGTCCGGGGATTCCGGAAGCTGACCGTGCTCGTATCTTTGAAGCTTTTGCCCGACTGGATGATAGTCGTACCCGTGCTTCAGGAGGGTATGGTTTGGGCTTGTCTATTGTCAGCCGGATTGCCTACTGGTTTGGTGGAGAGATTCAGGTCGATCAAAGTCCGACACTGGGTGGTGCACGCTTTATCATGATTTGGCCAGCCAGCCGTTACGGTAAAAAAATCAAGCAAAAGCCGATCGAAAAACTGGAAAAAGCTGAAGTGTCAGATCAGTCAGAATAAGAGTTTGGGTGAGAAAAAACGATACATAGGTATCGTTTTTTTATGGCTATTTAAAGGGGATTATTCATGGATGGTAGCATCCGGTTCAATCAGTGGCTTGCCTTCTTTCAGGCTGTTTAAGGCATCAGAATTGAAGTTGATCAGTAGCTTGTTGTTTTTAACATCTACCTGATAGCTTTGGATTAGCTTTTGGTCACCAGATAAGGTTTCAAGCTTGTACTCATCGGCAATATTCATAATACCGTCTAGGTTAATGCTGGAAGAGGCATAGTCTGTCTGGAAAAGTTTATGAATATCCCCTAAGTCAAAGATTGCATTGCTGGCATCCTGATGTTTTTGGATATAGCTTTCTACATGTCGCATCAATAATTGAGCAAAGAAAAAATAATCAGGTTTATGGGTAAATCGTAGAGACATGCATGGACTCCTTATTGTTACTTTATAAATGTCATAGTGTGTTGTAAAAATAGAAATATCATAATCTGAATCAAACTGTTGGACGTGTTGCAAAAATACACAATTGCTCTTTTAAGGCTTACCGAGAGCAGGTAGAAAAGGGGGCTTCTAATTGAATGACAACATTCATGTTAAACATCTTTTAAAACACACTTATTTTTCCGGAGCATGATGCAAAGGTGAAATGTTTTTAATTGATTCTTTATAAGTTTCGTTTCATTGGGTGGGTAGGCAGCCACTGTAAAAGGAGTGAGGCTTAATTAAGCAGAGCTTTAAAAGTCTATCTGGTTTTAGAAAAAAATAATGGAAATTTAAACTTTAATTTAAAAAAACGATCGGTTGAGATTCTCTGAGCTTAAAGCCAGAATAAAATTAGGAATGTCTGAAAAATCATCCAAAAGACTAAGGCTTATAAACTAGCAAGTGAAATCCAAAATCAGGTACAATTGGCGGGATTAATTTTGTGTTTGGTGTATTTGAAGGCCAATACATACATTCTTTGTTAATAAATCGGCCTGCCAGGAGTTATCCCCGCATGAGTGCCATTACTCCATACGAATGGGCAATTATTGCCTTCGTGATCGGCGTTACATTTTTATGCGTCTTTATGCTCACTGTCCCATTACTCCTCGGGGGTAAATCATGGGGCCGTGCCAAGCAGGAGCAGTTTGAGTCAGGCGTAGTCAGCGCAGGTGGAGCTCGTATCCGCTTGTCTGCGAAATTCTATTTAGTTGCAATTTTCTTTGTAGTCTTCGACCTCGAAGCACTTTACCTGTATGCATGGGCATCTTCTGTTCGTGAAGTAGGTTGGATTGGTTTTGCAACTGCAGCTATCTTTATTTTGGTTTTACTTGTTGGTTTGGTTTACGAATTATCGACAGGCGCACTGAACTGGGCACCTTCAGACAGACGTAAAGCAGCAGGATACAAAGCTAAAATTGGTTCGCCAAATATGGATCTTGCAGAAATTACGCGCTTCAACTCTGTTGAAGAATTGGTTATGGATCCAACTGGTCAAATCCCAGCTCAATCATCTGGTCTTGTGAAAAAATCACAAGTTCAACCCTCTGATAAGGAGTAACTCGGGATGAAATATACATTAACCCGTGCGAATCCGAATGCTGATGAATATCCACTTCAAGAGCGTATCGTTGTAGAAGATCCGCTTCTAGAAGAAGAAGTGAATAAAAATGTGTTCATGACTCGCCTAGAGGATGTAATGCACACAGCAGTGAACTGGGGTCGTAAGAACTCAGTTTGGCCATTTAACTTTGGTACATCTTGCTGCTACGTTGAATATGCAACGACTTTGACCGGTGTGCATGACTTGTCACGTTTTGGTGCCGAAGTTATCCGTGCTTCACCGCGTCAGGCAGACTTGATGATCGTAGCAGGTACATGCTTCGTAAAAATGGCTCCGGT
The DNA here is from genome assembly GCF_013364475.1 of Acinetobacter sp. FDAARGOS_724. Lineage (NCBI taxonomy): Bacteria > Pseudomonadati > Pseudomonadota > Gammaproteobacteria > Moraxellales > Moraxellaceae > Acinetobacter > Acinetobacter sp. FDAARGOS_724. The sequence continues at coordinate 3,136,596 of NZ_CP054908.1, read as the reverse complement.
AATTCAACGTCTGTATGAACAGATGCTTGAACCGAAATGGGTGATTTCAATGGGTGCGTGTGCGAACTCAGGTGGTATGTACGATATTTATTCAGTCGTACAAGGTGTGGATAAGATTATTCCGGTAGATGTATATGTTCCGGGTTGCCCACCACGTCCTGAAGCATTGATCCAGGCATTAATGCTGTTACAAGACCAAATTCAATTAGAGCGTCGTCCGCTGTCTGCGGTAATCGGTGATGATCTTAAGCCAGTGTATAAGCCAAAGATGATGCCGGAACGTGACCGTAAGAAAGACCAGCGTGTGGCTGTGAAGAACTTACGCTCTATGGATGAAATTAAATAATTTAAACGACCGGTTTTTTGTTGTGCACCCGCTATGGGTGTAGTTGTCGTTTAGGTTGACTGAATTTGTATTAAATAGGAAGCCAAGCCAATGGCTGAAACTGACATTGCTATGCCAGAATCAACAGTAGTTGATTCACGCCCAGCATTTGCCATCATTGAAGAGCTCAAAACCAAGTTTGGTGAGAACTTCTTTGTGCAAACGACTTTCGAGGATTTCCCGACAGTTTGGGTTGAGCGCGCACGTGTACAAGAAGTACTGATGTTCTTGCGTACCGTGCCACGTCCATACGTGATGCTATTCGACTTGTCTGCAGTAGATGAGCGTTTACGTACGCACCGTGACGGTTTGCCTGCGTCAGAATTCACAGTGTTCTATCATTTATTATCTTTAGAGCGTAACTGTGACATTCGTATTAAAGTTGCATTAAGCGACAGCGATCTGAATATTCCGACCGCAACGAATATCTGGCCAAATGCGAACTGGTATGAGCGTGAAGCTTATGACATGTTCGGCATCAATTTCGAAGGGCATCCAATGCTCCGTCGTATCTTGTTGCCAACCTACTGGGAAGGTCACCCGCTACGTAAAGAATATTCTGCACGTGCAACGGAATATACACCGTATATGCAGAACCAAGCCAAACAAGACTTCGAGCAAGAACACCTTCGCTTTGTGCCTGAAGATTGGGGCTTAAAGCGTGGTAATAAAGACGAAGACTTCATGTTCCTGAACTTGGGTCCTAACCACCCATCTGCGCACGGTGCGTTCCGTGTAATTTTGCAGTTGGATGGTGAAGAAGTGAAAGACTGTGTGCCAGATATTGGCTATCACCACCGTGGTGTGGAAAAGATGGCTGAACGTCAAACTTGGCATTCATTCATTCCTTATACTGACCGTGTGGACTACTTAGGTGGTTGTGCTCAAAACATGCCGTATGTGATGGGTGTGGAACAACTGGCAGGTATTACTGTTCCTGACCGTGCACAATGTATCCGTGTCATGATGTCGGAACTGTTCCGTATCAATAACCACTTGCTGTACATCGGTACTGCGATTCAGGATGCCGGCGGTATGACCCCAGTATTCTATATGTTCGCTGACCGTCAGAAAGTGTATGACATCGTGGAAGCGATTACTGGTTACCGTATGCATCCAGCATGGTTCCGTATCGGTGGTACTGCACATGACTTGCCAAATGGTTGGGAAAAACTGGTTCGAGACTTGCTCGACTGGATGCCTAAACGTTTGAACGAATACTATACTGCAGCACTGAAAAACTCTGTATTTGTGGGTCGTACCCGTAATGTGGCTCAGTACGATGCGAAATCTGCATTGGCATGGGGTGTAACAGGTACTGGTCTGCGTGCGACAGGTATCGACTTTGATGTTCGTAAATACCGTCCATACAGTGGTTATGAAAACTATGACTTCGAAGTGCCAGTTGAGTACGAAGGCGATGCATATGCTCGTGTGATTGTTCACTTCCGTGAAATCGAACAGTCACTGAAAATCATTAAGCAGTGTCTAGAGAATATGCCTTCTGGTGCGTACAAAGCGGACCATCCGCTGGCTGTTCCACCACCAAAAGACAAAACATTACAAGATATTGAAACCTTGATTACGCACTTCTTGAGCGTTTCTTGGGGTCCTGTAATGCCTGCAGGTGAATCATCTGTGATGGCAGAGGTGGTAAAAGGGGCGTCGACTTATTATCTGACTTCAGACAAGTCAACCATGAGTTACCGTACCCGTATTCGTACACCAACTTTCACGCATTTACAGCAAATGCCTTCTGTGATTAACGGCAGTCTTGTATCTGACTTAATCATTTATTTAGCGACAATCGACGTCGTAATGGCTGACGTGGATCGCTAAGGGGTAAACGCATTATGATGATTTTGACTGATAAAAAGCCACGTGTGAATGTTGAAGGGATTTTAACTTCGGAAGAAATCCATGAAATTGAACATCACATTGGGCATTACCCATACCCACGTGCAGCGTGTCTTGATGCGCTGAAGTGTGTACAACGCCGTAATGGCTGGGTAGACGATGCTCAAATGAATGCCATCGCGCAAATGCTCAGCATGAGCCTTGCCGATTTGGAAGGGGTTGCAACGTTCTATAACCGTATTTACCGTCAGCCAGTGGGTCGTCACGTAATTTTACTGTGTGACTCTATTGCGTGTTTCTTGATGGGTGCGGAGACTTTAGCAGAAGCATTCCAGCGTGAATTGGGTATCCAGTTCGGCCAAACCACAGCGGATGGCCGTTTTACCTTGCTTCCAATTTGCTGCCTAGGTAACTGTGACAAAGGTCCAACCCTCATGATTGATGAAGACACTCACGGTCTCGTGGAAGTGACATCAATTAAACAGTTATTGGAGAAGTATGTATGAATACCGAACCAAAACCAATTTATGGCGACGGTAACCCGGAAACGCATCCACTGACTTGGCGTCTGAGCAAACAAGCAAATGTCCGTCACGTTGATGACTACGAGGCGCTTGAAGGCTATGCAGGCTTTAAAAAAGCCCTGTCTATGACACCGAAAGAAGTGCTGGAAGTTGTAAAAGCAGCAACCGTAAAAGGTCGTGGTGGTGCAGGCTTCCCGGCAGGGATCAAATGGTCGCTGATGGCGCCAAATGACAATTCAGGTCCACGTTACCTGATTTGTAATGCCGATGAGATGGAACCAGGTACCTTCAAAGACCGTCTGTTGATGGAAGATCTTCCTCACCAGCTGATCGAAGGTATGCTGATTGCAGCTTATACCCTTGAAGCAACTCAAGGTTATATCTTCATCCGTGGTGAATACATCGAAGCGGCGAAATACCTGAACGAAGCGCTTGAACAGGTTCGTGCCAAAGGTTATCTGGGTGACAACATCCTGGATTCTGGCTGGAGCTTCGAGTTACACGTGCATACCGGTGCGGGTCGTTATATCTGTGGTGAAGAAACTGCATTGATTAACTCGCTTGAAGGTCGCCGTGCAAACCCGCGTACCAAACCGCCATTCCCGCAGGTTGCAGGTGCTTGGGGTCGTCCTACAATTGTGAACAACGTAGAGACCTACAACAACTTGCCAGCCATCATGTTGCGTGGTCCAGAATGGTACATCGGTCTGTCTGCAGGCAAATCGAAAGACCCTGGCACAAAAATTTATGGTGCTTCAGGTAAGGTGAAATTCCCGGGTCTATGGGAACTGCCATTCGGTACCACTGCACGTGAAGTGATTGAAGAACATGCTGGTGGTATGCGTGACGGCTTGAAGCTGAAAGCATGGTTACCCGGTGGTGCATCAACTGACTTCCTGGCTGCTGAGCATATCGATCTTCCGATGGATGCGGAAAGCATCATGAAAGCAGGTTCACGTTTAGGTACCTGTCTATTGATGGTAGTTGATGAAACCCAATGTATGGTTTCAGCGACTCGTAACCTCGAAGAATTCTTTGCGCGTGAATCATGTGGCTGGTGTACACCTTGCCGTGATGGCTTACCTTGGGCGGTGAAAGCGCTGAAAGCACTTGAAGATGGTACTGGCAAGAAAGAAGATATCGATCACTTACAAGAACTGACTCGTAAGCTTTGGATTGGTAAAACTTTCTGTGCTCACGCACCAGGTGCTATGGAACCGTTAATGGGCGCACTCAAACATTTCCGTGGCGAGTTTGAAGCGAAAGTGGTGAATGCCGCAGCTCAAACTAGCAACGTAGAACAAGCTTAAGGAATTCGACTATGGCTACAATTCATGTCGATGGAAAATCGTATGAAGTCAACGGCTCAGAGAACTTGCTACAAGCATGTTTGAGTCTGGGCATCGACATCCCATACTTTTGTTGGCATCCATCCTTAGGTTCTGTCGGCTCTTGCCGTCAATGTGCTGTGACTCAATACGCGAATCCAGAAGATACGCGTGGCCGTTTGGTCATGTCATGTATGACGCCTGCGTCTGACAATACCTACATCTCGATTGAAGACAAAGAAGCGAAAGATTTTCGTGCTTCGATTGTTGAATTCTTGATGACCAACCACCCGCACGACTGTCCAGTCTGTGAAGAGGGTGGTCACTGTCACTTGCAAGATATGACAGTAATGACTCAACACGACCGTCGTCGTTACCGTTTCACCAAACGTACGCATTACAACCAAGAACTTGGTTCGTTCATTGCGCACGAGATGAACCGTTGTATCGCATGTTACCGTTGTGTTCGTTATTACAAAGACTATGCGGGCGGTACAGATTTCGGTGTATATGCAAACGCTTCTCGCGTTTATTTCGGTCGTCCGGAATCAGGTACTTTGGAATCTGAATTCTCAGGTAACCTGACCGAAGTGTGTCCAACGGGTGTATTCACCGATAAGACTCACTCGGAACGCTATAACCGTAAATGGGACATGCAGTACGCACCAAGCGTATGTCATGGCTGTTCTTCAGGTTGTAACATCTCTCCAGGTGAGCGTTATGGCGAGCTTCGCCGTGTTGAAAACCGTTTCAATGGTGAAGTTAACCAATACTTCCTGTGCGATAAAGGCCGTTTCGGTACCGGTTATGTAAACCGTAAAGACCGTCCGCGTCAGCCACAGTTCCGTACTGGTACAAATGTAGAAACTGTTTCTGTTGATACTGCACTGGATACCGTAATTGCGAAAATCCAGGGCAAAAAAGTTCTGGGGATCGGCTCTCCACGTGCATCACTTGAAGCTAACTTCGCACTACGTGAATTAGTTGGTCAAGACAACTACTCAACCGGTATGGCTCAAAAAGAGCAAAATCTGGTTGAACTGGCTGCATCGATTATGCAAACCGAGGGTGTTTATAACCCGAACATGCGTGAAATCGAAAGCTATGATGCGGTACTGATTCTGGGTGAAGACCTGACTCAAACTGCGCCACGTATGGCTTTATCTGTTCGCCAAGCTGCGAAAAATAAAGGCAAGGAAATGGCTGCAGAGCGCCGTACGCAAGAATGGCTGGCTGAACCTGTACAACGTATTGCCCAAGATGCGAAATCTCCGATTTACATTCTGGCTGCAACACAAACTCGTTTGTCTGACGTTGCAGAAGGTGAAGTAGTTGCTTCTCCAAATGACATCGCACGTTTAGGCTTCGCGATTGCTGCGGGCGTGAAAGGTGAAATCATCACTGGTCTTGATGACGATGCGAAGGTATTTGCACAAACCATTGCAGATACGCTAAAAGCTGCGAAGAAGCCACTGATCATCTCTGGCACAAGTCTACAAGACGCAAGCATCATGGAAGCTGCTGCACAAGTAGCACAGAACCTTGGTAATGCTGGTCTGACCTTGACTGTTGCTGAAGTGAACTCAATGGGGCTGGCAATCTTCGGTGGTCAAAGCCTTGAACAAGCATTTGCACAAGACTATGACACTGTCCTAATTGTAGAAAACGATCTATACCGTCGTTTACCAGTAGCTCAGGTTGATGCTGCGCTTGCAGGCAAACAGGTGATCGTATTGGATCACTCTGAAACTGCGACTGTGAAGAAAGCCAATATTGTATTGTCTGCTGCTTCATTTGCTGAAGGTGATGGTACTGTCGTTTCTCAAGAAGGCCGTGCACAACGTTTCTACCAAGTGTATGACCCTAACTACTACAACCCGGAACTGGCAATCAAAGAATCTTGGCGCTGGTTACACGCACTGGAAACAGGCGTACAAGGCAAAGCGATTTCTTGGACTGTACTGGATGATGTGATCGAGTCAGTAGCAAGCAACGTTCCTGCACTTGAAGGTATTCTGGATGTAGCACCAGATGCAGGCTTCCGTGTCCATGGTCTGAAAGTGGCACGTGAACCACGTCGTTATTCAGGTCGTACTTCGATGCGTGCGCCATTGTCTGTACATGAGCCGAAACAGCCTACTGATAAAGACAGTGCATTAACATTCTCTATGGAAGGTTATGTCGGTGATGAGACTCCATCTTCACTGGTACCATTTGCTTGGGCTGCAGGCTGGAACTCACCACAAGCCTGGAACAAATACCAGGATGAAGTGGGCGGTCACTTAAAAGGCGGTGATTCAGGCGTTCGTTTATTCGACCGTTTACCAAAACGTCCAGCGCGTAGCTTCGTTGCACCAGCACCTGTGCTTGTAAATGCTGAAAGCTTCCGTCTGGTGCCAATGCATCACATCTTTGCATCTGGCGAGTTCACCATTAAAACTCCGGCAATGGAATCACGTATTCCTGATGCAGTATTTGCAGTGGGCGAACAGGATGCTACACGCTTGAACCTGCAAGACGGTCAGAAGATCACTGTGAAAGCAGGCGAGGCTTCAATCGTTCTTCCTGTACAAGTGATTGAATACTTACCAACAGGTTATATTGGCTACCCAATTGGTCTTGCACCAACGGTATCTCTTGCAGAGCCTGTTTCAGTCGCGGTAGGAGCGTAATTCATGGAACAAGAATTAATCCGTCAAACGCCGCTGTGGGCTGAAAACTGGCCAATCGCCTATTCAGTACTTCAAGCGATCGTGATCTTACTGGTTGTAGTACTGATCGCTGCGTTGATGTCTTTTATTGAACGTCGTTTACTCGGCTTATGGCAAGACCGTTACGGTCCGAACCGTGTAGGTCCGGGCGGTATGTTCCAGATTGTTGCCGACATGCTGAAAATCATGTTCAAGGAAGACTGGACACCAAAATTTGCCGATAAATTGACTTTCCGTATGGCTCCAGCAGTTGCGATGGCAACTGCGGTGCTGTCGTTCATGGTTATTCCTGTATCACCTTACTTAGGTGTTGCAGACATGAGTATCGGTCTGTTGTTCTTCATGGCAATGGCAGGTATTGCGGTATATGCAGTACTGTTTGGTGGTTGGTCTTCTAACAACAAATACGCATTGCTTGGTGGTCTACGCTCAGCAGCACAAACTATTTCTTATGAAGTGTTCCTGGGTATTTCCCTGATGGGTGTAGTGGCAATTGCCGGTTCATTCAATATGCGTGAAATCGTAGAAGCACAGAAAGATGTATGGTTTATCATTCCTCAGTTCTTAGGCTTCCTGATCTTCGTGGTTGCAGGTGTTGCGGTAACTCACCGTCACCCATTTGACCAACCAGAAGCAGAACAGGAACTGGCGGAAGGTTACCACGTAGAATATGGCGGTATGAAATGGGGTATGTTCTTCGTTGCGGAATACGTGAACGTAGTACTCATCTCTGCATTGATCGTAACCCTGTTCTTCGGTGGCTGGTTAGCACCATTTGGTCTTGATTTCCTTCCACCAGCATTCTGGTTCATCATTAAAACAGCATTCTTCGTAATGATGTTTGTATTGGCCCGTGGTTCTTTAATGCGTCCACGTTATGACCAGGTGATGAACTTTGGTTGGAAAATTTGCTTGCCATTGGCGTTGGTTAACCTTTTGGTGACTGGTGCTGTGATTCTGTTGAATCAGGCCTAAGACAGCAGGGAGAACAAAATGTTTAAATTTCTAGCTGGATTCGGGTCAATCGTTCGTACGTTGTTTATGGTATTTACCCATGCAACGCGCAAACGTGACACCATTTTATATCCGGAAGTGCCAGCCGAAGAAATCGTGCCACCACGTTTCCGTGGTCGTATCGTATTAACGCGTGACCCAGATGGCGAAGAGCGTTGTGTAGCATGTAACCTGTGTGCGGTTGCATGTCCGGTAGGCTGTATTTCACTCCAAAAAGCAGAACGTGAAGATGGTCGTTGGTATCCGGAATTTTTCCGTATCAACTTCTCTCGTTGTATTTTCTGCGGTATGTGTGAAGAAGCATGTCCTACGACTGCGATTCAAATGACACCAGATTTCGAATTAGGCGAATATGTTCGTCAAGATCTAGTCTACGAAAAAGAACACTTGCTGATTTCTGGTCCTGGTAAATATCCTGACTATAACTTCTACCGTGTAACCGGTATGGCAGTTGCTGGTAAGGACAAAGGTCAGGCACAGCGTGAAAGTGCACCTGTTGATGTACGGAGTCTATTACCATGATGTGGCCATTTTATTTAATGGCCCTTGTGGCCATCGTCTCTACGGTTCGTGTGGTAACTAACACGAATCCGGTACATGCTTTATTAAGCCTGATCGTTTCACTCCTTGCTGTAGCAGGACTGTTCCTGATCGTGGGTGCACCGTTTGCGGGTGCACTTGAAGTCATCGTTTATGCTGGCGCGATCATGGTGTTATTCGTGTTCGTGGTAATGATGCTGAACCTGGGCGAACAGACTGTTGCTCAGGAACGCAAATGGTTGACTTCATCGGCTTGGGCTTATCCGGCATTGATGAGCTTCCTGATTGGTCTGATCCTGGTTTGGGTACTTAAATCAGATTACGTGCAGCCTTCAATGGTAATGGGCACTGAAATGGTCGGTCCTAAAGCGGTAGGTCAATCACTCTTTACGCAATACTTATTGTTGGTAGAAGTTGCCGCGATGTTATTGCTTGCATCACTTGTTGCAGCATTCCATTTGGGTAAACGTGAACCAGGTGCAGAAGAGGAACAACAATAATGGGCAACATCCCTTTAGAGCATGGTTTGATCGTTGCATCCATTCTTTTTGCACTGGGTTTTTACGGTGTAATGGTGCGACGCAACCTGCTATTCATTTTAATGAGCCTTGAAATCATGATGAATGCTGCTGCTTTGGCATTCGTCCTGGCGGGCAGTGCATGGGCACAGCCTGATGGTCAAATCATGTTTATCCTGATTCTGACCCTTGCTGCGGCAGAGGCGTGTATCGGTCTTGCGATCGTCCTTCAGTTCTATCATCGCTTCCATCATCTGGATGTGGATGCTGCTAGTGAGATGCGCGGATGAGTTATTTATATCTAACAATTTTATTCCCGCTCATTGGCTTCGTCCTTTTAGCGGCAGGGCGTCATAAGCTTCCTGAAACAGTTGCAGCCATTATTGGTGTAGGGGCTGTGGGGTTATCGGCATTGTTCGCACTCATTGCGGGTATGGACTTTATCAACAATGGTTCTACCGCAGTAGTACAACCTCTTTGGACTTGGTTCAATGTCGGTGGTTTTGCACCGGGCATTAGCCTGCACCTGGACGGTTTGTCTCTGTTGATGCTGGGCATGGTGACAGGCGTTGGTTTCCTGATCCATATCTTCGCATCATGGTACATGCGCGGTGAACAAGACTTCGCACGTTTCTTCTCTTACTTCAACCTGTTCGTTGCAAGCATGTTATTGCTGGTACTGGGTGACAACCTGGCGTTGTTATTCTTGGGTTGGGAAGGTGTAGGTCTGTGTTCTTACCTGCTGATTGGTTATTACTACCAAAACCCTGCAAACGGTGTGGCAGCGATCAAGGCATTTACCGTTACCCGTATTGGTGACGTATTCTTGCTGATTGCCATGTTCTTGCTGTTCCAGCAATTCGGTACATTGAATACTCAGTATATCGTAGAAAATGCTGCGACTGTGATGACGCAAAGCTCATCATTGACCATCTGGACTGCACTAATGTTGTTCCTAGGTGCTGCTGGTAAATCTGCGCAGATCCCGTTACAAACATGGTTGGCAGATGCGATGGCAGGTCCGACTCCTGTTTCTGCATTGATCCACGCTGCGACAATGGTAACAGCAGGTGTTTACCTGTGCTGTCGTCTATTCACAGTATTTGAGCTTGCGCCTGAAGTGATGATGTTCATCTCGATTACTGGTGCAGTGACATTACTGGTAGCTGGTTTTGCTGCATTGGTACAAACAGACATCAAACGTATTCTGGCTTACTCAACTATGAGTCAGTTGGGCTACATGTTTATGGCTGTAGGTGCTGAAGCATACCAGGCGGGTCTGTTCCACATGCTGACTCACGCATTCTTCAAAGCATTATTATTCTTGTCTTCTGGTGCAGTGATTCTGGCTTACCACCACGAACAAAACATCTTCAAAATGGGCGGTCTGTTCTACAAGAACAAGTTCCTGTTTGCATGTTTCGCCATTGGTGGCGGTGCATTGGCTGCAATTCCATTCATCACTGTGGGCTTCTTCTCAAAAGATGCAATCCTGGGTGCGGTATGGGTACAAGGCCAATCAATTACAGTTTACAGCACACTTTACTGGGTGGGTGTAATCGGTGCGTTCCTGACTTCGATCTATACATTCCGTCTAATCTGGGTTGTATTCTTCGGTAAAGAAAACACACCTTACCATGCAATCAAGGGTGTAACTTACTGGGGGCCATTGGCAATTCTTGCAGTACTTTCAACTTTCGTGGGTGCGGCATTAAAAGCGCCTGTGGAAAGCATTTTGAATGCGGCTAAACTTCCTGCATTTGAAATTCCGGAAGCACTTGAACATGGCATGCATACTGCAGAGTACACAGCAGTAGGTATTGCACTGGTAGGTCTTGCAATTGGCGTAGTGCTGTTTGCTTTTGCTTACAACGCTGTGAAATCTTTTGCGAAAACTTCTCTGGGTGCGGGTCTTGCCAACATCTGCCGTAATGCACTTGGTTTCGACAAGCTGTATGACATCGTTTTTGTGAAGCCTTATTTGTTCTTCGCGAAACTGTTCGGCCGTGATCCGATTGATGGCTTCTGGCTAGTGCTGCCTGCACTGGTTAAAGGTGGTCATAGCTTTACCAGTTCACGTCAAACAGGTTCACTGCGTGAATATGCATCTAGTATGGGGCTCGGTGTCGTTGTCCTACTGATGATCTTGCTCGTGATTCAGGTAGTGGGGAAATAAAATGGAAGCTCCAAACAATATTATTTTGCCGGCTCTGATCCTCATTCCGTTCATTGCAGGTTTTATTTGCTGGTTGGTCGATAAACTCGACCAACACCTTCCGCGTTATATCGCGCTGATTGGTATGTTAGTGACGCTGGTCTTGACCATCGTCCTTTGGCAGTCGGGTACTTATAACTATGAACTTGGCGGTGCGGCTCCTACGTGGGCAGCCGAGTTCAAATTGCCTTGGATTCAAACCCTGGGTATTAACATTCACCTTGCAGTGGATGGTTTGTCTTTACTGATGGTTGGCTTGACTGCACTCCTTGGTGTGCTGGCAGTAGGCTGTTCATGGGGTGAGATTCAGAAAAACGTTGGTTTCTTCCACCTGAACCTTTTATGGTCTCTGGGTGGTGTAATCGGTGTATTCCTGGCAATTGACCTGTTCCTGTTCTTCTTCTTCTGGGAGATGATGCTGGTGCCGATCTACTTCCTGATCGCACTTTGGGGTCATAAAGGGGCAGAAGGCAAGTCCCGTGTATACGCTGCAACCAAGTTCTTCATCTACACACAGGTGGCTGGTTTAGTCATGCTGATTGGTATCCTCGGTCTGGTGACTGTAGGCTACACCATGACTGGTCAAATCCGTTTCGACTATAACTACCTGATGGGTGTAGCGAACATGCTGGATACACAAGCGCCAGCAGTTGCTTATGCATTCATGATCTGCCTATTCATCGGTTTTGCGGTAAAACTTCCAGTTTTCCCATTACACGGCTGGTTACCAGATGCGCATGCACAAGCACCGACAGCGGGTTCTGTTGACCTTGCAGGTATCTTGATTAAGACAGCTGCCTACGGTCTGATCCGTTTCGTGATTCCATTCTTCCCGGCGGCTTCTGCACAGTTTGCAGACATCGCGATCATTTTCGGTTTAATCGGTATCTTCTACGGTGCTTGGTGTGCTTTCCAGCAAACCGATATGAAACGTTTATTGGCGTATACGTCTATTTCACACATGGGCTTCGTTTTACTTGCAATTTATGCAGGTAACATCCTGACCTTCCAAGGTCTGATGATCATGATGCTGGCACACGGTCTGTCATCTGCGGCGCTGTTCATTATGTGTGGTCAGGTGTACGAACGTGTTCATACACGTGATATGCGTTTGATGGGTGGTATTCGTGGTCAGTTCCCATACCTTGCATTCTTCCTGATGTTCTTCATCGCGGCGCTTGTCGGTATTCCAGGTCTAGGTAACTTCATTGGTGAGTTCCTGATCCTGATGGGTTCATTCGGTAAATTCCCCGTATTTACAATCCTCGCTGCAATCAGCCTGGTATTTGCGGGTCTGTACGGTTTGATTCTGATCCACAAAGCGTTGTTTGGTGTTCCAAACGAAGAGCAAAAACAGCACTACACAAATCCGTTAAAAGATTTAAATGCACGTGAAGTGGTAATTTTGCTGATCTGTGCATTTGGTCTAGCATGGCTTGGTCTATACCCACAAAGCTTCCTTGACGTTTCTAACTCAAGCATGGCGTGGTTAGCGAATAGCTACATTCCTGTGTCTGAAGCAGCTGATGCTGTGCAGCAAGCTGCCGTTTCAGCTGAAAATGTGGAGATCCAATAAGCCATGAACTTCACAATGTCTTTTTCTGAGCTTATGCCTCTAGCACCTGTGATGATCGTGTCATTGACTGCGATCGTCGTGATGTTGCTTACTGCAATTAAGCGTAACCATAACTTAGTTGCGACTACGACAGTCATTGGTTTAAACCTGGCGGCGTTGTACATTCTGTTCGTTCTGTTAGCGGGTCAATTTGCACCTGCTAATGTAATGAACCTGTTCCTCGTAGATCCGTTTACGATGCTGTACCAGTTTGTGATTATTGTGGCTGCACTGGCGTGCAGTACTTTGTCACATGCTTATATTGAAACCTATAGAGATAACCGTGAAGAACTGTATATCCTGATGCTGACCTCCGTTGCCGGTGCGATGCTGATGGTGGCAAGTTCTCACTATGCATCTTTCTTCATTAGCCTTGAGCTCATGTCGATCCCTGTATACGGCTTATTGGCGTATACACATCAACGTTCTCAATCACTTGAAGCAGGTGTAAAATATCTGGTGCTTTCAGCAACTGCATCTGCAATGTTGTTGATGGGTATGGCATATGTTTATGCATATACAGGTTCTCTAAGTTTTGTCGCTGAACCAGGCAAACTGTTGACTGCGTTTAGTCAACCTGCTGTGGTGATCGGTCTGGCACTAATTGTATTTGCTGTTGGCTTTAAACTGTCACTGGCTCCATTCCACAAATGGACACCAGACGTATATGCAGGTGCTCCAGCGCCAGTTGCAACTTTCCTTGCAACTGTGTCTAAAGTGGCAATGCTAGGTTTGTTCGTACGTTATGTATTGTCTTCTGGCTTAATCCTGTCAGATAGCTTCGTCACTATCATCAGCGTGATTGCAGTACTTTCTATCATTGTAGGTAACTTGCTTGCAGTGAAACAGGTGAACCTGAAACGTATCTTGGCATACTCTTCAATTGCTCACTTCGGTTATGTACTGGTTGCGATCGTATCTGCACGTAATACAGATTTTTTACAGGTTCAAGGTTTCGCGACTTTTGAAAGTGTAAACGTCTATATTATCACTTATGTATTGACTACGATTGGTGCTTTCGGTGTGGTAACGCTGATGTCTAGTCCGTATAACAATACAGATGAAGCGGGTAGCTTGGCGGAGTACCGTGGTCTGTTCTGGCGCCGTCCAGTATTGACTGCTGTATTAACTGTGATGATGCTGTCTCTGGCAGGCATTCCATTAACAGCGGGCTTCATCGGTAAGTTCCTGGTTGTGAAAACTGCGGTAGCAGGCGAGTCTTGGTTCCTTGCTGCGATGGTTATCCTGGGTTCAGGTATCGGTCTGTACTACTACCTGCGTGTGATGGTTGTCATGTATATGACTCCACCAGAAACACCACGTCTTGACGCTGTAAATCACTGGGGTCAAAAAGTCGGCGGTATCATGGTATTGCTCGTTGCATTACTGGTACTGGTGATCGGTGTTTATCCGGATCCAATCATTGCGCTGTCTCGCTATGCGTTCTTCGCAATGTCGCCTGAATTACAACAGTTTATTTTCACTTTGGTTCAAAGTGGTTTTAACTAATTCAGCGCAAGTTTGAAGTTATTACAAAAAAGCCTCCACGATTGGGGGCTTTTTTAGTTAAACAAATCCGGAAAAGTCTTTATAATAGCGGAAATTTATCTTTAACCTTCTAGGTGTTCTCCCGTGGCAATCCATGAAATCCGTCATCCTTTAATTCGACATAAACTCGGTTTACTGCGTCGTGCTGACATTAGTACCAAGAACTTCCGTGAGCTGGCTCAGGAAGTGACTATGCTTTTGACTTATGAAGCGACCAAGGATCTTCCTGTCGTTGAACATGAGATTGATGGCTGGAACGGACCGGTGACTGTAGACCGTATTGCAGGTAAGAAAATTACTGTGGTGCCAATTCTACGTGCAGGCATTGGTATGCTGGATGGTTTCCTGAATCTGATTCCAAGTGCCAAAGTCTCTGTACTGGGTCTGGAACGTGATGAAGAAACCCTACAGGCACGTACTTATTATAAAAAACTCGTTCCAGACGTACAAAACCGTCTTGCCATGATCATTGATCCAATGCTGGCGACTGGTTCTTCTCTGGTAGCTGCGATTGACGTATTGAAAGCCAGCGGCTGTAAAGATATTCGTGTGATGGTATTAGTTGCTGCACCTGAAGGCATTAAACGTGTTGAAGAAGCTCATCCAGATGTGGTGATTTTCACTGCAGCGATTGATCATGGTTTGAATGAAAATAGTTACATCGTTCCAGGTTTGGGCGATGCGGGTGACAAGATTTTTGGTTCAGTTCAGAAAGATTAATATTTTTGAAAATGAACAGAAAAGGGGCTTTTACAGCCTCTTTTTTATATACTGAATACTGACAGATACAGAGTAGGGGACGTTTATGACTTCCGAGCAATACCAAGGAAAAGTAAAACAGTACAATCCAGAAAAAGGATTTGGTTTTATTTCTTCACCTGAGGGTGAGGTATTTTTTCATATCTCGGATTTCCCCGCCGATTCAGGTGAGCCGAAGCGCAATGACCGAGTAAAATTCAATGTAATTCAAAATGGTGATCGCTATAAAGCTATTAAAATTGAACGTGTAGAAGATAAATCGAAGAAAGCCAAAAAAGCCAAAGCGGTAGCAGTCAATACTTCGATTACATCAGCACTATTGTGGAATTTAAAGCGTTAATTTTTGTTTGGAAAATACATTCAAAAGGAGGCTTTAAAGCCTCCTTTTTATTCGAATTATAAATTTATGTAAGTTGTAGGAATCTTGTGTAATCTAAAGCTTATAGAATGTTGCGAAAACAATAAAATACCCACCAAAGCTTAACAATATCCTTTAATCCCTTCCATATAAACTACGCATCTGTTGAATGATCTAGGGACACATATCATGTTTACAGATGGAAGAATTAAAACCTATGATGCTGTACGAGGGGTGGGAAGTATTGAACTGGCAAATAATGCGAAGGAACTTAATTTTCAGTTAGATCAATTACCTTCACCTGAAATAATACCTCAAGTCGGAGAACGACTTAAATTTAGAATAATTGAAGAGCAAAATGCGATTCAACTGGACAATATGGTACGTTTGGATATCAAGCGTCAGGAAGAGTTCGTTTCTGAAGTAGTCGCATTGCCATCTCTAGCTTCTACTACGATAGTTAATCCGGCACGCAATACCATTTTCTTTAGTCCTACACTTTGGTTGATTCTGGTAACAGCAATTGGATTTATGATTTTTGGAGAAATTTAAGTTAGGTTCTCATTTACTAAGATATTTGTCTCATCATTCAAATAAAAAAGCATCTTACGGTGTTTTTTTATTTTTAGAATTTTCATCAGTTTTTGAATACAATAATTAAAAATATCAAACAATAGAGTGAATTATGTTTTTAGAGGGGAAGATCAAGACCTATAACGAAGAACGAGGTTTTGGTTTTATTGAAATAGCTGGTGAGTCAAAAGATTTATTCTTCCATATTAAAGACTTCCCAAATAAGAACGTGCCACCAAAAGTTGGGGAAAGTTTAAAGTTTCTCAAAGTACAGGATGCAGGCAAGTTTAAAGCAGATCATATTGTTCGTTTAGATATCTCATATCAAAAGACACTTTCAAAAATTGTTAGTCAACATAATGATCTTCAGATCGAAAGAACAGTACCTTATCATCAGCCTAAAAAGTCAGTTTTATCAAAATTGATTACAGGCATTGGTTTAATCATTATCGTGATACTTGCTGTATTGGTTTATGGAAAATACCAAAACTATAAAATACAAAAGCAACAGCAACTTGAGCATTTAATGCAAGAACAAAAAAGGCTTGTTTCAGAACAACGTGCTGCTTTAGGTGACTTACCAGAACAAGGCCTAAGTGAACAAGGAAGGAAGAATTTAGAGGTATCCACAAATACTCCTATTAGAAGTACTGCCTCATCCACTTCAGTATCTTCACCTTATCGATGTGATGGTAGAACCCATTGTAGCCAGATGCGCTCTTATGATGAAGCGGTATTCTTTTTGCGAAATTGCCCGGGTACTCAGATGGATGGAAATCATGATGGTGTTCCATGTGAAAGACAGTTTAAGGAAGAAATTAGTAAGAGACATTTATTCAGGTAATAAAAAAAGCGCCAAAAGGCGCTTTTTTTATTGAAAGTGAAATTTATGTTTCACAGAATTTCATAAAGGCTTTGAGGCCTGGACCTTGATATTTCTGGCGGTGTACCAGCATAAATAAAGGACGGGTGAGTGACCAGAATGGAGTATTCAGAATCACCAGTTGACCTTTTTCCTGCAAAGGTTCAATCGCCAGCTTGGAAATACACGACATACCTATGCCACCTGCAACAATCTTCAGAATTGCCTCGTTATGACCGAGTGTCAGACGGATATTAGCATCTGGAACATCTTGCAGAATGGCATTGTCAAAGACTTCGCGCGTGCCTGAACCTTCTTCACGAAGAATCCATTCTACAGATTTAAAGTCTTCTGCAGCCAGTGGACGGTTTAACTGAGCAAGTGGATGATCGGGAGCACAGCACACCGCGAGTTCATCATCACGCCAATGGATACATTGCAGCTGTGGTAAGTGACAAGAACCTTCAATCAGCGCAAGATCCAGCTGGAACTGGTTGACGGCTTCAATCATCTGGCGAGTATTACCCACCTGAAGTTGCAAGTGTGCCTGTGGCTGAATTTTCAGGAAATCCGCCATTAGGTCTGGCATCAGATAGTCGGAAATGGTCAGGGTCGCACCGAGACGCAGGTCAATGCTTTGCAGTTCACCTTTAGCAGCTTGTTCAAAAGCTTCACAGCGACCAAGAATTTCAAGAGCTTGTGGGAGAAGAAAACGACCTAAATCATTCAGCTGTAAACGCTTGCCTAGACGGTCGAATAAAGGTGCGCCAAGACCATCTTCTAAATCTGCTAAAGCCATACTCGCCGCACTTTGGGTGAGTTTGACTGCATCACTGGCTTTGGTGACGGTACCTTCTTGAGCAACTGCTACAAAAACAGCCAACTGGCGTAGAGTCATGCGCATGAATAGAGCCTTAACATTTAAAAAATATTAATAAATTATGCTGTCATGCTACCATGAGCATAGTCTTTGATGCCACGTTTGAATCATGTCTATTGAAAAATTTAGCTTAGAAAAGGTTTTATCTGTACACCGTTGGACCAATACGCTGTTTAGTTTCACCATGACCAGACCTGCGCATTTCAAGTTTACGGCAGGACAGTTTGCGCGTATTGGCTTGAAAGTGGGGGATGAACTGGTCGTTCGGGCATATTCAGTCGTGTCATCGCCTTTTGATGAAACACTGGAATTTTTTTCGATTGTGGTTCCGGAAGGGAAATTTACTTCGAATTTACAACATCTTAAAGTAAGTGATGAACTCTACTTAGAGAAAATTCCCTATGGCTATCTGACTTTGGCACGTTATCAATTGCCATTACCACAAGATTTATGGCTGCTTGGCACAGGTACAGGTCTGGCACCATTTTTATCCATGCTGCAAGACTTTGAAACCTGGAATAAATATAAACATATTAACCTGGTTTATAGCGTCCGTACGCAAGACGAACTGGCTTATGTCGACCGTATTCAGGAAATTGCCGAGACCTTTGGCGAAGGTTATACTGGCTTTAAATTTATTCCAATCATTACCCGCGATCCTGAAGCAGTGCTTCATCATCGTTTACCTATTTTGATTGAGAATGGGGAACTTGAACGGGCAGCAGGACTCCAGCTTAATCCTGAAACCAGTCATGTGATGCTCTGTGGTAATCCCGAAATGGTCGAAGATACTAAAGAAGCACTTAAAGCACGTGGTCTGACCATGAACCGCCGTGGTGAAGGAAATATTGCGGTAGAGAATTATTGGTAATTCCTTCAGAGTTCCTCCCTTTCTAAAAGGGAGGTTAGGAGGGATTAAAGTTAGATTATTTGCCAGTTCTTGAATCCTCCCCCAACCCCTCCTTTGCAAAGGAGGGGCTTTTATCTCTCTCTTGCGTAGCAGTGCTGCTTATCGCCTAAAAGGAAAGGGAGTTACAGCCTTCTAAAAGTTAGAAATGGATTAAAATTGAAAAAATATTTTCAAGTTAAAAAGAATCCCCCCTAAATCCCCATTTGTTAAAGGGGGGACTTTTATTTTCTTTAGGCACAAAAAAAACCTCCATACGGAGGTTTTTTGCTATTCAGGAATTAATGTACAAACATATCCATAAAGTCACGGATTTCCTGAATGGCAGTATCTGTATCGGTGGTTAACCAGGTCGGCTCAAAGAAACCGGCATAATGTTCGATTCGATCCGCGGGCACAACTAAACGTACCGGACAATCTTCTTCCAGCAGGCGCCATGGAATAATCGGAACGTCATTATCTAGCCAGGCCGCCACATTCCGTACATCAATGACCATGGCATTAATGCAGTCCGGAAAAGGCATTACCGACATTTCTTCAGTACGGCGGCGGAAATATTCCAGATCTTGCCAGCGTAGCATAAAGCTCGGTTTGCTAAATTCAATGATTCCAATCAGATGCTGATCACGAGTGTAGTGCAAAGCACATTGATGTGTGACGTCAGTGTCAAGATCAAGCGATACACTCTGTTGACGATACGCCATAAAACTCGGGTGCATGAAAAATAAGGTGGATAATTATAACGTATTTTGCGCAAAGTAGCAGGTATATTGAAAAACGGTATTTTTACAGCATGTTTTAGCCCACTTAAAATTTAATAAAATCATAATGGTATATTGTCTATTTTATAGACAATTCAATTCCTGATAAATCAGCTAAAAACCGCCAGTATTAACTGTCTCGGAAGAGAGTTTCTAACCATAAGAGCATAGTATATTCAGGCTAGAAAATGCCTCTTTTTGAAACTAATACCAAGTTCATCAGACTCATACATATAACTTACATCCATTCACTATCTCACCATCTTTTGTCACAGAAGCTGTGATAACTGCTTGTTATGATAAAAATCTACTTATGAATAAGAAAGAGTGAGAATGGTCATGGTTGATGATTTTAATAAAAAACCACCTTTGCATGATCAGGCAGCAATTACGCAGAAGAAGCGCATTCCTGTCTATATCCTGATTTTGGTCGGTATCTTTTTACTGGCAGTCCTGTTCTATATGTTTGCAGATGTGAAGCCAGATGCGCCTGCGACTCAGCCTAATACACCAGTGCCAGCGACTGAAGCCCCTGCCAATAATGGTAGTCCGGCGGCTACTCCAGGCGGTGAAAGCAATGAAGCAATGGCTACCGCAGATGATGCGATGACAGAAGCAACAGCTACTGTAGGCGAAATGTCACAAGATACAGCAGAAGCCACTGCAACTGATGCTCAACAGGCCACCCAATAATTGGAATTGTTAAAAAAAACTCTGGTTAATGACTAGAGCTTTTTTGCAATAGGTGGTGATGTTTTTCAAAGTTCTGTATCTCCAGGCAAGCTAAGCACAGGAAGTTCAAGCTTTATAAGTAATCGGAAAGAGCTAAAGATTTCGAAAATAAGCTCGTGAATTCAGATAAATAGCGTAATAACAAAGAGGGCAGAAAACATGAATGATTATATGAGAGGCCCACGTGGTGGCTATGATGCCATGTACTACTGGGATCAGTTTCATCCAATTCTTAGTGCAATTGCCATATTAGTCTTAGGTTGGATTATTGCATTACTCGTCTCGGCAGGTGTTAAAAAAATCTTGCAAAAACTAGGGACCAATACACACTTAAATGCAGCGACAGGACATCGCTCTAATGTCGAGAGTATTATCGCTCGTGTTGTGTTCTGGATTATTCTGATTATTGCGGTGATCGGGGCGCTTAACGTACTGAATCTGACAGCAGTGAGCGGACCATTCAGTAATATGATCCAGCAGTTCCTGCTCTTTATTCCACAATTGCTGGCGGCTATTGCTGTGGCCTTTGTTGGATGGATTGTGGCGAATCTGGTCAAAGTCGGCTTGCAAAAAATGCTTGATCGCACTCAGCTGGATGAAAAGCTGAGTGCCGAAGTCGGTGTCAGTCCGATTAGCCAAAATATCAGTGAAATTGTTTACTGGCTGATTTTACTGCTGTTCTTACCAATTGTCTTGTCGATTCTAGGTCTACACGGTTTATTACTGCCTGTGCAGAACATGCTGACGGATGTCGTAAGTTATCTGCCTAATATCTTCATTGCTGCAGTTATTGTATTTGTCGGATACATTCTGGCAAAAATCGTTCGCGGTATTGTCGAAGGTTTGCTCAACAGCTTGAATATTCAACATCAAGCTGAAAAAGTCGGCATTTTCAAAAACTCGAATGTCGCTCAACTGATTGGTTCATTCATCTTTGCAGTCGTAATTATTACGTCATTAATCATTGCATTTGAAGCACTCGGTATCGAAGCAATTTCTCAACCGGCAACTGCAATGCTGTATGAGATCATGAATGCCATTCCAAATATCATTGCAGCTGCACTGATTCTAATTCTGGCTTATGTAGTTTCTAGACTGGTAGCACGTCTGGTAACTGAAGTCGTTGCCGGAACAGGCGTAGATGAGGTTCCAGCTAAACTGGATCTACAACGCTTCCTAGGCAAAACCAAACTATCAAGCTTGGTGGGTTATCTGATTGTACTGTTCACTATGTTATTTGCGGTTTCTGAAGCAGCGGACCGTTTAGGCTTTGAACAGGTAAGTGGCCTGATTGCGATGTTCATCTACTTCGGTGCAAACATCCTGCTAGGTGCTGTAATTCTGGTGATCGGCTTCTGGCTGGCCAACGTAGTTGCCAACATTGTGCAACGCGGTGAATACAACAGTTCACGCTGGTTAGCAAACTTGGTTCGTGTACTGATCATGGGTCTGGTCATTGCAATGGGTCTACGTGCTATGGGCATTGCTGACTCGATCGTGAATCTGGCCTTTGGTTTAACTCTGGGTGCTGTTGCAGTGGCCTTTGCCTTGGCCTTTGGTCTCGGTGGCCGTCAACCAGCAGAACGTGTACTAACTGATTTGATCGATAAAGCTAAACGAGAAGCTAAAGAACCGAATCCTTTGAAAAATGAAACCAATATCATGACTTCAGGCCTAGGTGCTGATGTCAGTGGTACTACAGGTGCAGGCAGTTCAACTACAGGAGAAAATATTGTGCCGAAGCAAGATCAATCACAAGATGACAATACGCCAATGCGTACCAATTTATCCAATAGTACACCAGCGACCTTGACCACTGCACCACAGGATGATGAAGCTTCAGGTATAGATCAGGTGACACCAGATGTAGATCAGGCTGTACCGGATTCGCTTCAAGTTGATCCAATTCATCCACCAGCGAATAATCCATTTGGTTCTACAGGTGAAGAAGAACCGAATGTCGATAGTCATCCAAAAAAAGATGACCCGAATTAACCTGTTCTATCCAAACAAAATCGGCCACGCTTGAGTGGTCGATTTTTTTAATGATGAGGAAATCTGAATGAATGCCAAGAAACCGAATAATCTGTTAGCACCCTTAGTGATAGCAGGCATTACCATTGGCTTTTTCACGGCTGCTTATCGATTTGTCTTTGTGAAAAGCAAACAGGATGAGCAGGCTGAACGAGAGCTGGATAAGAAAATACCTGATCCAGACGAATTTAACTAAGCCAGAATACTGCTCAGTCACTACACATAGAATTTCTTTTTTAAAAAATATAGAATATTCAAGTGAATACTAAAATGATTTGTAAGCGTCCGCTGAATCCCATACCTATTTTTTAATTCGATTTAGGTTTCCAGCAGTGCGGCAGCAATTCTTCAATTTGGGTCACTTTGTGTGTCGGTAACCTTTTCAGCACATCACTTAAATAGGCATACGGATCCAAGCCATTCAGCTTTGCTGACTGGATTAAAGTCATGATGTTTGCCGCTCGCTGACCACTGCGCAGCGAACCTGCAAACAGCCAGTTCTTGCGTCCCAACGCCCAGGGACGCATCTGATTCTCTACCCAATTGTTGCATATCGGTAGATTGCCATCATCCAGATAGCGGCTTAAGGCTGGCCAACGCTTCAGAGTGTAATTGATAGCCTTGGCGGTGGGAGAACTCGATGGCACTGTCAGATGATGTTGGTTGAGCCATTCATATAGTTGTTGCATCACTGGTTGACTATGCTGTTGTCGGTATTCGCGGCGGTCTTCCGCTGTACCATCGGTCTTTTTCCTGAGTTCTGCTTCTATCGCATACAGTTTCTGAATCAGCACTAAGGCCTGTTCAGCAACCTGACTTTTCCCAGTTACATGCAGTTCATGGAATTTACGACGTGCATGGGCCATGCACCCCACCTCAATCACCTGGCCTGATTTAAAACGTGCTTTATAACCACTGTAATCATCACAGACTAGATAGCCCTGCCAGCCTTTCAAGAACTCTTCAGCATGCTGGCCTGAACGACTATCCTGAAAGTCATAGATCACCGCCTGAACTGGATTATACTGTGTGGTGGCATAGGCCCAGACATAACCTTTCTTCGGTTTTTTATTATTCTCACCCATCCGCATGATGGTGACCGGTGTTTCATCTGCATGCAGCACCCGCTGTTGCAGCACCACCTCTTTTAAGGCATTGGCCAGAGGTTCCAGTTCTACACCGCAGCGACCTATCCAATCAGATAAAGTGGATCTGGACAGATCAATGCCAGCCCGCTGATAGATCAGGCGCTGACGGTACAGCGGCAAATGATCGGCATACTTCGATACCAGCACATGGCTGAGCAATTCAGGTGAAGCAATGCCTTTATCAATCACATAGGCGGGCATCGCTTGCTGAGTTAGAGTGTCACACTGATCACAGACCCATTTACCACGCACATGCTGTTCCTTATAGAACTGTGCCGGTCTGAAATGCAGTTTTTCACTGACATCTTCGCCGATACGACGGAGTTGGCAGCCACAAGCACATTGGGTTGATGCAGGTTCATGCTCAATACGGATGGTGTGTAGATGATCTGGCAGTGGTCGACGTTTAGGTTTATTGGTTTTGGCTTTCTGTGTCGCTGCATTGGTTTTATCTGCATTTAGCCGTTCCAGTTCTAGATCAACCGCGGCAATATCTTCTTCAACCGCTTCATCCCAGAGATGGATTTGTTTTGCCGTTAAGTGTTCATTCTTTTGGGCGAATTTGTGCTTTTTAAACAGCGCCAGTTCATGCTCGTATTTTTGATTGAGAATAGAAAGATGTTGAACTTTGGCATCCAATTGTTGGTTTGATTGTGCTAGAGACTGATGCTGCAGCGCCAACTGCCTGGTGAATTCCAGCAGTTGTTCATGGGTCAGTTGGCTTAAGTCAGGCAGCGTATTCATGACCGCAGTATGCCTGAGGTCATGAGAAGAATGAAATAGAACGTTTGGAGAATAGCAGAATGGTCGAGCCTGGTTTAAAGCATCGTCACCACCTGCTGTCGTCCAATGCGCTGCCAGGGCAAACCTTGGATCAGTGCCTGTAACTGTTCCGGGCTGAGGGCCACGGTTTCACCTTGGTGAACTTGAGCCCAGTGAAATTTGCCCTGTTCCAGCCGCCGGGCACACAGCCAGATGCCCAATCCATCATGTACCAGCACTTTCATGCGATGGCCACGTTTATTACAGAACAGGTAAGCACAATGCGGTTTGATGTAGCCAAAGGCTCTCACCACCTGAGCCATGGTCGTATCCATACCTGCACGCATGTCCATGGGCTGAGTAGACAACCAGATTTCATCAATGCGGATCATGTTGCAAGTGCCTTGAGTAATTCTGCCAAGGCAGGTATTTCTGATGTCTGCCATTTTAGCTGAATATCATTATTCGTATGAGGCACGGTGATACACAACGTGATCCTCTCATCAATAGGTTGGCTGATTGCAGCAGTGTAAGGCAAAGCAATAAATGCTGGATTCACATGAGTAGGATCCTGCACGGCACCCTCATGATGGCTGAAGATCCTGATCCAACGACTGACAAGGTTGGCATTAATACTATGTTGCAGTGTGACCGAAGCGATCGAGGTATTAGGATTTTTGCAGGCATTGACAATACTGAGTTTGAATTCTTTGCTGTATTTTCGGCGTTTTTTAGCAACAGGAGGTGTTGCTGAATATATATCCATGTTCATGGATTAAGTCCCCACTTGTTTTTAGGTGGGAACTAAATTAAGGCTTATAGGATCGCTTGGTAAGGCTGTGTTAGCCGGATGCTTACAATGATTTTGGTATTCTTCTTGCATTAAAAATATAAAGAAAAAGGAGATCAATAATATGTGGAAAACATTGCAGCATAAATTTATGGCATCTATGGGAGAGCAAGTACCATTACATCTGCAGGAAGCGGCTCAGAAAATGCAACTGACGATTGACCGTTTAGAAAATATGGCCAATCTCAACCTGTTTAAAACGGATTATCTGGAATAAGCGAAGTATTTTCTTTTTCCTAGATCATCTCTGTATTAAACATATTCCGATGCGGCATGCGCTGATGACCATGCCCATTGGAAGTTAAAACCTCCCAAATGACCAGTCACATCCAGTATCTCGCCCACAAAATACAAGCCTTTCTGCTTTTTGCTTTCCATAGTTTTAGATGAAACTTCGGTTGTATCCACACCGCCCAAAGTCACCTCGGCTGTCCGGTAACCTTCAGTTCCAGAAGGCTTCAGTTCAAAGCCACTTAAACGTTTGGCAATCTGTTCCAGCTTGTCATCATTAATATTGCCAATGGATGTTTCAGCCACTTCAGGCCAGATCAGATTCTGTAATTCTAGTACTACGCTCTTCGGTAAATGTTCGGTCAATAGTGTACGTAGCAGAACTTTAGGCTGACTCTGTTTTTTAGATTTAAAGAAATCAAACAGGTCGACACTTGGTAAGAAATCGACCTTAAAGCTTTGGCCAACATCCCAGTAATTTGACAGTTGTAGGGAGCTAGGGCCACTTAGACCACGATGGGTAAACAGCAGGGCTTCAGTAAAACTGTTTAAATCATTAGACAAAGTGGCTTCGACTGCATTACCGCTCAGACGAGTGGTGACTTCCTTGAAACTATCCGAGAAAGTAAAAGGTACCAGACCGGCACGGGTTGGATAGACATGATGTCCAAACTGCTTGGCAATCTCATAGCCGATGCCTGAACCGCCTAGAGTCGGAATCGACAAGCCACCTGAAGCAACCACAACTGATTCCACTTCAAAATATCCTAAAGAAGTGGCTACCTGAAATCCTTGATCGTCTACAGTGTTGACGGCTTTCACTTCGCAGTTGGTTTTGATCTCGACCAGACCAGTCTTGTCACATTCAGACAGTAGCATCGACAGAATTTCTTTAGCACCATTTAAGGTAAATAACTGTCCATGTTTACGTTCTTCATACTCGATGCCATATTCGCAGACCATACCAATAAAATCCCAATTGGTATAGCGAGTCAGTGCTGAAATCACGAAATGCGGATTATGCGAGATGAAATTTTCAGGTTCGACATAGAGGTTGGTGAAATTACATTTGCCGCCACCAGACATCAGAATTTTTTTACCCACCTTATTGGCTTTTTCAACGACTACGACTTTACGACCACGTTGTGCTGCCATATAGGCCGTCATTAAACCGGATGCACCTGCACCTATGACCAAAACATCGTATTGCTGAACAGACATGACACACTCAAGGGAGAAGAAAGGGGAGCATTATAGACAATTTTATTTCAGCTTTCTCTATTCCTGAAAGAGGCTGCCCGAATTACAGCGTGTTAGCGAATATTTATCATAAATAATTTGAAGCAGCTGGCGGATTCATGCATAGTTTTGTCATGCCTAAAAAATAATCACAATGAAAAGGAATAATTTATGACGGATACGGCAGCATACAAACAATATAATCTGATCA
Organism: Acinetobacter sp. FDAARGOS_724; assembly: GCF_013364475.1. Lineage (NCBI taxonomy): Bacteria > Pseudomonadati > Pseudomonadota > Gammaproteobacteria > Moraxellales > Moraxellaceae > Acinetobacter > Acinetobacter sp. FDAARGOS_724. Next base: position 3,110,034 of record NZ_CP054908.1, on the reverse strand, counting down.
GCTATATTTTTCATCTACTGGGTTTTTTCCTGGGAATAACCCCATTAATCGCTATTATCATGAATTATATTAAACGTGATGAAATGCGGGGCACCTGGCTGGAAAGTCATGTGGACTGGCAGATTAAAACCTTCTGGTTCAGCTTGCTGGGTTATATTCTGGGTGGGCTGCTCACCGTAATTCTGATCGGTTTTGTGATTATTTTTCTGGTCTTTGTCTGGCATGTCTATCGACTGGTAAAAGGGCTGATTGCCTTAAATGAAAATAATCCGATAGGCATTTAAGTTTCGATCAGAACTTTAAGCGATTTAAATATTTCGACCTTGTAGTCCACCAGTATGCAGGATTAGTAGCTTTGCTTCTGCTGGAAAATAGCCTGTTTCAATCAAGTCGGAAATTCCCAACAGCATTTTTCCCGTATAAATATGCTCTAAGGGAATATCATATTCAGCTTCAAAGTGCTGTATAAACTGGATCAGTTCAGGAGTGATTTTGGCATAGCCACCGCAACAATAATCATCGAGAATGGACCAGTTTCTTTTCGTGGTCAGCTTAGCCACATCCTCATTCAGGAAATCGCCTTTTAAGGCAGAAAATCCTAATACCTGTTGATGAGGCTGGCTGGCTTCAATCAAACCTGTAATCGTGCCACCAGTGCCTACAGCACAGCAGATCACGTCAAATTGTGCATCGCTGTCCTTTAGAATCTCCTGACATCCCCGAATCGCCAATGCATTAGTACCGCCTTCAGGAATGATGTAATGTGCGGGAAAATTTTGTGCTAACGCTTCTAGATAATTAGCGTCCTGTTTACGTCGATATTCTTCACGACTCACAAAATGTAACTGCATGCCGAATTGTTGTGCCAACGCTAAAGTGGGGTTTAAAGGCTGATGAGCCAGTTCTTCACCCCGAATAATACCGGCACTCTCAAAGCCAAACTGCTGGGATGCAAACGCCGTTGCGGCAATATGATTGGAATAAGCACCACCAAAAGTTAGCAGCTTTTTAAAGCCAAGTTGCTGTGCTTCCAGAAAATTGTATTTTAGTTTAAAAAACTTGTTGCCTGATATTTGCGGATGCACCAGATCCAGACGGCGTATGGTTACAAGCCTGTCTTTCAGCCAGATGCGCTGGTCTGGAACATGCTGGGCGATTTTTTCAAACATGGTATTTTCATAAGCTAAGAATGAGCAAATTATAGCGAAATAGAATCGGCAGGATGGCAGAATCATGTATTCCTGATACTGAGAATAAAGTTTTGTAGATTGTCACAATTCATATGCTGAAAATTTAAACAAATTTGCTAATCTGAATCTTATAGGGAATTTAGAGGAGGATAGAATAATGAAAATACTATCCTGTACGATTTTAAGCGTATTGCTCTTAGGCTTATCTGGCTGTGATGATCCGCTGAATAAACCTAAAACTGATACACGAAGCATGATTATTGGCGGAGTGCCGGTGCATGATCATGATTATAAAATGCTTGATTCATCCCTCACCGCTCAAGACCAATTGAAGAAATAGCCGGATTTCACACAAATATTGCATCATTTGTGTAGAAATATTAAAGCAAAATAAATTATTTTTACTTAAAATAAGCCATTCATTTTAAGTTTGGATGGTCACGTGGAATCATTTTGGATTTTAGGTTCAATTGCCTTTGCCCTCATGTTAGGTGCAATGAGCCCAGGACCGACTTCTATTTATGTAGCGAAAAATTCGATTGCGATCTCACGTAAGCATGGCCTATTTACAGCTTTAGGTACCGGAACAGGGGCGGCGATTTTTGGCCTACTTGCAGTCCTAGGTTTACAGGCATTCTTGCTGGCTGTGCCATCTGCTTATCTGGCGCTTAAAATTTGTGGTGGTTTATATCTGCTCTGGTTAGCTTTTAAAATTATCAAACATGCCAAAGAACCGATCGAGGCAGGTGATGACAGTCAAACTCAGATGTCCTTGCGTCGTGCCTATATGACAGGTTTGATTACCCAATTATCTAACCCAAAAATTGCCATTGTATTGGCCAGTATTTTTACTGCGCTTTTGCCAAAAGAAATTCCAACTTACTTTTACTTTGTATTGCCGGTTTTATGTTTCTTTATTGATGCAGGCTGGTGCTCGCTGGTGGCTGTTGCACTTTCTGCTGAAAAACCACGTCGTGTGTATTTAAAATTTAAAGCCGGTTTTGACCGTGCAGCAGGGGCGGTCATGACCGTGCTTGGCTTAAAGCTGATTTTTGGGATGAAGTAATTTTCCAATTATCGCAGACTATAAAAAGCCCCGATGATTCGGGGCTTTTTTTATTTGGTGCTTAAAAAATATTTTCTTCCGAATTAGCCGAGATCCGGTGAATAGATAAGTCTGCACCAGTAAATTCTTCTTCCTGACTCAGACGAATACCGATCAACATTTTCAGCAGACCATAAATCAGGAACCCACCTGCCAGAGCCACTACAATTGCCAGTACGGTACCGAATAGCTGTGAAATGATAGAAACACCACCCATGCCTCCGAGCCATTGCTGACCGAATACACCGACAGCAATTCCACCAAAAGCACCGCATACACCATGCAAAGGCCAGACCCCTAATACATCATCAACTTTGAGTTTATTTTGGGTATAGGTGAAGAGTTTCACAAAAATCACGCCTGCACTGATCCCGATAAATAATGCACCCAATGGATGTACCACATCAGAACCTGCACAGATGGCCACCAGTCCGGCTAATGGGCCGTTGTGCAAGAAGCCAGGATCATCTTTACCCGCTACTTTTGCTGCAATAGTTCCACCGACCATCGCCATTAGAGAGTTAATCGCAACCAGTCCGGAAATAGCATCTAGGCGTTGTGCACTCATCACATTAAAGCCAAACCAGCCAACAATCAGAATCCATGAGCCTAGAGCAAGGAAAGGGATAGATGATGGTGGATGTGCAGTAATCCGGCCATCATTTTTATATCGACCATTACGTGCACCAAGTAAAACGACTGCAGCCAGAGCAATCCAGCCTCCCATGCCATGCACGACCACAGAGCCGGCAAAGTCGTGGAAGTTGGCACCGAAGGTATTTGCCAACCAGTCTTGAAAACCAAAGTTGCCATTCCAGATCATCCCTTCAAAAAATGGATAAATCAGAGCAACTAAAAATAAAGTCGCTAAAGCCTGCGAACGCATTTTAGCCCGTTCAGCAATACCTCCAGAGATAATCGCAGGAATAGCTGCGGCAAAGGTCAGCAGGAAGAAACAGCGCATCAGGTTATAACCATGATCGGCTGCTAAAGTAGAGGCATCGTGGAAAAAATGCTGACCATAGGCAATATAGTAGCCCACCAGAAAGTAAGCGATGGCGGATAGGGAAAAGTCAGTGAGAATTTTACTTAAGGCATTGACCTGATTTTTATGGCGAACTGTCCCTAGTTCTAAAAATGCAAATCCTGCATGCATGGCAAGCACTAGAACTGCACCGAGAAGGAGAAATAATAAGTCTATATTTTGCATTGTGCGTTCCAATTTAGTGCATAGAATCACAAAAGAAATCCAGTATATAGAGGCAAACTGATTCGAAAAGAGTTACTAACAAGGGAAATTTTGATAAAGAATTTCTTGAAACTGACAAGACTCGATATAAAGCACAATAGAATTTTATGCACCAAACTAAGACATCATAAGAAAAGATAAAATTTGAATTTATATTTTGTTTTTTAGATATTTAGCTTTATCACAGAAAATGGCGTGTTAAAAATGTGTGCTAAAGGTGCACATGAAAAGTAAAAGGATTTTTAAGAAAAAATTTAAAAAAATTAAGTGATAGATTCTTTTGAATTGCAAAAGTACATCATGGTTTTAAATTTTAGAAGTTATATAGACTATAACTTAGCTATATCTCCAATAAATAAAACCCTAGAAAATTAGGGTTTTATCCGGAGCTAAAATCTCTGAAGTATTCAATTAATCTTTAAAATGCACAGGAATCCACTGATAGCTCTCTCCATCCTTAGAGTAAATATGACCGATCCCTGGGAATGGTAAATGTGGTGCTGCAATGGTCTGGCCTTGCTTGGCATATTCAGCAAAATGCTTTAAACGGGTTTGCACCGCAGTTTTAGGATCAACATCGAATTCTATGGCTGTTTCAGGTTTGTCGAATTGCAAGGTATGTGAATGGACGATATCACCGACAAATACGATTTCTTGACCATCTGATTTGAGTTTAAAGCTGTAATGCCCTGGGGTATGACCAAAGGATGGCTTAAACTCGATCCCACCAAAGGCTAAAGATTTATCAGAAAAGACTTTCACTTTTTTAGCTTTTTCATAGGGTGCAAGGGCGACTTTAATTTTCTCTACGGTGCCTAAGAAACCCTCCTGCTGGTCTTTCGGTAGTTTTTTAACGGTATTTGGACTTAGCCAGTAGTCATATTCGGTTTTAGAAATATGTAAGGTGGCATTTGGATAATTTGCTGCGCCATTATTTGAAATGCCACAAACATGGTCAGGGTGGAGATGAGTCAGGAAAATGCCACTCACTTGTGCAGGTTGATAACCCGATGCTTTGAGATTGTTATAAATTGACCCTAAGTGTGCACCAAAGCAGCTTGCAGCTCCGCTATCCACCATAAGTAGTTGATTACCTGTATTAATCAGGAAAGCATTGACTGAAGTCTGTATACCTTTGGCTTGATCGGCATGATATTTCTTCAAAATCTCAGTTTTTTCTGCATCACTTAGGCCTCTAAACATCGATGGATTTAAGTAGTTTGTACCATCGAGTAGGGCAGTAATCTGAGTATTACCAATTTGGTGATGGTAGTAGCCGGCGACTTGTTTTGGTGAAGCAATCGTTGCAGTTTCAGCAGCCTGACTCACACTTACACTCAAAACAGATAATGAAAGTAAAGAAGTGAGAAGGGATGTCCTTAAAATATTCATGGCAATTCTTATGGTTGTGAAGTTTATGCTATGTATTAGCATGTAAAGCATGAAAATAGAATATAAAAATATTTACCTTTTTTTAAAGAGAGAAGAGAAATTGAATATCTGTACTAGGCATTCAGTTTGAATCTGTATATTGATTTTGTAAGGAAATAAAAGATTTTTTATCTAAAAATATTTTTATAAATAAAATACTTAGATAAATTTCACTTTTATAAAAAAGCCCGTTAACATGGGGTATTGCAAACAGCCTTGGGTATCGCTATGAGTTTTTGGAAAAAGAAAAATAATGCAGCATTTGTATTTTTCATTATTACCTTATATTCATTGCTGGGCTTCGGCATTGGCTATGTCATCTGGGAATTTTTCCTTGATAAATAAGTGCTATCCGATTTATAGATCGACGTAAAAAAGCCTCTAAAGATAGAGGCTTTTTTAATAAGCAATTATTTACTGCATTCAGGCTGAGAACGGTCAATAATTTGAGTGCCTTCTACGCGATAGCCAATTTGGCCTACCAGAAACGCTTGATTTAGTTGAGTGATGACTACATCAGAAAGTGCTACTGCACAACGATCTTTTTCAATTGCACGATCTACTGCTGTTTTGAAATTAGGAATACCTAAAGGGAATAAAATTACTGGAACTTTATCTTCGCCTTTAACGCGTTCGCCTTTAACGAACTGAGTTGAGTTTAGGTTGAAGTTTTTCGTTGAAGCTACAGTCATATCAGCCATACGAACTGAACATCCTGTGAATACAATTGTTGATGCTGCTAAAGCTGAAACTAGTAATTTTTTCATGTTTACCCCGAATAATTCTAAAAATAAAAAAAAGCGTTTAGATTCTATAGATATATTTTTTAAAAACAAGAAAATAAATTGTATAAATGGTAAAAAATTAAAGATGAAGAACTTTTATTGGCTGAGTATTACTTTATTAGACTAAGTAAAAAGCCCCTACATCAGTAGAGGCTTTTCTTCTATCTAAGACCTAAATCTTAAGAAACTTTATCACCCGGTTTAGCACCAAATTCAGGTGAAATCACCCAAACACCTTCGCCATTACCAGCCGCAAGTACCATACCGTTTGAAATACCAAAACGCATCTTACGTGGAGCAAGGTTCGCAACCATCACCACAAGTTTACCTTTCAGGTCTTCCGGTTGATAAAACTCACGGATACCGCTAAATACGTTACGTGGTTCAGCTTCACCGACATTTAACGTGAGTTGTAAAAGCTTGTCAGAACCTTCAACGGTTGCAGCATCCAGAACTTCCGCTACACGCAGGTCAACTCTGATGAAGTCATCAATGGTGATGATTTCAGCTTCACCGACTTTAGGCTCAGCTTTCTTCTCTTTGGCTTTCTCTTTTTTCTTCTCAGCTTTTGGTGCTTCAGCAACAGGTGCAGTTAAGGAATCTTTAGACGCATCGACCATTGCAGCCACAGCTTTCGGATCAACACGTTGCATCAATGGCTGGAACAATGCAATTTCATGACCAGTCAAGATTTCTGTACGTGAAGCAAAGTCGAAAGAAGCCAGTTTCAGGAAGTCCTGAACTTGAGCAGCCAAGGTTGGTAACACTGGAGCTAAATACACAGCCAATTGACGGAACAGGTTGATACCCACAGAACACACATCGTGAACCTGTTGTTCTTCGCCTTCAATTTTCGCTAAAGCCCAAGGTTTTTTCTCATCGATGTACTGGTTGGCTTTATCTGCAAGCGCCATGATTTCACGGATCGCTGCCGAGAATTCACGGGTTTCATATGCTTTGGCAATTGAGTCACCAGCATCAATAAAGCTTTGCACCAGTTCAGGCTCGGCACAAGTTGCACTTAGCTTGTTATCAAACTTGGTATTGATGAATTTTGCACAACGGCTTGCGATGTTCACCACTTTACCTACAAGGTCCGAATTCACTTTCTGGACGAAATCATCCAGATTCAAGTCAGAATCTTCAACCTTGTCAGAAAGTTTAGAAGCAAAGTAATAACGCAGGTATTCAGGATTCAAATGCTGTAAATAAGTTTCAGCTTTAATGAAGGTACCACGAGATTTAGACATCTTCTGACCATTTACAGTCAGGAAGCCGTTCACGAATAAACCGGTTGGGGTGCGATAATCTGCACCTTCCAGCATTGCAGGCCAGAACAGGGCATGGAAGTAGACGATGTCTTTACCAATGAAGTGATAGACTTCATTTTTAGAATCTTTTTTCCAGAAATCATCAAAGCTTAAATCTGGACGTTTGGTTTTGATGTAATTTTCGAAGCTCGACATATAGCCGATTGGTGCATCCACCCAAACATAGAAATATTTGTTTGGTGCATCAGGAATTTCAAAACCGAAATAAGGTGCATCACGTGAGATGTCCCAGTCGTTTAAGCCATTATCAAACCATTCATCCAGTTTGTTGGCGATAGATACGGGTAGACGACCTTCGTCACGGGTCCATTTTTGCAGGTATTCACCAAAATTTGGCAGTTTAAAGAAGTAGTGATCTGATGATTTCTCAACAGGAGTCGCACCGCTTAAAGTCGATTTTGGATTTAATAATTCAGTCGCGTTGTAAGTTGTACCGCAAACTTCACATGAATCGCCGTATTGATCTTCCGCCTTACATTTTGGGCATGTACCCTTAATGAAACGGTCTGACAGGAACATGCCTTTTTCAGGGTCAAATAACTGGGTTACAGGGCGAACTGCAATATTGCCGGCTTCACGGTTTTTGATATAGATTTCTGAAGCGCGGGCGCGGTTGGTAGCACTGTGGGTAGAGTCATAATGATCGAAATGCACACCGAAACCGTCAAAGTCACGAATGTGTTCTTTTTGCACATTGGCGATCTGTGCTTCAGGTGAAATGCCATTTGCCTCAGCACGCAGCATGATCGCTGTACCATGAGCATCATCCGCACAGACATACGTCACGTCATGACCCATTGCACGCATCGCACGTACCCATATATCAGCCTGGATATAGCCGAGTAAGTGACCCATATGAATCGGGCCATTGGCGTAAGGAAGGGCATTAGTGACTAGGATTTTACGCACGGATTCACTCTCTCATTCGTATTCATTATGCAATGGACCATAATTTTACATGATGCAGAAGGGATTACAAAGAAATGCTTTTACAGAAGCCTCAGGAATAAATCAGGCTGAATATTCAGAATACAAAAACTGGCTATAGACGGGTAATTGGCCCGTAAAAATTCGATTGAGATAAGTTGATGCTACTTCCTGCAATCAATAGCAACAACATGTACAGGCTTTGTTGCAGTTTGCTTAATTCATCCACGTCATTGCATGCTTTGTGCTAAAAATTTAGCTGATCATTTTTATTATGACGCCTTAGGAGGGTACTCATGACTCAGAATAACCAGACAAGTACTTCAAAACAGAATCAAGATAAAGAACAACATGCACGAGAGCTGCATGACAAAATTGAACAAGAGCAGAAGCAGAACGAGATTGATAAACAGCATAAGCAGAAACATGAAGAAGTCCTAGAAGCCCAAAAAAATGGTGCTGATGAAAAGTCTGATAATCAGCGAGACTCTAAAGCCTCTGGTAATCAGCAATCAGAGCAAAAAGATGCGTCTAAAAATGACCAATCTGATTTTGATAATGTTGATCAATCAGATAAAAAGACCGAAAGCACCAAAATGGATGACTTAAAAGCAAAAGCCATCGCAATTGGCGAAGAGCTATTGCAAAAAGGCGAAAAGATTCTGAATGAGCTGAAAAATGGCAAATCAGACAGCCAAAAAAATGGTGAACAAGGTTCAGATGATTCGAAAAAGGCACAAGCAGATCAAAGTTCTGGAGATAAATCAGCAAATCAGGCTGACCAGGATCGTATGGCAAATTTAAAAGATGAAGCGCTACACAAGTTTGAAGATACCAAGGTCAAAATTAGTGATTTGGTAAATGAAGCTGCTACGAAACTAAATGAGTTGAAACAGATGGCGGCTGAAACCATGACCAAAATGAAAGGCGATGACCAGTCTCAGTCAGATGATTCAAAAAAGCAGGATCAGGATTCTTCATCTAAAGAGGCTAAGGATAAGGACCAAAAATCAGCTCAGACCAATAACAAAGATGATGCTAAAAAGGATCAGGATAAGGCTGATCAATCTGGGCAAAACAAGACCGATCAAGATAAAAATCATAAATAATCATTTCATATCGAAAACCACTTCATTCAGTTTTTGAATGAAGTGGTTTTTTAATGGCTACTATCTAATTAATTTGATTTAAAATTTTAAATATCAATAATATAAAACAATAAATAAGATGTGATGCTGACTTTATAAATTTTCTTCCCTGTAACCCTTTAAAACCAAGTAAAATAGTTGGAAATCATATTTGTCTTTCAGGCTTGTGAATACAGATTGCTTAACCTGAGCCAAAAACCTCGTTAAACTAAGCTATTCAGATGTCTATCTATATTTTTGGAGTAACCTATGTCCTGGCTTTCTTCGCTTAAATCGGTTTTTTCGCCTTCCAAGGAGGTGAACGAAGAAGCTGTGCAGAACGTACTGCAAAATTATGTCTTGCCAAATTCTAGCAATGCACTGAAAGACCGGATTACTCAGGTCAATGTGCAAGGTGAGATTCTGCAAATCACCATTAATACCTATCCGGAAGAAAAAGAGCAGTTACAGCAGATTCATGATGAACTGGCGGATGCGCTAGAGAAATGCGGTATTAAAGAACTAAACCTGCATGTGATTCAGCAAAAGACGAGTCATAAAAAAGAAGGCGGTTGTGGACATCATCATGCAGAAGGCGAGAGCTGTTCCAGCCAGCCGCAAACTGCTGCTTCAAAATCGAATCTGCCACCTGTGGTTGATGCTTCAGGTCATGCAGCTCAAGCAGAAGCTGACCCAAATAATCCACCGATCCAGAAAGCTGCTCCACAGCAACGTGATGTGCCGAAGCATCCACGTATTCAGAATGTCATTCTGGTCTCTTCAGGCAAGGGTGGTGTTGGTAAATCTACAACGACTGTGAATCTGGCTTTGGCTTTGCAAAAATTAGGTTTGAAAGTGGGTGTACTGGATGCGGATATTTATGGTCCAAGTATTCCGACGATGCTCGGCAATGCCGGCAAAACCCCGATGATCGAAGCCGAGCAGTTTGTCCCACTCGATGCTTACGGTATGGCAGTACTGTCGATTGGGCACTTAACGGGTGATAATAATACGCCGGTTGCTTGGCGTGGTCCTAAAGCAACGGGCGCCTTGATGCAGCTATTCAATCAAACCTTATGGCCGGATTTGGATGTTCTGATGATCGACATGCCACCAGGTACAGGTGATATCCAGTTAACACTCGCTCAGCGTATCCCAGTCACAGGTGCTGTGATTGTGACCACACCACAAAACGTGGCATTGCTGGATGCGACCAAAGGTATTGAACTGTTTAACCGTGTGCAGATTCCAGTGATGGGAGTAGTCGAAAATATGTCGACCCATATCTGTTCGAACTGCGGTCATGAAGAACAGATCTTTGGTAAAGGCGGCGGTGATAAACTGTCAGAGCAATACAATATTCCATTGCTCGGTCGTTTGCCTTTGAATGCAGTGATTCGTGAAAATGCCGATGCTGGTAAGCCTTCAGTGATTGCTGGAGATGATGCTGCTGAAAGTTACATGGCTATTGCTCAGAAAATTGCAGCAAAATTGCCAAAAGCAGAAAAAGATAAAACTCGTATTTTCTAAGATTCTATAGTGAAAAAAAAGAGAGCCGAGGCTCTCTTTTTTATGAGGTTTTAGTAGCAACTGTATTTTCTTTTCTTGCCTGAATGATATTAAAGCCAATTGCAATAATCACCATGATGGTGCCGATAATATCGGTCATGGTCTCAGGCACAATCATCATGAGTGCGCCAACCCCCAGGAAGATGCGCCAGAACCAGCTCAGAGCTATTTTAAAATAGCCTTCTACTGCAGCGCCAAGTGCCAGAATGCCGACAATCGACGTCACAGTAATACTTAAAATGACATTCCATGCCGGTAAGGCAAATTCTTTGGCATTCACGGCAATATCTGTTGTATCAATCATCAGCATCGCCGGGTTATAGACAAACAGGAATGGCACAATAAAGCCAGCCAGAGATAGGCGTAGTGCCAGGAATCCAGTCCGCATTGGATCACCACCCGCAATCCCGGCACCGGCAAAGGCGGCCAAGGCGACGGGTGGGGTAATATTGGCAAACAGGCCAAAATAGAACACGAACATATGCGCAACTAGGATTGGAATATCAAAGTTGGCTAAAGCCGGAGCTGCCATGGTTGCGGTAATAATATAGGCAGGAATGGATGGTAGGCCCATACCCAAAATCATCGATGCAATCATGGTAAAAAACAGTGTTAGAAACAGACTGCCTGCACCAATACTCATAATTGAAGAGGTCATTACCGAGCCAAAACTGGTCAAGCTGACCACACCGATAATAATACCCACCACTGCACAGGCAGACATCACAGAGAGTGACTGTTTAGCACCATCTGCCAGTGCTTCCAGGATTTCCTTCGGTCCCATCCGCGTAGATTTTCTAAATGCAGCAACAACGATGGTTAATAAAATAGTATAAACCGCTGCATAGCTGACCGGAATTGACTGGAATAAGAACACCACAAGCGCAATAATTGGAAGTAATAAATGTCCGCGCTCTTTCAGAACTTCTTTGACTCGTGGCAAGTCTGCTTTGGGAACGCCTTTAAGATTATCCCGACCTGCTCTGAAATGGACTTGTGCCATCACACCGAGGTAATACAGTAGGGCAGGCAATACCGCGGCTAAGGCAATCGTGCCATAACTGACACCAGTTGTTTCGGCCATGATGAATGCACTAGCCCCCATGACTGGAGGTAAAATCTGCCCACCTACAGAAGCACTGGCTTCCACTGCACCGGCAAAGTTTTTGTGGTAGCCAATTTTTTTCATCAAGGGAATGGTAAATGAACCGGTTCCTACGACATTGGCAACCGCCGTACCATTAATACTACCCATAAAACCACTGGAAATCACCGCAACTTTGGCTGGCCCACCTTGCTTATGACCGGCAAGTGCCATCGCCAGATCATTGAATAATTTTCCCATTCCCGATTTCGCCAAAAATGCACCAAACAGGATAAACAAGAAAATGAAGGTGACTGAAGCACCAATGGCTGAAGAATATAAACCTTCAGTCTTCAGATACATTTGCCCGAAAATATCACTGAATGTATAGGGGCGAGTGAGCAAGCGATCCGGCATCCAGTCAAAATGACTGACAAATGGATAGCTTAAGAAAATCAGTCCCAAGATCGGCAACATCCAGCCCATTACCCTTCGAGCAGCCTCAACCACCAATACTACCGTCATGATTGAGAAGACAATGTCCAGTGTATTGGGAATGCCTCCCCGGGTAGTCATAATGGCTTGGTATTCTTTAAACAAATAAAAGAAAGAAGCAAAAGAGGCAATGACCCAAATCCAGTCCGTCCATGCGACCTTTTGCCGGCTACTGGCCTGACGTGCTGGATACAACAAGAAAATCAGCGCCAGACCAATGGATACATGGGCTGCACGTTGAATCAGTTCTGGCAAGGGATTAAAAGTAATATAAAGATGAAATAACGAATAGGATATTGCCAAGGCAGCAATAAACCAGCGAACCGATTTGTTGATCGGATTGCGAGTGACAGATTCACGGTCAAATTTTTCTAATAATTCTTGTTGCTGTTGATCATCCAGTGCTTCAGTCACATTTCTTGTTTCTTGTGGATTCATAGGCAATCATTTAAACCTCTTTTTTTCCATAGGCTGTCTTTTTTTATAGAGATCTGTACCGTGCTATAGTCAGGAAAATCCTGATAAATATTCCAGATCCGATCAGCACTCTCAATTTTTCCCTGCATCCTGCGTGAAATGACCCAATTGATTTCTTTCATCTTCCGGTTGATTTGCATATGGATATTGCCATCATCCAGTCGAGTAATAGTACCTTGATCAGGTGTACCCGCACCAAATGAGATGAACTGAGTATCTGTCAGAATGAAATAGTCATTGCTTAGAAGATAACGTTCTTTCCACTGTGTTCTTTCTACCGAATGCATCCAGCTCAGCTGAAAAGATTTCTGGTCAATTTTGCACTGAAAATTTTGTTCTTTCACTTCCACAAAAATATACGGAAATGTCATCCAAACACAGCTAATAAAAAAAGCAGCCAAACTAAAAAGTGCAGCAATCGCTGCACCTTGTATCCATTTCATCAGTTCGCTTTATTCTCATCATAGAATTTTTGCGCGCCCGGATGCAGTGGAGCAACCAGACCTTTTTGTGCACCTTCTAAAGTGATTTCTTTAGCAGCCTGATGCGAATTTGCCAGCTGATCCAGGCTGGAGAAGAACGTTTTGGTTAGCTTATATACATCATCGGTAGACAAATCTGAGCGAACCACCAATGCATTCATGATCGCTGCTGTTGGAATATCTTCAGCATTGCCATAGGTCCCTTTAGGAATGGTCATTGGCAGGAAATACGCCTGATCTTTGGCAATCGCTTTCACTTTATCTGGATTGATGCTGACCAATTGAAGGTCAAAACCCTGTTGCAGTTCCATTAGGGAGGAGTTTGGAAGACCACTGGTCAAGAAGGCTGCATCCAATTTTCCGCCTTTCAAGGCATCCGCTGCTTCGGCATAACCTAAGTAATCTACTTTGACATCCTTATAAGTGATACCAAAACCGTTTAATAGAGTACGGGCATTCACTTCTACACCTGAATTCTGGGCGCCCACCGCAATACGTTTGCCCTTGAGATCTTCAATATTTTTGATACCAGAGCGCTTTGAGGTTACGATTTGCACATAGTTCGGATAAAGCGCAGCGATCTGCTGCACGTTGTCAATTTTAGAACTAAAACTGCCTTGACCATTAATTGCTTCGGTTAAGCTGTCGCTCATGACAAAGGCCATTTCAACTTTGTTCTGTTTTAATAAATTTAGATTTTCGACAGAAGCCCCTGTGGTCTGGGTTTTGGAACTCACGCCGTAGGTCTTGTTATAGATTTCAGCCAATCCTGTTCCGATGACATTATAAGGACCTGAAGCACCGCCTGTCGCAATATTCACAAATCGGGTTTGCAGTTTATCTGCAGCTACGCTCTCACCAGATGCAGCCTGATGATCTGATTTATTTTGTGCATTATCATTCGAGCAAGCAGCTACGCCTGATAGCGCTAAACTCATGACTGAAAGTTTGATCCATTTATTCATATATGACTCCTGATATTATTCTGTAGTTATTAAAATATAATTAAAACAACAATATACTAAACCGTCTGAATGTTAAAAAAATGTGAATTATCAATTGTTGTCCTTGTACAATTTAACAGCAATTATTTTGTCTGAATACCTTTAATAGCATTTTTTTCGAAATTTTACTTTATCAATATGTTGAACAAATTTAGCAAGATAGACATCTTAAATGGAGAGTGGAAATTTAATCATTAGGAGTTAGGTAAAAGTTGCTCCCATCATCAAATCTTTCTAAAGTGCCCAAAGTTCATAGGCAAGAGCAGGGATTTTAGTGAATTAAAATTCAATCAAAGGTTACCAGAAATAATGATTTCAAAGTTTTGGATGATTTTTCTTTCATGTTGTTGAGACTAATATTTCAGGAACTTTAAGTCCGAATACTCTATAGAAACTTCTACTTTTATAGAAATTTTATTATGAGCTTATAGGTTTATAAATTGACAAAATTGACTGAAATTAATTTTTCTTTTATTTTGATATAATTATATGAAATTCATTAAAAAATAATAAAATATAAAATTTTTTAATATGTTCTCTTACAATTATTTTTTTGCAGATTTGACCAGATCATTCTATGCTTAAGACCTAAGAGCGAGGTCAAACTATGATTTCATGGTTATTTATTGGTTTAGTGGCAGCCATTCTATTAACACCGGGCCCAACCAATACTTTATTGGCATCGTCAGGTATTCAAGTTGGATTTAGAAAAACTTTTCGCCTTATCCCTGCAGAAGCTTTCGGCTATCTCATCGCAATTACATTCTGGGGCTTTTTGATTGGTAAAATCTCGGTCTATTTGCCGGAATTACCTCATATTCTCAAACTCTGTAGTGCTGTTTATATTCTATTTTTAGCTTTAAAATTATGGCGTACTGCAGAACTTGGTGAAAATTTTCAATGTATTTCGATTCGGGCACGGGAACTATTTTTTGCGACTTTGTTGAATCCTAAAGCATTATTATTTGCTTCGGCCATTTTCCCGGTCATTGTATGGAAAAGCAGTCAATATTATGTGAATTATATGCTAGTATTCTTGGCATTACTTATTCCTATCGCATTTTTCTGGACCTTTTTAGGTAGTTTATTGGCTAGAAAAAACAATCGCTGGCTGAATCAAAAGAACTTACAAAAGACTGCTTCCATTATTTTAATGAGCTTTTCTGTACCTTTATCCTATTCAGCACTCCTCAGTCTTTAAACCTGAAAAAGCAGCTAAATTTCCTGAAATTTAGCTGTCAGAATTTCGCTTATTTTCATTAGTGTCAATTTCAGTTAAAGTACGTCGCAATTACTTATTTTTAAGATTTTTGGATTATATCAATGGCAATTAAGTCTGATCGTTGGATTCGCGAAATGAGCGAAAAACACGGCATGATTGAACCGTATGCAGAAAACCAGATTCGTCTGGATGAAAATGGTCAAAAGCTGATTTCTTATGGTGTTTCAAGCTATGGCTATGATGTGCGCTGTGCGCGTGAGTTTAAAGTATTCACCAATGTTCACTCTGCAATTGTCGATCCGAAAAACTTTGACGAAAAAAGCTTTATCGATATTGAATCGGATGTTTGTATCATTCCCCCCAACTCATTTGCGTTGGCACGTACAGTAGAATACTTCCGTATTCCACGAAATGTACTGACCGTTTGCTTGGGTAAATCGACCTATGCACGTTGTGGCATTATCGTGAATGTGACTCCACTTGAACCTGAGTGGGAAGGTCATGTCACGCTAGAGTTTTCGAATACGACTAACCTGCCTGCACGTATTTATGCGGGTGAGGGTGTGGCTCAAATGTTGTTCTTCGAATCAGACGAAGTTTGTGAAACCTCCTATAAAGATCGTGGTGGTAAATACCAAGGGCAGACAGGCGTTACTTTGCCTAAAGCTTAATCGTTTTAAAGCATTCAATAAGCGAGGCAAATGCCTCGCTTATTTTTTTGCTGTTTCATTCATCGGAAACTCGGGGTTTTTAGGCTTTTGGCTTTGGTAATCCTGCTAAAAATAAGCATAATGAAGAATGAATATATAAAAAAGATGTGCCAAGCATCATAAAAATCAAAAATTGAAGGCTGGGAAGCTGAAGGATAAAGATGCGGAGCATCAGATAAGAAGGATAGGTCGAGATGGCTCAAATAAAAGCTAAATTTCAATTTCGTAAAAGCTATTTGGCAATGATGATCGGTTTAGGATTATTGCCATCCGCACATGCAATGCAGGAATTAACTGATTCTTCTCTTTCTGATACTACCGGTGAAGGTGTTGCCCTAGTACTTGATGACTTTAAAATGGTTTTTCAGGCACCGAATGATGCTTCCAGTGGTTCAAGCTATGCACGAGGTATTGCCAATCCAGGTCAGGCAGACACTGGCTTTATTCGTATTATTCCGACTGGAGAGAACTATGCTCAGTTAGGTGAACGTGCCTATAACAAAGTCTATGATCGAGTGTATGCAAGTAGCTATTTAAATGGTATTAGTGCAAATGCCAATCTTTATCAAACGACTTATAACAATAGTGTCAGTACCTATAAAACTCAAAACTATAATTCGACTTTAACTGCAATCCGTAATGAAATTGGTGCTAATGCGCGTAGTGGTATTGTGGAAGAATATCGTAATTCGACATTAATGCAGCAATATTATCAGCAGCGTTATGAGGATTATTATGACGGTACAATTATTACAGGATTAAAAAGTGACGGAACAACATCTCATATTTTAACTGCATGGCAAAAAGATAAATCTGTCGAATATGCATTAAAAAATACCTATGAAATGATCGAATTGTTATATGGAAACAAGGTAACCACTCCATTAAATAATACTTGGACTCAACAAGCGGGTACCCGAACCAATGCTATTGATTCAAGAGTTACTAAAGTTGTAGAGAATGCGACACAAGAAAAATTAGCAATTGAAGCTGATAGGTATGCACTGATTCAGGCAAAAAATGCAGTGACTGCTATGGAACAGGCGGTTAAAGCGAGCGCAACAACAGCGGCCAAAGAAGCTGCAATGAGTGCCTCAGTCAGTACGCTACGTACGAAAGCTGATGTATTTATCTATGGTTTAGCTTTATCAAAAAGTGATAACTCACTCAGTAGTCGCTATAGCAATCAGGGGTTTAATTGGGGAACAGCCAGCAATCCCTGGTTATTTCATGCCGGAGCCGAAACAGTAAAACAGTTCACGGATACTGGAAAAGAAGTTGGCTATCTAGCTTTGGAAGCACCTCTTGCAACAGTTGCTGCAAATGAAGCAGATAATAATATTAAGCTTGGTTTCTGGACTGATATTTTCTCACGTTCTTTAAATTCAAGTAATACCGTAGATTATGCTACTGGAGCACCTACTTCAGGCTTAGATATTTCTGAACGTTTTCGTGCACAGTTTATTGCTAATGGCTTGAGCATGAACGGTTCGCAAGTCCGATTATTTCAAACCCTTACATCGCCTGATCTTGCATATAGTCAAACCTTGGGCCTGGCGAGTCTGATCCGACTCAATACTAATGATGATCCCTCTACTTTGACCAGTGATTCAAACAATTTGAACAGTAAAGGGATTCGTATTAGTACTGCAGCAAAAGAGAATAATCTTGATGGAGATGGTCCGACCCCTGCTTTAAATGGCTCTGCAGCTCCTATATTTCATGATACCGAGGGATTGTATTTATATAGCCCGAATATCAACTTAGTACTAGGAACTATGTACCAACCTTTTGTTGTGGGTTCGGAAGGAAATAATATTATTTTGGAAGTGACACGTATTCCTAAAATTCCAGATATTTACAACCGGATTTATCAGCGTTATCCAGATGGAAAAGGTGGCTTTTTAGGATCAGAAGCACTTTTAGGCTCTACATGTAATGTATATACGTGTGGTACTGAAATTAAAGCTCAAGCTTCAGATAGCATTGCCTTGTATCAAGGACGCGATGCAACTCATAGTAGTATCGCCATTGGTTCTGTTGAACGTATTGCCAATACCAATATGCTGAAAGCGAAAGATGATAATAATGCAACCGGTGTGGTATTTAGGGGAGCTACTGATAATTCAATGAGGAATTTTGGTTCAGCAGTAATTGATGGTGTGTTGATTCAACATCTAAAAATAAAAACGACAGGTCTATAAAGGAATAGGGCAATGTTGAAAAAGTTAATGCTTGCTACAGTTCTTGGGATTTCTTTAGCAACACAAGCCGGCTTGGTCAGTCTTGATCCGCAGCAAATGACAGCAGAAACGGGTCAAGGCGGAGCGGATTTAAGCTGGACCTTGTCACTCAATCATCAATACGCTACTGATTTAACGAAATCTCAAATTTCTGAAACGGTCGCTAATAAGTTAGAAGTGTATTACAAGCCAACAACAGATTGTGGAATTAACACCTTGTTTTGTCGCTTGGCTATTTCTCCGAACAATCATGTCGACGCCCAAGGCAATAAAAAATGGCTAGTATTTAAAGGAATACAAGGCACCCTGCAAATTGATAAGTTTTCTATCGATGGCACCACGATTACTAATGCGGCAGGCGATTCTCAAACAGCCATGAAAATCACTTTTTATGATGATAAACCTTTAAAAATAAGAAATTTGGGCTTTAATACTTTGGCTATTGAAACCGGAACCGGTGAGGGTGATAAGGAAGGCTATGCCAATTCAGAAAAGTATACGACCTTCACCAATCGTGTTTATAAAGAGGACGGTACATATACCACTGCCTCAGCAGATGTTCCAGAATTTGACCAGGGGCGTGAGAAGGGCTTTATGGGTCTCAATATGCACGGCAACATGCACATGTCAGGAAACTTAAAAATATTTGGCTTTAACTGCTCAGCAGGGAGTGCACAAAGCCGTTGCTAACTGCATGGATGCAGCATAGGGATGAAAGAATGAAAAAAATAAAATCACAAATTAAATTATTAACGGCATGTATCTGTTTGGCACAGCATAGTTATGCACTAGAGCTGATTGAAGAACAAGAATTAGGTTATATCACTGGTCAAGACGGTATTACGATTACGCACAAGGTATCAAAAGTTGAAGTTGAACAGCTCAATTGGTATGACCCGAATGCTGATGTAAATACCAAGATGGGACTGGGATTGCATAAAGTAAAAATCTTAGGCAAAGATCAAAATGCGATTTTAAGCCAGCTTAAGTTTGATGTCGGTGCGACCGATGCTGGTGCAGGGATTCGTTTAGAAGCAAGCGTAGCTCCCTTTAGTGCCAATGCAGATTTTAAACTGGTGAGTAAGGAATGTGCTGGAACAAGCTGTGTCGAAAACAATCAAAATTTGGGCAAACTAGGTCTTGCGATTGATAGTCCATTTAAAATGGTGCTTCAAACGACAGCTGGTTTATTCAATAAGAATGAAACAGCTACTATCGATTTCAATTTGCAAGATGCCACGATTAAACATACTTTAGGTACAAATAGCTTAGTTCTAGATAACTTTAATTTTAACTTCGCTGGTACGGGCTATATGTATATAGACCCGACAAAAGGCATCGTACTCGCCAGTAAAAGTGGCACACAAGACCATCTAATTAATTTAAAACCAGTGGCTGTAGGAACAACTGGTGCGCAAACAGCTGGATTAAACTTTGATTTACGCTATCAGAATGGAGATGGCGATTTAAAAAATATCATGCGCTATGGTATTTCGGGTGCAGTGAGTAATGCACGTTTGTCGTTAGGTGCCGATCAGTCAAAACTGAATTCTTTTGATATAAGTAATAAAGTTGGTGGTGTGCTGACGCGACAAGATCATAGACTTTCAAGCTATAACGCAGGTGAAGGTGGCTTGCATCTTGGTTTATCAGCTGATTTTACCAATCAGGAAGTGGCAGCAGCGCAGGGTTTAAAGCCAACGACTTTGGAAATTGGTCATACCGGCAAAGGAAGCTATGCAGTTCAGTTTAATGAATTACGTTCATTAACTGGAAAGAATAATGCTTATATTGATTTTGGCGATATTTATATCAATACAATTCAGGCACAGAGCCTAGAGTTTTTAGTGAATGACAATATTAAGTCAACGCTTAGACGAAGTAATCCGATTTTGCAGCAAACTTTAAGCAGTACGTCTGCTAATCAGGACTTTGCACTAATTGCCATACGGGGTATGGATTTCCAGTCGATTGCAGCCAAAGCAAATTTTATTTCTAATGATACTGGTGTTATTTCCGGGAATAGTGGTTCTTGGGGAATTGGTATTCCAATTTACAACTTGAATGCCAATGTTGCCTTGTCGGGTACAAAATATGACGGTGACAAGAATGGTATTGCCTATAACGTGATGGCATCAACTGAAGGTTATGGAAAGGATGCCAAAACTGGAGCATCAAGTACAACCTCAATTCTTTTAATTGATGGTGGTGTAGAGAATGGCCATGCGCGAAACTATTATGCTGGCCTTCGAAATATTGATGCCTTTATTGAATCCAAAGGGGTGATTGGTTATGAGGATGAAGGCATCTATGTAAAAGCTGATAAATTGCTGATCGCAGCGAAAGCTGAGGTGGCAATTGGGCAACTACCGGGATCTAAATATAACTGTGTATCAGGCAATAAATGTGATCAGTTTGTTCCTGATGACAATTTTTCTAAACGCGACGATGTATTAACAACAATTGCCATGATGCTTGATGGTAGTGGTGAGTTAATGATTATTCCAGGACTGGATGTAGCAGACGAAAATTATTTATCGCTGGATGCAAACTTTAAGTTCCGAACATTAACTTCTACAGAAAAAGGTGATGTTAATAATCTTGGTAGTTATTTTAGTCTGATTAATGAAGATGTAGATAGCACAGGTGCAGTTCATACTTCTGCGATTAACTTTAATCGTATGGAAGGGAATTTAGGATTAATCACTAAAATAGGCGTGAGTGAAGATACTGTTACTTTAGATAATCAAATTAAATTTAATAAAGATCAGAAGATTATCGAGCCGTTTAGAACCAACATGGCCATGACCACAAATGGCAATATGCAGAATATAGCAACAATTGCACTCACAGGCGGAACCATGCGCAGTACGCTTGGTATTACACCGCGCTGAAATAAGGGATGATTTCATGAAAAAAATAATATTGAATAGCTTGATTGTCACTTTAATGGGCCTTACTCAACAGGCGATGGCTATGACAGCCTTAGACGATGAGGCTTTATCGGCAGTTGATGCACAGGCATTATTAAATTTGGAAAATGCTTATGATTCATCACAAGGGATTAACTTCCATAAGCTAAGTATTGAAGCTTTAATGGAATTGAACATTAATATCAAAACTTTGCAGCTCGGTTGTGGTGGAACTAATAACAGTATTGGGAATACCAATGGTTGTGATATTGATATTTCTAACTTGGCTTTGAGTGGCTTAAATACCAGCCTTGATGATAAAGGTAACCCTGTCTTTTCAGACGACCGTGCTAATACCAGTGCCAGTGTGAGTAATCCCTTTGTTGAGTTTGCAATTAAAAATGGTGGAAGTGCCTCTACCCGAGAAGTGGTCGGTTTCCGTCTAGGTGCAGATAAAATTGTTGGACTCTTAACCATGGGAACTGACAACGTTGAAAATCCGAATGATGGCCTCAAAAGTTTTAGTGGTTATATGAAAATGGCGCAAACCACTGGTGAGTCTGTTACAAAAGCGGGAACCTTTGGTATTGCAAATGATGAAAAAATCTCAGGGAATCTAAAGGCTTTAGGACAAACACGTACTTTCACCAGTAAGCCAGGTGCTGATGGCCATACCGGGATTACAGTGCCTTCCATGCGGGTAGACTTTACTATGCCAGAAACTGTCGTGACTGGGCAACGCTTAAAGTCAGCGACTGTAAGTAATATCCGTTCTACTATTGCTTCGATTCCATTAGCAAAGGCTTTAACGGGTTCAACTTTGCCAAATGATGTGATTGGTACACCAGATTTTTCAAAAGATAAGCTGTATGTAGAGTTTGATCCATTAATTGGACTTCTTAATTTAGGAACACATTCTTTCTTTCAAATGGGTGCTGGTTCAAGTCTGGATAACCTGAATATGGACATCACCTTTGTTCAGGCTCTAAATATGATCCATAATATTCCATTAAATGGTACAGGCGGTTATTTGTCTTTACAGAGTCAGAATGTGCATTGGCAAGGTGCGGACGCGGCTGATATTGCCAAACCAGGTTGGTGGCTATCTTTTAAAGACCCGATTCAACTGGGTGTATTAAAAACTACAGATGAAGTTGATATTTCATTCGTGTTACCTCAGGTAGCAACTGCTATTTCTGAATTTCTTTTACGACCTGAAAACTTGATCGATGTCAGTGTGGGTGAGGCTCTAGGGTCTCTGGCGAATGTCGCGGTGGTACGTAAATTGAATATTGATGTAGGTAAATTTACTAACTATGTAGATGGTACTCCTGCAACTTTAACCTTAATGGATAAGCTGCTACAGAACCAGAATGTGACCTCAAACTGCTTTGGCGGACATAAGTTCTGCTAATTCAGACATATAAAAAATCCCGCTCTAGGCGGGATTTTTTATTGATTCAGAAAAAATTATTTAGCAATTTTGCCAGTAGTTCTTCTTTCGAAAGATTTACTGATTCTGCATCACGGCGACCTTTATATTCAAAAGTACCTGCATCCAGACCTTTTTCACCAATCACAATGCGATGTGGAATACCAGTCAATTCAAGATCAGAGAATTTCACACCTGGACGTTCATTACGGTCATCAAGCAGTACGTCAAAACCAGCAGCTTGCAGTTCTGCATATAAGCTTTCAGCAGCTTCTAAAGTGCGAGGTGATTTATGCGCATTCATTGGCACAATTGCTACTTCAAATGGAGCGATCGCAGCCGGCCAGATGATGCCTTTTTCATCGTAATTCTGTTCAATTGCAGATGCTACGACACGTGTCACACCAATACCATAACAACCCATGGTTACAGTGAATGGTTTGCCATCCTCACCTAAGACCTTACAACCTAAAGCTTCAGAATATTTTTTGCCTAACTGGAAGATATGACCCACTTCGATACCACGTTTGATTTGAAGTGTACCTTTGCCATCTGGAGAAGGATCGCCTTCAACCACATTACGCAGGTCATAAACTTCGCTAAACTGCGCATCACGTTCCCAGTTCACGCCAGTTGCGTGCTTGTCTGCTTCATTTGCACCCGCGACGAAGTCAGAAAGTACAGAAGCAGCACGGTCAACAATCACTGTTAGGCCTTTTTCTACTAAACCTTGTGGACCTACAAAACCAGCAGTCAAACCTAGTTCAGCAAGTTGAGCTTCAGTAGCAAAAGCCAAAGGCGCAGCAATTTTTGGATGCTTTTCGGCTTTAATTTCATTCAGTTCATGGTCACCACGAAGGAACAGGGCAACGACAGGAGCTGCTTTACCTTCTTCAGCTGCAACGCCTTGAACCAGTAATGCCTTCACTGAATGTGCAGGGTCAGTGCCAAGGAAGCTTGATACATCAGCAATCGTTTTTTGATTTGGGGTATCAACCACTTTCAGTTCTTGAGTTGGAGCAGCACGATCGCCCACCAGAATCGCTTCAGCCATTTCGATGTTAGCCGCATAATCAGATTCAGTTGAGAATGCGATATCATCTTCACCACTTGAAGCCAAGACGTGGAATTCGTGTGAACCTGAACCACCGATTGAACCGGTATCCGCTTGTACTGGACGGAAATCCAGACCTAAACGGGTAAAGATCTTGCAGTACGCTTCGTACATTTTATCGTAAGTTTCTTGCAGAGATTCCTGATCCGCATGGAAAGAGTAAGCATCTTTCATGATGAATTCACGTGAGCGCATTACACCAAAACGAGGACGGATTTCATCTCGGAACTTGGTTTGAACCTGGTAGAAGTTTGCAGGCAATTGTTTGTAACTTTTTAGCTCATTACGTGCCAGATCAGTGATCACTTCTTCGTGTGTTGGACCAAGCACAAAGTCATTGGTATGACGATCTTTAAAACGTAATAGTTCAGGACCGTATTGCACATAACGACCAGATTCTTCCCAAAGAGAAGCTGGTTGAGTCACAGGCATCAAGACTTCGAGTGAACCCGCGTTATTCATTTCTTCGCGAACGATCGCTGCAACTTTATTTAATACGCGAACGCCCATCGGCAGCCAGGTGTACAAACCTGAAGCCAACTTACGAATCATACCGGCACGAAGCATCAGCTGATGTGAAATAATTTCAGCATCGTTCGGGGTTTCTCTCAACGTTGCAAATAAAAAGCGACTCGCGCGCATGGAAACTGTCCTAAAAAATTAAGCGTTAAAGCAGAGATTATACAATAAAAAATGAGGTGAACATTCGTGAATGTCACCTCATTGTGATGGTTTAAATTATGCCATGATTTTACGGGCTTGGCGCAGCATAAAATTCTTAAGGTCATCCAAATAAGTGAAAATCACTGGAACCACGACCAATGTCAGCAGGGTGGAGGTAATTACCCCGCCGATCACGGCATGTGCCATCGGTGCACTTTGTTCACCACCTTCACCTAAGC
Organism: Acinetobacter sp. FDAARGOS_724; assembly: GCF_013364475.1. Lineage (NCBI taxonomy): Bacteria > Pseudomonadati > Pseudomonadota > Gammaproteobacteria > Moraxellales > Moraxellaceae > Acinetobacter > Acinetobacter sp. FDAARGOS_724. Next base: position 3,085,243 of record NZ_CP054908.1, on the reverse strand, counting down.
CCAGAGCGAGCGGCACCATTCCCATGACCATGGCACTGGTGGTCATCAGAATTGGACGTAAACGGGTTTTGCCGGCATTCAGAATCGCATCATAACGGGCTTCACCCCGATCCATGGCTTTCTTGATGAAGTCGATAAGCAGAATCGCATTTTTGGTTACCAGACCCATCAGCATAATAATCCCGATAATCGAAAACAGGTTCATGGTCGAATTAAACAGGAACAGCGCCAGGAATACACCAATTAATGACAAAGGTAATGAAGCCATAATGGCAGCAGGATGAATAAAGCTGTTGAACTGTGAACCCAGCACAATATAAATAAATACAATCGACAGGGTAATCGCAGTCAACGCATAACCAGCGGATTCTGCCATATCTGCATTGGCACCTTGGGTATCAAAACTATAACCCGGTGGCATGTCGAAATTATCCTGAAGTCTGCTAATGTCAGTACCGATGTCACCTGCAGGGCGTCCAGAGGTATTTGCTTCAACCAGCACCTCACGCGCCAGGTCACGACGATTAATTTGAGAAGCTCCCAGTTTTTCCTCAAAATTAGCAACGCTAGAAAGCGGGATCAAAATCGGCTGATTATTGCCATCCATTTTAGATGAAGTGATATACATATTTTGCAGATCGCTCGGCAGGGTGCGCCGGTCTTCGGTCAGGCGTAAGTTAACATCATAAGTTTCACCTTTTTCATCCTGCCACGTGGTGACATCATCGCCGGCAATCAATGGGCGAACTACATTGGCAATTTGATTGACTGACAAACCAAGATCACTGGCCAGAACGCGATTGATCTGTACACCTAAGGTCGGTTTTGGCTCTTTGAGGGATGTTTCCAGATCGACGATGCCATCAATTTTAGCCATCTCGACCATAAAGCGATCGGAAATCTTTTGTAGTTCATTCAAATCAGGGCCCTTGATTGAGATCATAATCGGCTTTTGACCACCCGATACGGTTTCATCCGCGGAAGCAACTGAGGTAATGGTAATGCCGCCCACAGATTGTAAACGTTGACGGAATTCATTATTGAGATCATTCAAGCTTTTCTCACGTTCAGTCCGCGGAGTTACAGTGACACGTAAGCTGACATGATTTTTACCGCGATCGGTCACACCATTAATTACGCCATAAGTTGCACGTACATCAGGATGCTGACGTACGATTTTATCGACCTGTTGCAGTTTGGCTTGTGAATATTCCAGTGAAGCATCGACTGGGGTTTCAAACTTGATCCGGATTTCACCCTTATCCGGGACAGGTACAAACTCGGTACCAATCAGTTTCGAGAGTGCTAAAGCGCCAAACAGAGATGCCACTGCAATCACAATGGTAATGAACCTAAAGCGTAAAGCCAGTTTCAATAGCTTTTCATAAACATGACTTAAATTGTCTAATTTGCCTGAAATCCAGTTAAAGAAGCGTTTGATTCGGCCCGGCTTTTTATTGGGATCTTTTTTCTTTTCTGCCCAATGTGCAGATAGCATTGGATCCAGAGTAAAACTGACAAACATGGAAATCAGAACGGCGGTACTCACCGTCACACCGAACTGATAAAAGAAACGCCCAATAATTCCACCCATAAAGGCAACAGGCAAGAAGACCGCGACGATTGTCAATGTTGTTGCCAGAACAGCAAGACCAATTTCTTTGGTTCCGTCCAGTGCAGCAGTGACATGGTCTTTACCCATATCGGTATGCCGTACGATATTTTCCCGTACTACAATTGCATCATCAATCAGCAAACCGATACTTAAAGACAGGGCCAATAAGGTCATCATGTTAATACTGAAACCAAAAGCCCAGATAAAGGTCAAAGTTCCGAGCAAAGCGATCGGTAAAGTGAGGCCAGTAATGACCGTTGAGCGGAAAGAACCTAAAAATAACAGAACAATTAGGACAGCAAGAACTGCACCTTCGATAATGGTACGCGCCACATCACCAATGGTGCCGCGGATGCTTTTTGAAGAATCTACCACAACTTTTAAGGTGGTTCCTTGTGGCAGTTGGGATTTGAGGCTTTCAAGGGTTTTGTAAGTACTGTCTACAACTTCAATGACATTAGAATCAGAGCTACGCAGGATGTCAACTGCAACTGCAGCTTTACCATCCAGAAATGCACCAGTTTCAAGTTCTGCCTGGCTATCTTCAATTTCTGCGACCTGTTTCAGAAAGATCGGTGCACCATTTTTATTGGCAATCACCAAATCGCCAAAGGCGAGGGGATGTAGCACTTTGGAATTGATCTCAATCACCAGTTCCGAGTTGCCAGATTTTAATGTACCGCCCGGAACTTCGATATTTTCAGATTTCAGAGTATTAATGACGCTATCCACGCCGATACCAAAAGCTTGCAGTTTCTGGGGTTCAACCTGAATGCGAATCTGGCGCTGTGCATCACCAAGAAGGTTGACTGTACCTACTCCCGGAACAGTTCGTAGTTGTGGAACAATGCGCTGATCCAGATAGGAACTCAGTGCCTTTAAATCCATATTGTCGGACTCAAATACGATCGACATGATTGCATTGGCAGTCGGATCATAACGCTCGACAACCGGTTCCTGAATTTCATCACGGAATTCGGCGGTGACTGAGGCAATTTTGTCACGGACATCCTGTGCCGCCATGGTAGAAGGAACTTCCAGATTGAATTCGGCCGTAATCATCGACAGGCCTTCACTGGATTGTGAAATTACCTGTTTTAAACCAGAAATAGTATTGATCTGGTCTTCAAGTTTTTTGGTAATTTCCGATTCAACGGTTTCTGGAGAAGCGCCTGGATAGCTGGTATAAATCACCACAAAGGGAAAGTCGACATCCGGAAATTCTTCTACACCCATGCGCTGCCAGGAAGCTAGTCCAAGCACCATCAAACAGAACATCATCATAATGGTGAAGACGGGATACTTCACACTAATTCGGGTAAACCACATATTAATGATCCTGTCTGATTAGTTGGAACGCAGTGTCACTGGCTTGTTGAGATCTGCCTCAGTAAATGGAATGCGACTGACCTGATCACCTGTCTCCAGACCCTGGATCACTGCAGTATTCTGGTTATAGCGCTGTTCCAGAACCTGAACATTCACTTTAATAATTTTGTTCTGGCGAATAACCCAGACATAAGGTTTATTCTGGATATCCTGAACGGTATCGAGGGGAATAATCTGACCAGAAACTTGTTGAGAACTCAGAATATTGCCTTCAACAAAAGAGCCAATACTTAAAGAGGGAATACTTTCATTCGGTCTGGCGAAGAATTCAATCTGCCGACTGGCCTGATTGGCAATTGGAGACACCCGGCTAATAGCAGCGGTATACGTATTTGGATTGCCCTGAATCTGATATTCAATTTTGCTGCCTAAACGCAGACTGGCCTGCATCTCACTCGGGACACGGGCCTGAATTTCCAGTTGATTTGGATTTACGATTTCAAACAGGGTTTGTCCGATCGCCACGGTTTGACCGGGCTCAACCTGACGCTGAGTGATCACGCCACTAATCGGGCTAGTGATAATGCCATCACGATCGGCTTTTACGGCAATATCGACATTGGCTTGCTGTGCGCGGACATTTTCAATCTGGGCCTGATAGTCAACCTGGCTTAGCTCATATTCAACTTTAGAGATAAAGCCTTGGTCGAGCAGACGCTTTTTGCGCTGCATCATGTTGCGCGCCTGATTAGCCTGTGCCTGGGTAGATGCCAGATTGGCACGGGCCTGAGCCAGACGTGCGGCATTATCCTGATTATTTAAGCGAACCAGTACCTGACCTTTAGCTACATTGTCACCGACCTGAGCATTAACACTGGTGGCAGTGGCAGAAACCTGCGCCTGAATACTGCTTTGGTTGACTGCGCGAATAGTACCGGTAAATGCGGATTTCTGGATTGAAGTACCTGTCTTTACGGCAACCAGATCCTGAGGAATCAGTTCAATTGTTTTTGGACTTTCGGCTTGCGGTGTAGATTCATTTTTATTGCAGCCGCTTAGAAAAAGACTTAAGCAAAGTGCACTCATCATCAATACAGAGCGCGAAGAAGAGGTCTTTGAAATATGAAAATGCTGTGCAAATGGCATATTAATCCTTTTCACTTGTGGTCGTTTAAAGCAACAACAAGTTATTTGTGTTTATTCAAGTGCTTTTAAACGGGCAATAATTCTGTCGTATTCCGCTTCCATATTTCGATAGCGAGTTTGTAAAGATTGAATATTTTCTTTTTGAGAAATCAGGTTTTTCTGGTTGTTTTCAAGGTTGGCTTTTAAAGAGGCCGGGGGATTATTGCCTTTACGTAAATATTCACGTTCTTGGCGTACAAACATGACCCGGTCTTGCTGCAACTGTTTCATCTGCTCTTGCTGAAAGGCAATCTGTTTCTTCAGTTGGCTCAGACTTTCATTCTTTTTCTGTAGAGCAACATGGCTATTGGTATAGGCACGTTTCAGCTTTTGATCTTCTGCGATGCGCTGGGCTTGCTGGGCACGTTGCGGCGCCTGTTTAATATCTTTATCGACATTATAAGGACGTGCACGTTTAATGACCTGCATATTCTGGTCAAGTGCCTCATAGCCATAGCGGATATGGTTGGGGGTAACGTTAGTGCTGATATTGGCCACGCCTTTATTATCATAATAGCGATACCAGGTGGCTTTTGGTGGCTGGTTAGTTGAGGCATATGAAATGGTGACCTGAAGAAAAAGTGTCACTGCAAATATGAATTGGCCAGTCATTTTATTTTTATCAATGAAAGCAAGTTTTTCTGAAAACTGACTCATCATTGGCTCCCCAATTGAAAGTTGACTAAATTACTTATTTTAAAGTAATAATAATGCTATATTAGACTCAAACTCACGAATTAAAAACTACCGTCAGTCAAAAAAAAAGCAATGACAAAATAAAAATGTGAAATGGTTGATGAAATCCGCTATTTTTGCACACTTGTGTAGAAAATGTTCATTGATAATACAAGTGGATTTGTGTTAAAAATGTTTATCGATCGTAATAAAATAATCCTATGAGCCTTATGGCGCATCGTTTCTAAAATGGGAAGGGTCAAAATGGACGATAAATTCCAAAATCTAAAAGTTATGGTCATTGATGACTCAAAGACCATTCGTCGTACAGCAGAAACTCTTCTACAGCGCGAAGGATATGAAGTCGTGACTGCGGTAGATGGTTTTGAAGCTTTATCAAAAATCGCAGAAGCCAATCCAGATATCGTATTTGTAGACATCATGATGCCTCGTCTAGATGGTTATCAAACTTGTGCGTTGATTAAAAACTCTCAAAATTATCAGAATATTCCTGTGATTATGCTTTCGAGTAAAGATGGCTTATTTGATCAGGCCAAAGGTCGTGTTGTTGGTTCGGATGAATACTTGACTAAACCTTTCAGTAAAGATGAATTGCTTAATGCAATCCGTAACCATATTAGTGCTTAATAATTGATTTTTTAGGGGAATTGGCATGGCGCGTATCTTAATCGTAGATGACTCACCGACAGAAACATTCCGTTTTAGAGAGATTCTTTCTAAACATGGCTTTGAGGTGATTGAAGCATCCAATGGTGCAGATGGGGTAACCATGGCTCAGGCTGAGTTGCCAGATCTGGTATTGATGGATGTGGTCATGCCAGGCGTGAATGGCTTCCAGGCAACACGTCAAATCGCACGTGGTGCAACCACCAAGCATATTCCGATTGTAATTGTAAGTACCAAAGATCAGGCCACTGACCGCGTTTGGGGTAAACGTCAGGGTGCCGCAGATTATCTTACAAAACCGGTAGATGAAAAACAGTTGATTGAAGTGATTAAGCACCACCTCAACGCAGGATAAGCTCTATGGCAGCAAATGGATTTATCGAATTGCTTCGCATTGCGAAACGGGGAAATAAAAACTACGTTTCTAATGAAAATGAAGTCAACCGATGGTCAGGCATTGCTTTTGAGATGATGGGGCAATATTTTGTTGCCCCGCTGGGGGAAGTATCCGAAGTGATCTATCCTCCAAAATATACGCTAGTTCCTAATACTCAATCATGGGTGTTAGGATTGGCCAATATTCGGGGAAGGTTATTATCAGTTTCTGATTTGACTCAATATGTATCAGGACAGAGTAGCCAGTTTTCACCGACTCAAAAAGTATTATGTATTCACCATAATGACCAATATGTCGGTTTGGTCGTTGATCAAGTTTTGGGTATACAACATTTTAATAAGAAAAGTTTTTTTTCTAAAACTACTGAATTGGATAATAACTTACAAGAATACTGTCAGGGATTTTTCCACCAGCATAACCAGCAATGGCATGTGTTCTTATTCAGTCGTCTGTTGCAAAATCCAAAATTTATGAACGCATCTATAAAATTTATAAATTAAACGTCGCGCACGAAAGTAATAAAGACGTAAATCGGGGAGAGGCTGCATGGGCTTTAAACTTAAAAAGAAAAATACAGGTGAAGGTAGCCGCAAAAGTGGCAATACTTTTTTATCCAAGATTCAATCACAAACAGACCAGTTGTCACGTGTATTTGGTGATAGTGAAAAGTCTAAACCGTTTATTTATGGCGCAGCCGGCTGTCTGTTAGCGGCAACCATCACTTTATTGTATCTTTTCTACAGTGTGCCACGTGCTAACCAGCTGACACAAAGTCTGGGTGATTTACGTCTGCTTTCACAAACCATTTCTCGTCAGGCGACTGAAGCAACGGCTTCTGGTACACCTGAAGCGATGAAAGAACTGACAGATTCTCAAAAAGCTTTTGCGGAAAACCTTGAGATTGTAAAAAATATTCATTCCAATAATGAGGCACTGCAAGCAGTAGATAAACAGTGGACAGAAGTGTCTTCTAGTATTGACCTGATTGCATCGCAACAAAAAATCATTAACCAGTTATATGACACCAACATCGCAATTGGTGAAGCCATACCGGGGATTCAGGCTGAATATAACTTGATGGTCGACCAGATGGCGCGTCAAGACATGCCGTCTAACCAGGTGGTCATTGCGAAAAACCAGGTATTCATTGCGGAACGTATTTTACGTTCGATCAGCTTGGTATTGACTGGTAACGACGGTTCACGTGAATCAGCGGACGACTTCAGTGCCGATACCGAAACTTTCGGTTCATACTTAAATGCACAGTTAAACGGTTCTGCTGAACTGGGTGTACAACGTATTACTGATCCAAACCTGCGCGAGTCTCTGGAAGGCATCAAAGCGGAATATGATGATGTACTTCAATCAGCATCTGCGACAATCCTGAAAAACTCTGCGCAAATCGTAAAAGTACGTCAGGCATCTGCGTCAATTTTCTCGCAATCGGATGCCCTGCTAGATAACCTAAACAAACTGTCTGGTAACTCTGGTCTGAAAACAATCGTTCCAGCGGTACTGTTAATTCTGTTATTGATCGGCTTCCTACTGTGTGTATTCCGCCTGTTAACCCTACGTGGTGCATCGGACAAACAGCGTGTAACCCGTCTTCAAGAAGAATATGACCGTAACCAGAATGCGATTTTACGTTTACTAGACGAGATTGCCGACCTTGCGGATGGTGACTTACGTTCATATGCAACAGTATCGGAAGACTTTACCGGTGCGATCGCCGACTCGATTAACTTCGCGATCGACCAGTTACGTGACTTGGTATCTCGTATTACCGAAACTTCTCAGGAAGTTGCGCAATATACAGCGACAACTCAAAGCATTACCAACCAGTTAGCTGAAGCATCTGAACACCAGGCACAAGAGATTGCGGGTGCATCTGCTGCGATTAACGAAATGGCAATGTCCATTGACCAGGTATCTGCCAACGCGGAAGAATCTGCAGTCGTTGCGGAACGTTCAGTACAAATTGCTGCAAATGGTGCAGACGTTGTACACCGTTCTATTGAAGGTATGGATACGATTCGTGAACAGATTCAGGAAACCTCTAAACGTATTAAACGTCTGGGTGAATCTTCACAAGAAATTGGTAACATCGTAGCCCTGATTAACGATATTGCCGACCAAACCAACATCCTGGCTTTGAACGCAGCGATTCAGGCGTCGATGGCGGGTGAAGCTGGTCGTGGTTTCGCCGTGGTAGCGGATGAGGTCCAGCGTCTTGCGGAACGTTCTGCATCTGCAACCAAACAGATTGAAGGCCTGGTAAAAACCATTCAAACGGATACCAACGAAGCCGTAATTTCAATGGAACAAACCACAGCCGAAGTTGTACGTGGTGCGAACCTGTCTAAAGATGCCGGTGTGGCACTGGATGAGATTCAAACGGTATCGAATAACCTGGCAAAACTGATTGCGAACATTTCCGATGCTGCGAAACTTCAGTCTGCATCTGCGGGTCATATTGCGACCACGATGAATGTCGTACAGGAAATTACTTCACAAACTACGAGTGCAACCTTCGATACAGCACGTTCGGTATCTGAATTGGCGAACATGGCCGATGCATTACGTGAATCTGTATCTGACTTTAAACTACCAGAATAAAGTCAGAAAGTATGAGGGGAGTGTGCCTTAACCTAGGTTGAGGCACATTCAGAAATACAGATAAAGCCTCGACAAGATGGACTTGACTACATAAGGTTAGGTCTCGCGTGACGGTCACAATTAAGTTTGAGCGCCCTTCTTGGCGGCACAACGTAAGAAGCATTAGCTATGAAAGAAATATTAAAAAATTTAGTTGAAACGACAACGCTTCCTGAAGACAGTTATCTTGATCAAGATGCAGAAATTCTTGAAATTTTTGTCGAGGAAATCGAAGAGATTTTCGTTGAGTTAAATGCTTTATTTCCAGAATGGTTGAGTGATTCGGCTCATCAGGAAAACCTGAAAACCATTCGCCGCCATTTTCATACCCTGAAAGGTTCAGGCCGTATGGTGGGGGCTAAATCTGCGGGTGAAATTGCTTGGGCAGTGGAAGATACCTTAAATCGGGTACTTTCAGGTTCAATCCAGTTAACGCCTACGATTCAACAGTATGCCAAAGCTGTACTGAATATTTACCAGTTCACTTTATATCCAAAATTCAAACAGGTGCAGGAACTCGATGTTGACCTGCGTCCAGTCGTGCTTTTAGGTCAGCAATTACAACAACAAATGACACCTGAGCCGGCTTTAGAAGAACTCTTGCAACTGGCAGACAGTCTGACTGCCGAAGGCCAGATCACAGGTCTTGAGCTAGGTGATTCGGCTGAAGATCAAGATATAATTGCAGCAATAGAAATAAGCACAACAGAATTTGAGCTTGAAAAAGCCGAAACTGAAGATGCTGCAAGCAGTGATGTAGAAGAAACCGTAGCAATCTTTATCGAGGAAGCCGAAGAGCATCTCGAAACGATTGCCAAGTTCCTGCATAGCGAAAATGAAAAAGTGCAGGATTATAATGCATTGATTCGTGCTATTCATACTTTGCGCGGCAGTTCGTCCATGGCACAGATCGAAGAAATCTTCGAGGCTAGCTCTAAAGTAGAACATCTGTTTAAAACACTGCTTCAGGATGAAATTGCATCCACTTCAAAAGAAACTGCTGTATTAATTCAGTATGCTGAATTTGTCAGCGACTATCTGCATTTGTTACGTCAGGGTGATAGCAGCAAACTGGCAGCAGTGTATGCGAATTTTGAGCGTGTCTGGAATGATTATGGCTTCGCAGCCACTGAAGCGGAAACAGTTGAAACCCAAGGTCTGGTAACCAAGCTGGTTGAACTGGAGATTGACCTGTTACTGGATGCCGAGTTTGAATTCGATAAACGCGCTAAAGTCGATTATCCAGAATATATTCAGGCTTTAAGCGAGCAGGCTGCCGAGCTGCTTGCACATACAGATAACCGTGCCGCACTGGGTATTCATGAGTTTACGACAGATTTAAAATCTGCCTATGATGCCTTACTAGAAAAACCGGTACTGCTGAACAGCGATTATGCCTATGAGCTGTTTGCCCAGGCACATCAGGAATTCATTCATTTATTCGATACCCTGGCAGCAGGCCAGCGTGTCATTTTAAATGATGATACGCAAAAAACCTTGAGTGAACTTGCTGCATTCGTACAGCAGGATCTGGAAATCTTTGCCGAAGACAATGTCCCTGCTGAGCAAGTATCAGAAGAAATTTCTATTCCTGAAGCTGCAACCACAGCCAGCATTGACTTTGCTGCTTTAAGTCAGCGTATTGCCTCTGACCGCCAGTACATCGACAGCGCAGAAACTCAGCGTGATTTCGATGAGGATCTACTGAATATCTTCCTGGAAGAAGCGGATGAATTACTGGTAGGTATTGATGAAGATCTGAATACCTGGAGTAAAAAGCAGGATGATACGACTTCACTTAACAATCTGATGCGTCATTTGCACACCTTGAAGGGCGGTGCAAACATGATTACCGCTTCTCATATCGGTTCGATTTCGCACGAACTGGAAAGTATTTATGAGCGAATCATCCGTCAGCAGATTGCAGTAACGCCTGCTCTGATTCAAATCATTCGTCTGGTGCAAGATAACGTTTCTGACCGTATCCAGTCGATCCGTGATGAAGGTATCGATTATCCAGCGGTTGAAGCAATTTCGATTCTGCAAAATATTCAGGCATTGGTGGCTGGTCAAGCTGTTGCGGCTCCGGTAGAAGCATCAATTCCTGTTGTCGAGTTTGAATATGCAGGAGCTACTACTGAATCTGAAGAGACAGCAGATGAAGCACCGGAAGAGATTGCATCAAAAAACACAAGTTCAGATCTAGAACCAACTCTAAACTTAGAAGATAAACAAGTTGAGCTGACTGAAACAGAAACTTTGACTGAGCCCGTTGAGGTTGTAGCAGAAGAACGTTCTGAAGAAGACGAACTGAAGTCGATTGTTGAAGAAACCTTCCTGGAAGAATCAGAAGAGATTCTCGACAATACCGAAAAACTGCTGAACCAATGGTTTGATCAACGTAGTGACCGTAGCTTATTGCTTCAATTACAACGTGCTGCCCACAGTATCAAGGGTGGTGCGCGCATGATTGAAAACGAACAGGTGGCCAGCATTGCGTATGAACTAGAAACCACATTCGAACAGTTTGCGGTATATCACTTTAACTCGAATGCTTATGATGGCTTGCTGCAAAAAACACTGGCCTGGTTAAGACAAGCTATCTTCCAGCGTGACTATAGCAATTTTGAACAGATCCAAAGCAGTCTGAAAAAGATTGCTTATGTGGATGTTACTGCGCAGCTGCCGGAACGTCTGGCTAAAACAGAAACGCTGGTCACTGAAAATAGCTTCGAGTTTGTCGAAGGTGATGGTACTGAGCCACCACGTATGATGGGTGAGTGGGTCGATACCGGTAATACCGATACCAGCCACGAGATGATCCGTATCTCTGCTGATCTGGTTGAGAAGATGATTGACCTGTCAGGTGAGAATGCGATTAACCGTTCGCGTATCGAGATGGACTTAGGCCAACTTGGCAATACCCTGAACGAGATGGAACTGGCAATCAAGCGTCTGGCGGATCAGTTGCGCCGAATGGAAGGCGAGCTGGAATCTCAAATTATTGCCAAACACGGTTCAGACAACTCGCGTTATGCAGACTTTGACCCGCTGGAAATGGACCAATATTCGTCACTGAACCAGTTGTCCAAGTCGCTTGCGGAATCTGCTTCGGACTTGGTTGACTTCAAGAGCACTCTATCTGACAAGATTCGTGAAACTGAAGGTTTGTTATTACAACAATCACGGATTCAGGCCGAGATTCAGGAAAGCCTGATGCGTACCCGTCTGGTACCGTTTGATCGGATGTTGCCACGTTTACAACGTATCGTACGTCAGACGTCTACGACCTTGAACCGTCCGGCCGAACTGATTGTTCAGAATAGTGAAGGTGAATTAGACCGTAATATTCTGGAGCGTCTGGTAACGCCATTCGAGCATATGCTGCGTAATGCGATTGACCATGGTTTGGAAGATACAGCAGATCGTATTGCCTTGAACAAACCAGAAGTCGGTTCAATCCTGTTAAATATCAGCCGTCAGGGTACAGATGTCATCGTCTCATTTAGTGATGATGGTAAAGGTATCGATGCTGAGAAGATTCGTGAGAAAGCACTGAGCCAAGGCCTGATCAAAGAAGATCAGACCCTGGATTCGGAAGAGCTACTGCAATTCATTTTCCATCCAGGCTTCAGTACTGCTAAATCTGTAACCCAGATTTCAGGTCGTGGCGTCGGACTGGATGTAGTACAAAGCGAGATCAAGTCGCTGGGCGGTCACGTATCTGTCAGCTCTGAAGTAGGCAAAGGTACAACCTTCACCATTCGCGTACCGACGACTGTAGCAGTTAGCGATGCCTTGATGGTAAAAGTGGGCGATCAACAATATGCCGTTTCTCTGGCACAAATCGACCGTATTGTACGTATTGCACCATCTACTCTGGAAACTTATTTCAACAGTAAAGATGATTTCTTCAAGATTGATGGCGTTAATTACAAATTGCGTTACCTGTCTGAGTTCGTATCGAATCAGCCAATTCCACGTCTGAATAATGTGGCGCATTCACTGCCAGTATTACTGATTAAAGGCAACAGTGGTCAAACCATTGCCTTGTTAGTCGATCAACTTGTCGGTTCACGTGCACAGATCGTGGTGAAACCAATTGGCCACCAGTTCGCCAATATTGGTGTAGTGACCGGTGCGACGATTCTTGGTGATGGTCAGGTCTGTCTGATTCTAGATGGTCAGAATATTGCCCGTCAGATCCATGGTACGCAGCGTGTCAAACACATGCAGGATCAACGTGATGGTTCACGTTCTGGCAATGCTCGCCGTCTGGTAATGATCGTGGATGACTCGGTGACTGTTCGTAAGGTGACCTCGCGTCTGCTTGAGCGTCAGGGCTATGATATTGTCACCGCCAAAGATGGTGTGGATGCGATTGAACAGCTTGAAAATGTCCGTCCGGATCTGATGTTGCTGGATATTGAAATGCCACGTATGGATGGTTTCGAGGTCACGAACCTGGTCCGTCACCACGATATTCACCGCGACTTGCCAATTATCATGATTACTTCACGTACGGGTGAAAAACACCGTGAACGTGCTTTCAGTCTGGGCGTAACCCACTACATGGGTAAACCGTTCCAGGAAGCTGAATTACTGGCGAATATTCAACAGTTAATTGCTGAAAAACAGGGGTTATAAATGAGTCAGAATACGACTAATGCCAAAATGGCTGATCAGATTAGCCAGCAGGAACTTCAGCATTTAATTACGGTATCTACCGGATTTATTGATGCTTATATCATTGACTGTCACGGCAAAGATCCAATGCTGTTACCACAAAATATTGTCCTGTCTGCACTGGATAGTGATACCCAGGTTAAAGTGGTTGAATGGCATGATGCGCAATTACCGGTTTATGCAGTTAATGATCCAACACGTAAAAGTGGTGTGGCGCTGGTGATTGAAGGAGATGAGGTGCATCAGCGTTTTGCCCTGATGTGCAATGAAATGCCGAAAACCATTCGTCTGCGTATTTCTGAGGTGGTTGATGCCGATCAGCAAGTGACTGACCCAGCAGTATTCCAGTATGTACGTATGGGGGATCAGTTATTTCACATCCCGCAAATGAGCCATATCCAGTCTTCAATTGGTCTATAATTCTTTTGAATGTATAAAAAAAGGAACTCATAAGAGTTCCTTTTTTTACATCTGGTGATTAATTGGCTAACAGGTTCACCAGAATCTGCTCATAAATTTCAGCCAGTGGTTCAAGATCTGCAATATCGACATGCTCATTAATCTGATGGATCGTGGCATTCAGTACACCGAGTTCCAGCACCTGTGCACCGGTAGGCGCAATAAAACGACCATCTGAGGTGCCGCCTGAAGTTGATAATTCAGTTTCAGTACCAGTCACCGTTAAAATGGCATCTTTAGCGGCATTCACCAGCTCACCGACCGGTGTCAGGAATGGCAGGCCAGATAAAGTCCATGAAATCTCATAATCCACACCATGACGATCCAGAATTTCAAGCATACGTGCTTTTAGTTCTTCAGCAGTCACTTCAGTTGAATAACGCCAGTTGCAGAGTAGATTCATGATGCCTGGAACAACGTTGGTTGCACCGGTACCGGCATTGATATTTGAAATCTGGAAAGACGTCGCAGGGAAGTATTCATTGCCATTATCCCAGACTGTTTCGCACAGTTCGGCAATGGCTTTAGACGCTTTATGGATTGGATTCACAGCAAGATGCGGATAAGCCACATGCCCCTGTTTGCCTTTCACAGTTAGATTGGCATTCAATGAACCACGACGGCCATTTTTAACAATATCACCCAGTTTATTGGTGCTCGAAGGTTCACCTACCAGACACCAGGTAATTTTCTCATTACGCGCTTCTAGGGTTTCAATCACTTTTACCGTACCATTGATCGATGGACCTTCTTCATCTGAAGTGATCAAATAGGCAATCGAACCTTTATGATTCGGATATTTTTCGACAAAACGTTCAGTAGCTACGACCATCGCAGCCAAAGCCGTTTTCATGTCGGCGCTACCACGGCCATAAAGCTTACCATCACGAATTTCTGGCGCAAAAGGATCAGAGTTCCAGGCATCCAGGTTGCCGGTTGGCACAACATCGGTATGGCCAGCAAAACAGAAAACAGGGCTTTCAGTACCTTTACGCGCCCAAATATTATCAACATCTTCAAAACGCATTGATTCAATATCGAAACCCACCTTTTTCAAACGTTCTGCCATGATGTTCTGGCAGTCATGATCAATAGGGGTCACAGAAGGCTGACGTAATAATTGCAGGCTTAAATCAAGAGTCGCGGAAGATGTCATATGGTGAATTCATAAGTCGATAAATTTGTCGGCTCTATGATAGGCGAATATGGCCTGTAATGTGAATGTTCCACATAAAAAAACCCTATCTGAGATAGGGTTTGTGGAGAAGCTAGAAAGAGTTTAGTTTTGACGGATTTCTTCAGAAGTTTTTTCTGCAGTGCCTGTTACAGCTTCGCCTGCTTTAGAAACGTCTTTACCCACACCTTTGACAGTGTTACAGCCAGTTAAAACAAAAGCCATTACCAATGAAGCAGCAAGAATTTTTTTCATCATCATCTCCGTATTATCGATAATAAAATTATTATGATGTGGAACTAAGATTAGAAAATATACGACATAAAAAATATGTGGTTTTCATAGTGCTTCGGTTAATAAATGTAATGTTTTAAAAGGGTTTATGCGCAGGAAAGGGGAGTAAAAGCGGGCTGCGATACATATAAAAATCCTCTTGATCAGCCTTTTTATAAAGTCCATTTGTCCACCAATAGGGACTTGAACTGCTGATCTGAGCATTAGGATAAATCCACTCATGGCGCTGCAAACGATAGAAATTAGCCGCTGGGTCGGGAATCTGCTGGCCCCATAAGCCTATGCGACGTTGGGTATTGACCCAGCCAGGCAATGTCTGATCTGCACGATGCACTGGAAGATAAAGCTGGCCTTTTAACATGCAGAAACGCTGCTCAATCTGCTGATCCAGAGCCTCATCAAACTGAAACTGTTTCTGGGTAAAATGCTTCATTTTACGGATTAAAGTATCGGTACGGTTTAGGCCATACCAGTTTGGCAGGCTAAAATCGGCTTCTGCGAGGTAGTATTTCAGCGCCACTTCCCAGTGTTCAGTCTGGCCTGTCTTTGTATTGAGTAACAGAAAATCCAGTTCACCTAGCGTTTTAGCACCGTCAATTTTCTGAATGCTATGGCCTAAAAGTTTATAAGGGTGATAAGCATCATCTAGCAGCCAGAACCAGACCAGCATTTCAAAACGTAGACCCAACCGGGTGCTTTTAAGCTGCTGCACGAATTGCTCCAGCTCTTCTGGATGCTGGTCTAAATATTTCAGACGTGGATGATAATTTTGCAGGTGATGTTGCCAAGTCTCAGAATCATGTAATTCGAAAGCATGGACGACTTTAAGTTCGGCTGGAATTTGAGACAGAAGGTTTGGACTGCCAACAGCAAAGGCCAGTTGCCGCACCAAAGGATGCTGATAATATTGCCATGCTTCTACAAGATTGTGATTTAGACTGGAAAAGGGCATAGCACATCCTGTGAAAAGTGCACAAATACAACGGACAGATTTTAAAAACACTTTATACTACCCCTAATTTTGTGGGTAGGATCGATTTATGAAAATATTGTTTTGGCGAAGCCTGGTCGTACTATTTGTCGTACTGGGTTTTATCGGCGCAATCTTGCCCGGCATGCCAACAACAGTATTTTTAATTCTGGCGGCTTGGGCGGCATCCAAAGGCTGGCCACAGATGGATGCATGGCTGCTAAATCATCCAAAATATGGTCCGACTTTAAGAGCTTGGCGTACCAATGGTACTGTGCCACGCAAGGCCAAATGGCTGGCCAGTATCATGATGTTCATCAGTGGTATTATCATGTTGTTTACGACAGCACCGTTGGCAGTCAAAATCTTTACTGATGTGACCATGCTGATTGTGGCGATCTGGTTATGGCGTCGGCCTGAACCGGTTCAGGACATAATCCATCCAGAACACATGGCCACAAAGAAAGTAGAACTAGAAATCATCAAGACAGAGAAAGAGAAGTAATGAGCCATTTGCAGCTGTATCAGGCAGAAATCCTGATTGATCTCGCCCAACAAAAACTATATTTGCCAAAATATAATAAGCAGTACCTGATTTCTACGGGTAAGAATGGCATTGGTGAAACAGAAAATAGTGGCAAGACGCCTCGTGGCTGGCATAAAGTCGCTGAAAAGTTTGGCCAGCAGGCACCATTAAACAGTGTGTTTATTGCCCGTCAAGCAACTGGTGAAATTTATAATGCAGAACTGGCACAGCAGTTCCCGCAGCGAGACTGGATTCTTAGCCGGATCTTATGGCTAAGTGGGCTTGAAGAAGGCTTCAACCAGGGCGAAGGTTGTGATACTTACCAACGTTATATCTATATTCATGGTACGCCTGATTCTGAGCCGATGGGTATTCCAATGTCCCATGGCTGTATCCGCATGCGGAATACGGATGTGGCCGAGCTGTTTGAACTGGTGAGCGAAGATGCGCTGGTCTATATTTCAGAACAGCCTCTGAATCTGACTGTTTAAATGACCTAAGAAGATTTACGGTTGATTTAAAATTAATTGAAATATCTTTTATTTATAGATGTAAAAGTAAAGAGGGCATAGATCTTCTACTCACTCTACTTTTACAGACAAATAGACTTAGAAACATGATTTATAGCCCGCCAATAAAAGTCATCGATTTGTTTTTACAGGGCTGCAAGCTCTTAAAATAAAGATTACAGGATCACAACGTTGCGGTTAGCTGGGCTTTGTATAATCTTTCAGCAATACTGAAGTCTGTTGCATGTTCAGGTCTCAATTTTCATGAGTAAAACCGTAAAAATCCGGCTTTTAGTTTTAGAGAGTATTCTTAAAAAATCGGTATAGACTTAAAAAATAAACAAAAAGTGTTGTTTTTTTTAACAATCAACCTATTTTTTAATCACTCACACCGAAAAAGCAGAAAACAGTCAGAAAAGCGTTTGACAGTCTGTGAAGATTCTCTATAATGCACCTCATCAAGCGATGAAGTCGATTTGAAAGGGCGCTTAGCTCAGTTGGTAGAGCGTCTGCCTTACAAGCAGAATGTCGGCGGTTCGATCCCGTCAGCGCCCACCAAGCTTCTTTCAAAGTTGAGACACTTATAGTGCAGCGGTAGTTCAGTTGGTTAGAATACCGGCCTGTCACGCCGGGGGTCGCGGGTTCGAGTCCCGTCCGCTGCGCCACTTTAAGTTCTTGATGAATCGTTTGCCACAATAGTGACATTGTGTAAGTGCAGCGGTAGTTCAGTTGGTTAGAATACCGGCCTGTCACGCCGGGGGTCGCGGGTTCGAGTCCCGTCCGCTGCGCCATTTACATGATAGACCTTTTGAGGGCGCTTAGCTCAGTTGGTAGAGCGTCTGCCTTACAAGCAGAATGTCGGCGGTTCGATCCCGTCAGCGCCCACCAGATTTTTTGTGATGCAGCGGTAGTTCAGTTGGTTAGAATACCGGCCTGTCACGCCGGGGGTCGCGGGTTCGAGTCCCGTCCGCTGCGCCATCCTAAGAATCAAACAGTTTGACCCTTTAAGGGCGCTTAGCTCAGTTGGTAGAGCGTCTGCCTTACAAGCAGAATGTCGGCGG
Source organism: Acinetobacter sp. FDAARGOS_724 (assembly GCF_013364475.1). Lineage (NCBI taxonomy): Bacteria > Pseudomonadati > Pseudomonadota > Gammaproteobacteria > Moraxellales > Moraxellaceae > Acinetobacter > Acinetobacter sp. FDAARGOS_724. Next base: position 3,067,021 of record NZ_CP054908.1, on the reverse strand, counting down.
TTCGATCCCGTCAGCGCCCACCATATCTTCTAAAGATATACGCGATGCAGCGGTAGTTCAGTTGGTTAGAATACCGGCCTGTCACGCCGGGGGTCGCGGGTTCGAGTCCCGTCCGCTGCGCCATTTTTCATTCCCTGATGTGGAAAATGTGAATCAAAATTCAAGACTACGCGCTTCGCTTGTCTTGCATCATAAAAAATAACGATGTTATTTTTTACTCTTCAGGGCGCTTAGCTCAGTTGGTAGAGCGTCTGCCTTACAAGCAGAATGTCGGCGGTTCGATCCCGTCAGCGCCCACCATATCTTTCTTGCCTAAATCCTGAATATTTCATAGAATTCGAAGTCTATAATAATTTGAAGATTTCAGACTATGAGAAATCCATATCAGCGCAAGGCAGCGATCAAATCGCAAAATACCGCCTACGATCCGCTACAAGTTTATAAAAATTTTATTGAAGCTATTGTTACCCAAGGTGGCATTTTTGCACTTTACCAAGAGGGTTGGGCTTTGTGTGCCACGCCGACAGGACAGCGTGCTTTCGCGACCTGGCAAAGCAAAGGTCTGGCCAGACTACTCATTAAAGATAACTGGGCCAATTACCAGGTTCAGGAAATTACCCTCAAAGATTTTGTTGAAAAGGTCATTCCTTTCTTACGTCAGGAAAGTACTATCGTGTCACTGGATCTAACACCAGAAGGGCAAAATATTCTGGTTGCGCCTGAAAAGCTTTTGCTGGATCTTAAAAATTACCTATATCAGGTCTATGTACAGAAACCTGAACTATTCAAAAATCCAGCGATCCCTTCACCAAGGCATATCCGTTTAAATTAACTTAGTGTTTAAGTCACTTATTTAAATAGTGAATATTCATTGAGAAGCCAACCACTCAAAAAGGCAAAATATTCTCTTAACCAGGAGCTATAGCGCAGATAAAGAGGAGTGTTGGCACTCAAACTAATCACTTGCTGATAACCTTGGTGTCTGGCAATGGCACGAGCACGGGGGCTATGAAAATCACTGGTTGCAATCGCAATCGGATCATTTTGACTTATATTGTATTGTTCCAATATCACTTGAGAATACATCATGTTTTGAGCAGTACTTCTGCTTCGATCTTCAAGTTGAATAAGGTTGATGAGTTCTGGATAGGTAGTGTTGATATAGTGCTGCATGACTTCAGCTTCACTTTGCCTTTCCCGATAATTACGCCCACCTGTCATAATTATTAAAGTATCTGGATAGTATGCTGCATATTTTGCTGCAGTATCCAGACGGCTTTTTAAGATGGGTGACGGCTGTCCATTCGAAATCCCGCTGCCTAAAACCAGAATAGCGGCAGGAGACTGTGTAGATTCGTTTGTATGAATAGACATCTGGATATAAGCGAAGAAAACCACGACACTGATCATCCAGAGCAAAAATCCGGCCCAGAGGCTGTTCCAGAACCAGGTTCTAAATCTGGAATGCTGTTTCCAGCGTTGAATGTTTGAAAAGAGTAAAACATACAGAACCAATGCTATGCTAATGAAAATTGGCAAAAGAACACCGAAATGTCTTTGTCCCTGACTCATTAACCAGAGGCTGTTTATGCCAAGGATCAAACCAAAGATCAGGCTGAGATTTCGTTTAAGTGGGCTGGATATTCGAATACTCATATTTTTATTTATCTTTTTATCTTTTTATCTTTTTATCTTTTCTTCTATCTTATTAATAAACAACCGGGCATGAAGCCCGGTCTTTTGTAGATCAGCTAGTTTTAATATACATCACGACGATAACGACCATCCAGACGTAATTGATCTACTGTGCTTTCACCGAGAATTTCAATCAGAGCCTGATCGACATCGCTGGCCATGCCATTAATGCTACCACATACATAAATCACGGCACCTTGAGCGACCCAGAGTTTCAATTCTTCAGCTTGCTCACGCAATTTATGATGCACATAAACTTTTTCCTGCTGGTCACGAGAGAAAGCAAGATCCAGTCGTTTTAATGTACCCATTTGCAGCCAGGCCTGAATGGTTTCTTCAAAGAAGAAATCATGGGCACGCTGACGTTCACCAAAAATGAGCCAGTTCTGAGTATAGTCCTGACGGTTACGCACACTCAGCAAGCTCATCAAACCTGCGATCCCCGTACCATTACCAATACAAATAATCGGGCGGTTATCAGCAATCAGATGGAAAGATTCATTCTTGCGAATACGCAGGGCAATCGGTGAATTTAGGGCAGTATGCTGTGTTAACCAGCCTGAGCCTAAACCTAACTGACCTTGCGCATCAGATTGCTGACGTACGACCAGACGTAACACTTGCTGACTTGGAATACTGGCGATTGAATATTCACGTGTAGCCAGAGCCGGCAATTGCTGTAATAGCTCATCTACTGAATCAAAAGGATCAACCTGAGTCAGGTCACGATCCCAAAGTGCCTGTTCGATACTTTGCTTCAGAGAAGGTACCTGTGTACCCGCGGCAATACGGTATTTCTCCATAAATGCACGGATACGTTCAGGGCTGTTTCCTGGTTGGATTTCGGCAATATCACCTGCTTGCCAGACAGCTTCATGCTGTGGAACCAGTTCAATATTGAACGCAGGCGCACCCAGACTATCTGGATTCAGCAATTCACGTTTGCTCAAAGTCCATTGATCGAAGGTTTTATCGATACCCATATCCTGCAACTCAAACTGGGTCACATGTGCAAGGGCATTGGTCCATTGCTGGATATGCTCATTATTGGCATTATCCACTTCGATGGTCTTGAAGAGCTGCTTGGCACCATTCTGCTGTAACCACTGGTCGATCCGATGACCAAAGCTGCAATAGGTATCAGGATATTCCTGGGAGCCTAGAGCCAAAACTGCATAATTGAGATGGCTGAGATCTGCTTTGGTAGACAGAATTTTCTTTTCGAAAGATGAAGCCAGGTCAGGCGCTTCACCTGTGCCATAAGTACTGGCTACAAATAAAACCTGTTCTGCCTGTTGCAGGTCTGCAAGGCTTAACTGTTGTACTGCTTTAACGCTGACAGGTTGACGTGCTTCCTGTAAGGCAGTGGCCGTGCGCCATGCCAGTTGTTCAGAGACACCTGTTTGTGAGGCATACGTAATCAGCCAAGGCTTAGCATTTGGATCCAAAGGCAGGGCAGTTGTGCCTTGGCGTGCAGCCAGAGTAAGTTTTTTCTGCTTGCGACGTTTCAGATAGAGCATCCAGCCGGTTATAAAGAAAAGTGGCATGAGCAGTGACGCGACCATGGCAAAGAACTGATAAATCGGACCAAAGAAGCTGCCACGGTGCACCGGTAGCATACTGCTCATGATCTTTTCATTCAGCTTTTTGTCTTCATACATTTCTACCGATGTAAAAGCTGCATCCTGATAGTTATAAGTAGCATTATTACGGGCACGCTCATGCTGAATTTCAACATCGGTAAAGCTGAGTTTTAATTCACCATCGGCTTTTTTAGGAATATTAAAAGTAACTGTTGAATATTTGTCATTGAATTCATTCTGGAAACCTGCCCAGCTCTTGTTCAATGCAGTAAGTAAAACGGTATCATCAACACCTTTCTCACGACCTTCACCGCGATTTTCGCGCTGACCTTCGCTTTGTGGACCGCGTTCGCCTGCACCTTCACCACGAGAACCACGTTGACCTTCACCACGTGATTCGCCAGCACTACGACCTTGTTCTTCACCACCACGGCCGCCTTGACCTTGCTGCATTTCAGGTTGTGGACGTTCTACACCCAGCACCTTGAACATACCATTGCGCCACCAGTCATAAGACCAGTACAGTCCGGTACACGCCAGGATCAGGTAAAAAATCACGACCCAGGTTCCAACAACCGCGTGCAGATCCCAGATAAAGTTACGACCTTTCAGTTGCGGCTTCACAGCTAGCCACTGCTTCACTGAATGGCGTTTTGGCCAGCGTAGGTAAAGACCCGACAAGACAAAGAAAATCAGCATCAGGGCACAGGCACCGGTAATCTGTTTACCGACGGGTCCTACAGTCAAATTACGATGTAGTTGCTGTACAAACTGGAAGAATTCACGACCTTTAATTTCAGGCAATACTTCAGCCGTGTAGGGGTTGACCATCATGTTATAACCACGACGTGCTCCCTCTTTTACAATATTGACCGTACTGGATGCACTTGGATCCTGTGCCACGGTAATACTGTTGATTTTCATTTCAGGGTTTTGAGTCTGGAAATGTTGATACAGTTGGGCAGGGCTAAGCTTGTCTTGCTCTTGAACCTGTACAGTATAACTGTCGCTATTCATCCATTTTAAGATTTGCGGCTCATAAGAATAAATAGCACCCGTGACTCCCATAATCGAGAGAATCAAACCTGCAGTAATCCCCAGAAACCAGTGGATTTGGAAAAATGTCTTTTTAAACATGATGGTCAGATTTATGGTGGTATGTGTAAAAGTAGGCAAATTATAACTGAAGAATTAGAACAAATTATAGATTATGATGATAATATTTATTCTCATTATCATTTGTGTCGATGAGTCGGATAAAAGATAGACATAAAAAAACCTCCATGTCGAAACAGGAGGTCTTTCAAAACCGGGATGTGTCTTAGATTTCTTTTGGCGCGCCCACTTCTTCTTGCAGATGCTTGCGAATGGTCGAGAAAGAGAAGTTTTTACTGTCTAAACGTTTAGGCAGGATATAAGCACCTTGCTGACCTTTGACTTTAAAATTGATCAGCATGAATTCCGGCGTGTTATACCATTCATAGATGTCTTTCCAGCCAATAGCACCCACACCTTCCTGCATGCCCATTTTCTGGCGCATCACGATACCATGTGGCTGTACGCCCAGACGGATACCTTTAATTTCCTGTACCGGAAATTCATTCATCTTGCGTTTAACATACCATTCCAGACCAAAAGTACGGATCAGGTAATACAGTACTACACAGACAATCGCCACCCAGCAGATAACTGTTGAGTAGTTCTTGATCAGGATAATTCCCAGAATAGACAAGGCAACAATAGCACCCATGATCAGCCAAGCTTTCATACCAATTTTATTGGTACTACGCCAGATCATTAGCTGAGCATGACGCTGCTCAGCTTCTGAAATTTCATAGTTCACAGGCTGTAAGGTATAAGCGTATAAATTTTTCGCGGTCATAATGAAATTAACAGATTTAAAACTGTAAAAAGTTTAGCATTAATTATGCTGATTCAGTGAGTATATTGTTCCAAAATCAGCCAAATTATAATGAAGCCAATTCAGTAGCCTGTTCGTCACGTTCATGACTCAAACTCTGCTTTAACTGACTCAATTGCTTCAAGATACTAAACATTAAAGACAGTTGTTGCAAAATGATCAGTGGTTTCTGGTCTTCTTCCTGCTGTTGTGACAGACGCTGACGGATATTCTGGATCATATTCTGGGTGCTTAGGTCAGGGACCTCATCATAGAGCAGGGCACCACGAATATTTTCTAGGGCTCGGTCTAGTAAGTCCAGCACATCTTGATCCTGAATTTTTTCACGATGCGCACCCAGCGCGGCAATATAACTGATAAAAGTATGATTCAGGCACAGAAACTCAAAAGCCTGTGATTTTTGCACTGGATCAAAGTCAGGTTCAGTGGCCAAAGTCGAGATCAGTGAAGCCACTTCAGCATCGGCATTATGAGCTGCACGGCGTACCACGCGGTAGGTCAGACCATTATTTCGTCCAGACTTATACTGTTCAATCACTTCACTCAAGTAGTCACATTCTGCCTGCAGGCTACGGCTAATGCTGCGCGGCAAGCGACGGAATTTCCAATCCGGGAAGATAAAGCTCACGCCAAACCAGGCAATCGCACAGCCAATTAGAGTATCAATCATACGGGGGATAGCTGCGGTAAAACCCATGCCGTCCAGATTAAAGTTGATCAGGGCCAGAATGGTAATAAAGGCAGTGGCCTGTGCATACTGTTTACTGCGTAATTCAAAGAACAGAATCCCACTCAAAATTAGCAGTAATAATTGCCCTTCAACGGAAGGAATGAAGTACAGAATGGCATAACCTAAAAGAATACCTGCCAATGTTCCAACGATACGTAAACGTAAGCGACGCTTGGTAGCATTAAAATTAGGCTGGCTGACGAATAGTGCTGTAAGCAGAATCCAGTAACCATACTGAATATCGGTCAGCTGGACAAAGATATAGCTGATCAGCAGCACAATCGACAGGCGAATGGCATGACGGAACAACACCGATTCAGGTGTCAGATGCTGTTTGACCCGAATCTTGATATCTTCCCAGCCTTTCAGGTCGTCATCTTTGAGCTGGTTTTCAATATGTTTAGCACGATCAAATTTGATATTACGTTCAGTTTCCAGATTGCGTAACTGCGCATCAATGGATTTCAGGTTCTGGAATAAGGCAAATAGGGCATTGATCCAGACCTGATCATACTGCTGTTCTGTACGCAATTTTTCTAGGGACAATCTCAGGTTTTCAAAGGCATGTTTGAAGCGTTTATTATGTTTATAGGTTTTACGTTGCTGAATGCTTTCACTCAGGTCTTTACAGGCTTTACCCTGAATCGACAGGATGCGCTGAAAACGGAACAGAATGTCGCTATGTTCAAAAATTTTGGCCAGTTTCTGATAATCAATATGCGCAGAATCGGCACGCTCGTGAATATCTTGTGCCACAAAATAATATTGCAGGCTACGACGAGTATCTTTCTGACCCCGGTCACCTTTCAGGCGGGTCAAAAGGACAGTCTTCATTTCATTAAAAATTGAAATCAGTTTGCCATTTTCCAGTGATAGCTCGATCATACTTTGCTGATAACTTTTTGCCGTCATATCGACATCGAACAGATTCGATTTGGCGTAGAGGAAATCACCCAGTGAGGCATAGCATTTGGCCAGATTATCCTGTGCACGTCGCGCAGGGAACAGCAGGAAGCTCAATGTCGACAAAAAGCCATACCAGACCGCACCAATCAGCAGCAAGCTTGCCTGCTGATACCATCCATCAAATAGTTCAACCCCCAGCATGGAATAGACAGAAATCACCAGACAGCCATAGGAAATCGTGGCATAACGTCGACCAAGCGAGCCGAGCAGAATCAGGACAATACAAGAGACAATTAAGGCAGAAGCAAACAGCAGCGGATAAGGAAATAACAGATAGACTGTGACTGCGGTAATGAAGAAGCCTAAATAGGTATAGAACAGATTCAGGATACGCACGGAAAAGCGGTCATCAATATCACTTAAACCTGCGGCCACCACCCCAAGGGTGAGTGGAATAGTCATTAACTGCTGTCCCATGAAATAGGGAACAAAGGCAGTGCCTGCAAAAGCGATCAGCATACGCAGGTTATACATCAGGGTCGTATTATAAGTCGCGTGCTTAAGACGATTGAGCCAAGATTTCAACGGTGATCCTTTCTCTTGCAGTCTTTGCTGCAAGGCTGAATATACATATGAGAAAAAGTATATTTATAACTTTTAATTTCCATGTAAATCATACTATGCGCTATGTTAATTTGTCTGCCTACTACGCATTAAAATCTTTAATTACATGAACTCCAATTCGACAGCACCACGGCCTTATACCATGTACTGGATTATTTTGCTGGCTTCACTGACTGCACTTGGTTCTTTATCCATTGATATGTATCTCTCTGCCTTGCCCGAAATGGCAGCGGATTTTGGTGTCAGCACCCAGATGGTTTCCAATAGTCTGCCAGCTTATTTCCTTGGACTGGCGGTTGGGCAGTTGCTATATGGCCCGATCAGTGACCGGATTGGACGTAAGCCACCGCTTTATTTTGGATTGTGCCTGTATATTCTGGCAAGCCTGTTGTGTATGTTTGCACAGAATGAATGGAGCCTGATTGCAGCACGGGTATTACAAGCCTTAGGGGGATGTGTAGGTGTCGTGATTGCCCGAGCAACCATTCGTGATCGGCTGGATATGCAGGCGGCTGCACAGGCCTTTGCCAGCATGATGATTGTAACGACCATTGCACCGATTATTGCGCCAAGTCTCGGCGCATGGGTACTGATGTTCTTTGAGTGGAATATTATTTTCTTGGTGCTGATGGGCTGTGGTTTGTTTAGTGTGGTCTGTGTGCATTTTTTCTTTCAGGAAACCTTGCCTCCGGAACGCCGTCTTAAACTGAATTTGCAGCAGGTATTGAGTTTATACCGAACCATTTTTCAGGATGAGAGTTTCAGACGACCAATGCTGGTGGGTTGTTTTTCTGGGGCGGTGATGTTCTGCTATATCAGCGCTTCTTCAGCCATTCTGATGGATCATTATCATCTCACTGAACAGCAGTTTGCTTATGCTTTCGGGGGGAATGCTGTGGGAATCATGCTGTTCTCGACCATGAATAAGCATCTGGCCCAATATCTTTCAGTCTTAAGTCGCTTAAAACTAGGTGCCTCTTTACAGGGAATCGGTGTCCTAGCTTTACTGGTTTTAGGCTATCTGAACATTGAATCTGTTGTCCTGGTCATGGTGGCCTTATTTGTTGTTGTAGCCTCAATTGGTTTTGTGGGACCGAATGCGATGGCGCTGGCCATGGCAGAGCAGGGCGCACGTGCCGGAACCGCCAGTGCGATTATGGGTAGTATGCAATTTGCCTGCGGTTTGTTGGGCGGAGTTTTACTGAACTTTATGCTGTGGGATGCTTTATTCAATATGGCCTTGGTAATGGCGATCTTTGTGGTTATAGCCTTTAGATCTGTATTGAAATTAGAACTGCCTAGAGTTAAGCAGAGATAAGGAGCTGCAAGAACTCTATATCTCTGTCAGATGATCCAAGCAGCTCAAAGTTGATGCTTGGATCATGGCTTATCTAATTTTATTCTTCTACAAAAACGGCAAATTCCTCTACCGGAACACGTGGGGTAATAAAGGTATTTACGATATGGTCTGGATCTGCATAGCCCAGTGACATGCCACAGACCAGCTCTTCATCTTCACCTGCGCCCAATACATCCAGCACGATGCTATGAAAATGATTCCAGGCAGCCTGCGGACAGGTATCCAGACCACGCGCCTTGGCAGCCAGCATCACGTTTTGAATCATCATGGAAATATCCATTTTTGAACCTATGCCTAAATCTTTATGTAAGGTGAAGAATAGCCCCACTGGTGCATCAAATAATTCAAAATTACGCAGGTTCTGGCGTGCCATTTTCTCTTTTTCGCCTTTCTGGATATTCAGCAAACCATATAAGCTCCAGCCATTTTCACGACGTCGGTCGATATAAGGAGAGAACCATTGCTCGGGATAATAGGCAAAGGTTTCTTTATATTGCGCGGCCAGTGCTGGATTTTGATAAAGCTCCATTTGCGCCTGACAGACACGCTGTACCAGCTCCTCACGTTTTTTTCCCGTCAGCACATACACTTTCCATGGTTGGGTATTGGTCCCTGAAGGGGCGCGGCTGGCCACAGTCAAAATGTCTTTGAGCATGTCGGTACTGACCGGCGTATCCAGAAAAGCACGAACCGAATGCCGGGAAGTAATGGTTTGATCTACAGCATGAACGAGGTTTTGATCCATTCTAATTTCCAATCTCATATCCTTAATGATAGTGAACTGACTATAAACCAAACAAACCCTGTCGGGCAGGGGGAATTTTAGTTTCACAGTGAATTGTGATGATTAATAAAAATCACATGAATGAGAATGCACTTAGGAGATATAGGAGTTATATAAATAGCTTAAGAAATTTATTGAATGTTTAAACAAAATTGCTTTTAAACATGCAACCGATATTTTAGATGCTGATATCTTGAGCAATTAACATCGATGACTCTAACTATACAGAAAGTTAAGAGCAAAATAGAATGATTAAAATTCAATCTTAAAAATAAAATTAAATATCCATTTTTAGATTCAATTAATATTTTATTTCGATTAAAATTTAGGGGTAGTAAACTATAAAAAATAATAAGTTATACTTATTTTTTATATATTTGCTAACTATAGTTAATAAAAAACAATAAAACTTTATACAAAGAAACAGCATAATGTGCGACTTTTCAGTTGAATACATGCATTTTGAGGAAATAATGAAGATTGCATGGTCAAGCTCTATTTGAAATATCTTATTGCAAATGACTTGATGAACTCAGTAAGGTTAAAAGCACTCATGCAGCAATTCATGCTGGTTGAGAAGTAAAAAATATAGGTTGGATGTTATCGCTATAAGTTGCACGCTGAGATGAATTTACGCATCTGGCGTAGCTTATGCAATCAGCAAAAGGCCGTTTTTCGCTTTTATAAATCTCTCACTGAATATGATCATCACGATGATATTCATAAGTTTGAAACAGATGCGGAATGCTTTGTTGATTCTAAAGGCGATAGATGAATGGAAAAGATGACAATTACATGGGGTTATGTAAGGTTTTCTTCTGTAAAAATGAATCGCAACACGACTTTTAGAATGACAAAAATTCAGAACCATCTTGGACAAAAAAATTATGGATTTTACTTTTAACGCATTTTATACCCTGATCGCTGCAGTAATTGTTCTATTACTGGGCCGGTTTCTGGTGGATAAAATCGATTTTTTAAAACGTTACAACATTCCTGAACCTGTTGCAGGTGGTCTGGTTGCAGCGGTTATCTCTCTGCTGGTTCATTCGTTCTGGGGCTATAGCATTACCACGAGCGCGGAACTGCAAACCAGTTTTATGCTGATTTTCTTTGCGTCAATCGGTCTGAGTGCGAACTTCGCCAAATTACGTGAAGGTGGGATCGGACTGGTGATCTTCCTGGTTGCCATCTCGGCATTTATTGCACTACAAAATGCAGTCGGCATGGGCTTGGCAAGTTTACTGGGTATTGACCCTCTGATCGGTCTAATTGCCGGCTCGATTACGCTGACTGGTGGACATGGAACTGCTGGCGCTTGGGGTGAAATTCTTGAGGTTGAGCACGGTATTCAAGGTGCTTTGGCGCTCGGTATGGCAAGTGCGACCTTTGGTCTGATTATTGGGGGAATTATCGGTGGGCCTTTGGCAAAACTGTTGATTAACCGTCATAATCTTGCTGTGGCCCGTACCGATCAGCAAATCGAAAAACGTGACAACACGCCAATGGACAGCACGACAGATGAATATGTGCAATTTGAATATCCACATCGTGTTCGTCTGATCACCGCCGATAATGCCATTACCACACTTGGTTTGTTTGCAGGCTGTTTGGCATTTGCGGAGCTGATGACTGGCTTCAGTAAAGATACAGTATTTGAACTGCCAACATTTGTATGGGCACTGGCAGGCGGCGTGATTCTGCGTAACGTGCTGGAAGGCATCCTGAAAATCCAGTTCTTCGACCGTGCAATTGATGTTTTTGGTAATGCTTCATTGTCGCTTTATCTAGCCATGGCACTACTGTCATTAAAATTATGGCAACTGGCGGATCTGGCAGGACCATTGATGGTGATTCTAGGTGCGCAAACTCTCACGATGGCTTTATATGCAGCATTTGTGACTTTCCGGGTGATGGGTAAAAACTACGATGCCGCAGTATTGGCTGCAGGTCACTGTGGTTTCGGGATGGGTGCAACCCCAACGGCTGTCGCCAATATGCAGGCGATTACCAATATGTATGGCGCTTCGCATAAAGCCTTCCTGATCGTTCCATTATGTGGTGCTTTCTTCGTTGACTTGATTAATGCCACGATCATCCAGATGATCTTGAAATTTTTCGTCTAATTTTAGGCTTGATAATGAGTCATAAGCTCATAAGGATATGACATGAATGATCAGCTAAATGAAACCTTACTGGACTGGGTCAATGCCTTAAATGGTCCACTCTGGGACTTTTTAGTGGTATTCCTGGTCGCAGTCGGTATTTTGTATACGATCATGACCGGTGCCGTACAAATCCGTTTGTTCTGGCACAGTATGAAAGTCATGAAACGTAGTCGTGGCAAGGTCGAAGACGATCATGGTATTACGCCGTTTCAGGCTTTTGTTACAGGTCTGGCTAGCCGGGTTGGTGTGGGTAATGTTGCTGGTGTCGCTATTGCGATTGCTGTCGGTGGTCCGGGTGCAGTGTTCTGGATGTGGTTTACTGCATTTCTGGGAATGAGTTCTGCTTTTGTAGAATCGTCATTAGCACAGTTGTTTAAAGTCCGGGATAACAAGAACCAGCAATTCCGCGGTGGACCAGCGTATTACATTACTCAAGGTCTTAAACAGAAATGGTTGGGAATTGTCTTTGCCATTGCGCTGATTACAACCTACGGTTTTGTGTTTAATGCTGTGCAGGCCAATGCCATTACGGGTGCAACCTCACATGCCTGGGGCTGGAATGAAACCAATCTGATGTTGCCATTAGGCGGCTTCGATCTGGAAATTTCCTGGATTGGTCTGGTCTTGGTCTTGATTACGGCCATGATTATTTTTGGCGGGATCAAGCGGATTGCCAAAGTTGCTGAAGGGGTAGTGCCTTTCATGGCAGTTCTTTACCTGGCTGTTGCTTTATATATCGCCGTCATCAATTACGATATGTTGCCGTCTATTTTCCAGCTGATCTTTAGCAAAGCATTTGAGTTTGAAGCAGCGGCTGGCGGTTTCTTCGGTGCCATGATCTCGATGGCCATGATGATGGGGATTAAGCGCGGTTTATTCTCGAACGAAGCGGGGATGGGTTCAGCACCGAATGCGGCAGCTGCCTCTGACGTGAAACATCCGGTGAATCAGGGTCTGGTTCAAATGCTTGGCGTATTTGTAGATACCTTCGTCGTATGTTCATGTACCGCTATCATTATTTTAGTCTCTGGCCTATATGAAAATGCCGGTTTTGAAGGTGTAACCTTGACCCAGATGGCGCTTGAAAGCCAGATTGGTGCTTGGGGTGATGACTTCCTGGCCTTGATCCTATTCCTGTTCGCCTATTCTTCTATTATTGGTAACTATGCCTATGCAGAAGGAAATATTCAGTTCATCAATAATAACAGTAAGGTCATGTTTACTTTCCGATTGCTGGTATTGTTTATGGTGTATTTCGGCTCGATTGCCAGTGTGCCGTTGATCTGGAATATGGCGGATCTGTTCATGGGTGTCATGGCTAGTATCAACCTGATTGCGATTGTGCTGCTGATGCCATTTATTTTGATGCTGCTCAAGGACTATACCGGTCAGCTGAAACGTGGCATCGAGCAACCAGAGTTTAAACTCGATGATCATCCGAAATTTAAAGATAAAGTTAAATCAGATATCTGGTAAGACTTGAGCAAAAAGCCCCGACTGGTTCGGGGCTTTTTTATGAGCTTAAATTATTAGAATGACACAAAATTAAGATAGCTTTGATATAGGATAAAGCCAGCAATCAGGCTGAACCAGACTGGTAATTTCGAGCGTAACAGTAAAATCATCACGATGACAAAAACCAGATCAGACCAGGAACGAAAATATGCCTGAGAGAGATCAATCAGCAAATATAAAAGCAGTCCGACGACTGCCGCATTAATCCCGCTCACTGCCTGAAAAATAATACCTCGCTGCATTAACCATGACCAATAAGGCAAAGTAGCAAAAATCAGAAAAAATGAAGGCAGGAAAATAGCGCAGGTTGCTAACAGTGCATTAATCCAGGGTGAGCCTGTCCAAGGCAACAGAGCACCGACATAGCTGGCAAAACTAAACAATGGACCCGGCATCAATTGAGCAAATGCATAACCTAGATCGAAAGATTGGGGCGAAAGTAAATTGGTCGTCACAAAGTCCTGATGCAGCAAAGGCAGAATCACATGTCCACCACCAAAAACCAATGAGCCAGTTTGATAAAAATCAGCAAAAAAAGCGAGTTCAGGCCAAGAACCAGATTTGACTAGTATAGGAATCAGGAAAAAGGGCAGTATAAATGCGATGAACCAGTAAGGTGAGTGACGTGGCCGAATATAGCTTGAGTGAATGATAGATGAATTTGAAGCAGGCTTATTTTCCTGAGGAGAATTAGAAAATTTTGCCATTACAAGGCCAAAAACTGCCCCTAAAATAATGACTAATAGCTGATCCAAACTGATACTAATGAAGCTCAGGATCAGGACTGAAATCAAGACCAGTACATACTGCCAGATGCTCTTGCAGAAACTGTTAAGCATTTGCCAGAATGCCCAGACGATTACAGAAAAAACGATCAATTGAATGCTATGAAAGCTGTTTGAGTTTAGAATATGGAAATAGTGCTGACCGAGTACTGCGATCAAGCTCATCAAAAGCGCTGAAGGCAGGGTAAATCCAAGCCAAGCCACGAATGCCCCAGCATAACCCCTCTGCAGATAGCCAATTGAAAGGCCTACCTGACTGCTGCTGGGGCCGGGCAAAAGCTGCGCTAATGCAATCAGCTGGCCATATTGTGTCGTATTTAACCACTGTAACTGGTCGACAAATTTACGGTGAAAAAACACCAGATGCGCTGCCGGTCCACCGAATGCCATACAGCCCAGTTGCAGGAAAGTGAGAAAGATCCGGTACATTGAAGGTGTATTCATACAGTGGCTGAAAATTGAAAGACATTAGTGCAACTGTATGACAGTTTTACGAAATTCTACAGATTATTTAAGCATGTGTTTATACACTATGCTGCTTTAACAAAATGAGGACGTGCTCTGCATGCAGAAATATGTACTGAGTATATTGGCGATGACAATGATAGGCCTGAGTGGCTGCCAAACGACATCCGGTTTAAATCAACCTAACTCTAGTCATATTAAATCTGCCAGTTCAATAGCAGAAGCCCAAGCACGCCCAAACCAGATCAATTTCCACAAGATCAAGCAAACAGAAAACCGTCCGGTGATTGCACTTGTTCTTGGCAGTGGCGGTGCGCGTGGCTATGCGCATATCGGTGCAATTGAAGTGTTGGAGCAGGCAGGCATACAACCTGACTTTATTGTGGGAACCAGTGCCGGCAGTATCGTAGGTTCCATTTATGCCAGTGGTAAACCGGCGATTGAACTGCGTAATATTGCGTTAAGCATGAAAGCGACTGACGTCCGCGACATCAAGCTGGACCCTAAAGGTTTTTTTGATGGCAAAAAAGTCGAAAATTATGTGAATTTGCAAGTGGATCAAACGCCTTTGCAAGCCATGAAAATCCCGATGTTTGTGGTAGCCACAGCCTTGAAAGAGGGCAAGCGGGTAGTCTTCAATTATGGTAATACCGGTCAAGCAGTACGTGCATCCGTTTCTATTCCAAGCATGTTTATTCCGACTGTCATCCAGAAAAAAGAATATGTGGATGGAGGGTTAGTCAGTCCAGTGCCAGTTAAAGTAGCTCGTGAGCTGGGCGCTGATATTGTGATTGCTGTCGATATTTTGGCGCAGCCAATCCATACTGAAACCACTAATGTCTGGGGTCTATTCAACCAGAACATCAATATCATGCAGCAACGTTTAGCTTCTGAGGAACTGCAATATGCCGATGTAGTGATTCAGCCAGACTTACGCGAAAAAGGTCATATTTTTGATGTGCGTGGCAGGGAGCTGACCATGGACGCTGGCATCGAGGCAGCTAAACTCAAGCTACCAGAGATTGCTCAGGCCTATCAGAAGCATAATTACAGTCAGGGTCATCAGATTCCATTGCTCTTGGCTCAGCAACAATAGTTTGCTCTAAGATTTT
This sequence comes from Acinetobacter sp. FDAARGOS_724, assembly GCF_013364475.1. Taxonomy (NCBI): domain Bacteria; kingdom Pseudomonadati; phylum Pseudomonadota; class Gammaproteobacteria; order Moraxellales; family Moraxellaceae; genus Acinetobacter; species Acinetobacter sp. FDAARGOS_724. The sequence continues at coordinate 3,051,373 of NZ_CP054908.1, read as the reverse complement.
TAATAAAATATTTATTTTTCATAAAGATGTATAAAAATATTTACCTCTTTTCTCATGTAGATGAAAAGCGGCTCATTTTTGCTCATCGTTTTTAGAGATGAGCTGATGTTTTCTACCTATTGAAAGTCACTTAAAGCCCGAGTTTCAATTGGAAATAAATATTTGAATTATAAAAATATAGTGATTTTATAAATATATTTTAAGGCTATTTTTTTGATTTTAACAAAATTATTCACAGACTTAAGTTAAACAACTGTTCAAAAGCTTAGAAGATCATGACAGAATAAAAATTGATAGATTAATAAATGTAAAAGCCATATGAATCACATCGAAATTGGCCAGCAAGTCACATTAGCTCAGTTTGAAAATACAATTTTTACTGTAACTAAAGTTCATCCCGATGGTTCTTTTACCGTTGAAACTATATTGCATGGCCAGCAGACTTTAAGTTATGAAAATGTGGCGCGAGAAATGTTGAGACAGGTGCCTGCTTAATTCGAGATTATTTTTTGTTAATGCATGCAGTTCTCTTAAATCGAGTTCTGCATGCTTAATAAATAATCTCTTAATTGCAGTGCATTGATTCAAGAAAATAATTTACTAGATAAATTCCTGTTTATTTTATAGTTACTGAAAATAACTTTCTGATGATTTTTATGGATCTTCAGAGGAATATCTTTTTTTTTGTATGGAGAAAAATTTCATATCAAGAATTATGATGTTTATTTGCCGAATTGAACATTTTATTTAGACCAAAAACGCTATAATAATGGTCTATATCATTGTCATTCAAAGAGTTCAGAGAAAACGATGGCCCCTTTAGATCAAATTGCAACAGCATCGGATGACCAGTCAGAGTTAACGATGTCGGTCCTTATGACGCCAGATATGGCGAACTTTTCAGGAAATGTACATGGTGGAACAATTCTGAAATTATTGGATCAGGTTGCTTATGCTTGTGCGAGTCGCTATTCGGGTAGTTATGTCGTAACCTTGTCTGTAGACAAAGTAAATTTCAAAGAACCAATTCATGTCGGTGAGCTGGTGACTTTCCTGGCAAGTGTGAACCATGTAGGTCGTACTTCAATGGAAATCGGTATTCGTGTAGAAGCACAAAATATTCAGAAACGTACTGTACGCCATACCAATAGTTGCTACTTCACGATGGTCGCTGTTGATGAAAATGGTAAGCCTAAACAGATTCCACCGCTGAATCTGGACAATGACTGGAAACGTTGCCGTTTTGAAGCGGCTGAACAACGTAAAGTTGCCCGTCTGCAGGAAAACCATCATCCTTCATGCAGCATCTATAAAAAATCAGCGCATAGTTAAGTACTAAACTTAATTCGTTTATTAAAGAGGCCTTCAATGTGAGGCCTTTTTTTTGCCTAAAAAATCATTCAACTTTGGTTTAAGCTTCTTTTTTAATCCAATATGAAACGATACGTATCGTTTCGTTTTTTGGTTTTAAGCATGAGTGAAGAAGAAAAATGTTCACGGCGTCAGCACAGTATTCTGCAAGCAGTTTCGGATGCACTAGCAGAAGGTGAATATCATCAGCTAACAATAGAAGATGTGGCTGCACGGGCAGGGGTTGGCAAATCTACGATTTACCGCTGGTGGAAACATAAATCTGAACTGGTACTGGATGCTTTCAAGCAGCGTACAGCAGGGGTATTTGAACTGGATGCTTCACAGAGCCTGCGTAGTAATCTGGTTCAACAGCTAACTTTGCTAGTTCAAGCGCTTAATCATCCGGTAGGCCGTGCTTTGCTGGTCGTTATGGCCAATCATCGGGAGCTGGCTGCAGACTTTTTTCAGCAATATCTATTACCACGACGAAAACAAACCCATCAATTGATTCAACAGGCCATTCAACGTGGAGAATTACGTGCGGATTATCCTTTTGATCTGATGCTGGACACTTTATATGGGCCGATTCATTACCAGATCATTTTCTTCAACCGCATGCCGGATGATCAATATATCCAGAATCTGGTAGATATGGCCTTAAGCCCAGCTTTGATTTCTCCCTGAGTTTAGTCAATTCTTAAATTTATTTTAAAAGTTGCGTGTTATGTCTGCTAGTCCTGAGCGCTTATGGAATCGCTCCTTTGTTCTGTGTTTATTGAACAATCTGTTCCTGTTTATCTATTACTTTGCCTTACTGACCATTCTGCCAGTTTATATCATGAAAGATCTGGGCGGATCAGTCAAAGAAGCAGGTTTGGCTTTGACCCTGTTCTTAGTGTCATCAATTGCCGTTCGACCTTTTTCAGGCATGAGCATTGAGAAACTCGGCAAGAAATTGGCAATGCGCGGAGCCGGAGTTATTTTTGCCTTGTTTGCCTTTAGTTATCTGCTAGTCGACAGCATGTGGTCATTATTGGCAGTACGTTTCTTACATGGGATCTGGTTCAGCATCCTAACGACGGTCACCGTCCCTGTCGCGAATGAGTTTATTCCGGAATCTCGTAAGGGTGAGGGCATGGGGGTTGGCTGGAGTCTGGTACCCGCTTATGTGATTCCTTTACTCGGCGATAATATTGTGGTGAAGAAAACGCTGGAACCTTTACCGATGATTACTCTCTATGTCAGTTACCCTAAAAATAACCAGCATCCTGCGATTGAGCTGATTCTGAAAGTGCTCAAAGAAAAGTTTTGTGTAGACCTTTTTAAGTAAATTATTGATCTTCCATAAATGAAATGTGCTACAGAAATGATCTGTAGCACATGCTTTTTAATCGCAGAGGAAAATCGCTTTATACTAAAATTCAAAAAATAAGAAATCGGTTGAAGCAGAATGATGAAGCTCTGTAACAACCCTCGGTCACGCGGCATGACCTTGCTGCCCATCCTTAAAGAACTACAGATCGAAGACCAGCTTGAGCAGGTGGAAGTTCCCTATAAAGATATGCATCAACCTGAATATCTTCAGATCAATCCGATGGGCAAAGTCCCGTGTCTGGTTGATCAAGGCATCGTGATCTCAGAAATGGCCGCTATCATTATCTATCTGGCAGATAAATATCAGGACAAAGGGTTGGCGCCCGCTTTAGATGATCCCAAACGTGGTGCTTATTTAAAATGGATTTTCTTCTGTCATGGGCCACTGACTGAATATATCGATGTAAAAAATTTACAAGTATCTCAAGAACAGATTGAAAAGGTTCGAACCAGTTTAAGTTTTGGTAACGAAGCCGCGGTATTTGATTTTCTTAATCAGGGCTTGTCGCAGGCCAAGCCTTATCTTTTAGGTGAAAAAGTTTCTGCTGCAGATCTATATGTAGCCTATTGTCTGATCTTCGCAATTAGTACCGAAATTTTACCGCCTTTAGAAGAATTCAAACCTTTTCTCCAGCAGATGGCACGTCTTGGTTCTCTCAAAGATATTTCATGGTTTGAGCAATAATGGACTTAGCTTTTATGTTCATCTATAAATAGGAAACCACGCCGTAGCGTGGTTTTTTAAGTCAGGTCAATTATTATTTAACATGGAGCTTGTTGAACAGCGCCTTGCTTGTGCTTTCCATAGATTGAGGAATGGCAAGAGCTGCTACGAAGCGGTCTGGACGCAGGATGACGATAGAATCTTGGGTCTTGCCAAACCATGTACGGATTCAGTGCCGATATCACCAATGGTAATAACATCTTCATATTGCTTACGCTGTTGATTAGACAGCTGAACCGCAGGAATGACCTGAATGAACTTCACGCCAAGTTTTTTCCATTGCTGCATTGATTCCTTGCTTAAGCCCCATTTCGGATCTACACCCCAGGCAATGATGGCAAAGTCATTACCAATGACTTCATCCAGTAATGCTGTTTCACCAGATTCCAGTTTGACCTGTGGCTGAATGAACATTTTGCCAACTGGAGAGTCTTTGTGAGTATTTGCCAGTAACGCACCATCATGATATTTCGGCATTGGTTTAAAGCGCATTTCCAGCAGGTACTGTTTGATTGGCTTAATATAGTTCAATGCATAGGCAATACCGTCACGCACAAAACCTTGCCATTTTTTCGGTGGCGCAAGCACGTGCCCTGCCATGACTGAAAGATCGATCATCGCTTTGGCATGGTCTTTACGTTCTACCTGGTAAGAGTCCAGCAAGTCTGGACCTGCTTTGCCTTGTACCACTAGTGCTACTTTCCAGGCCAGGTTAAAGGCATCACGCATACCGCTGTTATAACCTTGACCTTGCCATACAGGCATGATGTGCGCAGCATCACCGGCAAGCAGAATACGGTCGGCACGGAATTTGTCCGCAATACGTGCATTGTGGTTATACACACGTTGACGAATCACTTCAATACCGCTGGTATTTGGTAAAACTTTAGACAACAGTTTGGCAATATTTTACGGTTTGCTGAGTTCTTCCTGAGTTTCGCCTGACATGACCATGAATTCGAAGCGGCGAATGCCATGCGACAAGGCAGCCGATACGTAAGGACGTACGGGGTCACAGCATAGATAAATATGTGGGGTTGCCAATGGGTCATTATCGATATCAATCACGATCCACTGGTTCGGTGCAGTTTCACCTTCAAATGGAATATTGAGGGTACGACGTACATAAGAGTTACCACCATCACAAGCAATCAGGTATTGCGCACGAATAGTTTCTAAGCTGTCATTTTTAGTCTGAACATTTAAAGTTACACCCTCAGCATCCTGGCTGAAATGTGTCAGGTGACGGGAGAAAAGTACTTCAGTTTTTTATATTGTTTGAGGCCTTGCAGCAGAACATTATCTATTTGAGGTTGAATGAAAGCATTACGGCGGGAGAAACCAAATTCACGAGTCAGTGGCTGAATGTCTGCGAAGCAACGGCCTTTGGGTGTCAGGAAGCGCATGGCATGGTTAGGGGTAGTATGCGGCAAGACCTGATCAACCAGTCCCAAAGATTGAATGGTACGCAAGGATTCATCATCAATGCCGATGGCACGCGGATAATCGATCAGGCTATCCAGCTGTTCAACCACAGTGACTTGAACACCCTGTTTGCTCAGGTAGTTCAATCGTTAAGCCTACTGGGCCAGCCCCCAAAATCGCCACTTCAGTGGTGTAATTTGTATTGCTCATCGCGAATGTCCATTCAATCAATTCAGGATTGAGACTATTAAGGAACAATCAATAGCGCTAAACAAGCTAGTCCATAGTAGGTTATGTCTATCAAAAAGATTTGGTTGAAAAGATTTTAATTTTAATAAATTATTGATAATAAATAATAATATTTAAATTTATTCATAAGATGAATGAATCCTATGATTATTTCTAGCTATAGTGAATAGCCTATAACGTATAAAAAAGCTGAATCACGCAGTTGCATGATTCAGCCTCGGTCTATATCCCGCAGCATAGGTCGAACCTACTGGAGATTTACTGCACAAGATGTTGCTTTAAACCTGATTAACGAGTCGATGTCGACTTAGTCGTTTTTTTACCATCTTTGTCTTCTGTAGCAGCTTCAGACGCAGCAGGCTGGTCAGCAGGTCCAGCCGTGGTTACATTCGGATTTGGGTTATTCGTTGCAGGAAGTTCCTGAGTTGTTACAGTGACTTTCTGTTCCTCAGTGGTCTTCGTGTCAGTGGTATTGTTTGCTGCAAAACTGGTAGCTGCGGCTGCAGTAAGCGTTGTTGCAAGTAAGATTTGTGCATATTTCATGTTGAGCATCCTTTTTATTACATTTATAAACTGCCGAATGACCATCACATCAATCCGGCAGGAATTCATCCTAAGCATGAAAATTTTACGGAGCAAAGTAATTAACAAAAGCCGCACGAAGCTGTTAACCAAGCAAATACAATCACTGGAAATTTGTTTTCTTCTGTTAAATGTATAGGAAATTTTTAGCTGGAAATGTGTGTAAATATTTCAAATATAGCGTTTAAGTGAACCATTTAACGGCTAAAAAGTACTTACTACAAACTGTTATTTTTATTTGCACTGAGATAAATAGGATTTACTCATCCAAAAAATGAACACTTTTGCAAGAGTCCAGTGCTCTATAATAGTCAGGTTTACTACTTCTAATTCTATCTTTGAGAATCAATTTTGAAAGTTCTTGCCGCTCAGCAGCCTATTCCTGTACACATCATTTCCGGATTTTTAGGTGCCGGTAAAACCACTTTATTAAAATATTTACTGAGCCAGAAACCGGAGCAGGAAGTCTGGGCTGTGCTGATGAATGAATTTGGTCAGATTGGCGTCGACCAGCAATTACTGCCTCAGGATCAGGGCTATGCAGTGAAAGAATTGCTGGGTGGCTGTTTATGTTGTAGCAGTCAGTTGCCGATGCAGATTGCTTTATCCCGGCTATTGTCAGAAACCAAACCGGACCGGCTATTTATTGAACCTACAGGACTCGGACATCCCGGACAACTGCTGGAACAGCTCACTGAACCACATTGGCAGAGTCATTTAAAGATGCAATCTTTGGTTACCGTGGTGGATGGCTCACGTTTACATGATCGGGACTGGACGCATCAGAACCTGTATGCGGATCAGCTGAAAGTTGCCAATATTGTGGTCATTTCCCATGCTGATTTGATGACTGAAACTGATCATGCTGCTTTAACTGAACTCAAGTCTGAGTATCAGCCCTATGCTCAGCACTGGCTGATGATAGAAAACGGACAGCTGGATATTGAGCAAATCAAACAGGATTATCAGGGTACTCCTCGGCAGATCCAGCCACTGCTCAAGCAACAGCGCCAAATATCTGGAGAGATGCCGGCTGTCGTACATCAGTTGCCTTATCATTATGTTGAAAGTGCACAAGGCTGTCAGGTGGCAGGTTGGAAATTGCCGAAACGCTGGCAGTTTGATTTTTATAATCTGCTGGATTTGCTTTGTGAGCAGCAGGACTGGCTACGTATCAAAGGGATTTTCAATACCAATCAGGGCTGGAAAAGCTTTAATTTCAATCCTGAACAGTTTAATTATCAGTCTGCTGAAGAAGGCATTGATAACCGGGTAGAAGTGATTTACCAGACTTCACGTGACTGGCTAGAATTTGAAACCGCCTTGATGCAATGCCGGATTGATCAGGAAAAATAGCTTCGAATCTGCGTGTAGAAAATAGCTGGATAAGACGAAATCTGTCCAGCAAAAAATCAATAAATCTTATATGCTAGGCGCCAAATTTGAGGATTGTGTTATGGCGTTAAAAGCGACAATTTATAAGGCAGATTTGAATGTTGCCGATATGGATACCCATCGTTATGAAGACTATCAGTTGACGATGGCGCTGCATCCTTCGGAAACCATTGAACGTCTGATGGTACGTATTCTGGCTTATGCACGTTTTGCTGGCGAGACGCTTGAATTTACCAAAGACCTGTTTGAGACTGATGAGCCAGCGTTGTGGGAAAAAGACCTGACTGGCCAATTATTGAAATGGATCGAAGTAGGTTGTCCTGACGAAGATAAAGTCAAGAAAGCCAGTGCGCGTTGCAAGCAGGTCGCAGTAGTTGCTTATGGTTCTTCAGTTGATGAATGGTATAAACGTAATTCCAAATTGAAAACTTTATCAAATGTTGAGGTCTGGAAAATTTCAACCGCCAGCACTGAAGCGGTACAACAGTTATGCGAACGTACCATGCAGCTGCAACTAAATATCATGGATGGTGAATGGACCCTAATCGGTGATCACGCCCAAGCTGTAATTGAATGGGAACAGTTACAATAACAACTCACAAGGATGCAAGTTTCGACTTGTGTCCTCGCCCCAATATTTCGTATATCTGGAGAGAATAATAAGTTCCAGGGACGAAGCATGTATCATGAACTTTATGATTTGCTGTTAGCAGTCGTGATTGGTGCGGTTATTGGAGCGGAACGGGAATATCATAGTAAATCTGCCGGACTGCGCACCATGATCATGGTCAGTCTGAGTTCTTGTCTATTTACTATTATTTCCTTAAAAATCGGCGTCGCCAACCCCGACCGTCTGGCAGCCAATGTCTTAACTGGCCTGGGTTTTCTGGGAGCCGGAGTGATTTTAAAAGATGATAACCGGATTTCTGGGATTACCACTGCAACCACAATCTGGATGACAGCTGCACTGGGCATGGCAGTTGGTGCTGGCTATGAGCTGTTAAGTATTTGGGCGACCTTTATTGTCATGACGGTGCTGGTTTTGCTGATGTATGTACAACGCGGCATTGAATCTCTGAATCAGGAACGTAACTACGAAATTGTCTGTCCTTTTGAACAGCATGAACCAGATCATTATGAAAAACTGTTTAAACAATACAAATTAAAAGTCATCCATTCCAGCCAGCAAAAAATCGACCGGCGGATCACAGGCCGCTGGATCCTGATGGGTTCGGCTAAAAATCACCAGAAATTAACCCAGTATTTATTACAGGATAAGAAGGTTCAGGAACTCAGCTTTTGATCCATTGCAGTTAAAGTCTGAGGAATTTGGCTCAATCGTGTTTATACTAGGGCTATTTGCAAAATGAAGGATATTGACGATGACCAAAGAACTAGAAATTATTGACCTGGTGGTGGGTGAAGGTAAAGAAGCGGTAAAAGGTGCACTGATTACCACGCATTACACTGGCTGGCTGGAAGATGGAACCAAGTTTGATTCATCGCTGGATCGTGGTAATTATTTTGAGACGGTCATCGGCACTGGTCGTGTGATTAAAGGCTGGGATCAAGGTATCATCGGCATGAAAGTGGGGGGCAAACGTAAGCTGATCGTACCTGCTCATCTGGCTTATGGTGAACGTAAAATGGGGAACATTATCCCGGCAAATTCCAACCTGATTTTTGAAATCGAACTGTACGACGTTAAAACACGTGACTGATATTATGTGACTTTCTGAACAGTACAATATGTCAGGAATTCAGCAGCAGGATAGCTCGTCGGTTATCCTGCTTTTTTATATGAAAAATCATTGGCAATATCCAACATTCCACGTACATTAGAATTAATAACAGTAGCTACAGGATGGCCTTTTTGCTCAGGTTTAGGGGGATTATGCTGATATTGGCATCGTGGTTGATGCTGATATTTTTGATGGGGACTACACGGATCGTGTGGGCTCAATATGATGCTGCTCCAGAATCTTATTTCCTAGCTCATCAGAATGAGGTCACCGAACTAAAATTTGATGAAGATAGTACCACCTTGTTGCAAGGCAAATGGCAGTTCTATCCACGTCAGTTCATTGAGCAACCAGATCCTGAACTCGAATCACAAGTAGTTGAACTCCCAGCTTCATTCAAGAGTCTCACCGGAACCAATGCCACTTATGGCACTTTTATTAGCCATTTTAAAATTCCCAAAAAATTTATCGGACAACGTTTAGCGATTCAGATTCCGAGTCAGTATGGTGCTTATAGCATTTATTTAAATGGGGATATCTTGCTGCGTCTTGGTAAAATCAGTAAAACCCCGACAGGGCAGGTGACTGAAAAGGCACCTAAGATCGCATCTTTTGTGCCACAGAATGAATATTTTACCTTAAGTATTCAGGTTTCCAACTATACTAATTTACATGGCGGATTAGAAAAGCCTCTGAAAATTGGCCCCTCTGCGACCATTAACCGACAGTTTATGTTGCAAATGCTGAGTATTGCTTTGGTCTGTGGCACAGTGCTGGGTGTAGGACTATTTACCATTTTATTTTCCCTGTTTCGCGGATCTGTGGAGCGAAATAGCCGCAGTGTATTTATTTTTGGCTTATTTATTATTTTTTTGGCACTGCATAATCTGTTTTCTGCGCCACATCCATACGCCATTGTAAGTAAAATCAGTTGGTTATGGGGCGCTCGTCTAGAATATCTGTTCACTTTTCTGGCAATCTTATTCTTCCTGAGCTACATGTACCTGTTTAAGCCACGTTATATCCGACGTTCAATTTATTACGTAGGTGCGGGATTACTAATTTTTAATATCGCAGTAACCTTGTTTAGCACACCAGAAGTTTTTGAGCGTCTGGCTTTGTATAGCGTTATCTATGGTCTGGTGATACTGGGTAATTTTATTTACGGGTTTTATGTGACACTTTCTCAAGGAGATGAATATTCGTTCACTAACCTGTTTGCCATCATCTTTTTGTGTGTGACCTTTCTTAATGATTATCTGGTATTACTGAATGTAATTGAGAGCGTGCATCTGTCATTTATTTCGACCAGCCTGTATGTCTTGATCATTATGTTTCAACAATCTCGTAATTATGCCCATCAAACCTACTATACCGAGCGACTGAATAATAAATTAATGATCTTGAACAGTTCACTGGATCAGAAAGTCAAAGCACGTACAGAGCAATTACGTGAACTGAATGCCAAACTCGAACATCAGGTGAATATTGATGCTTTGACGGGTGCCTTTAACCGTCGTGCTTTAAATGACCAAATCCAGCAGCAGTTTTTATACTGTCAGAAACATCCACACAGTACACTGATTTTTGCCATGCTCGATGTCGACTATTTTAAAAACTACAATGACTATTATGGGCACTTAAAAGGAGATGAAATTTTACAGAATCTGGTCAAGGTCATTCAAACGGTACTCCCCGAATCCGCGTATTTAGCTCGTTATGGTGGAGAAGAATTTGCGATTCTACTCACTGATGTACCTGTTCAGGCAGCCTTAGAGTTTCTGGAAAAAGTCTTGCACAAGATTCGCGAACAGCAATTTGAACACTTAAATCGAACAGATGATAAATCTTATGTCACGGTCAGCATGGGTATTTCCTGGATGGATCAAACACATCCCTATCCAGATATTCATGCACTGATGAAAGCGGCAGATGTGCAGTTATACGCGGCTAAGCAGGCAGGGCGAGATCAACTTAAAATGGCATGAAAAATTTTTAATTTTAAAAAGCGTATTTATATAAATGATAATTTTCTTCATTTTCCGATTGATGATTCGGTGAGAAAAATCCATTTTTTTGATAATAACTTAAAGCTGTTTGAGTCGATTGGACTTTAATTTTATGGATATTTTTACGCACTAAGGAGTTGTGCATCTGATCAAAAAGCTGGGTGCCAAACCCGAGTCGCTGGAAACGGGCAGCCACATAGTGCATCAGGATTTCTCCAGTGTCACTGACCAGCAAAAAGCCGACAATCTGATCATTTAAAATATACACCCAGCAGTCGTTATAAAGCATTTCCACAATCAGCTGGGCGTGATTAAACTGCTCCAGCCAGCGCTGGATCACGCTGTCTTCACGTTGATGATCCAAAATACAGGATTGAATACTGTCGTGGATGACCTGGATTATTTGAGGTATATCTTGAATCTTCCCTTCACGAATCATAATTTTATTCATTTACTCGACCATAAAGAGGGACCTTTTATTTGAAGGAAAATGCTCAAAAAAACAAATACCAATCGTGTAGCTTTTTGAGTGCATTTGCTAAAGAATCCAGAGTTGATGATCGATTCTGTAGTGATTTGTCTGATTTATTTATCCTGATCAATATTGGCTTTCTGGATTCATTCTAATTTTTAACAAGATTTTAGATCCTTATTTCAAATTGAATACTGGGAAATAAGGCTCAACCGAAGAAAAAAATCCAAGAAGATCTAAAAAAATCCTCAAGTTTACTGTACAAAAAATAGACTTGTGTTAAGTTGGAAGAAGATCGCCAAATCAAGAATTGGCAGACCGTGATAAAAATAAAATTAACTACACGAGATGATCAATGATTCTTAAGTTCCTGATTTTTTCATGTCTAGCCCTGATACTGTATGCGACCTGGTTTATCGGCATGAAAATCTATAAAACCCAGCAGTATGTAAAGAGTAAACGTGTCGAAAAAGAGGATCCGATTTCCAGCAGTACTGAAGAGAGTCAACCTGAGTCTCAGGAAACATTGCATGTGGTCGATGCCTATGAGCTGGAACTGTTTGATGATGTAGCGCAATTATTTTTCCAACATCAGGTTCAGATTCAGGATCGCAATGAAGCAGAGCAATTACAGCAGGAACTGCTCCGTAAGATGCCGATGCATACCGGTACACAAATCCGTCAGATGGATTTAGGCGAATGGTCAATTTTCTGGAATTTTTATGACCAGTCACTGGAATATTATGTCGGCCGTTATGGGGTATTTTATGCCCATGTCGACCGTTTCGGCGAGGAACACCGTCAGGAAATCAGAACCGATATTCAACAGGCATATTATGCTTAAGCAGCTAAATGCTTAAATACTCTAGAGACTAAAATCAAGCTGCATTTTTGAGTTGATGTAATTCACTGAACTTAGCGAGCACTTCATCCCAGAGCTGTTCTGCGCCCTGACGGAAATAACCCATATGTCCAATGTGTTTGAGTCCATAATCGGTCGCCTGAATATCAATATAATGCAACGAGGCCTGACGGTAATGTTGTATAAAGGCTTGTCTGGATTTAGGTAAGGCCCAGGCATCATCGAGTGCGGCTACGGCATAAATAGGTGTTTTTACCGCGGCATAATGGGCATGTAGGTCTTTCAGTTCAGGATCGGCAAAGAAATAGGTCGGATTTTTACACCATTTGCGCCACTGACGATAAACATCACGCGGCAAGTCAGCGCCCATATTTAAACGACTCCATGGCAAATAGCCTGTCACCGCTACCATCGGTGGAAAAACAATATTCCAGATTACCTGAACCTTGATTCTTTCAGTTAAAAGCATATAACCATGCCAGCCAGCACCGGTGCCAAAGCAGTACATTGCTTCAATGCGATCATGATATTTACTTAATCCCAAAGCCTGCCCGCCATAGGAGTGGCCAATCATATAAATATCCAGACCGGTTCGGCTGAGATAATCAATCGCAGCGCTGAGATCATATTTTCCCCAGTCTAAATAGGACATTTTAAAATTCTTTAAACGTTTGGGTGCAGAATCAGCCACCCCACGATAATCAAAAGTCAGTACCTGAAAACCTGCTCGTGCTGCATAATCGGCAAAGCGCCGGTAAAAAGCTTGGGGGACACCCGTTGCGCAGGCGATGACAATATTGGCTTTGGCATATTCACTGCGGTAAAGCTTGCCGGTTAAGGTATAGCCATCTTCTGCCAGAAACTGCACGGTTTCGACCTGAATTTTTCCTTGTTGCATGCTGGATATCCTTATACGTGGATTGAATCAGGGGAGGTGAATCTATATTATTTTTAATCTGATCTAAGCCATGATGTCAAAACTCACGAGTCGTAAATGACATCAATGCTTAATATGGCATGCAATCGCCTCATACAAAAGGAAGGGCTGCCTCATGCTGATTGATTTTCATCAGGCACAATTACAGAAATTTATGGCTCTGGCGACTCAGGTTGAAGCCGAACCGGAACACTATTTACAGTTTGATTCTGTTTCTGATTTTTATAAGGCCAGCTGGTTAAAGAAATTTCCTGCGGGCACGGTCTGGTATGCTTCAGGTCTGGATGATGGTGCAGAAGAATTTCATGCGGTCATTGAGTATCGTGAAGTTCAGCTTTTACTCAGCTGCGGACCCTGTATATCTGCAAAAATTGCCTGGAAACATTGACCTCAACGCCAATTTTTCTCAATAAAAAAATAATGACAGCCGATGTAAAATTGACTTAAATAGCTTATCTTCTCTGTCAGATGATTCATTTGACTTAATTTGAGTCCATAACCCCCTAATAAAAATAAGGAAAATAGATATGGCCCACCAGTTTACCGTAAATGCAATTATTCGCGGTGTTTCGATTGATGAGTTTAAACGTCTGGCAAATGACATCAGTTTGCATGAAGCGGTTTGTCATCGAATCCCTGCTCAAAATATGGAAATTCTGGTTTCAGAAAAGCAAGGACATCTGTATACCCTGAAACGTGCCTACAATCTGGATGTCAAAATCCCGGATATTGCAAGAAAACTGCTGAAAGATGCGTTTCGCTTGCAGCGTACCGATGTTAGCAATCTAGAAGAAATGACTTCAGTCGTGGAACTAGGTGCCAATCTGCCGATTGAAGCTAAATGTCAGCGTGCCGTTACAGGTGATGAACAGCAGATCCAGTTCCAGTTGAACTGGACGGTGAATGTGAAAGTGCCTTTGGTCGGTGGCATGCTGGAAAAACATGCCGAAGGTGAAATCCGTAAATTCAGTGAGATCGAGATCAGCATTGTAGAAGATGAGCTACGCAAGAATCTGAAAGCTTAAGCTCGTATTTTCACGCTTAGAAAAAGAGCCTGTGAGTCAGGCTCTTTTTTATTTTAGGCTGTTTTTTTCAAATTTGCTGCGGTAAAGCAGGGCAGTGAATAGGGTCACTAGACACACAGTCCAGATATAGTACAGGGCACCAATATTGCTATATAGGCTCAACCATTGCACCAGTGGCAAGGTGATTCCACCTGCAATCGCATAGGCCAGATTATAGGAAAATGAAATTCCGCTGAAACGGATTTGTGCCGGGAACATTTTCACCATGCTATAAGACACCATGCCCACGGTTCCTGAGCTTAGACCGAGCAACATGTAAAGCATGAACACCGTTGACGCTTCAACATGACCCAGACTGTGATAAAAAATCCCAGCCATTGCCGCGACAAAAATAGAGCCAAGTAAAATGACCTTGCCTGCACCGAAACGGTCAGCCAGTACACCAGCGATAATGCAGCCGAGCATTTGCATTAGGATTGCAGCACTTTGCATCTTGAATGCATCAGCACGTTCGAAGCCAAAACTGGCCACCAGTAAATTTGGCATCGCCAGAATCAAGACCACCACACAGCCGGTCAGGAACCAGGTAAATAACATCCCGATGCCTACAGCAGTTTTGTGGCTTAACAGCACTTGCTTGACCGGTAATTCTTTCGCCAGTTCTTTTTTCGCCTGCATGGCTTTAAAAACTGGAGTTTCTTTCAAATAACTGCGCAGGTAAAGAGCGATAAAACCGAAAATTCCACCCAGAATGAAGGGAACGCGCCAAGCCCAGTCTTTGATTTCCGCTTCAGTGAACTGTAAGGAAATAAACAGTGACATTAGGGCACCGAGTAGAATTCCGAGTTATAGGCCAGCGGTCAGCAAACCATTGGCAATCCCAATTCGGCCTTCAGGCACATGCTCAGACACAAAGGTCCAGGCAGCCGGAATTTCACCACCAATCGCAATACCTTGAACAACACGCATCAATAGCAGCAGTAATGGTGCAGCATAACCAATACTTTCAAAGGTTGGCATGATCCCAATCATGAGGGTCGGTAGCGCCATCAGCAAGATGGATAAACTGAATAGTCTTTTACGACCGATCAGATCCCCAAAATGCGCCATCACCACACCGCCGAGTGGGCGAAAGAAATAGCCTGCAGCAAAGATGCCATAGGTATTCAGCATGGCCCAGAACGGACTTAGGGTACTTGGAAAGAACAGTTCAGAGATCAATTTGGCGTAGAACACATAAATGACAAAATCATAGAATTCCAGTGCGCCACCTAGGGACGATAGTCCGAGGGTGCGTTTATCAGCAGGGCTCAGATAGGGTTGTGCATTCATGTGCTCGTTCCATTATTTAATATCCATGACTTGATTGCTGATTTTAAAGAAGGGTTATTTTCTTGAATAATCAATCTTTCTTTGTTTAATCTAAACTAAAATTTATTAAAATTTAAATGAATAAAATTATTTGGAATGTTTTGATTAATTATCTTCCTTTCAGGTGAAATTTTTAAGGCAAAATAAGCTGGAGTCCGAAACATTACTGAAAATACAGCTTATCTTTTTTAAACGTATTTATTCATTTTAGTATGATATTCATTCTGTAACTTTCCCTCTAAGATAGAGTTGGATGAAAAAATTACAGGATAGCGCGATGACAAATACCTTGGCGGTGGCACAGCAAGGTGAGGCCATTTTAACCCTAATTGCCAGTCCGGTCACACAGGCTGAATTTGACAGTGACTGGTTGCGGCAATTTAACAGCGCCTTGATGGAGACTATGCAACACCGTCAGGGCGTGGGCATTGCAGCACCGCAGGTTTATGTCTCTAAACGCATTATTATTGTCGCATCACGGCCCAATTTACGTTATCCGGATGCGCCATATATGGAAGCCGTGACCATGATCAATCCGGAGATTATCAGTGCTTCAGCTACGCAAGTATTGGGTGAGGAAGGCTGTTTAAGTGTGCCCGAGCAAAGGGGGAGGGTAGCTCGAGCAGAAGAGGTTGAGGTGCGTTATTTTACCTTAGAGGGAAATGAAGTGGTTCAGTCGTTTAAAGACTTTCCGGCACGAATTGTACAGCACGAAATTGACCACTTGAATGGAATTTTATTTGTAGAAAAGCTTTCAGAAGCATAATTACTTGGCCTGAATTGCGGTGCCATAAGCGAAGACTTCAACCATACCGCCTTGCATGCCAAGTTCGGTAGTACTGAGTCGAATTCCCATAATCTGGTCAGCGCCTATTTTCTCTGCTTCCAATTTTAATCGTACTATAGCTTCACGTCGTGCCCGTTCAACGACACTCTCATAACTGGTCAAACGACCACCTAGCATGTTTTGCACATTAGCAATCGCATATTTAAAGTAATCATGTGAAATCACCACATTGCTGCTGATCATATGGCCGGGGAATGTAGATTCGATGAAACGGCTATTATTGACCCGGATATAAGCCAAACGCTGTTCCTGTTCATCCAGATATTGCAGATGCTTGCGCTCGTTAAAGCGACCAAAACCGAAACCCACGCTGAACAGAATGGCAAAAATGACAATCTGTATAATCAATCCGTCCATGCATTAGTTCGCCTGTGGAAATGGATCAGGCAGTTTAGGTATGACCGGATCAACGATGACTGCAGTGCCATACACAAACAGTTCAGAAGCACCTTGGGCAATATTTGAGGTAGAAAAACGAATACCCACAATCGCATTGGCACCCATACTGCGGGCTTTTTCAATCATCCGGTTCATAGCTTCCTGACGGGATTCTTCCAGTAATTCGGTATAAGCGGTCAACTCACCACCGACAATATTTTTTAGACCGGCCAGAAAATCACGTCCAACATGCTTACTGCGCACAGTACTGCCATAGACCACATCGATTTGCTGGCGAATAGTATGTCCCGGTACAGATTCCAGATTGCTCAATAACATGCAGATATCTTCTTAATCAGTCATATAATCATGAAGATAGAAAATCTCCTTTAAAAAAGCAATAAAAAAGCCCACCGAAGTGAGCTTTTCTGAAAAGGAGTTAGGCTTATTTTGTCTCTTTCGCACGACGCTGTTCGGTCACAGACGGGCGATACGGTACAGTGTCTGAGGTATTAACTTTCAAACCACCACCAAGACTCTTGTACAGTTCAACCTGGCTGTTCAGATTCGCCTGTTCAAGTAATAACAAACCTTGTTCTGCTGCATATGAAGCACGTTGTGCATCCAGTACAGTCAGATAACTGTCAATACCGGCACGGAAACGTGCCAGAGACAGACGGTAAGTGGTATTAGTTGCATCGACCAGACGGCGTTGAGCAGCAATACGGTCACCAATATTCTGACGTACCGCTAGGGCATCATTCACTTCACGGAATGCAGTCTGAATTGATTTTTCGTAATCTGACAGCGCAATTTGTTGATCTGTTTCGGAAATACGGATATTCGCCTGACGTGTACCCCAATCGAAGATTGGAATATCCAGACTTGGGCCTACAGACCACGCAAAACTGCCAGACTTGAACAGATCACCCAGATCCGCAGATGCAAAACCTGCCGAACCCGTCAGACTGATCGTTGGATACAGACGCGCACGGGCAGCACCAATATTGGCACCTGCCGCAGACAGACGATATTCAGCTGCACGTACATCCGGACGGTTAATCAGCAGATCACTTGGTAAGCCTGCACCTAGTGCTGCATTAGAGGTAATGCGGGTAACACGCTGTGCCGGTAACAGGTTGGCCGGTACGGGTTGACCTACAAGCAGATTTAGCAGGTTTTGTGCCTGAGCCACCTGGGTGCGATAGTTGGCAACATCATTACGTGCAGTTTCAACAGAAATCTGTGCCTGACGTACCGGAAGTTCGCTATCGATACCCACATCAAAACGTTTTTTGTTCAGGTTATAAGATTCAAGCTGGGCTTTCAGCGTTTGCTCAGCCAACGCTAGATTGGCATTGGCAAATGAGTAACTCAGCCATGCTTGGGCCACCTGACCGATCAGGGAAATCTGAGTCGCATCACGCGCACTTTGAGTCGCCAGATAAGTATCCAGTGCATTGTCACGCAAGCTGCGCACACGACCCCAGAAATCCAGCTCAAATGCAGTTACGCCTAGACCGACATTATAAGTCGTCACAGCGCCACGGCTTTGCGGGTTGTTACTGCCAGTGTCCTGACGTAACACGCTGCCGCTCGCACCAATGGTTGGCAGACGGTCATTTTCAGAAATCTGATAAGCCTGTTGGGCACGCTGAATGTTTAATGCGGCAGTACGCAAATCACGGTTATTGATCAATGCCAGGTCCAGTACCTGTAACAGGCGCTGGTCAGCAAAGAATTCTTTATAACCCTGTTCTGCTACAGAAGTACCTGAAGCATTGGTATAACTGCTTGGGATATTTGCCTCTGCAACGGGCTCTGGGCCACGCATGCTTTGACATGCAGTCAAAGCAAGCGCGAGGGCAGATACCGCAATGCTACGACCTGTAATAGACCATATATTTTGCATTACGACTTGTACTCCTGATTTTGTTGTTTTGGTTTGTATTTAAAGATACTTCGAATCCATACGTAGAATACAGGAATAAAGAAGATACCTAAAAGAGTCGAACTGATTACACCACCAAGGACACCATAACCGACGGAGTGCTGGCTACCCGCACCGGCACCTGAAGCAAGTGCTAGTGGAAGTACACCAAAACCGAAGGCAAGGGTGGTCATGATAATTGGACGTAAACGCATTTTTGCTGCATGCAGGGTCGCATCAAACAACTCTTCGCCTTGTTCCTGCAGCTCTTTGGCGAATTCCACAATCAAGATTGCGTTTTTCGCAGAAAGACCAATTACGGCAATAATCGCTACCTGGAAGTAGATGTTATTCGACAGATTCGGGTCTTTAAACAGAATCATACCGCCAAAGGTCAATAGTAATGCACCCACGATGCCTAATGGTACAACCAGAAGAACCGAGAATGGAATTGACCAGCTTTCATACAATGCAGCCAGACACAGGAACACGATCAACAGTGAAAGCGCGTACAAGAATGGTGCCTGTGCGCCAGACTCACGTTCTTCCAGAGACAGACCAGTCCATTCATAGTCGAAACCTTGCATGCCCATTTCAGGAAGCTTGGCAATGATTTCTTCCATCGCACGCATTGCATCACCTGAGCTCACGCCCGGTGCCGGTGTACCCTGAATGTTCATTGCAGATACGCCGTTATAGCGTTCTAGACGAGGCGAACCATAGGTCCATTCACCCGTTGCGAATGCCGAGAACGGTACCATTTCGCCACGGTTGTTACGAACATACCACTGGTTCAGGTCTTCCGGCATCATACGAGAGCTGGCTTCACCCTGAACGTACACTTTTTTCACACGACCACGGTCAAGGAAGTCGTTGATGTACGAACCACCCCACGCCATGCTCATGGTACTGTTAATTTCAGAGATGCTGACACCTAAAGCACCGGCTTGTGCATGATCGACAATCACACGGTACTGCGGGTTATCTTCCTGACCATTTGGACGGACACCTGCAAGACGTTTGTCTTGTGCAGCCAGGCCCAGAACAGTATTACGCGCTGCCAAAAGTTGCTCATGGCTTTGACCACTTGCTGCTTTTAACTGCATGTTAAAGCCGGCAGATACACCCAGTTCAGGCATTGCTGGCAATTGTAATGGCATGATGTAAGACGCATCTTTCACAATCATGTTCAGTGCCATACCACGCTGGATAATTGCACCGACCTGTGATTCTGGTGTGGTACGTTCAGACCAGTCTTTCAGTTTGATAAATGCCAGACCAGCGTTTTGACCTACACCTGTGAATGAGAAACCAGCCACACTGAAGACAGATTGGACATGATCTTTTTCATTTTCCAGGAAGTAGCCTGTCATGGTATTGATGACTTTATCGGTACGTTCCAAGGTTGCATTTGGTGGCAACTGTACCAGCGTCATTACGACACCTTGGTCCTCATCAGGTAAGAATGAAGAAGGTAGTTTCTGGAAGATCAGCACAATAATCCCGATCACCACCGCATAGATGATACCGGAGAAAATCTTGTGGTGTGTCATACGATTGACGCCGCCTTGATATTTCACAGAAACACGGTCAAAGCTATGATTAAACCAGCGGAAGAATCGTGCAGCCGGATTGTTACTTTGCGGCTTGTTCGGATCATGCTGTTTCAGAATGGTTGCACACAGAGCAGGGGTAAAGGTTAAGGCCACCACCAGCGACAGAACCATCGCTGTGACCAGCGTGATTGAGAACTGGCGATAGATAACACCTGTAGAACCACCAAAGAATGCCATTGGTACGAATACTGCAGACAGTACAGAGGTAATACCGATCAGCGCACCAGAGATCTGTTTCATCGACTTTTCAGTCGCCGACACAGGATCCAGATGCTCTTCAGCCATGACACGTTCAACGTTCTCGACCACAACGATCGCATCATCGACGAGCAGACCAATCGCGAGAACCATCGCGAACATGGTCAAGGTGTTGATCGAGAAGCCGAAGATATTAATGATTGCAAAAGTACCCAGTACAACTACTGGAACGGCCATGGTTGGAATAATCGTTGCGCGCCAGTTCTGCAAGAACAGGAACATTACGATGAAGACCAGAATGACTGCTTCAATGAGAGTATGAACCACCGATTCAATCGATAACTGAATGAATGGTGTGGTATCAAATGCCAGTGTATCCACCATCCCTTGAGGATAGTTAGGACGTAACTGTTTTAAACGTTCTTCAACTGCTTCAGCGGTATCCAGTGCATTGGCACCGGTTGCAAGTTTAATCGCAACACCGCCAGCCGGTTTACCATTAAATTTAGAATCAAACTGGTAGTTGTCTGCACCAAGTTCTACACGTGCGACATCGCCCAGGCGGACTTGAGCACCTGAAGTGGTATTTTTCAGGAAGATGTTTTCGAACTGTTCAGGTGTTTGCAGCAGACTTTGCGCATTCACTGTCGCATTCAGTACCTGTCCTTCAATTTGTGGCGCACCACCTAATTGACCGACAGCCACCTGAGCGTTCTGGGTACGGATTGCCTGAGCCACATCACTTGGAGTCACTTGCAGACTAGCCATTTTGGCTGGATCCAGCCAGATACGCATTGCATAAGAACCACCAAAGACCTGAACTTCACCAACCCCGGCCACACGGCTTAAAGGTTCAGAAATGTTTGAGTTTACATAGTCTTTAATGTCATCTGCAGTCAGGCTGCCATCAGGAGAATAGAAAGCTAATACCTGAAGGAAGCTGGCACCAGATTTGGTCACACGTACACCCTGACGTTGTACATCATCAGGTAACAGTGCAGTTGCAGACTGTAATTTGTTTTGTACCTGAACCTGTGCAATATCAGGATCGACACCTTGTTCAAAGTTTAAGGCGATGGATGCCTGACCGTTACCGGCACTGTTCGAGGAAATATAACGCAAGCCATCCAGACCGTTCATCTGCTGCTCGATGATCTGCGTTACTGTATTTTCTACAGTCGCTGCAGATGCACCCGGATAAGTCGCAGAAATGGTGACTGTTGGTGGCGCGATCGTCGGATACTGAGCAATTGGCATTTTGCTGATGGTTAAAATACCCGCCAGCATAATTACCAATGCAATCACCCATGCAAAAATCGGGCGATGGATAAAGAATTTAGCCATGAACCATTACTCCTTATGCATTTGCAGCAGGTTTTTGTTCAGGTTGTTTCTTTGCATCATCTGCCTTTTTTGCATCTGCTGCAGGTTGTTGCGCAGCAGGAGCAGCACCTTGTGGGGCAGCTGCTTGAGGTTGATAGGGTTTAGGCACCACTTGCTGTTCAGGTTTTACCTTGGCAATACCATCAACAATCACTTTATCACCCGGATTTAGACCTTCGGTTACGATCCAGTTACTACCTTGAGTACCGACTGTCGTTACTGGACGTGGAGTTACTTTATTGTCAGCACCCACCAGCATCGCCATGGCCTGACCAGTAGGCGTACGGGTTAACGCCGCTTGTGGAATCAGGAAAGCATTTGGAATTTCGCCTTGCACGATTTGCGCTGTGGCAAACATACCTGGCAGAAGTAAATGGTTTTTGTTCGGGAATACTGCACGTAAAGTCACAGTACCTGTTTCAGGGTTCACGCTGGCATCCGAGAATGCAAGACGGCCTTCGACAGGGTAGATGCTGCCATCTTCAAGCTTTAACTTCACTTTGGTGTTGTTTGAGCTGTTGAGGTTGCCTTTGCTTAGCTGTTGACGCAGGCGTAGCAGTTCAGCACTTGACTGGTTGATATCTACATAGATTGGATCTAGACGCTGAATTGTAACCAGTGGTTCTGTCTGATTTGCAGTCACTAACGCACCCGCCGTAATCGAAGAACGGTTGGTTTGACCAGAAATCGGTGCACGTACGGTTGAATAGCCCAGGTTGATTTCAGCATTACGTAAAGTTGCACGGTTTGCATTCAAATCAGCTTCAGCCAGTTTGACCTGTGCTGCGATGTCATCGTATTCCTGTTTAGAAATGGCATTGGTACCGACCAGTTGACGGTAACGACCTTCTTTAACACGCAATACACCTAAATTCGCTTCAGCACGGGCAATCGCAGCACGAGCATTATCGACAGTAGTACGGTTAGTGCTTGAATCGATTTCATAAAGCGCCTGACCTTCACGGACATAGCTACCTTCAGTGAATAAGCGTTTAAGCACCACACCACTAGCCTGTGGACGTACTTCAGAAATCTCAAATGCTGTTGTACGACCTGAGAGCTCTACAGACTGCTCGACACTTTGTGGCTGTGCAACAAGAATACCGACTTCAGTCGGTGGCATTTGCTGCTGAGCACCAGCTTGCTGGCCCTCTTTAGGATCTTTGCTACAACCAACAAGTGCAAGACTTGTTGCTAATGCGCAAGCAGTCAGGGCGGGAGCCCAAAGCTTTGCAGAAATCATTGTTCCACCTCAATTGGATTCTTATCTAAATTTTTTTATTTGTGAGCCGTGCAATATCTGATCCAGACCATATACCACAACGAAATCCAAATAAAACTTATACTCCAGCCGGATATGACATCTGAAGGAAAATGTACACCTAGATAAACTCTTGAAATACCCATAATCAGCATCCATGCACCTGCACCCATCCAGATGATGGTATGTCGGGGATGTTGCCGATATATGAACACTGCCAGACAGCCGAGACAGGCTGCATAGACGCTATGGGCACTCGGGAAGGAGCTTCCATAGCTTTCAACCAGATGAAAAGACTCTGCTGGTCGAGGTCGGGCAATACTGAATTTTAAAAGCCAGCCTAGGAGAATTCCTCCGATAATTCCGATACATATAAAAATTACGCTTGCATGCTTTTTATACCACAGTAGAAAAATACATCATAGTGTGGATAAAAATAATACAAATGGCATGCCACCTATCACTGATAAGGACTGATTAATTTGATTTAAAAATTCTGTGCGATAGCCGCTAATCCATTCAATTGCAAGCACATCCAACTGGCTTAAAGTTGCAATATCAAGAAATAACACACTGAAAATTAAAAATAAAATTCCGACAATAAGTAACAAGTAATGCATGCCAAAAATCCTTGTCCTTTTAACCGTTATTCAGCCGGTTAACTGTCTGCGCTAAAGTGTACTTGTCAGTACACTTTTTTTCAAGAGTGCGTATTTTATGCAAATTCCATTTTTTACTTATGGGATTTTGTACCTAAATGCCCAAATATTCTCGCAATTTTACAGTTTTGTGGATGTATGATTTTCGTCAATTTCAATAGATTGCTTCGGCGGCCAGAAAAACTCACTTGGGCGAGTCAGGAAATGGGTCATGACCAGTTTAGCGAGCGGTTTCCACTGTTCGAAACGCACCCGTCGTGCGCGTAATGCCACAATAATGGTCAGGCTGAAACTTACAAAAAGGTTAGTCAGACCAATCAGCAGAACACCCAGGAAAGAGATGATAATGAGTCCAATATCTGGACCATTAATATTGATTAGTCCTTGGATAAAGTTGGCAGACGCAAAGGCAATATGACGAATATCTAAAGGCAAGCCGAGAATGAAACCGATGGTACCCATACTGCCCAACATAACCCCAAAAATAAAATTACCCGCCAGTGCACCCAGATTACGTTCAATATAGTCAGCAAATCGATGCAAACGTTCTTGTCCCATCAGTTGTGACAGGCGCACATGAGCTCTTAGACGAGGACCGACCTTCCGATACACTGCCATATTATCGAAATAACCGGCTAATAGGCCTGACAGGAATAAACATACTCCAGCCACTGCTGCATGAGGAATCGCTAAAGAAGTAAATGGATTCAGGTCATATAAGGTTTTGGCTGCTTTGGCATGTGTCATTAATGGCTCATGTAGGGCAAATTCCCACATCAGGGCAATCAGTGCTGCAACCGGAATTGCGATTGAAATATTCCCAAGAATCGCGACAAACTGGGTCCGAATGATATTCACAATCAGTGCAGCCAGTTCAGCAATCTGGGCAGTTTTCGAACCCTTACGCTGTTGTACGGTAGAAGCCAGTGCAGCTGCAGTCATCGCTGGCTGTTTGGTTGCAACGGTAAAGTGCAGCACATGAATGAGCATAAAACCGAGCGAATAGTTCATGCTATAGCTAAAGGCTTGCATTAAAGGTGCCATCGTGACACGCGCCATTAAGACTTTCAGCGAGGCCATAAAGGCAATGATGATACCGGCACCGGCTGCCGATTTGTACATGGCCAAAAAGCCTTGCTTGTCGGTACTTACGTAATGTTCACCAGTCTTACTGGCATTTTCAGTTACCTGTAAAGCCAGGAGTTCACTATTGGTAGTCAGTAAGGCACGCACACTGCGTTCGCTATAAATCGCTTCGGTAATATCTGCGATAAACAGACCAATGGACTGATAACGCAGATCATCGTCATCCAGCACCATATTCAACAGGATTTCAATCCGTTCCAGACACTGTTCCAGCAAGGCCAGCATATAGGTCAGGCTGACACTGACCCCAATCCGTTTGGTAGAGCGGCGAATTTTGGCGACAACATCGTGACACTGCTCCAGCATGACCAGAGCTTGAGAAGCATCTGGCGGCGTAATCGCATCTACCAGTTCTACAGTGTTATAGCGTTTTTTATATTCCTGGATAAATTCAATAATCTCACGGTTTTGCACCAGAAAAGGTGATTCATATTCCATGAGCTCAGGCTGGGCATTAATAAATTCAGGATGCAGGCCGATCCCACTCACCCGGTAGGACAGAATCGTTAGTGCTTTAATGATCTGATCTTTGATTCGGGTTTTTTCTACCTGATTGGAATGACCCTGATTTACAACAGCAAAAAGTCGCTGCCAATCCGCTTCATCAAAATAATCCAGCCAGTATTTATCGGTACGCAAATAGAAAATCTTGCGGAACAATTCCTGAAGCTGTAAATGATCTGGAATCACCGGCAGGATATGCGCCCCGATCCGCTGATTCAGCTGGTTCCAGAAACCATCCAGAGAAAGAATCCCGGTATCGGAAAACAGACTGGCTTGTTTATAGCGGTTGATAATTCTTAAAGTGAAACTTTGTAAGGTTAAGACTGCATTGGGAGTGAGCAGTAAAGCCCGGATAAATGCATTAAATTTTGTTTCGATTTCTTCTGTATTTCTGCTGTCTTCTGGGCGTATACGTTCTACAAGTTGGATGAGCAGATTCTCATCCAGCACCGCTTGTGGTTGTTCAAGCTGATGCTGCATGCTTTGAAAAATATCAAGAAAATTAATATGCATAGGCGAGATAAGCGGCTATTGAATCCGGTGAAGAGCCAGTTTGGCCAGATTAACGAGGGCCTGACGATACTCTGAATCGGGTAGTGCATTCAAGGCTTGAATTGCAATTTCTGTTTCTTCGGTTGCACGCTGGCGGCAATAATCCAAGGCGCCAGAATCATTTACAATCTTGATGACTTCTGCCAAATGATCTGTTCCGCCCGTTGCAATACTGCGACGGATAATTTCATGCGATTCCCCAGTTGTATTCTTCATGGCAGCAATCAATGGCAGGGTAGGTTTACCTTCCATCAGGTCATCACCGATGTTTTTACCTAGGGTTTCAGCATCAGAGGTATAGTCCAGAATGTCATCAATAATCTGGAAGGCATTACCGAAGTGACCAGCGAATTTACGTAATGGTTCGCGGAATTCAGTCTTGTCGGAAAGAATAGCGGCACCTTCGGTCGCCAACTCAAACAGGCGAGAAGTCTTGCCATGAATAATACTTAAATAAGTTTCTTCTGAGGTTTCTGGCTGATGTTGCGATTGTAGTTGCAGAACTTCGCCTTCGGCAATTTCGCAGGTACCCGTAGAGAAGTCTTTGAGCAGGGTCATATTGTTAAGGTCGACCAGTAAATCAAAGGCACGCGAAATCAGGAAGTCACCCACTAGCACAGCTGTCTGATTGTTCCATGTGGCATTGGCAGTTGGACGGCCACGACGCAAACCTGACTCATCGACGACATCATCATGAACTAGAGTTGCCGTATGCAACATTTCGATAATGGCTGCCAGTTTGCGATGCTGTTCCAATTCTACGGCACCACAGGCTTTCGCTGCCAACAGGCACATGATTGGGCGCATGCGCTTGCCGCCAGCTTCAACCACATGCTTGCTGACCGCCATCACCAGCGCTACTTTTGAGGTAATTCCTTCGTTAATGAATGTGTCCATCGCAGCAAAGTCGTTAGCAACAGGAGCGAGAATATCTTGCTTAAAGTCGATGGCCATGTGAAAGAAAACCTCTAGTTTGGTAAATCGCAGCGGGTAGTTTAACAATTTATAACATGAGTGAAAGCTAAGAAAAGCACAAACTCCACTAAAAATCAGCTTTTTATAGCACTTCTTTGAGTTTAGCCTAAATTTTGACATTTAAAAAATGAACAATATCTTTCCGCTAAAGTTTTTTTCTAAACATTCTCAGGCAGCCGGAAAACTCGGAATTGAGTATCCTTTTTTTGGCCATTATATCCAATATTAATCTTTGATTTTGAATGAATAATTTAATGATTTATAGGCTTTATAATGGAGTTCATGATTATTTCCTTAAAATGGCTTGTTGTTTCTTATAATATCCCTTAAAATCTTTGCCCTTGTATAACCCCCAGTGGCGCGCGTTTTAAGATCGATATATTCCTTTATCGGCACGTCGACACGGGCATGTTTGGAGTACATTATGTACGCAGTAATCCAAAGCGGTGGTAAACAGCACCGTGTAGTTGAGGGTGAAACCCTTAAAGTTGAATTATTGAAAGCTGAAACTGGTTCAACAATTACGTTTGATGACGTACTTATGCTTGTAAACGGTGATAGCATTCAAATCGGTGCTCCAGTTGTAGCTGGCGCTAAAGTAACTGCAGAAGTAGTTAGCCATGGTCGTCACGACAAAATCCGCATCATCAAAATGCGTCGTCGTAAGCACTACCGTAAACAACAAGGTCACCGTCAATGGTTCACT
Organism: Acinetobacter sp. FDAARGOS_724; assembly: GCF_013364475.1. Taxonomy (NCBI): domain Bacteria; kingdom Pseudomonadati; phylum Pseudomonadota; class Gammaproteobacteria; order Moraxellales; family Moraxellaceae; genus Acinetobacter; species Acinetobacter sp. FDAARGOS_724. The sequence goes on along the minus strand of NZ_CP054908.1, from coordinate 3,023,698 downwards.
GAGTTGAAAATTACTGGTATCTCAGGCTAATTACTAGGAGTAAATAGACATGGCAACTAAAAAAGCCGGTGGTTCGACTAAGAACGGTCGTGATTCGAATCCTAAGATGTTAGGTGTTAAAGTTTACGGTGGCCAAACTGTAACTGCAGGTAACATCATCGTTCGTCAACGTGGTACTGAATTCCACGCTGGTCAAAACGTAGGTATGGGCCGTGACCATACATTATTTGCTACTGCTGATGGCGTAGTAAAATTCGAAGTGAAAGGTCAATTTGGCCGTCGCTACGTATCTGTTGAAGCATAATTTGCTGAGATAGAAAAAAGACCCACAGTTTCTGTGGGTTTTTTTATGCGTGAAGGTTTATCGGCTTATAAAGCTGTGACAGCGAATGTAAATATCACTATTGAATCTTCATAATGATGAATAAAAGTAGGAATTCTGCATTAATAACAATACAAAACTTCTTATTTTCTATCATCTTAGTTTGAGAAATTGGTTTAAGATGAGTCATTAGATAAATAGCGATATGCAAATACAAAAAGGTGAGATTATGAGTATGCTTCGTAAAACTGTATGTGCCATAACAATCGGTACGGCGACACTGGCACCTGTCATGAGCACGACTGTATTTGCCGCAACTGCAGCGACGGAGCAGCAAGCTACTGCGAATCTGGTGAAACAGCTCAGCAATATCCGTAGCTTAACTGCAAATTTTGAACAAACGACTAAAGTCACGAATCCGAAAGCGACCCAGAAAAAAGGCTTGACTGCGCAGCACATGAACCAGACCTTTAAAGGTGTGATGAAAGTGGCGCGTCCGGGTAAATTCTACTGGGAAACTTCAAGCCCGTCGAAACAGACTATTGCTACTACTGGTAAAACCGTATGGATCTATGATCCAGACTTGCAGCAAGCAGTGCGTCAGAGTCTAGACGATCAAGTGGCAAATACACCGGCATTATTATTGTCCGGCAATACTAGCCAGATTATGCAATCTTATCGCGTAACTCAGCCGAATAAAGCTAAAACCTATTACACGCTTTATCCGAAAAATACCGATGGGGTTTTTGAAAGCCTGACTATCAGTTTTGGTGCGAACAAAGCGCCTAGCTTGATGATTTTGCAAGATTCATTAGGCCAGACTACCAATATTAAATTCAGTAATGTCAAACTGAATACCACGATTCCGGCATCTACATTTAACTTTACCCCGCCAAAAGGCACAGACATTATTGATCAATAAACATCAAGATCAACTCAACAAAAAAGCAATCTTCGGGTTGCTTTTTTTTGTTCCTGATCGAGATGGATCTGGAGTCATTACAAGGTTGGCGTATATCTAGAAGTTCGGGTGTTTTAGAATAAACAAAAGTTGAGTCAATGAAATTGCAAAATTTTAGGAGCTCAGGATGAAAATGACTTCATGTAAAATAGGCTGGATCGGTTGTATCTTGTGTCTGAATCTCGGGCTATTTGCCTGTCAGCCTCAAACCTCTTCAGTCACTACATCCGCGCAATCAGAAGACACAGGAGAAATCCAATCCAAAATAGTTCCAGTTAAAGATGCCAATCAGGTCGTGTGTGAAATCGAAGGTTGTGTGCGCTTTGATTTGCAGACTGTAGATACCAATATGAGTTGGATTGATCAATACTTCATGGAGCGTATTCAGCGTACTGAGCCGGTCGCTTTTAGCAAAGTGACCAGTAATAAAATTAAAGCAAAGGATCAGCCAAAATTTATTGATCAACGTTCCATTCAGGTGAATTACCTGAATCAGCATGCGCATCTGGCCACTTTTATATTTAAAACTGCCCATCAGCCTGAACGTGCAGCACAGCCCCAATCTCATACTGAATATGTCAATCTGGATCTAAAACAAAAGAAACGTCTAGCTCTTCATCAGGTTATGTGCGGTAATACAGATGAAAAACTGAAACAGACTCTATATCAAGCAAATAAAGACTGGCTGGATCGTTATCAAATCACCCAGCAGAAACTAGCACTGAGTGATAATTATTATTTTGACAGTCAGGGCTTGGTACTGGTTTATCCGGCAGGCGAGTTGAACAAGACAATCAGTGATATGGCAGAATTAAAAGTACCTTATACAGCATTAAGAGAGATCATCCGGCCTGAATATTTATCGCTTTTGCCTCAAACAAGCCTTTAAATATTGCGCTAATAAACTCCAGCCGGTAGGTCAGTCACTGTATTTTTTGACGTTAAGAGCTTACACTATAGCCAGTTTTTTTCTTATCCAAAGATTGGCTATGATCGACCCGAAATTACTTAGAAATAATATTGAGGCTGTAAATTTAGCCTTGGCAAAACGTGGTGTTCAACTGAATGTTGAGGAGTGGGCATCATTAGAAGCTCGACGTAAAGAGATTCAATCCAAAACTGAATCCTTGCAAGCTGAGCGTAATGCCGGTGCCAAGCAAGTGGGTCAGATCAAAAAAGCAGGTGGCGATGCCTCTGAAATCATGGCACGCATGTCTTCAATTGGTGATGAAATCAAGGCTGCTGAAGCTGCACTGGCTGAGCTGCAAGCTGAACTAGAAGAAAAATCACTGTCTATTCCAAACCTGCCAGATGAATCTGTACCTGAAGGTAAAGATGAAAATGACAATGTGGAAGTCCTGAAATGGGGTACACCACGCGAATTTGACTTTGAAATCAAAGACCATACTGACCTGGGCGAAATGATGGGTGGTCTGGAATTTGAAACTGCGACCAAATTGACTGGTTCACGGTTTAGCGTTCTGAAAGGTCCTTTAGCGCGTCTGCAACGTGCCATCACTCAGTTCATGCTGGATACGCATACCACTAAAAATGGCTATACCGAAGCCTATGTACCTTATTTGGTGAATGCAGATTCTTTACGTGGTACAGGTCAGTTACCGAAATTTGAAGAAGACCTGTTCAAGCTGCAAGGTGAGAAAGAATTCTACCTGATCCCTACGGCTGAAGTACCTGTAACCAACTTCGTGCGTGATGAAATCATCGATGCCGACCGTCTGCCACTGAAATATGCAGCACATACCCCATGTTTCCGTAGTGAAGCCGGTTCATATGGCCGTGATACCCGTGGTCTGATCCGTCAACACCAGTTCGACAAAGTTGAGATGGTTCAGATTGTAAAACCTGAAGACTCTATGCAGGCACTGGAAGAGTTAACTGGTCATGCAGAAGGTATTTTGCAAGCATTAGGTCTGCCATACCGTAAAATCATTCTGTGTGGCGGTGATATGGGCTTTGGTGCATGCAAAACTTATGACCTTGAAGTCTGGGTGCCAAGTCAAAATACGTATCGTGAGATTTCATCTTGCTCAAATATGTGGGATTTCCAGGCACGCCGTATGAAAGCGCGTTACCGTGCTGACCAGAAAAAAACTGAATTCGTACATACGCTGAATGGTTCAGGTCTGGCTGTAGGTCGTACTTTACTGGCGGTCATGGAAAACTATCAACGTGCTGATGGTTCAATTGAGATCCCTGAAGTACTGCGTCCGTATATGGGTGGTGCAACTTACATCGACTAAATGTCGGTGTATGCACCAAAATGTGCATGAAAATTGCTTAGACAGTCAGATTTAAAACTTTTTGAGGTATTTTGTGGATATCTTTCCAATCTCGTTAAAGTTGCAACAGCAACCTTGTCTGATTGTCGGTGGTGGACATATTGCATACCGTAAAGCGGTATTGCTACAGAAAGCAGGGGCAGTCATTTCGGTGGTTGCACCTGAGATCGAAGCGAGTCTGCTTGAGATTGTTCAAGCGACCGCCGGTCAATATGTTCAGGCACCTTTCAATTCTGAAATTCCTCTACGTTCCTACCGTCTGGTGATTGCAGCGACCAATGATGCTGGAGTCAACCGTCAGGTGTTTGAAGACTGTGAAGCTGAAAATGTGCTGGTCAACAGTGTTGATGATCCACCACATTGCCGTTTCATGGTGCCAGCAATTATCGACCGCTCACCACTGGTTATTTCAGTCGCGAGTAACGGTACTTCACCAGTATTGTCTCGTCAGATCCGCACTCAGCTTGAAGCTACCATTCCGCATGGTATGGGTAAACTGGCTGAGTTCTCTGGTAAGTGGCGTAGTGCAGTTAAAGCCAAGATCACTAATCCCGATGAACGCCGTATCTTCTGGGAAGATTTATATGCCAGTCCTTTGAAAGAACAGGTATTTAATGAAAATCTGGCTGAAGCCGACCGTTTGATTGAACAAGCCTTAAATGAATGGCAAAAGCCAAAAGGTGAGGTTTATCTGGTCGGTGCCGGACCGGGTGATCCGGAGTTATTGACGCTAAAAGCCTTACGCTTGATGCAGCAGGCCGATGTGGTGATCTATGACCGTTTGGTCTCTGCACCGATTATGGATCTCTGTCGCCGTGATGCAGAAAAGATCTATGTCGGTAAGGCGAGGTCCAATCATGCGGTGCCACAAGAAGGGATTAATGCCTTACTGGTGAAATATGCCAGCGAAGGCAAGCGAGTCTGTCGTCTAAAAGGCGGTGATCCGTTTATCTTTGGTCGTGGCGGTGAAGAGATTGAAGAGCTGTTTGCTGCTGGCGTGGCCTTTCAGGTCGTGCCTGGCATTACCGCAGCTTCAGGCTGTTCAGCTTATGCTGGTATTCCGCTCACTCATCGTGATTATGCACAAAGCGTGCGTTTCCTGACAGGTCATTTAAAAGAAGGTTCTCCTGAACTGCCTTGGAATGAACTGGTTTATGAAAACCAGACACTGGTACTTTATATGGGACTGGTGGGACTGGAAAAAATCTGTGCACAATTGATTGAGCATGGTCAGCGTCCAGATATGCCAGTGGCCTTGGTCTCAAAAGGCACCACACCAGAGCAAAAAGTGGTGGTGGGAACGCTCCAAGATATTGCATCGAAAGTGAATGAGCACCATATTCAGGCACCAACCTTGACCATTATTGGTGAAGTGGTGCGTTTACGTGAAAAATTGAAGTGGTCCTAAATGGCCACTAAACTCCCAAAAGTAGAGAAAAGCTGTGATCCATGTTGTTTTATATGAACCTGAAATTCCTGCCAATACAGGTAATATTATTCGCCTATGCGCAAATACGGGAGCACAGTTACATTTGGTCAAGCCCCTTGGCTTTGAACTGGATGATAAAAAACTAAGACGTGCCGGTCTCGATTATCATGAATATGCCAATATGCAGATTTGGGAAAATATTGAAGAGTGTCTGGCCGATCTGGCTACTAAGGGCGTAGGTGTGGATGCGGTTTATCCGCTGACCACCAAAGGTTTTGAAACCCCGCATACCTCAGATCTAAATCGTTCTGTAGCCTTGTTGATGGGATCAGAAACTCGTGGCTTGCCAGAGCATGTACGTATGATGTTCCCAAAAGAGCACTGGATTCGTCTGCCAATGGCCGAGAATTCACGCAGCTTGAATCTGTCCAATGCAACAGCTGTGATTGTCTATGAAGCTTGGCGTCAACAGGGTTTTAAACCGCTTTAAGTTCATCGTACCGATTTAAACAGCTGCCTAAAGGCAGCTTTTTTATTTTATGTAACAGATACAGGTACATGTTTGGTCTGTAAGCGTCCGCTGAATCCCATACCTATTTTTTAATTCGATTTAGGTTTCCAGCAGTGCGGCAGCAATTCTTCAATTTGGGTCACTTTGTGTGTCGGTAACCTTTTCAGCACATCACTTAAATAGGCATACGGATCCAAGCCATTCAGCTTTGCTGACTGGATTAAAGTCATGATGTTTGCCGCTCGCTGACCACTGCGCAGCGAACCTGCAAACAGCCAGTTCTTGCGTCCCAACGCCCAGGGACGCATCTGATTCTCTACCCAATTGTTGCATATCGGTAGATTGCCATCATCCAGATAGCGGCTTAAGGCTGGCCAACGCTTCAGAGTGTAATTGATAGCCTTGGCGGTGGGAGAACTCGATGGCACTGTCAGATGATGTTGGTTGAGCCATTCATATAGTTGTTGCATCACTGGTTGACTATGCTGTTGTCGGTATTCGCGGCGGTCTTCCGCTGTACCATCGGTCTTTTTCCTGAGTTCTGCTTCTATCGCATACAGTTTCTGAATCAGCACTAAGGCCTGTTCAGCAACCTGACTTTTCCCAGTTACATGCAGTTCATGGAATTTACGACGTGCATGGGCCATGCACCCCACCTCAATCACCTGGCCTGATTTAAAACGTGCTTTATAACCACTGTAATCATCACAGACTAGATAGCCCTGCCAGCCTTTCAAGAACTCTTCAGCATGCTGGCCTGAACGACTATCCTGAAAGTCATAGATCACCGCCTGAACTGGATTATACTGTGTGGTGGCATAGGCCCAGACATAACCTTTCTTCGGTTTTTTATTATTCTCACCCATCCGCATGATGGTGACCGGTGTTTCATCTGCATGCAGCACCCGCTGTTGCAGCACCACCTCTTTTAAGGCATTGGCCAGAGGTTCCAGTTCTACACCGCAGCGACCTATCCAATCAGATAAAGTGGATCTGGACAGATCAATGCCAGCCCGCTGATAGATCAGGCGCTGACGGTACAGCGGCAAATGATCGGCATACTTCGATACCAGCACATGGCTGAGCAATTCAGGTGAAGCAATGCCTTTATCAATCACATAGGCGGGCATCGCTTGCTGAGTTAGAGTGTCACACTGATCACAGACCCATTTACCACGCACATGCTGTTCCTTATAGAACTGTGCCGGTCTGAAATGCAGTTTTTCACTGACATCTTCGCCGATACGACGGAGTTGGCAGCCACAAGCACATTGGGTTGATGCAGGTTCATGCTCAATACGGATGGTGTGTAGATGATCTGGCAGTGGTCGACGTTTAGGTTTATTGGTTTTGGCTTTCTGTGTCGCTGCATTGGTTTTATCTGCATTTAGCCGTTCCAGTTCTAGATCAACCGCGGCAATATCTTCTTCAACCGCTTCATCCCAGAGATGGATTTGTTTTGCCGTTAAGTGTTCATTCTTTTGGGCGAATTTGTGCTTTTTAAACAGCGCCAGTTCATGCTCGTATTTTTGATTGAGAATAGAAAGATGTTGAACTTTGGCATCCAATTGTTGGTTTGATTGTGCTAGAGACTGATGCTGCAGCGCCAACTGCCTGGTGAATTCCAGCAGTTGTTCATGGGTCAGTTGGCTTAAGTCAGGCAGCGTATTCATGACCGCAGTATGCCTGAGGTCATGAGAAGAATGAAATAGAACGTTTGGAGAATAGCAGAATGGTCGAGCCTGGTTTAAAGCATCGTCACCACCTGCTGTCGTCCAATGCGCTGCCAGGGCAAACCTTGGATCAGTGCCTGTAACTGTTCCGGGCTGAGGGCCACGGTTTCACCTTGGTGAACTTGAGCCCAGTGAAATTTGCCCTGTTCCAGCCGCCGGGCACACAGCCAGATGCCCAATCCATCATGTACCAGCACTTTCATGCGATGGCCACGTTTATTACAGAACAGGTAAGCACAATGCGGTTTGATGTAGCCAAAGGCTCTCACCACCTGAGCCATGGTCGTATCCATACCTGCACGCATGTCCATGGGCTGAGTAGACAACCAGATTTCATCAATGCGGATCATGTTGCAAGTGCCTTGAGTAATTCTGCCAAGGCAGGTATTTCTGATGTCTGCCATTTTAGCTGAATATCATTATTCGTATGAGGCACGGTGATACACAACGTGATCCTCTCATCAATAGGTTGGCTGATTGCAGCAGTGTAAGGCAAAGCAATAAATGCTGGATTCACATGAGTAGGATCCTGCACGGCACCCTCATGATGGCTGAAGATCCTGATCCAACGACTGACAAGGTTGGCATTAATACTATGTTGCAGTGTGACCGAAGCGATCGAGGTATTAGGATTTTTGCAGGCATTGACAATACTGAGTTTGAATTCTTTGCTGTATTTTCGGCGTTTTTTAGCAACAGGAGGTGTTGCTGAATATATATCCATGTTCATGGATTAAGTCCCCACTTGTTTTTAGGTGGGAACTAAATTAAGGCTTATAGGATCGCTTGGTAAGGCTGTGTTAGCCGGATGCTTACTTTGGTCTTTCAGGTAATCTTGTAGATAAGCTGTTGAGAATGTAGAAAAAAGGATGGTTTTTAGCAAGCTGTAGTACGTTATTGCTGGCCAGCATGATGACACAGGCTCAAGAAGCGCCACAGCAATCAGTATCATCACAAGATACAGCTCAGCCCATTACTCAGGAATAAATCCGCCAAGGGCTGGCAGCGATGCAACGGCGCTTAAATAGCCGCATTGAGCAATGGGGCAAAATCCTTAGCCGTGATGATTTCGAGTGGACTTGGCGTGGACGTCAGATGAAACCAGCCAAACGTCAGGAAGTTTGTGATATTTTTCAGGGCGTGGTGAATGAAATGTATCAAATGGCGGTAAAGAACAAGGCTCGACTCAGTCCGGAAGATCAGAAACTATTATCCAATCATGATCTGTTTATTGAAAAATTGGGCTTTCAAAATAACCGGGTCAATACCCAGATGGGTTTTGACTGTCGCCTACAATAAGCCCAGTCCATTATCCAAGAAAATAAAAAAAGGCGCATAAAGCGCCTTTTTAAGTATGAACAATATCGATTATTCAAACTCGTTATGTTGTGGAGCAGGGTGCTTAAAGCCCTTGGTTTTATAACCCAGGTACAAAATACCGAACATCGCCCACCATAAACCGTATTTCAGTGCAGTTTCTTCAATTTCCAGCCACATCGCAAAGATACTGATAAAACCAAGCATCGGGATGACCACAAAGCTAAAAATGTCTTTTGCGGTTTTAGTACGACCATCACGCAGTGCATAACGTGAAATCACTGACAGGTTTACGAATGTAAACGCAGTCAAGGCACCGAAACTAATCATTGAAATCACGATATCCAGATCCATGAAGCCAGCAGTTAAGGCCACTGCACCTACAATCAGAATGTTGTAGTTTGGCGTATAGCTTTTCGGACTGATATGACCAAAGATTTTCTTGTTGATCACGCCATCACGACCCATGACATACATTAGACGTGATACACCTGCGTGAGCAGAAATACCAGACGCCATTACGGTAATGATCGCAAAAGTCAGCACATAAGACTGGAACAGTGAGCCACCGACAAGAAGTAGGATTTCTGGCTGAGTTTCAGCAATATTCTTGAAGTAAGAACCCGGTGTAGAAGGGAAGTACAACTGCATGAAGTAAGTACTGATAATGAAAATCACACCAGCGATTAAAGCAGTCAAGAAAATCGCTTTAGGCAAGGTGTTTTCAGTATCTTTGGTTTCTTCTGCCAGAGAACTTAAAGAGTCAAAACCAGTGAATGAGAAGCACAGTAAGGTCGCACCAGTAATCAAGGCGCCAACTGAAGTCAGTTCATTCCAGAACGGTTCAAGACTCCAAAGCTGGTAACGCTGTTCAGCTGTAATCGGACCATCAGCATTGAAACCGGCCTGCAGTTTGGTAAATACCATCCAGGTAAAGATACCGATCACCAATAACTGTACCAGTACGATCAAACTGTTAAAGTTCGCCACGAAGCGTGCACCACGCAGGTTTACCCCGGTCATAAAGGCAGTCAGTACGATTACCCAGACCCAATGGTTCACATCAGGAAACAGTGCTTCAAGATAGATCACTGCCAGGATGATGTTCACCATTGGGGATAACAGATAATCCAGCCAAGAAGACCAGCCCACCATAAAGCCAATATTCGGATGAATCGATTTTTGGGCATAGGTATAAGCCGAACCCGAAGAAGGGTAACGGCGAATCATGTGACCATAGCTGATCGATGTAAACAAAATTGCAATCAGGGCAATGATGTAAGAAGTAGGAACATGCAAATGACTTTCTTCAGATACCAAACCAAAAGTATCAAATAAGGTCATTGGTTGAATGTAAGCTAAACCAATAATAATGATGTGCCAGAGCCCTAGCGTTTTTTGCAGTTTAGCTGCCGATTGAGTCCCAGAGAAATTTGTCAACGGCGTTATCCTCTTAATCGTTGATCAAGGATCAGTCATATTTAATAAGGATCGTTTGAGACGAACGATCCCCCCTACAATTTTCTATAAAAGCGCGCCAATCTACTTTAAAATTACGGCTTTTACTAGCTATTTTTTGAATTTAGGCCTGCACGAAATGTGCCATTCGAAGCAAAAAACAGCGATTTCCTGCAAGATAAAAGCCCGATGTCTAAAAAAACATCAGGCTTAAATTTTTCGCTATATTGGCTTATTTTTCAGTAATTACCAAGCCTTTTTTAAGATAGATTTCAGATCTTCCAAACTGGCTTCTTTCGGGTTGTAAATGATGGAACCATCATTTAATGCTTTTTCAGTAACTTCATCCAGCTGTGCTTCAGAAATCTTACCTGTTTCACTTAATGTGCGCGGTAATTTGGTCAAGCTATAGATTCGATCACGCATGGTTAAAATTGTAGCAATGGTCTTGTCTGCACGTAGGTGTGCTGGCGTCTGTGCATAGATATCCGCACCCGCTAATGGTAGTAGCAGCTCGGCAATCTTGTCACCATTGACTTCCTTGTTATATTCCAGCACATAAGGCAGGAACAGGTTCATACATAGGCCATGCGGCAAATGCGCGACTGCACCTAGAGCATGTCCAAGCGAGTGCACCAGGCCCACCATTGAATTGGAGAAGGCAATACCAGCCATAGTAGAGGCTTGAGCCAGCTCCAGACGACCTTGAGCATCAGCTGGGTTGTCGAGTACATTAAACAGGTTGGCACTGACCTTTTTCACTGCAGCTGTGGCATAGGCATCGGAAATTGGATTGGCTGCCATACACGTGTAGGCTTCTACAGCATGTGTCATCGCATCCATGGCTGTCATGGCAGTCAGATGCGGTGGCAGGGTCTGGGTCATACGTGGATCCAGAATCGCAGCATGCGGCATTAGGTAATAGGATGCGAATGGCATTTTCAAATTCTTTTCAGTATCCGATACCACAGCAACCATCGTCACTTCAGAACCAGTTCCTGAAGTCGTAGGAATTACGAAAAATGGCTTCAGCGGTTTAGGCAGATTATGCGCACCAGAATATTTGAGTAAGTCGTCACCACCTTCAGAGACTAGAATATTGGTCGCTTTTGAAGTATCAATCACTGAACCGCCGCCAACAGCAATAATGGCATCGCAATCATGATCACGATAAAGCTGTGCTGCGCTACGCACTGTACCTAAACTAGAATCTGGCGGTACATCATCAAAAATCGCTGCAATTTTGGCATCGGTCGATTCAAAAGCAGCTTCAATCGGCGCCAGCAGGTTATTGGCACGTACCCCTTTATCAGTAATGATCAGTGGACGTTTAGCACCTAAAGTGGCCAGTTCAAAAGGAATGTGTTCTAACGCGGCATGACCAGCAATCACTTTGACTGGACAGAAAAATTCATAATAAGGTTTTGCCATGTTATACACTCCGTTTCAAATAAGATTGAGCGACTTTTAAGTAGATGCTGCTCGCTTCCATGATTTTATCTTTGAGTCTCAGATTATTCGGGTATTCTTTTACTGCCAGTTGCGCCACCATTTTCGGCAAGATCAGCGCTTCCATTTTATTCAGGCAACGTACCAGACGGATCGCATAGGAAATATCACCATTGGCAATCATGCGGTCATTGGCAAAGGCCTGAGACGTGCTTTCCTGAAAGGAAAACACCAGAAAGGCATGATGCAGATGCTTAAAGGTAATGGTCAGGTCTGGCTTGATGCTGCTGTCTTTGACCAGTTCCAGCTGATGTTGTTCCGTGACCCGGGCAACGAAGGCCGGGCCATGCGGAAAAACATTCATTGAAAGCCTGAAATTGGCGGGAAACTGGGCAACTTCCTGTTTGATTTCTGGGTCTACCTGACTTGCCATGACCAGGCCACGGCCAATGATATCCATCATCAGTTTGACATAGGCAAGCTGCAAAGCGGGTTTTACGGATTTTGTCGCAATCACGTGATGATCCCTATCTTGATATTATTTGTTTAGAGTAATTACTCTAATTTATTTATTGTTAAAATGCAAAGGCTTTATCTTTGCTCGACGTTCACCTGATTAAAGTAACCGCTGCTGCTTAAAGTTTCAATAATTTCAACACATAAGTCATTAAACTTTGGCGGATTGCTGACGAGGTCATTAATTCGCACCATTTCCAGACCTGCATAGCCGCAAGGGTTAATGGTATGGAAACCAGTCAGGTCGCAATCAATATTTAAAGACAGGCCATGATAGCTACGGCCTTTACGAATCTTGAAGCCGAGAGAACCAATTTTACGCTCATTCACATAGACGCCCGGAGCATCGGGTTTGGCATAGGCTTCAATGCCATGATTTTTTAGGAGCTGGATCATCAGGTTTTCAGCATACGACACCAATCTACGGACATTCCAACCCAGACGATTCAGGTCAAACATAAAGTATGCGACGAGCTGACCAGGACCATGCCAAGTGACTTGACCACCACGGTCGGTTTGAATGACAGGAATATCAGTTGGAATCAGGATATGTTCCGGTTTGCCTGCCTGACCTTGGGTCAGTACATCATGGTGCTGCAAAATCCATAACTCATCAGGCGTATTTTCATCACGGTTTTCCGTGAAGCTTTTCATTTCCAGAAAACGGTCTTCGTAGGGAGTCAGGTTATTATATTGACGGATAATCAGGGAGGGTTTTTGAACCGCAGCTGTCACAGTGTGCGTCCTTAGAAAATTAAATCATACTGAAAATAATTATAATGATTTCAGCAATGGATAGGGGAGGGATTCGTAGTAATTGTTGGTGAGCTGGTCACACATATAAAAAACACGCCCGAAAGCGTGTCTTTTAATTTGCCAAGGTTGGAGCAGAATAATCTTAAAGTGCAGTCTTGATCAGTGGGCAAGCTGCAAGATCAGCATATACGGCATGAACCTGTTCCAGTTCAAGGAAACGTAGCTGAGCAGTGATCGAATGATATTTACCAGTACGAGATGGAGTGATGCTTACGCTATCGCCATCAAAGTCAGGGAAATGTTTGGTAAAAATCTCAACAACTGCATTCAGCAGTTCTTCACCTGCAAGGCCAATGAGTTTGATTGGGTAATCCATTGGAAAAACCCAAAGATCTTCGCGGAGTTCACGAGATGGTGTACGGTCTAACATGTAGTTCCCCTATTCGAAACGCCTGCGTAGCGCAGGCGTTTGGGTGTATTGCAATACAAAATGGAGGCGAGAGATGAAATTTCAAGTCTCCAAAATTGTATTAAATCTTAGTCATTTTCCAGGAATGAACGCAGATGTTCAGAACGGGAAGGGTGACGTAACTTACGTAGAGCTTTCGCTTCGATCTGACGGATACGTTCGCGGGTTACATCGAACTGTTTACCGACTTCTTCCAAAGTATGATCCGTTGGCATGTCGATACCGAAACGCATTTTCAGGACTTTCGCTTCACGTTCAGTCAGGTTTTCCAGTACTTCGCGAGTCGCTTCTTTCAGGCCTTCTGAAGTAGCAGCATCCACTGGTGAGGTGATGTTGCTGTCTTCAATGAAGTCACCCAAATGCGAATCTTCATCATCGCCGATTGGTGTTTCCATCGAAATCGGTTCTTTAGCGATTTTCAGTACTTTACGAACCTTCACTTCGTCCATTTCCAGACGTTCGCCCAGTTCTTCCGGTGTCGGTTCACGGCCCATTTCCTGAAGCAATTGACGAGATACACGGTTGATCTTGTTAATCGTTTCAATCATGTGCACTGGAATACGAATGGTACGTGCCTGATCCGCGATTGAACGGGTAATCGCCTGACGAATCCACCAAGTGGCATAAGTCGAGAACTTATAACCACGACGGTATTCAAACTTGTCTACCGCTTTCATCAGACCGATGTTACCTTCCTGAATCAGATCCAGGAACTGCAAGCCACGGTTGGTATATTTCTTCGCAATCGAAATTACCAGACGCAAGTTTGCTTCAACCATTTCTTTCTTGGCACGACGTGCTTTCGCTTCACCGACTGCCATACGTTTGGCAATGTCTTTGATGTCACGAACTTTAAGATCAAGGTCTTTTTCGATATCTGCGATTTTTTGCTGGAAGGCCAATACGTCAGGACGTACTTTTTCCAGATAAGCTTTCTGATCAGCAGTCGCTTTCGCAATTTGCTCATCTAACCAGGCTGGATTCGATTCCTGACCCGGGAAAGTAGTACGGAACTGGGTACGGTCCATACGGCCACGACGGACGGCATAACGCATCACTTCACGTTCTGCACCACGGATCTGGTCATGTGTACCACGAATCATTTCAGAAATGATATCGAACAAACGCGGGGTGAACTTGAACATCATGAACACAGTTGCAAGCGCTTGAAGTGCTTCTTCTGCTTCTTTGCTGTTACGGCCGTGTTTTTCCAGTACCGCTTTGGTATTTTTCCAGGCATCTGAAAGTTCGGCAAAACGAACTTTGGCAATTTCTGGATCTGGGCCTGAGTCACCTTCAGAATCGTCATCGCTATCAGACTCTTCATCTTCCTCGTCATCATCCAGTTTTACATCTTTGGTTGACTTGGTCGTTGCTTCTTCGTCTTCTTCGATTTCAGCGACTTCTTCCAGTACTTCTGGAATTTCTTCATCTGATTCAGGGTCTAAATAACCTGACAGAATGTCAGCAAGGCGGCGTTCGCCAGCTTCATAATCTTTGTATTCTTGTAGTACAACTTCTACAGCATTCGGCCAGTAAGCAATAGAGTGAAGAACGTCTCGGATACCTTCTTCAATGCGTTTTGCAATGCTAATTTCGCCTTCACGCGTTAAAAGTTCAACGGTACCCATTTCACGCATGTACATACGTACAGGGTCAGTCGTACGACCTGGTTCGTTTTCTACAGATGCAAGTACAGCCGCAGCTTCTTCTTCTGCAACTTCATCGGCAGCTTCTGCAGTATCCTCGAACATTGCATCATCAGATTCAGGCGCACGATCATGGACAGGAATACCCACATCATTCAGCATTTGAATGATGTCTTCAATCTGTTCGCTTTCTGTGATGGAGTCCGGGAGATGATCGTTAACCTCAGCGAAGGTTAAGTAACCTTGTTCTTTGCCTCGGCTAATCAGAGCCGCTACTTGAGAAGTAGGGGAAGTCATATCGCTCATCTTTGCTTACTCTTCGTTGAATCTGTGGCAGTGAAAAACCGTGCATGATAGCACAATTCACCTGAAATAGTTTTTGGAATTGATCAGTCAAGCATGATTTTATAAATATGTTTGAATAACAATTGAATATCGATATTGGGTCTAAGTTTATCTTTTCAAGTGTATTTCCCAATCTAATTTTAGAAACGTCCCTCATCCATGGGATAAAAAGCGTTCACTATCTAACCAGCTAATAAATACACAATTATGCTGTAGAAAAACAAGAGCTAACTAGTATAAACATACAAAATATATAAATAAAACTTGACAAGTTTTTAAAGGCAAGATAAATAGCGCCTAGACCCATTTACATTTTTCACTACGAGGTAGTTTTAGTGTCTTCGACAGATTTTGAACTAGATGATAGCTACGGTGATGATGATGTTAATTTCGATGAGGCATCGAGTAAGCTAAGTGCGAAAGAGTCGTTGGAAAAACGTCGTTTAATTGATGATCTGCTCTCGCAACGCCGCCTGGAACGCGAACTCAAAGATTTTGATTATGACTTCGACGATGATGACGACTTTGACGACGAAGATTAACGAATTCAGATTTAGCATAGCCTGAATAAATGCTATGCTAATCCTTTCGGTTTTCTAAGTTTGGATGTTAAATGAGTGCTTTAGATTTAGACCTGTTGAGTGAATATCTGGATGGCGACCAAAATGAGTATGGTCTGGATTTTGCGGCAACTCATGGTTTCTTATGTGCTATCGCAGTAGGCCCGCAATTTGACAAATGGATGGATGAGCTTTTTGAAGGCAACCAGAAAAAAGTGCCTGCAGAAATCATCAATCAGGTTAAAGCATGGTTAGAGTCAATCCGTCAAAGCTTGGCCAATGAAGAAGGGATCACTTTCCCATTTGAAATTGAAGAAGCAGATACCGAATCAAGTCTAGGTGACTGGAGTGTGGGCTTTGTAGATGCCATGTTCCTGAACGAAGAAGCCTGGTTTACAGAAGAATTTGAAGAACAGTTGGTCGATTTAACGCTGCCAATTATGGTATTCAGTGGCATCGATGAAGAAGATCCGCAAATGGAATCTTTCCGTCGCAATGGTCAGTTAATGGATGAGCTTGCAGAAGAGATTCCAGAAAACTTGAATGAATTATATCTGATGTACCACACACCAGAATAAGTCATGCCCCGCCATGAAAAAGCACCGTCAGGTGCTTTTTTTAGCTCAGGTGTTTTGTACAACGTTTGGACTAGTTAATTACCTAGTCTAAGGTTTATGATCGGCACCCGTACGCTTGCTCAAGCTATAACGCGCATAGCCATTATAGGCGATATGGAACAGCAAGGCATGTAAGGCAATACTTGTAGCCACCAGGAACGAGTTTGGCCCGCGTCCTGTATAAGCCATTCTTCTATAGATTTCCTCCGTCTGTGGATGCAGCCAGATCACTATAAACAAAAAGATAAATCCAAAGGTCATGGCAATAATCGTGGAACCCCAGACCAGTCTGCTTTTCTCTTCCTGGGTGGGTAGTCGGAGTTCTTTTTTCACAAAGTATCGGGCGCTGAGAAAGGCGGAGGCAATCAGGGCAGGAATCATCAGAATGGCGCCCAGATTGAATACATAGATGAGTATGCCGACTATTAAGACCAGAGTCAGATAAACGGTGGCAAAATATTTAAGATAATGCGACATCGTTTTAGCCTCCTTATGCTGGGGTCTCTTCAGGATGGGCGATTTTTACGTTGATGTCTACGGTATAAAACCCAGCCCACGATGATCACGACAATCGCAATAATCACATAACTGACCTGACTAAAGATTTTGTGCATCAATTCCTGATTTTCACCAAAATAAAAACCGACACAGGCCAGGAACGTGGTCCAGATAACAGTACCTAGTCCACTATAGAACATGAATTTCCAGAAAGGCATATGGCTCATGCCGGCCGGGATACTGATGAGGGAACGTACTGCCGGAACCATCCGGCCAAAGAATACAATCCGGTGTCCATACTGCTCGAACCATTCCAGAGATTTTTTCACGTCTTTAGATTTGATAAACAAGAATTTTCCATATCGGTCTATGAATCTGAAAATACTGTCGTGGTTAAATTTGTAGCCAATCCAATAGAGCAATGCCGCTGCCAATAACGAACCGATACTGCCTGCAATAATGACTCCAACCAGCAGTAATTCTCCCTGAGAAGCGGAATAGCCGGCAGAAGGCATAATAATTTCAGAGGGGATCGGGGGAAAGACATTGTCAAGAAACATGAGCAGGGCAATGCCCCAGTAGCCCAGCTGTTCCATGACAGAAATAATCCATTCAGTCAGATTCATAGAATTGGCAAAATAAAGAATACTGCTTGTATCCTAAGCAGTATTTTTAAGAGGGTAAAGTTAAGTTATATAAATGGCCAAGTGCGGATTAACTATGGGTTAAGGTATAAATGTAAACTTTACGTAAGCTGTAAGCCAGGCAAACTGGCAGAGCACTGAGCAGTAAATAATGTGCTGCTGTAGCCTCAATATGGTAGCCGATAAACAGGGCAAGAATGGCACCAATGATAGTTCCCAAGATCACAATAAACAGATGTGATTCTGCTTCCAGCTCATCTGTCATTTGGGTAATACGTTCCAGTTTTGTATTTTCTTTAGGTTGGAATCTAACAATATTATCTGAATCCCGAGCAAGTGAATTGGCCATTTTGTTTTCCTTTTCATTTAAAAAATTAATTAATAATGAAAGACTTATGGTAACAAAGTAATGTGATATAAAGACTATCAAGCTTGGCTGTAAAAATATGCTGTTCTTGGTAAGGGATTGGTAAGTTTTTTATTGCAGATGTAATGCTTATGTAAATAAAAAGCCCTCCGAAGAGGGCTTAGATATTTTTGGTTACAAAACTGGAGTTAGAGACGTTTACGTTTTGCAGCCAGAATTTGCGATTGACGCATACGGAAACCTTCTTTTTGTTTCTCGGTGGTTTTATCGATGCAGTACACACAAGATACGCCGTGTTCATAACTTGGCAGCGCTGCTTCTTCAGGTGTTAATGGCCAGCCACACGCATGACATTTGGTATTTTGACCTTCTTCCACACCATGTGTAACCGCAGTACGGCCATCAAATACGAAACATTCACCTTCCCACAGACTTTCTTCAGCTGGGGTTTCTTCCAGGTATTTCAGAATACCGCCTTTCAGGTGATATACCTCTTTAAAGCCTTCCTGAAGCAATAAAGAAGTTGATTTTTCACAGCGAATACCACCGGTACAGAACATGGCAATTTTCTTGTCCTTGTGCTGTTCCAGATTCTTTTTCACGTATTCAGGGAATTCACGGAAAGTTTCAGTTTTCGGATCGATTGCGCCTTTAAAGGTACCGGCTTTATATTCGTAATCATTACGAGTATCCACCAGAATCACATCATCACGTGCAATCAGCTCATTCCATTCTTTAGGATCAAGATAATGGCCAACCAGATCACGTGGCTTAACCGGCACACCTAAAGTCACAATCTCTTTTTTCAGCTTGATCTTCATTTTACGGAATGGTTTGTCAGAGCTATGCGACTCTTTATATTCCATTTCGTTGAAGCCTTCATCCAGCAGGAACTGGTGTACTTTATCGATGGCTTCACGGTTACCCGCAACGGTACCGTTAATGCCTTCACCTGCCACAATTAGAGTACCGCAAAGGTTGATGGTTTTTACCAAGTCTAAAAGACGTTGTTGCAGACCCTCAGGGTCTTGAACTTCTTTGAATTGATAAAGTGCGGCAACAACCCAACCAGTCGTCGCTTGCTGTTCTACAGGTGCAAGCTGTTCTACAGTAGCGTTCATGGAATACTCCAACGTAGCATGATAATTTGAAAGGCGCATATTTTAACGTGATTTGAATGAATAAGCGAGTAAAAGGCCGGGTTTTAACGGACTTCAAATCGATAGGGAGAACATGTATAGTCATGCCGACCCAGGATTTTGATGCAATGATGCAGATGCTGGAAGTTGCAGCACAGTTGGAGTAAGTTTTGAGTTCGGATCGTCGTATTGCATCTTTGACCCCTTGCGCAGGGCGTTGCTCAACCGTATTTGGTGATGCGGTCTGTCGTGGTTGCCGCCGTTTTAATCATGAAGTGATTCACTGGAACAGTTATAACGCAGATCAACATACTGCGGTCTGGCAGCGGCTGGATGCACAGCTAGATCAGATTTTGGTCCCGATGCTGCCGATGGCAAACCTGGCCAAAGTGGAAACATTTGTCCTGTCTAAACGGGTGCGTCTGCGTGAAGATGCGACTAAGGGCCGTAAGCTTTACCATGCCTTGAAACTCTGTGAAAAGAACCGTCATTTTACTGATGAAAGCGGTTTAGGCATTCATTACAAACAGGTACGTCCGCTTTGGGATGAATTCGAGCGTCGGGTACTGGCACTCGCCAAAGCCAGTTATGACTTGGCCTTTTTACGGGCGGATGGGATGAGCCAGCACCTGATTCAGATGCAGGAAGAGGACGAATAAGTCCTCTTTTTTATTAAAAAATCATGATAGCTGAGGAAATGGCGTGAATATCAGTGAATATGCTCTCTATTGTCTGGCCGTCGTCATCATGATTGCCACACCTGGGCCTGTTATGCTACTAGTTGCCAGTACTGGACTGAAAGGTGGCTATAAACATGCTTTACAGACCATTTTCGGGACGAATTTTGCTTCTCTGGTATTGATCACCTTATCTATTTTTAGCTTAAAAGGCTTATTAGTCATTAATGAAAACTGGCTGAATGGCATCAAGCTGCTTGGCTGTTTATATATTGCCTGGCTAGGAATCCAGATTTTCCGGGAAGTCTGGAAAGGGCAGGGTCCAACCAGTTCACAAGGTTTGCAACCAGTACAGGGAGGATTTCGAACCGGTTTTCTGGTGGGGATCTCCAATCCCAAAGATATTATTTTCTTTGCTGCATTTTTCCCGCAGTTCATCGGCATTACTCCAAACTTAGATTCCAGTTTAGTAATTCTAACGATCAGCTGGATTGTTCTGGATTTTTTGACCCTATCATTAGTTTATTTAGGCTTTCAACGCTTTGCTAAATCCAAGCTGTATCCTTATTTGCTTGGTTTGTGCGGTTTGATTTTATTGGTAGTCGCAGTCTATGGAATATTATCTGTACTCATCTAAAAATAGATCTCTTGCGAAAGTTAATTTATGAGCATCCAATTCACCATTCCCGCTATTAAATTCATTCTTAAACCAAATCGTTTACGCCTATTTCTATAACGCTCCCCTAGAATACGAAATGCTTTGAGTTTTGAATTAATATGCTCAATTGGAATCCTACGACGACTTATCTCCTTATTGATCCGCTTGGCTTCTTTGGATAATTTCATATTTTTAGGTTTCTTTATTGGTATGAGTAGCTTACTCTTAATTTCTTTAAAGCCTTTATATGCTAAATCTGCCATGACACATGTAAAATTAGCAAATTCTTTAGCATATTTACGGGCAATGCTTAGATCATGAACCCTTCCACTTCTTACCTGGATACTCACGATCTGATTTAACTTTGGATTAAAAATCACCTGTGTTTTAAAGGTATGTTTCTTCTTTTTACCGCTATAGAATTTTCTTTGTTTTTTTGGGACGCTCAATCTGTGACTCAGTAACATCAACGATTACATCATCCTTCTCATTAAACTTTTGATTCCTTTTCGGCAATGCGAAAATCCGTGATTGAATCAGAGCATTTTCAACTTTCTGAATCGTACGATTCACATTACTTTCAGCTAGGTTATAGTCGGCGGATAACTCAATTTGGGTTCTATAACAGCGTAAGTAATTTAAAGTTAACAACAATTGATCCTCTAAACACAACGAATGAGGTCTTCCAGATTTTTTCTTGGCAAGCTCAGCGTGTTGTAACACTGATACCATTTTTAAGAATAATGGGCGAGGGACTCCAACAAGCCGTTTAAATTCCCCATCATTAAATTTAGTCAAATTTTCATATTTCATGGGACGAGTATAAACGTTTTTTTACTTTCGCAAGAGGTCTAATATTTATATAAAATAAAAATCCCGGCTTAAGCCGGGATTTTTTATCTTTACGCCTTAGACATTGTGCTGCTGGCGGTAATGCACCAGTTCATCAATGGTGATCACGGTCAGCTGATGTGTCTGTGCATAAGACAATACCTGAATGCCAGAAGCCATAGTGCCATCTGGGTTAGTCAGTTCACACAGAACACCGGCAGGTCTTAAACCCGCCAGACGTGCAAGATCAATCGTACCTTCGGTATGACCACGACGGGTCAGCACACCGCCTTCACGGGCACGTAAAGGGAAGACATGACCTGGACGATTCAGATCACTGGCGACAGCACCGTCTTTAATGGCTGCTTTAATCGTAGTGGTACGGTCTTTGGCAGATACACCAGTCGTCACACCTTCCGCAGCTTCAATCGTTACAGTAAAGGCAGTTTTAAACTGGCTAGAGTTATCCTGCACCATTGGCGGCAGTTCTAGATGATTGGCCAGTTCATCAGTCAGGCACAGGCAGACAATACCGGAACCATCGCGAATCATGCGTGCCATGGTTTCTACAGTCAAAGTCTCTGCAGCAACAATGAGGTCGGCTTCATTCTCGCGGTCAAAGTCATCCATCACCAGAACAGGTCTGCCTTGGCGGATGTCTTCGAGTGCTTGTTGGATGCGCTGTTCAGCGGGAGCTAAAGCGGAAAAGAAAATTTCGGGTTGAATTAAACTTGACATTGAAACGCTCACGTAAAGTAAAAGTACGATTGAACATTTCAGGACATAGTGAAAATAGGCTTATAGCAAAACAGTTTCATGCCAGGCATAAAACAGGATGTACTGCTTTCGTCTTCTTTCATCCGGACTATACCGTCGGCTCTGGATTTACACCAGATCTGCAGATCAATTGAAATTGACCGCTCGTGGGCTGATTCAGAAATAGAAAGATTTACTACCCTGAAATTACCACCGGTGGGGAATCTCACCCCGCCCTGAAGCGATGTGGGATCATTATAGTCCTGGTTTTTAAAAGATGGTATAGTTTGGCCAGTCACGAATTTGCAGAATTTCAGATAAGCAAAACAGATTATTTGAATTACTACAGCCTTTTAGCAAAAAACTGGAAACATGTTATGTTGCTATTAAGAATAGAAATTGATCAATCATTCAGACAATGAAGAAAACCGAGCTGATCCATAATAATCCATTTTCTCCCTTGCTGTTTTGTGATGCAAAGGTTTTGCGTTATCTCAATATTTTGGGCGTTGCGCTGATTGCAGTCAGTTTGCTGTATTTAATGGCTGCGAACTGGTGGATGCTACCGAATCAGGTTCAACTTGCAATTCCAATGCTGGTTTTAGTCTGTAGTGCAATAGCCAGTATTTACTTTAATCAGCGGGAATGGATCAGACAGAGTCTGGATACCTTGTCTGGCCTGATGCTGGGCTTAAGTCTGGCTGTGATTGGGCAGATCTATCAGACTGGTGCCGATAGTTATCAGTTATTTCTGCTCTGGGCTGTATTACTCTTGCCGTGGCTATATCGATCCAATATCGGTATTTTTGCCATGCTTTGTGTGGTCACTCAGCTGGCATTGTATTTTTACTTTAAACAAAGTTTCTGGATGATACGGGCAGAAGGGTTGTATCTACTGACTTTGAATCTACTTACAGCCATTAGTTTTGCCTTTGTCATACGTTATTACCCGTTGCTGCGATATCTGTTTATTGCATTCATCATCATGATTTCGATCAGCAGTATGATGCAGTTTACCCATCATTTTCAGCTGATCTATCTGGCTTCTTCAGTTGTTCTACCAGCAGGTGCTGCATTTTATTTTTATCGTAAGCATCAGGCATTAGAAACCATTTTATTGATTGCAGGCTTGGCTGCCAGTGTGAGCCTATGGCTGTTTGAACTGTTGGACGATCGGCTTACCAATTCAGCAGCTGGTTTATTTATCTTGGCAATGCTGATCTTTGGCTGGTTTGCGCTGATCAGTTTTGCGCTCAAGAAAATATTTCCTCAAACCAAATTCTCCGTCATTCCTTTGGCACTCGGTGCCTGGATTGCTGGGATTATTCTGGCAATCCTATTGCTGACCTATTGGAAAGCGGTTTCAATTGTTTTAGGTCTCATTTTTATTGGTATCGCTTGGAAATTATTAAGTCAAAAGAATTCCATATTTTTACGCCAGTTTGCCTATTGTCTTTGGGTTTGCGGGCAAGCTGCGGTATTAATTCATACGGAACTGCTCACCAATAGTCTGTTTATAGTGTGGCTGTTGCAATTAATGATGCTGGCTCTGACTGTGATCAAACGGATGCACTGGTTCATTCTGACCTTACAACTCTTGATAGCTCATGCTTTAGCAATTGTCGTTTTGGCATTAGAGAACTCTTTTAAGCATGATGATATTGTAATCACGCTTGCTCTAAGCTTGAACTATGTCATTTATATCGGGCTATTCCTAACCGCTAGATATTGGCAGTCCTCAATTTATCAGAAAAGTATTCTGCTCTGGATCATCGCTATGTTGACAGGTTCAGCCGTGGTTCAATCGGTGACTGGATTAGAGCACTGGCAGGGCATCGGGCAGATCAGCTTTGACCACGTTCTGCTGTTTTATGTTTTTCCGAGCTTATTACTACTGAGTTTTATTTGGCAAAACTGGCAGCAATTTAGGGAAAAATGGCTTTGGTTAATTCCTGTATTTGGCATCTTACTTATTCTGTTGGGCTATTTTGAGATTTTTATCATTATGCTGCTTATGGCATGGGCCATTGTTTATAAGCAGTCCTTGATTCAGGCCTTAACTATCTTGCTGTTAATCTTCTGGTTATGGATGCTGTATTACAATCTGGGTTTAAGCTTCCTGTTTAAAAGCATCAGTATCTTTGCTTCTGGGATGCTGGTCTTGTTGTTGGTATATATGTTGAAGCAGTCATCAAAACCGCCACATGATCAAGGAGAGGCAAGATGAAAAAGTTTCTTCCTTTGCATCTGGCTATTTTCAGTATTGCCTTATTTTGTGGATTGGTGGTGCAACATGAATGGCATCTTCGAGATAGCCAAAGTATTTATGTAGAACTGGCACCAGTAGATCCGCGATCAATTCTGCAAGGCGATTATATGGCGCTGAATTATGATCTGCATTTTAGTGCACTAGCAGCGGAGAATAGATCAGAACAATCAGAACCTAAAATCAGTATTCAAGATTTTGAAAACCAGTCCCGTGTACTAAGCTATGTACAGCTTGATGAGCAAAGAAGAGTGGTCAAAACCAGTTTTGATCGAAGTACGCTGGATCAGCCACGCTCAGCACAATTAATCCTGAAAAATCCGCGGAATACCTTTGAAGGCTTATATCCGGCTGCCAACAGTTTTATGTTTGCCGAAGGACTTGAGCCTTGTTATCGCGATGCCAAATTCGCTGAATTAAAGCTAAAAGAAAATGGAGAAGCTTTGTTAGCCGACCTGGTAGATCAAAATCTTAAGTCCTTAAACTGTGAGAACCGAAAAAGCTGGTGGCAGGGAAGTTAGTTTTATTTTAATCAGCCCATAAAAAAAGCCCGCAAGAAGCGAGCTTTTTAGAATCTTGTCGAACCAGCTTAGGCAACTTGTACCGGAATACAGTTTGCAGTGTGATTCACAGTGTTATCCGGATTTGCATAAACCAGACGTGGTTTATGAGCATTGGCTTCAGCTTCAGTGAAATCACCAAATGTTGCGATAATCACGATATCACCAACATCAGCTTGATGCGCAGCACCACCATTCACAGAAATAATCCCTGAATTATCTTCACCACGAATGGCATAAGTAGTAAAACGCTTACCATTGGTCACGTTCCAAACATGAATTTCTTCGTATTCACGAATGCCAGCTAGATCCATCAAAACGCCATCAATTGCACATGAACCTTCATAGTGTAATTCTGCATGTGTAACAAAAGCGCGATGAATTTTGCATTTTAATAAACGAGATAGCATGGCTAGCGTCCCCTTAGTTGACCTAAGACTTTGATCTTATGGTTGAATCAATTTCTACAACACTGGATAAGTGGGTAGGCTTGCGCATTTTGCGCCTAAATGGCCAGCAAGGCAAGCGGAATTGTCCAGCAATTTATGAATGTTTAGTTCGGTTTATAAGCATTGATTTGATTCATTGCCTGTTGTACTTCACCGTTCACCAGCATTTTGGCGCGAGCAAGTGCATGGGCAATTGCATTGTCCATTAACTCTTGTTCACTGCTTGGTGCTTTACTCAGGACATGACCAGAAACACGGTCTTTAGAACCTGGGTGACCAATACCAATGCGTAGACGATGAAAGTTCGGACCGATATGCGGCACGATATCGCGTAAACCGTTATGTCCACCATGACCACCGCCAGTCTTCAGGCGAATAATGCCTGGATTCATATCCAGTTCATCATGGGCAATCAGGATTGATTCGGGTGCGATATTGTAAAATTTGGCGAAAGGAACAACACTTTTACCGGAAAGGTTCATGAATGTTGTAGGTAGAAGGAGACGGACGTCTTGACCTTCGATATTGCCACGACCGCTGAATCCATTGAATTTAGGGTCTTTTTTAAGGCTAATGCCATATTGATCTGCAAGGCGTTCTACAAACCAGAAGCCTGCATTATGGCGGGTTTGAGCATACTCAGAACCTGGGTTGCCCAAACCTACAATCAGTGAAATATTTGACACTAATCTACACCATTAACACTTATGCGCGTTTGAAGTCAGCGTGCATTGGAGTGTTTTTAGCTGGGTGACGTTGTAACGCTTGGATTTTAACGCTTTCAACTTTACCGTTTACATCAATTTCGATTACTTCTTCGAAGAATGAGTTGCTTTCTAAGAATTTAACAAGCTGACGAAGTTCAAGAGAAACAGCTACAGGAGCAGCTTCACCACCATAGATGATAGCTGGAACTTTAGCAGCATGACGAAGGCGGCGGCTCGAACCTTTCCCTTGTTGTGCTACTTCACGTGCTTCTGCGTTTAATACGAAGTTTGCCATGATAGACATCCTATTTAAGTTTTAAATGAACCGGACCTGCGACCGATCCGGTGATAGAAAGCCCCGCCAAATGGCAGGGCTTTGGAAATTCAGCGCACTATTATAGATAAGAATCGAACATTGCGCTAATAGATTCTTCGTTGTTGATACGACGAATTGTTTCAGCAACCATGCTTGCAACTGAAACCTGGCGAATCTTGCCAAGAGCTAAAGCTTCTTCTGAAAGAGGGATGGTGTCAGTTACAACCAGTTCATCGATCACAGAATTTTTCAGATTTTCGAGTGCTTTACCAGACAATACTGGGTGAGTCGCGTAAGCAACCACTTTGCGGGCACCGAAAGTTTTCAACGCATCAGCAGCCTTACAAAGCGTACCAGCAGTATCCACCATGTCATCAACGATCACACAGTCACGATCTTTCACATCACCAATCAAATGCATCACTTGTGATTCATTCGCTTTTTGACGACGTTTATCGATGATCGCCAGGTCGATATCACCCATCTGTTTCGCAACAGCACGAGCACGAACTACACCACCTACGTCAGGAGAAACAACCATCAGGTTATGATGCTGTTGTTGGCGTAAGTCAGCAAGTAGGGCTGGCGTACCGTAGATGTTGTCTACAGGAATATCGAAGAAACCTTGGATCTGGTCAGCGTGAAGATCAATCATCACCACACGGTCAATACCTACAGTGGTCAGCATATCTGCAACAACTTTTGCAGTAATCGGCACACGGCTTGAACGGGGACGACGGTCTTGACGGGCATAACCGAAGTAAGGAATCACGGCAGTAATAC
Source organism: Acinetobacter sp. FDAARGOS_724 (assembly GCF_013364475.1). Lineage (NCBI taxonomy): Bacteria > Pseudomonadati > Pseudomonadota > Gammaproteobacteria > Moraxellales > Moraxellaceae > Acinetobacter > Acinetobacter sp. FDAARGOS_724. The sequence continues at coordinate 2,996,655 of NZ_CP054908.1, read as the reverse complement.
GACCAGCACTTGCACGGCGTAACGCGTCAGCCATGACCAGAATTTCCATCAGATTATCATTGGTCGGTGCACAAGTAGGTTGTACGATGAATACGTCTTTACCACGAACATTTTCAGTAATCTCAACAGCGATTTCGCCATCAGAAAACTGGCCTACAGAGGCAGCGCCTAGAGGAATATGTAAGTGACTTACGACTTTTTGAGCGAATTGTGGATGCGCGGTTCCACTAAAAACGACAAGATTGGGCATGAAGCACCCTTGGCGGTTGGTATGTATGGAAGTAGATGGCAGGGGTAGCTGGATTCGAACCAACGAATGCCGGGATCAAAACCCGGTGCCTTACCACTTGGCGATACCCCTAATGCGGCAGAACTTTAATATTTTTGCAGTATTGTGTCAAGGTAAATTAACAGTCTTACAGCAAATGATGTTCTGTCTTTTTTCGAGAAAATGGCAGGGGCGGCTGGATTCGAACCAACGGATGCCGAGATCAAAACCCGGTGCCTTACCACTTGGCGACGCCCCTAGATTTGATGAACTGTAAGATGGCAGGGGTAGCTGGATTCGAACCAACGGATGCCGGGATCAAAACCCGGTGCCTTACCACTTGGCGATACCCCTAATACAGTACATCTACAGGTGAATAATGGCAGGGGTAGCTGGATTCGAACCAACGGATGCCGGGATCAAAACCCGGTGCCTTACCACTTGGCGATACCCCTATTGAACCTTGAAATGACGTAAGGGCGATTCTTGCAGACTGTTCACCAGATAAGATTTACATGGTGCATTCTCAAGAATGTCGGTCACATTCATATCATCAGTCACTTCGATAAAAACACAAGCACCTGTACCTGTAAGCTTTGCAACACCGAATTGATCGAGATATTGCATCGCCTCATCGACTTCTGGATATAGGCTTCGTGCCACTGGCTCAAAGTTATTTCCGAAATCAGATGGCTTTATCTGATAGGCGCAAAATTTAGAGGGCTTCGTGTCTCTTGTCAACGTTTTTTGTGAAAAAAGCTGTTGAGTGCTGATAAAACAGTCAGGTTTTAACACAATGAACTGTTTTTGATCTAAGCCTATGAATGTTAAGTGTTCACCAATACCTTCAGCCCAGGCATTGCGACCATGAACAAAAATGGGCACATCCGCGCCCAGTTTGACACCGAGCTCTGCCAGTTGCTCGGAATTTAAGCCACAATACCATAACTGATTCAGCACAATCAGGGTTGTTGCGGCATTGGATGAGCCACCACCAAGACCTGCACCCATAGGAATATTTTTCTCCAGTCGAATGATCAGACCAGAAGGCGCTTTGGCATAAGGCTGCAAAATCTGCGCTGCACGATAGATGAGATTCTGTTCCAGATCGACTGAGGACAAACCTTCAATCTGGATCTGCTGATCATCTGTTTGCTCAAACTCTAGCCAGTCACACAAATCTATCAACTGAAAGATACTTTGCAGCTCGTGATAACCATTCGGACGGCGACCGGTGATATGGAGAAACAAATTCAGTTTTGCAGGTGAAGGAACACGAATCATCATAGGCTTGCATCAGACCAGTTAACGGTTTTGAATTACCATTGTAATACGGTTTTCACCCCCATTCTCAAGTGACTGCTTTAAAATCAAGCGGTTTGGAAAAGTTGCCTGCTGGTTATAACTGAGATCTACCGTCCAGCCTTGTTCAATAATCTGGCTGATACGCTGTGAGCTGTCTTTCTGGATCTGGGCAGATTGTGTCGCGGGACGTGCCTGTACCCAATCGACTAAATGGCTAATCGGAGCTTGCCAGCCGGTTGCACGTTGCAGTAATTCTTCTGCTGTTGCTGCCTTGATCAGGCCGGTTTTGGCACTATTCAAAGTTACCTGACCAGGAGTACCTGAAATCTGGGTTTTTCCGGCACCTAAAATACCAGTCAGTTCAATATCAAACTCTTCCTGCTGCTGAACCCAGGTAAAAAAGGCACTGCCGCTTTGCTGAGGTGTTCGTACCCCGATTTTACCTTGCAGCTGGAACTGGTTTTTAGCCTGTACCGATGGCGTGACAGGAGCTTTTTGCTGAACCATCTGCTGACAGCCACTCATGAGTAGGGCAGTAGAAGTAAGGAAACAGCAGCCTAAAGTACTTATGTTGCGCATAAAAGAATGGACTCGTTCAGGATTGTGGTGCTAACAATAGCGAATTAAGTTGGTTTAATTCTGGGTCATTTGGATGGTTTTGTTGTAATTGTTGTAACACTTGATGGAATTGTTGTAGATCGCCTTTCATATAAAGCGAACGTGCATAACGGACACCAATTTTCGCACTTGGATTTAGTTCATAGGCTTTAAGCAGCACCTGGGCAGCTGTGGCAAAGTCATTCTGCAGGTAACAGATGTAGCCATAGGTATCCAGAATAGAAGCCTGTTCTGGTGCGTATTCCAGTGCCTGTTCAGCATAGCGCCGTGCTTCATCCAGACGACGATTTTGACGAGCCAGCGTATAGGCATAAGCATTCAGATAGGTTGGACTATTCGGCTCGATTTTAAGCAGGGTTTTTAACAGCTGATCCAGTTGATCACGATCTTCATGTGGATCTAACAATAAGACTTGAGCATAGACCAGTTCCGGATCATCCGGCAGGTTTTTGCTGGCTTCTTCCAGAATCCGGATCGCTGCGTTCTTATTATTCATGCGTTTCAAAATATCCGCCTGAGCCAGATACAGGAAACTGGCATGTTGCGGATAATTGACCCGTTCCTGAGTCAGAAAGCGCAGCGCATCATGCAGTTTATCCTGCTCGGCAAAGATAGCAATGATATTGCGTCGTGAGACCGTATACAGGCTGCCATCCACCAGGCGGTAATAAGCCTTGGCAGTTTCATAATGTTGTTTGCGTTCTGCATTGACCGCCAGATAGTAATAGGCTTCATTCTGGTACTGAGCCGAATAACGGAGCTCAACCAGATATTTTTCGGCCCGTTCATATTGCTGCAGGTCAATACTGGTTAAGCCGGCAATAAACAACGCTTCTTCGTGTTGTGGTGATTTTTTCAGGATCGCTTCTAGTTTTTGTAAGGCCTTTTCAGCTTCATTCAGCTTGATCAGGTATTTAACCTCAGCCAGACGAATATCCATGTTGTTGCGATGTTTGCGACTGGCTTTCTCGTACCATTTTAAAGTTTCCGCATCATCACCCAATGCCGCCAACAGATTGGCTTTCATCAGGATATAGCCAGTCGACTTTGGACGTTTTTTTAAGGCGCGGTTGATGGTATTGAGAGCCTGTTCTAGCTGACCTTTTTGTGCTTCCAGACCGGCGACCAGCACCAGAATCGAAGGATTGTCTTTGGCTTTGCTAGTACTTAGAGCCTGAATTAAATATTCACGGTCATCTGGCTCATCCGGGGCAATCCCGGCCAGAATTTCTTCCAGATCGGCGTTATCATCAATTTTCAGGATCTTCTCTAGCGTTTCTGCCGCCAGTTCGTACTCATGCGCTTTTAAAGCAATATGTGCCAGATAGAATAATGCCGGAACATCTTGCGGTTCTTGGACGACCCAGTGGGTAGAAATATCCAGCGCTGCATTCAGGTCTTCATGTTCGAGGGCGATATTGAGTGCGCGCTGTTTAACCGCGGTGGAATTGCTTTTAATGGCCAGCACAGTATAGTTGTGTAAAGCGTTTGGAATATCGCGATAGGCGAGTGCGAACTCGGCTATCATACTTTGTTTTATCGCATCATAATTTTGATTTGCATGGTAAACTGCTTCTGCTGCATAAAGATGAGCAGTTGAAGCCATGCTAACCACCAGCAAGAATGTGGTAGAATATTGCTTAATGGTAGGGCCGTTTATACGGCTAGTTGTTAGACGCAATTTTTCTTTATCCAAGTAATGCTTTTTATGACACCGATGTTGCACAATAGCATAAATTTAGTGAAATGATGACCTGATATGTCTTTCTTTGCATTGGGTGTCAACCATCAAACTGCCTCTGTAGAGCTGCGCGAAAAGATTGCTTTTAACCCTGAAAAGTTAAGCATTTTACTTGCCGAGCAAAGCCAGCACCCTGTACTGAATGATATGGTGGTGGTGTCTACATGTAACCGGACTGAAGTTTACGCTATGTCGGACAATGTCGACATGGTGCTGAACTGGCTCGCCCAGACCAATGGTATTGATTCCAAGCAATTGCAGAATCACGTTTATCGCTATGAGAATGCGCAAGCCGTCACTCATCTGATGCGTGTCGCCAGTGGTCTCGACTCCCTGATGCTTGGTGAACCGCAGATTCTGGGACAGGTCAAAACTGCACTTTCCCTTGCCAAAGAATCCAAGACCGTTTCGCAAAACCTGAATCGTATCTTTGAATATGCCTTTTATGCGGCCAAGCGTGTGCGCTCGGAAACAGCGGTCGGTAGTCATGCAGTATCAATGGGTTATGCAGTCGCACAATTAGCATTGCAAGTATTTAGCCGACCTGAGCAATTGACTGTGATGGTGGTAGCCGCCGGGGAAATGAACACTCTGGTGGCCAAACATCTGGCAGAAATGGGCGTCGGAAAAATCATTATCTGTAACCGCACTCGTGCTCGTGCAGAGAATTTGGCGCAGGAAATTGCGCATCGTGCAGATGTAGAAATTATTGATTTTGATCAGCTGGCAGCAAACCTGCATCGTGCAGATGTGATTTCTAGTTGTACCGGCAGTTTGCATCAAGTTATTCACTATCCGGATGTTAAAGCCGCTTTAAAGAAGCGCCGTTACCAGCAAATGCTGTTGGTCGATCTGGCTGTCCCACGTGATATTGATCCAAAAGTTGAAAAGCTGGATGGAGTTTATCTCTACGGCGTAGACGATCTGCAAAGCGTGATCGATGAAAACCTGGCGCAGCGTCGTCAGGCAGCGGTCGAAGCGGAAGTCATGGTTAATCAACTGGCGACCGAGTTGATCACTCAGCAGAAGCTGCGTAAGGCGGGTAGTACGATTCATGCTTATCGGGATTATGGGGAAAGCCTGTGTCAGGAAGAACTGGCAACTGCTATGCAACGTATTGCCAAAGGTGAAAGTGCTGAAACAGTATTGGCCGAATTTTCGCATCGTTTGACCCAAAAACTTCTGCATCCCACCTCAATCATGCTGCGTGAAGCTGCCAAAGCTGAAGATCCAAGCTATTTTGAAATGCTACAGAATAGTTTACAGGACGTGGTACAGCATCGCCGTAAGGTTAAACATTAAGATGATATTGAGTTAACTTCCCGATATTTAAAGGGCGTTTAAAATAAACGCCTTTTTTATTTCTTGGTTTTTAATCTTCGAGCAAGGTCATGGAACGTTTTTTATCAATTTCATAAATCCGCATCTTGAGATTTTTCATCTCCGCAATACTACTAAACTTTTTCGATTTTAATTTGTGTTGTAGACACTGATATTGCAGCTTGATCGAGAAGTCTGCCGCCAGTTTGTCTGCCTGCTCAGGAGAAGAGGTGTAATCGCTGACATTGGCGTGTTGCAAGATATGCTGTAACTCATGATGATGTGCAGCACAGGCACCGAGTACATAATAGGTCGACAGTTCCGGATCATCCGGCAATTCATCGAAAATCACATTAAATATATTCAGGATCTTGAATAGCAATTGATCTTCACTGACTAATGCGCGTAATGGTTCAAAATGGATATACAGATATGGATGATTCAACAGAATTGCAATGACATATTCTTCGGCATCAATTTTAGTACTGAAGCTTAGAGATGCATCATTATTAACTTTGGGTTGCCATTTGCGGCTAAAACCGAGTTTTTCCCGAAAGAACTGTTGCAGCAGATAACGGAATGAGCCAGCTTTGGGTAACAATTCGGTTAGCTGACGTAGTTCTCCCATCACCTGACTTTTACCTTCAGGCGTTGCAATATCATGATTCTGAGTGAGATGGGCAAAGACAAAGTCAGAGAGTAGCGGTGCCTGATCCAGCAGGCGGCGGAAATTTTCAATGCCTTCACGACGAATCAGGGAGTCTGGGTCATGGTCATTCGGCAAGACAAAGAATTTTAGCTCACGCCCATCATTGAGCAGGGGTAGGGCAATTTCCAGAGTACGGCGTGCCGCTTTTTGTCCAGCCGCATCACCATCAAAAGCAATGGTAATCCGGTTATTCTGCTTGAACAGAATATTTAGGTGATCAGTATTACTTGCTGTTCCCAAAGTAGCTACTGCACCATGAATGCCATATTGCTGCAAGGCAATGACATCCATATAGCCTTCTACCATTAACCAGTCTTGGGCTTTCTGCTTGCGACCTTCATACAGGCCATACAATAACTGGTTTTTATGGAAAACTTCTGAATCGGGTGAGTTGATATATTTCGGTTTGATCTCGTCATTCAGCGCACGACCACCAAAACCAACCACGCGACCTTTGCTATCACGAATCGGGAAGATGACCCGATCACGGAGCAGGTCAAAATCCCGGCCACTATCGCTAGTACGAATCAGACCTAAAAGTTTGAGACCTTCAATATCCTGCGGAAAGGCTTTTTCCAGATGTTGCCAGTCTTCCGGTGCATACCCGAGTCGCCAGTAGGCAATCGTTTCTGCGGTCAGACCACGCTGTTTAAAATACTGCTGGGCACTTGGACTATTGGGTAATTGGCGCTCATAAAACTGCGCGATATTCTCCAGCAGGTCGTATAAGTTGCCATCTGCTTGTGCTTCTGCTGCAGGCATTTGCTCAAAAGCAGCAAAAGGGTCATCTGTATAAAATTCAGCTTCAGGTGCCTGAATTTCAGCAAATGGATCAAAATAAGCAGACTGTTCAGGCGCTGGATTTGTAGATGTATCCGCAGTTTTTGCTGGTGGTGCTGCAATCGGTTTCGGTTTGGCTTCGCGTTTGTATTTTAAGCGGTTGGAATCTTTATTATCTTTAGGCAGTTCAATCCCGGTCTGGCTAGACAGGTCTTTCATCACTTCAATGAAATTACGGCTGCCAATATCCATTAAAAAACGGATGGCATTACCATTGGCCTGACAGCCAAAGCAGTGGAAATACTGCTTATCACGATACACGTGGAAAGAAGGCGATTTTTCCTGATGGAAAGGGCAACAGCCGGAATAAGTACGGCCAGTTTTTTTTAGTTTCACGTATTGACCAATCACATCGACAATATCGGTGCGATCGAGAATCTGATCAATCGTATGTTGAGGAATGGCCATGGTTTGCTAAGCTTCTCGTGCTGCGTTATTTAGGTGTTAAATCATTGAAAATTAAGAGTAGGATGATTCATCCAACGCTATAGATGAATTAATTGGTATAACCTGTTTGTACAATTTGTTCAAGCATTGCTCAGAAAATGCAAAAGGGCAAGTATGATAACTTGCCCTTCGCAAAAATGCACCTGTAACAGTTGGCTTATTCAGCAGTCGGTTCAGGTAGCTCAGTTTCATTAGTTTTAGGACGATCGAGTAGGCCAAACGTCATACGATTGGTCAGACTGCGTTTTTCTGCCTGGACTTCAGACGACTGGCTAGACGTATCGGTCACGGTTTTGGCTTCTTTACCGAAAATACCCAAAGTCGCACGGTTGAAGAAACTGCCTTCACTACGTGCTGCACGCAGGTTCACAGTACCATCAGCATTCACCAGACCTGGATAGTTCAGTTTCAGTACTTCGATATATTGCTGTGCTGTGGCTTTGTCACCTACCTTGTCATAGCCGTAAGCAACGGTTGCCAGCGCTTCTGGAATCTGTGGAGTTTGTGGATAGTGTTCAATTACCCATAAACCACGTTCAACAGCAGCCAGATATGCTTTACGCTTAATATTGAAACGGGCTGCATTCATTTCGCTTTCTGCCAGTTCCTGACCGATAAACTTCATGCGCTGTGCAGCGTCTACAGCATAGGTACTTGATGGATAGCGACGAATGAAATCGACAAAATTCTGGTAAGCCACTTTCAGGTAGCTCACATCAAGGTGCGACTGTTTTAGTGAGGTATAACGCAGCAGGCCATTATAGTTCTGCTCCATATTCGCTACACCACGAACATAGTAAGCATAGTCGACATTTGGATGTTGCGGATTCAGACGGATAAAGCGTTCTGCCAGTGCGACTGCACCTTCATAATCTTTTTGTTGGAATTTGACATAGAGCAGTTCCAGTTGCGCCTGCGGTGCATACTGGCTGGTTGGATAATAGGTTTCCAGTGCTTCGAGCTGTTTTGCTGCATCAGTATATTGTTTGCGATCTAGCGCGTTCTGCGCTTTTTGGATATAAACCTGTTCGCTAGATTCTGGACCTTTGTCCACGACTTCTTTTTTTGGATTACTGCTACAGCCTACCATTGCCGATGCAATGCCTAACGTCACAGCAAGCATTGTCATTTTATAATGTGGTAGCGACATAAAAATTCCTCTGTTAATACGGGCAATGAGCTACAATTGCACTATTAAACCACTTTTGTCTGAATGAGCAAATGAGTCAAGCACAATCTTCCAATTCTAATATCCCTGATACTGATTTCAATTTACTTGAAGATTCTGAGGATGCAGATAACCATACTTCAGACGCAACTGCAACACGTTTATCGTTGCAATTTCAATTGGATGAAAGTTATATCGGGCAACGTATCGACCAGATTGCAGCCATGGTCTGGAGCGATTTTTCTCGAGAAAAGCTCAAGCAATGGATCAAAGACGGCAATTTATTAGTGAATGGTCAACCAGTTAAGCCAAAATTTAAAAGTGACGGTTTTGAAACCCTGACTTTAAACGTTGAACTGGAGGCACAAACCCGTAGTCTGCCTGAAGATATTCCACTGGATATCGTCTATGAAGATGATGACATCATTGTCATTAACAAACCAGTAGGCATGGTGGTGCATCCGGGTGCAGGTAATATGACTGGTACACTGGTCAATGCTTTGCTGCATCATTATCCGAAATCTTCTGAACTGGCGCGTGCAGGTTTAGTGCACCGGATCGATAAAGACACTAGTGGCCTATTGGTTGTCGCAAAAAATCTGGAAGCGCAGTTTGCGCTTAGTAAGCAGCTTGAGAAAAAGACCGTTTACCGTGTGTATGACCTGATTGTCTATGGCAACATCATTGCCGGCGGTACCATTGATGAACCGATTAAACGTCATCCGGTTGATCGTGTGAAAATGGCAGTCCTGCCAGGCGGTAAGGAAGCGGTGACGCACTACAATGTGAAAGAACGCTTCCAGCATTTCACCCGTATTCAGGCACGTCTGGAAACCGGTCGTACGCACCAGATTCGTGTGCACTTTAGCTACCTGGGCTATGGTCTGGTGGGTGATCAGGTCTATATGCCACGTGTGCGTATGCCAGCCGGTGCTTCGCAATTGCTAGATGACACCTTGCGTGGTTTTAAACGTCAGGCACTGCATGCAGCGACTCTAGGTCTGAAGCATCCACGCACTAAAGAAGAAATGACCTTTAATGCGCCATGGCCAGAAGACTTCGCCAATCTGGTTGAAGTGCTGCGTAGCGAAAACAAGGCCTATTAATTTTTCATTCTATTAGCAGTCATTAAAAGGGAAGCGACATGCAATTTGTACAAGGTTTGCCTCAAGGCGTTTATGTGGGTCAGACCCGTGTTCATCATGAACAGGTACAGCCTTCAGCCCAGCCAGAACTGGCCGGCTTTAACCTGGCTTTGCATGTCAAGGACGATCCGGTGCGAGTGCAGAAGCACCGCATCCAGCTGTTGAAAGACTTCCAGCCTTTTGGTGTGGACAAAATTACCTGGATGACACAGACGCATAGCACCATTTGTCATACCATCAATGAGCAGATGCCTTTCGATGCGCTGATCGGTGATGGTCTGGTCACACAGCGCAAGGCCCATGCCTTGATGATGATGACGGCAGACTGCTTGCCAGTGGTGCTGGGTAATACCGAAGGCACTGAAGTGGCCAATCTGCATGCGGGTTGGCGTGGGCTGGCAGGCGGTATCGTTGAAAACACTATTGCCGCGATGCAAACCAAGCCTACCTGGGCGTGGCTTGGTGCGGCCATCAGCCAGCCTTGTTTTGAAATTGGCGCAGAAGTAAGAGAAGCTTTCTGTTCCAAATATCCTGAACTGGACAGTGCATTTCAGGCAGGGGAACAGGCCGGAAAATACTATGCGGATCTGTATGCGATAGCGCGTTACATCTTGCAGCAGCAGGGCGTTGAGACTGTTTTAGGTGGCGATCAGTGTTCATATCGTCAGGCGAATGAATACTTTTCTTATCGCCGTGAAGCCAAAACCGGACGTATGGCAACATTCGTGTTTATAGCATGAAAATGTTAAACTTGATTGAAATTCTTGGTTTTTGATTGTTATGTCCCTATCTTCCCAATCTGTTGCGATTGTTTATCACAGTCCTTATGGACACACGGCTAAAGTGGCAAACTTCATTGCCGAAGGCGCACAAAAAACTGGTGTCCAGGTGTATATGATGAATGTGGAACAGGTGGATTGGGAGGTGCTGGACGCTGCCGATGCGATTGTATTTGGCTGTCCAACCTATATGGGTAGTCTAACCTCTGCCATGAAGTTGTTTATGGAGCAGTCTTCCAAGCGCTGGCTGGCACGTAGCTGGCAAGGCAAGCTGGCAGCAGCCTTCACCAATGGTGGTGGTTTAAGTGGGGACAAGCTGGCTGTCTTGCAGCAGATTAATCTGTTTGCGATGCAACATGGCATGTTGTGGTCAGGTCTACCGTTAATGCCGACAGGTCGTTCCACTACCGATCTGAATCGTATGTCGAGCTTTCTGGGCCTTATGACCCAATCTGACAATGCACCTGTTGAAGTAACACCACCGGAAGGGGATTTACAAACCGCGATCTGGTTTGGTGAATATATTGCCTTGACACTAGCTCGTCTGAATCTAAAAGCCTAATTCGATCTGTAAAAAAAACCTCCATTCATTGGAGGTTTTTTATTGCTGGCATTATTTATGGAAAATACGCGCTTTATCACGTTGCCAGTCACGGTCTTTTTCAGATGCACGCTTGTCGTGTAACTGTTTACCTTTTACCAACGCAATTTCCAGCTTGGCATGCGGGCCTTTCCAGTAACAGGCCAGTGGTACACAGGAATAACCTTTCTGGTTGATCGCGCCCATGAGTTTTTCAATTTCACGGCGTTTCAGCAGCAGTTTACGGGTACGCGTCGCTTCAGGGACAACATGGGTAGATGCACTCAGTAAAGGCTGAATCTGTGCGCCGAACAGGAAGGCTTCACCATTTTTAAAGGTGATATAGCTCTCCACAATACTCATACGACCGGCACGCAGGGATTTTACTTCCCAGCCTTGCAAGGAAAGTCCAGCTTCAAATTTTTCTTCAATAAAATAATCGTGACGGGCACGTTTGTTCAGAGCAATCGTTCCGCCGTTATTTTTTTTAACTACAGTTGCTTTCGCCATAATCAGACACTTCCAAAGTTACAGCTATTGTACCGTAACTTTTATTGAGTTGAAGTGTTTAAATTGATGGAGTTTCTTCACTAAAAAATGAAGATTTTGTTAAAATGGAAACTTACACAATAAACAGAGTACAAATGGATGACTAAAACTCGTGTAATTTATCCGGGAACTTTTGATCCGATCACCAATGGCCATATTGATTTGGTGACCCGCGCAGCAAAGATGTTTGATGAAGTTGTAGTTGCGATTGCCATCGGACATCACAAAAACCCGGTATTTAGTCTGGAAGAACGAGTTGAACTGGCCCAAACGTCATTAAGCCATTTGAACAATGTTGAATTTGTAGGATTTGATGGCCTGCTGGTGAACTTCTTCCGCGAGCAGAATGCGACAGCGGTGTTGCGTGGTTTACGTGCAGTGTCCGATTTTGAGTATGAATTCCAGCTGGCCAACATGAACCGTCAACTGGATTCTCATTTTGAAGCGGTATTTTTAACCCCTTCAGAGCAATATTCTTTTATTTCATCCACATTGGTGCGTGAAATTGCTCGTTTAAGAGGTGATGTGACCAAGTTTGTTCCGCCAAACGTGGTTGAAGCCTTCGAGCGTAAACTTCAACAAGGTTGGTAGAGTGTCTTTATATATCACCGATGAATGTATCAATTGTGATGTCTGTGAACCTGTCTGTCCGAATGAGGCAATTTTCATGGGTGACGTCATCTATGAAATTAACCCAAACCTGTGTACAGAATGCGTCGGACATCACGACAAACCACAGTGCCAGTTATTTTGTCCTGTGGACTGTATCCCGCTTGATCCGAACCATGCCGAGACCCGTGAGGAGCTTCAGGCCAAGTATGAAAAACTGACTGCTCAAAAAACATCAAGCAATTAGTCGCCAGATTTGGTACTATGCGGCTCGAAGTGAGCCAGACGATCGCTGCTGTGGAGATCTCCGTGATTGAAGCAGGGGAGGAAAGTCCGGGCTTCATAGGGCAAGGTGCCAGGTAACGCCTGGGCGGCGTGAGCCGACGGAAAGTGCAGCAGAGAGTAGACCGCCTTCATTATGGTTTCGAGCAATCGGAATCGGAGGTAAGGGTGAAAGGGTGCGGTAAGAGCGCACCGCATGACTGGTAACAGTTCATGGCATGGTAAACCCCACCGGAAGCAAGACCAAATAGGGATCCTTTAGGCATGGCCCATGCTGGATCCGGGTAGGTCGCTTGAGCGTATGAGTGATTGTACGCCTAGAGGAATGATCGTTCTCGACAGAACCCGGCTTATCGGCTCACTTCACCAAATTTTGATCAATCAGCACAATATGGGCTTGACGTTCTAAACAGAAAAACCCATAATGCGCCCACAGTTTAAGGCTATGTAGCTCAGTTGGTTAGAGCACCGCACTCATAATGCGGGGGTCACAAGTTCAAGTCTCGTCATAGCCACCATATTCTGAAAAACCCACTCCGATTGAGTGGGTTTTTTTATGCCTGTTAAATTATTAAGCTAATAGATATACTTTTTAGATTGATAAAAGATTTATAAATTTCATATGGATAAAATTTTCTCTAAAAATATTGTTGGTAGTATTTCTATTTTATGGATCGTATTTATTTTTTGCCTATTGATCATAAAAAGAGGAACTTTAACGGGTCTTGAGCTAAATGCGATAGGGGATTTTATTGCTGGAACATTTGCACCACTTGGATTTTTTTGGCTTGTCGCAGGTTTTTACCAACAAGGCGAAGGTTTAAGGCAAAATTCTGAAGCTTTAAAAATGCAAGCGAAAGAATTAAATACTAGTAGTAAAGCATTGCTAGCTCAAGTAAAGGAAATGCAAGCTTCTGTAGAGCAACAAACACGTCTAGCTGCAGTATATGAAGAAGAGTTGAAACAAAAGCATTTTGAGGTTCAACCATATTTTGAATATGATTTTAATATGTCTAACAACTATGAAGTTGATGAACCTATTTATGATGAAAATGATAATATTATCGATACTTACATAGATAAAAGAATAGAGTTTCAATTAAAAATTACTAATTTGGGAGAACTTGCTAGGAATTTGATAGTTAGATCACGAAAAGGACAACCCGATATTCAAAAAAGACTTTATAAGTTTGAAAACTCACAGACATGCAATATTACTTTTGAAATTGATGGTCAGTGCGCATATGAGTTTTTAGAAGGGAAATTCGATTTTTCGAGACTTTTTAAAGTCGTATATCAAGATATATACGGTAGGTCATATGAGCAATATATATCTTGTAATGTTTATAGCAATATTGACTGTGAAACAGAGCAAGTATATATAGATACAAAATGTGAAATCATCAATAAAGAAGAAGCTTTAGCTCGTAAAGTTTAATAAATACGATTATTTGCATTTAAAAAAAACTGACAATTTTATTCACATCATCCGTCTGCAACTGCTCACGCATTTTTAAAAACTGCTTTTCATCAATATCGTAGATTTTAAGGGAAAGCAGTTTTTCAATATCTTCTTGTGGGAAGCGGTATTTAATAATTTTTGCAGGTACACCACCTACAACAGCATAAGGCGGTACGTCTTTAGTGACTACTGCACCTGTAGCGACTACAGCACCTTCACCAAGCTTCACCCCTTGCATAATCATGGCACGAGAGCCAATCCAACACCCATCACCAATGACTGTGTCCCCAGCAGGCACAAAACTACGTGTATCGAACGGAAATGCTGAAATCCAATCGGTACGGTGTAACTGGTTGCCACCCATCATAATCACACATTCTGCGCCGAAACAGACGAAATTGCCGATATAGAGCTGATCAATCGGCTTCTCAGGCGTTGCAGGCTTATCATGTAAATAACGCACTACACAACGCTCAAAACCCTGATCCCAATAAGCTGAATAGTAGGAATAATTCCCTTTGATATGAATATTTGGGTTCTTCACCGTTTTAGAAATGAACTCGAATTCACACCAATGATTTACCGGAGAATTAATTAACTTTTCAGCCATAAGGGGGATACAAAAAATAGTGAATAAGAAATTATACCTAATCGGTGTTTAAACTTGCTGAATAATATCTAAAAGACGCTCAAGCGACTGCGAATAACGCAAATGATTAGACTGGTGGGGATGCTGTAGGAATACGAGCAATCACTTTAATTTCAAAATCAAAACCTGCTAACCACGTGACACCTACTGCTGTCCAGTTAGGATAAGGCTTCTCTGTAAATATCCGACTTTTCACTTTCATGATGCTTTCGAACTGCCGTTCCGGATCAGTATGAAAAGTTGTGACATCGACAATATCATCGAAAGTACAGCCAGCTGCATCTAATGTAGCAGCCAAGTTTTCAAAGGCTCGTTCTACCTGTTTCTCAAAGTCAGGTTCGGGGCTGCCATCTTCACGGCTACCAACCTGACCGGATACAAATAATAAATCTTCTGATTTGATGGCAGCAGAATAACCATGCTGTTCATACAAAGCATGGCGATCTTGGGGAAATATTGCAGTTCTAGTCATGATAATTCTCGCTCAATTTTAATTTATACGTATTTTAGAAAGCTGTTTAGATCTTCACATACGTATCGTATGTAAACATAATTGACATACGAGACGTATGTCAATTAAAATTTTTCACAATGCTGATGGAAACAACATATGTCTGTACGTGAACAAAAAATGGCGGAAACCCGCAAAAAACTCATAGAAGTCGCACGTCGTGCATTTGCTGAATATGGTTATGCGGATACTTCAATGGATAAGCTCACGGCAGAAGCAGGGCTGACCCGGGGTGCGCTATACCATCATTTTGGAGATAAAAAAGGCTTGTTTGCCGCCGTGGTCGATCAGATTGATTCAGAAATGGCTGAATATGCCGGGCAACATCTGGAGCAGCCTGATGATCTATGGGAAGGATTGATGTTGGAAGGGCGTACTTATATTGAAAATGCTTTGAATGCTGAGTTTCAACAGATTGTGCTACGTGATGGTCCGGCAGTATTAGGAGATCCCGCACATTGGCCAAGTCAAAGTAAATGCCTGCAGTCGACACGTGAATGCGTAGAACAGTTACTGGCTGAAGATAGATTGAAACCAGTCGATGCACTTGCTGCGGCAGTCTTGCTAAATGGTGCAGCAATGAATGCAGCACTGTGGGTTGCTTCTAGTGAGGAACCTGCACAGGTCTTACCTCAGGCTTTACAGGCATTTGAAGCATTGGCGTCTGGATTTTTAAAATAAAGCCGATAGAAATTTCTAGGTTCAATAAAAAACCCCTCATCTGAGGGGTCTTACAGCCTAAAATATCTATTTAAAATTAGATATATTCAACGCTTACGATTTCGTATTCAACTTCACCTTGTGGAGTTACGATTTTCACATCGTCGCCTTCGTTTTTACCCAGCAGACCACGCGCAATCGGAGAGTTTACAGAGATCTTGTTGATCTTAAAGTCTGCTTCGTCATCGCCTACGATTTTGTAAGTTTTGCGTTCTTCAGTGTCCAGATTCTCAATAGTCACAGTGACGCCAAAAACTACACGACCGTTTTGCTCCAGTTCTTTAACATCAATGACTTGGCAAGCACCCAGTTTACCTTCGATGTCCTGAATGCGGCCTTCACAGAAACCTTGCTGCTCACGTGCTGCATGATATTCTGCGTTTTCTTTTAAATCCCCATGCTCACGTGCCTCTGCAATCGCTGCAGTAATACGTGGACGATCCACAGTTTTCAGTTGGTGTAATTCTTTCTCTAAGGCAAGCTTGCCTTCGGGAGTCATAGGATAACGTTGCATAGTTGTCCCTCAGTAATAAAAATGAAAGTCTATAAATGAAAAAAAGCCCGCCACCGAGAAGGTGACGGGACTTCTCAGTAACGAATTAACCTACTGTTAAATCTTGCAAACGATATACATCCATTGGCAATTTAATTGCTAAAGCTTGGCATACAGCATCAGCACCATTCAAGGTAGTTGTGTTATACACTTTACCTTGTAGCGCTGAACGACGGATCGAGAATGAATCTTCCTGCGCTTTTTTACCTTCAGTCGTATTGATTACAAGGTGGATTTCGCCGTTTTTAATACGGTCCACAATATTTGGACGACCTTCAGTTACTTTGTTTACGCGTTCACATTCAAGACCAGCTTCGCTAATCACTTTAAATGTACCATCAGTTGCAAGAATCTTGAAGCCTAGGTCAATCAATTGTTTCGCAATGCCTGCTGCACGAGGTTTATCTGAGTCACGTACAGAAATGAATGCGTGTTTCACTTCACCTTCTGTCGGAAGACCAGGTAGACGTTCGTTCGCACCTAGAACAGCTTTATAAAATGCTTCACCGAATGTTTTACCAACACCCATCACTTCGCCAGTCGATTTCATCTCAGGGCCAAGGATCGGATCAACACCAGGGAATTTGTTGAATGGGAACACTGCTTCTTTTACAGAGAAGTGTTCAGGGATAATCTCTGAAGTGAATCCTTGAGATTCTAGAGATTGACCCGCCATACAACGTGCAGCCACTTTCGCTAAAGATTCGCCGATACACTTAGAAACGAACGGCACAGTACGTGATGCACGTGGGTTCACTTCCAGGATGTAAACGTCTTTGCCTTTAACCGCAAACTGAACGTTCATCAAACCGATTACGCCAAGTTCTTTTGCCATTGCAATTGTCTGACGACGCATTTCGTCCTGAATCTCTTTAGACAAAGAATAAGGAGGAATCGAACATGCTGAGTCACCTGAGTGAATACCTGCTTGTTCAATGTGCTGCATGATGCCGCCAATTACTACGTCTTTACCGTCAGATACGCAGTCTACGTCAACTTCAATTGCATCATCCAGGAAGCGGTCAAGCAGAACAGGTGCTTCGTTTGATGCTTGAACCGCATCACGTAAGTAACGTTTGAGTTCTTCGTCGTTGTACACGATTTCCATCGCACGACCACCAAGGACGTAAGAAGGACGTACAACAAGTGGATAGCCTACTTTAGATGCTTCAGCCATACCTTCTTCAGCAGATTTTACGATGCTGTTATTTGGTTGACGAAGTTGCAGACGTTGAATCATTTGCTGGAAACGTTCACGGTCTTCTGCGCGGTCAATCGCATCAGGAGATGTACCAATGATCGGCGCACCCGCTTCTTCTAAAGCACGAGCCAGTTTCAAAGGTGTTTGACCACCGTACTGCACGATAATGCCTTTTGGCTTCTCGATACGTACGATTTCAAGCACATCTTCAAGTGTAATTGGTTCGAAGTACAAACGGTCAGATGTGTCGTAATCCGTAGAAACAGTTTCAGGGTTACAGTTCACCATGATGGTTTCATAGCCGTCTTCACGCATTGCAAGGGCAGCGTGTACACAGCAGTAATCGAATTCGATCCCTTGACCGATACGGTTAGGGCCGCCACCAATCACCATGATCTTGTCGCGGTTAGATGGATTAGATTCACACTCTTCATCATAAGTTGAGTACATATAAGCAGTATCAGATTCGAATTCTGCAGCACATGTATCCACACGTTTGTAAACTGGAGTGACGCCCAGGTTCCAACGGTGTTTACGGAATTGTTTTTGTGAAATGCCCATCAAGTCCGCAATGCGAAGATCTGATAAACCTTTACGTTTGAATGCACGGATGTTGTCTGCGTTCAAGTCGCCAAAACCTAAAGTTTTGATCTGGTTTTCAGTTTTGATGATGTCTTCGATTTGAATCAAGAACCAGCGGTCAATGTTCGTTGCAGCGAATACTTCGTCTAAAGTAAAGCCGTGACGGAATGCGTCGCCCACGTACCAAATACGCTCAGGACCTGGCACTTTAAGCTCTTGCAAGATTTTGTCGCGCGCGCCTTCAGCACCCACTTCAATTTTTTCGTCAAAACCAGAAGCGCCCACTTCAAGACCACGAAGCGCTTTTTGCATAGACTCCTGGAAGTTACGACCAATGGCCATCACTTCACCCACAGATTTCATCTGTGTTGTCAAAGTTGCATCAGCTTGTGGGAATTTTTCAAAGTTGAAACGAGGAATTTTGGTTACAACGTAGTCGATTGCAGGTTCGAATGATGCAGGTGTTGTACCGCCAGTGATGTCGTTTTTCAACTCATCAAGCGTATAACCCACAGCCAGTTTCGCTGCGATTTTCGCAATCGGGAAACCTGTTGCTTTAGATGCAAGAGCAGATGAACGAGAAACACGCGGGTTCATCTCGATCACAACCATACGGCCGTCTTTCGGGTTAATACCGAACTGAACGTTAGAACCACCTGTTTCTACGCCAATTTCACGAAGTACAGCTAGAGAAGCGTTACGTAGTAACTGGAATTCTTTATCTGTAAGCGTTTGCGCAGGCGCAACAGTGATCGAGTCACCTGTGTGCACGCCCATTGGGTCGAAGTTTTCAATGGTACATACAATGATACAGTTGTCGTTTTTGTCACGAACAACTTCCATCTCGTACTCTTTCCAGCCAATCAGTGATTCATCGATCAATAACTGGTGAGTAGGAGAGAGGTCGAAACCACGTTCACAGATTTCCAGGAATTCTTCACGGTTGTAAGCAATACCACCGCCTGAACCACCCATAGTGAATGATGGACGGATAATCACAGGGAAGCCGAAGCGCGCTTGAATCTCAAGTGCTTCTTCCATAGATTCAGCAATTGCAGCTTTTGGACACTCGAGACCAATTTTACGCATTGCTTCGTCAAACAGTTTACGGTCTTCTGCTTTTTCGATCGCTTCTTTGGTCGCGCCAATCAGTTCAACGTTGTATTTTTCAAGAATACCATTGGCATCCAGTGCAAGGGCACAGTTCAGTGCAGTCTGGCCACCCATCGTTGGAAGGACAGCATCTGGACGCTCTTTTTCAATGATTGCTGCAACAGTCTGCCAGGTAATCGGTTCGATATACGTCGCATCTGCCATTGCAGGGTCGGTCATAATGGTCGCTGGGTTAGAGTTCACCAGAATAACGCGGTAGCCTTCTTCACGAAGCGCTTTACATGCTTGAGCACCTGAGTAGTCAAACTCACATGCTTGACCGATGACGATCGGACCAGCACCAATGATCAAGATGCTTTTAATGTCAGTACGTTTAGCCATGATGCTTCCTTAATTACTTCTTAGATGCTTCGATAAGTTCGATGAAATGATCGAACAATGGTGCGCAGTCATGTGGACCAGGGCTTGCTTCAGGGTGACCCTGGAAGCTGAACGCAGGTTTGTCTGTACGATGGATACCTTGGTTTGTACCATCAAACAGTGAGCGATGAGTCACACGCAATACCGCAGGCAAGGTGCTTTCATCCACTGCGAAGCCGTGGTTTTGAGAAGTAATCATCACTGTACCAGTTTCGATGTTCTGTACAGGATGGTTAGCGCCATGGTGACCGTGCGGCATTTTTACCGTTTTAGCACCCGATGCAAGAGCAAGAATCTGGTGACCCAAGCAGATACCAAATACTGGAATTTCAGTTGTTTCAACAATTGTTTTTACAGCTTCAATTGCGTAGTCACATGCAGCTGGATCGCCAGGACCATTTGACAGGAATACGCCATCTGGATTTAACGCAAGTACTTTTTCAGCAGGAGTTTGTGCAGGCACCACAGTCAATTTACAGCCGCGGTCTGCGAGCATACGCAAGATGTTGGTTTTGACACCGTAGTCGTATGCAACTACATGGAATTTAAGTTCAGGTTGAGTAAAGCCTTTGCCAAGTGCCCATGAGCCTTCAGTCCATTCGAAACCGGTCGGATCACAGCATTCTTTCGCAAGGTCTAAACCACTTAAACCACCGAATGCACGTGCTTTTTCGACTGCTTCTTCTTCAGTGATGTTTTCACCCGCAAGGATACAACCGTTTTGTGCACCTTTATCACGCAAAATTCGAGTTAATCGTCGCGTGTCGATGTCAGCAATGGCAACTACATTGTGCTGTTTTAAATAATCACCAAGTGATTGATTCGCACGGAAGTTACTATGTAGTAAAGGAAGGTCACGGATAATTAAACCGTTTGCCCATACTTTATGAATACGACCTGATTCAGCGTCTTCTTCGTTGCAACCTGTGTTACCGATATGTGGGTAAGTCAGCGTTACAAGCTGCTGTGCATAACTAGGATCAGTCAAAATTTCTTGATAGCCAGTCATGGCAGTGTTGAAAACGACTTCACCAGTCGTACAACCCGATGCGCCAATTGAAGTACCTTTAAAGATAGTTCCGTCGGCAAGGGCTAAAATTGCTGGGGTGCTCAAACCAAAGCTCCTGAAATTTAGGCTGTAAAAAAGCGAGTAGACGAAAAAAAAGGAAGGTTAATTTTTAAACCTACCCTCCTATGTCTGCTCGCTTGAACTTAACACGGCATTATACGCAGAACCACCCCCCAAGTCCAATAGCTTTACAGCAAAAGTATGAGATAAATGGCTTGCTTTTTGCTTGAAAGTCTGTTTTACGAACAACGTAAAAAAATGTAAGCAATTAAGAATTGTCTAACAAATCAAATCTTAATTTTTATCAAAACTACTAATATGAATGAGTCGTAATATAACTATAGGAATAAGACACATGACTACAGCAGCGAAATCTTCCCAATCCAAGAAAAAGATCAATACCGTGGTTTCAGAAACGACTGAACAGCTTGAAAAAGTAGCAGCTGAAGCCAAAGAACAGGTGGTAGAAACTATCGAAGAAAGCAAAGAGAAACTTGAAGTCGAAGCGAAACAGCTGGGTGATACTGTGCAGGAACAGTTACGCCAGTTAAAACAGGATCTGTTACAACGGATAGATACTCTGAAAGAGCAGTTATTTGGTTCGCAAAAAGAACTGACTGAATTAACCAGTTTTATCAAAACCGAATTTACCGCAGTGATTGAAGACTTATCCAATATGGGTAAAGAACTGAAAGAAGATGTCAGCCAGATCTCGACCAAACATAAAGAGCATCTGACTGGTACATTCAAGCGCTCAAAAGACAGCACCATTGAGGTCCTGAAAAAGGTCAAACCCATGGTAAAAGCTGAAAGTTCAGAAAAAAGCCCTGAGCTGAAGAATTAAGGGAATACGCTGACTTAAATTGCATGAAAGGAGAACTGGATACGTTCTCCTTTGTCTTTTTGAGGCAAACGGACTCACAATAATAATGAAAGGGGGTCACGATGCAGCAGCATTATTTTGCAGGTGTACTTGGTTTACTGACGCTGATTATGATGCTTAATCTGGAAAGTTGGTTGATGCGTGCACTTTATCTGGGTGTGATGATGTTATGCTTGGGATTCTTTGGACTAACTTTTGGAACGATTATTCTGATCATCTTCACGTTAACTGTAATTTTTTATGCCGCGGTAAAATCAGTGCAGGACAATCACCGCTTACATCACTAAAATGTCGAAAACAATTAAAACGAACTCTTAGTCTATCAGCTTAAATATCATTTAAATTATTATTAAAGTAGCCAGCCCTAAGTATAGAGAGCAGGCTAGTTGTATCAATTTAATGCTAATTGACCTGAATCCATGTAATGAAAATACAGGTAAATATTTTCCTCAAGCTATAACAGCCAGCTTTGAACGCATGAACTGGAAAAGCCCATAAAAAAACGTGAGACTTTAATGCTCACGTTTTTTAATATCTTTTTTATCCAGCAAATGCTTTTAATCTGCATTAAAAGACATGCAGCCAATCCCGTTTATTGTGGAAGTCTGCTTCTGGACTGCTGTGCTGCATTGCAAAGTATTGATCACCTTGTGAGGTTTTTAATACTGCTGTCAGACCAATAAACAGGTCTGCCCATTTAAGTTTGTGCTCAACCATAAACTCGGTCAGATCCAGACTGACATTCAGACCATAATGGGTGCGTTTAAGCTGATTCAGTTCGATATCGTATGCAGCAGGTGGCGGCATATCTTCCGGATAGCGATATTCCTCAAACTGATAGGCTTGCCAGGCCTGAGAAGGGGAGAGATTGATTTCGCGATAATAATCTTCACCCTGAACCCCGATAAAGATTTCAAAGCAGGTCTGTTCCCACAAAAAATCACGACGGGGATGTGCAGTAACCATTTCTGGCCACAGCACGTACTGGTTGGGATCGCGCAACCAAAATCCGACATTCAAGCTGCATGGATTTTGCTGTTCGATGGCACCGACCAATGAGATTGCCTGAAAACGGCGATCAAATGCGCTGAGTTCGTAACTGGCCATAAATCCTGTACTTAGTTAGAAAGATGGGCAAAACGGACAAGATTGGATAACTTCTGGTTTTGCTTTGGAGCTTTCTTGTAAAGCAGCGCAATTTTACCAATAGTTTGTACCACTTCAGCACCTGTAGTTTCTGAAAGTTCAGCAATGAGTGCTGCACGTGCTTCACGGTCTTCAGCCACCACTTTTACTTTAATGAGTTCGTGATCATTAAGGGCACGATTTAGCTCTTCAACTACAGATTCAGTTAAGCCTTTGTCACCAAGCATTACAACCGGGTTTAATGCATGTCCAATTTGACGTAAACGCTTACGTTCCTGAATAGATAAAGACGCCATGAGAGATAACCTGATTTTTAAAACGGCTTAGTATAGCAAAAGCGAAAAATAAACGCTGTAAATTCTCAGGAAATAATCACTTGTAAATAATCGCAAATCACACCGGAATACTCAGATTTAGATACACATGTATACTGCAAAAAATGTGTTTTTCACGTACAATGAATCATTAGAAGTTTTTTTTATTTAGAGAGTTATGGCAACACGCATTACCAACCAAAAGTTATCTAAAAGTAGTCGTGCGTGGATGAGAGAGCATCTTGATGACTTTTATGTGAAAAAAGCACAAAAAGAAGGTTATCGTGCCCGTGCTGCGTACAAGTTGCTAGAAATTCAGGAAAAATACGGCATTATTAAACCCGGCATGACTGTAGTGGACTTGGGTGCTGCCCCAGGAAGCTGGTCCCAGATTGCCGGAAAACTGGTCGGTGACAAAGGTCTGGTGATTGCATCAGACATCTTGGAAATGGATGCGCTACCTGATGTGACTTTCTTGCAGGGCGATTTCCGTGAACAAGAAGTATTCGATAAATTGTTAAATATTTTAAACGGACGCACAGTAGACGTTGTAATTTCAGATATGGCCCCCAATACATCAGGTAATAGAGCTGTAGATCAACCACGTCAGATTTATTTATGTGAACTTGCTCTGGATTTTGCCAACAAGGTACTCGGTCCGAAAGGACAGTTTGTAGTGAAAGTATTCCAGGGTTCAGGTTTTGATGAATTTCGTAAAGAAGTCGTTAACAGTTTTGATGTATTGAAGACGATTAAACCTGCTGCATCACGTGCCCGTTCGAAAGAAGTGTTTTTGGTCGGACAGGGACGCAAGAAGGCTTTGAAATAAAGTTTACTTGCCAACACGTTAAAAATTGTGCATTTTGTAGGTTTTTACATTATTGCAAATTGATTTGCAGCTTATTGATTAAGGTCACCCTTCGAGGGCATGATCAAATTAGATTGGAATGGGAAATAAAGCTTTGAGCGATCTTTTTAAGAATGCCGTATTGTGGCTCGTGATACTGGGTGTGCTGGTGTTAATCTTCAGCAACGTCAGTGACCGCAATCAACCGACTACAATGAACTATTCGGAGTTTGTTGCCGCGGTCAATGCTGGCCAAATTAAACAAGTTACAATTGATGGCGAAAGAATTCGCGGTGAAAAATCAAACGGTTCAGAGTTTGAAAGCATTCGCCCGGCAGTTCAAGACCCAGAACTGATGCCAAGCCTGATTAAAAATAATGTAGTCGTTGAAGGTGAAGCGCCTCAACGTCAAGGCTTGCTCATGCAATTGCTGATTGCAAGTTTTCCTGTGCTTCTAATCATTTTGTTATTCATGTTCTTTATGCGCAACATGGGTGGCGGTGCAGGCGGCAAGAATGGCCCAATGAGCTTTGGTAAATCTAAAGCGAAAATGCTATCTGAAGACCAGATCAAAGTAACATTTACTGATGTGGCGGGTTGTGATGAAGCAAAACAGGAAGTGGTCGAAATCGTTGACTTCCTGAAAGATCCTGCAAAATTCAAACGTCTGGGTGCGACTATTCCTAAAGGCGTCCTGATGGTGGGTCCTCCAGGTACAGGTAAAACCCTGCTGGCTAAAGCCATTGCGGGTGAAGCAAAAGTTCCATTCTTTAGTATCTCAGGTTCTGACTTCGTTGAAATGTTTGTCGGTGTCGGTGCATCTCGTGTACGTGACATGTTCGAACAGGCAAAACGCCATGCACCATGTATCATCTTCATTGATGAGATTGATGCAGTCGGTCGTCATCGTGGTTCAGGTACAGGTGGCGGTCATGATGAACGTGAACAGACTCTGAACCAGATGCTGGTAGAGATGGACGGTTTTGAAGGCAATGAAGGCATTATCGTGATCGCTGCAACTAACCGTGCTGATGTACTGGATAAAGCTTTACTTCGTCCAGGCCGTTTCGACCGTCAAGTCATGGTAGGTCTGCCAGATATTAAAGGTCGTGAGCAAATCCTGAATGTACATTTGAAGAAATTGCCTTCTACTACGGGTGTAGATGTCAAAGTGCTTGCTCGTGGTACACCAGGCTTCTCAGGTGCACAGTTGGCGAACCTTGTAAACGAAGCGGCATTATTTGCTGCACGCCGTAACAAGAACACCGTCGATATGCATGACTTTGAAGATGCGAAAGACAAACTGTACATGGGCCCTGAACGTAAATCGATGGTACTTCGTGAAGAAGAGCGTCGTGCTACGGCTTACCATGAAGCAGGTCATGCGATTGTGGCAGAAATGCTTCCAGGTACAGATCCTGTGCATAAAGTCACCATCATGCCGCGTGGCTGGGCATTGGGTGTCACCTGGCAGTTGCCTGAGTTTGACCAGACTAGCCATTATAAAGACAAGATGTTGAATGAACTTTCAATCCTGTTTGGTGGTCGTATCGCAGAAGAAGTATTTATTAACCAGATGTCGACTGGTGCTTCGAATGACTTTGAACGTGCAACTAAAATGGCACGTGCGATGGTGACCAAATATGGTATGTCGGACAAGTTAGGCGTCATGGTCTATGAAGATGACTCTCAACAGTCATTTATGGGTAGCATTGGTACCCGTACGATTTCTGAGGCCACCCAACAACAGGTAGATGCGGAAGTTCGTCGTATCATCGATGAGCAATACAAGGTTGCACGCGATATCCTTGAAAATAATAAAGATATTGCCCATGCCATGGTGAAAGCGCTACTTGAGTGGGAAACAATTGATCGTGAACAGATTCGTGACATTATGGAAGGTCGTGAGCCAAAACCACCTAAAGTTTATGTTTCAGACAATCCAGTGATTGATGTAACACCGACTGATGGTCCAATGACTCCTCCGCCATTACCAGCGAACTAAGTTAACAATTAAAACCACCTTCGGGTGGTTTTTTTATGGCTATTATTTTGTCATATCTAGTTGAATGCTATAGTCAACTCATAAAAATCAATGAGTAAAAATAAGAATGAATTTACCTGTTCTGGAATCCGATATTTATCAGCTACGTTTGGAGCCACTGAGCTGGGAACATTTTGCAGACTTAGAAACTGCATGTGCCGAAGGGGACTTAGGGGAAGTGTTATATAACTCGGTGCCTTACCTACATAAACTTAAACACTACTTTATCCAAGCTTTTGAACAGCAGTCCAAAGGTGAAAGAATGGCTTTTGCCGTGATTGATTTGAATTCGGGCCGCGCCATTGGCACCACCAGTTATCATGATATCAAGCCAGAAATTCCACGCGTTGAAATTGGCTTTACCTGGTATGCCAAACCTTATCAACGAACCTATGTAAACCGGGTCTGTAAATATCTTTTGTTGCAGCATGCATTTGAAGAGCTGAATGCTCAAGTGGTAGGCTTTCGGACTGATCATCTGAATCTCAAAAGTCAAAAAGCTATTGAAGCTCTGGGTGCCAAACAGGATGGCATCATTAGATGTCATATGCTGCTTAAAGATGGCGTGACACTCAGAGATAGTTATATCTATAGTATTTTAAAAAGCGAATGGGTTGATGTAAAAGCGTTACTGCAAGCCAAGCTGATGCAATATTCCAATAAGAACCACTTTGAAATCTAAGCCTTGATTAGATTGAGCTTTGCTTTATTGACCTTTCCATAAGACAATACCGGGGTTATTGTGAACTAGGAGTGAACCATGCAGCTGAAGCCATTACGACCACAGATCTGGACTTTCGGTCATTTGAAACTGGATTTGTCTCAGCCGCATGTGATGGGAATTTTAAATGTGACTCCGGATTCCTTTAGCGATGGAGGGCTACACAATCAGAAAGATCAGGCAGTAGTAAAAGCCGTAGAAATGATGGCTGATGGCGCTACTGTAATTGATGTCGGTGGTGAATCTACACGTCCGGGTGCATCAGCCGTGGAAGTTGAAGAAGAAATTCGTCGTGTTGTGCCTGTAGTTGAAGAACTGGCCAAGTATGATGTGATCATCTCGATTGATACTTCACAGCCAGAAGTGATTAAAGCAGCCGTGAAAGCGGGTGCACATATCTGGAATGATGTACGCGCGCTCACTCGTCCACAAGCGTTAGAGACGGCAGCAGAACTGAATATTCCTGTGATCATCATGCATATGCGTGGTGAGCCGACTACGATGAATAATCTGGATCAGTATGATGATGTGACTCAGGATGTGATTCGGGAACTGTCACAACGGGTTCAAGATGCTCTAGATGTGGGTGTTAAAGCTGAACATATCATGATTGATCCTGGTTTTGGATTTGCAAAAAATGCCCAGCAAAATCTCAAGTTGCTTCAGGAATTTTATAAACTGACTGAAATGGGCTATCCAGTTCTTTCTGCCTTATCCCGCAAACGTTTTATTGGGACTGCTCTGGATGGTGCAGAACCTCAAGCACGTGCAGTAGGTTCGGCTGCGGCGCATTTGCTGAGCATTCAGCAAGGTGCCTGTATGGTTCGTGCACATGATGTCAAGGCAACAGCAGACGCCATAAAAATCTGGAAAGCTATGCAAAATGCCTAAATCTGGGCTGAAAAACATATAGGGGGCACAAGCTGTTTGGCTTTTAAACAGCAATGTGCTATACAGGCACGCTTAAGTTAGATTGTCATCATTTAGAGTGCCTGTAATGTTTGCAGATTTACTTCTCCCCATGTTCGATGATGAATATTATCCCGATATTCTGGTTGCGGAAATCAAGCAACACATCGAACGCTTTGCTTCAAATGTATCTAAATCCGATCTGTCAGATCAGGACGTGTACCAGCTAGCGCATGAGACTGTGGTAGACATCAATGCTATGAAACCGCAGTTTGAAGATCTGGACTCTTCTCTGGATGATACTGCCGCAGACTATATTGCCGAGGCCATGATGATGGTCGTGCAAGAACAGGGTCTGTTTGATATTGAAATGGAAGAACTGGTCGTTAATCGCGAATGGTAAAAAAAGCCCTGTTAAACAGGGCTTTTTTTAATGATCTGAAAATACGTCTTTTAAATTTTTATAATGAATTTCTTCCAGTAATTTCTGCTCTTCCCGCATGCAGCTGTGATGCAAATCCAGATAATACTGCTTTAAATCTTTTTGATAAGGCACTGGTTCCGGCTCTTTGCTTTGCGACTGCTGATAAGACCAGTAAGCCAGTTGACGGATTTTCTGCAAACGTACCAGAAGGGTGCTGCGAGTCGAAACTCTAAAACAAGGCTCGACTAAAACCGGTACAAGGCTACTGAAAGCAAGCAGGGCCAAGCAAGGCAAGGTAATAAATGCTGAGTGAAAATACTGATAATTTATAAATGACAGAATCGCAATCAGGGTTTGCATATACAGGCAGAGTTGTAAACGTTTGGCATAGCGAGCAGAACTGTATTTCGCCTGAAACTGGGCGCGCCAGATATAAGGATAGAGCATGCCGATCATGACAACGGTACCAGCACTGAGCGCCTGATATTTTGAAGTGACAAAATCAGGATAAAACGGCAGCGAAAAGCACAGGCAGCAAAAACCTGTGATCATGATCAGAATACCGATACGTAAATACAGATATAGATCAGTGGTCTGGTTCAAATATTTATAACGGCCATAGCTGAGGCTGCAAAAGAATGCATCAGGATGGCGTAATTGCAATCTGGCTAGATCAAAAGAACGGGATGCAGACATGGGGAGGGCACATTCTATTGGTGATAATCACGCATAAAAAAACCAGCTGAATGCTGGAGATTTTTCATTGCACCATTCTAATCAGAATTAAAATGGTGCCCGAGGCCAGACTCGAACTGGCACGCTTTGTGGGCGGGGGATTTTAAATCCCCTGTGTCTACCGATTTCACCACTCGGGCATGTGCGCAATAATAGAGGACGAAATAAAGCTTGGCAAGTAAATTTCAATACGTTTGCTTTATTTTCAAGCAATTCAGTAGCTTAAATTTAGAAATTAATTCTATAGTGCTGGATGATAAGCGTGAGAAGTCATGTAATTTTCTATTTCAGGACGTGTTTAAAAAAACTTTTTACAGGTGCTCATCCAGATAAGTATCGATATCGATGTATTTAATCTTCTTGCACTGCTCATGTTCCAGTTTAAACAAACGGGTATGCAAATCCGCATAGTGCTGAAGCTGATTTTTCAATTCTTCATTTGGGGAGGTCGGCTTGGAATGAAAAAATAATTTCAGACGCAGTTTCCAAGTTTGTTGATAAGCCCAGAAACAGATGCGGCGTAACTGCTGCAGTTGATATTGTTCAGTTGTATTGGTAGTAGGGCGGAACATATTTTCTTTATAGAACCGTACAAAACCAAAACTGATCCCGAAAAAGAATAGAATCCACATGACCGTACTGCTTTGTAGAAAAACCAGATTCAGCGCTTCCAGCACAATGACTACAGTGAGTTTAATCGGTGTATGTCTTAAAAACTGATAGAGGGAATGGGAAGAATGCCGGATCTGCTTGATCACCAGTGGAACTACCAGCATCAGAAATAACAGAATAGTCAGAATCGCATAACTTTGCGCCTGAAAGTTTTGGGCAGTTGACAGCTTAGAGGAATAAACATCTTTGAGAGCCAGGCTAATCGGTACAAAGATCATGGCAGCCAGCACCCAGGGAATCAGTTCCTTGAGATCACTTAAAATACCTTTAGTCTTGATCTGACCATAAAACAGATAATTTCTTTTAAAGGCAGCTGGATAAAGCAGTTTAAGTTGCTGCAATAAAAGATCAATCTGTTTGGTTTGCATAATAAAAAAGTAAATCAGAAACTTGCCGCCTACTATAGCCAATTTACGCCAGAATGATAGA
This sequence comes from Acinetobacter sp. FDAARGOS_724, assembly GCF_013364475.1. Classification (NCBI taxonomy): domain Bacteria; kingdom Pseudomonadati; phylum Pseudomonadota; class Gammaproteobacteria; order Moraxellales; family Moraxellaceae; genus Acinetobacter; species Acinetobacter sp. FDAARGOS_724. The sequence goes on along the minus strand of NZ_CP054908.1, from coordinate 2,966,891 downwards.
GATGATCCGGATTTTGCAATTATTAGAGTTGAAGCTAAAGATTTTAATTTTTTAGTAAGGATTTATGCGAAAATAGTCCATTGCATATTTATTTTTTAGGGACAGTTTATGACTGATCAATCTCCTGCGACGCTAAGCGACATCGAAATTTTAGACATCCTTCAAACCATGAAGAATGATGAGCTAGATACAGAAGCAAAAGAAGTCATTCGTCAGGGTGGTAAAGCGGGTCGTCAGGAAGCGCATAAGCAGGCGTTGGTTGTATTGAATCAGTCATTTGAAGAAAAATTTGTTGAAGCGGTTTCTCTGGCCCTGAATTTGAATGAAGCACAAATCAAAAAAATCCGCTATAAGAAAGACCGTATCCGTATTTTAAAAGCGCGTGGTATTGATTACCTGGCAATTGATGGCGCGGAAACTGCCTTTGTACTGGCGCAGATTGCACAGGCGATTCTGCGTGAAGATGCGGTCGTCACTCATGACCTCCACAATATTTTCCCATTCTGGAAAGAAGGCTGGCCAATGGTGCAATTTGATAATGCCTACAAAATTTTGCAGGAAGATATCCAGATCCATTATCAGGCAGTCCTTGAAGCACTTTTATCAAAAATCTAAATCGAATTGAATGTAAAAAAGCACCTTCGGGTGCTTTTTTAATGAGAATAAAATAGGGAAAGCAGCCAACGCACAGGAAAGATAAACAGCCGCCACCAGGTGATGAGTGGATAATAAAAATATTCGCCTATTCTTAAAGTCGAATCAAATCCTTGCCGACGCCGCTCATAAGGATAGGGAGTCAGCCAGATTGAAAGTAAAATGAGTACAATTGCTAGAATCAGAAATATAGGCTGTTGATCTTGCATAAAGAAGAAATAGATTAAATATAAGGCCGAATAAAAACTTAGACAGGCGAGTAGCGCAGTAATATTCATAAAAGCCTCATTATTATTGTTTTTGGAATTTTAAAAAAATTGAAGAAGAACCAGATTATTCTGATTCTTCTGTCGGTGGCTTTTTCACTTCTAGCATACGTGTAACCAGTAACTGGTCAATCTTGAAATGATCAACATCGACAACTTCAAACTTATAACCCGCATGTAGCACAATATCTGCTGGACGTGGAATTTTACGCAGCTTGAACATCATAAAACCAGCCAGAGTTTCATAATTCTCTTCATCTGGCATTTCATCAATTTCCAGCGCATGTTTAATGTCTTCAATAGGCGTACTGCCATCAATCAGCCATGAATTGCTGTCACGCTTAATGATCTGCTGGTCTTCTTCCAAGGGAGTAACCCAGTCGCCCATCACGGTAATCATGATGTCGGAAAGGGTAATGACACCTACGACCAAGGCATATTCATTAATAACGACTGCAAACTTTTCCTTGGTTGAACGGAAGCGATCCAGTAATTCAGATAGAGTCAGTGTATCTGGAATGGTCAGAACCGTACGGATGGTATTTTCATTCAACTGAAGTAAAGACTGATTATTCAGAATACGAACCAGAATATCTTTGGAGTCGACATATCCAATCACATCATCGATATTTTCATTACAGACCAGGAACTTGGAGTAAGGAAATTCAGCCAATTTCTGGCGAATACTGGCTTCAGATTCTTTCAAGGTAAAGAACACCACATTTTCACGAGTCGTCATACTGGAAGGAACATTACGTTCTTCAAGCTCAAACACGTTCTCAATAAAGTGATGTTCCTGTTTCTGTAACACTCCTGCCTGAGCACCCGCATCCATTACCGCAGAAATATCAGCAAAGGTAATATTGTCATCTCGAATGGTATTCACTTTAAATAAACGGAATAACAGGTTCGCAATGGCATTGATGAACCAGGCCAATGGTTTACAGATTTTGATAAATACCTGAATCGGATTAATCACCGAGACAGAAATTTTTTCTGGAGCGATCATGGCCAGACGTTTTGGCATCAAGTCCGCAAACAGAATAAATAATGAAGTAACTGCAGTGAAGGACAAGCTGAACGCAATCGTTTCAGTCCAGGGACCTTGATAAAATCTGGAAAGTAAATTGATGATATAAGGGCGGAAGGCGCCTTCACCTAAAATACCGCCTAAAATGGCAACGGCGTTTAAGCCGATTTGGGAAGCTGCAAAAAAGTCAGCAGAGTTTTCTTGTAAATCTAAAACTTTTTGAGCGCGAATATCTCCCGATTCGGCCAAAATTTTTAATTTGACCTTACGAGCACCTGCAAGCGCGATTTCTGTTAATGATAAAAAACCGGCCCCCGCGATGAGTAATAAGATAATCACGATGTTTTGAAAGAGGCTCACGAATCCACCTGTGGATTAATATGATCTAGCTAAAAATATTTTTAACACAAAAAAAGACTTGAGGTACAAATAAAGCAACTCAAGTCTCTAGAGTATAAGCTTAAAAATGAGCAATTTAGCTAATATTCAATTTAATAATGAGAAAATTGCGAATTATTCATTAAAAATTCACGATTTTCTTCTTCGATCATCTGACGCGCTACATATAGAATCAGCTGACGTAACCAGCGATGGGCGGGATGATGATGCAATAAAGGACACCACGCCATCTTCAATTCAAACTCAGGAATATAAAATGGTGGGTCTTTAATGAGTAAGTTCTGGTTTTTGGCTTGCAGACGTGCAATACGGGTCGGTAATGTTGCTACAAGATCTACATTGGCCGCCAAAAGACCGGGCATTTGATAGTGACGGGTAAATACCGAAATCTTACGTTTTTGGCCAATACGTTCAAGAGCCTGATCAATCCAGCCGAGACCCGCTTGTTTCTCAGGATTTACCCCAAAGCCGACGCCCATGCCAGTTTTTGATACCCAGATATGCTGTGCATCCAGATAACTTTTCAGATTCAGGTTACCTGCAGCCGGATGCTTGTTATTTAACAGGCAAGAAAAGCTGTCACGCCAAACCAGTACCTGATGGAAGCTTTGTGGAATTTCATTAAAACGGTTAATTGCCAGATCAACTTTACCTTGTTCCATGTCACGATAGGACACATCACTTGGCGTTAAGAAGTCGAGAACCACATTCGGTGCTTCTGAACGTAATGCTTTTACCAAGCGTGGTACCAGTGTGGCTTCAGCATAATCTGAAGTCATGATACGGAAGACACGATTTGAGGTATAAGGACGGAACTCGGTACGCGGTTCCAGAATCATGGAAAGATCCGCTAAGGCGTCGCGGATACGAGGTTGGAGTTCTAGCGCACGTTCTGTTGGGGTCATACCTTCAGAAGAGCGAATCAGGAGGGGATCATTAAATAAATTTCGTAAGCGACGTAAAATGTTACTCATCGCAGGTTGGGTTACCCCAAGTTGTTCTGCTGCACGCGTGACATTTTTTTCACGTAAAAGTACGTCAAGATAAATGAGGAGATTAAGATCGACCCGCTCCAGATTCATAAAAAAAATACCGAAAATAAAATTATGAAATTATATGGATTATGCCATAACTACTATAGCTTGTGTACGCACCTGATGAAAAAAAAGCCCAGCTGATTGTACTGAAATACCTTTTTAGAGTCTCTTTCACTGTAGATTTTGCCAGCCTGAACCCTTTTCTATTTTTAAGAGCAGAAAGCAAATCTGGCTGCATCCAAAAACGAAAGAAAGGTATTTCTGAAAAACAGAGGGAATTAGCAAATAATGTGTCAGATTTGACTAAAAATATTTCCACAAATAAATGAAAAATAATTCCTTTGAAATAAGTGTTCCAAGTTTTAAGGCTTAGAAAATAGACAAAAATTGCTGAAATTAAGCGCTGCTAAAGTCCTGCAAGACTTAAGTCTAATGAATATTTTTTACCCATATTGCTGATATTTAAGACAAAATATAATTTTAAAAATTCAAAAATAAAATATTAAATACAATAACTTATAAAAAATTGATCAATATATAATTAGACTTTCATCTACATATTTTTTAAATAAATAATGATAATTCTTGCAGAATATTGGATTAATTTTTCGAAGCCCACTAATCTTTAGTTATCCCAACGGATCGTCGAAAATCTGAACAAGTCATTGAGGGTGTGATTTGAGCGGTTCGTTGCAGAAAAATCCTAATATTAATACAGGAATATATCATGACTACATACCAAACAGCGATTGATGCAATCCGCGAATTAAAAGCGAAATTCGGTAACACTTGGGCAGACATCAGTCCTGAAGATGCTGCGCGTATGCAAATGCAAAACCGTTTCAAAACTGGTTTAGACATTGCTAAATATACAGCGGCGATTATGCGTCGTGATATGGCTGCTTATGATGCAGACTCTAGCAAATACACTCAATCACTAGGCTGCTGGCACGGTTTCATCGCTCAGCAAAAAATGATTGCGAACAAAAAATACTTCGGTACAACTGAACGTCGCTATATCTACCTTTCTGGCTGGATGGTTGCTGCACTTCGTTCAGAATTCGGTCCTCTTCCTGACCAATCTATGCACGAAAAAACTTCTGTTCCTGCATTGATCGAAGAAATCTACACATTCTTACGTCAAGCTGATGCGAAAGAACTGAACGACCTGTTCCGCGCACTTAAAAAAGCTCAAGACGCTGGTGATACAGCTAAAGCTGCTGAAATCACTTCACAAATCGACAACTTCCAAACTCACGTTGTGCCAATCATTGCGGACATCGACGCTGGTTTCGGTAACGAAGAAGCAACTTACTTATTAGCTAAGAAAATGATCGAAGCGGGTGCTTGTGCACTTCAAATCGAAAACCAGGTTTCTGACGCGAAACAATGTGGTCACCAAGCTGGTAAAGTAACAGTTCCACACGAAGACTTCATCGCGAAAATCCATGCTCTTCGCTATGCATTCCTTGAAATGGGTCTTGACGACGGTATTATCGTTGCACGTACTGACTCTGAAGGCGCTGACTTGACTCAAAAAATCCCAGTGGTTAAAGAGCCAGGCGACATCGCTTCTCAATACATCAGCTACTTAGACACTCAAGAAATTGACATCTCTGAAGCACAAGAAGATGAAATTCTGATCAAACGTGATGGTAAACTTCACCGTCCTAAACGTCTTGCTTCTGGTCTATACCAGTTCCGTGAAGGCACGCAAATCGACCGCGTTGTACTTGACTGCGTAACTAGCTTACAAAACGGTGCTGACCTACTTTGGATCGAAACTGCGACTCCAAACGTTGCTGAAATCGCTCACATGGTTAACCGTGTACGTGAAGTTGTGCCAAATGCGAAACTTGTTTACAACAACTCTCCATCATTCAACTGGACACTGAACTTCCGTCAACAAGCGTACGACCGTTGGGTTGCTGAAGGTAAAGACGTATCTGCATACGACCGCGCTAAATTGATGAGCGCTGAGTACGACGATTCTGAATTGGCTGCTGAAGCTGACGAAAAAGTACGTACATTCCAAGCAGACGCTTCTCGTGAAGCAGGCGTGTTCCACCACTTGATCACTCTGCCTACTTACCACACAGCTGCTCTTTCTACTCACGAGCTTGCTCAAGGTTACTTCGGTTCTGAAGGTATGTTGGCTTATGTTGCTGGCGTACAACGTAAAGAAATCCGCGGTGGTATCGCTTGTGTGAAACACCAAGCAATGGCTGGTTCTGACATCGGTGACGACCACAAAGAAATCTTCGCTGGTGACAACGCGCTTAAAGCGGGTGACGATGCGAAAAACACAATGAACCAATTCTCTGCTTAATCAGCTCTGAATCGATTCTAAAAAAACCCTGCGCAAGCAGGGTTTTTTTATACCTAACATAAAATGAATAACCCTATAAATTGTTGAAACAGCTAGATGAAAGGCAAAATCTTCATATTTTCTTCATGATTCAATTTTATACATATTTTTCTGTGATCAAGCCTTGCATTCCCTAGGCCACTGCCTGAATATCCTTAAGCTGACTCAATAATGCAACGCTTTCCATAATTCATTAAATTCAAAGTGATTCAGACTTATGCTGTCTAAGTTTTTCATTCATCGTCCTATTTTTGCAGGTGTACTGGCCATTGTGGTCATGGCCATTGGACTTTTTGCGGTGATGAATTTACCTGTCGAACGTTATCCGGATATTGCACCGCCTCGCATTACCGTGGCAACAACCTATACCGGGGCATCGGCAGAAACAGTAGAAGAGAGCGTGACCCAGGTGCTGGAACAGCAAATTAAAGGTATCGACCGCTTGCTGTATTTCAGCTCCAGCAGTGATTCTTCAGGTCGAAGCCGGATTAGCATCAGTTTTGAAAATGGTACCGATCCAGATACAGCACAAGTACAGGTTCAAAATGCGATTAACGGGGTTCTCAATCGTTTGCCTGACGATGTCCAGCGACAGGGCGTGAATGTCTTCAAATCTCTTGGCGATACCCATATGGTCATCGGTCTGTATGATGAATCACGGCGTAGTAGCAATATTGAACTATCTGATTATTTGACCACGCATCTGGAACAGGATATTTCCCGAATTGATGGCATTGGGGAAGTGGATGTTTTTGGTTCACAGTTCGCGATGCGCATCTGGCTGAATCCAGCAAAATTAAAACAATATAACCTAATGCCAAGTGATGTGCGGGCAGCGATTGAATCCCAGAATACTCAGGTGGCAGCCGGCGCAATTGGGGACTTGCCGACAGTCGATGATCAGTATCTGAATGCCAAAGTCACATCAGGCAGCCGTTTAAAAACAGTCGAAGAATTTGAAAATATTATTGTGAAGTCTGCCCGGGACGGGAGCTTTATCTATTTAAAAGATGTTGCACGGGTAGAATTGGGTGCGGAAAATTATCAGTCATATAGCACTACCAATGGCTATCCTTCTGCCGGTCTGGGCATTTCACTGGCCTCCGGTGCCAATGCAATTGCGACGTCGAGTCTGATCAAGGCTGAAATCGAGAGACTTTCCCAGCAGTTGCCGGAAGGCTATAAAATTGCTTATCCGCGTGACAATACTCCGTTTGTCAAAGAATCGATTAAAGAAGTCGTTAAAACTTTATTCGAGGCGGTCATTCTGGTCGTCATCGTGATGTTTATCTTCCTGCAAAACTGGCGTGCGACCTTAATTCCGACTGTAACTGTGCCTGTAGTTTTACTCGGAACCATGGCGGTACTTTATGTTTTGGGACTGAGTATTAATACGCTGACTTTGTTTGCCTTAGTACTGGCGATTGGCTTGCTAGTTGATGATGCTATTGTGGTGGTAGAGAACGTTGAACGTCTGATGCATGAGCAGCAACTTACAGCCAAAGAAGCAGCACTGGAATCCATGCAGGAAATCAGCGGAGCACTGATCGGGATTACCCTGGTTTTAACCGCGGTCTTTATTCCCATGGCGTTCTTTGGTGGCTCAACCGGGGTGATATATCGTCAGTTCTCGATTACGCTCGTGGCAGCGATGTCTCTGTCGCTGATGGTCGCACTGATTCTGACACCTGCACTTTGTGCACTGATTTTGAAACCGAATCCAAAACCTGCCAAGTGGGCGAGTTGGTTTAACCAGAAACTGGATGGTTTGAAGCATCGTTATCTGAAAGTTTCTAATGTCACTCTACAACATAAAGCCATTAGTCTGGTGCTTTTTGCCGGGTTGATCTGTGTATTTGCTTTATTCTACCGTGCCTTACCTACCAGCTTCTTGCCGAGCGAAGATCAGGGTATTCTGAATCTGCAGATCCGGCTACAGGAAGGTGCTCCAATGAAAAACACCATTCAGGTCGGTGAACAGATTCGTCAGTATTTTCTGGAAGAAGAAAAGGACAATATCGACTTGGTCATGTTACGTTATGGCCGTAACTTCTCAGGTACCGGTCAGAACCTGGCGACCGGTTTTGTAGCCTTGAAGCATTGGGATGACCGTTCAGGAGAAGAAAATACTGCGCAGGCGATTCGTGAACGTGCCATGAAGCATTTCCGTAGTAACCGCGATGCCCAAGTCAATATCAGTATGCCGGCTTCAGTGAATGGTTTAGGTCAAACCGACGGCCTGGATTTCTGGATTCGTGATATTAACGGTAATGGCCGTGAGTATCTGGAAGAACAGTTCCAGAATATGCAGGCTGGCGCAGCTCAATATAGTAGCTTTGAAAATCTGAATAAGCGCTCTAATCCGGAAAAAGCCGAACTGAAAGTCAATATTGACCAGAAACAGGCCATGGCCAATGGTCTGAGTCAATCCGCAATTAACAGTACGCTTTCAGCGGCTTGGGGCGGTAATTATATTAATGACTTTATTGATCGTGGCCGGATTAAACGGGTGATTATGCAGGGTGATGCAGAATTCCGTTCCAAACCTGAAGATCTGACACAATGGCATGTACGTAATGACCTGAACGAGATGGTGCCTTTTAGTAATTTCGCTCAGGTGGACTGGAGTGGTGGTCCCGAGGTAGTCAACCGTTTTATGGGCTATACCTCGCTACAAATGCAAGCGGATATGGTCAAAGGTTCCAGTTCTGGTGAAGCGATGCAAGATGTTGAAAATCTGGTGGCAGAACAGGATGGCATTGACGTGGTCTGGAGCGGTTTATCCTTTGAGGAAAAACAATCCAGTAATCAGGCAATCTGGCTTTATCTGGTGTCGATCGGTTTTATTTTCCTGTGTTTGGCTGCTTTATATGAAAGCTGGACGATTCCGACTGCGGTCATGTCCGCTATTCCTCTAGGGATTGGTGGGAATATCATTTTCAGTTTTCTGGCAGATTTTCCGAATGATATTTACTTCCAGATTGCTTTGCTGACCACGATTGGTCTGTCCTGTAAGAATGCAATTTTAATTGTAGAGTTTGCGGCATTGGCTCAGGAAAAAGGTAAATCGGTAGTTGAAGCTGCACTTGAGGGTGCGTCATTACGCTTGCGTCCAATCTTAATGACCTCTCTGGCCTTTGGTGCTGGTATTTTGCCACTGGTCTTTGCTTTTGGTGCAGGTGCAGCCAGTCGTCGTGAGATTGGAATCAGTGTTTTTGGTGGAGTGATCTTCGGAACGATACTGGTACTGTTTTTTATTCCATTTATGTACGTTTTAATTCGCCAAATGATGACGAAGAAATCAAGTACCTAATATCAATACAAAATATTGAGCTCAAAAATCCCCGTTATGACGGGGATTTTTTTGTCGAAATTAAAGAGCTAAAGATTGGCTTATATTTAAGCATGGTGTAAAAATTGCTATAGAAATCATCTATTCATGGCGTGTGCATTCTAAAGATGCATTTGATGGGGATTTCTAATTTATGTTGTCGCGCTTTTTTATTTACCGTCCCAAGTTTGCAGCAGTCATTACAATTTTAATAATGGCCCTTGGGGTATTTGCACTTCAAAAAATTCCCATTGAACATATGCCAAATATGGATACGCCAGCTTTAGGTGTTTCCGCTGGTTATCGTGGTGCATCGGCTGAAACAGTTGAGCAATCGGTAACCCAGATTCTGGAACAGGCGGTAAAAGGCATTGAAGGTCTGGAAACCTTTCATTCCAGCAGTTCGGTTGGACGGGCCCAACTTACACTGCAATTTGAGCAAGGGGCCGATCTTGATCAAGCTCAGTTACAGGTTCAAAACACCGTGAATGGCGTATTGAGCCGCTTACCTGAAGAGACGCAACAAGGCGGAGTCAATGTTTATAAATCAGGGTATGACCAGTTTGCACTGTTAAGCTTATATGATGAGAGTGGGCAAAGTAGCGTCACCGAACTTTCAGATTATTTAATGGTGCATGTCGAACCGCGTTTGTCACGTATTGAAGGTGTAGGGGAAATTGACCTGTACGGTGCAGGTTATGCCATGCGGATCTGGCTAAATCCGCATAAGTTGCATCAGTTTAACCTGATGCCAAATGATATTCGTAATGCTATTGAAACCCAGAACGCACCATTGGCTTCAGGCGCAATTGGCGGTTTGCCAACCATGCAGGATCAATATCTCAATGCCAAAGTCAGTGCGGGTTCACGTTTAAGCAGCGTGAAAGAATTTGAGAATATTATTGTTAAAACTACGGATTCTGGTTCATTGCTGTACTTAAAAGATGTGGCACGGGTAGAACTAGGTGCAGAAAGTTATAACCACATTAACTATACCAACGGACAGCTCTCTTCAGCTTTATCGATTACTTTGGCACCACGTAGTAATGCCATTGCAGTTTCCAAACAGATTCAAGACGTATTAAAAAACGCTCAGGCCAATTTGCCACCGCACTATCAGTTGCAAATGACCATGGACAAAACTCCATTTATCACCAGCTCAATTGAACAGGTAGCTAAAACTCTAGTTGAAGCCATTATTCTGGTCATTGTGGTGATGTTTATCTTCCTGCAAAACTGGCGTGCCACGATTATTCCGGCCGTTACGATTCCGATTGTGGTTTTGGCAACCTTTGCGGTGCTGTATGTCTTGGGTATGACTCTGAATAGCTTTACCTTGTTTGCCCTGATCTTAGCCATCGGTCTGCTAGTCGATGATGCCATTGTAGTGGTGGAAAACATTGAACGCCTGATGCAGGACGAACATCTGGATGCCAAAGCGGCTGCCTTAAAATCTATGCAGGAAATGAGCGGGGCACTGGTCGGTATTACGCTGGTACTTACTGCAGTATTTATCCCGATGGCTTTCTTTGGCAGTATCACTGGAGTGATTTATCGTCAATTTTCTATCACTTTGGTAGTGGCCATGTTGCTGTCTTTATTCGTGGCTTTGGTAATTACCCCGACATTTGCGGCACAGTTATTGAAACGCAAACATCATCAGGCTCGCTGGGCACAGCGCTTTAACCATGGCATGGATCAGCTCAATGCCAGTTACCAAAAAGTTTCAGCTCGAAGCATGCAATTGAAATTCACGATGTTGGCACTGTTTGGTGTGTGCATAATGGGCTTCGGCTGGGTATATAAGTATTTGCCGGAAGGATTGATGCCCACTGAAGACATGGGCTTTGTTATGGGGCAGATTGTCATGCCTGGCAATGCACCGCGTACAGAAGTCGAAAAAGTCGGGCGTGAAGTACAAGATTATTTGATGAAACATGAATCGGGACGCATTCAGAGTGTAGGTGTTTGGTATAGTGGCAACAACGTCGGTGTAGGTCCGTATCGTGGGCAGCTTTTTGTAGTATTAAAAGACTGGGCTGAGCGCAAAAATCCTGAAGATTCGGTCTTTGCTATTGTCGATCGAGCACAGAAACATTTTGCCAATCATGCCAATGCCCAAATTTTCTTTATGGCACCTTCCATGTCAAGTAATGGTCGTGTAGTCGATTTCTGGTTGCAAGACTTGGATTATAAAGGGGCTGAATTTTTACAGGAGGCATTTGGCCAGATTGAAGCGCGTGCCCAAGGCAAATCATCGATTGAATTTTTACAACTGGATCAACCTAAAGAAAGTGCTGAGCTGAATATCAAACTTGATGCAGAGCGTGTGTTGAAGCATTCCATTCCTCAGCAAAATGTAAACAGTACTTTGGCTGCAGCGTGGGGTGGAACTTACATCAATGACTTTATTGATCGCGGGCAGATTAAACGTGTGATTATGCAGGGTGAAGCAGAATACCGTTCCAAACCTGAAGATCTGGCCTTCTGGCATGTACGCAATCAAAAAGGTGAAATGCTGTCATTTAACCAGTTCAGCAGTCTGAATTGGCAGGGCGGACCGAACAGTATTAACCGTTATATGGGCTATAACGCTGTTCCAGTCTATGCAGGGATTCCGAAGGACAAGTTTTCCAGCCAGACCATGCAGGATGTTGAAGCATTGGTAGATGCCCAGGAAGGTGTGAATCTGGCTTGGAGCGGAGCCGCACTGGAAGAAAAGCGCAGCAGCGGTCAGGCGATTTTTCTTTATGTGATTTCGATTGCCTTTATTTTCCTGTGCTTAACCGCTTTATATGAAAGTTGGACCATTCCTGCGGCCGTGATCAGTGCCATTCCATTGGGGGTAGGCGGCAGTATCTTATTTTGCTGGGTCTTTGGTTTCGCCAATGATATCTTTTTTCATATTGCCTTGCTGACGACGATTGGTCTGTCCTGTAAAAATGCCATTCTGATTGTGGAGTTTGCTGCACAGGCAGAGAAAGCAGGAAAAACAGCTATAGCTGCAGCTTTAGAGGGAGCAAGTTTACGCTTGCGGCCTATTCTCATGACTTCTATTGCTTTTGCTGCGGGAGTAATCCCTTTGATTTTCGCTTCTGGGGTCAGTGCGATCAGCCGTCAGGAAATTGGTGCCAGCGTTTTGGGCGGGGTCATTTTTGCGACTATTCTGGTGTTATTCTTTATCCCGTTTATGTATGTGTTAATCCGAAACCTGTTTCGTGTCAAAGCAACAAATAAAGTTATACAAATCAATCAGGAAAATGAGGAATACTCACTCTAGGGCGGGTATGTTTCATACCTGCATGGAATGATGGTAGGGAAATGCAGCACCAAGAAAAAATACAGCAACTACATGAGACTCTGCTGACAGGGGAAAATAATATTCATCAGCTTCTGCAAAAGTTGAATATTGCCGATCAGGCCAGAATTTTGTCTGAGCTTGGACCAGCAGAACGCTGTCACTATTTCAAGCAGCTGGAACGTCAGGCAGAAGTACTGGAGTACTTGCCACTGGCCATGCAAATCCAGCTGGCCTATCAATTTCCTCTGGAGCAACTGGCCAGTCTGATGGATGCCATGCATTCCGATGACTTCATTGATTTATACAAGCAGATGCCCTGTGAAGTGCAGCAGCAGTTACTTGGCAAATTATCCACGCAGTCGCTACAAACCTTGCGAGAGCTGCATGCTTATCCGGAAGAAACAGCCGGTGCATTAATGAGTTCGGACTTCGTCACACTTGCTCCCGAGCTTAGCATGACTGAGGCGATTGAAACGCTACGTGATATTGCGGGGAATCATGACACTTTATATCTGATCTATATCGTGGATGAGAAACAGCATCTGCTCGGTGTGATTTCCTTGCGACAAATTATTCAGGCACGGCCGGATGCCACTATTAATGAGGTCATGACCACAGATGTAGTCTATGCCACGGTGGATGAGGATCAGGAGCAGGTCGCCCGTACCTTGGCCTATTATGATTTTATCGCCTTGCCTGTGGTCGACGCGACCCAGAAGCTGGTCGGGATTATTACCTATGATGATGCCATGGATATTGCTGAGGCAGAAAGCACCGAGGATATTTTAAAATCCGGTGCAGTGACACCTTTGAATGAATTGAGTCTGAAAACTGCACCGATTCTCAGACTATATCAGAAACGGGTATTCTGGCTGGTCATCCTGGTGTTTGGCAGTCTGCTCTCCGGAATTGGGATTGCCCATTTTGAAGATATTATTTCCACCCATATTGTGCTGGTATTTTTCTTGCCATTATTGGTGGGTAGTGGCGGGAATGCTGGTTCACAATCTGCCACCTTGATGGTGCGTGCCTTGGCAACAGGTGATGTACAGTTTAAGGACTGGTTCAGCCTGCTGGGTCGTGAGTCCCTGGTTGCTTTATGTCTGGGTGGAACGATGGCCATTGCAGTATCAATTCTGGGTTATATACGAGGCGACTGGATGGTCGCCGTTGTACTCGCTTTAAGTATGTTAGGTATTGTGCTGATGGGATGTCTGATTGGCATGAGTTTACCTTTTATTCTCAACAAGCTGAAAATGGACCCAGCCAGTGCATCAGCACCTCTGGTGACTTCAATTTGTGATGCCACAGGGGTGATTATTTACTTATTTATTGCCTCTCAATTATTGTTTTAAATACTTAGCAATTACAGCTTAAATAGAAAAAATACTTTATGCTCAATTACATCAGCCTCATTTCTGGAAGAACCCATGCCTGATCCCGGACAAAAAAATAAACTGAGCCAACAGGATGTCATCCGGCTGGAGCGGGATCTGGCCAAGTTCGCCAATATGATGGATTCGGTGGTACGTATTCCATTTACCAAGCAGGGCGTTGGGGCAGATGCCGCCTTAAGTACCATTCCGGTAGCAGGAGATATCGCAGGTTTTGTATTGACCAGTTATGCAATTTATAAAGCCCGTCAGATCGGGGTATCGAATGAAAAATTAAAGCCAGTGCTGAAAATGGCCCTCATGGATGCTGTGGTCGGCTTTATTCCTGTAGCGGGAACAATATTTGATATTTTTATTCGTCCTAGCCGTAAGGCACTGGATATTGTGCATCAGCATATCCAGGACGAATACCAGATTCGTACCGATCATCATGTGGTGCATCCATTTCTGCATGAAAGTCTGGAACGCAGACAACAGCAATCCGCTTTCTGGCGTAATCCTGTGGTGGCCTGGATCTGGATTCATCTGCCAGATCTTTTAGGAACTTTCTTTTTGATTCTGTTAATTATGGCTATTGGCTGGGGCACAATGCAGCTCTTTCAATGGTTTAAAGCCTGAAGGTTTATCAATATAAACTTAATAAAAAAGCCTGCATTCGCAGGCTTTTTTCTATCAAGCAATTAATATATTGTTTAAGGGCAATCGAGTTGTTGCAAAGCAGCAACACGTTGTTCAATCGTTGGGTGAGTCTGGAACAGAGCCGCCAGACTAAAACCTTGTTCCTGACCAGCCGAAATCGCAAAGGCTTTCATTTCTTTCGGCATAGCATCCGGCATTTCTGATTCAGCCTGTAAACGTAATAACGCTGAAATCATGGCCTGTTTGCCTGCCAAACGTGCACCTGCCTCATCAGCACGGTATTCACGGTAGCGTGAGAACCACATCACGATCGCTGAAGCCATAATACCAAATACGATATCCAGCACAATGGTAATCACAAAATAGCCAATACCCGGTGCTTCACCTTCTTCACGGCCGAAGATCGTACGGTCTACGAAGTCACCAACTACACGGGCAAAGAACATGACAAATGCGTTGACTACACCTTGAATCAAGGCCAGTGTCACCATATCGCCATTGGCAACGTGACCGATCTCGTGTGCCAGTACCGCGCGAAGTTCGTCTTTGTTCATGCGTTCAAGCAGACCCGTGGACACAGACACGAGCGCATCGTTCTTGTTCCAGCCTGTTGCAAAGGCATTTGACTGATAAGATGGGAAAATACCCACTTCCGGCATTTTAATGCCAGCGCGCTGAGAAAGTTGCGCAACTTCTTGTAATAACCATGCTTCTGCCTGGTTACGAGGGGCATTTGGGTCAATCAGTTCAGTACCGGTTGTTTTTTTCGCCATCCATTTAGACATGAACAGGGAAATCAGTGATCCCACCATACCGAACACAAAACAGATCACCAACAGGTTGCCTAGATTCAAGCCACCCGCGCCATGGTAACTACCGACACCGAAGAGTGACAGGATAATGCCAGCTACAACCAGTACCGCGAGGTTGGTTAGCAAGAACAAACCAATCCGCATCATTGAGAAATCCTCTTATTATAAAAAATAATCTGATTAGCAAATGAAAATCATTGAAATCAATATGGGGTGAAATGACTAAAAATTCAAGAAAAAAATGGCCCTAGATCACAAAACACAGCTTTATTTTTTGCTACATTTTCGCTAAGGCCATTCAGAATCAAATGATTTTGATTTTTTTATTCACTTAAATAAATTTTAGCTGCTGCTGTTGCATTCGCCGTTGCATAAGAACCCATCGGTGCATCGGTATAACTGCCATCAGCATTCATAATAATCTGACGCTGATACTTGGCTGCCTGGATGTGCGAAGTGCTGCTGCTATCATTGGAGTAATTTGCTGAACTGGCAATGATGCGGCCTTCACTGGATGGTGTGTTAGACGTGGTTGTACTTGCACTCAGGCCATGAGTATACAGGTTTTGAAAACGGCTGGTCACACGGCGCACATAATCTTGGGTTTCCCGGAAAGGCGGGATTCCACCGTATTTGCTGACATTACCTTCACCGGCATTGTAGCCCGCCAGTGCCAGGCTGGTATTGCCATTAAAACGCTTTAATAACCAGGCCAGATATTTAGCACCCGCCATAATATTCTGATGCGGATCATAAGCATTACTGACATTAAAGCGACGTGCTGTGGCTGGCATCAGCTGCATCAAACCTTGTGCACCCACAGGGGAGCGGGCATGGGTATTAAAACCGGATTCAGTATGCATGACTGCTTTAATTAAACCTTCAGACACACCATAAGTCTGGGCGGCCTGACGAATGATCGAATCAAAAGCATTCTTATTCTTGCTATAGCTAGGCAAAACCGACGACTCGCTGCTGCCCCAGTTACTATAGCTATGAATGTTGCTATCCGGATAATAAGTCTTCTTTTCGACCTGAAGATGATTATAACGGCTCTTCTTATTGGTCAATAAGGTACTGCCGTTTTTATCACGCAACTGATAGATGGTTTCACCGGCATACACCAAATGACTACAGCTCAGCATAACCAAGCTACCCATCAGTTGACACCCCAAGAAATACGTCTTTATTTTCATTGTTTATATTTGATAAATAATAAGCTAGAAAAATTCATGGATGAGTTTAACAAAAAATTACGTAATGCACAGCCTTATACGCTGCATTTATAAACGAGTATGTAAACGGGAACGGCTGTCAATATTTTGAACACTAAAATATTTTTTTTATTTAATTTAAAACCTTAGGGTTGACAGGTTTAAGCCATTGATTTTAATAATAAAATAAATTGATCAAAAAATGATCAATTTAAAGAAAAGCCTTAAATTTTGAGGTGAACAAGTTGTCAAGTCCATTTCAATCCACAAAGTTATCCACAGCTTTTGTGGACAACTGTGGAAAAGTCCAAAAGATAAGCATCTCGCCTAAAAATTGAACTAAATCGTTCAATATATCAATCAAAATAAAACATGAAAATGAAACTAATATGGCATTTGTATGAAAATAAATTCTTTTGATGCGATACGGAACCGAATCAGCTAAAATTGCGCGGTATTTTTATTTATGGGTTATTCTCGTCTATGTACTCGCCAGTTGAATCCGAGCAAGGATTTAATTTCAAACCTGAACTGCCAACAAGCTCTGCCTACTACCGTTTGTTGAAGAAGCTTCGCCGCCAGGTCGGACATGCCATTCGCGACTTCAAGATGATTGAAGATGGCGACAAGGTCATGGTGTGTATTTCTGGTGGTAAAGACAGTTATACCTTGCTTGATATCCTGCTTCAGTTTAAACGCATTGCACCGATCAATTTTGATGTAGTGGCAGTTAACCTGGACCAGAAACAGCCCGGTTTCCCGGAAGATGTATTACCGCGTTATTTAGAAGAAAATAACATTCCGTATTACATCTTGGAAAAAGATACCTACAGCATTACTAAAAAACTGACACCAGAAGGTAAGACTTACTGTGCAGTATGTTCACGTCTGCGCCGTGGTTCTTTGTACGGTTTTGCTCAGGAAATTGGGGCGACTAAAGTGGCACTGGGTCATCACCGTGATGATATTCTGGCAACATTCTTTCTGAACCTATTCCATGGGGGCAGCCTGAAAGCCATGCCGCCAAAACTGCTGTCTTCTGACAAAAAGAACATTCTGATTCGTCCATTGGCCTATGTGGAAGAAAAAGACATCATCAAATATGCACAGATGCGTCAATTTCCAATTATTCCATGTAATCTATGTGGCTCTCAGGAAAATCTTCAACGTGCTATTATCAATGACATGTTACGTGAATGGGACAATGCGCATCCAAAACGTCTGCACAGCATCTTTGGTGCCTTGCAAAATGTTTCACCATCTCAGTTAGTTGACCGCGAATTATTTGACTTTGAAATTCTGGATAGCCAGCGCGAATTCGATTTCAAAGGCAGCTGTTCAACTGAAGAGGCGGTAGAAGGCGAGAACCGCCGTATCAATATGGTCAATCTGGGCTTTGCAGCAGACTAATTGACCTATATAAAGTTAAGCCGATACAGGCATGGGCTACGGCCGATGCCTGAATCAAAAATAACGCATGATAAGAACTACAAAAATTGAACGGTGCGTACAAAATTCGTTAGCCTTTGCCATAATGATCATGTTATAACAAGTCACAAGCATAATAGCTTCAACCTGATGTCGTCTGGATAGTCGACACAAATGAATAAATAAATTGAGGAAAGATCATGCCTGCTTTTTTAACTGATGATTGGTTTTCGACTGTAGACACGCTCACTGCACAAGCTGGTGATTTGGATTTGCCACCTGCTTTGGCAAATCTAGCAATTAATTTGGTCGTTGCAGACACTACAGGTAATACAGAATTATCTTTGGAAGGTGGCGCGATTAAAAAAGGTTTGTCTCCAAATGCAAAAACAACATTGAACATGGATGGCGAAACCTTACGTAAAGTTTTCCTTGAGTTTGATATGGCGGCTGCAATGCAAGCTTTCATGACAGGTAAGATCAAGGTGCAAGGTGATATGTCTCAATTGATGGCATTGCAAACAGCGAAGCCAAGCCAAGCTCAAAAAGACCTATTCAAGAAAGTTCTTGAAAATACCACAGCTTAATAGTTTTAATCTAAAAAGCTGTAGTAACAAAAAAGCTTACCCTGAGGTAAGCTTTTTTTATGGCTGAATAACTAGATTTAAATTGATCAGGCTTAAATATTCACCAGCTGTGGAGTAGTCTTGATGTGTTCCAGATAGGCACGGATACGGGTCACGTATTGAAGTGCCTGACGATAACGACCATTGTTAGCTTTATTCTGTTCTAGATAAGCATACAGGTTTACCCAGTTGTTCGGATTCTTGCCTTGGGCCTGAATACGTTTTTGCAGCTGATTCACAGCACCTGGACCCATGTTATAAGCAACCAGAGCAAACCAGTTACGATCCGGATAAGGGATATGTTCATAACGGCTCAGCATCTGGTCATAGTATTTGGCACCCCCATCAATACTTTCGCCTGGATCTGTCCGGTTACTAACCCCCATCGCTTTTGCGGTAGAGCTTGTGAGCATCATCAGACCGCGGACACCGGTGGGAGATACGGAGTTTGGCTTTAGATAGGATTCCTGGTAACCGATCGCGGCGAGCAGGTGCCAGTCCAGATCGTACTGCTGAGCAGATTTCTGAAAGCTCGCCTTGTATGTGGGGAGGCGCTGGTTAAGGTCCTGTTGAATTTCATCCCAAGAATGCTCTTCTACTACATTCTGATTGTAGAAGGAAGCAAGTTGCTTGATCGCACCGCTTTGTTTGCCTTGACAAACAAAAGCACTGGCGGTTTGACTCAAGGGATCACTAGCTGATTTAAATACCAGATTCAGATTGACATTCAGTCCATTACTGGCCAGTGAAGACTCATCACCACAAGTGGCAGAAAAAGCCGTTAAACGCTGTTGTTCAATCGTACCCAGATCAGTGGTGGTCATGGCCAGATTGGCTTTGCCCTGCGCTACCCATTTCAGGGCCGTGGCATTATCCGGAACAGTTTTAAAATCCAGCTTAACATTCAGGCTGTTGGCATAGTTGCGAACCAGGTCGTAACCAAAACCATGCTGATGTTGTCCATCCTGAAACACAGTCGTTGGACTTTGAACTGCGACGACGGTGAGTTTGTTGCTATTGACCACATGATCATATTGAAGTGTGGTTTTAGTGGCATTGATACTATGAAAGGGGATAAGTGCCGTACTCAGTACCAGTGCTTTTACAGGGAGAGAAGAGATAAAAGAGCTAAGGCAAAGCCTCGACCCAGTGGTTGAACTACTGTGCATGTTGTCTCCGCTACAAGTAATTTATGCCCTAAAAATCACAGCCAATACTAGCCAGAAACTTTTAAAAGTTTGATAAATTCAATAAGTGTTGGGCAGTCATGACGTCATTCAAAAATGACTAAATTGATCGGGAAATATGTAGAAAAACTACATAGATTAAAAAATAAGCGATTTCAAAAGTAGGGTGCATATTAAAGATCAAAAAATTAATTGTCAAATTTTGTATATAATTTATTTTTTAAATGTAATTTAAGTTGTTAAATTTATTGAAGAAAAAATTGCATATTCTGGCTTGTCGTAAAACTCCGAATAAAATAAGCTCTTAATGTCTAAAAACTGGTTCAAAATTGGCAATTAAAACACATGAAATCTAACCTGATTACCCGTGGTGGACACGACAAATTGGTGGCAGAACTTAAAAATCTCTGGCATGAAGAACGTCCTGAAATTACCAAAAAAGTGAACTGGGCAGCCAGTCTAGGCGACCGTTCGGAAAACGCAGATTACCAGTATAACAAACAGCTTTTACGTAAAATTGATCGTCGGGTTCGTTATCTGGGCAAGCGGCTGGAAGAGCTGAGAATTGTTGATTTTTCTCCTGAACAGGAAGGTAAAGTTTATTTTGGTGCCTGGGTTGAAATTGAAAATGAACAGGGTGAGCAGAAGAGCCTTCGGATCGTAGGCGTCGATGAAATTTATGATCATTATCTGCAGCATATTTCGATTGATTCCCCAATGGCGCGTGCCCTGTTAGGCAAGTCAGTGGATGATGAAGCTGAGGTGATAACACCATCCGGCAAGAAACTCTGGTTTATCAATTCAATTCGCTATGAAAAGCCAGAAAATTCAGAAGATTAATGAAATTGATTTTATTTTGTGCAGTTGATGTAGAGAAATTGGAAAAATATTTGCCAAGCGCAATTTTTATTTATATGATGGCGGCCATGGAAGCGTGGCAGAGCGGTTTAATGCACCGGTCTTGAAAACCGACGAGGGCTTATACCCCTCCGTGAGTTCGAATCTCACCGCTTCCGCCAGATACGAAAACCCTGATCATTAGACCTCTTGCGAAAGTAAAAAAACGTTTATACTCGTCCCATGAAATATGAAAATTTGACTAAATTTAATGATGGGGAATTTAAACGGCTTGTTGGAGTCCCTCGCCCATTATTCTTAAAAATGGTATCAGTGTTACAACACGCTGAGCTTGCCAAGAAAAAATCTGGAAGACCTCATTCGTTGTGTTTAGAGGATCAATTGTTGTTAACTTTAAATTACTTACGCTGTTATAGAACCCAAATTGAGTTATCCGCCGACTATAACCTAGCTGAAAGTAATGTGAATCGTACGATTCAGAAAGTTGAAAATGCTCTGATTCAATCACGGATTTTCGCATTGCCGAAAAGGAATCAAAAGTTTAATGAGAAGGATGATGTAATCGTTGATGTTACTGAGTCACAGATTGAGCGTCCCAAAAAAACAAAGAAAATTCTATAGCGGTAAAAAGAAGAAACATACCTTTAAAACACAGGTGATTTTTAATCCAAAGTTAAATCAGATCGTGAGTATCCAGGTAAGAAGTGGAAGGGTTCATGATCTAAGCATTGCCCGTAAATATGCTAAAGAATTTGCTAATTTTACATGTGTCATGGCAGATTTAGCATATAAAGGCTTTAAAGAAATTAAGAGTAAGCTACTCATACCAATAAAGAAACCTAAAAATATGAAATTATCCAAAGAAGCCAAGCGGATCAATAAGGAGATAAGTCGTCGTAGGATTCCAATTGAGCATATTAATTCAAAACTCAAAGCATTTCGTATTCTAGGGGAGCGTTATAGAAATAGGCGTAAACGATTTGGTTTAAGAATGAATTTAATAGCGGGAATGGTGAATTGGATGCTCATAAATTAACTTTCGCAAGAGATCTATTGATCGGGGTTTTTATTTTTAAATTATTAAAATGATTTTAAATTTTCATTGTTCAAAATGGTGTGAATATTAAGGCTAAACTTCATTCTGAAAATAAAAATATCAGTATCGAAAGCCTGTGTATAAAATTTTATCTACTCTAAAATTTTCGTCTGATTTTTGACTGAATGGACTGATTTTTACAGAAGTTTTGCGAAAATTTATTGCCAAGAAACAGAAATATTTATATGATGGCGGCCATGGAAGCGTGGCAGAGCGGTTTAATGCACCGGTCTTGAAAACCGACGAGGGCTTATACCCCTCCGTGAGTTCGAATCTCACCGCTTCCGCCAGATACGAAAAACCCCGATCATTGATCGGGGTTTTTTATTGTCTATTCATTGAGGTTTATAGCGCAGACTCAGATGGAAGGCTACCTTGAATTTCCTGTTGTATCCAGGCAACAAATTTTTCAATCAGCGGTGAGCTTTCCTGACTGGAATGAACCAGATAATAGCCTCGTTTCCTTTCTAAGGTCTTGCTGGACACCAGTACCAATTCCTGTCGCTTTAATTCTTTTTCAATCAGCATTTGTGGGATCAAGGCCATTCCCATGCCATGACTAGCCACTACAGCGAGCATGAAAAAAAGTTCATGTCGTTGCCCCTGAAAAGGATTCGGATGCTGGATCTGATGCAGCTTGAACCAGTCTTCCCAGATGTGCGGCCGGGTAGTTTGCTGTAATAAAGGGAGTTGAACCAGTTGTTCAGCACTTAAGTCATAGCTGTAGTCATTAATCTTCTGTGCATCGGGAAAATACTGTTGAATCAGGTTAGGCGCACAGACAGCAACTACATCTTCATGCATTAGAAAATGGCTATGCGTACCAGGCCATTGTTCGACCTGTTGAGGTGTTCCTGCATAAATAGCAGCATCGAAAATCTGTTCCTGAAACAGAAAAGGGCGGGTGCTGGTTTCCAGATGTACCGTAATTTCAGGATAGAGTCGATTAAAGCTCTGGAGTTTAGGTAATAGCCAGCGAGTCGCAAACGTAGGCACTACGCCCAGTTTTAAAGTACCGCCGCGCCCTTGATGCGTAATGACGTCTAGGGTTGACTGTTCCAGTCCTTTGAGATGCGGAGTGATACTCTTTAAATATTGTTGTCCAGCATGATTGAGTTCTACACCATACCGCGTACGAGTAAATAAAGCTGTACCTAAATACTCTTCCAGTTGCTGGATCTGACGTGAAACTGCACTTTGGGTTAAAAACAGTTCCTGCGCAGCATAGGTGTAACTGGCATGACGTGCAGCAGATTCGAAACAGATCAGCGCTTGCAGGGAGGGTATTTTTCTACGCACCTGTTCATCCTTGAACTTAAAATGGTCAGATATCAATAAATGGTATATCACTCTTATACTACTATACAACTTTGGTATAAAAAACAGGCAAATTAGCTAAGAAGATAATTTCTAAAAATACCAACTTATATAAGGTATGCGTAAATTGCATAGCTGCATGCAAATTTATTGTTTGAACAAGTCATGATTCATGCCTAGAGTCAATCTGAAGGATAAAACAACATCTAATAGAAAAAGGATTGGCAGGGAATACTATGAATCAAATGGTCGATACGAAAAAAACCAGCAAAGTCTATTTTAACTGGCAGGATCCGTTCTTACTGGAGCAACAGCTGACTGAAGAAGAACGCATGATCATGGAATCTGCGCGTGTATATTGTCAGGGGCAATTACAGCCGCGTGTATTAGAGCAGTTCCGTCATGAGAAAACAGATCCAACCATTTTCCGTGAAATGGGTGAACTCGGTCTGCTGGGTCCAACCATTCCTGAGCAATACGGCGGTGCCGGCTTAAATTATGTCAGCTATGGTCTGATTGCCCGTGAAGTAGAACGTGTGGATTCAGGTTATCGTTCTATGGCCAGTGTGCAAAGCTCGCTGGTGATGGTGCCAATCAATGAATTTGGTTCTGAAGAACAGAAACAGAAATATTTGCCAAAACTGGCGACCGGTGAATACATCGGTTGTTTCGGTCTGACTGAACCAGATCATGGTTCAGATCCAGGCAGCATGATTACCCGTGCCAAAAAAGTCGATGGTGGTTACCGTTTGACTGGCGCCAAAATGTGGATTACCAACAGTCCGATTGCTGATGTCTTTGTGGTTTGGGCAAAAGAAGTGTCTCCTGAAGGCAATGTGGGTGACATTCGCGGCTTTATCTTAGAAAAAGGCTGGGAAGGGCTTTCTGCACCAGCGATTCACGGTAAAGTTGGCCTGCGTGCTTCGATCACTGGTGAAATCGTGATGGACAATGTTTTTGTTCCAGAAGAAAACGCATTCCCGGAAATTCGTGGTCTAAAAGGTCCGTTTACGTGTCTGAACAGTGCCCGCTATGGCATTGCCTGGGGTGCAATGGGTGCAGCTGAATTCTGCTGGCACACGGCTCATCAGTACACCATGGACCGTAAACAGTTCGGTCGTCCATTGGCTGCCAATCAGTTAATTCAGAAAAAACTGGCAGACATGCAAACTGAAATTGCGCTGGGTCTGCAAGTGGCATTACGTTTTGGCCGTATGAAAGATGAAGGCATTGCTTCAGTAGAAGGTACTTCACTGATCAAACGTAATAACTGTGGTAAAGCTCTAGACATTGCCCGCTTAGCGCGTGACATGATGGGCGGAAACGGGATCTCTGATGAATTCGGTGTAGCACGTCATCTGGTGAACCTAGAAGTGGTGAACACTTATGAAGGTACGCACGATGTACATGCCTTGATTCTAGGTCGTGCTCAAACGGGTATTGCTGCATTCTCTAATTAAAAGAGGAAACTTTTTAGTGCAGGGTATGGCTTTCAATAGCCTAACCCTGCGTCATTTTCTTACTCCAATTACACTCCTTTGCCGAAGTGATGTTTGACTTCGGCATTTTTTATATCTCTATGTTTGCAAGAATTCATCTAAAGCTTGAGTGAAAATAGTCACATCCCGGTTGACGCGGTATGATAGACAGATTCAGTCATTGGAACAGATTATGAAAATTGTCGCAGATGAAAATCTGGCATTTACCGATTATTTCTTTGCAGAATTTGGCGATATTCAGCATCGTGCAGGAAGAACTCTCACTGCGGAAGATGTAAAAGATGCAGAGGCTTTATTGGTCCGTTCCGTGACCAAAGTCAATGCAGCACTTGTACAGGGCAGTCAGATTAAATTTGTCGGCAGTGCTACCATTGGTACAGATCATTTGGACATTGCTGCACTAGAACAACAGAACATCCGCTGGAGCAATGCACCTGGCTGTAATGCACAGGCGGTGGCTGAATATGTGATTACAGCTTTATTATATTTACAACCCCAATTGATCAATGCAAATAAAGAATTCACCTTGGGTATTGTGGGTTTAGGAAATGTCGGTTCACGTTTGGCAACAATGGCCAAATTGCTGGGTTGGAATGTGATTGTCTACGATCCCTTTGTGCAGCGTGATCAAGTTCATCAGGTTGAATTTGAAGAACTGCTAAAAGCAGCAGATGCCATTTCCATTCATGTGCCTTTAACCAAAACAGGTCAGCATCCGACTTATCATTTAATTAATGCTAATGCTCTTGGACAAATGAAACCAGAAGCCATTTTAATTAATTCAGCGCGTGGGCCAGTTATTGAAGAAGCGGCACTAATTGCCGATATTCAGGTAACTCAACGTCAGGTTGTACTGGATGTCTTTGAGCATGAACCGGAAATTTCTGAACAGCTGCTGAATCTGATTACTTTGGTGACGCCGCATATTGCAGGTTATAGTCTGGAAGGTAAGGCACGCGGTACTCAAATGATTTACGAGGCATTTTGCCAGACTTTTGGCTTTGAGATTAATAAGCTGTTTGAAAGCCAATTGCCTGTCTGTGAGCAGCTTTTCCAGAATCAGGATTTAAAACTGGCGCTACAACAGCATTTAAACCAGATCTATGATATCGCCCGTGATGATGCCAATCTGCGTGCTTGTTTAAAAGATGGCAAAGTCGATCAGAAAGCATTTGATCATTTACGCAAGACTTATCCTTTACGCCGTGAATGGGCCGCTCATGGAGGGCCAAAGGCATGAGTCAAACAGTATCTTATCAACCGACCTGCGACTTAAAAGCCATTAAAGCACGTGCCCACATGTATGCCCAGCTCCGTCAATTTTTTGCTGAACGTGACGTGCTGGAAGTGGAAACCCCGATTTTATCTCAGGCTGGTGTGACCGATGTGCATCTGGCTTCGATTCAGGCCCAGCGTCATGTCATGGGTAAGCTCAGCACACATTATCTACAGACCTCACCTGAATTTGCCATGAAACGTTTATTGGCCAGTGGCAGTGGGCCGATTTACCAGATATGTAAAGTATTTCGGGATGATGAACACGGCCGCAAGCACAATAGTGAATTCAGCATGCTGGAATGGTATCGACCAGGCTTTAGTCTGAAAGATCTGATGTTTGAAGTGACGGATCTGTTAAATGTGACACTTAAGGCCCGTTTTGGGGAAATCCGTCCCACTGTGCTCAGCTATAAACATGCCTTTATGGATCGCCTGGATCTCAATCCTTTACAGGCCACTTTGCAGCAACTCAAAGATTGCTGTCGCCGGGTAGGTCTCAATCTGGACTTGGGTGATGACCGTTTAGGGTATATCGACCTGTTATTTTCGCATATGGTCGAGCCAAGCCTGGGGTTCGATACGGCTGTATTTCTGACAGATTTTCCACCGGAACTGGCATCATTGGCTAAAACCAGAATCGATGAAGATGGGGAGCTGGTTGCAGCCCGTTTTGAGCTGTATATCGAAGGGCTGGAACTGGCCAATGCTTATGATGAGCTGATTGATGCAGAAGTTTTACGTTCCCGCTTTGAAGCAGATAATGCAGAACGGGCAGCGCTTGGCTTGCATGTCATGCCGATTGATGAGTATTTGCTGGCGGCATTGCCACAAATGCCGGAATGTTCAGGTATTGCCCTAGGTCTTGATCGCTTGCTGATGATTGCAACCAATCAGATGAAATTGGAAAAAGTGATTACTTTCCCTGCTGAAATTTCATAAATTAAATCCACGATTGATCAGCTGGTCACATGACTGGCTGATCCAGATGCTTACGAAATCCAATACTATAACTGTCAAATCCCAGTCCTTGATAAAAGGCATGCGCAGGATGGCGTTCTTCGCGTTTTCCGCTGTTGAGCTGAATCATCTTGAAGCCTTGCTCTTTTGCAATCTGTTCAATAGCAGCCATCAGTTGCTTGCCAATACCTTTTCCACGATGGGCCTGATCAATTACAAAAGCCTGAATCCTTAAATATCCACCGTCAAATTCCCAAGTGTATTCCTGAATAAAATCGGCATAGCCGATCACATGTGAATTCTGTTCTACAACCAGTGTCTGATAATGGCTGTCTTGATGGAGATACTCCCAACGCTGTTTGATTTTTTCCAGCGTAGAGGGATAGCCAAGCTGAATCGTGAGTTGATGAACGTCATGCAGGTCTTTTTCAAGATCCAGTTGACCAATGTGATAAGTCATTAGAGATGTTCTTAGCTAAGAATAATATCAATCATAATCAATATTTACTTTGCTTAAATGTTGAAAATACAGGGTAACTTCAAAGAATTATTGCTATCTATATAGAAAATCGAGATGAGTGCGATTCGAGATATTAAAAGGCTCCCGAAGGAGCCTGATGTTTAAAGTATGGCACTATGCTGTTCTTTCAGTTCTGCCAGAGCGGCAATCCGTCGTTCAATTAGCATCTCACCAATATCCGGACCTTGAATTTCTGGTGGCAAATCTTGAGCTTTAATACTGCGAACCACCTGCATGGCATCCAGCACGTATTGAGCCTGAGGATAAGCACGATTTTCCAACCCCAAGCGGCCGCGAGAGTCACATTCACAGGCCTGTACAAAATCTTCAACACGTTCAGGACGACGCAATACATCTAGACGCTGTAATAAACGCCATAAAGTGCCAGGTTTTAAGTTAAAAGCCTGATGGCATTTTAAGTGTTCTTTACAAACTGCCAATGCCAGTTGTTTGGTATGAGTCGGAACTCTTAAACGTTCACACAGCTCATTTACCGGTTTAATCCCACGTTCTTCATGCATGATATGGCGTGGCAATTCTTCCACAGGGGTTAATGCCTTACCCAGGTCATGAACCAGAACCGCAAAACGCACCTCTAAGCTATAATTTTGACGACAGGCTTGCTGTAAAGACATCATGGTATGAATACCACAGTCAATTTCCGGATGATATTCAGGACGTTGCGGAATGCCGTATAAGGCATCCAGTTCCGGGAACAGTACTTTTAAAGCACCACAACTACGTAATACTTCAAAATACACATCTGCATCTTGTTCCATCAGTGCGCGTGTGGTTTCTTTCCAGACCCGCTCAGGTGTCAATGCATTAAGCTCGCCCGATTCCGCCAGCTGCTTCATCAGCACCAACGTTTCTTCTGCAATGCTAAAACCCTGATGTTGATAACGCGCAGCAAAGCGGGCAATCCTTAAAACACGTAAAGGATCTTCGACAAAAGCTTCTGATACATGACGCAGTACACGATCAGCCAGATCTTTTTGACCGCCATAAGGATCATAAATCTTGCCTGAATCATCCATGGCCATGGCGTTGATGGTCAGGTCACGGCGGATCAGATCCTCTTCCAAGGTAACATTAATATCGGTATAAAATTCGAAACCATGATAACCATAGCCAGACTTGCGTTCGGTACGTGCCAGAGCATATTCGTCTTTGGTTTCAGGGTGAAGAAAAACAGGGAAGTCCTTGCCAACAGGTTGAAAACCTTCAGCAAGCAATTGTTCCGGCGTCGCGCCGACAACCACATAATCTTTTTCGTGATAGGGGTGTCCAAGTAAATGATCCCGAACTGCACCGCCTACTAAATAAACTTGCATGAAAAAACCTCTATTCTTACAAGCATCATGCTACAGAATAGAGGTTTTCTCAAGTCAAGAAGTTACGCTAATGCGTACATTCCTTAGAGCGCGTTTTTTTCTGCTTCCTGAATTTCAGCGACAGTTAACGCAGTCATATTCACTACGCGACGAGTCGTTGCAGTTGGTGTCAAGATATGAACAGGTTTCGCAGCACCAAGCAGGATAGGACCAATGGTCACGTTGTTACCTGAAGTTGCTTTTAACAGGTTAAACGAAATATTGGCTGCATCCAGATTTGGCATGATCAGCAAGTTTGCAGAACCTTTGAAACGAGAGTTCGGGAATGCAAACTGACGGATATTTTCGTCCAGTGCTGCATCACCATGCATTTCACCTTCAACTTCAAGCTCAGGTGCAGTTTCAGAAAGGATTTCATATACACGGCGCATTTTTTGTGCGCTGGCATCGTGCTGGTCTGAACCGAAGCTAGAGTGAGAAAGTAGGGCAACACGCGGTGTAATACCGAAACGACGTACTTCTTCAGCAGCCAGAATCGTCATCTCAGCAAGCTGTTCAGCCGTTGGATTACGGTTGATGTAGGTATCCGCGATGAACAGGTTACGCTCTTCCAGCATTAATGCGTTTAAGGTGAAGAAGGTATTATGGCCATCCTGTTTGCCGATGACATTGCTGACAAAGTCCAGATGGATGTCGTAGCTTGAGTACGTACCACATAACATACCGTCCGCCATGCCATGACGTACCAGCATCGCAGCGATCAGGGTAGAACGGCGACGCGCTTCACGGTGTGCATATTCAGGCGTTACACCTTTACGTTGCATCAGGTTATAATAGTCGTCTGCAAATTTTTCGTAATCCGGGTTCTTTTCCTGATCCACGATGGTGATGTTGACACCATCTTCAAGACGTAAGCCCAATTTCTTGATATTGGCTTCGATGACTGCTGGACGACCCACCAGAATCGGTTTTGCCAAGCCTTCATCCACTGCAATTTGTGCAGCACGAAGTACGCGCAGGTCTTCACCTTCTGCATAAGCGATACGTTTAGGATCTGTTTTAGCTTGTGCAAAGATTGGTTTCATCATGAAGGCTGAGTTATACACAAACTCAGACAAACGTTGACGATATGCCGAGAAATCCTGAATCGGACGAGTCGCCACGCCAGAATCCATTGCAGCTTGTGCAACTGCAGGCGCAATTTCCAGAATCAGGCGTTGATCCAGTGGACCAGGAATCAGGTAATCACGGCCGAAAGAAGCTGATTTTTCACCATAAGATGCAGCATCTGCTTCTACGTGTGCCATACGTGCAATCGCGTGTACGCAGGCAATTTTCATCTCTTCATTAATGGTGGTTGCACCAACGTCTAATGCACCACGGAAGATATAAGGGAAGCACAGTGCATTGTTTACCTGGTTTGGATAGTCAGAACGGCCAGTTGCCATGATCACGTCATCACGAACTTCGTGTGCATGTTCAGGCAGAATTTCTGGATCTGGGTTCGCCAAGGCAAAGATAATTGGATCTTTGGCCATCAGTTTCACCATTTCTTTGGTGAGAATACCGGCTGCAGAAAGACCCAGGAACATATCTGCACCTGCAATCACGTCACCGATCTGAGAGGCATCAATGTCTTGTACATATGCTTTTTTAGATTCGTCCAGACCTTCACGTTTAGTTGTCAATAAACCACGTGAGTCAGCAACGATGATATTTTCTTTTTTCACGCCAAGGGCACAAAGCAAGTTCAAGCAAGACAGGGCAGCAGCACCGGCACCTGAAGCAATGATCTTGATTTCATTAATTTTTTTGCCGTTTAATTGCAAAGCATTAAGAAGAGCAGAACCTACAATGATTGAAGTACCATGTTGGTCATCGTGGAACACAGGAATTTTCATGCGTTCACGAAGTTTCTGTTCAATGTAGAAACATTCTGGAGCCTTGATATCTTCCAGGTTGATCCCGCCAAAAGTGGGTTCTAGAGAAGCGACAATATCAACAATCTTGTCTGGATCATTTTCAGCAATTTCGATATCGAATACATCAACACCCGCAAATTTTTTGAACAGTACGCCTTTACCTTCCATGACCGGTTTAGACGCCAGTGGGCCAATATTACCCAAACCAAGAACTGCTGTACCGTTACTGACCACTGCAACCAGATTACCGCGTGCGGTATACAGTGCAGCTGTTGAAGGATCGCGTTCAATCTCAAGACATGGTGCGGCAACGCCAGGCGAGTAAGCAAGGGCTAAGTCACGTTGGTTGACCAATTGTTTGCTTGGTGTAACGCTGATTTTTCCTGGAGTAGGGAATTCGTGATAGTAAAGAGCCTGCTGCTTTAAAGATTGTTCGTCCATCTGTATCTCTATCGTTGTAAAGATTACCCAGAAAGCGGGTAAAAAATTGCATTTATACCTCTGAATATAACATTTGTTAAGCACTTAGCCCAGTCAAAGTCGACCATTTTTGCGACAATCTTATTCGAGGTAGATATAGACTTAGACTTGATATATATAAGTTTCAGCGACGCGATTCTGTTCTAAATATGCAGTTGCTTCCAGTTCAGGCAATGGTTTGGAGAAGAAGTAACCTTGGGCAATATCACAATCTAAATCACGTAGATATTGCAGCTGTTCTTCAGTTTCAATACCTTCAGCGACGACAGTCATGCCCATAGCTTTACCCATCGCGACCATGGCACTGACAATCGCTTCCTGTTTATGTTCGCCAATTTTAGAGACAAAACTGCGGTCAATTTTGAGAATGTCAATAGGAAAATCGGCAAGATAGGATAAAGAAGAATAACCAGTTCCGAAGTCATCTAGCGAGATATTAATCTGGCGCTGCTTGATCTGGTTCAGCAGATTTTTGACAGATTCAGAGTTTTCAATCAGTGAAGATTCAGTAATTTCCAGTTCCAGACTGGTGCCAGAAATCTGGTTTTCGGTAATGGCCTGATCCAGATCATCAAGTAACTGACCACGACGCAGTTGCTGCGCCACGATATTCACAGAGACACAGATATTATGAAAGCCAAGATCATTCCATTCACGAATCTGTTTAGCAGTTTGCTGAATCACCAAACGACCGATCTCGGAAATCAGGCTGGTCTGTTCCGCTAAAGGAATAAACAGGTCAGGTGGGATAATACCTTTCTCTGGATGTTTCCAGCGCACTAAAGCTTCAAAGCCATAAATGTGCTGGTCATTGAAATTAATTTTTGGTTGATAGTAGACTACCAGTTCACCATTCTGGATGGCTTTACGCAGATCGCGTTCAATGAAAATTCCTTGCTCTAGCAAAGCTGTATTTTCATTGGAGTAGAAATGGATAGTATTCCCGCCGAGATTTTTGGCTTCACTCAGCGCCTGTTCAGCACAGTTATTCAAATAATCTAGCTGACGGCCATGATCCGGATAGAAAGCCACGCCCATCGATAGGGTAATCACATAATCTTGTCCAAAAATATGGAAAGGAGCTTGGAAGGCTTCAGCAATTCGTTGACAGTGTTCCTGTACAGACGTGCGAATATGCGAGATTTCATACAGAATCGCAAAATCGTCACCATTTAGATGGGCCACAAACAGGGCTTCAGCATTGGTCAGACGTAAGCGTTGTGCCACCTGACGCAACAGCTCATCACCACCATTATTAGACAGGTATTCATTCAATGGACGGAAACGGTCGATATTGAGTCGGATCACCGCCATTTTCTTGATGGAATCTTTTTGTGTCATCAGATACTGATGCAACTGGTAGTTATAGTAAAAACGGTTTGGCAAATCAGTTAGCGTGTCATAATTTTCCAGATAAGACAGGCGCTGTTCCTGTAATTTACGCTCAGTCAGATCAGAAACAATGCCGATATAGTGGGTGATACGACCTTCATCATCAGTAATCGCATTGATATGTAACCAGAGTGGCATCTCTTTGCCAGACAGGAATTTTTCACTCAGTTCGCCATCAAAGGAACCGATTTTCACGACTTGCTTGATGATGTTGGAATGAATGCTGCGCTGCTGTGATTTATGACTCGCGGTGATATCAAATAGATATTTACCCAAGATGTCATTACGTTCAAAACCGGACAAATTTTCGAAATAAGGATTTACTTCGATATAACGTAATTCATCATTTAGGATGAAGATTCCTTCAGCCGCCTGCTCGATCACACTGGCTGCCAGTTTCAGGCGTTCTTGAGAACTACGTTCCTGCTGAATATCACGCAAAATTCCGACCATGCGTAAAGGGCGGTGAGTTTCAGGATCGCGACTGATCACCCGGCCTACATCATGTACCCAGCTCCAGACTCCCGGTGCTTGCTGAATCCGGTAAGTTACTTCATAGCGCTCAGTTTTCCCACGCAAATGCTGTTTCATATTGCTTTTGAACGCAGCCAGATCATCAGGATGAATCATATGCTGTAACTGTAAATGATGTTCGCTGGATTTCCGTTGTACTTTCTCATCTTTATGATTGGTCAGCAAAATACTGCGGTCTTTGATATTCCAGTCCCATGGACGAATGCCGGCAATTTCATGAGTCAGCTCAAGGTTTTGTTGCTGGTTTTTCAGATCAATATTAATCTGTTCAATATCATAGGTACGTTCACGAACTTTCTGTTCCAGTAGCTGGTTGCTGAGTTGTAGCTCCAGTTTAATATCTTTGGATTTATTGACTTCAGTTTGTAGCTGTTTGCATAGCTCATCAGTCCAGGCGACCTGCTGTTCGGCATTACTCACCAGCAATTCATTTTCTGCATAAAGGCGGGAAGTACGGGTATGAATACGATAGGTACTATTGGCACAGAGCAGGATCACAATGACTGCAAAATTTAGTGCCAGACCAAAGACCGGATTGGCACCCGAGATATGAAAAAACTGAAAGAGTAAAAAGGGTACCAATGAAGGTAAAAATACCAGTGAAAAGTAACTGAGCTTCTGGGTTAAATAAGTCAGACCAAAAGCTTGAGTCACGATTAATAGCAAAGCCGAAAGGGTGAGTGCTTCTATTTCATCAAAATTGATATTGGCCTGTGGTAGGTAATAATAAGTCAGAGAAATACCGGAAGCGATACAGCAACCTACCGCAAGGCTCTGAATCTGTAACCAGTAATGTGCATTTTTCAGTTGATATTGTTCAGGCTTAAAATACAAGGTATTGATGAGCCAGCACATACTAACGGTAATTTCAGTCAGGATAAACCAGAGATTAAAGTAACTATTCGATGAGCTATATTGAATGTGATAAACACAGAAAATATAGAGGCAAATAATCATGATACTTAACAGAAAATATCGGCTATGTCGAAGCGTGTTCGCAATCTGAGCACGATGCAAGTGCTCTTTGATATAAGCCTCTTGATTATCAATCATATAATTAAGTGCCTTGTATTCGTCCTGAACGGTTTTTATCCTAGATTTTAATTTTTATTCAAGCCTGAATGATTCTTAAATCCATCAATATATGTTTCATTATTATTGACTCAAGAGTAGAGTGCTTATAAATAAAAATCAATAAAATTAATAACCAAATTTTACAATTTTGATCGCTTAAATAGTGTAATTCAAAATTGCGAGAGCAACGACAGGAGCAGTTTCGGTACGCAGGACACGTTCACCAATACACCAATTGACAAAGCCTTGAGCATTCGCCGCTAGGATTTCTGCTTCACTCAAGCCGCCTTCAGGGCCAATCAGCAAAGTAATATCCGGCGTGGCATTCGCCAGTACATCAATTTCTTCTTTATTTGGCGCTAGCACTAGTTTGGTAGTAGGAAGATCGGTTTCCAGCCATTTTTCAAGTGACATTGGCGCTAAAATTTTAGGAACAATATTCATTCCACACTGTTCACAGGCGGCAATGGCTACACCTTGCCAGTGATCCAGTTTCTTTTGATCACGATCGTATTTCAGTCGCATCTCACAGCGTTCAGAGGTTAAAAGCTGAATTTCAGATACACCCAGTTCGACCGCTTTTTGAATCGCATAATCCATGCGGTCACCTTTACTCATGACTTGGCCAAGCAAGGCTTTAAATTTTGGTGTGCGATCAGTAGGGTTATAGCTATTGACCTGTACAGCAGCCGATTTTTTGGAAACTTCGACCAGTTCAACTTCATATTCACCACCTTGTCCATTAAACAGGGTGGCTTTTTCGCTGACTTGAGCACGTAAAACTTTAACCCAATGATGAAACACTGTTTCAGTCAGTTCTACAGTGGTATCTACTGCTAAATCAGCTTCAATAAAAAAACGCGGCATTAAAGTTTTACTCTCAAATCAGGTATTTTACTTATGCAAGACCGAGGTCTTTAACAAGTTGACGGGTTGGATCAGTGGTATTCATGGTATAGAAGTGCAAGCTTGGTGCACCGCCAGCAATCAGGCGTTCGCAGAATTTCACCACGACTTCATGACCAAAGGCTTTAATGCTTGCAGTGTCATCCCCATAAGTTGCCAGTTGCTTGCGAATCCAGCGTGGAATTTCTGCGCCTGTACCATCTGCGAAGCGAATCAGGTTGCTGGCATTGGTAATCGGCATAATACCCGGCGCAACCGGAATATCGATTCCAGCTTTTTGGATACGGTCTACAAAGTAGAAGTATGCATCTGGATTAAAGAAGAACTGGGTCAATGCAGCATTAGCGCCAGCATTTACTTTATCCGCAAAGTGCTGAATGTCTTTATCAAAGCTGTCTGCTTGTGGATGCATTTCAGGATAAGCGGCAACTTCAATATGGAAATGGTCACCTGAATGTTCACGGATAAAGCGAACCAGATCCTGTGCATAAGGCAATTCACCTAGGCCCACCTGACCAGATGGCAAGTCACCACGCAGCGCGACAATACGATCAATCCCTTGAGATTTATACAAATCAAGCAATTCAGCAATACGCGCTTTATCATCGCCGATACAAGACAGGTGAGGAGCAACAGGTGTGCCTTTACCGTTAAAATCATTGATCGTAGATAAAGTGCGTTCGCGTGTTGAACCACCCGCGCCATACGTCACAGAAAAGAATTCTGGATTCAGCAGTTGTAGTTCTTGATGTACGGTTTTAAGTTTTTCTGCACCCGCATCGGTTTTGGTCGGGAAAAACTCAAAAGAAATTGGAATCTGTTTAAACATGTTCAAATCCTTTTTATAAATACTTATATTTTATAGATTACCCTCATCCTAACCTTCTCCCAGAGGGAGAAGGGACTACCATTGTGATAGTTAAAGTCTTTAAGATTTACCCTATAACAATTTTCACAATGGAAATCTCCCTCTCCTTATAGGAGAGGGCCGGGGTGAGGTGGAAATCAAAAATTAGTATTTATAAGCATCAGACTTGAATGGACCTTCAACAGGTACGCCTAGGTAATCTGCCTGTTCTGGAGTCAATTGAGTCAGCACACCACCGAAACCGGCAACCATTGCAGCAGCAACTTCTTCGTCCAATTTCTTAGGAAGTAGTTCTACACGAATCGCTGCTTGTTTTTGGTCTTCTGGAAGATCCGCAAATTTTTCAGCGAACAGGTGCATTTGACCTAGAACCTGGTTTGCAAAAGAACCGTCCATCACACGTGATGGGTGACCAGTTGCGTTACCCAGGTTCACCAGACGACCTTCAGAAAGCAGGATCAGGTAATCGTTTTCATTTTCTGAACGATATACTTGGTGTACTTGAGGTTTCACTTCAACCCATTTGTAACCACGTAAGTAGTTAGTATCGATTTCAGTGTCGAAGTGACCAATGTTACAAACCACTGCGCCAGCTTTCAGTGTATCTAGCATCGCAGCGTCACATACGTGGTAGTTACCAGTTGTAGTCACGATCAGGTCGGTATTTTGAAGAAGATCAACATTTATATCTTCTTTTTTGCCAGTTTGAACGCCGTTTTTGTATGGAGAAACCACTTCATAACCGTCCATGCATGCTTGCATCGCACAGATTGGATCGATTTCAGATACACGTACGATCATACCCTCTTGACGAAGAGACTGAGCAGAACCTTTACCTACGTCACCATAGCCGATCACTAATGCACGACGGCCAGAAAGCAGCATGTCAGTTGCACGTTTGATCGCATCATTTAGAGAGTGACGGCAACCGTATTTATTGTCGTTTTTAGACTTGGTTACTGAATCGTTGACGTTGATCGCAGGAACTTTCAGAGAGCCGTCTTTCCACATTTCTAGAAGACGTGCTACACCTGTAGTTGTTTCTTCAGTAATACCGTGGATTTTTGCAATCAGTTCAGGATATTTTTCGTGAACAACAGCAGTTAAGTCACCACCATCATCCAGAATCATGTTGGCATCCCAAGGTTTGCCGTTCACATTGATCTGTTGCTCAAGACACCACATGTATTCTTCTTCTGTTTCGCCTTTCCATGCAAATACAGGAATACCAAGAGCAGCGATTGCAGCAGCAGCGTGGTCTTGAGTAGAGAAAATGTTACAAGAAGTCCAACGAACTTCAGCGCCTAATTCAACTAGAGTTTCAATTAAAACCGCAGTTTGAATAGTCATGTGGATACAGCCAAGAATTTTGGCACCAGCAAGTGGTTTAGCAGCTGAGTAGCGTTTACGCAGACCCATTAGGGCTGGCATTTCAGCTTCTGCAAGTTTGATTTCTTTACGACCGTAGTCAGCTAGGGAAATATCAGCAACTTTATAATCTGTAAATGAAGCATTAACCGCGTTCATCACGATCTCCTTATAAAAAACAATAATTGATCATTCAGTTCGCGGATGCCGTTGTTGGTCTGTCTAGAAAAAGTTGGACCGATCGTCGAGCCTGGCGCTTTTACATTTCGTACCTGTAAAACGTCGCAGCATCCCTCGACTAGCGGGGTATTGTACTTGGAAATTAATTTGGTTCCAATCCGAAATTGTTTAATATCTGACTAATAAGAAAATTTTGAAAATATTTTGAGAAATAACCTGGTATTTGAAAACTGAAATAAAGTTTTATTCTCGTAAAAAAGCCCATCATCTAATGGGCTTGTTATTTATTCTATGTCCTGCTCAATTTCATCTGCTTTCTTAGTCCAGTAATCTGCCTGTATGTCATCAACGACCACACCAAGACCATTGGCATAAATAAAGGCAAGATCACGCATGGCTTGAACTTCGCCCCATTCAGCTGCTTGCTTTACAAGAGCAATGGATTTTTCGATATCTTTTTCGACCACATCACCACGTCGGTAAAAGCCAGCCAGCTCCAAAGTTGCTGCAGAGTGTTTTTCGAAATTGGCTTTGCTCAACCAGTAATAGGCTAACTCAAAGTGAGCTTTAGAATCTTCTAGGTCTTCCTCAGCAATCTCTTTGGCATAAACCGTATAACCCTCACCGAGCCAGTACATGGCTTCAACCCAGCCACCATTGGCTGCTTTCAATGCCCACTCTTCGGCCAGCATGATGTCTTCGTCATGCTCGCTCTGCATATATAGTTCGGCAAGCTCAAATTGGGCTTCAGCATTGCCTGCCAGTGCGCGGTTTGCCAGCGTGGCAGGGGGAGAAACACGCTCAGTCATGTCAGTATCTCAAATATCTTTGTATCTAGATTAAAAGGTTCAAAATAAAAAAGCCAATCTGAAAACTGGCTTTTGTATAAAAGTCGACTGATAGCGCTTAAAACACACAAACTAAGCTATTTGTTTAGAGGAATAACAATAAAATGAATAGAAAAAGAACAAGAATAAATTTAAATAATTTTCAATGATTCAGAAAGCAAAACAGCGGCCTGAAAGCCGCTGTTGATATACGATTAATGAGATAAAAACTTAGTCTTGCTGGATTCCTGCAACCACCCAATCTTGCTGAGAGCCGGCAGGCTTGACAAAGTGCCAGATTTCAGCAAACGGTTGAGGTTGGCTATTCAGGTCTTCACTTACAGTACCAGTGAAGCGTACGCTTACTACGTATTGACCATTCTCAGTTGATGAATCCACAACCATTGCATTCAGGTTAGAGAACTCAGCTACGTCCTGATCCTGATTTGCCATAATATCGTTATACATTGACTGGTAAAGATCAGGGGTCAGGTAACGTTTAATTTCTGAAATGTTGCTCGCCGTATTCATTGACTGAATGTGGTTGAAACGTTGACGTGCCACACGTAAGAAAGTCGCAGGTTCTGTACCATCTGGAAGCTGGTTGCCGCTATTGGTATAGGCTGCACCAAATGGCGCGTTATTTACCGGAGCTGAACCAAACGGAGCATTTGTGCTTGGCGTGCTACCACCTACGTTCTGATCAAAAATATTGGTGTTGTCACCACCGCGAGGAGGTGTCTGACCAAATGGTGCTGAATGACCAGCACCACTATTTGGAGCGTATGGATTAGAAGCTACTTTTTTTTTTGCGCCCATCTTACGGAAAATGAAGAAGGCAACAGCGGCAGCAAGTAAAATCCAGATCCAGCCAGGAATACCACCTTTTTCCTCTTGTTGCTGTTGAGCTGCTTGAGCTTCAGAAGCCGCTTGTACTTCTTTGTCATCAGCCAGCGCATTGGCAGCAACTGCACCCACGGCAGCACCGGCTACACCGGCAGCAACCATACTACCTACGCCTGGGCCAGATCTTTGCTGAGTTGCAGCACCAGCGGCTGGAGCCTGTTGTGCTGGCGCAGCTTGACGAGGTTGTTGATAAGATTGAGTAGGCGCAGCAGAACGTTGCATACCATGGCTTTTACCGCCACCGGCACGTTTTGCTTCAGCAGTTAAAGGAGCAACCAGTAATGCTGCTGTTAAAAGACCTGCAATCAAACCACGCTGTCGAACTTCCATTCAATTTTCCTA
Source organism: Acinetobacter sp. FDAARGOS_724 (assembly GCF_013364475.1). Lineage (NCBI taxonomy): Bacteria > Pseudomonadati > Pseudomonadota > Gammaproteobacteria > Moraxellales > Moraxellaceae > Acinetobacter > Acinetobacter sp. FDAARGOS_724. The sequence goes on along the minus strand of NZ_CP054908.1, from coordinate 2,927,547 downwards.
TGTGAAAAAAACTTATTTGAATACTCTATTTATATAGGCTTTATAGGGGATTTCAATCAAAAATGTGTATTTTTTTAGGCTTTTCGCAAGATTTATCGATTAAAACTAATTGAGTTCGTCACTTAGGCTCATGGCTTCACTCAAAGCCTCATGCAATCGGGCTACAGCAATGACCTGCACGCCGGGAATTGGTTTTTGCGGTGCATTGGCACGCGGCAAAATAATATATTTAAAACCGTGTTTTACTGCCTCTTTCAGACGTTCCTGACCATTCGGGACCGGACGAATTTCGCCAGAAAGACCAACTTCACCAAAAACAGCCAGTTGCTGAGGCAGCGCTTTGGTCCGGATACTGGAGGCACAGGCTAAAAGTACAGCCAGGTCAGAACCGGTCTCAGTAATCTTTAAGCCACCGACGATATTGACATAGACATCCTGACCAGAAGTTTGTACGCCACCATGACGATGCATTACGGCCAGCAGCATATTCAGACGGTTTTGTTCTAGACCCAAAGCTACACGGCGTGGCTGGCCGTGGGCATCATCGACCAACGCCTGAACTTCAACCAGGAGTGGACGAGTCCCTTCGCGGCTAATCATGACGATGGAGCCTGGAATCGCTTCATCATAACGACTGAGGAAAATAGCAGATGGATTGGCCACTTCACGCAGACCTTTATCGGTCATGCCAAAGACGCCAAGTTCATTGACTGCACCGAAACGGTTTTTGACTGCGCGGATCATACGATAACGTGAATCCGACTGGCCTTCAAAATACAGCACACAGTCCACCATATGTTCCAGTACACGTGGACCTGCTAAGGCACCTTCTTTAGTCACATGACCGACAATAAACAGAGCAGTGCCGCTATTTTTGGCGAAACGGGTCAATAGGGCGGCAGACTCACGGATCTGTGATACACCACCTGGCGCAGACTGCAAGGTTTCGGTATATAAAGTCTGAATCGAGTCCAGAATCGCAACAGCAGGACGTTCCTGTGCAAGCACCTCGCAAATGCGTTCCACACAGGTTTCTGCCATGACTTTCAACTGGTCGGTTGGCAAGTCCAGACGCTGGGCGCGTAATGCCACCTGAGACAGAGATTCTTCACCTGTGACATACAGGGCTGAGCTATTACCCGCTGCCATGTGAGTTGCGGTTTGCAATAAGATAGTTGACTTACCAATCCCCGGGTCACCACCAATCAGCACCACAGAACCTGTGACCAGACCACCGCCTAAGACTCGGTCAAACTCACCAATCCCTGTTTGCAACCGGGTTTCATGTGAAACGGAGACTTTATTTAAAGTGGTAATCGCAGCTGCCTGGCCGGCATAGCCCCCAATTTTTGGCTGAGCACGATGTGTCGTTGCTGGCATAATACTGACTTCTACCAGACTGTTCCATTCTCCACATTCAGAACACTGACCCGCCCATTTGGGATGGTCTGCTCCACATTGTTCACAACGGTACACACTTTTTACTTTAGCCATAATTTCCGAAAATAAATATTGGGAATGGGGGCTACAGCATAGCGGTGAATGAGACTGAAAACCAAGACCTTTAGCTGAAAAAGTCAGTGATTTACGTCAGCATATGACGCATATGAATTTACCTTTCTACATGAAAGTGAAATACCTTCTATAATGAGAAAATTCATCGCGGGTACAGGAAACCTGACATGCCACAACTTTTAAAACATATCGATGCGATCGCACGTGAAAAAGACCGTGATGTATTATTTGTACATTTTGAAAATTACGAACATGAAAATGCAGATGCCGAGTCCTATCATTTACGTCAGAACCTGATGGAATGGCTGAAGCAACGCCAAATTAACTTTGCACCCTGTATGGGCATAGAACAGCCTGGTGTGATTGAAAGTTATTCAGGTGATCTTTATATCGATGTACCATTTGATGAAGCTCATCCGATTTACCAAATGGTCAGTGAGCATCTGGAAGATGCCGAAGAGGAAATGAAGATTCCGGGAGTGCTGTTCTTTGTATTGTCTTTAGAAACAGCGCTTGAGATTGAAGCAGACCGTGAGGAATTTCTGAGTCTAAATCATGATGAGGATGAATTTTCTGGACGTTTAAACTGATTCTGTCTAGAAGTTTAAGGCCATAAAAAAGCCACTTTTACAGTGGCTTTTTTCTTTAGGGCTTTAGATTAAATTAATAAAGCTCACCAGACTTGCGTCGGGCAATAAAGTCTTTCGATTCTTTGGCAATCACACCTGAAAGCAATAACAAGCCGATCAAGTTTGGAATCGCCATCAAACCGTTGAAGGTATCGGCAAACAGCCAGACCAGATCCAGTGTCGCGACACAGCCAATAAATACTGACAGGATATAGATGATGCGATAAGGGAATACAAATTTCTCACCGAGCAAATAGGTTGCACATTTTTCGCCGTAGTAGCTCCAGCCCAGAATAGTGGAGTAGGCAAAGAAGATAATACCGAAAGTCACGACCCATCCACCAACACCTGGTAGCAATTTGTCGAATACCCCGATAGTCAATACTGCACCAGTCTGACCACCAAAGTCATTGCCGGCCATGATGAAGCCCATTACCAGGACAATACCGGTAATCGAACAAACAATAATCGTGTCAATAAAAGTACCGGTCATAGACACCAGACCCTGACGAGCAGGGTGATCTGTTTTAGCCGCAGCAGCGGCAATCGGTGCAGAGCCCATACCAGCTTCATTTGAGAATACACCACGTGCCACACCGTAACGGATCGCGGCACCAATTGCACCACCAACCGCTGCTTCACCAGTAAAGGCATAGGTGAAGATCATTTTCAGTGCAGGACCCACTAAATCCAGATGGGTGAAAATAATGATCAGACCGCCCGCTACATAGCCAATCGCCATGATCGGTACGATGAAAGAGGCAGCCCTAGAAATCCACTTAATCCCGCCCAGAATTACTAGTGCAGAAAACGCAGTAATCACGATACCTGTAACCCAGGTTTCTAGACCAAAACCATTTTCTACCGCGAGTGCAACGGTGTTGGACTGAACTGAACTACCAATTCCGAAAGACGCCACAGCACCAAAGAACGCAAAGATTAGTGCCAGCCATTTCCATTTCAGGCCACGCTCAATGTAATACATTGGACCGCCAGACATTTCACCGCGTTCATTTTTAACCCGGTATTTGACGGCCAGTACACCTTCGCCATATTTGGTTGCCATTCCGAACAGGGCAGTCATCCACATCCAGAACACGGCCCCTGGGCCGCCCAGTACACAAGCGGTTGCCACACCGGCAATATTACCGGTACCGATGGTAGCTGACAGTGCGGTCATGAGTGAGCCAAATTGGGAAATATCGCCTTCATGCGAAGGGTGTTTGCCAAAAACCTGTTTAAAGGCCAGTGGTAACATGCGGAACTGCCAGAACAGCAGGCGGAAGGTCAGGAATATACCGGTCCCGACAATGAGGACCAGCATATAAGGGCCCCAGACCCAGCCACTGACGGTTTCCATGATACTTTGTAAATTTTGCATAAATTTCTTCTTATTTATCCGTGTCAGCTTTATTTGAGATGTTGATTGAAAAGCAATTGCTATGCCATGCGCGCTCATCCTAAACGCGAATATTGGCGGATTTGTATTCTATTTTTTACATAGTTTCAGCGCTTTGACAAGAAAAATCCTGTATTCATTGCGCCTTAAAACCAAGACTAAAGATAAATGAATATTGATATAAGAAAAATAAATTAACTTGCAAGATTAGTTGGAAAATACAAATGATGCGAATTTTCTTTTTGTATTCCAGGTTTTTTACGTTAATTTGTCGCGATTAAAACTCAAAGTTGAAATGAAATAATGTCAGAAAAATATAGTCACTCATCATCGGAAGATGGTGAGCTACAGCGTAGTTTGTCCAACCGGCACCTGCAGTTAATTGCCATTGGGGGTGCGATTGGCACCGGCCTGTTTATGGGTTCAGGGAAAACCATTAGCCTGGCAGGACCATCTATTCTGGTGATTTATATGATCATCGGTTTTATGGTGTTTCTGGTCATGCGCGCGTTGGGTGAATTATTATTATCCAATCTGCAATATAAATCTTTTATCGATTTTGCCACCGATCTGATCGGGCCATGGGCAGGTTATTTTGTCGGCTGGACGTACTGGTTATGCTGGATCACGATTGGTATCGCGGATTTGTCTGCCATTATCTATTACTTGCAATTCTTCAATAACGGCCTGCCATTTACTCCGGGCGAAGGCGTACTGATCAGTATTGCCTCTATTGTCTTCATTATGGGCTTGAACCTGGCAACCGTGAAACTGTTTGGTGAAATGGAATTCTGGTTTGCTTTGATCAAGATTATCGCCATTATTGTACTGATCGCTGTAGGTTTATGGATGATCTTTACTGGTTTTACTAGTGATGCAGGTACGGTCGCTTCATTTGCCCATATCTGGGATCATGGCGGTTTGTTCCCGACTGGGACTATGGGCTTCCTAGCCGGTTTCCAAATTGCGATTTTTGCCTTTGTGGGTGTAGAGCTGGTTGGTACTACGGCTGCTGAAACCAAAGATCCAGAGCGTAACCTGCCTAAAGCGGTGAACTCGATTCCGATCCGTATCATTATTTTCTATGTGCTGGCTTTGATCATTGTGATGTCAGTGACACCATGGGATCAGATCAATCCAAATGTTTCTCCGTTCGTGAATCTGTTTAGTCAGGCAGGTATTGCGGCGGCTGCAATCATCATGAACCTGGTGGTGCTGTCATCAGTAATGTCATCAATGAACAGTGGGGTGTTCTCGACCAGTCGTATGCTGTTCGGTTTATCTCGTGAAGAACAGGCACCTAAAGCCTTTGGTCGTTTGAATTCGCGCGCCGTTCCAGCGAATGCTTTGTATTTCTCTGCGATTTGTTTATTGCTCGGTGCAGCATTACAATACTTCGTGCCGAATACGGTTGAAGCATTTACCTTAGCAACGACTCTATCGACCATTCTGTTTATCTGTGTATGGCTGATCATTATCTGGAGCTACATGATCTATTACCGTACTCGTCCAGAATTGCATGCTAAATCCATATTCAAGCTGCCTGGTGGATTGGTGACTTGCTGGATCGTGATTATTTTCTTTGTCGGCATGATTGGTGTGTTATCGTTGGAAGATGATACCCGTCGTGCCTTGATGGTCAGCCCGGTCTGGTTCATTTTACTGATTATTGGATATTTAGGCTTCTATAAACAGAAACATAAATAATCCATATCAATAAAAACGTCAGCGATCTGCTGGCGTTTTTTTATGTCTGAATATACTCTCTAGCGTTTAGCGCTTTGGTCATGCGGATGATCGCGTTATACTTCATCGAAAATACTCATATAGGTGGTCAGATGCGTCAGGTCATTTGCTACATCAGTTTAATTACAGTCGGTTTTGCCTTGGTCGGTTGTGGTCAGTCGGGAGCTTTACATCTTCCAAATGATCCAAACTACGATAAACGTGCCAAGTATTTACTCTATAAAAATACTGAATCTGCACCGCAAGTATCAGATGAACAACAGGATGCGCCGGTCAAACAGCAGTTTGAAGCACCCGCTGAATCCGATTCAACACCATCTCCTTAAGACTTTCAGAGAAAGGATACATTCATGAGTTTCACCCGCATTAATGGGGTATTGCATGCTGAGCAATGTTCACTGCAACAGCTCGCAGAGCAATTTGGCACACCACTTTATGTTTATTCAAAAGCAACTTTTGAAAAGCATTATCTGGATATGGACCGTGCTTTTAGCTTTATCGATCATCAAATCTGTTTTGCGGTAAAGTCAAACTCTAATCTTGCGGTATTGAATGTATTGGCCAAGCAGGGTGCTGGTTTCGATATCGTGACTGGCGGTGAACTGGCTCGTGTATTGAAAGCCGGTGGTGAACCTTCAAAAATCGTATTCTCAGGTCTGGGTAAATCAGAAGCAGATATTAAAAAGGCATTGGAAGTAGGCATCGCCTGTTTTAATGTCGAGTCATATGCCGAACTGGACCGTATTCAGAAAGTAGCGGCTGAACTTAATGTTAAAGCGCCAATTTCACTACGTGTGAATCCGGATGTCGATGCCAAAACCCATCCATATATTTCAACAGGCTTAAAAGAAAACAAATTTGGTATTCCATCAGATAGCGTATTTGAAACTTATCAATATGCAGCGTCATTGCCAAATCTTGAAGTTGTAGGTATTGACTGCCATATTGGTTCACAGTTGACTGAAACCCAGCCTTTTGTTGATGCGCTGGAGCGTGTCATTGTCATGATCGATAAGCTGAAAGACATGGGAATTAACTTGAAACACATCGATATCGGTGGTGGTCTGGGTGTGACATATAAAGATGAAACACCGCCATCGGTTGAAGAATATGCCAATGCCATGCGTCCTGCTTTAGAAAAACTGGGTCTGAAAGTTTATATGGAGCCGGGTCGTAGTATCTCTGCCAATGCAGGCGTGTTACTGACCAAAGTGGATTTACTGAAACCAACCAATCACCGTAACTTTGCCATCATTGATGCCGCGATGAATGACCTGATTCGTCCAGCTTTATATGAAGCATGGATGGATATTCAATCCGTGACACCGCGTACGGATATGGAAACAAAAGAATGGGATGTGGTGGGCGCAATCTGTGAAACTGGCGATTTTCTGGGTAAGGAACGTGAGCTTGCCATTAAAGAAAATGATGTGCTGGCAGTACTGGGAGCTGGTGCATATGGTTTCGTAATGAGTTCAAACTATAACAGTCGTGGCCGTGCTGCTGAAGTGATGGTCAATGGTGATCAGGCGCATCTGATTCGTGAGCGTGAAACGGTTGAATCACTTTGGGAACGTGAGCGTTTATTGCCTTAAGGAGACTGAGTAATGTTGCTTGAATTTACCAAGATGCATGGCCTGGGCAATGATTTTATGGTGGTAGACCTGATTAGCCAGCGTGCTTATCTGGATACTCTCACTATTCAGCGCTTGGCAAATCGTAACTTTGGTGTGGGTTTTGACCAGCTCTTGATTGTTGAACCGCCTGATATTCCAAGTGCAGATTTTAAATACCGTATTTTTAATGCGGATGGTTCTGAGGTTGAGCAGTGCGGCAATGGTGTACGCTGTTTTGCCCGTTTCGTGCATGAGCGTCAATTGACCACTAAAACCAAAATCAAGGTACAGACCAAAGCTGGAATCGTGGAACCTGAACTCGGTGCCAATGGCTGGGTGCGAGTGAATATGGGTTATCCAAAATTCCTGCCTCAGGAAATTCCATTTGTGGCAGAAGAACCGGAAAATCTGTATGACATCGATCTGGCGGGTGGAGAAAAGCTGACAATTGATGTGGTCAATATGGGTAATCCACATGCAGTGACGATTGTTCCGGATGTATTGACTGCCGATGTGGCTAAGATTGGTCCACAGGTGGAATCCCATGTGCGTTTCCCGGCACGCGTTAATGCTGGATTTATGCAGATCATTGATGAAAAGCATGCCCGTTTGCGTGTTTATGAGCGTGGTGTAGGCGAAACACTAGCTTGTGGTACAGGTGCCTGTGCTGCAGCAGTGTCTGGTATGCGCCGTGGTTTGTTATCTAGCAAGGTCGAAATTGAACTTGCGGGTGGTAAATTGCAGATTGAATGGAAAGAAGGTGATGTGGTCTGGATGACAGGTCCAACCGCCAATGTTTATGAAGGTCGACTGGACTTGCGCTACTTCCAAGGTTAATCCCAACATTTATTTCTCTAAAAAGCACCGCACATAGTACGGTGCTTTTTTTATGATAGGATAAATTCCATATTTAATTAATATCACAACAGCCTTATGAATCAGCTTGTGTTTTTACCGGGTGCATCAGGCAGCCAAGGCTTTTGGCAGCCCTTGTTGGCTCATTTAAAAACAGATCAATCTACAAAAATATTGGCATATCCGGGCTTCGATGGGGTAGAACCAGATTCGACTATTCAAAATCTTCATGATCTGCAGGAATTCATCACAAGGCAGATTGAAGATGATTCAATTCTGGTTGCTCAATCTATGGGGGGAGTATTGGCAGTTGCAATTGCACTGCATCATCCACAGAAAGTCAAAGGACTGGTTTTATTGGCAACTTCAGGTGGTCTGGATCTATCCCAGTTCGGTTGTGGTGACTGGCGGATAGATTATCGCGAGCAGTTTAAAGATGTTCCTGACTGGTTTTTACAAGATCAAACCATATTTAGCCTGAAACAGTTAAGCAATCTTGAGATTCCTGTTCTACTGATCTGGGGTGATCAAGACACTTTAAGCACCGTTCAGGTGGGGCAATGCTTAAAGCAAAATTTTAAACATGCAAACCTGCATGTAATTCAAGGCGGGGATCATTTCTTTGCGGCGACTCATCCAGTACAGACCGCAGAACTGATTGAAGCCTGGCTGGAGCCAATTGAATGGAGCAAGTAATAAACCTTTCTGCAAAAGACTTGCTCGAAATCTGGCTCAAAGAACGTGAGATCCAGAACCAGTCTAAACATACCTTACAGGCCTATGAACGTGATGTGGCTGATTTTCTGGAATTCTGCACCATACAACAATTGGCGCTCAATAATGTGGAAGCCACAGATTTACGTCAATTTCTGGCTGAAAAAGTCGAGCAGCACGGATTAAGTTCGAGTAGCTTGCAGCGGATGCTCTCTTCGATTCGCCAGTTCATGAAATGGGCAGAGCAGGCGCAGTATCTGGCGTTTAATCCGGCTGATGATTTTCAGTTGAAACGTCAGTCACGTCCTTTACCGGGTATGGTCGATATTGAAACTGTGAACCAGATTCTGGACCAGCCTGCTCCAGAAACCGAAGCGCAGCAACAAATGTGGTTGAGAGATAAGGCAATTCTGGAATTACTCTATTCCAGTGGTTTACGTTTGGCAGAAATTCAGAGCTTAAGAATCAAGGATGTTGATTTTAATCGTCAGCTCCTCCGTATTACCGGTAAAGGCAATAAAACCCGGGTGGTGCCTTTTGGTTCAAGAGCCAAAGATAGTCTGATGGAATGGCTAAAAATTTATCCGCTCTGGAATGGCGATTTTGTACCTGACGCGAATGTATTTATCACCCAAAAAGGCAATCCGCTCGGTGCACGGCAAATTGAAAACCGGGTCAAGTTTCAGGCACAGCGTGCAGGGGTTAATGTTGACCTGCATCCGCATTTGTTACGGCATTGTTTTGCCAGCCATATGCTGTCGAATAGTGGTGATCTTCGTGCCGTTCAGGAAATGTTGGGGCATAGCAATTTGAGTACTACACAAATTTATACTCATATTGATTTTGATCGACTTGCGCAGATTTATGATCAGGCGCATCCGCGGGCACAGCATAAAGAATAGGAAAAATTTAAAGTTTTCTTCCGCTTGTCGGATGATTAGGATTCATGGCATAAAACTGTCATGTATCATGCTTAAAATATGACCTGAACAGAATGTTTGAAAGATATTTCACTATTGTCTTATTTTTCAAATGGCTGTTTTTGGATATAAGTATAAATAGTAATCAATTTTTAAAAGAAAATCAGCGATCTCGATACTGGAATTTTTATGGACACAGCAATTATCCCGGATATACAACAAAAGCATGCGCAGTTAAGCCCAGCCCAAAAAGATATGTTTGCGGGTTATGGTTTACGCCAGATTAAACATTTTGTTGAGATTAGCTTGCCCACTATTGAAGCCGTTCTCCCTAAAGGAGCAATCGTGCAAGGGATTAATGCAGAAGGGAAAATGCAGGCTTATAATCCTGAGGCAGACCAGTATTATCTATGGATTTCTGATCTGCAATGGCAGACCACGCAGCGAGCCAGTCAAGCTGTTGACCTGAAAGAAGATGCGCTCGAAATCTGGAATATTTTCGATCTGAAGTCTTATGAACTGATTGAACTGAGTCATGTACATCGTGACTTTTTGCAAGTTTAATAAATATGAAGGATGACCAAGGTCATCCTTTTTTATTGCTAAAATATTTTATAAGTCATCCAGCGGTAACTGAAAACTTTGCTTGATGATCTGGCTGGGTAAATCTGTTTTGACACTGGTAATGCCATTTTTCTTGGTCAAATGTGTGGACTGAAATTGGCGGTAACTTTCCAGATCAGGCACTACAACTTTTAACATCGCATCACATTCGCCTAGAATGATATAACACTCCATCACTTGCGGTAGTTCCTTCATTGCTTCAATAAAGGTATCAATCGTCTCTGCATCCTGACCCACCAGCCAAATCCGTGAAAACAGAATCAACTGAAAACCGATTTTCTGTGAATCGACAATGGTGGTGTAATTCTGGATCACGCCCGCATCTTCAAGCAACTTTACCCGGCGCAGACAGGAAGAAGGGGATAGTCCAATTTCACGTGCCAGATCGTTGTTCTGAATACGACCATTGGCTTGCAAGTGATGAATGATATTTTTATCAATTCGATCAAGTTTTACTCGCACAGACTTGGAAGATATTTTCATAAATTAGAATATAATTCGAAAAATAATACTTATTATAAAATAAATTGAAAGCCTATTTTGTAAAAATTCGCAGATACTAATTCCACTTTCCGAAGATTTAAAGGAAAAGGAAATGTCTGTATTTGCACTTTTTGCACTAACCGTGCTTCCCCTGATTTTTACACCTGGACCAGATATGCTGTTTATCCTGTCTCAAGTGATGGGTAAAGATGCAAAAGCAGGCATGATGGCAACCATCGGGATCTGTTCAGGCTATCTGGTACATTCCATTTTCGTAGCAATAGGAATCGCAGCGATTATCGTGTCTTTTCCGGTATTGTTTGAAGCGATTCGCTGGTTGGGTATTGCTTATTTGCTCTATCTGGCTTGTAGTCTGTTGAAATCAGTATTTAGTAAAAACTCAATGAAAATTGAGAAAAAATCTGCTGCTAATCCAGTGAAAAAAGGCTTCTTTACGGCCTTACTCAATCCTAAAGGCATGCTGATCTATTTTGCGATCTTGCCGCAGTTTATTGATAAAAGCGGAAATACAGTGAGCCAAGGCTTAATTCTCTCTTTTATTTTTATCGGCATGATTTTCATTGTTTATTGTGCTCTCAGCATTCTGTTCAGCAGAATTACCCGCAATACACAAATTGATGAACGTAAACAGAAATGGGTTGATGGCACCTCAGGTGGTTTACTTGCCCTTGCTGCAAGCTGGTTAATTATTAATTAAGCAATGTGTCTTGTCCTGAAATAGATTGACAGTATTCCACTTCAAACCGAGTTAAGCAATTAGCTCGGTTTTAGTTTGCTCATACGTCTGATTCGGGGTGTTCATATTTAAACTTAAATGTGGTCTATAGCAATTATAAATCATGATAGATTCCGCAATTAAGTGATCTAACTCTTTCATGGTTTGACATCGTGTAGTTAAAAACTCCTGCTTTAATATTCCATTAATCCGCTCTGCTAATGCATTCTGGTAACAGTCTCCTCCATCTGTCATAGAAGGACATACCCCATAATGGCGTAATGCCGATTGATATAGTTCAGAGCAATACTGAGAGCCTCTGTCTGAATGGTGAATCATCCTGGCTGCCCGATCTGTCACATGCTGCATCGCCATATGTAGTGCCTGCACAACATTCTCTGCACGCATATCATTCGATAACTTATAACCTTTAATCTGGCGGGTATAAGCATCTGTCACTAAGGATAAATAATGTACGCCTTCAGCACTCTCAACATAGGTAATATCACTGACAAAGACTTCATTGGCTTGCACCGCTGAATAATCCTTTAATAAATTTGGATGCTTCTTCATCCAATGCTTGCTATCCGTAGTTTTTGTATAACGACGCTTGGGGCGAATCAATAAATTATTTTCTTTCAATATTTTAAATAACTGATCCCGTCCACACTTTAAACCACGCTGCAACAATTTGCCTTTAATAAGCCAATACAGCTTACGTGTTCCGATACTTGGCATGAGACAGCGATACTCCATAACCAACTCGAGTATTTGTTCTGTTACTTGTGCAGTCATTTGAGCACGTTTTTCTGCTTGATAATAAGCTTGTCGAGTGATTCCTAACCACTGACAATAACGTGAAACGCTTAGTCTTCTTTGGCTTTGCCAATCTTTGAAACGTGCTCGGTATACTTTTTTCCAAGATCAGTCCCACACTCTTTATCAATGTGATAAATCACATCCTGTATAAATTCAGTTTTGAGCTTTTCTGCGGCTAACTGTTTTTCTAATTGGCGGATTCGTTGTTGGGGTGTCAATTGGCGTTTAGAAGAAGTCGGCATATTCGAAGTCCAATCCTGTTGTCCGTGCTTGCGTAACCATACCAGCACAGTTGATCTTCCTTGAATACCATATTTTGCCTGAGCTTGTTTATAAGTAATTTGCCCTTTTTCTACTTCATGTACAACCATCATTTTAAAGGCGAAGCTATAATCACGTTGTGTGCGTTTAACTCGTTGTTCTTGTGCATGTTCCATAAAATAAGTCTCTTAAGGTGTAAACTTATTTCAGGACGGGACAATGGTGTATTTTAAAAAAGCATACTGCTCCCAGTATGCTTTTTTTATATTTATAGATTGATGACAACCCAATTTTTAGACTTGCCCAGCAAAATAAAGCGGAGTAAATTGAGCAGATATGCAGAATAAATCCTGACTAATTTCGCTTTATGTCCAAACTGACCAAAGCGGTCATTTTTAAATATAAGTCATTTTCCACAAATCTAAGGACAGATTTGTACATTTAATAAGCAGAAATCAAAAGTTCTGATGTGTTTCATCAAATAAAAACATAATAAAAATCAAAGGTTAAATTTTATTAAATATTAATAAAATTCATTGTAATAAATCGATACGGATTAATTGTGAACGCATCGTTCAAGGAAAATTACGCATTTTTACAGCTCTTTGTTGAATTGTGACTTGACCGAAATGCCGTGCACATTGCAAGATAGGGCACCTAAAAAATTTAAGTGAAGAGTTATTATAACTTTTCTCAACATTTACATTTGCTAAAACAGCCGAGGATTACATGAAGGCTCTTGTTGCTGTAAAACGTGTGGTTGATGCCAACGTTAAGGTTCGCGTTAAGCCGGACAACAGTGGTGTTGACTTAACAAACGTTAAAATGTCAATTAACCCATTCTGTGAAATCGCGGTGGAAGAAGCGGTTCGTTTAAAAGAAAAAGGAACTGTTTCAGAAATCGTTGTTGTTTCTATTGGTCCTAAAGAAGCTCAAGAACAAATCCGTTCTGCAATGGCGCTTGGTGCTGACCGCGGTATTCTGGTTGAAGCTGATGACAGCCAATTAGGTGCGCTAGAAGTTGCTAAAATTCTAAAAGGTGTTGTTGAAGCTGAACAACCACAATTGATCCTTCTTGGTAAACAAGCAATTGATGACGACTCTAACCAGGTTGGCCAGATGCTTGGTGCACTTCTAGGTGCAGGTCAAGGTACATTCGCTTCAGAAGTTAAAGTTGAAGGCGACAAAGTACAAGTGACTCGTGAAGTCGACGGTGGTCTACAAACTGTTGAATTATCACTTCCAGCGATCGTAACTACTGACTTACGTTTGAACGAGCCACGTTATGCAGCTCTTCCAAACATCATGAAAGCGCGTAAAAAACCGCTTGATACTAAGTCACCTGCAGATTTCGGTGTAACTACTACAACTAAACTGAAAACAGTAAAAGTTGAATCTCCTGCAGAGCGTAAAGCTGGCGTACAAGTGAAGTCTGTAGACGAACTTGTAGAAAAATTGAAAAACGAAGCGAAAGTGATCTAATACAGAAGGATAAAAATCATGAGTATTTTAGTAATCGCTGAGCACGACAACAAAGCACTTAACGCTGCTACTTTAAACGTTGTTGCTGCGGCGCAAAAAATCGGTGGTGATATCACTGTATTGGTTGCTGGTTCTGGCGCTCAAGCAGTTGCTGATCAGGCAGCTAAAGTTGCGGGTGTAAGCAAAGTTTCACTTGCTGACGACGCTGCTTATGCAAACCAACTGGCTGAAAACGTAGCAAAACTGGTTGCAGAATTAGGTAAAGGCTACAACCATATCCTTGCTGCTTCTACTACAACTGGCAAAAACATTCTGCCACGCGCTGCTGCACTTCTTGATGTCAGCATGATCACAGACATCATCGCTGTTGATTCTGCAAATACATTCAAGCGTCCGATCTATGCAGGTAACGCGATTGCAACTGTTGAGTCTTCTGAATCAGTAATCGTTGCAACTGTTCGTGGTACTGCATTTGATGCGGTTGCTGCTGAAGGTGGTTCTGCTGCGGTTGAAGCTGCTGCTTCTACTGGTGATGCTGGTATTTCTAAGTTCATTAATGAAGAAATCGTTAAATCTGAACGTCCTGAATTGACAGCTGCTCGTATCGTGGTTTCTGGTGGTCGTGGTGTAGGTTCTGGTGAGAACTACCACAAAATCCTTGATCCACTAGCTGACAAACTTGGCGCTGCTCAAGGTGCTTCACGTGCTGCAGTTGATGCTGGTTTCGTTCCTAACGATATGCAGGTTGGTCAAACTGGTAAGATCGTTGCACCTGACCTGTACATCGCTGTAGGTATCTCTGGTGCGATCCAGCACTTGGCAGGTATGAAAGAATCTAAAGTGATCGTTGCGATCAACAAAGATGAAGAAGCTCCAATTAATGCAGTAGCAGACTACTGGTTAGTAGGTGACCTGAACACTGTAATTCCTGAATTGGTTTCTAAAATCTAATTTCTGAATCAGTTTCAAAAAAACGCTCCTTTAGGAGCGTTTTTCTTTTTTTTAATCTAAATAATTAATCTAACTAACAAGTCGTCCATTTCTGACTCGAAATTTTGGCTATTGTATATTTTGTGTTAATATTAAGCTTTTATTAAGCTTGCCATTTGGCGGAGTGTTCGTGAAATTTGATTTTCAGTTACCAGTCAGTATTTTGGTAATGATGATCTGCTGTTTGATTTTCCCTTTTCTCCCGAGTCTGCACCTTCCTTTGTTAGGAGGTATGACGGTTACAGCAGTTGAGTCAATTCAAGCATTAATGTTGTTTGGTTTTGCCGTATTTAGTTTTTTCTATATCCGTCCATTTGAATTAAGTAAAGGTCAAAAACAATTTTGGCTCTGGTCAGTTGCATGGTGGATTATGCTGTTTGGTAGAAGTACCAGCTGGGGACGTGACTATTTCCCGGAAGTGCCAAAAATCTATTTCCGTGGTATTTCGGTTCTTGTGATTGCACCCGTGGTGTTTATGCTGTTTTTAGCACCTTTGCGTCAAGAAATTGCTTATAAGTTTAAGCATGTATCACTTCCAATTTGGGCACTCATATTAGCTTTCATTGGCTTGCTGATGTCTGATGGCATTGAACATAATCGGTTTTTTATTCATTTTATTTTTACAGATTTTATCTATAAAGATTTGATGGAAGAACTATACGAATTTCCGCTTATTATCGGCTTATTCCTGGTCGCTTATCCATTAATGAAGCAAGATTGTACTGTGACAAAATCAACTAGTCAGGTCATAGCTGAAGATGATTTGTCCGATATAGATTCTAAACTTCATATTTAAGTAACTTGCTTTTTTAAAGAAAAAAATGAACCTCTGCAAGCAGAGGTTTTTTAATATCAAA
Organism: Acinetobacter sp. FDAARGOS_724; assembly: GCF_013364475.1. Classification (NCBI taxonomy): domain Bacteria; kingdom Pseudomonadati; phylum Pseudomonadota; class Gammaproteobacteria; order Moraxellales; family Moraxellaceae; genus Acinetobacter; species Acinetobacter sp. FDAARGOS_724. The sequence continues at coordinate 2,911,901 of NZ_CP054908.1, read as the reverse complement.
ATATTGTGAAGTGATTAAAATTTCTACTAAAAATCCTGTGGATAGTTGGGGCTGAAACAGGTAAATTTAACCTAGATTATGCTATACTGTACGACTAAATTTTAATATTGGTTCAGCTTTTTTTGAGCCGATTTATAGCTGGATTTACGACATATAAATGCAAGCCAAATTTGGCTTGTAGAATAAGGAGTATGCATGAGCGTATCGGAAATTAGACCGATTGCCATTGAGGATGAACTCAAGCACTCGTATTTAGACTATGCAATGAGCGTGATTGTTTCACGTGCCTTGCCGGATGTACGAGATGGTCTAAAACCTGTTCATCGTCGTGTGCTTTTCGCAATGCACGAATTGGGCAATGACTACAACAAAGCTTACAAGAAGTCTGCCCGTGTTGTAGGTGATGTCATCGGTAAATATCACCCACATGGTGATTCTGCTGTTTATGAAACCATTGTCCGTATGGCTCAGGACTTTAGTCTGCGCTACCAATTGGTTGATGGTCAAGGGAACTTTGGTTCGATCGATGGCGATAGCGCTGCGGCAATGCGTTATACCGAAGTTCGTATGCGTAAGCTGACCCATGAATTATTGGCTGATCTGGAAAAAGATACAGTTGACTGGGAAGATAACTACGACGGTTCTGAGCGTATTCCGCAAGTCATGCCAACCCGTATTCCAAACCTGTTGGTGAATGGTGCGGCTGGTATTGCAGTCGGTATGGCGACCAATATGGCGCCACACAACATGACTGAAGTAGTGAATGCATGTCTGGCTTATGCAGATAATCCGAATATCAGCATCGAAGGATTGATGGAATATATTTCCGGTCCAGATTTCCCGACAGGTGGCATTATTTACGGTAAGTCAGGCATCGTGGATGCCTATCGCACCGGTAAAGGCCGTTTACATATTCGTGGTAAATATCACTTTGAAGAAGATGCTAAATCTGGCCGTACTACGATTGTCTTCACGGAAATTCCTTATCAGGTTAACAAAGCGAAAACGATTGAACGTATTGCCGAGCTGGTCAAAGAGAAAAAACTTGAAGGTATTTCTGAACTCCGTGATGAATCGGACAAGGAAGGGATGCGTATTGCGATTGACCTGAAGCGTGGTGAAAATGCTGAAGTCATCGTCAATAACCTGTTCCAGAATACACAGTTAGAAAATTCTTTCAGCATCAATATGGTGTGTCTGGACAACGGCCAGCCGAAGTTGATGAACCTGAAAGACATCATTGCGGCATTCATCCGTCATCGTCAAGAAGTCGTGACACGTCGTACCATGTACGAACTGCGCAAAGCACGTGAACGTGGTCATATTTTAGAAGGTTTAACCGTTGCTCTGGCAAATATTGATGCCATCATCGAAACCATCAAAACTTCTGCCAACCCGGCTGAAGCGCGTGAGCGTTTACAGGCAGGTGAGTGGGCAGCAGGCGGTGTGGCAGCCTTGCTCGAAAAAGCAGGTGCTGTTTCTGTACGTCCGGACGAAATTGAAGGTGAAGATCCAGAGCGTCCATTTGGTATTGATGGCGATGTGTATCGTTTATCTCCGACTCAAGTTAACGCGATCATGGAACTGCGTTTGCACCGCTTGACCGGTCTTGAGCAGGATAAACTGCAAGCTGAATACTCTGAAATCTTGGGTCAAATTGCTGAATACACAGCCATTTTAAATGACTTCAACTTATTGATGAACGTCATTAAAGAAGAGCTAGCATTGATTCTTCAGCAATATGGCGATGCACGTAAAACAGATATCGTTGAGTCTCGTATCGACTTCTCTCGTGAAGATCTGATTCCTGAAGAGCAAATGGTTCTTACGGTTTCAAAAACAGGCTATGCGAAAACTCAACCATTATCTGACTATGCTGCTCAGCGTCGTGGTGGTCGTGGTAAGTCTGCAACCAGCATGAAAGAAGATGATTACATTCAGCATATGGTGGTGACGTCGAATCATGCCACTGTGCTTTGCTTCACCAATGTCGGTAAGGTTTATCGTCTGAAAGTTTATGAAGTGCCACAAGCTTCGCGTGGTGCTAAAGGTCGCCCAATGGTGAACTTGTTGCCATTGGATGACAATGAAACCATTACTGCTATCTTGCCAGTAATTGATGCACCGAAGAAATTCAAAGAACGTCTGGCTGACTTCAAAGCATTCGTGAAGACCAATGCTGCTCAGCTTCAAACCAATGAAGTGATTAACAGTCACTTTGCTGCATTAGAATCTGCACTTGCTGAATCTGAAGATGGTGCAGATGATATTTCTGATGCACTGCGTGTTCAGTTGAAAGAATTGGGCTTAGCGCTTTCAACCACTGATCTTGATGATGACATCATCAATGACTTTGCTCAGCAGGCTGAAGCTGTTCGTAAGAACTTCTATGTGTTTATGGCGACTGAGTACGGCACGATTAAACGTGTAGAACTGGAACAATTCTCGAATGTTCGTTCAAACGGTTTACGTGCGATTGAACTGAATGGCGATGACACCTTAATTGGTGTTGCGATTACTGATGGTGAACAACAAATCATGTTGTTCTCGAACGAAGGTAAAGCAATTCGTTTCGCAGAGACTGACGTACGTTCAATGGGTCGTTCAGCCAAAGGTGTACGCGGTATGCGCGTGACCATCGGTGCTTCTCAAGTTGAAGATGTCGAAGATGTAGATGTTGAATCTGATGATGAAGATGCAACTGAAGCTAACTTCATTAGTCGTATCGTATCTCTAGTGGTTGTACCTGAAACCGGTGAAGTGCTGTGTGCTTCTGCAAATGGTTATGGTAAACGTACCCCAGTGGATGACTTCCCAACCAAGAAACGTGGCGGTAAGGGTGTGATTGCTATCAAGACCTCAGAGCGTAATGGCGAACTGGTCGGTGCAGTTGCGATTGACGCATCTAAAGAACTGATGCTAATTTCTGATGGTGGCACACTGGTTCGTACCCGTGCTTCTGAAGTGGCACAGACTGGTCGTAATGCACAAGGTGTTCGTCTGATCCGTCTGGCTGAAGATGAAAAACTGGTCGGTGTAGAAGCGATTGAAGCAGTTGAAGATGAGTTGGAAATATTGGAAAATACTGAATCTGCAGCTGATGATGTAACTGATGCACAAGAAGCTGAAAAAGATGATGACAATACAGTAGAGGAATAAGTTCTGCTACTGATGAAAAAGGGCGCTTCGGCGTCCTTTTTTACACATCGACTAAATGAGAGATAAATAATGAAGACCAGATTGATGCTTTTGACCGCAGCTATTGCACTTAGCGGCTGTAATAATGCAATGGACAGTATGCCCGATCCGAGCCCTGGGCAGGAAAAGGCTGCGCAAGTAGCTTATGAAGATTTGCGTGATGGAAAATATGACGAGTTTTTAGCTCAGCTTGAGCCGAAGTTGCAGGCAGAGTTTCAAAACAATGAAAAAATCATGAAGCGTTTTTCACGATCAATTCCGCAAGGTGAATATAAGTCCAAGACTATCATGAGAAAGAGCTTCGAGGAAAATAACGGCAAACCGAGTGAATACAAGGTCAGCTATGAAATTGCCTATCCAAAAAACCTGGTTCAGTATGATGTGAGTTTTGACCAGCCGAATGGCAGTACTAAAATCCGCAACTTTAATATTCAGGTATTTGGTGAATAATTTTCAATGCGAATAGCCTGAGTAAATCCGGATTTAAGAACGTGGGCGTAGCCGATAATAGCCTAAGCTCATACAGATGATGCCGATCACCAATAGATAAGCAAGCTTTCCTAGAACCATATAAGTAGGCACCCCCATCTGATTGAGTTGAATAAACATCTGCACGATTTGGGTCGAAGGTAAGGCTTGCCCAATGAGTTGGACCCAGACTGGCATGGCAGCATGCGGCCAGGCGACTCCTGAAAGCATAAAGAGCGGAATCGAAGTAAAAACAATGATATGACCGGCGCGTTCTGGCATGTCCAGAAAGCTGGCAAACAAGGTAGTAATCCCAATCATGCAGAATACAAAGATGGGTACAGCGAGCAGCATGCCCCAAAAATTTCCGCCACGGGGATAATCAAAATACCAGAAAGTAAAACCAAACAGGTAATAACAGCCCAAACATCCAATGGTCAGAATCGCCAAACTGATTCCGAATAAGGTGGTTAAATTAATCCTCTGTCTACTTTCCCGATACAGCGCAATCAGCATACTGAGGCCAAGAAAGATCGTCTGATGAATGATCAACGGTGCAACAGCGGGAAACACATAGCTACCATAGCCAGAGAGTGTATTAAATAATGGAATCTGGTGAATGGAGAGTGCAGGAGAGAAGTGTGAAATCTCGCTAAAGCGTTCCGCATATTCGCTTAAGGTATTTTCTACTGAAGAGACCAAGCCCAAACCAATCTGTTTGGTAATTAAAAAGTTAGCAGCACTTAAATACAGCCCAATCCCGCCATTTTCACCGTGCCGGATAGATTGTGAAAGATTATCTGGTAATAATAAAATCCCATCGGCTTTTTGAGTTTCCATCCAGTGTTTAGCTTCAGCAAAATTTCCAGTCACCGCCTTGATTTGTACATTAGGGCTTTGGCTGACATGACTGATAATGGTATTGGTTAAAGCACTTTGCTCTTCGTCAACAATAATAATCGGCAAGGCTTCTGCCTGTTCTGCCTTATATGCGGTCGGATAGAAAAAGCTGTAAAACAGAACTGATAAAATCAGCGTGGTAAAAATACTGGTATTGCTAATAATGTCTTTGAAAGTTTGGCAATAAGCTTTCCAAAGTGATTTCATGCTGACACTCCTTTGGCTGTTTTTTTGAGAAAGACATAGGCCAGTACAGCATAAAGCAAGACATAAATGATGAGTACGAATATCGGTTGCAGTGAAAGATAGAGCGGACTGCCAATCACCCACTGCTCCGCCTGTAATTTGGCATAGGGTGTATAAGGAATAATATTGGACCAGAACTGGGTGAATAGTGGAGCATTATTAAGAGGTAAAGTTACCCCAGCAAAACTGAGCGATGAACCACCATAAACTGCTAGTAGACCAAAAGATTTGGTTAGGTCCTGAGTAGCCAGAACCACAGCACTACTGATAAAGGCATAGGCACTATAGAACAGTATTTGAGCCAGAAGAATTAGCCATAATGACCCGGCAATAAACCAGCCGCGAATTTCGACCAGCCAAAACATCCAAGCCCAGGTCCATAAACAAAAGATTGCTACATAAACCAGATTTTTAGACAGCAGTGCCGACCACAAGTTTTGTTGGGCAATCCAATGACTAACAGTATGCCGTTTAATTTCCTGACCCACAGCAAAAGCCACACAGCAACATAACAGCAAGTGCAAAATTGCCGGCACCATATAAGGCTCCAGATAAAATTCATAATTCAGCTGTGGGTTATACAATGGGGAAATTTTAATATTCGGTGTAGGTGCATCCAGATAGGGGAGCGTGTTGCCTAGATACTGCTTACCGGTAAACTCAGCCAGAGCCTGCAAGGTGCTAAGTAGCATAGCCGAAGAAATGGTATTACCGATACTAAAATAACTCTGATTAAAAGCAATACTAATTTCAGCATCCTGAGCTTTGACCAGTCGTTGCTCGGCTCCGGTAGGAATATGAATATAGCCCCAGATTTTATTTTCGTTTAATAATTTTTCGATTTCGACCGTTTGATCAGAAACGGTATGCACGTGTAGGGTATGATTCAAAGATAAATGATCATAAATCTTGCTGCTCAGGCTACTTTGATCCTGATCAATAATGGCGATTGGTAGATGATCCGGTTTGCCTTTGGCAAACATGCTACTAAGTAAAATCAGAATACAGGCAGGGGCGAGCAGGACTAGAGCCAGATCCCATTTCTCTCTGCATAAATAGCGTATTTCACGCTGAATACCCGCCCAGAATCCAGAAGCCATTTATTTTGGCTCTTTCAATTTAAACAGCACGCTCATGCCGACTTTTAACTCAGGCATTTCAGTGACTGGCACAAGATGAAATTTAAAACTGCGGACATCATAACCGCCGGTTTGGCGCGTGGTTTTAATGGTGGCAAATTCACCTTCAGCACTAATATTTTTTACTTTAAAAGTGGCTGATTGATTCAGTGCTGGAATAAAACCTTCAAGCTGTTGCTGTTTACCTAAAGCGGCATATTGGTCTTCACGAATATTCAGGCTAATCCAGCGTTCTGCCGAGATCAGGCTGACCACTGGCACTGCGGTTGCCACCAGTTCAGTGGCATTGCCATAGGTTTTGGAGACGGTACCATCAATCGGTGCCAATAATTCAGTTTCTGCTTCTAGTGCATTGGCTTCAGCGACTGCTGCACGGGCTATATCGACCTGAGCATCTGCAGAACTTTTCTGTTCTGGTGTACTGCCGCGTTTAGCCCGGGCATATTGTTGATACGCAGCTTCTGTCATTTGCGACGCAGATTGTGAAGCTGCAAACAGTTCATCTCGGCGCTGGCGGGAAATAACGCCTTCCTTAAATAGATTGGCTCCACGTTGATAGGAAGTCTTAGCGAGTTGCTCCTGTGCTTTTAGTGACTGCCAGTTGGCATACAGAGAAGCGATATTTTCTTCCTGAGAACCACGTTCTGCGGTGGACTGAAGTGCTAATGCAGACTGTAAAGTAGCTAAAGCCTGCTGCTTTTTCGCCTCAATTTCAGGACTATGCAATTTCACCAGCGCCTGGCCTTTCTTGACGTCATCGCCTTCCTGCACATAAATCTTTTCAATCCGGCTTGGAACTTTAGTGGCCACTTGAACCGTCTCTGCCTCAACCCGGCCTTGTAGCTCGATTTCTTTGGGTTGATAGGTTTTCCATAGGCCAAACCCAATCAAAGCAAGAATCACTGGAATTAAAGCTAAAAGCAGATATTTTTTGCGCGATTTTTTTTCTGTGCTTGCAGGATTATCTGGCTCTGATTCACTGTAATTGATTTCTGAAGCCGGTTCATCAACAGGATGTTCTGGCTTTTGCTCATCTGTCATGTCTGGCTCCATTAACGAATATAGTGGGTGTTGGCGTGTTGCATATAGTTTGGAAATTCAACAATTGAGCCATGGCTCTGTAATAAGGTCGCGAGAGATACTACATATTTATAAGCGTTTAATGCCATTTCTGCCTTTAAACTGCTGAGCATGTTTTGGGCATCGATGACCTGAGTGGCTGTCCCGACATCTTCCTTAAAGGATAATTCCTGAATACGCAGATTTTCCTGAGCTGCTTTCAGATTCTGCTGAAGTAGAGCATCACTTTGCTGGGCGCTGACTGCTTCACTAAATGATTTATAAATCAGATTTTCAATTTCCTGCTGGGTGCGTGCAGTGAGCAGTTCTGTGGCAGAGCGTTTGAGTTCAGCAGCCTGAATATTCTTGTTTTTATCAATACCTGAGAACAGGTTATAACGTGCTGCAACCCCTACAATCCAGTTTTGATGTTGATCCAGACTATATTCACCAAACGCAAAAACATTTGGCCTTTTAGCGGCTTGCTGGGCTTTGACATTGGCTTTGGCCAGCTCGGTATCCATCTGCATTTTTTTGATCAGTGGGGAGTTCTGGCTAAAACTGCTGAGCAGAATATTCACATTTTGTGGTTCAGCACGATTCACAAACAAAGGTGTGCTTAGCTCGGTGATATTGCTATCCAGCAACAGGTTATTTAGCTGAAATAGGGCAGCATTCAGATTGGCTTGGGCATTTTGTTGTGCGCGTTCAGCATTATTGCGTGCTACTTCAAACTGCATGCGCTGGCCTTTGCTAATAAAACCCTGCTGTTCCAGTTTTAGGGCATTACGATAATGTTGTTGCATGGCATTTGAATTAAAAAGTGCCGAATCCAGTAACTGTTTTTGTAGTTGAACATTGAAGTAGGACTGAATCAGTTCAAAACGCTGCGTGTCCTGTTGCTGCTGATTGCTAAGTTTACTACGTCCTGACTGAATATTGGCAATTTCTTTGGCACTACGGGTGAGGCCTCCGGTATATAGTGGCATCATCACGGAAACAGTGGGACGAATTACCTGATCTTCAAGGACGACATTAGACGTATCCGGAATCAGACCTACTCCGCTATGAATAGTATTGTTGAGTCCCTCCCGCAGTGGATCGGTAATACCTGCGGTTAGATCCACACCATTACTGGCTTCCCACTCATTAAGCCGGCCATTTACACCTTGAGAGAGTGAATTTTCCAGATTATTTTTAAACTGCTTTAATGGAATATCGACTTCACTATGAAAGGCATAGGCACGAACATTCAGGTCAACACGAGGTAGGCCAATACCTTTAACCGCTTCTGCTTCAAGTTTTGACGCTTGCTCCAGACTTTGAAAAGCCTGGCTACTATAGGAACGTTGCAACAATTGTTGTTCTGCATCCTGAAAGCTGATGCTTTGTGCATAAGCAAAACTGCCATACATCATGGATGCAAGCACAGTCAGACCCCAGCAGACACATTGTTTATTTTTCTTCATATTCATAAAGTGGTAATGTAAAAGTCACATTAATTCAGTCTAAGCTGCATTATAAATCAAGTGCTTGCAGTGCAGGGATGGGTTAAGTTGTAGTATTGTTGTAATTCGAAGCGATTTACTTCTCCAGTTTCAAGTTGATAGTTCTAAGCATTGAATGAGACTGAATATTTTTACCTACGCAATTTCTCATAAATGAAATCACAAGGTTAGGGTAAAAAATCAAAGGTATTCAAATTATCCTCCGAATCTAGATTGGTTTTTTGACTCTATCTTCATTCTTGGATAGAAATAATTTTGTGCAAGCGGCGTCCAGATATGGTTAAATGCCATCATTTTATTGTGTTTCACTCTGAAAGGAAAAATCATGCGCGCGTACAACTTCTGTGCTGGTCCTGCTGCATTACCTACTGCCGTACTTAAAAAGGCTCAAGCTGAAATGCTTGACTGGCAGGGCAAAGGTCTTTCGATCATGGAAATGAGCCACCGTAGTGCAGACTATGTTGCAGTTGCGGAAAAGGCAGAAGCAGACCTTCGCAAGCTCATGAATATTCCTGAGAACTATAAAGTACTGTTCTTGCAGGGTGGCGCATCTTTGCAATTCTCGGCAATTCCATTGAACCTGCTGGGTAAAAACAACAAAGCTGACTATATCCGTACCGGTATCTGGTCTGAAAAAGCATTGAAAGAAGCTAAACGCTATGGCGACATCAATGTGGTTGAAGCAGGCATTAAAACTGAAGATGGTAAATTGGCGATTGCTGATCAAAGCACCTGGAATCTTTCTGATGATGCCGCTTATGTGCATTATGCAGATAATGAAACCATTGGCGGTCTGCAATTTGCCCATGTGCCAGAAACTGATAAGCCACTCGTATGTGATTTCTCTTCAAGCATTTTGTCTGCACCGATTGATGTTTCTAAATTCGGTCTGATCTATGCCGGTGCACAAAAGAATATTGGCCCTGCAGGTTTGACACTGGTTATTATCCGTGAAGATCTGCTTGATCAGGCAAAACCTGAAATTCCAAGCATCCTGAAATATGCAGATCAAGCGAAAAACGGTTCGATGGTCAACACACCATCAACTTACGCGTGGTATTTATCTGGTTTGGTATTCGAATGGTTACTGGAACAGGGCGGTGTAGAAGCGATTCACAAAGTGAACCTGCAAAAAGCTGAATTGCTCTATGGCTATATCGATTCTAGCGACTTCTATGCAAATCCGATTGCCAAAGAAAACCGTTCAATCATGAATGTTCCATTTACTCTGGCAAATCCTGAACTTGAAAAACAGTTCCTGCAAGAAGCAAAAGAAAACCATTTACTTAACCTTGCCGGCCACCGTTCAGTAGGTGGTATGCGTGCCAGCATTTACAATGCCGTACCGTTAGAAGGTGTACAGGCATTGGTAAACTTCATGGATGACTTTGCTAAACGCAATGCTTAATCCTTGAGAATTAAAAAACCCGGCAATTGGCCGGGTTTTTTTATCATTTAATTCGGGTTAAAAAACAAAGTTATGTAAGATATAGCCGCAAATGAGCATACCCAATACGAAAAATAGGCATGACATCATATCAAGCTGATAACGCGAGCCAAGATGATGCTCAACCTGCTGTAAATTTTCTTCTTGAACGATTTTCATAGATATTTATTATCCGATCTATTTATCGTAAATGATTATTTGTTGATCGTATTTTTACCATAAAAAATTGATTAAATAAAGTACATTCTTAACTAAACTTCATAAAGTATTAATTTTATTTAAATAACTGGCCTCAATATATTCAGAAAAATAGGACTATTATATTAAGTCATTATTTTTATGATGTTTTTAATATGATTATTCAGTTTAAGATAACATTGAAAATGAATTTGTTTGAATTTAAATCTGTGGATAAATCTATTTTTAATGAATTCGAAATCCATTAATTCTGATTTTAATTATGGATAAAAAATAATCAGAATTGAGAGAATATCGCAGTAAAATAAATAAAAAACAGGAGGCTCATATAAAAATATGAGCCTCCGATCTGGATATTCAGCTTAAGCTGCTTTTCGATAGATATTGGCCTGAATCCACAGATTGCCCCGAATATATTGACCAATCTGGAAATCTTTATGCTTGTCATTGCGGGTGGCTACACGGATCAAGGTAGCCGGCTGGCCTTCATCATGAATCAGGGTGACATCATACAGCGTGTAGTCTTGATCCATAAACTGCATTGAAGTTTTACCGACAATATTGCCCTGAAACCAGGCTTCATCTTCCTGACCCATGGTCTCACCATACAGATAAGCGACCATTTTGGAGAAATCGACCGTTACCGGTTCTTTGTCTTCTTCAGATTTCGGCTCCCAGGCATCGATCTGTTCCTGTAAGTTATCTGGTGCAACACCATTATTTTCCGCAAGAATTGCATTCAGGGCACGGTGATGTTTGATAGAGGCAGGATCATCCACGACTAAATGTTCATGATCAGTCACCACTTCCAGTTCATAAGCCCAGGCATTTAAGTTGACGATATAAGACTGGTCTTTTTCATAATGCGACCGGTTGACGCTGTACAGCGTATCAAAGGCATAGATGATATTGTTGGCACCCAGATTGAGACGCAACACAGCTTGGGTATCGGATTTACAAGAAATAATCCGGTCAATCGTGGCTTTTACCTGGTAAGGACTGTCAAAGCCTGGAAATGCGGTTTTCACAGCCTGTGGCTTGTTATTTTCTACGGCAATCACTTGGCTTAATTGTACCGCAGCTTTGCTCGGTCCCTGAATCAGCCAGGTGGTTTCATCCATATCGCATTCTTGTGTACACAAGCCCATCGGCATTACAGGTGCATCAAGGGCTTTGCCTAACCATTGGGGAACATCTGTGCCTGGGTTTTCAGTAAGTAAGGTCCAATGTTCGACATGACTACCGAAATTCTGATCATCAATAGTGATGATCTCTGGGCTATTCTGTTTTTTCATATGCACAATTGATCTTGGATGACTTATTTATAGTTAATCGAGGGTCATTGCGATTTTTCAAGTCACTCGAATGAATTTAAAAATTAAAATGCAAATCATGTGAAGTCAAATTTTTTTAGATTGTGGATAGCTGACTCATTTAATACGGCTGAGTTGAGTATTTAAATACCAGGATATTCAGAGAAAGAGCAGTTTTAAGCATCAACCTGCATCCTCTGATTTGCTACACTAGTCCAAATTTCTCCCTTATGGAAAGCTGTGTGTTGCCATTCAAACTTTGGGTCGATGCAGATGCATTACCTCGTATTCTGAAAGATGTGATTATTCGTGCCTCCGATCGTTATCAGCTTGAAGTCACTTTTGTGGCCAATCAACCGGTAGGAATTACCCCGTCGATTCGCATCAATTCTATTCAGGTCATGAGCGGGGCAGATGCGGCAGATCAGGAAATTATCGATCGTATGAAAGAGCATGACATTGTGGTGACGCAGGATATTCCTTTGGCTGCTCAAGTCATCGAGAAAGGCGGTATAGCGATTCACCCGCGTGGTGAAATCTATACAGTGGCCAATGTCAAAGCACGTCTGCATTTACGTGATTTTATGGATACCTTGCGTGGTGCTGGTGTACAAACCGGGGGTCCACCGCCGATTTCTGAACGTGATAAGCGTGAGTTTTCCAGCTCTCTAGATCAAACCATTCAAAAACAGAAACGTAAAACTGCGATTAAATAAAGAACGAGATCAAGTATGCCCCCAAAAAGTAACCTGATGTTGACCTATGCCTTGCTGGTTTTCATCTGGTCCACCACACCACTGGCGATTGTCTGGAGTGTGGAAGATTTGCATCCGATGTGGGCATTGGCGATCCGGTTTTTTCTAGCACTTCCTTTAGCCTTAGTATTGCTGTGGTTATTTAAAACCAGATTACCGCTTGATCGTGTTTCCCTACATAGTTACTTGGCGGGTGCATGCAGTTTTATCGGCTCGCAAATTTTTACTTACTGGTCTACGGATTATTTAAGTTCTGGCATCATTGCCTTAATGTTCGGCTTGGCACCCCTCATTTCAGGCCTGATTGGGCGTTTTGTTTTTCAGATGCAGCTTTCGCTGAATCAATGGCTGGGGATGGGAATCGCTTTAACTGGACTTTCGGTGATCTGTCTAGGCGATGCAGATCAGCATATACAGCCAATTGGAATCGTGATCGCTCTGGTTGGGGTGTTAGTTTATTGCGTATCCATGTTCTGGGTGAAGAAAATCAATGCACCTATTGATCCTATGGCACAGGCGGCCGGTTCGATTGGTTTGTCAGTCGTTTTCTCTATCGGTATGTTGCCATTTATCTGGCAATACGCACCCACTGCTATGCCACATGCCAAGTCCTTATTTGGTCTGGTGTATGCGGTAATTATGGCTTCGCTGATTGCGATGTTCTGTTATTTCAAACTGGTACAGAAAATTAAGCCAACCACCTTATCTTTAACTACAGTTCTGACACCGATGCTGGCCTTGCTGGTAGGCGTATTATTGAATAATGAAAAATTGCCGCTTATTGCTTTGGTGGGTGTAGTAATTTTATTGTTCGGCTTAGTGGTATATTTCGCTAAAGAAATTAAGGCGAGCTATAAAGCCCGCCTTTAATAAAAAGATAGATGCCAGTCTTAAGCAAAGCTGGCTTTCACACATTCGCCCAGTTTGACGCGATCCTGAGGGTGCAGGGTAATAAAATAAGCGCCCGTACGATATTTTCCGTTTTCTTCTGCACGACTGTAGGCCACCTGAGCGGTTGCAGCGATGTGGAAGAAGTTTTCTGGGTGACTTAAAGTCACATGCAGATAGGTTCCTTCACTAATCGGCTGATCACTCAAGAAGCTAAAACCAGTCTCTGAAAAATTCACATGTTCCGGTACAGGTAACATGCTTTGTACAATTGCGTCATACAAAGAACCGGTAATAAGGTTTAATTTTTGGTTGAATAAGGATAAGATTCGAGCAATTTGTTGATCTTTTTCAGATAATTGTTCTAATTCGTAGTTAACTGCATGATCAAATTGATCTAGCTCTGCAAGTAGTAGAAAATAGCGGGGCAATACGAAATTAGCATCGTAAGGGTCATTCAAGGCAACATCATCGGAAATAATCTGATAATTGATTCGTAAAGCAGCATCGATTCGAGACATGACTCGTCTTTCAGTGGATCCGTTTGGATGCTGTACATTTTCCATAATTTATTACCTCGGACTAGATGGTTATGTTCAAACCAATCTCGCTGTATATAGGGTTGAAATATACTCGCGCACGGCGTAGTAACCACTTCATTTCTTTTATCGCATTGGTCTCAATGATCGGTCTCACGCTCGGTGTAGCAGTCCTCATTACAGTTTTGTCTGTCATGAATGGTTTTGACCGAGAGTTGAAAAATCGCGTCTTGGGGATGGTTCCTCAAGCCACTGTTTCTTCGACGCAAATTCTAACAAATTGGCCTGAACTTGCAAAGCAGATTGAGCGGCATGAACACGTTCAAGGTGTGGCTCCGTTTACCCAGTTACAAGGGATGCTCACGGCTCAAGGGCAAGTTGCCGGAATTATGGTCAGCGGGATTGAACCAAAGTATGAGAAGAAAGTTTCGATCATCCAGAACCATATGGTCGAGGGTAGTATTGATAACCTGAAAAAAGGTGAATTTGGGATTGTTTTAGGCAAGCAAATGGCAGATGCCATGGGCGTAGGCTTGAATGATAACATTACCTTGGTTCTGCCTGAAGCGACGCCTTCACCAGCGGGTGTCGTACCCCGTTTTAAACGCTTTAAAGTGGTCGGGATCTTCAGCATTGGTGCAGAAGTTGATTCGATGATGGGCTATATTGCTCTGAATGATGCTTCAACCTTGTTACGTCTGCCAGATGGTGCACAAGGCGTACGTATGAAGCTGGATGACATTTTTGCTGCTCCTCAGGTTTCTCAGGAAATTGTGCGTGATTTACCGGGTAACTTCTATGCCTCTGACTGGACTTATACTCACGGTAATTTGTTCAGTGCAATCCAGATGGAAAAAGCGATGGTGAGCTTATTATTATTCCTGATTGTTCTGGTCGCAGCATTTAATATCGTGTCTTCACTGGTGATGGTGGTCACAGATAAAAAATCGGATATCGCAATTTTACGTACTTTGGGTGCTTCACCTGCCACGATTACCCGAATCTTTATGGTTCAAGGTACTGTGATTGGCGTGATCGGTACCTGTGCGGGCGCCATCCTCGGGATTATTGCCGCCACTAGCATCAGTAGTTTTATTGGCTGGTTAAACAATTCACTTGGCCTGAATATGTTTGATGCTTACTTCATCAACTACCTACCTTCTTATCTGCGCTGGCAGGATGTGGTCGTGATTGTAGGTCTGTCACTTGCTTTAAGTTTCTTAGCCACTATTTATCCAGCATTCCGTGCTGCTAAAATTCAACCGGCGGAGGCATTGCGTTATGAGTAATCTGGTTCTAGATGCCCAAAATATCGAGAAATCTTTTACAGATGGAAAATCTACGGTTGATGTGATCAAAGGGATTTCATTACAGGTAAAGGCCGGGGAATTTGTTTCTATTGTCGGTTCAAGTGGTTCCGGTAAAAGTACCTTATTGCATATTCTCGGAGGATTGGATCGTCCTTCTGCCGGACAGGTGATGGTCAATGGTCGCCGTTTTGACAATTTATCTGAAGCAGACCGTGGCTATGTCCGTAATGAAAATTTGGGCTTTGTATATCAATTCCACCATTTATTGCCAGAGTTTACTGCGCTAGAAAATGTCGCGATGCCATTGATGCTGCGTAAAAACGTCAAGTTTAAAGAAGCGAAACAGCAGGCAGAATACTTGCTGGAACGTGTTGGGTTAACCCATCGTTTAACCCATCAACCCGGTGAACTCTCCGGTGGTGAGCGTCAGCGTGTAGCGCTTGCACGTGCTGTAGTCACCAAGCCGAAGTTAATGATGGCAGATGAGCCAACAGGTAACTTGGACCGTAAAACAGCCGATAAAATCTTTGAGTTGCTGACGGAATTACGTAGCGAATTCAATATGGCCATGTTAATTGTGACCCATGATGAACAATTGGCACATTCGGCAGACCGGATTCTACATATGCGTGATGGTCTATGGATGAATGACTAATTGCAGGAATAATCCTCTTTAATTGAAGCTCACCTCGGTGGGCTTTATTATTGCCTGTACATAATAATAAAAAAGAAAATTTTCATGTTGCAATGGCTGTGTCTGGGCTGGATTTTAGGCCTGGCTTGTATGGGAAAATCTTTTCTGAGTATTGAGTTGAATTCAATCTCAGTGATATTTCTTGCTGTGCTCTGTTATTTCTGTAGTTCTAAGTTTAATGCGCTTCTAAAAAATTCCTTACATAAAGGAGTGCTGGTTGGCACTTGGATTCTAATCGGGATATTTCTGGGACATGGTTATGCCAATCAACAGCTCAGCCAACGGCTATTAAATGTCGAGCATGAAGTACAGCAAAAAGACATTATCGTTTATGTCAAACGCTTGAATAAACTCGGTGATCAATCTATACAGCAGCCTTTGGAAGTATTAAACCATGATGGACGCACGGTAACCTGGATGGGTTTTCTATCTGTAAAACCTCCGAATACTTCACAACTATCAGCGAATCATGAAAATTTAAATACGCTTGAACTGGGTCAGTATTACCGGCTGCAAGGTCAGGTACGTCCTAATCACAGTTATGCAACGCCCGGTGCTTTTGATGCTGAAAAATGGGCACTGCAACAGAATGTGATGGCCGGTTTCCGGATCAAGCAGATAGAGCAACTTGATTCAGCTACTGTTTCTACACTGGGGCATAGTCAGTATATTCGAGAGCAAAGAGCTTTAACTCAGCAATTTCTACTTTGGGTAGAACAAAAACGGCTGCAATTAAGAGAGTTCATAGCAAAGCAACCTGTACAAAATAAAGGTCTGCTTCTGGCTTTGCTCACCGGAGATGAAAGCCTTTTAAATCCTGCAACTGAGCAGCAATTTCGACGTATGGGGATGAGTCACTTGCTCGCGATTTCTGGCCCACATGTGCTGATCTTTGCCCTGATGGTCTGCTCCGTACTTCGATTATTCATTGCTCGAAGTATGCCTCAGCTTTATCTAAGATGGCCACGCCAGTATTTTCTGGCTTTGCCGTTTCTGTTTTGTGTGGTGCTGTACTGTGCCTTTGTGGGTTTTGAAATCCCGGCAATCCGCACTCTGCTGATCTGTATGATTGGCGTTCTTCTCATGCTGCTCCGACAAAATCTGCAGGCTTTAAAACTTCTGATTCTGAGCGCTGCCTTACTGTTATTCATTGATCCCTTTAGTATCTTGTCCGCGGCTTTCTGGCTGTCCTATGGGGCCTGTTTTGTATTGCTCAGAATTTATCAGACCATTCAACAGCGACCATCCGAGCAAAATCAGACAGCAATACAAAAACTGTATTTTGCAGCTAAAGTGCTGGTGGAATCACAGTGGAAAATCTTTCTCGCTTTATTTCCTTTAATGATGCTGTTTTTTAAGCAGATTGCTTGGATCACGCCGTTCAGCAATCTGGTCGCAATCCCTTGGATCGGTCTGCTGATTGTACCGATCGATATTCTGGCAGCGATGATATTTTTTATCGCTGAACCGGTGTCAAGCATGCTATTTCAGCTTAATGATCTGTTGCTGAATATCCTGTTGGGATTCTTAAACCTGCTGGATCACTGGTTTAAACCGCAGTTAATACCAGTTGCGATGAATCTCTGGATGATTGGTCTATGCATCCTGTCTTTGCTGATTTTATGCTTACCACGTGGAGTATTACCAAAATCCTGGATAGCTGTCGCGGCGGTACCAATTTGTATTCCTCAATTCTATCATCCACCATTTCAGCTTTCAGTGCTGGACGTCGGTCAAGGACAGGCGATATTCCTTCGTCATGAAATCCATAACATGATGATCGATATGGGCGGTTATTATGATGAGGAAAAATTTAGTATTGGAAAGCAGGTAATCATGCCATTTCTGTCGGTACAGGGTGTTTCTCAACTGGATCAACTAATTTTAACGCATCTGGATCAGGACCATAGTGGTGCTTATCACAGCATTAAAGACCAGCTCAAGATTCAGAATATCTATGCCAATGAAGTGACCGACACTGCAACCGCTTCAAACTTTCAATTATGTTATCAGGGACAGCAGTGGCAATGGCAGAATGATCTGCAGATTAGGGTCATTGCACCAAAACTAGAACAATTAAATACCGCTAATTTCAATAAAAATGACCTGTCTTGTGTGGTCTATTTGCAGCTCAAAAATGCCTGGCCTTATCAAAGTTTTCTGCTAATGGGAGATGCAGGTTGGCAGACTGAATATCAGTTACTCAAAGACTATCCAGATTTAAAAGTGGATGTTTTGGTATTAGGCCATCATGGCAGTCAGCACAGTTCAGCTTATCAATTCTTGCAGCATTATCGTCCTAAACTGGCGATTGCGTCTGCAGGAAGATTTAACCGTTATGGTCATCCAAGTCAGTTGACTCAACAGCGTCTCAAAGAATTGGATATTCCTTTATTGACTACAGCCGAGCATGGTAGTTTGCATTTCTCTCAGCAAGGAACTCAAATCATTCTAGAAACTGAAAGAAGTCGCTGGAAATGGTTACAAAAACAAAATCTAACTGACTGATTCTACAGATAGTTTAACAGGAGCCGGATTAGAAGTTCTTAACTGGTTCACTTTGGACAAAGCTTGGTCATGATCAAGCTTATAAATATTTCCCAGATCTTCGTGAGCTCTAAAGCGTTTATAGCTCCAGTGGTAATGTTCAGGATGACGCTGAATCAGGTTTTCAATCGTGTTGATGATGATGCCTGTACCCTGATTAGCATCTCCCTGATAAATTTCTTCATCTATGGCTTCGATATGAATATCAAAGCCAGCATCCTCATTACGCAGGGCATAAAGGAACAGGGCACGAGCTTTAGTTTTCTGGATTAGCTTGGCGCTCAGATTACTGGTAGCTAGAGGAACACCAAAGTAAGGAATATATTCACCGCCAACGTTGGGTGTATGATCCGGCAGAATGACAGTAGTGCCACCTTGCTTCAATGCCTTGAAAATCTGTCGTACACCAGACTCATCTGTCGGCACCAGATTGGCCTGTTCGCGGCTACGAGCTGCACGTACAAACTGATCCGCTGCCTGATTTTTTACAGGCTTATACATGATGGTCATTGAAGTGAATTGTGCAATATAGGCATTCATGATTTCCCAAGTGCCAAAGTGCGGCACAATCAATACCAGACCTTTATTTTGTGCCAAGGCATCATGCAGTAAATCTTCGCCTATAACTTTATGCACTCTCTCAATATTTTTCTGATTACTCGAACCCCAAATACTAAAAAATTCAAAATAAGACATCAGTTCATTGCGAATCGCAGCACGGGTAATCCGTTCTCTTTCCTGGTTCGACAGTTCAGACAAACTGATCTCAAGGTTCAGGCGAATTACATCAGAAGTTTTAGAAACCTTAAAAATATTAACGATTAAGGCAAGAATCCGCGCAATCCATCGGGAAACTGAAAGCGGTTGGCGGCTAATATATTTGAGTAAACCGTAAGCTGAATTCTTTGAGCTGCGTTCAGTCATTGAGTTGTAATATTGATAAAATAAAAAAGAATAGCATTTATTATAGGCGAAAACGGTTTCTTTAGACAGAATTACCCTTTTCGGTGTATATAATGGGTTCAATATAAATTAATTTATTGGATTATTTATGTCCGATTGGCCACCAAAACCTGAAAATCAAATACAAAATACGCAACAACCAGTTCAACCGACTGGCCCCGAATGGAAACTGCTGGAAAAAGCAGTTTTAGCTTCAGTAGAAGAGCAACGACGGGCACGTCGCTGGGGGATCTTCTTTAAATTTTTAACCTTTGCTTATCTGCTGGTTGTCATTCTTGCGCTGGGTAAAGGCTGTAGCATGAGTGCTTCTGATCCGAGTGCAGGCGCAGGTGCACACATTGCTGTGGTTGATATTATTGGTACGATTGCCGCAGACAAGCAAAGCGTAAACAGTAGCAATACCATCAAATCACTCAAAAAAGCCTTTGAAAACAAGCAGAGTAAGGCTGTTGTTCTAAATATTAATTCACCGGGTGGTTCACCAGTCCAGTCAGATGAAATCTGGCAGGAAATCCAGTATCTGAAAAAACAGTATCCTGAGAAAAAACTCTATGCCGTAATTGGTGATACCGGAGCTTCTGGTGCTTACTATATTGCATCTGCTGCAGATGAAATCATTGTCAATCCATCGAGTCTGGTCGGTTCAATTGGTGTGATCATGCCGAACTATGGTGTGAATAACCTGCTGCAAAAACTTGGAGTTGAAGACCGCACCATGACTTCAGGTGAAAATAAAGCTTTACTGTCAATGACACAGCCGGTTGATCCTGCGCAAAAAGCGCATGTACAAGGCGTACTGGATAATGTGCATGGTCACTTTATTAATGCTGTAAAGCAGGGGCGTGGAGCGAAATTAAAATCGACTGATCCTGCTATTTTCTCAGGTCTGTTCTGGACTGGTGAACAGGCGGTAAAATTGGGTATTGCAGACCGTATTGGCAGTTTAAATACTTTGAAGCGCGAACTAAAAACTGAAAAAGCACTTAACTACACCATTGAATATAGCCCATTTGAGTCAGTACTGGGTCGTATGGGCTCATCGATTGGTGAAGGAATTGCAACTTCAGTGTCACAGAAACTTCAGTCAGAAAATAAAACGACATTACAATGAAACCATTGATTCATTTTGCGCACGCCAATGGTGTGCCATCTAAAGTCTATCAAAAGCTGTTTGAAGGACTGCAAGATGATTACGATATTATCTATGTGCCGCCATTAGGGCCTGATAAGCGTTATCCGATTGATAATCACTGGAAAAGTCTGACTCAGCAGGTGATTGACAGTATTGTACGTCAGTCTCATGGACGTCCAGTGATTGGTTTGGGGCATTCATTAGGTTCAGTCCTGAGTTTTCAGGCCTCCTTACAGCGTCCGGAACTTTTTTCGCAAATGATTATGCTTGATCCACCGATGATCATGGGTAAAGAAGCCTTGGCGTTGCATATTGCAAAAACTTTCCGCTTAAAAGCACTGGACCAGATGTCACCTGCAGGTTTGTCGAAACGCCGTCGTGATCATTGGGAGTCTCGGGAACAGGCAGCTGAACTGTTACGTCCAAAAGGCTTTTATCAGGATTTTGATGCAGATTGCTTCCAGGCTTATATTGACTATGCCTTAAAGGATGATCCGGTTCGAGGTGGAGTTGAACTCACCATTCCTAAAATGGATGAAGTAAATATCTTTAGAACTAATCCATCGCTATGGTGGTTACCTCAGGCTAAACCAAAAGTACCAGTGCATCTGGTGGTTGCCAAGAAAGGTCCATTTTTGGCGCGCAGATTTCCGCAGCAAGTGCAAAAGAAATTTGGCATTCCATTTACAGTGGTAGATGGTGGGCATATGTTCCCATTGGAGCAGCCTGAGCAAGTCGCAAGTCTGGTCAAACAACTGATTCAGCAACAGTCTGCTTAAAGTTCATCTCATCTAAAGAAATAAAAAAACGCATCCGAGGATGCGTTTTTTTATATTTGGACTTTTAGAATTTGCAGAATTGAACGGGTTCCTGCATTTTTGCATTACGGTACAACACACCTTGTTCAGTATGCTGAATTGTCCCATTACAGATCCATTCTACCACTTGTGGGTAAATCAGATGTTCCAGTACATGTACACGCTGAGCTAAAGTGTGAGTCGTATCTTGATGCGATATTATTAACACACCCTGTGCTAAGGCTTGCCCAGCATCCAGTTCGGGAGTGACATAATGCACTGTACAACCATGCAGAACATCACCGGTATTCAGGACGCGCTGATGGGTATGCATGCCTTTGTAATATGGCAAAAGGGAAGGGTGAATATTCAGCATTTTCCCTTCCCAGGCTTTCACAAATTTTTCACTTAAAATTCGCATAAAGCCCGCAAGTACCACTAGATCAACATTCCAGTCCAGAAGCTGCTGATGCATGACATCATCAAAAGCTTCCCGGCTTGGATACTGCTTATGTTCAATGACTGCAGTCGGAATTCCTGCTTTATGAGCGCGCTCTAAAGCAAATGCTTCAGGCTTGTTGGAAAGCACCCCGACAATTTCTCCTGACAGATTGGCATCAATCAGGGCTTGCAGGTTCGATCCACTGCCTGAAACAAGTACAGCAATTTTAATCATGCGAAATTACGCGAAGATCACACGGATTTTTTCGTCAGCGCCTTCTACAGACTCGGCATTATCTGCAATGTGACCCATTGCCCATGCTTTCTCGCCCAAACCGTTGAGTAACTCTACAGTTTTGTCTGCTTCTGCTGCATCAACAACAAGAACCATACCTACGCCACAGTTAAAGGTACGATACATTTCGAACTGCTCTACACCGCCTTCACGTTGAAGAAGTTTGAACAGCTCAGGCCACTCCCAAGAAGATTCATTTACGACTGCTTGAGCACCGTTTGGTAATACGCGAGGCAGGTTGCCTGGTAAACCGCCACCAGTGATGTGTGCCATTGCATGTACATCAACCTGTTTTAGCAGTCCAAGAATCGATTTCACATAAATGCGTGTTGGCTCCATTGCAACATCAGCAAGTGGACGACCATCAACGATTTGATTCAGGTCAACATTTTTAACTTCAAGAATTTTACGAAGCAAAGAATAACCGTTTGAATGTGCACCCGAAGATGCAACACCAATGAGTACATCACCCGCTTTTACTTTAGAGCCATCAATAATTTTGCTTTGCTCAACTACACCGACACAGAAGCCTGCAAGATCGTAATCTTCACCTTCGTACATGCCTGGCATTTCAGCAGTTTCACCACCAACCAGTGCACAGCCTGCAAGTTCACAGCCAGCACCGATTCCTGTTACGACATTTGCAGCCACATCCACATTTAGGTGACCAGTCGCATAATAGTCCAGGAAGAAGAGTGGTTCAGCACCACAAACGAGAAGGTCGTTCACACACATTGCAACCAGATCCTGACCAATGGTGTCATGACGGTTCAAATTCAGTGCCAGACGTAATTTTGTACCAACACCATCTGTGCCTGATACGAGAACAGGTTCTTCATAACCTTTAGGGATTTTACAAAGGGCGCCGAAACCGCCTAATCCGCCCATTACTTCAGGACGTTTAGTACGCTTAGCGACGGACTTGATTCGGTCGACTAACGCGTCTCCCGCTTCAATATCGACACCTGCATCTTTGTAGCTTAAACCAGTGTTTTGGGTAGAAGTTGAGTTGCTCATAATGAAGTCTCCGCATTCGCGCGGGGATTATAACCTGAATATGCAAAACTCTTATGGTATTTATGCCCTAAAATGCTATCTTTATTAAAATATTTTACTTTTTATAACGATTAATAGAGAGAAGGCGAAACTTTATGGTAGATCGCACATTGCGTCGCGTGTTTATCCTAGCTGGGATAGCTTTGTTGTTGTGGATTCTATATTTACTAAAACCCGTTGTAATTCCATTTGTTGCAGCGTTTTTAATGGCTTATCTGTTCAGCCCGCTGGTAGATAAACTGCACGATATCGGTCTGCCACGTTGGCTCTCTATTAGTATCGTTTTTACTGGAATCGGGATCGTTATGATTCTGGCGATCTGGTATCTGGTGCCGCTGATCTGGCAGCAGCTGATTTATGCGCGTGACAATATACCTGCGGTCATTGGCTGGATTAATTCAACCTTTTTGCCGTGGCTGTCGAATACCTTCAATGTCGTTGAAATGGAAATTGATACCACACAGATTTCTGATGTGGTCATGGACTATGTGCAAACCAATTATAGTGCCGACAGCATTCAGGCCTTCCTGCTACGCCTTGCACAATCTGGAATTAACTTTCTGCAGATTGGCGGTACGATTGTCCTGATTCCAATTATTGCATTCTATTTTCTGCTGGATTGGGATCGTATGCTGGAAAGCTTACACCGCCTGATTCCACGTCCTTATGAACAAAGTACATTAAGAATCGTCGGTGAATGTCACAGTGTACTTGGAGCTTTTGTGAAAGGGCAGTTTCTGGTGATGATTCTGCTGGGGATCGTTTATGCGATTGGTTTGCAATTGATTGGTCTTGAAGTTGGTCTGATTATTGGCATGGTGGCAGGTCTGGCCAGTATTATTCCTTATCTGGGATTTGCAGTCGGGATTATTGCAGCTGTCATTGCGACCTTTCTGCAATTCGGGATTGACTGGTGGCAACTGGTTCTGGTGGGTATCGTATTTATGGTCGGTCAGGCAGTAGAAGGCTATGTATTACAGCCATTCCTGCTCGGCGATAAAATAGGTTTATCTCCAGTTGCTGTGGTTTTTGCGGTATTGGCGGGCGCACAACTGGCTGGCTTCCTGGGAATGCTGATTGCTCTACCAGTTGCAGCGGTAATTGTGGTTCTGCTGAGACATGCACGTGAATATTATGAATGCACATCATTTTATGGAAATCAGGCAGTCGTCATGAATGATCCGGCTACAGGTTCCATAAGCGTAGAAACTTCAGACTTAGATGTTGATATTGAAATGAAAAAGTCAGAAGCAAAACCACTGCAAGAGGGAGAGAAATCAAGTAAGATGGATGTACCTCTTCATAAAGACTCATAAGGCCATCAGAATCATATGCGTCAATTGCAGCTAGATATAGAACCTCAACTCGATGCCCGAATTAGTGATTTTTCGGGCCCGGGATGGGGTCATGTAATTGATGCAGTCCGACAGCTGCATGCAGGCCTAATCAGCCGCTTTTACGTGTATGGCGGAGCTGGAACAGGGAAAAGTCACTTACTCTCTGCCATCTGTGATTCTTATCTGGAAATCGGCAAAACCGCTATACAGGTGTCTTTGCTGGAACTTCTGGATGCACCCACTGAAGCGATTACTTCACTGGACCGGTTTGACCTGATCGCACTGGATGATATTGAAGCCATTAGTGGGGTTCCACACTGGCAACGCGCCGTTTTTCACTTGATTAATTATAATGATGAAGGCGGTGGTCAGTTGGTATTTTCTTCCCGTTTTGCGCCCATTGAATTAAAACTTGAATTGCCTGATTTGCAGTCCCGACTCACGCAGGCAGTCAGTGTTCGTGTCCCAAATGGCAGTCTTTATGCTGACCGATTTGCCTTGGTATCCTCGGTATTGGACCGACGTGGTATTCATCTTGACCCACAGATTTTTGATTATTTGCTGAATCACGGACCACATCAAACTTCCGTACTTTTGCAAACATTAGAACAGATTATTCAATTACTTAAAGGCGAAAAGCTGAAAGTCAGCAATGCTAACCTGCGGCAGATTTATGCATTAATTGATGAATATCGTTAAATTATAAAACATCTTGAGTAATTACTCAGTCTATGCGAAAGTAAGGCAAAATAATTCGCTGTTGCAAGGAAGATGCAACTTTAGAAGAAAAAGAAAGAAATAAAAAATTAAGGAGAAGGGTATGCTCAAGAAGAGCATAGGCATGGCTTTGCTATGTATGGCGGGGCAGGCATATAGTGCAGAAATTATTGTAACTACCACAGAAGACATTGAAAAAGATGACAAGGAATGTTCACTTCGAGAAGCTGTTGAATATGTGAATCGTGGCCTGGCTAAAGAAGGTTATATGGGCTGTGGTGGCGAAAATGCTATTGGCACCATTATCTTAAAAGAAAAAACGACCTATGTACTGAATAAGCATATCCCGATCAAGAAATCAGTAACGATTAAATCTATTGCAGAAGTAGATGGTGAATTTAGTAGTACCGATAAGGTAATGGGGTTATATAACGCTCATATTCAAATGAAAGGGACAGATAATCTCTTTCGTATTAGCAATGATGAAGAGTTGATTCAAGTCAATTTAAAAGAACTCGACCTTGAAGGTTGCGGTAAAAGCAGCTGTGCCGAACAAGGTGGCCTAATTCATAATAAAGGTAAATTGATAATTGATTACAGCCGCTTATACAAGGGGGCTGCGAGTCAAGGTGGTGCCATTTATAATGTGGGGAAATTTGGCCAGAATCTGATTGCTTTTGCCGAAATAAAAACCAGCCTGATTGAAAATAATCAGGCGCAACAGGGTGGCATACTCTATAGCCAGCTTCCATACTTTCTGGTCTATCAAAGCGTTTTAAAGAATAACCAGACGCTTAATAATAATACTAGCAATATTTATACAGCGGGCCAAGTCGATAATCCTGCCGATATTCAATCCATTAATGCTGAAGTCCTAAGCAGTACCCTGTTAAAAAATAAGGGAGCACTGATCAATGTGATTGATGGGGTGGGAATCAATAACCTGACAATAGTGGATAATACGGGTACAGCACTACGTATGAATGCCCCGAATGGTAAAGCCTATGTGGCGAATAGTATTATTTTAAGAAATGGTACGCAGGATTGTCAGATTGAAACTACGGATAAAAGTACGATTCACAATAATCTAGTGACAGCATCTTGTGGTACAGGTGATGCTGCGTATCCAAACCAGATCTGGACAGGTACTCGCTTGTTTGCAGAGGCTTCAGATCAAAGTGAAGGTGTCTGTCTAAATTTAAAACAAAATAATGATGCTATTCTATGTCCTTATAGCGTTCCTAAAGATCAGTTCTTGGGCTATCTACGTCCTCGTATCCTGTTGAATTATAATCAGGTCAGTGATTCACCGATTGTAAATAGAGGGACTAGCTACAATAGCAGCAATCCTTCAGTAAGCTGTGAGGCGGCAGACCAACGCGGTGTAGACCGTTTACTGGATAACTTATTTTGTGATCGTGGTGCGATTGAAATTACAGTTCCAACATCTACCAGTCTGGTTGGGCAGGATCTTCTAAAAGGAGAGACTGCAAAGTTTTCAATTGAATCTGCTTTAGGAGATAGTGATTTAATCCCTAAAGAACAATGCAATAATATTATTGGAGAGAATCCAAAGGGTGAGCCTTGGCAAGATGGCTGCTTACAGGTTATCCAAACCAAAACTGTTTCCAAGGGCAAAACAGTCATTGATATTGATGGGAATGTGGTTTATACCCCAGATTCACAATGGCATGGTGCTGACATTTTTGAAATTCAGGTAGTTACTTCATCTACACGATTTAATAAGTCCAAACCGTATCTGGTTTTAAGTACCCAGATTGTACAGGAACCTAAAAATGAAATGAAAGACAAGTCTGTGAAGACCTCTGGTGGGGCATGGGGGATCGCTGGCTTAATGGGCTTGATAGGGTTGATCGGCCTACGTCGCAGATTAAAAGATTAAGGAAAAATCATGAAAAATTATAAAAAAGGACTGCTTGCAGCCATGATTTTATCTGCCATGAGTTTAATGGCAGCCGAAGATAAAACCATATATGTCACTACATTTGCTGACGAGGATGGGGAAAATACCAGTGCCTGTTCCCTGCGTGAAGCCATTAAGACAGCCAAGCTGGATAAATCCTATGGAGGGTGTAATGTTGGCCGTACATTGCGTAATGACGGTTCCGCTCCAGATGTCATCCAACTCGAAGCTGGGGAATACAAAGTCAATAGTGAAATTATTGTTGAATCCCATGTCAATATTTTGGGAAAATCACCCTTCAATTATACTCAAAGAAGTCCTATTACCTTTTTATATCCAATACGTGAGGCTTTAACAACCACCATTTCAGGCCAAGGGAAAACCCGCTTATTTAATACGGTCGCTAGCCAAGCCAGCATGGTGGTAAATGGTATCATCCTCAAAAATGGTTATGCTGCAAAAACTAGTCTGGATAAAGGTAATGGTGGAACATTTTATGTCGCCGGTCCTCTAAGCCTCGTGAATAGTGAAATTGTAAATTCACGAGCGGCTGCAGAAGGGGGAGCAATTTATGCAGTGGCAATGAATAATGAAAAAATTATCAGGATTCAGGATTCCTTAATTCATCAGAATAAAGCAGCTACATATGGCAGTGTTTTGGCCATGGATTGTGTGGGGAATTTGGGCAGTACAGAGACCAAGCTAGAAATTAGTGCAAGCAGCATTGTCAAAAATGGTTCTACTGATACGGCCAGTATTCTGGACTTTTGTGGTTATGCTAAAGCTGATATTAGTAACTCTACAATTGCAAAAAATACGACCAGTGTCACAGGTCATATTTTCCGAATGGCCAATGAAATCAGCCGTCCATTAAGTTCTTTCTTCACTTTTAGTGCCATTAATAACACGATTGTCGAAAATACTGCTCGCTCTATCATCTTTTATGACAATACTGGTAATTCGAGTCTGGCTTATAACGTGTTGGCCTTTAACCAGGGCTTGTCTTGTGAATATGCCTTGAATGGTGGAAACCCAAGTAAAGAACAGGATGCAGATTTATTTACTGCTTATAATGCGATCCATACAAGTGGTTCCTCGCGCTGTGTGTTGCCTGAACTGGCTGAAAACAGTGTTTCAACGAATATTGATGTATCTACTAATAAGATCACAGATCTATTAACTGCTTATATCGAACCTTCTATAAACAACCGTTATTTAGGCATGTATTATCCAATTGATCGACAATCGAATACGGATCTGGTCAATATTGGTACAGAAAGTTGTGAAGAAACTGATCAGCGTGGAATTGAGCGGTTGACTAAGGCAACATTGTTATTTAATCCGGACGCAAAAAATTCCTGTGAAATTGGGTCGGTCGAAATCCGGCGCTTAACTGCAGCGGATATTTCTGGTCTAAAAAATAGTTCTTTAACTGAGTTGCTGGATTATTATCAGGATAATATTGATGATATTAATTCTATTCTGGCAGATAAGAATACAAAACCTGAAGAAATACAGGGCTTAAAGGAAGAGCTAAAAGAATATGAGGATCTTTTAAAATATACCAAGCAATACCAGAAATATCGTGCCATATACGTTAATCCATTTAGTTTGGTCATGCCTCAAGAAACTTTAAATACTACTCAAGTACAAGCTAAAGCATTAAATTCACAAAATTATGAAATTACAGTGCAATCTTTAGGTGTAGGGTCTTTATCTGGATTAGGCAGTTCATTAATTGTTCAAGGTGCGCCTAATGACCCAAATTTAAAATGTGAATGGAAGCCTGATTTAAACCGTATCATGATGTATCGTACTGATGGCAAAGTAACCAGTCTCTCGGATACGGAGTATTGCCGTTATACAATTAAAGACAAGCAGACAGGTGCCAGCAGTACAGGTATTTTGCAGGGCGCATTTGTAAATATTAAACCGATTGTAAAAAATGACGAATATAGAATTAGCGCAGAAAACAATCTGACCGTAACTGTGAATCCCTTAGAGAATGACAGTGATGATGGCGATGGTCCACGGATGAATGGCAAGGCTGCTTTCTATCGTGATAAAGATGGTCGTGAGATTCCAATTCGTATTGTCAAGCTTCCTGCTGGAGTAAGCCTTTCTGCAGAGCGAGAAGGACCATGTCCAGGGAATTTTGCAGGTGAAACCTGTTATGGTGGAAAATTGACCTTTAGTGTGAAAAATACTTTTAGTCAGTCAGATTATGATATGCAGTATCATGTTTTTGATGCAGATGAATTGATGTCAGATACAGCTAGAATTAACTTAAAAAATACGGCTAAAAATACCAATACATCATCAAGTGGTGGTGGTTCATTTGGAATTTGGGGAATGTTCGGATTATTAGGTCTGGCAGGATATCGCCGAGTTAGAAAATAATTGCAGTATGAAAAAAAGCCTCCAGATGGAGGCTTTTTTATTTAACTAAAATCAATGAGTTTTAGGTTGAGTGAGTTGCTGGTATTTCTGGATATATTCTTCACGGATCGCCAGTCGTTCTTCTGGCGATGCTTTTTGCATCCGCGCACCTAACTCCTTACGTTCCTGACTGCTCATCATTTGCCAGGTTTCACGCATACGCTGCTTTTCAGCTTCAGGAAGCTGAGTGAACCAGTCCATGCGTTGCTGTAAATTAATACGTTGCTGTTCAGGTATTTCTTTTAAGGACTGATAACGTTTGATTAATGCCAGTTGTTCGGAATCAGAAAGAGTATCCCAGGTTTCATTGACCTGCGTATTGGCATCTTTGGAAAAAATCCAAAAACGTTCAAATCCCGCAAAGCTGGTTTGCAGGAAGCTGAATGCACAAAATGCAATTGCTAATCTTTTAGCTGCCATGTGGAACTTTGTCCTCACCTAAAACCATTAACATTTCCAGATCTTCAAGCATCTGTGGGGAGAGTTTGGGGGTAGATACTACCTGAGTCTGAGGTTCGTTATGGCTGACAATATTCGGTAGCACTACCACGCCAGCAATCGCAGCAGCCAAAGCAAAGCCAGACATTTTTAGAAATGCAAAGCGTGAATGTTGTGCGTCATGAATATGCTCCAGCACATGATTCATCACCACCGGTTTATCTTTGTGGTGCTGTGCCAGTCCATCAAGTTTGGAAGTTACTTGCTTTAAGAAATCATCTTGCTTCATTCGGATGATCCTCCCAGATATGGATTTAAGTGTGCTAGAGAGGCACGTAGACCTTGAATAGCACGGTGATAATGGGTTTTCACACTGCCTTCTGTACAGTTCATAATTTGCGCTGTAGTTTGAGTATCAAAGCCTTCCCAGGCTCTGAGCATAAATGCTTGCTGCTGACGCACAGGTAATTTGGCAACCGCCTCCTGAATTTCTTCAGCAGTTACTGCCTGATCCAGAAATTCTAAAGGTGAGGGCGTAGATTCATCTACCAGATTGTCAAATTCGACTTCGTCGTCATCGAAGCTGACTTTTTTGAAAAAGGAAAATGGCTGGTTGCGACGTGCTTCTTTACGACGCCAATCCTGTAATTTGTTATTCAGAATCGTATAGAACAGGGGATACCACTCTTCAGTGCTTTTCTCTGCATAAGATTTATGCAAAGAAATAAAAGCTTCCTGAACCAGATCCATTGCGATTCCATGTTGTCCTTGAGTCGCACTTTCCATCATCACCAAAGCACGCCCAGTCACGTCCTGCATGAAATTTTTCAGGCGAGACTCTGCCGTACTCTTTAGAATACTCGCATCTTGTGACTGCAACGGTTTCGGTGCTAAATCCATAGAGATGGAAAATCCTGTCATTGGATACCCACCATTATTCCCAAGTTCATGTGCATATAACGTTGGGAATAACGATTTGGTTGACAATAAAACTTATTATTTTTGTAGTGTAATCTATTTTATAAATACACTGACTGGAATTAAAACAATGTAACCTAAATACCGTATTAGATACGTTGACGTACCATCTCAAAGAAACAGATAGAGCCTGCAATCGCAACATTCAGGGATTCCTGTCCACCTGGCTGTGGAATAGTCACCGCTTCGGCATGTTGCAGGGCATAGTCAGATACACCTTGGCCTTCATTGCCCAGAATCCAGACGCAGGCTTTATGCAAGTCCTTGCTATACAGGCTGCTAGAACGATGTGAGCTGGTGACATATACCGGAATCTTGAATTGCGGTAAAAGGTCTTCTAGTGCAATATTTTCAAAAGTTTGCAAAGAAAAATGTGCGCCCATACCTGCACGTAATACCCGTGGTGACCAAAGAGATGCTGAACCCTTGGTACAAATGACCTGATCAATACCGGCAGCTGCTGCTGAACGTAGCAGGGTACCGACATTGCCGGGATCCTGCACATTTTCAAGGATCAGGGTGTCAGCCGTAAAATCAAGTGCCTGGTTTGAGCTTGGAATATCCACAATCGCCATACAGGCAATTGAAGTGCCTAAGGTACTCAGGTCTTTATAAAGCGATTCACCAATGACAAAGACCACACCAGTATATTTGTTTAAAATAATGTCGAAATCAGGATGCTCTAAAGCATGTTCAGTCGTGAAGATCGAATTGATTTTCTTGTTTTCATGTAACCATGCAAGACACAGGTGCGTGCCTTCAAGCACAGTCTGTCCTTGTTTTTTTCGATAAGAATTCTGTTCAATTAAACCGCGTAAGTTTTTGATTTTAGGATTGTCTTTGGATTCAAGGAAGATGGTTGGCATAAGAAGAAAGTCCACGGCAGTCAATCAAGGATCAACTGCCGTTTAAAAATTAGTGGTGGTAGCTGGTCACAAGCTCAACTTCATTTTTTGAGCCAATGATGACAGGAACACGTTGATGCAGATTTGTAGGTTCGATTTCAAGAATGCGGACACGACCAGTCGTTGATGCACCGCCAGCCTGTTCAATTAGCATACTCATTGGATTGGCTTCATACATTAAACGTAAACGACCTGCTTTAGTTGGGTCTTTTAAGTCGTATGGGTACATGAAGATCCCGCTACGGCACAGAATACGGTGAATATCGCCGACCATACAAGCAACCCAGCGCATATTGAAATCTTTGGCGCGAGGACCTGTTTTACCTGCCAGCAATTCATCGATATAACGCTGTACAGGCGCTTCCCAGTGACGCTGATTCGATGCATTGATTGCATATTCTTTAGTATCAGCAGCCACCTGAATCGCTTCAGAAGTCAGCAGAAACTCTTGAGTTTCAGGATCGAAAGTGAAGAATACCACACCAGCACCCACAGTAAGTGCCATCATGGTTGATGGGCCATACAGGACATAACCAGCAGCAACCTGATTGACACCAGCCTGCATGAAGTCTTCTGCCTGGGTTACACTATTTTTTGCAGGAAGAATCGAAAAAATGGTACCCACACACATGTTGATATCAATATTGCTTGAACCATCAAGTGGATCGAACAATACTAGATATTGACCATTTTCCTGAGCTGAAGTGAATTCATCCAGTTCTTCAGAAGCTAAACCGCCTACATGTGGATGTACTTTTAATGCATCAATCAGATAATCATTGGAAATCACATCCAGTTTCTTTTGCTCTTCGCCTTGAACATTTTCATGCTGAGCACTACCTAATACACCCGCTAGAGCACCTTTTTGCAGGAGTTGGTCAATACGCTTGCAGGTATTTCCAATTGTTTCAATTACTTGTGCAAGTTCAGGTGTGAGGTTCCCGTTTTGTTGTTGTAGAAATTGGGATAAGGTGCGGTATGACATAAGGGAAAAACTCCAAGACTTATAATCGGGGAAAAAGATCAAAACGATATACGGCTATATTTTAGATGAGAACGTTCGAAAAGGACAATTAAACTGAATTATTTGTTGTGATTTTGCCCTTGCAACTCCTGTGGAAAGTGCTATGTTGAATCAAAGGAAAAAATGATCATAGGAGCACAGAGATGACAACATTAAAGTTTGATGCGACTCCAACGCCGAGCGAAGCGATTAATCTCGATGAAATTTCTGAAGACAAAATGAAAGAAGCGTGGAAGGATTACGAAGCAAAACCTGAATATAAAAAATTCAATAAACACGACATGATTGAATCCATGCAAACTGCCGAAGAAGTTGAAGGCAAAGAGTAATTTTATTCTTTGATCTTTCAAATATCTTCCTAATAAAAAAGCACTCAATTGAGTGCTTTTTTATTAATGATGCATTATTTAAATGATCACTTATTTTAGTAGTGGTGGAACAGCTTCGTAGTTGATTTCTACACGGCGGTTTTCTTTCCATGCACTTTCATCATGACCAGGATTAACTGGCATTTCTTTACCATAGCTCACTGCTTCAAGTTGGCCTGCATTTACACCAGAGGTGATCAGGAAACTTTCTACTGCTTTGGCACGACGTTCACCAAGCGCCATGTTGTATTCACGTGTACCACGTTCATCTGTATGGCCTGTCAGAGCTACACGAGAGTTTGCATTTGCCATCAGGAACTGGGCATGTGCTTGCAGAGTGCGGATATCGTCATTGCTCAGTTCACTGCTGTCATAGTCAAAGTGAACTACACGTTTAGCTAAATAAGCCTTATTTTCCGCAGTTACACCTTTAGCAGATGCACCAGCCATATTTTGAGCGCTTAAAGCTGCATCTTCACTTAGACCTTCAGTGCTTACAGTGGTGGTGCCACTCGTATCTAGGTTGCCAGTTTGAACTTCAGCTGCTGGTTTACGGCTGGCACAACCAGTCATTACGATTGCGGCTGCAAGTAAAGGAAGTGCAAATAATTTTACTTTGTTCATTCTTCATCTCCATGAAGGTTGATTATGGGGTAAAGCATTTGTAAATATTGAACTATTATTTTGGTGCCCAAGCAGGTTCGCGGACTTCACCTGTTTCACTTGGTAAATTCATGCGGAACCGACCATCAAGAGACATGATGGATAACAATCCACGGTTACCTTCGCGAGTGGCATAGACCACCATCTGACCATTTGGCGAGAAGCTAGGTGATTCGTCCAGGCTGGTTGGCGTCAGGATATTGGTCACACCTGAGCTAATATCCTGTACAGCCACTTTATAGTTACTGCCACTTGGACGATGAACCAATGCAAGTTTCTTACCATCTGCACTTAAGGTTGCACGGGCATTAAATGCGCCACGGAAAGTCAGACGTTTGGTACTTTCATTATTAAAATCATAGCGGTAAATCTGCGGAGAACCACCACGATCTGAAGTAAAGATAAATGATTTTCCATCCGGCGCATAACGTGCTTCTGTATCAATTGCGCTATCGTTGGTCATGCGTTTTAACTGGCGTGTTTCCAGATTCATCTGATAGATTTCCGGGTTACCATGCATAGACGCCGTAAATAGCATGCTCTTGCCATCTGGAGAGAAGCTTGGTGCACCGTTTAATCCACGGAAGCTGGCCAGCTTTTCACGTTGACCAGTCGCCAGATCCTGTACATAAATGGCCGGACGTTTGGTTTCAAAAGATACATATGCAATTTTTTTCGCGTCCGGTGTCCAGGCAGGTGACAGGATTGGATCACGTGAAGTCAAAATGGTCTTTGGCTGTTCACCATCCGTATCGGCAATCTGCAAGGTATAACGCTGATCAGGCGTTGCCGGGTTACGCAAGACATAAGCAATACGGCCAGTGAAATCTCCCGGAATACCAGTTAATGCCTGATAGATGGCATCACTGATCATATGGGCTGCCTGACGGGTACGTGATGCAGGAACAGTCAGCAACTCATTCAATAAGTATTGACGTTTTTCGACATCATACAATTGATACTGAATGCTATAAGAACCATCCGGATTGGTTTTGGATGAACCGGTCACCACATAAGGTACGCCTGCAGCTGCCCATGCTTCAGCATTTGGCGAATTCAGTTGTGCTGTAGCAGGTAAATTCTTCGAGGCACTGGCAAATTTTCCAGAACGATTCAGGTCATTTTCCACCACCGGATAAATACTCTGATCCTGGCTAAAAGGCACAATGGCAATTTTAGGGGCAGCTTCAGGAGCTTTGGTAATTTCCAGATGCAGTTGGGCCTGAGACTGGGTCGCAGTGACGGCACCCAAAGTGGTCATGATTGCAAGGCAGAGTAGGTGTTTGCGTGTCTTTTCCATCATTCGTTATTTACTCAAATCAACGGAGTTATTTATAAGTGATTGGGCTACATCATTGCATGGATTTATGCGAAATAGACCACGAATTTATCATCAAACTGTTATATCACTATGGAGAGTGATTATTATTTAATCTGTTTCAATTGAAGTTTAACTCAAAAAAAACAGCCATAACACTTTTTCTTTATTATGGCTGTTTCTTATTAATGAGCTGTAAAGGTTGAAGTAAAACTTCGTGCTTCACGGCGTGCATCCGGATCTGAAGGCATTGGATAAGGTGCAGCAGCACGTACTGCCGCTTCTACACTGGCTTTCATATCTGGATCACTGGCACTCACCACCACAGAAACCACAGAACCACTATCGCTTAAAGTGACCCGAGCAGTCGCTTTCTGGCCTGAAGAGCCCACTGGGGTATCCCATGCACGTCTGATTTTATTTTCGAAATCACGTTTTGCAGTAGAGGCAATTCGTTTAGATTCCGCTTTTTTCTGTGCAGCTTCTTCAGCAGCCTGTTTGGCTGCAGAGGCTTTGGCATCAGCTTCTGCCTTGGCTTTCGCATCTGCATCTGCTTTAGCCTTTGCCGCAGCGTCAGCTTTATGTTTAGCATCCGCCTCTGCTTTAGCTTTTGCAGCGGCATCAGCTTTATGCTTGGCATCAGCATCCGCTTTGGCCTTCGCAGCCGCATCAGCTTTACGTTTAGCTTCGGCATCTGCTTTAGCCTTCGCAGCCGCATCAGCTTTACGTTTAGCTTCAGCCTCTGCTTTGGCTTTTGCCGCAGCGTCAGCTTTATGCTTGGCATCAGCATCCGCTTTGGCCTTCGCAGCCGCATCAGCTTTACGTTTAGCTTCAGCCTCTGCTTTAGCTTTTGCAGCGGCATCAGCTTTACGTTTAGCTTCGGCATCTGCTTTAGCCTTCGCTGCCGCTTCAGCTTTACGTTTAGCTTCGGTATCTGCCTTGGCTTTTGCCTCGGCTTTTTGCTTGGCGGCTAAATCAGCCTTTTTCTGCGCTTCAAGTTTGGCTTTTTGCGCAGCATCGGCTTTACGCTGTGCTTCTACTTCGGCCTTACGCGCTGCCTCAGCTTCAGCCTTAGATTTTTGTGCAGCCTCTGCTTTGGCTTTGGCAGCAGCCTGTTTTGCCTGTTCGGCGGCTTCAGCACGTTTTGCAGCTTCGGCTGCTTGTTGGGCAGCCTTGGCTTGAGCAAGCTCTGCTGCTTTTGCTTCTTGCTGAGCTTTTTGAATATCGATCTGTGGGGGTGCTGGTGCAGGCTGCGGTGCCGGAGGTGCCGGTGCAGCTGCCGTTGGAACCACAGGCGCGGGCTCTACACTCGGTTCAGCAGTTTGGGTAATTTCTTCTGCAATATTTTCATGTGCAGTTTCTTCAAACTCGGTTTCTTCACGAGTCACTGGCTTGAGGTCTTCAGGTTTAATTAAGACCGTTTTAATCTGTTTTGGCGGTTCAGGTGGCTTACTCATGCCCAGAAAAAGCAGGCCCACCAAAGCAACTGCATGGATTCCTAGCGTAAACCCAATTGCAATTGCTTTCTTCTGAAACGGTGGTTTCTGATAATTTTTCATACTTTATTCTAATGGCTTGGTTAGTAAGCCCACTTGGGATAAACCGGCATCCTGCAGGCTTGACATCAAGGCCATCACATCGCCATAAGGGCGAGTAGTATGACCATTGATCACGACATTTAGGATCTTGTTTTCACTTTCAGCAGTGCTTTGCGCTTCTATCAAAGTCTGCGTCAAAGCCTCTAGGGTGACAGGACCTGTGGTCTGATTTTTATATTCCAGAAAATAAGTACCATCTTCTTTTAAAGTGACAATAGTAGGCGCATCTTTGGATTCGATTGGCAAGCCATTGGCCTGCGGCAAATCGACCTTGATGCCACTGGTAATCATTGGGGCAGTCACCATGAAAATGACCAGAAGTACCAGCATTACATCGATGTAAGGCACTACATTCATGTCACTTTTCAGTGGTTTTTTAATACGCTCGAAGCGTCCTGAACGTTGAATGGCCATTAGTCATTGTCCTGCGTAGCGCCCACAGATTGACGTTGCAGTAGTGCCACCATTTCTTCAGCGAACAGAGCACGGTCAGAGTACAGTGCTTCACCTTTAGATGTGAAATGGTTAAAGGCTAAAACCGCAGGAATTGCAGCAAATAAACCAA
Source organism: Acinetobacter sp. FDAARGOS_724 (assembly GCF_013364475.1). NCBI lineage: Bacteria > Pseudomonadati > Pseudomonadota > Gammaproteobacteria > Moraxellales > Moraxellaceae > Acinetobacter > Acinetobacter sp. FDAARGOS_724. The sequence goes on along the minus strand of NZ_CP054908.1, from coordinate 2,874,734 downwards.
TCGCCGTTGCAATCAGGGCCTCTGCAATACCAGGTGCGACAGTGGCCAAAGTAACCTGATCGACATCTGCCAGACCAATAAAGGCATTCATGATGCCCCAGACGGTACCAAACAGACCGACATAAGGAGCGACTGAACCAATACTGGCCAGCGCACCCAAGCCTTGTTCCAAATGTCCCTGATCACGACTTAAACCCACACGCAGAATACGTTCAGTTCCTTCAATTGACTGGGCAGTTGGAGCATGGCGTTTTTTGAGTTTAAGGAACTCGCCCAGACCCTGATAGAAGATATCTTCCAGACCAGTACGTTTGGAATTGAGCTGGGCATTGTTATAAAGCGTCTTGAGTTCGGCACCTGACCAGAAAATTTTCTGGAAACGATCGTCGTCAGCCTGAGCCTTTTTATAGCTCATGGTTAACTTGGCAATCAGATACCAGCTGTACAACGAGGCTAACAGGAGAGAAAGCATCACCAGTTGTACGACAGGGCTTGCTTGTAAAATAAGATCTGAGACTTGAAGAGATGATTCTAACTGAGTTGCCATAGCTGTTACGTGTGCCAATAAATTTTTTTAGTCTTGTTCCAATTCTTTTTGAATTAGTTCGCGGATTTCATCCGGGAGTCGACGTGGTCGCATCTCTGCACTGATACATGCCAACTCAACCTCACCTGATGCAAGCATGATTTCACCACGATAAATATTTTGTTGCAATACAAATGATGAAGCTTTACATGAAATGACACGTGCAGTCACGGTAATCAGGTCATCCATGAGGATTGGGCGCATATATTTGACGTTAATTTTGTGCACAACAAAGTTGTAGTCGGACTGATGCCAGTAGTGACTCACTCCGGAAGCACGTAACCATTCAGTACGGGTACGTTCCATATAGCGAATATGGTTAGCGTGGTAGACAATGCCACCCGCATCAGTATCTTCAATATAGACGCGGATATTGAATTCAAAGTGATTCGCCATAGTTTTGTTCCATGCAGATTTTACGAAATTATTGCTTGTTTTTAGAGGCTGGAGCAGGCTTAGAATTTGCCTTATTCATTCCAAAAGTCAAGCAATTTAGCGCGTCAAAGTTTAGCACTGTGAGCTTTGAGACCAATGGCACAAGATGTCAAATCTGGATGGAGTAGGGGCTAAGCCAGTACGGAACGGCCAATTGCTTATTAATACGGCGAAGTAAAAGCATGAATGAGACCAGTCACTCATGCTTGAGGAACTAAGAATCAGCTTTTGTTATTTTGTTTCCAGCTTGCTTGTACCTGATCAGCCACTTTCGGATAATCCAGAATAAAGCGGATATGACTTTCTACGCCGGTTTTTAAAGTCGCATCATCGACTATAAAATTCGGGTTATGGTTCGGTGCTGCTTTGGCTGGATCCTGATCTGCTGGCGTTGCACCTACGAACACAAAGAGCGATGGCATCAGCTTGCCATAATACGCGAAGTCTTCACTGGCACTGGCATTGTTATCAAGTAGATGCAGTTTATTTTCACCGTTCACTTTAGCCAGAGTCGGGCGCATCAACTCGGTCAAGGTTTTATCATTGGTGGTAACAGGTGCATAAGGTGCAATTTCTACTTTGACTTTGACATCATTGGCTGCGGCATTGTGTTCCAGCATTTTCGGCAAGTCTTTTAAAATACCTTGACGGACATCTTCACTATTAGAACGAATCGTACCGACCATATTCACCTGATTAGGAATTACGTTTCCTGTGGTACCCCCCTGAATACTTCCAATACTGACCACGCCCATGCCTTTGGTTAAATCAGCTTTACGACTTACCAGACTTTGTAAATTATTAATCATTTGTGCAGAAGCATAGATGGGATCACGACCTGCCCAAGGCATTGAACCATGTACCTGATGGCCATCTACCTGAATACGTAAATGATCCGCGCTATTGAGAATCGCACCATCTTTATAGAAAATATTGCCGCTTGGCATACCAGCCATCACATGCATTCCAAAAATGACTTCAGGCTGGGGATTCTTGAGTGCACCATCGGCAAGCATTTTACGTGAGCCGATCTGATCGCCTTGGCTAAAGTTATCAATATCTGCACCGCCTTCTTCAGCAGGCTGGAATACAAATACCACGGTTCCGGCAATCTTATCTTTATTGGCAGCGAGCACTTTGGCGGCACCTAGTAGCATTGCAGTATGCGCATCATGACCGCAGGCATGCATCACATAAGTTTCCTTACCTTGATAAATGCCTTTCTGCTTGCTGGCAAAAGGTACGGCTGCCATTTCCTGGATCGGCAAGGCATCCATATCTGCACGTAATGCCATGACTGGGCCAGGTTTTGAACCTTTTAAAACGCCGATCACACCTGTTTTGGCATAACCTTTACGTACTTCAATGCCATAAGACTTTAATTCTTTTTGTATTAATTCCGAGGTTTTAAATTCCATATTGCCCAGTTCAGGATATTGGTGAATATGCTGGCGTAGTTTGATGGTATGCGCTTCGGCTGCTTTAACTGATTCATCTACCCAATCTGCTAAAGCTAGTTGACTACAAAATAGAAGAGGGAGACAAAGTGAAAGCGTCTTATGCATGTTCATATCAGGGAGAACCTTAAAAATCTGAATAGAGTTAAAGTGATGCCTGAGGATTACATAATGCACTACATTTGACCAAAACCCTCTGAGTATGGGTTTCATACCTTTTTGGTACATTTATTTTTAGTACTTGCTGATAAAGGGAATTTTACAGAGGTAGATATTGTAAAATTATGTAATTATAAAAATCTAATGGTCTATTTTATTTAAAAAAATTCAAATGAATAGGGAATTGTTGAAGGAAATTTATATCTGATTTAAAAAATCTCTTATTATATAATTTTTAACTATCCCTCTAAGTTAAATACTATTTTGGCATTAAAGTTGCTTTGGTTATTTCATAATTATTATTGATAGAATTTTTAAAAGAAATAGCCTAAGTATTTGTTTGAAGGGCAATAATTATATAGCTAAATAAACTACTTAATAATAAAGATTTGAGTTTGTGCTTTTGGAGCTAATTGATTGCAGTAGTCAATTAGCTCTTTTTCTTTGCGATAAAAAATGGCTAAGCCAAAAGAATTTTATCTTTACTTTGGCTCAGGGGGCGTCATGCCAAATTGTAAATAAGCCATATTGGTCGCAATACGACCGCGCGCAGTACGCATCACATAACCTTGCTGAATCAGATAAGGCTCAATCACATCTTCCAGAGTACCTGAATCTTCTGCCATTGCTGCTGCCAAAGCTTCTACACCCGCCGGGCCACCATCAAAGCGTTCCAATAACATCGACAGGTAACGACGGTCAAGCGTATCCAGGCCATCTTTATCCACGTTCAACATATCTAATGCACGTTGAGCCATTTCCTGAGTGACTTCACCTGTGCCTTTGACTTGAGCATAGTCACGTACACGACGTAATAAACGATTGGCAATACGCGGTGTACCACGTGAACGACGTGCAATTTCTTTTGCGCCATCTTCGGTCATTGGCACATCCATCAAACTCGCAGAACGTTTCACGATATGGGTCAGATCATCAACCGAATAGAATTCCAGACGCTGCACAATCCCGAAACGGTCGCGTAGTGGAGAGGTGAGTAGACCAGCACGTGTGGTTGCAGCGACCAAAGTAAATGGTGGTAAGTCCAATTTAATCGAACGGGCAGCAGGGCCTTCACCAATCATGATATCCAGCTGGTAGTCTTCCATGGCTGGATAAAGGATTTCTTCAATCACGGGTGACAGGCGGTGAATCTCGTCAATAAATAGAACATCACCTTCCTCAAGGTTGGTCAGCATTGCCGCCAGATCGCCCGCACGTTCTAGTACTGGGCCAGAAGTCGATTTCAGGTTACCCCCCATTTCACGGGCAATAATATTCGCTAATGTCGTTTTACCCAGACCCGGAGGTCCAAAGATCAGGGTATGATCGAGAGCTTCAGCACGGCCACGGGCTGCACCAATAAAGATTTCCATTTGCTCACGTACCACAGGTTGACCGATATAGTCATCGAGGGAAGTTGGGCGGATGGCACGATCAAAATGATCTTCGGGTTTTTCAGAACCACTGATGAGACGGTCTTGCATATCTTTTGAGTCAATCTCTATGGTTTATTTGAGGTGAATAAAGTCATAGCCTCAAAATGCATTAAAAATTCAGATGCCATTGTGTAGGCGTTGTCTTACTTTTGAAAGATCAAAAGTAACAAAAATCTTTTTGTTGAGTTGAAGGTACGTCCTGTACCCCAACTCAACTGGCGACATGGATGTCGCCAGTTGAGTTGAAGGTACGTCCTGTACCCCAACTCAACTGGCGACATCCATGTCGCGAGTAATTTATATAAATAGGAGAATAAACAGTCTTATTTAAAGTAAAGTCATTTTCCTATTATCTATTCATCGACTTTAATGCAGCACGGATGATGTCGCTGGCTTCGGTAAATTCACCTTTAGCTGCATTCACCAGTTTTTGCGCTTCAGCCGGTTTATAACCGAGAGACTGTAATGCAGCTTCCGCTTCAGCCATGGCTGAATTGCCCATAAACTGAATTTGTGGAGCTGTCGAATTGCTTGGAGCAGTGCCCGCAGACATGGCTTTAAAGCGGTCGCGCAGTTCAATCATCAAACGTTCAGCCGTTTTTTTGCCGACTCCAGGCACTTTGACCAAGGTATTTACATCTTCATTTTCAACAGTATGGATCAGCATCTCAACACTTAAAGTTGAAAGAATGCCAAGTGCCATTTTCGGGCCAACGCCGTTCACTTTTAATAAAGTGCGGAAAATGGTTTTTTCCTGAGCATTTAAAAAACCATACAGTAATTGTGCATCTTCACGTACGGCCAGATGTGTCCACAGGGTAATTTTCTGGCCTTTTTGCAACTGGCAAAAAGTGGTAAGCGGCGTATCAATTTCATAACCTACACCATTCACATTTAATAATACAGTCGGTGCTTCCAGCGCCAGCACTTCACCAATCAGGCATCCAATCATCTTTTGTCATTACTCAATTCAGTTTTGCAGCATAGTAGTCAGCATTTTCAGGAAAGGCAAAATCTCCTTCTGCAAAACAGGTGATTTTGCTGCAATAAGCATCTAATCTAGCCAGATGTTTTATAACAATCCGGCTTTATTGCCTTGCAATTCCTGTGACAGGTTATAAGCCTGATGATCCGAAAATTTCGAGATAATATCCAGCACCTGCATGATATTGTCATAATGGCTGTCTTTAAAATTCGCCCCTGAACGTTGCAGAATCGACATTAAACGCTGTTCTTTAAAACTCAGGTTTTTATGCGGTGTGGTCAGAGGAATAAAAGCATCCAGAATATTTTGCAGACTTTGATGGGCAATGATTTCTAAGCCTGCTTTCTGTGGATGTTCAAAAATCTTGTCACGTGCCAGTTCTTTGGCGCGATTAATACCGCTTTCAATATCTGATGAACAATACTGCAATAAAGTGCCTTGTAACTGGCCAGATAGAATCTGGTCATGGTGACGTGCAAAAGCAGTGGTCACTTCATTCACCAGACGTTTCATCACACGGCCACGCAGTGCAGCAATTTTCTGTTGCCAGGTCGTGTCAGGCATGCCGATTTCAGAAGGCGTGCCATAATCTCCGAGCAGATTTAAAAATACCGGTTCCACTTCAGCATAGCTGAGTATGTTCAAGCTGATGCCATCTTCTAGGTCAATCAGGGCATAGCAGATATCATCGGCTGCTTCGAGTAGATAGGTCAGTGGATGACGACAATATCGATACTCGCCGAGCTGGATTAGTCCAAGCTCTTCCGCAATTTGCTTTAAAATCTCTTTTTCTGCCTGATAGCAGCCAAACTTGGCGCGGCTACTGGCAGGCAAATCTACTTGTGATGCCATGGTTTTTGACAGCCACGGATATTTTAAATAAGCACCTAAAGTGGCATAGGTCAGGCGCATGCCACCATCATTTGGATGATAGTCAATTTTGGTAAGCAGGCGCAGGCCTTGGGCGTTACCTTCAAACTGACGTACATCTGCTTCCTGTTCAGGACTTAAATCTTTTAAGAAGTCAGTATGTGATACATCATCAAACCATTCCCGGATCGCATATTCACCGGCATGGCCAAAAGGCGGGTTACCAATATCATGCGCCAAACAGGCAGCTTGAATGATGGCACCTACATCAGCGGGTGACACCCAAGGGGGAAGCTGATCTTTAATTTTCTCTGCGGCCAGCATCCCTAGCGAGCGGCCAATACAGGAGACTTCCAGTGAATGCGTCAGGCGAGTATGAATACCATCGTGCTGGGTTAAGGGATGCACCTGGGTTTTACGGTTGAGCTGCCGGAAGCTCTGGGAAAAAATAATACGGTCATAATCTTTGTGGAACGGGCTACGTGCCAGTTCAGTGCTCTGCTTTTTACTACCAATCCGAACTGTCGAAAGCAGTTCCAACCAACGCATTTGAGTCATTTATCATTATTCAGTTCTCTACTTTCTGCATCATGCCAAAAAAGAGCGTAAAGCACTAGGGCAGTGCGACATGAAATGTTATTTTGAATTAGCTTAGCTGAAATACAGCGAAAGATTGTCAATTTGGTGACAGGATTGAGCCAGCAATTTCAGGCAAATTACCACCATAATAAAATCAATTTGCAGACCAAATATGACCACAGCACAAACTACTCAACCAAATATTTTACTCATCGTCGCTGATGATCTGGGCTTTTCTGATCTGGGTGCATTTGGTGGAGAGATCCAGACACCACATTTAGATGCGATTGCCCTGGAAGGATTACGTTTAACTAATTTCCATACTGCATCGACCTGTTCAGCCATCCGTTCCATGCTGCTTTCCGGCACAGACCATCATCTGGCAGGATTGGGTTCCATGGCCGAAGCCATACGACCTGAACAGAAAGGTCAACCGGGTTATGAGGGGTATTTAAATGATCAGGTTGCGGCTCTACCGGAACTGTTACATGATGCAGGCTATTACACCATCATGTCTGGAAAATGGCATCTGGGCTTAACTCCACCGTTTTCCGACACGCCGTGGTTTTGAAAAGTCATTTACCTTGCTCCCGGGTGCAGCCAATCACTATGCGTTTGAACCGGATATTCCAGAAGAAGAAACCCCGGAATTGTTGAAAGTGATTCGTGGGCTCTATGCAGAAAATGATGAATACATTACTGCATTGCCGGAAGATTTTTATAGTTCAGACTATTTTACAGATCGCTTGCTGAGTTATCTGCAAGATGATGAGAGTCGTGCAGAACACCCATTCTTTGCCTATTTACCATTTTCAGCACCACACTGGCCTTTGCAAGCCTACCCAGAAGATATTGCCAAATATAAAGGTACGTATAATGAAGGTCCTGAAGTATTACGTCAGAAGCGTTTAGCTAAAATCAAAGAGCTCGGTTTAGTAGGTAAGGATGTTACGATTCATCCAGTATTGGCAAAAACTAAATTTTGGGACAGCTTAACGGATGAAGAAAAGCAGTTCTCGGCACGTACCATGGAAGTCTACGCAGCAATGGTTGATCGCATGGACCAGAATATTGGTCGTGTGATTAAACATTTAAAACAGACTGGTCAATACGACAATACCATTATTATTTTTCTTTCGGACAATGGGGCAGAAGGTGCGCAGCTGGAAGCATTACCAGTCTTTGGTCCTGATATTGAGACAGTGATTGCCAAATATTATGACAATCGTCTGGAAAATATTGGCAAGGGTAATTCCTATGTCTGGTATGGTGAGCATTGGGCACAGGCGGCCACAGCGCCATCTCGACTTTATAAAGCGCATACCAGTGAAGGTGGAATTCGTACACCGGCATTTATCAAGCATCAGGGCTTTGCACGTCAAAATGGCATCAGTCATGAGTTTTTAACGGTGATGGATCTACTGCCTACTTTACTGGAAACATTAAATATTCAGCATCCGGGACAGCAGTATAAAGGTCGGAAACTGGTGACACTACGTGGTAAAAGCATTCTGCCGTATTTGCAGCAACAGCAGGCCTATATTCATGCTGAAGACCATGTCACGGGTTGGGAACTCTTTGGGCAGAAAGCCTTACGCAAAGGGATTGGAAAGCCTTGTTTATTCCTGCACCGAATGGCCCAAACAAATGGCAACTCTATAACCTGGCAGAAGATGTCGGTGAAACAGATGATCTGGCAGAGCGTTATCCAGAAAAATTACAGGAGCTGCTGGCCGACTGGAAAGTTTATGTACGAGAAAATGGTGTGATAGAAATTGAAGGCGGGGGAATTTTATTAAATAAAACTGCTTGAGCTAATCTTATTAGGGTATCGAATTTCAAAAATAAACGGATATTCGTGAGAATAAACTAAAAATAAAAAACAGGTCAAACGGCCTGTTTTTTTATAAAGCAATAATTTTGATAGAAAGTAAATCTTAATCTGTAAGCTGAATAGTTAGGGTGTGTTGACACTTTTAGCTTAAAAAATAGCGAAGTAGTAAAATCAAATCGCCAAACCCAATTTTACTATTCGCCATGCCTCGTACCATGCTGACAGATCAACACTGGCAAAAGTTGAAAACTATTTTGCGTAATTTATCTATTCATCACAACTCAAACTTACGTAATTTTATTGAAGCTATTCTCTATAGAATTAGAACAGGCTGTCCGTGGCGAGATATTCCTTCCTATTTCGGTCAATCAAACTCTATTTTCAAACGTTTTAATCGTTGGTCAAGCAGCGGTAAGTTGCTTAGATTATTCAAATTATTAGCATCATGCCCCGATATGGAGTGGATTTTTATTGATGGCTCTCACGTACGTGCTCATCAACATTCTGCCGGTATAGCGAATCAATCCATTTCTAAAAGTGTAGGAGGAAACTCCTCAAAAATACATTTGATTGTTGATGCAAATGGCAATCCTGTTGATTTCATGATTACCGATGGAACCACACATGACGTCAAAGTTGCACCTAACTTAATATCAACATTAGACTTAAAAGAGACAAAAGTGGTCTGCGCAGATAAAGGCTATGATTCAGAACCACTGCGTGAACAGGTCAGAAAAACAGGGACTAAAGCGAATATACCAAAGAAAATAAATAGCCAATCGAACAATGATCATATGGACTGGTATTTATATAAAATCAGGCATTTAGTTGAAAATATGTTTTGTAGATTAAAGCAATTTAGAGGAATAGCTACTCGATATGACAAGCTCAAAAGAAATTATCAAAGTGCTGTTGCCTTAGCCTGTATACTTTTATGGCTACCTTTATAGGTTTAATTATGAACAGTAAATGTCAACAGACCCTAATATAGTTGATCATTATTCAGACAGATGGCAAAAAGCAGCGCAGCTACCTATTTTTGATCAAGAAATAATAAAGAAGTCAATCCCTGGCTCATTTTTATTAAAAATAGAGATTAAATTTTAAACCGCTTGATATAATCAATAGTGTTGAAAAATAATACAAAATTTTTAAGTTGAATTATTCTTGACGGGTTTTAATTTTTCTTTAAAAACTTGTGTTAAGCTGTGCGACTACATTCAATTTTCCTACCTGAAAATAAACGAAATATTTTAAAAGTCCAAGATATTTCAGACGTAGTTTTCTGATTTGACATCTAGCCGATTTCCTTATTTCACAGTAGAATATGCGCTCTCTCAAGTCACATTGTGGCATGGTCGCTCGATCATCCCGTGGAGCCAAAATCAGCATGTTTATCGTTGCCGGTGCACCTGCACATTCTTCTTTTAAGAAAGCTCAACTACTCACACGTTTATCGTCAATTAGTTCTGTTCAATCACTAGAAAGTCAATTTGTTTATCTTTTTGACCAAGCGCTCAACGAGCAACAACAGCAATCCGCTTTACAGCTTCTCAACGATGGTCAATCATTTGAACTGCGCCAGGCTGCAAGTGATGAAATCCAGATTCTGGTGACACCGCGTGTCGGCACGATTTCACCGTGGTCATCAAAGGCAACTGATATTTTTGCCAACTGTAATACACCGGTTCATCGTTTAGAACGCGGTGTTTTGTTTACTTTGAAGGGCGAAAAAGAGCTTTCTAAAGAAGCATTACAGATCTTGCATGACCGCATGACTGAAAGCGTTTTCAATGCGATTGAAGATGCTGCAGTATTATTTACTGAAACTGCTCCGAAACCTTTGAACTCGATTGATATTCTGGGTCAAGGTAAAGAGGCATTGGTTAAAGCCAATAATGAATTCGGTTTTGCGCTGTCTGAACAGGAAATTGATTACCTGACAGAGGCATTTACTAAACTGGGTCGTAACCCGAACGACATCGAACTGATGATGTTTGCTCAGGCAAACTCAGAGCACTGCCGTCATAAAATCTTCGGTTCTGAATGGACGATTGATGGTGAAGTTCAACCATTGTCATTGTTCCAGATGATCAAAAATACCTATAAAGAATCACCAACAGACGTATTGTCGGCTTATAAAGACAACGCATCGGTGATTGTTGGTTTTGATACGCAACGTTTCTATCCAACTCAAGAAGATAACGGTCAACACGTTTATAAATACAAGAGTCAAGCCGCTCACATCCTGATGAAAGTGGAAACTCATAACCACCCAACAGCGATTGCACCATTTGCTGGTGCCGCAACAGGTTCAGGCGGTGAGATTCGTGACGAAGGCGCGACTGGTCGTGGTGGTAAACCTAAAGCGGGTTTAACTGGTTTCACCGTATCTAACCTGAATATTCCTGGCTTCGAACAGCCTTGGGAAGAAAACTACGGCAAACCGTCACGTATGGCATCTCCATTGCAGATCATGATTGAAGGTCCATTGGGTGGCGCAGCGTTTAACAACGAATTTGGTCGTCCAGCGCTGACTGGTTATTTCCGTACTTTCGAACAAAACGTCAATGGCGAAGTGAAAGGCTTTCATAAGCCAATCATGATCGCGGGTGGTTACGGTAACATCCGTCCAGACCACGTTGAGAAAGATGCTATCCAGCCGGGTGATCTGTTAATCGTTCTAGGTGGTCCAGCCATGCTGATCGGCCTTGGCGGTGGTGCAGCATCTTCTGTAGATAGCGGTAAACTGGGTGAGAACCTGGACTTTGCTTCGGTTCAACGTGAAAACCCGGAAATGGAACGCCGTTGTCAGGAAGTGATCGATACTTGCTGGCGCATGGAAGATGGAAACCCAATTGTTTCTGTACATGACGTCGGTGCGGGTGGTATTTCGAATGCGATGCCTGAGCTGGTAAACGATCATGAGTTAGGTGCAGTACTGGATCTTCGTAAGATCCCATCGCTTGAGCCAGGCATGTCGCCAATGGAAATCTGGTCAAACGAAGCGCAAGAGCGTTATGTGCTTGCGATCCGTCCAGAATCTTTACCATTGTTTGAATCTATCTGTGCACGTGAACGCTGTCCGTTTGCGGTACTGGGTGAAGCAACTGAAGCACGTCATCTGACTGTTGAGGATCCATTGTTCGGCAACAAGCCTGTGGATATGCCAATGCAAGTGATGCTTGGTGGTACACCACGTATGAGCCGTTCATATGAAACTGCTCCGCGTAAAGGCGATGACTTTGATGCGTCTAAAGTCACTGATCTGAAAGATGCGATTTATCGCGTGATCAAGAATCCAACAGTTGCATCTAAATCATTCCTGATCACCATTGGTGACCGCTCGATTACCGGTATGGTTGCACGTGATCAAATGGTTGGTCCATGGCAGGTTCCTGTAGCAGATGCTGCAGTAACGACTACCAGCCTTGTCGGTTACACGGGCGAAGCAATGGCAATGGGGGAACGTCCACCAGTTGCATTGTTAAACCCAGCGGCTTCTGCACGTTTATCAGTTGCTGAATCGATCTCGAACATCATGTCTGCGAAGATTGATCAGATCAGCGACATCAAACTGTCTGCAAACTGGATGGCGGCTGCAGGTCAACCGGGCGAAGACCAAGCCTTGTTTGAAGGCGTAAAAGCCATTGGTATGGAAATGTGTCCAGCGCTGGGCATTGCAATTCCAGTCGGTAAAGACTCATTGTCAATGCGTACCACCTGGAATGACGAAGGCGAAGACAAATCTGTTACTTCTCCAATGTCAGGCGTGATCACTGCATTTGCACCTGTAACTGATGTTCGCAAAACATTAACCCCTGAGCTGAAAAATATTGAATCTGTACTGGTTCGTATTGATCTGTCTAAGGGTCAGTTCCGTTTAGGCGGTTCGATCTTGGCTCAGGTATACAAAGCAATTGGTTCAGTGACTCCTGATGTCGATAGCTTTGATGACTTCAAAGCATTCTTCGCACTGGTTCAAGACTGGAACAACCGTGGTCTGATCAAGGCTTACCATGACATCGGTGATGGTGGTTTACTGGCAACTGTTGCGGAAATGATGTTTGCTGCACGCCTAGGCGTAGCGCTAGAAGACCAATCAGTTGAAGCATTGTTCGCTGAAGAAATCGGTGCAGTTCTGCAAATAGCGAAAGCAGATTGGGAAGCATTACAAGCAGAAATCACTACTTCTACTCTAAAAGATGCGATCTCTGTAGTAGGTACAGTGAACAGCTCTGACCAGTTATCTGTAAATGGTTTAGTACTTGACCGTGCTGATTTACAAGTCGCTTGGACTGAAGTTTCTCATCAAATCCAGCGTCTGCGTGACAACGTAGAAACTGCAGATCAAGAATTTTCGTTGGTTACTGACAAATCACACAAAGGTTTGATTGCTCAACCGACATTTGATCTGAACGAGCAAATCGAAGCGCCGTACATCAATTCACGTCGTCCAAATATGGCAATTTTGCGTGAACAGGGTGTGAATGGTCATGTAGAAATGGCAGCAGCATTCGACAAAGTCGGCTTCAATACTGTTGACGTACACATGAGCGATCTTCTAGCTGGCCGTATCAGCCTGGATGACTTCGAAGGTCTGGTCACATGTGGTGGCTTCTCTTACGGTGACGTATTGGGTGCAGGTGGTGGCTGGGCGAAATCAGTATTGTTCAATCAGCAACTTCGTGACCAATTCGAGAAATTCTTTAACCGTCAGGAGACCTTCTCTCTAGGGATCTGTAATGGTTGTCAGATGCTGTCACAATTAACTCCACTGATTCCAGGTGCAGATGCTTGGCCTCGTTTCCATCGCAACAAGTCAGAAGTATTTGAAGCACGTAGCGTTAATATTCGCGTAGAGAAATCTCATTCTGTATTGCTAGAAGGTATGGAAGGTTCAATTCTTCCAATCGCTGTGGCACATGGTGAAGGTCGTGTGGTTGCATCAGCTGAAAGCATTGCTGCATTGAATGCCAATAACCAGGTGATCATGCGCTATGTGGATAGCCAAGGTAATGCGACTGAGCAATATCCATTGAACCCGAATGGTTCGCCTGAAGGGATCTCTGGTGTAACTTCGAAAGATGGTCGTGCGACGATCCTGATGCCACACCCTGAGCGTAACTTCCGTGCGATCCAGCACTCTTGGAAACCAGAAGACTGGGATCAGGACGGTGCATGGTTACGTATGTTCCGTAATGCGCGTAAGTTCATTGGCTAATCTGATTTAGCTTCAAAAAAGGGTCGCAGTAGCGGCTCTTTTTTATTATTAGAATTTTAAGTGACCCAGCAAAGCTAGAAAAATCATTTACTTTTGTTTAGACTAGCTTCATCAATTGCCACCAGTGGGTGGCTTTTTGCTTTTTAAGCAGTTTGAAACATTTATTTAATTTTCTCCCGCTGAACTGGTTTAGATTTTGCTTTTATATCTGCACAGAAATGATATTGTGTAAATAATGCACAATATTTATGCACTTTAAAGGAAAGATGGTATAGATCAGTTCAGTATCAACACTCAAGAATGAGGTGATGACATGGCTAAGACGCTCAGAATAATGGATAGAACAGAATTACGTCAGAAAGGTTGGTGGTTATTTGGTTTTGTTGTTGGCCTACAGGTACTGTTCTTGGTAGGTAGTTATTTGCTACAGGGTTCTTGATCAACAGATTTAAAAAAGCCACCGAGAGGTGGCTTTTTCATTTTTAAAATTATATATTTGTTGAAAATGGGTGAAAAATATAAGATGGATAATCAGGAAAAATTAATAAAAATAGAAACTATTCAGAATTTACTTATAGCTCGTGCTACAGGTAGTAATGAAAATACTAGCGAATATGAAACTTTAAGATTCTATTTATTAAAAGAAGCTGATATTAAAAATTTATTACCAAAATACATTCTAACGTGTAGAAATCTACAGCAATTTTGGCAATTTATTAAATTTGAATATGCAACATATGCTGAAAGACGGGATTTCATTTGGAAGTCCTTTCAACCCATATTAGAAAAACTAGAATTTAGTAGTGAAGTCCCTTCTGATCAAATTATAAAGAATGTCGTTCAAAATATAGATTCATATTATATCCATACAATCTGGAACAAAGCCTTAGAAAGAAGAACGACTGATCCAGATGGTGCAATTACTCTGTCTAGAACTCTTTTAGAGTCAACATGCAAACATATCCTAGATGAGCTAAGTGTAGAATACGGTAATGCTCCAGATATAAACCAGTTGTATAGATTAGTCAGTAGTAATTTAAACTTGTCTCCATCACAGCATACAGAGCAGATATTTAAGCAAATCTTAGGTGGCTGTAGTGCGATAGTTGAAGGTTTAGGCTCATTAAGAAATAAAATCAGTGATGCTCATGGTCAAGGTAAAAATAATGTGAAGCCTTCTCCTAGACATGCTGAGTTTGCAGTAAATTTAGCAGGAACAATGGCAGTTTTTTTATTTTCTACTTGGGAAATGAAAAAAGAAAAGACATAAAACAGACTACCTTTTGATGGTCTTTGACAGGATACTTACACAGCCAGTTGAATTTCCTTTAACCTCACCTTCAGCGTATTTTCATAATCAAACTGATCATTGGTACTATCCTATAACGCCAAACTACATAACCATCCGGACGAACCAGAACTGCCACAGATTCATGAATTTCAGACTTAGCAATCCAGGTGCTATACACATCATGAGAAACAATCCGAATCACATCCAAATATGGCAAGTTCAGTGATTCAGCTGCCTGACCCCCGCTTTCACCCGATTCAGTGTCGAATACTGTGTCATGCAAGACACCATGTGTAAACTTGATACAGGCATAAATGTATGAGGGGGCAAAATCTAGCCATGTATAAAAGGTAGTTATATGAGTATTAGCATAAGCTATTGATCTATTAATATTTTCAATATGTTGGCCTAAATCGTAAGATAAGTACCTATTTTTTGAAGTGAGCAATCTATGGAACTTAGACATTTACGCTATTTTATTACCGTGGCGCAGGAGCAGAGTTTCACTAGGGCTGCTGAAAAACTGTTTACGGCTCAACCTTCTTTAAGCCAGCAGATTAAAGATCTGGAGCAGGAAATTGGTGTTAACCTGTTTGAACGTTCTTCACGAAAAATACAGTTAACCCATGAAGGCAAAGCCTTTTTAATCTATGCAGAAAAAGCTCTGGAAAATGCCAAATTGGCTGTTGCATCAGCACGACAGGTGGCCCAGCAGAAAAATAATCAGATTCATATTGGCTTTCTGAATGTTGCCGAACTAAAAGTTATGCCACATATTTTGGCCAAGCTGAAAAAGACCATGCCAGATTTAAAAATTCATCTGCATAGCCTGTTCTGTCTGGAACAGCTTCAACATCTAAAAAATGCTGAATTAGATCTAAGTATTACCCGTTTTCAGCTGGATCATCCGGATTTTGAAAATATCCATTTATTGACGGAACAAATTCACTTGGTTGCAGCCAAGCATTTGCACCCAACCGATCGGATACTGAAATTACAGGAACTAAAAAATCATACAATTATTATGTGTGATCAGAATGCATCACCCATATTTTACGAAAGACTCAATGCCTTGATGTCCTTTGATCAGCTAAAGCATGATCAGGTGCTGTGAACGACCAATGTGCTACAGCATATTAACCTGATCAATATGGGGGTGGGTTTTAGTTTTGCTCCCGATTATCTATTACGTTTCCTGAATGATGAAGTGAAAGTGATCCAGACAGATCGACCTTTACCCCAGGTAGAACTATATGCAACATTTAACAAGAAATCTCAAAATCCAGCATTGAATATTATTACCGACGCCCTTAACAATACGGTAAATGCTTGAAAAAATTGTAGGGATATATGCTTAAACTGATTTATTACGTACCAGATGAAAACCTGGAGGAAACCAAGAAGGCCGTCTTTGCAGCAGGTGCGGGTGGGATTGGTGAATATACCGATTGTGCCTGGCAAGTGCTGGGAACTGGACAATTTAAGCCGCAGCAAGGCGCAGATCCTCATATTGGGGAAATCGGCCAATTGGAAAATGTGGAAGAATGGCGGATCGAAATTCTTGTACCTGATGAAAAGGCGGTTGAAGTGGCTAAGGCTCTAAAAGACAGTCATCCTTATGAAGAACCGGCATTTGAATTTATCCAGCTCTTAGATATAAAAGTTTAAATTTTAGAAGTGATATAAACCGACGGTGCATTAGTGTTGATGTGCCGTCTATATATTAAAAACACCTAATCTGCTTTTATTATTATAAAATTTATCAGAACAACTTAAATAAAAGAATAAACTAAGGAGTATAACAATGCAGTTGCCAAAACCGCTGAGCATCATACGGCTTTGTTGCATAAACCTAGCCTAGAAAGATTATTCAGTCCTATAATTTCAATATGAATAAACCTGCTCCTAAAATTTATCGTATAACCAATTGGTCTTCATATAACCGAGCACTCATTAATCGTGGAAATATTGCCATTTGGTTTGATCCTGCTACGCAATGGTATGCCCCATCAAAAGGCAAACAAGGACGAAATCAAACTTACTCTGACACAGCTATCCAATGTTGCCTAATGATTAAATCTCTCTTTCGATTGTCCTTACGTATGGTCACTGGCTTTGTTCAAAGTCTCATCCATCTTTGTGGGTTAAATTGGGTAGCGCCAGACTACACTACAATTTGTAGACGACAACAGCGTATTGATACTACGATTGGCTATCAAAAAAGTAGTGATGGACTACATCTACTTGTCGACTCTACTGGCTTAAAGTTTATAGGTGAAGGTGAACGGAAACGAAAGAAACATCAGCCTGAATATCGTCGACAATGGCGCAAACTTCATATTGGTATTGATATGCCGACACCTTGCAAATACGTGCAGTACAGCTCACTACAAATAATGTGAGCGATTCACAAGTACTCGATGATTTAGTTACTCAAATTCCTTTAGACGAACGAATTGATTCGGTCTATACCGATGGTGCTTATGATACGAAGTACTGCAGACAAGTCATTTTAGATCGAGATGCACATGCGGTCATTCCACCAAGAAAAAATGCGAAGCCATCGAAAGATAAAAAGATGGGCTCGCTAGAACGCAATGAATTGCTTCGAACAATTAAGCGTTTAGGAAGAACTATTTGGAAGAAATGGTCAGGCTATCATCGGCGAAGTTTGGTTGAAACCAAGATGCATTGCATCAAATTGTTGGGGGATAAACTCAGTGCGAGAAATTTTCAAAGCCAAATCAATGAGATTCATGCACGTGTGGCAGTATTAAATAAATTTACGGACTTAGGCAGACCACATACCCGAGTTGTCACTTAAATTTGAGTAGATATGAGAAATCTTTACTTTTAATTCTTTGTGCAACAAAGCCTTTTTCTAATATACTTAATTAATCGACATCCATGTCATCAAATATTAAGTAAATTAATATTCTTAAATCCTTTAAATACTATTTTTAAACTCAAACCTTCTGAATAAACAGCTCACGATCAAAACGATACTGTGGGAAGAACACACCATCTTTGGCACGTTCACCAGCACCAATCACCATCACTGGATATTGCTGGTCATTCAGATCTAGAAGTTCACGAACCATTGGTTCATCGAAGCCTTCCATCATACAGCTATCAAAACCATAAGCACGTAAAGCCAGAACCAGATTTTCACATGCCAGTGCTGTGGTTTTACTTGCCCATAGCTTGGCATCGGCTGGACTAAATGCAGAAACTGGCATTTGTTTATCGAGTGTACGAGCTACTTTGAAAGCAACTTTCTTAAAGTTACCAAAGGCATTCAAATAACCGGTCTTGTAGTTGTAGGGAATGTACTTATAGTACTTTTTAATGGCTGGAGGCGCCTCAGGAAATGGAAACTCGCTGATATTCAGTTTTGCCATTTCATCTATACGGTCAGTACGTGCCACACAGACAATCAGCTCTGAAGCCGTTTTAGCAGCAAGCTGGCTCATACATGCTTTAACCAGACGTTTTTTCTTGGATGGGTTCTGCACCACATAAAAAGTCCACGGCTGCAGGTTTGAGGAGTTTGGCGCCAGCAAGGCTAAATCCAGACAGGCATCGAGGACCTCGGCAGGAATTGGCTTTTTGGTAAATTTACGTACAGAACGGCGGCTTTCGATGACCTTTCGGAAATTGTCTACATCAATATCCTGAGGAGCAGGTTCATAATAACGTTTCTTTTCAGGATTTGAACTATCGGTTGTTTGAGAAGTCGTTTGGTAGTTTTCATTATTCATAAGCTAGATTCTTTCAAAAAAATAAAAGATTGAGGCAGTCTAAACTGCCTCAATTAAAAGATAAGTTTCAGAATTAGTTGAATTGTGTGAAATCAGGTTTCCGTTTTTCCATAAAGGCCTGAACAGCTTCCGTCATTTCAGGTGAACCCACACGTTTCATAAATATCTCAGCTTCATCATCAATACACTCGATAGTTTCAGCCAGATTATGCTTCATCAGTGCTTTGGTTTGTTTAATAGAAGCCAGGGGTAAAGCAGCAAGAGTTTTTGCCTGTTTTTCAGCAGCAGCATAGACATCTTCTTCAATGCTATTTACCAGACCTGCACCCAATGCCTTTTCACTATTAAACCGTTGTGCAGTAAGTAACAGTTCAGCTGCTTTATGATAACCCGCTTGTTGTACCAGCAGCTTGCTTGAAGCACCTTCAGGCGACAGGCCAAGGCTAACAAACGGAATCTGGAACAGGGCAGTATTGTCACTATAAACCAGATCAGCATGCAGCAGAATCGTTACCCCGATCCCAATCGCAACGCCACGAACGGCAGCAATTAAAGGCTTGGAAAATTTTGCAGCGGACTTCAACAGCACAAAAGGAGGGGTATCGCCAGCCTTACCTTGTAGAGGCGTCTGAATAAACTTCATGAAGTCCTGCATGTCATTGCCGGCACTAAAGTCTGCATCCTGACCACGTAGAATCACGACACGCACACTACTATCCTGATCTGCTTCATCCAGTGCCTGTGCGATCCATAGATATAGTTCGCCGTAAAGCGCATTTTTTGCCTCAGGACGGTGAATGGCTAAGGTCAGTACGCCATTGTCTAAATTCGCATTTAAATGCTGATGCGGTTGTTGAATACAGCTCAGTGTCATCGTACTATCCTTGCTTTATTAATATGAATTTATTGGCGCTTATTATGTCGCAAAAAATTCCCTGTGGCATAACTGATGCGTTCATAAAAGTAAGATGTGCTATGAAGTATAAATTTGATTACCTAGTGTTTATTGGTCGTTTTCAACCTTTCCATCTGGCCCATATGCAAACGATTAAAATTGCCTTGCAGCAAAGCCAGCAGGTGATTCTGGCATTAGGCTCAGCACAGCAAGAACGCAATATTAAAAATCCATTTCTAGCCACTGAACGTGAAGAAATGATCCTGTTGAATTTTTCTGAAGCAGATCAGAAGCGCATTAAATTTGTCCATGTCATTGATGTCTATAATGATGAAAAATGGCAAAAACTGGTGAAATCGCTGGTGTCTGAAGTAGTTGAACCAGAAGCAAAAGTTGGTCTAATTGGACACTTTAAAGATGAATCTTCTTATTATTTAAGTTTATTCCCTGAATGGGAAATGGTGGAACTCGATAGCTTGGTCGGTGCAATTTCAGCGACTCCTTTACGTGAAGCGTATTATCGCGGTGAAGTGGTGGAATCAGCTTTTCCTTTAGGCACCAGTGAATTTTTACATAAATTTAAAAATAATGAGATTTATCAACAATTGGTCAACAAGTTTGAACTAAATGATAAAACAAATCTGGGCTGAAACCGTTTTAAGGTAGTGAGTTCATTTGATTGTTAAGGATGAACACAATGAATCTATTGCTGAAACATATAGCTTATGCGGGCGCTCTATCTGCTATGTGTATATCGGCTGCGTATGCTAAAAGCTGGACATTGACGCCTCAAAGTAGTGTCGGCTTTAGCATTAACTCCTTGGGTTTGAATGTTGTAAAGGGAAATTTTCAAGAGTTCAAGGCAACCATGCAGTTTGATCTTGATCGGCCACAACAGTCATCTACTGAGTTCACTATGCAGGTCGATAGCCTAGAGGTTTCCAAACCTAGCCTTAAAAATATGATTATGGGTGAGGACCTGTTTCATGCATCTCGCTATAAAACAGTCAATTTCAAAAGTACGCAGTTTAAGCCAAATGGTACGAATCGTTATCAGGTCATGGGTCAACTCACTCTAAGAGGTGTTACTCGACCAGTGGTATTCGATACCACGCTGACACCGAACAAGGGTAATCCTAATTTACTCGATGTGAAATCCACCACGGTGATTAATCGTTCAGATTTTGGGATGAAGAAAGCCACTGCAGGCGTGGGTGAAAAAGTTAATATTCATTTAATGGGACAGTGGAAAACCCAATAATGTGATATTCAATTTCTGTGAATTCGGCAGGACACAATAGAACTGTTTAATGAACTGGATTATTCATACATTGTTCTGCCTGTTCCAGAATGACTTTGGTTAACTGTTTTAGAGCGGGAGACTGCTGTTTCCAGTGATGCCAATATAAAGGTACATCACAACTGCATTCAGGTAGTATCTCGATCAGTGTCCCATTTTGAATCCGGTCCGCAATTTGATAGTCCGGCACTAAACCGTATCCTAATCCTGAAAAAATAGCATCCGCAAAGGCGGTCGAGGAGGGGATATAGTGAAAAGGAAAACATTGCTGGTTTAAGCCAAATTGAGCCAACAGTAGATGGCTATGTAAATGATCCTGATCATTATAAATCACAGCGGGTGCCTTACGCAGTGATTCCCGGTGAATGCCTTGTTTAAACCAGGAATGCACAAAGGCAGGTGTTGCGACCATTCTATAATGCATCTGTCCAATAAAATGAGCCTTACAGCCCGGCATGGCTTCACTTTCACTGCTAATACAGGCATTGACTTGACCCTGCTCTAGAAGCTTATGAGTTTCACTTTGAACAGCAACCTGAAGATTCAAAGTAATTTTCTCTGCAAGCAGAGTGGTGTTCAGACAGGGAAATAACCAGGTCGCAAGAGAATCCGCATTTACCGCAATATGAATCGAGCTAAATTCTGCTTTATTTTGACCATTTAATTGCTGGATCAATTGCTGCTGTAACAGGCGTTGATGCTGCAAATAATTCAGTAAGGTTTGACCGGCATTGGTCACTTTACAAGGACGCTCACGTAGCACCAGAACTTGCCCCAAATCTCTTTCCAGATTCTGTACTCTTAAAGTGACTGCTGAAGCCGTAATATTTAATACTTTTGCGGCAGCATCAAAACTTTGGGTTTCTGCGACGGCTAAAAAAGCATCACAGTTTTTAGAATTAAGTGGCATAGTTTACCTAAATAAAATTTAGTCTGAATGATATTTTCCTAATTATATTTAATTGAAAAGAATAACATAGATAATGATCTCCATCTTTATAATTCCATGATATTCCAATGTTAAATGCATATATACAAGGTCTGGCGGTAGGCTTTAGCCTGATTATTGCCATTGGTGCGCAAAATGCTTTTGTATTGAAACAGGGCTTGAAACAGCAGTATGTCTTTGCGATCTGTATGTGTTGTGCCTTATCTGATGCGATATTGATTTTTGCTGGTGTTCTGGGATTTTCACAATTGATGCTGGTCAATCCGCACTGGATCAATATGGCGAAATATCTAGGCGCGACTTTTCTGGCGATCTATGGCGCTCAGCATTTTTATCAGGCCTGGAAGAATGAGCAGCGTCTGAACACAGATCAAAAAGATGTGCCTTCTTTATATAAAGTTTTGCTGATTTGTTTGATGCTGACCTGGCTCAATCCGCATGTCTATCTGGATGCTTTGGTCTTGATTGGTTCCATCTCCACCCAATATTCCAATGCACAGATACAATTTGCCTTAGGAGCGATTAGTGCGTCCTTTGTATTCTTTTTTGGACTGGGCTATGCAGCACGTTATTTGCAACCTATTTTTCAGCGACCACAAGCCTGGAAAATATTGGATATACTTATTGGCTGTGTAATGTGGTCGATTGCGGTTTCTTTAGTGAACTGAATTATTCTTTGCAGCAACTCTAAAGAAAAAGGCATGATATTTCTATGCATGCCTTTTTGATTCTATGAAACACCTTAAGCAGCCTGTAAAGCTTTCAAATCTTCTAAAACCTGTTCAGCATGGCCAGCAGCTTTCACCTTACGGTATTCTTTGACCAGTTTGCCATTATGGAAAATGAAGGTAGAGCGCTCAATGCCCATCACTTTCTTGCCATACATATTCTTTTCTTTAATGACATCAAAGTGTTTACATAACACTTCTTCTTCATCGCTGATCAGATTAATGATCAGATTCTGTTTTTCAGTAAAGTTCTGGTGCGCTTTAACCGAATCACGTGATACGCCCAGAATAGTCGTATTCAGTGCATCAAACTGATCTTTTAAACAAGAGAAACCGACTGCCTGAGTGGTACAGCCAGGTGTCGAATCTTTAGGATAAAAATAGATAATTAACCATTCTGCATCCAGTTGGGCCAGATTAATTTCACCTGTAGTGGTCGGAAAAGTGTGCTCAGGTAAGCTGATCTCAGACATGATCTCTCCAATTTTTCTAAATTTTTTCAAAAAAATAAGCCACATTATAGTGGCTTATTCTAGAAAAATATCCGTCAGGATTATTTCTTTTGAGCGGCTTTATTGGCTTCTGCAGCAAGTGAGTTTAATTTACCTGCGAGCTGTGGGCCTACACAAGACTGCACATTCTGGCTTTGTTTTTTAACAAAGTCTAAAGTAGCAGGGTTTTTCTTCTGGTTAATGGTGCTTTGAATCTGCCATTTCTGAGCTTGAGTCAATTTACCTTCTGCATCCACTTCACATGTACAAAGCTTATTCACATCAGACTGAGTCAGTTTTTTGTACTTCACTGCCTGTTTGTAGGGAATAGCGCAGGCTTTAATTAAACCGTCACGCACATTTGAACTGCTTCCAGCATTTTTCATGGCAGTTGTATATTCTTTTTTCATCGCCTCAAATTCTGCTTTTGCCTTAGCTTGATCATTATTTGCAAAAGATGCAGTTGAAAATAGGGCAGACAAAGAGAGTAGGCTAGTCGCAAGTAATTTGGCTTTAATATTCATAATATGGATTTATAACCTTGATCGATTTTAAAGGTAATAACGTGTCGGGTCTTCAACACCTGCATCAGCAAAACCTTGCTTGCGTAAACGACAACTGTCACATGTTCCACACGCACGTCCTTGGTCATCTGCTTGGTAGCAAGATACCGTTTGACTGTAGTCTACGCCATGTTCTAGGCCTAAGCGAATGATATTTGCTTTGGATAAATGTAACAAAGGTGTTTCAAATTTCAGGGCTTGACCTTCAACACCGACCTTGGTTGCAAGGCGTGCCATATTGGCAAAAGCTTCAATAAATTCCGGGCGGCAGTCTGGATAACCTGAATAATCCACCGCATTAATCCCGATCACAATTGCCTCTGCACCGAACACTTCTGCAGCGGCCAAAGCATAAGATAAGAAGATGGTATTTCGTGCAGGCACATAGGTTACAGGAATACCTTCCTGCAATTGATCCGGTACCTCAATGCTATGATCAGTAAGGGCTGAGCCGCCCAGGTTACCTAAATCAATATTGATGACACGATGTTCTACTCCCGAGCGTTGAGCCAGCGCACGAGCTGCATCAAGTTCTGTAGTGGAACGTTGGCCATACATAAAACTCAGTGCGATACATTCATAGCGTGCCTGCGCCCAAGCCAGACAGGTTGTTGAATCTAATCCGCCAGATAACAATACAATGGCACGAGGGCGCATAACAAATACTCCAATATAGTAAATTTACAAAAATTAACGACCAGTTTCATCATTCCATAACAACTTGTGCAGCTGCAGCTGGAAACGAACAGGGAGATGGTCTTCTAAAATCCATTGAGCCAGATCACGTGCCAATTGTGGCAAGCGCGCAGCTCCTTTTTCAACTGCAAATGCAGGGGAGAACCAGACCGTGCTGACTTTTTCATTTAACTGGTACTGTTCTACCTGCTGTTTTGACCATTCATAATCTTCACGATTACAGATTACAAACTTAATCTGGTCATGCTGAGTTAAATGATCCAGATTTGTAAGCAAATTTCGTGCAACTTCACCTGAAGTTGGTGTTTTTAAATCTAGAACTTTGGATACACGTGTATCCACTTTAGAAACATCTAACGCACCACTGGTTTCTAAAGAAACTTCACAGCCTAAATCTGCAAGTCGTTGCATCAGAGGTAGGGCGTTCGGTTGCGCTAATGGTTCACCACCGGTTACACAGGCATAAGGCGTTTTAAAATCAAGCGTGGTCTGGATGATGTCATCTAAAGATTTGCGTTCACCACCTTCAAAAGAATACGTAGTATCACAATAGGTACAGCGCAGCGGACATCCGGTTAAGCGAATAAATACGGTCGGTAAACCTGCGGTATTGGCTTCACCTTGTAATGAATAGAAGATCTCCGTAATGCGTAAGCCCGCAGACGGATCAGAAACTGGAATTGCGGAAGATCGAAGCGTATTCATAACAACATTAACCACTGAAAAATAAATAACAATGTATAAAAATAAAAATCCCTACGATCATTGCTGACCGTAGAGACGAGGAGCGGTTGAAGCTCCGAGGAACACAAATGTTTCCTCTAAGTTAAGACATCTTAGTCTTCGCGTAGCAGATCGTTCAGGCTAGTTTTAGCACGAGTTTTCGCATCTACTTTTTTCACGATTACAGCTGCATATAAGCTGTATTTACCACATTTAGATGGCAGGCTGCCTGATACCACAACAGAACCAGCAGGTACGCGGCCATAATGGATTTCGCCAGTTTCTCGGTCATAAATCTTGGTAGATTGACCAATGAATACGCCCATTGAAATGACAGAACCTTCTTCAACGATTACGCCTTCAACGATTTCAGAACGTGCACCGATGAAACAGTTGTCTTCAATAATTGTTGGGTTAGCTTGAAGCGGTTCAAGAACACCACCGATTCCTACACCACCTGACAAGTGAACATTTTTACCGATTTGAGCACATGAACCTACAGTTGCCCAAGTATCGACCATCGTACCTTCATCTACATAAGCACCGATGTTCACATAAGAAGGCATCAGTACCACGTTTTTCGCCTGGAAAGAACCTTTACGCGCTACCGCCGGAGGAACAACACGTACGCCAGCAGCTTTAAACTGCTCATCAGTCCAGTCAGAGAATTTAGTATCTACTTTGTCGTAGAAGCGAAGATCACAAGCTTCCATTGGTTTGTTATCGTTTAATTTAAATGATAACAATACCGCTTTCTTAATCCATTGATGAACAACCCATTCACCTTCGATTTTTTCAGCAACACGTAAAGTACCATTGTCCAGGCCAGCAATTACTTCCTCAACTGCTTGACGGATTTCAGCAGGGCAATCTGCTGCTGTGAAATTCGCACGGTCTTCAAACGCTTGTTCAATGATTGTTGAAAGCTGAGACATGATCTTCCTTCCAGAAAAAAATTTCCGATATTTTACACTATATTGCTCTAAAAAGATGGAAAACTAAGAAGGGTGCTGAATTAAATTCGCAAGTAAAGTGATTAGTATCATTTTCGTATTTTAGATATGTACAAACATTGTTTAAAAAAGGCTTATCATTCAACAAGAAAAATTAATATGTATCAAAAAATAACAAAAGCCCAGCAAAACACGAATAAAAAATATTCATTGGCTCCTTTATATTGAGCTCATCACGAATAACTAATGATGAAAAAAAAGTTCTTTTGAGGAGAGAAATAATGAAAGCTTTATATCAACTTTTAGCAGTATCCGTTCTAGCTGCCACAGCTGGATCTGTCATGGCTGCTGATGAGACAATCGTAACAGATGAAGGCGTAGCTGAATTCTCTTTCTTTAAACCTGCAGCTGTTCGTGCTGAAGTCGGTACTACCGGTTACGGTGGCGCGATCTCTTGGAATGCTAACCCTTATGTAGGTGTTACTCTAGGTTATAATGGTGGTGATATTTCTTGGACTGATGATTTATCAATCAATGGTACAAAATATGACCTAGATATGGATAATAACCTGACTTACTTGAATGCTGAGATTCGTCCTTGGGCGAACTGGTTCTATATGGCTGCCGGTGTAGCATATATTGATAATGATTACGATCTATCTCGCCGTATTGGTAGTGGTGAAACTTTAAGCATTGATAACAATGACTATCAACTTGCTGCTGGTGCTACAGAAGGTCGTGTAAATGGTAAGTTATCTTACAAAAATAATATTGCTCCGTATGTAGGTCTTGGTTTCTCTCCAGCAATTACTAACCGTTGGGGTGTATTTGGTGAAATCGGCGCATACTACAATGGTAACCCAACTGTGGATTTAACTGCTACAGGTCTTGCACCAGTAGAAGGTTCTCCTAGCGTAGGTACAGCGATTGAAAATGAAGAGCGTAAAATTCGCGAAGATAATAAATATGAATGGTTCCCAGTGGCAAAACTGGGTGTAAGCTTCCGCTTCTAAGCTGTAGCTGCTAAGCCTAATAAAAAAACGAGCTTCGGCTCGTTTTTTTATTTATTAAAAGCTATTGAAAATGATAGCCCAACTTCATACCTAGGATCCAGGCACTGTTATCAGAAACTGCGGATAAACCTGCGATCTGCGGCGTAATAGGTTCGGATAAGGAAATTTCAGGTTTTTGAAACTTTAAATAATATAGTCCTGTAGCAATATCCCAGGTTTCTTGAATCTTATAAAGATGACCTAGTCCGATGCCCCAATAGCCATCACTCGGATTCAGGGTTGAAGCCGGATTTCCTGTACCAGAATCCCATAAGAGTTCGATAGAATTTATGCCAAAAGATGGCCATTGATGAGCAAGTCCGATTTTTCCAGACCATTGATCCTCACGATAATCAATCATCCTGAATGGTTTTACTTCCGGAAACTGTAAGGCCGCATAGTCAATTACAGCGCCAAATTTAGGCGGCTGGATCACGAAATTTTGCCAGTTTGACCAACGCAGCGTGCCATAGAGCGCATTTCGATCAGTTAAAGCTGTCTGAAAATCCAAGTTCACAGACTGTGGAGTTTGAATTTCTGTATAAGGTGCTGGATTCGTACCTACAATAATCGACTCAGTGGTTTTATTGTGATGAGTAATTGCAGAGCGATAGGTCAGTGCGGTTCTAAAAAAATATTCTGGAATCTGATAACTGATTCCAGCAAGCCAGCCCCGAGCGGCATCTCGTTCAAATGTGGCCCGATAACCATTGAATATATAAAATGTCTGTCCGGATAAATATAAATTTCCTTCTAAGCTTTGATAACTTAGCCCTGTATAAAAATTCCAGTTATCGTTTGGTTGAAAGCCAATTAATGAGGTCAAATTATGGCTCTCAAACTGAATGGTAGCAGCCTCAATTGGAAGTGTTGCACCTGCAAAAACAGGATCATAATGATAAGCGATATCTATAGAATAAGGCTGATCGTAAATCAGTCCCCACGACACTTGAGGATTCAACTGGAATTTTAATGCGACATTAGAGATCAATTGGTTATGGACAAGATTTCATGTTGAAAAATCCGTGATGCCTAATTGTTGCAGCTCTTCGGTATGTTGTACCTGACCGCTGATATCAGGGCGAACCCAAGCCAGTGAAACTTCAGCATAATTATTTTTTTCAAAAAACGATTGGATGCTTTGGTTAGATTGTTCAAACGCTGCTGCATAACCTGACCCGGAGAAAAACAAGCCCACGGAGAAAAGAGCAAATTTATTATTGATCATCTTGGTATAATTCAATTTATTATGTACGTGATTATGCTTGATATTTATATTCTTTATCCACTCAAAAAATAAAAAAGAGGCAATACGCCTCTTCAATTTAGAAAGTACAACCCATATTATTCATCTGGATAAGCGACTTTTTTCAGTGCCTTGATATCTGCATCTGGTGAGCATAAAGAAATAAACTCATAACCATAACCACGTAATAAATGACCTTTACGTACTGCAATCCAGGTAGTATTTACCCCAAAAATATCGGTTTTAATCTGTTTCAGACGATAGTCACGTTCTGGATCATAAGCCAGATCATTGACAATGCCGACACCCATGTTGAGCTCGACATAAGTTTTAATCACATCGGCATCCAGAGCTGACATTACAATATCCACATCTACACCGGCTTCTTCAAAGGCTGAGTCGATTTTAGAACGGCCTGTGAAACCACCATGATAAGTAATAATCGGATAGCCAGCGAGGTCTTCAATACGAACCTGTTCTTTGCTATTCAACGGGTGATTTTGCGGCGTAATAATACTGTGCTGCCAGTTATAATAAGGCACACTCGCTAGATTTTCTTCAGTCGTTAAAGCTTCAGTCGCGATTCCGATATCTGCTTCACCCTGAAGAAGCATTTCGGTAATTTCCATTGGACTGGCTTGTTGCAAAATCAGATGAACTTTCGGAAATTCTTTTTTGAACTGATTCACGATTGGCGGTAATACATAACGTGCCTGGGTATGTGTCGTTGCAATCGTTAATGTACCTTCATCGACCTTGTTAAAGTCATCTGCAAGACGTTTGATATTGTCTGCATCAACCAGCATACGCTCTACAATGCCGAGAAGTGCCTGACCTGGTTCAGTCAGTCCTAATAGGCGTTTACCTTTACGGATAAATAGCTGTACACCAAGCTCATCTTCTAAATCTTTAATATGCTTACTGACACCTGACTGCGAAGTGTAAAGCGCGGCTGAAGCTTCAGTTAAGTTAAAATTCTGTCTAACAGTTTCTCGAATAATTCTTAATTGTTGGAAATTCATAATTCTTTACCCTATAAGAGGATGGGGCATTTAAAAGCCCCATCTTGCAGTCTTACGCGACCTGGTTTTCAAATAAATGCAGATTTAATGCACTCAACCAAACAGTTTGATCCGGACGGAATTGATGAGCGCGAGCTTCTTCTGGTGTCAGTGAAATTTCAATCAGATTACCTTGGCGGTCATTCAGTTCCGCAACAACTTTTCCTGCAATCCAGAGTTCACGAATAAACGTGGCCTGAATCGTATTCTCTTGTGGTTGTGCATGAATACGCAGTTCATCCGGGCGAGCGAATACAATGACATTACCCTGAGCTGCCTGTTTGGCGGCATCGAACTGGATACGGTCTTCACCTAGCTGAAGTATGCCGCCATTATTCTGGCCTTCGAAACGGTTAGCTTGTCCCAGGAAGTCAAACACGAATGGTGTTTTCGGTGTTTCATACACTTCACGTGGTGAACCGATCTGTTCCACATTGCCTTTATTCATCACTACGATCTGATCAGCAACTTCTAAGGCTTCTTCCTGGTCGTGAGTGACAAAAATTGAAGTAATGTGCAGTTCATCATGCAGGGTACGTAACCAGCGGCGCAGTTCTTTACGGACTTTGGCATCTAGTGCGCCGAACGGCTCATCCAGTAACAGTACACGTGGCTCAACGGCTAGTGCACGCGCAAGTGCAATACGTTGACGCTGACCACCAGAAAGCTGAGCCGGATAACGGTCTGCCAGGAAGCCAAGTTGTACCAGATCAAGCAAACGGGTCACACGTTTTTTAATTTCTGCTTCTGATGGACGGGTTGAACGTGGGCGTACACGTAGACCAAAAGCCACGTTATCGAATACGGTCATATGACGGAACAGGGCATAGTGCTGGAATACAAAACCCACTTCACGTTCACGTACGTGGACATTGGTTGCATCCTGGCCTTCCAGAATCACCTGACCACCGTCAGCAGATTCAAGACCTGCAATAATACGCAGTAGAGTCGTTTTACCGCAGCCTGAAGGGCCGAGCAGGGCAACCAGCTGACCATCTGGGAAATCCAGAGAAATGTTTTTAAGTGCATGGAATGCACCAAAGTGTTTTTCAATATTTTTAACTTGAATACTCATGTGGGCATTCCTTAAGAAACTGTTGAATCGTCATTACGTTTGTCTTGTTTTTCCTGGCGCAGTTCGACCCAGGTTTTCAGAACCAGAGTCACAATTGCGAGGAGAGCCAGGAGCGATGACACGGCAAACGCAGCACTAAAGGTATATTCGTTATATAGAATTTCGACGTGTAGCGGCAAAGTATTGGTTTCACCACGGATATGGCCAGAAACCACTGATACTGCACCGAACTCACCCATGGCGCGGGCATTACACAGAATTACGCCGTAAATCAGACCCCATTTGATATTTGGCAGGGTCACTTTCCAGAAGGTTTGCCAGCCAGATGCACCTAGTACAATCGCAGCTTCTTCTTCTTCAGTACCTTGCGCTTCCATTAAAGGGATCAGCTCACGTGCTACAAAAGGTACGGTAATGAAGATCGTTGCCAGAACAATCGCAGGAACAGCGTAAAGGATCTTGATGTCATTATCCATCAACCAGCCACCCATCCAGCCTTGAGTACCGAAAATCAGTACCAGCATCAAACCTGCAATAACAGGTGATACCGAGAAAGGCATATCGATAATGGTGGTCAAAATTGATTTACCCGGGAAGTTAAACTTCGCCACTGACCAGGCTGCAGCTACGCCGAATACTACATTCATCGGTACCGCGATCACAGCCGTTAGCAAGGTCAGTTTGACCGCAGATAAAGTATCTGGATGAACGAGGGCTTGCGTATATACGCCAACGCCTTGTTTAAACGCTTCAACAAAGACCAGAACCAAAGGCAGAATCAGGCAGCTTAAAAAGAAGATCAGTGCAATCGCAATCAGGGTATAACGTACCCAGGTCGGCTCACGAGTCGCATCGCGGGATTGCAATTTTTCAGCCAGCGCATTGCTGTTGGTATTTAAACTCATCGTGCAGTTCTCCCGGTACGACGGCTCGCCCAAGCTTGCAATAAGTTAATCAGGAAAAGCATCACAAAGGAAATGAGCAGCATCACTACAGCAATTGTGGTCGCACCTGCATAGTCATATTCTTCCAGACGGGAAATAATCATTAATGGCGCAATTTCAGTTTCAAAGGGCTGGTTACCGGCAATGAAAATCACTGAGCCATATTCACCGACACCACGTGCAAAGGCCAAAGCAAAACCTGTGATCAGTGCTGGCAGCAGAATTGGAAAAATGACTTTGGTGACGATCTGAAAACGGTTCGCACCGAGTGCAGAAGCCGCTTCTTCCAGTTCAGTTTCTAAATCAGAAAGAACTGGCTGTACCGTACGGACCACAAAAGGAATACCGATAAAGATCAAAGCCAGGGTAATACCGATCGGAGTATAAGCCACCTTGATGCCAATTGGATCTAAATACTGACCAATCCAGCCCGTCGGTGCATATAAAGAAGTCAGAGCAATACCGGCAACTGCAGTTGGTAGGGCAAAAGGCAGATCGACCAGTGCATCGACAATACGTTTACCCGGAAAGCTATAACGCACCAGACACCATGCCAGTAACAGGCCAAAAACTACATTAATCAAAGCAGCGATAATGGCTGAACTAAAGCTTAGCTGTAATGATTTCAAGATACGTTCAGAGCTCAGGATTTCCCATAAACCTTCCCAGCCAATGCCGAGTGATTTAATAAAAACGGCAGATAACGGGATCAGAACGATTAATGACAAATACGCTAGGGTAAAGCCTAGAGAAAGACCAAATCCTGGCAGCACTCGGGATCGCTGCGACATGATTACTCCTCAAAAGAGAGAATGCTGGTTAAAGTTAACCAGTGAAAATTAGAAAATAGAATCGGCACAAGCATAATTTGCAGGGACTAAAATGCAAATTTAAAATAATACTTGCTCTCATTAACTTTGCTGATATGGTGCATAGCCTTTTCTGAAATCAAATATTGTTCAATTTCAGGGAAAGGACCAAAACCGGAAGCAACATTGACATGGCCTACAACTCCCAGATTAATCGGTTTGATATTCCAGGCTTTCGCCAGAACCTGGGCATCTTCAAAACTTAGCCATGGATCATTTTCACTGATCAGCAAAGTCGTTGGAGCCTGAATCTTGAGCTGCTGGAAATAGGCGCTGTAATCCGTCTGGCTATCACGGGCAAAACCATTTTCCCCAAAACGTGCCGGATTGGCAGGTGCAACCAGAACCAGATTTTTGACTTTAGTATTCAGTTCAGGATGCTGGGCCAATGATGCCACGCTGGTCAAACAGCCAAAGCTATGTGCCACAATTTGTACATCATCTGGAATGACTTGCAGAGTTTTAACAAATTCTGCGACCCATACATCCAGTACCGGATGATTCCAGTCCTTTTGCTGCACACGAGAGCAACGCATGAGCCGGTGTTGCAGGCAGGTTTGCCAGTGATTGTATTCACTGCCACCCACACCGGGAACAATAAGCGTATGAGTCATGTCGATGCTCCTGTATGAAATCAGCTTAAATTAATTTTTTGCGCTGTTAGCTTTAACGATCTGGTCAAAAACACCACCATTTTCAAAGTGGGCTTTCTGTACTTTATCCCAGCCACCAAACTCCTGATCAATAGTCACCAGTTTTAATGGCTTAAAGACTTGGCTATATTTCATCAGCACTTTTTCATTACGTGGGCGATAGAAGTTACGTGCTGAGATTTCCTGACCCAGTGGTGAGTACAGGAAGTTTAAATAACCTTGGGCCAGGTATTTGTTACCTTTTTTATTGGCATTCTTTTCAACAATTGCCACGGGTGGCTCAGCTAGAATTGACAGGGAAGGAGTCACAATTTCAAACTTGCCCGGTTGTTCACGAAGGGCTAAATGTGCTTCATTTTCCCAAGCCAGTAATACGTCACCGATGCCACGTTCAGCAAAAGTGGTGGTTGAACCACGCGCACCTGAATCAAGTACTTTGGTTTGTTTATAGATTTTACGAACAAATTCTTGTGCAGTTTTGTCGTTACCGCCCGGTAAGTGTTTTGCATATATCCAAGCTGCTAAATAGTTCCAGCGTGCACCGCCTGAGGTTTTAGGATTTGGTGTGATAATCTCTACACCCGGTTTTACCAGATCACCCCAATCCTTGATGCCCTTTGGATTGCCTTTACGTACCAGGAATACGATGGTAGAAGTATATGGTGTTGAGTTTTGTGGTAATTTTTTCTGCCAGTCTGCAGGTAACAGTTTGGCTTTTTCGACCAGTACATCAATGTCAGCGGCTAATGCCAACGTTACGACATCGGCATCCAGACCATCAATCACGGCACGCGCCTGTTTACCTGAACCACCATGTGACTGTTTGAAGTTAATGCTTTGGCCAGTACGGCTTTTCCAGTATTTACCAAATTCTTTATTGACGTCTTCATAGAGTTCACGCGTCGGATCATAAGAGACATTCAGAAAGTCGCGCGCTGCAGCAGAAAACGAAGTTGCTGAAATAACAGCAGCCAGAACCCCTAGTTTTAGTTTTGTTGAAATGCTCATGTGAACCTCACACTCTTACACGTTTTGTAACATGAGTGAAGAATAAACCTAATCTTTATGCATAAAAAATAATTAAAAATGAATTTTATATGAAAATATAAGATAAAAGATTTTATAAGTATTTGAAACAACAATGGCCTTATTCAATAAGGCCATTGCATAGACATTTATTATTACGATTTTGTGCTATTTGCCTTTACGATCTGGTCAAAGATACCGCCATTGGCAAAGTGTTTTTTCTGTACTTTGTCCCAACCGCCAAACTCTTTATCAATGGTCACCAGCTTCAGCGATTTAAAGACATTACTGTATTGTTTTAATACTGCCGCATTACGTGGGCGGTAGAAATTCTTTGCAGCAACCGTTTGACCCGCAGGTGAGTACAGGTAGTTCAGATACGCTTTCGCCAGATTTTCATTACCATCTTTTTTGGCATTCTTTTCAACGATTGCCACTGGTGGTTCAGCCAAAATCGATAAGGAAGGGGTAATAATTTCGAACTTGCCAGGCTGTTCACGAATCGCTAAATGCGCCTCATTCTCCCAAGCCAGCAATACATCACCGATACCACGCTCAGCGAATGTAGTAGTCGCACCACGTGCACCAGAGTCGAGTACTTTGGTCTGTTTATAAATCTGGCGAACAAAGTCTTGAGCTTTAGTATCATTACCACCAGGCTGATGTTTCGCCCAAGCCCACGCTGCTAAATAGTTCCAGCGTGCACCACCAGAGGTTTTCGGGTTTAGTGTAATGATTTCTACGCCCGGTTTCACCAGATCCCCCCAGTCTTTAATGCCTTTAGGATTACCTTTTTTCACCAGGAAAACGATGGTTGAGGTATAAGGTGTCGAGTTTTGTGGGAATTTTTTCTGCCAGTCTTTAGGTAGCAGGCCGCGTGCTGCAATCTCATCAATATCTGCAGCTAGAGCCAAAGTCACGACGTCCGCATCCAGACCATCAATGACAGCACGTGCCTGTTTGCCTGAACCGCCATGTGACTGTTTAAAGTTCACATCTTGGCCAGTAGATTTTTTCCAGTAAGCACTGAATTCTTTATTAAAGTTATCGTACAATTCGCGAGTTGGGTCATAAGACACGTTCAGGAAGTCTTTTGCAGATACGCTAAAAGCGGTTGCTGAAATAAGTGCTGCCAATACCCCAATTTTTAATTTACGGATGTTCATATTTGTCTCAAATGTTTCTTTGTTTTGTTGGATGGGGCAAGAATAGCTGGAGATTTTTTGCATAAAAAATAATTAAAAACGAATTTTATGTGAGTAAAACAGATATATAGACAGAGTTTATATTTCATCGCTCTATCCGTCACCAGAGAGGCCTTAAAAGCATGTTGTATTTAAAAAATGCTCAACTCGTCAAAGATATAGATGTGCTGGATCGTGCCTTTCATTATGGTGATGGCTGCTTTACTACCGCCCGCATACGTCGAAACCAGATCGAGTTAGCAGACCGTCATCTAGCCCGTTTAAGGATGAGCCAGCAAAAATTAAGTTTGCATGCTGATCTGGACCTGATTGAAAAAAGTTTGCAAGCGTTATTGAAATCAGAAGCTGAACTGAACGGAACCTTAAAGATTGTACTGAGTCGTGGTATAGGACAGCGTGGTTATAGCCTGCCAGACCATCCGGCAGATCTTTGGGTGTTCTATTATCCGAAAACTCTACAGGACTTCAGTTATGAGCAGATTCAGGCGGGTGTATTGCAACAGGCCATTGGCCTCAGCATGCCGAATCTGGTGGGGTTGAAAACCTTAAATCGTCTGGAACAGGTCTTGCTTAAACAGGAAGCGGATCTGCATGGCTGGCCGGAAGCACTGGTAACTGATGTGCAGGGTACAATTGTTGAAGGGGTGAGCAGTAATTGCTTCATTCGTATAAACAATACATGGATTACACCAGAACTTCGTTATAATGGCGTCTTCGGTGTAATGCGTGCAGAAATTTTGCAACGTATGCAGGATCAGGGCATTATCTGTCAGCAGCGTGATGTGGAAATGGATGAAATTCCCCATATCGACAGCTTGTTTTTCTGCAATGCGCTCAGTCCGATGAAAATTGCCACTCAATTTGAGCAGCGTACTTTAAATGTAGATGCTTGTATTGAACTTTTTAACCGTCTTCGATTGAATCAGATGCCTTATTAATATGTCAGCTTCCAAGTCTAAAACCAAAAAGAAAAATAATTCCAAACGCCCTGGTTTCATGAAGGGGATAGCTTTATTTCTAATCGGGATACTCCTGGTTCTAGGGCTGATCCTGAGAGCCAGCCTATGGAAAGATTATCCTGTAGAAGGTCAAAAACAGTTACTGGCAATTAGTAATGGTGAAACCTATTCTGGATTTATTGATCGGCTGGCCAAAGAAAATCATGTCAGCTTTCCGGTTATTTTAAAGCTGTATCAGCGCATCATGATTCATGACACCATGAAGGCGGGTGTTTATGAAATTCCTCAAGGTATGAGTATTCGTGCAGTACTGGACATGATTTCCAATGCAGAAAATGCTCAGATGAACCGGATTCTGGTGATTGAGGGCACGACTTTTAAACAGCTGATTGATGCCTTAAAGAAAGATGATCTGGTGACTAAAGAAGTGGTGAATTTGCCAACCGATCAATTGCTCAAAGAACTCAATATTCCATTTAATCATCCTGAAGGTCTGTTCGCTCCGGATACCTATTTCTTTGCCAAAGGCGAAACAGATCGCAAGATTCTGACCGATCTTTATCAGCGCCAGATGAAATCTCTGGATCAGGCTTGGGAAAAACGTGCTTCAGATCTGCCATATCAGAATAAGTACGAAGCGCTAATCATGGCATCGATCATTGAAAAAGAAACCAGCCTGGATAGCGAGTTACAACAGGTATCTGGTGTATTTGTGCGCCGTTTGAAAATAGGCATGCGTCTACAGACAGATCCAACTGTTATTTATGGTATGGGTGAGAATTACAAAGGTAATATCACCCGTCAGGATCTACGCACTCCAACACCCTATAACACCTATACCATGGCTGGCTTACCACCGACACCGATTGCCTTGCCAAGCAAGAAAGCCATTGAAGCAGCGATGCATCCGGACAATTCACAAAATATTTATTTTGTTGCAACGGGTAATGGTGGGCATAAATTCAGCAGTAGTCTGCAAGACCACAATAGAGCAGTGCAAGAATATCTCTCTGTTTTACGTTCAAAAAATAAGGAATGAGCATGTTTATCAGCTTTGAAGGCACTGAGGGTGTAGGGAAAACCACACTCATTCGTCGTATCTATGATGATTTTATTGCTCAAGGTAAAGAGGTCGTGCTGACCCGCGAGCCGGGCGGTACACCGATGGCAGAACAGATTCGTTCGCTATTGTTGGCCGTAAACCACGAAGAAGCGATGTGCCATGATACAGAGTTATTGCTGATGTATGCGGCACGTGCCCAGCATCTGACACAAGTGATTCTACCCGCTTTAAATACTGGAAAAATTGTCTTATGTGATCGCTTCAGTGATAGCTTATATTCCTTTTTCTCTAATGTAAATGTAATAAGTAGGCTATAATATGCATGTTTTTTAAAAGATTTTTATTTAATACCTTGTTTTAATGTAAACATGTAAGATTTTTAGAAGTTTGTTTGTTAGTGGAAACCTTGGTAACTGTATTTATAACGAGAATTTAGCTATTTATCTTCTATAAATGTAAACACAATTTAAACTTAATTAGCTTCAGGAAGTGTTGTAAGTCTTTTTTCAACTGGATTTTGAGTTTATGGCTTTTAACTCAAAATACAAAAGTTCTAAATTTAATGCTCAATTTCTTGTATTAAAAAACAACTTTCAAAAATTCTGTATAGATTGCAATGGCATAAATTTGCATGATCGCAATATCCTCACTGTAATTTCATACGATCTTCCAAAAATGTGAATTCTCAATGTTTAATTTTTCATAGATAGAAGCAATTTCATCATTTAGTAATATGAAAGTATGGAAATATGCTTTATTTAGAGAGAAATGTTTTTTATGCCTTGGCGACATGAAAAAAGAACGAGCTGATCAGTGTATGTTTGATGAAAACTTTAATCCAGTAACATTAGATGAATTTAGGTTGAAGTAAGCTTATCATCGTCATAGGTTCTAAGTATCCAAAAATATACTGATCCAAATTCAAGCTAGAAGTATCAGCTTTAATGGAGAGTGAGGGAGTTTAGGAAAAATATCTTTCTTTGCTTAGAGGTTGCTCGCTGGGAAATTCTTGAATAAACCTTGCAGCTTTAATTTCATCTAAAATGAAAGATACAGATAGAGCCTCTATCTTATGATTTTGGAAAAAATCCTTATCCATGATCCGAGTTAATATAGTAACTGTTATAAATGTTTATTTTTATTAAATTTTTATTAGAAATCATCTGTTGTGTATTTTAATAATCTTATCTATTGTTTTTATTTTTAGGTTGCAATAATCAATCTGATAATCAATTTCTTCTCTATATTTTTTTATTGAATAGCAAAATTCTGGGTAAGATAAAGTTAACTCATTAATGAATTCAGCCTGTTTTATCAAAAAAATTAACTCTTTTTTTAGTTTGTTCTTTTGAATATTTAAAGGATTTCTTGATTCATTCTCGATCAACTGCTTTCTCAATTCTTTTAATTTTTGAGTTTCACTATATAAATAAGATTTTTTCTTAAATAGCGATCTTTGAGCAACTAAGTAGTCATTTTTTGATAATAATTTTATAGCTGCATACATCTCTTCTTTTAAGCTTTTAATATTGGAAGAATCCAACTGATCTGTTTGTCTAATAATCTCCCAAAAACACTTAGCTTCCCAATCCTCAATTTCATAATTTTTTATTATTTCAAGAAGTTGGTCAGCCAATGGAATATTAAATTTAATCATTGTGGAAACCTTTAGAAAGTAAAAGGGGATTATAGTCCGTGGATGTTTAGTCCTCAATTGGTGATATTTCTTTTTTTTGAGCAGTTTGTTCTAAATGTCAGAATTATCGAAAGTAATTGGTTGTTCAATCCGTAACAAAAGAAAAGAGAAAAATATCACTCAAGAATCACTCGCATTGCAATGTGGAATTGATCGTAGTTATATGGGACGTATTGAACGTGGTGAGGTCAATATCACGGTAGAAAAACTATATGAAATAGCATCAGCTTTGCAAATTTCAGCCAAAGATTTGATTCCTTAGTTTCATTCAAATAAAAACTAAAAATCTAATTTAGGTTTAAAACTACCAACCTAAATTAGGTGTATCTGTTTTATTTTTATTATTGCCTGAAGCTCTTTTTCTTATTTTTCCTCTTAATTTTAAGAGTTCTATTGGAGATAAAGGAGGCTCTGGCAGAAATGAATTAATCTCATCTAACATTTCCAAAGCCCGTAAAATAGCTATCAGGTCAGCCAATCGAACATCTCCTTTCTCTGCTTTTAGCACTGTCCTTTTTGAAACCCAGGCTCTGTCTGCGACTTCTACTTGTGTCATGTCTCGGTTTAATCGTGCTCGCTTTAACCGTAGCCCAATTACTTCGGCAATGTAGGAAGGATTATCACTTTTATGAAATTTCATTTCTTAAATTTGAAGTATTAATAAACTAACTTAAAGATATTCTTTCTACATGGAATCACCAAATATCCCTGAAGTTAACGTTAAGGGCCAAAATCTGTACTTATCAGAGATTTTCATAAGATTAAGTGCAAGATATTGCACCTAATAGCATACCCAGCATCCAAATTATTTTAGTAGAAATCTTAATTTACTTAAATTTTGTTTAATCCAATAATATAGAAGAAATACATAAAATCGAACATGATAGTTGAAAGCATACGTTGTGTAATTATCTGATGGTTTCAACTACCTTTTATATATTCTGTTTGGGGCTTCTATGTTAGATATTGCAAAAGCAGTTCAGGAACGGGTAAAAGGATTTCGCCTTGGGCATGTCTTTTCTGTGGATGAGTTTGAACAGTATGGAAACACTGATGTAGTTTATCAGGAGCTTCATCGGTTAACTGAGCAAGGCGTGATTAATAGTATTCAGCACGGTATTTATTATAAACCTGAACCAAACCGTATGTTGAAGGGGCGATACCTGAGCCCTGATGTTTATGAAGTGGTCAAAGTGATTGCTGAAAAAAATGGTGAACTCATCCAGATTCATGGAGGTATGGCCGCAAATCGGCTTAAATTAAGTACTCAGGTTCCAGTAATGGATGTGTTTTATACTTCAGGTTACTCTCGTGAATTTAAGATTGGCGGCACTCAGGTAAGATTGTTGCATACTAAAAACAGCAAATTTTTCCAACATCCATTTGGTAGCCATGTAGGAATGACCATATCAGCATTACTCTTTTTAGGAAAAGAAATTGTTGATTTAAATATGGTTGAAAAGCTTGAAAAGACACTTACATCTGAAGAGTGGATATTACTTTATCAGTCCTCTTTGCCTGCGTGGTTGCATAAGATATTGGATGATCAGAAGACAAAATTCTGCTTTTAATCCCAAGTTATTTGCATTCCTTATCCATAGCTTTTCATATTTAAATCTACCACAATACCCTCAAAGAAATTTGAGAGTCATCAGCGTGATTACAGGCGAAATAAAAAGCAAAATTGATCAAATTTGGGATGCATTTGCAAGTGGTGGTATTTCTAATCCTCTAGAAGTCATTGAGCAAATGACTTATCTGCTCTTTATCCGTCGACTTGATGAAATTCAGATCACTAAAGAAAAGAAAGCCAACCGTCTAAAAACTGCTGTAGAAAAGCCAATTTTCACACCTGAGCAAGATCATTTACGCTGGTCTAAATTTATTACGCTAGGTGATCCAACGCAGCTTTACAGTACCATCGCCAATGAAGTTTTCCCATTCATTAAAAGTATTGGCAGTGAAGATGACACCACTTATAGTCATCATATGAAGGACGCTCGTTTTACAATTCCAAATGCTGCGCTTTTAACAAAGGTAGTTGATCTATTGGCTGCTGTACCAATGGATGATAAAGATACCAAAGGTGATATTTACGAGTACATGCTCGGTAAGATTGCATCAGCAGGTCGTAACGGCCAGTTTCGTACTCCTCGTCATATCATCAAGATGATTGTTGAACTGATGCAGCCAAAACCAACAGATACGATCTGTGACCCTGCGTGTGGTACAGCAGGTTTCCTTGTTGCAGCCAGTGAATACTTAAACGAACATCACAGTACTGAGATTTTTGCCAATCCTGAAGCAGCGAAACGCTTCAGTGAAGAAACCTTCTTTGGTTATGACTTTGACAGTACCATGCTTCGTATTGGTTCGATGAACATGATGCTGCACGGTGTTGAAAACCCAAGTATTGAAAATCGTGACTCTTTAAGCGAAGCGCATTCACATATTGAAAGTCAGTTTAGTTTGATTCTTGCCAATCCACCATTTGCAGGCAGCCTAGACTATGAAAGCTGTGCCAAGAATATTCAGGCGATTGTAAAAACTAAAAAGACTGAATTGCTATTCTTAGCTTTGTTCCTACGGCTGAGGTGGATAAAACTAAAAAACAAGCTAAGCTAATTCATGAAAAAGTACTTTCATCAACTGAAGGGATTTTTGATCGAGTTCGTAAAAGTAGTTCTGAGTTAGGACAATCATGGCAACAGTTTGACCAACTAAACAAAGCAGCTATTCAGCAGCCTCCAGAGTTTAGTCTAAAACCTCTAGGTATAGATAATCGATTCGCTGAACATACTAAAATATTAGCTAAGGAACGTACTCAAGATCGAGAAATGGCTCATCTGACAGGACAAATGACAGCACAGTCGGCAAAAACGCTTCAGGAGCTTGCGGAGGCTGCAGCTACAATGTTGGAAAGACTAGATCAGAGAGATAAAGAAGCAAAACATACTACGAAGATACAATTATGGTTTGCAGTTGGTTCATTAGTTATTTCAACTCTAATTGCAGGAGCATCTGTTTATCAA
Source organism: Acinetobacter sp. FDAARGOS_724 (assembly GCF_013364475.1). Lineage (NCBI taxonomy): Bacteria > Pseudomonadati > Pseudomonadota > Gammaproteobacteria > Moraxellales > Moraxellaceae > Acinetobacter > Acinetobacter sp. FDAARGOS_724. The sequence continues at coordinate 2,832,938 of NZ_CP054908.1, read as the reverse complement.
GATTATCGAAACAATAAGTCTGGTGATCAATGGCAAGCTACAGTTTTAGATGAGTTTCATCAACTGAATTCACAAGAAAAATATAAGGATAGAGAAATACAGGTTGTCAGGGAAGAAAATCAAAAGTTAGAAAATCGTGTTAAATTTCTGGAATCACAGTTGAACGAAGAAAAAAAGATTCACCACTTTATTACTAATAGCAAATAATATAAAAAGATCCCATATAGAGATATTTTTTATTAACTAATACATTTTTGTATATTCTTATTCAAATAGACACTAGGCTTCTTTCATAAATCATTTTTTACACAGTTCATATGAAAGAAACTCAGGACGGTGTAACGTAAGCGTCCGCTGAATCCCATGCCTATTTTTTAATTTTGGTCGGATTTCCAGCGGTGTGGCAGTAATTCTTCTATTTGGGTGACTTTATGCGTCGGCAGCCTTTTCAGCACATCACTTAAATAGGCATACGGATCCAGTCCATTCAGCTTTGCTGACTGGATTAAAGTCATGATATTGGCAGCTCGTTGGCCGCTGCGCAGCGAGCCAGCAAACAGCCAGTTCTTACGTCCCAACGCCCAGGGGCGCATCTGATTTTCAATCCAGTTATTATCTATAGGCAAATTGCCATCATCCAGATAGTGGCAGAGTGCCTGCCAACGTTTTAGGCTGTAATTGATCGCCTTGGCAGTTGGAGAACTCGATGGCACCGCCAGATAATGTTGGTTGAGCCATTCATACAGTTGTTGCATCACCGGTTGGCTATGCTGTTGCCGGTATTCGCGGCGATGTTCTGCTGTACCATCGGTCTTTTTCCTGAGTTCTGCTTCTATGGCATACAGTTTCTGAATCAGCACTAATGCCTGTTCAGCGATCTGACTTTTCCCGGTCACATGCAGTTCATGGAATTTACGACGTGCATGTGCCATGCAGCCCACCTCAATGACCTGGCCTGATTTAAAGCGTGCTTTATAACCACTGTAATCATCACAGACCAGATGGCCCTGCCAGCCATTCAGGAACTCTTCAGCATGCTGACCTGAACGGCTATCCTGAAAGTCATAGATCACCGCTTGAACTGGATTGTACTGTGTGGTGGCATAGGCCCAGACATAACCTTTCTTCGGTTTTTTCTCATTCTCACCCATCCGCATGATGGTGACCGGCGTTTCATCGGCATGGATCACCCGCTGTTGCAACACCACCTGTTTTAAGGCATTAGCCAGAGGTTCCAGTTCCACACCGCAGCGACCAATCCAGTCAGATAAAGTGGATCTGGACAGATCAATGCCAGCCCGCTGATAGATCAGGCGCTGACGGTACAGCGGCAAATGATCGGCATACTTCGATACCAGCACATGGCTGAGCAATTCAGGTGAAGCAATGCCTTTATCAATCACATAGGCGGGCATCGCTTGCTGAGTCAGAGTGTCGCACTGATCACAGACCCATTTGCCACGGACATGCTGTTCCTTGTAGAACTGTGCCGGTCTGAAATGCAGTTTTTCACTGATATCTTCGCCGATACGACGTAACTGGCAGCCACAACTGCATTGGGTTGATGCAGGTTCATGCTCAATACGGATGGTGTGTAGATGATCTGGCAGCAGTCGACGTTTAGGTTTGTTGACTGTGGCTTTCTGTGTCGCTGCATCGGTTTTATCTGCATTTAATCGTTCTAATTCCAGATCAACGGCTGCGATATCTTCTTCGACCGCTTCGTCCCATAGATGGATTTGTTTTGCCGTTAAGTGTTCATTCTTTTGGGCGAATTTGTGCTGTTTAAATAGTGCGAGTTCATGCTCGTATTTTTGATTGAGAATAGAAAGATGCTGAACTTTGGCATCCAATTGCTGGTTTGATTTTTCTAATTCTTGATTTGATTGTGCCAGAGACTGATGCTGCATCGCCAACTGCCGGGTAAATTCCAGCAGTTGTTCATGGGTCAGTTGGCTTAAATCAGGCAGCATTTTCATGACTGCAGTATGCCTGAGGTCATGACGCAGAGGAAATAGAACGTTTGGAGAATAGCAGAATGTAGCAGCCTGGTTTAGAGCATTGTTACCACTTGCTGTCGTCCAATGCGCTGCCAGGGCAAACCCTGAATTAGTGCCTGTAACTGTTCTGGACTGAGAGCTACGTTTTCACCCTGGTGAACTTTAGCCCAGTGGAATTTTCCCTGTTCCAGCCGCCTGGCACACAGCCAGATGCCTAGTCCATCATGTACCAGCACTTTCATACGATGGCCACGTTTATTACAGAACAGGTAGGCGCAATGCGGTTTGATTGAGCCAAAGGCTTTCATAATCTGCGCCATGGCCGTATCCATACCCGCACGCATGTCCATGGGCTGGGTAGACAACCAGATTTCATCGATACGGATCATTTGATCAAGCCCTGAAGTAAAAGCAGTAATTCAGTTGCAGACCCCACCGGCCATTCGATTTCGATCATCTGATCCCTTACTGAACCTTGTTCATCATGTAATGGAATCCTAATATGAGCGGTAGCTTTCTTCTCTGGCACAGGTGGCGGAGGTGCTTCTTGTTTGACTGGCGTCGGGTGAAGAATGACGGGAAGGAAGTCGGTCTGTGGAATGGATGAGATTGTTAATGATGGAACCATTGATCTGGACTGACGAATCCATTTATGCAACAGATTGGCATTGATCTGATGTTGCATTGCGACCTTAGCCACCGATGTATCTGGCTGCTGGCATTGCTGAATAAGTTGATGTTTAAATTCAGCCGTGAAGGTTCGACGGGGCTTTTTTAGCGTTGGTGCAGTGTCTATAACTGTCTTTAAATCCATAAATAGGTGTCCACTTAAATTTTAGTGGACACTATCGCGGTATTAATGAGTTAGAAAAAGTGGGGCTCAGCGGACGCTTACGGTGTAACTGGACCATATGTGTGTGTGCGGAATGTGGTGGTAGACATGGTGGTATCTACTCACCAAATTACTGTCAGTATTGTTACATTAAGCTATAATAGTAATTTAACAAAGATAGGAGTTTAAATCTTACTCCTATCTTTTATTCTAGAGACAAATATATGACTAGTAATCCTAAAATTGGACCACACGAAGAAATAGAACTTGAGTTAATGAGAGTAAATCAAAAAAAAATTGCATTATTTGATTTTTTTCCAGAAGAATTCAGAGAACCTTGTGACAATGGTGAGATAAATTTAATTTTTAGTAAGATTAAATCTAGACTGAAAGACTTAGAGATTGGTGTATATATTTTTTATTTACCTAATGAAAAAGATAATGCTTATAGATTATTAGACTTAATTAATAAACAATTAAATATCAAAAAAATAAATATTGATTTAGAGCGAGAAATTGGGCATATTTTAGGCTACAAAGAAAAAGATATTGATTTTTATATTGATAAAATTCAAAAAGCAAAATAGGTAAATTGTGAAAAAATTTGTATATTAACTCTAATTCCCATTAATAATTTCGCACAACCATTTATATCGTTAGATGATGAGTTCAATAAAACAGGTAAAGTCTCAACCTCCATTTACTCTTCACTTTTCATAGATAACTCATCAGATTTTTTATTCCGAAACCCTGGTTACCAATTAAAAAATAATGAAAAAACCACTCAAAACTACAATTCTTTTAATATTACTCCATCTATTAACTACAACTTATATAATAATTTCATTATAAATACTACTGTTAGTGGAAATATAAGTAATTCTAATCTTAGAAACAATACAGATTTCCAAAAAGAAAGCGAATTTTATTTTATGCCTTGAACATGAGTCTTATTGCGAAACAGCTAGAGCAATATGCCCCTCTTGATCCACCAGCTCAGAAAATGATTGAACTGGCACAGTAGAAACTGAATTTATCAGCACGAGGTTACCATCGGATTTTGCGTGTTGCCCGAACCATTGCCGATCTTCATCAAAGTCCAGATATTCAGACTGGGCATTTATCCGAAGCCTTGTCTTATCGCGGGCAGCACGTTTGAATAACTTAATTTGAGAATCCAAACAATAAAAAAGGCGACCTAAAGTCGCCTTTTTTATTCAGAGAAAATTAGAAGCTATAACCTAGTCCGAATACTACTTTGTTCTTTTGTTTCACATCCATACGATCATAACCACCGATGATGTAATTGATGCTTGCAGTAACACCAGTATCTGCAAAAGGTTTAATAATTTTAAAAATATAAAGTCAAGGTAAATTGGCAACTGAAAAGGCCTAATTTGTGATTCTATGTAATATATTCTGCTATTTAAAAATGGTTTTTTCGTTTTTATATTTAATGATCTAATTTTTAGAAAATTAGATTAAACATGTATAAGAAATTATAATTTTAAATAATTAATAAAATTCAATATCTTATAAATAGATATCTTTCATAAATCAAAAAACGATCTTCTTTTCGGTTAATATTTGCACTCCGGATTTCTTAGCATTCGTGCATAATCTGCGGATGAAATACATCGATTCAAACAAGCTTTCTGATCCTCAGTTCAAGCGATACACAGGCATCTCATGGTCAACTTTCTATTTGATGGTTGAGCAATTGCAGAAGCATGTCTCTGCCAAAGGCAGACCGCCCAAGTTAAGCCTGGAGGATCAGGTTCTGCTCTGTCTGAGCTATTGGCGGGAATACCGAACCTTATTTCACGTTGCGACGAGTTACGGGGTTTCAGAGCCCACAGCCTCAAGAATTGTCCGTCATGTTGAAGACTGCCTGATTCGGTCCAATCTGTTTAATTTACCCAAAGATTTACCCGAGGGCGAAGGCATCGACTGGAATGTTGTAATCGTGGATGCCACGAAAATTCCAATCCAAAGGCCTAAAAAAACAGAAGAAAAGCTATAGCGGCAAGAAAAAGACCCATACCTTTAAAGTACAGGCCATGATTCACTACAAAACTCAGCAAATTCTGAGTTTATGTACCAGTCGCGGTGCAGTGCATGATTTCGAGTTGTTCAAACGCAATTTAAACCAGATTCCTTTTGGGGCTTTTATCCTTGCAGATAAAGGCTATCAGGGGATTTATGTGTTGTATCCGAATAGCCTGTTGCCATTAAAAGCCAAAAGACACTGTAAATTAGATCCTGAATTGAAAATCTATAATCAAGAAATCAATAAAAGAAGAATCGGAATTGAGCATGTATTTGGCAGCCTGAAAACCTTCAAAATCCTTGCTGAGCGTTATCGAAATAGAGGTAAAAGGCTTGGTTTGAGATTCAATTTAATCGCTGGAATCTACAACTTGGAACTGAGCAAAAAATGATTTATGAAAGAGGTCTACTTAATGATAAATTATATTGGACACTTTGACTTACTACAAAAATATCCTAGAATTAAGTACTAACAGTTCAATATTTTAACTCTAGATTTGGTCTATTATCAGAGAACGTAATCTTCCCATAATTAACCGAAGTTAAAAGTTGAGATTAAGTATTCATTCGAGGGAGCCTCCCTAGTTTATCTTTTTAGAAATATGAAATGAATCGAATTGCATTTTCTTAATCCTTGGTTAGACTGAACTTACTATAAGTTTAGTATCCATACTAAGAATGATGAATCACCTTCCTAAAGTCATTGTTTTTGATGCTTTCGGTACACTTGTAAAAATTGGTACAAGCCGATCTCCATATCGCAAGTTAATGAAGTGGCTAAAAGATAATGGTAGAAAACCAAGCACCAAAGATGCAAGTGTTATTATGTCTAATCCTGTTGATATTGCACAATTAGCTATGCTCTTTGGAAAAAATATTCCCCCTCAACTTTTGCACGAAATAAACGATGATCTCCTATTTGAGTTAAGTACAATTGAACTTTATAAAGATACGACATCCACATTACAAATATTAAAAGAGCATGGATTTAAAATTGCACTATGTTCTAATTTAGCCATGCCTTACGGAGAGCAACTTAAAAAGCTGCTTCCAAATGTATTTGATGCGCTTTTTTTAAGTTATGAAATTGGGGCTATAAAGCCTGAAGATAATATCTATGAAGTTATTAAAAGCCATTTCAGTTGTGAAATGTCAGAAATACTATTTATTGGAGATCACCCAATTCTAGATGTTGAAAAACCCATTTCTTTAGGAATGGATGCACGTTTAATTCAACGTCATAAGAAGCAACTGCTGACGAATGTAATAGGCGATCTAATTTTAAGGTAGTGAAATCCGTCAAACGGCACATAGCTTGTCATTAGCATGATAATCAATTCAGTATCTTAGTTCTTCTAACGAATAATAATGACATCATACTGCGACTCAACCAATGTCATTATGAGTGTAAGACGACCAATCTGTGTCATTTTTCGATAAATGATTTTTTTAGACTTAAAATCTTTAACGTGATCTTTCATATAACAGCTTTAGGTTGAACAAAATATCAATTGTATTAACATATGGATATTCGTATATACGAAATAGCATATAAATGAGTGTTAAAAATGGATCAAACAGGTTTCTTTAAATGTCTATCTGACCCAACTCGCTTGGATATCTTAAAGCTTGTTATGGCTAAGCAGAATATCTGTGTATGTGAACTTACTGAACGTTTGCAGCTTAGTCAGCCTAAGATTTCCAGACACCTAGCATTACTTAGAAACCTTTCAATTTTGCTAGATCAGCGACAAGGACAATGGGTCTATTACCGTCTGAACCCAAATCTTCCTGAATGGGCTAAAGCTGTACTAAATATCATGTCGAATCAAAATGAAGACATGATTAACAGCACTTCTACTGATACCTCTATCTCAATTCATTGTGATTAATAACTATGAAATTCGTTTTCTTATGTACAGGCAATAGTTGCCGCAGCATCCTCTCAGAAGTGTTATTTAACAGTCGTGCTTCTGAAGGATGGAAAGCTTATAGTGCGGGTAGTAAACCTACAGGCAAAGTCCACCCCTTAACGATTAAGACTCTGGAAAACTTGGGGCTATCTACAGAAGGCTTATCAAGCAAAACAATGGATGACTGTGAACGATACCAACCTGATGTTGTGATTACAGTATGTGATTCGGCTGCTCAAGAGTCATGTCCCCTATATTTGAATGATGCAATTAAAGCTCATTGGGGATTAGCCGACCCATCACATTTAGACCTTCCTGAAGAAGAAAAACTTCAAGCATTCTTAAAGACTGTTGATCACATTAATAGACGCTTAGACGCTTTATTTGCACTGTAAGCGTCCGCTGAACCCCATGTCTATTTTTTAATTTGAGTTGGATTTCCAGCGGTGTGGTAGCAATTCTTCTATTTGGGTCACTTTATGGGTCGGCAATCTTTTCAGCACATCACTTAAATAGGCATACGGATCCAACCCATTCAGCTTTGCTGACTGGATTAAAGTCATGATGTTTGCCGCTCGCTGACCACTACGCAGCGAACCTGCAAATAACCAGTTCTTACGTCCCAACGCCCAAGGCCGCACTTGGTTTTCCACCCAATTATTGCAAATCGGTAGATTGCCATCATCCAGATAGCGGCTTAAAGCTGGCCAACGCTTCAGAGTGTAATTGATGGCCTTGGCGGTTGGAGAACTCGATGGCACCGTCAGTTGATGCTGGTTGAGCCATTCATACAGTTGTTGCATCACCGGTTGGCTATGCTGTTGTCGGTATTCGCGGCGGTGTTCTGCTGTACTATCGGTCTTTTTCCTGAGTTCTGCTTCTATCGCATACAGTTTCTGAATCAGCACTAATGCCTGTTCAGCGATCTGACTTTTCCCAGTCACATGTAGCTCATGGAATTTACGACGCGCATGCGCCATGCAGCCCACCTCAATGACATCGCCTGATTTAAAGCGTGCTTTATAACCACTGTAATCATCACAGACCAGATGGCCCTGCCAGCCATTCAGGAACTCTTCTGCATGCTGACCTGAACGGCTATCCTGAAAGTCATAGATCACCGCTTGAACTGGATTGTACTGTGTAGTGGCATAGGCCCAGACATAACCTTTCTTCGGTTTTTTCTCATCATCACCCATCCGCATGATGGTGACTGGTGTTTCATCGGCATGGATCACCCGCTGTTGCAGCACCACCTGTTTTAAGGCATTGGCCAGAGGTTCCAGTTCTACACCGCAGCGACCAATCCAGTCAGATAACGTGGATCTGGACAGATCAATGCCCGCCCGCTGATAGATCAGGCGCTGACGGTACAGCGGCAAATGATCGGCATACTTCGATACCAGCACATGGCTGAGCAGTTCAGGACTGGCAATACCTTTATCAATCACATAGGCGGGCATCGCTTGCTGAGTCAGGGTGTCACACTGATCACAGACCCATTTGCCACGTACATGCTGTTCCTTATAGAACTGTGCCGGTCTGAAATGCAGTTTTTCACTGATATCTTCGCCGATACGACGTAACTGGCAGCCACAACTGCATTGGGTTGATGCAGGTTCATGCTCAATACGGATGGTGTGTAGATGATCGGGCAGCAGTCGACGTTTAGGTTTGTTGACTGTGGCTTTGTGTGTCGCTGCATCAGTTTTATCTGCATTCAGCCGTTCCAGTTCCAGATCAACAGCGGCAATATCTTCTTCGACCGCTTCATCCCAGAGATGGATTTGTTTTGCGGTGAGATGTTCGTTTTTACTGCCGAATTTGTGCTTTTTAAACAGCGCAAGTTCATGCTCGTATTTTTGATTGAGAATGGAAAGATGCTGAACTTTGGCATCTAATTGCAGATTGGATACTTCAAGATGCTGAACTTTGGCATCTAATTGCTGGTTTGATTGTGCCAGAGACTGATGTTGCATTGCCAACTGTCTAGTAAATTCCAGCAGTTGTTCATGGGTCAGTTGGCTTAAATCAGGCAGTGTATTCATGACCGCAGTATGCCTGAGGTCATGAGAAGAATGAAATAGAACGTTTGGAGAATAGCAACTTGGACCAAGCTAGTTTAGAGCATTGTGACCACTTGCTGTCGTCCAATGCGCTGCCAAGGCAAACCCTGGATCAGTGCCTGTAACTGTTCTGGGCTGAGGGCTACGCTTTCACCCTGGTGAACTTTAGCCCAGTGAAATTTTCCCTGTTCCAACCGCCGAGCACACAGCCAGATCCCCAGTCCATCATGTACCAGCACTTTCATGCGATGGCCACGTTTATTACAGAACAGGTAAGCACAATGCGGTTTGATGTAGCCAAAGGCTCTCACCACCTGAGCCATGGCCGTATCCATACCTGCACGCATGTCCATGGGCTGAGTAGACAACCAGATTTCATCGATACGGATCATGTTGTAAGTGCCTTGAGTAATTTTGCTAAAGCAGACATTTCTGATACTTGCCATTTCAAGCCAATTTCTGCTTTTGAGTGGGGTAAAGTAATTTGAACCGTTAACATGCCAGTAGAAATAGGATCTAATGGTGCAGAGCAAGATAAGGCAATAAATGCAGGTTTATTCGGTAGTAGTGAGCGATCATTCCCTGGCTTAGCATCAATTAAGCGAATCCATTTGGATACAAGATTTGTATTCAATCCATGTTGCAAAGCGACCGAAGCAATTGAAACCTCCGATGCTTTACACGCCTGAACGATCTGCTGTTTAAATTCAGCACTATATGTTCTTCGTTTTATCGTAAGAGATGCGATGGATGTCTGGTTATTTGTAGTCATAAATTTAAGTTCCCACTTGTTTTTAAGTGAGGACTAAATTAAGGCTTATAGGACGAATTCATAAGGTGTGTTCAGCGGACGCTTACTTTGCACTTGATGTAAATAGCCTTTCTCGTTCTGAATTAATCAATGAAATCAGCAAGATTTCTAATATCGAGTAAGCTATGTCTAACTCAAGACTTTCATTTCTAGACCGAAACCTGACCCTATGGATTTTTATTGCCATGGCATTAGGGGTAGGCATTGGCGTGTTCTTTCCTCAAGCCTCTGTTGCACTGGATAGGTTAAGCGTGGATTCAGTGAATATTCCTATCGCAATAGGACTAATTCTGATGATGTATCCACCGCTTGCTAAAGTCGATTATGCAACTTTGCCAAAAGTGTTCGAGGATAAACACACTCTGACTTTATCCCTTGTTCAGAACTGGCTGATAGCTCCATGTCTGATGTTTATCCTGGCAATAGTTTTCTTACATTCCTATCCTGAATATATGACCGGTTTAATCCTGATCGGTCTGGCTCGCTGTATTGCTATGGTGCTTGTATGGAATGGATTAGCCTGTGGCGATAATCAGTATGTTGCCGCACTGGTGGCTTTTAACAGCATTTTCCAGATTTTGTTTTTTAGTACCTATGCTTGGCTTTTCCTGACCTTCTTACCGCCTTATTTTGGTGTGGAAGCACAGGTTGTTGATGTGAGCTTTTGGACAATTACTCATGCTGTCCTCGTTTATCTCGGCATACCATTCCTACTTGGTTTCTTAACCCGAATGATTTTAGTGAAGCAAAAAGGGTTGCTATGGTATCAAACTAATTTTATTCCCAAGATCAGTCCACTTAGTCTGATTGCGCTCTTATTTACGATTGTAGCCATGTTTAGCCTTAAAGGTGGTGAAGTAGTCACTCTACCTCTAGACGTGCTTAGAATCGCAATTCCTTTAACCATCTACTTCATTGTGATGTTCTTCATTAGCTTCTTTATGAGCAAATGGATGGGCAATGACTACCCTAAAACCACCGCTATTTCCTTTACCGCGGCAGGAAACAATTTTGAATTAGCACTTGCTGTCGCTATTGCCACTTTTGGCCTAGCTTCACCTGTAGCCTTCACGACAGTCATTGGGCCATTAGTAGAAGTTCCCGTATTAATCACTTTAGTTACAGTGTCTTTATGGCTGAGAAAAAAAGTTTTTAAAGAGGTATAAATCTGATGAATTTACCAAATATTGATTTAAGTCTTTTAGAAAAGCCTACTTTAGAAAAAGTTCAAGCCAAAGAGCTGGATCATCCACCAAGAATACTGCTTCTGTATGGTTCAAACCGTGATAGATCGTTTAGCCGTTTAGCTGTTCAAGAAGCTGGCCGAATCCTAGAGTATTTCGGTGCCGAGGTTAAAATTTTCCATCCTAAAGGTCTGCCTCTCCCTGAAGATGGAGATATGGAACATCCTAAAGTGAAAGAGCTTCATGAACTCTTAGCATGGTCAGAAGGTATGGTGTGGTGCTCTCCTGAACGTCATGGCTCAATGAGTTCCATCTTGAAAGCTCAAATCGACTGGATTCCACTTGCCGCAGGTGCAATACGTGCAACTCAAGGTAAAACCTTAGCTGTAATGCAAGTTTGTGGAGGTTCTCAATCTTTTAATGTGGTCAATCAATTACGTATTTTAGGGCGCTGGATGCGGATGATCACGATTCCAAATCAATCATCAGTACCTAAAGCATTCCTAGAGTTTGAAGAGGATGGTCGTATGAAGCCTTCTTCTTACTACAACCGTATTGTTGATGTAATGGAAGAGTTATACAAGTTTACTCTCTTAACGAGAGGACAGTCCTCATACCTAACTGACCGTTATTCTGAACGTGTAGAAAGTGCTGAAGAGTTATCGAAACGAGTGAATCAGCGTAGTTTATAAGTATTTAGCTTATAAAAAAACCGCCATTAATAATGGTGGTTTTTTTATGACAAACTATGAGTCGCATGACGTTAATCTTGAAGGTGAATCTATGTATAAAAAGAGAGGTAAAGCAGTAGAGTAATATTTAGTTTTTGTCCAAGTAAAGGAACACCTTAATTTATCAAAGAATTTATTAAAGTGTCCAACTTGAATAAGAATGGATGGTCAATTAAATGTTGATTTTACAAATTTTAATAAGCTTTGCTATTTCATTTCATCTAACATTTCTTGAACTGTTTTTTGAGGTGAGACAAGTAATTCATGAACAGTCCTTTGATGTGCTGAATATACTAGTCTTGCCATATCGATATAGTATTTGTAGGTGGTTTCTAAATCCTCATGTCCCATCTGATTCTTTAATGCTTCAGCAAAAGCTGCATAAAGAACCTCTGAGGAACTATCGAGAAGCTTTTCCTTAAAAAACTCAAGTGCAAACATAGTGGGCCACCAATGCCTAGCTTCATAAAATGTAATTTTTTCTCTAAAGTCTGGATAAAATTTCATTGCTCTTAATTTGGCATCATTTGAGCGTTTGGAAATCATTGTTGGCGTTATAGGTTTCCCCACTTTATTTAAAAACAAGATTGATGGTGGGCACTCAATTCCATATTTTTCTCGATATAATTTTCTTCTTTCATTGTAAAAAGGCTTGATATAAGTATTATCTAATTCTTTAAGATCTTTGATATTAATTCTGACAGTTCGAAGCTTTTTCCCTTTGCCTATTACTTCGAACCCGATGGTGGGATTATCTTTATCCATCTCAGAATATGGCATTATATGTTTATTCTCTCCATTTCCAAGGTATGGGAATTGGACAAGTTCTATAGGACGCATACCAGTGCCAAGAGATAGCTTAAACAAGGCAGAGTAGGCGGGATCGGTATAAGCCTTAATCAACGCCTTAATCTCTTGATTTGTAATAAGAGACTTTGAAGAGCTCTGTCGTCTTTCTTTATCTAGAACTTTTATATTTTTCGCATCTATAACCTGTTTAGCTGTTTGTTGAATATAATTGAGCATTCTTTGATTTTTGAAATTAACAATCCAATTCTTATGCTGTATAGATACATTAGTGACGTATCCAGAATTATGTAACCATTTGAAATAAAGTAAAATAATTTTTGCATCTTCAAAAATCGTCTTTGAAGTAGGTTTATTAGACTGTTTTTGTACTCTTTTTATTTGACGATAAATTTGCCATTTTCTGATGTCACGGTTATCAGTAAGAACATGATATTTGCTGATCTCAATATCCCGGAACTTTTCATCTGTAGATAAATATGAATAAAATTGAGCTAAGATATTTGCATACCGCTTGGATGTGTTAATTGCTCTATTTGTTTCGTAGTATAGAAATAAATTAGGATGGCTAAGTAATATTTCTTTATCACCAGGAAGTATAGCTTTTAAAACAAAATGCTGACTATCACTAAGTGTATCGACGCTTTTATATTCGATCAGTATGGACTGTATTGTTATCATTAATCCCCCTGATTTATTCGATATAGGCATACTTTATCAAAACCATCCTGTACTGAAGGTATGAATGGTTTATCAGCTGCCTGAAATTCAGAATTAGGAATATTTCTGAAAAAAAATTGACGTTGTGATTTAGTGATTGCCTCTGAATCTGAATGTGGAATGTAGATTTGTATTCCTGATTGATTGTTTAGTTTTTTCAAAATTAATTTTAATTCTGATCTTGAGTGGATAGGAAGTCTGACAAATAAATGGAGGGTATCGGAATTAAATACATAATTTTGGACAAATTTATTAAAACTGCATAGATACCTTTCCATAAATATGATAATAACTACTTTTCTATTAACTGAAAGTTTATTCAATTTTGTTATTATGCGATTAATAGCACTATCTTTTTCATCTTCGAAAGTGTCAATATTTTCAGTATCTTTATAATTTTTAAAAATCGATTCAAAATTTTCTTCTAAGACTTCAAATTTAGCAGAGTTAGCAGAGAAAGAGGGAATTGCAGAATTAGTACTTTGCATTATTTGTTGTTTACTTAATTCATTCTGTAAAGTATTGATCTTCTCTAGTAGTTTGTCGTTGTGTAAGCTTTGCTTCTGCAACTGTAATCTAATAGCATCTGCATCAAATGAAGTAAGATCATTGTTCATTAATGAAGTTGTCATATTATTTTTTATTTTAGCTATTTCTTTACTATGGACTTCTTCTAACCCATTAAGTTTATTCTGAAGTTCAACAATTTTTGATTGGTAGCTAGATAATAATTTGTCGGAAGAAATTTCCTCCTCACCCTTAATTAATTCACTAATAGGTTTTTCACCGTTCATATAGGGTTTCAAATCAGAATAATATCGATTAAATGATTGTCTAGATATATCTACAATTGTACAGATATCCTGTATTTTTAATTTAACACTAGGATTTTTTACATTTTCTTCAATGATAGCATTAACAATTTTAGATCTTGTTGTTGAACTCATAATTGTACCACTTCCATTTTTAGAGCCTTTTTAACTTTGTGATGATTCATATCTAAGGTTTCTAGATGTTTTTCATTCGCTGCAAGTTTTTTACGGATCATTGCCTCTGCTTTCTGGCCAATGTTATCAGTTGACTCTAAAACACAGTGATAGAAGTTGATGTTGTCGGAGATAGCTTTCCTCGATTTTTCAAGGACAACGCAATATTGACAATCCAAGTGACAATTATTCACATCAGGAGTTAAAGAAGTTCCCAAATTGTTTTTTTCTAAAAGGCATGGAAGTAGATCATCCTTTTCTATTTCACCACTATAAATACAATAGGAGCCTAAAGCAGATCTGTGGATAAACCAAATCTCTCCACTAGAAAGCATGTGTGATACATAATTCATAATTTGAAATTTAAGTTGTTTTCCAACAAATTTTTCTGGAATTGAGATCATTGTATCTGCAATTCTTTCGGCTAATTTCCCTGAATAAGACTCATCTCTAATATTGCGTACTACCTCATGAAAATCCTCAGTAAAATGTACTTCAATAGCTTCTGCAATTGCATTAACCATAAAAGGATTTCTAGCTATATATTTCAGAGTCATGGCATAGCTTTCATGTCCAAACAGCATTCGGATTAAATCGATATTTTTTTCACTTCTATTAATTAATATTTCAGCTACTGTTTTTCTAAACCGATGAGTGTGAGGACTTTCGATTCCAGTAAATTGTCTAATTTCATTCGTGATGAGCTTAATTTGTCCGCTTGTGAAATTATTTAGTACTTTTCTGCTTTTGTTTGACTGAAATAAATAACCTTCCTTATTAAAATTAGATAAGCTTTTTAAATGTTTAAAACAATCTATGCAGTTACCGATAAAATAAGGAATAGGCATTACTTCGGTTTCACCCTGATAATTTGGGTCATTGGTGGTTTTAAATCTTGTAATATTTATCCAATATTCATCATTTTTATCTTTGTAGGTATCGTCTAGCATGATTTGCCCAATTTCTCTTGCTCTCATTCCTACAGTAAGACCAACTAAGATAAACAAAGCATTCCTAACATGATCTAAAGCTATTGCATATTGATTTTTCCATGTATATACGTAGGGCTTACTATGGCTTTGAAGGCTAGTTTTTTGAAAACTTCTAATGCTAGACATTACATTTATTCCATCAATTGTAATGTTTGTAAGTCTTTCAAATTCTTCGTTTGGTGCCCATGAATAGAAAGGAGCATGGCTGGTATTTGATAAATCTAGGCCATCAATATAATCACGTACTTTTATCAATTCTGGTAATGCAATTTCGAGCCAGAATAATGAATACTCCATTAATTTTGAGAGTTCATCCTCAGAAAATGGCAGCCAAGTAGATAATGTACCTTGAAAATGATTAAGAACATCCTTAGATCGGCGTTTATTATCAACAGATATTGGATTTATCTTTAGTCTGTAATTCTCCGGTATGGCTTCTTGATGAGATAATGATAACCATAATCTAATGATACGAAATAGGTCACAATAATGACTTGGAGTGTCTTGATTGTTTTTTGCTCTATCGAGTGCATCGTTTAATATAGCTGGACTAATACAATCTATATCAGAAGGGTCATCTGGAGATAAATGATTATAGTGAAAAATATAGGATAGAAAGAGGTTAAAAGTTGAATTATAAGATCTAGTGGTGGCGTAACTTCTAATGTTGCCAAATGCGCAAAAATCTGGGATTACGTAATATAACAATGCACGTTTTAAGCCATTGTATTTTGTATCTTCTTTTCTGAAGTTGATTTTTACAGGGTTGCTACCAGTGGGAAATTCAAGTAACCATACATCATCTTTATATGAAGAATAGTCAGAAATAGGAAAGTCTTGATCAGGATATTCACTTAGTTTTATAGATAGTGAAATAACTGAGCTAGATATTCTCCCTCCAGTGGTTTGTAAAACATGATTGAATTCTTCACTAGCAGCCTCAGCTTGATCCTGCAGCAACGATTCAGTGGTAAAATATTCATCAAGATCAAGCATAATCATCCTCAAAAATTACTTTCAAATCATTTAAGTTTCTAGGTAACAGAGGTGCATTTTTTCTTTGGTACCGTGCGGATTGTTTAATATGATCATCATCATTCCAGTTATCTAGAATTGACTCAATAATCAATTTTTCTTCAATCAATGTTGAATCAGGCTGATATATATCGCTCATTGAATCTTCTAGATGTTGTAGTCGTTCCATTAGATAAGGAACAGATTCTTCAAAAAGGCGAATTTGTTTGCAGAAAATACAATTTTGAATTGAATAACATTTTTTTCCCTCAGGAATCTCATTTTCTGAGCCGATCCATGTTGGTTCATATTGATTAGAACACCCCCATAAAGAATTTTTTTGTCCTGGAATATGGAAAATTTTTAATCCTAGATTTGTAGTCGCATTTTGATTAGCTTGTGTTCCGATAATTCCTTTAAATTCTCGATGCCTAAGTAAAGTTACGATTTTTTCTTGTTCAATCCTTAAACGTTTTACTCTATCTTGTTTTGCTATACCAGAATTGTCGTAATATCGGTCTGTAGTATCTTTGGTCGTATGTCCTTGTATCAGTCTAATAACTGTTAAAGGAAGTTTTTTTCGTTTATTTTGCATCCACGTAATGCGAAGTCTTAAAGTAAGATCACCAATTGCTGAAATTTGCTTTCCATGTTCTTTAATTTCATGCTTGTTAATAAAATGTTTAATTGCGGTTTGAAAAGCTTTATTCTGAGATAATGAAGTATGTCTTCCTCCTTTAGAAACCCAGTCAGCCCAATATCTAAGGCATATAAATAGAGGGTTTAAATCCTCTTCTTTATGGTGCATAGGGATATAATCAAACGAATAATCCTGAAGAGGTGCTGTAATCTTTTTTGCTAATTGAATAATATTATAGATCGAATATCTATCATCTTTGTTGCTAGGAGCTATAAACTCCTTTGAACAACTGTAGGGAAGATTAGAATCTTGGCTTCTATGTTTTTCTGAAAATATAATAGACTGGTTTTCACTCAAGGTTCCACTTAATACATGCTCATAATTGTTAGGGTCAATTGATAAAATAGTCTCTTTATTCCAGCCAGTTTGAATTGCTAGCATTAAGTAGATTGCAGCTGCATCAATCATAGATGGAAAATACATTCCTAAAAAAGCATCCCAATTGTCTATTTCAGGGTGTTTAAATTTAGATTGAGCCCGAGATATACGTAATATTAATAGTTGAATAATATCCTCACACTCTCCCATATTTATGCAAGAGTCAGCCGCATATTTGACATTAATTTCATCTAAAGTCTTATGCATTGGATAGCCGTTAACAATTAATGTTTTTAATCCTCTTGCAACATCGAAATTCCAGTGTCTTAATCCAAACCCTTGTTGTTTCCTTAGCTGTTGAATTTCTTTAGAGGTATCTATTAATTCTTTATCTCTTTCATAAATAGCTTTGAATTTATCAATCATTATAGAATTAGGCTGGTTCATTAATTCTAAAAGTTCAGGATCGATACATTTTTTTAATTTTATAGGTAGGCTTTGTACCGTAAGTTTACTAATAATTTCTTTATTGAGTATCATCTCATACCATGCGAATACACGCTCTTTAGTCATGGGTGGAGTTATGTCTAAATGAGCTTCTGATAAGGTATATGGCTCTACCTGATTAACTTTTTCAATAAAGTTTACTTTTTCGTAAAGTCGATTTATTTCTAATTTTAATGCATTAATTAAATCATTATAACAAATTTCATCTAAAGGTTCTGTTGGCTTGCTCTTGGTTTTAAAAGCAGTGACATTAGGTAATAAAGGTATTGGTATTAACATTGTATTTTGAGCAAAATCTAAAATTGCTGATTTAAGCTTTGAGGGAAGCTCTAGGCTTAATTTATTTTTTTGACAATATCTTATATAGGCTCTAAAAATTTCCGAGTGTACTTTAGCAAGAGTGTCTATTTTTAGTCTGTCAGGCTGTCTCTCATTATATTTATTTATAAATTCAAAGAATGTTTCAATTGCTTGAATTAGGAGATAAGCGGATGAAGAAATTCTATCCTTAGAGTGAAAAAGGAACATTCTATGCAAATCAAAGCAAAGTTTATTATCAAGATCAAAGCCTTGAAGGTTTAAGTATCTAGCCTTTATAACATGACTAGAAGATGTTTCAACTGATCTAACCCCCCGAATATTTATATCATTCACGATTAATTTTTTCCCATTCCTTTTCAACGAGTAATTTCAAATCCATTAAGGAACCATTGTTATAAATAATAGTATCCCCGCGTTTGATTTCTATTCCTTTTTCAGAAGAGTGGTTTATAACTTTTGCAGCATTATCTCGCTGAACGTGCCATATTGTGCCGTTATGAGAACGAATAAAATCAGCTTCATTCTCAAATCGAATATCTTTGATTATTACAATATTGTTTTTGCCGTAGATGGGTATTTCTTTTGACGGAAGAACCAAAGGTCTTTTAGATCTTAAAAAGTGATAATTACTAAATTCTTTGAGGGCATGATCCTGAAGAAATTCGATCATTTCATTTGGTGTCATGTCCCAGTATTTGATTTTTTTATTCAATAATGAAGGGTTCCAGGACTCTTCTTGAGTAATTCCAAAAATAGCTTGCGCTGCTAACTTAAATGGAGCTTTAGGATCAGTGAAGTCAAGTTGTGATTTATCAGGTTCATTAGTTTTATATTGGTTGAAAGCCAAATTTGCTCTTAATAACCAATGATCCGAATTTAACTCTCTAAGCCAATCTGTTCCAACTGTTTGAAAAAACTTTCTAGGTGACCATCCCCAATGAGGGATTACTTCTTCTTTTATATTATCATGCCAAGTCTCTGCATCAGTTAACCCAAATAAAATTTGGCATCCAATTTTAAGCGGGTCAGCTAAAGCATATGTGGTTACACCTTCATGTTTTAATAACATAGAAGCTACTGTGTCTTTACCTGATCTAGCTACAGCTGCAAGTCCAATGATTTGGGTCATTTTTAATTTGATTCCTAATACCTAAGCTCAATTAATATAAAACATCTCTAAGCTAGATTCTTTTAGACTTTAAAGAAGTTCATCATTTCGGTAATACTTGTATAGTTTACATTATATAGTATTAGGATATAACTACTTTTGTTTACAAATTAATATAAAGGAATATAAGATGCCAGTTTTGCCTATCAATGTGCAGGGCGTGGACTCAGTGAAGACAAGTTGAATCTGTTGAATCAAAATTTCGTGGAACGTATGCCGGATATTACGTTCTGGCTGGATGCACCGATTGAACTGGGTATGAATCGCGCACATGCCCGAGGTGCGTTGGATCGGTTTGAGCAAGAGAAAGTTACTTTCTTTGAGAAAGTTAGCGCTGGATATGCAACACTATGCCAGCGTCATCCAGAACGGATTAAATGTCTGGATGCAACTCAAACACCGGATCAGGTGTTTGAACAGGCGCTGTCTTATTTAAAATAATTTTATTCTAAAGACATTTTTGGCATACTTTTCTCTAGTTATTTCAAGGAAGAATCTTCTATATTGGAAGAAATCAGGAAGATAAAACATGATGAAAAGTACAAGAGAAGAAATCATCCAGTTTTTACAGCAGGAATTTCCACAGAGCCTGGAAAAGTGCCAGATCGAAGCTGTAGTGCCTCAGGGTGCAACCTTACTGTATCGAGTGAGTGAGCAGGAATTACGTCCCGGCGGCACAGTGTCTGGCCCCACCATGATGACCTTAGCTGATCTGGCTTTATATATTGCGATCCTCGGTGAGATTGGACTGGTTGGCCTGGCAGTGACTACGAACTTAAATATTAATTTTCTGCGTAAACCTTCGGGTGGTGTTGATCTGCGAGGGGAAAGTAAATTGATGAAAGTGGGTAAAGCGCTCATTGTGGGAGAAGTCTGGATTTATTCGATTGATCAGGAAGAGCCGGTTGCCCATGTGACAGCGACCTATTCGGTTCCACCACGTAAAGAACACGTGCATTCCTTAAAATGCTGATTAATTCTTACAAATCATATGCTTTATTTAAATCCTGATTATTCTAAAAACTTAAAAAATCAGAGCCAAAGAAAAGGCAGATAACATTCAAAAATATTATCTGCCTATATCTTTAAGCATTCACCAAAGGAGTTTCTACTTCAAAACTTGGTGGAATCAGTACAGTTTTACGTAGTTCAGGCAGTAATTCTGGATAATCCAGGGTGAAATGCAGGCCACGAGATTCTTTACGTTGCATGGCACAACGCACAATCATCTCAGAAACCAGTACCAGATTACGCAGCTCGATCAAGTTTTTGCTCACCTGATAATCCTGATAGTATTCGGTAATTTCTTTCTTTAACATCTCAATCCGGTGCAGGGCACGTTCCAGACGTTTAGTCGTGCGGACGATACCCACATAGTTCCACATGGTCTGACGCAGCTCGTCCCAGTTTTGCAGAATAACTACATCTTCATCAGGATTAGTGACCTGAGAATCATCCCATTCTGGTACCTCAGGGATAGCTTGATCTGCCTTGAAATTTTCCTGAATATGTTTGGCAGCACTCATGCCATATACAAAACATTCTAAAAGTGAGTTACTAGCCATACGGTTAGCGCCATGTAAGCCGGTATAGGACGTTTCACCAATGGCATAGAGTCCGGCAATATCGGTCTGACTGTTTTCATCTACGACCACACCACCACAGGTATAATGCGCAGCAGGAACCACAGGAATCATTTCCTTGGTGATGTCGATGCCAAGTTCTAACAGACGTGCATATAAGGTTGGGAAGTGTTCTTTGATGAAGCTTTCATCTTTATGGGTAATATCTAGCCAGACATGACGAATGCCCAGACGTTTAATCTCATAGTCAATTGCGCGTGCCACAATATCACGTGGTGCTAGTTCAGCACGCTCATCAAAACGCAGCATAAAACGCTCACCATCAGGTAGGCGTAAATATGCACCTTCACCACGCATAGCTTCTGTGATCAGGAATGAACGGGCTTGTGGATGATATAAACAGGTCGGATGGAACTGGTTGAATTCCATATTGGCAACCCGGCAACCGGCACGATAGGCCATCGCAATCCCATCACCAGTCGCGATATCCGGATTGGAAGTATAAAGATAAGCTTTCATCGCACCGCCACAAGCCAGGGCAGTAAATGGTGCTAAGAAAGTATGAACTTGTGCACTTGCTTCATTGAGTGCATATAAACCTAAGGTGCGATTTTCACCATCTAGGCCCAGTTTTTGTGAACAGATCAGGTCGATCGCAATGTAATTTTCAAAGATGGTAATATTTTCTTTTTCCTGAGCACGCTGTACCAACGTGGTAGAAATGGCACGCCCAGTAGCATCAGCCGCATGAATGATTCGGCGCTGTGAATGGCCGCCTTCACGGGTCAAATGTAATTGTTCCTGCTCATCCAGAGTAAATTGGACGCCGTGTTTCAGCAGAAAATCCACCGAAGGCTTACCACCTTCAACCGTCTGCTTCACCGCATCCATTTCACACAGATGTACACCTGCAATCATGGTGTCATCAATATGCTGTTCAATCGAGTCTGTCTCATCCAGTACTGCTGCAACACCGCCTTGAGCATAATAGGTACTGGCATCGGTCAGGGTAGATTTGGCAAGAACTGCAATATTAAAATGTTCAGGCAAAGAAAGTGCTAGACTTAGGCCGGCACCACCACTGCCCACAATGATCACGTCAAAATGATGGGTAAGGGGAAAATTAGACATGTCCATCAGCTAATTGAAAAAAGTCCGGTAATCAGAGCGCTTTTTTGTACAAAAGGCAAGCGTTTAAGTGCTCATTTATTGATGAAAAAAATTAATAAAAGCTTTAACTTAATGCTTTAGAAAAATTAAAGGTTGCTAACATTCAAGCTTTCGAACATATTGTTACTTAAAATATATGAAGTTTGTGATAAAACCTATTTACATAAATTTATCAACAATTTGGGTGAATAATTTATATGAAAATTCTGGATTTAAAAAAAGGATTATTTGCAGCGACTGTTACTATGAGTGCTGCTCAGTTACAGGCAGTAACACCCGTCGATTTTTCTAACCTGGTTGATCAGGTCAGTCCGGCAGTGGTCAGTGTAAGTGTTGTCAAAAAAATGAGCGAAGAAGAGCTCTTGCAACAACAGGTTCCTGAAATTTTACGCCGTTTCTTTGGTAATCAAGTGATTATTCCGCAGCCACGTGTACCGCAGGAAAAAACCGGATATGGGAGTGCCTTCTTCATTAGTAAGGATGGCTATCTGCTGACCAACCACCACGTAGTTGAAGATGCGTCTAAAGTGACAATTACCTTGAATGATCGTCGGGAAATTGATGCGACAGTCGTGGGAAGCGACGAGCGTACTGACGTCGCTTTATTGAAAGTTAATGGTTCAGGTTTCCCGGAACTGCGTACTGGTGATGTCGATAAATTACGTGTAGGTGAACCCGTATTAGCAATCGGTTCACCTTTTGGTTTTGACTACTCCGCTTCTGCCGGCATTGTCAGTGCCAAGATGCGTAACATGATGGGCGAAACAGCCGTACCATTTATTCAAACTGACGTTGCCCTCAACCCGGGAAACTCGGGTGGACCGCTATTTAACCAGCGCGGTGAAGTGGTGGGGGTGAACTCACGAATCTTCAGTGGTACTGGTGGTTATATGGGGCTGTCATTTTCGATTCCCATTGATGTCGCTATGGAAGTCGCTGACCAGCTGAAACGCGATGGTAAGGTGACCCGTTCTTATTTGGGTGTAAGCCTGCAAGATATCGACCGTACTTTGGCTGAATCTTACAAATTATCTAAGCCAGAAGGTTCTTTAATTACCCAGGTGGCACCAAACTCGCCAGCAGCTAAAGCGGGTCTGCAAGCCGGTGACGTGATTTTAAAATACAACGGTACTGATATTTCACGCACTAGCCAGTTGCTGAACTATTTGAACCGTTCTGCGCCTAAACAGCAGATTCAGCTGGAAGTATTACGTGATGATAAACGTCGTAATATCAATGCAACCTTAACAACTGCACCAGATGAAACTCCAGCCAAAGCAGGTAATCAGGCCCAGCCAAATAAAGGGCCGGTATTAGGCGTTACTATTCGTGAATTAAGCCCGGCTGAAAAAGAACGTTTAGAGATTAAGGGTGGTGTAGTCATTCAGGACGTCCGTAGAGACGGGATCGCAGCTCAGGCACGGATCATGCCAAATGATGTCGTGACTCAAATCAATGGTAAAGCGATATTGAACAGTAACCAGTTTGTGGAAGCGGTGGCAGATCTAAAAAAAGGTAGTGTTGCCCGTGTCGGTCTGATTCGTCAGGGTCAACGTGCCATTGTCGGGATGCGCATTTCATAAAATAAATGAATCTTCAATAAAAGACCGCTTGTATAGGCGGTTTTTTATTTTTCGCAATTTACCCGAGGCATAATTTCTGTAGACTCTGTACATGGAAAAAATTGCGATAAAGGATAAGAGAAAAGTGACTGGTATTTTTGACCAAGTTTTAAAGGTACAACCTGAACATATCGACCGTTTAGGACATGTGAATAACGTCATTTATGTGCAGTGGATGCAGGATGTGGCCTCGGCCCATATCGAGCAATTAGGACTCGGTTTAAATGAGTATCTGCAACTTAAACATGCCATGGTTGCAGTTGAACATCATGTCCAGTATCGCAAGGCGGCATTTGAAGGGGATGAGCTGATTCTACGAACCTGGTTAAGTGATTTGAATGCCTTATATTCATTCAGACAGTATGCTTTTTATCGTCCACAGGATCAGAATGTCCTATTTACCGGTAGCACACAGTGGGCCTGTATCGAAATTGCGTCGGGTCGCCCGAAGCGTATGTCGCCAAGTTTTACCCAAGCTTATCAGCCTCTCTCAGACAGTATTAACCCTTATGATTTTTCTACTTTATATTTGAGTGAAGAAGTAAAGGCGATAAGAGAAGAATCAATCTAATAAAGTGATGATATCGAGATTGAATAGAGGGGAGCTACCAAATAGGAAGCAGTCCATTTAATAAGCTGTTTTCATGGAAAAAAGCTGAGGAAAAGAAAATAAAAAATAAAGCAGTTACGTATTTAAGATAAGCGAGAGAGAAGAAAGATAATTCTTTTTCTGTATCTCCATTCTGCTATAATCCTCGGCAATTTCTATTCGGCTTTTGTTATGCAATGACTTTTTAAATTGCATGGCGCGTTTTTTTCTCAAGGTAGCCCATGGCGCAAGCTAAAAAATCTGTTGATATTAAAAACATTCGTAACTTCTCGATTATTGCGCATATTGACCACGGTAAATCGACTCTGGCAGACCGTTTTATTCAAACTTGTGGTGGTTTGCAGGATCGTGAAATGCAGGCTCAAGTTCTTGATTCTATGGAACTTGAACGCGAACGTGGGATTACCATCAAAGCGGCTTCGGTCACCTTGTACTATACCCATCCAAATGGTCAAGAGTATCAGTTGAACTTCATTGATACCCCGGGACACGTGGATTTCTCTTATGAAGTTTCACGTTCTTTAGCGGCCTGTGAAGGTGCACTTCTCGTTGTGGATGCAGCGCAAGGGGTAGAAGCGCAGTCTGTAGCAAACTGCTATACCGCGATTGAGCAGGGTCTGGAAGTTTTACCAGTACTGAACAAGATTGACTTGCCACAGGCTGAACCCGAACGTGTAATTCAGGAAATTGAAGATATTATCGGGATTGAAGCGACTGAAGCACCGACCTGTTCAGCAAAAACTGGCCTAGGTATTGAAGGTGTACTTGAAACGCTGGTGAATGTCATTCCTGCACCAACAGGTGAACGTGATGCACCGCTGCAAGCGTTGATTATTGACTCATGGTTCGATAACTACTTGGGCGTGGTATCTCTAGTTCGTGTGAAACAGGGGCGTGTTCGCAAAGGCGACAAGATGCTGGTGAAATCGACGGGTCAGACACATATCATCACTTCAGTCGGTATTTTCAATCCGAAGCATACTGAAACCGATATTCTTGAAGCGGGTGAAGTTGGTTTCGTAATTGCCGGTATTAAAGACATTTTTGGTGCACCAGTGGGTGATACCATTACACTGGCAACTACTCCAGAAGTTCCAACATTACCTGGTTTCAAAAAAGTAAAACCACAGGTCTATGCGGGCCTGTTCCCAATCGATTCCAGTGATTTTGAACCTTTCCGTGAAGCATTGCATAAACTGCAAATCAATGACTCTGCGCTGTTCTTCGAACCAGAAAGTTCTGATGCTCTAGGCTTCGGTTTCCGCTGTGGCTTCTTAGGTATGCTGCACATGGAGATCGTACAGGAGCGTCTAGAACGTGAATACGATCTGGATTTGATCTCTTCAGCACCAACGGTAATTTATGAAGCAGTGATGAAAAATGGCAATACCATTTACATCGATAGCCCGTCAAAAATGCCAGATGGCTCAACTGTTGAAGACCTGCGTGAACCAATTGCAGAGTGTCATATCCTCGTGCCACAGGAATACCTGGGTAATGTCATGACCTTATGTATTGAGCGCCGTGGTGTACAGAAAGACATGAAGTTCATGGCGAATCAGGTATCTGTTACTTTTGAAATTCCAATGGCCGAAGTGGTGATGGATTTCTTTGATAAATTGAAATCTTGTTCACGTGGTTTTGCGTCACTAGATTACAACTTTGTGCGTTTTGAAAGTTCATCACTGGTGAAAGTGGATGTCCTGATCAATGGTGAAAAAGTCGATGCTTTAGCAATGATTTGCCATCGCCAGGATGCACGTCATCGTGGAATTGCACTGGTTGAAAAAATGAAAGACCTGATTCCTCGTCAGATGTTTGATGTGGCAATTCAGGCGGCTATTGGTGCGCAAATTATTGCCCGTTCTACTGTAAAAGCAATGCGTAAAAACGTATTGGCAAAATGTTATGGTGGTGACGTATCACGTAAGAAGAAACTTCTTGCAAAACAGAAAGAAGGTAAGAAACGTATGAAACAGGTGGGTAGCGTTGAAATTCCACAAGAAGCGTTCTTAGCTGTACTGAAAGTCGAACGCTAATACTATAAGGATAATAAGCCCATGGATTTTGATTTTAATTTAATTCTTGTTCCTGCGACCTTATTTTTCGTCGCGGTTTGGTTGCTAGATAAGTTTGTTCTGAAACAACGACAGACCAAAGGTAAGGGCAATGAAAATTTCATTATTACCTGGGCTTATGATTTCTGGCCGGTTTTGGCGGTCGTTTTAGTTTTGCGTTCTTTCCTGTACGAACCTTTCAATATTCCATCAGATTCCATGGTTCCAACCCTGGAAACCGGTGATTTTATCCTGGTCAATAAATTTGACTATGGTGTGAAATTACCAATTGTAAATACAAAAATTCTGGATACAGGTAGCCCGGAACGTGGTGATGTCGTGGTCTTCCGCTATCCGCCACAACCAACGATTAGCTATATCAAACGTGTAATTGGTTTGCCAGGTGATCATATTGTTTATGATCATGGCCAGTTAACCATTAATGGTGAGAAAGTAGCAAAAGTTTCAGTAGAATTCAGCCGTGAAAAAGATCGCCTAGATACGCCAAATTCGATTTATCATAAAGAAACCATTGGCGAACATACTTTCACTATGCGTGAACTGGAAGGAGTAAATGTAGCTCGTCAGGCTCCATTCCTTAACTATATAGAAAATGGTAAGTTTTCAGCTGAAAATGGTTTATATTGGGAAGTGAAAGTTCCAGAAGGCCATTACTTTGCGATGGGGGATAATCGCGATCAAAGTGCTGACAGTCGTTTCTGGGGCTTTGTTCCGGAAGAAAACTTAACAGGTCGCGCATTCTATATCTGGATGCATAAAGAACCTGGCTTTAAACTGCCATCGTTTAGTCGAAACGGAATAATCGATTAATTATTTCAGTCAGGAAAATAAAAAATGAAACATCAACAAGGTGCTTCGTATATTGGAATTTTATTTGCAATCGTGGGGTTTGCTTTTCTTGCCAAAGTGGCGATTGCAGTTTGGGGGCCATACTTTGATGATCGTATGGTGGACAATCAGATTGAGGAACTTTTAAAGAGTTCTCCGGCAAATATTGCGCCAGAAAAATTTCGTCAACAGATGGGGCAGCGTTTAGAAATGAACAATATTCGTGATCTGAAATTTGATGAAATTGCCAAAGTAACCAACACTGATGGTTTACAGGTGCACAAGAATTATGAAATTCGCAAGAATTTCATATTGAATATCGATTTAGTGATGAAGTTTGAGAAAGATTTTGATCAAAGCACAGTCAAAACTAAATGATGAGCGTCTTGCCAAACGGATCGGCTATCAGTTTAAACAAGCTGATCTGTTAAAACTGGCACTGACCCATCGTTCAGTCAGTCATAAACACAACTATGAACGCCTAGAATTTCTAGGCGATTCTCTTTTAGGGATGATCATAGCCAATTATCTCTTTACTGCTTACCCGCAGGAAAATGAGGGCCGTCTGACGCGTATGCGTGCGACTCTTGTCCGACAGGAAGCGTTAGGGAAAATTGCCAATGATCTAAAATTGAGTCAGAACTTGATTCTCAGTACGGGTGAACTGAAATCGGGTGGTCATCATCGTGAGTCTATACTTGCCGACACGGTCGAAGCTATCATTGGTGCAATTTATGTGGATTGCGGTGATCTCACTGTACTACAGGCGATTGTGCTAAAATGGTACGAACCATATTTAGACAATATTGAGCCGACTGACCAGCTGAAAGACCCTAAATCACGCCTACAGGAATATTTACAAGCACGTAAAAAACCTCTCCCAGTTTACGAGGTTGTAGATATTCAGGGTGATGCCCCGAACCAGCATTTCAAAGTGGAATGCCAGGTAGAAGGCTTGCCGGTCATGGCCGGTGAAGGTTCAAGTCGACGATTCGCTGAACAGGCGGTTGCGGCAGATATTTTAAAACATTTGGAGCATAAGTCTTAATGACTACTCATTCCGATCACATTGATGCTGATCACGAGTCGCAAAGCGACAGCAATGACTTGATTAGTCAATTTTTCAGTGCACAGGGTACTGAAATTCCTTCTGATTATCGTAGCGGTTTCGTGGCGATTGTCGGACGTCCAAACGTAGGTAAATCGACCTTGATGAACCACTTACTGGGCCAGAAACTTTCGATTACTTCACGTAAGCCACAAACTACACGTCATAAAATCGTAGGGATTGATTCACGTGAAAAATCTCAGGCAGTATTTGTTGATACACCGGGGATGCATAAGAAAGAAGTGCGTGCCATCAATAAAATGATGAACCGAGCTGCGCACTCTGCACTGCGTGACGTAAACCTGGTACTGTTTGTAGTTGACGCACAGAAATGGACCCAGAACGACGAGCTTGTTCTGGAGAAATTAAAAAATGCGGATATGCCAGTAATTCTGGTAATCAACAAGCTGGACACGTTTGAGAACAAGAATGAGGCCTTACCGCTGATTTGTGAACGTGCCAAACTGATGAACTTTGCTGAAATCGTACCGGTATCTGCACTTCGTGGTGCAAATCTCGAACACTTACGCGATACGATTGCCAAGTACCTGCCATTCCAGCCCCCACTGTATTCACTGGATCAGCTCACTGATCGTTCAGAGCGTTTCCTGGCCTCTGAAATTATCCGTGAAAAGATCATGCGTCAGTTAGGTGAAGAACTGCCATACGATTTAACTGTTCAGATCGAATCTTTCAAAACTGAAGAGCCGACCCTGAATGAAAAAACAGGTCGTATGAAGCCGGCATGTACTTATATTGATGCCACTATTTTTGTTGATCGTGCTGGCCAAAAAGCCATTGTGATTGGTGAAAAAGGCTCCAAGCTGAAGAAAATCGGTATGGATGCACGTGTCGATATGGAAAAGATGTTCGAACAGAAAATCATGCTAACGCTTTGGGTGAAAGTCAAAGGCGGCTGGTCTGATGATGAGCGAGCCCTGAAAAGTCTAGGTTATAGCGACATTTAAATTGGATAGGAACGGATCATGATGAAATTTCTGGCAGTTATTGCATGTGTTTTATTTTTGCAGGGCTGTATTCATAAAGTAGTGACCGTTCCTGCCAAAGTTGCCTATAAAACCACAAAGTACGCGGTCAAAGGGACCGCGGCTGTTGTGGGTGCCGCCATTCCCGATGGGGATGACGAAGAAGACGAGAAAAAATCAAAAAAGAATAAAGACTAAAGAAGCAGCCTATGCGTAATGAAGTGCTGCATGGATACTTGATTCATCATCGTAAATATCGCGATCGCAGTCATATTGTGCATTTATTTACCCAGGAATATGGCCGTATTGACGGAATACTGAGACAAAATCCTCCACCACAATATCAACCCATCAGCTTGCTAGCCTCTGGCAAATCTGAACTCAAAAACTTCACCAAATTAGAAATTGTTAATCAGCCGATCTTTTTTTTTGGCGATGCCTTCTTTTCTGGCTTTTATCTAAATGAAATCCTGTTGCGTTTATGTCCGCTTGAAGTGCAAATGCCGCTGACCTTTGCCAAATATGGCGAAACGTTGAATGCCTTGCAAAAACTCTCCGATCAGGAAAATCCCAATACTTATTTAAAACAGGTTCTGCGTCAGTTTGAACATATCTTATTAGAAGAACTGGGCTATGAACTGGATTTTTCGGTCGATGCCAATCAGGCACCAATCAATCCCTTGCAACATTACTATTTTCAGTTGAATGAAGGTTTTATGCCTTCGGCCAAGGCCTTGCGCTCAACCATGTCGGGCCAGCAGATTTTAACAATGCAGCACTATGAAAATGGTAGGGATTTTAATCCAGAACAGTTACAATTACTGACGAAGCTATATCGACAGGTGATCACTGCTTTGCTTGGTGACCGACCACTGAAAAGTCGACAATTGTGGATCCAAAATTCTCAATCTCAATCGTAGTTAGGAAAATATTATGGCTGCATTACTTGGTGTCAATATTGACCATGTCGCAACTTTAAGACAAGCACGTGGTACGACCTACCCAGACCCAGTCAATGCTGCATTGATCTGTGAGCAAGCCGGTGCAGAGGGAATTACCCTGCATTTGCGCGAAGACCGCCGACATATTCAGGACGAAGATGTACGTCGTATGCGTCCGGTATTGACCACGCATATGAATCTGGAAATGGCCGTAACTGATGAAATGGTGACGATTGCTAAAGAAATCCAGCCGCAGCATGTCTGCTTTGTACCGGAAAAACGTCAGGAAGTGACGACTGAAGGTGGTTTGGATGTAATTGGTCATTTTGAAGATGTAAAGAAGGCTACTCAGGAACTGACTGCGATTGGTTGTGATGTGTCGCTATTTATTGATGCTGACTTTGCCCAGATTGATGCAGCAGTGGCTTGTGGTGCACCTACAATTGAGCTTCATACAGGTGCTTATGCCGATGCAGCAACACCTGAAGCACAGCAGGTTGAATTGGAGCGCATTATCAAAGGGGCAGAGTATGCGGCTTCTAAAGGTCTGGTGGTCAATGCAGGTCACGGTCTGAACCTGGATAATGTCACTCCAATTGCTGCAATTCCTCAAATTCATGAATTAAATATTGGTCACTCGATTATTGCAGATGCAGTTTTTATTGGTCTAGCGCAAGCGGTTCAACAAATGAAGGCTGTAATTAAAGCTGCGCGTTAAGATTGCAAGAAACATATGTCAAATATTGATTATGATGAACTGATGAAGCCTGTCATTGGCTTCCTGGGTTGTGAAACACCAAAAGCCTGGCTCGATGAGGCATTACAGAATCTGGAGATCCTGATGCAGGATCATGCTAACTGTGAGAAGAAAGCAGCCAGTACAGCAATGAACCTGATGTTCCGCTATAGCTTCTTTGTAGATTTGCAGGTGAAACTGGCGCAACTGGTACGTGAAGAAATGCTGCACTATGAACAGGTGCTGGAATTCATGAATAAGCGTGGCCAGCAATGGATTGGTCTCAGTGCAGGGCGTTATGCGAGTGGTTTGCGTAAGGAAATCCGGACCTATGAACCAGAAGCATTAATTGATGTGCTGGTGATTGGTGCTTTTGTAGAAGCACGCTCTTGTGAGCGTTTCTATGCGCTTGCTCCGCTGGTGGATGACGAGTTAGGACGCTATTACCGTTACTTGCTCAAATCTGAATCTCGCCATTTTGAGGACTACTTGGCCTTAGCTTTGGATGTGGCTAAAACTGCAAAACTGAAAAATCCGCAAGAAGATATTCAAAGCCGAATTGAGCATATCCGGGAAGTAGAAAAGAATCTGATTCTCAGTCCAGATGAAATGTTCCGTTTCCATAGTGGTGTGCCAACAAAAGCAGCTTAAGAAGCTACTTTATTAAGACATCAAAGAAGATCCTCCAAATCGGGGGATTTTTTTATAACTATAAAGAATCTGTAGCTAACTTATTTATTAAAAGAATTTAAAATAGCCTAAGCGATATAAAATTTAATCTGATGTTTCTTACAGTAAGAGTGGAGAAATTAACATCATGCAAGATAGTAAACGTTGTTATCAACTAAAAATAAGTATGTATAAACACATTTGATTAAATGAAAATATAGTCCAATCTAACTAGGTAAATAAAAGGGCAGAGTAAGAATATATAAGAGAAAAGAAGAATCGAATCATTTTATAAATGAAATTTCAGGCAATAAAAAAGCCCGCTTTAATGCTGCGGGCTTTCTTGAATTTGGCTCTCCCACCTGGGCTCGAACCAGGGACCTGCGGATTAACAGTCCGTCGCTCTACCGACTGAGCTATGGGAGAATCTGAATGCGATTATAGAGAGATTTCATCAAGGGTCAAGCAAAAACTGTCATATTTATTACAAATTGCACTTATCTGATTTTAATTTAAACGATTGCATTAATTTCTTAAAAAATGCTTGTCAGAACAAATTTCACTTGCTAGATTGAAAACATAAAGTCGTTTGACCAAATGGTCAAACAGTGTGGATTTAAACCTACTTGCCAGCACAAAAATGGCTAAACCGGAGAAAGCGAATGAATACGCTCACTATCCCTCAAATTTTCTCTCAACTGTCTTTTTATCAAGATCATTATCTCGAAATTATTCAAGATTCTGCTCAATACTTTACCCCTGTGGCTGGTGCAGAAATCCGTTTATGGCCCTTAGCGACTAAACAGTTATATCTGGGTGACTTGTTGCAACTATGGTTTGCAGAAAAGTGGCTGGTCGAAAAAGAACGCCAATTTAGTTTTGAGATTTTTCTGAACATGCCTGAAGCTCAGAAAAAAGATCTTTATATTTATGAGCTTGCTGGCAATCTTCTGACCGGATCGAACCAGTCTAAAGTGTGGCAAGCTTCTGCTAAAGAAACTCAGGTACTGAGTGTAGCGAATGTTTCTAAGCATTATTTCGAATATCGGGCATTGACCCAGCCGAAACTGGTAAAAGCACCGCAAGGGAAATGGGGCGTACTTTAAGCCTTAAACACGTTAATGGTCGGAATTGAGAAAAATCATGCAGGTTGCTGTGGCATGGGCATAAATACGGCCTTCGTCATCCAGAATTTGACCCTCAGAAATGCCTAGATTTTTACTGAGATTAATTGATTTTCCGATTGCTTTTAGTTCTTGGTTGTGAGGAATTGGAAGGCACATTTTTACATTCAGATCAATTGTGCCATAACCGACACCGGCTTCAAGTAAAGTATGAATCGCGCAGCCTGTTACCGTATCTAAAACAGTTGCAGCAAAACCGCCATGTATACCTCCCATAGGATTCAGATGGCGTTCATCAGCTTTTACAACAAAGGTCACGTGTCCCGGTTCGACTTCGCTTGCAGACATGGGAATAGTGGTTGCCATAGAAGGCATAGGTAGGTCGCCCTTAAGCATCTCTTGCATAATCTGCAAACCTGAAAGATTCTTGAGATTCATAGCTTGTCCTTATTATTTTAAATACTGGATTTGAATGACAAGTTTAGGCAGATGGTGCTTCGATCAGCAATAAAAAATTGTATGAGGAAATGTACAAAGCCTTTTACTTATAATGAATCCGGTAAAATAATAATACCGAGGAAGAATAATCATGAAAGCGAGATGTTTATGCGGTGTGACTCGATTTGAAGTTCAGCTTAGAAGTTATGAAGTGGCCGCCTGTCATTGTTCCATGTGCCGCCACACAAGTGGGCCTCTCATGTCGATTGATATAGAAAATATTCACTTTATTGATCAGCAGCATTTATCTGTTGCAAGTACTTCTGAATGGGCAGAGCGTGGTTTTTGCAATGCCTGTGATACTTTTATTTTCTGGCGGACCAAAGATCATTCCTTTGCCAATATTAATGTATTTACTTTGGAGCAACTGCCAGAGGATCTGGATTTCAATTTAGAAATTTATATAGATCATCAGCCAGCATTTTATTCATTTAACAATCAAACCAAAAAAATGACAGAAGCTGAGGTCATTGCCATGTTTCAGCAACCTGATTCCTGAAATAAATATAATCAGATAAAGGAAGAGCAAGTCTGGTGATTTTATCTGATGAAAATAGTGATTAGCAGGTTCGTATTTCAAATAGCGTTCTACTTTTCATGTTGTGATCATTCTTTCTTTTTATTAAATTGTTAAACATTAGAATGAAAAACTCATAATTTCTGAGCTTAAAAAATTATTATTTTCTATAAGCGAACTGAAGATAGAGACTGAACTTTTTTATAAAAATCAATAAATATAAAGATTTATGGCACAAGGATTGTATGTGATTTCCACTGTATATCTCAGTTTTAAATAATTCAGTTTAAAAATAAAACCCGAGAAAAAAATTAAGAATATAGGACTTACGCACTATTATTTATAGATTCTCTGTGGTAGCAGATGATTTTTATCGAGAATAAAGTCATCAATGAAGTTTTTGATAATTGGTCTAAATAATTTCTTCTGCCAACGATATACATTTTCAAAGATCCGCTCAAACTGGTTCTTTTGTATCTCAACGTAGGCCATCAAGGCTGAAAAAATATGATTCAAAATCAGTTTAGATCGTCTTACTTGAAACTTTTCAATATGACAAACCTGTTTAATCACCCGGTGATATTGCTCTATTTTCCAATGACTTGAATGTAATTCATGAAAACCCTCAAAGGACAATAAATCATCTTCATCTTGATGCACAATATAAAACCTCTGCTGTTCTTTTAACTGAGTCTTAAATAATTGTACAAAGCCAAAATCTTTGAGCCAGACCACTTGACCCTGATGGAAATCTGGCAATAAACGCAGTTGAAACCATTGTCCTTTTTCTGGGGAAACCTTACGGTTACAGTCGATACCAAACATAAATCGAATACCATATTTTCTTATGGTTTTTAGATTTCCAGTCGATGAATACCAACTATCACCTGTAATAAATTGAATCTTTGCACCCCAACTGAGTACTTCACTTAACATATCCATAAAGTAATCATTCTTGGTTTTACTTTCAGATTTGTCATAAATTCGGAAATTAATTGGAATATTTTGACCATTTTGATCTGTCGCATACAAGGTAATGAGATTAATACCCTTGACGGATCGGTGGTGTTTGCCTGACCAAAAATAGCTAACCAAGTCCATATGTTGACTATATGGTTTATCTAAAACAGTATCATCAATACTGACTATAAGTTTATTATTATCAATATGTTGAATTGATTCTTGATATAGGTCGTGAGGTGTGTAGTCTTCACGCTCTAGAAAGCGATTTACACTATCATGCGAGATATTATAAGTCTCGGCAAGTTGTGTGCAGCTAATAGAGTTCGGTTCTGTCATGAGAAAGCCCATATAAATGGGTAATGTACAAGTTGCTGTAGAAGCATGTTTAATTCGTCTAATCACAGATACTTTATAAAGTATTTTAATACTTTTTTGAATCCGTCAATGCGTAAGTCCTAGAATAGAGTGATTTTGCAATGAAACAGTTTTTGCATCTTTGGGTGCCTATTTTTTTGAGTAATAGCATCATAATGTTGGCCGGAATATTTGACATGATTTTCCTGTCTCATTACTCACCGCAACATGTGGCTGCTATGGCTGTGTGTTTATCTATTTATTCTTTATTATTTGTTTCGGGGACGGGGATCTTGCAGGGTATGATGCAGGAACTTGCTGAAGCATATGGGCGACGTGCTTTTGATGATATTCAAAAAATCCTGAAACAGAGCATCCTTATTGTCGGTGTCCTGTCTGTCTTTGCAGGATGGTTATTGACTCATGCGGATCCATTGCTGCATTTATTAAAAGCAGATAGTGCATTACAGGCTTTGATTCAACCTTGTTTATGGTTACTGGCTTGGACGCTTCCAGCACATTTGTTAGTGCGTATTTTATATATTTTAACGCAAGCCTGTGGTCAGGCGAAGCGTGTATTCTATGCCAATATTTTTTATCTGATATTCAAAGTGAGTTTGGCTTATTGCCTGATTTTTGGGATTCAGGGTTATGTGCCCGCCTATGGGGTTGAGGGAGCTTTTATTGCTCATCTGACTGTTCAATGGGCACTATTAGTGGTCTATTACCTGATATTTCTGGAAAAGCAGTTGCGTGTGCACTGGTCGGGACAATTTTTCCATTTTAAGACTTTGCTAAAAATTTTAAGAATCGGCTTACCCTCAGCAATTGTCGTATTTATTGATGTCTTTACAATTAGTGCGATTGCATTATTGATCTTGCCTTTGGGGGAGATAATGGTGAATGCGCATCAAGTAGCGAGGGGTTTGGCTGGCCTGCTGTTTATGGTGCCATTTTCGATGAGCTCTGCCTTTAGCATTCTGGTCTCTACTAGGATTGGTGCAAATCAAGTGCAATCTGCCTGGGCTTTAACTTTTAAAGCGTTACGTGTGGTGGTTGCAAGCGCAGTTGTTCTGGCGGTCTTGATCGCAATTTTTCAGAAACCGATTGTGGCGCTATTTAGTGATCATACGGATGTGCTTACGGTGAGTCTGGCATTGATGTTCTTATTATGCTGGATGCATATTTTTGATGCGATTCTGGTGATTAGCGTCAATATGCTACGCTGCTGGAAAGTGGTGATCTTCCCCATGTTTATTTTTAGTGGTGTACTGCTATTAGGTGGATTGGGCGGAGGCTGGTATTTGGCTTATCATCCAGTGTCGCTCTTCAATCTCAATCTGGATGTTTCGGGAATAAGTGGTTTCTGGTGGATGCTGGCTATTTCCTATACCTTTGCCGCATTGATGTGTTTGCTTTGTTTGGCACTTAAATACCGTAAGCATCTACAAACTGCATAAAAAAACCCGCGATGATCGCGGGTTTTTTTATCTAATCAATTAGATTATTTCGCAGCTTTTTCAGCTTCGATCGAAGCAATCGCCTCATCAACGCCTTCAATAGAATCAGCAGCTTTTTTGATACGTGCAAGTGCATCAACTAATACTTCGTCAGCAGTTGCGTAAGAGATACGCATGAAACCACCTAGACCGAATGCATCGCCAGGAACGACTGCAACGCCAGTTTCTTCTAATAACCAAGCAGAGAATTCTGTGCAAGAGTTCAGACCTTTCGCACGAATCAATGGTTTGATGTTTGCGTATGCATAGAATGCACCATCAGCAGGTAGACAAGAAATACCTTTAATGTCATTCAAGCCATTCACAACTAGGTCATGACGACGTTTGAACGCTTCAACCATTGGTACAAGAACGTCTTGAGGACCATTCAATGCAGCTTCTGCAGCAACTTGTGAAATAGAAGTTGGGTTAGAAGTTGATTGAGACTGGATTTTTTTCATCGCACCGATCAGTTTAGCAGGACCTGCTGCATAGCCGATACGCCAGCCTGTCATTGCATAGGCTTTAGACACACCGTTTAATACGATAGTGCGGTCGTAAAGGTCAGGCGCAACAGTTGCGATGTTGTAGAATTCATCTTCCCAACGGATTGGTTCGTACATGTCATCAGATGCGATGAATACTTCTGGGTATTTACGCAGTACTGCTGCTAAAGCTTCTAATTCAGCTTTAGTGTAGATCATGCCAGTCGGGTTAGAAGGACTGTTTAATACCACTAGACGAGTTTTGTCAGTGATCGCAGCTTCTAATTGCTCAGGAGTAATTTTGAAACGTTGTTCTTCACCACATTTCACGATTACTGGTGTGCCTTCAGCAATGATCACCATGTCTGGATAGCTTACCCAGAATGGAGCAGGGATGATCACTTCATCACCTTTGTTTAACAAAGCAAGTGCCAAGTTAAAGAAAGACTGTTTACCACCACAAGAAACCAGGATTTGGTTCGCTTGATAATCAAGGTTATTGTCACGTTTTAATTTAGCAATAATTGCTTTTTTAAGACCTGGCGTACCATCAACAGCGGTGTATTTGGTGAAACCGTTGTTAATTGCTGCAATTGCTGCATCTTTGATGTGTTGAGGGGTATCAAAATCTGGCTCACCTGCGCCCAAACCAATAACGTTGTGACCAGCAGCTTTCAGTTCAGCAGCCTTGTTTGTCACAGCAAGCGTAGGGGACGGTTTGATGGCATTCACACGATCAGAGAGACGTACGTCCACGGCAGTATTCCTTCTTATAGGGATTAAAAAATAAAAAGCACATTATCTTAGCCTAAAATGGTGCACATTGGGCAAAAGAATTTGGAAAAATATACGAAAAAAATGCTGAATCAGTGCAACCTTATCTTGAACATCGATAGATAGTTTAGATA
This sequence comes from Acinetobacter sp. FDAARGOS_724, assembly GCF_013364475.1. NCBI lineage: Bacteria > Pseudomonadati > Pseudomonadota > Gammaproteobacteria > Moraxellales > Moraxellaceae > Acinetobacter > Acinetobacter sp. FDAARGOS_724. The sequence continues at coordinate 2,795,140 of NZ_CP054908.1, read as the reverse complement.
GACGGGAACTAAGAATATGCTTTGAGAATGAGAATAATAGGGGAAATATAAACTAAAAATGGCCACTTTAAAGTGACCATTTATATGAGGAAGTGTTGTTATTATGCACTAAAACGTGACAAATCTTCTTCAGGACGAGCAGTCAGCACTTCAATGCCATTTTTTGTTACTAAAAGAGTGTGCTCATATTGAGCTGATAATTTATGGTCTTTAGTGACCACAGTCCATTTATCACCCAGCAGTTTGGTTTGCCAAACACCAGCATTTACCATTGGTTCAATCGTAAAAGTCATACCTTCTTCAAGCACCATACCGGTATCTGGCTGACCATAGTGCAGCACCTGCGGTTCATCATGGAAAGTTGTGCCGATTCCGTGGCCACAATATTCACGAACAACGCTAAAACGTTCAGATTCAACATATTTTTGAATCGCATGACCAATATCACCAATCGTTGCACCTGGTTTCACTACCGCCATACCACGATACATAGCTTCTTGAGCGACTTTACATAGACGGTTTGCTAAAATTGAAGTTTCACCACCCACGATGTACATCATATTGGTATCCCCATGGAAACCATCTTTGATGACAGTGACATCAATATTTAAAATATCGCCTTTTTTCAGGATCTTGTTTTCAGATGGGATCCCGTGACAGACCACATGGTTTACAGATGTACAGATTGTATGCTGGAAAGCAGGGCGGCCAGGCGCTGCACCATAACCTAAACATGCAGGAATGGCATTCTGCACATTTACAATATAGTCATGACAAATCGTATCCAATTCCAGTGTTGTTACGCCGGGTTTGATATGCGGTTTGATCATATCCAACACTTCTGCAGCCAGTCGTCCAGCGATACGCATCTTTTCGATATCTTCTGCGGATTTGATTAAACGACGGGGAGCTTGATAAGTAGTGTTCATGATCTCTAAAAACTTTTGGAAATTTGTATGTGACTATGGTATAAATAGCCGCCCATTTTATCAAATGCTTTTTCGTGAATATATTTGCGAGGCTGATTGAATGGTGTATTAAAAATCCGCACATATATCGTCACATTACTCTGGGTGCCCGCAAGGGTGGAGAATGCGGATATATGGAGGCCTAACCCAAACTTTAAGGTAAAGAAAATGGCAGATTACAACGTAAGCATGCGCGACCTTCTACAAGCTGGTGCGCACTTTGGTCACCAAACTCGTTTCTGGAACCCAAAAATGCGTCAATACATCTTTGGCGCGCGTAACAAAATTCACATCATCAACCTTGAGCACACTGTTCCTGCGTTAAATGATGCTTTGAACTTCGCTAACCAACTGGCTAGCAAAAAGAACAAAGTTTTGTTCGTTGGTACTAAACGTGCTGCTTCTGCAATCATCCGTGAACAAGCTCAACGCGCTGGTCAACCATACGTAGATCACCGTTGGTTAGGTGGTATGTTGACGAACTGGAAAACTCTTCGCCAATCTATCAACCGTTTAAAAGACCTTCAAACTCAATCTCAAGACGGTACTTTCGCTAAACTTACTAAACGTGAAGCTTTAGAACGTAGCCGTGAGATGGAAAAACTTGAACGTGCTTTAGGCGGCGTTAAAAACATGGGTGGTTTACCTGACGCATTATTCGTAATCGATGTTGATCACGAAGCGATTGCAATCAAAGAAGCTAAAAACCTTGGTATTCCTGTAATCGGTATCGTTGATACTAACTCTAACCCAGACAACGTAGACTACGTTATTCCGGGTAACGACGATGCGATCCGTGCAGTAACACTTTATGCTTCTGCTATGGCTGATGCGATTCTTGCTGGTAAAGAATATGCTCAATCACAAGCAAATGCACAAGCTAAAGCAGAAGAAGCTCCTGCTTCTGAGGCTTAATGCGTTAGACGCTAGCTTGTCATTTTTGCGACACGTGATGGTGGCAAAGTAAGCGTTATGTATGCAGGCGGCCCATGAGAATCCTCTGGGCCGTTTCTGTTCTAAAAAGAATTCATTTTCTACCGAATTTAGGAGATAAACATGACTGCAGTTACAGCAAGCATGGTTAAAGAACTGCGTGATCGTACTGGTCTAGCAATGATGGAATGTAAAAAAGCTTTGACAGAAGCTGGTGGTGACATCGAATTAGCGATCGACAACCTTCGTAAATCTGGTCAAGCAAAAGCAGCTAAAAAAGCTGGTAACATTGCTGCTGACGGCGCGATCACAATTGCTCAAGAAGGCAATAAAGCAATCCTTCTAGAAGTAAACTGCCAAACTGACTTCGTTGCTAAAGACGAAAACTTTGCTGGTTTCTCTGCGAAAGTTGCTGCTGCTGCACTTGCTGCAAACGAAACTGATGCTGCTAAAATCGCTGAACTTAAACTTGAAGATGGCGCTACTGTAGAAGAAGCTCGTATTGCGCTAGTTCAAAAAATCGGTGAAAACATCCAAGTACGTCGTGCGAAAATTGTTGAAGGTGAAAACCTTGCTGTTTACAAACACGGTCTTCGTATCGGTGTTGTTGTATCTTACTCAGGTGATGCTGAAACAGGTAAAGGCTTGGCAATGCACATTGCTGCATTCAACCCGGTTGCTGTAAACGCTGAACAAGTTCCTGCTGACCTTATCGCGAAAGAAAAAGAAATCGCTGAAGCAAAAGCACTTGAATCTGGCAAACCAGCAAACATTGTTGAGAAAATGGTTGTAGGTTCTGTTGAGAAATACCTGAACGAAGTTGTTCTTGAGCGTCAACAATACGTAATCGACAACGACAAGAAAGTTGCTGAAGTTCTTAAAGCGACTGGTACTACTGTTGCTAACTTCGTTCGTTTCGAAGTGGGTGAAGGTATCGAGAAGAAAGCTGAGCTTTCTTTCGCTGAAGAAGTTGCTGCTGCTCAGGCTGCTGCAAAATAATTCGGTAACGGATTAGAAAAAAGCCCCGAATGGGGCTTTTTTTATGACTAAATAAAGAATAATCAAGGAGGAATTATGGCAAATAAAACCAATATGGGGATCGGGGCTGTCATTGCACTTTTGGTGGCTGCTTATTTAGGTCTGGATTTATCAGAATCTAAACAACAGACCAATACTTTTATACCTTCAGCAGAAATTGCGCTTCAAGAGCAGACTAATGTTCAAAAAAGTACGCATAAGCTTTCTGATGATACCCAGCGTATAGAGCAAGCTTACCAGCACAGACAAAGTGATCTTCAGGTTCAAGCGAGTGGTAAGGTGGTAGTGTTATTGAAAGATGATAATGAAGGTTCCCGTCATCAGAAATTTATTCTGGAATTATCCACTGGTCAAACTGTATTAGTTGCGCACAATATTGATCTGGCGCCACGCATCCAGAATATTCAAAATGGTGACCAGGTTGTGTTTTTTGGTGAGTATGAATATAGCGACAAAGGTGGGGTGATTCATTGGACCCATCATGATCCATCCAATAAGCACATCAGTGGTTGGTTAAAACACCAAGGAAAAACCTATCAATAAGGGAATTTTCCTTGGTTTTATAAATGTAATGATATTACATACGCTTTAAGCGCACTGTATTGCCTCAGATTGACGAGATTTCCATTTAGGTAGGACTTTGCCTAAATAGGCATCCATGCACCATAACGGGCCAATGAGAAGGAATTGAAGGTCTTTGAAGAAAGAAGGCTTTTTACCTTCAACTTTATGTCCATAAAATTGCCCAATCCAGGCAAAAACAAACAAGGCAATAAAGAAGCCGATACCTACAGGTAAAACCCAGATGAACCAAGCCATCATCAGGGTTAGCGCTGCCATTGCTACAGCCAGTACGATGTCTAAACGTGCATAAAACACAAAAGCCAGAACCAGGAGCAGAGCAGTCAGTAAAGCGCTAAAGTGCGCCATGATGCCAATAATGGAAAAATAGATGGTAGGCACGCAGACCCAATGGATCAGTTTGTTGGTTTTGTTTTGATGACTTTCACTATATTCATCTAACCATTCGGATATTGTTTTCATTCTATCGCTCCCATCCATGAACGTACTGTCGGTTTTCAAAATATAAAACAGTTTGGAGGTATGGTCAAAATGAAATCGATAGTGGGTTGATAAGGGTTAGAGAAAGCTTATACCTGAATGGAATAACATCGACAGTATTAAGGATAAAAGCAAGTCGAATGCTTGCTCTACATCACCAAATAAAAAAGCCACATGACTGTGGCTTTTGAGTTAAATGTAGAGCGGTCAAATCTTATGAGTTTGGACCATCTACACGCTCAATATTGACATGTGCAGTACCAGCATTGGTAATACCAAGCTGTTTAGCAGCACCGTAAGATAAATCTAGAACACGGTTGCCATGGAATGGACCACGGTCATTCACCTTCACAACAACACTCTTACCATTGTTTTTGTTAGTCACGCGGATAAAGCAGTTTAATGGCAGGCTACGGTGTGCAGCAGTCATTGCATTCATATCGAATGTTTCACCACTGGCAGTTTTACGGCCATGGAACTGACGACCATACCAAGATGCTGTACCTGTCTGACTGAATTTACGAACTGTGTTTGAAGCAACATTGTTCAGTTTCTCAATCACTGAAGGCTCTTCTGCAGGAATTGCAATTTTTGCTGCAATAGTTTGACGACGAACTTTATCGCCAGAACGCTCAGTGATTGAAAGGCTGTTCAAATTTGTGAAATTTGAATTGAAGCTTTGAGCTTCTTTGTTTAATACACGCGCTGCAAGACGCGAATTGTCATGATCATTATTGAATGATGATGACTGAACCATATCTGCTTGCGATTGCGTTAGGGTAACGGTCGCGGCGATGGCCATAAAATACTTCAGAAAAGAAGAATGCATTGAATCAACTCCTAACAGCATGTTTCATTAGATTGGACCTAAGTAGCTGATAACCCTATAAACATGCCTGATATTTAACTTATGCAACTACATTTAACGAATTGGATAATATTCATGCTGGCAACTGGCTGTCTAGTGTTTAATTAAAATAGTTAAAAAAAGTACGCAAAATAAACAATGAGTGATTAAAAAATAATCAATATTGTAACAAAGCGTAAAAAATGCCTAAAATTTAGACATTTTGTTTAATAAAAATCTTGACTTTAATAATATGTAGTAATTTTTACTGTTATCGGTTCGTAATTTCTGTACCTAAAAGCCACAATGCAGTGGCATACATACGACTACGATTGTACGTGGTAATCACTTGAAAATTCGGAAAAGTAATATAGTAAATCGGTCCGTAATTTTCTTGTAATTGAATGACATTGACCATATCAAGATCATCAACACGAACAATCGGATTCATCGGACTGATCCCTTGGGTTTTGATTACTCCATAAGGCGTTGGCTGTGTGAGATCCTTGGCGATGACAGAATCAGGATTCGAACCGCTATAACGGGCAGGAAAGGCAATTGGCTGATCTCGTTGCCAGCCATTCTGAGCCAGATAGTTTGCAATTGAACCAATCGCATCTACCGCAGAATTACGTAGATCGATATGGCCATTACCATCATAGTCGACCCCATACTTTGGAATATTACTTGGCATAAACTGCGGATAGCCGACAGCACCTGCATAAGAACCGACGATTGAGGATGCTGACACACCATCCTTATATGACCATGCGATCAATGCCGCCAGTTCATCCTGGAAGTATTGCGCACGACGTTCATAACCAAAGCCAAGAGTTGCCAGTGCATCACGGGTCACAAATGAACCCTTGTTGCTGCCAAAACCGGTCTCTACCCCCAAAATACCCAGAATGATCGATTGTGGTACACCAAACTGCTGCTCAGCGCGATTTAGTGTTGCAGCATATTGCTGCTTGAAACGTACACCACGTTGAATCGTGCCTTCTGACAGAAAATTGGTCTTATAGGCATACCAGGGCTTACTTTCACCTGGACGATTCATGATATTGATAATATTTGGAAGATTTTTTGCTCCCGTCATTGCACTGTCTACTTGCTGAGCACTTAGACCATAGGTCTGCATGGTATTCTGCTTGAAACTGGCATAAGAGGGATGATATTGAAAATCGTTGGCCAGGCTTAAACTACTGAGTCCGAATGCACTGACAAGGATCGAAAGCTGCTTCAATTTTTTATAAAAATTCGATTTCAACATCTTGGTATGATTTCCAATTTTTTGGTAGGTTTGTGGCTATGTCATTTGAATCGTGCCATGAAAAAGATCAATTCACTTTTCTCAATTTTCTGGCATTAGAGGCAATATTAAAGATAACATTCTGATGAATAGGAGTCATATAAACTCCCTTAAAAACAGGAAAAGTTTGGTTGTTTTTTCAGCATTTTGTATTTTAGTTCACAATAACTGTAACAAGCTATTTCTTAAGCCACAGAAAAGCCTGACCGAAGTCAGGCTTAATCTGCATTTTTTAATAAATATGCGGCTTTATTCAGTAAAAAATAAAGTGTCGTGATATTCTGCCATTGCCTGCAATTCATCCTTATTTAAATTCAGGATGATTTTATCTGCTGCAATATTAATCGCCTTGATTACTGCTGAAGCACCAATATCAGCAGCCTTGCGTTTAATCATGCCTAAATCTAAGGTTTTATTAAAGTCGACCATAAAATGACGTACAGTCGCTTCACCAAACTGTTTGTACAAATTGCTGAGACTTTGTTTATCGACACTTTGGCCAGCTTTTAATTCTGCATAATGGTGTTTTAGATTGGTGACCAGATTGGCATCCAGAGGTTCACCAATACGGAAATTTCCTTCCGGATCTTTAAACAGGCTGCGTTCAGAGAAAGCGATCGACTCCTTGACGACTTCATTTGGTGCTTTACCTAGTAACTGTTTGAGTAACACTGCCACAGTAGACTTGATATAGCCCGCCAATTTTTCTGCCGTATCGCGTTTTTCGCTTGCCGGAAAACGGCGTACCAGTTCCGTGAGAATTGCATCAATAATTTCATCATTAATCATTAATGCAGTTTTATCACGCAGTGGATAAAGCGGTTCACTCGAGTTTTTATTTTTCTGTGCAGTCTGAATTGTATTTAATAGTTCTGCAGAAGGAATAAAACCAAAAAAAGGCATTTTTAAACCTCAATGTTTTTTATTGTCGCGCTAAACGAATAGGGCGAGGCATCCATGTGGAATCCGATACACGACAAGGGTTGATATCCAATCCACCACGGCGTGTATAGGTCGCATATACCATCAACTTTTCCGGTTTCAGATTTTGCCAGATATCGGCAAACATCTGTTCCACACATTGTTCGTGAAAACCGTTGTGCTGACGATACGAAATAATATAAGCCAAAATACTCTTATAACAAGGTTTTTTGCCCTGATAGCGTATAAATACTGTACCCCAATCCGGTTGTCCAGTGACTGGGCAGTTACTTCTTAATAAATGTGAATAGAGTTGCACTTCGATATTTTCATCGCTGTGCCGATTTAAAGACAATAAAGAAGCATCTGGATGATTTTCCAGGCGTTCCGGAGTTAGGTCATCAATACAGATACCTTCAGGCTTGGAAATTTCCAGTTCATCAACATGGAAAAGATCCAGTGTGATTTCAGCACCGGCAGCTTTTGAGAGGTCTTTTTCTACAGTTGTAATAAAGGCCTCTTTCGAATCAAACTTGGCAAAGTTCAGACTATTGAAATATAGCTTTAAAGATTTTGATTCAATGAGATTTGGGGAAAATGCTGGCAGGGTAATTCGACCAATTGCCACTTGAGGTACGCCGGCAGCATTTAACCAAGAAATTTCAAATACATGCCACCAGTCTTTACCTTGCTGAATAGCTTCAACATGGGCATATTTTTCACGGGCAGGCGCACGGGAAATCGGGAACAAAATATCGGGTTGATACTCTGTTGGATAGTTGGTGTCTTTACCAAGGAGAGAATGTTCTACACTCATTATTCACGCATTCCTGAACCACGAGACAATAAATAGTAAGCAATACCGTAAAGCACGGCACACCAGAAAGTAATCACGACCAATGAAATGGAAACATTGACATCACTATGACCTAAAATGCCGAAACGGAACGCATTGACCATATACACGATCGGGTTAACTAAAGAGAGATTTTGCCAGAACGGACTTAAGGCTGAAATCGCATAAAATACACCGCCTAAATAGGTCAGTGGTGTAAGTACAAAAGTCGGGATGATCGAAATATCATCAAAAGATTTGGCATAGACAGCATTAATAAAACCGCCTAGAGAGAATAATAGCGAGGTAATGAGTACTGTATATATAGTCACAAACCAGTTAGTAATATAAAGGTCTGCAAAAAACAGGCTCATGGCACTGACAATAATGGCAACAAACAGACCACGAATTATACCACCCAATACATAGCCCCATAAAATGGCATGTAAAGGTACAGGGCTCATAATTAGCTCTTCAATGCTTTTCTGAAATTTTGAGCTAAAGAAGCTGGAAGAAACGTTGGCATAACTATTAGTAATCACCGCCATCATAATCAGACCAGGGACAATAAACTCCATATAACTATAGCCGCCCATTTCCCCAATACGTGAACCGACTAGATTACCGAAGATCACGAAATATAGACTCATGGTAATGGCAGGTGGCAACAGGGTTTGTGGCCAGATCCGCATAAAGCGGCGAACTTCTTTATGAACGATGGTATATAAGGCGACGCCGAGCTGATTTATATTCATTGTGCAGCTCCATCCAGATTTTTCTCGACCATTTTCACAAACAGTTCTTCTAAGCGATTTGACTTGTTACGCATACTGCGTACTTGAATATTCTGAGATTCCAGTAACTGGAACAGGTCATTCATGCTATGAGCTTTATCCAGTGTCACTTCTAGGGTCATTGGATCAACTAAATTAAATTTCACACCAATAATTTCAATATTTAATGGCTCAATAGGCGCAGCCAGATCGAAGATAAAGGATTCTTCATTAAGCTGATTCAGGAAGTTCTTCATGGTGGTATCTTCTTTGATCACACCACGGTCGATAATCGCAATCCGACGACACAACATCTCTGCTTCTTCCAGATAATGAGTCGTCAAAATAATAGAAGTACCATTATTGTTCATTTCATTAAGAAAATCCCACATGGAACGACGCAATTCGATATCCACACCGGCGGTCGGTTCATCCAGAATCAATAATTTTGGTTCATGCATCATCGCACGGGCGATCATCAGGCGACGTTTCATACCACCTGAAAGCATGCGAGCTTGAGTAGCGCGTTTTTCCCAAAGACCCAGTTTATTTAAATATTCTTCAGCACGCGCTTGAGCAATTTTTTTAGAAATACCGTAATAACCAGCTTGAGTGACCAGAATATCAAAGGTCTTTTCAAACTGGGCGAAGTTAAATTCTTGGGGTACTACGCCTAAACATTGTTTGGCTTCAGAAGGGTGGGTATCCAGATTGTGACCAAAAATCTCAACAGTTCCAGAGGTTTTTCTTGTTAATGAACTGATAATACCAATAGTAGTGGACTTGCCCGCGCCATTAGGTCCTAACAGGGCATAGAATTCACCTTCAGGTACAGTTAAGTTGATTCCTTTAAGTGCCTGAAAACCATTTCCATAGGTCTTCGACAAATCCCTTAATGTCAGCGCATCAGTCATAGAGATCTCAAATGGTGAAAAGTTGAGATATTGTGAGTGATCTTGCAAAATAAACCAAGTCATTCACATGGAATTCTCTGTTGCTGTTTTGGCACACTGTATAAAGGATAGGCATAAAAATAACGAAGTTATAGATAGTTGCTTTACCTTATGCGAATTTTTGTTATGATGTGCATCGCGCGCTCATAGCTCAACTGGATAGAGTACAGGTCTCCGAAGCCTGTGGCGTGGGTTCGAGTCCCGCTGAGCGCACCACTACTACCTATAAAATCAATAACTTGTAATACCTTTGGCGTAATTCTGGCGTAATCCATATTTTAATCAAGAAAAACCCCGCTATATTTTGCGGGGTCTGCCTACTGCTTTTTTTAAATCTTCCGGTCTTTCACTCAACCAGTCAGATAATTTTTTTAAATTCCATCTTCGACCTTTTGTGGTTTCTGTAATGTATCTTGGTTTTGGAAAACCTTTTAAGCAAATAATGGATGATTTGAAATACACACCACCATATCCTAAAAATTCTGCCGCCTGGTCATCTGTCAACCAAATGTCTGAAGGTGGCAGGGCAACAACCAAGCTACCCATGTTCGCCATTGCTGTCATTTATTCACCTCCAATCTTTTACCTGCTTTTATTTCTGCATCGTTAGCATGATCAATGTCTGAATATGGGTGTTTTTCAGTGAATGTTTTTGCTCCCATCTCATCCCATAATTCATAAACAACTATTTCATCATCACCAACATACCTAACGCTAAACAATCTTTCGTGCGGCAAGTTGCGATAAACCACCTTATCCCCAACCTCATAAATATTGTGCTGGCGGCGGTATTCGAGAAGACCTATTTCAATCTCTCCAATCTCCTTGATAATTTTGCCCACATATAAAAGGCGCGGGTCTGCTGCCATCTTAGACAACTCTTGCTGTCTTGCTTTGGCAGAGTCGTAGCTGCCGTACCTCTCAATCAAATTCACGACACTTCTCCCAAAGCCAACACCACACCACTCGGCAACTTGCTCAAATAGCAGGTGAATAGGTGATACAACTTATCCGCATTACTTTCATCTACTGTGATAATTCCACCAGTACCGCTTTTAACTCGTTGACGTGACCAGCCGCGCATGTTGTAAGTAAACTCATTGTCATAATCCACCGCGTTTAAAATCGCATTAAATGAACCTACATCACCGGCCGACCATGTTTCGTTGTATGGCTTGTCTTTGGCCACAAGGTTGTCGATCTGAAGCTGGGCGAACTGAACATTGGTTAGCTGAATTTCAGTCATTGGCTTCATCCTCATCCCAAACAATATCACTACGCTCACCATCAGCATCCATTTCGCCTTTATTGCCACACTTCAAGCAAGTAACGACATCACCATCCATAAACTCATAACCGCTATTGCTTTCTGCTGTGGAATGAATGGCAGCTTCGTTATGGTTGCATTTTGGGCATTCCATCCCCCAATCGATGTTCATTTCAGTCATTGGCTGGCTCCTGTGCTTCAATCATGGCTTTGTTTGAAGCCACAATTTTTTCAGCTTCTTCATGCGAATCAACCAATATAAATTTGCTGTGAATATCCGTAGGGCTATTTGATTTCCAAACACCAAATACTTTTCTGGTACTGATGTGCGCTGATTCATGAATATTCACAGCAATAATGTCGTCATCATCCAAGCAGTCACCAAGGCAATCTAAATCGGATTCAGAATTGCAGAAGTTTTCAGGCTCATCATCATCTTGATGCCATGTGCGAACTTTTGATTTTTCCACCAAAACAAACCCTTCCGGCACCGCTTGGGCTTTGGCTGCTTGCCAACCTGCAAAAGCATTAAATGTTTTACCGTCTTGATAGCACCCCATTATCCAAGTTAAATCCCAACCCTTTTCAGCTGTAAAAACACTTTCAAAAGCTTCACGTTCTTTCTGAATATCCATCACGCCACCTCATAGAAGCGCTTGGCTTCTTCAAAATCAGAAGTAATTAACTCAGCATCATCTTTGTAGCAGTGCACGATTTCACCATACTTAAAAGCTTGTTCAGCCTGCTGCATGTTTTTGCACTGATACATTGGCTCTTTAAACCAGTCTTCTGTGTAAAACATTTGTTCCTGGTGTTCTTCAGCTGTGCCTTCCCATTCTTGAACCTGAAAGTACTCACCAAATGATTCAATCATGAACTGATTACCTTCAGCTTTAGTCATAGCTCTGTAGCGAGCCAAAGCACGTTCAGCAATTTCTTTTGATGCAGCAGGTGACTGCTCATGAGGACTATCATCTTCAGGGCAGATTCCTACGCACCACAATTTTTGATTTTCCATCACGCCGCCTTCATAATCCGATTAGCCACAATCTTTGCTAAGTTTTCGCTGGTTTCACTCGAAACATTTGGGCAGCGCAGATGCATTTCATATTCACCAAATAGCATCTGGCATGCTGCATTGCCTGTTAAATCGTTCTTTAAAAACACATAGCTCAGTGCTTTACGTGTGCCTTTGCCTGAAAAAGTAGAGCTACCATCTGCAAGTTCTTTCTTTGCATAACCCAGCTTTTCCAGCCAAAGTTTGAAACCAGCTTCATGTTTCTTTTTAATTTTGAAAATCATGCTTATATACTCCAGATGCACCCCGAAGAGGGGTGCAATCACAATCCTTATGGTGTAAGTGCTGCTTCTTGGGCTTCATAAGCAGAATTAATTTGTGCGATCTGCTCGTCAGTCATCTCGCCTGATGCTGGCTCAAATTCGTTTTCCATAATCTGGTTGAGAGCATTCATGTCCGAAGCATCATTGATCTGGTCGACAATCGACTGAACAAGCAATTTCACTTGCTCTTTCAATTGACGGCGTTTCTCTTTAAATACTTCGCCAATTTCAGACTTGGCTGGTTCGCCAAGGTTTAGTGCTGCAATTTCTTCACCCACTTTTTCAAGCTGGTTTAATGTGCGTGCATCCTTGATGTTGATGTAATACACACTCAGATCCAGCTCTTTAGCTGAAGAATCAACAGCATCATTTTTCTTTTTCAGGCGGCTTTTCAGAGCAGATGCGCCTGTATTCGGCTTGGTTTCTGTTCCAGGTGCGCCAGCTGGTGTTATATCGATTTCTTTATCCTGCTCTTCCTCAGCAATCGCCATACCTTTCAACACATCTGGGAATACATCGCGAAGGGCATAAGAACGAGCACGCAACTTCATCATGCGTTTTGGATACTGTGTCCATGGGCCTTGCTTGCCGGATAGACCAGCACGTTTAGCATCTTCCATGCTGAATTCGGATACAGCAGGTTCTTCACCTTTACGCTTCACAGTACAGATAGCCTTTTGACCGTCTTCGGAAAGTTCTTCACGAATAAAGTCAAGCAAGCCAGATCCACGCACAAGGGCGAGCATTGCGTCACCCCAAATAGAAGGGCGGCCATTAATCACCGCAATGTTTTGCATTGCTTGAAGTGGTTGCAAACCAATCTCAGCACCCCATTGCATGGCAACAAGAATGTTGCCTGGCTTACGTTGGTAGTCTTTAGGCACGATGTCAGAACCGGCAAGAATTTCAGCAATTTGCATTGCTTCCTGCAGATTGTTAGGAGTTAAGAAATTAACAGCGGTGTTCGGGTTTGTTTTAACAATTGAGTTCATATTCTTTTACCTATAAATCTTAATTAATGCGCAGCACACGGGTGCTTGAAGTCTTAACAAATTGCTCGTAGATGTCAGGATGGGCTGCTTTCAGAGCCTTGCTATCCAGCGTGTTACGTTCCTGATATTTGAATGTTGCAAGGCGTTTATCCTCAGCTATGATCATTTCTGCATCTTCCATACGGGTGCAGATTTGCAGCTTCAAATCATCCAGTTCAGCGCCAGCTTCTTTGATGGTCTTATTTAAGTCCTTGTATTCAGCAACCAGATTGGCAAGTTCGTTATCTGCCTGAACAGCCTGGTCGGGATTGTGTGTAGACCAACGATGCAGCACATCATCAAACGTGGTTGGAGCAGGAGGCACATCGTTTTGCACATGCTCAAGCCAGAACTTGGAGCACTCTTCTGTCAGCATTTCAAACAGCTCTGGATCAAATGCCACCTGATAGCTACGGAACTTCTGACCACCGATCAGAACACCTAGACCACACATTGATGCACCTGTAATACCCATGTACCACTGCACTTGTGTCAGGTAGTAATCTGGCACCTGTTCAGACTGCTCATCACCCCACAATTTCGCCAGGTACTGGTTAGCAGTCTTGCATTCCAGAATATGGTCAGTGGTCAACTTTCCATCTTTGATACGAACGTTGCCTGAGATATCGGGATTGATAATGGCGCGGTCAATATTGGCACGCATCCAGTCATATTCGGGATGCACCAGAGTTGCATTCACACGCTGGATCTTCACGCCATTGCGCTTGGCATATTCTTTTGCCACGATATCTTCAAGGGTATTGCCCCAGTAAGACGCCTCACTTTGAGAATCTTCGACGTCTGTACGACCCGTTTTATCCAGCCATAATTGATATGGGGAGCGGTATTTGCTTAGACCTAAAATTGCCGCTACATCTGAACCACCAATGCCCAAACGGCGTGCTTCCAGCCATGTTTGACGTGCGCTTTCAACTTCTTGCAGATTTACTTGTGTATTCATTTTTTATTATCCTTCTCAGAATGGGAGTTCGCCGTCGATTAAAATGCGAAGTAAATGCTTAACAGTTAAAGGTGATTTGCTCACATCAATACCGCGTTCTTCTTGGATTCTTTTAATCAGATCCAATTTGATGCTATGCACGCTTTCACTTGAACCTTTTTCGCGTTCAGCAACCATTGCATCAGCTTGCTTGTAAGCTAGTTCAGCCACTTTTTCTTCAGTGCGACCCATCATTATTAGGGCTGGCATTGCAGCCATGGCTAATTGATCATGAAGGTTTGTCATTTCACACCCCCAGCAATCGCAGCATTAATCTTTTCAATCTCATAACGATCAACATAGGCATTAATCGTTTTGTCAAAATGGACTACGTTCAGAATATCCAGAAACTCTACTGAGCCGTCATCCAGCGCATACTCGACATAGATGCTGTATTCGTCAGCTTTGACAGTAGCGACACAGATCTGATTGCAATTCACGCTTTGAACTTCGTATTGCTGTGCAGCGATGTTGATTTGCGGCTCTGCTAATTCATCAGCAGTTTTAGCCGGCTGGAAAGCGTAAGCTACTGCTATCCCCGCGCTGATTGATGCTGCAATGAATGCAGACTTGAGAATATTGGATTTAGTTGTCATACTTATCTCACTCAGTAGGGTGATGGGTCACGCTCCAGGTTGTTGCTGCAACGCTGGGGCTTTTTGTTGTCTGTGAGATATAATTTAGTATTTACTAAATATTAAGTCAATAGTATTTACTAAATAAATTTAGTGAATATTAAGTTTTTACTAATTTTATGCTTTAATAGACAAAAGAAAACCCACCGCTGGGGTGGGTTGGTTCACAAAAATAACACATGGCTAGTTATCAACTAGACCCTTATACCCTAAATAATTTACACCAATCATTGTTAATATAAGTAATTGAAATATAAAAAATAATGTAATTAAGCTGATGGTGAAGAATACTGATACAGAGACATAACCACCATTAGTTACTGTAATAAAATCACCGATAGCCTCGATTGAATAAATGAAACGCACAAGAGTTAGAAAAAGTGCTAATAACAGACTAAGAGCTGATAAGTAGGCAAATAGCATTGTTAGAAAAATTCGGCGAGTCAAAACTTGTTTAAACTTTTCAGTTCTATTGGGTTCTGATTTCATTAAGTATGGCGCTGATTTCGAATTAATTAGCTTGTCTATAGCCTCCCTATTAATTGCTGCTATCGCAGATAATGAAGCGATGTAGAATCCTGGCAGAATAGCTAACAAAGTGAATAAGTCACTAAATCTATTACTATTAAAATAATTCCCATCCTCAAAGTTCACAGCACACCAAGTGGCTATGCCGCTCACTAGTACTGCCGCATAAAAAGGATAAATGTATAAAGCCTTCAGCTGCGAGTTGTCTGGATATTTGATCTTCAGGAAGCCAAAAACGTTGGCTGCTTGACTCAACATACGACCTCCCTAAAAGGAAATATTAAAAATTATCAATCATTTTATCATAACACTGGTTGATGGCCGTCGGGTCTTTTTTGATTAAAGCCTTTGTGGTTTCTGTGTTTCTATCTTCCCAATTAAGATAAGCTCTCTTTATTAAGCCAGTGGTTACATCATCTGTATAGGGGTATTTAATTTCCCCTTTGTTTTGTGGACTTTTTATTATCAAGTAAACATTAGGATCGCCATCAAACTGATTTTGGCTTTTACTTTTTATACTATCTATCCAATTTTTAAAAGCAGTAGGAGATATTTTCTCAAAAAATGATCGCTTATCATCTACCTTAATACCAAGTGTTTTTGTCACGTCCTTAAGTACATTATTCTCATCAAATCCAGAGTCTACTTCCGATTGCTCTACTAGTTGCATACTATTTAAGAGCCCCTTATTAACTGCATCAATAATGCTACTAGTAGTCACAGGATCAATTTCAACTTCTGGTTTACATTTCACATTCTTTTCAGTTACAGGGTCTTTCTCCAACCAAAAAGAATCATCATAAATCATTGAAAATAGTTCACAGAATAAAGATTTTGTATAATTGCCACTTAAACCTGAGACTGTCTGAATACATAAGTTTGAATATCTTCTATTAATTACATTTTTTTTGATCACTATATGTAGGAGCGTTCTTAATCCATGGGTATCAGGAATCTCTTGGGCTAAGACATCTTTTTCTCTGCTTTCTAATACCCTTGGATCCACCTGCTTATCATTAAATGTGAATAATAGTTTGCAATAGTTATCGTTGTTCTCTATTGATACCCATTTAATCCACTTATTTTGATTATTAAACTCTTTAATTAAAAGACCATTTTTATCAAATTTATCTTTATGAAGATCAAAATACTCCTTTAACTTTAAAATAAAATCATCTAAATCTATTTTTCCAAAATAATTTTGACCATTTTTAACTTTTCTTTGACGTGCTTTATCAGCTTTTAAATGATAGTAATCAAACCTGATATTAATTGACATATTTACCCTCAAAATAAATACTTAAAAAAACTATATAAAATACCCAAGCCGCATATAGCGGCTTTTATTATTTAATTTTTTCTTAATCGTGGTTTGGCGTGGTAAACGTAGCGCACACAGTCCACCACCTGACCCACAAATTGGCACTCCTCATCAAATTCAATAATATTTGGCTTGAAATCTGGATTTAATGCCTGAAGGTATCTTTTTCCATTTGTCTCAATGACCAATTTTTTAAAAGTAGCATCATCACCCCGGCGAACTACAATCATGTCACCAGACTGCATGTCTCCATAATAGGCATCTGGATTTACAACAATATAGTCACCCTCAATAAAATCTGGAAAATTACTTACACCTTGAACTCTAAGAAAAAAGCAGTTTGAACACTCATCTTCTGGCAAGGGCAACCATTGTGAAACCTGACTCATGTCAACTGCTGCCACATTGGTAAAGTTACCAGCCTGCACCCAAGATAAAACAGGAGCCATGCGCGCCTTAACTCGGGGAACATTAGCTAAAGGCTCTTCCCCAAAAATATTTTTTGTCGATTCTTTGTCAAGCAAACCTGCTTCCCACCCGACCTTTTTCTCAAGATTACGCGCGGCACGCTCACCAAAACTCCCATGACCTTTCACAAGTTGAGATATATGGCTTGGATTTAGGTCGTAATACTCACAGAAAGCAGCATCCGAAGAAAATCCCTCAGATTTTATTTTGGCATCAATAGCCTGGCGCAGATTGGCGCGTCTTAAAGAAATTATGTCCATTTCTGTATTTCACATATGTTTTAGTAAAAAGTAAATTCGTAAACACTAAATCTTTATTGACTTATTAAGTGATAAAAATTAGTATTTACTAAATGTCACTAATAAGGAGATTTAAGATGTCTTCTGCCAACACAACACAACTAAGGGCTTATCTAGCCCGGCTTTCCGCAGAAGAGCGCAAGGCCTTTGCTAAACGCTGCCAAACCACCTTGGGTTACCTCAACCAAATCATGTATGGCAACAGCAAGTGCAGCGCATCTTTAGCAATAAAAATTGATAAAGAGAGTTTTGGCGAGGTGAGCTGTGATCTGCTTTGCCCGGAAGCTGATTTTGATTACGTCCGCAACCAAGCACTGAGTGCATAAAGGTGAAGTTATGAGTCTTGAAAAGAAATCTACGCATGTTCGCTTGTCTCCCGAGAACCATGAGCGCGCTAAGGTTCTCTCAAATATCAAAGGTAAGGACTTGGCCCAATATCTGGCTTATCTCCTGGAAAAGGAAATCGCCGGTGAATGGCATGTTCTTAATTTACAAGCAAAATCTTTTGAGCGCTTGGGAGTCGCAGCTTTATTGCGGGATTTAAGTACAGAGGTTCAATTCCATGAGGGATCGGAAGGGATTCACGGGGATTCAGGTAAAGAAAAAGCCTGATTTCGTGGATCAGGCTTTTAATATTCAAAAGGTTGGAACCCATTATGAACAATCAAATTTTAACCGAAATCGAAGTAAATAGAAAGATTTACTTGTTCCAAAAAGCAGTCGAACGATACATGGCTGAAAAAACCATCGCTAATTCTCAAGCGGTAGCTAAAGCGAAAGCTGAATTATGCAAATTTGCAATGTAGGTGGTGTCATGAACATTGGACTGGATTTTGAAAAACTAACAGAAAAGGCAGTCATTGTGACGGAACAGTACTCTAGAACGCCTAATTTTGTCATTGATGACATGTATATGGCGCAGCTTAGTGATAAGGCGTTCAAGTGCTATATGCTCATTCTGCGTCAAACTGTGGGCTTTAATCGCAGCAAGACATCGATTGCTACAGATACCTTTAAAAAGTATTGCGGCATCAAGCGAGATGAAACCGTTTACGCTCGTATTCGTGAACTTGAACAGCTTAAATTAATCTCTGTTACCCGCACAACTGGCACAACAAATCAGATCACTATTCTCCCAAACCCATCCCAAACAACCGTAGTACTAACAAACGATACTGGTACGGTTGAACCGCATGGGGGTAGTACGGTTGAACCGCATGGGGGTAGTACGGTTGAACCGCATGGGGGTAGTACGGTTGAACCATACCCTATAAAAGAAAATATTAAAGAAAATATTAAAGAGAGCGCAAACGCAAAAAATTCACCGGATGAAATTCTGAATCTCTGGACACCAGATTTACATTCTCTGAATTCTTGGTTACAGCGTTCTGGATTACCAAAAATCACTCAAGACCAAGCTGAAGAAATTTTGCTTGAAATTAATCCTCACTACGAAAACAAAATTATCACTGGTGCAGTAGGTGATGCCCAGATGTATTCAAATTTTGTGAAGTGGGTTAAGCGTGATTCAGGTCTTACTGAAAAACTCATGCAGCAAGCCAATCCGCAGAATCAATCTATCGACACCCAAAACCTTCAAGCCGACATGGGGGATTGGTAATGATCGATATTCATAACAACTCCATCGAGCAATGTGTGCTTGCTGCACTGATGACCGTTCAGAACTCACTTGAAACTGTGATGAACGATCTGGACGAAAATTGCTTCTTTGCAAACCGTCATCAAGAGATCTACAAGGCCATTACTGACCTTGCCAATGAGAACAAACCATACGATGTGGTTTTCGTTGAACAGAAACTGAATGAAAAAAATTCACTGGTTGGTGTAAGTCCATCTGAAT
Organism: Acinetobacter sp. FDAARGOS_724; assembly: GCF_013364475.1. Taxonomy (NCBI): domain Bacteria; kingdom Pseudomonadati; phylum Pseudomonadota; class Gammaproteobacteria; order Moraxellales; family Moraxellaceae; genus Acinetobacter; species Acinetobacter sp. FDAARGOS_724. The sequence continues at coordinate 2,775,747 of NZ_CP054908.1, read as the reverse complement.
ACCTGATGACACTGATGGCAGATGCACCATCAAGTTTCTACAATCTGGAATCTTATGTTGCTGAACTCAACAAGCTGAAAGCGCATCGTGAAGTTGAAAAGATGGGCCGAAGCATTCAGGAAGTGGCAAGAGATTTAACCGTACCTGATGTGCATAACGCTGCTGAAAATATCCTGAACAAGGCAACCACCAATGAGAAACTGGAAAAGTCCAGCTTTACGTTTGAGGAAGCATTAAAACGCGCTGGTGATCAGTTAATCCAGAAAGCAGAAGCAAAAGCCAAAAAGCAGTACACAGGGGTTAAGTTCAACCTGCCTCATCTGGACAACGTAGTGGGCAGCATTCAGCGCGGACACTTTTGTGTGATTGGTGGTAGACCTGGATCAGGAAAGTCCACTCTAGCGCAAATGGTGGCGATTCAAACCGCTATGCAGTTCAAGGAGGCAGTACTGGTTGTATCTGCCGAGATGGATGTAGAGACATTCACGAATCGTTGTATCTCAGCACTCACTCAGATTCCATACGACAATATTCACAATGCTGACCTGTACGACGGGATGATTCAGGAGTTTGCGGGCGCTCAGAATCGTTTTAGCAAGCTGCCAATTCATGTTGAAGATAAGCAAAAGCCGACCATTGCAGAGATTCACTCTTATGCACGTAAGGCCAAGCGCAATTACAAGAAATTAGGCTGCATCATCATTGATTACCTGCAACTGGTACGTGATCCAACCAAGAAAGACCGCTATCAGGAAGTCAGTTCAATCAGTCGTGATTTGAAAGCGATGGCAAAGGAATTCGATTGCCCTGTAATCGCACTGGCACAGCTCAACCGTGAGTCTGAAAAAGGTAAACGTCCGAAAGCATCTGACTTGAAAGAGTCTGGCCAGATTGAGCAGGACGCGGATCAGATTTTATTAGCCCATCCAATTGTGAACAGTGATGACGAAATGCCAAGCGGTATTACAGAAATCATCATTGCTAAAAACCGTCATGGCAAGAAAGGCGTAGTTCGGGTGATGGATCGTTTGGATATTTGTCGCTTTGCATCGGTACGAGTAGAGGAAAGCGCAGGGGGTGGGGTGTGAAGATTTTAATCGCATGCGAGAAATCCGGAGCTGTCCGTGATGCATTTATCAAGCTTGGTCATGATGCAATTTCATGTGATATGCAGCCAAGTGATTCTGATTTCGGGCCGCATTACCAGGGTGATGTACGCGACCTCCTGGATTATCCGTTTGACATGATGATTGCTCATCCACCGTGTACACATATTGCTGTGAGTGGAAGTCGTCATTTTGAAAAGAAGATTCATGATGGCCGTCAGCATGCGGCAGTGAGCTTTTTTATGATGCTGGCCAAGTGCGACATTCCGCGCATCGCCATTGAAAACCCTGTCTGCATCATGTCAAGCCTTTGGAGAAAACCGGACCAGATCATCCAGCCATGGCAGTTTGGTGAGGAAGCTCAGAAAACAACATGCTTATGGTTAAAGGGCCTGCCACCACTCAAGCATACGAATATTGTTAATAAGGGGGAATTTGTTGTGTCTCCAAGCGGTAAGCGTATGCCGAAATGGTATTCAAATGCCAAGTTTTCAGACCGTTCAAACATCCGCTCTAAAACATTCCAGGGAATTGCTGATGCTATGGCTATGCAGTGGGGCGGCGATGTACGCCAGGGTGAGCAGGAAGATTTATTCGGAGGTGCAGCATGAACGAAATCCTTCAACAAAGAATTGAGGCTGTGCAGGCTGGGAAGAATATAACTCATGCTCAGATCGAAGCTAAACGCAGTCTACGTGAGCAACTTGAAAATGATGTGGAAGCATTTCTGAAAAATGGCGGGAAAGTAGAAACTCTGCCACAAGGTTATTCAGGTGAGTTTTCGCAATTCAATGGTCGACCTGTAGGAGATACCCAAAAGACTATGCGAGCAGTTATGGCAGCAGCTATAGCATCAGCCAATGCAAGACGTAATAACCCGAATGTGATTGCTCGCAACAAGGCCAGAGAGGAAGGTCAAAAGCATTTCCATGGTGCTGAATGTGTGACCTGTGGTGGAACACTTCGATATACCAGCACTAATAGCTGTTTTTCATGCAACAAGGCGTCAGCAGTCAGGAACTATAAAAAACGGATGGAGAGAACAGCATGAATTTAACAATCGAACAAATGCGGGAAATTGTGGATGGGGCGCCTGAGCTTGGGCGCTATTGGGAGGAATATGGGATTGATACCAATAGGTATTATGGGTACGACGATTTTGATGGCTCTTGGTATGAATACTGGGATATACCGAATGCCCCAATGTGGCAAAAAGTATATTCAAGAGAAGACTTCTCATTTAATCGTGTGCCGCTTAAAGACCTCCGCGCCGCTCTAGATGACCACGACCGCACGGACTTTGTGACTGATATCAAGAACCATATCAGCCCAACTACAGTGGTGATTGAGAGATGAGCAATATAAATACAACTTTAAACGAACGTGGCGCTCGCTATGGCAATTATTCAGACGTTGCAGGTGTAACTCAAGCTTTAGTGTCTATTGTTGAATCAGGCGCAAGCTACGAGCATTTAAACGCAGAGCAGAAAACCAGTCTTTTTATGATTTGCAACAAGATTGCTCGGGCTGTAAATGGCGACCCTCAATATTTTGATAATTGGCGTGACATTGCCGGTTATGCAACTTTGGCAGAGAAAGCGTGCGAAGTGATTGAAAAACCCGAAGCGATTGCAGATTACAAACCAAATTATGCGGGGCTGGTTCATGAGTGATTTTAAAAAGTGGTTTAAATCCTTAAATGAAAATGGCCGAGTTACTTATTTTCTTGGCCAAGAAGGCAGGATTTCAGAAGAAGCATGGAATCACCAACAAGCCATCATCGACGAGCACACCGAGGTTATCAAACTTCAAGACACTGACCTGCGAAAGTATGAGAAGCAGATCGAAAACCTGAAAGCCCAGCTCAACAACATGGAGCAGTGTTATATCGAGAAGAAGAAGGAGGTTGAGGACCAGCAGAAGAAAGTTGATGAAGTTCTCGAATATCTGGATGGTGAAAGCGCTAACCGTTGGGGCTTATGGAAAGAAAAAGCGGACATGCTTGATCAAGGTGCAAGTAATGCATTTGAGGAAGCGTATTGGATGGCTAAGAAAGCCCTGCGAGGTGAGTCATGAATAAATTCCAACAAGAAACTGCGGTGCTTTTGATTTGCAATACCGTTCTCTTTGCGGAGTTCAGGGCCGTAATTCCGGGTGTATTGATGATTATTCTTATGGCTTGCTTTGTTGTGATGATATGGCGAGGTGCCAATGACTGACCTGATTATCGGCATCGATCCAGACTTGGAAAAATCAGGAGTGGCTGTCTTAGGGCAGTCACTGGAACTTAAAAATTTAACCTTTGCTCAGACTGTGGAGCTATTCCGAAGCCACCAGGATGAAATTAAGAAAGTGGTCATTGAAGCGGGTTGGTTGAATAAGAAATCAAATTTCCGTTTCGGCCATTCTAAGATCGCAGGAGAGAAGATTGCCAAAAATGTAGGGGAGAACCACGCAACAGGCAAATTGCTCGCAGAAATGGCAAAAGAATGCGGTTTGGCGGTGGTATTGGTCAAGCCGACGCGCACAAAGTTAAAAGCAGAAGATTTTAATCGAATTACAGGCTGGCAGGGCAGAACGAATCAAGAGCAGCGTGATGCTGGAATGCTGATTTGGGGGATGAAGTGATGATTAAGGTGGTTTTTATTGTCGGGACAATTCAATTAGTAATCTCCTGTCTTTTTACAAACGATCAGGCTGTTACCAGGAATACAGCATTCTTATGGTCTTATGGCTGCATTGCAATTGATTTGGTGGTTTTAGCTTTAGCACTACGAATGAAAAAGATTTAAGAGGGAATAGGGATGAATGCGATGGTTGGTAGAAAACACTTTTCAGTAGCTATTAATTGGGCGGAGCAGCCTATTGAATGGCATTTAGAGCAGTACGGGTCATGGCTTTTGGTTGATGAAAACTATGTGTGTTTAGGGGCATCAAGTATTTTGGGGCATCTGATTGATACAGTTAATGGGGTGTGTGTTGATAAGCGGGAGCGTGTGGCACCACGGTGTAAAATTAATGATGTGCATGCTGACGCTGTGAGTGACATGCTGACCGCTCTAATGAAGAATGAAAATTCCAAAGTTCAAAAGTGGCTTAAAATTGTGATTATGTTTTATGTGGAATTTAAATCAGAAGCCACTATTGCAAAGCAACTTGGAATATCTGAATTCTCAGTGGCTCGTGACAAGATGCTGGGTATGGTTCGACTGGCAACCAAGTATCAATTCAGAAGTCGCATAATTGGGGCTTGAAAGTCAGGGTGTATATTGATATATTCATGTTATAGTGACCGAAGTGTACGTTGATGCACTAAGTTGATTTAAAAGCTCATCGAAAGGTGGGCTTTTTTGACATTATTTATTCATAAAATTAAGTGATAATGCCTTTTTGTTTTTGAGCTCTAATTGAAATGGCGATTTTAACTGTTAAAAAACTAGAAGATACTCTCTGTAAATTAGTGACTGAAGGCGAAAAGCCTGTAAAGATTTTATTAGGCTATAAAGCGTATGGCGAGCTAATGAATGATCGTAGTTTTTTTGAGGAAGTGGCTGGCTCGGCAATGGATCCAAACAAACGAAAATATAAAAATATTAAAATTAAGGTCACTCAAGACGAATACCAGTTTAACGTGAAATGTCAAAAATAGGTTTAAGCATCAAGGAAAGCTCGCCAAATGGTGGGCTTTTTTATTGCCCTGAGAAATACTAGTGTAATCATACCAAATTAAAATGCTTGATTAACCAGGAATGAATCTTGCTTAGTTCGACAAAGTTAATGACATTATTTCAGTAATGAATATTATAAATTTATGTTTTATAAGTGAAAATAACTGACATTTCTTGCGACATGATTGCTTGATTGTCCAGGAGTAAAATCATGCTTAGATTACTGATGTGTTTATTCGGCTTCCACGGTGCGACTAAGGTTGACTACACAATTGATGATGAAGAAATCAAGGTGTGTCGTGATTGTTTGAAAGAAGTTAAATAACAATCACTCAAGCAAAGAGCTGTTTCATAAAGCTGTAATACTTAAGCAATATAGTTGCTCTGCAAAAGAAGAAAGACGTTGTAACGCAAGTCAAGCCCGTTTAATTGGAGAGAGTTAAGCGGGCTTTTTTATTTCAAAATCGCCGAACGTATTACGGCAAACAAAGCCCCTCGCATTCTAGATGTTGAGGGGTTTTTCTTTTCTTATTGGTGGTACCTATGACAGACAAAGTACAAGCTAAACAAGACTTAGAATTTTGTAGTGCTGAGCTGTCTAAATATCAGAATCTCAGTCGATCCGGATTAACGCTTAGTGAGTTGCATGCGATTGACGGCATCATGATTAAGCTGAAAGAGCGTATTAAGAATTTGCGTGTGGCGCTTTACTCTTAAGTTATAAAAATCCGCTTATATTTAGTATTATTCCCTTAATGAAAGGGGGATATATGAAAAATCAAAAATTTAAAGAAAAGATAAATAAAATTTGTAAATGGACATTGGTTTTCATGGGGGTTTATTTAATTGTTGGGGCATTTTTATTGAGGCTCGGAACAAACTTCGACCCAAATAAAGCTTATGATTTAATTAAAGATGCCCTAACTATTTCAGCATCTTTCCTTGCACCAGTAGCAGCGATTGTGCTTTTTAATGATTGGCGTGAAGAGCATAGAGTTAAATCACTATCATTAAGTTTAGACTTGATTAATAGTAAAGCTATTGAAATAGAGGAGTTAGTATTTGATTGTTTGGAATTCATTTTAAAAGATGAAAAAATAGATCACATTGAAATAATTTTTACAAAACCATTGAACCAATTAAGTTTACTTTATAGGGAAATAAGAACTGAAAAAAATATTGAAAAATTTTTATATTTAGTTAGTAGCTTACATACAGAAATTCGATATTTTAATAGGCTCTCAATCGAAATGAATGAGAATTTAGAGATAGTGAAAAAATTCGAAGAGTTAAATAAGACAAAGGATATTGATGATCAGATTTATCCAATTCCTCATAAAGATAAATATGAATCAAATCGTCAAGAGCTTATATTGCTCGCACCGAAGATAGAAAATTTAATTAATAATATGATTGATCAAACTAAAATTATAAAAGATGAATTGTAGTTAAGGGTCCTATCAAGGAGTGATGTGGTTATTAGATATGGATCAAAAGACCTACAAACTTTTCACCCAAAAAATCCCGCCAAAAAAGAAATCACGTACAAGACCATTACCAAAAGCATCTGGTAAGTATTTAGAAGCATTCGATCGACTAAAAGAAATCCTTGATCGAATGGAAATCAAATACGAAGAATATTTTCATTTTAAAACCACTAAACACTGGCGTTTTGATCTACACCTGGTTGGCTACCTTACTTTGATTGAAATAGCGGGTGGTCCTTGGTCTGGTGGACGTAAGGGTAAGCTGGCTACTAAGGCATGGAGCATTGATCGTTATGATCATGCTGAAGAAATGGGATATCGGTATATACGCTTCGAAGTCTCGGATATTTCATCATCCAGCAGGGCTATACAATGGCTTAGAAATTTAAAGGCATCACATGGAACAGTTCAGACCATTCCCACCGACAGATCTGATTGATCAGGCCGAAGAAGAGGAAGCCATTCGCTTGGCACCTGCACCCGAACTTAAAGAATGGGTCGTAAATAACTGGCTTACTTTAGGTGGTGAACTACATAACCCGGATCATGACCATATTGCAGAGTTACTTCATGACAATGAAGAGTTCCTTGCATTCGCCTGGGCTTCATCTGCCGCCATAGCGAAAAAACGTATGGTGCTTGGCCAATGTGAAAAGGTCATGTTTAACGTGGGTGGCTGGAAGAAAGCACGCCAGGAACAACAGATGCGAGACTGGTTTGGTTTCGTACCTCAATATCTGATTACTGTAGATGCCACTTATTGCGAACAAGCTACAGATCGAGACTTCTGCCGGTTGATTGAGCATGAGCTTTATCACATCGGTGTAGAGCGTGATGAAGATGGCGAAATCATTTATAGCGATATGACTGGGCTGCCTAAGCATTACTTAGCTGGCCATGACGTGGAAGTGTTCTTTGGAGAGACTAAACGATGGGGAGCTGATGAGTCAGTGAAACGTCTCGTTGAAATTGCCAAGAATGCGCCGTTTGTTTCTGAAACAAGTATGGCTGCATGTTGTGGCAATTGTGTCATCGGTTAAATTTTTTTGCCTATCTTGCTATACGTAGCTATACAAAAGGGGTGTTTATGGCAGCACTTAAAGAGCCTGTAAAAATGTTTATAGTTCAGTCTCTTGCTTGCTTTGAAACACCTCAACAAGTAGTGGAAGCAGTAAAGCAAGAATATGAGATTGAAATTACCAGACAGCAGGTTGCACTTTACGATCCAACCAAAGTGGCTGGGCGTAACTTAAGTAAAAAACTAAAGGAATTGTTTGAGCGCACTCGTAAGGACTTCCGAGAGAATATTGAAGATATTGCAATTGCCAATAAAGCCTTTCGTTTGCGTGAACTCCAAAAGATGTATGAAGATTCTGGAAAAAATAAGCGAGCAAAACAAAACCTGCTCAAGCAAGCCTTTCAAGAAACAGATGGCCGTGTGACCAAGCAGGAAATTACCGGTAAAGACGGCGGCCCTATCCAGCAAGAAACTAAATCAACACACCAGTTCACACCGGAAGAGCTTGCCGGCATGACTGCTCAAGAGCTTTCACGTTTAGCAATTAATGGCAAGTTATGACTTATGCAATTGAAGATATAGCGCCACTAATTAAAGAGTGGACGATCAACACACGTCTACCTGAAGTCATTGAAGAGATGACAAGGCGTTACTACTACCGAATGCTAATAGAACAGAATGAGTTAAGCATCCAGGCTGAAATCTACAAATGCAGAAATGATCCAGCGCATTGGTTTAATCATTGGGTGTGGACCTATGATCCGCGTGGTATGCCTTTTGGATTGCCGGCAAACATTCCTTTTGTATTGCGCCCTGGTCAGGTTGAGCTGGTTGATTGGCTATTGGAACGCGAAAGCACACAAACGCATGGCTTGATTGAAAAAAGCCGTGATGAGGGGATGAGTTACGTTGTCTTGGGTTTCTACTTGCATCGCTGGCTGTTTGTAGATGGGTTTGCTGGTGGTGTGGGTAGTCGCAAAGAGGATCTAGTTGACAAGAAAGGCGACCCAAAAACATTACTCCATAAGTTCCGGGATATGTTTTCAAAGTTGCCCGACTGGATGAAGCCTAAAGGCTTTGTCGAGAAAGTGCATGATAACTACATGCGGATCATTAACCCGGACAACGGCGCAACGGTTACGGGTGAGGCTGGTGACAATATTGGCCGTGGTGGTCGTACCACAATGTACTTTCTGGATGAATGGGCATTCGTAGAGCGGCAAGAAGCTGTTGATGCTGCCATTTCTCAAAACACAAACGTACATATCAAGGGATCTACACCAAACGGTATTGGGGATAAGTTTCACCAAGATCGTTTTAGTGGACGTTACGCCGTTTTCACAATGGCATGGCGTGATAACCCAGATAAGAATTGGCAGGTCGAATTTAATGGCAAATTAATTTACCCCTGGTATGAAAAACAATTGGCCACACTAGACGATATCGTTCTAGCTCAAGAAGTTGATATTGACTATGCTGCGTCGGTCGAAGGTGTGTTGATTCCATCAGCATGGGTGCAAGCTGCCGTCGATGCTCATCTTGAATTAGATATTCAGCCGTCAGGCGAACGGATGGGTGCACTTGATGTGGCGGATGAAGGTAAGGATAAGAACTCTTTTGCTGCACGTCATGGCATCGTACTGCAGTATTTGGATACCTGGTCTGGTGTTGGTGATGACATTTTTGGCACGACTCAGAAAGCTATTGATGCTTGTCTTGATCTACGTTTGAACTCGTTTTATTACGATGCCGATGGTCTTGGTGCTGGTGTACGTGGTGATGCCCGAGTCATTAATGAGCAGAATAGATCCAAAGGTATTCCGGAGATCGAAGCAAATCCATTCCGAGGCTCAGGTGCGGTGCACAACCCGGAGCAGGAAATGGTTGAGGCGCGTAAAAATGTAGACTTCTTTGCCAATCTTAAAGCTCAGATGTGGTGGTCACTGCGCATAAGATTTCAGAATACTTATCGAGCCTTACAAGGTATGCAATATGACCCAGACAATCTTATTTCGCTCTCTACCAAAGACATAAACAAGCAGGAGCTTGAACAGCTCAAGCGAGAGTTATCACAACCCACTTATACAAAAAATGGTGCAGGCAAAATCCTAGTCAATAAGCAGCCTGATGGTGCCTTATCTCCAAACCGAGCAGACGGCGTCATGATTTGCTTTAGTGATATCCGAGAGCGAAAACGGAAAAAACCTGCAGGTGCAGGTAGTCGAACCTATTAAAAGGAAAACATATGGCAAAGTCTAAAAAGGACAAAGCGTCAAAAAAGGCTTTGTCTTACGGCAATTTATACACTCAAGAAGCAGTCACTCAGTTTTTGGTGAATTTTGGCAAGCAACCAGATACGGATGAAGTGTTGCGCAAAGCGGGTATTACTCGTCATAGATTACGTGTATTGCTAGATGATGATGAGATTGCACAAGTAGTTGAAACACGGATTGATGCACTTTTAGCAACACCGTTGCGAATTGAACCAAATGATACGGATGAAGCGGAAAAGCTGAATCTCATCCTGAAAGAATGGTTCCATGAAATTGCGACTGCTGCCATGAGTGCACTGTTCTTCGGGTACTCGGTTCAGGAAGCTGTATATGAGTTAAAGCCGGAAGGTTATGTGGGTATCCAGTGGATTGGTGAAAAACCGATGCAGTGGTTTGAGCCTAAGAATGATGGTCGGCTAATCTATCGTCAGGATGGAAACAATGCAGAGCATGAGGTAGATCAAGCATTCAAATTCTTCTTAACACGTCGTAAAGCTACATACGAACAGCCATACGGTAAAGCACTATTAGCCACGCTGTATTGGTTATTCTTCTTTAAGCAGAATGGCTTCAAATTCTGGGCTAAATTTCTGGAGCGTTTTGGAACGCCAATCTTACTGGGTAAGTGTAAAGACACTGAAACCGAGGACATGAGCAGAGCATTACTAAATGCGCATGCTCAAAGTGTTTTGGCTATTGATGCTGAAGATGATGTTCAGATTTTGTCTACATCAGGGACAAGTGGTACTGCTGGTGCCGCGTTTGAATCATTCAATAATCAGCTAATTCGCCAAATCCAGAAGGTTGTATTAGGACAGACGCTTACCAGTGGTACTGATGGAAAGGGAAGCTATAGTCTTGGCCAAGTGCATGAAAATGTACGAATGGATAAGCTTAAATCTGATATTAGGCTTGTCACACCGACTTTACAGGCTGTGGTCAATGCTCTATGCGCTTTAAACGGTTGGGGTGATTATGAAGTAATGCTTGGTGAAAAGCCAAAACCGCTGAATAAGGATCAGGCTGAGCGTGATGTTCATTTAAAGAATGCTGGGGCCAACCTTTCTAAAGATTATTTTATTCGTGAGTACGGACTGCAGGATGGGGATCTGGTTGAGCAAACACAAACCGGTTTTAATCAATTCACTGCAGTACCGCGCCAGGCATTCAACTTCAAGGCAACAGCAAACAAGCTCTCACCTGAACAACAGGAAGTTGAAGAGCTGACTAATGGCCAGGATGAATTGCAGCTACTGAAACCAGATCAGGTCAAGGAATTGATATTCAAGTCTGATAGCCCTGAAAGTCTGGCTTACAACCTGATGCAATTAATACCTGGTGCAACTCAGACACAGTTCACAGCTAATCTGGACCAAGCTTTGTATGCTGCAGATGTGTTGGGGTATGTGACAGCTCAAAATGGGAAGTAAGCTATGCAACCAGTCACATTCCTTGAAGCGCTTCAGTACGCTCACAGTAAAAAGATTGTACTGCCTGATGAGTTTTATTCAATGGACCTCAAGACCCGGCAGATGGCAACCACGGTTAGCTTTCTATCGAGTCTTGAGCAGATTGAGACAGTCATTAAGGCTGTGAATAAATCCATTGCCGACGGCGGTACTTTCAAAGATTTTCAGAAGCTGATTGAAGAATCTGAAATCATTCTGCCAAAGTATTACCTGGACAATGTATTTCGTACCAATATCCAAAGTGCTTATGGTCATGGCCGGTGGCAACAACAGCAACGAAATAAGGCTAAACGACCTTATCTGATGTACTCGGCGATCAATGATAGTCGAGTGCGTCCTGCTCATTTAGCTTTGAATCGGATTGTTCGGCACATAGATGATCCATTCTGGCTAACACATTATCCACCCATTTCATTCCGTTGCCGCTGTACCGTGATTGCCTTAACCGAGAAGCAGACATTGAAATACGGCATTACGCCAGACGACAAGCTGCCTGAAGTTGCTGAAGCATTGGACTGGTCATCGCATCCTTTGCAATTTGGTGAGCTTGAATCATTGGTCGATAAAAAGATTGCTGATTCGTCATTGGATAAAGAGTATTTGCTTGAGCAAAAGCAAGTCATTCAAGCCGAATGGACTGCATCCAAAAAGCTGACCAGTCTGTTTGCTCCGATGGATGATAAGACCCGCGACTTATTCGATACGGTGGCCAATACGGTTATTCCGCTTGATCCAAAGATCAGACCAAGTGCTATTCGTACTTTCCTTGATTATGTGCAGGGAAATGATGCTGCACTGACCAGCTACTTAAACTCTGCTACAAGCTCTCTGGCTGATGATGTGCTTAAGCGCTGGCTTAGTACCGATATGGCAGCGATTCAAGCTGTGGCAAGTAATACCGCTTCAACCGTGGTGGGTACTGCGACTCTTCAACAGGTAGCAGCTTATCAACTAGGGCAGACTGTTCAATTGAATGCGCCGTTGCTGATGGCTGATACGGCTTCTAACATCGTGATTAAGATTGAAAATGCGAAAGGTCTTGGTATTGATCTGGATATGTTGAATGCCGGCAACGGCGTTCTTATACCAATAGGCCTGTCATTTGAGGTGGTTTCGATTGAAACAATCAAAGGCAAACTGATTTATACGCTCAAAGCCTTGGTCAACTAATTTACATATTCAACTTTGAGCACCTTCGGGTGCTTTTTTATTGGAGCATGAAAAATGCCAGATCCAAATGAAGAACGGCTGAAGTACCTCTTTAACGCCTCGGCAATTGAGGTGCCTAAAGCTGAAGAAGGGCAAAAGCGAAAATTTAAAGGTACTGCTTATGCTGGTGGCCGAGTAGATGGTCACTGGTATTGGGGACGCTCTGGCGTGGTCTTTGATCTTGATGGAATTGAGATTGATAAGCCGACAGCCTTACTTGAAGAACACTTCGGCTCAAGTCGAATTGGTGTCGTTCAAACCGTGGATACTAACGGAAAGATTGATGTATCAGGTGATTTCCTTACAAACGCCAAAGCACAGGAAATTGTCCAAGACTCTGATGACGGTTTCCCGTTCCAGATGTCGATGATGATTGATCCGGGGTCTATTGAGGAGGTCTCACAAGGCAAAACGGTCACTGTAAATGGTCAGTCGTTTGAAGGCCCAATCACCATCTTCCGTCAAAACCGTATTCGTGAATTTACGATCTGCTCGACTGGTGCTGATCGCAACACATCAATTAAAGCCTTCTCGGGCAAAGCCAATCCAAACCCAACCAAAGAGGACACAGACGTGACCGAATTAGAAAAAGCACAACAAGCCAAAGAGCAGGCAGAGCGTGAGCGTGATGATGCATTGACTGAACTTAAGCAATTCAAAGCGCAAAAGCGCGCAGATGAAATTGCAGCTTTAGAAACTGAGCTGAAAACACAGTTCAGTGCTGAAGATAAAACCACTTATACCAATATGGATGATTCAGTTTTTACCTTCGCGGCTAAACAGCTTCGTCAATTCTCAGCGGGTAATCAACAACCGCCAGCTGAGCAACAGCAACAACAAACACCAGGTGTAAATCCGGCATTTGCTCACTTGTTTAGCCATCAGGCGAATGGTGGACAGGGTAGTCAGTCAAATCACAATGACACTCACAAATTCACTTCTGGTGCACAAGCATTTGCAGAACAAAAGGGGAAATAATTCATGGCTATTCACTATGTACCGCCTATCTCAGTCACTTCGGTGAAGCTGGTCCTTGATAATGAAAAATTACGTCGTGCCAATGCAAAGGTTCCAACCGCCACAGCATTTAAATATGGCGATCTTTTAACGCTGTCAGATACCAATGTGCTGGCTCATGCTGTAGATGAAAAAACATGGGATGTAATTTGTGGTCAGGATGTGTCGGCTGCAGAGGCGACGATCAAGGCCGCTGATGGAATCGAAATTCCAGTGTATTACGGCGGAGTGTTCAGTATTGAAGCTGTATCTGTAAATGGAACCTTGCTGACTACTGCTCAATACGATGCAGCGCGTGCACAGGCAACTAAAAACAAAATCGAACTTTCTAAGGTGTAATTAACATGCCACAGTCTTTTAATATTGAAGGTGCTCCACTTGAACTTCTTGATGTGGGCGAACTTGCACTAATCCACTCAAATTACCGTCCAATGGATACTTGGCTTTTAGACAAGCTTTTCCCAAACCGCCCGTTATTTAACCGTGATGATGTGCCTTTGGCTGAAGTGTCTGCCGAACATGATCTGGCGCCGCTGGTATCTCCGCAACAGCCTGGTAAGCCATTTGATACCACTCAATCTGGTGAAGTACGCCATGTTAAACCGGCTTACTACAAGCCAAAAAATCAGGTCACTCCGGCTGAAACTTTTGAAATTGCCTTGCTTGAACGCTTACGTACTGCGGGTATCATCTCAACTGGTAACCAGCGATTGTCTGAGCAAGAGCAAATGATCATTGCCCAGATCTCGGTAATGAAGCGCAACCACGATGCAATTGATAACTCTGTCATGATGATGGCGATTGATCTGCTGAAAAATGGTAAATACGCGCTTCACTCAGATGATTATGAATACAACCTGGTGGATTACCGTCGTGATGCATCTTTGACATTTACGCCGTTAACTAAGTGGAATGAAGTTGGTGCTAAACCAGTAACTGATATCCGCACTATGCTTGAACGTCAATTGGCTGCTGATGGTGGTGAAGCTAAGCTATCTGTTATGTCTGGCTTGGTTTGGGCAGCTCTCTGGAACAATGAAGAGTTTAAGAAAGAGTTCATCACGCCGTATGCCGGTATTTCTGTTCCAGTGAATCCAAGTTTTGGTGTTAAGGAATCAGCGACCTTCAAAGGTACTTTTGATGGAATCGAATTCTGGGTATATGACGCAACCTATCGCAACAAGGGTCAGGTAAAGCGCTTTATTCCTAAGGATTACTTCTCATTGATCTCTGATACCAATGGTTCGGTAGCTCATTGTAAGATTAAAAATATGCTGGCCAACGGCGTTGCTCAGCAATACTTTGATCGTCAGTGGTACTGCGAAGATCCAAGCGGCATCATGCTGATGACTGAATCTGCTCCACTGGTTGTGCCGTCTAATAAGAACGGTGTAGTTGGTGGTACTGGCTTTATCACCCTATAAGGAGCAAGACATGCCGAAGTACACAGCAAAACAATCCATCGGGCATTTTATGCCAGGTGATGAAATCAAAGGGCTTGAAGCTAAACAACTTCAGGCCCTTTTAGCATCTGGGGCTATTGAAGAATATCAAGAGCCGGAAGAACCTGAGGCAGACAATACCGCTACTCGTCTGGCTGAACTTGAAAAGGCCAATGCTGAACTAATAGCAGCAAATAAAACCCTAACCGAAGCGAATCAGACAGCAGCTGCTGACAAGGCTAAGGCTGATCAAGAAGTTGCTGAGCTAAAGGCTAAAGTGGCTGAGCTTGAAAAGGTGAAACCTGCAGCTAAGCCTAAGGCGGATACCAAGCCAGCGGATGAAACTAAGTAGGTGATCTATGTATGCGACTAAAGCTGATTTAGTCGCTCGATTTGGTGAAAACGTACTTAACCTTGCACTCATGTTTCCTGCTGATGCTCCAGATCCATTAGAGACAGCATTGCAAGATGCTTGTGAGGAAGTGGACGGATATCTAGCAGTACGCTACCCATTACCCTTGCCAAATGTGCCTAACAATTTAAAGCGAATAGTGTGTGAAATTGCTCGCTATAAACTTTATTTCGAGGAAGCACCTGAAGCTACCGAAGTCCGTTACAGGATGGCGATAGATTTCTTAAAGGGTGTACGGGATGGTAAAAACTCACTGGCAATTTTAGATACCAGTAACCAAATTAGCGACGACCAACCCAAAGGACGACCTTCGACAGCACCAGTCGGTACTTCTTATACCGGTGGTGTATTTGGGGATTCTATCCTGGATCAAATGCCCAGCATGAAGTGAGGTGTTTATGGCTTTTGCAATAACCATTCAGACTGACAGTTCACCTATTGAAGCAGTGCTTGAGCAATTAGGTGACTTTGATTCACTCAAGAGCCAGTTGTTTGATGAGATTGGTGCTGGGCTTGTGAATAGTATTCAGCATCGGTTTTTAACCGGCACTGGTGTGGATGGTAACCCGTGGAAGATTTCATGGCGTGCACGTATGCAAGGTGGCGAGACGCTGCGTGATACTGGCCGTCTAATGAATTCCTACACACACAATGTACTTTCAAGTGGTGTGGAAGTGGGCACTGATGTTGCGTACGCACCTCATTTGCATTACGGCGCAACAATCCTACCTAAGAATGGCCAATACATTACTTTTGCAGTGGGTGGTCAATATCGGAAAGTTAAGCAGTCGATTTTACCGCCTCGAACACAGTTAGGGATCAATGCAGAAGATGAAGCCATGGTTTTAGATATTGTCGGGAGTTTTATAGATGAGCACCTTCTTCGCGGTGCGTGATGAGATTGCAGAAAAGCTGAAAGAGATTCCGGAATTTCTAAAAATCTATACACCGTTGAATTCAGTCAGTGTGACAGAGATGTCGCAGGTCACGCCGTCAGCACACGTCAATTTTGTCCGTATCGATAAAAAAGCCAGTGCAGGTCGTGGAAGTATCAATCAGATCGGCCAGCAATGGGCGGTCACAGTCGCATGCCGTAATGCTCAATCTCAGATGACTGATGGTCGGGCGGTAAGTGATGAAGCTGGTTTTTTAACTGAGAAAGTTATTCAGTTACTTGCCGGCTGGCAGCCTCAAACATCACGTACCGCACTGGATTTCATATCGGTTCGGGATGGCTATAGTCCAGGCTTTGCATATATCACGATTATTTTTGAATCACAAAAATTCATTTAGGAGCCAGTCATGGCAAAACAATACAAAGCATTACAGCCTGTCGGCCGCTTTCAAAAAGGCGATGTCATTGGCGGGCTGGATGATGCTCAAATTAAAAAATTAGTGGCAGATGGCGTGATTCAGGAAGTACCTGAACCTAAATCTGCTCCAGCCAAGAAAACCACAGGGGATGAAAAGTAATGGCTAAATCAGATTTAATCTCGCTTCAAGGCGAGCTTCATTTGGCGAAGATGGTTAATAGTGTGCCATCTGCCTTATTGCCCGTTGGTAATACACCAGAATTGCAAATTGCCATCTCTAGTGAATCCACTGATCACTATGAAAGTAAAACCGGCCTCCGTGCTAAGGATGCGGTACTACGCAAACAAACTGCAGTGGCTATCTCTGGTACGCTTGAAGAAGTAACAAAGCAAAACTTAGCAATGGTCCTAAGTGGCAAATCAATCGAAATCCCTGAAACTCAGCTGACTGATATTACTCTGGGTGCTGTAGAAGCTGGCGCCATGATTGACTTAGGACATCGTAATTTAAGTGAAGTGGATTTTAAAGACAGCTCGGATGTTGCCATCACTTCAGATAAATATGTACTGGATGCTGTTTACGGCACAGTCATTTTTAATGAAGCTATTGTTGGTTCAGTTAAGTTTTCTGCCAAAGCCGGTGCTAAGACACGTACTACAATTGCAACTAACCTAGGTAATGAATATCGCTTGCTGTTTAAAGGCATTGATACTGTTACAGGCGATAAGGTGATCTTAACTTTATGGCGCGTCGAATTTTCGCCAGATACCGAGTTTGATCTAATTCATGAGGACTTCGGATCTTATTCAATTGAAGGTGAAGCACTGGCAGATATCTCTAAAGCTAATGATGAAGAGCTAAGTGTATTTGGTCATATTGAGCGTTTTAGCGTAGCTGCATAAACCCATAAACCATACAGGCACAAAGAAATCCACGGCGCATTAGCGTCTTTTTTTGTGCCTGCCTTATAGTAATAAGTCTTAAAACATTTAAGATGAAACTTAATAAATAGTAAAAAATAAAGATTATGTAATCTTTTGTTATTCTAATTTTCATCTGATGGGGATATAAAAGATATTCACTTCACGTTAAGAATAAAACTGCTATGACTAAAATAGAAATATTTGTCTCCATCCTAGCCGTAATAATTATTTCTACTATTATTTATCTTGTGTGTCAGCCAGTTAACTAATTAAGAACCTCCTTCGGGAGGTTTTTGATAGATGGGATTTTTAAACTTGTTATCTAAAATTAATATTGAATGAGAGCCAAAACAGCTAAACACAACTTTACAAAGTTACCTTCCTAGGCATTAGATAAATTTGAAAAGTGATGTAAAGTGACGCCCTTAACGCAAGGGGATATTATGAAAAATTTAGGCCTATTATTTTTTATTATGATTTTAGCGGGTTGCGGACACAGAGAATCTAACGGTCAGCATCTTGATTTAGAAACAAGCAAAAAGGAACAGCTTGAATTTGCAAAAGAAGCTACAAAAGAATTTATTCCCAACCCTGATTCGGCAAAGTTCCGCAATCAAGTCGGGGATTGTGGGGAAGTTAGCTATAAGGAAGTAGGGGGCACAGATATTGATTTCCAGCGTTTCATTGTGCTTGAAAAGAATATAGTGCTTGTAGAAAATCAGATGGATCCAAAGCAATTTGAGCTTTCATGGAAAAGCTCCTGCACACCAAGTTGGAATAAATAATTATAAGGCCCTCATTTGAGGGCTTTACTTTATTCATCAGATGATTCGGGTGTGTTTGCTTGCTTCCTTGCATGCTCTAAAGCAACCTGTTGTGCTTCAGCTGCAGCAGTAGCTTCAATTGGTGGTTCTGATGCAATAGCTACGGTACCAGTAAATCCCATTAAAGCTAAGATTAGAATTTTCGAATACTTTTTCATTTGAATTTCCTCTACGTTTCTAAGACTTAATTTCAGTGTAGAGAATGATTTAAATCGTGGATGTAGCAGCTATGTCGGGATATGTAAGATATTCAAGGCTAGAGTTAGAAGGATCTAGTTTTGCGTAAGAATGCTTTTCGGTTGAAACTTTTTGTTGAGTTGCTTAACGAAATGTTTGAATGCTTCAGTAGGTAGCTACACTCTAAAGAAACTTCCCTAACTTCTAAATCTTTGTAACATCCAATAATTTTTTTGTAATATTTATGTTATTAATTGTTTGCTTTGCTTATCATATGAATGATGAAAAGTGGAGCACCGAAAATGCTAACGAAAACAGAAATCGTTGTTGTCATACTAATGGTACTAGCCTTAATTTTCATCGTTTATGAGATGGGACAAGGTGGTAGTTGGACTTTATAGAATTCAGCCTTTATTAAAGTTAAAAGAAAAGCACCTTAGGGTGCTTTTTTAATATCTAAAATTTTTCTCGGGATTCCACCATGAATGATTTTTTCCTAGCAACAAACCGAAGCATTAAAGTTAATGACATCGAAGTGCGTCAGATCCAGATGAAAGACTTTGATACCTGGGCGGTGGATGCTGAAGTTTTGAAGAACTTCATCAAAGACCAAAATCATTCAGATGAGATTTTGACAGGGCTATTTAAAGCTCATGGGGTGCAGGTCATTTCGACTATGTCATGTGTCACTGATCTGAACAATGAATCACTGGTAGAACTGGCTGCTGATGAGAAGAGTTTTAAGGAGTTGCTAAAAGCGGTACTTCTGATCAACCAGGCTTACTTTAAATACGAAAAGCCAAAACGCGGCATTAAAAAGAAAGATGACTCCACCTGGTTTGATTCATTCCAGTTTCTGGTGTCAATGGGCCATCAACATAGTGAAATCATGGAAATGACCTACGGTGCATTCCAGAGCTACGTTAAGGCTGCAAATAAGCTGTATAAGCAGGGAATCTTCAATAACGCCGTTGCAGCACGTGTCGCTCAATCAGATAAAAAAGGCTTTGAGTCATTCAAGAAAGAAATGGTTTCTGATTGATCGAGCAGCACCCTAAAGTTATGATGTGAAAATAACTATTTAGGGGGTTCACATTGAAAAAATTACTATTAGCTTTGTTTTTGGTGTCTGGTTTTGCATATGCAGAAAGAACAACTACAAGTATTCGTACACCATCTGGTGATCTGGTAAAAATTGGAGATAGCCATCAAGCACTTAAAGATAAGCTTCAAGTAAGCAAACCTAGATTCTATGTGTTAGATGATGGAAAGCTTTACTGTGCGGCAACTGAATATGTGAAAAGTGTTGATTTGCAGGAATACAACATCATCTTATGCCGAGACAGAATCGTGAAGATTCTTTGGCGTAATCTTTAAATGAGGTGCTAGATGAAATATCTTATAAGTATTATGTTCTGTATCTTAGCTCAAAGCTCTTTTGCTTCTGAGGTTTATACTTGCACTATAAACGGAAAAACGGTTTATCAGGGTAAGCCTTGTGCGGGAAAAGATTCGCATAATCAAGTTCAGCAGGCGCAGGCTAAAATCAAAGGGCAGCAGGCAGCTAGAGAAAAAGCAAGAGCTGAACGTGATGCAAGGAAAGAGCCGCGTATTGGTATGAGTAAATCTGAAGCCGAAAAGACAACTTGGGGTTATCCAGATAAAGTAAATACCACCACAACTGCTGCAAATGAATTTGAGCAATGGGTTTACCGTGGTTACCGCTCAACGCGCTATCTGCATTTTACCAATGGAAAGCTAACATCTATCTCCAACTAAAAGATGATTGCCACAAACCCACTTCGGTGGGTTTTTTAATACCTAAAATTTGAGGTCAGCATGTCAAAGAATTTAACCTTTAAACTTATTATGGATGCTGACAATAAAGGCTTTGTTAGCAGCGTAAAACAATCTGAAAGTGTTGCGAAGTCCGTATTTGATGCAATCAAAACCGAGTCTGATAAGTTAAAACAAAGCTCGGCTGAAGCTTCAAAAGAGCTTGGCAATATCATTCCAAAAGGCACAAGTGAGTTAGCTGCAGACTTAACTAAATCATTATCCAGTGCCACCGAAATTATTAAAGATGCAGGTGAAAACGCAAAGTCTACTGCGGATAACTTCACGGATTTTGGCAACAAATCACACAAGGCTTTAGATTTATTAAAAGCTGACTTAACAAGTGCTAAACAAAAGCTACAAGAGTTCGCTAATTCCAATGCGTCGCCTGCAGATATTGAAGTAGCACAACGCCAAGTAGATCAACTTGAAAAGGAGGTTCAGCAGGCTGACCAAGCATTTAACGACTTTCAGGCAGAAGTCGGCAGAGCGAATACTCAACTTAAAGAAACAGATTCTGCGGCTGCATCGGCTAAAAAAGGCTTAGATGGCGCTAAGTTTGCAGTTAATGCACTTGTTAGTGCTATGGCTGCATTAGGTGTTGGGCTTGGTTTGCGTGAATTGGCTGAAGCTGCAGACTCATATACTAATCTCTCAGCACGCATAAAGATCGCTACAGCCGAGCATGGAAATTTTGAGCAAGCTATGGCTGGCGTGCATCAAGTTGCGTTGGCTACCAATTCAAATTTAGAAGCTACAGCAGGTTTATTCACGAAAGTGAATGATGTAGGTAAGCAGATGGGGATGACCCAGCAGCAAAGCCTAGATTTAGTTAAAACCATCAATATGGCTATTCAGACAGGCGGAGGGTCTGCTCAAGCGAGTGAAGCGGCAATTACCCAGTTTACGCAAGCATTGCAGTCAGGCGTATTGCGCGGTGATGAATTTAACTCAATTATGGAGCAAGCCCCTGGCATTTCTAAGGCATTGGCTGCTTCGCTAGGTGTTACAACTGGCGAACTCCGCAAAATGGCTGAAACTGGAGAGCTGTCTACAGAGAAAGTCATTAAAGCATTGCAGGGACAATCGGCTGCTATTCAGGCGGAATATGACCAATTCCCAACAACGATTGGAAATGCCCTAACCAAGATTGCAACACAGTGGCAAATCTTAATTGGCACAATGGATCAGGCGAATGGCGCCAGTGCAACGGTAGCCGAATGGCTTGTCGTGCTTGCTGACAATATGGATGTGGTGAATATCCTTCTCAAGGACGTTGGTGAGGGATTCGTCTGGGTAGGAGATCAGCTTAAAAAAATAGATATATCTATATTTGAAAGCCTAAAAAATGCTTTAAGCAGTGCATACGACGCTATTAAGGATGTTGTAATCACGTTAGCTGATTTAGGTAAAACAGTTGCAGATGTGTTGGGCACTAGCCTATCAACAGCATTATCAGCTTTATCGTCACTGACTGGTGAAGTTACCGAGGCAGGTGAACAGGTCAGCTTTTTAGAGCGTGTTCTACAAGGTCTCTCGATAGCATTTGGCTTTATTTCTGATGGTGCAGCGGCAATCAAGATTGGCATCAATCTTTTAACAGGTGCATTTTTTGATTTAGCAGGTGCAGCAAATAGCGTACTTGCTGCTTTGACTTGGGGTGACTTAAGCAAACAGTTTGCCGCCAATGCCGATGCGATGAAGCAAAAGGCTAAAGAATACTATGCTGAAGCAGATAAGGATGCGCAAGACTTTCAATCCAAAGGTTTGCAACGCCTTGAGGAAGCCTCTAAAACCCAAGCCGAAAAAGACGCTGAATCAGTCGCATTATCTAAAGCCAAGCTTGAACAACTTTTAGCAGATCAGACTGCAGAAGTTGAAGGCAAGAAAGTATCTGAGCAAGAAAAACTGAAAGCCGTTCAGGATTACGCCGAGGCAGCAATTAAAGCCAATGGCGGTGTCATGGACGGTACCATGCAAGCCGAATTGATGACGAAAGGTTACATCGTCACAATGAATGACGCAGGCAAGGTCAGTGTCGAAGCTTGGGATGCGGCTGCCGAAGGTGCTGAAAGAAATGCCAATATGGCAGACAAGGCGCGTAAAGCTGCAACAGCCTTAGGTTTGGATTTAGACGTTTCTTTAAATCGAGTTTCTGCAAAATTCAAGGAAACAGAAGGCCAGCTAGATAGCTTTGCAGGTGGCCTTGAGGGTTTAGGTGTTGAAGGGAAACAGGCTGGTGATATGACCTATCAAGCTTGGCTTAAATGGCTGGAAACAGCGAAAAGCCAAGCTGAAATTGACTATGCCAAAGCAAAACTTCAAGAATTTGGCACCCAAGGTCAAATTTCAACATCGCAGGTTGAGCAGGGTTTAATTGCGATCAAGCTACAGGCTCAAGGACTACCAGATGACATTGATCCGGTTACTGAAGCGTTTAAGCGCCTTGGTATTCAGACCAAGGAGCAATTAAAGCTTTCCGCTCAACAGGCCTTAATGGATTACATCACGATTCGGGATAGTGGCAAGGCCACAGCTGAAGGCATTCAAAAGGCCTATGAAAAAGCTGCTCAGTCTGCGGCTGCATCCGGTGACGCAGGAAGAATTGCAGCGGTAAATGCAATGAATGCCGGGCGTAATCTAGAAGTGCAGATTGATGATACTGGAAAGGCTGTTGTCAAAACCATGGATGATTGGACCAAATCCAATGACCGCGTTAAGGATTCCGCACGTGGCATTGGTGATGGATACCGTCACGCAGGTCAGATTGCACGTGAAGAAGCCAAATCTTCTACCGAAGCTTGGGCCGATGCTGTCAACAAGGCTAAGAGTGATTTCAATAAAGAAATGAAGCGACAGGGCGAGGCATTGAGTAAAGGCATATATGACTATGACTCTTACACCAAGTCTGATGTGATTTCGCAGCTGAAAAGCAAAGGCTATGACGATAAAGAGGCTGAGAAATTGGCTGGAACCATTTGGTCGAAAGCTATGGCGGCAGATCGTGATGCTAAAGCTGAAGGTCTTGGAAAGGAAAGCAGCGTGGCAATGAAAGCATTAATTAATGCTGAATTTGATCGTGCCGCAGCGAATGGAATAACCACTCAGCACGGAACTAATAAGATCAATGAACTACTTCGCAGTATCAATGTGGCTTCTACCGGTTCCAGCAGTTTTAATGACTATGCGCCGTCTATTCCGTCAGCGCCGTCTGTCAGAGACACTGGACAGCCCGCCAAAGAGGTTACTTATAACTTTGATTTTAATGGCAAACAGATGCAATTTAGTGGGCCAGCAGGTCAGGAGTCTTTAATGAATGAGCTTGTGAATCAATTAAAAATACAGGCGAGATCAACATGAAATTAATCCGCTTAAGCACATCAGAAACCGTCCTATTAGAGGACGGTTTTTTATGGCCTGATGAATTCTCATGGAAGGCCATTGAGCAGAATCAAGCCTATGCCATGGATGGCTCTCTGATCATTCAGGAAGGAAAGAAGAAGTCTGGCCGACCAATTACCTTGCAACCGGCAGATCAGGAAATGGGCTGGATCAAGCTGCGTGAACTGCGGACTGTTTTGGAATGGTCCAAGCTGCAGGGTGAAAATTTCAGACTGCAGTTTGAACAACCACATGATAGCCGGCAATTCACAGTCAAATTTAACCACCAGGATGGGGCTTTAGAGGCCGCACCGGTGAAAGGAATTCCAGCTGTGTCGCTGGATGATTATTTTAATGTGACCTTGCGCTTTACGGAGTTAGACGATGGCGATTGAAACCAAGGATTTAGTGATCTACAAGTCTGAACGCTTGACCGATAACTCTGATGGTGGTGGTAAATACTCTGGTGTAGTGGTTCAGGACGGTATTAGTAATAACTTGTTCAATGACGTATCGGAAATGGATCGAACCATGGGTGATGTGTCCATGCGTAAAATCTTTCCAGCAGTGACCACTGAAGATACTGATCTACTGATGGGTGCAACAGTTTTTGTCTCTGAACTGCCTAAAGACCCAAACGTATCAGCATTACTTTTCAGTACCAAAAACTGGACCGATGAACGCCAATCTGCCCAGAACCGGGTAGAAAATTATCTAGCCAAAGGTGGTCAGATTGCTGGCACACCACTGGATACGCACTGGAAAGGTATGTCATCACTTCAGGTGGCCATGTTTCCACAAGAAACTGAAAGCTCGGTCGGTGATACCATTGTCCTGATCAGTGATGAAGGTAAGGCTTTAGAGCGTGAGCAGTATGTACGCATTACCAAAGTTGAAACTCGTACCGCAATCATGGTGGTTGATAACAAGAATGTTGAATACAAGGTTGCTACTTACTCTCTAAATGATGCTCTGGAAGTTGATTTTGTCGGTTTATCGGCACGCCAGTGGTACAACGGTGAGAAATCAAAAACCATCATCCGCGATACCATTGTTGCTGATACCGGTCTGTATTACTCATCTACAGCACTGGCTTCTGATGCCAATGTTGGTGAATTTACAGTCAATGCCAAAAGTATCTTTGCTCAACTCATTCCATCAGCTCAGACAGAAACACCGATCATTGATGTCAACGCTGCAGGTGAAAGTGTGGTACTGGTGGCGGGTAATGAAGGTACCATCACGGTCAATTATCCGAATATGGTCATTGGGGCCAGTCAAAACCTGTATATCGGCTCAGCTGTGATTCCTTCCAGTATTTCTTTCACGATGCAAGGTCAGCAGATTACCGATCAGGGTGGTTTACTCAAGAATACGCAAGGCACACAAGTTGGCACGATTGATTATCAGCGTGGTTTGATTCAGTGGACTGCGGCAGCACCGGCTGGAACCGCAAGTCTGAATATTACATTTAAACCAGCAGCTGCACCGAATCAGTATTACCAAAGCCATGCCATTCCGGTAACTCAAAATAATCAAAGTACTAACTGGACTGGAGTGTTAATTCCTATTCCGGCACCTGGTGCACTGTCCATTTCGTACATGTCGCAAGGCAAGTTCTATGAACTTAAAGATGATGGCTCGGGGCAGTTAAAAGCTGCCAGTCCGTCTTTTGGTTCGGGCATGATCAATTATGAGACCGGTTCGTGGTTATTGACCACTGGCGCACTGCCGGATGTAGATACGCCGATCCTGCTGAACTGGGGTACACCGATTGTCACCTTCGTAAGATCAAATTTAACCGTGGAAAAAGCTGCATTTGATTTTGATTTAGGTCGACCAGGTGTTTTGCCGGGTATCACGATTAACTGGGCCCTAGAAGGTGAAGAGAAAACAGCAACCTCCAATGCTCAGGGCAAATTTACCGGTGATGCCACCGGTGAAATTAATTATGCCACCGGGATTGGCAAAATCATTCCGAATAAGTTGCCACAGAAAGGCACAGTCTTTTCAGTGATCTATAACTACGGCACTTCACTTGAGCAGACCAAGATGGATGTTGCTCCTGTAAATCAAAAGCTGACCTTTACCATTGGTACGGGACCAGAAATTCAGCCAAATAGTGTTGAGTTAAAAATTCCACTTCAAAGCAGTGAGGGGATTGCAGGGTCTGTAACCCTGACAGATGTGCCGGTGAATGCAACCATGGGGAATTTAGTGAACAGCCGCGGTCAAGTGCAAGGCACCATTATCTATGCCACTGGCGCAGTTGAAGTCACACCAAAAAGTTCAGCGAGCAGATTTGTGCAAACCTTTACACCTATGGCTACCTATGCGGCTGCCTAGCGAGGAAATATGTCTTTTTATTCTCCACAAACGTCAGATATTCAAGGCGAACAGGTTGAGCTGAAGGCCTTTAATGCTGTTGATGTTCAAGTGAAATACCGAGATACATCTGGATCTAACTCGGCAACGCATACGGTGACGGCAGATAAACTCAAGCTTGATTTATCATCTGGTTTTGATGAGCAGATTTTGACAGGATCAGCCCGCTTCAAAGTGGGCGCTGATACCTTTCTGGATCGTACCGGCTTGCTATATCGCAATGTGAATCCAACCAATAACAGCGGGATTCAATCCGGTGTTATCCAGTATGGTACAGGGATTGTTGAAATTGATTCCTGGACCCCGAATGCAGATAACACGATTACTCTGGAATCCCTAACCACCACAACTGACTTATTGCCGGTCAACAAGATCAGCTTTAGAACACCAATCATGCCGATCCGGCCACAATCTTTAACTGTAGTAGTGGGTACGCTTGAATATGGCCAGCTCACACTGACTGCTGATGAAAATGGCGTAATTGAAACCAGTCGGGCGCATGGGCAGGTCAATTGGGATAATGGCTTTGTCACGATTTACTTTTATACCAAAACCAAAATCACTGAAGCCAACCGTGCGGAGATTGAGGAAAACGACTGGTACGATCCGCTGCTTGAATATCAGGAGGGAGCCGATACTTATATCAATGTGCCAGTCTGGGTAGATGCTTCATCAGTGCGTTATAACGCAGTGGCTTATACTTATATCCCACTAGATTCGGAAATTTTAGGCCTATCAGCCACACGTTTGCCGATTGATGGCCGGGTGCCAATTTTCCGGGTCGGTGGCATTGGAATCGTCAGTTCAAGCAAAGTGCAAGAGCTACCCAGTGCAATTGCAGGTACCACCTATGATTTGAATGATCAGCGCATTTCATGGGTAGAACTTGAGGATGCCAACGGAACGAAAGTCGCCTTCGATTTGTACATGGTTGATTATGATTATGGCCGTGTGACATTGGGTGGTGACTTCGCACTGGGTAATCTGGTGGAGCCACTGGTAGTGAAATACCGCTATCAGGATATGGGGCTGATTCGTGATGTTCAGATTAATGGTCAGCTGACTTTCACCAAGCCTTTAACCCATAACTATGATGCAGTCGATACCATTGTTGGTTCTGCTTTGGTCATTGGTGATATGCAGGCACGCTACACACGGAAGTTTGTGCAGCAAGCCTGGAATAGTGTCTGGAATGATGAGCCAACCGTGGGGGCAATTTCAGCTAATTATAATGATTCCCTTTATCCAATCTTAACCACCAATAAAGGCGCAATTCAGGAGCGTTGGGCGATTGTTTTCACTGGCGCAGAAACTTTTTACTGTGTTGGTGAGTATACGGGGCGATTAGCCCTAACCGGCTCAACCAGTGTTGATTATTCTCCATCTAACCCAATCACTGGTGCACCATATTTCACAATCAAAAAAGAAGGATGGGGAGCTGGTTGGGCAAATGGCAACGTCTTGCGATTCAATACAATAGCAGCCAACTTTCCAGTATGGGTAATTCGTACAGTGAAACAGTCAGAGCCAGCAGTACTGTCAGATCAATTCCAGATCATGCTGCGTGGTGACATTGATCGAGTTGTCTGAATATAAATCAAAATATGGCCGCTTCATGCGGTCTTTTTTTATGAGTAAAACAAATGACAATGAAGCAAATCCAAACAAAACTATTTGATTTTAGTGATACTGGTCTAGATTTCAGCCCAGGTTCAAAAAACCTGTTTCCTGACCGTTTTAAGAAAATGCTATCACTTGGCTATAACGAGCGGACTGTTTCAAGTGTGGCGGTAGTAGGCAATCAAGTTACATTTACCTATGGTGGTACGCATGGTTATGTGGCGGATCGTGTATTAAAGGTCAGTGCGCCTGAGCTTTTAAGTATTAATAGTGGTGAGTTTGTTATCGATAGTGTGACTGAAAACACAGTCACAATGACGATTGATGGAACACCAGCATCTATTGCGGGCAATTTTACAACCAAGGTTGCCCCACTTGGTTGGGATTTGGTTTATGAGTTAAATCATATCCATATTTACAAATTTAAGCACATTGATGACTCGGATATGTATGCGCGACTGTGTTTTCAAAACGCAACCGCATCAGGAAATCGCAACTGTATTGCTGTTGGTATTGGACGAACTGTTGATTTAGCCTTAGGACATATTACTGACCCAAATTGTATGGCTGATCTGGCGACTTGTGCGACTGTCGCAGATGCAACATCAAACTTAAGATGGGATTTTACCAACTCAACAGCCACAACATTCAACAACTATACATATACGCAAGGATATAACACTTTTGGTAATGCGGTAGTTGTCGGGAGCAAATTTCACTTTTTGATTTTATATAGTATTAGTAGCGGTAATCTGTATGGACAAGTAGCTGGATTTGTACCTTTTCACAGTTTTTATAATGTAATTAATTATCCACTTTTAATTTTACACAACAATGGCGCAGCAACTACAGGCGCGGGAGGTTTTGATTCCGCGTGCAATCTGCTTCTAGGGAAGGAGTACTGCACTACCGTTGCTGAGGGTGGCTCAAGAAGCTTTAGCTCTTACTCACCACCATCAAGTTTTATGCCTAATAGCATAGATGGTTTTAATACAACAACGTGTGAAAATCTTAATGTGTATCACACCACTAGTAGGCAGCAGTTAGGGTGTGTTGTAGGTGGATTATATAGAGGTCTATATAATTCAAGTAATGCACTATCTGCTGACTATAAAGAAAAACCACAAGTAACAACTGATATAGATTTTGGTTCAAAAGTACTGGTGTTTAGTGCTGGTTGGTCTAGTAAAACTTGGTTTGTTGTACCAATTGAGGAAATAAAAATTGCTTAAAATACATAGGGTTTTTATTGGTGGCTATCAGCCAAATTACGACAGATTGAGAGAAATGGGCTATGCAATTGTACGCCTCCACAAGCCGATTATTACAGCATTGAATGCAGATCAAGGTCTTGGACAAATCAAAGGCACAACCAAAAAAGTAGGCGCCAATTACTCACCAGTCCCTGTTTGTATTTTTAAGCGTAGTAACCGCCAACTACTTTGGGAAACCACATCAAAAGCCGATGGCTCTTATGCCTTTCGTAATATTGCTGTTGGGCTGGAATGCTTTGTAGTGGCCTTCGATCCAGATGAAGAATATAACGCAGTGATTTCAGATAAGGTGGTAGCAAAATGATCCAAACCTCTTTAGCTGCTGGGCTGGCTCAATTACAGGCACTGGCAAATTTTTTAGATCAAGGTAGCGCAAACGCTACCTTTGTTTTTTATGATGATGCAAAGCCTGCAGATGTAACGGTAGCAGCAAACAATAACGCCAGATTGGTTACATTAACGCTGCCTAAACCCTCAATCAAACAGGTGCATACCGATTACGTTGAGTTGAATCAGACAGATGCAGCAACAGTTATAAAATCAGGTACTGCAGTTTGGGCGCGCCTATTTAATGGGGAGGGAAAAGCAGTGGCTGATCTTTCGGTTAATACGAATATAATTCTTGCGAATCCGGGATTGGTACTAGGCAGCACCCTTATGATGAACTCACTGATCCTACGACCATCAACATAAACGAGGTGGACATGTGTCGAACTATATTCCACCCGATGGCCATCAAGTAAACCTTAATTTTAAAGATCAAGTCACAGGCTCTACCGATCTTAACTTTGGTAGTGATGGCCAGAATCTTGCTTCTCTAGATGTTGTAGTTAATACACAGATTATTGCTGAGCTTAATGCTGTTAGTGATAGTAACGACGTATTGGATGCCCAGATTAATACGGGCTTTAATGCTGAGTTTAATGCTGTTACAGGGCAGTTTGCTCAACTAGATATACAACTGCAAACCGGTTTTATAGCCGAATTATCCGCAGTTAGAATTGATCAATACTGTGTAGTGGATACGATCATTCAAACCGGATTAAATGCCCAATTTGAAGCGTTATTCGATATCAATCATCTGGTTGGTGTGTCTTATGGCTTTGGCATGCGATATAAGGAAGCCATCGCAGCCTTGAGCACCACAGAAATACCATGGGCCAAACCAGTATTAAGAGTCTCGAATGAGGCTCTTTTTTATGAGCAGGGCTTGGTGATTTCTAATCAAGTGGATATTTGGCATGAGCAGGCAGGATCATTAACTCGGGCGGTCAGATCCTTGCATGAGCAGGCAACCGGTTTAAGTTCTAATGCATGCATCATCTGGGAGGAAGGCGATAAGCGCTTTATTCATCAACTCTATGTGCATCAAGAAACAATCAAACTGCGTCATAACCGCGAAACGGTCTGGCAGGAAATGATTCGCCGGCGTAAGACGTTTACTTACTCACATGAAGTGGCTCAAGTCTTTGAGCACCGCTTTTCATTTGAGTGGGATAAAAGCCTTGAGATTATCACCAAGTCGGATTTGCCTTGGGATCAGGCCAAAGCGATTCATTACCGCAAGCATCCGGTTCAACCTTGGCCAAAGCCTGAAATACCCAAATACGAAGGCACGGGTGATTTAAATTTTGTCTGCCTCTGTCATGACGTTGATTCACACAATGTTGTTTTAAATTTTGGTGCAGATGACTGTATCCCAGCACTGCCGAAACGAAACTGGTGGTATATCGTGAATACATTAACAGCCGAGCGATTAGATACCGGCGAGAAGATTAAAGTCATGGATGGTACATACAGTACCAGTCGATCTCAATGGTGCTGGACCTATTCCATTACTGTAGCTCACACTGAAAAAGACAAACTACAGCCGATTGATGGGCAGCCAGTGATTCTTAAAGTCATGATCAATGGTTTTGAGTATCATATCTTGCTTGAAGATCCTGAGGAAACCCGACGCTTTGCCAGTGTTTTATACACTTACCCTGGCCGAAGTATTACCGCACTGAACTCGGATAAGTACGGGCCAACACGCTCATTCATTCAGGATAACGAACGCACCTCTGTTCAACTGGTTCAGGCTGAAATTGACCGAGCGAATAGCGGTACCAACTTGGACTGGAAACTGATTGATGAATTGGGCTGGATCGTACCGGTGGAGAGCCTGAGTTATGCAGAGCTGGCGCCAATCGATGCAATCAAGCAGGTGATTGATGCAGGGGGTGGCTTTATCTATAGCCAGAAAGCAGGCAATACGCTGACTATTATGCCCCGGTACCAGAAAGGTTATTGGGATGCGATGACGGTAGATGATTACGACATTCTGTTATCTGAAAGCCTAGTAATGCAGCAGAACATCAAGCAGAACGATGAATACATTGCAGACTTTAATGCCATCACAGTGGTGAATAGTCGTACTGGGGACAGTTTAAAAGTACAGCAGCGAGGAACCTCGGGTGATGTACCTTTAGAGGCAGTCACTGGTCAACTATTTAATGTGGTATCGGGTGCCAGCTATGGCAAAAATGAACTGGTCAAAGCCAATATTCAGGAGTTACATACCTTCTCAGATATTCCGGTCAGTCAGGAAATTGGCGAGATGCTACCGGGTAAAACGATTGCTTTTAATGGCCAGTGGTGGGGTGTAATTGATGGAGTGAGTGGCAGCTTTTCGCATGAAAAGGTCAACGAAACCATTATCGTGGAGCGCATCAGCCGTGAATAATCCTTTATTTGAACTGCGAAAGCTTTTAAATCCGACGCATGCGGAATATATCGGCACCATCACCTCAGTGAAGCACCCAGAATACCGGGTGCAGATTGATGGAGGATCCGGTCCAGTATTATGTACATCCGGCACTGCTTATAACTTGGGTGCCAGAGTAGTCATCTCAAATCAGGTCATTTTAAGGCCCGCACCCACTGGCCAGCATTCAGAAGTAGAAGTCTAAAAAACTTAACCAAACAACAGCACCTTTTTAGGTGCTTTTTTATTGCCAAACAATAGGGGTATGTATGACTAAAGGGGATGTATATGGACTTTCTTAGTCAAGTATTGGAAAGCATAAAGAACCATTCACACATCCTTTTTACAGGTGTGCTGGGTGCAACTTTTGGCTTTCTATTAAGTAAGGAGCCAACCCGGGATCGCTGGATAGGATTCTTTGCAGGCTTCATTTTATGTGTGGTCTTTGCTAAACCGGCAAGTTTATTTCTTGCTAGCGGTAACTACCCAGAACTATTTGGTTTCATTCTGGGCGCTGCTGGTAAAAGTACAGCTGAAGCATTATTAAGTTTGGCTCGATCAAGACTTCTTGGTTTAGTCAAAAAGGAGAATGAAGATGCTGCTAATCATAAGTAAGACGGCATTAGTATTGTTTCTGGTTTCGTTTGCAATCATGGTATTTCACCCAAAAATTAAATTACCAAAGCACATCGATTTTCTTTTGATGCTGTCAATTATTTTTGGGGTAGCACTCTTTGTAAAAGATGAGTATTCACCTAGTCCAGCCGGAACTCTTTTTTTCACCACAGTAAGTATTTTATTCGCACTCTTTACCCGACAACTCTATATTTGGGGTAAGGGTGGTGCACGTCCTAAATTTTTTAATACGGATAAAGATGATGAACACCACTCAGATTAAAAAACTCCAAAGAGCAGTGGGTGTGCATGATGACGGCATTATTGGTCGTGGCACCTTGACTGCAGTATTTAAAAAACTAGGTGCCAGTCAAGCGCGTGCTGAAGAACTTGGTCTGGCTGCCAATATTCACATGCGGACCTATGGCATCTTGGATAATTCACTTCGATTGATTCACTTCCTTGCACAACTTGCACATGAGTCTGGCAACTTTCGATACATGGAAGAAATTGCATCTGGTGCCGCGTACGAAGGCCGAAAGGATTTAGGTAATACACAGCCAGGGGATGGGAAACGATTCAAAGGCCGTGGCCCGATTCAATTGACTGGACGTGCCAATTATCGCAGATACGGTCAACAGCTTGGCATCGACTTTGAAAACAATCCTGAGATTGTGGCAATCCCAAGTGTAGGCTTACTGGTCGCCTGTAAGTTTTGGTTTGATAATGGCTTGAATGCTTTAGCAGATCAAGATGATTTAAGAGCGATTACACATCGCATTAATGGCGGCTATAACGGCTTTGAAGATCGTAAAGCGCACTTAGCAAAGCTGAAAAGCTGGGTGTAAAAATCCTTATAGGCAGACCCTACGCAATTTAGCGTGTTGGGGTTTGCTGTTTTAGGATATATTAAAACTCGATTAAAGCTAATCCAGTCGGTTTGCAATCTCTGATGCAGTTGCATTGTAATAAATCATCAGGCTTCTTAAATCCTTATGACCAATCATCCGCGCCAAATCCAATACTTCTAATTTCTGGGCAAGCCTTGTGCATGCTTCATGTCTTGAGTCGTGAAAATGCAAATCTTCAATTTCACACTTATCTCGCAACTTTCTCCAAAGTGTATCAAAGCTCGAATCTTTTACTGTAAAAACCTGATGACTGCCAACACCTTTCATAAGCTCAAGCAATTCAACAGCACGCTTGGACAGGGGTACATGTCGTTTTGTTCCATTCTTGGTTTCATTCAAAGTCACATATCTATTCTTTAAATAAACCCGGTCCCAAGTCAGGCCACGGATCTCACCAGCACGCATTGCAGTTTCAATCGCCAACAGGAAAGCAATCATAATTTGCTGTGTGAAATTCTCAGGTGCCTGATCATCAAACTCAGCAGCCAGACAAAGCCTGTAAATTTCATCCTCCGATATACGTCTATCTCGATGTGCTGGTGGTGGTGGCATCTTTAAATCACTCATTGGTGAATCATAAACCCACTTCCATTCCGTGCGCGCTACTGTAAACAAAGCTGACAGTATGTTGCCCTCACGTCGTACCGAGGCCGGCTTGACTGTTTTTAGTCTGGTATCTCGCCACACCACAAAATCATCGGTGGTAATTTTGGCAATATGCTTTTTGGCAATCTTCGGGAAGTTTCTTTGGAATGCCCGAAATCTTTTAATCTCAGCATCACAACCTTTGTGCTTTGGACACACTTCTTCTATGTATCTATCAATTGCACAATTTAATGTATAATCAGGAAGCTTTCCGCGTGATAACTCTCTTAATTCAGTTTCACGTTTTGATGCCCATGCGCGAGCCTGAGTCTTAGTATCGAATGTCGCACTTTCCCGAGTACCATTCACACTAATCTCAACTCGCCAAGCATCACCCCTTTGTCGAAAGGTGGCCATAATTTTTCCTTTAAAATGTTGTGGCGTAAATTTGGCGTAATCAATATAGAATGAATAATAGGGAATAATAAGGAAACATTAAACTATTGAATTAATGAGCTACACTTAAACCTATAAAATTAAAGAAAAAATAAGGAAAACTAAGGAATAGTAAGGAAACCGCAAATTTCGGAAAGTGCCCGCTGAGCGCACCATCATTTTATTAGTTCACTTACCTCATTAGACTAAAAAAACAATTCCAGATTTATAAAATAAATTATGGATTCTCTTCCTCTTCATCCTGATATTTTTGACGTATTTGATCTCTTTTCACCTGAGGGTCTTGATCTACGCCTAACTGACCGCGTTGAATCTCTCGATCTTGTTTCTCTTGTGGGTCTAACTCTTCTTCTGGAAACTCTTCATTCAGTTCTTCATCTGGTTTAGCCATCGGGAATTACCTCTTGGGAATATAAGTAGTAATGTCTGTAGAAGATGCTCTTAGACCTCTTATTCTATAAAAATGGGTGAATTACATTGTTGTATTTATAGTTTGTTTAATCTCATAAATTGTTGTTTCTATAAATAGATGTGCTGAGTAGTTTTTTTATCAAAAAAATTAGTATCTTATGCTCACAATAAAAATGAGATATAGATATGAAAAAATTATTATTCATTGGGTTAATGATTGGGGCTTCTTCAGTTGCTGAAGCGAATACACCTTTAGCTATTCAATATGGTAATCCTGCTCCAAAAGATAAAGCCGTTATTACGACTACACCTTATTATGCTCAAGAAAACCTAATAAGTCAGTACTCTTTAGCTTTTGGTTACGCCGGTTCAAAAATAGGGTCAGACAGCTTTTTGGGTACTGAATCATTCGATGGGCTGTTTATTAATGGTGAATATCAATCCCATCCGACGACCAGCTTATGGGCCGAATACAAATTTCAAAGCTCAGATATTGATTACAATCAAGTTACAATTGGGGTAAAAAATAAATTTCTGGAAAATGATCAGTTTTATTCAGCAATTTCTATAGGTCTGGGAATGAGCTGGGTAGATGAAAGTGAAACGGATGCAGATCTTGGTCGAGTCGATCTGGAATTGGATTATTTTACAATTCCTGTTGCCTTGGAAGTCGGTTATAAAATTGCTCCTGAAGCAGATTTATTTGGATCTTTTGGTTATCAATGGATGTTTAACCGTGATGCCAAGATTTGTATGAATGGCGCATGTGTCTCTGGCAAGAGTGATGATCTGGACTTGAATGGGGTTACTTATCAATTTGGTTTTCGCTATTACTTTTAGTGGCTAATCAATGGCCTTAATAGCGAACTCTTTTACTTAAGATTTAAAATTGTATCTAGCTAAAATTATTCATTTTTCACATAAATAAAGAATATTTTTATTAAAATTTAAATAGGTAGGATATAGAGATTGAAAAGAATAGAGTTGTTTGTAGTGCTCTATTGATCCAGCCAAAATATTCTAATCTGCTTTTGAAAAAGCACAATTTAAATATTGTATAAGTCTTCTTTTAGAAGTGTAAAAGTGTATTGTAGGTAAAAAAAATCCTGCTATATTGAACTCATGGTAGGTCATAAAACGAAACGACGCTACCAATAAGTTGGACGGATCAATGACAGTTAGTTGAGCTCGAACTTAGGTTCAGGCAATAAATCTAGCACTAGCCATCCAACACAGAGCCCGCAGCGATGCGGGCTTTTTAATGCAAAATTTTAAGCGAGAGTTATTAATAATTTCGATTCTTTTATTTGTATAGCACATTCTTCATTAGCGACTATATATAGTCGATAAAAGGTGCTCGCTAAAAAATCTTACATATTCGTTTGAAAGCCTTTCAAATAACTATGTTATAAGAATTCAGACAAGCAAATTTAATAATGCCAATAAAGGGAGGTATGACGATGACAGAAGGTTTAATTGAAGTGCAAGTCAAAAACCAGTATGGCAAAACCCTGAATGTAAAAGCATTACTACGTGCCGGTGCTCAGCATAGTGATCCGTCCCAGCGTTTGGAACAGCAAGTCGAATATATTGTAGTGGATGATGAAATTATCAGACCAACAATTGAACTGTTATTTGCCAGTGAGCAGACCGACTGCATCTATCGTGTTTTGGATGCTAAATAAGGATCCGGGATTCATTAAGCTGCTTTATGACGTTTAAAGAAAGATATAGCTCATCCAATGATGAGCTTGATTTTGATATCTTAGTTCACTTCTTTATCAAATTGTTTGATGCAGAATACAAACTGATAAATTTAATTCAAAGAGATTGGATAAATTCCTATCATTGCTCAGTTTTATCATTTTTTTATATTAAATAATATCAAACTATCTATATAGATGATCTAAATTAATTTCTTCGAAAATACGCTCTAAGAAAAGCATTATTTCAGAAAACTTTTAATGTGACATTTACATCATAACGACCAAATTCTTCCAGAATCTGCTGAAGCGTCTGTTGTCCCAATGCATCTGCAGCTGCAATTTGTACTTCCTGATTGGTCTTGCTGTCAAAGCATTCAATCGTCTGAATCAGCCATTGATGTTCATAGGCAGTTTTCTCAATCAGTATGCGACGTGGTTGCAGCGCATCACTGATCTGGCGAGGCAAGACATACGTGATCGCCAACTGAATATGTTCTAGTTCATCGGCAGCACTGACAAAAGTAATGACCCAGTTTCCCACCTTGCTCAGTTGCATGGGATTATCAAAGGCATCGAATTCAAGATAGTGTTGCATAAACGTGGGAAGAATAAAAAGTAATACATTCTATATGGCTTTAAATCCTTAATATAGCTATGCATCTATAGTCGAAAGTAAATGAATAAAACTACTTTTGTATGAATTAAAATTATATTTTTCAATTAAATAGAAAAATTTTTTCGCCGGATTTATTCATCTTTAAACTTAAGATAGACTTAAAAAGACTGAATCTATGAAGAGTTTTAAGCCTGAGCACGCAACATGGATAAAGCATGGCTAATTTGCTTGAACAGTTGGTTTAACTCTTGTGAAGGCATGCGGCTTTCCTGGAGAAGTGTCAACCATTGCACCTGACAGACTTTTAAGGCATTGATATCTGGTGCCTGAGCAATATTTTGAATGTGTTGATTGGCCAATAAGCCACAGTATTTTTTTAAACTGTCTAGCATCAAGCTGCGTACCTGTTCTTGGTTGAGTGCTATATAGGTAATGTCAGCAGGTACGTCAGGCACGTGGGTCGTGGCAACTAATGTCGTGGTAATCGGCGCTTCAAGATCGGCAGATGGGGCAGGACTGGTGATTGAAGTCTGAATATTTGATTCAGGAAAGTGTGGAAATGAGGCTTTTACTGAGTTATTAGCAGGCGCTGAAGTTTGTGCTGACTCTGTACCGACTGCTGCATTTGAAGTCTCTAACTCTTGTACTTCAATCAGTCCTATATCACACAATTGTTGCAGCAAATCATGTGGTGCAATACGCGCTTTAAACTGAGGTGTGAGTAAATCAAAATCTTCAGTGCCAATTAAAACCAAAAGACGTCTTTGACGTGCATTAAGCTCGACATTACGATGTTGAAGAACATGTAGACCCTTTGCAGTTTTTGAATAGCGCATCATACCTGAATGCCTTATATACAGAATTCAGGTAGATGCTAATATTAGAAAATTACACTAATATGAAGATGCTGTTAAATTTACTTAAAATTAAAGAGTTGTAATTGCAGTATTTTCTAAAGCCTTACGCAGATAAGGATCGAGATCCTCCTGACGAAGCAGCCATTGCACATAGTCAGCAGGCAGTTCAGCAATCGCAGTGCCACGATGCTTGCCAAAATTGATGGTACGTGGAATACGCGCATCTTCAGAAGCTTCATATAGTTCTTCAATACTGCTGATTTTCAGGTGATGCACAATATGCATCAGGATATTCGCAGTCAGAATAATATCCATATCAGCACGATGCGCTTTACGGATCATTTCACGGGCACGGTCGCTGCCACGGGTGATCATATAAATCAGGGCAGAGATATTGTGGGCCTCAGCATCTGGCCAAACTCGGCGGGCGAGGGCAAGGGTACAAATTGCTTTAATATTCGATGAATCGACGCCACATTTTTCTAGGGCACGAATATCATAATCAATATTATGGCCTATGATATAAGTAGTTTCTTGCGGGAGTTCAAAGCTGCTGTAGTGCGGTTGTCCTTCCAGATCAGATTGCAGAATATGATGCACGGCCATGGCTGCAAAAGAAATCGGTTCATCACAGCTATAGAGCTGATCAAACAGTCGGCTTTTATCCAGACTAATTTTATGGTCTATGATCTCTATAGGCGCATAGGCAATTTCAATGGGTTGACCATTCAAGGTATGAGTTTCAGTATCGAGAATGATAGCCTGCATGACGGAAATATGCCTGAAAAAAGTGGATATCAAAATCTAACATTATTATTTCAATCCTGACAGTTGAAATGCCGGATTTTAACTTTAATTGCAGACTTTTTGACTGATATAGAACATTTGTAATCTACACTTATAAATAAAAGTTTTCAAAGTTTCTGTAAATATTTCCAGAACTTAAATTTATCATGTCGGAATGGTCATAAATTAAATTGCTATTTATTAGAAAAATAACAAAATAATCTCTTGTAATTAATGAAATAACTTGGGAAATTATTCTCTAGTTTTATCAACGGATAAAGATAAAACTTTAAAATCATGAGAGATAATAATTAAGACAAGGATAAGATCGATGAAACGTCATGTATTGACTGGTTCTCTACTCGCACTAAGCATAGCTTTAACTGCATGTAATGATAGCGATGATAATCGTTATTATGAATCCAAACCCGCTATTCCCGTGAATAATATCGACAATCCGGTTGTAGCAACACCTGTGGCTTATACCGAAACGGACCTGACAGCTGTTGCCGATGAAAGCGTGGTTATGACTTATAAGATGTTAGGTATCAATAATAACGAAACCCAGGCAACTGCACTGGTTTTCACTCCAAAAGGAACACCTCCTGCGAAAGGTTGGCCGATAGTGGCCTGGGCACATGGTACGACGGGTGTGGCCGATCAGTGTGCACCAAGTCGCAATGAAATAAATCCTTATATCAAAAATATGATTGCCGGATTCCTTCAAGCGGGATATGTGGTCGTTGCACCTGATTATGAAGGCTTAGGAGAGCCGAGTGGCACAGAACTTCATCCTTTCCTTAATCTTAAGAGTGAAGCTTATTCAATTACCGATGCTGTAGTCGCAGCAAAAGACTATTTAGGTTCGGATGCCTCGAATCAATGGATGGCTGTGGGACATTCTCAAGGTGGTCAAGCGGCTTTAGGTGCTGCTCAATATGCAGCACGTGCTTCTCAAATGACTTATAAAGGTACGGTAGCTTTAGCTCCTGCTTCTAATTTCAGTCTAATTCTGGCAGGTGGAGAGGCTCAAGCTGGACAAGAACCAGATCTGAATAAAAAGATTCAAACTCTAGCATCTTTAGATACTTTTACCGCGCTGATCGCCGCGGGATTGCGTAATCCGAATCCAAATTTGCAATATAGTCAGGTCTTTAAAACACCAACAGATGAGATTGCCAAGAATGCTGAAACAGACTGTTATGATGTATTGGGCAAAAAATTCGGTACGGCAATGGGAGCTTATGCTCAAACCAATGGAAATCTAGAAGGATATTCGCGTACTCAAGCTAATTTTATGAGTATTCCAGTAGTGAAGAATTTCCTGGATAAAGACTCTCAGCCTTTACAGGTTAAAGTGTCTACACCTGTGATTATTTATCAGGGAGAGGCGGATAGTACTGTTCCAAAGGCTGCAACTGATGTTTTAGTGAGCTTAGCGAATCAGAAACAAACCTCGGTACGATATATTACGGATGGTTCATGGGATCATGGTAGCGTCTATGCACTGAATATTGCTAATATTATTTCAGATGTAAAATCTCTAATGCCAATTCAATAACTTATTTTTATCTCTATAGCTCATGTTTTTTAAGCATGAGCTATTTTTATTGCAAACTGAATAAAGTTCATGATCGAAATTGGCAAAGTTCATGTTACAATACGCGCCAATCTTAGCACGGCTTAAAAGCCCTAATTTAATAGGACCTCGCTAATGTTTGCCAATATCTCTATTGCTGAATTTGATCCAGAAATCGCTCAAGCAATCTCTAACGAAGATGCTCGCCAAGAAGCGCACATCGAGCTGATCGCTTCTGAAAACTATTGCTCACCAGCAGTAATGGAAGCTCAAGGATCAAAACTCACTAACAAATATGCAGAAGGCTACCCAGGCAAACGCTACTATGGCGGTTGTGAATATGTAGATGTCATTGAACAATTGGCAATTGACCGTGCTAAAGAATTATTTGGTGCTGATTATGCTAACGTTCAGCCACATGCTGGTTCTCAAGCAAACTCTGCAGTTTATTTAGCGCTGCTTAATCCAGGCGACACAGTATTGGGTATGAGTCTGGCTCACGGTGGTCACTTGACTCACGGTGCGAAAGTAAGCTTCTCAGGTAAAACTTATAATGCAATTCAATACGGTCTGAATCCAGAAACTGGTGAGATCGATTATGAAGAAGTTGAACGTTTAGCTGTAGAACACAAACCACGTATGATCGTAGCTGGTTTCTCTGCATACAGCCAAATCGTAGATTGGCAACGTTTCCGTGACATCGCGGACAAAGTTGGCGCTTACCTGTTTGTAGATATGGCTCACGTTGCTGGTCTGGTTGCTGCTGGCGTTTACCCAAGTCCAGTTCAAATTGCTGACGTAACAACTACGACTACTCACAAAACTCTTCGTGGTCCTCGTTCAGGTCTGATCCTTGCGAAAGCAAACGAAGAAATCGAGAAAAAACTTCAATCAGCTGTATTCCCGGGTAACCAAGGTGGTCCTCTGGTTCACGCGGTTGCTGCTAAAGCAATCTGCTTTAAAGAAGCAATGGCACCTGAATACAAAGCATACCAACAACAAGTGGTTAAGAATGCTCAAGCTATGGCTGAAGTTCTAATCGAACGCGGTTATGACGTTGTATCTGGCGGCACTAAAAACCACCTGTTCTTGTTGTCTCTGATCAAACAAGACATCACTGGTAAAGATGCTGACGCTTGGTTAGGTGCTGCTCACATCACTGTGAACAAAAACTCTGTACCAAACGACCCACGTTCTCCATTCGTGACTTCAGGTATCCGTATCGGTACACCTGCTGTAACGACTCGTGGTTTCGGTGAATCAGAAGTTCGTGAACTTGCTGGTTGGATCGCTGACATCCTTGATGCTAAAGGCGATGAAGCCGTAATCGCTGCGGTTAAAGAAAAAGTTGCTGCTGTTTGCGCTAAATTCCCTGTTTACGCAAAATAAGCCTAACTTGAGAAAAGCCCCCTCAAGGGGGCTTTTTTATTGGGTGATATTTTTTCTGACTCATCTTCTGCTGCTCACTTTTATGATCAGTTAAAAGAGACGATAAGATCAAAGCTTAATCAATCCTATATATAAAATATTCATCCTTTTATAAAACAAAGTTGAGAAATACAGATCCTATAAATCTGATTTCGAAAAGAGTATTGAGTTTTTCTAAAACTGGTTACATTCTTTGAAAAACAGCTTTATAAGTTGAGTTAAGACACAATTTTTTTAGCAGCTAAAAAAGATTTTTTATATTTGAACTTAATTTAATCTGATTAACTACTTAGAACCTAGATTCATTCGCTTTTTAAAGATTATTCAATCATTCATTAAACAAGGTAGTAAGAATGGCTAAACCAAAAATTATTTTATCTGAACAGGATGTGGAACGTCTCGAAACCATGCTTGAAAATCAGGACAAGCTCAGTGAGACCATGCTTCAACTGGAAGATGAACTGGCTCGTGCTGAAGTGGTCAAGCCAGAGGACATGCCAAGCAATGTGGTGACCATGCATGCGCGTGCATTGCTGACGATTGCACCATCAACGGAGCCTGTAGAAATCACCCTGGTCTACCCGCATGAGTTTAAAGGTGAAAAGGGGCAGGTGAATGTCGTAGCACCGATTGGAACTGCAATCTTGGGCTTGGCAGAAGGACAGACCATTGAATGGCCACAACCTGATGGTCAATTGATGAAAGTCACGATTGAAAAAGTGCTGTATCAGCCGGAACGAGAAGGTGACTATCTATAATTTTTTAGTTAATTCGCCGATATAAAAAGGCCCCTATAATCGGGGCTTTTTAATATCCATGTTTTAATGCTTGGTGAGTTTATCCAGATAACCCATAATAAATGCAGAAATCACAAAAGTCAGATGCATGATGATGTACCACATGATTTTGTCATTCTCGACGTTACGAGCATCCATAAAAATACGTAGTAAATGAATCGAAGAATAGCTACGATGGAAGCCGCAACTTTAAGTTTAAGAGAATTGGCATCCATAGTGCCGAGCCAGTTCAGGCGGGTTTTATTTTCATCGATTTTGAGTTGTGAAACGAAATTTTCATAACCTGAAAACATCACCATCACAATAAGTCCACCAACCATGGTCATATCAACCAGGGATAGAATCACCAGAATCAGGTCAGCTTCAGTATATTCGAAGATATGCGGCAGAACATGAATCACTTCCTGAAAGAATTTTAAGGCCAGTAATAATAAAGCGAATGATAAACCAAAATAGACAGGAGCTAAGATCCAGCGTGCGGCATACATCGTATTATGAAAAAAACGTTCCATTTTATTCTCAGGTTACCTACTTTATTGTTGATCTTGATCATAAATAATTCATACTTAAAATTCGAGAATTATTTATGTTTTATAATGCCTTATAAGTATTCTTAAGTTTAAAAAAGCTTAATTAAGACCATAAATTAACTTGGCATTTATTGTGCTTATCCTTATTTAGTTGGTTATTAGCCTATTTGAGGCCGATGGAAAAGGTTCTAGAGAGAACCAGCAGGTTATAGTCAAAATAATTTGTACAAGAAATGGCTGTATGCCAAACTTAATTCCAACGATATCTTCAACTTATATAAAGAAAATTCTATGGCTTGAAGCATTCCTTTGCAAAATGCTACATGTTATGTTGAATGAAAAGACGTACTATAAAAATCGAATTCACTGAGTTTAAAGGGCCATGTCACAGATAGATGTTTTGATTCCAATCCAAGACATTGCAGTAGAGCAGAGCGAGATTCTAAGTATCAAGCGCAACGAACTTGTGCCTTTACTCCACGACCAATACAAGCTGAATCATTATGCTGACCCACTTATTCAGGCACAGTCCGTACTATTAAATGGGGTAGATCCGCATCTGACCCAACAACTGAGCCAGACGATTGAACAGCTGATTCAGATGCTGGCTCAATCAAAAAAATATCTCAAGAAGCGTAAATTTAATGCCTTACAGAAATGGCTGGGTATCGATTTAGATTATGGCTCAAGTCAGGTTGAATACTATAAAAAACTGGACTATTTATTGGATCAGGCAGATCACCTTAGCCGTAAGTTGCAAATTGAAATCCAGAAATCCCAATCGCGATTTCAGCAACTGATCGGTTTACGTGAGCAAATGGCCAAGCATATTGTGGCAGCAGAAGAATTTTTATCTGAATATCCGCAGTTTATCAGGAATCAGCATCCACTGGATAATTTTTCTGAGCGGCTGTCAAAAAAGGTGCATACCTTAAGAACCTTGCAAAGCAGTAATGACATCGCCATTACCCAGATGCAATTGTCCCAGCAACTGTCTTATAGCCTGCTGGATCGATTTAAAGAAGCACAACAGGTGCTGATCCCGGCCTGGCAATATCATGTCAAACAAAGCCAGACGAAACACTCGACAAGTGATCTGGAAAAACTCGATAATAGCCGGGACAATCTGATTAAAACGTTAAAAAAGTCACTCGAAAAACCCTCGAATACATAACAATATAAGGTGAAACATGACCAAATCTGATGTAGTAAATTTACCTGTCGAAAGCTCAACTGAACTAACTGAACAGAAGTTCCAGCAAATGGATCTGAAAGAGCTGGGCTTGCAGCCTGCCGATTTTCAGGAGGTTTTGGCAGCACGTAAAGAACTGCAGAATATGAGTCA
The DNA here is from genome assembly GCF_013364475.1 of Acinetobacter sp. FDAARGOS_724. Taxonomy (NCBI): domain Bacteria; kingdom Pseudomonadati; phylum Pseudomonadota; class Gammaproteobacteria; order Moraxellales; family Moraxellaceae; genus Acinetobacter; species Acinetobacter sp. FDAARGOS_724. Next base: position 2,731,544 of record NZ_CP054908.1, on the reverse strand, counting down.
TAATAGTGTGGCCGAATATGGCAAAAATATAGCCACTAAAACTTCAAGCTATACCGATGAATTGCTGAATCTGGTACAGAACAAAGATCTGGATGCAACCGGTCAAAAGCTGAATCAGGTGGTGCAGGTGGCACAGCAACTGAATACCAGCAGTATCTTGAACAAGAAAAAAAGTTCGGGGTTTCTTGGCAATATCATCAGCAAGTTTAAAGGGGTTAAAGATAACTTTGACTCGCATTTCAATACCACCAAAGAACAGATTGATGTGCTGGTCAAGGAAATTGAAACATCGCAATCCGGATTAAAAGCCCGCGTTGATACGTTGGATAAAATGTTCGATGGGGTGCAGGAAGAATATAAACAGCTGGGTATTCATATTGCAGCTGGACGTTTACGTGAACAGGAATTGCAGCAGGAAATTGCTGCGCTCACAGCCTTGCCACAAGATCAGAGCACCACGCAAAAAATCTATGACCTAAATCATCTGGCCAATAATCTGGAAAAACGCATCAGTGATTTACAGGTATTGCAGCAATCTGCGATGCAGACTTTGCCAATGATCCGGATTATTCAGTCCAATAACCTGATGCTGGTGGATAAATTCTATGCCATTAAAAATATTACATTGCCAGCATGGAAAAACCAGATCAGTCTGGCCATTTCACTGAATGAACAGAAGAACAGTGTACAGCTGGCCAATACCATTGATGATGCAACCAATGAGCTTTTACGCCGTAATGCAGATTTATTGCATCAGAACTCGGTCGATACGGCAAAAGCCAACCAGCGTTCTGTTATTGATATTGAAACGCTTGAACATGTGCAAAATACCCTCATTAAAACTGTTAATGATGTGATTCAGATCCAGAAAGAAGGTGTACAGAAACGCACTGAAGCGACGGTACGTTTAAGAGCCTTGCAAGATAATCTGAATCATTTGGTGATTGAATCAAGTACCAGTGGATCTAAACCCAACTAAATCCAGTAGGGCCAAGATCTAAAAAAAGGAGTAGAGATTGCCGCCCTTACATGAATATGCTGTAAATCCTCAGGAAATCAAGCAAGGGGTCGTCGCACTCAAAAAGCGTCAACGTAATTTGATGCTTTTGGGACTGACTACCTCTACGGTCTGTATCGCATCCGTGATAGGCCTATTCTTTCAGCAGGAACTGGTTTATGGCTTTTTTGGCCTGAGTACTCAGCTTCAACAGCTGCATTTACCAGTTAGTGTCGATGCTAATCTGGCCAGTATTGGGGATAGTCCGGATTATTTCTTTGCTCTATTAAGCTGGTTTGGCTGGCTGATTCTGAAAATCTTTGCTTCTTTTATTGGTGCATTTTTTCTGGTTGGATTGCTGAAGAAGTTTCGTTTCTTCTATGTGCGCTTTCAGTCTTTCATATTGAAGTTTGTAGGCTGGCTGATTTCTTTTATCGTGATCTGGTCAGGACTGACTTATTGGCAATATGACCTGAGAAATGACCGTGAAGATGTTTATCAGCAAGTGGTCTATTACGATAGTAATATCAATGATAGCGAAGTGGCACGTTATCTGGTTGATTCCGATATTGCTTCACCGGTGAAATCTTATTTACTCGCCCAAACAGCACTCTTGCATAAACCCGTTGATCTATCTGCAGCTCGACCTTATGTCGCACAAGTAGTTGAGGCAGAGCGGCAGGATAATAAGTTTGAACAATACGGATTTAAACCGGAACAGATCTGGACCATGCAGCAACAGGTCTATGGTAAAAGCCTGACGCCTGTGGCACAAAGTGTAGATCGTCAAGCCCAGCAAGCCGAACAAGTCAGCAAGATTACCAATGTCATCATTATTGGCATTGTCATCTTATTTGCCTTGCTTAGCTTAATCATATTTGTATTAGCCAATTCAATTAAGGGGCGTTCGCTACGTATTGAACAGCGAATCTTCTAAACTTAAAAATGCTCCTATAAAAGGAGCATTTTTATTTTCCAATCTATATTCGGTTTCTTTAAGCCAGAGCAAGAAGCTTAAGGATAATAAAAAATAAAATTAGGTTAGAAATTATGATCTATAAAAACGATCATTAATATAAAAACAAACTGTTTTATCTATTTATCGATTTAGCTTAGTATCTACTTATCGAATGAATTCTTACTCCTTTGGAGACGTTAGCAATGTTAGATCAAAATACTTCAGCTCAATTAAAAACACTACTTGAACGTTTGGAAGGCCCGATTGAATTAGTGGCAACTCTGGATGGCTCTGACAAATCAGCCAAAATCAAAGAACTGGTTGAGGAAATCGCTCAGCTTTCTGATTTAGTGACTGCCCGTTTTGATGGTACCAACAAACGTGCACCAAGCTTTGGTGTGGCAAAAGCCGGTGAACAGCCTCGCGTGTTCTTTGCAGGCTTGCCGATGGGCCATGAGTTTACGTCGCTGATTCTGGCATTGCTGCAAACTTCAGGCTATGCACCAAAAGTCTCTGCCGAAGTTCTGGAATCAATTAAAGGCTTAGGGATCAAATCTGACTTTGACGTATTCGTATCACTCAGCTGTCATAACTGTCCTGATGTTGTTCAGGCATTGAACCTGATTGCTATCTATAACCCGGGTACGACTGCAACCATGATCGATGGTGCTTTCTTCCAGGATGAAGTGGAAGAACGCAAAATCATGGCTGTACCAATGGTCTTCCAGGACAATGAACATATCGGTCAGGGTCGTATGACACTGGAAGAAATCATTGCCAAACTGGATACCAATGCCGCAGCCAAAGACGCGGAAAAACTGAATGCCAAAGATGCATTTGATGTGTTGGTGATTGGTGGTGGACCTGCAGGGAATACTGCAGCGATCTATGCAGCACGCAAAGGCATCAAAACTGGGATCGTGGCTGAACGTATGGGCGGTCAGGTGATGGATACCATGGACATCGAAAACTATACGTCAGTGCAAAAAACCCAAGGTCCGAAATTTGCCGCTGAAATGGAAGCCCATGTTCGTGAATACGGTGTCGACATCATGAACCTGCAACGTGTATCTGACATCAAAGGTGCAGATAGTACAGCGAATGGTCTGGTAGAAGTAACTTTAGAAAATGGTGCGAAACTTGAATCTAAAACCGTGATTCTGTCTACCGGTGCACGCTGGAGAGAGATGAATGTTCCAGGTGAACAGGAATACAAAACTCGTGGTGTAGCGTACTGCCCACACTGTGATGGTCCATTGTTCAAAGGTAAACGTGTAGCGGTGATTGGTGGCGGTAACTCGGGTGTAGAAGCTGCGATCGACCTTGCGGGTATTGTTGAGCATGTAACGCTAGTTGAGTTTGATACAAAACTGCGTGCGGATCAGGTATTGCAGGACAAACTGAACAGCTTGCCAAACACCACCGTAATCAAAAATGCGCTTTCTACCGAAGTGATCGGTGATGGTTCACAAGTCACAGCGTTGAAATACAAAGACCGTGCAACTGATGAAGAGCATACAGTTGAACTGGCAGGGATCTTCGTTCAGATCGGTTTGTTGCCAAACACCGACTTCCTGAAAGGAACCGATGTTGAGCTAACCAACCGTGGTGAAATTATGATTAACGAGCGCAATGAAACCAATGTCAAAGGTGTGTTTGCTGCAGGTGACTGTACCACTGTTCCTTACAAACAGATCATCATCGCCACTGGTGAAGGTGCCAAAGCATCATTATCTGCCTTCGACTACATCATCCGTTCTGGTCAGTAAAAAAAGAGCACCTGGAATCCCCACATCCCAGGTGCTTAATCTCAAACTCCTATTATTATTTTCGCTTTATAGGAACTCAGGACGCTAACACCCGGGTTCCTTTTTTTAGTTATTGTTAGATCAGCCAAAAGCGTCCCCAATCGCTTTTAGCTGTTCCTTTCCTCTGGACAGTTTTTGTTTTCAACCCTTATTTTTATCTTTCCCTAAGGTTGTTCTTAGATGAAGTCATAAGACTTCATGCATCCTTCAAGCTTTAAACAGATTCAAACCTTTAAATTTCTCCATTAAGTGCTCTTGCGTTTCCCGATGCTCTGGATGCGACACAATGCACTCAATAGGACAGACGGCAATACAGGTTTGATGATCATAGAAACCGACGCATTCCGTACAACGATTCACGTCGATTTCATAGATCTTATCGCCTTCATAAATTGCTTCATTTGGGCATTCCGGTAAGCACATATCACAGTTGATACATTTATCGGTAATCAAGAGTGCCATTTTTTAACTCGCCTGATAAGCCAATGAAGAGGCTGAAATGTCTACAGATGATGATGGCAGATTACGGATCAGCAGGGCATACTGCATATCGACATCTGCTGGTATTGGAATTTCAACGATATGCCCTGAACCTTTAGCATCTTCAATCAGATTGCCTTTACGGTCTTTAATCTCTGTCAAGGTAAAGGTGATGTTGCCTTTAGTGGTCATCAACTCTAGTGAGTCACCAACGACAAAACGGTTTTTTACATAAATCTTGATATAGTCACTATTACGCTCTAACACTTCCCCACAGAACTGCTGATGATCAAAACTCGATGAACCATTTTCATAGTTTTGATATTCACTATGTACATGACGGCGTAGAAAACCTTCGGTATAACCACGGTTGGCCAAACCTTCGAGTTGAGTCATTAGTGAAGAATCGAATGGCTTACCAGCAAGTGCATCATCAATGGCTTTACGGTAAATCTGCGCAGTACGCGCACAGTAGAAATAAGATTTGGTCCGACCTTCAATTTTCAGGGAGTGCACGCCAATCTTGGTCAATCGTTCCACATGCTGCACTGCACGCAGGTCTTTGGAATTCATAAAATAAGTGCCGTGCTCATCTTCTTCGGCAGCAAACATATCCTCGTCATTACGTTGCAATAACACAGGTTCATCAAACTGATGTTGTACTTGCATATGTGACTCATCAGTATCTTTTGAACAACAGCCAGAATCAATATTTTTCACCGGGATCACATCGCCCGTTTCATCTTCTTTAGCGTCCAATACTTTGTATTCCCAGCGACAGGCATTGGTACAGGCACCCTGATTGGCATCGCGCTTATTCATATAACCAGACAGCATGCAACGGCCAGAATAGGCCATGCACAGTGCGCCATGAACAAAGACTTCAATTTCCATATCTGGAACTTGCTGTTTGATTTCTTCAATTTCTTCAATGGACAGTTCACGTGACAAAATCACGCGAGTAAGTCCCATATTCTTCCAGAATTTTACTGTTGCCCAGTTCACTGCATTGGCTTGAACTGAAAGATGAATATCCATATCTGGAAAGTGCTCACGCACCATCATGATCAGACCAGGATCAGACATGATTAGCGCATCTGGTTGCATGGCAACCACAGGTTCAAGGTCACGGATAAAATTTTTCAGCTTGGAGTTATGCGGCTGAATATTCACAACCACATAGAATTTTTTTCCAAGCGCGTGAGCTTCTTTGATGCCAATAGCCAGATTGTCATGGTCAAATTCATTATTACGAACACGTAAGCTATAACGCGGCTGGCCGGCATAGACTGCATCTGCACCATAAGCAAAGGCATAGCGCATATTTTTCAGTGAGCCAGCAGGTGAAAGAAGTTCCGTAACGTGAGAAATGCTCATGATGAAATAGAAAGACATATAAAAAGTACGTCTTTATTCTAGTCATCTAAAATCAGGATTCAACCTAGTAAATAACTCGGAATTGGTAGAATTTAACTCAATTTTAAGTTAAAAAATAAACAGTGAACGATTTAAAATATCTATAAATATTTCAGCTATTTTCAATAGATTCCAGTGCTTTCAAAATCTGGCAATGATCAATCGTAGTTGGGGTATTACAGCTTTCGCGAAGCGCCATTAACTGCTTTTTAAATAACTGTAATTCTTTAATTTTATTTGAAATGTCTATAAGGTGCTGATCAATCATCTGGTTAACTTCACAGCAATCCTGTTCCGGATTCTGTTCCAGCTGAATCAGGTATTCAATTTCTTTTATAGACATGCCTAAAGCACGACAGCGTTTGATAAAAATTAAGCGTTTTAAGGCTTCTTCGCCATAATAACGATACTGGTTACTTGCTCGAAAATTCGGCTGAATCAAACCTCTTTTCTCATAAAATCGAATGGTATCAGTGCTTAAATCAGTTTTCTTGGCTATATCAGAAATCAAATAATGTGACATAAATACCTCAAGCTTGACCTTGGAGTGACTCCATAGTTTCTAATGACTTTATCGCATTCAGGATAAGAAGTCATCGGAGAATAATATGGCCTGTAGTTGTAGTCATGAACCCGCGCCGCTCAAACCTAATAACAAATTTAGAACAGCTTTATGGATTGCATTATTGATTAACCTGGCCTTATTTGGTGTAGAGCTGATCGGCGGTGCTTATGCACATTCATCGGCCTTATGGGCAGATGCGCTAGATTTTTTTGGTGATGCTGTGAACTATGGTGTTTCTCTGGCGGTGATTGGTGCAAGTCTGTATTGGCGTGCAACAGTTGCTCTGATTAAAGGATTGACCATGGCAGTATTTGGTCTGGTCGTCATTGGTAAAGTGATTTATGCCTTTATGCAAGGTATTCCACCTGAAGCCATTACGATGGGGATCATCGGAGTATTGGCCTTAATCGCAAACGTTGTCACAGCCATAATTTTATATGCTTTCCGGGATGGCGATGCCAATATGAAATCAGTCTGGTTGTGCAGCCGTAATGATGCAATCGGCAATGTGGCCGTCATTTTTGCAGCAGTGGGAGTCTTTGGCACTGGCAGTCTATGGCCAGATATTATTGTTGCAATCATTATGGCGAGTCTAGGCTTAAGTGCTGGATATCATGTAGTGAAACAGGCTCTAGCTGAACGAGTATTGAAGCATGAGTCAGCCTGATCCTTAATATTAAATTTAATTATGAAAAGCTGCTGATCAGGCAGCTTTTTTGTTAGCCATAAGTCTAAAAAATAGATGAAAAATAAAGCTTTACAAATGCGATAAATTTAGGAAGAATCATGCGCGAAATTTAGAAAAGATTCATATAACTAAATAATTTAAATTTTTTAGTGTTTTTGAGGGGGAGTAATGAGCTTCATAAAACTATTTTCACTTTCAACTTTTGTACTGATGACTGGCTGTAGTTCTATGGTCGTCACTTATGACGCATCGGGTCAGGTGATTGGATCATGTAAAGCTACACGTGGTCTACTTTCAATGGCTAGTGCTCATTGTAATGGATCAGGCAATGCAATTGGCGTGAACTACAATACGGTGGATGCTAAAACAGGTTTATTGCCAGTACCACCAAGTCAAAATCAGATTCATTTAGCACCATAAATCATAGAGGGGAATATCATGAAATTATCAGCACTTATTGCATTTGCAACGACTATCGTACTAACTGGTTGTGCATCAACAGTGACTACATTTGACTCACATGGCCGTATGATTGGTTCATGTAAAGCAGAAAGCGGTTTTATTATCGGTGGTGGTGCAGGCTGTTCAGGTTCTGCAAACCAGGAAGGTCGCGATCGTTAATTTTTAATAATGATTGCAATAAAAAACCGAAGCTTAAGCTTCGGTTTTTTCTTTTTTACCATCAAAAATTATTTTTGATCAGGTAAAGCAAAGGCAATGATATAGTCGCCGACATCTTTAGAGTGGCTTGCACCACCTGCAGAAATCACAACATATTGTTTGCCAGTTTTTGGAGATTTATAAATTAGCGGTGCAGCAACAGCAGCAACAGGAAGCTCTGCTTTCCACACTTCTTTACCAGTTTTTGAATCAAGCGCACGTAGGTAATAATCCTGAGTACCTGCGAAGAACACCAGACCAGACGCTGTTGAAGTAGGACCACCGAGTGTTGGCATACCTAAAGGAATTGGCATATGGGTTTTAACACCTAACGGCCCCAATTCTTTTGCTGTCCCCATTGGCACTTCCCAAACAACTTTTTTAGATTTCAAGTCGATGGCAGTCATGGTACCAAATGGAGGTTTGTTACAAGGAACACCCAGTTTAGATTGCATGATGTCAATTTTCACACCCGCATAAGGACCAGCCAATTGCGGACGTACGGTACCCATGAATTCTGGTACTTCGTCAGTTGAGATATGATATTTACCCATATCTTCTTTACGAACCAATGACATACGAAGTGGCATACGCATATCGTTAACGTACATCATGCCAGTAGATTCATCAATGGAAATACCGCCCCAGTTGAAGCCACCAAGCAAGCTAGGCCATTCGATATATGGTTTTTCACCAGGTGCAGTGTATAGACCGTTATAGACAGAGTCTTTAAAGTCGATACGACAAGCCAATTGGTCAAAGGTTGAGATACCCCACATATCCTGTTCAGTCAATGTCGCATTACCAATTTGTGGCATGCCAACAGAGAATGGTTGGGTAGGAGAAAGTTTTTCACCTTCAGCACCATTGGTGTCGACTGGACGTTCTTCAACTTTAGTGACTGGTTTACCAGTACGGCGGTCAAGAACGAAGATTTGACCCATTTTGGTAGTTTGAATCAACGCTGGAACTTTTTTGCCATGATCATCAGTCATGTCATAAAGTACAGGTTGTGACGGCAAGTCATAATCCCAGACATCATGGTGAACAGTTTGATAAGACCAAACAGTTTTACCAGTCAAAGCATTTACGGCAACAATGGCAGAACCAAATTTTTCTTTGGCTCCGTTACGGTCACCACCCCAGTAGTCAGGAGGACCATTACCTGTAGGTAAGTAAACCAGATTCAGGTCTTTGTCATAAGTCGGGATGGTCCACATGTTTGGTGTTTCTAAAGTAAAGCCTTTGCCATCTTTAGGTTCACCAACCAGTTCAGGATTACCGACATCCCAAGCCCAGGCCAATTTACCAGTACGAACGTCATAGGCACGTACGACACCAGACGGTTCGCCATGCACAATATCACGTACCCAGCCACCTAATACGGCAACATGACCCGCAATGAGTGGAGTAGACGTTGGATGGTAACGTTTACTTTGTTCGGTAGGACCCATGTCATGCAGAACATCGACCTGACCGTTAGTACCAAATTCTGGACATAAAGCACCAGTTTTAGCATTTAAGGCAATTAAACGGCCATCAACAGTAGAAGTTAGAATACGTTGTGGACAAGCTTTAATACCAGGTGCTTGTAGGTCTGCCACAGTTAAAGATTTGTCTTTAGTTGCATCATAGTAACCGACACCACGGCAGGTAATATGCTCTGCAGTTTTTGCATGTGGATCATATTTCCAAAGTGCTTTACCACTGTCACCATCAATCGCTGAAATGATATTAGTTGGTGTACATGAGTACAATGTGCTGCCAATTTGGATCGGTGTATTTTCATCGACACCGGCAGAGGTATCACGACCAGTGTGATAAGTCCAAGCGACTTTCAGATCTTTGACATTTTCAGGGGTAATGTCAGTGTACGGTGCAAAACGGGTACCATTACCATTACGACCGAAATATTCCCAGTTGTCCGGGTTTTCTGCATTTGGTTTAGCCAGCGCAGGTTCTTGTACGATGTCCACTGGATTGAGGATTTTGCCGTGTGGGAAGAATGCAGCAATCATGGCTGCTACACAGGCAAAGAAACCGACAAAGCCAACAAGATTGGCAGCTTTGATTTTTGCAGCATCGAGTGCTGGCAGGTTTTTGCTTGCCCACATGCTGAGGACAAACAGAATAGTTGGAACCACCAAACGTGGAATATATTGCCAGAAGCTCAAACCTTGAACTTCAGCAATCGCCCAGATGATGGTTGCAATAAAAGTAACAATAGAAAGCCAGAAACCAAGGGCTTTTTTCATCGCATAGAAAATGGCGATTGCAACATAGGCAATCCCTGCGATGAGATAATAACTTGTACCACCGAGGCTAAGTAATTTAGCGCCTTGAATGATCAAGTACAGCGCAACGAGTAAAGTTAATACCACTACAAAATAGCGATAGACTTTAGACCCTGTACGCTCGATAGAGGAGGGTTGTTCAGTGCTCATACCTTGCCTATAGAAAACGGCTTGGTTGCATAAACGGTGAAACAGGAGAATGGGATCTAAATAGATCGAATTAAAAGTTTACAGAGTTTATGTAACTAAGTCTTTAGCGAGGATAAATCCTCATGAGAAATCAATTACAGTTACATATTCTAACATTTAAGAATGAATTTTTGACTAAAAAATATAATGTAAGTATTGATATTTATCATTTATTCTACTTTTTAAGTAATTACATTTTTATAAATACGCTAATTATAAGAAATTTTAAGTAGAGAGTAGGTTGAGTTAATTCTTTCAGATTAAGACTTACTGGATATAAAAAACGCATGCTTAAAGCATGCGTTTTAGGTTGCAAAAGGTTTTTTTGCAGATTATTTTTCTACGAATGCACGTTCAATTACGTAGTCACCCAAAACACCCATACGTGGAGATTCTTTCAGACCGTGTTGATCTAGCAGTGCAGCAACATCGTCCAGGAATGCAGGAGAACCACAGAGCATTGCACGGTCAGTTTCAGGGTTGAAACGTGGTAGTCCGATTTTCTCGAATAATTGACCAGATTCAATCGCAGTGGTTACACGACCTTGGGTATGGAACTCTTCACGAGTAACAGTTGGGTAATACACTAATTTTTCTTTAGCACCCAATTCACCGAAGAATTCATGGTTTGGAATTTCATTCAAAATCAAATCTTGATAAGCCAGTTCTGAGATGAAACGTGTACCGTGAACGACGATGATTTTTTCAAAACGTTCATAAGTTTCTGGATCACGGATTACAGAAAGGAAAGGTGCAAGACCAGTACCTGAAGAAAGAAGATATAAGTTCTTACCTGGATTCAGGTCATCAAGAACCAGCGTACCTGTAGGTTTTTTAGAAACCAGGATTTCGTCGCCAACTTTAACTTTTTGTAGAATAGAGGTAAGAGGACCATCTGGAACTTTGATTGAGAAGAATTCCAGCTCTTCTTCATAGTTTGCACTTGCAATTGAATATGCACGCATTAAAGGCTTGCCATTGACTTCAAGACCGATCATCACAAACTGACCGTTTTTAAAACGTAATGCAGTGTCACGAGTCGTTTTAAAAGAGAATAAAGTGTCATTCCAATGGTGGACGTGAGTAATCTTTTCGACGTTAAAAGCAGCCATTAAAGGTCTCAATAAGTTATCAAATTAGAACAGGTTGCTATTCTAATCTAAATTCATTCTCTATAAACTGAATATATTTAATTGAGCTTATCAAAAAAAGTGATTATGACCGAACTCACTCTGCCGATTATTGGCTATATGCATTCTCCCTATAAAGAAAAGTTTGGCATCCCGCGTCAGCCTAATTTGGTACAGGTTGAAAGCTATATTGAAATGACCGGTCCATATAATGATTTACTCGCATTTGAAGGCATCGAAGAATTTAGTCATCTCTGGTTAGTCTGGCAGTTTCATGACAATAAAAATCAGCAGAGCCAGCAGTTTCGTCCGCAGGTTCGACCACCACGTTTAGGCGGTAACAAGAAAATAGGTGTATTTGCTACGCGTAGTATGTACCGTCCTGCACCCATTGGTTTATCAGTCGTGAAATTAAATCGTGTCGAAAAAGTCGGTAAAAATGTCCGGGTTTATGTCGCAGGAAGCGACCTGCTAGATGGAACGCCGATTATAGACATTAAACCTTATATTCAATATTCGGATTCAGTGATTGATGCGCAAAGCGGTTATGCTCAGGACGAACCATCACGTAAGCCCGTGATTTGGAGTGAGGACGCTGAACAGCAAAAAAAATTATTATTAGAAAAAGGAAAAATATCTGCTCAATTGCTAGAAGAACTTGAAGCCGTTTTATCTCTCGATCCTAGGCCGGCATATCAGGATGATGAGAACCGGGTTTATGGAATGAAGTTTGCGGACTTGGATGTGAAATTTAAAGTTACTTTAGCTGATATTGTAGTCGATCAGTTAATTTTTTGAATTTTTAAAATGAAATACTGATTTAAAAATAGGAACCTCAACTAAATTGGAGTTCCTATTTAATATTAATCTACAGCACTCGAAGTACTTTATATCAAGTTGTTACGAGTATTTTTTAATTTGCTTTCTTAATTCTTCAGATGCAGTATTATTAAATAAAGTGCATGCATTTTCTTGTAAAGTTGCATATTCCTGTAGAGCTGGTTTGTCCTGAGCAGATGCTGAATTAACCAGTGCTTTAGATGCGGTTAAAATATTTTTGATATTGTATTCCTCTCCAGCTGGATGATAATCAACTTCATAATATTTGTTCTTATATTCAGCTAGTCCCCATTGCTGATCTTCTCTAAGATCTAGATATGCTATAGCATCCTTAAAAGTATGTTTGGCATATTTACTATCTTTTGAAATATCAGCCCATTCAAGTTTTAAATAATCTTGTACATAATCTTCAAGTGAATATTTATATAACTCAATATATTTTTGTGAGTTATTAATAGTTTGGAGTTGAATACAAGTAGATCCGGTAGGGAAGGTTGAATTAGAAAGTACTCGATAAAAATCTTCCCCTTTTTCTCCCATAGGGTAGGTATCGAGTAAATTATATTTTAAATTGACATAATGGTCTGGACTGAGGACTTGAGCAATATTTTTACCACTAATATCAAAGACCTTGAATGTAAGTGTACTGCTTAATCCTGTGGAATTAATTGGAGAATATGGAACTTGCTTCCAAGTGGTTGCATTAGCCGTAATAGTCCCTTGCAATTTGCCATAGGTCGCATGTGTAGAACCGTGATCATATAATCCATTTTCAGTTAGATAGAAAGTTTCACTTTCATCCCAGTCTGTTGTCTCATCAACTTTAATATAGACATTTCCTTGATCAAAGGTTAGCTGTTCAATTTCATAATTTAGGTCTGAATCGGAATATTCATCAATATAGAATGATGACCATTGTTGGAAGGCAGGTTTTGTAAGGGTAGTATTTCCAGTTCCAGTATTACCGCCATTTGAATCAGAAGATGAACCCCCACCACATGCAGTTAACATGAAGGCACTAAAAATTGCGAATGATAAAGCCTTAAATTTCATAAATACCCTATAAAAATTATATTAATTCAATTGTTGTGTAAACGTAAAGCAAATCAATTATAGCGAGAAAATATTAAAATCAAAATTGAAAAATAAATAAAAATTAAATATTTATATATACTTAATAATCAAAAACTATCCACCACAACAAGCCAATCAAAACTACCATATGCAAAATCTGCACAGGCGCAAAATAAAGGACAAACTTCAAGCCTCCGGTCAAAGCGGCATTGGCTGACTTGGCCAAGGCATGAGCACCCAGACCTAAAAGCAGGGCATAAATCAAACGCATATTGGAGGGAGCGCCTTGAACGACAACACTGGCCATCGCGGCATGAATCTCGAACAAAGAGGCAAGTAGGGTCCCGGCCAGTAAGCCGGCATCCCCGAGCCAGACCTCCAGTCCGTAAACTCCAGCCTGAATCAATGTTAATGTCACTGCAATAATCACCGCTTCTTTTAAGCTAAACATCTGGCTGTCTGATGATTCCATGCTCGGCGCAGGTTTTGCCTTGCGCAATAATAAAAATGCACAAGCTGCCAGAAGGATTACGGCAACTAAAGAGGGCAAGAGCAGGATTTTAAGCCAGCTCCAGGATACGCCCCCGACCACAATCAATAGCAACACAATAGTCGAGATACATGACATCAGCGCGGCACCGGCATTGGATTTTGCATCCATTTCACCTTTACGGACCTGTATACCTAATTGAGCAATAGTGGCGGTACTGGAAACAAAACCGGAAGCAATGGAGGACAGCATCAGGGCATTTTTAGTCGAGAAGAAACGTTTAGCGATATGTGCCAAAGCTTGAACTACCAGTATGAGAATTACTAATTTTAAAATCAGATAAGGGTTCAGCACTTCACCCCATAAAGGTCGGTCAGGGGTTAGTGGTAAACCAATCAGAATTAAGGCTAATAATAGTAATCCATCCCTAAATTCAGCCTCAGTAATCCACTGTCCGGCAATATTATGCATAGAGTGTTTGGCCATTAAAATTATCGTGATCAGAACTGCTAGTCCTGCAGCCAGAGGAATATTCCACAGACAAATCGCCCCAATAAAATAGGTCATGATAAAGGCCAATTCAGTTGTAATTCCCGGATCTTCTATCTGGTTTCTAATAGAAAAAATGACAATGCCGCCAATAATGAGTGCACCGGCCAGACCCATTGCCATTCCAAATAGAAAGCACAATGCGCCTAATAAAGCACAGATGGCAAAAGAGCGTAGCCCGGCAAAACTGGCCTGTTCCTCACGCTGTTTGTGCCGTTCACGTTCCAGCCCGATTAGTAAACCACATCCTAAGGCAGCAGTCAGGATGGTAAGCAACTCATGAAAGGAGCTACTTTCACTTAAGGGAACCACGCTTAAATCCATACCTGGCCTCAGCGATTAAATAAGATATCCTGATTGAAATATAGGCGAAAAATTGACACATCGACAAGCAGAAAAAGGTTATGAACTAAAACCCATATGATGTGCTTAATATTCATGAAAGATAAATCCGCTTTCTAGTTTTGAAGTCGCAATGGAATGCGAAAAACAGGAAAAACTTGTTATAGTGGAGACAGTTTTGGGGACCATCAATCATGAAATTTGATTTTGAAATTGATACAGGCTGGTGTTTGGATCAGCTTTTAAAAGACGGAAAAATAACTGAACGTGACCGGATGCGAGTTCAGACCACACATCGTCAACGTGAACAAATAAAATGGCATCCTTTACAATGGATCGCGAACTTTAGTCTGGTTGATCAGTCCCATCCTCAAAGTACTTTGACACTCAACCGCTTATGCCAGTGGCTGGCAGAAAAAACCGGTTTAATGTTCTATATCATCGATCCGCTCAAAGCTGATGTGCAGGCCTTGACCAATGTCATGTCACAGGAATATGCATTGCGTAACCGTATTCTGGCAGTAGAAATTCAACCAGATAAAGTGCTGATTGCCACAGATCAGCCTTATAAAACTGAATGGGTATCTAATCTCGAACAGAATATTGCACCGAAAAAAATTGAACGGGTATTGCTCAATCCGGAACAGCTCCAGCGTTATATTGTTGAGTATTATCAGGTCAGTCGTGCAGTCAGTGGCTCGCAAAAATCATCTGCTTATGAGCGGGAAAATAAAGGTGTAGAAGCCTTGCTGCAACTGGGTGATTCCCAGAATCCGGATGCCAATGACCAGCATATCGTGAAACTGGTAGACTGGGTGCTGCAGTTTGCCTTTGAGCAGGGTGCCAGTGATATCCATATGGAACCGCGCAAAGACACCGGCAAAATCCGTTTCCGGATTGATGGGGTATTGCATACCATCTATAACATGCCAGCCAATACCTTGACTGCGGTCATTTCCCGAATCAAAATCTTGGGCCGGATGAATGTGGCAGAAAAACGTAAACCACAGGATGGTCGTCTAAAAACCCGGACTCCGAAAGGGCAGGAAACTGAACTGCGTTTATCGACCTTACCTACCGCATTGGGTGAAAAGCTAGTAATGCGTATTTTTGACCCAGAAGTTCTAGTCAGAAGTTTTCAGCAGCTCGGTTTCGAAGGACATTTACTCAATGACTGGAATAATCTGACCAGTCACAGTCACGGTATTATTCTGGTCACAGGCCCGACCGGTTCAGGTAAAACTACGACCTTGTATTCGACACTGAAACAGCTGGCGACCGAAGAAGTCAATGTCTGTACCATTGAAGACCCGATTGAAATGCTCGAGCCGAGCTTTAACCAGATGCAGGTCAATAACGGAATTGAACTAGGATTTGCCGATGGTGTGCGTGCGCTGATGCGTCAGGACCCAGACATAATCATGGTCGGTGAGATTCGTGACCAAGATACGGCCAATATGGCGATTCAGGCAGCATTAACCGGTCACCTAGTACTTTCTACCTTACATACCAATGATGCGCCGTCGAGTCTGACCCGTTTGCATGATCTGGGCGTACAACCATTTTTAACAGCAGCCACCATCTTGGGCGTTTTGGCTCAACGTCTGGTACGTAAGCTATGTCCGCACTGCAAGCAGGAGAGTTTCCTGGATGAGCAGGAATGGCAACATCTGGCAGTGGACTATCCTTTACCACGTCCGGAATTTGTTTTTAAAGCAGTCGGTTGTGAAGAGTGTCGCCATACCGGTTATAAAGGCCGAATCGGAATTTATGAGTTTATGCCGCTTAGCCTGACTACCAAGCAGTTGATCGGAGTGGATGCTAACCTGAATCAATTACGTCAGCAGGCAAAAAAAGAAGGGGTAGAACCTTTACGGATTGCCGGTGCTCGCAAGATTCTGGAAGGGGTCACCACGCTTGAAGAAGTTTTGAGAGTTGTGCCATTAAATTAATTCTGAAGATGAAGCGATCTTAAGATTCAATTCATCTTCGGCTGTTTTAATAGCATTATCGAAACAGGGCAAGACTTTAAAAAGAGGTAACTGCAATGAAAATGATGATGAATACTGTTTTAGCAGCTACATTAATGGGTTCAATTGGGACTGCCGCAGTTGCGAGTAGTGAAACTGCGGTGAATCAGGCTGCATTTGCTAAAACGACTACAGTTAAGCAAGCGTTGACCATGAAAGATGACAGCAAGGTTCAGCTGAAAGGTTATGTGGTGAAAGCTGTCGGTGATGAAAAATACCAGTTCCGTGACAATACCGGCACCATTACTGTCGAAATTGATGATGAACTTTGGCAGGGTAAACCAGTATCAGCTAAAACACCTATGGTAATCATTGGTGAAGTGGACATTGACTATAAACCTGCGAAACGTGTTGAAATTGATGTCGACCAAGTTCAGTTTTAATTTCAGCATGATTTCCTGAACTGAATCTGAAGACAGCAACAAAAAACCACATGCAAGTTACCAAAAAGCAT
Organism: Acinetobacter sp. FDAARGOS_724; assembly: GCF_013364475.1. Taxonomy (NCBI): domain Bacteria; kingdom Pseudomonadati; phylum Pseudomonadota; class Gammaproteobacteria; order Moraxellales; family Moraxellaceae; genus Acinetobacter; species Acinetobacter sp. FDAARGOS_724. The sequence goes on along the minus strand of NZ_CP054908.1, from coordinate 2,714,580 downwards.
GTGGTTTTTTTGAGTCTGGAACTTTTTCAAGGCAAGATAGAAAGATAAAACAAGCGGAGCATAACATGCGTATTCTTTTGGCAGAGGATGATGAATCTCAGGCGGAAAGTATTCAAACCTGGCTGGAAATGGACGGTTATGTGATTGATCGGGTTGATCGTGGGGATCATGCGATTCTGGCGATTGAACAGCATCAGTATGACTGTATTTTGCTGGACCGTGGCCTGCCGAATGCAACCGGAGACGACATTCTTAAAAGCTTGCGTAATAAACAGAAAGATACGCCCGTTATATTTATTACCGCCAAGGACAGTATTCATGACCGGGTTGCAGGACTCGATCTAGGGGCCAATGATTATCTGGTAAAACCCTTTAGTCTGGAAGAACTTTCCGCTCGCGTGCGTGCCCAGCTCAGACAAAAACAGCAAATGCCACATCATATCCTGCAATGGCAGGATCTTAGTCTGGACACTCAAGCCAAGACTGTAATGAAGGCGGGGCAGAGCATTAATCTGACTGCAAAAGAATTCCAGATTTTATATAAGCTGATGCAAAAACCAGAACATATCATTACCCGAGAACAGTTGGAAGAATCACTCTATGCCTGGGGAGATGAAATCGAAAGCAATGCGATTGAAGTCTTTATTTATCAGCTACGTAAAAAAATCGGCAGTCAGATGATTAAAACCATTCGTGGCTTGGGCTACCGGATGCATAAACCCGAGGCCTCCATATGAAGGCACCTATTTCCCTGCAAAGTCGGCTGATTCAACATGCCATGTTCAGTTCCATACTGGCAGGATTTCTGGCGTGGCTGCTGTTGTTGGGAATTTCCAGTTATCAGGCGATTGATCTGCATGATGACCTAATGGAAGAAATTTCAGAGTTACTTCTGGGAGATGTGAACCAGGCCAAAAATACGCAGGTCGATGAAATCAGTGAGCAGTTTGATATTCAATATGCCTTACTACTGAATCAGCAGGTACTGACCACTTCAATTGATGATGAACTGATTAATGAGATACCAGTTGCACAGAAAAACGGGTTTCACTTTGATTATGAAAATGGCCATTTTATTCGCATCCTGATTGCTGAAGATCAAGACTTGAAAGTGAAAGTGGTACAACCGCTTTCAGTACGCTTTGATGAGCTTTGGCAAACGACTTTAGGTTTCGCCGGGATTTTATTTATCCTATGGATATTACAGTGGCTGATTTTACGTTTTGCCATTAAGCGGCAATTAAGACCTTTAAATAAAATTTCCCGAGAAATCGGTTCTAAATCTGCACAGGATCTCACTCCGGTTCAAAGTCCTGATCCTGAGATTAATGAATTGCAACCGATTGTCCGTCAGCTGAATGCCATGTTGAGCCGTTTAGAAAAATCATTGGCTGCCGAGCAACGTTTTACTGCCGACGCTTCACATGAGTTGCGTTCCCCATTGTCTGCCATTCAGATGCGTTTACAGGTGCTGAAACGTAAATATCAGGAAGATGCCCAACTTGGGCAAGCGTTACAGATGATTCAGAATGACGTCAACCGCGGAACGCAGATTCTGGAAAACTTATTGCTATTGGCTCGGCTTGATCCAGAACATGCAGAGCAGCTGCCCAAACAACAGGTTAATCTTAAAGTATTGGTTCATGAGGTCTTACAAGCTTTACAACCTTTTGCTCAGGAAAAAGAGATTCACTGGAACTTAAAACTTGAAGATGCAGTGATTGAAGCAAATGCAGAGCTGATTTTTAGCTGTATCCGCAATCTGGTTGATAATGCCATTCGTTATACGCCTGTGCAGGGACAGGTCGAAATCAGGACGATAGTTGAAAGTCAGAATCCACAACTCATGATTGAAAACTCTGGAGAGGGGATTCAGGCCGACGTATTGCAACGTTTAGGTGAGCGTTTTTACCGAGCCTTGGGTACGCGAACACAAGGTTCAGGTTTGGGACTGTCCATTTGTCAAAAGATTATGCAGTTACATACGGCCAAGATTGATTATGCGCCGTCAGTTTTGGGTGGACTTAAAGTTTCATTAATTTTTCAATCTAAATAATATAGTTATTGGATCTAGCAATTAAAAAAGCAGTATGCGCTGATTCATACTGCCTGTTCCCACGTTTATTATTTTTGGAGTATTTAAATTACTTAGTCAGGATGAGACGATTGTTACGAGTCAAACGTAGACGGTATTCTTCACCCGCATGCATGATCCGGATTTCTCGTCCTAGCGCAAATAAATTGTTCGAATGCAACATCGGTAGCGCATGCTGAGTATCATTATTACGGGTAAATAGGCTAAATGGTGCGTTCATTCCGTCGACTCCGTGGTGTGTTTTGGATTGATTTAAATGATAATCATTATCGAATAGATCTGTCAACGAATAATTGCTTCATTTATAAAAAACTCTAATTTGCTTACAATCTGTAAAACTTCAATGGTTCAGAACATTATGTCCAAAGCCACAATTCATGTCGCAATTGCTATTTTATTTCATCAAAATCAGGTTCTGGTCGGTTGGCGTGAAGCCAAACAGCATCAGGGCAATAAATATGAGTTTCCAGGCGGAAAAGTAGAACAGGGCGAATTGCCTGTAGAGGCAAGTCGACGTGAAGTGATTGAAGAAGTCGGAATTGATATTGAGCAATGGCATACCTTTGATTTTATTTCGCATGAATATGAAGATGTCATCGTCAATCTGCATATTTTCCATGCTTCGGTTCAGCCAGAACAATTAGCTGAGATCAAGCAGCCTTGGCGCTGCTATAGCCGGGATGAACTCAGTGAGCTGAACTTTCCTAAAGCCAATCAGGCCATGATTCAAAAGCTACAATGGCCGCGGAAGATCAAAATTTCTGACGACTTAAGTCACCTGAATAATCTGGAAAAAGACCAGATGCTATATTGGCGAGTAATGGCCAGCCCTGAATACATCAGCCAGTTACAGCAGATTCCAGTCGATCAGTTATCCAGATTGATCATCAATCAGAGACTTTGGTCACAACTGAATGAATTGCAGCAGCAAACCATTCGTACCATTCACCTGAAACAGTCTCAATTGATGCAACTACAAAAAGGGGAGTTAGCTGGTGGCTATCGTTATCTTGCAGCCTGTCATGATCTGAAAGCATTAAAACATGCAGAAAATATAGGCTGTGAAGCAGCTTTACTCAGCCCGGTACTGGCAACAGAAACACATCCTGATACCGCAGCTTTAGGTTGGGAAAAATTTAAACAGATGGCTAAACAGGTACAGATTCCTGTATTTGCCTTAGGTGGTATGAAGGCTGAAGATCTAGACTATGCTCAAAACCAGCATGCTTATGGGATTGCAGGGATCCGTTATGTTTAAGTCAAAAACTTATTATAAATAACTGGGCTCACGCCAGGGCCTTAAAATTTCTTTAAGGCCTGCTGAGCTTGCTGAATGGCTTTGGTGTTTTTTTGCAGTTGAGCTGCTTTCAGGCGTACCTGCCAGAGCTGCTTTTTCATTGCATTAGTCTGCGCATAGCTCAAACCACGTAGGGCAAAAGCATCTGCACGGGCCGGCTGGTTTTTACGGTTTGCGATCAAGCCAAGATACAGATAAGTTTCTGAAGCTTGAGGCGCCAAACGCTGAGCCTGTACGGCAGAAGTTTCAGCTTGATTATATTGCTGCTTGCTATAAGCCTGCTGAGTTTGCTGCATCAATTTTTTAAATGCAGGTAAGTTACGTCCGTCATCAAATTTTTGTGACTGGGGCTTTTGCTCAGGGATCACAATTTTTTGACGTTTAATCTCTGGTCGATCATAGGGTGTAATCACTACACCATCAGGTGTAGAGGACTTCGGTTTTTGCTGAACCGGAGGTTTGGACGGAGCCGCAGGCTGTTCTGGTTCCGACATGCTTTGGCAGCCCACCAGACCGAGGATGAGCAGACCAGGAATCAATTTTCTTAACATAAACATAGGCTCAATTATTGGCTATAACTTCCACTCGCGATAATACGGGTTTGTTTAGCAACTTCGCGTTCTATTTCTGTTTCACTTTCTTGTATATAACGACTGAGATCATCTTCTTCCTCATCTTCTGGTGAAGGTTCTGAATCAATCGTATAAGGCTCGGTGGCGTAATGTGAGATGCCACAAGCAGTCGCCTGATTTGGTAGAGCATGGCGTGAAATCGGAATATACATGGCACCATCACAGCCTTGGGCAGTCAGTTTACCTGTATAACGGTCCAGCCAGTGCCATTCAATTTCATTAGGCTGAGCCAGATTCACCGGCTTCTGACGTAGCTGTTTCATGACATTGGTCCAGACCGGAAGGGCACCTGAAGAACCGGTTAATCCAGTGACTTTGTTGTCATCCAGACCTAACCAGACCACTGTCATATAGTTGCCAGAATAACCTGCAAACCATGAATCACGGGTATCGTTTGTCGTACCCGATTTACCCGCCAGATTCAGGTTACGTGGCAAACTGTTATAAGCAGAACGACCAGTACCACTCGACATGACCTGTTGTAAACCATAATTCAGAGCATAGGCTGATGCTGGATCAATCGTCGGCTGAACACTTAAGCTGTAACGTTCAAGCGAGTGGCCATTCGCATCGACTACAGAACGAATCGATTTCACCGGATATTTAAAGCCACCTGTTGCGAAGTTGCCGTAAATATTCATCACTTCCATCGGTGACATATCTACCGCACCTAAATAAATAGATGGATAATTTGGTATGTCAGAAGTCACACCAAATTTTTTCAAATGGTTAATAAAGGTCGACAGGCCAAATTCCTGTGCCAAACGCACCGCAGACAGGTTATAGGATTGTGATAGGGCAAGAGACATCGGTACTACACCATGTACACTACCGCTATAGTTTTTCGGAGTCCATGGTTTGCCATCACTTTGAATGGTGATCTGACTGTCTTCAATTGGACTGGCCCAGTGGTAACGATTTGATTCTAGCGCTGTCAGATAAATCACCGGTTTGAGTAAAGATCCAACCTGACGTTTGGCATCTAAAGCACGGTTAAAACCGGTAAAGTCCTGAGTAGAGCCTACTGCTGCAACCAGTTCGCCATTCTCAGGGTGTGCGACCAGAACAGCGCCTTGCAAATCTTTTAGACGGCCTGGATTGGCTTTGCTTAAACGGGCTACACTTTTCTTAAAGCTGTCTTGAATTCGGGTTTGTGCCAATGGATCTAAGGTGGTGAAAATACGCAGACCCTGGTTGGTTAAATCAGTTTCCTGATATTCGGTACGCAATTGACGGCGAACAATGTCCAGAAAATCCGGGAAGCGGGCAGGGCCCAAAGTTGGCTTGGAAATGACGTTCAGCGGACGGGCAGTTTCTGTTTCATACTGATCTTGGGTCAGATTACCCATTACCAGCATATTATTCAGAACCACATCACGACGTTTTTTCGCAAGTTCGGGATTACGCCATGGGTTATACAGGCTTGGACCTTGAACCAGACCGACTAAAAAGGCCTGTTGAGAAATATTCAGTTCACGTAACGGGAGGCCAAAATAAAATTGTGAAGCCAGACCATAACCATTTACAGAATAGTTGCCGTTCTGGCCCAGATTCACTTCATTTAAATAGGCTTCCAGAATCTCATCTTTGCCATAATGCAATTCAATCAGCATCGCCATAAAGGCTTCATTTACCTTACGCTTTAAGGTACGTTCTGGTGTTAAGTAGAAATTCTTGACCAGCTGCTGGGTGAGGGTTGAACCACCTTGACGCTTACCACCAGTAATATTGCTCACCACTGCACGTGCAATCCCGCGTGGAGATACGCCATGGTGATTGTAGAAATTGCGGTCTTCAGTAGCAATTAAAGCATCAATTAACGGTTTAGGCACTTTATTGAGCTTAATTAGCACACGGTCTTCATTATGCTGTGGATAAATACCGCCAATCAATAAAGGTTCCAGACGGGCAATCCCGCTAGAAGAGGGCTTGGTCGCACTTACTTCAGCAATCTGATCGCCATTAAAGCTGACTTTCAATACCTGTTCAGGTTCAACGCGATCGCCAAAATCAAAGCCACGGGTATGCACATACATGGTATTGCCAGTGCTGACAAAGCTGCCCGATTTGGTATAGCTGTCTGAACCTTTATAACCCAGTAATTTTAATTCTTGTTGGAAATCCTGCTGGCTGACAGGGGCATTTACATACACTTCCATCGGGCGTGCGAAAACCTTGGCCGGAATATCCCAGCGTTGGCCTTCAAATTTTTCACGTACAATATTATCTAATTTAATCAAATAGATACTAAATGCTACAAATGCAGAAATGACTAGAATGGAGAAGATTAAGGCAATGAACCCCATACCTCGTTCAGATTTCATAAATGACGATAAGACCCTGTGAAATTGTGCTAATCATGCGAAGCTTTTCATTATTTTGCAATATTTAATCAATTATTGAGATTAAAATTAAAATTAAACTTCACATTTTCTCCTTAATTTCAATCTATTTCAATTCAATCCTGCACAGCTTTGTCATGTTATAAATTGTCATCCTATTTAAGCTTAATGTTATGATAAGCAAGATTCGAAGCGGAGCGACGACACTGGTGCAAATTTCCCACAAGACATTTCGAAATATCGGGTTGATTGGACGCCCGGATAAATCTTCAGTGGTTGAAACCTTATGCCTGATCCACGATCATCTGCTCAATTTAGGTCTACATCCTGTTTTTGATGCAGATACAGCTGAACTGGTTCCTTATCAGAATACCCAAACAGTTAGCCGCGCCTTGTTGGGCGAAGTGGTTGATCTGGTGATTGTGGTAGGTGGGGATGGTTCACTGTTACATGCAGCGCGGGCATTGGTAAAATACAATACGCCAGTGATCGGGGTGAACCGTGGTCGTTTGGGCTTCCTGACCGATATCAAGCCAACCGAAGTCATCTTCAAACTGGATCAGGTATTAAAAGGTGATTTTCAGGCAGAACGCCGTTTCTTATTGGAAATGGAAGTTCGCTCTAAAGGTGAAATCATCTATGACGCGATTGCTTTGAATGATGTGGTCTTGCACTCAGGTAAATCGGTACACATGATTGATTTCGAGCTGAATATTGATGGACAATATGTCTATCGCCAGCATAGTGATGGCCTGATTGTATCTACACCGACCGGTTCAACAGCCTATGCACTGTCCGGTGGTGGACCGATTGTGCATCCAAGTATGGATGCAATTGTGCTGGTGCCGATGCATCCGCATACCTTGTCTTCACGTCCGATTGTGGTCGGAGGGCATAGTGAAATTAAACTAATGATTCGTGAAAATCGCGTACTGCCGATGGTGAGTGCGGATGGACAACACAGTGTGTCTTTGAATGTTGGCGATAGCGTCCATATTCGTAAGCATCCCTTTAAACTGAATCTTCTGCATCCGCCAGGTTATGACTTCTATAATGCATGTCGAACCAAACTGGGCTGGAATCAGGACTTCGACTATCTTAAGCAGGATTAAATATGAATATTGAACAAATGCTTGCCGTACTCAATCCTGAGATTGTAGAACGCTTAAGAACAGCCATTGAAATTGGCAAGTGGCCGAATGGTGTGGCACTGACCCAGGAGCAGCGTCAGACCTGTATGCAGGCTGTCTATGCCTGGGAAATGAAAAACCTGCCAGAAACCGAACGTAGTGGTTATATCGATCGTGGCACTAAAGAAGAAGGTGAACAGTGTGATGATGATCATCACAAAAATGAGCCGGAATTCAAGCCAATCCGTTTCGTTTAATCGAAACCGAAAAAAAGACCACAAATGTGGTCTTTTTTAATGTCTGTTTTTTGGCTTGATCAAACTGAAAGGCGGCTATTCCAGAGCCCTCTGGCTTTTTGCATCGCTACTTCATAGCTGTCACATTTGCCCATGGTATACAGTGCAATGCCCATAGTTTCGACAACTGCGATCTCACCATATTCATGTGAGCGTTGACCTTCCCATACTTGTTTAAATACAGCCAGATCCAGCTCTTCTTCAATCGGACTACGGTTGTCGGTCAGTTTTGGTAATTCGTGCTCATAAAGTTCGCCATTCTTAATCCCGCAGATTAAAGTTTTGGCATCCGGGTTACGTTCAAATTCGCCACCTTCACCTTTAATGACTGCACTATTTTGATAACCTAACTTATAAGCGGACTGCTGATGTGAACTACGATAAGCAGGGTGGAAAATAGCCTGTAAAGTCGCTTTGGCATTAAATGGATTAATCAGACGTGCCAGCGTATGAATCGGGGAGCGTAGACCCATAACATTACGTAGCCCGATCAGCTCAGCCAGAATTGGAGAGATCACCTCCAGAGGCAGGTAAGCAAAATGTTTGTCTTTAAGCTGCTGTTCCACGTCAGCATCATTCTGGCAGATTGGATAGCCTAAGTAGTTAAGTACCTGTTCGGTATAGACCCGATTCAAGGTATGACCTGAAGCACCATGCATCACGATATTATAGCCATGCTTGGCAAGGGTAAGCGCAGCCAGAATGAACCAAGGATAATGTTTGCGTTTGCCTGCATAAGAGGACCAGTCCAGATCAACATCCAGTGCCTTAAAATTCAGCTGGTCCCGGGTCGCCTGCACAAAGCCTGCGAGTTCATCAACAGATTCTTCCTTGACACGTAATAGCATCAGAAAAGCGCCCAGTTGTACGTTCAGCACCTCATTTTTCAGGATCATGCTAAAAGCCTGATAGGCTTCTTCATAGCTTAAAGAACGTGCACCATTTTTTCCCTTGCCAATAATACGAATAAACTGGGCAAAAGGATGTTCGGCATCTTTATAAATATTTCGCTTTGTGGTCATGGGCATAGATCAATCATGTTCATCAAGTATTGGCATATTTTACGCTGATATTGGTATTTCACCTTCTTATTTTGCAGAATTATTATAGTTTTATAAGACTATAGTCTAAGAGGTATTGTTTAGTATTTAGGCAAATTTAACATTTCGGGTTAAACAAAAGTCTAAAAAACGGTTAAAATTTCACGCAATTCTTGTGTTTGCTTTATCTCCTGATCAATGCACTGATTTTTCTTAAGGATCAGTGTTCCTGTGATTGTTAAATGTACATACACATTCTAATTTCAGTATCAGATTAATTTTTTGATACATAGGCACTTTTTTGTTTCAGACAATGAAGTATTGGACGCTTGTTTTTTAAAAATAAGTGAAAACTGAATATTGCTTCTGGTTAGAAGTATATCGTGAAGTAAGGTTATGGCTAAAAAACCAATTTATAAGTCGCTTTATTTTCAAGTGATTGTAGCCATTATTGCGGGTATCCTCGTCGGACATTTCTCGCCAAGTGGTACACAAATCATTAATGGTGCAGAACAATATGTTCCAGGTTTGGGCGAACAACTGAAGCCGCTGGGTGATGCATTTATCCGTTTAATTAAAATGATCATCGCACCTGTGATTTTCTGTACCGTGGTTAGTGGGATCGCAGGCATGGAGAGTATGAAATCAGTTGGTAAAACTGGTGGTGTCGCTCTACTTTACTTCGAAATCGTGTCAACGATAGCGCTGATCATTGGTCTTCTGGTAATTAATATTGCCAAGCCAGGCGTTGGGATGAATGTTGATCCGGCATCGCTGGACACGGCCGGGATTTCTAAATATGTAGAGTCGGGTGCTTCTCAGTCTACCGTTGATTTCTTTATGAATATCATTCCAAATACGGTGGTTGGAGCATTTGCTGAAGGCGAAATCCTGCAAGTCCTTTTATTTGCGATCCTGTTCGGTTTTGCATTACACAAACTGGGTGCACAAGGTAAGCCAGTCCTCAAACTGGTAGATCAGATTTCACATGTGTTCTTTAACATCGTGAACATGATCATGAAACTTGCGCCTATTGGTGCATTTGGTGCGATGGCTTTCACGATCGGTAAATATGGGATCGGTTCTCTGGCGCAATTGGCCCAGTTGATCATCTGCTTCTATATCACCTGTTTGCTGTTCATCTTTATTGTGCTGGGTTCAATTGCTCGTTTTACCGGCTTTAGCATTGTCAAGATGATTCGCCTGATTCGTGAAGAGCTGTTGATTGTACTGGGTACTTCATCGTCTGAATCTGTATTGCCACGTATGCTGAAAAAACTTGAGCTTGCAGGTGCTGAAAAGTCAGTGGTAGGTTTGGTCATTCCAACAGGTTATTCATTCAACCTGGATGGTACTTCGATTTACCTGACAATGGCGGCAATCTTCATTGCACAGGCGACCAATACGCAACTTGATTTGTCTCACCAGATTACCTTGCTTCTCGTATTGCTCATTTCTTCTAAAGGTGCAGCGGGTGTAACTGGTTCAGGCTTTATCGTGATGGCAGCAACCTTAGCGGCTGTAGGTAATATTCCGGTTGCAGGTCTGGCCTTGATTCTCGGTATTGACCGCTTCATGTCTGAAGCTCGTGCCTTGACCAATCTAGTCGGTAACTCTTTGGCAACTCTGGTTGTAGCAAAATGGGTCGGTCAGTTAGACATGGACAAGCTGAACTATGCATTAGCAAATCCGGCTGAAATTGATGAAAAAATGGCGCAGGAAGGCAACAACGCTCATTAAATTCGAGTTCGTCTTGTAGGTCATAAAAAGGAAGCTTCGGCTTCATTGCTGTCCCACAATTTTTCACAAGAGGAAGCTCAAATGAGCTTCCTCTTGTTTTATGGGTATTTTATCGGGTGAAAATAAAGCTTTTAAAGTTCTTCTTTCAAACAAATTCACTTGAATTATTCTGAGTAAACGTTGAACTGTCCAACCTGTTTTTCCTAAATGTTGAGCGAAACTCACCAATAAATAGGCGATCATCGCAATCCAGATTTGTGTCTGAATTGCGTTCCTGCTGCGGCCTAGAAACGCTTTTAATTTGAGATTCTGCTTAATCGCCTTAAAGAACAGCTCAACTTTCCAACGATCTTTATAAATCGCCGCAATGGTGGAGGCGGCTAAATGAAAGTTATTGCTGAGAAAGCTAAAGTGCTTGCCACTTTGCTGATCTCTATATTCAATTCTTCTTAACACTGGGGCTTTTCTTTTTAGGGCATGTGCGCTATTCAGCTGAATGGTTTCATCTTTTAGAATACCTTTGGATTCAAGCACTGGATGTTGCTGGATCACCTGATACACAGATTTAGGCCTAAAACGTGTGACAAATCCAATGTTTTGAGCAGTCAGATTCGCATACCATTGGTAATCGACATAGCCTTTATCAAAAACTACAATGCTGCCAGCAGGAAACTGGAATTTGCGGCCTTGTACCATGTCATTTTCTTTGCCATTTTCAACTGCAACAAACTCAGGAATATCATTGCTGTGATTCAATCCTATACTGAGTTTCATGCTGGCTTTTGAGTCGTGAACTGTAAGCGTCCGCTGAATCCCATACCTATTTTTTAATTCGATTTAGGTTTCCAGCAGTGCGGCAGCAATTCTTCAATTTGGGTCACTTTGTGTGTCGGTAACCTTTTCAGCACATCACTTAAATAGGCATACGGATCCAAGCCATTCAGCTTTGCTGACTGGATTAAAGTCATGATGTTTGCCGCTCGCTGACCACTGCGCAGCGAACCTGCAAACAGCCAGTTCTTGCGTCCCAACGCCCAGGGACGCATCTGATTCTCTACCCAATTGTTGCATATCGGTAGATTGCCATCATCCAGATAGCGGCTTAAGGCTGGCCAACGCTTCAGAGTGTAATTGATAGCCTTGGCGGTGGGAGAACTCGATGGCACTGTCAGATGATGTTGGTTGAGCCATTCATATAGTTGTTGCATCACTGGTTGACTATGCTGTTGTCGGTATTCGCGGCGGTCTTCCGCTGTACCATCGGTCTTTTTCCTGAGTTCTGCTTCTATCGCATACAGTTTCTGAATCAGCACTAAGGCCTGTTCAGCAACCTGACTTTTCCCAGTTACATGCAGTTCATGGAATTTACGACGTGCATGGGCCATGCACCCCACCTCAATCACCTGGCCTGATTTAAAACGTGCTTTATAACCACTGTAATCATCACAGACTAGATAGCCCTGCCAGCCTTTCAAGAACTCTTCAGCATGCTGGCCTGAACGACTATCCTGAAAGTCATAGATCACCGCCTGAACTGGATTATACTGTGTGGTGGCATAGGCCCAGACATAACCTTTCTTCGGTTTTTTATTATTCTCACCCATCCGCATGATGGTGACCGGTGTTTCATCTGCATGCAGCACCCGCTGTTGCAGCACCACCTCTTTTAAGGCATTGGCCAGAGGTTCCAGTTCTACACCGCAGCGACCTATCCAATCAGATAAAGTGGATCTGGACAGATCAATGCCAGCCCGCTGATAGATCAGGCGCTGACGGTACAGCGGCAAATGATCGGCATACTTCGATACCAGCACATGGCTGAGCAATTCAGGTGAAGCAATGCCTTTATCAATCACATAGGCGGGCATCGCTTGCTGAGTTAGAGTGTCACACTGATCACAGACCCATTTACCACGCACATGCTGTTCCTTATAGAACTGTGCCGGTCTGAAATGCAGTTTTTCACTGACATCTTCGCCGATACGACGGAGTTGGCAGCCACAAGCACATTGGGTTGATGCAGGTTCATGCTCAATACGGATGGTGTGTAGATGATCTGGCAGTGGTCGACGTTTAGGTTTATTGGTTTTGGCTTTCTGTGTCGCTGCATTGGTTTTATCTGCATTTAGCCGTTCCAGTTCTAGATCAACCGCGGCAATATCTTCTTCAACCGCTTCATCCCAGAGATGGATTTGTTTTGCCGTTAAGTGTTCATTCTTTTGGGCGAATTTGTGCTTTTTAAACAGCGCCAGTTCATGCTCGTATTTTTGATTGAGAATAGAAAGATGTTGAACTTTGGCATCCAATTGTTGGTTTGATTGTGCTAGAGACTGATGCTGCAGCGCCAACTGCCTGGTGAATTCCAGCAGTTGTTCATGGGTCAGTTGGCTTAAGTCAGGCAGCGTATTCATGACCGCAGTATGCCTGAGGTCATGAGAAGAATGAAATAGAACGTTTGGAGAATAGCAGAATGGTCGAGCCTGGTTTAAAGCATCGTCACCACCTGCTGTCGTCCAATGCGCTGCCAGGGCAAACCTTGGATCAGTGCCTGTAACTGTTCCGGGCTGAGGGCCACGGTTTCACCTTGGTGAACTTGAGCCCAGTGAAATTTGCCCTGTTCCAGCCGCCGGGCACACAGCCAGATGCCCAATCCATCATGTACCAGCACTTTCATGCGATGGCCACGTTTATTACAGAACAGGTAAGCACAATGCGGTTTGATGTAGCCAAAGGCTCTCACCACCTGAGCCATGGTCGTATCCATACCTGCACGCATGTCCATGGGCTGAGTAGACAACCAGATTTCATCAATGCGGATCATGTTGCAAGTGCCTTGAGTAATTCTGCCAAGGCAGGTATTTCTGATGTCTGCCATTTTAGCTGAATATCATTATTCGTATGAGGCACGGTGATACACAACGTGATCCTCTCATCAATAGGTTGGCTGATTGCAGCAGTGTAAGGCAAAGCAATAAATGCTGGATTCACATGAGTAGGATCCTGCACGGCACCCTCATGATGGCTGAAGATCCTGATCCAACGACTGACAAGGTTGGCATTAATACTATGTTGCAGTGTGACCGAAGCGATCGAGGTATTAGGATTTTTGCAGGCATTGACAATACTGAGTTTGAATTCTTTGCTGTATTTTCGGCGTTTTTTAGCAACAGGAGGTGTTGCTGAATATATATCCATGTTCATGGATTAAGTCCCCACTTGTTTTTAGGTGGGAACTAAATTAAGGCTTATAGGATCGCTTGGTAAGGCTGTGTTAGCCGGATGCTTACCGTGAACTTTGGCCCATTCACATAAGGAAAGCGACAGGTCAATATGACTGGCATCCAAGGAATACAAGGGATTCTTAAAGCGAAATTTATGAGCGACTTTTGAGTGGTCATAGTATTTAAGCAACTTGTAAAATAGCTGTTGATACAAGGCAGCAGGCTGTTGCTCATTGATTCGTGCCAGCGTGCTTCGGGGAATAGACTTTGCTCCGAGATGACTTAGCTTTTCCTGTTGGCACTCCAAATTGGATTGAATATCTCTCAGACTTTGCCTACAAGAGAATTGAGACATCAATATGGCAATAAACTGATCCCACCGGGAAGCCGCTCTAAATTTCTGTCCAACATGGTGTACTTTAGCAAGTTGTTCAAAATCCTGTCGCACAACAGGTTTAATTAGCTCATGAAATACGGTATTCTGATGTGACAAAACCTGAATCCTGGTCGTTAAAGTGTTTGTTTGCACTCATATTTTAACTGTTAGGACTTAGGTTTTTTTATTTAAAGCAAACTATGGGACAGCAGTGGCTTCGGCTTCCTTTTTATTTTTATCTGACTGTGAAGTTAGCGAAAAAATAAGTCAGGCACATGACAGCCTTTCTAAAAATAGTTAGCCTGTGCACAGGAAATAAAACGATAAACACGATAAGGATAAAAGAATGCTGGCTTACGATGCTGACCTGGAACTTTTCCGCGACAATTTCAAACGCTTTATGAATGAACACGTAGCGCCTTACTATGAAGAGTGGGAGCGTGAAGGCATGATGCCGCGTTCAGTCTGGAATGCGATGGGTGAAAATGGCTTCTTATGTGTCGATGTTCCGGAAGAATATGGTGGCTACGGTGTTCCGACCCACTATTCCCTGATGTTAATCGAAGAGTCGGCAAGAGCAGGCTATAGCGCAATTTCAACTGGTCTGTCTTGCCATTCGGATATCGCAGCGCCGTATATCCTGCATATTGGTACTGAAGAACAGAAAAAATACTGGTTACCGAAAATGGTGTCTGGTGAAGTGGTCGGTGCGATTGGCATGACTGAGCCGGGTGCTGGTTCTGATCTGCAAGCCATGCGAACCAATGCCATCTTGCAGGATGACCATTATTTATTGAATGGTTCTAAAACTTTTATCTCCAATGGTCAGCATGCTGACTTAGTCGTATTAGCCGTGAAAACCGATCCGCAAGCACGCGCCAAAGGTGTGTCTTTGATGCTGGTGGATACGCATCTGGAAGGCTTTAAAAAAGGTAAGAATCTGGACAAGATTGGTCTGCATTCACAGGATACTTCAGAGCTGTTCTTCGATAATGTCAAAGTACCGAAAGATCAGTTGCTGGGTCAGCTAGGTCAGGGCTTTGTATATCTAATGCAGGAACTCCCACGTGAACGTACCGCTATTGCTGCTACTGCACTGGGCGCCATTCGTGGCTCGATTGATCTAACGACTCAATATGTCAAAGAGCGTCAGGCCTTTGGTCAGGCGATTGGTCAGTTCCAGAATACCCGTTTTGTACTGGCACAGGCCAAGATTGACGAGCTGGCAACAGCAGCTTTCTATAACCAGAATGTTGAGTTGTATATGCAAGGCAAGCTGGATGTTGAAACTGCAGCAGCGCTAAAGAGCTTCTCGACAGATATGCAGATGAAAGTTGCTGACAATCTGCTTCAGCTCTTTGGTGGTTATGGCTATATGACTGAATACCCGATTTCGCGTTTCTTTGTTGATGCCCGCATTCAACGGATCTATGGCGGTACCAATGAAATCATGAAAGAAATTGTCGCTCGCGGTCTGCTTGGACGTTAAAACTTAACAGATAAAAAAAAGAGTCCGAAATGGACTCTTTTTTTATGGAAAGAATATTCTTGAAATCTAGATATTTTATTATTTTAAGATTTTAATACATCCAGACATTCATGAATAAAAATTGGCAAATCATTGGGTACTCGAGATGAAATCAGCTGATTATTGTCATTGACTAGTTCGACATCATAATACGTCGCACCTGCATGTTGTACTCGAGGTGCATGCGCACGGATACTGGTAATGATGCGGTTCTTTAAAACATCAGCTTCACTGAGTAATAAAGATGCGTCGCAAAGACTGAAGATGGTCTTTTTGGTCTCATTAAAAGCCTGAATGAAATGTAAGACTCGCGTATCGTTGGCGAGGGATACAGGCGATTCACCGCCCGGAATGAGTAGGCCATCAAAATCATCAATACTGATATGATCAATTCCCCAATCAATCGTTACACTCGACTGACCATGTAATCCATGTACGACTTTTCCGGCATGTAGTTCAATATTACAGACACTATGCTCTGCAGCGAGTAAGGCCGCAACAGGCTCAGTATATTCAAGATCTTCAAAATTATTCGTTACAAGTACCGCTATTCTTTTTGGCATTATAGGCACCCCCAATATAGTTTTAAATTAGACTAGCGATTTAAGGTTTAAAAAACGTCTCTGCTTTGTAACCAAATAGTGATTTAGTGTAAAAAATCAAATTAAATCAAAGGAAAATGATTAAAAAAACAGTTTTCTATGTGCATTTTATTGTGAACTGTCACTCAGATTTTAAGTAGTCAAACTAGAAGTATCGAGATGGCTTTATTTTTATTTTCTTATGCTTAAAATCGTTATGTAGATTAAGAAATAGTGATATTTCATCTTGATAGAAATCAGTTAAGATGAGCGGGCAAAGTTTACAATTTGATAATGTAAAACATGCGAAAATGCTGAAAGAAATGTTACCAGATGTGACTAAAGCGATTAACGGTTAAAATCAACTCCCTGTTTTTAAGAATTAATCTACTAAAGTTATATTGTGTAACATTTGCAGCGCACTAATTGTTATACTGCACAGATAAGGTTTATGAAGGGCGACATCACGATGATCAACGACGATCAAAACACAACGGCTTCTTTAGACTTGGCTAAAATTCGTGAAGATATCGATTCAGTTGATCAACAAATCCAGCAATTGATTAACCGTCGTGCACGTTTGGCTGAGGCTGTAGCAAAAGCAAAATTCGCATCTGAAGAAAATCCGCTGTTTTACCGTCCGGAACGTGAAGCACAGGTTTTGCGCAATGTTATGGAGCGCAATGAAGGACCATTGTCAGATACGACGATGGCACGTCTGTTCCGCGAGATCATGTCGGCTTGTTTGGCGCTTGAAGCACCGCAAAGTATTGCATTCTTGGGACCTGCTGGTACCTACACACACTCAGCAGTATTGAAACATTTTGGTCATGATGCTGTAGTTCGTCCATTACCCACCATTGATGAAGTGTTCCGTGAAGTAGAAGCGGGCAGTGCACATTATGGTCTGGTACCGGTTGAAAACTCCTCTGAAGGGGTAGTGAACCACACTTTAGACTGTTTCAAGACTTCGCATCTGAATGTGATTGGCGAAGTAGAATTACCCATTCATCATCAGTTCCTGATCTCTGAAAATACCCGTAAAGACAGTATTAAACAGATCTATGCACATCAGCAAACTCTGGCTCAGTGCCGTAAATGGCTGGATGCTCATTATCCAGGTGTAGAACGTGTGGCACTCAGTTCAAATGCTGAAGCTGCGCGCCGTATTCAGAAT
Organism: Acinetobacter sp. FDAARGOS_724; assembly: GCF_013364475.1. Taxonomy (NCBI): domain Bacteria; kingdom Pseudomonadati; phylum Pseudomonadota; class Gammaproteobacteria; order Moraxellales; family Moraxellaceae; genus Acinetobacter; species Acinetobacter sp. FDAARGOS_724. The sequence goes on along the minus strand of NZ_CP054908.1, from coordinate 2,697,125 downwards.
GAATGGCATTCTGCTGCGATTGCTTCTGAAATTGCTGCGAATATTTATAATCTTGAGATTATGCACAGCAATATTGAGGACAATCCAGAAAACACTACACGCTTCCTGGTAATTGGCCGTGAAAAAGTGCCACAAAGTGGTAATGATAAAACTTCATTACTGGTTTCTGCACATGACCGTGCCGGTGCATTGCTAGAGATTCTGGCTCCATTTGCCAAACACAACATTAGTCTAACCAGTATTGAAACTCGACCTGCACTTCCTGAAAAATGGGCTTATGTATTCTTTATCGATCTTGAAGGTCATATTGAGCAGGAAAATGTTAAAGCTGCGATCGAAGAAATTCGTCCGCTTGTGAAAGAAGTCCGCGTGCTTGGTTCATATCCTGCAGCTGTTTTATAAAAGCAGCCTTTCGTGGTTAGTGCGAGGGTGCTAACCACTGGTTCATCTGTAAATCGGAAGTATAAAATGTCGTTTGTCCCAGCCAATGAAGGCATCTCTAAATTAAAGCCATATCAACCAGGTAAACCGATCAATGAGCTTGAGCGTGAGTTGGGCATCACTGATATCGTAAAACTGGCTTCAAATGAAAACCCGCTGGGCTGTTCAGATAAAGTCAAAGAAGCAGTCGCTGCAGAACTGGCAGAAATTGGTCGTTATCCAGATGGTGGTGGTTTTATCCTGAAAGACCAGATCAAAGCACAATTTGGTTTTAATCATGACCAGATTACTTTGGGCAACGGTTCAAACGACTTACTGGAAATGTTTGCCCGCGCATTCGTTTCTTCAAGCGATTCTGTGATTTACAGCCAGCATGCATTTGCAGTATATGCTCTGGTAACTCAAGCGATCCATGCTGAAGCGATTGAAGTACCAGCAAAAGGCTTCTCGCATGATCTTGAGGCGATGGCGGCTGCAATTAAAGACAACACCAAGCTGATCTTTATTGCGAACCCAAACAACCCGACAGGCACCTGGTTTGAAGAAGCTGAATTTGAAGCATTCATGCAGAAAGTGCCAGCGAATGTCATCGTGGTACTGGACGAAGCTTATGTGGAATATTTCCCGGAAAACTTCAACAGCCTGAAATTCCTGAAGCAGTATCCTAATCTGATTGTCAGCCGTACTTTGTCTAAGTGTTATGGTCTGGCTGCACTGCGTGTTGGTTTTGCATTGGCATCGGTTGAAGTAACTGACTATTTAAATCGTATCCGTCAGCCATTCAACGTGAACCATTTAGCCATGGTTGCTGCAGTTGCTGCACTGAAAGATGAAGCCTTCATCGAGAAATCTCGTGAAGTGAATAAAGCAGGTATGGCACAGCTTGAAGCTGGCTTCAAAGCTTTGGGCCTGAACTATGTACCTTCACGCGCGAATTTCATCTTGGTCGATGTACAGGCTGATCCAGCAGAAACATTTAACAAGTTGTTGAAAGAAGGTGTGATCGTGCGTCCAGTGGGTATTCCAAACCACTTGCGCGTATCGATTGGTACTGAAGCTGAAAATGCCAAATTCCTTGCTGCATTAGGCAAAGTGCTTGGCTTAGAGGCGAAAGCTTAAGTTATGTCGCAGCCACTGTTTGAAAAAGTTGCCTTTATCGGACTTGGATTGATTGGTTCAAGTCTGGCGCGTGTCATTCAGGCCGAGCATTTAGCCAATGACATCGTGGCATCGACCCGCTCACAAAAAACCTTGGAAGATGCCAAGGCACTTGGTCTGATTTCCAACGGATATGCAGATCCTGTAGAAGCCGTCAAAGGGGCAGATCTGGTGGTACTGGCATTACCTGTTCGTGCTACCCAGAAAGTGCTAGAAACGATCAAACCTTATTTGTTGGAAAATGCCATTCTGACCGATGTTGGCAGTACCAAAGGCAATGTGGTAGAAGCAGCCAAAGCTGTGTTTGGTGAAAATCTGCCAGCCGGTTTTGTGCCGGGGCATCCAATTGCGGGTGCTGAACATACCGGCGTGCATGCAGGTAAGGTCGATCTATTTGCCAATCACAAGGTGATTTTGACGCCGTTACCAAGCAGCGGACAATGGGCGGTCGATAAACTGATTCAACTGTGGCAGGTGGCCAAAGCGGAAGTGATTTGTATGGATGTGGAAAAGCACGATGAAGTGCTGGCCCATACCAGTCATCTTCCGCATCTGATGGCCTTCAACCTGGTCGAACAACTGGCCAAGCGCGAAGACAATCTGGATATTTTTCGTTATGCTGCCGGTGGCTTCCGCGACTTCTCGCGTATTGCCGCCAGTGATCCACAAATGTGGCATGACATCTTTTTTGCCAATAAAAAGGCGATTCTCAATGCCGTGGACGGCTTTGAAGCTCAACTCGCGATTATCCGCAAGCTGATTGAAGATGAAGATTCACAAGCTTTAATGGGCTTATTGGGGCATGCGCAAGCCGCGCGTCAGCACTTCAATCATATGCTCGCCAAGAAACCTCTCATGGAGAAAAATAAAGTGACACAACAATTTACCATTCAACCAGGTGCCAAGACGTTCCAAGGTAAATTTACCGTGCCAGGTGACAAATCTGTGTCACACCGTTCCATCATGTTTGGTGCCATCGCTGAAGGCACAACGCATGTGACGGGTTTCCTTGAGGGTGAAGATGCACTTGCAACTTTACAGGCATTCCGTGATATGGGCGTAAGCATTGAAGGCCCTAAAAATGGTGAAGTGACCATTCATGGCGTGGGTATGCAAGGTCTGAAAGCACCGAAGTCTGCGCTTTACATGGGCAACTCGGGTACTTCGATGCGCCTGCTGGCTGGCATGCTGTCAGCTCAGAAATTTGATTCGGTGATGACGGGTGATGCATCCCTGTCTAAACGTCCAATGGAGCGTATTGCAAAACCATTACGTTTGATGGGCGCGCAGATTCAAACTACGGGTGAACGTGGTACACCACCAGTATCGATTACGGGTAATCAAAACCTGAAAGGTATTCAATACGACTTGCCAATGGCATCTGCTCAGGTGAAATCAGGTATTCTGCTGGCAGGTCTTTGGGCGGAAGGTGAAACTTCAGTGACTGAACCTGAACCAACCCGTGACCATACTGAACGTATGTTGCGTGCTTTTGGTTATGAAGTAAAAACTGAAGGCAACCGTATTTCCCTGCAAGGTGGCGGCAAGCTGGTGGGTACTAACATTCAGGTGCCTTCTGATATTTCATCTGCAGCTTTCTTTATGGTCGGTGCAGCGATTACTGAAAATTCAGACGTGACTTTGGAAGCGGTAGGCATTAACCCGACCCGTACTGGTGTGATTGAAATCTTGAAACAGATGGGTGCGGACATCACTGTTGAAAATGAACGTATTGCAGGCGGTGAACCGATTGCAGACATTCGTATTCGCGGTACACGTACGTTAAAAGGCATTCATATGCCGGAAGACCAAGTGCCACTAGCAATTGATGAATTCCCGGCATTATTCATTGCTGCTGCATGTGCAGAAGGCCAAACGATTCTAACTGGTGCTGCTGAGCTGCGTGTCAAAGAATCTGATCGTATTCAAGTGATGGCAGATGGTTTGAAAACCATGGGCATTGACTGTACACCAACTGATGATGGCATCATTATCGAAGGTAAAGGTAAGACAGGCGACTGGTCACCAATCTTTACTGGCGGTGAAATTGAATCGCATCATGATCATCGTATTGCCATGAGCTTCTCTATTGCAGGTCTGCGTAACTCAGGTGAAATCAAGATTGTTGGGACTGAAACCGTCGCAACCAGTTTCCCAACCTTCACTGAACTGACTTCTCAAGCTGGTCTGGCGATTGAAGTGACAGAATAATTCTAAAATTTACATGAAACAGCCAAGCTTTTGCTTGGCTGTTTTGTTTATATTGGCTTATGCTAAAACCATACAACAAAAAAGCCATTTGGATGTAGCAATGCGAAAATTAAAATTTATGGCCAATCCTCAGAGCCAGGAACAATTACAGGGCAGTCAGCAGGCTCAGGAATATGTGGCACATCTGCTGACGGAAGAGCTCGGTAAATATGGCTTTAAAACCTTGGCGCAAAGTGGCGCACAAGTGGCCGTAAGTGTCGATGAACACGAGTTGCCATTATCAGTGAGCTGTGAGACACGAGACCAGGAAGGGCACCTGATTTGTGAAATCGCCTCTTACCCGGATGAAGAACAGGACTGGCTGGACCGGATTACAGAACAAAGTTTATTAAATCAGTTGGCACAAGCTGTTGAAGCATCGTTGAAAGAACAAGAAAGTTTTAGTGAGTTTGAGTGGAAGAACTAGTTCAACAAATGCAAAGTCTTTCGCCTATATTGCAAAGTAAACGTCTTGTTTTAGATTATTTTAAGTCATCCGATGCTGCGGAAGCCTATGCCTCGATTACCCCGAGTTTGACCCGTTTTATGGCATGGGATGCACCGGAATCTGAACAGGTATTTGCAACAGTCTGGCAAAACTGGCTAAACAATATGGCTGATCATAAAGAATATATTTTTGTGATTCGCCATATTGAAAGACATGAATTTATCGGATTATGTGGTTTGCATCGACTGCATGATGAAATACCTGAAGTGGGTATCTGGATTCGTGAAACGGCGCATGGTCATTATTATGGACATGAGGCAGTACGTTGTATTGTGGGCTATGCTTTTAATACATTAGGGATCAAAGCTTTGAGCTATCCGGTAGCCGAAGAAAACTGGGCTAGCCGAAAAATTGCAGAACGTGTAGGTGGAAAAATTACCAACCACCTAGATAAACCTAAATATCGGGCTGTAATTTATGAAATTCATGCTAAAGATTTTATTTCTGAATAAAAAAACCTCATCATTCGATGAGGTTTTTTTGATCAGCTTAATGCGAGGAAACGGCTCATCGCAATCCGAAGCTGTTTTAAATAACCGGTAAAGAAATGATTTGCGCCAGGCAAGATCGTGACCAGATGACGTTGAGGCTTGGCCCATTCAATCATGTCGGATAAAAGCGTGACATCATCCGCTTCACCATGAATAAATAAAATATCACCTTTGATCTGTGGTGTAACATAGTGACGTAGGCCAGCTACGGTTGCAGTCGGTAGACCACACAAAATCACTTTTGAAGGTTGCAGTTCAACTGGCAGGGCGGCGTAACACTTGGCCATAACATGTGCGCCAAAACTGAAACCGCCCGCAAAGAAAGGCAGGTCAATATGTTGGCGACGCGCATATTTAATGACTTCAAGTATATCATCCGTTTCGCCAAAGCCTTCATCATGCAGACCGGCACTTTGACCAGAACCACGGAAACTTGGACGATAGACAACACAACCACGCTCTAAAAACATTTGCGCCAGTAACACCGGAACTTTATGTTGTGGTGTGCCACCTTGTAATGGATGGGGATGACAAACAATCGCGAATCCTTTCACTTCACCCTGAGGATAATCCACAAAAACCTCAAGTTGGCCAGCAGGGCCTTGGAGGTAGATTGGTTCGGACATAGCAAACCGATAAATTGCAGGAGAATTTTCTATTTTAACGATTATGATAAATAAAAACATGAATTGGAATTAAAATAAGTCTACTGATATAGTTTGATTAATCATTTTTTAACCAGGTCGCTATGCTTGCTTTAATTTCTCCAGCCAAGACTCTAGATTACGAAACACCTTTACCTACCGATCAATTTACTCGGGCAAGATTGCTGGAACATTCCCAGGAATTGATAGAAGTTGCCCGCAAGTTATCAGCAACTGAAATTTCCAGCTTAATGAGCGTCAGTGAAAAAATTGCCAATTTGAATGCGGAACGCTTCAGAGACTGGCAGCCGGATTTTGATTTTTCCAATGCTCGTCAGGCAATCTTTGCCTTTAAAGGGGATGTTTATACCGGTCTGGATGCTTACCAATTAAAGCAGGATCAGATTCATTACGCACAGAACCATCTGCGTATGTTATCCGGCCTCTATGGCTTATTGCGTCCGCTGGATCTGATGATGCCTTACCGTCTGGAGATGGGAACCAAATTGACTAACCCACGTGGTGCTCATCTCTACGAGTTCTGGGGACATACCATCACTGACCTGATCAATCATGATCTGGCAGCAGCAGAGTCTGAAATTCTGGTCAATATTGCTTCGGATGAATATTACAAGGCAGTGAAAGAAAGCAAAATTCAGGCTGAAATCATCAAGCCGGTATTTTTAGATCAGAAAAATGGCAAATATAAAGTCATCAGCTTCTATGCCAAGAAAGCTCGTGGTTTAATGGCGCGCTTTATCATTGAAAACCAGATTAAACGAACTGAAGACTTAAAAGCCTTTAATATCGATGGGTATTATTTTGATGCTGAAAGTTCACTAAAAGGTGAGTTGGTATTTAAACGTGATGAGCAGCTGGCTGCTTAAGGTAAAAGATTCACCCAAGACTGAATGAAGAAATTTTCTTAAAAGTCTTGGGTAAATTTAAGTTTAGCAATATTAGGTTGAATTGAATAAAAATTAAAAAATAGGGAAGGAACTTTCAAAATATCATTTATTTAGAAGAATTTTTAACAGGAAATGGATGAATTTTTTAGAAGAAAAGCTAAATAAAATAATGAAAGCTATAGTGAGCTTTAAAAGATATTTTTCACTCGATAAATTTATATAGTAAAAACAAATTTCTAAAAAAATAAAAAATAGAATCAATCAATTAATTTCTTTTAATATTCAAAAAATGACTAAAAAATAAAAAAATATGACTCAAAAAATTATGATTAATTGAATAAGAAGTATAAAAAAATGAAGAATATAAAAACTCTAAATAATTGAAAAAACTGCATTTTATCGGGTTACTTGTAAACTATGTCACAATTTTATTGTTATTTTGTTAGCATAATTTCAATGCTGTTACATAACTCAACTACAAAAATGAAAATTTATACGATTCCTATTTTTGTGCTGATGGTGGGTTTACTCGGTTATTGTGTTCACCAACAGGCCGAAACAAGAAAACATGAAGAGCTTCATCAGATTTTGAAAGAAGTACAACATTCAACTAAATTGCTGAATGCAAATCGGCCCCGACCTTAATAGATTTGCATAAGCTTTTTAATTAGGGGGGTCAGGTAAAAAGATAAAAATAAAATCATAATAAATAAAAGAAAATTTAATAATAATAAAACTGACTTATATTAATTTTTAATAAAATATAAATTCTAAGAAGCAATCAGAAATCAATGTGTTATAATTTGCAAAAGATAAAGTTAGATCAAATTTACTTTAATTAAGTATTTGATTCTAATGATGAAAAAAGCTGCATAGGGGTTATGCAGCTTTTTTGTTTAGATTGTTTTTTGAGTTTTTCTAGCGCAGTTTTCTTACTGTTCGCTATTGAAACATTTTGACCCGCTAAATGGCGAAGCTGGCATATTCGTTGCTAACAGATCCTTAAAATTCATGAAGTTTTCTATAAAATTTCCTGGATTCGGCGGCATGCTTAAAGCATAAAGTTTACTCAATAGGGGCTAGGTCATGACGACTCCTAATCCATCTTCAGAAAATATGCTGGAACGTCTGTTCAAACTGAGTGAAAACAAAACCAGTTTCCGTACAGAAGTTGTGGCAGGTGTAACCACGTTCTTGACAATGTGTTACATCATTATTGTTAATCCGATGATTTTATCCGAAACCGGGATGGATCATGGGGCTGTCTTTGTAGCCACCTGTCTTGCAGCCGCAATTGGCTGTCTGGTAATGGGGCTAATTGCCAATTATCCAATTGCACTTGCGCCGGGTATGGGGCTGAATGCCTTCTTTACCTATTCAGTCTGTCTGGGAATGGGTGTGCCTTGGCAAACTGCATTAGGTGCAGTATTTGTATCAGGTTTGGTTTTCATTGCCATTAGTATGTTCAAAATACGTGAGGCGATTGTCAATGCCATTCCAATGTCTCTCAAACTGGCGATTGGTGGTGGTATTGGCCTGTTCCTGGCTCTGGTAGCACTGAAAAATGCTGGCATCATTGTTGATAATCAAGCGACCCTGGTGGGTCTGGGTGATTTGAAACAGCCAACTGTTATGCTTGCGCTACTTGGCTTCCTGTTAGTGGTGGTAATGCATCACTTCAAAGTACGTGGTGCGATCATTATCAGTATTTTGGTAATCACTGCGATTTCTACTGCTTTAGGTTATAACCAGTTCCAGGGTGTAGTGGGTCAAATTCCTTCACTGGCACCAACCTTCTTGCAGATGGACTTTCAAGGTCTGTTTACAGCTAGCCTGATCGGTGTGATCTTCGTATTCTTCTTGGTCGATCTGTTTGACTCTACTGGTACGCTAGTAGGTGTTTCACATCGTGCAGGTTTGTTAAAAGATGGTAAATTGCCGCGTCTGAAAAAAGCATTATTTGCCGATTCTTCTGCGATTGTTGCAGGTGCCGCTTTGGGTACTTCTTCAACTACACCTTATATTGAGTCATCAGCGGGTGTTGCAGCAGGTGGTCGTACCGGTCTGACTGCAGTTGTGGTTGGCTTGCTGTTCATTGCCTGCCTGTTCCTGGCTCCATTGGCTCAATCTGTACCAGGCTTTGCAACTGCACCAGCATTGCTATTTGTCGGTGTATTGATGATTCAGGGTATTGTCCATATTGAATGGGATGATATTACTGAAGCGGTTCCGGCGTTCCTGACCATTGTATTCATGCCATTTACGTATTCAATTGCAGATGGTATCGCAATGGGTTTTATCAGCTATGCGCTGATTAAACTGCTGACAGGTAAAGCGAAAACTGTTCCATACATGGTATGGATCATCGCAGTACTATGGGCATTGAAGTTCTGGATGTTTGGCGGCTAATTTTTGTCGAATATCAAAAGGGTGTAAACTCAGTTTGCACCCTTTTTTATTTTTCTCAGGTTTAATCAGGAGTAGCGATGAACCGTCTTGAATTGATTCAGGCTTTGCCAAAGGCTGAGCTGCATGTGCATATCGAAGGTACCTTTGAACCTGAGTTAATGTTTGCGATTGCACAGCGTAATGAAATTAGCATTCCTTATAAATCAGTTGAGGAAGTGAAGCAGGCTTATAATTTCCATAATCTGCAATCTTTCCTGGATATCTACTACGCGGGTGCCAATGTTCTGATTCATGAACAGGACTTTTATGATCTGGCTTGGGCATATTTTGAAAAATGTGCGGATGATAATGTCGTGCATACTGAAATGTTCTTTGATCCGCAGACGCATACCGATCGTGGCATTGCCTTTGAAACCGTAATTAATGGCTTGCAGAAAGCCTGTGATGATGCGAAAGCTAAGTTAGGCATTACTTCACATCTGATCATGTGTTTCCTGCGTCATCTTAGTGAAGAAGCAGCATTTGAAACATTAGAACAAGCGCTGCCTTATAAAGATCGGATCATTGGAGTGGGGCTGGATTCAAGTGAAGTCGGCCATCCACCGTCTAAGTTTGAATGTGTTTTCGCTAAAGCACGTGAAGCCGGTTTTCTGGTAGTCGCACATGCGGGTGAAGAAGGTCCGGCAGAATATGTCTGGGAAGCTTTGGATTTATTAAAAGTTAACCGTATTGACCATGGCGTACGTTCTGAGGAAGATCCAGAATTGATGCAGCGTTTGATTGCAGAGAAGATGCCGCTCACAGTATGTCCACTTTCAAACCTAAAGCTGTGTGTTGTGGATGATATGCAGCAGCATAATATCCGTCGCCTGTTGCAGCAGGGTGTGCATGTGACAGTGAATTCAGATGATCCTTCGTATTTTGGTGGTTATATGAATGACAATTTCATTGCCATTGCTGAAGCTTTAGATCTAAGCAACGAAGAACTTAAACAGCTCGCAATTAATTCTTTTGAAGCTTCATTTATTTCTGATACTGAAAAACAGAAATGGATCAGCCTGATTCAGGCACTTGTTTAAAATATCATTCCAGTAAATTTGTTAGCCCAAAGAGGGTAGAGTTCGCTCTGCCTTTTATAATTTGATTTGTGAACCAAAGATGAAATTAAAATTCCTGTGGCCTGTTCTTGCTGTTAGCTTAATCAATCCTGCTTGTGCAGATACCTCAATGACTCAGAAAGCCCTGAAACCTGTGATTGAGTATCAGTGTGGCCAAGAGCTGAAAGATTCCAAAGTCTGGAAAATGGGTACTTATTTCATGGCTGAAGCCAATAAACAGCATTTACAGCAAAAAGTGTGTGGCTGTGTGGGTGAGCATGCTTTGGAAGGTGTGCCGGCCAAAACCCTGTTAAAAGCAACCATTGATGAAGAAACTAAAAAAGAGCTGACCCGTAAAGCAATTGCCAATAGCTTAAAAGGCTGTATGGGTGAGTTTATCAATTAAGGATTTTTGGGTGCTGGATTATCCAGACTTTACCTTTAGATTAATAGTGAGTCTTCTTTCCTGTGATGGCTATGAGTCTGGCTGCGCGCAGATTAAACATCATGACTCATTTTTAGATTTCTTATTGCGATAAACTTCGGCACAATAGCGCATATTTTAAAAGCTGAAAAAAGGATAAAATCCGTGAAAAAATTATTGGCTGTTGTTGTACCATTAACACTTGTTCTTTCTGCATGTGTAGCACCACAAGGTGCCAGCACCACAACTCAAGCAAGTACAGGTCAGCAACTCGGTTCTGCAGCCATTAAAATTGCCATCAATGCAAAATGTGTCACTGAACTGAATAATATTCCGGCTTGGCAAACTGCAACACGTTTAATGACAGAAACACAAAAACAGAATATCCAGTCTGAAATCTGTGGTTGTGTGAGTGAAAAAGCACCACAAAACGTGACTGCGGTGGATTTGGCAACTGCAGCAATTGACCCAGCAGCACGTGCGACTATTGTAGGCAATGTCGTTGCAAATACTATTAACGCTTGTGTGGCTGAAGCTGTAAACTAAGTCAAAATCAAATTTGAATAGGCTGACTGGTTCAGCCTATTTTTTATGGGAAATAAAATGAATATTGCTGGTGTAGATGAAGCAGGGCGTGGGCCATTAGTAGGATCGGTGGTCGCTGCGGCTGTGATATTGGATCCGAATAACCCGATTGAGGGTTTAAATGATTCCAAGAAGCTAAGCGAGAAGAAGCGCGAAAAACTTTTTATTGAGATTCAGGAAAAAGCATTGGCTTGGGCGATTGCTGAGGCCTCTGCAGCAGAAATCGACGAGCATAATATTTTGCAGGCCTCTTTACTGGCAATGCGCCGCGCTGTGGAAGCATTAAGCATTCAGCCGGAACATGTACTGGTCGATGGCAACAAGATTCCTCAGGGCCTTGCGATGAGTTGTGATGCGGTCGTAGGTGGGGATGCCTTGCATCCTGAGATTTCAGCAGCCAGTATTCTGGCTAAAGTGACCCGTGATCGCCAGATGGTGGAGATGGATCAAAAATATCCGCAATTTGGCTTTGCCAAGCATAAGGGCTATCCGACCAAAGCACATTTTGAAGCGATTGCCTTACACGGGGTGATTGATGAACATCGTCGTAGTTTTGGACCAGTGAAAAAAGTGCTGGCAGCGTTGCTTGATCAGCAGCAGGCGGGATAAAGTTTGATTATTTTGCTATGCAGTTGAAAATTAGGCAAATTAAAAGCGGCTTAAAAGCCGCTTTTATATTCATACAAAATTAACGGTTAAAGTTATTTTGTGTCTGGTTATCATCTTCATAAGAAGAAGGTTGATAATCCTGGTCAATATGCTGAAGATGTTCATGCATTGCACGTTCATGCTGGATACGCTGGTAAATCTCTTCACGGTGTACAGAGACTTCTTTCGGAGCATTTACCCCAATACGAACCTGGTTGCCTTTTACGCCAAGTACAGTCACGCTGACTTGGTCTCCGATCATTAAAGTTTCCCCGACGCGTCGAGTCAAAATCAGCATGTTTCTCTCCTTGCAAAATGCAAAACCTGCAATCTATTGAATGTAATAAAAAAACACAACCTAAAATTATATAATTAAAGTTTGAATAGAAAGTCCTATCCATGAAATGAAGAGGTTAACTATCCAGACTGTTGAAAATCCTTAGGCTTAATATAACAGAGCCACTATAAAAAAAACTATAGTGGCCCTGCATTTTTGTAGAGATTTAATGAAATACTGTCAGACAATAACGGTATTTTGTAGTTCTCTTAAGCGCGTGCGCTAGATTCACCATGTTCACGGTCTAAACCGAACGCAGTGTGAAGTGAGCGAACTGCAAGCTCAAGATAATTCTCTTCGATAATCACAGAAATCTTGATTTCAGAAGTAGAGATCATCAGGATGTTGATACCTTCATCAGCAAGAGCAGTGAACATTTTGCTTGCTACACCTGCGTGAGAGCGCATACCTACACCGACGATAGACACTTTTACGATGTCATCACGAGTTGCAACTTCACGTGCGCCAATCGCTTGAGCTGTCTCTTCAAGGATTTTTTTGGCTTTAGCAAGTTCACCGCGGTTTACAGTAAACGTGAAATCAGTTGTACCATCTTCTTCAACGTTCTGGATAATCATATCCACTTCGATATTGGCATCACCAATTGGTTTAAGAATTTTAGATGCAATACCTGGCTCATCTGGAACACCCAGAATAGTCAGTTTAGCTTCGTCGCGGTTGAACGCGATACCAGAGATAATTGGCTGTTCCATGTTGTCTTCCAGTTCAGTAGTAATAAGAGTTCCGACGTTGTTTTTGAAGTCTTCGTCAAATGCGCCATCAGTGTCATTATCGAAGCTTGAGAGTACGCGTAAAGGCACTTGGTACTTGCCTGCAAATTCTACAGAGCGAATTTGAAGAACTTTAGAACCTAAAGATGCCATTTCCAGCATTTCTTCGAAAGAGATACGGTCTACTTTTTTCGCTTTAGGAGCAACACGAGGGTCAGTCGTATATACGCCATCAACATCTGTGTAAATCTGACATTCATCCGCTTTTAGCGCTGCAGCAAGGGCAACACCTGAGGTATCAGAACCACCACGACCTAAAGTTGTGGTATTGCCATCAGCATCAAAGCCCTGGAAACCTGCAACCACAATCACGCGGCCTGCATCTAGGTTTTCAGTCAATACATCAGTATCAATAGATTCGATACGTGCTTTGGTGAATGCGCTGTCAGTTTTAATACCAACCTGGCGACCAGTTAAAGATTTAGCTTCAACGCCAATTGAATTCAGCGCCATAGCTAACATGGAAATCGTTACCTGTTCACCCGTAGAAACCATTTGGTCAAGTTCACGTGGGTCAGGGGTTTCGGTAATGGCTTTCGCGAGAGCAAGCAAGCGGTTGGTTTCACCACTCATAGCAGATACGACTACAACCACCTTGTGGCCATGGTCATGCCAGCGCTTCACACGACGAGCAACATTGAGAATGCGCTCGGGAGTACCCATTGAGGTACCGCCATATTTTTGAACGATTAATGCCATAGTTGTTCCATATAAACCATGACCCTGATTTTCCGATCAGGGTCAGTTACACAAAATGAAGTTTTTATTTTGCTTCAAGCCAAGCTGCTAAATCAGCCATCACTGGAGCAAACTTCTCGTTAAGTGGCGCGCCACCTTGTGCCAAGTCAGGTTTACCACCACCTTTACCACCTAGCTCTGCAGCCAAGTGTTTGATGATGTCACCCGCTTTAATAGAAGCAGTAAAGTCTTTCGCCACAGATGCAATCAAGCTCACCTTGTCACCCTCTACACCTGCAAGAACAATGACTGCATTTTCTAATTTTGATTTCACACCGTCGTGCAGATTACGCAATGCTTTCGCATCCATACCCTGAACAGTCGTGATTAGTGTTTTACGACCAGCAAGCTCTTGAACCTGACTTAAAAGTTCACCGGCTTGTAGGCTTGCTAATTTTTGATTCAGTTGTTCGATCTGTTTTTGCAATTGATGCGCAGTGTCCACCACAGCTTCAACTTTTTCGACTGTTTGATGGTTCTGTGCTTTTAACAAACCATTGATATATTGAACATCACGATCGACTTTCTGTACGGCTTCAACCGCTTTAGTACCGGTTACGGCTTCAATACGACGTACACCTGCTGCGACACCACCTTCAGACGTGATTTTAAACAGACCGATGTCACCTGTACGTTTAACGTGAATACCGCCACACAATTCGATCGAGAAGTTTTTCTCGTCAATCACTGAACCCATAGACAATACGCGAACTTCTTCACCGTATTTCTCACCGAACAGCATCATCGCACCTTTGGCTTTCGCAGATTCGATGTCGAGCAGTTCAGTCGTAACAGGCGTATTGGCAATTACTTCAGCATTTACCAGACGTTCAATTTCTTGCAGCTGTTCAAAAGTTACAGGCTGATCATTGGCAAAGTCGAAACGTAATACGTCAGAAGCAACCAATGAACCTTTTTGCTGTACGTGTGAACCCAGGATTTGACGTAGGGCAGCGTGGAGCAAGTGAGTTGCAGAGTGGTTACGAGCAGTTGCAGCACGAATCTCGGCTTTAACCGTTGCTTCAACGTTTTGAGTAACTTTAAGGTTACCCATAGTCACGATACCTTGGTGAACGAATGCACCACCAGATTTTTTGGTATCTTGAACTTCGAAAATACCAGTATCGTTTTTGAAGAGCCCTGTATCACCGATCTGACCACCGCTTTCTGCATAGAAAGGAGTTTGGTTCAGAACAATCAGTGCTTCGTCGCCTTCAACCACTTCGTCAACTTGCTCGCCATCTTTGTAGATCGCGATGATTCGACCTTCGCCTGCTGTTGCGTCATAACCTTCAAACTGAGTTTCGCCTTCAACTTTAACAACGCTGTTATAGTCGATTGCGAATTTACCTGCATCACGTGCACGTTGACGTTGAGCCGCCATTTCTTTTTCAAAGCCCGCTTCGTCAATGGTTAAATCACGTTCACGTGCGATATCTGCTGTAAGATCAGTTGGGAAGCCATAAGTATCATAAAGTTTGAATACGATTTCACCTGGAATCACTGAACCTTTCAGATTTGACAATTCGCCTTCAAGCAATTTCAGACCTTGCTCAAGTGTTTTAGCAAACTGTTCTTCTTCTTTCAGCAAAGCGGCTTCGATACGTGCTTTGTTTGCTTCAAGTTCAGGATAAGCTGCGCCCATCACATCAATTAAAGGCTGAAGCATTTTGTGGAAGAATGAACCAGTCGCACCCAGTTTGTTACCATGACGAACTGCACGACGGATAATACGGCGCAGTACATAACCACGACCTTCATTTGAAGGGTTCACGCCATCCGCAATCAGGAAGCAGCATGAACGTGCATGGTCAGCAACCACTTTAAGTGAAGCAGGGTATTCAACCGGTTTGTTTTCAGCTTGTGCTTTCGCTTCAATGTCTGAAGTATCTAGACCGATGATTTCAGCAGCAGCTTTCAATAGATTTTGAAACAGGTCGATTTCATAGTTAGAATTGACGTGTTGTAGAACCGCAGAAATACGCTCAAGGCCCATACCTGTATCAACAGAAGGTGCTGGAAGAGGGTGCAGTACGCCATCTGCAGTTCGGTTGAACTGCATGAAGACGTTGTTCCAGATTTCAATGAAACGGTCGCCATCTTCTTCAGGCGTACCAGGCAGGCCACCCCAGATATGATCACCGTGGTCATAGAAGATTTCAGAACATGGACCACAAGGACCAGTGTCACCCATTGCCCAGAAGTTATCAGAAGCATATTTCTCGCCTTTGTTATCACCAATGCGGATAATGCGGCTGGCATCTAGACCAACTTCTTTATTCCAGATATCAAACGCTTCGTCATCAGTGTGATACACAGTTACGTACAATTTGTCTTTAGGCAGAGCCAGCCATTTGTCGCCGGTCAGGAATTCCCAGGCAAATTTAATTGCATCACGTTTGAAGTAATCACCAAACGAGAAGTTGCCCAGCATTTCAAAGAATGTGTGGTGACGAGCTGTATAGCCAACGTTATCTAAGTCGTTGTGTTTACCACCTGCACGTACACATTTTTGTGAAGATGTTGCACGAACGTAGTCACGTTTTTCCAGACCCAGGAAGCAGTCTTTAAACTGGTTCATACCAGCATTGGTAAACAATAATGTTGGGTCGTTGGCAGGAACCAGAGAACTCGACGCGACACGTGTATGCCCTTGCGATTCAAAGTAGCTTAAAAAAGCTTCGCGAATTTCAGCTGATGTCATAAAACGAGTACTCACAACCAAGTCACTCCATAATTTCCGATTTGGCTAAAAACATCACAGTCTGACAAGAAGGTTGGTTCTCTGCTGCAATGCGGGGCTTAAATATTTAAAAACGCCAAATTATAACGGAAAATGCCTGTTCAACCAATGATTTTCATATTTATAGATCATAAAACTATAAGGAATGAATATTGGAAAAATCAGAAAAATGCCCTGCAAAATCAAAAGCTATTGTCATTACAGCAATTTATCTTAATTCTCGCTGATAGAAAGACTGGATTGCTTCAAGTAAAGTATGAATTTTTCGATGAAATATTGGACATTCTGTGTAATTTTTAGTGGATTTAGCTGAATAGTTATCAGTCAGCTGGATAATTCCATTAATATAGGCGCACAAAGTTTTATGCCGCAGTAGGGAATGTCGATGCAACGTATCGCAATTAATGGTTTTGGACGAATCGGACGCAATGTGTTGCGTGCATGGTTTGAAAATCCGAAAGATTTTAATTTTGACATCGTTGCCATTAATGACGTTGCCGACGTTGAAACCTTATTGCATCTATTTAAATATGATTCTACTCATGGTCGTTTCCCGGGGCAGGTTGATCTGACTTATGAAGATGAGTATGCCTACCTGCATGTCACTTATCGCGATGCCTATCAGAAAGTTCAGGTGTTAAGACAGGCGAATCCGGTGGAAAGGCCATGGCATGAACTGAATATTGATGTGGTATTGGAATGTACCGGCCTGTTCCGTTCGCGTGAGGCTGCGACTCAGCATATTACTGCCGGGGCAAAACGGGTCATTATCGGTGCTGCACCGTTTGATACAGTGGATGCCGCAATTGTCTATGGCGTCAACCATCGTGATGTCAAAGAAAGTGACCAGATTATTTCCAGTGTCTCTTGTACTACGCAAGCATTGGTACCTCTAGTCAAAATCATTGATGATGCCTTTGGTATTGAGACTGCACTGATGACTGAAATTCACGCAGTGACAGCGGATCAGTCAGTACTGGATCATGCCCATCGTGATTTAAGACGTGCCCGAGCTTCTGGGCAAAATATTATTCCAACCACATCTTCGGCTTTGGGTGCTTTAAAACGCGTAATGCCGAAGATGGAAAACCGGATTGATGGTTATTCGATTCGCGTGCCAACCATTAATGTAGCGGCCATTGATTTAACCTTTATCTCCCAGTCACCCATTACTGATCATCAGTTGAATGAAGTATTAATGAACGCTGCACGTCAGGATTTTGCTGAAATCATGTCTGTGACAGATGAGCCTCTAGTATCTTCAGACTTTAATCATTCGCCTTATTCATTGATTGTGGATCTGACCCAAACCTTGGTAGTGGGGCATCAGGCCAAAGTATTTGCCTGGTATGATAATGAATGGGGTTATGCCAACCGTTTGCTGGATCTCTGTGAATCCTTTTATACAGATTAAGCTATTTTGAAAGCATCCCAAATGGGGTGCTTTTTTATGCAAGATTAAAAAATTAGAAGAAAATGAATAAGAACTTGAACGTAATTGATCGAAAAGCTCTGGATTTATGCCGAATATTTCTGTGATCTGGATATTTTTTCGTTAAGATAAAGATAATTAAATGGAATAAGAGCAAGCACATGATGTTGATCTGGGGATTTATAATATTACTGACCTTGGCTGTGATTTTTTTGATCTGGCTGCAATTTAATAATAATGAGAGTTCACAAAGTGTGGAAGGCGTGCCAGTTGAGGAAAAAGTGGCGTATCTGGAAGAAAATTTAAAAAAGACCTTGGAAATTATGCAGGATCTGGCGAAAAAAATGCATGTTCAGCAGGAAGTACTGGATCAGACTACGGCTAAACTGCAAAAAGTTGAGCTGCAAAATGCAGAACTGGTAAATCTGCTCGCTAAAGTAATAGAACCAAAGTCATAAGACCTTTTCATGCTGGTTTAGCCTTATATAAAGGATTTAAACCAGTAAGGTTCTTAAAATAGCTGCCGAGGCCATGCTAATCAAAATGGTCGGCAGCATGCCAAAGCGTGATGCAACGAATAGTGTCACCATTATGGCTACCAGATCAGCCGGATCATCTCGTAAAAAATATGGGGCGATCATCGAAATCAGTACACAGCCTGGAATCACTTCCAGAATTTTACGCTGACGTTTGCTCAAAGTTTTATTTTTGAGTAGGACATAGCCAAGTATCCGGGTGCAGTAAGTCGTTAGCGCCACCAATAAGATTGCGATAAAAGTGCTCATCTGGATCATGCTTCATTCTCCTGAATTAGCCAGAAGGCAGCGGCAATGCCAGCAAGCGCACCAATCAGCACATACCAGTTGCCTGGCAGATAGCTATAAGTCAGAGCAGCAAAAATTAAACTGATTAGCCAAGGTCTGGCTTCAGTAAAACCTTTCCACATACCTTTCAGTAAGATCAGCATAATGGCTGGGAAAGCCATATCAAAACCAAAATAGTGAATATCTCTTAACACCGGCCCAACCAAAGCACCTAAAGTGGTAAAGCCGACCCAAGCCAGATAAAGAACAATACATAGCCCGGCATAATAAGGCAGACTAAAAGCATGTTGATATCCAAACTATGCCAGTCGAAGCTGTGCATCTGTCAGGCTTAAGGCCCAGCTTTCATCGACCATAAAGAATAATGCCGGAAAGACTTTTCGATTTGGATGATGTCTTAAATAAGGCACCAGACTGGCACCGAGCAGAATATAGCGGCTGTTAATGAGAAAAGTAATAAAGATCAAGGTAAGAAGATGCGGTGAATCAGTCCAAGCTTCTAAAACTGCAAACTCGGAACCACCCGCAAAGTTCAGCCCGGTCAGCAAGGGAAACTCAAGCAGGCTAAAATCTTTTTGTGCTGCTGTTGCACCCAAGACCAGTGCCAGAGGAATTACACCCAATAATAAAGGTATGCAGTCTTTCACACCACGCTGAAACTCACTCAGAGGAGTGGCATCAGAAGGCGTTATACGTGGCTGAAAGGGAGGCATGAGATGATCGGGTTTTATTCTAGAAGGAGAAAGAAAGTTTATAAGAAATACCGGAGTCTTTGCAGTCCCTTTAAACTCTACCAGAATGATGCTGTTTTCTTGGTCATTTAAGTCTCCACATTGGGTTTTTGTATAGGATTATTTTTAAGCATCTAGTACTGATATTTTATAAATTTTTACCCTTGGATAGATGAGGATTGAATCAAGAATAAATTTTTCGTCATTGTTTTGGTTGGGGAAATATATTAGAAAATCAATTTGATATGTTGGTTATTAAATTTTATTCAGCCTATTTTCTCTTGATAAGAGGGAGATGATTTGGTTTATCTATCTAAGTCCTTTGTTCAGTCAGAGAAAATTATCAAAATTGCGATGCACAGCCTAAACGATCGTGCTAGACTAGGAGAAATCGGGTGTGCTCCCGATTTTTTTATGCGGTTTATTCCGCGCTGACAAGAATTTAGGTTTACAACATGCCCATTTCAGAGACATGGTTATTACCTGATGGTGTAGCTGATGTATTACCAGAACAAGCGCAAGTCATCGAAAGCCTGCGCCGTCAATCACTGGATTTCCTCGCATCTCGAGGTTATCAGCTGGTGTACACGCCATTTATTGAATACATTGAATCTCTATCTTCTCTCTCAGAATCGAATCAGGATTTAGACTTAGCCACTTTTAAAGTGATCGATCAGCTGTCTGGCCGTTTGCTTGGTGTGCGTGCCGATATGACACCACAAGTGGCTCGTATCGATGCGCATGTACATCCAGTGGAAGGTGTGGCTCGTTATTGTTATGCGGGTACGGTTTTACATACGAAACCTCAAGGATTTAATACCACACGTGCACCATTGCAATTGGGTGCAGAATTATTTGGTTCTGACAGCATTGATGCTGACGTGGAAATGGTTGACCTGATGATCAGCCTGATTCAGGAAGCAGGTCTGGCCGACAGTATCCACCTTGACTTAGGTCATGTGGGGCTGTTCCGTAGTCTGATTGTACAAGCCGGTTTAAGTAAAGCAACCGAACGCCAATTGTCTGATCTTTATCAACGTAAAGCATTGCCAGAACTGGCTGAATTTACTGCAAATCTTAAGTTTGGATCAGACTTCTATACGCTTGGCCGTTTTGCAAGTGACCTGGATGCCTTAAAAACGAATTTAAGTACTGAAGTATTAGAAAATCCAGCCTTCAAACAGGCATTTGATGCACTGCAAACCACCAAAAATGAAGTTCAGGCACGTTGGCCGAATCTGCATATTGGGATTGATGTCGTCGAGTTACGTTCATACCATTATCACACCGGCCTGATGTATGCCGTTTATGCACCGAACCGTGCTGCTGCACTGGCACAAGGTGGCCGTTATGATGGTATTGGTGAGCATTTCGGTCGTGCACGTCCGGCAACCGGTTTCTCCTGTGACTTATATGCTTTAAGTGCAGGCAAGTTTGCTACAGCTAAAGTTGTGGTAGCACCAAAGGGTACAGATGCTGCATTATTAAATGCGATTCAGGCAACCCGTGCACAAGGCTTAAGTGTAATTCAGTTATTAGGTAATGATGATTTAAACTCGGTACCGTATGCAACTCACCAGCTGGTGAATGTGGACGGTGAGTGGACCATCAAAACGATTTAATCGCTTTAATTGTTTTACTCAGTGTTCATGTCGCTGAGTGGGACTTTCAACTTTAACAGCATGATGTAATGAGGCTATTATGGGCAAGAATGTTGTGGTACTTGGTACCCAATGGGGCGACGAAGGTAAGGGTAAGATCGTCGACCTGCTCACAGATCAAGCGGCTGCAGTAGTTCGTTATCAAGGCGGACATAACGCAGGTCATACTCTCGTGGTTGGTGGTAAGAAAACTGTATTACACCTCATTCCATCAGGTATTTTACGTGAAAACGTATTGTGCTTAATTGGTAATGGTGTGGTTCTTTCACCTGAAGCGCTCATCAAAGAGATGGATATTCTTGAAAAAGAAGGCGTGCCAGTACGTGAACGTCTACGCATTTCTCCAAACTGTCCATTGATTCTTCCGCACCACATCGCACTTGACCAAGCTCGTGAGAAAAAACGTGGTAATGCGAAAATTGGTACAACTGGTCGTGGGATCGGGCCTGCTTATGAAGATAAAGTGGCGCGTCGTGCAATCCGTGTTGCTGACCTGGTGCGTGGTGGCGAACATCTGAAAGCTCAGCTTGAAGAATTGCTTGAATACCATAACTTCCAATTGACTCAATTCTTCGGTGTTGAAGCAGTTAAAGTTGAAGACGTACTTGCGCTTTGCGACGAATGGCGCAAAGTGATCGAGCCTATGGTTATGGACGTAACTGGTGAACTTCACGCTTACCGTAAAGCTGGCAAGAAAATCATGTTCGAAGGTGCGCAAGGTTCATTGCTTGACGTTGACCACGGTACATACCCGTACGTGACTTCTTCAAACACAACTGCTGGTGGCGTAAGTTCAGGTTCAGGTCTTGGTCCATTACACCTTGACTATGTTCTTGGTATTACTAAAGCATATACCACTCGTGTAGGTTCAGGTCCATTCCCAACTGAGTTGGTGTATGACGCTGCAACAGATACAGGTGATGCAATTGGTAAACACCTGGGTACTGTAGGTTCAGAATTTGGTGCGTCTACTGGCCGTCAACGCCGTTGTGGTTGGTTCGATGCTGAAATCCTGCGTCGTTCAGTAGAAGTGAACTCACTGTCTGGTATTTGCTTGACTAAACTTGACGTTCTTGACGGTTTAGAAGAAGTGAAAATCTGTGTAGGTTACGAAGCTGCTGATTCTGGCTGTGTTGGTTCTTCTGATGCGCTTGCATTCGAAACTTTAAAACCGATCTACGAAACTATGCCAGGCTGGAAAGAATCTACTTTTGGGGCGAAATCACTAGATCAATTGCCACAAGCGGCGATTAACTATGTGAAACGTCTTGAACAATTGATTGAATGTCCAATCGACATCATTTCAACTGGCCCAGACCGTGAAGAAACCATTATTCTTCGCCATCCGTTTGATGCTTAATCGCTTAAGCTAAAAATGATAAAAACCCTGTGATTTCACAGGGTTTTTTTATTTGAACGAACTTATAAAAATGATTGAAAACCTGTTTGGATTCTTTATGATGTTTTGACCTTATATATTTGAGAAGGTCATGAAATATAAAAAATTATTGGTGGGGATGGTCATTGCGACCACATTAACGGGGTGTACTACGGTTGCAGATCTGATGGGGGCTGATTCAGCCACATTAAATCTGAGTGCAGCACAAAGCTATAATCAGATGCTGACAGAGGCCAAGCAGAAACAGATTCTGGATATGACTTCTGCCACCTATAAAAAAGTAAATCGGGTTTTTCTGAAAATGAAGCCGTATGCAGATCAACTGAATCAGACTGGTCAGAAGTTTGACTGGCAAGTGGCGGTGATTAAATCCAACGAGATTAATGCTTATGTTGCACCAGGTGGCAAGGTGGTGTTCTATACGGGCATTGTCGATACACTAAAACTCACAGATGATGAAGTTGCTGCCATCATGGGGCATGAAATGGTACATGCGCTTGAGGAACATTCTAAGAATAAGGTAGGAGCGCAAGGCAAGCACTTACTGATCTGGCAGTAAGTATCGGTAGCAAGTACGTCGGGCAGTCTGCTGGTGGTTATGGTGGGCTACTGCTGGATATAGGGGCTCAATTTGGTGTGGGCTTGCCGTTCTCACGTAATCTGGAAAGCCGTGCCGATAAAGGCGGTCTCATGCTAATGGCACGAGCAGGCTATAACCCGAATGCAGCGATTACGTTGTGGCAAAAAATGAATGCACAAGACAGCCGTGGTAATAGTGTCCTGAATAAATTTACTTCTACGCATCCAACGAATGATGACCGAATTGCAGCCTTGCAACAGCTGATGCCTGAAGCGATGACGGTATACAAGACTAAGAAATAATTTCGAAATTCAGGACTAAAGTCTTAACGGCAAGTGCTGTGCAGTGGCATAGCGCTTGTTAGAATAAAACAAAATAAAATATGAGTATGCAGGATGCATAAAAATATATCGGGAACGATGTTCTATTCCTTGTTATTCGCGATGGGTGGCGCACCGACCATTGCGATGCTGATCATCCGTGCCCAAACTCAGGATCCTGACATTATTTATGGGGCATTCATTGGCTTGAGCGTGATCATTGCCTGTGTATTGGTACCGGTCATCTTGCTGCAGAATGCTTTTCTATTTTTTAAGCGTAAAAGTGAAATTTTAGAAGAAAAAATTAAACCTTTGTGTCATTTATATTTAGGTTTAAATATTGTCTGTCTGATTTATTGGCTTGCGATACAGTATTGGGGTTAAAATTACATAAAATATAACAAGATGAAGTAATTGTACATTTAGTTGCTCCGGCCTTTAACTTATAATTTTTTACAATGTAAATTAACCTTTTGCTTATGGTGGAGTCACTATAATGAAAAATAAATTCTTGTTAGGTATGGGTGCAGCCGCAGCCATTACTTTGTCTGGTTGTACAACTATTGCCGATATTGCAGGTGCAGATACAGCGACTTTAAATGCTTCAGCCAGCCAAAGCTACAATGCCATGGTGGCAGACGCTAAAGCGAAAGGCCAGCTGGATACCAGTTCAGCGACATATAGTCGTATTAATGCTGTTTTTAACCGTTTAAAACCTTATGCCAACCAGCTGAACCAGACAGGTACTGCATTCCAATGGCAGTTGGCTGTATTGAAATCTGATCAGGTCAACGCTTTTGTGGCACCTGGTGGTAAAGTGGTGTTCTATACCGGTATCGTGAACAAGCTGAATCTGACCGATGCTGAAATTGCAGCCATTATGGGTCATGAAATGGTCCATGCCCTGGAAGAGCATGCGAAACAGAAACTTGGTGCACAAGCCCTGACTGATCTGGCATTGGGTATTGGTTTAAATGCAGCGGGCGTAGGACAAGGTGGTGCTGCAGTAGCACAATTGGGTAGCCAGATTGGTATCGGCTTGCCTTACTCACGTAACCTGGAAAGTCGTGCGGACCAAGGTGGTTTAACCTTAATGGCGCGTGCTGGCTATAATCCGAATGCAGCGATTACTCTTTGGGAAAAAATGAACAAGCTTGAAGGTGGTAGCACTGGCGTGACTTTCCTGTCTACTCACCCATCGAACAGTCAACGTATCGCAGCAATGCGTCAAAATCTGCCAGCAGCAATGCAGATCTATAACAAACGTTAATGATTGCGTAATTTGAGTGATTCGCGATTTTAATGATGAAAAGCAGGGTAGTAGTCCTGCTTTTTTATATTTAAAATCTTAAGGCAATAAAAAAGGCAAAGTTTTCACTTTGCCTTTTTATACTAAAGACCGGGAAGTCTTAGTGGTGGTGACCACCTGCACCGTGTACGTGACCGTGATCAAGTTCTTCTTGAGAAGGTTCACGGATAGACACGATTTCAACTTCGAAAGTTAAATCTTGACCAGCAAGCGGGAAGTTAGCATCAACAACTACGTTGTCACCTTCAACTGCTTTAACAGTTACGATTTGAACGCCGTCATCAGTTTGTGCTTGGAACTGCATGCCTGCCTGGATGTTGTCTACGCCTTGGAACATTTGTTTAGGCACTTCTTGCACTAGCTCTGGGTTATATTCGCCATAACCTTCAGCAGCAGGAACATTTACAGTGAATTTTTCACCAACAGTTTTGCCTTCTAAAGCTTTTTCTAAACCAGGGATGATGTTACCTGCACCGTGCAAATAGGCAAGTGGTTCACCTTGAGATTTGTCGAGAGTTTCGCCCTCTGCGTTAGTCAATGTGTAGTGGAAAGAAACCACGAGGTTATTTGCAATAGCAGTCATATTAATTGATCCATTCAATTTTTTAAGGGTACATCATAAAGTGAAATTGTATTTTTGTAGACTAAAAATAGCAAAAAAATGCAATTTGACATGTTTAATGATGATTTTTTCATATATGAGGACAATATTTACAATTTCAATGCAATTTCAGCTTGGGTGCAATTTTTCGTGTAACAAAGTCTTTGGCAGTTAACAGGCCAGCATGGGCATAGCCATGAATGGTGGCCTGATGAATCCGGTACAGGGATACATACATGGATTTCGCGACAAAGCCTTGAACATTGACCTGACCCAATAATTCACCGACAGCACTGTTTTGACTTAAAGACACTAATGAGCCTTTGTCAGAAAACTTGAACATCGGTAAATAGCTTTCGCCATTAATGCGTGCTTTTAAGGCTCTGACCAGAAAAGCGGCCTGCTGGCTGGCGACCTGTGCACGAGGGCCTAAAGCTGGTTGATCTGCTTCAGGCTGACAGTGAGCACAATCACCAAAAACGAAAATATCCGGGTCTGACAGAGTTTGCAGAGTTGCATAAACTTTTAGGCGATTAATGTTGTCTTTTTCCAGCTCTTTAAGTTTTGCCAGAACTTCAGGTGCTTTAATTCCAGCAGCCCAGACTTTAATTTCTGCTTCGAGGCTTGAATCATCAGCAAAGTAAATCTGGTCTTCATCGACTTTAGCGACCCTATGACTGGTTAATACCTCAATACCTAGACGATCGAGTTGCTCCATGGTGTGTTCAGCCATTTTCTCAGACAGTGCAGGTAAGATCCGATCAGCGGCTTCAATCAAAGTGATTTTGACTTTATTTGGATCAATTTTGTTCAGACCATATTTAAAAAAGTTTTGTTTGGCGATCACCAGCTCGGCAGCCAGTTCTACACCAGTCGCACCAGCCCCAATGATGGCAATTTTAAGCTCACGGGAAGAGGTTTGATTTTGAGCATTGAGATAAAGATGTAGCAGATCCTGCTGGAAGACATCGGCCTGCTGGCGGCTGTCGAGAAAATGACAGTATTGGGCAACACCTTCCGTATTAAAATCATTGGAAGTGGAACCTAGTGCTAACACTAGCGTGTCATAGCTGATCTGTTTCTTCTGTTTAGGCTGAGCTTTTTTAGAAAAATAATCTGTTTCCAGAATAATTTCTTTAGCCTCACGATCCAGATCAATAAATGTTCCCAGCACAAAGTGATAATGATGAGCTGCAGCATGACTAAAATAATTGGTTTCTTCTGCATGCGGATTAAGCGTACCTGCAGCAATTTCATGCAATAAGGGTTTCCAGATATGCGTCAGTTTCTGATCTACTAGGGTGATATGTGCTTTGCCACTCTTGCCTAAGGTTTCGCCCAATTGAGTAGCCAGCTCCAATCCACCTGCGCCACCACCTACAATTACGATTCGATGTGCTGTCATATATTATTAACCTATTTATTTTTCTAATAAAAATAAGAGAAATTTAGACCAAATATACTATGGCATGGGCAGCAGGCCGTCTTGATTAGAATTGTTATACAAATTACAAAACGTAGCAATTATGTCAGGGGAGGTAAAATTGACGAGAGGAAAGGAAGAAATCTATGGAGGGAGTTAGAAGACAAATGAGAGGCCTTCTAACTGTATTCAGCGCTTATTTCTGGATTGGATAGAGTTTGGCACTTGGTGCACTTTCTGCAAAGATGCCAAAGAAGCTGGATAACCAGCTTAAGAATTTCTGGAAGAAACCTGCTTCTTCAAGCTCAACCATATCTTCAATCTGGATGGTACGAATAAGCTGATTATTCTGATAGACATGAATCGTCGCCAATGGCATCACTTTGGCCATAGGTGCAATCAGTTCAGAAGCATTCATTTCTACATTAATATGGGTCTGGGTTTCATGTAGCGGTTCAATGCTTTGCATTACACCATCACCTGTATTCAACATCACTCGTTGATGGTTTTGATCGAACTGGTTCAGGTCAATGGCATAATTCTGATCATATAAAGAGGTCGTAATAATCTGCGGCTGTTTGGTCTCTACCTTAAACATTTTTAAAGTCGATTTGATCACCGGTAATTCAGCCAGTAACTGTTTGTCTTTAATGGCGACTTCATTACGAGTATAGGTATACGCCAGATTCATCAACTTATGCGACACTTCAGCACGTTTGGCAGCACTTTTAGTCCCTAGAACTACCACAATCAAACGACGATGGGGCAGTTCCATATCATAAGTCGGACGATTGGCGGTAAGCGCCAGGTTATAGCCGGCTGCGCGAGTGAAGCCCGTTTTTAAACCGTCCACGCTTGGGTCCACTTGCAACACGCGGTTAGTGGCGCGGTGAAAATGGTTGTTATAGCTAAAACTTGGCTGCTTGGAATAATACAGATAGTCTGGAGTCTGGTTGACCACAGCTGCCGACAAACGCGCCAGATCGGCTACAGTAGAATAGTGCTCAGGCATGGTAATGCCGGCCGGATTCTGGAAATGGGTATGTACCATGCCCAAAGCTTTTGCTTCCCGATTCATTCGCTCGACAAAGCTTGGAATATCACCTGAAATTTTTTCTGCCAATGTCACAGCAGCATCATTCGCCGACATGATAATCAGGCCTGCTAGAAGCTGATCAATCGAAATCTGCTCACCTTCTTTCAGGTACATTTGTGACTCATCCCACATCACTGTTTTCACAATCGGCGTTGCAGTTAATACTTCACTTTTATCCAATTTACCTGCCTGAATTTCCTTGAGTGCAATATAAGCGACCATCATTTTGGTGAGGGAAGCAGGTGCACGTTGAACATCGGCATTGTGTTCGGCAATGACCTGACCTGATTGTGAGTCAAGAATGGTCCAGGCTTCTGCTTCAACGCTTTCAGGCAAAATATTCAGAAGGGCAGCATATGAAATTGCAGGCACAAACAGGCTGAGAACTGCAAGCAGTGAGATGATGTATTTCAAAGATGTTCCTTAATAACCAACCGGTCGATGAACGATTTAATTTTCACGCATGCTATGCCTTTTTTTAAAGGATAGCTAGTCAGAAATGTAGACAAATGCGACAGCTAAGCAATACTGGCCTAAAAAATGCTAAGCTAAGCTATAACTCATTTATTTGTATTTTATATCGCCCATTATGTTGCATTATCAAATCGAATTTGACGATTATCGTCAGCACCTTATTCACGTAACTCTTCGCTTTTTAGCAGACCCAACGCAAGTCCTTTCTTTACCGACCTGGATTCCGGGCAGTTACTTGATTCGTGAGTTCTCAAAGCATATTGAGGCGGTCAAGGCTTATGATGAGGATGGACGCCAGCTACAAATCCAGAAGTTTGAAAAGAATAAATGGCGTTTATTCAATACGGATCATGAACTGATTACTGTGGAATACGATGTCTACGCGTATGACCTGTCTGTTCG
The DNA here is from genome assembly GCF_013364475.1 of Acinetobacter sp. FDAARGOS_724. Taxonomy (NCBI): domain Bacteria; kingdom Pseudomonadati; phylum Pseudomonadota; class Gammaproteobacteria; order Moraxellales; family Moraxellaceae; genus Acinetobacter; species Acinetobacter sp. FDAARGOS_724. Next base: position 2,668,701 of record NZ_CP054908.1, on the reverse strand, counting down.
TGGTGCATATGTGGATCAAAACCGTCTCTATGTGAACCCGGCTTGTGCATGTTTGGGGCTGGAAGGTCAGGAACGTAAAGAAATTGAAGTTGAAGTATTCCTGCCGGATGAGCTGAAACATTTCCAGCTTGCGACGGGTATGCAGGCCAAAAGTCTGGTCAAAGGTCGCTATACCTTAAAAGCAAAAAACTATGCTGAACTGATTGATGCACCGTTTGAACTGGCAGAGCAGACCCGTTTCAGTTTTGAAGCCAATGGCATTCCGCATGAGTTTGTGGTGTCAGGCAAACATGCGATGAATGAACAGCGTATGAAGCAGGATATTGAGAAAATCTGTGCGACAGAAATTTCCATGTTCGGTTCTGCACCATTCAATGATTATACCTTTATGACTATGGCAACCGGTAACAGCTATGGTGGTCTGGAGCATCCGAACTCAACCAGTCTGATTACACCGCGTGATGACTTCCCTAAAGCAGATGAGCCTGAAGAGCCATCGAAAGATTATCAGCGTTTCCTTGGTCTATGTAGTCATGAGTATTTCCATTCATGGTTAGTTAAATTTATTCGTCCAGAAAACTTCGTGAATTATGACCTGAACAAAGAAGGCTATACCTCTTTGCTTTGGATCTTTGAAGGGTTTACGTCTTATTATGACGACCTGATTCTGCTACGTAGTGGTGTGATCAATCAGGAATCTTATATTGCATTGCTGAAAGCGCAGATTGATCGCTATTTGCAAAACCCGGGACGTTTTATCCAGTCAGTATCTGAGTCTAGCTTTGATGCCTGGGTGAAATTCTATCGTCAGGATGAAAACTCAAACAATGCCGGTACAAGCTACTACAATAAAGGCTGTTTAGTCGCATTGTGTCTTGATCTAGGTCTCCGTCTGCGTGGCTCAAGTCTGGACGCTTTGATGCGTAAGCTTTATGAAAATACGCAAAATGGCATTCAGGTCAATGAACGGACTATCTTTGAGTTATGTCAGGAATTGACAGGTGATAACTGGTTAGAACAGATCAATCATTTGATCAATACCACAGATGAATTGCCTTTAGATCAGTTACTACCTGAATTTGGCGTGAGCTATACGCTGAAAAATGACAAGTCATTACCATTTGGTTTGAAACTTGCAGATAAGCCTGAAGGTGTGCTGGTTCAGTCTGCACGTCGTGATGGAGCAGGGGTGAAAGCGGGCCTTTCAGCGAATGATGTAATTGTAGCGATTGATGGCCTTAAAGCAACGACGAAACTTGTCGAGAAATATGCGAAACAGGAAGGTACGTATACTGTCCATGCATTCCGTCGTGATGAGCTGATGACTTTTGAAGTTCAAAATGGTGGTTCTGAACTGACTGAGGTTGAGTTAAAAGTTGAAGATCAAGCTAAAGCCGAGAAATGGTTGAAAGCTTAATCAGAATGTTGCTATTAAAAAAACCGCTGTTAAGACAGCGGTTTTTTATTGGGTTTTTTAGATGATTTATTTAATGATCAGTCGTGAAGTTCCACGGAATTCAGCCACGATTTGATCTTTCTGATTCAGGATCTGAATATCGTAAATACCACTACGACCGCTACTGGCCTTATGTTCAGCTATGGCGATAAGGGTATCACCTAACAAAGCTGGTTTTAAATAATGAATCCCGCAATGTTGGCCGACTGCTGGGTGTTCGCCGGTATTGCAGGCAATGGCAAATGCAGCATCAGCTAATGCAAAAATCACAGCGCCGTTACAGGTTTGATGTCCCTGTAAATGTTGTTCAGTCACTTTAAGTTCAATCTTCGCATGATTGTGGTTATAGGAAATTAGATGTGCACCGAGATACTGAATTAATCGGTCCTGGTTAAACATTTGATTCACTTGCTGATCCATTGCAAAACTCCTTTTTAGATACACTTTATTTTAAAAATAATAATTATGTGAATCATAAATAGCATTTCAGGAGATAAATAACAAGCGAAAGCCAGATGAATGATAAAATGCAGCTGTTTTACACATCAAAATAAAGCGCCATGAAAATGACGCTTATAGATAATAAGGATTAGTTGCCACGATAGGTTGAATAACCATAAGAGCTCAGTAATAAGGGAATATGATAGTGCTCTAGAGTACCGTCAATCGTAAATACCACAGGCACTTCAGGGAAGAAGGTGCGTTGATTATTGGCCTTAAACCAGTCACCGGTTTTGAAGGTCACTTTATAGATGCCTTTCTGTAAAGCAGTATCTTTAGGATAAAACTCTTTAATACGGCCATTAGCATCTGTTTTTAACTCATTCAGTTTTATCCACTTGTCACCTTGCTGAGCTTCCAAAATCACCGCGACATTGGCGGAAGGCAGCCCAGTTTCCTGATTCAGCACATGCACACTTAAAGGATTCTGTGCAAAAGAAAAGCTTGCTGTCACCGCTAGAAGAGCACCAAAAATAATTTTTTTCATGGGTTTGATCCTATTCAATAGATGGATAAAATTAAAGTTGTTTTAAAGTATGTTGAATGCCTTGTACGGCACACTGATGATCCTGTTCAGAGCCACCAGAGCCTGCAACACCAACAGCGCCAATGAGCTGGTTTTTATAAACCACAGGCACCCCGCCGCCCAGTAATAACAATTCACCCAAGGTATTTAAATTCTGTGCATCCGGGTTCTTTTGTGCATGACGCATAAAATCCAATGTACTTGTCTTAGTCGAGTATGCAGTAAAGGCTTTACGCTGTGATGCAGTTAAATTGTGAATTCCGACAGATTCATACCGTTGACTGGCCAGAACATTGCCGCCTTGATCCAGTACCGTGACTGCAGCGGGTTTGCTGGCTTTCTGACAAGCTTGCATGACATTCTCAGCAAGTTGGTTTGCTGTGTTCAAGTCCATAATATAGGCCGTTTTTAATTCAGCATGGCTTAAGCTGACCATCGCCAAGCTCGCTAGATATAACAATATTTTTCTCTGATTCAATCTGCTTATCATGATAATGTTCAATCATATAGAAATTGAGAAGATCATAATCAAATAATTGAGGCCCATGGATGACAATCAGATTACCAATTTGTAATCTTTGCGCTGTATGAAATTGATTAAACTCAGCCCATGCATATTTTAATTGTAGAAGATGGAACCAAAATTGCCGGCTTTTTGGCTACAGGCTTAAATGAATCCGGCTACCAGACTACACAGCTAGGTAATGGCCTGCATGCCTTATCGGTGCTGGAACAGCAACAGATTGATCTGGTATTGCTGGATGTGATGCTGCCCGACCTGGACGGCTAGCAAGTCCTCAAAACTTTGCGTACTTTCTCTAAAGTTCCCGTACTCATGCTGACGGCCAAAGATCATGTGCTTGACCGGGTCAAAGGATTGGAACTAGGTGCAGATGACTATTTAATCAAGCCTTTCTCTTATATCGAACTCTTGGCCCGTATCAAGAGTCTGCTGCGCGGTGTACCCAAAACACAACATGAAATGTATCAAGTGGCCAATTTAGAGCTGAATCGTTTAACCCGGGAAGTATTTCGAGACCAGCAAAAAATTGAGCTTACCCAAAAAGAGTTTGCACTTTTGCAGTTGCTGATGGAACACCAGTCCGAAGTGTTAACCCGGACACAAATTGCTTCACTGGTCTGGAATATTAATTTTAATACCGATACCAATGTCGTTGATGTTGCTGTACGCCGATTACGTTCTAAAATTGATGACCATTTCAGTCCAAAACTTATTCATACGGTACGTGGTATGGGCTATAAGCTGGATGCGCAAGCATGAAAATGCATTTGGGCACACGTCTCGGCATCGCTTTTGGCCTCATTTCCTGTATCGTTTTTCTAAGCATCGGTGGATTGTGTCCTATCACAATATGCAGCAGATAGTGCAACAACAGCAGGATGAAGCTTTGGCCTTGCGGATTTCCAGGATTGAAATATTTCTGGCTGATCAGCAAAGCTTTCAGGTGCTGATCGAACATCCAGAGCTTTATGAGAATATGCTTGGACAGGAAGACAACTTACTGATCCTTAAAAACGCGCAGAATACATTAATTGATATTAATCCTTTAAATATTACTATTCCTCTATTGGATTATCACACCAAGCTAAATTATCAAAATAATAAAAATTGAACAACCCACGACCCGTTTGGCATTTAAGCAAGTGGACTTTAATGGACAGACTTATCAACTGATTGCCGGTAAGCAACTCATAGCAGGGCAACAGGTTTTAAAGCATTACCTGATAAAATTAGTGATCTACACTCTGCTTGGTATTATTTTATCCACCTTGTTAGCCTGGCTGATGGAACACTATCTGCTACGATCCATGCGTCAATTAATTTATGCCACTCAGCAGATTAATGTACAGCAGCTGGATCAACGCATCGAGTTGCCATCCCGAACTATTGAGGTGCAGCAACTAACAGAGGCCATAAATGCCATGCTGGACCGAATACAGCAAGGCTATGAACAGCTGGTCCGATTTTCTGAAGATATTTCTCATGAATTACGAACGCCCCTGAATAACTTGATGGGGCAAACCCAGATTGCCTTGTCGAAGTCACGTAGTCGCGATGAATTAGAAAATCTGCTGTATTCTCATCTGGAAGAATATGAACGTCTGACCCAGATGATTGAAAACATGCTGTTTATCGCCCGGGTAGAACATGGTCATTATCAGATAGAAAAATAGACACTAGAACTGAGCCAGATCATAGAAGATTTGCTGGCATATTTTTAGCTTCTGGCAGAAGAAAAAAATATATCTATTTATACGGATATTCCGGCTCAACTGAATATAGCTGCGCATCCAGAATATCTGCAACGTGCGCTTGCCAATTTACTCAGCAACGCAGTGCAGTATGGAAAGGAAAATGGAGAGATCAGAATCACGGCGATGACTACAGAAAATAGCTGTCGGATTGATGTGCTGACAGCAGGTGTACAGATCCCCGAGCAGTATTTAGCCCATCTGTTTGAACGTTTTTACCAGATTGAAAGCAGCCGGCATCAAAAAGCCCAAACGGGTGGTTTGGGCTTGGCGATTGTGCAGTCGATTATGCAGTTGCATCAGGGGGAAGTTCAGGTGAATAACCATCCTCAAGGTGTGGTCTTTAGTTTGATCTTCCCGACCTGAGCAGTGGCTTAACGGGTACGACGGCCACGACTCTTAGTATTTGGACGGGTAGTACCATTAGTCTTGCGACGTGGTTTTTCACCTTCTTCCATTTGCCAGATACGCGGTGTACCGGTTTTTTTCTTGGTGCCGTCTTTCGTTACTTTCTTGTTAATCGGTTTACCACCGGTACCACCCGGCTTTTTCACATAAGAGCGCGAGCGGTAAGGTTCTTGAGCAGGCACATCTTTAAAGTCTGGATAAAGTAGGGGTTCAATTTCTTTAGTTTCACCTGGCTGTAAACCTAATTGAACCAGATCAATCGAACCGATTTTGGTGCGGATCAAACGTAAGGTAGGAAAGCCGACTGCTGCAGTCATACGACGAACCTGACGGTTACGACCTTCACAGATTGAAATTTCGACCCATGAAGTTGGAACAGAAACACGGAAACGTACAGGAGGATTGCGTTCCCATAACCATTCCGGTTCAGTGACTTTAATTGCTTTGGCTGGCAGCGTAATACCGTCATTCAGTTCAACGCCTTTACGAAGCTGTTCTAGAGCTTCTTCGGTTATATCACCATCGACCTGAACCAGATAAGTTTTGAATTTTTTGCTGGCTGGATTAGTAATATATTGGTTTAAACCACCATGATCGGTCAGGAACATCAAACCTTCAGAATCCATATCCAGACGACCGGCAATACGCAGATCCGGATCGTCTACGAAATCCGCCATAGTCTGATGTTTTTCATCTGGACGAAATTGGGAGAGGACGTCATAAGGCTTGTTAAGAATGACAATTTTCACTTTAACCTACTAAAATATATAAAATAATTCTGATGTGGCAGTCATGTTGCCCATTGTAATACTCCTTTACTTATAAATAGGAGATAAGGGAAGACATAAAAGAGTCCACTAAGTGGAAGCTATCATAGCAGATTCTGATTTATCTTCCTCGAATTTATGTTTTGCATCAAATTTGATTGCGTTTGATTGCGACCATGCCGCTTTAAAATGATGTACTTTTTGTATTCAAATATGATCTTCCGTTTAAGAATGTTAATCATCGATAATCTACATTTTCGACTGCACTTGTCGATTTAGTTAAGGGAAAATAAGGCAATTCAAGGCAAAGCAAAAAATTGATAATGATTTTTATAGACCTGAAATGGCTTTGATGAATTTACATACCATACAAAAAGCTTTCCAAATTGACTTAGACCACTACAAAACAAGCTGATATTTTAATTTCACAGTTTCTAATATTTTTAATTTTGAGGTGAACAATGAAATTGTTGACTTTAATTAGTATGGGTATTGCAGCAAGTTATTGTTATAAAATCATCAAACATAACAAGCAAAATCTTTCGAATCTAAGTTTTGATGAAGTGATTAATCAACACATTTTACGAGATTTTATAGCCTGAGCATTACTTATATTTACTGCTAGTTTAATTTGATTATAAATAGAAAATCTCAACATATATTGTTGGGATTTTTTATTTTTATCATTTGAATATTTTTAGATAAGATAAGGGCTTTGTTGCACAAAGATTTGAAATGCAAAGCGCCCCTAATTGAGCCAAATTTAAGGCGTAACTTGGGTAAGTGGTCGACCTAATTCCGTAAATCTGTTGAGGACTGCTACACGTGCATGAATTTCATTCACCTGACTAGGAAAGCTTCTTGCCATTAATTTATCGCCTAATAATTTGATGCAATGCATCTTGGTTTCCACCAAACTGCGGCGATGATAGCCTGACCATTTTTTCCATAATGTCCTGCCTAAACGTTTAACTGTTCGAAGTAATTCATTTCGCTCTAGCGAGCTACTCTTTGTATCTTTCCATGGTTTCGCATTTTTTCTAGGTGGAATCACCGCATGTGCTTGCCGATCTGCAATGACCTGACGGCATTGCTTGGTGTCATAAGCTCCATCGGTATAAACAGAGTCAATCTGCTCATCTTGTGGAATCTGATTAAGTAAATCACCAAGCACCTGTGAATCACTGACATTATTGGTTGTGAGTTGAATAGCGCGTATTTGTAGGGTTTTGGCATCTATACCAATATGTAGTTTACGCCATTGGCGACGATATTCAGCTCCATGTTTCTTGCGTTTCCATTCGCCCTCACCTAGAAACTTCATGCCTGTAGAGTCTACGAGTAGATGCAGCCCATCGCTACTTTTTTGGTAGCTGATTGCAATATCAATATGCTTTTGTCTTCTACAAAGCGTACTGTAATCTGGTGCGGTCCAATTTAATCCGCAAAGTTCAATCAGACTTTGCACAAAGCCAGTGACCATACGTAAAGACAAACGGAATAGAGATTTAATCATTAAGCAGCATTGGATAGCTGCGTCGGAGTAGGTTTGATTTCGCCCTTGTTTGCCTTTTGATGGCGCATACCATTGCGTAGCAGGATCAAACCAAATGGCAATATTTCCGCGACTCATGAGTGCTCGGTTATATGCGGGCCAATTGGTTGTGCGGTAGATTTTGTGTGTAGGCTTCTTCATTTGAAAATTATATCGCTGAAAAAGCCTTTACAGATAGGTTTGTGCAACAAAGCCTAAGATAAGTAAGAAAATTTATATCAAAATGAAAGTTACATGATTAGACTTCTTGCGTTAGTCAAAATTTAAACAGCCCAAAGCTACATTTTATAAGGTTTTAGCCAATTCAAAAATTAGGTAAAACGATACTTTCGCAAGAGGTCTATTAATCTATTAAATAGTCAATTAATACAACTCTATAAAGCAATGTAAACGAAAAATTCAAATCTTCTGCTAAATTAAAAATAAACCAAATGTGTGGAGGTTTGTATGAGAAATATACCAGAAGGAACCCAGGTTATTCATCATATATCAGCTCAGGACTGTGCATTCTATAAGGAAGAAAATGGAATTCTGAAAGTCTGGAATAGTGGCACTTGGGTGAATGCGATTGTACCAAATCTGGAAAAGATGATGGAGCTTGATTTCGAGTTAGAAGTACTCAAATCTATGTAGTAATTTAAAATTTAAAGATCCTTCTATTTAGGATCTTTAAATTTATATTGAGATTTTAAAAATAATAAAAAATATCTTTACGATAAAAGAGAATTTTATTGAAAATAAAATAGCAGTTGTTGATTAATTAAAAATACTTATTAGTTGTTTAGTTTTAATTTGATATCAAATAAGGAAAATAAATTATGAAATAGTAAAATTAGAAGCTATGAAATAACTTAAAAAGACATTAAGTTCAAAAGCTTAAATTTTGGAATGGCAATATATTACATAGAAAATTTTTTTATAAACAAAGATTATTTTATGATTTCAAAGAAATAATCTATTAATTTTTTAAATAAAATCCATTAAGTAAATGAAAATTAAGAATATATTTATTGATAATTAAGGTTTAATTTATAGTTTTACTCTCTTATATTGTGTTTTACTTTAGTTTAAATATTCAAGATTATGTAATATTTTGTTATTTGGTTTTATGCTTATGTAGTGTATAAATAATATACAGCTCTCCATGAGGGAAAAACACATGACTAAAGCAGAATTAGCTGTCTCCGCATTGGTCGTATTCCTTATTACCTTGATGGTTTATGGAGTAGGACAATCATTGAGTTATTAAAATAACTTTTCCTAATGATTCCCGTATGTAAATAAAGCCCTTCGTGGGCTTTATTTTGTTTTCAGTCTGAGTCTGAATCATTCTTCTGATTTTCAGAATATTCTAGCGCAGCTTTTTGTGCTTCTGCGGCAGCTTTAGCTTCCAAAGGAATAGCATCTGCTGCAATAGTAGAAGTACCATAAAAGCCCATCGTAATGAGTATTAGAATTTTCGAAGAGAGGTGGTCCCACATGTTTGAACAACTAAAAGCTTATTTATAAGTGATACTCTGCTCTAGTTAAGCTACCTTATTTTGTTGTGGTAGCTGGTCATAGTAAAACTCATCTGGAGTCATTTTGTCCAGACTCGAATGAGGTCGTTTCAAATTATAAAATTCAAAATATGCGTTTAATTGCTTCTTCGCATCCAAAACATTGCTGTAGGCTTTGAGATACACCTCTTCATATTTAACGCTCCGCCATAATCGTTCAACCATCACATTATCAACCCATCGACCTTTACCATCCATACTGATTTGAATGCCATTTGATTTCAATACATCAATAAATGCATCACTGGTAAACTGACTGCCTTGGTCTGTATTAAATATTTCAGGTCGACCATATTTTTCAATAGCTTCATTTAATGTTTCTATGCAAAATGTAACCTCCATACTAATCGATACTCTATGCGCAAGTACCTTGCGGCTATGCCAATCAATCACAGCACATAAATAAACAAAGCCTTTTGCCATAGGGATATACGTTATATCCGTAGACCACACTTGATTACTGCGCTGAATAGCCAATCCTTTGAGCAGATATGGATATTTGCGGTGAGCTTGATTAGCCTGGCTTAAATTTGGTTTGCAATATAACGCATTAATGCCCATTTTCTTCATTAAAGTACGTGTATGACGTCGTCCTATATGATGTCCTTGACGATTCAACAAATCACGCATCATACGGCTACCTGCAAAAGGGTATTGCATATGTAACTCATCCATACACCGCATCAGCTTCAGATCTGATGCACTCACAGGTTTTGGGCGATAGTAATAACAACCACGGGAGACTTTCAGCAGCTGAGCTTGCTTAGATACTGAAATCTGAAGTGAGTCATCGATTAACTTTTGTGGTTGAAGCGGCCCAGTTTCTTCAACACACCTTCTAAAAAATCAATTTCTAATGCCTGCTCACCGATTTTTGCATGTAGTTTTTTTAGATCGATGGGTGGTTCTGTTGGAGCTTTTGATTGATCGAAAGCTTGCGAGGAAGCTGAAATCAGTTGATTTTTCCAGTCGATAATTTGGTTTTGATGAACATCAAATTCAGCACTCAATTCAGCAAGTGTTTTTTCTGCTTTAATCGCAGCAAGTGCTACCTTAGCTTTAAAATCATTTGAATGATTTCTTCTTGGTCTACGTGCCATAAAATACTCCATATATTGATGTTTATAACATCATTTGGGGAGCAAAATATCACTTATAAGTGTTGTTCAAATTTCCTGATCCACCTCTAAAACTGTTTCATACAAAATCCTCTAATTTTCTAAAACTTGATTTCAGTATAGGGGATAAAACTCTCTGCACATGTATGAGCGGTGTCTGCTTATGTAAGATATTCGGGCTTAGCGTGAAAACCCTTTCACCTTATGTAAGAACAATTATCTTATGAATTATTTTGTAGAATTAATTAAAGAAATGTTTTAGAAATTGAAAATATTAAATTTATAATTAGAAAGATATAAATTAGACTTCTTGCGTTAGTCAAAATTTAAACAGCCCAAAGCTACATTTTATAAGGTTTTAGCCAATTCAAAAATTAGGTAAAACGATACTTTCGCAAGAGGTCTATTAATAAATTGTTAAACCTGAAAATAGTGGCAAGATGACTCTGAATACAGATCTAATATTCAATCTACCTGATCATCCAGTTATTCCTTTACTGCGAAAACTGTGGCCTACGTTTTATAGCCTCTCATACTAAATATACTATTACTGTGTTGGTTCGATTCTGAACTGGAAACTTTGTGAACGTTGATACATCAATGCTAAATTTGAATCATCACGTTAGACGCACATTTATTGTTAAATATTTGAAGGGTTTCATTCAGAAAACCATATTTATATTCAGGGTTAAAACAGGTATCAACATGCAACGCTATGTAAGCGATGTAAATACCTCGAATAAAGATCTAATCTGAATTGAATGACTTAACTAAAGATGCTTTTACATTGACGTATTTGGATACAGCTCCGCGATTGGCTTATTTTATATAAAGGTTAAAGTGATTAATGCAACTTCCAGTGATAGAGACAGTTCTCCAAAGGAGTTTATTCTATGGCTAAATCAAGAGCAAAACATAAGCAGGTTCAGCAAAAGGATAAAAAGGACAGTGCTCAGAATGAAGAGCAACAACAGCAACAGCAACAACCCTCTAAACCATCCCGTGCGAAAAAGCGTAAATAAGATTTAAACTGATTCAACAAAACCCTCAGCTGAGGGTTTTGCTATTTTTAAGACTGTTTTCGAAAAACAATTGGGAAAAAACATCACTAAAAATAACAGGATTTTGACTTTAAATTTCTGTGTATTCCTTAAGATAAAACGAACTCCTCATTAAACAGCTAAGCGAGCTATTGTGAAAATTCCCAGAATCCTGCTTTTAATATTTTCCTTAAGCATATTACTTACTGCCTGTCAGCCACCGCCATCAGGTGAACCAGCGGGCTGGAAAAGTCCCTACCTCTATTGGCAATTAAAAAAAGCTGAGCTGATTAGACCAGTAGAAATTCCTGTACAAGGAGTAAAACCTCGCCAGATTCAGGATACTTGGGGTGAAGCACGGAGTGAAGGTCGCAAACATGAGGGGACTGATATTTTTGCTAAACGGGGAACACCGGTAGTCAGTGCGACCCAAGGGATCGTCCGTAAGATTGGAACCAATAATTTGGGCGGTAAAGTTATCTGGATTACTGGCCCGAATTTAAGCCAACATTATTATGCTCATCTAGATGATTATGCTGAACATATTCAGGAAGGAGACTGGGTAGAAGCAGGTGAAATCATTGCCTATGTCGGCAATACCGGTAATGCGAAAAATACACCACCACATTTGCATTATGGGATTTATCTCAGTGGGGAAGGTGCGACCAATCCTTATCCTTATTTAAAGGTAGAAGAATTGGAATAAGCGCAGGTGAATGTAAAAAAAATGTAAAAGATCGCCATCTAAAGAATGAAAAGCATAAAATAGCGTATCTCCCGTTTTTCCTGTTTTTATGAGTTTTGCTTATCGACCAGATATCGATGGCCTGAGAGCGATTGCAGTATCATTGGTCATTTTCAATCACCTCGGCTGGTCACTATTTTCTGGCGGCTATATTGGTGTTGATATTTTCTTTGTCATTTCCGGTTATCTCATTACGACCATTTTGAAGCGCGATATTGAGTTGCAGCAATTTTCAATTGCACGGTTTTATAAGAAACGGGTGATCCGTCTGGCACCTGCATATTTTACTGTACTGGCAATTGTCAGCCTGATTGCTTGGCAGGTGATGTTGCCGGGTGAGCTGACGGAATATTTTAAAAGCGTCATGTATGCCACTGTGCTCATTGCCAATCTGTATATGCGAAATGAGGTGGGAGATTATTTCAGTCCGAATGTAGAAAATGTGCCTTTGTTGCATTTATGGTCATTGGGCGTAGAAGAGCAGTTTTATATTTTCTGGCCGCTCTTGCTATGGCTATTCTTGAGTAGAACCTCACGTAAATATCTTTGGCTTGTTATTAGTGTATTTATTGTCGCTTTAGTTATATACGCCCAGCAGCAACTGACTCATAATCCAGCCAAAGTTTACTATAGCATGCCGGTACGAGCGTTTGAGTTATTGATTGGCGCATTGATTAGCTGCTTGCCAAAACTGAATCTGCCAAAAAAACTATTACAGGGATTGGTCTGGGCTGGAGTAAGTGTTCTATTTGCAACTGCAATTTATTTTGATCAGCAAACCCCATTCCCAGGACTGATGGCATTGATCCCGTGTCTTGCAACGGCACTCATTATTTATCTGGGACAATCTATATCTTCAAGTAATTTATTACTGAGTAATCGTCTTAGTACCTGGATTGGCAAGATTTCATATCCTCTGTATCTATGGCACTGGCCAATCATCGTGTTCTTTGGCATTTATATGCTGCCCTTGAATCTGGAAAATCAGATTATTATTGTTTTTCTATCACTTATATGTGCATTTCTGACTTATAAACTGACTGAAACACCACTGAAACGCTTTGTGATGGCTGCAAATTATAAAGTGATTATTCTTGGATTTATGTTACCTGCAGTCAGTTTTATTGCGATCGCCCAAACCATCAAAACACATGAAGGTTTCCCGGAGCGTTTTCCAAAATCGGTGCATGACAAACAGGAAGCATTACACACGTATGCACATGTGATTCGTAGTAACTGCATGGATACTGCGGATCCAATATGTTTTACCCAATGCTCAGGATTGTGTCTTAGGACAATCTAAAGAAGATATTGATTTCCTGTTGATTGGCGATTCGCATGCCAATGCCTACACAGCAATGCTGGATGAATGGGCAAAGGATGCTGATTTACGCGGTTATGACGTTACGCAAAGCTCAACCTTTTATCTGCCAGATGTACAGCGATTTGAATTAAAGTTGAATCAATGGAAAGAATTGACCAAATTCCAAAAACGTAATGATGCTATTACTGCGCATCTTAAAGAAACCCATTATCCAATGATTATTCTGGCGGGTTCTTATGCGCAGTATTTTGACGATAATATAAAACTTAAAGATAGTGTCCATCATACTGAGGAAGAGATATTTAGAGCAGGCTTGATGAAAGCCTTAGAAATTGCCCATCAATCTAGTGATCAGGTGGTGCTAATTAATGATGTACCACATCTAGACTGGGAAGGGATTCCATCTGATTGTAATATTCGTAAAGAGATTCTTCATCGAGACGCTTCATGTACAGTTTCTCGAAAAAGTTATGAAGCACATTTAAAGCAATTCAATCAGATTCTGGCAGAAGCAAAACTGAAATATCCACAATTAAAAATTATTGATCCAACCAAAGTCATCTGTGATCAGCAGGCATGTAAAACGATGTTGAATGATGTGCCTTTGTATCGTTTTAAAGATGATAATCATCTTAATGATCAGGGTTCACGGCAATTGGGCGTTGAATATCTAAAACAGTTTGGTAATCCGCTTAAAGATTTGAAAAAAGATTAAATGGAATAAAACCACGTTTAATGACGTGGTCCTATTCCTTGGGATTTGGGGCATTGACTGATTTTAATCTTTATTTAATTCTTTCTTCTTGAACAGAAACCGGTTGCGGTTGCTCATCCATCTTATATTTGGAAGAACGTGTATTCCAGAACAGTTGTAATGTTCCCCCTAATAAAACTAAAGCAGCCAGCATAAACTGTTGATGATAGTTCAATCCAAGATATTGCAGGGCGCTAAAACTTAATCCACTAATCAGCTGAACAGAGGCAAAACATAGAGTCGCAATACTCCAGAGCTTTTTATAGGCCAGTCCATACAGTTGCAAAATGGTATAAGAGGTGAGGAAAACCACAGCGGGATTCAACATTCCGGTAAAAAAAGAAGAACTGAAAGTGAGGAACGGGTTAGCATTTAAAGTCGCGATGAAAATCGCCAGAATATACACACTATAAAGAATCTTTAAGGCGGTAAAATTGCCAAATTTTCTTGCCAGAATATAGGCAGAAAAAGCACCTAAGGCACTGCCCAAACCATATAGAATCCAGTTAAAGTTAATCCAGAATAAGCTTAATCCTAGTTCATGGCTGAGATAGTCAATCCAGAACAGGGAATGCGGAATATAGGCAAATGCACTACAGGCATAAACCGCCAGTAAACTATAAAAGACTGTATTTAAAGGTACTTGAGCAGCATGAGAAACAGATTGTTTAGCTAGATAGGGTTTAAATTGTTGTATCAGTAGGCTTAAGCAGATACAAATCATCAGGGCAAACCCACATAAGATCAGCCAGGCCGTACGTATGGAAATCTGGTCAAGATAAGGTAAAAACAGTGTAGCTAGTAAAACCCCCAATCCAATTCCGCTAAAACCAATAAAATTGATCTTAAAACGGTCTTTTAAATCGCAGCACTGAGCCACGACACTTGGTGACAAAATCATGAGCAGACCACCACTGATACCGGAGATCACGCGCCAGCTGATATACCAGATTTCAGAAAACCCTGAAAAAGCGCAACAGAATAAGCTAACCATTCCAGCTATTGCAGCAAGCTGGATATAGGTACTCATGCTTCGATCTTGAGGCAAGCGCATCGCTGCAAAAGCACCCATTAAATAACCCAGTAGATTGGCACTACCCAAAAGGCTGGCAAAACTCGCGCTCCAGACAAAGGCTTCACGTGTACCAGGTAACAGGGCAGTATAGGAAAAACGCAGAATGCCGATGCCTAAGCACATGCTCAGGCAGAGAAAAAGACTAAGCTTGACCGTATTTGAGGACATCCATATACTCTTGAAGTTTTATATTTGTTCAAAAAATAGCATGAATCATCAAGCTAAAGGAGAAAAGGCTGAATAGATTTTATTGAGAAAAGAAACTCTAGATTAACAGCATACCTCTTTTTAAATATCTATAAAGCTTGTCGCGGAAATTTTTAAACAATAAAAAACCGCATTCATAAATGCGGTTTTTTGAGTTAACTTTTATAAATTAACGCATTTTTGCCAGGAAACGGCCTAAACGGGTAATCGCTTCACGCAGTTCATTTTCTGCTGGCAGGAATACCACACGGAAATGATCCGGTGTTGGCCAGTTGAAACCAGTACCTTGAACCAATAGAACTTTCTCGGCACGTAACAGATCAAGCATCAGTTTTTCGTCATCCTCAACCGGATAGATTTCTGGATCAAGACGAGGGAAACAGTACATCGCACCTTCCGGTTTCACACAAGATACCCCCGGAATCTCGTTTAGCATTTCCCAGGCAATATTACGCTGTTCATATAGACGGCCACCTGGGCGGATCAAGTCATTAATAGACTGATAGCCACCGAGTGCAGTCTGAATTGCATATTGTGCTTGATGATTCGCGCAAAGACGCATTGAAGCCAGCATATCCAGGCCTTCAATGTAGTCCATTGCACGTGATTTATCACCAGTAATCGCCATCCAGCCTGAGCGATAGCCAGCAATACGATAGGCCTTAGATAAACCGTTGAACGATACACATAATTGCTTGCCTGCAAGCGAAGCTACTGAAACATGTTCAATACCATCGTAAACGATCTTGTCATAGATTTCGTCTGCAAACAGGATCAGATCATATTTCTTCGCCAGATCCACGATTTGCTGTAATACATGACGCGGATAAACCGAACCAGTCGGGTTATTCGGGTTGATAATCACGATTCCG
Organism: Acinetobacter sp. FDAARGOS_724; assembly: GCF_013364475.1. NCBI lineage: Bacteria > Pseudomonadati > Pseudomonadota > Gammaproteobacteria > Moraxellales > Moraxellaceae > Acinetobacter > Acinetobacter sp. FDAARGOS_724. The sequence continues at coordinate 2,652,520 of NZ_CP054908.1, read as the reverse complement.
CGGGTATTTGGCGTGATTTTGCTTTCCATATCCGCAATATCTGGATACCAGTGATCTTCTTCATCACATTTATAGTGAATCGCAGTACCGCCAGACAGGTTCACTGCCGCAGTCCATAATGGATAATCCGGCATTGGAATCAGCATTTCATCGCCGTCATCCAGCAGGCCTTGCATCGCCATCACGATCAGCTCAGATACGCCATTGCCGACATACACGTCGTTCACGTGCATATCCAGAATGCCTTTTTGCTGGTAATACTGACAGATCGCTTTACGTGCCGGGAAAATTCCTTTGGAATCTGTATAGCCAATCGCATTTGGCAGGTTCAGTGCAACATCATTAATGATTTCTTGCGGGGCTTCAAAGCCGAATGGGGCGGGATTTCCGATATTCAGTTTGATAATTTTATGTCCGGCTTCTTCCATCTCGTTGGCCGCTCGTAACACTGGTCCGCGAATGTCGTAGCAAACATGCTCAAGCTTAGACGATTTCTTGATCTCGCGAGGGGGGGTGTTACCAATACCGGACATAATTCCATCCAATTAATTTTTAAGTTAAACCTATAGATTACGCAAATATCACAATCTATGCTGAAATTTCGCTAGAAATTTTTTCATCTCTAGCGTAAATATGGAAGTACTGAAGCATGACATTGAATGTCAAAGATTTAAAGGAGTTAGTGATGGGAAAACTCAATAAAACAGACCGGGAATGGCAAAGAGAGTTATCACCAGAAGAGTTTCGCATTACGCGTGAAAAAGGAACTGAACCGGCATTCACAGGTAAGTACTGGAATACAAAACAGGAAGGGACTTATGTCTGCCGTTGCTGTGGTACACCACTATTTTCTTCAACCACTAAATATGACAGCGGTTGCGGTTGGCCAAGCTTCTATCGTCCTGTGAGCAGCTCAGTTGTAGAAGAATTACCTGATACTTCACATGGTATGGTGAGAACAGAAATTGTTTGTCATCATTGTGATGCACATTTGGGACATGTTTTCCCGGATGGTCCGGAACCGACTGGCTTACGTTATTGTGTAAACTCAGCCTCTTTAGAATTACAAACACAAGAAAAAACTGACGAGGAAACTTATCCATGACCAGCATTTATCAGTTTGAAGCTGAGTTGTTAGATGGGAAAAACAAACGACTTGCAGATTATGAAGGAAAAGTACTTTTAATCGTAAATACCGCAAGCAAATGTGGTTTCACTCCACAATTTGCAGGTCTGGAAAAGCTTTACCAGAAATATAAAGAGCAGGGACTGGAAGTTTTAGGTTTTCCATGCAACCAGTTTGGTGGACAGGATCCAGGTTCAAATGAACAGATCGGTGAATTTTGCCAGAAAAATTATGGGGTTTCTTTCCCAATGTTTTCCAAGGTAGATGTTAAAGGTCCAGAAGCGCATGCGATCTTCCGTTACTTGACCAATAATTCTAAAGGAATTCTAGGAAATGGTATTAAGTGGAATTTTACCAAATTCCTGATTGGTCGTGATGGCAAGGTATTAAACCGTTTTGCACCTACCACCAAACCTGAAGATCTCGAAACAGAAATTGAAAAGGTTTTATAAGTTTATTTGAAATGTCTAATTTCTAATGAATAGAAAATAAGTTAAATAAAAAATAATTTGTAGTCAATATCCATAAAAAAACCCACTTCTGGAAAGTGGGTTTTTTTTATTTGTGTTTAGGTCTTAGAAGATTAAAGAATCGCTTTTAAACGCTGAATTACCTGCTCACATTGTGCCAGATCAGCCACCAATGCCAGACGCACATGATTTTCACCCGGGTTGCCTTGTGTAGTTTCACGAGACAGGTAACGGCCTGGTAATACTTTGATATGCGCTTTTTCCATCAACATTTTGGCAAAAGCTTCATCATTGTCCACTTTGAGCCAATAGTAGAAACCCGCATCCGGTTTTTTCAGCGGAAGCAAGTGCCCCAATTCTTTCTGGAACAGATCGAACTTGGCACGATACTGTACCCGGTTTTCTTCCACATGGGCTTCATCATTCCAAGCGGTAATTGATGCTAACTGGTGTTGCACCGGCATCGCTGCACCGTGATAAGTACGGTATTGCAGATAAGGTTTGAGTAAAGTGGCATCACCTGCAACAAAGCCTGAACGCATGCCTGGCAGGTTGGAGCGTTTAGATAGAGAATGGAAAACGACACAGTTTTTATAGTCATCTCGGCCAATCTCGGCACACACTTCCAGTAAACCTGTCGGTGCTTCATCAAACCAGAGTTCTGAATAGCATTCATCAGAAGCAATGACAAAATCATATTTGTCTGACAGTGCAATCAGCTTTTTAAACTGCTCTTTAGAAAGAACAGCACCTGTTGGGTTGCCCGGTGTACACACAAATAACAGGGCAGTTTTTTCCCAGACTTCAGCCGGAACTGCATCAAAGTCGCCTAAGTAATCATTTTCTTCAGTACAGTTAATGAAATAAGGTTTTGCACCTGCAAGCAGGGTAGCACCTTCATAAATCTGGTAGAAAGGGTTTGGCATCACCACATAAGGCGCATCTTCACGATTAATCAGCGCCTGAACAAAAGAGAAGATCGCTTCACGGGTACCGGAAACCGGTAATACATTGCTGTCTGCACTGATGCTATTCAGTTTAAAACGACGAGTCAGCCAGTTGGCAATGCTTTCTCGTAATTCAGGTAAGCCTTTGCTGTTCGGATAAGTCGATAGATGCTGGAAATTATCGATAATCGCCTGTTTCACGAACTCGGGTGCTGGATGCTTTGGTTCACCAATTGAAAGGGGAATCAATGGCATATTCGCAGGCTGGATATCCGCAAAAAGTTTATTTAACTTTTCAAACGGATATGGGTGCAATAAAAACAAGCTAGAGTTCATGAATGTGTTACCGAGCAGTGTGTTAGTGTTGAGCATTGACCTGATGTGAGGCTTCATCCAGAGCAGCTTTTAATGCCGCTGCAAAATTGTCGGACTCTGTTTGGGTCATTGGGCTGCCATCTTTTTTGGTGACAAAGAAAATATCTTCAGCACGTTCGCCAAGCGTGGCAATTTTAGCAGAGTGAATATCCAGACCCTGCATCATAAATAAACCGCCAATTTTCGCAAGTAAACCAGGATGGTCAAGTGTCGCAATTTCCACCATATTCTGATTTAAAGCCTCATTGAGAGTGATATCGACAGTATTTTCAATATCAAAATGACGTAACTGACGCGGAATGCGGCGCTGCATCAGACCTGGATATTCATCAGAATGACTTAAGGCATCCTGTAAGGCTTCAATCACAGTCGCTTCACGTTCTGGGTCAGTCAGCAGCGTGCCAAAACGGTCAAGTACGACATAGGTATCCAGACTAAAGGCTTTGGTCGCGGTAATAATCCGGGCATCCTGAACGTCCAGATTCATGCGATCCAGAACAGCAACCGTGGTAGCGAACAGATTTGGCTTGTCTTGGGTATAGATGAAGATCTGCACGGCATCCTGCGCATATTTACGATGCGCACGCATTAATACCAATGGTGCAGGATTATCGCCATGTTCCAGAATGGCACGGGTATGCCAAGCGATTTCATCGGCAGATTCTTTCAGGAAGTAGTCGTCACCCAGTTCCTGCCAGACTTTTTCAACGTCATAGAGTGAGAAATGTTCTACCAGACGTTCACTAGCTTCGAATTTGGTATCTTCAATCAGCATTTGATAATCAACCGGACGGCCGAGACCTGAACGGATCACATCACGCGCATGTGTATAAAGCTGACGCATTAAAGATGAACGCCATGTATTCCAGAGTTTTGGATTGGTCGCGTTGATATCTGCCACTGTCAGCGTGTACAGATAATCCAGATGCTCCATATCGCCCATTTTTTCAGCAAATTCTTTGACTACATCCGGATCGGAAATGTCTTTTTTCTGTGAAGTCACCGACATGGACAAATGGTTTTCAATCAGCCAAGCAACCAGATTGCATTCACGTTCGGTAAAGCCATGGGTACGGCAGAACTGAATCGCATCGGCTGCACCAAGCTCACTATGATCGCCACCACGACCTTTGGCAATATCATGGAAAATAGCCGCTAGATAAACAATGTCACGACGTGCTAGGCGCTGGAACACGGAGCTGACCACTGGGAATTCTTTGGCAAATTCGGGTTCTTTGAAGCGGTTCAGATTGCGGATCAAGAGCAGGGTATGTGCATCTACGGTATAGATATGGAACAGGTCATATTGCATCAGGCCGGTAATCTGTCCGAAAGCTGGAATATATTTGCCCAGAACACCATAACGTTTCATCGCAACTAGCGTTTCGTACAGGCGATGCGGTGAACGAATGATGGCCATAAACAGGGCTTGGTGTACCGGATTATCACGGAAACCCTGATCAATACGTTTAGCTGCCAAAGTAAGCAGACGTAAAGTACGGGCACGTATGCCTTCAATTTCAGGACGATTAGCCAGCAAATAGAAAATTTCCAGAATGGCGCTTGGCTTTTCTGAGAAAATCTTGTGATGTTGAACTGCTAACTTGCCATCGACCAGTTTGAAATTTTCATTAATTTCTTCAATCTGGCGTTCATATTGAGGTAAACGTGGGGTAATGACTGATTCATTGAAATAAGCCAGCAGCATTTCATTCAAAGTTGAAACCTGCTGCGCGCTACGGTAATAGCGCTTCATAAACTGTTCGATTGGATAGTTCGGTGACTGACCTTCTTCACGGGTATAGCCAAACATCGCCGCAATATCTCGTTGATAATCGAATAGCAGGCGGTTTTCATCGCGCTTGGTCAGGCGGTGTAAATGATGACGAATTTCCCAGAGGAAGCTTTCTGCTTCTTCGAGTACAGCAAGTTCAAATTCTGAAATAAAGCCCAGATGCACCAGGTCATAAATACGGTTGACACGGAAATGACGTTTGGCAATCCAGCCAATCTGGTTGATATCGCGGATACCGCCTGGTGCATTTTTAATATCCGGTTCCAGATTGCTTTCAGTATTATTGTGTTGAGCATAGCGTTTGTGCTGCTCATCCATTTTCGCATCAAAAAAGGTTTTATCGGTCCAGGTTTGTGACACGATCCGGCGTGGCCACTTGGTTAAATTTTCATTACCAATAATAAGACGTGCTTCAATTAGGGAAGTCGCTACCGTAAGGTCACTGCTGGCCTGATTGACACATTCATTGATGGTACGGACACTGATGCCCGGTTTGAAATTGCCCACATCCCAAAGAGAAGAAATAAAACTGGAGATCAGCTTTTCCTGCTCTGGAGTGAAATCATCTTCAGAAAGGATCATGATATCGACGTCTGAATATGGCAGCATTTCGCGGCGGCCATAACCGCCGACTGCGAAAAGTGCCAAATCGGTTTGATCCAGTTCAGCATGATTCCACAGGAATTGCAGAGCCTCATCAATCAGGTTGGAACGGGCCTGAATGATGTCACGGATAGACTGTCCATTTTCAAAACATTCCTGAAGCTGATTTTCTACATCGCTACGCCATTGGTTGATCGCTTTGATGTCATTGTGACTTTTAATGTAATTCAGCAGTGGGGAGGTATTGATCATGAACAGTGGTCCGTTGTATTTACTTAATTTTGATTCACATTAACTTGGTCAGCAACCTGTTGAGCCAGCTCGCGAGCCTGTTCAATGCTTTCTGCACGCGCAGTCGCGACACCCATACGGCGGCGTTTAAAACCTTCAGGTTTACCAAACAGGCGTAAATCGGTATCGGCATGGGCTAAAGCAAGATTCAGGCCAGAAAATGAAAGGTTGCGATCATCGACACCTGCGTAAATTACGGCACTGGCAGCCACACTATGGCGAGCTGTATTGACTGGTAAGCCTAAAATAGCACGGGCATGCAGTTCAAATTCACTCTGGAACTGGGAAGCCAAAGTGACCAGACCAGTGTCATGCGGGCGAGGTGAAACCTCACTAAACCATACTTTGTCGCCTTTGACAAAGAGTTCTACACCAAAAATGCCGCAACCGCCCAATGCCGTGGTGACTTTATTGGCGATACGTTTTGATTCTTCCAGAGCAGCAGGGCTCATTGGCTGAGGCTGCCAGCTTTCTACATAGTCGCCTGAGTCCTGACGATGTCCGATTGGATCACAGTAAGAGGTTTCGATTTCGCCAGTTTGAGGATTTTTAGCCCGCACAGTAAGCAGGGTAATTTCAAAATCAAAATCAATCTGTGATTCGACAATTACTTTGCCCTGATTAACTCGACCACCTGTTTGCGCATATTCCCAGGCAGCATCAACTTCTTCAAAACTTTTCACGCGAGATTGGCCTTTACCTGAAGAAGACATCACCGGCTTCACAAAGTTTGGATAACCAATGTCATCACAGGCTGCGCGGAAAGATTCCAGAGAAGCGGCAAAGCGATAAGCAGACGTCGGTAAGCCTAGTTCTTCAGCTGCCAGACGACGAATGCCTTCACGATTCATGGTCAGGTTAACCGCTTTAGCAGAAGGAATTACAGTTGCAATATTCTGTTCTTCGATTTCAACCAGTACTTCTGTCGCAATCGCTTCAATTTCAGGAACAATGAGATGCGGCTGAATTTTTTGAATGAGCTGTTTGAGTTCCGCTGCATCTGCCATATTTAAGGCATAAGAAAAATGTGCCACCTGCATGGCAGGAGCATCTGCATAACGATCTGCAGCATGAACTTCTACACCTAAACGTTGCAAGGAAATCACCACTTCCTTACCTAGTTCTCCTGAACCTAGCAATAGAACTTTAAAAGCTGAAGATTGAAGAGGAGTACCAATAGTCACGTTCATGTGTATTATCCATGCTTGATTTTATGGACTTTTAGCATAACAGAACTCAATGCCGAGATAAGCCGAGTTTCATACAAAATTGTGATATTGGCCAGCAGTTTTATTTATAAAAGTTTATAGAGAATTGCATCTGAAATCAGGCAGTTCGCTTTACTGTATTTTTCATAGGGTTTAAATCATAAATACGATTTTGCGGATTGAGTTTTTTCATATGCAGAATTTGCTTGTCATTGAGCTGAAGTTGATGGAGAAGTTTCAGACTTTGTATACTCTTAAAGGCGTAAAAGGGAATGACAAAAGGACAGATAAAACCAAATATCCATAGCAATAAACCAAATCCTGAAAATTGCAGTGCATCGAGGAATACAGTGAAAAAATGGAATTGATGATTTGATATTGCGACAAGTGCAAAGAATAAAAACAGTAAAATTACACTAAAGCAAAATACAGAAATGAGATTTGGAATGCCTTTATGTAACAGGCTCCATTGGCTAAAAATGATTTGTTTAGGGTGCAGATGGATCACCTGTTGAGTCTGATTGTAGAGGGCAATGATTTTATTTTTGCCATGCTTCTGAATATAAATGACACGGACATAATCTGCGGGTTCAGCAACCACTTCTACAAAATGACCAGTAAAATTCTGTGCATTGATAAAACATTCAAAATAGCAGCCGGGTAATTCATACTGGTTAAAATAGCCAACATTTCATCACGTCGATGATGAATAAATATTTTCCCTTCAATCATTTGCTTTGGCTCGAACATGCCAACACTTTCCTTATTTTCTTCTTATATAAAAAAGACTTATATATTTAATTTAGCATAAGTCTTGAATGAGATTTCTAATTTACTAAAAGGCTTAAAAAGGCATGGGGATATAGGTATAAATCAGACCATAGGTTAAAGCAGCAGTTAAGGTCGCCATGACAATTTTCTTGAACTTGAAATACAGTCCAGCGAGTACAATAAAACCGATCAACATGGCAAAGCTTTTATCTGGCGTTTCCAATAAGGGCGGTAAAGTCGCCACAACCAGCATGGAACTGATGGCAGCAATTCCAATCGAACCCAATGCAATTTTCAACCATAGCGCACCACGTTTTTGCGAACCCTGCTGAAATTTTTGAATCACATAGAATGGACCAAAACGTGAGGCAAAATTGGCAATTCCGACAATAATCCCGACCAAAATAATTTCAAAATTCATGATTGATCTCCTGCATATTCAGGATCTGGTTTTTTCAGTACATAGTGCTTGAACAGGCCGGCCAAAATGCCGGAACTGATGCCAATAAAGATCGCAGCGGACAAATCGATAAAATAACAGGCAACTGCTGAGACAATAATCGTGCTGGTCACGACAAAGGTATGTTTCTTTTCAAAAGCTGCCAATAAGAAACTTAAGAACAGGGCAGGTAGCAGGAAATCTAAAGCCGCCTGCAAGAATTGTGGCAGATGACTAACCTGATCAGCAAATAGGCCGCCTAGAAATGAACCTATCGCCCAAGATAACCAGCTAAACAGACTCAGACCGAGCATCCACGACTCTGACCATTCCTGACGCCTTTGTGACAGCTTGATCATACCTGAAGCAAAGACTTCATCAGTAAGACCCCAAGCCCAGACTGCGGTTTTCTTCAAGTTTAAACGATCTTGGATCAGGTTTTGTAAAGCTGGGCCGTATAAAAGATGGCGAATGTCCAAAGCAATTACGGTCAATGCAGTCATCCAGATCGAAGTACCGCTACCAAGTAGAGCTACAACTAAAAATTGACTGGCACCGGCATACATGGAGCAGGACAGAAATAAGGCTTCCCAGGCAGTAAAGCCGAACTGGGTGGCAGAAACGCCAAAGGCAAAGGAGACCGGAAGGTAAGTAAATATAATGGCCTGGCTATCTTTGGCACCTTGCCAGAAACCGGCAGGTTGCATCGCTACTGGATTGTGGTCAGACACAAAACACCTTGAGGGAGAGAGTTAAAACAGGGATTAAATCAAGATTGTGTATTGTACGCGAATTTACTAGCATAGTGCCGAAATATTTAACTGGCGATTCTGATATGTTGATGTTCAAGACACGTGCAATGCTGGTCGGTGTTTTAATCGGCAGCACCTTATTTCTTCAAGCTTGTGGAAATGACAGTCAAGCGCCAAAGGCCGAAATTAAAGCGGCACCTAAACTCTCCAATGATGCAACAACTTATGCTAATGCTGCATGGCAATTCATGAATGAAGTCGATCCGCTGGTCTATAACAAGGAAATGGAGCAGATTGATGCTCAGGTGCGTCAACCGGCCCGTAAATTAAGTACTGACTGGCGCATTAATGTGAAAATGACTGACTCAGTGACGGAAGGCAAATATGCCTTATGTCGCAAGGCTTTAACCAGTCTGGAAATCTGGGCACGTAGCACCGTTGAAAATAGCAGTAGCGTGGCACACAGACAGGCCGACTATGAGCGTGATAAACAGCAATGTCAGGGAGCAATTGCTCATCCTGAACTGGGAAATACTGATCCAAAGCAGAAAGGTAATGCAGTAGCTGAACAGTCTTAATCGGGTTTTATAATCTTCAGGCGGAACTTCGGTTCCGCTTTTTTGTTATAAAAAACGATTCTATTTATATAAATAAAAAATAATTAAAATCAAGAAATATTGCCCTGAGTCATTAAAAAAGTCCTATAGTTGACTCATAATCAAGCGATTTAGAGATAAAAGTTAATTTTTGGAGTAATTTTAAATGTTAAATAAATTGTTTTTAGCGATAAGTATAAGTACTGTTTTAGTAAGTGCAGTACAAGCTTCTCATGCGTGTGAAGTGGCACCATGTACCAATGGCTTTGATAGCGTCAATGTTTGTGAATTGCGTTCTTAAATTTTAAATCCATCTCCCTATAGAAAATTCAAACAGCAAAAAATAAAAGAAGCCTCAGAATAAGGCTTCCCATACAGTTAGACGATCATGTCTTAAAGCAACATGAACAGACGTTCTAGATACAACACTGCTCCGCCCAAAAGAATACTGAGGCCGCAGATCAAGCGTAAAGAGTGCCAAGACATGAGATTTCGTCCTACTGTATTCATTTATATTGAAAGTGCTTCCAGATAACGGCGATTCACTTCCTTCCAGTTCACCACATTAAAGAAAGCGGCAATATATTCAGGACGACGGTTCTGGTATTTCAAATAGTACGCATGTTCCCACACATCCAGACCTAGAATCGGAGTATTGCCATGCATGAGTGGTGAGTCCTGATTGGCACTGTTTTCTACAATAATGGTTTGATCAGGTGCTACGCTGAGCCAGGCCCATCCACTACCAAAACGGGTTAAGGCTGCCTTGGTAAAAGCTTCTTTAAAAGCTTCAAAGCCACCAAGCTCCTTGTCGATCGCTTGTGCAATTTCACCTTCAGGATTGCCACCGCCCTCTGGACTCATTACTGTCCAGAACAGGGAATGGTTGGCATGACCGCCACCATTATTAATCACATTATTTTTCAAATCTTCAGGTACCTGATTGGCTTTGCTTACCAGTTCTTCTACAGAAAGATCTTCCCATTCTGTGCCTTCAATACCTGCATTGATGTTGTTGATATAAGTTTGATGATGTTTGGCATGGTGGATTTCCATAGTTTTAGCATCAATATGCGGTTCCAATGCATCATAAGCATAAGGGAGTTCGGGAAGGGTATAGCTCATTTTTAATTGTCCTTAAGCGTAATTGAGTGAGTGGAATTTTCGACTAAATTTTAAAATACGCTTGAGTTGCATTAAATACAATGAGAATTATTATCATTTATGTTGTGAGGTATGGTTTTTATAAATAAGGTGTAAAGATGCTTATGAAAATAGCAAGAAGCCAAATTTGGTAACAAAAAGCCCCAGATTTGGGGCTTTTCTTTGGTTTTAAACTTATACGTTAAAGCGGAAGTGCAGAACATCGCCGTCCTGAACGATATAAGTTTTACCTTCCAAACGCCATTTACCTGCTTCTTTGGCGCCAGCTTCGCCGTTGTACTGTACGAAGTCATCGTAAGCAATACATTCAGCACGGATAAAGCCTTTTTCGAAGTCAGTGTGGATTACACCCGCAGCTTGAGGCGCAGTAGCGCCGACTTTAACCGTCCAGGCGCGAACTTCCTGTACGCCAGCAGTAAAGTAAGTTTGTAGACCAAGCAATGAATAACCTGCACGAATCACCACGTTCAGACCTGGTTCTTCCATGCCCATAGCTTCCAGGAATTCAGCACGGTCTTCATCTTCAAGCAATGAAATTTCTGCTTCGATCTGGTTACAAAGTGGAACCACGATTGCATTTTCAGCAGCAGCCAGTTCACGTACAGCATCTAAATGCGGGTTATTTTCAAAACCGTCTTCAGCCACGTTGGCGATATACATGGTTGGTTTAAGCGTTAACAGACCAAAACCACGTACCAGTTTACGTTCGTCATCATCTAAGGTTGCAGCACGAGCAGGTTTGCCTTCATCTAAAAGAGGAAGAATTTTATCTAGAACTGCTTTAGTCGCGATCGCTTCTTTATCGCCACCTTTGGCAGACTTCGCCAAACGAGTCACTGCTTTAGTCACAGTTTCAAGATCAGCTAGAGCAAGTTCAGTGTTAATCGTTGCGATATCATCAAGCGGATCAATTTTACCGTTGACGTGAATCACGTTTTCATCTTCGAAACAACGGACAACATGAGCAATTGCATCCGTTTCACGGATATTCGCCAGGAACTGATTACCCAGACCTTCGCCTTTAGATGCACCAGCAACCAGACCCGCGATGTCCACGAATTCCATGGTAGTTGGTACCACGCGTTGTGGTTTTACGATTTCAGCAAGTTTGTCCAGGCGTGGATCAGGCACAGGCACGATACCGGTGTTTGGTTCAATCGTACAGAATGGGAAGTTTTCCGCAGCAATTGCAGCTTTAGTTAATGCATTGAAAAGCGTAGATTTACCAACGTTAGGCAGGCCTACAATACCACAATTAAAACCCATGAAATAACTCACAAAGCGTTATATAAAAATTGCCAGTGATTTTACATGAAAGCCATGACAAAGTCAGGTCATGGCTGGATGCTTTGTTGAAAACTTATGAAATAGATGTTTTTAAATTTTACGTTTATCGAGCTGATTCGATAGGGTGTCACCAGTGGCCTGAACTAGCATGACCAGAATTACCAGCACCACAATCACGGCTAGCATGATCTGCATATCAAAACGCTGATAGCCATAACGATAGGCGATATCACCCAATCCACCTGCACCGATCGCACCGGCAATCGCCGAGGAGTTAATCATGGTCACCAAAGTGACGGTAAAACCAGCCACAATCCCCGGTAAAGCTTCAGGCAATACCACATGCCAGATAATCTGCTTACGGTTACAGCCAATTGCTTGAGCCGCTTCTATCAGCCCCTGATCGACTTCACGTAGGCTTACTTCAGCAATCCGGGCAAAGAAAGGAGTCGCTGCTAAGGTTAAAGGTACAACGGCTGCCCAGACACCATAGCTGGTCCCCACAATCCAGCGGGTAATAGGAATCAGCGCCACCATCAAAATCAGGAAAGGCACCGAACGGGTAATATTCACAACCCAGCCCAAAGCCTGATTAATGGGTTTAGATGGGTAAATACCATGTTCAGACGTACTGACTAACACTACCGCCATTGGTAAGCCAATTAAAAAGGCAACGATTGCGGATACACCGACCATGATGAGGGTATCAGTAGTTCCTGTCAGTAATAAATCAATGAGTTGGTCGTGCATAGCCAATCACCTCAATTTGTGCAATGTGTTGTTTTAATTTTTGCTGAAGTAAGTCGGTATCCAGATTCAGATCAGCAACCGCGACAATCAGGCTACCGACCAGATGATTCTGGATGCTGTCGATATGACTTTGATAGAGATGCACCGGATGCTCGAACTGTTCGAAAATCACTTTCAAATCTGGTGAATGCTGAACACTAGAGGCATAGCGAAGTTTGATAATGCTATGTGTAGTATCAGCAGTGACTTCAGGACTGATCGCAAATGGCAGTTCCAGTTGTTCCAGATTCAGCAGTTCCTGGGTGATTTGTTGCTGTGGATTGGAGAATACAGACCAGACTTCACCGGATTCAACAATTTCACCTTTTTCAATTACGACGACTTGATCGCAGATTTCACGAATGACCTGCATCTCATGGGTGATTAGTACAATAGTGAGGCCGAGTTTCTGGTTGATTTCTTTCAGTAAAGACAGTACCACTGAAGTGCTTTCTGGGTCTAGTGCAGAAGTGGCTTCATCACAGAGTAGAATTTCCGGATGATGCACCAGCGCACGGGCAATGCCGACACGCTGCTTTTGTCCGCCGGATAACTGAGAAGGGTAGTTCTGCGCTTTTTCGCTTAAGCCGACCAGTTGCAGGACTTCATTCACGCGTGCATCAATGTCTGATTTTTTATAATTCGCGACTTTTAAAGGTAGTGCTACATTTTCCCAGACGGTTTTGGCTGACATCAGGTTGAAGTGCTGAAAGATCATGCCAATGCGCTGACGTAACTGGATAAGTTCAGCATGGGTGAGCCCAGCCAGATCTTGTTGATGGATATGGATATGACCCTCACTGATCTGTTCCAGACCATTCAAAGTACGTAGTAGCGAAGATTTCCCCGCGCCACTTTTTCCGATAATCCCGAAGATATTTCCTTCAGGAATATCCAGATTGATGTCCTTTAAGGCATGTACCGATTTGCCTTGTACCTCATAGTATTTGTTCAGGTTGCGGATTTTGATATGCGGAACGTAAAACGCCACCTGAGAACCAAAACTCACCATAGTATTCTCCTTATTTCCAGCCCGGGAACCAGAGCTTCGCACCAAAGTCAGCATCTAGTGCTTCCTTCACGCGAGGTGAGTTCTGATAGATTTCAACAAATTTTTTCAGCTTGTCATTTTTGTCCTGATAGTCTTCATGTACGGCAAACAGGATCGCGTAACGGTTGTCCTTGTTAGAGTCAAATAGCAATGCTTGTTCTGGATCAGCTGTTTTAGCCAGACGTAGGTAGTGTGGATAGCCAAATGCTAAATCAACATCATCAATGGCACGCGCAGTTTGCGGACCTTCAACTTCAACGAATTGCAGTTTTTTCGGATTCACTGCAATATCTTTTAGGCTAGAAAGGTGGTTGTTTGGATCTTTTAAAGTTACCAGTTTGGCTTGTTGCAATAACAGTAGCGCACGACCTTGATTGACTGGATCATTTGGTACTACAACTTTTGCGCCGTCTTTAAGTTCATCCAGACTGTTAATTTTCTTGGAATACAGGCCAACGTGAGTCGCTGCACCTTTGGCAAATGCCTTGATTTTAAAATCAGTTTCTTTCTTGGCATTATCCAAAAATGGCTGATGCTGGAAGAAGTTGGCATCAATATCGCCATGATTCAGGGTGATATTCGGTGTATTCCAGTCCGAGAACTCGACCAGTTTGACATTCACACCTTGCTGTCTGGCTTCTTCTGCTGCGACCTGTAAAGGCTTAGCAAAAGATGGGCTGATCCCAATCACCAGTTCATCCGAACCGGATTTCTTTTGCTGGTTCCACACCACCAGTCCGATAATGACGGCGGCAATAATCACCCCAACAACGGTGAATTTTGTTTTAACGGTTTGTGCCATGTTGCACCTCAAAATAAATTTATGCTGATTGTTTTTGTTTTAGGTTCGTGTTCGCTGTTGAGGCGGAGCTTTGACATCGGAATTGCTGCACTGGATGCGCACTAGGTAAGCGGTCTCCTTGCTGAAATAGCTTGTGTCTGAAACTGCCTTGTTCATATTCAGTTTTATAGCGTCCGCGCTGCTGTAATTCAGGAATCACTAATTGGATAAAATCCTGATGCGATTCAGGTGCAACCGTGCGAGTCAGGTTGAAGCCATCAATACCGGTTTCATCAATCAGCTGAATCAGTTTTTCTGCCACTGTTGCGCCATTACCTACGATAAGTGGATAACGACCACCCAGCTCATGTTGAGCTTTCAGGTCATTGGGTGTGATCTGCTGCTCTTTGAATTTGTCATTAACCGTCGCAATACTATTGGTCTTCTTGTAAGGAATTGGTTCATCATCAGCAAATTTGGACAGGTCAATGCCAACTGAGCTGGAATAATGTGCAAGACCTGCTTCAGGGCTGGCATAGGCGCGATATTCATCCAGCTTTTGCTGTGCCAGTTCATCCGTTTCTGCAGTCACGATGGTAATGCCGACAAAAATCTTGATCGCTTCAGGATCACGGCCTTGTTCAGTGGCCTGACGACGAATCTGATCAACCTGTTTTTTAATCTTGTCCGGATGATCACCACCAATAAACATGCCTTCAGTATGTTGAGTAGCAAAGGCCATACCCCGTGGTGAAGCACCGGCTTGGAACAGCACAGGCGTACGTTGAACAGAAGGTGAAACCTGGAACACGCCCTGGCTACGATAAAATTGACCCTGATGATTGACCTGGTGCACCTTGGCTGGATCAGTAAAGATACGTTGCTGCTTGTCTTTCAGCACAGCATCATCTTCCCAGGAGCCTTCCCAGAACTTGTAGCACAGCTGTAAAAATTCTTCGGCCTGTTCATAACGTAAGTCGTGATCTTTCAAGCCATTTTCACCAATCAGGCGCTGCGCACTGTCCAGATAACCAGTAACAATATTCCAGCCGATACGGCCATGGGTCAGATGATCCAGACTGGCAAAACGGCGGGCGAACTGATATGGCGACTCATAGCTGAGATTCACCGTGACCCCAAAACCGAGATTTTTAGTGACGGTTGCCATGGCAGACACCAGCGTGCTTGGATCATGGCTGGGTAACTGAATTGATTCTTTTAAAGTCAGATCAATGCCATTTTGATAGACGTCATACACCCCGGTAATGTCGGCAATAAACAGACCATCGAACAGGCCTTTTTCAAGCGTTTTTGCCAGATCAGTCCAGTAGCTCAGCTCATTAAAACGGTGTGACTCATCTCGTGGGTGAGTCCATAAACCATGATTGATATGACCCACGCAGTTCATATCAAAGGCATTGAGCAGGATTTTTTTTGCTTTTGGATCAGTCTTAGTAATTGTCATTACAATGTCCCCCGGCGTGGAGGCAGTACACCATTCAGCAAATAATTGGCAATGAAATAGTATTTCCAGCGTGAGGCATCGTGCAGGGTATGCACGCGAGCATTACGCCAGAAACGGTCCAGTCCATCTTCGCGCTGGCTGCCACGGCTGCCGGCCAGTTCAATTAGTTTTGATGATGCTTTTAAAGCAGTTTCACTACTGTGTGCACGGGCTTTGGCTACATCCAGTGAGGCTTTGGCAACCCTAGCTTCAGTTGGGTCAGCTTTAGCAGCATCAACGGAACGGCCAGCCTGTTTGAGCAAGACTTCGGAAGCACGTACATCTGTTACGACACGACCGAGTTCAAATTTGGTCAGTGGATCATCTGTAGCATTGTCTACACCAGAATCAATCCACGGACGTGCCTGACGTACACGGTTTAAGGTTTCCTCAAATGCAGCGCGGGCAATACCGGTTTCAATGGAGGCATGCAGCAATTGTGCAAAAGGTCCGGAAATGGTTGGGTGGGAATAGGCTGTATCAAAACGCACCACATCTTCTTCAAGCACGTGTACGTTATCGAATTTCACTGTACCACTGCCCGTGGTACGCTGGCCAAAACCGCTCCAGTCATCAATCAAGGTGAGACCTTCGCTGTCACGTGGCACAAAAGCCAGGAATTGCTGCTCGCTTTCATCCACGACCAATGTTGGGATGCGGTGCGCAAACAGGCTGCCGGTGCAATAGAATTTTTCGCCGTTAATGACATAGCCTTGCTCGGTTTTGCGGATCGCGGTTTGACGCTGTGCAGCAGTCTTGGTCTTGAATTCAGCTAGGGCATTACCAAAACGTGCACCTTTTAAGACTTCGGCATAGAGTTTCTGTTTTTGTTCCTCCGTGCCGTTATTGCGCAGGATTTCGAGACCATAGAAATGGTTTTGCGGAATCTGACCGATTGATCCATCCACACCGCTCATTAGGGCAATGACTTGTGCCACCGTATAGCTAGACACTTCTGCACCACCATATTCTTTAGGTACAGTAATCGCCCAGAGTCCGGACTGGCTATAAGCCTCGATTTCTTCGAAAGGCAGAATACGTTCAGCATCACGTTGTACTGAATTAATCTTGAACTGCTCTGCCAGATTATGGGCAATTTCTAGTGCTTCTTCATCAGATTTGATGATGTGCGCATGTGTCAGCTGTTCTGACTGCAATGGACTAATGTTTTGAAATGAAGTCATGGCAAATATCCTTAAATCCAGGCGTGGCGGGCAGGGAGTTTATGATTCAGGTAATAATCCCCAAGTGCATGCAGCTTCCAGCGGATCGGGTCATGCAAGGTATGCACACGGGCATTACGCCAATGCTGATCCAGATTGTGCTGACTGAGGCTGGAGCGACTTCCACCCAATTCCAGTAATTTTTCCGAGATATGCAAAGCTGCATCATTGGCATAGACCTTGGCTTCAGCCACCAGAATTGAGGCTTTGGCTGCCTGCTCATCGGTCACTGCTTCCAGTTGATCCAGTTCATCCAGATATTCAGCGGCTTCATCCAGCAGTAAAATCGCGGCATCGAGCAGCACAGAAGATTTGCCAACTTCCTGCAGGGTATAATGTTCTAAGCTGGCTTTTTCGACTTGAGCATCGACAATTGGACGTGCTTTTTGTACGGCAGTCAGCGTATCGGCAAAAGCAGCTTCGGCAATGCCGACATCAATCGCGACCTGCATCAATTGGGAATAGGCACCGCGGTAGCTTGGTTGATTTCCTAACAGACGCTCATCAAAAATCAATAGCGGATCAACTTCGACATGCTGAAGTTTGATGGTACCACTCGAAGTCGTGCGTTGACCAAAGCCATTCCAATTGTCGATCACTTCCACACTTTCAGCATTGCGGTCGATAATGGTTAGTACTACATGGCCTTCTGGATGAATCGCTTTAATCGCCAGCCAATGGGCAAAGCTACTGCCAGTTGAATAGAATTTCTCGCCATCCACAAAATAGCGACCGTTTTCAAGGGTAAGTGTGGTTGCCAAGGTTTTAGTATCTTTAGTATTTCGTTCCGGGCCACCATTCGCCAGACGCT
The DNA here is from genome assembly GCF_013364475.1 of Acinetobacter sp. FDAARGOS_724. NCBI lineage: Bacteria > Pseudomonadati > Pseudomonadota > Gammaproteobacteria > Moraxellales > Moraxellaceae > Acinetobacter > Acinetobacter sp. FDAARGOS_724. The sequence continues at coordinate 2,634,537 of NZ_CP054908.1, read as the reverse complement.
TACCTTTTAGAATTTCGTTATAAATAAACTGTTTTTGTTCTTCTGTGCCCATGATGTGGATCATGTTGAGTAATGCAATCTGGTTCTGCGGAATCTGTCCAACACTAGAGTCAGCCTTATTAATAATCCGGAATACATGCGCCAGGGTTTTATTGGTAACAAATGCACCGCCATACTGTTTCGGAATGCGCATGCCGCCCAGACCTTTCTGGCTGAACAGGTCAATCTCAGCAAAAGGTAATAGACGTTGCTGATCACGCTGATTACGACCTTCCAGGGCAAAGTCTGCAACCTGATAAGCAGCATTAATTGCGTCGAGATCATTTTCGATGATATGAACTTTTTCAGAAGTTAAACGAGACATAATGACATCCTAAATCGATGCCAAAACGTTACAGCGAAAGCTTTATGTAATTAAGTAATTGCTTTTGCAAAGCTTATGAAAAAAGCTATTTAAGATAAAAACTGCTAGATTCTTATAAATTTGGAATATAGTAACTGATTAAAATTAAATAGGTTTTTAATATTTCCTTGTTTTTAAAAGATGAGTTTAAAGCAGTGCATATCTGCTTTATAGATAATCAAGACAAAAAAATGTATAAAAATACTCATCGCCGTGTTGAATAAGCAACATCTTTATTTTGAATAAAAAGTTCATTGTATTTCCAGTCTGGGGTGACTAAAGTATCCGACTAAATTAGATGGTTTTAATGCGATCTGACCTAAAAACAAGCATGGAGAATTTATGCGCATCTTATACCAGTTTCCACTTTCTCATTTTTGTGAAAAGGCACGTTGGATGCTGGATTACAAAGAACTGGAATATGTTGCGCAAAATCTGATGCCGGGTGCCCATCGTGCCTTTACCCGCCTGAAAACCGGACAAAATCGTTTACCGATTCTGCGTGATCGGGAACAGTGGATTGCGGACTCGACCAAAATCGCCCTATATCTGGATGAGCAATATCCTGAACACCGTCTGCTACCTGCAGAAGCAAGCTTGCGCCAGCAGGCATTAGATATTGATGAAATCACTCAGGAATTAGGCCGCCATGTGCGTCGCTGGATGCTGGCTCAGGCTTTATCGCATGATCATGAATCAATGGACATCCTGATTGGTGAAAAAGGCTATCTGCGCCAGTTTGAAAAATTCTCCAAGCCATTGCTAAAAACCCTTTTGACCAAGGGTTATGCCTTAACTGAAGAAACACTGGAACAGTCCAAACAATTTATCAAGGATTCGGTTGAGCAGCTTAACCAGATCCGTGTGGAAAAAGAAGGATCTTATCTCGTCGGTTCGCGTTTCTCTCTGGCCGATATTGCCGTCTGTTCGATTCTGGCCCCTCTATTGGCTATTCCGGGAACGCCGTGGGAGAGGGAAAGCTTTGAGTCAATGTCGGATGAATACCGGGAATATCAAAGTCATCTGGCTGAGTTGCCATTAGGGCAATATATTCAAAAGATGTATCGTAATGAGCGCAATGCCCGTGTTGATTGGCGCGGTGTATAAAATTAAAAATGAAATAAAAAAAACGCGCATAAAGCGCGTTTTTTGATGAGATTAGAATTAACCCCAAGGGCTGGTCTGATCAATATCACTTGGTTTATTGAATCCACTGAGCAGTGAGCTAAAGTCAAACTTCTGCAGGGAACTACCACTTGAGAGATTGGTAATGGTCTCTTTAATGGTTGGGAGGATTTCAGTAATGCTGATATTCGTAGCCGTATCAGTATTACTAATGCCGGAAATCAATTCGCTAAGATCAGGCAGTTGTAGGGACGAGTTGTTACCGACTAAATTGTCAACACTATCCGTGAATGCATCCAGACCTAAACCGTCTAAGCTTGGCACGCCAGAACCGAGTGACCCGAGCAGGTCGCCAATTTCAGGACACTGAACACCATCCAGAAGATCCGAGAATTGACCTTTGCTATCAATCAGCGCAATCACAGGTTTTAGTGCGGTAATCACATTGTTGAGGTCGCTGGATAAGGTGAGTAGTGATGGGTTATTCACAAAGTCCAGTACCACTTGTACGCCATTCAGGACATCGTAAAGCGTATTTACGATTTCTGCCTGATCAGCATCAAGAACGTCATTATTCGCTAATAGATTCAATAGTGGATTGATGCCTTTTAGTACATCCGCGATGGTGTCTGGCACATTACCTGAACCTGCAGAACTGATTGCAGATACCAATGTAGTCACACTACCAACCACTGTTGGTAAAACTTGCGTAAGTTGATTCATATCAATAGATGAATTACCTGTATCAATCGATGCAAGCAGTGGCATCAGGCTTTGCGCTACAGTTTGCGCAATGGTGCCAGCATCGATATTGCCTGAATTGCTAATTAGACCACTGAGCAAATCGGTAATAGCACCGATATCAAGATTACTGCTTGCATTGCTCATTAGGTTACTGGCTAACAGATTGACTGAACTGGTATCTAAACTACCTGTTGAGCCACCGATTAAGCCGCTAACTAATTGAACGATTTGCGTAATACCAATATCACCACCTTGCAATAAGTTGCCAGCCAGTTCAGCAATTTTACTAACATCCAGATTGCCAGCACTGCCACCTATCAATCCGCTGACCAATTTGATAACTGCATTTAAATCCAGGGTTAAGGTATTACCACCCATTAAGCTGCTAAGCAGATTGCTGATTGAACCTATGTCGAAACTGCCACCATTGGCTTTCGTTAACTGGCTAATTAAATCAGTGAGGGAACTGGGATTTAAACTATTGCCAGAAAGCAGGCTGTTTAAGAGAGAATCCAGGGAAGGAGGTAGAGGGGGTAGAACCTGTAATAGAACCAATAATGCCAGAAAGACTGCCACCCAATAAACCGCTGAGTAAACTCGTATTTTACGTCTCTGTCGTGAGCACGGGACTGAGTTTAATTTTAATTGAACTAAGAATACTAAAAGCCATAACCGTTCCTTGCGAATTTTTATCTTGTTATGTTTGTTGTGTGTTTTAGATAAACCGCTCAATTCTTATTCAATTTCTATACAAGTGTAAATCTAAGTTGGATTAATCATGCTTTGCAAATTCAGTTATCAGCTTCATAGTTTTTATTCATAAATAGTTTAGTGATAAATAAGAATAATTTATTTAAAAGCGTCGCTTATCGAAAATTTGTTTTATACGACGACCGACCATAAACATGGCTTAAAACTAGTCATTGAGATGTGTCTGGCATTTTTTTTCAAATAACTGGTAATTTACGAAAAAAATCACAATACTAAGAGTTAAATGATGATGTATTTAAATAAAATGGCAAGAGATTAGAGATGGAATTAGATCGTTTTGATAAGCATATTCTTGAAATTTTGACCCATGAAGATGTCAATCTAAATGAACTCTCTGAAAGAGTAAATTTATCTGTGAGTTCGGTGCACCGCAGGATCAAACATTTAATCGATCATAATATTATCAGTGGCTTGAAGCGCGAAATTAATTATCAAAAATTGGGCTTTAGCCTGCATGTGCTGTTGCAGGTTTCCTTGAGCAAGCATGATAGCGATACTTTTGCCAAATTTTTAGAAGAATTAGAAAATATTCCGGAAGTCATTAACGCTTTCCTGGTGACAGGACAGTCTGCGGATTTTATTGTCGAAGTTGTGGCACGTGATATGGAAAATTATAGTCAGATTCTATTAAGTAGAATTGGTAAGATCGAGCATGTTGTAGCGCTGCATTCCAGCTTCGTGATTAAGGAATATAATGTCTTTAACTGTAGTGGTCTTTTAAATAAGGTTTAAAATTCCAGGTATTTTTTAACAAATATAAAAAACGCACCCGAAGGTGCGTTTTGATCTGCTAGAAGATTAGGCATCAAGTTGCGCTAAAACTTCATCAGAGAATTCAACGTTGGTATAAACGTTTTGAACATCATCCAGATCTTCAAGCATATCAATCATTTTCATGATTTTTTTCGCTTGGTCGATATCTGTGATTTCAGCTTTGGTAGACGGGCTCATCACCACTTCTGCGTTATCAGATTTTAAACCTGCAGCAGCTAAAGCATCTTGTACTGTACCGAAGCTTTCTGGCGTAGTGATGACCAGAATTTCATCTTCATCCACTTCGATGTCTTCCGCGCCCGCTTCAAGTGCTACTTCCATGATTTGATCTTCTAAAGACACATCTTCAAAAGTAATCTCACCACGTTTAGTGAACAGGAAGGACACTGAACCGTTGGTACCGAGGTTACCATCAGTTTTAGTGAAGCAGTGACGTACATCAGGAACCGTACGGTTCAGGTTATCTGTCATAGTTTCAACAATAACTGCAACGCCGCCTACGCCATAACCTTCATAGGTTACTTCTTTCAGATCGTCGTTATCTTCACCACCGGCACCACGCTGAATCGCGCGATTGATCACATCACGTGTCATGTTTACAGATAATGCTTTTTCTACAACAGCACGTAGACGAGGATTACTACCCGCATCAGCGCCACCGAGTTTGGCAGCAGTTGTTAATTCACGAATGTATTTGGTAAACAACTTACCACGACTGGCATCTTGTTTTGCTTTACGATGCTTAATATTGGCCCACTTGGAATGACCCGCCATGCGAAATATGCTCCTTGTAGATTGGCTGTATGCCTATCGAATTGCGCCGATTCTACCATAAGCTCTTTTTTTGAAAAAAGAGTCTGGATTTGAGATTTAATGATAATGCCAAAAAAATAGGCAGTAAAACAGAAAGGCAAAACAATAAATGTAAATAAAAACTTAAGAAAATATTTGCTGAGAAAATACCTAAATAAGAAAAGGGCAGGAGAAATATTATTCTCAAGCCCTTTCATGGAGTGTTTATTCCGGGATAATGATATCTAGACCAACATTCTCTTTATAGAGCTGCTTGATTAAAGCCAGATCATGTGCAAGATCAGTCGGATAAATTTTGCCAAAAATCCCACCTTGCTTAGTCTTGGAATTGGCATACATAAGCACAATTGGCACATTGGCAGCTTTGGCAATATGCCAGAAACCGGTACGGATCGGTTTACGCGTTTCACCATTTTTGGCACGGGTGGCTTCAGGTGCGATCACCAGATTGAATTTTTCATTATTCTGAAAATGTTCAACCATTACGCTGACAATATCCTTATTCGCCTTACGGTCGACCGCGATACCACCCATGGCTTCCAGAATTGGTTTCATTGGGCCTTTGAACAGTTCTTTCTTGATCAGGGTATGAATTTTGATGTCATACATCTTAAAGAGCGCCAAAGATAGAACCGCATCCATCATGGATGTATGTTCAAATCCAACAATGACCTGTTTATCTTCGAGCACATCAGGTTCGACATGATATTGCCAACCGGCAAGTTTAAATGCAGATTCGCCAATAAATTTGTTGAGCATAAATAGAAAGAAATAAGAGCTAACGGTATGAACTGCATAATTTCTTCCTGTTCTTATTCACAGTCAATAGGCTTTATTTCAAATTCATTAGGGTGTGTTGACACTTTTAGCTTAAAAAATAGCGAAGTAGTAAAATCAAATCGCCAAACCCAATTTTACTATTCGCTATGCCTCGTACCATGCTGACAGATCAACACTGGCAAAAGTTGAAAACTATTTTGCGTAATTTATCTATTCATCACAACTCAAACTTACGTAATTTTATTGAAGCTATTCTCTATAGAATTAGAACAGGCTGTCCGTGGCGAGATATTCCTTCTTGTTTTGGTCATTCCAACTCTATTTTCAAACGTTTTAATCGTTGGTCAAGCAGTGGTAAGTTACTTAGATTATTCAAATTATTAGCATCATGCCCCGATATGGAGTGGATTTTTATTGATGGCGCTCACGTACGTGCTCATCAACATTCTGCCGGTATAGCGAATCAATCTATTTCTAAAAGTGTAGGAGGAAACTCCTCAAAAATACATTTGATTGTTGATGCACATGGCAATCCTATTGATTTCATGATTACCGATGGAACCACACATGACGTCAAAGTTGCACCTGATTTAATATCAACATTAGACTTAAAAGAGACAAAAGTGGTCTGCGCAGATAAAGGCTATGATTCAGAACCACTGCGTGAACAGATCAGAAAAACAGGGACAAAAGCGAATATACCAAAGAAAATAAATAGCCAATCGAACAATGATCATATGGACTGGTATTTATATAAAATCAGGCATTTAGTTGAAAATATGTTTTGTACATTAAAGCAATTTAGAGGAATAGCTACTCGATATGACAAGCTCAAAAGAAATTATCAAAGTTCTGTTGCTTTAGCCTGTGTATTTTTATGGCTACCTTTATAGGTTTAATTATGAACAGTAAATGTCAACAGACCCTAATAATATGAAAAATCCAAGATCAAAAAAGTATATTCAATAGTTTTTTAAGACCTGAAAGATATAAATAAATACTTAATAATCATTAGTATATATCATCTTATATAAAATAAGTCTTAAAATGATGAAAAAATGACTATCCAGCACAAATTTTAGTTATTAGACTTTTGTCAAAGAAAAGAAGAAATTGTGTCTTTTCTATTTTGTGGTCATTTTCTCTCTGATATTGAAACCTATGACGTATATTACAGCTTTCACGTTCTCAATGCTTCTTTTAGCACTGGTTATTGTATGGTCTTTAATCGAAATCTATATGGATTTGCGTAAAGACGAGAAATTGGAATCGGAATTTTAGTCTTTATAACTTTTTAAAGAATATCTTCTGAGATTGTATTTCTATACATAATAGTTGGTATTTTTATTGGTTATGATTGTATTGAGACGTAAAAGCGATCAATTTATTAATTTGATATTCGAATAATTAGCACAGCTCTCTTTATTTTAAATAGAAAATATAGATGTCATATGAGGCTTTTGCTAGCTCAACTTAGACTGAAGTCTTAAATCCTAAACAGAACAGTTATTAAAGATAAAAAATGATTGCTGGCTAAGTGTGCAAGCAGCAAGAAAAGTACTTGTTTTTTGATCTAATCTTGGCTAGTATTCAATGCGCCTGAACTAGTTGAAATATAACAAATTCAGCCTATATAGGGCCTATAGCTCAGTTGGTTAGAGCAGCGGACTCATAATCCGTTGGTCGACAGTTCAAGTCTGTCTGGGCCCACCAAATTTATCAAGCACTTAAGGGTAACTCTCTTAAGTGCTTTTTAATTCCAGATTCCATATAAGCACTATGTAATTAATTAAATAAAGTATAGAAGCAGATCCAAGTTTATTATCAGTATATTTAGAAAATAGAATAACCCCATAAAAGGTAGGATTTTGGTAGGTAGGTTTCTCTACAGATTTATTCCATACTTCTATTACGGTAAAGGCCTTTGATAATAAAAGAGAAATGATAGAAGGAATCAAACCATAGCTTTTAGGAAATTACAGATTAAAAAAAAACGGTTTACTTATCCCTTATGTTTATTTTATAAGGCTAGGGATGCACAAGTAGTCAAAATTTTTTAAAACGGCGCTGTAAGCCTCTATGTAAGTCAACTCTCCACTCGATGGACTTACATTTTTTTACGACCCTGCTCACGGCTTTTTGAAAGCGGGCCAAGAAAACGTATCTCCATACGGTCATTTTGGCTTATCCTAAATCCTTGAGGGGATAAGGAGCAGGCGTTGTTCTTTTCTCAAAAATTTAATTAGCTCAAAAACAGAAACTAAATACTTTTATTCTGAAGCAGGATAATATACTGTAGGTTTGATAAGAATAGAATCATATATCTTGCTATAAGTGATTTCTGTCCGCAGTTTATTAAATGAAAAGCAATCAAAATTATAAATTTTAAAGTATGGGGTGATTTTTTAATTTTTAGCTCAATTGAAAATTTATTATAAGCATAAAAGTTAAAATTAAATAACTGCTAATATTTAAATATCCTGAAATTTAAGTAATGCCTGATGCACTGGCTGACTCTTTGGCATCAATTCAATCAAGCGTTTTACTGTATCAATTGCTTCGGGGAAACGAGCTATATGTTTAAGCAATACATCCGTTTCATTTGCTTTAAAAATGGCATCACGCAGAATCGATATAACCGGCATCCAGAGACTGTTCTGTTTGCAGGAAATCGGCTTCTACATGAGCGAGTAGACGATAAGGCCGTGAACCCAACATGCCACCTAAAAGATCTCTAAGTTGTGACATTTCTGCTTTTAAGGTACCCATACTCACTTTGCGTTCACCATAGAGCGCCTGATGCAGATTATCCATACTTAAACCTTGTGGATATAAAGCTAAAATCGCAAGAATTTCAGTCTGACGTGGTGTAATTGTTAAAGCTTTACCATTAAAAATGACCTGTGGGACAAAAAAAGCACGAATATATAAACGCTGTCTTTGTGATTCCAGTAAAGCAGATTGAATAATTGAGGCACAGCGTTCTGCTGCCAGTAGACCCAAGCTATTATGCTTTTGCCATTCAGTGGATAAGGCAATTACACCCAGAATGTGTTTGGAATACGGATCAATAATGGGTGCAGCATAACAGGCCATATCTTGGACCGATGGCATGTAATGTTCGCTGGAAAACACGCAGCTAGACTGTTGGGTTTTGATCGACAGCGCGAATGCTCTGTTCTAGCTGTGCAGCATAAGATAGCGATAAACTACTGCTTTGGCGTAGCTGATCAATTTTTTGTCTGTGTAGTATCAGATTTTGCTCTGTCATCATTCCTTATTCTCACAATAATTCATGATTTACACCCATGGTAATTATTATTGTTTTTGTGAAGAATCAAAAGAAATGTAAACCTGTCGCATTTCAAACCTTTTTCTAACTTTATGATGATTATATTAATCTAATAATGTGAAGAAGTACCTTATACCAAAGCTGTAGATGCGACTTCGTCACATTAAAATAGGCAAAGGAAGTAGATATGCGTGATCTCGATTCGAATTTGCTTGGTCTAAAAATTCATTATAAAAATCTTTTAGTAGGTAATAGATCATTCCAGGTAAAGGCGAAGAATATTTTGATCATTTCTTCTTAGTTGGCACTAAAGCAGATTCTGGTTCACTTTTTTATGATCTATTTCAAACTAAAAAGCAGCTTTCAAATTTCAATTTTATAGAGGAAATTTAAGGAATTTAAAAGCATTAAACTCTGGCTAGTAGTTAGCTACACTGTAATGATTCCGACAAAATTATTTGAACGAATTTATAGAAAGCCTGAATCTATCTTCAGTCTTTTTCGAATCTCTCTAAGCCTGATATTGACTGAATCAGGCGTTATATAGCCTATAGAATAGTTTAAAGCTCAATTCCTTGTCTTATAAAAACCTTATTGATTAAAGATAACTTCTATAAATCAGTAACCTATGAAATGATGATGTTTGAATCGAAAGAAAACTTTAAAAAGCAGATGAAGTGTATTTGACAGAATGTAAAAATATGTTAATAAATATAATATGATTTTTAAACCAAAATCATGGATGTTTCAGGAAGAAAGATCAGGAAGCTGATAAAAAATAATTACAGGAGTTTTAGCAATGCTTCGATTATTAAAAAAAATATTTTGTCTGCACATTTATGAATACCAGCAAATGGAGGAAATTGGGGCAGATTGGGAATGCCGCAAATGTGGTACCCAAAGAGATTAAAAAAATACTGCAAGAAAAAGTGAGCAATATGCTCACTTTTTTATATCCATTATATTTAATCTAAACTCATATCCGTTAAAATCATTACCAGTATCACATGATGAGAAGGCTTAAATGAGCAAAGATTTCCATGCCAAAACCTATATTGTAGATGAAAATCTGGCTGACACTTTGCACTGGTTAAGCCTGCATCAGGACTGTTATGACTCTTTTAGTTTTGATGCACTGACGCAGGAACTGGTCGTACATCATGCCAATGGAACAGACCAGATCCGGATCGGTGATTATCTCAATTCCAGTTATGACATTTTAATTACTGCACATAACTTTTCAGCATCTTGAATTATTTCAATTAACTTGCCATTGCATCAGTCGCCAATGCGCGGATGCTTGGCTTAGGTTGTTCTGCTACCAGTCCCAATTTTTCAAAGAGCTGCTGGTCACGACCTTTGGCTGTATTTGGAGTCGTTAGCAGTTTTTCGCCTGAAAAAATCGAGTTGGCACCCGCCATAAATGCCAATGCCTGATCTGAGTCAGTCAGTGATTCACGGCCTGCCGAAAGACGGATATAACTTTTGGGCATCAGAATGCGGGCCACTGCAATAGTTCGAATCCATTCAATCACATCCAGTTTTTCAACATCTGCCATCGGTGTGCCTTCAATTGGCACCAGCATATTGATAGGTACAGATTCTGGGTGAATCGGAAGTGTAGAAAGCTCAAACAATAAACCGATCCGATCATTGCGACTTTCACCTAAGCCTACAATGCCACCACTACACACTTTCAAGCCAGCTTGGCGCACATGATCCAGTGTATCTAGTCGGTCATCAAAGCTGCGGGTACTGATAATATGTGAATAGTATTCACGTGACGTATCCAGATTGTGATTGTAATAATCCAGACCAGCATCTTTCAGGCGTTCTGCCTGTGAGGCATTCAGCATGCCTAAAGTCATACAGGTTTCGAGTCCAAGTGCTTTGACTTCACGTATCATGTCCAGCACATAAGGCATATCACGTTCATGCGGATTACGCCACGCTGCTCCCATACAGAAACGTGAACTGCCAGAAGCCAGAGCTTCTTTAGCTTCCTGAATTACTTTTTCTACTGCGATTCGTTTTTCCGCTTCGAGTTTGGAATCATAATGTGCGGACTGAGAACAGTATTTGCAATCTTCCGGGCATTTACCGGTTTTAATAGAGAGCAGGGTACTGACCTGAATGGTATTGGCATCAAAATATTGACGATGAACTTGTTGAGCTTGAAAGAGTAAGTCCATTAAAGGTTGTTGATACAGGGTCTCAATTTCTGCACGAGACCAATCATTACGTATTGGATCAATACTGTTCATCTGTCCATCCTTGTTCATATTTATTTATCAGGCTCCATCTTAAGTAAAAGTATCGCCGTCTTCATTAGCAAAATATGACCTTATAGAAAAAACAAAACCCACACAAGGTGGGCTTTGTTGTTGAACTCTTGATCGGACTTTATTCACGATGATTTCCGTGAATATTCTGGTTTTGTAAATCACTACGATGTTGCTTGTTTAATACACGTTCATCTTGTTCGTGCTGATTATTTTTTGGAGAGCCAAGCGGGCCATGTTGTGACTGCTGCTGTTGCTGTTGTTGCTCCTTCTGGTGTTGATGTTGCAACTCTTCAAGCTGTTCCTGATTTTGATGTTGTGTATCAGATGACTTTTGCATATCCACCTCCGGCTTTATTTCCATTCTTTTTCCTTTATGCCATAGCTTGCACAGTAACTGTGTAAGGCTTTGACGAGAAAATGTGAACCGAAGTAAAAATTGAAAATTACCGGGATTTTGCCAGTTGTTCCTGTATGGCCCAGTCAATATGAACTTGTACAATCTCATCATATTGATTCTGCTGAGCTTGTAATGCCTGGACAATCTGTGGATCAAAAGGCGCATTACCCAAGCCGATCGCAATATTGCGCATAAAGCTCTGATAGCCGGTACGCCGTAATGGACTGCCTTCAGTTGAGCTTAAAAATGTAGCTTCATCCCATTGCCAGAGATCCAGTAAACTCACTTGATCCAGTCCATGTCGGGGGTGAAAATCTTCAATATTGGTTTTCTGGGCAAAACTGTTCCACGGACAAATCAACTGACAATCATCACAACCAAAAACCCGGTTACCAATCCCTCGACGTAACTCTTCTGGAATGATTCCTTTATATTCAATGGTTAAATAAGCAATACAGCGACGTGCATCCAGCATATAAGGTTCAACAATAGCCTGTGTCGGGCAAATATCAATACAGGCTGTGCATGAACCACAATGTTTGCTTGCAGGCTCATCAAAGGGCAGTTCCAATGAGCTAAACAGTTCTCCTAAAACGAAAAAAGATCCGGATTTTTTGTGGATTAATAAAGTGTGTTTACCGGTCCAGCCCATGCCCGCACTTTCGGCCAGAGATTTTTCAAATACAGGTGCAGAGTCTGCAAAGGGGCGGGATTCAAATTCACCGACTTTTTCCCGAATTTTTGCAGCCAGCATTTTTAGGCGCCCGCGCATGGTTTTATGATAATCACGACCACGGGCATAACGGGCAATAATCGCAGAATTTGGTGCATAGGGCACTAAGCGCGGTTTTGGAAGATCGACCAGATAGTCCATTCGTACACAGATCACGGATTTGGTATTGGGAATAAGCAGTGTGGGATTGGCACGTTTTTCCAGATTTTCTTCCAGAAACTTCATATCACCGTGATAGCCGCGGTCTAAATATTCCTGCAAACGTACTAATTCTGCTTGAGCATCCGGTTTGGCAATGACACAATCAGAAAAACCCAGCTCTCGTGCCTGCGCTTTGATCCACGCTTTCAGTTCATTTGGATCTTGTTGATAAACTTGAATTTGCGCTTGGGAATCGGGTGTTGTCATAAACCAGAAACAGGAAATAAGAAATGCAGCAGCAAGTTTATCATAGCCGTGATATACAAGCATGGGAGCAGCGCTGGTTTGGCAAGCAAAATAGTTCTTATGGTTTGATGCAACAGGTGGCATGGTCGATTGCGCAGCGACTCATCCCTTTATTGGAACAACAGCAATTGACTCAAATCGCTGTCTGTTGCGGTCAGGGTAATAATGCCGGTGATGGCTATCTGGTAGGAAAATATTTAAAACAGGTCGGTTTTGAAATAGATATTTATACAGCAGAACCCGGTCCATCACAGGATCTGGCTCAAGCAATCGGGGAAGCTCAGCAAATCGGTATACCTACTTATTCAGGTTTTAATTTTCAGAAACAATATGAAGTTTATATTGATGCCTTATTTGGGATCGGTTTGAACCGTGATCTGAATGAAAATTGGCAACAGATTATTCAAAGCATTAATGCCCAGCAAGGTCTTAAAATTGCAGTGGATATTCCAAGCGGACTGCATGCCAATACAGGCCAGTCTTTGCCGGTTGCCATTAAGGCAGATCATAGTTTTAATGTTTTAGGTTTAAAGGCGGGACTATTTACCGGACGAGGCAAAGAATATGCCGGCAAGGTAGAGGTCATCTCGGTTATTCCTCCCGATGCTGAACTTGTGCCGATTGCCCAACTTTCCTCGACTCAAATTCATCTGCCTAAACGTGAAGCTTTTGGACATAAGGGCAGTTATGGGCATGTGCTCGTGATTGGGGGGCATGCTGATATGGGTGGTGCGGTCATTATGGCAGCTGAGGCAGCCTTTGCTGCCGGTGCAGGTAAGGTCACTGTGGTTTGTGATGCCAAACATCATACTGCCATTTTGTCACGTGCTCCGAATATCATGCTGCGTGATATTAATGCGCTAGATGCTGAGCAACGCCAAGCTTTAGTTCGTCATGTGGATGCTGTCTGTTTTGGTATGGGGTTAGGACGCGATGCTTGGGCTGAGAAGCAATATAATTACTGGTTTGACCTGATTCAGCAATCAGAACTGGAGACAGTTCTCGATGCAGATGCCTTGTGGTTTCTGGCAAAAGCACCACAAAATTTGAATGCCCATACTTATGCAACACCGCATCCGGGTGAAGCGGCTACTTTGCTAGAAATGAAAGCATCAGGAGTCGAAGCAGATCGCATTCAGACAATTAAACAGCTCCAGCAAAAATATCAGGGACAATGGGTGCTCAAGGGTTCAGGTAGTCTGATTTTAGAGGATGATCTTTATATTTGTACCGCAGGCAATGCCGGTATGGGAACCGGAGGAATGGGAGATGTACTTGCTGGCATGATCGCCAGTTTGAAAGCCCAATTTAGAAATACTATCCATTTACACGAGATCGTAACTTTGCACGCACTTGCAGGTGATGTACTGGCGGAAAAGGGTGAACGCGGCTTACAGGCGCAAGATATGAAACATGCCATTTACCAGGTTGTGAACCACTAAGGAAAATAAAAATGCAGGCCATTCATTTAATCATTCAGGGTAAAGTGCAGGGTGTGGGCTACCGTCGCTGGTTTGAACAACAAGCAATTCAATTAGGTTTAAAGGGTTTTGTACGTAATCTGGAAACAGGCGAAGTTGAGGCTATCATTGTTGGGAAGGAAGCGATTGTTCGGAAAATGATCCAGCTCAGCAGAACTGGACCACAACGTGCAAAAGTCACTGCAATACATCAGCAGAGTTTGAATCTCCAAGACGCGGATTTTCAGGACTTTAAAGTATTAACCGAAGATTAACGGCGGCGGGTGCTGACCCGGCTGCGTCCGCGTGCCATACCGCCCAAGGCATTCAATACGGCCATTTTACTCATGCTGCCTGAAGCATGGGCATGACAAATCGCAGCAGCAAGTGCATCGGCAGCATCTTGTTGCGGTTTTATTGTCAGGTTCAGAATACGCATAACCATCATCTGAACCTGTTCTTTGTCTGCAGCACCATAGCCCACCACAGACTGTTTGATCTGACGCGCTGTATATTCAGCAACTTTCAGATCCAGATTCACCAAGGCTGCGACTGCGGCACCACGTGCCTGACCCAATTTAAGAGCAGAATCCGGGTTTTGTGCCATAAACACTTGTTCCACCGCAGCCTCGGTCGGGCCGTAAAATTTGACAATCCGTTCTACACCGGCAAAGATTCGTTTTAAACGTTCAGGCATTTCCGCTGTTTCAGTTCTAATCGTTCCTGCATCAACAAAAGTAAGTTTTGAACCTTCTTTCTGGATGATACCGTAACCTGTTAGACGTGAACCGGGATCAATCCCAATAATTAATGACATGCCTGCACTTTAAAAATAAAATAATGCCCATATTGTTACATAAGCGTATCAAAAAAGCTTGATCCTGATGAAGCAGTTGATTACAGCATCCTAATATTTATTTTACTGAGATTAGATTAATTTTCATGAAATTATTTCTTATTATCCTGGCCGGCTTAGTCCTCGAAGTATTTGTATGGATTGGCGTGGGTGACCTTGTCGGGAGCATGTGGTACGTATTTTTCTGGTTCGTGGCGGCCTTCTTTATCGGTATGAACCTAATCCGGAAATATTCGGCCGGCGTTATGCCGCAAATGCAGCAAATGCAGATGGGACAGATGAGTGCAGATCCGGCATTATCGAATAATTTACCTAAGATCTTAGCCGGCTTTTTTCTGCTGATTCCTGGTTTGATTAGTGATGTACTTGCGGTATTAATGCTGATTCCACCTGTACAACGTGCTTTCCAGGCAGCCATGATGAAAATGATGATGAAACGTCAGCAAGCCATGATGGAAAAAATGATGGGTGGCATGATGGGCGATGTCGGTGGCGGTGCAGGTCAAAACCCGTTTGCGGAAATGATGCGTCAAATGCAGGATATGCAAAACCAGCAGGGTGGTCATAGGGATTCAACCATTATTGATGGTGAAGCCCGTGAAGTGACCCCGGAACCCAAGAAAATTGAAATGAAAGATGTGAACAAGAAATAAAATTACGCTTTCAATATAAATACTTCAAGCCAAATCTCATGATTCGGCTTTTTTATTGGAACTTTCTAATTTCGTTAAACAAAAGTTATAATAGTTTTTTTTACCATTTGATCTTTTTTTAAATGTCTTTGCTTTTTACCATCTGTTTTCTACATTTTGTAGCTCAATTAAGCCCCGGTCCTGACATTTTACTTATCGCAAAAAGTGCAGCCTCTACGACACGTATGAATGCCTTAAAGGTGATTGCTGGAATTTCAGCGGGGATCGTAGTTTGGGTGGTATTGACGCTAGCAGGCTTTACCGTATTGATCGACCAGTTTCCCTGGATTCAGCAGGTATTGATGGTCATCGGTGGGTTATTTTTGGCCAAAATGGGCTGGGCCATGTTAAAAGGCGGATGGCAAAGTTTTCAGAACAGACATCAAACTCAAGATGATTTAAATACGGTAGAAGCACCAAAAAGTTATTTTATGCAGGGTTTATTGACTAATCTGTCGAATCCTAAAACTCTGATCTATTTCAGTAGCGTATTTTCACTTGCACTGAGTTCATCAGCTTCTGATTATTTAAAAGCGCAACTGGCAGTGATTATTCCGCTGCAAACATTTATTACTTTTACTTTACTAATGCTATTAATTTCCCATCCTAAAATTAAAGAGGCTTACCAGCGATCAGGAAGTTATATCGATATGATTTCAGGCGGGTTATTCCTGATTTTTGCAGTCTGGTTATGGTATGACGCGCTGGTTCTAATGAACTAAAAATCTAAATTCGATGGGGTAACAGAGGAGTTTTCGTTAGAAAGCTGCTGTGCAGCGGAAGCGTCAGAAACTAGATTATCCTGTTTCTGCACTGGAGACTGATAACGATTCGGTTTAAGGGTAGTCTCAGTATTTTCCGAACCCTGATAACTGCGACTGCGATTGGCACGCTCACGTAAGCCGCCTTTTTTAATTAACTGAACCATTTTCATCTCTCACTGCAAGATGACTTATTGTAATTCAAATTTTCTATTCTGGTAGCATTTCATATTCAAGTTAAAAGCGCATAAAAAAGACCTGATCCAAGTCAGGTCTTGCTGGAGGATAAGAAAATTAGCGCGGACGTTTATTATCTTGTTGTAGCACATCAAATAATGATGACTGAGCTGGCACTTCCTGCTGCTGTGACTGGATATAAACATGCATTACCTTGAACGCGATTGCAGTAACCAGACAGGCCACCAGACATAAAATCCAAAAACCATAAGGGCTGCGAATATTATGTGAGCCACAAGCATGACATTCTTTTTGGCCAGCTTCCACAACTTTATCGCAGCACGCACAGTGATATTGATAGTACATTGCTAAGCTCCATTACATTTCTGATATTTTTTTTTGTTATCTTTCACGGACTTTTATTTTAGGCCTACATGTCATATTAATGATGCAATTAGACGCTGACAAGTCATATAACAAAAAGTTACCCAAGTCTTAGTGAGGAAAACAAATAATAATTGGCTAAGTGCATAACATTATTAAGTTATTTCGAGAAATTTCTCTGGAATAATTAACTATGCTATCTATAAATTCATAAGCAATTTTTGAACCAGTTCGAGTGGAGCTTAAGAACAACAAGTATAAAATGGGAAATAGACAGGGCAAGAACTTAGATGAATTGATCTGCTCCACAAAATAGAATGATATGGAATATATTTTGCTTATTTTTTAACTATTCGTTGCACTGTATTAAGTCTATAAAAATGTTTAATTTCAATAATTTTTATGAAAGTGCACTATAAACTTAAGGAACAATACTGATCTCATGAAGAAAATATCACTGTTTTTATCATCCTTGCTCTGTATGAGCAGTCTTTATGCACAATCGGATATTGAAAGGGAAGTTATTACCCAGTTTCAGCAGGATTTTAATGCGCAAAATTATGCAGCAATTTTTGAAAAGTTTTCACCTGAAGCGAAAAAGGCGATTCCTTTAAATATGTTTGAAAAAGTCTCTAAAGACTTACAGCAGCAACTCGGCAAAATACAAAGTATTGACTATATAGAGTCTAAAGGTAAAGAGACTGCAGTCTATAAGGCCAACTTTGAAAAAGACCGTCTGAAACTCAGCATGAGTTTGAATAATGATCAACAGATTTCCGGCCTTTTATTTACGCCCTATATCGAATCTACTGCAGCAAATAATAAGACAGTCAATGCTATTCAAGGCTATCCAAAAGCGATTGCAGAGAAAATTTATCAGGCTACACGGACTTTTCCAGAGCAGACTCAAGTGGCTATAGCGGTATTAGATCAAGACAAAACCCATTACTATGGGGTACAGAAACATAAGGACAAAATCCTGGCCAAGGCCAATTAGGATAAAGTCTTTGCAATTGGTTCTCTTACCAAAGTAATGACATCAACTATATTGGCTGAATTGGTGACACAAAATAAAATTAAACTGGATGACAAGATTAATCCTTATTATGCCTTTCCATTCAAGGACAATATCCAGATTTGCTTTCAGGATTTAGCCAATCATACGTCTGGACTGCCACGACTACCGAGTAATTTGGAAGTAGATGATGATACTGATCCATATAAGGAATATGATGCAGCTAAACTGGAAGAATATTTAAAAAATTCATTAGAGCTTGAACATGCAAATAACAGTGGAAAAGTGCCACATTATTCTAATTTGGCTGTGGCTTTATTAGGACAGAGTTTGAGTCAATCGCAAAATAAGGATTTTGCTGAGTTACTCAATGAATATGTATTTAAAAAGTATGGGATGAAAAATAGCTATACCTCGCCTGATCAAGCAGCTAAGCAACTTGTGCCTGCATTTGATGCCCAAGGAAAAGAAATCACCACCTGGACATTTGATACCTTTTTACCTGCGGGCGGTGTACTCTCTACAGCTTCAGATTTAACCAGATTTGCACAAGCTCAGCTCGATGCAAAAAATGCGGCAGTACAATTAACTCAGCAAGCAACTACAGAAAAAGCAGGTAGCTACCAATTGGGATTGGGCTGGTTTGTGCGAGAACAGGACAATGGCACCAAAATCATCTGGCATGGGGGAAATACCGCAGGGCATTCTGCTATTTTGATGATTGATTTAAACAAGAGAAAGGCAGTTACGATTTTAGCCAATGTCGCTGCTGTACATCCTGAAATGGGAAATATTGAAAAACTGGCTGCTCAATTACTACAGGAATAAATCAGCTTTAAGATAGTAAAAAGCCCGCACAATGCGGGCTTTTTTTAATTCATGAATTTTAAGGATTACTGACCAGAACGGATGATGTAATCAAAGGCAGATAATGATGCTTTGGCACCTTCACCAGTGGCGATGATGATCTGTTTGTAAGGAACCGTGGTACAGTCACCTGCAGCAAACACACCTTTCACATTGGTTTCATTGCGCTCGTTAATCATGATCTCACCACGGTTAGTTAGCTCAACATCGGTTCCTTTCAGGAAGTCGGTGTTTGGCAACAAACCGATCTGAACGAAGATCCCAGCCAACTCAACAGTGTGCTCTTCATCAGTTGCACGGTCTTTGTATTTCAACGCTGTGACTTGTGAACCATCACCGATCACTTCGGTAGAAAGCGCATTTTTGATTACGGTGGTGTTTGGCAAGCTGTTCAATTTATCTTGAAGTACCTGATCCGCACGCAGTTTTGTATCAAACTCAACTAGCGTTACATGCTCAACAATACCCGCAAGGTCGATCGCAGCTTCTACACCCGAGTTACCACCACCAATCACCGCTACACGTTTACCTTTGAACAATGGACCATCACAGTGTGGGCAGTACGCTACACCACGAGTTTTGTATTCTGCCTCACCTGGAACATTCATTTCTCTCCAGCGTGCACCAGTAGACAGAATCACGGTTTTAGATTCAAGTTTCGCACCATTTTCTAAAGTTACTTCTACCAGACCATTCGCTGTACTATCTGCACCTTTGATGTCAGATACACGTTGCAGGTTCATGATGTCGACACCGTATTCACGAACATGAGCTTCCATTTCAGCGGCAAATTTTGGACCTTGGGTTTTTTGCACTGATGTGTAGTTTTCGATGTCCATGGTATCCATCACCTGACCGCCCATACGTTCAGCCACGATCCCAGTTTTGATGCCTTTACGTGCTGCATAGATCGCTGCAGTATTACCCGCAGGTCCACCACCAATCACCAACACATCAAATGCATCTTTGGCATTGAGTTTTTCCGCGTCTTTGGCTGCGGCATTGGTATCCAGTTTGGCAATGATTTCTTCCAGTGTCATACGGCCCTGACCGATATGTTCATTGTCCTGGAACACCATCGGTACGGCCATGATTTTGCGTTCTTCCACTTCATCCTGGAAGAAGGCACCATCGATCATGGTTGCAGTCGTACCCGGGTTATAGATAGCAATCAGGTTTAACGCCTGCACTACGTCTGGACAGTTATGACAGCTGAGTGATACGAATACGTCAAAGTCAGATTTGATCCCTAAGCCTTTAATTGATTCCAGAACTTCGGCAGAGACTTTTGGTGCATAGCCTGAAGTTTGCAACAATGCCAGAATCAGCGACGTAAACTCATGGCCCATCGGCAAGCCTGCGAAGAACACACGAGGCTGTTCACCGGCTTTTGCCACACCAAAGCTTGGTGCACGTTTGTTGGTACCGTCAAGACGGGCAGTGACTAGATCAGAAAGCTGAGCGATTTCCTCAACCAGTTCTTTGATTTTGGCTGACTTGTCAGAGCCATCCAGGGTTGCCACTAATTCAATCGGGCCTTCCAAACGTTCAAGTAGTGTTTTTAATTGAGCTGAAGTATTTTGATCTAACATTGCTAACGTCTCCAAAGGAGTAAGAATTCATTCGATAAGTAGATACTAAGCCAAATCGATAGATAGATAAAACAGTTTGTTCTTATAAATCTGATCGGTTTTGCAAATGTATTGAAAAATTCATGATTAATTTCAAGCTTATATATGGGTGCTTAGCATGAATTTTCAAATAGTTTAAAGTGTGATTGGTCTTTTTCAGTTAAGATTGGAATTCTGCATTTGAGAGTTGAACGATGGAATTACAACGCGGTATTTATCAACATTATAAGGGTAAACTTTATCAGGTCCTGCATGTGGCAACACATAGTGAAACGGAGGAAAAGCTGGTGGTTTACCAATGTCTTTATGGTGACTATTCGATTTGGGTTCGACCGCTATCCATGTTTACGGAAAGTATTAATACCAGTGATGATCGTGAAGTAGAACGCTTTAAATTGGTTCAGGCACTTTAATCAATCCATAAAAAATTTATTTAGATAACCTCAGGGAAGAGCAATGAATCAATTACAACATTTTGAAAGTTTCATGCAGGAACTGTATAAGACCTTTCATGCGCATGATCTTCAGCAAACTGAACGTCTGCAACGCTATCGAAATATTGAGCCTGAATCAGGCCGATTTTTATCATTACTCATTCGTGCCCAGCAGTCCAAACGTATTCTGGAAATTGGGACTTCTACAGGCTATTCCACTTTATGGCTGGCCGAAGCTGCCCGGCAGACTCAAGCGATAATTACAACATTAGAAATAGATGCAGAAAGAGTTGCGCAGGCCGAGCAGTATGCAAATCAGCTAGACTTAAAGGATTTGATTGATTTTAAAGTGACAGATGCCTTGTATTATCTGCAAGCTGAGCAGGACGTATTTGATTTTATATTGTTAGATGCGGAACGTGATACTTATGTGGATTATTGGACCCATTTGGCCCGATTGCTCAAGCCAAAAGGTGGAGTATTGCTGGTGGATAATGTGATTTCACATGCTGCGGAAGTAGAAGAATTTATTCAGCTGATCCAGCAGGATTCACGTTTTATCATGAGTACATTGCCGATTGGAGCTGGCTTACTCATGGTGACTTATCGTTAAGTAGAAATTAGTTAAATTAAAACAGGCAAACCCGGTCAAAATGTAAGTTGTATTCAAGATACTTCTGTACAAAGGCCATTTTATCTTGTCGTCTTAACAGGTTGTCATAAACAAATTCGGGAACAGGATGGTAGAGCTCTATATCGCCATTGCTATAAATGATTTTCAGGTGGCGGCTAGAAGGACTATAAGCCCATGAGATCACGGTTAGCAGTTTTTGCATACGTTTTCCTCCACTGAATATTATTATCTTATGTCTTGAACTTATGCCAACTGACATTGAAGATGTATAACTGAATTGTAAGCATAAGTAGGGGATTGTTATGAAGAGGATGCAATATGCATGCCTGATTTTTATATGATCTTTAAGATGAAAAATAAAGATTTGGCAGGATGGCTTTAGATAGAAGAAAAAGGAAAATAAAACGGTTGGCCAATAGAGCAATCAAATAAATGTTCAAATAAAAAACCACGCTAAAAGCGTGGTTTTTTTTGAATCAGTTCAATCTAATACAGATTAGATTTTACCAACTAGGTCGATTGAAGGAGCAAGAGTTGCGTCGCCTTCTTTCCATTTAGCTGGGCAAACTTCGCCTGGGTGAGCGTGTACGTATTGAGCTGCTTTAACTTTACGAAGAAGTTCTTGAGCATCACGACCGATACCGCCAGCGTTGATTTCAACGATTTGGATTTTACCTTCTGGATCGATCACGAAAGTACCACGGTCAGCAAGGCCGTCAGCTTCAATTAGTACGTCGAAGTTTTTAGCAAGAGTCCAAGTAGGATCGCCAACCATTACGTATTGGATTTTTTTGATTTCTTCAGAAGAATCGTGCCAAGCTTTGTGAGTGAAGTGAGTGTCAGTAGAAACTGAGTAGATTTCAACGCCTAATTTTTTGAATTCTTCGTAGTTGTCAGCAAGGTCGCCAAGTTCAGTTGGGCAAACGAAAGTGAAGTCAGCTGGGTAGAAGAATACTACAGACCATTTACCTTTAAGGTCAGCTTCTGTTACTTCGATGAATTTACCATTTTGGAACGCAGTTGTTTTGAACGGTTTAACTTCAGTATTAATTAAGCTCATCATTGTCTCCATGATTGAGGTTTGTATTTAATTTCCAATAGGGTACAGAAATTATTTTTCTTGCTGAAACAGTATTTTTACATAACATACATCGGAAAAACCGAATTAAGCTAAAAATAAAACACCATTAGCGCAAACAGCATTGCTCTTGATATAAATGATTCAACCGTAGAATGGTGAATACATCATGACAAGACTCACCCCGGTTTAATGCCTCTTCAGACATGATGCCGCAAGCAGTAAAATTCAAGGGTAAAAATTAAAAAATTATAAAAATATTCAAAATGGCCGTTCTTTCGCTTAGGGGCAATACAGCGTAAAATAGCTGCCTATTGTCTTTTTTTATATCAGGTGTTTTCTCAGTGCAGAGTCCTTTAAATGTAGATCAGCTCGTTATGGCGCGTGACCGTCATCGTTTAAATCGACTCCAAAAAGGTAAAGATGCCAACCAAAAGCAATATCAAGAATTATTTGAAAAATCGCATGCCAAAGTCATGCAGCGTATCGAACGCATTCCCAATATCAAGCTGAATCAGGATCTGCCTGTTACCCAGTATGCAGACAAGCTGATTGAAGCGATTCAGCAGCATCAGGTTATTATTGTGGCTGGTGAAACCGGTTCCGGTAAAACCACGCAATTACCACAAATCGCCATGCTGGCAGGTCGCGGCCTGACTGGTCTGATTGGCCATACCCAGCCACGTCGTCTGGCTGCGCGTAGCGTATCACAGCGTATTGCGGAAGAAGTTGGCGAGAAACTGGGTGAATCAATTTCCTTTAAGGTTCGTTTTAATGAACAGGGCTCGCAGGATTCGATTGTCCGTTTGATGACGGATGGTATTTTATTGGCAGAGCTGGCCAATGACCGGTTCCTGACCAAATACGACACCATTATTATCGATGAAGCGCATGAACGCTCGCTGAATATCGATTTCATCATGGGGTATCTCAAGCAGCTCTTGCCGCGTCGTAAAGATCTAAAAGTGATCATTACTTCGGCAACACTGGACGTAAATCGTTTCAGTAACTACTTTAATGGCGCGCCGATCTATGAAGTGGAAGGGCGTAGCTATCCGGTAGAAGTGCGTTATCGTCCAATTTCTGAAATGAGCATTGTCGGCAGTGATGATGACGAGTTTGATGATTTTGAAGAAAATCTGCCACGTGCAGTGGTTGCAGCTGTAGAAGAATGTTTTCAGGATGCACAGGAAAAGGGACATCCGGAACATGCCGATATCCTGATTTTTGCCAGTACCGAACAGGAAATTCGTGAACTGCAGGAAACCCTGATAAAGCATGGTCCACGCCATACTGAAGTGTTACCACTCTACGCACGATTAGCATTAGCAGAACAGCAAAAAATCTTTAATCCTTCGGGCGGCGGTCGACGGATTATTATCGCCACCAATGTAGCAGAAACAGCATTAACTGTTCCGAATATCCGTTATGTGATTGATAGCGGTTTTGCCCGTATTTCCCGATATAACTACCGTTCACGGGTGCAGCGCTTACCGATCGAAGCGGTTTCTCAAGCTGCTGCCAATCAGCGTAAAGGTCGTTGTGGCCGTATTGCGCCAGGTGTCTGTGTTCGTCTGTATAGTGAAGAAGACTTTTTAAGTCGTCCTGAATTTACCGAACCAGAGATTAAACGGACCAATCTGGCATCCGTTATTTTACAAATGCAAAGTCTGGGCCTAGGTTCACTGGAAAATTTTGATTTCATTGAGCCACCAGATCACCGTCTAGTCAATGATGGTCGCAAGCTCTTGATTGAGCTTGGGGCGATGGTGGAGAAGAGTAAAGCCCCTCTTTCTGAAAGAGGGGTTGGGGGAGATTCTACTAATCCTCCTAAATCCTCCTTTACAAAAGGAGGACTTCAAGGCAAGGGAGATTCTCTAACCAAAATCGGTCAGCAAATGGCAAAAATGCCAATCGATCCACGTCTGGCGCGAATGATTCTTGGCGGTGCGCATTTTGGTGCATTGAATGAAGCTTTGGTAGTTGTGGCGGCACTAGCTGTACAAGACCCACGTGAACGTCCTGCGGATAAGCAGATGCAGGCCGATCAAAAACATGCCTTATTCCGTGAAACAGATTCAGATTTCCTGTTTTATATCAAGCTCTGGGATACCCTGCATAATAACCGTGAAAGTATGAGTGAAAACAAACGCCGTACTTTTGCACGGAATCATTTCCTGAGCTGGTTGCGTCTGCGTGAATGGAAGAAAACTCATGAGCAGCTAGTGGATCTGGCTAAAGGCTTAAAACTGTCCTTTAATGAAAAGAAAGCTAGTTATGAAAATCTCCATCGCGCTTTATTGACCGGCCTACTGTCTTTTATTGCCAACAAGACTGATGAACGTAATGTGTTTATGGCAGTTCGTCAGCAGAAAGCACGGATTTTCCCGGCATCAACGCTGCACAAAACCAATACCCCATGGGTAATGGCTTTTGAAATGGTTGAAACCTCGCAGGTGTATTTACGAACTCTAGCGAAAATTGAGCCGGAATGGATTTTGCTGGCTGCGCGTGACTTACTGAAACATCATTATTTCGAACCACATTGGTCGAAAAAGGCGGGTGTGGTCAATGCGTATGATCAGATTTCTCTGTTTGGTCTAATCATCGAGCCGAAACGTCCGGTCAATTATGAGAAAGTGGATCAGCCGGCTGCGCATGAAATCTTCCTGCGTGATGCACTGACTACTGGTAATCTCGGCATTAATCCACCCTTCTTGAAGCATAATTTGCTGAAACTGGAAGAAGTGGAGCGGGTAGAAGATAAGCTACGCCGTCGTGACTTGGTCGTGGATGAAGAAACCATTTACCAGTTTTATGCCTCCAAAGTGCCACCAGAAGTAGCCAGTCGCCGCAGTTTTGAGGACTGGCGTGCGACAGTAGAGCCACATGATCCACGTTATCTGTTTATTGATGATGATGCGCTTTGGCTGAATGATCGTCCGACCACACAACAGTTTCCGGATTATTTACGTAATGGTGAATTGCGTCTGGCGACCAGTTACCGTTTTGACCCAAGTCATGATGAAGATGGTGCAACGGTTAAAATCCCGCTGCAGGCTTTGCCGCAGGTCGATGAAAATATCTGGTCATGGGGGATTCCGGGCTGGCGTCTGGAGTTGATCGAAGCTTTATTAAAGAGTTTACCTAAAGATAAACGCCGTAGTCTGGTGCCGATTCCAGACACTGCGAAAAAGCTGGCAGCCCGTATTGATGCAGTCAATTTACGTGAGCATATTTTCAGTTTTCTGGCTTTCCAGTTGCGTGGCGAGCAGATTACAGAAAAAGATTTTAGCCTGGATCGGGTTGAGCAATATCTCTTGCCTTTGATCAAGGTGATTGATGAAAAAGGTCGTGTGATTGAACAAGGCCGTGATCTTGCCGAACTGAAAGCCCGTTGCCGTACTGAAACTCATAGTCCGGTGAAACAGTTAAAAGGTGAATTTAAAACTTTCCCAGAAAACTTTGTCTTTGAAGCGTCACAAAAAGTGACGGGTGTAGTGGTCAAGCAATATCAGGCACTGGTTCCGACCAAAGACTTCGCTGCACTGGAACAGAAAGATGAATCTGGTGTCGTGATTCAGACCTTTAATGATCAGGCTGAAGCCGTCAAACAGCACCGTGAAGGGATTATTCGACTGGTGCATATGCAGCTCGGAGATCTGGTGCGCCAGCTGAAAAAACAGATTTCCAAACCGCTGGCACTGGCATATTCACCGCTTGGTGATAAGGCTCAACTGGAGCAAATGCTAGTTTATGCCACACTGCACCTGTCAATTAACGAGCTGCCTGTCAATATGCAAGAGTTCCAAAAGTTGGTGGAGGATGTAAAAAAATCTTTCCTGACTCATGGCCAGACTGCACTGAAAGAAATCACGGATATTTATATCCAGTGGCAGGAAATCCGTCGTAAATTACTGGTTTTAGACCCATCTATATTTGGAAAAAATATTGATGATATTGAGGATCAGCTTGATTTGATGAGTCTTTCTGACTTTGTTTATCGGAAACCTTCCGACGTATGGTCAGAATTTCCACGTTATTTGAAAGCCCTGATCTTGCGTTTAGAGCGCTTGCCAAATAACCTACAGAGGGATGATTCCGCCATTGACCAAATTGATCCGTGGATGGAAAAATTATTTCAGTTTAAAAATGACGCTCGCCTTAAAGAATTGTATTTTATGGTTGAGGAGTTAAGGATCTCATTGTTTTCTCAACCGATGAAAACGAAAACACCCGTTTCTCCAACTCGTCTGCAAAAAGTATGGGAACGTCTTGGAATCAGTTAAGATATAGGTCATTTTGAGAAGGAGTTTTACATGGGCATTCGTATTACGGGTACTGGCTTGTTCCATCCGGAAGATGTCATTACCAATGAAGAGTTAGTTGAAAGTTTAAATGCTTATGTGGAACTGTATAATCACGAAAATGCAGATAAAATCGCTGCAGGCGAATTAGATGCACGTCGTGGTTCTAGCGCAGAATTTATTGAAAAAGCGTCAGGCGTACAACGCCGTTATGTGTCAGAAAAAACTGGCATCCTCGATCCAAAACGTTTACGTCCAAATCTACGTGAACGTTCAGATGATGAAATTTCCCTTCAGGCAGAATGGGGCGTGATCGCAGCAAAACAGGCGATGGAAAATGCCGGTGTCACTGCTGAAGATATCGATGTCGTGATCCTGTCATGTTCAAACCTACAACGTGCTTATCCTGCGGTTGCGATTGAAATCCAGACTGCTCTGGGTATTCAAGGTTATGCTTATGACATGAACGTTGCATGTTCAGCAGCCACTTTCGGTTTAAAACAGGCTGCTGATGCCATCAAGGCAGGTGCACGTCGCGTATTGCTGGTGAATGTTGAAATCACCTCTGCACATACCGATTTCCGTTCACGTGACTGTCACTTTATTTTCGGTGATGTCGCAACTGCATCGATCATTGAAGATACTGAAACTAAAACCGGTTTTGAGATTCTAGATACTTCATTATTTACCCAGTTCTCAAACAATATCCGCAATAACTTTGGTTTCCTGAATACGTCAGAAAATGCGGATATCGACGACAAACGTTTCCGTCAGGATGGTCGTAAAGTATTTAAAGAAGTGTGTCCACTGGTTGCCAAGATGATTACTGCTCAACTTGAGAAAAATCATATTGCCCCTACAGATGTGAAACGCTTCTGGTTGCACCAGGCTAATGCCAGCATGAATGAATTAATTCTGAAACTGGTAGTGGGTAAAGAAAATGCCAAACCAGGTCTGGTACCTATCATTCTGAATGAGTTTGCCAATACTTCTTCCGCAGGTGTCATTATTGCCTTACATCGTACTGCAAATGAAGTTGAAGACGGCGAATATGGCGTACTGTGTTCATTTGGTGCAGGCTATTCAGTGGGTTCAATCCTGGTACAAAAACGCGTGGCGTAAGCCGGGAGTATATTTTGCAGGTCAAGCATGACGGAGCATGGATCAGGCGCTTAAGTGCCTTATCCAAACTGTATTTCACGCCTACTTTTTTAGGGGCTGAAAATATTGATGCCAGTCGACCTGCAATGTATGTCGGTAATCATTCCATGTATGGCATCTTTGATGCGCCAATGCTGATTGATTACCTGTACAATGAACATCAAGTGGCTGTGGTTAGTATTGCTGATCATAGCCATTTTTATGTGCCGCTATGGCGTGAAGCAGTGAAGAAATTTGGTGCTATTGATGGTATACAGGACTATGTGCGCTCAGCTATGCAGCAAGGCTACTCGATTCTGGTCTTTCCGGGTGGTGGCCGTGAAGTGCTGAAACGGGAAGGTGAGCAGTATCAGCTGATCTGGAAAGAGCGTTACGGTTTCCTGAAATTAGCACAAGAGTTTCAATACGATATTGTCCCTTTTGCTGCACTCGGCGGTGATGAAATCTATGAGATTGGATTTGATGCCAATAAGATCATTCAACATAAGTATTTTCAAAAATTATTAAAAATTCCCCAACTCAATAAATTATTACGTCATGGTGACGTGATTCCTTCCTTACCTAAAAATCTGTTTCCCAAACGCTTGCCTTTTTATTTTCAGTTTATGCCGCGGCAGCCAATTCATCATGTGCAGCACGAGAATGATCTGATTGATTTTCGTGAGCATTTACAACAAAAGATCTATCAGGGGCTAGAACTGTTGGCTGACAGACGTCGGCAAGATGAAGTCTAGGTCTTTTCATCATTCCTGCTTTGCTTTACATTGAGATCGAATCGTCTAAAAAATCACCATGCTTCAATTTCTGTAATAGAAAGGAAAAAGCGATTTTAAAGGATTGAAATTCAGTAGGTCTGTAACTCAATAGGGTTAAAACGAAGGGGGAAATATGGAACAGGAGTGTTTGCTACTGCCATTCAGACAGCTCGCTCAACAATGCCTCAGTATTTTTCCTGAGTTAAATCAGCTGTATTTGGATCAAATGGCTTTTGTTGGTCATGTGAATGCCCAGAATTTGTTCAGGATTCATCAGGACGAACATCGCATTGACCTGCTTAATGGCTTATTAAATATCCAGCTATATACACCTCAAGATTTAAATCCGGAAAGTCCTCATGCCTTAGCAGAAATGCACATTGATTCCAGTCTGGCTAAAGCAGAGGCTTTGGAAGAGTTTTTCTTTCAGGATATTTACTTTCTGACTGGCGATTTAAAGCCCCAGCATTCCCTGTTTTTACGTGATAAAGCCAAACAGCTCCGTCAGCTCATTATTGATCAAGTCTATATATGGGTTAATGCGCCTGACCGAGTTGCTAATTGCTTAAAACAGATGTCGCTTGTGCAGGCTGAAATCATCGACTCCTTTATGATTAAAGCCGAAGTTTATACTCAGTCTTGTATCAGTAATTGGATTCAAAGTGGGCATGAGATTCCTGCGCATGTCTTAAAACAGCTACAGCAAATCTTTTCCTTGCAATATTTGCAGCCAGATGAGTTTCTATCGATTCAGTCAGTTATGGATAGTCTGGATGCATTTTGTTTTAGTGCGCCTGAGTTTCTGCACCCAGCAACCTTCCGGATTATTTCTTTATCCTTTGAAAACCGGTTCAATCTGCACGAACTGAATGACCATATTGACGATATTCGTTTGTTGTATCGGCATGCAGAAGAGCAAAGTCATCTACTGGGCTTTGTCCGGTTGATGAATTGTGATAGCTGGCATCGGAGTGATCTGCTATCCAAACGCAATTTTCTGGAAAATAATCCTTATTTATGGCAAAAAAAAGTCGCCAAACTTCCTTTATTTGACTGTCATCGCGTAGTGAACTGGCTATTTAAACAGCCTGCGGAAATCTTGGATTGGCTGAGCAGCAATATTCAACATAGCAGTGTGCGGGTAGCAGCAACAGCTTTAAGCTTTATCGATACGCATCATATTCATCCGCAGATTGTTTTAGCTACCTTGCAATATTTTCAATATATCGCAGCACGTCTGTTTATTGATGATGTTCATCAATATGCCATTCAGCATCACTGGTTTGAGCATGAGCTAAATCGAACAGTTGTTCTCAAAGGGACGCGTCAGGCTATTGAGGATCATCGTATTGCGATTAGTCCATCGATTCTATATCTGGATGAATGGATCGGATTATTGCGGGATGTAGTGGCAATGGATGATCAGATGACTAAAAGAGTTTACGCCAACTTAAGTCGGGTGATGCAGGCTTATATGCAGCATCTGTATAAGGTCACCCGTGATTTGCCTGAGGATGTGCTGGCTTATATTCGGCCCCAAACTCAGCAAGACCGTGATTTTTATAACGTGCTACAACGTAACCAGATTCCATTTGTAGAGTTCAGGAAGCGCTTTTATTTACATGCAAGGCATGTGCGGGAATCCTGTTTTGATGGTTATATCCGTGATTATCTGCCGGAGTATTTTTCTACTCAACCGGAAGTGCCTAAAAATTTAAGCTGGACCAGTTTATTTACGCAGGCAGTTGTCTGGCATGAGCAAATTCAGAAGCAAGAAATTATTGCCAAGCTCAAAAAAGACTTTGCTCTAACCAGCTGGAGGCCGCTCACACAAGCACATTTTCTACTGTATTTTAATTGGCGGTTTGAGGAATTGAAAACACTAGAGCGGATTATTGAAGAGGCTAGAATATTCCGGAACTGTCTGGCTGCAAGTTATGCACAGCGTATAGTCGAAGGTGAATATGTGGCCTTTCGCATGTCACATCCTGCCATTAAATTACCTTTGATTTTAGGCTGTCAGTTGCAGAATGACCAAGTCATCTTTGACCAGCTTGAGTATCCAAATAATCAAAAAGCGGAAGTTGAATATATCAATATTGCCCAGCATTTTATTAACTGGTTAAACCTGCAGGCTTGACCTGATTCAGTGCTTTTCTGTCCGTGAAGCTTAACTTTTCCGGCAAAAATCGTTAGGCTATAGCCGTTCTTTTACGGTATCTCTTTTATGAAACAGGAAACTGCACTTAAGCTCTTAAAAGCAGGGGAAAATGTCTTTTTAACCGGTTCTGCGGGTGCAGGGAAAACTTATACGCTCAATCAATATATCAATTATCTGAAAGCCCGTAAGGTGTCGGTCGCCATTACTGCGTCGACTGGCATTGCAGCAACGCATATGAATGGCATGACCATACATACCTGGGCAGGAATTGGGATCAAAGACTTTTTGTCTGAAGAAGACCTGAAGCGGATGAAAGAGCGTAAATACCTGAAAGAACACTTGGAAAATGCGCAAGTCCTGATTATTGATGAAATTTCCATGCTGCATGCCAAGCAGCTTAATCTGGTCAATCAGGTGCTGAAATATTTCAAGGAAAGTGATGAAGCTTTTGGTGGGATTCAGGTCATTGTAGCAGGGGATTTTTTCCAGTTGCCGCCCGTTGGAAAAAATGATGAACGTAACCGCGATAAATTCTGCTTTATGTCGGATGCCTGGGTTGAAGCCAAGTTCCGCGTCTGTTACTTGACTGAACAGCACCGTCAGGGCAATGACTATCTGAATGATATTCTGAATGCCATTCGTGCACAGGCCATTTCACCTGAACATCGTTCAGCGCTACAAGGTACACGTCAGCAGGACATTGGCGATACCTATACACGTCTCTATACCCACAATATGGATGTCGACAGCATTAACTTTAAGCATCTGAATGAAATTGATCAGGATCCCCGCCAGTTTGATGCGCAATGTGATGGCAATGAAAAACTGATTGAAACCTTAAAGTCTTCAGTCCGAGCACCCGAAGCCTTAACCCTGAAAAAACATGCCAAGGTCATGTTCGTGAAAAATAACTTTGATATGGGTTATATCAACGGCAGCTTGGGTGAAGTGATCGGCTTTGAAGATGATGATGAGCATGGCATTCTGCCAAAAGTTAAACTGACAGATGGAACTACATTAATTGTAGAGCCTGAAACTTGGTCGGTAGATAATGAAGCAGGTAAAACCATTGCCAGTTTCCAGCAGATTCCACTACGTTTGGCTTGGGCGATTACCATTCATAAGTCTCAAGGCATGACGCTAGAAGCTGCTGAGATTGACTTGAGCCATACCTTTGAAAAAGGTCAGGGCTATGTAGCATTATCCCGTTTAAAAAGCTTAAATGGTCTACGCTTGAAAGGCTTTAATGAACAGGCTCTGGAACTTGATAGTCTTGCCATTAAGGCTGATCGCCGTTTTCAGGAACTGTCAGATGAAGCAGAAGCGAATTTTGAAAACGTGGATTTGACTGTACAGCATAAGGCCTTTATCCGCCATTGTGGTGGCACTTTGAACGAAGTTGAGATCCAGCGTAATGAGAAGAAAATTGCCAAAAATGGTGGTAAGCAAAACTACGCGACTGCAACCTTGGATGAAACCCGTGAACTGTTTGAAGAAGGGTATGAGATTTCCGATATTGCAACTGAACGTGGCTTGACACCAGCAACCATTATTAACCATCTCGGACGTTTGCATAAAGAGCAAGGTCTTGATATCTCAATAGCTCATCCGGGTGAGGAAGTTGTTGAACAAGTCCGTAAGATTTATAAACGTCTAACCAAACGTCAAAATTCAGATCATTTTAATGATGATGGCAGTATTAAATTACGCCCAATCGTGGAACTGACCAGCCCGCGTATGGGTTATGATCAGGTGCGTTTGGCCTTGCTGTTTGTGGAATAAAATTTGGGTTTTTAAATTTTAGTATTTAACCTGAGCTTTTACTTTTGAAAGATCAAAAGTAACAAAAATCTTTTGTTGGATTGAAGGTACATCCTGTACCTCAATCCAACGAGCGACATCCATGTCGCTGATCATGTGATTTAATACTATGCAGTTCTTAATTTTAGAATATTAATTTTTAAGAATATTGCACAATCATGGTTAAAGACTTATTGCGTTCCAATCAATAACGATAAAATCCCGGCTGCAATTAATGGCCCGACTGGGACACCACGAAGTACCGCGACGCCTGCCACCGTACCAATTAATAGACCTGCAACGACATCAGGCTGACTTGACATCAGTTTCACCCCGCGTCCACCAAGCCAGGCAACAAATAGACCGATTGCAATTGCCAGTAAAGATTTCCAGCTAAGAAAAGATTTCAGAATACTGTCACCGGGAATTTTTCCGCTAGCAATCGGAGCCAATACTCCAATGGTTAAAATAATAATCCCGATATTTAGGCCATGTTGCTGTATATAAGGTAAGAGTTCATTGAGAGGCGTGATTTTTAATACGATCAACACGGCCGCGGCAATGGTCACAGCAGTATTATGACTAAAAATACCGCAAGCCAGTAGAACCAGAAGAACAAGCAGATTCAGATCAAATTGGGACATAAGGAGATAGGAAAAATGAAAAGTCACAGGATTATAGGCTTTTTACCCATTTAAAGGGAGAAAGCCTTATAAGAACTGAATCTAGTTGGTTTTCGGTATAGAATGCGCCTATTGTTCGTTTAAACAGGTTCAGACAGATGCTATTGGAAAAAATGTTGCAATCACAAGGTTTCGGCTCACGAAAACATTGTCAGCAACTGATTAAAAATGGTGCTATTTCGATTCAAGGCGAACTCATCGATAACCCCAAGCATAAGCTGAATCTGCAAGATCTGACTTTTAGCGTCTATGGTCATGAGTATCGCTATCGGGAAAAAGTATATATTGCGCTCAACAAGCCACAAGATTATGAGTGCTCACATCAGGCCACACATCATTTCAGTGTATTTGATCTGTTTGATGACATCCTGTTAAACCGTGGAATTCAATGTGTAGGTCGTCTCGATCAGGACACCACCGGACTGTTATTGCTGACGGATGATGGTCAGTTTTTACAAGCGTTGACCCATCCTAAAAAACATGTGGCGAAAGTCTATCAGATGACTACTGCCGATCCCGTGACAGATGAGCAGATTCAACAGCTTGAACAGGGTGTGGAATTGAGAAATGAAAAAGGCACCTTTGCTGCTACAGATATTGTTCGTCTAGATGAAAATCGTCTGCAAATGACCATTCATCAAGGGGTTTATCATCAGGTGAAACGTATGCTGGCAGCTGTTGGCAATAAAGTGGAGCAGCTGCATCGTGCCCAGATTGGTGCATTGGCCTTGAATGAACTGCCAATAGGGGAATGGACCTATCTGGACGCAGGACAAGTGGCACAGGCAAAATTCCGTACCGAATAAAGTCTGGGATTTATTTCAGGAAACAATGGAAAGTCACGAATTCATTATCCTGAATAAATCCAAGTGACTCATAAAGTTTATGTGACTGATAATTGGTTTTTTGCGTTTCCAGGCTGATTCGAAGCGCATTCTCATGTCGGGCAAACAAGATGGCAGTGTCAATCAGTTGCTTGGCTGCACCATGCCGTCGATAAGGCGGGCTAATATAGACATCGTCCAGCACATAATAAGTAGAACATGCGACTGAGGAAAATCTTAAATACAGCAGAATAAATCCGGTAAAAATATCATCCTTAGTGTTGATAAAAATGACAGTTTGACCATCTTCAAAACGCTGTTTCAGAAACTCGTAAGATAAATCCAGATTGGAAGAAGTACCATAAAATTGACGGTACTCATCAAATAAAACGGCCAGGTTAGGTAGATCTTCTGACTGGGCGCGTCGCACGATCATCGGCTTACTCCATGTTAATTTTATTATTTATCATTAACATCAAGCATAGCGAAGTTTGAAAGGAGAGAAACTTAAGAATTGTTCGTAAATGCAACAATGTTAAATTTTGTCGCTTTCACCTAAAATGGCATTCAGCTCTTCAAATAAATCAAAATGATCATCATCCAGATTCATTTCCTGATGATCTGCTGGAATCGCTGTAGTACTTGGACTTGAGGTTTGTTCTGCCTTAAGTTCATTCTGTTTCTGCTTGCGTAACTTGATCAGCTGTTCCAGATTAATATTCTGATTTTCAATCGAGAAGGGGATTGATTTGGTCAGAACCACCTGTTTAAAAAAAAGACGAACTGCCTGAGCCGGCGTAATCCCCAATTGTTTAAATACTGCAAATGCCTGTTTCTTTTCTTGGGAATCCAGGCGAATTTGATAAACTTCAGTTTTTCTCATAATATTTTCAAAGCTTTAAATTACTTAACTTTTCGCCTTATTCTAATCGATAACTTCGGGATTTCAATCCTCAAGTTGCCGTTTTTAGAAAATAATCTGTAATGACAAGAGATTTACAGTGTCAATTCAAGTTCAGAGCTAAATTGCATCTGCTTTTGAGTAACTGGATCCCTAAACTGAATGTGTTTGGCCAGTAGCTGTAACGGTGCAGAAAAATCATCATCCGCCTTATGGCAAACCTGGGGATAAAAAGGATCATTCTGGATCGGAATCCCCAAATGACTTAAATGTACCCTTAACTGATGCTGCTTTCCTGTATGCGGTTTTAGCTCATATTTGCCCCATTGTTGATCATGTTGCAGCAGTTGAATTTCGGTTTCGCTATTAGGTTCTCCTTCTACCACCTGCATGATATAAAAGGGCTGGCCTTTTTCCATTTTCAGCTTTGTGATGAGAGGAAAACTTAAATCATCACGATAAGCCGCAATCGCATGATAGGTTTTCTGTACTTGCCGAGTCGCAAACATTTGCTGATAAACCCCACGCGATTGCACACATTTTGAAATCAGCACCGCACCTGCCGTTTCACGATCTAAGCGATGAATCGGAGTGAGATGTTCATTTCCAGTTTGCCGTTTTAGGCGTACCAGCAAGGTTTCCTGTACATATTGTCCAGTAGGACTTATGGTCAGAAAATGCGGTTTATCTACGACCAGTAGATGCTCATTCTCAAACAGAATCTGATGCTGAAAAGGAACATGCACTTCGTGTGCCAAAAAACGATAATAAAAACAATGAGTATTCGCTTGAAAAGAACTTTCGATGCTTAAGGTATTACCCTGAGCATCATAAACCAGACCATTATTGAAACGGGATTGCCATTCGCTTGACTCAATATGTGGAAATTGTGCACAGAGATAGGCATAGACTGTCTTGGGTGAATCTGAGGTCGCTTGCAGGAATACTTTACTTGCCGTAACCCCATTCAGCATGGGTGGGCTAAATTCAACAGTCGGAGTCATCACAACGTGGATCTATCTCTGGTCTGGAACGGATGCTGTGAAAAAATACAGTTTCTCACAGAGGTGAATAGGCTTTTAAAGCGTTGCGATGCTATCATAATTATTCTTTTTCATCATGTCGTGAGTAATATGCCTTATTCATTTAATGTCACTTTAAAACATGAAGATGACACCCAAAATCTGGCCAAAGTTCTGGCAAATAATTTTTCTTCGGGCGTTATATATCTGATTGGTGACTTGGGTGCGGGGAAAACCACGCTGACGCGTTATTACTTACAACAACTCGGTCATAAAGGCTCAGTAAAAAGTCCGACTTATACGCTGGTGGAGCCCTATCAGGTGAATGGTCAGGATATCTTTCATTTTGATTTATATCGCCTTAATGACCCTTATGAACTTGAATTGATGGGAATTCGGGATTATTTAGAAACTCCCAATGCGCTATTTTTATTTGAATGGCCTTCTAAGGGTGGCGATGAAATCCCGCAAGCCGATTTAATTATTGAAATTTTAAAATCAGAAGATGAGCTGACCCGTACTGCAAGTCTGATTTCTTCTAATCTGGCCTTACAGCAAGCTTTGGAGCGTGAATTCCCAAATGGTTGATGATTTAAGCATACGCCGTATCCGTGCACTTGATCCAGCGCTGGCGAACCAGATTGCCGCAGGTGAAGTGATTGAACGTCCTGCATCTGTGGTCAAGGAGTTACTGGAAAACTCGATTGATGCAGGTGCGACCGAGCTGATCATCCGGGTGGAACAGGGCGGCAGTACGCTGATTGAAATCATTGATAATGGCCGAGGCATTCATTATGAGGATTTGCCACTGGCCGTAATGCGTCATGCGACCAGTAAGATTCAAACGACTGAAGAGCTGCATGCGATTACCAGCTTGGGCTTTCGTGGTGAAGCATTGGCCTCAATTGCTGCAGTGTCTCGTTTGACTCTAACGAGTAGCCAGAATGAAGATGGTATTGGCTATCAGGTCGAAGTAAACGGCACGGCTTTTGATCATCAGGATATTCAACCGGTTGCAGCATCCAAAGGAACTCAGATCCGGGTGCAGGATTTATTCTTCAATGTTCCGGCGCGGCGCAAATTTCTAAAAAAGCCCGGCACTGAATTTGGACATATCGAAGAAATTGTCCGCCGTATGGCTTTAACGCATTTCGATATTCGCTTTGTATTGGAACATAACCAAACCATCAAGCTGAATTTGCCGGTCGCAGATAGTGGTGCTTTGCGTTTTCAACGTGTGCAACAATTACTTGGCCGTCAGTTTACTGAAAATGCTTACTGGATTGATGCAGACAGTATCAATATGCGTTTATCAGGCTGGCTCGGACATCCTTCAGATGCACGGGCTCAAGCCGATCTGCAATATGTCTATGTGAATGGCCGGATCGTTAAAGACAAGACCATTTCTCATGCCTTGCGCATGGCCTATGATGGTATCCTGCATGGCCATCAGCATGCCGCTTATTTACTATTTCTGGAAATCGATCCAGAAAGTATTGATGTCAATGTGCATCCGACCAAACATGAAATTCGTTTCCTGAACCAGCGTGAAGTACATGAATTTGTACGTCACTATGCCAAGGAAACCCTGGCACAATTCCAGACTGCGAGCGCTGATCTGGCTGAGGCCATGAAAACTGAGTCTGAAGCTGTTGCGATTACACCACAGCCACGCTATCAGGAGCAGTTTAGCCTGCATCAGCCCGTAGCCACTCAACCAGTTATTCCCGCCACATATCTATATCATCAGCGTGAAGAAGAAGCTTCTGATGTGTTAACGGATTTTGAATCATCTGGTCCACAAACTGTGCATTATGCGCAGGATTACAATAAGTCATATTCGGGTTCACAGCAGCTGAATAATGCCTTGAAAAGTTATCTCGCGCCTTTAAGAGAAACTGAACCGGAAACCAATACTTCAGCATCGGATGCATTTCAGTCACATTTACATAGTAAAGTGGATGAGCATCCTTTGGGGATTGCGATCGCCCAGCTGCATGGGATTTATATTCTGGCGCAAAATACCGAAGGCTTAATCATCGTAGATATGCATGCGGCGCATGAGCGTATTCTGCTGCAACAGATGAAAATGGCTTGGGATAAACCGGAATTCTGGATATCCCAGCAATTGCTGATTCCTAAAGTGGTGAGCATTAGTCGTATGCAAGCCATGCGTGTTGACGAACTCAAAGATCAACTTGCTCGTTTAGGTCTGGAAATTGACCAGTATGGTGATGAACAGGTCATTGTACGAGGCGTACCGGCCATTTTACATAAGGCTGATTTTGATGCCTTGATCCCTGAATTATTGAATGATCTGGATCCTAATGATCAGGGACAGGGGTTAATGCAAAAACGTGACCAGATTCTTGCAGGTATGGCCTGTCATGGTGCGGTACGTGCGCATCGAATGTTAAGTCTATCTGAAATGAATGCTTTGCTGCGTCAAATGGAACAAACTGAATTTGCGAGCCAATGTAATCATGGTCGTCCAACCTGGCGAGCATTTCCATTGTCTCAACTTGATAAACTTTTTGCTCGGGGAGAGTAGCGTTACATGTCCAATCAACTGCCGGTCATCAATTTAATGGGACCAACTGCAAGCGGTAAAACTGCTTTGGCATGTGAACTATACGAGCAAGGTCGGTTTGAGCTGATTTCTGTCGATTCTGCGCTAGTCTATCGGGAAATGGACATTGGTACAGCGAAACCTTCTAAAGACGAATTAGAGCGCTATCCGCATCATTTGATCGATATTATTAGCCCGCTCGAAGTCTATTCTGCAGCAAACTTTGTCGAAGATGCTTGTCGTCTGATTGATGATATTCATGCACGTGGTAAAACTCCAATTCTGGTGGGTGGCACCATGCTGTATTTTAAGGCCTTACTTGAAGGCTTGTCTGATAATTTACCAAGTGCAGATTATGCGATGCGTGCCCAGATTGAAGAGAAAGCTGCTCGTGAAGGGTGGGAAGCGGTGTATGCTGAATTATGTCAGGTAGATCCCTTGGCGGGCCAGAAATTTAAAGTCAGTGATAAACAGAGAATTATCCGCGCATTAGAAGTTTTTAAGCTAACAGGTGAGCCGATTACAAAACTACAAGCAGAACAACCAAAAAATTTACCATATCGTTACAGTTTCCATAACTATGCCTTAATGCCTGATCGGTTAGAATTGCACAAACGTATTGAAAAACGTCTTGAAATTATGTGGAAAAACGGATTTTTAAATGAAGTTAAAGGATTAATGGGAAAATACGATTTTGACGAAAATTTACCCTCAATGCGTTCAGTAGGTTACCGCCAAGCCATAGAATTCTTAAAAAAAGGTGACCTAAGTCATGAAAAACAACAGGAAATGGAGGATAAGGCTTTATTTGCGACACGACAACTTGCCAAACGTCAATATACCTGGTTGAGATCTTTGCAAGAAAAGCATAAATTTACAACATATTTTACGCTCGAGCAGGCCCAAGAAGACTTGCGAAACTGTCACGGATAAAGCAAAATTTGAGTACTATCTTTTTTATAATTTTTAATTGAAAAATAGAGATAGTTTTTTGCGCTGATTTTTAAATTTTTGGAGTTATAACATGTCTAAAGGTCAAACTTTACAAGATCCATTCTTGAATTCTCTCCGTAAGGAACGTATTCCAGTTTCTATCTTCCTGGTAAACGGTATCAAATTACAAGGTCACATCGAGTCTTTTGACCAATACGTTGTATTATTAAAAAATACAGTAAGCCAAATGGTTTACAAACACGCGATTTCTACAGTAGTACCTGCACGTAATCCTCGTCCAGCTGGTGCTCCTGCTGGTTCACAAGGTGCTGGCTTCGGTGGTCAAGGTGGCTTCGGTGGTCAAGGCGCTGCTGGTGGCTTTGGCGGTCAAGGTGGCTTCGGCGGTCAAGGTGCTGGCTTCGGTGGTCAAGGTGGCTTCGGTGGTCAAGGCGGCTTCGGTGCTCAAGGCGCTGCTGGCGGCTTCGGTGGTCAAGGTGGCTTCGGTGGTCAAGGTACTGGCTTTGGTGGTCAAGGCGCTGGTTTCGGTGGTCAAGGCGCTGGTTTTGACAACGATTCAAAATTTGAAGATTCTTCTGACGACGAAAACAATCGTTAATCGGATCTGAAATAAAAAGCCTCTTAATAAGAGGCTTTTTATTATTTAAAGAATTAAGTCATTAAAAAAGCCAGCATAATGCTGGCTTTTCTTCTCTTAAATTAACGAGCGCGTTTAGGATCTAGCTGTGGATCTTTAATTTCTACATAGGCATTGCTACGGGTTTCACGTAACCAGCTATCTAGCTCAGCATCAAACTGGCGTTCACCCAGAATCTGGCGGGCCATACGTTCCTGATATTCCTGAGTCATATCCTGTTGACGTGTATCGGTCACTTGCAGGATATGCCAGCCAAATTGTGACTGGAATGGTTCACTTATCTGACCCACTGGCGTACTTTTCATACGCTGTTCAAATTCAGGTACCATGACACCTGGGCTGACCCAGCCTAAACTTCCGCCATCACGCGCTGAACCTGTGTCATTAGAGAAAGTAGACGCCAATACTGCAAAATCTTCACCTTGCTTAAGACGCGTATACAAGCTATCAATCATCTGCTTGGCATTTTCCGGGCTAACCACTTCTGATGTTTGAATCAGAATATGACGAGTCTGGTATTGAGGTACCAGTGCTTTTTGTTCACCACCTTTACGCTCTAAAAGTTTCAGGACATGCACGCCATCTGCCGCAGGAATCAGTTCTGATGTTTGACCTGCTTGCAGGGTAGAAACGCGTGCAGCGAGTTCTCCTGGAATTTCTGATAGGTTTCGAACACCCATATCAGATGCATCTACTTTAATATCGCCAGTTGAATATTTTTTGCTGATCGCCTGAATATCATTGCTACTACTCAAGTCATTTCTTACTTGTGCTGCAACCTGTTGTGCATTTTCTCCAGTTATACGTAAATGCAGAACATGTACCTGGCTACCTAACAAAGCTTGACCTTGTGGTGTATTCAGGAAGTTTTTAACATCTTGATCACTGATTTGAATACGTGAATTTACGGCTTGCTGACGTAAACGGCTAAGTGCTAGATCTTCTGCAATACGGTTACGTAAAGAGGCATACGTATTCGGCGCGATAGCATCCAGTTTTTGCTGGAAAGCTTCCAAGCTAGGGGAGCCTGAATCACGTGCTACTTTAAGCACTGCTTCATTTAAAGATTTTTCATCTGGACGAATATTGTAGCGTTTAACCTGTTCAAGTTGAGCCTGACGTACAATTAGCTGTTCAAGTGCTTGTTGTTCAAGATAAGGTTGCGGTGGAACAGGCTTGTTTTGTTTTTGCAACTGGTGAGAAATTTCAGCAACGCTTTGTGCCAGATCACTACGCAGAATAGCGCTATTGTCGACAACAGCTACAACTTCATCTTTAGGTTGGGCAACAGCAAAAGTCGTCATCGCTGAAGAAAGACATAGCGCAAGTGCGGTCGCTTTAAAAATTTGTTTTAACTGTTTTGTCTTCATTAACGTTCTGTCCAAGTTTGATTGATATTGTTAAAACCTAGAATACGATTTTCTAGTAATGAGGTTAGCTTGTTGCTTAACCCGCCAAGACCTTTAAGCGTTACTTCAGCCATCACTGCACGTTTCGCTTTCACATCCGGGTCATTGATATCGTCTAGGTCATTGTAGTATGAGCGGCCATAGACAGATACTCCCCAACAGCATGACTCATAGTTTACGCCAAGTAAATATTCACGTGCGACACTATTGTCCAGGTCAAATTGCGCATGGCCGACTAGACGCCAGTTATTGGCAATTGGCTGGATAAATGAGCCAACCACCTGATCATAACTTTCCTGGCGGTTTGGAATATCTTTACGATAGAAATAGCCTACGTTATATAGATTGCCCTGATCGCCCGTATAATAAACCTGTACATCACGCTGGGCATTGGAGCCATTCGACATCCAGCTAGAATTTAGGTTGACATGCACGTTTTGGTTTAACTGACTTCTAAGCTGAATAACTGGACCAGTATGGCTTTCACGATCGAATTTATCTGCTTCACGATCTAATGTGACACGGCGATCTTCAAAGAAGAAACTTTGTCCCACACTGGCGCGTAATCGCTCTAAACCTTCTTCATTAAATAAACTGTAACTAAGACCTAAAGAAGCGAAGTTATTGTCTTCTAAGCGGTCATTACCATAGAAGCGGCGTGCACTAAATAATTGGTCATAATTAATTGAGGCTACGACAGAGTCAAAGTTTGGCTGATTGCGCTGATTTTCATATGGTGAATAAGCGTAAAACAGGCGAGGCGTCAAGGTCTGTAAATAGCGACCATCTTTTTCAAAAATTAAACCGGTGTCCAGCGTAAATTGTGGCACTACGATAGAATGATTTTCACTTGATGAGCTGGTTTGATTATTATTAATACGATCAATAGTATCTTGATCATAGAAAGTATTGATATTGCGTAATGTCGCCTGAGGAATGAAGAATGACCAAGGGGTAAAGTGATTATAGCGTACCGAGAAATCATTATAGATGCGTGTACCACTTGGTTGATAGATGGCTTCATCACCGGTATCAATATTTTCAGTATTTCTGATGTCTTTCTGGAAATAAGCCGTATCGTTATTAAATTCGTATTGTAAACCCAGTGGGTTACCGGTCTTATAATTCACCAAAAGCTGCGGCAAACGCGCATAAGGACGGTCTTCATCCAGAACGGTAGGATCAAGCGTCTGGAAATCTTCAACTTTAAATTGAGCTTTTAAGCCGGGGATACCATTTTTATAATTAACTTCCCAAGCACGGCGCAAGTTCAGGTCTGTTTTTGAATCTGGGTTATTATCCAGATCGGCAAAAAAGTCCTTGTCTGATGCGTAATTATATTCAAGATTTGTTGAGAACTGATCGTTGATTTGCCAGTTATGCAGGAAGTGCAGGTCTTTACGGTCTTTATTGCTATAACTTTCATCAGATGGCAGGTAGCCACCCCAAATCCGGCCTTCACCATAGTTTTCTGTTAGATAACGAAACTCGCCATCCAGCATCGCACCACGGTCACTAATATAACGTGGCGTAATAGTCGCATCATATTGTGGTGCCAGGTTAAGATAAACCGGCATACCCAATTCCAGACCCCCATCATTGGTAAATCCGAAAGTTGGCGTCAGAATCCCTGTGGTACGGCGATCATCGATTGGGAAGTTAAAATAAGGAACAGCCAGTACCGGAACATCTTTCACATAGAGCTTGGTATTACGGGTTTCACCACGACCGGTTTCCTGATTCAGCTTGATTTGATCTGCCTGAATTTTCCAGGTCGGCTTTTGTTCAGGTGGACAGGTGGAATAGGTGGCATTTTCCAGTTCAAGCGTATCGTCAGA
Source organism: Acinetobacter sp. FDAARGOS_724 (assembly GCF_013364475.1). Classification (NCBI taxonomy): domain Bacteria; kingdom Pseudomonadati; phylum Pseudomonadota; class Gammaproteobacteria; order Moraxellales; family Moraxellaceae; genus Acinetobacter; species Acinetobacter sp. FDAARGOS_724. The sequence continues at coordinate 2,590,966 of NZ_CP054908.1, read as the reverse complement.
GGTTTTGGCAATCTTTTCAGCACGACCATGCGCATGCTGTTCTTCGGCAATGAAGAAACTGTTGTTTAAGTCACCTTGCTGGGTTTTCAGGTTGTAATTGATATCATCGCTTTGCGAAATCAAGCCGCCTTGGGCCAATTGGACTTGACCTTCTGCCTTAGCATAGGTTTGAGTCTGATCAATCGTCACGCGTTCCGCACGAATCTGACGACCTTCCTGATCAATGACCACATTGCCTTCTAAGTAGGAATCACCGGCCGGATTATAATGACCATAGTCTGCAGTAATGGTTGAAGTTGCCTGTTCAGGGTCAATCGTTGGTGCATCAGGTGCAATTGGAGTGACCCAGGCGCCTTCACAATAGACTGAACTGAGGTATTTACCTTGACGCTGCTGTGCTTCTGGTGAAGATTTATCCACATAATATTGTGAGAAGAATGCTTCACCGGGATAGGTCTCATTAATGCGCTGTTTGAGTTGTTCCGCATTTACATTGGATGAGTCATTTGATGCAGCATAGCTTGAGACCGAGCTACTACATAAAAGGGTTAAGATCGCAGTCGCTAGAGGGTTTATTTTAAAGTGATGCTTCATTTGTCTCATTAACCAATCATGCTTTTATCGCAATTAATTATTGTCGCATCATAGAGAAAAAGTTGATAAGTAGCTACACTTAGCACTTTAAAAACTCAGCCTGTACTAGAATTTATTGCAAATGAATACTCAACGCGAACAATTGATACAATCTTGGATTGCTTCTGTACTCGGTTCAGATCAATTTGAAACACATTTTTTAGCAGGCGATGCAAGTTTTCGTCGTTATGCACGAATCAAACTGAATAATAAAACATTTATGCTCATGGATGCACCACCAGAAAAAGAAGATTGTGTGCCTTTTGTGACGATTGATGAATTTTTTGATGCCCATGACGTACGTGTTCCACACATCGTGGCCAAAGACCTGGAAAATGGTTTTTTGCTGCTCGAAGATTTTGGTGATGTGCTGTTATCAAATCTGCTGAATGATCAGACGGTTGATGCCTATTATGAGCAAAGTTTTAAACAGCTGATTCAGCTGCAGTCCATTCCTGGAGAAGGTCAGTTTCCTGCTTATTCTTATGAGAAGCTTATTTCTGAAATGGAGTTGCTGACTGACTGGATGCTGCCTGCTTTAAAAATCCAGCCTACTGAAACGGAATCTGCTTTGATCAAGCGCACATTTGCGATACTGGCGAATGCTGCTTTGGCACAACCACAAGTCATTGTGCATCGTGACTTCCATAGCCGTAACCTGATGAAAATTGAAAATGAAACCGAACTGGGTGTGATTGATTTTCAGGATGCAGTGATTGGTGCTGATACCTATGACCTGATCTCTATTACCCGTGATGCCTATGTGCAGTGGAATGCAGATCGCGTGTATCGCTGGTTTAAAGTGTTCTATGACCTGTTACCAGCAGCGGCAAAACAGGACCGTGATTTCGAACAGTTTAAAAAAGATGCGGATATGATGGCGATTCAGCGTCATATCAAGATTTTAGGTATTTTCGTACGTCTATTTGAGCGAGATGGGAAATCTGGCTATCTAAAAGACCTGCCACGTGTGATGTGGTATCTGCTCGAAGAAACCAAAGACTATCCAGAATTACAGCCATTTATGCGGTTTATTCATGAAAAAGTGATGCCAGCTTTTGAAGCAAAATATGGTTCATACGAGGTAGCGGCCTAAATGAAAGCGATGATTCTCGCGGCTGGCTTGGGCAACCGCATGCGTCCTTTAACTTTGTATACGCCAAAACCTTTGCTGGAAGTGGGCGGCAAACCATTAATTGTCTGGCATATTGAAAAACTAGCCGCGATGGGCGTGAATGAAATTGTCATCAATACGGCTTGGTTGGGTGAAAAACTGGCTCAGGCCTTGGGTGACGGTTCACAGTTCGGTATCAAGATTTTATGGTCACATGAAGGTGAAGGGCTGGAAACAGCCGGTGGCATTATTAATGCTTTACCACTCCTGGGTGATGAGCCTTTTATTCTGGTCAATGGTGATGTCTGGACAACCATGGACTTTGCACCTTTATTGAATGTTGAGCTGGGTGAAAATCTGGCACATCTGGTTTTGGTACAAAACCCGGAGCAGCACCCTAACGGTGATTTTACACTTGCAGACGGCAAGGCTTATACCTTTGACCAGCAGCTGGCGGGTGAAAACCTGACTTTTAGTGGTGTATCAGTGATTCATCCGAAAATGTTTGAAGGCTTAGAGGCTGGAAAACGTCCTTTAGCACCACTATTAAAAGCAGCAATGCTGGAAAAAAAGATTGCTGCTTCTAAATTGACAGGTATTTGGATGGATGTGGGAACACCTGAGCGTTTGAATGCATTGGATTTAATGATCCGAGAAGGGAGGTCTGCTTAAGTGAATATTCACTAGGCACTCCCTACTGTGCCAATATAGAGAAAACGGTATACTTCCACTTAACTTTTTCGAGCATTGATTGTTTATGCACACGTTTTTTCAAGAACTAAAGCAGGGTAGCCAGGCTTTAGGTTTAGAGCTGTCTGATGAAGCTTTAAATTTATTACTCAAGTATCAGGACGCTTTGGTGCTGTGGAATAAAGCATACAATTTGACTGCAATTCGTGATCCTAAGGAAATGCTAGTTAAGCATCTGCTTGACAGTTTGAGTATTCTAAAGGATTTGCCTGCAGGTCGTTTGCTCGACATCGGGACTGGTGGTGGTATGCCGGGCATGATCATTGCTTTATGTCAGCCTGAGCGTGAATGTGTACTACTGGATTCAAACGGTAAAAAAATTCGTTTCCTGAAGCAGTTTATTGCAGACCTAAAATTAAAAAATGTCATTGCAGTACAAACCCGTGTGGAAAATGAAGACAGTATCAATGAGCTGGGTCAGTTTGATGTGATTACCAGTCGTGCATTTGCTTCATTGACAGATTTTGTGAATGCATCTAAACCGTATATGCATGAGCAGAGTATTATTGCTTCCATGAAAGGTTTGATTCCTGAAGAGGAAGTGGCAGCGTTAAAAGATGAATTTAGCTGTCAGATTATTGAACTGAAGGTTCCGCGCTTGGACGAACAACGTCATTTACTTCTATTAAAACGTATTTAAAATTTTTGAAGGATCGGGGTCAACATGGCACAAATTATTGCGATTGCCAACCAGAAAGGTGGTGTCGGTAAAACCACAACCGCAGTAAATTTGGCGGCATCTCTCGCTGTGTTAAAAAAACGCGTTTTGCTTGTGGATATGGATTCTCAAGGTAACGCGACCATGGGGTCGGGGATTCAGAAAAATGACCTGCTGTATTCAGTGACTGATGTATTGCTAGGTGAAGTGCCGATTGAAACTGCGATTACTAAAGCTGAAGTCGGATATAAGGTTTTAGGGGCAAACCGTGATCTGGCTGGTGTGGAGCTGGCGATTGCCGAGCAAAAAGGCCGTGAATTCATTTTGCGTGAAGCTTTGCAGGAAATTGAATCCTCATTCGACTATATCATTGTTGATTGTGCACCAAGCTTAAGCTTGATCACCGTGAATGCATTGGCAGCGGTGGATGGTGTCATCATCCCGATGCAATGCGAATATTATGCATTGGAAGGTCTGGCTGATCTGACACAAACCATTGACCGCATTCAGCAGGCACTTAATCCAGACCTACAGATCGTGGGTGTATTGCGTACCATGTATGATGCTCGAAATGCCTTGACCCGTGATGTCTCGGAAGAGTTGGAACAATATTTTGGTAAAAAACTTTATGAAACCGTGATTCCACGTAATATCCGTCTGGCTGAAGCGCCGGCACATGGTCTACCAGTGATTTATTTTGAAAAAAGTTCAAAGGGTGCAGTTGCTTACTTAAATCTGGCAGCTGAAGTATTAAAGAAAAGCAAAGTGAAAAAAGGAAGTAAAGCATGACCGTCAAGAAACGTGGACTCGCCAAAGGTCGTGGTTTAGATGCCTTGCTAGGATCAATTCAAAAAGAAAAATTACAACTCGAAGCACAAGGTCTTGATCATGGTCAGTTGAAACAGATTGATGTCAATCTGCTGAAACGTGGTGAATATCAGCCACGTCGCTATATCAATGAGCAGGATCTGCAGGAACTGGCAGCATCGATTGAAAAGCATGGTATCATGCAACCGATCGTGATCCGTCCGGTCGATGATGAACGCTATCCATACGAGATTATTGCGGGTGAGCGTCGTTGGCGTGCGGCACAACTGGCAGGCCTGACTGAAGTTCCTGCGATTGTGCGTGAGCTGAATGATCAGGTCGCAATTGCATTAGCTTTAATCGAAAACATTCAGCGCCAGGACCTGAACCCGATTGATCAGGCGATGGCTTTGCAGCGTTTCCATGACGAGTTTGGTTTAAGCCATCAGGAAATTGCCGATACTGTCGGTAAGGCGCGTACCACAGTGAGCAATCTGCTGCGTCTGCTAACTCTGGCTGAAGAAGTAAAAGACTTTATGCAGCAGGGCTTGCTGGATATGGGACATGCACGTGCCATCCTGACTTTGAAGGCTAAAGATCAGCTTAAAGTTGCTGAGATGGTCATTGAAAAAAGCCTGTCAGTACGCCAAACCGAACAGTTGGTACGCGACTACAATGCACCAAAAACAGAAAAACCAAAAGCAGCGATTGCGCCAGACATTCAGCAGTTGACTCAGCGTCTGTCTGAGCGCTTTAGTGCGGATGTTAAAATTGACTACAACAAGCAAGGAAAAGGCAAGCTGGTCATTAGCTATCATTCTTTAGAAGAGCTGGACGGGATTCTTTCGATCCTAGGCGATGAATAATTAATTTAAAATTTGTTTTTATTGGGGAATAAATCAGATGTGGGAATTGGTTAAAGCAGGCGGCTGGTTGATGCTGCCGCTAGTATTGTGTTCGATATTTATGCTGGCGATCTCGGTTGAGCGCTTCATTCGTTTAAAAAAGAGTCTGGTACTGCCCAACTCACTTCTGATAGGTCCTGCACAAAATGCAGACCAAGCCATGCAAAAGCTGCAACAGAGTTCAGCTTTGAAAAACAGTACTTTGGGTCGTGTATTTACTGCTGGTTTTGGAGCGCGTCACCAGTCTGAGCAATATGCTCGTGCTCAGATGGAAGTGATAGCTTCACAGGAAATTGGCTATCTGGAAAAAAATATTAATTTTCTGGGTACTTTGAGCGCAGTAGCGCCTTTACTTGGTTTGTTGGGTACAGTCATTGGGATTATCGAATCATTTTTAATGATTGATGTCGGTACTAATAGTGACCCGGTGTTAATGATGCCGGGTATTTCCAAAGCACTGATCACAACAGCAGCGGGTATGTTGATTGCTATTCCTGCTTTATTTGCACATCGTTATTTCCAGCGTCTGGTTCAGGAATATGTGGCGGAACTTGAACAGCAGGCAACCTTATTTCATGCCAACCTGTTCTATTTGAATGCTTCAGATGATGTAGAAGAACGCATCAAGAAAGCAAGCTAGGAGCAGGGGCATGAAATTTAAACGTAACCAGGTGGAAGATGTACATATCAATCTGACGCCCATGATTGATTGCCTGCTATTTATTTTGGTCTTTCTGTTGCTTTCAACCACGTTTAACCAGATGAGCCGGATGAACCTGACGCTTCCAGATGCGCAAGGTGTGCCGCCCAAGAATTTTGACCAGAAAATTGAAGTGATTGTGGATGCCAATGGTCACTATGCCGTGAATGGTCAGTCTATTGCCAGTAAAGATGCAGCAGATTTAAATACGGCAATTAAACAGATTTCGAATGAACGTCGTGATTTAATGTTTGTCATTGCCGCTGATGCAAAAGCGACACATCAGGATGTTATTCGTGTCATGGACGTTGCAGGGCAACTTGGCTTTGTTAATGTCAACATCAGTACGAAAGTACCAACTCGAGGTTATTAGTGAAGCACGATTTTAAGGTCTATCTTCGCCTTTTAAACTATTTAAAACCATTTTGGGGCACAGCCTTAATTGTCCTGCTTGGTTTCTCTATGAATGCGGCGACAGAAGTTTCTGTAGCCAAATTACTGGAATATATCATTGAGGCGATACAAAACAGAGACCAGGGTTTCACCTTACTTTTCCCATTCTTAGTGGTAGTACTGATGTTCTTCCGGGGCTTAGGCCTATTCCTCGGTGGGTATTATACGGCGGTCATCTCCCGTAATCTGGTATTTAATATTCGTCAGGAAGTCTTTGCCAAAATATTGCGTTTGCCTGCGCAATATTTTCTGGACAATACCAGCGGTCATATTACGGCCAAAATTATGTATAACGTTGAGCAGCTCACCGCAGCCTCAACTGAAGCACTTAGAACGATCATTCAGCAAGGTCTGATCACAATTGCCTTATTGGGATATCTTTTATATACCAACTGGCGTTTAACCATGTGTATTCTGATCTTTGGACCTGTGATTGGTTTTGTGATCAGTAAAGCCTCAAAACGGATGCGCAAGCTATCACAACAGGTTCAGGACACCATGGGTGATGTGAACCATGTGGTTCAGGAAACTGTAAATGCCAATCTGATTGTCAAAGGTTTTGGTGGTCAGATTTATGAGCAGGAACGCTTTAAACAGAATTCTTTGGAAAATCTACGCCGTGGCTTAAAGATGGTGGCAGTGCAGCAGCTGAACAGTCCAGTGGTACAGCTGATCATGTCAGTTTCACTCAGTATCGTGATGTATATTGCGTTGCGCCCACAAATTCTGGGAGATACTACTGCGGGTGAATTTGTTGCTTATATTACAGCTGCAGGCATGTTGGCACGCCCAATCAAGACATTAACTGATGTGAATGAAAAAATTCAGCGTGGTATGGCGGCCGCACATTCTGTGTTTGAATTGCTAGATATGCCTGAAGAGCATAATACTGGCAAACTCAATGATGCCTTAAAAGGCAATATTCAATTTAAAGATGTCAATCTGGTTTATGGCGATGGTCACCATGCGATTCATGACTTTAACCTGGAAGTGAGAGCGGGCGAGACTGTCGCATTGGTTGGACGTTCAGGAGCAGGCAAAACCTCTCTAGTGAATCTGTTGGTACGTTATCAGGAAGCTACATCCGGGCAAATTTTGCTGGATCAAAAACCGATTACTGATTATGAATTGACTGCTTTACGTACCCAGATCGCGATGGTAAACCAGCAGGTAGTGCTGTTTAACCGTACTGTTCGTGAAAATATTGCTTATGGCCAGCTAGAAAATGCGAGTGATGAAGAAATCATTGCAGCGGCAAAAGCAGCTTATGCCCATGATTTTATTATGGCCTTGCCACAAGGTTATGATACGCCACTGGGTGCTCAAGGTCTGAATCTGTCAGGTGGTCAGCGTCAGCGTATTGCCATCGCCCGTGCCATTTTGAAAAATGCACCGATTCTGATTCTGGATGAAGCGACCAGTGCGCTGGATAATGAGTCAGAATACTTTATTCAGCGTGCCTTTGATCAGGCGATGCAAGATCGGACTACGATTGTGATTGCGCACCGTCTATCAACAATTGAAAATGCCGATCGCATTGTCGTGATGGATCAAGGTCGTATTATAGAGCAGGGCAATCATGCTGAGCTGATTGCACGCCAAGGTGCTTATTATCAGCTGCACCAACGTAATTTCGAGGAACATTAAGTCATGGCTTTGGCACAGATCATTCAGGATGCTTGGAATACACAGGCAAAGTGGCTGGTTGTGCTGCGTCCTTTGTCATGGCTTTACCGTTTGGGCTTTGTCTGCAATCACTGGCTTTACCGTAAAGGGATCAAGAAAAGTTATACCGCACCTATTCCAGTAATGGTGATTGGAAATATTACCGTAGGTGGGAGTGGTAAAACACCTTTACTGATTCATCTGGTGGATTACCTTAATGAAAAAGGCTTACGGATTGGTGTGATCAGCCGAGGTTATGGTGGTAAAGGTCCTTTTCCTGCTTATGTCGATTTAAATACCTTGCCTGAAGTGGTAGGGGATGAACCAGCCTTAATTGTCCAAGCGACTGGTGTGCCGATGGCTGTGGGGCCAAATCGCCAGAAGAGCATTGAGCTTCTGCTAGAAAAGCATGCACTGGATTTAATTATTTGTGATGACGGTTTGCAGCACTGGGCTTTAAATCGGCAGATTGAATGGATTGTGCTGGATAATAACCGAGGCTTGGGTAACCAGAAACTTTTACCTGAAGGTTATCTGCGTGAACCCGTTACCCGGTTGGAAAAAGGTACCGTGATTGAACATGCAGCAAATCCAGTTTCGCCTTTGCATATGCATCTTGCAGCCTCTCAGCCCTATCTATTAAATCAGGATGTCATCAAAAGCTTTGATCCAACTGCGGCTTTTTATGCAGTAGTCGGCATCGGTTTTCCGCAGCGTTTTTATCAAACGCTAGAACATCTGGGGCTGCAGCAATTTCAGTGTCACGAATTTCCAGACCATCATGATTATGAAATTGAAGATCTGCAATTCGATGACAATAGTCCGATTATTACTACTGAAAAAGATGCAGTTAAAATTGTGGCATTACTTAAACAGTATCCAGATTATCAGCGCGATATCTGGGTGGTGCCGGTCGATGCAGTCTTGTCACCTGCCTGTTATGCAATTTTGCAGCAGCAATTAGAGCAACAGGGTATTTCTATTTCCTAAGGTTTATTTACGATGAAACATATAGTTATTCCTGCACGCTTCTCCAGTTCACGTTTGCCGGGTAAACCTTTGCTGGAAATCCATGGTCGTCCAATGATTCTGCGTGTCGTGGATCAGGCTAAAAAAGTACAAGGCTTTGATGACCTGTGTGTGGCGACAGATGATGAGCGTATTGCTGAAGTCTGCCGTACTGAAGGCGTTGATGTGGTCCTGACTTCAGCAGATCATCCATCAGGTACGGATCGTCTAAGTGAAGTAGCTCGAATCAAGGGCTGGGCGAGTGATGACATTATCGTGAATGTACAGGGTGATGAACCTTTATTGCCAGCCCAGTTAGTTAAACAGGTCGCGCAACTCTTAGAAGATCAGCCAGCTTGCTCAATGTCGACTCTATGTGAGCCAATTCATCATTTAGAGGAATTTAAGCGTGACAGTATCGTTAAGGTTGTGATGTCTAAGCACAATCAGGCATTGTATTTTAGTCGTGCTACGATTCCTTATGACCGTGATGGTGCAAAGCTGACTGAACAAAAACTGCATGATCGGGCTTATCGTCATTTGGGTTTATATGCTTACCGAGTAAAACTGCTACAGGAATATGTAACCTGGGAAATAGGTGTGCTGGAAAAACTGGAATCTTTAGAACAGTTACGTGTACTGGAAAATGGTCACCGTATTGCCATTGCTGTGGCAGAAGCCAATTTACCGCCAGGTGTCGATACGCAGGAAGATCTGGACCGCTTGAACCAGATGGATCCATCTTCTTTTGCTTAATTTGAGAATTCTCCATGCCGCTTGATGTCAATGCACAGATTTATCCATGGCAGCAACAGGTTTGGGATACGCTAACCGGGCGTTTTCCTAAGCTTGGGCATGGTTTATTGTTCTATGGAAAAAAAGGCTGTGGTAAAGAAGCCTTTGCCCAACAGTTTCTAGCCTGGGTTTTATGCCTAAATCGTCAGCCTGATGGCCCATGCGGTGAGTGTGGTAGTTGTCAGTGGCTGAAAGCGGATACCCATCCGAATTACGTCTATATCAGTACTGATGAAGATAATAAAAAACAGAATGCCAAAATTAAAATTGAAAAAATCCGTGATCTTCTGCCTTTTGTACAGCAGACCGTGGATGGCTGGCGCGTCATTGTCATTGAACCCGCTGAAGCATTAAATATTGCCTCTTCTAATGCCTTGCTGAAAACTCTGGAAGAACCGGGTGAAAATATTGTCATCATTTTACTTGCGGATCATTATCTGAAATTGCCTGCAACTATTCGCAGCCGTTTACAGCATTTTGCTTTGGACCGGATTTCATCAGTGCAATTCAGTGAATATGTAGAAGTGCAATTACCTGAAGCAGGTTCGAGCCAGCAGCAGTTATTGATGAATTTATCCAATCAGATGCCTTTGCAAGCGGTTGAGGTTGCACAAAGTTCATGGCTGCCACTACGTCAGGAATTCATAGAAGACTGGAAAAAACTGGCTATTCAAAAAAATATGCCCATGGCAATTGCGACTAAATGGAATAAAAGCCTGAGTTTTGGTGAATTTGGTCAAATGTTTGAATACTTGTTGTCCGATTTAATTTGTGTCAAGCTAAATCAGGCCGTAAAAAACATTGATCTGGACTTTAATGTATTGGCCGAACAATATTCATTGGAAACACTTTTTGAAATTTATGAGGATTTTCAGCGAGCCAAACAATATCTTGAGCAGAACGTACAAAGTAATCTGGTGCTCGATGAATTGTGTATCAAGCTGATGAATCTTTAGCTTAAGGGGAAAACAAGATGCAACCACGTATGGGCGGTATTATTCAGGCCAATATTCCGGATATTGAAACGTTATTTGCCAGTTATATGCCATATGTTGTAGGTGGTGGACTTTTTATTCCTTCCAAGCAACCAGTCAAGCTGGGTGAAGAAGTATTTGTTTTGACGACTTTACCTGAACAGACGCAGAAAATTCCATTAACCGGAAAAGTAATCTGGATATCTCAAAAGCAGAATGGCATCAAGCCACAAGGTTTTGGGATTCAGCTCACCGGTGAAAAAGGCGTTTTCTTCAAAAATGAAGCAGATCGTCTGGTTGCAGGTCTTAAATCTGATGGACGTAAAAGTTACACTATGTAGTTAATTTACCTTCGGTAGGAACTCATTGTGTTTGTAGATACTCATTGTCATTTAACACTGCTCGATTTAACACCTTATAATGGTGATCTGGATCAGGCGCTTGTTCAGGCCCGTGAAGCAGGCGTATCCAAGTTTATGAGTATCTCGGTGGATCTGGATGATCATATCGAGCTGGCTAAAATCGCGGCCCGTCATCCTGATGTCGGTTATACCGTCGGTGTACATCCTTGCGAAGATGTCGCGACAATGGCACGTGCGACTACTGAATATCTGGTTGAACTGGCACAGCCAGAAAAAGTCTGGGCGTTGGGTGAAACAGGACTCGATTATTATCACAGTACTGATTTTATTGCCGAGCAGAAAGACTGTTTTGCACGCCATATCCATGCCTCACAAATCGTGAAAAAACCTGTCGTCGTGCATACCCGTTCTGCCAAGCATGACACGGTTGATATTATTCGTGCAGAGAAATCTACCCATGGCATTTTGCACTGTTTTACCGAAGACTGGGAAACCGCTAAAGCTGTTTTAGACTGCGGTTACTATGTGTCTTTCTCCGGTATTGTTTCTTTTAAAAATGCCCAGGATTTGCGTGACGTTGCCAAACAGGTTCCACTTGATCGTGTTTTAATCGAAACGGATAGTCCTTACCTTGCTCCAATGCCATATCGTGGCAAATCTAATGAACCAAAATACGTTCCTTATGTAGCCAAAGCCCTTTGCGATGTATATGATAAGTCGCTAGAAGAAATGGCTTATATCACAAAGCAGAACTTTGAGAATCTTCTGAATTCGAAGTAAATAAAGTTAGATAAGAGTACAAGAGAGTTATAGGGTGAAGATGGATCGTCAGGCTCAGTTTCGAGCAAGAGAAACCTTGATTTTTCAAGTCGCAGAACAATTACTGCTAGAAAATGGTGAAGCCGGGATGACCCTGGATGCACTGGCAGCAGAACTGGATCTGGCCAAAGGCACTCTTTACAAGCATTTTCAGAGTAAAGATGAATTGTACATGCTGCTGATTATCCGTAATGAGCGCATGTTGCTGGAAATGATTCAGGATAGTGACAAGGCTTTTCCTGAACATCTGGCTTTCTTTATGTTGCACCATCTGCATCACCCTGAACGTACTGTCCTTTTTCATCAGATTGAAGAACGTCTTTCTACAACAGGTGTTGGAATTCAGCACCTGTTTAGCGAACTTTATCAGGTTCGAAAACAGCGCTTACGTCTGATTATCCGTATGACTGAAAGCTATCTGGCTTCGATCAATAGCAACATGTCGGTGCGTGATTATCTGGCCTCAATCTGGTCATTGACCCATGGTGCAGCTGCTATTCTTAACTCCAGTTTCTACCAGCGCTATCTTGGTTCACGCGATACCTTGCGCGTTGCCCTTATTGATCAAGCTTTAGCTTTACCGAAACAGGTCCATCCTGCCGAGCAGTTCGCCTAAGAGTTGCCTATGATCAGATCACATCATGCCTCCATTCGTGGATTCACTCTAATCGAAGTGATGGTGGTGATTGTGATTATGAGTATTATGGCATCACTAGTTGTATTGAATATTGGTGGGGTAGATCAGCGCAAGGCAATGCAGGCGCGGGAAGTCCTGTTACTGGATTTGCAGCGGATCTTGCGGGAAGCTAATGATCAATCCCGTATTCTTGCGCTTGATGTTCAGGCTGTCACTGATGTTTCACCATTTCGCTACGGGGTCGTGGAATATCGTTCACCTAATCAGGCAGAATCAACTTTAAATCAGCAGAAATGGCAAAATTATGCGGAGTTTAATCTGCGCAGTTTACCGGAGCAGGTCTCTTTCCGGATTCAGCCTTTAGAGCAGCGTTATAATAATGCCCAAAATCGGGATCTCACTGAAGCCAATGCACCCCAGCTGATCTGGTTGGGTAATGGTGAAGTTAAACCGGTCAGAATCCAGTTCTATCTGGAAGATCGTGAAGTGGGCAATCCGATTGAAATTGATCACTTGGGTAAAGTCCATGAAAGCTAGGGTTTTCAAGCAGAGTGCCGGAGCTGATGTAATCAAGCCGTTTAAGTCAAATGCTGATCGTGCGCACTCCGAGTATAGCTCTTCGTCTTGCGCAGCGATGAAACAGCATTTCACTCATCGCGGCTCCTCAAGCATAGCTTTTGGACTTTCTTGCGCGACAATGCCGCTCAGGTCGAGGATTACTCGACTTAAGCGTGCCTCAGGATTTACCTTGCTGGAAGTGATGGTGGCGCTGGCGATCTTTGCCACAGCAGCCATGACCCTGACTAAAGTTGCCATGCAATATACCCAATCGACTTCGAATGCCATTTTGAGAACCCAAGCCCAGTTTGTTGCCTTGAATGAAGCGGCACTGATGGAAATCAATCAGCAGTGGCTCACTGGTACTGAATCTAAACAACTCACCCAGCAGGGCGAAACCTGGCAAATTGATAAGCGCAGTGAGCCTACTGTAAGTCCTAATGTACAACGTATTGAATTACAGGTGAGTCTGGTCAACACTGAAACTGGTCAGGCAGAAAATGGAATTAGCAGCTTGATGTTCTTTAATCACCGGATGAATGAAGCGCCATGAAGTCAAAGGGATTTACGCTGGTCGAACTACTGGTTGCTATTGCTATTTTCGCCGTACTGTCTGCTCTAGGCTGGAAAGTATTTGATTATATTATACAAACCAAAGACCGTAATGCGGTGCATGAACAGCGCTTAAGTCAGTTGCAAGATACTTATCAGCAGATCTTGCGTGATACGGTACAGGCGGTGCCTTTAACGGCCAATATTAATGGTGATATTCAGCCGGCACTGGTTTTGCAAAACGGGCGTTTTAACTTTAGTAAGACTGGAGTTACCGATCCTTTGGAAGAGGGGACTTCTCCAGATGAACGGGTTGAATATCAGTACCGGGCAGATGAACAAAAACTATATCGCTTGAAATACCGAAATTTAAACCAGACCGGTCGTGATCAACCTGAATCCAGTGTGTTGTTGTCCGATGTTGAGCAGTTTCAGATCGTAGTGCTTAATCCGAACGAATTGATCCAATGGCCAGACTCATCTTTTGATTTAAATCAGGTTGAGCAAAAACAACGTCTGCCTAAAGGCATTAAAATCAACTTAATGGTTAATGGGGTCAGTTATGAGTGGATTTTCAGTTTATTGAATACAGATTTCCTGCTTGAAGCCCAAAAGTTAACCTGACAAAGAATAATAAAATGCAGAAGAACAAAGCAATGATGATCAAACAGCAGAAGGGGATTGCTCTGATTACCATTCTAGTGATGGTGGCTCTTGCAACTATTTTGGCTGCGACTATTGCTAAACGTCAGGCTGCAACTGCTGAAAGTACCGCTTATTTAATGCGACAAAACCAGTCTTTGATGTATGCCAAAAGTGCTGAAGCGTTTTTTTCTGAATTGCTGGTCGATGACGCCGAGAATGCAGCAGAAGTTGATCATTTAAATGAAACCTGGGCGCAGCCGATGCCGGCTTTTCCGGTTGAAGATGGCTATGTCTCGGGAATATTGCAAGATGAGTCGGGTAAGTTTAATTTAAATAGCCTGATTACAGCAGAAGGCACAGTGAATGAAAATGCTAAAGCCTGGTTTGAGTTGATATTAAAACGTGCTGGTTTGCCAGAGCAGTTGAGTGAAGCCGTGATCGACTGGCAGGATGAAGATGAAATGCCGAGTGGACCAATGGGTGCAGAGTCCATTTATTATCAGGGATTGCCGAATGGTTCTCTGCCTCCGAATGCCAAATTTCATAGCGTTGAAGAGCTGAAATTGGTACGAGGCTTTGAAGAAAACAAGTACAAATTAATTGCACCTTATCTAAGTACTGCGTCTGTAGCAGCAGATACTAAGGTCAATATTAATACCGCATCTGCATTTCTTTTGGCGAGCATGGATGAAAAGCTGGATGTGAATGCTGTGCAGCAATTGCTGGATCACCGTCAGGCGAATCTGGAATATTTTTCCAATGTGGCTGATCTCTGGACACTAGAACCCTTTGCTCAGGTGGATGCAGCCAAACATAACCTGTTTAATAACCTGCTTGGAGTGCAATCCAATCACTTTAAAGCACGTATCGAAGTGATGCTGAGTGAACGTAAACGTCAGTTTAGTAGTGATCTGGTGCGGCAGGACAAGAAGGTTTATGTTGCCTATCGAAGCATGGCGCCTTTTTAAAATATCATCATTTTAGAATGCTCTCATTTCTTGAATTTAATTCGCGTAGCCTTAATCCCTTTTCCCTATCATGATGAACTGCAAAATTAATCCTCATAGGTTTACTTTTGCTTTATAATTGAAATTAATTCACCTATTTTTTGACGACATTACGGCATATGTTAATTCGTAAGTTATTTAAGTTTGAAAATGCTCATATTGTGCGTAACTGCACCTCGGATCGGTGTAAACGTTCGATCCACGGTCACAGTTATAAAGTTGAGTTATTGCTGAAAGCGTCGAAGTTGGATCATGGCCAGATGGTATATGATTTTGGTCTGCTCAAAGGGGTGATTAAGGATTTCTTTGATTCTTTTGACCATGCGATCTGCTTCTGGCAAAAAGATGATCCTGAATATATTCAGGCATGTAAAAACTTTAGTGCACGCTGGGTATCTTTGCCAGTTTCACCGTCTGCAGAACAGTTTTCACGTATTTTCTTCTTCTTGGCTCAGCAGGTATTGGCATCCACCATTACTCAGAATGGTGAAGGGGATGTTGAAGTTTACTCTGTGATTGTCCATGAAACTGATACGGGCTATGCGCAAAGCTTCCTGGAAGATATCCAGAATGAACAGATGGGTTCACTTAGCCTGGAACAGATTGAATTCTCGGAGCAGGTCCGGGCAGAATGGACAGATTCAGAGATGTTTACGAAACTGAAACAGGATCTTCCATTTCATAACCCGGCTGTGGATCTGCAAGTCCAGCCTTAAAAATTCAAATATAAACGCAGACTGACATAGATTTAGGATTGAAGCATGTCTTTAAATGAACAGCAAATTGCGAAACTGAATAAAGTTCAGTTAGATGACAGCTGGAAATATGGACTCAGTGAGTTTTTACTGAGCCCGAAAATGGATGCGTTAAAAACATTTTTAATTGAAGAAAAAAAAGCAGACAAGGTGATTTATCCACCGAATCACCTGATTTTTAATGCTTTGAATACAACGCCATTAGACCGGGTCAAAGTGGTCATCATTGGTCAGGACCCTTATCATGGCCCGAATCAGGCGCATGGTTTAAGCTTCTCGGTGCAAAAAGGGGTTGCATTACCTCCATCTTTACGTAATATTTTTCATGAGTTACATAATGATTTAGGCGTAAAAATCCCTAAACATGGTGATTTAACTCATTGGGCGGAACAGGGTGTACTTCTGCTCAACGCTGTACTGACTGTAGAGGCAGCACAGCCAACTTCACATCAGAAACGTGGCTGGGAAGAATTCACAGATCACGTCATTGATGTATTGAATGAACAACGTGAACATATCGTTTTTATTCTTTGGGGCGCATACGCACAGCGTAAAGGACAGCGCATTGATCAAAATAAACACCTGGTCTTAAAGGCAGCACATCCTTCGCCTTTGTCAGCAAACCGGGGTGGTTTTTTTGGTTGTAAAGTTTTTTCGAAAACGAATAATTATCTCAAACAACATGGCATTGAGCCTATAGATTGGCAGCTGGACGCATGACTTATTCTCCTGTAACTACACCTTACCATCCGGACCTGATTGTTGAACAAGCCAATAATGGCTGGCGCATTGTTCGCCTGAATCGTCCAAAATCATTACACGCTTTAGATGAATCTCTGGTTTCAGCATTGCTAGAAGTCTTTCAGGACTTTCATACAGATGACAGCGTAAAAGCGATCTGGCTGGATTCAACTACCCCGAAAGCATTTTGTGCCGGTGGCGATGTACGTAAGCTGCGTCAGTTAGTAATTAATGATGAAGTGGCAACCGCCAATAAGTTTTTTGAACAGGAATATGCGCTAGATTTATTACTGCATAACTATGCCAAGCCGGTATTGGTGTGGGGTGAAGGTTATGTTATGGGTGGTGGTTTAGGCCTGTTTATGGCGGCTCCATTCCGTTTGGTGACGCCGTATTCACGTCTGGCCATGCCTGAGATTAATATTGGTTTATATCCAGATGTGGGTGCGACCCGCTTCCTAGCAGACCGTGGAGCGATTGGCCTGTTTACAGGTTTAACGGGTTCCATTATGACTGCTGCGGGTGCTTACGGTATTGGCTGGGCGACTCATATCTGTGATGCACAGCGTGATTCAGTATTAGATAAGGTCGTAAATATAGACTGGGAACATTATCCAGCTGGGGATTTCCGTGCGATTGATGACACCTTGAATAGCATGCACCGTCCGGTAGGCCCGGGTCCTTTGCAAAACTCACTGGATGTAATCCACAGTGTATGTCGTGGCGTAAACTTCGAGCACGATTATGAATCGATTATTGGTTTAAGTGATGCGCGCAGTGACTGGTTGCGTCAGGCCAGCGAAAACCTGCAAAAAGGTTCACCTGCAACCGCTGCTCTAAGCTGGTTATTATGGCAATGGGGTAAACAGGTTCATTCCTGGAATGAAATTTTCGAACTGGAAACCCAGATTTCAGACTGGAAAATCCGTCATCCTGACTTTGTTGAAGGCGTGCGTGCACGTCTGGTTGATAAAGACCTGTCTCCAGAATGGCAAAAAGGCAGTGATTTAAGCTTGAAAGGCATTCTGTCTCAGAATCCACCGGTAACCACTATTGAAAGCTGGAATGAGCTACTCAAACACTATGGTGTGATTTAAGTCTGAATGTCCGAAACACAATTTACCGATGAATACTGGATGCAGCTTGCTTATGAGCAGGCTGCACTTGCTGCTGAGCAGGGTGAAATTCCTGTAGGTGCTGTGATTGTCAGCCAAAATCAGGTTATTGGCCGTGGCTACAATGCGCCAATTTCTTTAAATGATCCGACTGCACATGCTGAAATCGTAGCATTACGTGAAGCCTGTCAGAGCCTAAAAAACTACCGCCTGCCTGAAGATGCTGTCCTCTATGTAACTCTGGAACCGTGCACCATGTGTGTAGGGGCATTGGTGCATTCGCGTATTTCGCGGGTCGTTTTTGGTACAACTGAGCCTAAAGCAGGTTCTTTGGTGAGTGCACGCAAGCTTTTTGAGACCGGCTACTATAATCATGTATTTCCATTTGACTCGGGCTGTATGCAGCAGCAGTGTGCTGAACAGCTCAGTGCATTTTTCAAGTTGCGTCGTGAACAAAAACGTCAGCTGAAATTGCAAGAAAAATTACTGAATGCTCATAAATAAATCGAATCTAATTCGTTAAACTTTGCTCACTTTAAAATCATTTATTTTCAGGAAAAAGAAAAATGAAAAATGCGATTCAGGTAAAAAAAGAATTCCCAGCAGCGATTGATAAGGTTTTTGAATTGCTGTCTAAACACGATGCTTATAACGTGGCTTTTGCACCAATGCAGGTGGAACGGATTAAGGATTCGGCAGACCCTGAGCGCCCAGATGGTGTGGGTTCTGTGCGTAGTATGGGTTTAGGTCCAGTCAAGCCGCTAAAAGAGCAAATTACCTTGCTAGAGCCGAACTCCCGTATTGAATACAAGATCGTAAAGAATCCTTTGATTAAACATCATTTGGGTATTATTGAATTTGAAGCATTGGACGATAACAAAAGTCTGGTGACTTATACGATAGAATTGCAGGCACGTCTTCCATTTGTCAGTAAATTAATTCTTGCACAGCTCAAGACAGGGATTAAACTAGGCCTCGCAAAACTTGCAAAATCTGTATAAATAACGGGAAAGTAATGACAGTTCAAATTATTACCATTGATGGTCCAAGTGGATCTGGCAAAGGCACACTGGCTGCAAAACTGGCAGCACACTACCATTTTCATTTACTGGATTCAGGGGCTTTGTATCGTTTATTAGGACTGTCATTGCATCACCATAATTTACTCGATGAACTGGATACTCAACTGGCTGAATGCGTACAAATTGCAACAAATTTGGATATCCAATTTTTCAGCACTGAATCAGGTGTTCAGGTATGGCTGAATGGTGAAGATGTCTCCCAAACTATCCGTACCGAACGGGTGGGTGAGTATGCTTCAAAAGTTGCTGCAATTCCTGAACTTAGAACTGCTATGGTGGCCCGTCAACATGCTTTTGCTCAAGCTCCTGGTCTAGTGGCAGATGGCCGCGATATGGCGACCAGTATCTTCCCAGATGCACAAGCTAAGATTTATTTGACAGCTTCGGCTGAATCCCGTGCGCAAAGACGTGTAAAGCAGTTGCAGGGTATGGGGCTGGATGTTAAAATAAACGACATTTTAGCTAATATCGAAGCGCGGGATAAACGAGATATGGAACGCACTGTCGCTCCGCTCAAACCTGCTGCTGATGCCTACATCATCGACAGTTCAGATTTGAATATCGATGAAGTATTTAAGCTGATGACCACGTATGTGGATCAGCAATTAGCTCAATAACCCTATTATTTCAGCAGATGCATAGCTTGATCAGTTTTATATGGACTATGTAGACGCTTAATTAAACCGGCCTTGTCTGATCCAAGACCGCTGACTTTATCGGATATATCATGACCGAATCTTTTGCAGCCCTCTTTGAAGAAAGCGAATTAAACCTCAACGTTGAAAAGGGTGCAGTCATCCAAGGCGTTGTAGTAAGCATCGACTCTGATTGGGTAACTGTTGACACTGGCCTTAAATCTGAAGGCGTTGTTGACCGTGCTGAGTTCTTAAATGAACAGCGCGAACTTGAAGTTCAAGTTGGCGACACTGTAGACGTAGTTGTTGAAGCACTTGACAATGGTATGGGTCAAACAGTTCTTTCTCGCGAAAAAGCTAAACGCGCTGAGACTTGGACTAAACTTGAAAAAATCTTTGAAGACGGCGAAATCGTTACTGGTGTTATCTCTGGTAAAGTTAAAGGCGGTTTCACTGTTGACATCGGTCCAGTTCGTGCGTTCCTTCCAGGTTCTTTAGTTGATACTCGTCCTATTCGTGATACTACTCACTTAGAAGGCAAAGAGTTAGAATTTAAAGTAATCAAACTTGACGCTAAACGTAACAACGTTGTTGTTTCACGTCGTGCTGTTATGGAAGCTGAATCTTCAGCTGACCGTGAAGCTCTTCTTGCTCAGCTTGAAGAAGGTCAAACAGTTACTGGTACTATTAAGAACCTTACTGATTACGGCGCGTTCGTTGACCTTGGCGGTATCGACGGTCTTCTTCACATCACTGACATGGCTTGGAAACGTATCAAGCACCCATCAGAAGTTGTTGAAGTGGGTCAAGAAGTTACTGTTAAAGTACTTAAATTCGACCGCGAACGTAACCGCGTATCTTTAGGCCTTAAACAATTAGGTGAAGATCCATGGTTAGCGATCATGAGCCGTTATCCTAAAGGTTCTATCGTTAAAGCTCGCGTAACTAACCTGACTGACTACGGCTGTTTCGCAGAAATCGCTGAAGGCGTTGAAGGTCTAGTACACGTTTCAGAAATGGACCACACTAACAAAAACATCCACCCATCTAAAGTTGTTCAGATCGGTGACGAAGTTGACGTTATGGTTCTTGAAGTGGACGAAGAACGTCGTCGTATTTCTCTTGGTATCAAACAAACTCGTGCTAACCCATGGGAAGAGTTTGCTAAGAACCACGATAAAGGTGAAAAAGTATCTGGTACTATCAAGTCAATCACTGACTTCGGTATCTTCATCGGATTACCAGGTGGTATCGATGGTCTAGTTCACTTGTCTGACATCTCTTGGAACGAACAAGGCGAAGAAGCTATCCGTCGTTACAAGAAAGGTGACACTGTTGAAGCAGTTATCCTGTCTGTAGATGCTGAAGGCAACCGTATCAGCCTTGGCATCAAACAATTGAACAGCGATCCGTTCAACGATTTCTTAGCTGCTAACGAACGCGGTGCGCTTGTTAAAGGTACTGTAACTGCAGTTGACGCTAAAGGCGCTACTGTTAAGTTAGCTGATGAAGTTGAAGCAACTCTTAAAGCATCTGAAATCAACCGCGACCGCGTTGAAGATGCGACTAAATTCCTTGAAGTTGGTCAAGAAGTTGAAGCTAAGATCATTAATGTAGATCGTAAATCTCGCTCTATCAACTTGTCTATCAAAGCGAAAGACGAAGCTGAAGAGAAAGAAGCTGTTGCAAATCTGAAAACAGCTGCTGCTGGTCAAGACAATGGTCCTAAAACTATTGGTGACTTGATCAAAGCGCAAATGAATCACTAAGAGTAGATGGTGAATTGTATTGTTAATGTAAATTAAGTAATACTTTTTACACAAATACTATAAACGGTAGCGTAGTATTTAATTATTGCGCTACCGTTTTGTATTTAAACAGGTTATTATCGGAAAATAGATCCCGAGTAGCTTGATAATTAAAGAGGTCGCAGATGACTACTGAAGCACTTAATAAGTCTGACTTAATAGAGCGCATCGCGCTAAAGAATCCGCATTTGGCTGAACCTTTAGTGGAAGAAGCAGTTAAAATTATGATTGATCAAATGATTGAAGCTTTATCATCTGATAACCGTATTGAGATTCGCGGGTTTGGCAGCTTTGCATTACATCATCGTGAGCCTCGCGTGGGTCGTAATCCTAAAACTGGTAAATCTGTTGAAGTTGCAGCAAAAGCTGTTCCACACTTTAAGCCAGGTAAAGCACTTCGTGATGCAGTAAACGAATCCGCAAGCAAATAAACAAGATATTTACGGGGTGTTCATGCGTTACGTTCTGGTCATTCTTTTATTGCTCGTCTTTGGCTATTCATTAGCTTTGGTGTTGCAAAACGGGACTGAGGTCTCAGTGGACTTGTTATTTACTCAAGTTCCTGCAATGCGTTTAGGGTTATTGCTCCTTTTGACTCTTTCCTTAGGAATAGTGGTTGGCTTGTTACTCGGTGTGCAGGTTTTCCGCGTTTTTCAGAACAATTGGGAAATTAAACGACTACGTAAAGATATTGAGCATCTACGTAAAGAACAGTTGAATACTGCCAAGATGATGGCAGCAGAAGCGGCGGCTCATACACGACATGAGAAAACAGTATTAGATATTAATTCTAATGACAGGCCATCGGCACCGCTTTAAACGAAAATGACAAGTAGAAGTAATCTACCGAATCTTTACTTCGCCTGTTTTGATCGAACGCCTTTTAGCTTAGCTTCTAAGGCGTTTTTTATTGTTTAATGGTATTTAGAAAATTATATAAAAATTATATAAATAAATGACTTAATTTGAATTAAAAAAATCATTTTTGCGAAAATATTCTTGGTTGTTATAGGGCTAATCCGTATAATGGTTTAATTTTGTCAATTTGAAGGGTCTTCTCATGAGTATCATCGTTGCACTGGATGCTAAAAGTCAATTTGATGCCTTAAGGATTGCAGAGCAGCTCGATCCTGCCTTATGCCGAGTAAAAGTGGGCAAAGAGTTATTTACTCATGAAGGTCCTATCATTGTAAAAGCACTTCAGGATAAAGGTTTTGATGTATTTCTAGATCTGAAGTTCCATGATATTCCAAATACCACTGCACAAGCGGTATGTGCCGCGGCAGACTTGGGTGTGTGGATGGTCAACGTCCACGCTTCAGGTGGTCGTAAAATGATGGAGACCTGTGTTGAGCGTTTAAAAGCAGGCAACTATAAAACTCAACTTATTGCAGTAACTGTATTAACGTCTATGGGACGCGAAGACCTGAAAGACATTGGTTTGGATATTGAACCTAATGAACATGTAAAACGTCTGGCTCAACTGACTAAAGACAGTGGCTTAGATGGAGTGGTCTGTTCCGCACAAGAAGCGAAAATGCTGCGTGAAAGCATTGGACAAGACTTTGCACTGGTCACTCCTGGGATTCGTCCTGAAGGTTCAAATGCAGACGATCAAAAACGTATTGTGACACCAAAACAGGCAATGCTGGATGGCTCAACACATCTGGTCATTGGTCGACCAATTACCAAGTCGGAAAATCCTCGTCAAACTCTAAAAGATATTTTGGCAACATTGTAATTCCGGCTACCCGCTGAAAAGCCTTTCATATGAAAGGCTTTTTTTATACATTGAGAAAAGCTGTATAAAAATAAAAAGGAATTTCAAATGAGAATAATAAAGACACCAGAACAAAAAATGCTAGAACAAAGGCTGGAAATGGAAAAAATAGCAGATCAGTTCGAACAGCAGGAAAAATATAAACAACAGGCACAGTCGGGTTCATGGGACTGGATGTCAGGCCTTGATAGCATAGATATTGTAGAACTCGCTTCAGAGATGATGGAGACAGTAGCGGATTCATTGAGTAGGGTTGATTTGAATTTTTAATATTCCGTAGTTTATTTTATTTCTAATTGAATCCCCCTAAATCCCCCTTTATGAAAGGGAGGTCGGGAGGTATTTTTAAATTACCGCCAACACACTTACCGCTACTGGCGCCAATATAGATAAAATAAAACCGCTCACCATGGCATGTGGAATAAAATCATTGCCACAAGCCTGTTTGACCATGGGTAAAGTCACATCCATCGCAGTCGCACCTGCAGCAGAAATTGCTGATCTTGGGTAACGCCAGCCGGCACAATACATCAGTAAAATCGCAAAAATTTCCCGAAACAGGTCATTCATCAGGGCAATACTACCCAGTTCTGCATTTCTCAGTTCCGTGATGACAACACCCGACATGGAATAAAAACCATAACCTTGCGACAGCATAATCAGGTCTTTTAAATGAATATCCGGATTCCAGAAAGAATAGGCAATTGCAGCCACGCATGAACCAGCAATACAACCTGCCGGAACCAGCAGGATTTTCCAGTTTAACCATGAGCGGTCAAGTGGTGAGTAGGCAAGATCCAGTCCAATCAGAAACATAAAGACCAGTAATAAATGCCAAGTGCTGATTTGAACAGAAAGCCCCATTTGAGTGAAACTATAATGTAGTAGATAGCCAGCAGCTAAGGCAAAGAATGCATAACTGATATTGATTAGTGATTTAATCACTAGCTCAGTCGAGACTCGTCCAGAAGAAGGCTGGAAATCTGCCCATTTAAATAGCAGATAACAACAGCCAAATGCCCCAATAGAGGTGAGAAAAGCAATTGTAATAGAGGTATTTAGAATCTGGGCAGGGTAAGGTAATTCCGTCAGAAGCTCAGAAAACTCAAAAGCGATGGCAATCAGCAAAATATAACTGAAATATGGAAGAACCTTAAAGCATATTTTCGTGAGTGAAGCAGGAAGCCGTTTTGCAAAAACAAAACCAAGCGCTAAACAGACCAGAAGCTGGGATACTAACCAAAGCGATTGCATAATAAAAAAGTATGATAAATCAGTCTTTATTATGCCATCGCTAGCCCTATGAATGTGAGGGACTTTTAACTGGCTTTATTTAAAAAATAATAATCTGCTGCATTAAGGGTTTTGGTTTTGAGCCAGTATTTCCAGGTATAGGTGGGCCATAAGGCAAAATTTTTCCCACCTTCTTGTTGATACCAGCTGATACAGCCAGATTGCCAGACCGTATTGTCCAGCATATGTTGGACATCCTGATTGAATTTTTCCTGTACCTGATCTTTGGCCACAATCGCATTACTATGTGATTGATCTACTAGGGCGATCATTTGCAGGATATAACTTACTTGCGCTTCAATCATAAAAAGCACTGAGTTATGTGCCAACACAGTATTCGGTCCTAATAGCTGGAACAGATTCGGAAAACCTTTAACACAGATTCCATAATAGCTTTCGGCACCATCTTTCCAGACATCAGTTAAGTGAATGTCATTCAGGCCAGTGCAATCGAAATTTTTCAGATAAATTCTTGGATCGGTAATAAATCCGGTACCGTAGATCAGGCACTCAATCGGACGTACTTTACCATCTACAGTAATAGTACTGTTTTCGGTCACTTCACGAATACCTTCAGTCACTAGTTCCGCATTTTTACGGTTAAAGGTAGGGAAGTATTGGTTAGACACCAGAATCCGTTTGCAGCCCATGATGTAATCTGGGGTCAATTTCTTGGCAGTTTCCTTGTCCTTGACCTGATAGCGAATATAAGCTTCTGCGAGTTTCTGAGCATATTTCATGACAGTTGGTTTAACGATAGGCACTACACGCGACTCATTAGACCAGTACAGACGAATCCGGTGTAACTTGCGGAACCATTCATATTTGGAAAACAGCTTTTTTTCCAGGTCATGATATAGGCGCTCATCCCGTGGAATAACCCAAGCCGCAGTACGTTGAAAGACATAGAGCTGTTTGCATTTGGGTGCAATTTTAGGGATATATTGAATTGCACTGCCACAAGCCCCAATCGATGCAACATTTTTTCCCTTGAGATCATAATGATGATCCCAGTGAGAAGAGTGAAAGATTTTACCCTTAAATTTTTCAATGCCCGTAATATGGGGAATTTGAGGAACATGTAAAGGACCAGAGGCAAATACTACAAACTGAGCTTCCAGAATGCTTTGATCCTGCAGATGGATTTACCATAAGCATCGGTCTTACTGGTAATGAACCCCAAGTACTTCGGTATTCAGCCGAGCAAAAGCCCGAAGATTATAATGACTGACTAAATCTTGAATATAGCTGAAAATTTCCGGTGCTTCGGCATAGCGTTTTGACCAGTCAGTTTTGGGTGCAAAGGAAAGGGAATACATATGTGATTGCACATCACAGGCCGCTCCCAGATACTGATTATCGCGCCAGGTTCCCCCAAAATCGCTATCTTTTTCTAAAATAATAAAATCATGGATGCCTTACTGTTGTAAACGTATTGCCATCGCTATCCCGCCAAAACCGGCACCGATAATGGCCACTTTGGTATAAGGATGAGTGTGGGTAAGGCGTGTATTGTCCAGCATCTTCGCATTCCTTGCTTATTTTAATAATGGATAATTATCTTGATTTATTAACTGGCTATTAGATATAAAATTGATCTAAACGGCAATAGCCGACGGTTTATTTTTATAGTACAACTAGAGCTATCACATTGTATTCGTATAGTTATGAAACGTTCTGTTCTCAGTCTGATGTATCTGATCCAGGGCATGCGCAAGGCTGGTATAGAGGTCGATCAAAAACTGCAAAATATCGGCTTGCGTGTTGATGCGCTTGATCCGACTTCAATCATTCACCCAAGCGTGGAATATGATGTGCTCAAGGTGGTGGGTCAGGATATCCAGCCAGAACAGGGTTTATCGATCGGCCAGCATTATGCATTGGCAGGTTATGGGCCTTTGCTGATGTTGCTGGTGACCAGTCCAACCGTACGGGATGCGATGCATCAGGTAATTCGTTTTCAGCAATTGACGCATCTTACCGGCCAGTTGGGACTGGAGCAAAGTGAGTACCACAGTGCGCTTTGCTATTATCCCAAGAAAACGGAAGACCATCTGGGAATGCTGGTCGCGCAAGCTGAGATTTCAGGTACATTCAAGTTCATTCGCGATATTTACAAGATGATGGGCCTGTCCAAACCTGACCTGCAGATTGAACTGCCTTTCGCCGCACCGGAACAATCTGCTACCCAGAAAATCTATCGTGATTATTATGGAACACAGGTACAGTTTGGTGTTGCAAGAGCTGCATTCTGGTTTGATGAGGCCATTCTGGATATCCGGATTCCTTCAGCAGATGCGGAGACCTTTGCAGTTTATGAGGCAAAGTGTCTGGCTGAACTGGAACGTCTGGCAGAAGATGCTGATGTCCCAACTGTGGTACAGCGAGTACAGGATTATCTGGAGTTGCAAACCGGTTTGATGCCGAGTATGGCTGAAACGGCTCAGGCTCTGAATATTCCAGAACGTACTTTACGCCATCAATTACAGCAGTTCGATACCAGTTATAAACAGATTCGCGAAGAGATTATTAAAGATAAAGCTTTACGACTCATTGAATATAAACAGTATTCGATTGAAATGATTGCAGAGTTATTGGGTTATTCCGAACCGGCTGCTTTTAACCATGCCTTTAAGCGCTGGTTTGGGCAAAGTCCTCGGCAATATATAAAATAGCCTAAGTTAGTTAATGCCAAAGTGTTATAGTGTGCGTTCTAAACTCCGCTATAATTAAACAGATCCTGAATAGTACGAAACCTATGTCCGATTTTAATTCACAGCACAGCACCGCTTTTAGTCCGATCTCTCCTGCAGAACGTTATGCACAGGCTTTGTCTTCAGGACAGTTTATGCCTGATGATGCACAGGCCATGGCAGTACATGAGCTGAATCGTACCTGGCTGGAATTAATTCAGCGCTTCAAAGCTTCTAAAAAAGCCTTTCGTCGCTTCCGTCGTCAGACTTCGCCAAAAGGCGTATATATGTGGGGCGGAGTCGGTCGTGGAAAGACCTGGCTCATGGATCAGTTCTATGAGTCGATTCCATTTCGCCGTAAAACCCGTATGCACTTTCACCATTTCATGCAGCATGTGCATCGTGAGTTAAACAAGCTTTCAGGTCAGCGCAATCCGCTAGATCTGGTAGCGGATCAGATTTATAAAGATGCTGTGGTGATCTGCTTTGATGAATTTTTTGTATCTAATGTGACAGATGCCATGATCCTGAGTGATCTGTTCCAGAAGCTGTTTGAGCGTGGCATTACGCTGGTGGCGACTTCGAATATTGCGCCAGATGGTTTATATAAAAATGGGATTCACCGTGACCGTTTTCTGCCAACCATTGAAATGGTCAAGAAAAACTGTGTCATTCTGAATGTAGATGCCGGTGTGGATTACCGTTTACGTGTCTTAAAGCAGGCACAGTTATTCAAATATCCACTAACGCATGACAATAAAAACTGGTTGGCACATCGCTATACTGCACTGACTCAAACCCAAATCTCTTCTCAAGAGTCAATCATCATCAATAACCGTATTGTGGAAACTGTAGCCCATACTGAAGATGTCTTGTGGTGTGAGTTCTCTGAACTGTGTCTAAAACCGCGTAGCCCAGCTGACTTCATTGAAATTGCGAATATTTACAATACGGTATTAGTCAGCAATGTGCCGCATTTAACCGATTTCCTGAATGATGCCACACGCCGTTTCATTTATCTGGTCGATGAATTTTATGACCGTGGAGTCAAATTACTATTGACCTCAGAAGATAATATCGTTGATCTTTATAAAGGTGAGCGACTGGCTTTCGAAATTGAACGGACTCGTTCACGCTTATTGGAAATGCAGTCAGATGAATACCTGCATTCTGAACATCGCCAGATCGAGAAAATAGCTTCGAGCGAGCCTGAATAAATACAACAAGCGCTGGTCATGACCGGCGCTTTTTTATGCATTTCATTGCATCAAAGATCGACAAGTTCAGCCAAACATGGCTTAATCTTGATCTAAATATGACCTTGTATAAAAAGAACGGACAACTTTTATTCAAAATTCTGAACTTAAGTCTAATTTCTACATTTCAAAAACTTTATACACTGTCATGAGGGTATTTAGCAGGGTGATATTGCATCGTGTGAGACATCATTTAATAAGGATATGAGGGTATTCTTATTAGAAAAATGCTCATTATTTTGCGGTGTGATAGTACTATTCAGCTAGATTTTAATCGGTATACTAGAATCTCTTGTATAAAAAGTAGCAATATCAGGAAAGACAATGACTGCACGTATTCAAAAAGGCAAGTTAGCGATTGCTAAAGAACTTTACGATTTTATCGAAAATGAAGCACTACCAGGTTCTGGTTTGGACAGCGAAACATACTGGAAGAACTTTGAACAAGTCGTTGTTGATCTTAGCCCTAAAAACAAAGCACTTTTGGCTAAGCGTGATGATATTCAAGCTAAAATTGATGAATGGCATCGCAATAACACATTTGAATTACAAGCTTACAAAGCTTTCTTGACTGAAATTGGCTACTTATTACCAGAAGTAGAAGATTTCCAGATCAGCACTGAAAATGTAGACGAAGAGATTGCACTATTGGCTGGCCCACAGTTGGTAGTTCCAGTACGTAATGCGCGTTACTGCCTGAACGCAGCGAATGCACGCTGGGGTTCTTTATACGACGCTTTATACGGCTTCGACGTGATCTCTGAAGAAGATGGTGCTGAAAAAGGTAAAGGCTATAACCCGAAACGTGGTGAGAAAGTAATTGCATTCGCGAAAAACTTCTTAAATGAAACATTCCCTCTGGCACAAGGTTCACATGCTGATGCAACCAAATATGCAGTTGAAGGTAATGCGCTGGTTGTAACGCTGAAAGACGGTTCTACCACAACTGTTGCGGATAGCTCTAAATTCGTTGGTTACAATGGCGAAGCTTCTGCGCCGACTGAAATCGTACTAAAAAATAACGGCCTGCATGCAATCATCCAGATTGATGCAAACAGCCCAATTGGCCAAACAGATGCAGCAGGCGTAAAAGACGTTGTGCTTGAAGCAGCTGTAACGACGATTCAGGACTTGGAAGACTCTGTTGCAGCAGTTGATGCTGAAGAAAAAGTAGAAGGCTACCGTAATTGGTTAGGCTTGATGAAGGGTACGCTTGAAGAGTCTATCGAGAAAAATGGCAAGACCATTACCCGTAAACTCAATGCTGACCGTACTTTCAAAAATGTTGAAGGCGGTGAGACCAAGGTTCATGGTCGTTCATTGATGCTGCTTCGTAACGTTGGTCACTTGATGACAAACCCAGCGATCCTTGTAGATGGCGAAGAAATTTATGAAGGCATCATGGATGCATTGGTAACTCCATTGCTTTCTGTGGCTGATATCCGTGGTGAGAATACGATCAAGAACTCACGTACCGGTTCTATGTATATCGTTAAGCCAAAAATGCACGGTCCAGAAGAAGTTGCATTTGCGGTTGAGCTGTTTGAACGTGCTGAACAGGCGCTTGGCTTACCTGCGAAAACCCTGAAAATCGGTATCATGGATGAAGAACGCCGTACTTCGGTTAACCTGAAAAACTGTATTGCTCAGGCAAAAGACCGTACCATCTTTATTAATACTGGTTTCATGGACCGTACAGGTGATGAAATCCATACCTTCATGGAAGCAGGGCCATTCGTTCGTAAAGGCGAAATCAAAGGCCAAAAATGGTTCCCAGCTTATGAGAACCGTAACGTGATGGTAGGTCTGCAAACGGGTCTACGTGGTAAAGCACAGATTGGTAAAGGCATGTGGCCAAAACCAGACATGCTGTTAGACATGTACAAAACCAAGACTGAACATCCTGAAGCAGGCGCAAGCTGTGCATGGGTTCCGTCTCCAACAGGTGCAGTGATTCACGCGATTCACTACCATCAAATTAATGTAGCAAACCGTCAGCAAGAATTGCTTGCAACTGAAGCATTGCCTTTAGATGATTTGTTAACTCCACCTCTTGCAACTGATACCAACTGGTCTGAAGAAGAGAAACTAAAAGAACTGGAAAATAACTGCCAAGGTATCTTGGGTTATGTCGTTCGTTGGGTTGATCTGGGTGTAGGTTGTTCTAAAGTTCCAGACATCAATGATGTGGGCTTGATGGAAGACCGTGCAACTTTACGTATTTCTTCTCAGCACGTTGCCAACTGGTTACGTCACGGAATTGTAACGCGTGAACAGGTTGAAGAAGTAATGCAACGCATGGCGAAAATCGTGGATGAGCAAAATGCGAATGATCCACTGTACAAGCCAATGGCTGCTGACTTTGACAACAGCATTGCATTCCAGGCTGCTTCTGACCTGATCTTTAAAGGTGGTGAACAGCCATCAGGTTATACAGAGCCGCTTCTACATGCAGCACGTTTAAAACTTAAAGGTTATACAGGTGACTAATCCTGTAACTTGAAAAAGCCTCTTCGGAGGCTTTTTTTATTGCTCTTAAATCTTAAATAAGATCTAAGGTTAAAAATGTATTTTTGGAATGTAAATTAACTGATTGAACACCTAAAACAGAGCAGAGCAAGGTTAAGGGAGAGAACTTTAATAATAATTATCTGTTGAATATTAGCTTTATATATACCAATCGCAATTCCTATGAGCGTTTACAGCTCCTCATGCTGGATAGCTGTAGAGCTTTGGATAATGGCATTTAAGACTCAATTTAATTCTCAATTTTTAACTTATAAGAATCGTATTTGGGCTGACGTACTGGAAGATTTAGACAGCAAAGAATGAGATTCATGGATCAATAATTTCCATTCACTTAGAAAGCTCAAGATAAAAGCGTAACAATTCGTCGCTGTCACTTCCATCCTGAAATGGCTCTGCTAAAGTAAAAGCAAATCAATAAATTGCAGGGAAGAACAGCATGGCATATCAAAATTTGGATCAGCAATTTATTGCGGGTCAGTGGCAACCCGGTCGTTCCCAGAAAATGATTCAGAATTTGAATCCCTACACCCAAGATACGATCTTTACTTTACAGGCGGCTAGTACTGCAGATGTTGATGCGGCATATGCGGCAGCTGATAAAGCCTTCCAGCAGGGTGTCATTAAATCAGTAGAGTTCAGACAGCAAATCCTGCAAAAACTACAACAGGTAATTCAGGCACGTCAGGATGAAATTATTGACTGGTTAATTCTTGAGTCTGGAAGTACCCGTTTTAAGGCTGGTCTGGAAGTTGGCGCTGCTCTATCTATTATTCAGGAAAGCCAAAAATTTCCGGAGCAGATCAAGACTGAACAGCTGGAGAGTAAAGATCCACAACGTAAAAGTCTGGTACTGCGTAAACCCTTGGGTGTGATTGGTGTCATTAGCCCCTGGAATTTTCCATTTCATTTATCCATGCGTTCTGTAGCAACAGCGATTGCCTGTGGAAATAGTGTGGCACTCAAGCCAGCAAGTGATACACCAGTGACAGGTGGAACCTTATTAGGCAAATTGTTTGAAGAAGCTGGCTTACCTGCAGGTGTGCTCAATGTGGTATCGGGTGCAGGCAGTGAAATCGGTGACTATTTTGTCGAGCACCCAATTCCAAAAATGATCTCATTTACAGGTTCTACTGAAATTGGACAAAATGTAGGAAGCAAAGCCTTAGCCAGCCCTCGGATTAAACGTCTGGCGCTGGAACTGGGCGGAAATGCGCCACTGGTGATTCTGGATGATGCAGACCTTGATCTGGCAGTAGAGTTGACAATTATGGGACGCTTTATGCATCAGGGGCAAATCTGTATGAGCACTAATCGCGTCATTGTCGATGCGTCCGTCTATGATGCCTATGTGGAAAAGCTTTTAGAACGGGTAAAAACTGTTGCTGTAGGTGATCCAAATTTAGAAGAAACCATTATTGGTCCGATCATCAATCAGAGTCAGGTCAAAAAACATCAGCAGATTATTCAAAGTGCAAAAGAGCAGGGTGCAGAGCTAGTATATGAAGGGGGTATAGAAGGTAATCTGGTCTATCCACATATCTTTACTGGGGTAGCACCTGAATCTCCACTGGCTCAGGAAGAAAGTTTTGGACCGATTCTACCAATACTGAAAGCTCGTGATGAAACACATGCCTTAAAGCTGGCCAATGATACCCGTTTTGGCTTATCCAGTGCGGTTTGTACCTCGAATATTGAACGTGGTGTTCATTTTACAGAACAGCTTGATATCGGTATGACCCATATCAATAGTATTAGTGTGGCAGATCAAGCCAATGCTCCGTTTGGGGGAGAGAAAAACTCTGGACTTGGGCGTTTCAATGGACGCTGGATTTTTAAGGAATTCACCCGTACTCACTGGCTGACTGTACCTAGTGAATAATATTAAATGATAGAAACTTATCCATAATCCATACAGGTTTAAGCTTGGCATCAAGCTATAATCAGAACATCAAGTGATCTGTCTGATTAAGCATGTGTGCCAACTTTAAGCCTTTAACTTCGCAGCAAATACATGATCTGGGCTTGCCGGAAATTCCCTTTGAATATCCGGAAGAAGTCTATCCGAATTATGCTACCCCCTTGTTATTTCAATCTGATCAAGGTCTGGAATGGCGCTTGGTTAACTTTGGCTTTATTCCCAAATGGGCAGAGGATAAAACGATTGGGACAAAAACCTACAATGCCAGAAATGAAACTTTGCTGCAAAAACCAACCTTTGCAGAAGCGACAGCCAAATGCAAGTTTGGGGTGATTCCCGTCTCGGAATTTTATGAGTCAAAGTATTTTGATAATAAACCACAGCGCTGGGGCGTCAGACGTAAAGATGGAAAGGCGACCTTTATTGCGGCACTGTATGAAATTGCACGGGTGCAGGATGAAATCGTACGTTCAGCCAGTATGATTACGATGGATGCAATAGACCATCTCATGATGAAAGAGTTTCATGAGCCGGGAAATATTAAACGTTCAGTCATTGTGATTCCACATGAACGTTTACATGAATGGCTGAATCTAACGCAACCGGATATTCGCAGCTTTGTACAAGGATTTCCAGTAGAGGAGTTCGAATGTTCACATGTACCAAAAGAAAGAATCAAAAAAGCCAGTCCACAGCTGAACTTTTTTGATTCCTAAAACCTAGAAAGCAATGGCGGATCGTTAATTATTATAAAAGGTGTTATTGATCTCGCCAGCTAAATACAAAATTGAAAAATACTTAACGAGCCAAATTTTTAAAGATATGGCGTAAGCTTTCCATAGTTTTTTCAATTTGTAATGGGGTTAGCCCTTCAAATGATTGTTCCAGTACAACATTGGTCAGGTCATTAATTTTATGTGTCATTTCCATTCCTTTTTCAGTCAGCACGACACGGGTAATACGAGCATCGTCTTCACAGGAATAGGTCTCAACCAGACCTTCATCTTTTAAGCGATAAACGATCTTGGTGGTTGTCGACATTTTAGATACGACCATTTCTGACAGGTCAGAAACGCTGGCATGTGGTTTGGCTTTAAGAGCAAGCAAGATACGGCGACGTGAATTATCGACACCATACTTTTTAAGTGCATGATCTACATTTAGGACATATTGGGCATGAACTTGAGTCACCCAGTAGTATGGAAAGTTTTCTAAATTAAAGTGTTCTGCACAAGGTAAAAATTTTGCATATTTTTTAGTCATGAAATGTTCCTTTTATTTATTTTTCTAAGGCACTGACATTTTATGTAAAAGTTTATACATATTTCAACCTTTATTTTTAAAATGTTAACGAGATTGCATTTGTTAGATCTTCTTAACATCAAAAAAATCAGGTGATTTATGTGTTGTAGATCAATCGGGGCAAATTGTAACTGTCTTTATCCAGATGAATGGCATTGATATGACATGCAAATCTTAAGACTCCAGATTAAATTTAGAGTCTGAATAAGAACTAGATTGGCAAACCATATGGATAAATGGCCGACCTGCGCATATCTTACTTTTGGTGAGTATGCGGAAATACAATTCAAAATCGATGCTGTTTAAATGAATGCTCTGATAGATTTTATAATCTGTAGCACGATGCAGATTCGGATTTCTCAAATCTGATCGAAAGCTAGAGCGAGTACATTTAAGTTGGTCACCCATCTAATAAAACCGTTTTGGATGAGAAACTTATGCATCTTTTGATCCCACGACTAACTATTTATAACGTATATGAACTATTTTAATAAAAAAATCCATATTTAAAATATGTCTTTAGATAAGTGGATTTAAGGGACGTAGCAGGATAGTGGATGATTCAATATTTTATGATGCATGATTAGATATGAATATTAAGAGAAACAGTAATTTATATCTCAGGCTTCTATCAGATAGATTTAATGCGCTTAGGGTCAAAAAGAAGCCTAAATTTTCTTTAATTTGTAATGAGTTATGTAGAACATAACAGATTCAGGCCAATGATTTGAAAATTAAAAGATTTTAGAATGAGGAGAGGCAAAGCGGTGCAACAGTTTTTCATAAATTTTATTGTTCAAAAATCATAAGTTTATGCATAATAGATACATCTTAAGTCGAAAAGGTTAAATTAAATGGATCCCTCGCCGTGCGTTGATCTTCCATATTCGTTGCTTACATACTCAAACGGGATGGTGTTCTAATGGAATTTTTATTAGACCCCGGAATTTGGGTTGGTTTAATTACTCTTATTATTCTCGAAATCGTTTTAGGTATTGATAACCTAGTCTTTATTGCCATTCTGGCTGAGAAACTTCCTCCTGAACAGCGTGATAAGGCCCGTGTGATTGGTCTATCCTTAGCCTTGTTGATGCGTTTAGGCCTACTGTTCGCAATCTCTTGGTTAGTCACCTTGACTCAACCGATTATTCAATTATTTAACTGGACCTTCTCCGGACGGGATTTGATTCTGCTCTTTGGTGGTTTATTCCTGCTCTATAAAGCCGTTACCGAACTTCATGAAAAAATTGAAGGCAAGCCTGAAATACAGGTCACGACCAAGGTGGCATATGCGGGCTTTACAGCCGTTGTGGTTCAGATTGTCATTTTGGATGCTGTATTCTCATTAGACTCAGTGATTACTGCCGTAGGTATGGTCAATAATATCTATGTCATGATGGCAGCCATGATTATCGCGATGGCCGTGATGTTACTGGCGTCTAAGCCATTGACTAACTTTGTGAATCGTCATCCGACAGTTGTGATTCTATGTTTGAGCTTCCTGTTACTGATCGGGATCAGCCTGATGGCAGAAGGTTTCGGTTTCCATATTCCGAAAGGCTATATCTACTCTGGTATTGGTGTTGCAATTGCAGTTGAAGCCTTTAACCAGTTTAGTCAGCGCAATGCTGCGAAGCATGAAGCCAAGATTCCGCTGCGTCATCGTACCGCTAACAGTATTCTTCAACTGATGGGTGCCAAGCTTGAAACCACAAGTACTACTCAGCATGAAGCGCAGGAAACCTTTGCGGATGAAGAACGCTATATGATTGGCGGAGTATTGACCCTGGCAGAGCGTTCTGTAGCATCGATCATGACCCCACGAAGCCAGATTTCCTGGGTCGATCTGGAGGATAGTCCGGAACAGATCCGTGAAAAAATCCTTTCTGTACCCCACAGCCTGTTTCCGGTTTGCCGGGGCAGTTTGGATAAGGTGATTACCATCGTTCGTGCCAAAGAACTGTTAGATGTACTGGATGAACCGCAAGAATTAAAAGCTTTGATCAAGCGTCATCGCCCTATCTATATCTTTGAAAGAATGAAAGTGATTGACGCGATTAATACCTTGCGCACATCAAAAGGCTCTCTGGTACTGGTCAGTGATGAATTTGGTCATGTACAAGGTCTGATTTCACCGCTAGACGTGTTTGAGGCAATTGCCGGTGAATTCCCAGATGCCGATGAGCAGCTGGATCTGGTCAAAGTTGATGATACACACTGGATTGCGTCCGGTATGCTGGATCTGTACCAGTTAGAACTTGAGCTCGGTATGCTGGATCTGATTGATGAAGATGCAGGCTATATCAGTGTTGCTGGTCTGATTCTGGATAAAACCAGTAGTGTGGTCGAGGTAGGTACTGAACTGAACTACCAAGGTGTTCAATTCAAGGTGATGGAAATCGAAAATAACCGGATTAAATCGGTGAGTATCCATTATCAGGGTTAATCGCCTGTCTTTATTATTTTTTTGAGTCAGTTGCTTAAGGGCAACTGATTTTTTTATTGAATCTTCTTTATGACTTAGATATTAATGCTCACCTAAGCTTATTCTTCAGGCTAAATGGAGTATTGAATATTTTGAAAGCCAAGAATGAGTAATAGGTTTTACTGGCTTAGAAGTAAGAAATCTTAATGAAGTATTAAATTGCAGACATGCTTTATTTAGAATTATTAAACAAATTTAAATAATGTTTAAAAATAAGTGTGAATTTGACTAATTGGTAAAATATATATTTCACGTAATTTTGAAAGATATTAGTCAAATTTGAGATACAAAAGCTCATCCAAAGCTTACACAATACTTAGCTTGAGCGCTTGAAAAATTATTTTTGCCAGATTAGAGCTAAATTTAATTATCTAAAAAATAAGTTGAATAGTGTAATAGGGTGTTCCATGTGTTCATTATAAAACACCCGACTGATGCTTAATCTGCCAAAATCCGAAAGTCTGCATATTGACGGATCGTTTCTATGTTCAATTGATGAATCTCATCGATAAATGCAGCATTAAAATGACCTAAGATTGCTGCTTTGGCAAAAGCCAATTGACCGGCGATTGCAAAATGTACATGAGCAGAGAGTGCTGCGATCGCAGAAGAACTGACTGCACTATAAGCTGCAATCAGTGCGCCTAGGGCACATCCAGTTGCTGTGACGCGCGGTTGTAAATATGAACCGCCTAAAACCTGAATCACTGGATAATCTCTGGAAATGATGTAATCAGACTCACCTGAAATAGCGATACATTCACATTGTTCCAGTAAGGACTGCGCCTGTAGATAGACTTCTGAGCTATCGACAGTGCTATTGACGCCTTTAGACTCGATATTCTTTCCAGCCAAAGCACCAATTTCTGAAGCATTCCCCCGTAAAATTGTGGGTTGATAGGTCATGAGCTGATCCACAACATCTGAACGCCAATGCAGTACATTTCCATAACCAACAGGATCTAGTACCCATGACTTTTGGATACTGTGTGCTGTTTTAGCAGCGATCTGCATCGCCTCGACCTGTTCGGTAGTCGGCGTTCCCAAATTTAAACTGAGTGCTCCAGCAATTTTGACAAAGCTCTCTGCTTCAAAAGGATTATCAATCATAGCGGGCGAAGCATTCGCAGCCAGCAAGATATTGGCCACATAGTTGCTGGCCACCGCATTGGTCATCACATGCACCAATGGTTGCTGCGCTTGAAGCAATGACCAGGCTTCACAGATCTGATCGAGAAGAGTATTTTGTAATTGTTGCACGGAAGTATTCATCATCCTGATCTTTCAAATATGAATAGAGCTGCTAAATGCTTAGCGTGTAAAATAATGGTCTTGATGTTTGCAGTTACGGCATAACAGGCTGACATAATCGCTGGCATCATATTCAACAGTAAGCTCTTGTGAGCCGCAATGCATACAGCGTTTTTGTGAATAAAATTTCAGGCGTGGTTCAATCTTCTGCCATGAACGCCAGATCGGCTGGTAGAAAATATTTTCATCATAACCCAGGAAACGAAAAAACAGAATGCTGCTCATTTTGCTCAAAGGCAATTGTGGTGGACGAGGCAGAATTGAGGTTTCCCATTTTTCATTTACTGAACGTTCCCGATATTGCTGTAGGGTCTTTTTCAGTAAATTGGTATTAATGAAATTTTCATTTCGTGGTTTTAAAGCTTTCTGCTGATACAGATATTCGAGGGCCGATTGCACGAGATAATAAATCTGTCCCACAGCCAAAATATCGAGCAGGCGATAGCAGAAAGCCTGAAAACTTTGATTGCCCGCAATCTGGATACCCCAGCTACGGCAATAGAACTGAGCGAATTGAATGACTTCCTGATACAGTAGACAATACAGTGCATCTTTGACTTCATCCGCACTTTTAAAAGGCACGCCTTTACTCAAATTTTCATAGAACCAGAAACGCAGCTGCTGGGTAATACTAAACAGGCTTGGTTCAGAATAGCCATCCAGACGTATATTAATATAGTACTGCTGATTCTCTTGTTGAATATCTCTAGGAATTAGAATCTGATCTTTCAGCAGATTTTTGACCAGACCATGCTGATACAGGTAATTCGGGCTGATGGAATAATATTTAATGGCATGCCAGTCAATATATTCCTGATGCTGGCTATGTTCCTGAACCTGTTCATCCAGAATCGAGAGCAGAAACAGTTTGTTAATAAAGCTGAGCTGATTAAGCTCATATTCATGCTGATCCTGCTTTTTATAAATTTTCCGGTTTTCCTGTAAACGGACTTCTTTCAGCATACGTTTACGCTGAGCCAGACACTGATCGCAATAACAGTTATGTTTCTGGTCAGTATAGAGCTGATGCTGGCAGTGGCTGCATTCATGATAAGTAATGTCCTGATCATACTGTTCTGCCTCGATCCAGTACATGGAGGCCTTACATAGTGGGCACTGCGTACTTTCATCAAGCTGTTTTTGCAGAACGTTGAATACCATGATTGCGCACAACTCCAGAATAAAGAGAAACTGCGATTATACACAGCTCATCAAAGTCACGCGTCATTTGAGAATATTTTAATGCAGCAGATTTCAGGAGGAGAGAGCCTTTCAACAAACAGAGCTACCGAAGTAGCCCTGTATTCAAGAAAACTGGATCATCGTTTTTTAAACGGGGCAGGGTAATGTTTCGTCTTCCTCTCCTTGATGTTTCGCTTGAATCAACGCCTGCACTTTTTTGGATGGAACCTTTTTGCCACCGAGTGCATCATAAGTATTCAGAATCGCACTGACCTCATGCGCTTGTAGCTGAACGCCTTCAGAACTCATAAACAGGGCAATGACTTTATGATCAATATTGGCCTGATCCAGAACCTGAAGTGTTTTAAGATTTTCAATCCGTACCACATGCTGTTTTAAATACATAGCTCACCTCAATTTCTTTGTTGTCGTTATTCTTGGAGTCTTTGCGCTTGGAGAAAACACACTTAAACTGTAGCAAAAACCATGCTCATTTTTTAATCAGTATTTCGGAATTGCTATTAATCCTAAATTATATATTTTTAAATCAAATAGATAAGAAAATGTAAAAAAATATGATATTGGCTGAAAACTTGGCATATATCTTTCTTTAAATCCTGCCGTTGCTGTTGGGTGAGACAAAATGCATTCAAACTGGTGCATGTCATTTGTGCATTTAAAGTGAAATTCGGAACGCAGATTAACCAGAACCTAATCTTTTAGAAGCCAGATTTTGCAGTGCCCAGCATCTAAATTGGATAAGGTTGTTCTGAACTCAGGCAGTAAATTTTAATATTGGAATAATACTTTGCATATGCAGGAAACATGCATAGAGGAATCATATAGTGCAGATGAGGGCTTTTTTTATTCTATCTTTAAGTTGTTTTAGAGAGGGGGATTTTAGATATCGGGCAAATATAAGGCGATTGTCGTATATTTTGATGTAGCTCAATTGAAAAGATTAGTAATTATTCCCATATACAATACAAATGAAACGCACAGACAGGTTCAAGATCAAGGCGTATGATCAATACATTGACAATCTTTTGCCTTAGAAGCTGTGCAATAAAGGATCAGGACATTATATGAATATCGCGGCGAATCCGGTGATCGAAGCAGATCAAACCATTTATTTAAAAGACTATCAAAAACCTTCTTTTTTTGTAAATTCTATCGACCTGAATATTCAAGTCTATGACGATCATACGCTGGTCAGCAGCAAACTGGAGATGCAGCGTCAAACAGCAGGTGATCTGGTATTGCTTGGTCGTGACCTCGAACTGCAATCGATCCAGTTAAATGGTCAGCCACTAAATGCATCAGATTATATTCTGGATACTGAGCAACTGGTGATTAGCAATGCTCCAGATCAGGCGACCATTGAAACAGTCGTCAAGATTCATCCAGAAAGCAATACCATGCTGGAGGGTCTGTATCAGGCCAGTTCAGATCTGTTCGTCACTCAGAACGAACCGGAAGGTTTCCGTAAAATTACGTTCTATCCAGACCGCCCAGATGTATTGTCTGTATTTACCACTCGTGTCGAAGCTGACAAAAAGTATCCGGTTCTACTGGCTAACGGTAACCTGATTGAAACTGGCGAAGTGGATGAAAACCGTCACTATGCACTTTGGCAAGATCCAACCAAAAAGCCGAGCTATTTATTTGCTTGCGTCATTGGTGATCTGGCAGTAATGAAAGATCGCTATACCACATCAGAAGGTCGTGATGTGGCACTGGAAATCTATGCCGAGGAAAAAGATATTCCAAAATGCAAAATCGCGATGGAAGCCTTAAAACATTCCATGCGTTGGGATGAAGAGCATTATGGTCTGCCATATGACCTTGATAATTACATGATCGTAGCAACCAGCGCATTCAACATGGGAGCGATGGAAAACAAAGGCTTGAATATCTTCAATACCTCATGCGTATTGGCTGATGAAGAATATACAACTGATGCTGCCATCATGCGTGTACAGTCCGTGATTGCCCATGAATATTTCCATAACTGGACGGGTAACCGGATTACTTGTCGTGACTGGTTCCAGCTATGTTTGAAAGAAGGTTTGACTGTATTCCGTGATCAGTCTTTCTCGGAAGATTTGCAGTCTGCTGCGGTACAACGTATTGATGATGTTGCAGTCCTGAAAGCGCATCAGTTTCCGGAAGATTCTGGCCCTTTATCGCATCCACCGCGTCCGGATCATTTTGTAGAAATTAATAACTTCTATACGGCGACCGTGTATGAAAAAGGTGCAGAAATTAACCGTATGATGGCGACTTTGCTCGGTAAAGAAAAATTCCGTCAGGGTACAGATGAATATTTCCGCCGTCATGATGGTCAGGCCGTAACGGTTGAAGACTGGGTAGCTGCATTGACTGCCGGTTCAGGTGTGGATCTATCAAACTTCCTGACTTGGTATAACCAGCCAGGTACACCAAAACTGGTCGCAAAAGGTGAGTATGATGCAGATGCACAAACTTATCGTCTTCGCTTTAAGCAAAGTCTGAAAGCTCATCCGAAATATCCGAATCTGAAAGCTGTTCCGATTCCAGTGGCTTTGGCCTTGTTTGATGCGGCTACAGGCGAGCAGCTGAGCCTGCACTCTGATGCCTTATTTGAAAATGGCGTCAAAGATGGGGTGTATCTATTTGATCAGGATGAAGCGACCATCGAGTTTAGCGGTATAACCAGCAAGCCGGTTGTTTCTTTACTGCGTAACTTCTCTGCACCCGTTGATCTTCATTTTGATTACTCTGAACAAGAACTGGCGTTCCTGTTGCAATATGAAACCAATGGTTTTAACCAGTGGCAGGCGACCCAGACTTTATTAGAACGCATTCTGCTGGATGATCAACCTTCTGAAATCTATATCGAGGCAATGCTAAATACCTTGCCTGATCTGATTCAGAAAGATCCGCTATTGGCTTCCCGTCTGTTTGATGTGCCGGCTGAAGGTTACCTGGGTAGCCGTATTGATACAGACTATAATCCAGCCATGATTCAGGAAAAACGTGATGCCTTGCTGCATAAATTGGCACGTGCCTTTGGAGCCACAGCTAAAGAAATCTATCTGAGTCTGGATCCTGAATTGCAGTCAGATTTCTCCCAAGCGATGGGTGTACGTGCATTGAAAAATATCATGTTGATGCTGATTGCACGTCAAGGTGATGAAAGTGCATTTGAACTGG
The DNA here is from genome assembly GCF_013364475.1 of Acinetobacter sp. FDAARGOS_724. Classification (NCBI taxonomy): domain Bacteria; kingdom Pseudomonadati; phylum Pseudomonadota; class Gammaproteobacteria; order Moraxellales; family Moraxellaceae; genus Acinetobacter; species Acinetobacter sp. FDAARGOS_724. The sequence continues at coordinate 2,548,844 of NZ_CP054908.1, read as the reverse complement.
CAGAGCAGCAATACCAAAACACAGGCAACATGTCTGAACGTTTAGGTGCCTTGCGTGTGCTGGTATGGAATGATGCCCCTCAAGCCAAAGCATTCCTGGATGATTTCTATAACCGCTTTAAAGATGAAGCGCTGGCACTGGATCAATGGTTCATGCTGCAAGCCGCTCATCCAAAAGCGACTGCAGAAACAATTAAAGCACTCACTGAGCATGCAGATTATGACTTGAAAGTGCCAAACCGTATTCGTGCAGTGAGTGGCGGTTTGAATGCCAATCCGGTCAATACCTGGAGTTTTGGTGTACAGCATTATATCGAGCTGGCGAAATATCTGGATCAGAAAAACCCGATTGTCGGTTCACGTCTGCTTCAGGTGCTTTCACGCTGGTATACACTGATTGAACCACAACGCAGTGAAGTCAAAGCACAACTTGAAGCTTTAAAACCACAGGTGAAATCGAAAAATGTCTCTGAGACATTGAACAGCATGTTAAGCGTATAAGATCATTATGTAAAAAGCCGGATCATCTGATCCGGCTTTTTATTATTTACTTATTTTAAATGGTGAATTTAAACACATTTAAAATCCTATAATGCGAAATCAGCCACATAAAAGGTTTACAGTAAGAGGCTAGACAGGAAAGTAAAACTATACTTTTCTATTAAACATGAAGAAATCTTCAAATTGATATACTAGAGGTCTTATTCAAGATGTTGGTGAAAATCGAAGATGGTTTTTATTTAAATACTCGGCATATTATTGCGGTTCATGTCAGCAGAAATGCTGCGACTGGTCTGTTTGAAATCTCCCTTCAATATACACCGCATTCTATTCAGCAAGCTGGAGAATACAAAAAAGTATTTAATAGCCAGCTGGATGCTGAACTCTTCCTGAACGAACTGAATCAAAAAGTTCGCTAAAAAAAGCCTGCATAGCAGGCTTTTTTTGTTGTCTGCTTTACGATCTCACAATCAATACCGGAATCTCGGACTGGGAAAGAACATTCTGTGCCACGCTACCCAGCATTAGTTTTTGCAGACCTTTACGGCCATGTGATCCCATGATAATCAGATCGGTCGGAACTTCCTGCGCTGCCTGAAGAATTCCTTCAGAAGGTGTCATACCATGAATGATTTTAGTCGTGACTTGCGTACCATCATGCACAAAATTTGCCTTGATCTCATTTAAAAGATCCAGTGCATGTTGTTCTGCCTGCATGAAATAGTCAGTGACTGCGGGAGCAACCTTATAAAAGTCCACGCCTTTAAATGGATCTACGGCAATAATACTGACCAATGTCACCTTACTACTAAAAGCTTTGGCCAGCTCACGGGCATGTTCAGCTGCAGCATAGGACATCGAGGATTCATCGAGTGCGACAAGAATATGTTCATAGTTTTGCATAGTGCCTCCTCATTTTTAGAATATGCAGTGAAATGGTCATTTAGAAAATGGAGGTTCACTGTAGAAGGGTTTAGACAGAAACACTGCCTGAAAAAGTTGCGCACCTTGAAGATGCGCAAATCAGATCATTTTTTAACGATTAACACCGGAATTTGACTGGCGCCCAAAACATCTTGTGCAAAGCTGCCCAGAATCATTTTCTGGAAGCCTTTACGACCGTGTGAACCCATGACGATCAGATCGGCTTGGGTTTCCTCTGCAGTCTCAGCAATATGTTCGGCATTCACCAGACCAGTCACAATGCGGGAATCTGCTTCTATACCTTCACCGTCTGCAATCGCAGTGGCTTCTTTTAGGGCATTTTTTGCATTGGCATGAGCCTGAGCAAAATACTCTTTCATGATGGTTGAACTGTAGTAGAAGTCAGCTTCGGTAAAAGGGTCTTCTGCAATCAGGCTGATCAGGGAAAGTTTACTGCCAAATGCCTTGGCAATTTTGGCTGCATGTCGAACTGCAGAAAAGGAAATATCTGAACCGTCTACTGGGACTAAAATATGTTGGTAAGCCATGATTTTTCTCCGCATGTTGTGTGTCTTTTACGCTCTGATTTATTGATAGCACAGTCCACCCAAGGGTGCAATTGCAAAAAGCTGAAAAATGGCAAAAAATCTTTAAATTACAGATATTTTTCACGTGAAAGCAGAGATTTGATTAAAGAAAAAACAGAGCGAAAAACTAGGAATTCAGGTTTTATTGATCAAAAATAACAGGATAAATGACGCTGTTTTTCTGGGAATAGTTTAAACTGCCTAAGCTTATTTTTTGGCTGATCGAGGGGAAGGTTTTGAGGTTCTTTGTCATTCATTTATTGCTGCTCTGTTCAATTATTCTGGCAGGCTGTCAAAATACTGTACAAAATAGCCGGGTCATTGCCGGTGCTTTTAATTTGACCACAGGGATGCAGCAAAAGGTGATAGATCGCTATGCACCAGGTTCGGTCATCGTGCATCAGAATATGATCTATGCACCGCAGAAAAAGCTCTCTCTGGATCTGTATCAACCGCAAAATATCGAAAGTATTGGCCCCCAACCAACTATTGTGTGGATTCATGGTGGTGGCTGGATTTCTGGTTCAAAAGAACATGCTCGGGGTTATTTTAAACTTCTGGCTGCGCAAGGTTATAATGTGGTATCGGTTCAATATCAGTTTGCACCTCAAGCGATTTATCCAAGTCAGTTACATCAGATTGATCAGGCTTTGGAGTTTATTACTCAACATGCAGCCGAATACCAGATTGATGCCCAGAATTTATATCTGGCCGGAGATTCTGCCGGTGCGAATATGGCCAGCCATTATGCTGCGCTTCTAACAAATCCTGACTTCGCCAAACAATCTGATTTTCAGCCTTATCTGCAACCCTCTCAGCTTAAAGGTCTGATTCTGCACTGTGGTATTTATGACCTGGAGTCATTTGCCAGTACTGCACCTGATGAAATGAAGATCGTAGAGTGGGGCGTATATAGCCTGATTCAGGCCTATACAGGTGACCGTAAAAATGATGCCGAGTTTCTCAAACGTATTTCTCCAATCCAGTATATTACGCCGTCGTATCCGCCAGTATTCATTAGCGGGGGCAACAAGGACTTTCTGACTGATACCCAATCCTTGCCTTTTATCAAAGCTTTAAAAGCGCAGCAGGTTCCAGTGACAGAAGTTTTTTATCCCGAATCTAAAGCCTGGCTGATTCATGAATATCAGTTCTTTATGGGCAAGAAAGAAAGTCAGCAGACTTTTATCAAGACGCTGGATTTTTTGCATCAGCTTTCGCCTCTCAACATAAACTTATAAAAAATTTATTTCTTAAGACCATAACTAAGCTTTGGTTTAGGAAAGACAGATTTGGAGGATGAATAAATGAACCCTGCAACTTGGGCATATCTTTTGTTGGGTTTGGCCATTATTGCCGAAGTCACTGGATCTACATTTCTGGTGAAATCTGAAGGCTTTACCCGTTTGTGGCCTTCTTTAGCGGTGGTCGTTTTATTTTGTATCGCCTTTTATTTGCTGTCTCAGGTGATCAAGGTGATTCCTTTAGGCATTGCTTATGCGATCTGGGCCGGTGTGGGGATCATTCTCACGGCCATTGTTGGTTATATTGTATTTAAGCAGGCGCTGGATCTTCCTGCTTTTATCGGTATTGCCCTGATTATTTCCGGTGTAGTGGTCATTAATCTGTTTTCTCAAGCAGCAGGGCATTAAAAAAAGATAGATATAAGTCATCTCTACTTTTATAAATTTAAGCCAACTGAGGTTTAAGCTTAAATATTAAATAAACCATCAAACCAAGCAGTAGGCCCCAGAAAGCGGAACCAATGCCGAAAAACTGGATATTGGATGCACTGAACAGAAAGGTTATCAGTGCGGCTTCCCGGTCATGACTGTCCTGAAAAGCCAGTGCAATGTTGTGGCTAATGGTGCCAAACAGCGCAATGCCGGCCAGAACCGTAATGAGAATACCCGGAAAAGCCATCAATAAGCTGGTCAGGGTCGCAGCGAAGAAACCCATCAGAATATAAAACAGACCACAGCTCATACCTGCGATATAACGCTTAGCTGGATCAGGATGTGCCTGTGCATCCAGACTGACTGCTGCACTAATTGCAGCAAGATTAACACTGAAACAGCCAAAGGGAGCGAGTAGTGCCTGAGTGAGGCCCGTCCAGCCTAAAATCGAATTTACCTTGGGTGGATAGCCATAACTTTTAATTACAGCCAGGCCTGGTAAATATTGCGATGCCAGATTAATCACCATCAGCGGAAGAGCCAGTCCTAAAATAGCTTGCAGGCTAAATTCTGGTGTGGTCCATACAGGCTGGGCGATGCTCCAGTCCAAACTTGGGAGCGTAAAATCGATAAAGAACGGACAGAGTGCAATTGCAAGCAGTACGGTAATGACAATGCTATAACGGGTACTGAGCTTTTTAGAAATGAGGTAAATCGCCAGTACGGTAAGCACAAAGCCCCAGGATTGTTGTAGGCTGCTAAATACCGAAATCCCAAATTTCAGCAAGACACCAGCCAGCATGGCACTGGTCAGGCTTTGCGGAATAAACTGAAAAATCCGGTCAAATATTCCGAAAAATCCCAGACAGGCAATCAGGATGCCGCAAATCAGAAAAGCGCCAATCGCTTCGGCTAGACTGTAATGGCCTGCGGAGGCAATAATTAACGCCAGACCGGCTGTCGACCAGGCGGTGGAAATCGGATAACGATATTTCCAGGAAAGCAGCAAGCCGGAAACCCCAATACCTATACCGAGTGCCCATAACCAGGAACTGATTTGCGCTGCATTTGCACCCAGACTTTGCGCTGCTTCAATGACCAGTACCGCGGATACGCTGATCCCAATCATGCAGGTAATAAAACCCGCCATGATGGCAGGAAAGGAGAGATCTTGTAAAAGTTTAGGCATCATCCATGACACTATTTTTAAATGCGTTTAAATCATACGCTTTTCATATATAAACACAATGTTTTTAACAATTTTAGAAAGAGCTGCTCTTGCCAGAAATCTACTAATTTTTAGAAGGTTGAAGTCGCCAGTTTGATTCCGAATCCGCAGAATAGAATTCCTACTGAAGCAACTCCGCCAGCGGTCAATTTATAATTCTGGTTGAAATAGCTCGCGAGTTTGACCCCGGAAAAGATCAGGATTGAAAGGTAGGTCATGCTGATCAGTTGCAGGATTAAAGCCAAGAGTGCGAAAGTCAGTGCCGGATAAGGGTAAGCAGGATCGACAAACTGCACAAAAAAAGACAGGTAGAACAGAATCGCTTTAGGATTTAAAACACTGATTGTCAATGCTGTACGGAAAGGCTGAATCGACCTGACAGTTTCAGGAGTAGCCTTTTTAATCTGAACACGTTGTGACGACTGTTTCGGAAAGAAAGTCTGATAGGCGGCAATGATCAGTTTGATACCAAGATAACTGAGATAGACAGCACCGATAATTTTCAGGGCAATAAATAGCACGGGAAACGCATGAAGTAGAGAAGCTGCGCCTAACGCCGTACACAGGATCAGAATCAGGTCACCGGTATAAACCCCTAAGGCACCCATATAACCGGTCTTGATGCCAAAACGAGAGGCAATTGACATGACATAGAGGGAATTCGGCCCCGGCAGTAACACAATTAACGTTGTCCCAATGATAAAGGTCGTTAGATCTGTGATACCAAACACGAAGAACTCGCAAAAATGAAAAAAGCCGATGCGGCATTATAGCAACATCGGCCTGCAGAAATTCTATAAATTCGCTGTGAAATTAGGTGGTGCTCAAAAAACTTTCCTTTAATAAAGCCGCCAGTTGTTCACGGGCTTTGATAAAGCCATCGATACCACCTTGCAGTAGTTCACTGGCCATCTGGTCCTGTTTCAGTTGTGCATCAAAATCGGCATGACTGATTGGACTCAGTTCACCTTGAGATTGAATATCTTTGGCTGAAAGTTGAGCCTGAACTTCACGCTGATCATTTTCCAGTTGTTCCAGCAAGTTTGGTGCGACAGTGAGCAGATCACAACCGCTGAGGCCCAGAACCTGCTCAATACTACGGAAGCTTGCACCCATGATTTCAGTTTTAATCCCATGCGTTTTATAGAACTCATAAATGCGCTTCACTGAGAGTACGCCCGGATCTTTTTCGATCGGATACGACTCAACACCTTCCGCTTTTTTGTACCAGTCTAGAATGCGGCCGACAAAAGGTGAGATTAAAGTCACTTTGGCATCAGCGCAGGCATGGGCCTGATGCTGGCCAAACAATAAGGTCAGGTTGGTATGGAGACCTTCTTCTTCCAATGCTTTTGCTGCCTGAATGCCTTCCCAAGTCGATGCGATCTTAATCAGGATGCGGTCAGAATTAATCCCATATTGATCATACAGCGCGAGTAATTCTTTAGCCTTGGCGATGGTCGCTTCAGTATCAAAAGACAGGGAGGCATCCACCTCAGTCGAAACACGACCTTCAATCAGTTTTAAAATTTCAACACCGAATTTGACGGTCAAAATGTCAATGGTGCGTTCTATCAGAGCATTATTAACATAGCCTTCTTGCTGGGCTTGTTGAAAAGCAGTTTCAATCAATGCCTGATTTTCAGGCTGTTTCGCTGCAGCAGTAATCAGAGATGGATTTGTGGTTGCATCCAGAGGGCGAAATTTCTCAATTGCGCTTAAATCACTGCTATCTGCCACAATGGTCGTCAAGTTTTTTAATTGGTTTAATGCTGTTAATGTCATTACGATCTAGTTCTATGGTTATTGCTTATGCATTCTTATATATCATAAATCATCCTCTTACCAAGTAGACTGTCGTTGAATTTCTGTGATTAATGGTCGGTTTTTCGCTGCTGACGCAAGTGATTAATCAAAAAATGAGCAGCTGTACCCAGTCGAGTTTCCCGACTCCAGACCAGATCGACAAAATATTCAAATTTTGGGGTGAAATCGAGCAGCTGCAAGATCTGTAGTTGCTCCTGCAAGTGTGGCTGTTCATTGATCATTTCCAGAGGAAGTACCCCCCAGCCTAAACCTTGCAAGATCATGTTACAGGCAGATTGATGATTGTCAGTGCGCCAGTAATTTCGGGAAAAGAGCAGTTCTGGCTTAATGCTACGATCACGACTGGCAACAACAATCTGTCGATTTTGTAAAATCTGCTCATAACTGACCTGATGAAATTGACTTAATGGATGCTGTTTGGCCGCAACGGCGACCAGTACCTCACGCTTTAATTCTATAAACTGTTCACGGGTTTCCAACTGTTCTCGTTCAAACATCAGCGCTAACTGCGCTGAACCTTCAAACAGCATGCGATGAGCATCCTCTTGGGGTGCGCTAAATACATTAACTTGCAGCGCTGGAAATTCCCGTTCCAGCAAAACGATATAATCGGTCCAGCGGGTATGGAGTAATTCAGACACCACCACAATATTTAATTCAGATTCCAGGCCTGAACTGAGCGCAAGCGCATGTTGCTTCCATTGGTTGATTTCAACCAAAAGCTGTTCAGTTTTTTCATATAGCACTTGCGCCTGTGCGGTGGGTTTCGGTTCACGGCCAATGCGTTCAAATAGCACCAGATTAAGATCAATTTCCAGATTGGCAATGGACATGCTCACTGCAGAAGGAACCTTACCAAGTTTACGTGCAGCAGCAGAGAAGGAGCCGGTTTCCATGACCAGTTTAAACATCAGTAGCTGTTCTTGATTGATATTCATGCATTCTATCTTTCATTTATATTGATAGATTCTAACTCGAATAATCAAATTTAAAGAAATAAAATTCCCTTATCTCCTGACTTGATGAACTGAAATGTTAATTTCGAAAAGAAGACTGATTCATGCCACCTTATATGAAGGCATTCTATTGGTGGTGATTGCCATATTACTGAGTACGCTCATGCATATGCCGCTTGAGGTCACAGGCGCTCTCGGAATTGCGATGGCTGTGACTTCAATGTTCTGGAATATGCTGTTTAATCATTATTTTGAAAAGTTTGAAGCCAAACATCGTCTGAAAAGAACCATCAAAGTGCGAATTGCTCATGCGATTGGATTTGAAGGCGGTTTGATGCTGGCGACGATTCCGATGGTGGCTTATGCATTACAGATCAGTCTGGCGCAGGCTTTTCTTTTAGATCTGGCGATGACATTATGTATTCTGGTGTATACTTTTATTTTCCAGTGGTGCTATGACCAGCTTGAGGCCAAAATGGGTCTGGAACCAGACTACCGAAAAGCTTAACTTGAGTCTTTACTAGAGTAATCTTCAGTGCTCTATTAAAATTACTGCAATAAAAAACCGCTCTTTATGAGCGGTTTTTTATATGAAGCTTGGATTATTTTTCAATAATTGCTGTTACGCCTTGACCACCAGCTGCACAGATCGAAACAAGCACACGACCTGAACCTTTCTGGTTAATCAGTTTTGCCGCAGTCGCGATAATACGACCGCCAGTCGCTGCAAACGGGTGACCTGCAGCAAGAGAAGAACCTTTTACGTTCAGTTTGGCACGGTCAATTGAACCTAGTGGAGCATCCAGACCTAAACGCTCTTTACAGAATTTTGGATCTTCCCAAGCTTTCAGCGTTGAAAGTACTTGTGATGCAAATGCTTCATGAATTTCATAGTAGTCAAAATCTTGCAGTTTCAGACCAGCACGTTCCAGCATACGAGGGACTGCATAAGCAGGTGCCATCAACAGGCCTTCTTTCTTCTCTACGAAATCAACGGCAGCAGTTTCCTGGAAAGTCAGGTAAGCCAGTACTTCATGGCCATTTGCTTTAGCCCATTCTTCAGAAGCCAGTAGCACACAAGAAGCACCATCAGTCAGTGGAGTAGAGTTACCCGCAGTCATGGTACGTGCATCACCTTTACCAAAAGCAGGTTTTAGTTTCGCCAGTTTTTCAACTGAAGAATCAGGACGCAAGTTGTTGTCACGTTCAAGACCCAGGAATGGAGTCACCAGGTCATCAAAGAAACCTTCTTCATAGGCTGCTGCCATTTTCTGGTGTGAAGAAGCGGCTAACTCATCTTGCGCTTCACGAGAAATACCCCATTCCAGTGTAGTAATTGCTTGATGGTCACCCATAGACAGGCCAGTACGTGGCTCACCATTTTTTGGTGCATCCATCAGGTCTTTCACATTGATTTTAGTCAGTGCTTTTAAACGGTCTTTCGCCGTTTTCGCAATATTCAGCTCAAGTAATGCTTTACGTAAGCCATCACCAAAAGCGATTGGTGCATCAGAAGTCGTATCTACACCACCTGCGATTCCCACTTCTATCTGACCTAGAGCAATCTTGTTTGCGACTAGGAATGCCGCTTGAAGGCCAGTACCACATGCTTGCTGGATGTCATAAGCAGGGGTTTCCGGTGCAAGAGCAGTATTCAGTACACATTCGCGAGTCATGTTGAAGTCGCGGCTATGTTTCAGTACAGCACCTGCAACCACTTCACCTAAGCGTTGACCTTGAAGGTTAAAACGTTCAACCAGACCATTCAGGGCTGCTGTGAACATATCAGTATTGGATGCCGTAAAGTAAGCACCGTTAGAACGTGCAAATGGAATGCGGTTACCACCGATAATAGCAACGCGGCGAACTGTATTTTGGCTCATGTTTGGTTCCTGTTGAACAGAAGTCTGTGTTATAGATGTTGAATCTTGTTGGCTTGAAGTCGTTTTTTTGGTACGTGCAGATGTACTGCGTGTACGTGTGGTTTTAGCCGGACTTTTTTCTGCGGCATTGGCTGTATCAGGATTTTTAGTGCTACGCTTGCTACGCGTTGATGGTTTTGACACAGTTTCTGTCGCAGAGTTCTCGACTGCTGGATTATCTTGAGTTGTTTTGCTCATAAGGCTTTACCAGGCAAATAGATCGTCTTCTTAGCGGTTACATTAGCATAGAAGAAGATAGGCTGTATTGACTACAATGACATTACAGACTGCGCTTAGGTCAAGTCATCTGCCTGTTATCTCAAGTATGATTGGGCGGAATCTGGTAGATCTATTGAAATATAAGTGTCTGGCATCATACTGAAGTTTAAGGATAACTTTAGATCAACCAAAAATTAATTTGTATGAGAGATAATAAACATGACTGATCAGTACCAAACTTTTGCAAAATCTCCTATTGGTAAATTTGTCATTAAAAATTTGGGTCTGCCATCCCCAACTTCTTTAGACCGTTTTGAGTCTGCTACACCTGTAGTTAAAGGCGCGGTATTGTTTGGAGCAGCACCGGCAAGTACATTGATCGGTGCTATTGCTCAGGTTCTGGCAAATATTCATGCCAACAGCTATGCAGGTAACAATGCTGAACTGCAACAGGCTGCTGCATCAGCTGGACTGAATCTGGGTGCGTTTAATCCGGGTGATAAAGAATCAAAATTCAAAGTTGTCATTTTTGATGCTTCAGGAATCGAAAATTCAGAACAATTAAAATCACTTTATGATTTCTTTAACCCGATTGCGCGTCAAATCCAAAGTTCTGGCCGTGTCGTGATTGTAGGGACTACGCCTGAAACTGCTAAATCAGTCAGTCAGTCAATCGCTCAACGTGCACTGGAAGGTTTTGTAAAATCTGTTGGTAAAGAGTTTAAAAAGGGAATTGCAGCGAACCTGATCTATGTAGATGCTGGTGCAGAAGCAAACCTTGAGTCTGCTTTACGTTTTGCAGTTTCTCCACGTTCTGCCTATGTTTCTGGTCAGGTGATCCGTGTTTCACCTGCTGAAAAAGTGGATGTGGACTGGACTAAACCATTAGCAGGAAAAACTGCTGTAGTGACTGGTGCGAGCCGTGGTATTGGTGAAGCGATTGCTCATGTATTGGCACGTGATGGCGCACATGTCATCTGTCTGGATGTTCCACAGCAGCAAGCGGACCTCGACCGTGTAGCTGGTGAAATTGGGGGGTCAACTTTAGCCATCGATATTACTGCTGCAGATGCAGGTGAAAAAATCAAAGCAGCAGCAGCTGAGCAGGGTGGTCTGGACATTATTGTGCATAATGCTGGTATTACCCGTGACAAGACTTTGGCTAATATGAAACCTGAGCTATGGGATCTGGTGATTAACATCAACCTGTCTGCCATTGAACGTGTAAATGACTATTTAATCTCCAACAATGGTCTAAATGCCAATGGCCGTATTATCTGTGTATCTTCAATTTCAGGCATTGCAGGTAACCTGGGTCAAACCAACTATGCAGCGTCTAAAGCGGGTGTGATTGGTGTGGTGAAATTCACAGCACCAACCTTAAAAAATGGTATAACCATTAATGCCGTTGCACCGGGCTTTATCGAAACACAAATGACGGCTGCGATTCCATTTGCAATCCGTGAAGCTGGCCGCCGTATGAACTCAATGAGCCAAGGTGGTCTACCTGTAGATGTTGCAGAAACAATTGCCATGTTTGCTTCTACGGCTTCAACAGGTTTAAATGGCAACGTGGTTCGTGTCTGTGGTCAAAGCCTGTTAGGGGCTTAATAGATCCCTCCCGATCTCTCTTTATAAAAAAGAGGAGAAGTCCCCCTTTGATAAAGGGGGGTCAGGGGGATTAAAATTCTAAAGAGAAAATTCCAAGAATTCTCAAAACCTCTCTAGTGCTTCACTTTCATACAATGATTGAAGTATGCTCAGGAGAGGTCACTTTATAAAGATAATATTTCCAAAGGTTCAGTATGAATACGCGCCATTTTAGTCAACTTCCAAAACCTTATTTAGCCTATCCAAAAGTGATTCAAGGCTTGATTTTTAAAAAGCCGAAAGCTGAAAAAGTTCTACCGCAAGTTGAATATGTGGTGGATTCATTCAAGGTCGATCAGAAACATTTAAAAGCCTATAATGAAGTATGTGGCTTTAAAAATAATGGTTATATTCCAGCTATTTATTTGACCGTACTATCTCAAAGCCTGCAAATGCACATGATGACCTCGGAAGCATTTCCATTCCCGATTTTAGGACTGGTACATATCCGTAATCAGGTCAAGCAATACCGTAAAGTCGGTGTAAATGAGACTTTAACCTTGTCATGCAAGTTTGGTGAACTACAGCCACATGACAAAGGGGTTCAGTTTGATTTTATTACCACAGTCAAAGTAGGCAATGAAATCGTCGTTGAGGCATTAACGACTTATCTTTCACGTCAAAAGACTGATGCTAAAGCGGCTGTCAAACCGGCAGAAAGTAAAGCACCAGACTATAAGCTGAATACTGAATGGAAAATTTCAGAAAATACCGGCCGCCGTTATGCCATGACCTCAGGGGATTTTAACCTGATTCATATTCATGCTGTTACAGCGAAGGCTTTTGGTTTTAAACAGGCGATTGCACATGGTATGTGGAGCAAAGCCAAAGCACTGGCTAATCTATCCTTGCCGGATGCGTATGAAGCCGATGTCTGGTTCAAGCTGCCGATGTATTTACCCTCTAAAGTTGAGTTCCTGACTGCTCAAGCAGCGAATGATACAGATTTCCTGATCCGAAACAGCAAGAACCAGAAGCCGCATGTGACCGGCCATGTAAAAGCAATTTAAATCTGAATTAAAAGCCTAAACTCGATTTAGGCTTTTTCATTTTAAGGGATCAAAATTCTATGGATAGAATGATGCAGCCAATTAAAGATTATCTGTTTGCTGATCAGCATAATTATCAGGGCAATGTAGATGCGCGTTTTCGCGACCTTGCTCGTCAGTTTAGCCGCCTACAGGATGCACGTACTGATCAGGGTGGTGCAGCACTTGTTGTATATTTTCAGGGACAAAAAGTTGTCGATATCTATACCGGAAAGAAGTCTGCCACAGAAAACTGGCAGCCCGATACCATGTCACTATGCTATTCCACTGGCAAAGGTGTACTAGCAACCCTAGCGCATATTCTGGTCAGTAAAGGTTATCTGGACTATGACAGATCAGTTGCAGAATACTGGCCTGAATTTGCCCAGAAAGGTAAACGCGCTATTACTTTGGCACATATGCTGAGCCATCAAAGTGGCTTGTTTGATATCCGTAATATCATTGATGATGCCACTGAAATGGCTGACTGGTCACACATGCTGGAGCGGATCGCGGCAGCTGAACCACGTTTTCAAACTACGACAGATGCCGCTTATCAACCTTTGACTTTTGGCTGGCAGGTGGGTGGTGTATTAGAAAAGGCAGCCGGTAAATCATTAAACCAATTAATGCAGGAATATTTAGTCCAGCCTCTGCAATTAAATGGTGCCTATTTTAGTGTGCCGCCGGATGAACTGTCTCGAGTTGCACGACCGATCTTTAAAGCAAAGTCTGCATCTCAATCTTCTAAAGGCAAAAAAGTAGCCGCACGCAAACCCGGTTTAATGGAGCGCGCCCTGATCTGGAGTGGTCAGAGTCCACAAGATTTTCAGGATGGCATGATTCCTAAAGGCATGAAGAATTTTAACTTCTTTAGTGATGAAGGTTTACAGGCAATTATTCCTTCGGCTAATGGCGCCTTTACTGCAGACAGTCTGGCAAAAATCTATGTGATGTTGGCCAATCACGGTGCCTGGCAAGGCCAGCAGTTGATTTCACCTCCAGTATTCCAGCGACTAAGCCAGGTGCAATATACCCATCGTGATCGGGTGATGCCAGTACCCATGCACTGGCGTCTGGGTTATCACCGTATTTTGACCTTGGGTAAAGCCTCTACAGGTTTCGGTCATATGGGCTTTAACGGTTCTGGTGCCTGGTGCGATCCGGAACGCAGTTTAAGTTTTGCCTATACCCATAACTTCCCCACAGGTTCATTAACTGGAGATTACCGTCTTTGGGGGCTGACGCAGGAAACTTTGCGCTGTGCTGATGCGGTATTGACAGGAAGAAAAGGCTGGCGCTAACTGAATATCCTTGATTTGGGAGTTTAATCAGTCATTTAAAATATGCTATTTTGTGGCAAATTCCAGCGCTGCGAAATAAAATCATGAAAAAAGTAATACTGATTCCCTTAGTGGCAACCGGTGCTTTATTCGGTTGTCAGGATCAAACCCAGTCAGCTAAAAATACTATTGTTGAAGCCAAGGCGCAGATTCCAGCATGGGCGGGAGAGTATCAGGGTACAACTCCTTGTATGGGCTGCTTGTCGCGTTGTGATGATTGCCCAGGTATGGCTGTCATGCTAACTCTGTATGAAGATCAGACTTATACTTTGCAGCGTGAAAGCCTGAGTGGTCATAATGGGGTGGAAACCTTTAGTGGTCCGATTCGTTTTCAGGATGATTCTTATCAGAAAATTGAGCTGGTGAATGTAGCAACTCGTAATTTACTGTATGTTGATCTGGAAGAGCATGTGTTGGAAATCCGTGAAGACAAAAGCGGTAAACGTTACCAGATGCAGAGTGATTTTATTTTAGGGCGATTCGCTTAAGCAGATTCAACTCAATTCTTTACCTTCGATCAGAAATTTTTATTTTTAAGATTGTATTCATCTACTCAAATAGATGGAAGATCAATAGATATTTTATCTTTCAAATATACAAAAACTATTCTGATATTTCACTCAGGCATAAAAATGGAGCAGACAGCTTCGAGATAGTTGATTTAAATCAGATTGATAGGCCTATCTCTCCAGATCATAACTGATTAATTCATTCACTATTTTATAAAAAAACAGTATGCTTAGACCTGTAAAAAGGAGCATACATGTATCAAGTACTTGCGCGAAAATACCGTCCCCGCAATTTCAACGAATTGGTCGGTCAAAACCATGTTTCACGTGCCTTAACAAGCGCACTGGAGCGTGGCCGTTTGCACCATGCCTATTTGTTTACGGGAACGCGTGGTGTTGGTAAAACCACGATTGCACGTATTTTGGCGAAGTGCTTGAACTGTGAAACCGGTATTACTTCGACTCCTTGTGAGGTGTGTCCGACCTGTACCGCCGTCAATGAAGGCCGTTTCATTGACCTGATTGAAATCGATGCGGCATCACGTACCAAAGTCGAAGATACCCGTGAGCTGCTGGACAATGTTCCTTATGCGCCAACTCAGGGTCGTTTCAAGGTTTATCTGATCGATGAAGTACATATGCTGTCCACGCATTCTTTTAATGCTCTATTAAAGACACTGGAAGAACCGCCGGAGCATGTCAAATTCCTGTTCGCTACCACAGATCCACAAAAGCTGCCGATTACCGTTATTTCTCGCTGCCTGCAATTTACTTTGCGTCCATTGGCTGTTGATGAAATTACCGAACATCTGGACAATATCCTGACGAAAGAAAGCATTCAGGCTGATCAGGATGCGATCTGGCAGATTGCTGAATCTGCTCAGGGCTCGCTTCGTGATGCCTTATCCTTAACCGATCAGGCGATTGCCTATGGTCAGGGGGCGATCCAGCATCAGGATGTCAAAGACATGCTGGGCTTGATCGACCGAACAATTATTTATGATCTGATTCTGGCGACTCATCAAAACCAGAAAGCACGTGTTAGCGAATTATTATTGCAATTCCGTCAGCAGGCGCTGGATGTATCACTGGTATTAGATCAGTTGATTTCTACCTTGCATGAACTGGCTTTATTACAATATCTGCCAGATTTAAGCCTGAAATACAGTGCCGAGATCAATCAAAAGATCATGCAGTTATCGGCTTTAATTTCAGCACAAGATTTGCAACTGTATTATCAGATTGCCTGTAAAGGTCGTGCTAACCTACAGCTTGCAGTTACGCAAGAGCAAGGCTTTGAGATGACGGTGCTGCGTTTGCTAGCCTTCCGTCCGTTACAACCCAATGAAATTCCAACTAATACAGCTCAAATACAAGCTGTACCTGCTGCCTCAACTCCACAACAAAATCAGATAATGCAGCAGGAGCGTGCTCCGGTTACTCAAGCTGTAGAAGATTTTTCCTTAGATGATGACTATGAAGACGATCAGGATGATAATCCAGTCACTGCACAGTCTGAACTATCTTCGGATGACTTTCTGGATGAAGACGAGCCAGAAACCAATTCTGAGCCTCAAGTTATACAAGCTGAATCAACTAGAGTAGAACAATCTGAGTCTGAACAAATTGTATTTGATCCAAACCTGGAAGATGGTCTGTTTGGTTTTGACGATGTTCCTGCAGAACCTGTTCCATCTAGCCCTGAAGCCAGCAGTGATGATTTCCTCTTAGAAGAATTCATTCCTGAAAATGATACTGCTGCACCAGTAGAACAAGAACCGGAGTTTAATCTGGATGCCTCGACTCCTGGATCAGAACGAGTGATTCATAAAGCAGATGAAAGCCAGCCAGAAATTTCTACTCAGACAGAGACTGCATCAACTCAAATCGCAAATACAAATGTTTCTACAGACCATAATCTGATGCCGCAGGATATTCTGCAAATTCCGGTACAGGATATGCAAGGTGAATGGACGGTAGAAAAATGGGAATTCTGGTTTCGTAACAGCCAGTTATCTCCAGCAGTTCAGGAACTGGCTCAGTATGGCATCATGACCGGCCACATTAATGCAGCATCGGTCTTTCATATTCCAGAGCGTTATCAGCCGCTTTTGTCGCAGCTACAACATCATCTCGAAGCAGCTTTACGGGAACAATGGCCGCAGACCAGTTTCCAGGTGAAGTTTGAAGATGTAGAGCAGTTAACGCCATATACCATGCAGCAAGAACGTAAAGTACGTGCTTTTAAACGTGCAGAAGAGCTGTTGCAGGCTGAACCGGCTGTACGTGACTTGCTAGAACAGTTTGATGGTGAATTGCACAATATTCAGCTGAAATAAAATAATCTTATACTGAGACAAAACGCGCTAAAGCATCCCGCATTTCAGCTGGAATCGGGGTGCTTTTTCGTGTGTAGCGATCGACAAACACATGCACGAAACTACCTTGAGCTGCTGCCGTATCAGAGTTCATTTTGAAGATTGCTAGATCATAGCTGAGAGAACTATTACCCATTTTTTCTATGGCGACACCTACCTCTATAATTTCCGGATAAGACAGCTCCTGATTGAACTGGCATTGCGAGCTGACCACCAGCCCAATTATTGGAGAATATTTGGGATCAAATGCGGCTTCCTGAATCAAGAGGGCATTCGCGGCCGTATCAAAATAGCTGTAATAAGTGACATTATTGACATGGCCATACAGATCATTGTCCGCCCAACGAGTCTGTATCGGCAGAAAAAATGAATAATGTTCGCGTTGTTTAAGAGCTGCTTTCATATTTTTAAATAACTTGTAGTGGCTAGATCTGCTGAGTCGAAAATAATCTGAAACTTAATAAATCGCCTGATAAATGTTGTAAGCATCTTCCAGAGTAAGTTCACGTGGATTGTTCTGTAACAGGCGGCTCTGTTTCATGGCATCTTCCGCCATAATCATCAGCATGTGTTCAGGAATTCCTAACTGTTTGAGTTTCAGGGTTAAGCCACTTTTCACCAGATGGTTATTAAAATGATCAATAAACAGGTCAGTCAGGCCATCGTGACAGCCTTTGCTTTGCGGATCTAACCAGCACATCAGTTCGGCATAGAGGGCTTTAGCATCCGGTGTATTAAATTTCATCACTTCAGTTAATACCAGTGCATTACTATGTCCATGCGAAATATGGAAGTGTCCACCTAACGGATATGCCAACGCATGCACAGCACCCACTGGTGCATTGGCAAAGGCTTGACCTGCCAACATCGAGCCAACCAGCATGTTTTGACGTGCTTCCAGATCCTGACCATCGTCCAGCACACGTTGCAGATTGGCATTTAACAGTTTCAAAGCATGCTTGGCCAGCATATCGGAATAAGGATTTTTTTTGATTTTAGAAGTATAAGCTTCAATAGCATGAACCATGGCATCAATGCCGGTCGCAGCAGTAATTAAAGGTGGCAGATTTTGGGTAAATGTTGCATCCAGAATGGCAGTATCCGCAAATAGGATCGGTGCCACAATGCCGGTTTTAGTGGTTTCACCGGTAGTGACAATTGAAATTGGGGTGACTTCAGATCCTGTACCTGCAGTGGTAGGAACTAAAATCAAGGGCAAACGAGGGCCAGTGGCCTGATTTACGCCATACAAATCGGATAAAGATTGGTGCTGTGCCGGATGACTCAAGATTGCAATCAGCTTGGCGACATCCATAGAGCTGCCACCACCAAAGCCAATTACGATATCGACATTTTCCTGTTTGGCAAAATCTGCGGCTTCAAGCACTACATGCTCAGGTGGATCGGCCTGTACATCGGAATAAATTGCATAATCTAGTCCCGCATCTTCAATAATTTCCAGAATAGGTAGGTGTAATTGATGCTGTAGCATACCTGGGTCAGTGACCAGTAAAACACGCTGATAACGGCCCTGTTTGAGAATAGAGGATAATTCCTGAATCGTACCGAGGCCGGCGATGATGTTGGGAACGGTTTGAAACTGAAATCGATTCATGTCTTTATCCTTTAATTTTTATCGCAAATACAAAATTATTATGGGGCGGTGATATAGGATTCATCAGGTAAATAACTTAACATAAGTATCTTGAAAATGATTAACTCTGAGGTTGTTTATGTCATCCAGAACGCCATATAAGGTGTTATGTGTTTGTTTGGGAAATATTTGTCGTTCTCCCACGGCAGAAGTGGTACTCAGACATTATTGTGATGAACAGAAACTCGATATTGTGATCGACTCAGCAGGAACCAGTAATTACCATCCGGGGAAAGCACCTGATTTGCGTAGCCAGCAGCATGCCTTAAAGCGAGGTTATGATCTTTCCGGTCTGCGTGCGCGTCAACTTAAAACCCATGATTTTATTGACTATGATCTGATTCTGGCAATGGATCTGGAAAATCTGGCGGATATTCACGCGCTTCAGCATCAGGCAGAGGCAGAATTCGGACACCTGCGTGCTCAGGTTGCTTTAATGAGTGAACATGATCAGCACTATCCAAAACAGGCTTTGCCAGACCCATATTATGGCGGGGCAGATGGTTTTGAGCGTGTCCTGAACCAATGTGAGTCCAGCAGTCGGGCTTGGGTAGAAATTTTTAAACAACATCAAACAGAAAAGGTTTAAGTCATGCAGATTCAGACTCAGGTTCAACTTAAACCTTTTAACACGCTAAATCTTGAAGCGATTGCCGCTTATTACAGCCAGATCCAATCAACTGATGATCTGATTGCTGCACTGGAGTTTGCTGAGCAGCAACAACTGAATGTGTTAATTCTTTCTGGCGGTAGCAATATGTTATTGCCGGAACAGATTGATGCACTCGTCCTGCATATGGATATTCAGGGCATTGAAATGCTGGAAGGAAATGAGCAGCATCAATGTCTGCGGGTAGGCGGGGGCCAAGTTTGGCATGACTTCGTACTCTGGACGACAGAACAGAAATTCTATGGTTTGCAGAATCTGGCCCTGATTCCCGGACTAGTCGGCGCATCTCCAGTGCAGAATATTGGGGCATACGGTGTCGAGGTCGGCGAATTTATTCATGCGGTAGAGGTCTATGACCGTAAGCTGAAAAAATTTGATTCCATTCCTGCCGCAGACTGTCATTTTTCCTATCGTCATAGTATTTTTAAAGATGATCCAACACGTTATGTGATTACACACGTTATTTTTAAATTACTAAAACAGGCAAATCTGAAACTGAATTATGGTGATCTTAAAGCAGCGGTGGGTGATAATCTCACAGCAGAAAACTTGCAGCAGCAGGTGATCCGGATTCGTCAGAGTAAACTGCCTGATCCTAAAGAATTTCCAAACGTGGGAAGTTTCTTTAAAAATCCTATCGTAAATCAACAGGTTTTTGACCAAATTGCTGTGCATTTTCCTAATTTGCCCCATTATCCGCAGGCCAATGATCAGGTTAAAATGGCGGCAGGCTGGCTGATTGATCAGGCAGGCTGGAAGGGGAAACAGCTTGGGCCAGTAGGCATGTTCCATAAACAGGCACTGGTTTTGGTGAACTATGGTCATGCTTCTCTGAAGGATGTCCGTCAAACCTATGGCGCAGTACAGCAGGCTGTCTGGGATAAATTTAAGATTATGCTCGAACCTGAACCAGTATTATTTGATTGTAAAGGCTTAATTCGATCTCATCAGGATAAATAACGTATATGAAAAACACCCATTGGATGGTCCGTTTAGTACAAATCGTCGCAGGACTGTTTGTATTTTTCGGCTGTCTGGTGATGTTGATCTATTCGCCATTTTATTCTCAGCTCGTGGTTAAGGGACTCAATCGATTTGTGTCCTTTGAAATTAACGAAGTTGCAGCACAAAGCCAGAAAATGGCTTCCTTGAGTGAAGATGATACGCTCGAACCAGGTTCTGATCAGTGGATTGCCCGTCAGGCTTATTTCCGTGTGATGGAACAGGATATCCAGAAAAATCATTCTGCCAATCTGATGCTGATTCAGGCACGCTACAAGATACTGCAACAGATGATTGAAGAACATCAGCGTGAACAGCAGGAAGAAAAAGCAGAACAGAATCAGCCTGCACAAGTGCCTTTATTGTCCCAGCAAGAACCTGTTGAAGCCGTTGACCCAACTCAGAAGGTCCGCGAACTGCTGGAGTGGGACAGTAATGAAAACAAAGAACGCGTTGAGCAATATATTGAATTCTTGACAACTCATCCTTTAGAAGATGAAGAAGCGAGTGCCGTTCAGGTCACAGCGAAAGAGGAAATTAAAGAAGATCTGGCTTTACTGCAAGAACAGCAGCAACAAAAACCGGCCAATCAATCTAAGCCTTATGCCATTGTGGTCTTAGGTGGTGGTTTAACCTTGCATGAAAATGGTAAGGATATTGTGGTCAATGACTATACCCGTTTGCGTCTGGAAACCACACTCGCAGTTGAAAAACAGTATCAGTTACCGATCGTATTGAGTGGTGTGGAAGCGCCGTATATGCAGCGCTGGTTACAAAATTACAATGTCGATGCCAAATTGCTTGAAGACCGTAGCATGAATACCTGTGAAAATACCCGTTTCAGCTCATTATTATTGCAAAAAAAAGGTGGAGCACCGACTGTGATTCTGATTACCGACCGTTATCATATGCCACGTACCCGTCGTCTGTTTGCATTAAATGGCATTCAAACTATTCCAGTGGAAGCACCGATGCCGAAGTCCTTGACCCGTTGGCGTCCAAGTCGACAAAATTATGATCATAGTCGCCGTGCCAATTATGAAATGCTGGCCACTATCCGCGATATGTGGTTTGGCTCCAGTGACTGTCGGGAGGTGCCTTAATGTCTGATATTCCGTTTTTAAACCCGACCATCCTGAAACAGCTGGATTTACCTGTGCCAAGCAGGGAAACAACGCCACAGCTTTTACAGCCCTTAAACCTGAACAGGGATGACCAGCCCACTATTGATCTGCTGTCTTATCGCAGACTGTATGGTTTTGATTTACTGGATTGCAAGCATTGGCAAGGCTATGTACAGATGCCGCTGTTTAAACTGCATGTGCAAGTATTTACACCTAATCTAGAAAATACCCGTTTTGACAAGATTCAGGGAACGGCGTTTCTATTACATGGATATCTGGAACATAGCGGAATTTATCAGCCGATCGTACGTGAGTTACTGGAACAGGGTTTTAGCGTCCTGACCTATGATCTGCCGGGGCATGGTCTCAGCGATGGTTCATCTGCCAGTATCCAGAATTTTGATCATTACCAGCAGGTTTTGCATGCGGTGTATCGTTATGTGAAGCATGCCGAGCAGTTACCTAAACCTTGGGTTGGCATTGGACAAAGTACCGGTGGTGCGATCTGGATGCATCATTTGCTCGAATTTGCAGAACGACGCGAAAATCCGTTTGTAGATCGCGTGCTGTTATTGTCACCATTGATTCGTCCAGCTAAAACTGCCTGGTGGCATAATCCGCTCGGTCTCGGCATTATCAGCCGGATCAAGCGTGAAGTACCACGTCATTTCCGCCGTAATAACCATAATCCTGAATTTCTGCGCTTTATCCGACTTAAAGATCCTTTGCAACCTCGCATGATGGGCATGGACTGGATTCTGGCGATGTCACGCTGGATGCTGGAAATGGAAGCACGTCCAGCCTGCCGAATCCCTGTCTGGTTAGCTCAAGGTGCTCAGGATCAGACAGTGGACTGGCGTTATAACATTGAATTTATCCGTCGCAAGTTCCGCCTGCAAACTTTGTTAATGCTGGAAGAAGGTTCACATCAATTGATTAATGAACGCGCGGATATCCGTGCAGCACTCACAGGTTTAATTCCAGCCTTTTTACATGCGCATGGCAATAAGACCTATTATTAGACTGTGACACTCTGTCTTGTCCTGAAATAGATTGACAGTATTCCACTTCAAACCGAGTTAAGCAATTAGCTCGGTTTTAGTTTGCTCATACGTCTGATTCGGGGTGTTCATATTTAAACTTAAATGTGGTCTATAGCAATTATAAATCATGATAGATTCCGCAATTAAGTGATCTAACTCTTTCATGGTTTGACATCGTGTAATTAAAAACTCCTGCTTTAATATTCCATTAATCCGCTCTGCTAATGCATTCTGGTAACAGTCTCCTCCATCTGTCATAGAAGGACATACCCCATAATGGCGTAATGCCGATTGATATAGTTCAGAGCAATACTGAGAGCCTCTGTCTGAATGATGAATCATCCTTGTCGCTCGATCCGTCACATGCTGCATCGCCATATGTAGAGCCTGCACAACATTCTCCGCACGCATATCATTCGATAACTTATAACCTTTAATCTGGCGGGTATAAGCATCTGTCACTAAGGATAAATAATGTACGCCTTCAGCACTCTCAACATAGGTAATATCACTGACAAAGACTTCATTGGCTTGCACCGCTGAATAATCCTTTAATAAATTTGGATGCTTCTTCATCCAATGCTTGCTATCCGTAGTTTTTGTATAACGACGCTTGGGGCGAATCAATAAATTATTTTCTTTCAATATTTTAAATAACTGATCCCGTCCACACTTTAAACCACGCTGCAACAATTTGCCTTTAATAAGCCAATACAGCTTACGTGTTCCGATACTTGGCATGAGACAGCGATACTCCATAACCAACTCGAGTATTTGTTCTGTTACTTGTGCAGTCATTTGAGCACGTTTTTCTGCTTGATAATAAGCTTGTCGAGTGATTCCTAACCACTGACAATAACGTGAAACGCTTAGTCTTCTTTGGCTTTGCCAATCTTTGAAACGTGCTCGGTATACTTTTTTCCAAGATCAGTCCCACACTCTTTATCAATGTGATAAATCACATCCTGTATAAATTCAGTTTTGAGCTTTTCTGCGGCTAACTGTTTTTCTAATTGGCGGATTCGTTGTTGGGGGGTTAATTGGCGTTTAGAAGAAGTCGGCATATTCGAAGTCCAATCCTGTTGTCCGTGCTTGCGTAACCATACCAGCACAGTTGATCTTCCTTGAATACCATATTTTGCCTGAGCTTGTTTATAAGTAATTTGCCCTTTTTCTACTTCATGTACCACCATCATTTTAAAGGCGAAGCTATAATCACGTTGTGTGCGCTTAACTCGTTGTTCTCGTGCATGTTCCATAAAATATAGTCAAACTACTTTATTATTCATACAGGATTCGAAAAAAACTTGAAATAACTCATCGACTGAGTCGATCAACCATTCTTTACGCTTACGTTTAACCCATGCCCACATCTGTTCTATAGGATTTAAATCAGGGCTGTATGCAGGAAGCCAAAGGATTTTATGCCCTTGTTGTTCCAATAACTCCTGAATATCTGCTCTTTTATGAAATGCTGCATTATCCATAACCACTACACTATTTTCTGGTAATGCTGGTATGAGGAATTGCTCTATCCAAAAATGAAAAACATCTGAATTGATTTTGCAGTCAAATAAACCGACTGAAAATAACTTACCCTCATGGATTGCTCCAATGGCATTGGTCTGATTCTTTAATTGCCAATTATATTGCCCTAGACAGGGTACTCCTTTTCGTGAGTAGCCATGAGGTCTGTAATCATGTGACTTAAAACCACTTTCATCCACATAAATAATCGGGTGGTTTGTTTCTAATTCATTCACTTGCTGAATAAATTTATCCCTAAGCTTTGTATCTGCTTTAGGATGGCTTAACGTCTTTTTTTAACTGTAATATTTAAGCGCTTTAATGCAGCACCAATAGATGAAACACCACAATTAAAACGTGCAGCACGTTCATATTGATAAGCATCAGGATACTTTCCAACATCTTCACGTAAAGCATCATCGTTAATTTTAGAAGGTTTACGTACACGAGTTTTTTTAATCTCTATACGTTTCTTCCATTCAACAATGGTATTTTTATTAATTTCAAATTGTGCAGCTACCGCTCGAATAGAATAACCTTCCTCAAGTTTAGCTAAAATTTTACGTCTAAAATGTTCTGAATAACTCATTGCACCATTGTATTGGTTTTATAATGATTTGACTATAAGTCTCTTAAGGTGTAAACTTATTTCAGGACGGGACACTCTCAATTAAAAAAAAGGCGTTTTAGTAAACGCCCTTTTATTGTCTGACTCGATCAAATTCCACTTATTCTAAGTCTAGAAACTTTCCAGTTTGGCCATATTCCACATACGGAAATAGAAATTTTCCTCATCTTTATTTTCGCAATGTAATAATTCGCCTTCTTTAAGCCAGAAATGAATCTGGGCAAAGTTCTTGATTTCATGATTGCTGATTCGCTGTGCCAAATGATGCGGCTTAATGGCAGAAGGATGTTTTAAACCTGCTGAAGCGATGAGCTCAGACAGGGCATGCATTGTATTTTTATGGAAATAAAACACTCGCTCTGCCTTAGTCGGGACATGTAGGGCTTTTTGACGTTCTTTATCCTGAGTAGTGACTCCTACTGGGCATTGATTGGTATGACAACTTTGTGCCTGAATACATCCGACTGCAAACATGAATCCGCGCGCTGAATTGACCCAATCTGCTCCAAGCGCCATGGTACTGGCAATATCAAAAGCACTGATAATTTTCCCGCTTGCACCAATTTTAATCTTGTCTCTCAATCCTGCACCGACCAAGGTATTGTGCACAAACAAAAGACCTTCTCTTAAAGGAGTACCCATATAGTCAATCAATTCAATTGGTGCAGCACCGGTACCGCCCTCAGATCCATCTACCACAATAAAATCAGGATAAATTTTGGTATACAGCATGGCTTTCACCATACTCATAAATTGCCAGGGTTGACCCAGACAAAGCTTGAATCCGACTGGCTTACCTTCAGAAAGCTCACGCAGTTGTTGAATGAAATTCATCATTTCAATGGGAGTTTTAAACGCTGGATGACCAGAAGGTGAGACACAATCATGTTCACGGCTAATCCCGCGAATCTGAGCAATTTCTTCTGAAATCTTGGCTTTAGGTAAAATCCCGCCATGTCCAGGCTTTGCGCCTTGTGAAAGCTTGATTTCAATCATCTTTACTTGAGGTAGCTTGGCTTTTTCTGCAAATTTCACCGGATCAAACTGACCCTCTAAGGTCCGACAACCAAAATATCCGCTACCAATTTCCCAGACAATGTCACCGCCATGTTCCAGATGATAAGGGCTGATACTACCTTCCCCGGTATCATGAAAGAATTTGCCTTTTTGCGCACCAAGATTCAAAGCCCGAACCGCATTGGCACTTAAACTTCCGAAACTCATAGCCGAGATATTCAAAATGGAAGCAGAATAAGGCTGGGTACATTGCTCATTGCCGATTAGAATACGAAAGGTTTCTGGATCGGCAGGTCTGCAAGGGGTAAGGGAATGGCTAATAAACTTATAATTTTCTTCATAGACATTCATGATCGAGCCGAAGGGCTTATCTGAATTTTCATTTTTAGCCCGTTGATACACCAGACTGCGCTGCATACGTGAAAATGGCAGGGCATCCCGATCCGCTTCAATAAAATACTGACGAATTTCAGGACGGAATTCTTCAAAGATAAAGCGGAAATGACCCATAATCGGGTAATTTTTTAAGATTGAATGTCTGTTCTGCAAGACATCATATAGGCCTAGCAGGCTCAGCAGAATACTGACGATCCATAAGGTATTCACCAAAGTTGCCGGCATAAAATAATAGATATAGCGCGGTTCATAACCGATATGAAAAATCGTAAAAATAACGGCGATGGTGATGCAGGCAAACCAGACCGAGTGCCGTGAAAAGAAAGTATTAAGTAATTTGTGTCGTACTAATTGCGCAGGGTTAGCCATTATGAAATTAAATTCCTATTTCCACTACGATAGCGTTTAATAATGTGCAGAGCTGCCTGGCTTATACAAGCATAGAATTGTTTTTTAATTTTATAAACTTGCTGAAAGTCTTTTAATGGCCGCCATACTTATCTTCTAGATAGATAATAAATTTTCCAAATAATCTTCTATGGAAAAATTGTGCAAAAGGCATGCATTCTTTTTATTTCAAAAACAGGCTTAAGCGCTCTATAGTGATTTTTATCCCCACAGCAGGAGTGTAAATTATGACAAAAAAATCGATCCGTTTTAATAATGCAGAGCTGGCTTGCTTATGTTATCAGACTCTTTAATTTCTAATGTGACACATCCGGTCTGTTTTCTGGGGCAAGAGGAAAGCAGACCGGCTCAGTAACAGATCACCAGAGCAATAATAAAAATAAAATGATAAATTGATCAGGTCCCCAAAATGGGGACTTTTTTATTCTTTGGAAGAGACTGAATCAGTTTCATTCACTTGGTAAACAGCATCTGCCACTATTTTTGGTTCGATGTTTTTGATTTTATTACCAAAACTGCGTAACCACCAGACCAGTTGCGAGGTAAAAGGCACAGTCGCACTAATCAGAGCCATGCCATTTTCAATTTTTTCAATGTTTTGATCTTTGCTGAGCTGACTTTCCTCAAAATAGTGCGCATCAGATTCAGGCATGCTCAGTTGAAGCAATACATTTTCTGTTGGCTGGTTAAAATCGACCCCGAATCCTAAAGCGCCAGATTCGATGTATTCATCAATATCAAAATTTACCGGATGCAGGGCACGAGAATTCAGCACCACCGCTGATTTAAAACGGTGCAGGGCAAAGGTTTGAATATCCGATTTATCATGACGGGTACAGACCAGATAGATAATTGAACCTTTTTGTACTAATGCCAGCGGATTTAAAATATAGGTTTTCTCTTCGCCATTATGACCACGACCCTGATAAACACATTCCAGCTGTTTGTCCTGTAACAGGCCTTCGTAAATCGCCTGTTGGGCCGTTTTATCGACTACAGGCGGAATAAGTGGCTGAGTGGCGGGCACGATTCTGACCCGGTTAATCCATTGCCGTACATTATTTTGTGATGACAGGCTGCGTCGAGCCAGATCAAACCAGGGGTTCATTTCTTCAATCAGACTAGGTGGCAGTAGGTGTTTGAGATGTTCTTCCACCATCATAAAAGTCACCGCCTGTGAACTGGTCATATGCGGCAAGCTTTGAATGGGCGCATCTGAACGCCAGCGCCAGCCTTGTGGCGTGGTTTTACTGCTCTCAATCGGAAAACGCTGGGCAATCTGGTTCAGGTCACGCTGAATGGTACGCAAACTGATCTCGATCCCTTCACGATTCAAGATTTCCTGGAGTTCACGGGTTCCCATCCATTTGCCGGTAGAAAGACGCGACAAGATTTGCCATTGGCGGTAAAGGCTATTGGAGGTTTCTTTTTCTTGTGCTGACATAATGTATTTTTACTGGCAATCAGTGGAAACAAATTAAATATGAGCTTACCACAATAAGAAATCTGGATTTTTTTCGCAAGTTATTCTGCGCAACAATTGTCCTACAATCCGTAAACACCTTGGCGAAAAATGATATTGAGTGAATAGGCACTTTACTGGGTTAATACAGACTTCGAAACGGATGTCATGGCATGGATATTGCTCTGATTTTATTATAATAGATTACAATGAAGAGGTTTGTATGCTAAAAGAAAGCCAGGATACAAATACTATTACAACAGTAGAAAATCATACTGCGGCAGATTTAAGTAAAAATTTTACAGATACTACAGCACTCAATATTTCAATCAAACATAGTCCGCATTTTTTATACCAAGAGGTTTCTTCGAAATTTTTCAATGAAATGCGTGATCATCAGGTGATGAACAGTCAGGCAGGTCAACGACTTGAAGAATGGCTGTCACAGCATACACTGGATGAACTGAATCAGCTAAATGAAGTAGCAAAAGAACATTTTCTTTATGATGGTATTACGTTTACCGTATACGGCGATGAGCAAGGCACTGAGCGGACTATTCCGTTTGATGTAATCCCACGGGTGATTGCCCGTAAACAGTGGAATATGGTGGCACTCGGTTCAGCACAGCGTGTTCGTGCCTTAAACCTGTTTCTGCATGATATTTATCATCAGCAGGATATTCTCAAAGCCAATATTGTTCCTGAACTTCAGGTACTGACCCATGAAGCGTATCAGCCGCATATGTATCAGCATCATTTGAAAGGCAGTATCTATAGCCAGATTAGCGGGATTGATATTATCCGGGATTCCAAAGGCGAATTTTATGTACTGGAAGATAACCTGAGAACGCCGTCTGGTGTGTCCTATATGCTGGAATGCCGCAAGATCAGCCAGAAGTTAATGCCAAAAGTGTTTGAGCAATCCAATATTGCCGGTATTGAGCAATATCCAAAACTCTTAAGAGAAATTCTGGCGGAAAATGCCTATACCGATAATCCATTCATTGTGGTTTTGACTCCGGGTCGTTTCAATAGTGCTTACTATGAACATGCTTGCCTTGCAAGGGACATGGATGTGCCTTTAGTGACATCACGTGATCTTTTTGTTGAGAACTCTAAGGTTTATGTAAAAACGATACGTGGGCGTCAACAGGTTGATGTTATTTATAGAAGGGTCGACGACGCCTATCTTGATCCACTGTGCTTTAAACCAGATAGTACTTTGGGTGTTCCGGGCTTAATGTCCGCATATTTACAACATAATGTTGTAATCACAAATGCACCGGGTACAGGTGTGGCAGATGATAAATCGATTTATCCTTATGTCAATAAAATGATTCATTTTTATTTAGGTGAAAAACCGATTTTAAATAATGTTCCAACCTACCAATGCCGTAATCCGGAAGATCTGGACTATGTGTTGGCAAATTTGGATCAGCTGGTCGTCAAGGAAGCACAAGGTTCTGGCGGTTACGGCATGCTGATTGGGCCACAAGCCTCTCAACAGCATATTGATATTTTCAGAGATAAGATTTTAGCTGCGCCGCATTTATATATTGCGCAGCCAACTTTGGATTTGTCGGTCAGTCCGACTTTAAGCAATTTTGGTATTGCTGAACGACATATTGATCTGCGTCCTTTTGTCTTGAGCTCACCTTACCGCACTGAAATTGTGCCCGGTGGTCTGACCCGGGTAGCCATGCAGGCAGGCTCACTGGTGGTCAACTCATCGCAAGGTGGCGGGATCAAAGATACCTGGGTAGTCGACAACTTACATTCATAACATTCCAAAGAAGGATAACGTCATGGTTTTGTTAAATACCAATGCGCAACATATTTTTTGGTTAGGCCGTTATTTATCTCGTACCCAGTTTTTATGTTCGCATTTTCCATTTTTAGATGATGAAGCCGCTGTGGCTTATGCACATGCTTTCTGTTTGCCTGCGTTTGATGCCAGTTCCTTAAATGAGCTGGTTCTAGATAGCACCCAGCCGACTTCATTTACTCAACAGTTTCAAGTGGCAAAAGACAATATTCAGGAATTGCGCGGTGTATTGTCAGGCAAAGCCTATTCCGAACTACTGAAACTGATTAAAACTGCGGATCAGAATGCCGGTTATATCTGCGATGTCGTGACAGATTGTGCCGAAATTCTGGAAGCAGAATCATCAGATGTATTTCTGTTTTTCAGTCTGGGACAATGTCTGGAACAGCTTGATCAGCAATTACGTCTCGGTGAAGATACGACCCGTACCTTGTGTAAAATCGATTATATCGTGGATACACTCTGTGAAATTGGCTGGGGCAGTGTAAAGCAATACTGGACACAATTACGTGCTGCACCTGATCTGAAGCATTTTTATCAGTTTAGTGATCATATTCATCGCTTATTCGAGGCTGATGTATGAAATTGATGGTGAATCACCAAACGCAATATACGTACACAGCCGAGGTGAGGAACAGTATTCAGTATATCAAAATGATGCCTTCCACCAATGAGCATCAGAAAGTGCATTATTGGGATGTCAGTGTACCGGGGCAGAAAGTGATTCGGCATGATGCCTTTAAAAATCTCTGGATGACCAGTACACAGCGTGAATCCTATCATAGCCTGATGATCATGGCACAAGGCATCGTTGAGCTAAAACTCGCGCATGAGCAGGGCTTAAATGATTCATTAAATCCATATCTGTTTTTACAGCCGACTGAAGCTACAAAATGTAATGCAGAGATGAAGGATTTTGCAGAGCGGCATGTTCCAGCATTAACTCGTAAACATTTAATCGGCTTGGCTCAAGCCGTACTTGAATACGTTCCTTATATATCAAATAGTACTACGGTACAGGGTTCTGCGATTGATGCCTTTGAAGTACGTCAGGGCGTCTGTCAGGACCACAGTCATATTTTTATCGCCATGTGTAAACATTTAGGTTTACCATCACGTTATATATCAGGTTATCTTTATGCACAAAATGCCTCACATCTGGCGAGTCACGCTTGGGCTGAGGTATTTGTTGAACAGGCATGGTACTGTTTTGATGTGAGTAATCTGTTATTTACGCCAAGTGCGCATGTCTATGTTGCGGTGGGACGCGACTATTGGGATGTTGCACCAGTACGTGGTGTAAGAGAAGAAGGCGGTGTGGAATCCATGTATTCCATCGTCCAGGTGCTAGGATGTTAATTCATTAATAAGGACAAAAAATGACGTATTGTTGTGCCCTTCGTTTAGAGCAAGGTATGCTATTTATCAGTGATACACGCACCAATGCTGGTGTGGATCACATTTCGGTATTCCGAAAATTATATACCTTTGGGGCAGATGGGGAGCGCGTTATCGTACTCCAGGCCTCCGGAAACCTGGCAACAACACAGGCAGTGATCGGACATATCAGAAATCAGCTGGAACTCAGGCAGGAACCGAATATCCTGAGTTTACCCACCATGTTTGATGTTGCGGAACTGGTGGGCAATACGCTCAAAAAAGTAATTGCCAATGTGACTGATGATAGTTTAGAACAAAGTACTTACTATTGTAATTTCCTGGTCGGCGGCCAGATTAAAAATCAGGAAATGCAGCTCTATCATATTTATCCGCAAGGCAATTTTATTTGCGCGACACGGGATACGCCATATTTCCAGATTGGTGAAAGTAAATATGGTAAGCCGATTCTGGATCGTGCTCTGACCTATGATATGCCACTCGATGAGGCATTACGCTGTTCTCTAATTTCTTTTGCTTCTACCTTACGTTCAAATGTATCTGTCGGTATGCCGCTGGATGTACTTGTCTATAAAAAAGACAGCTTGATGATGCCGAAAGGTAAACGTATTGCTGAAGACGATGAATATTTTACGGATATCAGTCGGCAATGGTCAGAAACTTTAAAGAAAGGTTTGGCAGAGCTGCCTACACCATCGAATGATTATTTCTTATAATATTTATAGAAATAAAAATAAGTTTTTCTTATAAAAAATAGTAAAAATTGACTGCTTAGTGTACAGTGCTAACTTCTATACGATATTGCATAGATAAGAATAGAGGTTAGCCGCATGTACCAATTTTGTTACGCCAGTGAAAGTACCTCGTCCAAAGCCGACTTACTTCAAGATTTAACGGATATCCTTAAAGAAGCACGTGATTTTAATCATCCTAATCAAATAACAGGGGTGCTTCATTTTGCTGATGGACATTTTTTCCAGTGCTTGGAAGGTGAATGTCTAGTTTTAAAAGCTTTACTGACAGAGAGACTGTCTAAAGATCCACGCCATAAAAATATTAAACTATTTGAAACCAAAGAGATTGAGCAACGTACTTTTGGCGACTGGTCGATGAAATATATTTCTAAACGCGGTTCCATTCAACAATTCTGCCAAGAGATGGGGTTTGAATTTTTTACGCCTAATGATTTTAACCAGGAACAAGTAGATGCTTTATTACTTGAACTGTCATTAATCGAAAATGAAGAGCAAAAATTAGCTTAAATACTGACCGTATAAAAAAGCCCAATTTATATTGGGCTTCATTATTTTTGGCTAGTATTTCTTTAAACCAGTTTGCGTACCGGGCGGTCAGACATACGGCAAAGTAATTCATAACCAATGGTGCCATTGGCTTCAGCCACATCATCAACCAGACGGGATTTGCCCCATAGTTCGACTTCAGTACCTAATTCCAGATTGAGACCAGTTGCATCAATGGCAATCATGTCCATTGCCACACGGCCAATCACACGGGTTTGCTGACCATTAATCGCTACATAGTTCTGTTTCGGGAAAGCACGTGGATAACCATCACCATAACCGATAGAAACAATGGCTAAAGTCATATCTTGATCAGCAGTGAAAGTAGAACCATAGCCGACATGTTCACCCGCTTTGATATTGTTCAGTGCAATCACTTCGGCAGTAAAAGTCATGACTGGTTTCAGATCTAAATCATGTACAGTTTTGTCTGCAAATGGAGTCGCGCCGTAGAGCATGATGCCTGGACGGACAAAGTCAAAATGCAATTCTGGATATTTATAGATTGCAGCTGAGTTACAGCAAGAACCTATTAAAGGTGCGCAGTCATTTTTCACTTCAAGGAACTGCTGGATTTGCTGTTCATTGAGTGGATGTTCCGCATCAGCATTGGCAAAGTGCATCGCCAGCACGCAGGTAAAACCTTCTGCTTTTAGTTGATTGATCACATCTTTAATCACATCAATTTTAAAACCAAGACGGTTCATACCGCTGTTGAGTTTTACCCAAACTTTTAAGCCTTTCGCAATATAGGCTTCTTTATTTGCCAGTAACCAGTCCAGTTGTGGCTGATGATGCACAATGACTTCAATATTGTGATCGATCACAACCTGCATTTCATCTGCAGAGAAAATGCCTTCAATCAGCGTAATGGGTCGCAGGTAGCCGAGTTCACGAATTTCCAGCGCTTCTTCCAGACAGGCGACACCAAAGGCATCACTATCTTTTAAGGCTGCTAAGCAGTCTTTAACTCCATGTCCGTAAGCATTGGCTTTGACCATGCTGACGATTTTAGCGGTTGGGGCAAGTTGTTTGACACGGTTTAAATTATATTGCAGTGCTTCACTGTCAATATAAACTGTAGCTTGGCGCACCCTAGATACTCCTGCGGGATGACAAAAATAATATCGTGTGGAACACACAAAAGAGGGAGAGAAATAACAGGATTGTGAAAACAAAAGCGGTCATTTCAGAATTGCGAATATTGTAGACCTATCTACCATAAATGGACATGCTCATTTATATAATTTCATGCAAAGCAAGCATTCTAAATAAAAAAGAGGCTATTTCGGCCTCTTTTTTGGAATCAGGTTAACCTTGAGTGCTTATTCTTCATCATCATATTGGGCATAGAATTCAGGAGAGAGGTTACTGAAACGGGTATATTGACCTTCAAATGCCAGACGAACTGTACCAATTGGACCATTACGCTGTTTTCCAATAATAATCTCGGCAGTACCAGCTTCTTTGGATTCCTTGTTATAAACCTCGTCACGGTAAATAAACATGATCAAATCGGCATCCTGCTCGATCGCACCAGATTCACGAAGGTCAGACATTACCGGGCGTTTATTTGGACGGTTCTCCAGAGAACGGTTCAACTGTGATAAGGCGATCACAGGACATTGCATTTCTTTAGCCAAAGCTTTTAAGCTGCGAGAAATCTCCGAGATCTCGCCTACACGGTTATCACCCATACCCGGCACTTTCATCAACTGAAGATAATCGACCATGATACAACCGAGTTTACCACCATGCATTTTAGCAATACGACGCGCACGCGCACGAACCTCAGTCGGTGGTAGTGCAGAGGAGTCATCGATATAAAGATGCTTTTCCTGTAAATGTACAATGGTACTGGTTACCTTAGACCATTCATCACTGTCCATTTTACCGGCACGTAAATGCCCTTGATGCACGCGGCCGAAAGATGAAATCAAACGCATCGCAATCGAATCCGCTGGCATTTCCATCGAATAGACCAGCGCAGGGAGGTTGTTGTTAAACAGCACACTTTCGACCAAATTCATGGCAAAGGTGGTTTTACCCATAGAAGGACGGGCTGCGACAATAATCAAATCACCGGCCTGCATACCGGAAGTTTTATTGTCCAGTTCCACGAAACCGGTGGTCAGACCGGTAATTGAACCTTCTAATTGAGACAGTTCATTTAACTTGTCGAATACGTCAGCTACCACGGTATTAATTGCTTTCGGGCCTTGAGCCTTGGCATTGTTATTATGTTGTTCGGCAATCGAAAAAATATTAGTTTCAGCCAAATCCAGAATTTCACTGACCGGGCGACCTTTAGTGTCATAGGCATTCTGTAAAATTTCAGAGCTGACCTTGATCATGCTACGTAAAGTAGAGAACTCTTTAATTTTGCCGGCATAGGTTTCCAGGTTGTAGAAACTTGAAGGCGAGTCAGCCATTAGTTGCATTAAATATTCTTCACCACCGACAGCATCGAGTAAGTTCTGCTTGATCAGCCAGTCATGAACCAGTACTGCATCATAAGGCGAATTTTCCTTAGAAAGCTGTTCAATGGCACGGAAGATATATTTATGCCGGGTCGCATAAAAATCATTTTCAGTCAGCACATCGCCGACTTGTTCAAAAGATTCAGCCACAGTCATAAGGGCAGCAAGTACAGCCTGTTCAATCGCTAAATTGTGCGGGGGAGTACGGAACTCCTTAAGTTGGGTATCAGCAACAATTTCTGGTTTAGCGGTAGGTGCCTTTTTGCTGGCATTCGCCTGTGACATATAAATCCCTGATTTTAAATACAATGGTTAAATATTGTCGGAGATGAATAAGGTTTATTCACTACGAGATGAAATGATACGCGGTCTGATCCAAAATGCGAAGTGCAATTTTTTGTGAACGCGAAGAATAAATTGAATTTTTTACTGTTGAGCAGATTATATTTTTTAGAGATAAAAAAAGAGCATGCCAAAGCATGCCCTTTTTTCGGTGAGAAATTACTCAGCTACGATAGTAACCAGAACTTCTGCAGCAACATCATGGTGCAATTGGATTGCGATGTTGAATTCACCAGTGTTGCGAAGCGCGCCATTTGGAAGACGAACTTCAGCACGGTCAACTGTAAGACCAGCATTTGTTAACGCGTCAGCGATGTCACGAGTACCGATTGAACCGAACAGTTTACCTTCATCACCAGCTTTCGCAGTGATTACGATGTTAACTTCGTTCAATTGGTCAGCACGTGCTTGAGCAGCAGCTAATACTTCAGCTTCTTGTTTCTCAAGTTCAGCACGACGAGCTTCAAAAGCAGCAGTGTTAGCTTCAGTAGCTGCAACTGCTTTACCTTGAGGGATCAAGTAGTTACGGCCGTAACCAGCTTTAACTGAAACTTTATCACCAAGTTTACCAAGGTTTTTAATGCGTTGTAATAAGATAATATCCACAGCTCAACCTCACTTATGATTGTCAGTGTAAGGGATCAAAGACAAGTAGCGAGCTTGTTTGATAGCAAGTGCTAGCTGACGTTGGTAACGAGCTTTAGTACCTGTAATACGGCTAGGAACAATCTTGCCGTTTTCAGTGATGTACTGTTTTAAAGTGTCGATATCTTTGTAGTCGATGTACGTAACGTTCTCAGCTGTAAAGCGGCAGAACTTGCGACGACGGTAAAAACGTGCCATGTTAGGTTCTCCTTATGCTTCAGCAGAGTCTTGAGCTTGTTGTGCTTCTTCACGTTGAGCTTTACGCGCACGTTTTTCTTCAGCACTCTTAGCCAATAGTGACTCTTCAGTGATAGCGTTTTCACGACGGATGATAAGGCTACGAATGATTGCATCGTTATAACGGAACAATTCTTCTAGCTCATCAAGAGTAGTTTGACCACACTCAACATTCATAAGAATGTAGTGAGCTTTGTGGATCTTGTTGATTGGGTAAGCCAATTGACGACGGCCCCAGTCTTCAAGACGGTGGATTTGACCTTCAGCTTCTTTGATGTGAGTCAGGTAACGTTCTACCATACCCACAACTTGATCGCTTTGGTCTGGATGTACCAATAGTACGATTTCGTAGTGACGCATTGTCAGCTCCTTACGGTTTAAACAGCCCCAATTTAAGTGAAATTGAAGCAAGGAGTCACAACCTTGGTTGTGTCGCATAATATGCGAAGCGTGAAGTTTAGTGGTTTTAGGGCTGAAATACAAGCAAATCTTGCCAGATGATGAATGTTTAAGAGATAAGGAAGTTAATGAAAAAATTTACAAGAAGGAAATTTCTAAAGGAAACAAAGTTACTTTAAGTAAGCTTGAAAGAAATTATGTTTTTAATAATAGAAATAAAAAAGATAGAGTAAAACTCTATCTTCTTAAAAGAATATGATTGGATTCTGCGGGGCAGTAGAAGTAAAACTGAAAATAATACTGATCACGGTAATCAGTTTGACCGAGAACATGAAATACTGTTTTGCCCATGCCTGATCATCTTCAGCTTTAAAGCCCTGAATACTGAGATAGATCCAGTAAAGCGTCATCAGATTCAATACCACCAGATAAATCCAGTTTGCATAACCATAAACAAATAGAGCATTCATGGTGATTCCGAACAATATCACGTAGATCAAAGATTCGATCTTGGTACGTCGAATTGAACGGGCGACAGGCAGAATTGGAATGCCTGCATTTTTGTAATCTTCAAAACGGTAAACTGCAATTCCCCATGAATGAGGCATTTGCCAGAGTGCATACCCTAGAAAAATTAAAAAGGCACCTAAGTCAAACTGACTTGCAACTGCGGTATAACCGATCACAGGCGGTGCTGCGCCAGAAATACTGCCTACCAGTGTTTGGTGAATAGTTGTTCGTTTTGTCCATAAGCTGTAAAAACCAACGTATACGACAAAACCAATAACTGCGAATAGGAAAGCGTATGCATTTACCCAGAACCATAAAATGCCAAAACCGATCACACCCAGTACAAAAGCAAAGGCGAGAGCAACAGGTACAGAAATGGTTTTTTTGACAAGTGCGCGATTTTGCGTGCGCTGCATTTTTTGGTCGATGTCCTGATCAATAACGTTATTGACCACGCATCCTGATGCTACTACGAGAGTAGTACCAATAAGAGTAAGAAGCAGGAGAAGGAAATCTACAGAACCTTGAGTGGCTACGAAGTAGCCACCCAAAGTGGTAACAAAGTTACCGAAGAGAATTCCTGGCTTAGTCAGGAATAAATACTTTTTCAGCATGACAACCAGTTTAGATCATCATGTTGTAGTGTAGGTAGTTCATGATCCATACAGAACCCACTAAAAGAATAGCGATGGTTAAGATGGTATACACAAATGCAATTACGTTCCAGCGTTGCTCTGAAGAAGAGTTCATGTGCAAGAAGTAAATTAATTGCACAAGAATCTGAGCGACTGCAGTAATTGCAATAGCAGTAATCAAGATACCGCGGCTAAAACCACCTGCCATGACCATACCGAATGGAATTACAGTAAGGACAACAGACAGGATGAAGCCAACAGTATATTGCTTCATGTTACCGTGTGATTCGCCAGCAGCGTTATGATCATGACTCATTATAGAACTCCCATCAAGTAAACTACGCTGAATACACAGATCCATACGATGTCAAGGAAGTGCCAGAACAAGCTTAGGCACGCAAGACGACGAGTGTTAGGTAGAGTCAAACCATATTTCTTGATTTGAATCATTAACACGATCATCCATACCAAACCTGAAGTCACGTGGATACCGTGCGTACCTACCAACGTAAAGAACGAAGACAGGAACGCAGAAGTGCTAGGGCCATGACCAGCATGAACTAAATGATTGAACTCATAAAGTTCCATACCGATGAAGGCAGCACCGAATAACCAAGTGATCGCTAACCAGGTAAGAACCTGACCAACGTTTTTCTTGTAGGCAGCTAGAACGGCAAAACCAAAAGTTACGGAAGAGATCAAGAGGGCAAACGTTTCAGTTAAAACGAAACCTAATGAATCACCAAACAGATCACGCGCGCTTGGAGTGCCTAATGGAACGTGGCTACTTAAAACAGCGAATGCAATGAAGAGTGTACCGAAAAGGATAAGGTCACTCATCAAGTAAGTCCAGAAACCAAAGACAGTGATGTCAGTATCATCGTGATGATGATGCTCATCGTGCCCGTGGTTATCGTGATGAAGTACTTCAGCCATGGTCTTAGTCCTTCTTCAAGTGTTTTTCAAGGATCGCATAACGTTCACCTTCAATACGCTCAACTTCAGCAGCAGGAACATAGTAATCCACTTTCTTGGTGAAAGAAGACACGATGAAGCTGATGATAGCTGCTACGAAAGTAACCGCTACTAACCACCAGATGTGCCAGATTAACGCGAAGCCCATAACAGTAATGAACATTGCGATAATGAAACCAGCAGCACGGTTAGTCGGCATATGGATATCTTCGTACTTCGTAGGTTTTGCATAAGCAACACCGTTTTCTTTCTCGATCCAGAAAGTATCAATACCATTGATCTTTGGAAGATGAGCAAAGTTATAGAACGGAGCAGGAGAAGATGTAGCCCATTCAAGCGTACGACCATCCCATGGATCGCCAGTCAAATCTAGACGTTGATCGCGTTGTAGGAAACCAACAACGATTTGCATGATGAAACATACAATACCAAGTGCAACAAGAACTGCACCGAACATTGCGATGTTTACATACGGATCCCAGTCTGGGTTATCAAATGTATTCAGACGACGAGTCATACCCATGAAACCAAGGATATAAAGTGGCATGAATGCAAAGTAGAAACCGAAGAACCAGAACCAGAATGCTGCTTTACCCCAAGTCTCATTCAGTCTCCAACCAAACATTTTTGGCCAGTAGAAGATGATACCCGCGAACATTGCGAATACTACACCACCAATAATTACGTTATGGAAGTGAGCGATCAGGAATAAAGAGTTGTGTACCAGGAAGTCCGCTGGTGGAACCGCCATCAATACACCTGTTAAACCACCGATACCAAAAGTCACAAGGAAGCCAAGTGTCCATAGCATTGGGGTAGTGTAAACGATACGACCCTTGTACATGGTGAACAACCAAGAGAAGATTTTCACACCAGTAGGAATCGCAATAATCATGGTCATGATACCGAAGAACGCGTTAACGTTGGCACCTGCACCCATGGTAAAGAAGTGGTGAACCCATACAACGAATGACAATACTGTAATTGCAACTGTTGCATACACCATTGATTTGTAACCGAACAACGCTTTACGAGCGAAAGTCGATACAACTTCAGAGTAAATACCAAATGCTGGCAATACCAGAATGTATACTTCTGGGTGACCCCAAGTCCAAATCAAGTTCACATAAAGCATTGGGCTACCGCCTAGCTCGTTTGTGAAGAAGTGGAAGCCGAAGTAACGGTCAAGAGACAGCATTGCAATAGTAGCAGTCAACACTGGGAATGCTGCGATAATCAATACTGCTGTACATAAAGATGTCCAGGTAAAGATTGGCATTTCCATCAGTTTCATGCCAGGCGCACGCATTTTGATGATGGTAACGAAGAAGTTAACACCCGTTAATAGCGTACCCAGACCTGAAATCTGCAGTGCCCAGATGTAGTAATCTACACCGACGCCAGGAGAGTATTCAATGCCTGATAGTGGAGGATAAGCCATCCAACCAGTCGCAGCGAATTCACCTAGAGCAAGTGAAACCATCATCAAACCTGCAGCACCAGCAAACAGCCAGAAGCTTAAAGAGTTCAATAATGGGAATGCAACGTCACGTGCACCGATTTGAAGCGGTACAGAGATGTTCATTAAGCCAACAACAAGACCCATTGCCACGAAGAAGATCATGATCACACCGTGTGCGGTGAAGATCTGGTCATAGTGTTCTGGGTGCAAGTAGCCTTCGCCGCCACCTTTTGCAAGGAACTGCTGAAGACGCATCATGATCGCATCGGCGAAACCACGTACCAGCATGATCACTGATACAAAGATATACATGATACCAATTTTTTTATGGTCTACAGATGTGAACCATTCGTTCCACAGGTAGCCCCATTTTTTGAAGTAGGTAATACCCGCAACAACTGCGATACCACCTAAGATCATCATTGCAACAGTTACCAGTACGATTGGATCGTACGGAATTGCATCTGGACCTAACTTACCTAAGAAGCTCATGAATTATTCTCCTTGAGAAGCAGTCGCATGTTCAACATCTACATGTGCTTCAGAAGCAGCTGCTTCCTGGTGAGCAACAGAAGACGCTGAGTGATCAGCACCGTGATAGTTACTCATGTAGTTATTGATCACAGATTCAAACAAACCTTGCTCAACAGAAGAGTAGTAAGTCACTGGATGTGGCTTAGTTGGGTAAGGCTTCATTGCTTCAGCAGCAGCCTTCTCTTCAGGAGTCGTAGCTTTTGCAATAATCGCTTCGATTTGGTGTTTACCACGGTTACCGTCACGCAAACTTGCAAATTCAGCTTGGTCTAAAACAGTTTTTTGAACTGCTTCTGGATTTACTGAAGTACCGTTACCTGCTTTAACTGCAGCTACCCATTCAGCAAACTGAGCATCAGTCACAGCATGTGCACGGAAGCGCATTTGTGAGAAGCCATAGCCTGAATAGTTAGAAGAGAAACCGCGGTAGCCTTCAGCTGGGCTAGTTTCGTCTGCCATTAAGTTCAGGTGAGTTTGCATACCCGCCATTGCATAGATCTGACCACTTAACGCAGGAATGAAGAATGAGTTCATCGTGAAGTTAGAAGTCAAACGAAGACTTACCGGAGTTTTCTCTGGGAAGCGAATTTCGTTTACAGTCGCAATGTTTTGTTCTGGGTAGATGAAGATCCATTTGAACTGTTCAGCAATAACCTGAACTGTTAATGGTGCTTTATCTGCCTCAAGTGGGCGGTATGGGTCGTACTTGTGGGAACCCCACCAAGTTAACCAAGCTAAAATACCAATAATAATGACAGGGATACCCCAAACTACAATTTCAATCGCAGTAGAGTGTGCCCATGTAGGTTTATAGTCTGCGTCTTTATTCGATGCGCGATATTTCCAACCGAACCATAATGCCATGATAATTGATGGAATTACCACCAATAGCATTAAGTAAATCGCAGTCATCATCAGGCTACTTTGGCCTTCAGCAACTGGACCCTTAGAGTTCAGAAGTACTAGATCACCACCACACCCTGTTAAAAGTGCAGCCATCGTTGATAAAGACAATACAGCTAAAATCGTTTGTCTCATTTTACAACCTCGGTGAAGAGTCCCATTCCCTAATTTAATATGGGATAGCGATTAAAGTGTCGCATGATAAAAGAGGCCATTTTTTTACAAAACACCCTTCTAATCATAATACACCGCTACGTTGTAGGGCATTATGCCTGATATTGCCAAACTAAGCTATATATAAAGGTGCTTTAAATGACTGTAATAAAAACCGATTTTGTCGGTCGGATTTCAAGAATATTTATAGGAATTTTATTGTAATTTCAAAGTTATGTAGGAAAATGAGATGCCAAAACATCCCATTTTATGGCAGGACTGATTATTGTTTAACGACTTGGGTTTTTGCCAGTTTATCGTGCACGGTTTGACGTTTTTTCCCTAAACCGAACGCCCAGTCAATGATTGTGCTGAGTGGCATGAAGATAATATTCAGGAAAATAAAGAATACACTGCGAATAGTGAAAGCACGCATCAAGCTGGTTTTTTCACCAGTCTCGGCATCTACGATCTTAATTTTAGTCAGTTTTTTACCGATACTTTGACCTGATTTGGCAATTAAAAAGGCCTGAATAGCGAGCATGATCACAAGGTAAATTGCAGTCGCAATCCAAGCCTGCTGTGAAAACATGTCAAACATCTGAGTCTGTAGTTGCTGTGCCAAGGCAGGATCAGCATCACTACTTAACATCACATTCATGAACTCCTGATTCAGTTGTGCGAACTGAGTTTCCTGTTCAGGAGTAAAAAATGCGGTCAAAATAAACGTCGCAGGCAGCCATAAAAGCAGATCCACAATCTTGGCTAAAATACGGCTTGGAATACTCGCCAGTTCTTTTTTTGCTGCAACATTTTGAGAGCTGCGGGCACGAAGATAGTCTGTACTTGACTCATTTGCGTTCTGTGGAGCCTGATAGGCAGGTGTCGCTAGCATTTCTGGTGCTACATA
The DNA here is from genome assembly GCF_013364475.1 of Acinetobacter sp. FDAARGOS_724. NCBI lineage: Bacteria > Pseudomonadati > Pseudomonadota > Gammaproteobacteria > Moraxellales > Moraxellaceae > Acinetobacter > Acinetobacter sp. FDAARGOS_724. The sequence goes on along the minus strand of NZ_CP054908.1, from coordinate 2,506,457 downwards.
GCCTTCAGGCTGATAGATCAGTTTCCCTTGGGTGAGTTCACCTAAAGCTTTCCATTCGGTCATACCTTGATGCCAAGCCAAATCAGTCAGAAGTACCTGTTGGTTGGCAAGCATCTGATTTAATTGCTCGAGCGTATATGGGCCAGCTTGTTGATTATTTCGTGCCAAGTAAATCTGCATATAAACTGAATCTCAAAAATATAAATTTAGACAAAAATTGAACTAGGAGTTTAAGTATTTTCAGGTTGAAAACAAATAAAAGAATATAAATGTAATATATGGATAAGTTTAGGATTTTCAAGAATGTTCATCACCAAATTCCTCCATAATTGAGACAGTGTAGCAAGGATTGATGATTTTGCTATCAAGATGTGAAAATTCACTTAAATTTAATTATGCAATTTTTTCTCATGCTGTTTGTTGGTATTTGTTTGTCATTACACTAAGAAGCTTATGCTTATATAAATAATTTGATTTCTGTTAAATCAAAAAACATATGATTAATTACTTAACTATAAATATAATTAAGATAATATCTAGAAATATAATTAAGATAATATCTAGGTAATATTGAGAACATAAAAAAAGACCCTATGAAAGGGTCTTTTTTTAAAGAGTTAATTAAGCTTTTTGAGCTTTCTCTTCAGACAGGAAGAACCAGGTATCCAATACTGAGTCTGGGTTAAGAGATACAGATTCAATACCTTGTTCCATCAGCCATTGTGCAAGATCTGGGTGGTCAGAAGGACCTTGGCCACAGATACCTACATATTTACCGGCTTTACGGCAAGCATGGATAGCCATAGAAAGAAGCGCTTTTACTGCTGGATCACGTTCATCAAATAGGTGAGAAACAATACCAGAGTCACGGTCAAGACCAAGCGTTAACTGAGTCAAGTCATTTGAACCGATAGAGAAACCATCGAAGTGTTCAAGGAACTGTTCAGCTAACAAAGCGTTAGTTGGCAATTCACACATCATGATCACTTTAAGACCATTTTCACCACGTTTCAGACCGTTTTGACCTAATAGCTCAATAACACGTTTAGCTTCAGCAACAGTACGTACGAACGGGATCATGATTTGAACGTTAGTCAGACCCATTTCGTCACGAACTTTTTTCAGTGCACGGCATTCAAGTTCGAAGCAGTCACGGAAGTTGTCAGATACATAACGGCTTGCACCACGGAAGCCCAACATTGGGTTTTCTTCTTCAGGTTCGTACAGTTTACCGCCGATCAGGTTAGCGTATTCGTTTGACTTGAAGTCAGACATACGTACGATCACTGGTTTGTCAGCGAACGCAGCAGCAAGAGTAGAGATACCTTCAACCAGTTTTTCTACATAGAATTCGATTGGAGATGTATAACCTGCAGTACGAGCAAGTACAGCAGCACGAGTTTCACGTGGCAGACTATCGATGTTCAATAATGCTTTAGGATGCACACCGATCATACGGTTGATGATGAACTCTAGACGAGCAAGACCAATACCTTCGTTCGGAATTTGCGCGAAGTCAAATGCACGATCCGGGTTACCTACGTTCATCATGATTTTGAACGGAAGTTTTGGCATAGATTCGATAGAGTTGGTTTGGATTTCGAAATCAAGCGCACCTTCGTAGATGAAACCAGTATCACCTTCAGCACAAGATACAGTCACTTCCTGACCGTCAACCAGGACTTCGGTTGCATTACCACAACCTACGATAGCTGGAACCCCAAGTTCACGTGCGATGATCGCAGCGTGACAAGTACGACCACCACGGTTAGTTACAATCGCAGCAGCACGTTTCATCACTGGTTCCCAATCCGGGTCAGTCATGTCAGATACAAGTACATCACCGTCTTGTACTTTGTCCATTTCTTTAATTGAAGTTACGATGCGGACTTTACCAGAACCGATACGTTGACCGATTGAACGACCTTCACAGATTACAGTACCACGTTGTTTTAACAGGTAGCGTTCCATCGTGCCAACATTTTCACGGCTCTTCACAGTTTCAGGGCGCGCCTGAACGATGTAGATTTTACCGTCATCACCGTCTTTAGCCCACTCGATGTCCATTGGAGAACCGTAGTGGTTTTCAATGATCAGTGCTTGTTTAGCCAATTCTTGCAGTTCATGATCGTTCAATGCAAATTGTTGACGATCTGCTTTCTCTACATCCACCACAACAACTGATTTACCTGCAGCTGCTTCTTCACCATAAATCATTTTCTGGTGTTTAGAACCTAAGTTGCGGCGCAGTACAGCATGTTTGCCTGCGTTTAGAAGCGGTTTTGAAATATAGAATTCATCCGGGTTTACTGCACCTTGAACCACCATTTCACCCAAGCCATAAGAAGCTGTAATGAATACTGCATCACGGAAGCCTGATTCAGTATCTAAAGTGAACATTACACCAGCAGCACCAGTTTCTGAGCGAACCATACGTTGTACGCCAGCAGAAAGAGCAACCACGTCATGCGCAAAGTTTTGGTGTACACGGTAAGAGATCGCGCGGTCGTTGTACAAAGATGCAAACACTTCTTTGATCGCGATCAGAACGTTGTCGATACCACGAATATTCAGGAAGGTTTCTTGCTGACCTGCGAAAGAAGCATCAGGTAAGTCTTCTGCAGTCGCAGATGAACGAACGGCAACCGCGATATCAGGGTTGCCGTTTGAAAGTTCTGCAAAAGCTGCACGAATTTCCTTTTCCAGTTCAGCAGTAAGTGGAGTTTCCACAATCCATTGACGAATCTTTGCACCAGTTTCAGCAAGTGCATTGACGTCATCAACGTTAAGTGCAGCAAGCTCTGCATTGATTTTAGCGTTTAGGCCACTTTGCTCGAGAAATTCACGATAAGCAGCAGCTGTTGTTGCGAAGCCACCTGGTACTGATACACCAGCATTAGATAAGTGGCTGATCATTTCGCCCAGAGATGAGTTTTTCCCACCTACAAGCTCAACATCGTGCTTCCCTAATTTTTCTAGACCAATTACGCGCGCTTCCAAAGTTGTTACTCCACTTTTGCAGTATTAATCACTATCTTGGCATGAGAGTATAGCAAATCTTCTAGGTTTTTGATTTTACTAAGCGACAGTCATGTAAGATCGGTTTACTATAAAGATTATATAGTACTAAGACAAATGTTTGAGGAGAATTTTAATGTCAGAAGGTAAACAAATTCAGCGGAGTGTGTTTTTTATTTCCGATGGTACTGCCATTACTGCTGAAACCCTTGGCCACTCGCTGTTAGCGCAGTTTCCGCATGTGGATTTTGACATTCATATTATCCCTTATATTAGCTCTGAAGAGGCGGCCATGAATGTGGTCACAGAGATCAATGAACGTGCCCAAAAAGATGGTCAAAAACCTTTGGTTTTCGATACGTTGGTGGATCCCTATGTACGAGACATTATTAATACTGCAAATGCAGTGAATCTTGATGTTTTTGAAGGGCTTATAAGCAAATTATCAGAAGAGCTTGGTACTGAACCTACGACTTTAGTCGGTCAGACCCATGCGGTGACCGATTCCGAGTCCTATAAGGCGCGTATTGATGCCGTACATTTTGCGCTCGACAATGATGATGGTGCGCGTACGCGTCACTATGATAAGGCTGATCTGATCCTGATTGGCGTATCGCGTTCCGGTAAAACTCCGACCTCAATTTATTTATCTTTGCAATTTGGAATTCGTGTAGCGAACTATCCGCTAACTGAAGAAGATCTGGACGATAACCGCCTGCCAGCAGTGCTAAGACCGCATAAAAACAAGCTTTTTGGTCTGATGATTGATGCAGAGCGTCTGGTTGCAATCCGTACGGAACGTAAGGCCAACAGCCGTTATGCCAGCTTTAGCCAGTGCCAGATGGAACTGCGTGCAATTGAAGGTATCTATATTTCGGAAGGGATCAAGTACCTGAATGTCTCGGAAATGTCAATTGAGGAAATTTCAACTCGTGTCTTACAAATGACAGGACTAAAACGTCGAATTGGCTAAAAAGAATTCAGAGCCAGACTTCAGTTTGGCTCTGATTTATAGATAAAGATTAATAAAAAATACTACTTTCATAGAAATAAAATATGAATATTATAAGTTGTTGAAATATTCGATATTTTAATCAAAAATGTAGTGGTTGGTTTTTAAGCTTATTTGCTCTTCAATGAACTCAGAAATTCAATCTTATAGAACTAAATTTTCCTAAATACACTCCGAATTTCTAATCTCATGAGCTAAAAACACATTAACTTGCTGATTAAAAAGCATACACAATTAGCTCAACCTGATGTTCATCTCCATTAATACAATGAATACTATTTTCGGAAATTTTTGCAATAGGCCAGGTAATCAGCTGGCAATTTTCACGTTGCAGAGCAGCATAATAGTGGTCTGATTTAAGATAAACTTTGGATGTGGCCGCAAGATTTGGCATAAGCTGGCGTCTGAGCCATAAATTCTGTACCTGATTTTCCAGATAACGTAATGACAAAATGCTTTTAATCCGGTTATTAAACAGGCGTCGATTTTTAATGATTAAGGGGTGATTTAATAACCGCTGCAAACCACGTTCAGTACCTGGCAATACAAATTGTGGATTAATCTGAAAAACTTTTACTGAGCGAGCTTGCTGGCTAATCTTGTTGAGTTGGCTTACGGTAAATTGATCTGTACCGATAATCGCAATATCTTTTCCGGCACAGTCAAGTTCAGCGAGCTGGGAAGAGGGCACTTTAATGCCAGTAAAATGCTGGAAATTCTCGGGACGATTCTCAAATATACCCGCGTGTGCATCCTGCTTGGTGGACATTGTTTTTCCTTAAAATTATTTAATAATTGGTCTTATTTGCTTTGTTATAGATATTAACAAAAGCCCTAGAGCGGTAAAGTTCAAAATTTAACTTAGACAGTCATTCTTTTTTCTATTGTATTTTTAATGGGAGATAGATGTAGTAAAGAGCAGGAGATCTATCTTAGATATGAATTTATCCAGTTAGAAAGTTAAAATCTTCAAACACAATTTAAAAAAATATACCCATTCCTAAGAATGGGTATATAGATAAGAATAAATTAGGCAAAGCAAGACAGCATTATTGCCCGTTTTTGATTTGCATCAGCAATTCAAAATTATGCAGACGTTTCTCTGTGTCATAGATGTCACAGGTGAAGATAAATTCATCTACATCATATTTTGCTAGGAGTACTTCCAGACCAGCCTTAACAGTTTCTTTAGAACCCACTTGCGCCATGGCAAAGAAATTGTCGACAGACATTTTTTCAGGTGGTGACCAGAGTCCTTCCATAGAATCAATTGGCGCTTTCAATTTCAGGCTTTGACCGCGAATCAGGGCAAGGACACGCTGGTAAGCACTTGTTGCCAGATATTCAGCTTCTTCATCTGTATCTGCCACACAAGTTGGTACGCCCATAGAAACATAAGGACGATCCAGATATTCAGACGGTTCGAAATTGTCCCGATACAGCTGAATCGCTTGACCAAGCATACGCGGAGCAAAGTGAGAGGCAAAAGAATAAGGTAGACCAAGTTTTGCTGCCAGTTGTGCGCTAAACAGGCTCGAACCTAATAACCACACAGGTACGTGTGTGCTTTGGCCTGGAGTTGCCACAATGCGTTGGCCTGGAATCGGATCTTTAAAGTATTGCAGAATTTCTAAAACATCCTGCGGGAACTGATCTTCAGTTTCCTGCCGGCCACGACGTAAAGCACGCATGGTCACTTGATCGGTACCCGGAGCACGGCCCAACCCCAGTTCAATACGATCTGGATATAAAGTCGCTAATGTACCGAATTGCTCTGCTACTACAAGGGGCGCATGGTTTGGCAGCATAATGCCACCAGAGCCAAGTTTGATGCTATTGGTATTTGCCAGTAAATAGCCTAACAGAACGGCGGTCGCTGAGCTGGCAATACCATCCATATTATGATGCTCGGCCAGCCACATCCGGCTATAACCTAGACGTTCTGCAGTCTGAGCCAGTTCCAGCGCATGTTGCAGGGAGAATTGAATGGTCTTATCGTCACGAACTGGAACCAGTTCGAGAATAGAGAACTGGGTATCGGTAAGCGTACGCATAATATTACTCTTGAATAAACATGACTAAGAGCATACGACTTTGCATTGTATTTGTATATCGAAAAAAATCGATATATATGTAAATCGAAATAACAGGCAAAAAAATAAGCATCCGAAGATGCTTATTCAAGGAGGAAAAGTAATTAGAGGAAATCTTAGCGACGGTGGTTATAACGGTAATTGCTAGTACGATAGTTTTTTGAACTATAGCGACGGTCATAACGGTCATCATAACGACGGTCTTCGCTGACTTTTTTACCAAGGGCAGAACCACCTGCAGAACCTAATGCAGCACCAATTAAGCCGCCATTAGAACCCGCCATATTTTTACCTACGGCATAACCGGCACCACCACCTAAAGCACCACCGATAATCGCGCCATTACGGTCACGTTTATTCGCTGCTACTGCGGCACCAGCACCACCGCCAATCGCAGAACCGATTGTTGCGCCAGTTGTACCACCCATTTTATTGCCCACTGCGGCACCAACGACACCACCCAAAGCAGAAGCTAAAGCCGTATTCGTTGTATTTCCGGCATTGGCGGCTGTCATACCCATGGCTGAGGTTGCTACGACAGCGATCATTAGAGATTTGTAATTCATGAGTACACCTTTTATATATCTAGCTGTATTTGTTGATGAGATAAATTTAATCTAGCAACCGTCAAATAGCATGGAGGCAGTGTTGGCGAATTGTGATTTTTGTCTCCTTAATTTATTCATGATCTTGTTCGAATAAGTTGATGTATTACATGAATTTGGATGTGTTGAATGTACAATAAAAAAAGCACCCAAACAGGTGCTTTTAATGTTAAATATAGCGTCGAATTTAAAGAGCTTGAGGCCAGGAAATTAACGGTGACGTTTTTTCCAGTGTTTAGCACGATTCGCTTTGGCACGATCGGCTGCTTTATCTTTAGAAATTTTATTACCTAATGCTGCACCACCCGCAGCCCAAGTGCTGAACCGATATAGCCGCCATTAGAACCGCCCATGTTTTTACCTACGGTATAACCAGCACCGCCACCTAAAGCACCACCAATTGCAGATGAGGTACGGTTTTTCTTGTTACTTGCAACAGCAGCACCACCTGCACCACCTAAAGCGGCACCAATTGTTGCGCCGGTGTTGCCCCCCATGTTTTTGCCCAGTGCAGTACCAGCAACGCTACCTAAAGCACTTGCTGCTGCCACACGTGCAGTACTGTCTGCATGCGCACTCACTGTCATCATTGAGCCTGCAGCCATTGCAGCGCTCAGTAAAATTGCATTGAGTTTCATGTTGTAACTCCGTGTCCCTGATAGGACTTTCATATGTTAGTGTGTTTCGACGCAGAAAATGTAACAAATTATGCCCAAAAGAATGTGAAGATCTACCTCCATATTTAATGTGTTTATTTGCCAATTTGTAAAATGAGAAATAAATAAGGATCGAATTGAGCAGAAAAAATCCAAAACTGAAGATTTTATTTATATTTGTTAACAAATGGCGGTGACATCGCTGCATCTAAGCACTGACTTACTGAATAATGATGTTCATTGACCCAGAGAATCGTTAAACTAGGCGCAATTTTTTGATTTCGCTGTGCTAAATCACTGTTTAGTCACAGCCTTATGTTTGAGATTTTTTAGAAAATGAAAGAATCGTTACGTTTACGATTAGACCAACTCTCTGACCGTCATGAAGAATTGACTGCGTTATTGGCAGATGTCGAAGTGATTTCGGACAACAAGCGTTTTCGCCAGTTATCACGTGAGCATAATGATTTAACCGAGATTACCAGCGTTTGGACCAAGTACAAACAGGCTGAAGAAGATATTGAAACCGCGCAAGCCATGCTGTCTGATCCTGACTTTAAGGAAATGGCGCAGGAAGAGATTAAGGAAAATAAAGCTCTGATCGAACAGCTTGAAGCTGAACTAAATATCCTGATGATTCCAAAAGATCCGAATGATGCCAACTCTGCTTATTTGGAAATCCGTGCCGGAACTGGTGGTGATGAAGCGGCAATCTTCTCAGGTGATTTATTCCGTATGTATAGCAAGTATGCGGAATCTCAAGGCTGGCGTATTGAAATCCTGTCTGAAAATGAAGGTGAGCATGGTGGCTATAAAGAAGTCATCTGCCTGGTGAATGGTGAAGGCGTTTATGGTCGCCTGAAATTTGAAAGTGGGGCGCATCGTGTACAACGTGTACCTGCGACAGAGTCGCAAGGTCGTGTACATACCTCAGCTTGTACGGTAGCGATTCTTCCAGAAGTGGATGTAGATACATCAGTCGACATTAATCCGGCTGACTTGCGTATCGACACTTACCGCGCATCAGGTGCCGGTGGTCAGCACATTAACAAAACTGACTCTGCGGTGCGTATTACGCACATTCCAACCGGTACGGTGGTGGAATGTCAGGATGAACGTTCACAGCATAAAAACAAAGCCAAAGCGATGGCCTTGTTGGTTTCACGTCTGGAAAATGCCAAACGTGCCGCAGCAGATGCAGCGACTTCTGAAATGCGCCGTGACCTAGTCGGTTCGGGTGACCGTTCAGAACGTATTCGTACCTATAACTATCCACAAGGCCGTATGACTGATCACCGTATTAACCTGACTTTATATAAGCTGGATGCTGTGATGGAAGGTGATCTGACTGAGCTATTAGACAGTCTGCATCGTGAATATCAGGCTGATCAGCTGGCCATGCTTGCACAGCAGAATGGTGGCTAATGAACATTCAAGAAGCACTGGCTTTACGTGGTGAACCTGAAAGTTATGAACGTCAGGAAAATGCCTGGTTGTTGGAACACATTACCAAGATCGATGCTTTTGATCTGGTAATGAAAAAAGACCAGCAGTTAACGCCTGAACAGGAACAGGCCTATGTCGAAAGCCTGGCAAGGATTGCTGCCGGTGAGCCATTGGCCTATGTCACAGGCTCACAACCATTCTGGACACTGGATCTTAAAGTCACCAAAGATACTTTAGTGCCACGCCCGGATACCGAAGTGCTGGTCGAAACAGTCCTGAAATTAGACTTGCCGGAAGATGCGCGAATTGTTGACTTGGGGACTGGTACAGGCGCCATTGCCTTGTCACTGGCGTCTGAGCGCCCGAACTGGTCTGTAACAGCTTCGGATATTTATGAACCTACACTGGAAGTTGCCAAATATAATGCAGAACAGCATGATTTGGATCAGGTGCAATTTATCCTTGGTTCATGGCTTAAACCATTTGGTCGGCAGTTCTTTGATGCGATTGTATCTAATCCACCGTATATTGATGCAGACGATGAGCATATGCCAGATCTGGCAACTGAGCCGGAACGTGCGCTGGTTTCAGACAAAAATGGTCTGGCTGATATTGAGATGATTATTCAGCAAGCCAAAAAACATCTGACCGTAAATGGCTGGGTTGTGCTTGAGCACGGCTATGATCAGGGCGATGCGGTTCGTCATCTGTTTACTCAAGCTGGTTATAAACAGGTCCGTACAGTGAAAGACTATGGCGGCAATGATCGGGTAACTTTAGGTCAGTGGCCGCATTAATTTTTAAAGCTTGATTTAATAAAAAAGCGGCCTAGATAGGTCGCTTTTCTAATGCTTTTATTAAATAAATTATGACTTTTTAATCACATCCCGCCAACGCAGTAAGCGATTTTCAAACAACTTCATAATGCTATCGGTGATTTTGCCTAGGACTGCTAACAGGATAATCGCAATAATCACAATATCCGGACGTGAAGTTTCACGACCATCACTGAGCAGATAGCCAATCCCTTGAGTGGCAGCAATCAATTCAGCCGCAATCATAAACATCCAGGACAAACTCAGACTATTCCTTAAGCCAGTCAATATTCCTGGTGAGGCAGCAGGCAATACAATCTGCTGAACCTGTTGCCAGTATTTCAGGCGATAGACTTTTGCGACTTCAATCAGTTTACGATCCACACCCTGAATTGCAGCCACAGTATTGGTATAGGTCGGGAAGAAGCCACCAATTGCGATCAAGGTGATTTTTGAAGATTCATCAATCCCTAACCAAAGCAGGAGTAAAGGAATCCAGGCTAGACTTGGAATAGATTTAATCGCAGAAAAGGTTGGTTCCAGAAAATCTTCTGCATGTCTGTTTAATCCCACCAGGATCGCAAAGATCAGTCCTAATCCACTACCAATTCCAAAGCCTAAGAAAACTCGCCAGCTACTGGCCCAAATATGTTGCCATAAATCGCCCTCAGCCAGTTCAGTAAATGACTGAAACAGGCTACTTGGTGCAGGCAATAAATAAGGTTCGATCACGCCATTACGGACCAGTATTTCTACCAATACGATAAAAATAACAGGCAGGGTTAGGGGCTTGATTAGCGAAATGCTGCGTGGTAGCACAGAGGATTTTGGCTGTTCTTCCACGCTCAACTGTTCCGAGATGCTTTTCGGTATAGCCATTACTTAGTTACAACCTTTTTTGCATAGCAGGCATCAAATAATTGAGTTACGACCTGATTGACATTGGTTCCTTTACGAACCAGTTCTTCTTCAGTCAGGATACGACTGGCTTTTTGTAATGCACCCGTATGTTTGGTGGTTGGAATATTCTGATCTAGATTGGTACGGCTGAGTTGAAGTTTAGCGACTTCAATCGGAAGCTTGGCTTCACGTGCCAGAAGTTCAGCCAGTTTGACTGGATTGGTTTTAGCCCATTTACGTGCCTGTTCATAAGCTTTAATCACCGCTTCAATCGCTTCCGGACTGGATTTGGCAAACTGGTCTTTTACGCTGAGTACGCTATAAGAATTAAAACTGACATTGCGATACAGCAATTTGGCACCTGACTGCGCCTGCGCAGATGCCATTAAAGGATCAAGGCCTGCCCAGGCATCGACCTGTTTACGCTCCAAAGCAGTCTTACCATCCGGATGCTGTAAATGAACGAACTCCACATCGCGCTTGCCCAAACCAATCGTATCTAAGGCTTGTAGGGTAAATAAGAAAGGATCTGTACCTTTTGTGGCAGCAATCTTTTTACCTTTCAGATCTTTCAGTGATTTGATATTCGAATCTTTATTGACGACCAGTGCTGTCCATTCAGGCTGGCTCTGGATATAAACTGTTTTAATCGGGCTACCATTGGCACGGCTAAGCACTGCCGCTAAACCTGCAGTAGAAGCAAAATCTGTGCTACCGCTATTTAGATATTCGAGTGAGCGGTTACTGCCTTGGCTAAATACCCATTTAATCTTGGTTTTTGGTAAAGCTTTTTCTAGCAGTTTCTGTTCTTTGACCACCAGACTGGTCGGTGCGTAATAGGCATAGTCCAATTTTAATTCAGATGGAATTGCTGCGTTAGCCAAGCCGGTAAAGAGAGAAATAGATAGGCCGAGTAAAGTCAGACTCGAAGTTCTTAATGTTTTTTTTCATGAATATCTCAATCTTGAATTAAATTTTTGAAATTCATAGCGGTAAATCGATAAGCACACAAAAAAGAAAAAGAGATAATCAAATCAAAAAATGAAATAATTAATAGTTTTAAATATAGGTGGTTGTTTTTAATTAAATTTTTTTAATAAAAAATAGAAGGGTTTTGCTTAGATAAAATTTTAAAAATAGTATGGCATAAATTGATAAGCTGTTTTTTTTAATTATTCGTCCTTGCAGTATGAGATTTTATAAATAACGAGTGCCATAAAAAAGCGATGCATCCGCATCGCTTTTTGAGTCACTATTTTATCAATATGGATAGCTTACATTGGGTAGTCTTGCAGACAGTCATAAACTTCGACTTGATCTAGGCTACCAGTTTCCATTGCCAGGCAAAGAGCCACGACTTTGGCGGTATCAGCAAGATATTGTTCATCTTTCAGTGCAATACCTTGTTGTAATGCAACGATGCGCTCAGCCGGAATTTCAAGCGATTTCGCAGCTTCAATGGCATCAATCTGGTTAAAGAAGTGCACAATAGCATCTTTGAGGGCAGAATCAGACGCATTCAAGATGCCTTGATTCAATTGCTCTGCATTAAGATCGGTCGAAGAAACTAAAGCCTGGGCGAAGTTTTGAACAAAATTTTTTCCAAGAACATCAGTCATCTTTAACATGGGAATACCTTCAACAAGGAAAGAGGGAAAGGGAGTACAGCCAAAAGTGAAACACTAAAGATTGATTGAAAAATAAACTATATTAATAGGAAATGCAAAGCATTATGGATGACCGTTCAGTCCTCTATTTTTGGGCTGTAAGCCTTGAAAAATATAACTGTTGAGAAAATATGGATTTAAATTTATACGCTGAATTTTAATCGTTTTTAAGTCTTATTAAATATAAATTATCTAGTAGTATTTTGTCTATAGGCACCTGGACTAACCCCTGTCCATTTTTTAAAGGCGCGATGAAAAGCACTGACTTCCTGAAAGTTAAGCTGATCACTGATGTCCTGCAAACTTTGATCCGTACGGGTTAACAGTTCAATGGCTGTATCACGACGAATTTCATTTTTGAGCTGTTGATAAGTTACACCTTCATTTTTAAGACGCCGTTGCATGGTGGCTTCAGACATATTCATTTTCAAAGCAAGCTCATTTAGTTCCAGCCATTCAACCGGAGGTACTTTCAAAAGCTGTTTGCGGATCTGTGTACTTAGCGCATAAGGATTTTTAAAACGAACCAGCAGATTATGTGGAGTCTGCTGAATAAACTGATACCAGGAGGTCTGATCCTGTTTTACCGGGAGCTGTAAATAGGCGGCATCAAACTGGATATAATTTTCACTGGCCTGATATTCAATCTGTTCACAAAAACGGACTTTATAATCGAAATCATCGAGTGGCGCGGCACATTTCAGTTGAATTTGATTGAGTAAAATCCGTTGTCCGCTTAACCAGCATAGCAGGGTATGGATCAGCATTAGATAGGTTGCATAACTAAACATGCGCTTAGTCTGCTTTTGGTCATAGATCACGATATAGGCAAAGTTTTCCTCAACCATAAGAGTGCTGTGCAGATCATCCAGAATCAGATTAAAAAATTGCAGGATTTGCTGCAGAGCTTTTTCCAGCGTATCGGTCTGTAACAGCATTTTAGATAGTAATTTGAAACTGCCACGGCGCATTGGATGGCTGTCCATGCCAAAAAATTCGTCATTCATATTATCGGCAAGTGCAGTCCATAGCGCGGCATATTGCGCCACTGAAACCCGTGCTTTAGCAGAGTGAAGAATCTCTAAAGGAATGGCAGCCTTAGTTAGAATCGCAGCAATATCATAATGCTGTGCTTTGGCATTCAGCAGTGCTTCATGAACCAGATCAATCGAGATGGTTCCCTTACTATATTCCAAGGCTGGTAATTGCATAGCCAGTCAGATATCCCTTTTTTATTGTCCAAATGCCTCAATCAAGATGCAACATTTGGAAATTGTACAGAATAAAATCTCTGTTTACTCTGCCTATTAAGTCGTAGCTTGTCATAAAAATAGGAACAGGACATTAACATGAAAATTCAGGGAAAAGTGATTGTGGTAACTGGTGGTGCATCAGGTCTGGGTGCAGCCACAGCGACTCATCTGGTAGAACAGGGTGCAAAAGTGATTCTGGTCGATATGAACCAGGAACAGGGCAATGCTTTACAACAGCAACTGGGTGAGCAGGCTGAATTTGTTCAACTGGATGTAACGGATGAGCAGGCGGTTGAAGCTTTCTTTAATCATGTTGAAAACAAGTATGGCCAACTCAATGGCTTGGTGAACTGTGCTGGTATTGCACCTTCTGCCAAGGTATTGGGCCGTAATGGAATTCATGAACTGGCAATGTTCCAGAAAGTGTTGAATATCAATGTAAGTGGTACATTTAATATGCTGCGTTTTGCGGCGGCTTTAATCGCTAAGTATGAGCTGCAAACCGATGAAGAAGAGCGTGGCGTGATTGTGAATACGGCTTCAGTTGCAGCCTTTGATGGTCAGATTGGTCAGACAGCTTATTCTGCGTCTAAAGGTGCGGTCGTTGCGATGACGCTGCCACTAGCACGTGAGCTGGCGCGTGAAGCGATTCGTGTCATGACCATTGCCCCCGGCATTATGGAAACCCCAATGCTGAAAGGCATGCCGCAAAAGGTACAGGATGCTCTGGGACAGATGGTTCCATTTCCACCGCGTCTGGCCAAACCTCAGGAATTTGCCCAGTTAGTGGGTCATATTTTTGAAAATAGCTATCTAAACGGTGAAGTGATTCGTCTAGATGGTGCCATCCGTATGGCTCCAAAATAAGTTCGAGCCAACGAAGCGAAATACAAAAGTCAGAGTAGATAGGTTTATTCACTCTATATAGAAAATTAAAAGATAAGTAAGGGATATACGCAGTGCTTTTAAATGACGAACAGAAAATGATTCAGGGAATGATGCGAAACTATTCGCAACAAAAACTGAAACCCACCGCTGGTTTAAGGGATAAAACTGCACAATTTCCAGCACAGGAATTGAAAGAACTCGGTGAACTCGGTGCACTTGGCATGACCGTGTCTGAACAATGGGGTGGAGCAGGTTTGGACTATGTGTCGTTGGTACTGGCCCTTGAGGAAATCGCGGCTGGAGATGGAGCCATCTCGACCATTGTCAGTGTGCAGAATTCACTACCTTGCGGGATTACCCAGCGTTATGGTACAGAGGAACAAAAGCAGAAATACCTGACTAAACTGGCGACCGGTGAATGGTTAGGGTGTTTCTGCCTGACTGAACCTCAAGCCGGTTCCGATGCCAGCGCACTGGAATGTAAGGCAGAACGAGATGGTGATGAATGGGTATTAAATGGCACCAAGCAGTTTATCACCACCGGTAAGCATGCCCAGATTGCACTGGTATTTGCAGTGACAGATAAATCTGCAGGCAAAAAAGGAATCTCATGTTTCTTGGTACCTACCGATAGTCCAGGATATATCGTCTCGAATCTGGAAGAAAAAATGGGGCAGCATTGTTCCGATACCGCGACCATTATTTTTGATCAATGCCGGATTCCGGCTGAGAACCTGTTAGGTCAAGAAGGTGAAGGCTACAAGATTGCCTTGTCTAATCTGGAATCTGGCCGGATCGGGATTGCAGCACAATCTGTGGGTATGGCACGAGCTGCACTGGATGCTGCCGTGGAATATGCCAATGAACGTAAATCCTTTGGCGTCGAACTGGTACAGCATCAGGCAGTGGCGTTCCGTCTCGCAGATATGGCCACCCAGATTGAGGCAGCAAGACAACTGGTCTTACATGCAGCAACGCTTAAAGATGCAGGATTACCATGCTTAAAAGAAGCGTCCATGGCTAAACTGTTTGCTTCGACGATTGCAGAGCGAGTCTGCTCGGATGCGATTCAGATTCATGGCGGTTATGGTTATGTCTCAGATTTCCCGGTTGAACGTATTTACCGTGATGTCAGAGTGAGCCAGATTTATGAAGGTGCATCTGATATTCAGCGTCTGGTCATTGCCCGGGAAGTGAGCAAAGTTTAAAAGTCATGAAATAGCCGACTGTTCAAATCTTGCAGCTCATTTGAGGGATATGGGAATTGTGATGGTCTATAAAACATGGTCAATTATTGATTAAGCGAAAAGTGACTCAGCAGAGTGACACCTAACATGTCCTAGCAATAGGGCATGTTATATAAAACCGGCATTGCAATGGAATTCGCAGGCGGTAGACAGAACAACAAATACAACGGACACAGACATAAAGTCTGTTTATAAATGGAATAGAGGTTGTCGTGATGAAGACACTAGAACAAGCGTATCGTGAATTTAATTTTGACACTATGGTTCAACAACATCTGGCAGGAACGCCAGATGCACTCAATGCCTATACAGAATGCTGTGGACGTTTTCTGGGACAAAACCGGATCGCGTTAATCTGGGAAGGTAAAAATGGCAAGACCCAATATTGGACTTTTGAACAATTGGCTGAGGCTTCAGGACAATTGGCTCATTATATGACCTCACTGGGTTTAGAAGCAGGTGACTGTATCGCTGGTTTGCTCCCACGAACCCCAGAATTATTAATTACCATTCTAGCTACCTGGCGTATTGGTGCAATTTATCAGCCTTTATTTACCGCTTTTGAAAGCAAGGCAATCGAGCATCGTATTAATACCGCACATACCCGACTGATTATTACCAATCAGGAACAGCGTGCAAAACTAGATGATCTCGATATTCCACATATTTTAACCGTACATCAAACGCCTGAAAGTACCAATCAGGATGCTGATTTCTGGACAGAGCTCAAGAAATGCCCAACTGAATTTGAGCCGGTTCAAGGTCGTTTTAGTGACATTTTCCTGATGATGTTTACTTCAGGTACAACGGGACTGGCAAAATCAGTGCCTGTTCCGCTTAAAGCTTTACTGGCATTTAAAGGCTATATGCTGCACGCCGTAGATTTACGTGACGAAGATATTTTCTGGAATCTGGCAGATCCGGGTTGGGCTTATGGTCTGTATTATGGGATTGCAGGTCCATTAAGTTTGGGACATAGCATCATTATGGATGAACGTGCTTTTAGCGTAGACAATGCTGTTGAAGTCATTAAAAAATATCGGGTAAATAACCTGACCGGTTCTCCAACCGCATTCCGGATGTTCTATGGCTTTAAGGAAAAATTTGATGCTGAGATTAGCTCGTGTTTACGTGTGGTCAGTAGTGCAGGTGAGCCATTAACGCCTGAAGTCATTCAATGGTTTAATCATGAAATGGACGTCAATATCTACGACCAGTATGGACAGACGGAACTGGGAATGGTGATTGCCAATCATCATGCGCTGGAGCATCACAAGAAAATCGGTTCCGCTGGCTTTGCCATTCCAGGACATCGTTTTGCAGTTTTAAATAAAGAGCATGAGGAAGTCGAAAAAGGCGGCATTGGGACCTTGGCTATGGACTGCTCAGCCTCACCTTTGATGTGGTTCGAAGGCTATGGCGGCAATAATCGTAAAGCCTTTGTGGGACAGTACTATTTAACGGGTGATACCGTAAAACTGAATGAGCATGGTGGAATAGATTTCATTGGTCGTGCGGATGATGTCATTACGACTTCGGGTTATCGAGTTGGACCTTTTGATGTAGAAAGTACCTTGCTGGAGTGTGAAGAGGTGCTGGAGTCCGCTGTGGTTGGAAAGCCAGATCCGGAACGTACCGAAATTGTGAAAGCCTTTGTAGTGCTTAAAGCACAATATGCCGCTAGTGAAGAACTGATGCTGAAATTGCAAAACTATGTGCGTTCCCGTTTATCTAAACATGCCTATCCGAAAGAGATCGAGTTTGTAAGTGATTTGCCTAAAACCTCTAGCGGTAAAATTCAGCGTAATCTGCTTAAACAGCAGGAAATTGTCAAGATTCAGGGTATTAAACAGGTCAGTTAATATATTCATTTAAATATAGTGAAAAGGTCGCAATTGCGGCCTTTTTTATATGGTTAATTTGTTTATTTTAGAAGTTATGAGAGAATATAATTGTCATTACAATGTAATACTATTCATCTTTTAAATAAAATAAATCAAAAATTTAGCCTCTTATTAAGAGGCTAAATTGAAAGTGGAATTCTTATTTACTTATAGATCAACTTTTTTGTGCTCAGCATCCGGTTCCCCAGCTTCGCCAGTTACGCCACCTTTTAGTGCCTTAAATAGCTGAGTTACTTTATTATCGGTAACATTCCAGTATTCTGCACTTTCAGCTTCAGCAATCAGTACACGTACGCTAGGATCATCTTTACCTTCAAACCAGTTTTCTGCCCATGGATTCCATAATTTTTCAATCAAAATACGGTCAGTACTGATCTGTGCATTTGCGCTGATCGATACATAAATACCATCAGAAGGTTTAGCGAAAGACAGGCCAATCTGAGTGCGACCAGTAGTGGCAGCTTTCACCAGATCATTGGTATCACGCATGATGAAATACAAGTTCTGATCTTCATTCATTTGCTCAGAATTGAGCATGGTCATCGGCTGAGAATGAATTTCCTGACTTTCGGTTACATGGCTGATCATGGTGTAACGCACATCTTTGATTAGTTCCCATAATTTTTCACGATTATTATGCTGATTTTGTTCGTTCATCTATATGCTCCATACTATTTATTGAAAGCGAGGATAATTGCTATTCCTTAAGCAGCTTAATCATATTTGATAATGGATACAGAGGGTCTCACTGAACTGATACATTTTCCTACTGAATTGCAGGCAGCAGCTACAGAAGTGCTAAACAAGCGGAAGACAGTTACAGGGTGATAAAGGAATAGAAGAACGAGATTAGCTAGAAGATGTAATACGTGAATAAATTAAGTAGCATATAGATCAAGTTAAGTGCATTCATAATATGACCATTACATATTTATCAGGACATTATCAGCTTGATACGGAGCATTTAACTGATATGCTATTTGGCGCTAGTATTGCCAAGCCATTTATTGATTTGCTGTTTATGCGCAGAGAAGTTAATTTGCTTGAGATTTATCAACATATTGAAATTTCGGTAAATGCATTTTTTGTGGCACATGCTTCTTAAAAATCTTCGAAACAAGGAACGACGTTGTCTATATCGACTATGGATGCCATATCCCCAGAGTTTGAACTCACCGATGCTGAATTGCATTTATATAGCCGCCAGATTCTCTTAGACGGTTGGGATATTGAAGCCCAGGAAAAATTGAAATTTTCCAATGTCTGTATCGTGGGATGTGGCGGGATTGGTTGTGCCTTGGCAGAACTTCTGGCTAGAGCAGGTGTAGGCAAAATTACTCTGATTGATCCTGATACCATCGAGATGAGTAATCTGCAACGACAACTGGCATTTACGCCAAATGATTTAGGCTTTTATAAGGCAGAAATACTCGCGAAAAGGCTGGCTCAGATTAATCCGAATATTCAGATTGAATATATTAATCAAGCTTTAATGACTGAAAATGCAGAAAGTATTATTGAACATCAAGATCTGGTGCTGGATGGATGTGATCAGTTCGAGACACGTTATCTGGTCAATCAGAGCTGTGTAAAACTGAATATACCTTTAATCAGTGCTTCTGCGATTGGTTTGCAAGGACAACTGTTCATGATGGAAGGGGATTCAGCTTGCTATGCCTGCCTGTTTCCATCTGAACATCAGGCTGGTACCAGTCTGCGTTGCGCAGACTCAGGTGTCTTGGCGACTACGCCAAATGTGATGGCGAGTTTGCAAGCTCATCATGCTTTGCTTTATTTAGGCCTGGGTAAAATGCCACTTAGACAGAAACTTCTACTTTGGGATGGTCTGAGTTTTAAACAGCGCATTTTAAGTTTCGAAAAAGATACAGATTGCCCGGTCTGTCAGGCAAGATAGGCCTGCAAAATTTAATTTTTTTGCTACACTGCATGTAATTAATTTTTCCTAAGACATTATGAAAAAAAATATCTGGTTAGATGGAATACGTTCGGTTGCCCGTATGGGTGAAACCGCGGTAGTTGCGGCGAAGGCCGGCATTAAATATGCCACTGAAAAGCCAAGTAATGCCAAACTCATGCGTGAAACATTTGAGTCTTTAGGCTCAACCTATATCAAGCTCGGTCAGTTTATTGCCAGTACGCCGTCGCTGTTTCCGCGTGAATATGTGGAAGAGTTTCAGGGTTGTCTGGATCAAACACCGACCTTGCCATTCAGCTATATTCAGGAAGTATTGGCATCAGAGTTTTCTGGTCGCAATCTGGATGAAATCTTTGCCTCAATTGAAGAAGCACCACTGGCTTCGGCTTCCATTGCACAGGTACATGCGGCTAAGCTGGTTTCTGGTGAAGATGTAGTTATTAAAGTACAAAAGCCGGGTGTGGAAACAATTCTATATACCGATTTAAATGTATTGCATTGGGCGACCAAACTGCTGGAAAAAGCAGTGCCGAAAGTAAAATTTGCCTCATTGGCCGATATTGTCGAAGAAATCAAAACCCGAATGGTGCGTGAAGTCGATTTCATCGAGGAAGCACAAAATCTGGATGATTTCGTCAATTATCTGAATATCACCAATAATAAAGCAGCAACTGCTCCTAAGGTTTATCATCAATATTCAACACGTCGTGTACTGACCATGCAACGTTTATATGGCGTGCCACTGACTGATTTTGAAGTGGTGAAAAAGGTCGCTAAAGACCCATCACAGGTTCTCATCACTGCAATGAACACCTGGTTTGGCAGCCTGATGATGTGTAACAGTTTCCATGCTGATTTACACGCGGGTAATCTGATGCTGCTTGAAGATGGTCGTGTGGGCTTTATTGATTTTGGTATTGTCGGCCAGCTTAAACCAGAAGTCTGGACAGCGTGTATGGCCTTTATGGATGCCTTGCAGCATACCAATTATACCCTGATGGCAGAAAACATGCTGAAAATGGGTATGACTGCAGTTGAGATTGATACCAAAATGCTTGCGGCTGATCTTGAACGTTTATTTAGTGGTGTGATGTTAGCTGATCCTCAGGAATTGCTGACTTCAAGCCCAGCCGATCTTAACGATATCATGATGGATATGGTAGCAGTCGGTGAACGCCATGGTATTCGTTTCCCACGTGACTTTGCTTTATTGTTCAAGCAAATGCTGTATTTTGACCGTTTTATGCGAATTCTGGCGCCGTATACAGACATCTATGCAGATCAGCGTTTGCAGATGGTCCAGACCATGGACCCAAATTTACTGTTAAAGCATTAATTTAATCCCTCCCGACCTCCCTTTAATAAAGGGAGGCTTTCATTACAAAATAATTAGAAGTGATGAAAGTCCCTCTTTATTAAAGAGGGATTTAGGGAGATTATTGGTAAATATTAAATTCCGAGTTTTAAAATGGACGCAATTATTATTGAAGGCTTAAAGGTCGATACAGTAGTCGGCTGCTTTACTTGGGAGCGTCAAATCATTCAGCCTTTAATGCTGGATCTCACTATTCGTACCAAATTAGAACAAGCGGCACAGTCAGATGAACTGGAAGATACTTTGAATTATGCCGAAATCTGTGAGATTTCAGCGCGGGTGATTCAGGACGCCCAGCCAAAATTGATCGAACATGCAGCAAAACTGGTACTAGACGCGCTTTTTGCTACCTTTGAAAGTGTAGAATCGATTATGATTACGATCCGTAAGCCTGCCATTATCGCGCAAGCTAATTCTGTAGGGATACGTCTTGAACGCCACCGCAACGATATTCGCCCTAGCACTGGCGAGTAATTGTCATCCACAGCAACATTTTCAGGCTGCCCAGCAGCGGATCAGCGAGTTGGGGAAAGTTTGGTTTTCTCCAATTTACCTCATTCCATGTCGGGATAGTATCGGGGCAGATTACTGGAATGCGGCCTGCCTCCTATACAGTGAAGTTCCTGTTCAAGATATGACTAATTTATTAAAGCAAATGGAAACGGATTCGGGGCGGGTTCGGCCATCTCATCAGATCAGCCTGGATGTCGACCTGATTGCATGGGGAAATGATTTAAACCAGATGGAATTTAATCCTAAAAAATTACCGCTTGCACTGGATGTTAAAATTCCGATGCATGACATCTGGTCTCATCCTGCATTTGAATATGATCGCCGTCTTCAATATCCACAAGTCAAAATTTAATCTGGATTCGAAATTAAGCTAATGAATTTTTCAGTTTTATGTAAGTAGGGGATCTGTATTTGCCAAAAAACTGTTATTTACTTTTTCTTTTTATAAAAAATAACTAACAACACAATAATTGCGAATAGAATGCCAAGAATAATACCTGTTTCCATAAATTACCTCTAAATAATCATTTTTACTACCAATTTTAAAAAATAGAGAACAATAAATATATTTTAAATTTTAATTAATTTACCATGAAGGTAATTATATTTTGACTTGGTTTTAAATAAAATTTAATTTTTATAAAAAATATTAAATAATATAGTCATCTAAATATATCAAAAAATAAGGATGATAAAAAATAAAAATCTACAGGATTGATTTAAATAATTTCTATTTTTCTTTATCGATAAAGTAGAATGAAAGTATTAAATAAAACGTGGACCTAAATCCACGTTTTATGTTTATAAAGCTAATTATATTGCAATGAATTAACAAGAAGTAAATCTTCCTCGGTCATCACGTGGTGGACTTCTTCGTCCTCCATTGCTGGAACGTCCGCGACGATCATCATCATCGTCATCATCACGGCTGTGGCCACGACCTCGACCGCGTCCACCACGACGATCGTCATCATCATCGTCATCATCACGGCTGCGGCCACGACCTCTGCCACGTCCGCCACGACGATCGTCATCATCGTCGTCATCATCACGGCTGCGGCCACGACCTCGACCGCGTCCACCGCGGCGATCGTCATCATCGTCGTCATCATCACGGCTGCGGCCACGACCTCGACCGCGTCCACCGCGACGATCGTCATCATCATCGTCGTCATCATCACGGCTTCGGCCACGACCTCTGCCACGTCCACCGCGACGATCGTCATCATCATCATCGTCGTCATCATCACGGCTTCGGCTACGACCTCGACCGCGTCCACCGCGACGATCGTCATCATCATCGTCGTCATCATCACGGCTGCGGCCACGACCTCTGCCGCGTCCACCGCGACGATCGTCATCATCATCGTCATCATCACGGCTTCGACCACGACCTCTGCCACGTCCACCGCGACGATCGTCATCATCATCGTCGTCATCATCACGGCTGCGGCCACGACCTCGACCGCGTCCACCGCGACGATCATCATCATCACGGCTTCGGCTACGACCTCGACCGCGTCCACCACGACGATCGTCATCATCGTCGTCATCATCGTCGTCATCATCACGGCTGCGGCCACGACCTCGACCACCACGACGATCGTCATCATCATCATAGTCATCATCACGGCTTCGGCCACGACCTCTGCCACGTCCACCGCGACGATCATCATCATCGTCGTCATCACGGCTGCGACCACGGTCATTTATGTGGCTGCGTGAACCAGCTTCGCGAGCTTCTTCTGAAGTAAATTCATGGGCATTACCACTTGCATGAGCAGCTCTCCCGCCTTGGCTTGCAATCTCGCGTTGTTTCTCCGCTTCCATGCCTGCGAAACCACGATTTGAATTATCGGTATCTTTTTCATTATCTTGATTAGCCATTTTAACCGTCCTTTAAAATTCCGGGGAAGTTGACTGAGTTAACGAATGCATAGATATAAAGCAAATAGTGAATTTACATTGTTGATGGATTATTATGACTGTAAATATCAAATTTAATCTAACTAATTGCTTATGAAGTAAATGTAATCTTTTAATTATGTAAATCTGTTTTCTATATAAACATAAAGAAACAGAAAGTTATATGAACGATAAATTTTAAAATGAGAGCTGATAAACTAGAGATTTAATTAATCAAAAGTTGACTT
This sequence comes from Acinetobacter sp. FDAARGOS_724, assembly GCF_013364475.1. Lineage (NCBI taxonomy): Bacteria > Pseudomonadati > Pseudomonadota > Gammaproteobacteria > Moraxellales > Moraxellaceae > Acinetobacter > Acinetobacter sp. FDAARGOS_724. The sequence continues at coordinate 2,482,976 of NZ_CP054908.1, read as the reverse complement.
AAAATTTCTTATTAAAAAATAGTAATAATTTTTTTAATATAAATTAAATAAAAATAGCAGATAAAATAATGATAAATAAAAAATTTAAAAAAAGAGTTCTTAAAATATTTTTTCCTTAATTATTTTGATCACAATAAAGCCCTCAAAAATGAGGGCTTTATTTGATACTTAAATATAATAACTGGTTTTGGTCATTAACTTGGAAATGCCGGTCATGGCAATCTTGACGGGAAGCGGTAAATCTACACCGCCTGCAGCCAAAGCTGTATCACGGTGATGCAGTTCATCTTCATTCATCTGTTCTAGAATACGACGTGAGCGTTCATCCTGTGCTGGCAGCTGATTAATATGATGCTGTAAATGCATACTCACCTGACGCTCGGTTTCTGCAACAAAACCCAGACTATATTTGTCACCCGCAATGCCGGCAATTGCACCCATACCAAAGGAAAGGCCGTACCAGACCGGATTGAGTAAACTGGTATGGCTATCCAGTTCTTGTAAGCGGTCTTCACACCAGGCCAGATGATCCTGTTCTTCAATTGCCGCCTGTTCCATTTCCCGACGTACATTTGGCAGCTTCGCAGTTAATGCCTGTCCATGATAAAGCGCTTGGGCACAAACCTCACCACTATGATTTACGCGCATTAACCCAGCTACATGACGGGCATCACTCACAGTAAGCTGGGTTTCGACCGGTTTGGCTGGATTTTCCCGTTGTGAGGAAGTCGTTCCTGGAACAAGACTGCGTAATGCCTGGTCAAAAGAATGAATAAGCTTATCGACACCTGTATATTGACGCATGAATTAATCCTCCAAAAGGGCTTTTGCGGTTTTGATCATCGGTTTCAATCTATAGAGCAGCCATAAAGTAAACAGGCCACTCAACATTGCAGTAATACAGAAAAGTATTTTAAGATCAAACTCTAGAACGCTTAAAATAATAATCGAGAATATAGCAGAAGATACCATGAAAACGGCATTCAGGATGTTATTTGCTGCAACCACACGTGCACGATGTGAGCGGGGAGAATGCGCTTGCATCATGGCATACAGCGGCACGATATAAAAACCGCCACTGATGCCCAGTAAAGTTACCGCCAGCATCACATGATAATAGCTCCAGCCTTGCTGGAATACATCTGCCAAGCCGAGTAACGTACCGGTACGTTCCGGAACAAAGGCAAGACTTGCGGCTAGATATAATGCAAAAACCACGAGACCAATAGCGCCAATCGGTACCATTTTAATATTGACCTCAGTACCGCCTAATCTGCGGCATAAATAAGAACCTAAGCCGATTCCGACAGAGAAAAAGGTTAAAAGCAGACTGGCAACATTTTCAGAAGCATGCAGGTTTTGTAAGGTAAGCTGTGGAATCTGGGTCAAATAAGTTGCCCCATAAAACCAGTACCAGGAGTTACCCAGCAGAATTAAAAAAACTAGCGGTAAGCTTTTGGTATATTTAATGGTCTGAAAGCTGGTCCGGAAAAAATTCCAGTCAATATTGATTTCGGGTGCTGGAATGCTCTGCTTTAAAATATAACGACTGGAGAAATAGCCAACCACGGCAATACTTAACACCGTTAGGCTGATCCAGATCAGATTGCCTGTAGAAGCCGCAATGACTGCACCGCCTAAGATCATACCAAACAGAATAGCCAGTGATGTACCTGACTGGAATAGTGCGTTACCTGACATCAATTCATCCGGTTTTAATACTTCAGGCAAAATGGCATATTTAATCGGGCCGAAAAAAGTGGATTGAGTGCCCATTAAAAACAGGGCAAACAGAAGAATCCATAAATGACCGAGCAGGAAGCCAATGGTGCCCAGAATCATGATCACAATTTCAAAAATCTTTAAATAGCGAATCAGCTGGGAACGTTCATATTTATCTGCAATCTGGCCTGCCGTCGCAGAGAAAATAAAATAAGGCAAAATGAACAATAGTGCAGCAAAGTTATTTAAGGTGCTAATACTGGCTGATTGTTGCTGAATCCAGCCATAGGTAATCACCAATAATAATGCCTGTTTAAAAACATTATCATTCAGTGCACCAAAAAACTGGGTCAGGAACATGGGTAAAAAGCGGCGGCTCGCTAACAAATGTTCATTGTTGTTCATATAAGACGTGCTACATTAAGATTTATTAAGAAATGTGAGATATACGTAAACATTGAGAAAAATCATGTAAGATACTTTCGTCCATGTAAAGGCAAAACCCAATAATTTAAGTTCTTTAGCTTATCTTTTTCGGTCAATTAATCAATTAAAGAATGTATTCGTTTAGAGTTTGCTATGCTCGCAAAGAGAAAATTTAAACAAACGATGCTAAATCGTAGTATGGGGTCTCTCGTACCGTATCATGGCCGAGCCAGGCTATGTATGAGTATATTTTTCATGATGTTATCGCATCAGGGCATGGCACAAACCGAGCAGACCGAAACTCCGGTAGCACTATCTCAGGCAGAAATGATCGAAGAGTTATCCCAAGAAGCTGTTCGACAAGGGGTAGCTACGACCGAGGCTGAAGCAACAGAAAAAGTTGAAGAAGCTTTAGAACCTGAAACTTCCACTGTAGATAGTATGCAAATGCTGCAAGAACAGCAGGCTATGGGAACGTCTCTGGGTGAATTTCAGCCAATTGAGTTTGATGATTTAGAAAGCCTGCCGGTACAAACGATTGACCAGAGCATGGCAAACGAGATTTATCAGGTTGCGCAAGAAGCGAAACGCGAGGCGCAAGCCTATCGCCAGACCGTGCAAACTAAAACAGTAGTCAATGATATGAGTCAGCAGGAACTGGTTGAAATCAATCAGGCACCTGTGAATGTTGATCAGCTTATGCAGTCCATTCAGGCCGATAGCCAGATTATTGTCCAAAGAAATGAGTCGGGTGCGACCTTATCCGAGTTGCCTGCACCAACGACGCCTGAAAATGATAAACGCCCTAATATTTTCAAGCGACTGTTTTATAAAATACGTCCACCTCGCCAGATTATGACCGCCAGTTTGCCTCGGATCAGTGCAGATGTGGTCATTGTGAATGGAAATGGCACTACACAAAGCAATGGCGGATTGAATCGTAAAGCCCAGTCAGAAGGTTATACGAATCTTAGAAATAATGTAAAAGCTAAACTTTCTAGCTTTACCCAGGAATCCTTTGAAGATTTTTCATCTGCATTACCGCAACTCCGTAATCTGTCCAATCAGGCTGCCCAAGCTGTAGGTTATTACAATGCCCAGTTCAGATTTGAAAAATTATCAGATAGCCGGGTCAGAGTTTATGTAACCCCGAATGAGCCGGTCATTATCAATACCCATAATATTGAGTTTAGTGGGCCAGGTGGTGAACAGCCGCAGTTCCAGGTTATTAGTCTTCTACCTGAACAGGAAGAAGGTGATATCTTTAACCATGGGGATTATGAAAAAACCAAGGACCGGATTAATACCGCAGCCAGCGACAATGGTTATTTTGATGCTTACTGGCGCTTGCATGATGTGCGCATTGCCCAACCCGAAAATACAGCCGATGTGAATCTGCGCTTTGAAACAGGTGAGCGTTATAAACTGGGTAATGTAGAGTTCAGGATGAGTGATCCTGAAAAAGAATTTCCATTGAATCGTGATGTACTGGAAAGTCTGGTCACCTGGGAAGATGGTGCTGACTACACCTTCTGGCGTGTGAATAGCTTGGCCAACAACCTGACGAACTCACGTTATTTTAACTATACGCTGGTGGATACAATTCGTCCTGATCCTATTGATCGAGAGCTGGAACTGGCACCGGATATTCAGAGTCTGATAGAAGAACAGAAGTTTTCAGAAGATGAAATAGGTGTGGCCAAGAAAGCTGCACCAGTATCCGATCAGGAAGTTACACAGGATGTGGTGGATGAAGATCAGTTCGCCGGTAGTCGTGATGCAGAAAATCCAAACTTAAGAACTTTGCGGGTTCAGCAGCAGACCAAAGAAGACGAAGAAGAACGTTTAAAGGCTCAGGCTCGTGAAGAGAAAAAAATTCCGGTCATTGTGACACTGAATGCAGACCGTCTTAACAGTGCCGAAGTCGGTCTGGGTTATGGTACGGATACCGGAACACGCTTACGTGGACAATATCGCCGCGCGATCGTAAACAAGCGTGGTCACTCATTTGATGCCAACCTTGAATTGTCACAAATCCGTCAGTCAATTGATGGCCGTTATAATATTCCATACAACCATCCACTTAATGACTATATCAGTATCGTGGGTGGTTATGAGCGTGAAGAACGTGATGGTGTGGCCCAAGGTGATGGCCTGTTAATTGAATCCGCGGTACTTGGTGCTGACCGGATTATTAAAAATCCGCGTGCTAATTGGCAACAAACCTACGGTCTACGTTACCGTCTGGATCGTCTGACGCAGGATGGTTCGGTTGATTTTAGCCAGATTCCGGAAGCATTCAGATTCAATACTGAAGATGAACAGCAGTCTTTATTGGTGGGTTATGAAGTTTCCCGTACTGATAGTGATCGCCGCGTGAACCCGACCAAGGGCTTTAAGCAAACCTATAAAGTCGAATTGGGCAGTGAAGCTTTATTGTCTGATGCCGATATGGCGATTGTGAATGCAGGCTGGCGTTTTATCTATTCACTGGGTGAAAATGCCAATCACCAGTTTGTTGGACGTGCGGATCTGGGTTATATCTTTACTGAAGATTTTGCCAAAGTACCTTATAACCTGCGCTATTTTAGTGGCGGTGATCAAAGTATCCGTGGTTTTGACTATAAGAGTCTTTCTCCGGAAATTGAAGGCTTTAAAGTGGGCGGACAGGCTTTGGGTGTGGCTTCACTGGAGTATAATTATCAGTTCAGGGAGGGCTGGCGCGCTGCAGTATTTGCGGATGCCGGAAATGCCTATAATGAGGATTTTAGTAATCCGACAGAATATGGTGCGGGGCTGGGGATTCGTTGGGCTTCACCGATTGGCCCAATTCGTTTAGATGTGGCGACCGGACTGTCGGATGACAATTATCCGATTCGTTTGCATTTCTTTATTGGCTCGCAGTTATAAAACATTTATTAATTAAAAAATAGTTATTTGGGTAGATCATGGTCGAAAACCAACCACAGCCAGAACAAGAGCAACAACCTGAAGTTGTGCCGAAAAAGCGCCGTATATTTAGAAGTATTCTATTGTCGGTCCTTTTTTCTCTTATTTTTCTGCTGTCTGTACTGGCGATCCTGTTTTCTACCGATAAAGGCAGTAAATTCCTGCTCGATCAGGTGATGCAGCGCCAGGAAATCATTCATTATGAATATGAAGGTGGGAACCTGTGGCGCGGGATTATCCTGAAAAATGTTCTGGTTACCCTGAAACCGGTCGATGTCAAAATTGACCGTGCTGATGTCAAGCTGGGTTGGCGGGCGATTATCAAAAAAGAAATTCATCTGACTGAAGCAGATGTACTGAATCTACAGATTATTAATAAAAATCCGTCAAGTGATGAGCCATTCAAGTTCAATGCAATTCGTTTACCGTTTGTATTGCGGGTTGATCATTTACTTCTCGATCACTTGGTGATTAAGACTCAGACCAATGCAGTTGATTTTTATAATATTGAACTGAATGAAGCATTATGGTCAGGTACCGAGCTGAATTTCGAAGATTCCCGCATGGACATGGGCTATCTGTCGGTACGTGAAGCTACTGGGAAAATGCAGTTTGAAGGTAAATATCCACTAGATGCACGCGGTATTCTAAATCTGCCTTCACTCAGAGAAAGCTTGAATATTCATGATATTCAAGTACGTGCTAGAGGCACACTGGATACCATTCAGGCCGGGGTCGCGACCAACACGCCAGATTTGCTGACAGGCTGGGCAATTCTGCACCCGATGCGTCCTAATGTACCCATGCGTGGTGAACTCCAGTTCAAGCAATATCACTGGCCAATCCTGACAGAGCAAAAACTGTTTACGAAAGATGGTGTGGCTGAGTTTAATGGGAATACCAAGCGCCTGGATCTGAATGTTCGCACTGATATTGAAGGTGAAAATATCCCGGATGGGCAATATACCGCAGTGATGTACACCGATCTGGTCAATCAGCTCAATATTACTGATCTAAATGGTCAGCTGATGAAAGGTTCGGTAAGCCTGGCAGGTACTGTAGGCTGGGCTGATCAGGTGGATTGGGATCTGACAGGCCGCATGAATGGGATTGATCCAAAACATCAGCGAATTCCACAGGTGGTGCAAGATTTTCTACCACCAAGTCTGGACGGTAATATTGCCTCTACCGGTAACCTGGAAAATGGCCTGCATTTAACAGGACTGGTGGATTTTGACCGCTATGAAACCTGGAATATCAAGCTGGATCAGAAGCCGGTTAAAGACAATAAAGCTCAACCGATTTTACTGGATGTGGCCTGGAAAAATATTGATCGTGCTGTGCCTTATATCGGCTGGTTAAAAAGTGAATCAGGCGATGTTGATCTGGTACTGGTCGAAGGCCAGCAGAATATCCATGTCGCTACTCAGGTTGCTCAGCATGAAGAAGGGTTGTTGCCGACAGGAATGTATCAGGCACAATTGAACTTGAAAAATAACATCCTGAATGTTCCAAGTTTTAAATATAGTGGAAATGGACAGGCCGGCAGTCTAACAGGTAATGCACGGGTTGAACTGCCAGAAGAAAAACGTCAGCTCAAATGGTCCGCAGTATTAAATGCCCAGAACCTGAATACCCAGACTCTGGCTGCAGCTTCACCAATTGACCGCTTGAATGGTCGAGTAAAAGCCAGTGGTTATGCACGCCCGAATCAGCAGATTATTAACCTCAGCGGTGTAGATCTGACCGGACGACTGGCTGCGCAAAATGAAACCGTTCATCTGACAGGTAATAGTAATATTGCCTTGTTGTTCCATGATGAAAAAGTAGGTGGCGGATTCAAAAGTTATGCGGTCAATTATGATGGTGCATTAAGTGCCAGCCAGATTAAGGCCAGTCAGGGATTGTTGAAACTGCGCTTGTCAGGTACGCCTGATATGCTGAATATCAAGGAACTGCGCCATGATGGAGTCGCTGGAAAAATTAATGCCAATGGTCAGGTGAACTTGGCAAATGGTATTGGCTGGAATGTAAATGCTTCTTTGGTGCGTTTCAAACCTCAGTATTTTAATGCCAAGCTTAAAGGTGAATTGTCTGGCAATCTGCAAACCCAAGGTGTCTGGTCGGATGCAGTGAAGCGTGTCCAGATTCAACGCTTAAATCTGGCCGGTATGTTGAATAATAAACCGGTACGCGGTAAGGGTAATCTGGCTGTATTGATTGATTCCAAGCAGCGTGGTTTTGTACCGCAGCAGTTTGAAGCCAATAACCTGTTCCTGTCTTATGCCAGTAACCAGATACAGGCCACAGGTAATGCACAAAATCTGCAACTTAAAGTGAATGCGCCGGCATTATATGAGCTTTATCCGGGATTAAGAGGCCGGGTACAAGGCTACATCAATATGCAAGCACAACCGCGTTTGCAAGCAACTGCGAATCTGGCAGTAGATAATTTTGCTTTCAAGAACCTGTTTAGCGTAGACAAGATTCGGGTACGTGGCCAGTTACCGACTTCACAAACCACACCGACTTTATTGACTGCGACCATGGATCAGTTGCGTAGTGGCAATAGACAGATTGTACGCGGTGAAGTGTCACTTGCTGGAACGCGCGCCGCGCATGTGCTGCAAGTTCAGGCTGAAAATAAGCTGTCTAAATTCTTTGTTCAGCTCGCAGGTGGTTTTAATGCACAAAATAACTGGTTAGGCCAGATCCAGCGCGGTGATTTCGACTCACTGCGTACTCATCTGGTGCAGCGTCAAAATGCAGCTGTAATTTATAACACTGCACAGTCGGATCTGTTTGTTGGCGCTCATTGCTGGATGAGTCAGCAAAGTCAACTTTGCTTTGACCAGCCAATTCGAGTCAATAAAACTCGAGGTAGTGCTTCATTTATTACCCGTAACCTGGATCTGGCTGACTTTAGTGCCTTCCTGCCAGAAGGCATAGCATTAACCGGTAAAGTGAATGGTTATGCCAAGGCAGCTTGGGCACAAGGTGCTAAACCGAAAATTGATGCTCGTCTGGTAACCCGCAATGGGGTGATCGGCTTATCTTCTGATGATCCGGAATATTTAGGCTCGACTTTAAAATATGATGAAGTGGGGCTGGTCGCAAAAAGCGTGGCCGCTGGATTACAGATTCGTCTGGATGTGAAAACGCCGGATATTGGTACAGGCTATGCCAATGTAATTATTGATCCATATCGTGACAATAAACCAATGCGGGGCGAGATTGCCTTTAACCAGGTTCAGCTGAAGGTCTTTAAGCCATTCATTCAGGATGTGCGTAATCTGGATGGTACCCTGTCGTATGCAGGTAAAATTAGCGGAACGTTAACCGATCCATTACTTGAAGGTGAAATTCGGGTTAAGGACGGGGCGATCAGCATGATTTCATTACCAGTCAATCTAACCAATGTGCAGCTCTATTCATCAGTCCGTCAAAATACCGCGACTATTAATGGTGCATTTAATAGTGGTCGTGGTGCTGGTAAATTAACTGGTTCTGTAGACTGGAAAGGTGATCCTCGCGTACAGCTCAAACTTCAGGGTGAAAATCTGCTGATTCGCCAGGCACCGCTGATTACTGCGGTGGTTACGCCTGATCTGACCCTGGATATGTATCCGTTCAATAAAAAATTGAGCTTGAGTGGTAAGGTCGATGTTCCTCGTGCATTGATTTCTATGCCTGAAGCGTCTGAACCTGTTGTGGGCTTGTCTTCTGACGTACGCGTAGTACGTGAGGGAGATGACCAGCTCGCCATTCTGAAAGCGGCACGTCCATGGGATATTCGCGCAGATGTTGCAGTGTCGTTAGGAAATCAGGTGATCTTCCAGGGCTTTGACAGCCGTATTCCACTCTTAGGTCGTGTCAATCTGACACAACGTGGTCTGGAATCTGCGATGCGTGCCAATGGTGCGATCGGGGTATCACAACGGGTGAAAATTGAAGCTTATGGACAAAGTCTGGATCTGAACCGTGCAATTGCACGTTTCAATGGCCCGTTGTCGAATCCAACCCTGGATATTGATGCCAATAAATCCATTCAAGGTAGCACGGTGGGTGTACGTGTCACTGGTACAGCCTCAAGTCCTGCCATTCAAATTTATAATGATGCTGGCCTGTCTGAACAGGAAGCGTTGAATGCCCTGATTACTGGTCGTATTAATGAAGGGGCTTCAGGCTTGAGTCAGGCAGAAGGTTTCAGATCTGATGTAAATAACACCATTGCAGCCGCAGGGATCAGTCTGGGCTTAGGCGGTACGCGTGCCTTGACCAACCAGATTGGCCGTAGCTTTGGCTTGAGCGGTCTGGCACTGGATGCACAGGGAACCGGGGATGATACTCAGGTGTCTGTAACCGGTTATATTACGCCAGACTTATATATCCGTTATGGGGTTGGCGTATTTACCCCAGTAAACAAGTTGACTTTACGTTATCAAATGAATCAGCGTTTATATCTGGAAGCCAGTCAGTCTTTAGAGCGTGCAATTGACTTATTCTATAACTGGCGGTTCTAAGCTAATAAAAAGCCCTCTAAATGAGGGCTTTTTTATAGGCAAGAGATTTTAAAATAGCCTAAGCATTTAAATCATCAAGCTATACTGATTTAAGGTATTCAATAAAATTAATCCTTAAAGGTCTCGTTCAGTGCATTCTGAACGGCTTCCACTCGGGATTTACAGGCTTTATACGCCTGCATAGACTCTTCAACGATTTTCATCAAATTATCAATATCTGGTTCTTGCTGAGATTCAAGTAATTCAGCATTCTTTTTCAAGATGTCATAGCCTTCCTGAAAGCTCAAAGTATCATGACTCATGGGGAGTTACCTGCGTAAGTTGTGCTGAAAATAGGCCATCGTGTAATTCAACCTGAACGGGTTGTTGCACATCAATTTGATGAATTGAACGAACCACGTGTTCTTGCTGGCGCACAATGGCATAGCCTTTGGACAAAACATGTTTGGGATTTTGCAGTAGTGTTTCCCGCATCAGGGCATCTAGCTGCTGATTAATTAGTTGGGTCTGTTGCTGGGCAAGGTTAGAAGTATTGGACTTGAGCTGCTCTAAACTTTGCAAGGCATTCACAATCTGGTGATTGGCCAGATTTTGGATTAGTTTTAAATATTGCTCATTCTGGTTTTGATAAGCCTGAATTTGCTGTTGAGAAAGTCGCTGGATGCTTTGCAGGTTATTTATAACTTCTTGCGTCAGCTCGACGACATGATTGCGAATTCCAGCAATCACCTTGCTCGGTGTGTCGAAAGAACGATGAGCGATTTCATCCAGAATCGTCCGATCTTTTTCATGACCAATACCAACCCAGACGGGAACTGAACGTTTGCAGAGCAGGGCAGCCAGCGCATAGTCATTCAAATACGCCAGATCATTGACTGCGCCACCGCCACGAATGATCACGATCAGATCAGGCGCGTGATGATACGTTTGTGCCCACTGCTTTAAAGCTTGTGCCAAGCTTTGCATGATGCTTTGCGGTGCCGTATTTCCCTGAAAGGTAGCACTGTGATAGATAAATTCGCATACCTGAGCTTTTTGTAAAGCATCAGCATCTTTCTTGAAATCGCCCAGACCGGCAGCCTTTTCTGGAGCAATCACCAGAATCCGGTTTAGGTCAAAAGGTGTAGGGAGATTTTTATTGCGATTAATCAGACCTTCGGTTGTCAGTCTTTCTACAATCTGCTGATAACGTCGGGCTATATCTCCCAAGGTATATCCAGAATCAATCTCTACAATATTTAGGGAAAATCCATATTGCGGATCAAAGCTGGCTTTGACTTTGATTAAAACTTTAAGATCCCGGCTTAGTTCAATACCACTTTCACGTTCAAATTGCGTCACAATTTTCTGCGCAGCAAACTTCCAGATTGTGGCCCGGCAACTGGCAATGACCTGATCATTGTCAGGATCTTTTTCTGCCAGTTCTAGATAATAATGGCCAGCTTTAATATTTAAATTACGAATCTCGGCTTTGACCCACACCGGTGTATCGAAAGTGATTTTTACCACTTCATGAACCGTAGAAAGGTATTCTTTTAAAGAAAGCTGGAGATCGTCTTGCATGCTGAGATAAAGTTTAAAATTCAATCAAATATTAAAGCAATATGGCCGCTAGTACAAACATCAAGCTTCGTGCATAAAAAAGGCAAGGACAAAGAAGCTGGGCAATAATTAATTTAATAATCTAAAAACAAAATATTAGAATAACACTTGGTTGATGAAGGGTAATAAACACTTTGTATAATAATGTAATGACATTGTCATCTTTAAGCCATTCCAATAGTTAACTAAAACTAAATTTTGGCTATTTGAAAAAAGAAACCACTTTTGAAGGTTGATTATTGGTTAAAGTAAATCATAGGAAATAGTGAGAACTTAAATGGGATTAAACCTAATGATATTAAGAAATGATCCTGTCGCTTTTTACAGAATTACAAACACTCAAGCCTTTTCAGATCTGACGCTATAAGTGTAATATGCTACATTAAAGGCGAATTCCTTTAGAAGAATACCGCTCATGAAAAAAATAATTTTATCTGGTTTGCCCGGATTATTTGCATCCATCCTCCTTGCTGGCTGTAGTACGACCCAGTCGACTGACTCAAACTCAGCGTCATTGGGAACAGCGAATCCAGCGAGTGCCTATTGTATTAATCAGGGTGGAAAGCTGGAAATCCGTAATGAAACTAATGGGCAAGTGGGCTATTGTCATTTAAAAAATGGGCAAGTGGTCGAAGAATGGGAATATTTCCGAGCAAACCAGCCTAAATGTATCGCTGATCAGGCAGCTGCGCTGGTTGGCCAATCCAATTTAACTGAAGCAAAAATCAAAGAGAAAACCAAAGCTCAAATGGTACGCATGGTTGCACCTGGCCAGCCTGTCACTATGGATTATCGTGAAGAGCGCGTGACGGTCACTGTAGATCCAGCCACTAAGAAAGTAGTTCAGGCCAGCTGTGGTTAAGATATGAAATGCTACTTTCGAGCAGGCAGTATCAATAAGAATAGACAGAAATTTCATTTTAAATGACAAATCTGTGCTGATCTCTTATAGTGCTTCTCGGAAGGAGAAATTCATGAAAAAGTTATTTGCTTTATCGCTGATGGTTGCTCTGGTCGGCTGTGCAGAGAAAAAACCTTTAACCCCTGAAGAGCAGTGGCATGGCTATTGTCGTAGTGTGGGGAATGCTGCACGGACCATTATGCTGGATCGTCAGAATGCGATCGAGAAAGAAAAGGCTGTTGAGCATGCCAACAAGATCGATGATGACATCACTCGCGGTTTTATCCTGAATATTATCGATGAAGTCTATGCACTTCCGGAACAGGAAATTAAGACCGATGTAGATGCAGCCCGTGAGAAAGTCCGCGCTGAATTTACTGAAAAATGTATCGCCACACCGCATGATAAAATGCCAGATTACAAACCGTTCTAAGGAACGGTTTTTTTATATTTGAATGAAGCAAACTAAGGAATCTTCATTCAAATTAAATAGTGGTTTATAGATATAAGAATATTCTTCTAATAATAAAAATAGCCTAAGCAATATTAAATATAATTTGTGACAATTGCTAAATCTAAAATATAGAAATGCTTATCTTTATATTGAATAATGAATTTAACTCCAAAGCCTTTAGGAGAACAATAATATGGACGTCGTGAAATATTTATATCACTCAGATCTGCTGTTAGAAGATGAAAAAGGATTGGCGATTATCGGTAGCGGACGCTATGTTCTGAGTGTAGGAGACAAGGTCGTGATTAAGCAGATCTTGGTGCAGGACAAAAAACGCTGTTTGGTCGAGATTTCCTTTGCCAGCAACAATCACAGTCAGACCTATGAAGATCAATGTGAATTAAAATTTGAGGGTTGTCGGGACGCTTTTCAGCAATATTTGAACTCGACGACAGTCCACTAAGGTGGAGTATCTTTTTCTAAGTAAATTAGGCAACATCGATGTTGCCTTTTTTATGCGTCGAATTTGGTTAAAAGTTGCCATATCTGTACTTAAATTATGCAAGGCGATGATGATTTGATTATTGAATGATCTTTATAAGCATCATTTAGTTATAAAATAATGAGCATCACAAAGAAACACTGTACTTGCATTAACTTTTAACTGGAATTTTAGTAAAATTTTAGAGTCCATATTATTTGTGAAGCTCTTATAAAGCAGGAATTCACAGGTAATTTTTTAAAAAAGAGGAATAACACCGTGCTAGAAGCTTACCGCCAACACGTTGAAGAACGTGCCGCACTCGGAGTCCCACCGAAGCCACTTGATGATGCTCAAACTGCTGCATTAGTTGAATTATTAAAAAATCCCCCAGCTGGTGAAGAAGCATACTTAGTTGACTTGCTTGAAAACCGTGTTCCAGCGGGTGTTGACCAAGCTGCATACGTAAAAGCTGCGTTCTTAGCTGCATTGGCAAAAGGCGAAGCGACTTCTCCACTAGTTTCTAAAGAACGTGCGGTTTACTTACTGGGCACTATGCTTGGTGGTTATAACGTTGCTCCTTTAGTTGAACTTCTAGAAGACGCAGAGCTTGGTGGTCTTGCTGCTGAAGCTTTGAAAAAGACGCTTCTTGTATTTGATGCGTTCCATGACGTAGCTGATAAAGCACGTGCAGGTAATGCAAATGCAAAAGCTGTTCTTCAATCATGGGCTGATGCTGAATGGTTCACAAACCGTGCAGATGTTCCAGAAGAAATCAAACTGACAGTTTTCAAAGTAACTGGCGAAACTAACACTGATGACTTGTCTCCAGCACAAGACGCTTGGAGCCGTCCAGACATTCCATTGCATGCAAATGCAATGCTGAAAAACGAACGTGATGGCATCAACCCAGAAGTTCCTGGTGAAGTTGGTCCATTAAACCAAATTAAAGACCTCATCGCGAAAGGCAACAAAGTTGCTTACGTAGGTGACGTTGTTGGTACAGGTTCTTCTCGTAAATCTGCAACTAACTCTGTACTTTGGTTCTTCGGTGACGAAATTCCGCACATTCCTAACAAGAAAGAAGGCGGTTACTGCTTAGGTTCTAAAATTGCTCCGATTTTCTTCAACACTATGGAAGACGCTGGTGCGTTACCAGTTGAAATTGACGTAGCAAACATGAACATGGGTGATGAAATCACTCTTAAAATCGACAAAGCTGCTGCTAAAGTAACTGCGTTCAAAGACGGCGCTCAAATCGCTGAAGCTGACCTTAAAACTCCAGTACTTCTAGACGAAGTTCGTGCGGGTGGTCGTATTAACCTGATCATCGGTCGTGGTTTGACAACTAAAGCACGTGAAGAGCTTGGTCTTGAGCCTTCAACTCTGTTCCGTACTCCAGTACAACCTGCTGACACTGGCAAAGGCTTCACCCTTGCTCAGAAGATGGTTGGTCGCGCTTGTGGTCTTCCTGAAGGTCAAGGTATCCGTCCAGGTACTTACTGTGAACCACGTATGACTACTGTTGGTTCTCAAGATACAACTGGTCCTATGACTCGTGACGAACTTAAAGATCTTGCTTGCCTAGGCTTCTCTGCTGACCTGGTAATGCAATCTTTCTGTCACACAGCTGCGTATCCAAAACCAGTTGACGTTCAAATGCAGCACACGCTTCCTGATTTCATCATGAACCGTGGTGGTGTTTCTCTACGTCCAGGTGACGGTATTATCCACTCTTGGTTAAACCGTATGCTTCTTCCAGATACTGTTGGTACTGGTGGTGACTCGCATACTCGTTTCCCAATCGGTATTTCATTCCCAGCGGGTTCTGGTCTTGTAGCATTCGCTGCAGCAACTGGTGTTATGCCACTTGATATGCCAGAGTCTGTTCTTGTGAAGTTCAAAGGTAAAATGCAGCCTGGTATCACTTTACGTGACCTAGTACATGCAATTCCTTACGTAGCAATCCAAGAAGGTGACCTGACTGTTGAGAAGAAAGGTAAGAAAAACATCTTCTCTGGCCGTATCCTTGAGATCGACCTGACAGAAATGGAAACTGACCTGACTGTTGAGCAAGCATTCGAACTTTCTGATGCTTCTGCTGAACGTTCTGCGGCTGGTTGTGCGATCACGCTTTCTGAAGAGAAAGTTGCTGAATACCTACGTTCTAATATCACTATGCTGAAGTGGATGATTTCACAAGGCTATGGCGATGCTCGTACTATGGCGCGCCGTGTTGAGAACATGGAAAAATGGTTGGCTAACCCATCACTTCTTAAAGCTGATGC
Source organism: Acinetobacter sp. FDAARGOS_724 (assembly GCF_013364475.1). Classification (NCBI taxonomy): domain Bacteria; kingdom Pseudomonadati; phylum Pseudomonadota; class Gammaproteobacteria; order Moraxellales; family Moraxellaceae; genus Acinetobacter; species Acinetobacter sp. FDAARGOS_724. Next base: position 2,467,630 of record NZ_CP054908.1, on the reverse strand, counting down.
TGACGCTGAATACACTAAAGTGTATGAAATCGACCTTTCTACAATCACAGAACCAGTTCTTTGCTGCCCGAACGACCCAGATGATGCAAAACTTCTTTCTGACGTTCAAGGCGTTAAAATTGATGAAGTATTCATCGGTTCTTGTATGACGAATATCGGTCACTTCCGTGCAGCTGGTAAACTTCTAGACAAAGTACCTGGTGGTTCTTTATCTACTCGTCTATGGTTGGCTCCTCCAACTCGTATGGACGAACACCAATTGATGGAAGAAGGTTTCTACAATACTTATGGCAAAGCTGGCGCTCGTACTGAAATGCCAGGCTGTTCATTATGTATGGGTAACCAAGCACGTGTAGCTCCAAACACTACTTGTGTATCGACTTCTACTCGTAACTTCCCGAACCGTCTAGGTCAAGGTGCGAACGTTTACCTGGCATCTGCTGAACTTGCATCTGTTGCTGCTGTACTTGGTAAATTACCATCTCCAGAAGAATATCAACAATATGCAGCTCAAATTGACAGCATGTCTGCTGATATCTATCAATACTTGAACTTCGACAAGATGAGCGAGTATACAGATGCTGCTAAAGACATCGATACCAAAAAAATTGCTGCTGCTCAATTAGCTTAATAGTTGATTAGAAAGTAGTTTAAAATAAGGGCTGATCTATCAGCCCTTATTTTTTAACTTTAAAAGACTAAATAATTATCTTTTATGATTAAAAGAAGTTGAACTCTTCTAATTCACCTATAAAAAGAACTTTTTTGTCGGCAACCCATTGTGTACCACTTCGCTCATTGACGTTTGTAAGATAAAAATAGTTGATAAAAAACCACCCAAAATGTTCACTAAAGTTAAAACCAAACTGATTTTTTATGCCTGGCAAATTGGAATATGTCATCTCGGTTTTTCCAATTGGAGAATTTAAAATATCTCTGCCACATTGATTTATTATTTCTTTATTCACACTCATTGTGATTTGTAAGCCAGTTGTGAAGTAAGCCAAATCACTCCTAATTATTTCAATAATATCAGTAGGTACTTTAAAATCAGGGTTTGCATAGATTCTACAACCAAAAGATTTTATAAAATATTTAAATAAATTAGTTTGTTGAGTTGGGAAGTCTTTTCCATAGATTTCTTCAAAATCTATGAAGCGCCGTTCTAAAATCAAATCATTATGATTTATTATATATTCAATAAATCTATCGTAAGCACGATCATAAGGTTGAGTTAAGGTGTTATTACATACCTTACATAAATCCTTAGGATTTTTAATTACATCAGAGTTAGCACCTTGAAGTTTGGTTTGCTTTCCATTTTTAAAATGAATAGGTTGTTTTTCCCTTAACTTATGATATGAGCCTTTACCATAAACACGAATAATATCTGTTTTTTTTAATGCATGTTCAGATGTATCAGCAATATTTGTTTGGCATATCCAACATAAACGACTATTTTGCATTAATATTAATTTAAACTTGTTAATTTCTTATTAGGATAAATAAGTTTTATAATTTAATCGGCTTTGTTGCACAAACCTATCTGTAAAGGGTTTTTCAGCGATATAATTTTCAAATGAAGAAGCCTGCACACAAAATCTACCGCACAACCAATTGGCCCGCATATAACCGAGCACTCATTAATCGCGGAAATATTGCCATTTGGTTTGATCCTGCTACGCAATGGTATGCTCCATCAAAAGGCAAACAAGGGCGAAATCAAACCTACTCCGACGCAGCCATCCAATGCTGCTTAATGATTAAATCCTTATTCCGTCTGTCTTTACGTATGGTCACTGGCTTTGTGCAAAGTCTGATTAAACTTTGCGGATTAAATTGGATAGCTCCAGATTACACCACGCTTTGTAGAAGACAAAAGCATATTGATATTGTAATCAGCTACCAAAAAAGTAGCGATGGGCTGCATCTACTCATGGACTCTACAGGCATGAAGTTTCTAGGTGAGGGCGAATGGAAACGCAAGAAACATGGACCTGAATATCGTCGCCAATGGCGTAAACTACATATTGGTATAGATGCCAAAACCCTACAAATACGCGCTATTCAGCTCACAACCAATAATGTCTGTGATTCACAGGTGCTTGGTGATTTACTTAATCAGATTCCACAAGATGAGCAGATTGACTCTGTTTATACCGATGGAGCTTATGACACCAAGCAATGCCGTCAGGTCATTGCAGATCGGCAAGCACATGCGGTGATTCCATCTAGAAAAAATGCGAAACCATGGAAAGATACAAAGAGTAGCTCGCTAGAGCGAAATGAATTACTTCGAGCAATTAAACGTTTAGGCAGGACACTATGGAAAAAATGGTCAGGCTATCATCGGCGAAGTTTGGTTGAAACTAAGATGCATTGCATCAAATTATTAGGAGATAAACTCAGTGCAAGGAGTTTTGATAGCCAAGTCAATGAGATCCATGCACGTGTGGCAGTCCTTAACAGATTTACGGAATTAGGTCGACCACTTACCCAAGTTACGCCTTAAATTTGGCTCAATTAGGGGCGCTTTGCATTTCAAATCTTTGTGCAACAAAGCCAATTTAATCTATTTTTCAAATCTTTCATTTCTATGCCAAAACAATCCCGATTCCTCTGTATCGGTGGCTTCCTGAACGGAACTCAGGTTAAAGACCAAGGCGATAGCTTTGTCTGCGTCGAAAATGCTAAACAGATGACTTACCATAAAAAGGAAATCTTCCATCAAGATGCTTGGGATCATGACTACTATGTCTGTGAAAGTATCACAGACCAACAAGCCAAAAAATGGGTCTATGATATTCCATTGTATTAATTACACCTGTTCGAGCTATAAATTAAACAATTACTAGAAACAATAACTTGCATAACATTTCTAAAATTGATTTTTCATACTTTTTTCTTAAAACTGTATAAAAATAAAGCCAATAGGGAATGTTATGAATTATGAAATCGATGCCTTTGGCACCTTGGTGATTGCAGTATTTTTTCTTTTTATTGGGCGGTATCTGGTTAGTAAAATTGGCTTCTTTAGAAACTATAATTTACCTGAACCCGTAATCGGCGGTTTAGTCGCAGCGATTGCGGCTTTTATTCTCTATAAATTTTTTAATATCAGCGCCACATTTAATTCAGAGATTCAAACCATCCTGATGCTGATGTTCTTTACCTCTGTTGGTTTAAGTGCAGACTTTTTGAAGCTCAAAGAAGGCGGGAAATCACTTCTGATCTTTCTGGTCTGTGTCATTTTATTTGTAGTTGTACAAAATGCGGTTGGCATGAGTTTAGCAACAGCACTTGGACTTGATCCGTTAATTGGCTTGATTGTTGGTTCGATTACTTTGACAGGAGGTCATGGTACTGCCGGTGCTTGGGGGGAGGTTCTGGAAACTCAACATGGGATCCAGGGGGCAATTGTCCTCGGAATGGCAAGTGCTACTTTTGGTTTGATTATTGGTGGACTTGTGGGTGGTCCGGTTGCCAAATTTTTGATTAAACGAAATCAGTTGGCAGAGACAGTAGCGCAAGAGACCAATGAACAACAACTCGATACTAGTATCAACACCGCACCCTTCGAATATCCAAAGAAAACCCGGTTGATTACAGCCAGTAATGCAGTGTCGACTTTGGGGATGTTTGCATTATGTATTTTTGTTGCGAATGAAATGACAGAGATTAGTCAGGGAAGATGGTTTGAACTGCCGACCTTTGTCTGGGCCTTAGGGACAGGGGTGATTGTACGTAACTTCCTGGAGCATGTGCTAAAAGTCGATATTTTCGACCGTGCTATTGATGTATTCGGAAATGCGTCATTGTCTCTGTATTTATCAATGGCTTTACTGTCGCTGCAACTCTGGTTGCTGGCCGATTTGGCAGGCCCGCTCATTACTATTTTGTTTGCGCAGACAGCGGTACTGATTTTATTTACCGCAATTGTGACCTTTAGAATCATGGGAAAAAATTACGATGCAGCCGTATTGGTGGCGGGGCATTGTGGTTTTGGTATGGGAGCAACTCCAACTGCGATTGCAAATATTCAGGCGGTCACCAATAGCTATGGTCCATCACATAAAGCATTTTTGATCGTACCGCTATGTGGTGCATTTTTTATTGATATTGTGAATGCTGTGGTGATTCAGAGCATCATTGCATTTTTCGGTTAAATTTTAATACGACTTCAAAATCATATAGACATTAAAAAGCCCCATGGTTAGGGGCTAGTCGTATGCACATCTGAGGCACATACTGTAAGAGGCTCATCTCATACTGAGCGTATTAAAGCACATTAACCTATCAATAGCCATTTAAATCATCTTTAGGCAGATAACTGTTGCTCAATGACTGGCCATAAGTTTTGATGTGACTTCTTGAACATCAGCATGTGGCCAATCCCTTTATGACCATATTCTTGGGGTTTTAGCTCAATCATTTCTGTGGCTGCTTTTGGATATAAGCGCAGCAAGTCTTTGACATTCGCTTGAGTGGCGATTTCATCATCCGAAGCCCAGATTGATGTGATCGGGCAGGTGATCTGAGCATGATAGTCATGTGCTGGTGCGATCTTTTTACCAATCGCATTAATTATATAACCTGGTTTACTACAAAATTCTGCCCATTCACGCGCCACATCTTTTGGCAGGTTTTCACCCATACCAATCGCTTGAGTTGGACCATAGCCTTTGGTGATACGTGCCAATGGGAAAATGATATTGAACATCACTGGTGCTAGTAATCTGGTGCGACCCTTTAAACCTTTAACATGACCCGTCGATCCAGCAATTGCCACGACTTTTTCCACTTTAGCATAGTTTGGGACAATACCCAGCAGCTGTCCACCAGCACTATGCCCAAGTAAGATGACCTTTTCTGTCTGAGTCTTAGCTAATAGCGCATCAATTGCAGCCGGAATGTCCAGTTGTCCCCATTGCACAATACTGGCTTTAGAATGCTTAACCGGACCTTTTAAGGATTCGCCAATACCCCGAAAATCAAATACCAACACTGCATAACTCTGAGCTTGCAGCCAACAGCTAAAACTATGATAAAACTGTTTGGTAATGCCAGTCGCAGGGCAGATTAATATAGGAGATTTCTTGCATTCAGCATCAGTAGCTGGATAAAAACGTGCACTTAATTGATAGCCATCCTGGCACTTTAGAGTCAATGTTTCGAATTCAGACATGGGCTACACTATATTTTTGAATCAGAATGAATGCTTAAATTTACCTGACTTCTTCAAAGAAACTTATTAAAACAATGACTAAAAAGTCATTACGATGATAAAAACGGAATGAAAATATGCAGGGAATCGAACTTGATCTGGCAGTAAAGATCGCGATTATTTTTAGTGGAATATTCTTATGGGTGGGGATGTTAACCGGGGTATGGAAATATTGGCAAATCCGTCAGTCTGTCAATTCACGGGCGCATTATTATGTGGATATTGCTCATCGCAGCAGTCTGCTTTATGCCCCTGCGACATTGATTCTGGCAGTATTGGCTTATTATTCAGCATTATCTTCGCAGATTAATTTGATCTGTGTATTGATCAATGTTCTCTTTTTCAGTTTCTCGATTAGTGCGTATATCTTGCATGGGTTTTTGAAAGATACGACGAATCAGTTTAAGCGACCGCATCAACTGGGTAAATTTCAGTTGCCGGGCGTGCTTATGACTTTGGCAATGGTCAGTTTGATTATTGCGGAATTGGGAGGGACGGGCATGCTTCTTTATGGGGCGGCGATCGGATTATTCTAATTTTTAATGGTTGATTTTATTTTTCGAGCTTTAAGCTTAATTTATTTCTTTTCTGCCAGATGGATGACTGGCCAGATCATCCACTGGGGTATAAATTTATTAATAAATTATCGGTATTTCTGGTCAATCACAGCCCATAAGAAAAAGGCTGCCGAAACAATCAAGGCATAACCTACGTACTCAAATTTTAAATTGCCTTGAATTAAACAATGCACAATCAAGGTCAGCATAAGCGCAACCGTGGTGCTTAGGAAAGTCACCAGATTGGTATTTGCTTTAAGAGCGTCAATGAAGACTTGCTTTTTGAAATGTACTGATAACATCTCCATCCCTCCTGTTTATTTGTATAATTGAAGAGTAAATCTTATTGATTTAGTCTGAATTGAATATACAGTTGTACTTCTTAATTTCAACCTTTGCAACTATTTAAGTGAACTTTAACAGTTAAAAAGGCCTCCTTTAGTCGTATTACCGCACTAATCAATGATTGCATCTGAATCATCATCTTAAACATTTCAGCGAGTGCAGTCCGACTGAAGTTTCAAGCAATCATTCATTGCTACCATTGGGAAAAGCAAATTCTACGCCAAAGATTTGTAGAGATAATCCAGAGAATGTAAGTCTATGTAGAATGATGAAGGTGAGTTGGTTTAATCAGGAAACAATATGTTTAAAAAACAGTAAAATACAGAGTGGTGTTGATCTTCTGCTAAAGAATGAAAATAGAAGTAAGAAAGAAGCTAATTAAAATAATTGATTAAAAGTCTATAAAGCTTTCTAAAATACAATTTGGCTATGATGAGAAGGTGAGGGTGTAAACAATAAATGCCGGTTTGGGTAAAACCTGACAGATATTGATCACGCTAAAACCGGATTTTGGGTAAAAATACGATTTTTATGACCTCTTAGAAAGATTAATTTCTGATACGGTCAATCACAGCGGCAATGACAAGAACAATAAGAGATGGAATCAACCATGCCATATTTTGTTCAGAAAGCGGTAAGTTCTGTAGCAATTCAGGTAATTCAAGGCCAGCAACTTTAAGGCCATCAAAAATACCGAAAATAAATGCAACCAGTGTGGCCGGTGCAACAACTTGAGCAGGCTTTTTAAAGAAATGACCGCAGAAGCTTAGCAGGATCACTGCAATCGCAGGCGGATAAATCGCGCTCAATACAGGCACAGACACGGCAATCAGTTTGGTCAAACCAAGATTTGAAATCACTAGCGAGAAGCCGACCAGTACAAAGACAAAGGCTTTATAAGGCAGTTTGGTAATAGATGAGAAATATTCAGCACATGCGCAGGTCAAACCAATCGCAGTCACCATGCAGGCAACAAAGATCATGGTGGCAAGGAAATAAGCACCCATATCACCAAAAGCATGTTGTACATAGGCATGCAGAATAATCGCACCATTGGCAGCATTAGGGGCAACATCGTGACTACCTAGGCCTAGTTTAAACAGGCTGAGATACACCAGCGTCAAACCGATACCAGAAATAATCGCTGCATTGACTGCATATTTGGTAATCAGCTTGCGATCCGTTACGCCACGAGAAGTAATCGCACGCACGATCACAATACCAAAGACCAATGCGCCTAAGGTATCCATGGTCAGATAACCATTAACGATGCCTTCAGTTACCGGACTTGTAACATAGTTACCCACTGCAGCAGGTGGTTTGCCGGCAGGAATCAACACTGCAGCACCGCCTAAAATGATCAATGCGATAATTTTTACTGGGGACAGGAAGTATCCAACCGTATCCAGAATCTTATTTGGATAAAGGGAAACCAGAGTCACTACAGCAAAATAGATCACACTATAGATCAGCAGATTGCTAGGTGCATTGCCAAAGTATGAAGAGAAGCCGATTTCATAAGAAACGGTTGCAGTACGTGGTGTCGCAAATAAAGGTCCAACCGTCAGATAACAGACCACAGTCAGTAAAAGACTGGCTGCTTTACCTAAAGGAGAACTTAAGATCTGGATTGAACCTTCAACACGTGACAATGCCACGATGGTGATGACAGGTAGGCCAACTGCCGTAATCAGGAAACCTAGGGCAGCTAACCATACATGCTCACCGGCTTGTTGAGCCACAATCGGTGGAAAGATAATGTTGCCCGCACCAATGAACAGTGCAAAGGTCATAAAACCTAAGGCCACAATATCTCTTGTACGGAGACTTGTCATAGAGAGAGAACAAATAAATAAAAGAAAGCGATTTTAGTGTATATATGATGATTTTTGGAGTTTAATTTAATGCCGAAAGCCTTGATTTTACTGATCTTGATGATCGGATAAAGTGAACTTTAAAAGCTTGGTAGAAATATATCTTTGATATTCAGTTGAAAAAAATATAATTTATTTTTAAATAAATAAATCATTTAGACTTCATTTCATTATATTCGGCTTATTATTTGTATAAATAAGCAGCATTGAGATTCTCTATAGCAAGTTTTAAGAATTGTCATGCAGACCGAACAAATGCGCATCTTGGCTAAAAAAGGACTATAATTTCCCGATTCACCTTGAGGATAGATCCATGCGAGCTCCAGCGATTACTCTGAAAACCGAACAAGATATCGAAAAATTACGTATATCTGGGCGTTTAGCTGCACAGGTCTTGGAAATGATCGGGGAGCATGTCAAGCCGGGTGTCACGACTGAATATCTGGATGACATCTGTCATGATTTTATCGTCAATACGCTAAAAGTGACGCCTGCCAATATTGGCTATTATGGTTATACCAAAACCACCTGTATTTCACCGAATGAAGTGGTTTGTCATGGTATTCCATCTCCGAATACTGTCTTGCAAGACGGCGATATTATTAATATTGACGTTGCGATTATTAAAGACGGTTATTTTGGCGATACCAGCCGGATGTATTATGTTGGTACACCATCTCCTGAAGCCAAACGTCTGGTCGAAACCACTTATGAAGCTATGGTTGCCGGGATTCATGCCGTTAAACCGGGCGCAACCCTAGGCGATATTGGTTATGCAATCCAGTCTGCTGCACAGCGTGAAGGCTACACCATTGTGCGTGAATATTGTGGTCATGGGATTGGTAAAATTTATCACGAACAGCCAAACATTATGCATTACGGGCAACCAGGTCAGGGCATCAAACTGGTACCCGGTATGGTCTTTACCATTGAACCTATGGTCAATATGGGCAAAGCACGTGTTAAAGAGTTAAAGGACGGCTGGACAGTCGTGACTGCGGATAAATCCTGGTCAGCTCAATGGGAGCACATGGTAGTCGTGACCGACACAGGTTTTGAGCTGTTATCGCCGTGGCCAGAAGGTACAGGCGAGTATCCAGAAATTTAAATTATTTTTCACGTTATGCATTGAAATACAGTAGCTTACATAAATTACAGCTTGCTTGCTATTGGTGACGAAAGCCTACAAAACACTACATGAAGAAGTGGTTTAACCAGCCAAATTCTCTTAATCTATTTATAGTTAGTTCATGATTGTTCTATTAGATGTCTGATTACTGTGTATTAGATTTGGCTTAGCGGTAGTAGTTTCCTTTCGTTCACTTCATGCTGTAGTGAATTGTTTTTATTAGCTCATTTTTCCCCAAGAATGAGCTATTTTTTTTGCCTGAAATATTTCTATTTATACAAGATGCAGGTGCTCAACCAGATAATCAATAAATACCCGCACAGCCGGTAACAGGCCACGACGGGAAGGATAAACCAGATGAAAAATGCCATGTGCGGTTTTCCAGTCTGAAAGTACCCGAACCAGTTCGCCACGTTCTACATATTGCTGCACGACATTATCGGGCAATAAGGTAATGCCGCAGCTTGAAGCCGCCAGTTGTGCCAGCATATTCAGGTCTGATCCCATTACGGTCGGGTTGATCCGGATTTTTTTCTGTTGCTGCTGCTCATTCTGCAATATCAGGAACTGTTCAGTATGTTCCTCAGCCATGCTTAAAATTTTATGTTCAGAGAGCTGTTCAGGCGTTTTCAGATCGCCAAATTCATTCAGATAGCCCTGACTGGCAAACAGATGCTGTTCAATTTTTTCAAACTGACGAATCACCAGATTCGGATCATCATCCAGGCTGGTCCGTACCCGTAGGGCCAGATCAAAGCCTTCGTTAATGATGTCCACGCGTCGATTGGTGATCATCATCTGGACTTTAATTTCAGGATATTTTTTCAGGAAATCCGGCAGGATTTTTGCCATTTCATTCTGGGCAATGGAGACGGGCAGGCTGACTTTAATAGTGCCACGCGGTTCAGTACTGAGATGATCTACCAGGTCGTATGCAGCCTGTGCTGCACTGAGCATCACTTGTGCATGGCGATAGATATTCATGCCAATATCAGTGACTGCAAAATGACGGGAACTACGCTGAATCAGACGGACGCCAAGACGTTCTTCCAGATTATAAACGCGGCGGCTGAGCTTGGATTTGGGAATATCGGTAGCACGTTCGGCTGCACTAAAGCCGCCATGTTCGACGACCTGCGCAAAACAGTAAAAATCATCCAGATCAGTCAGCATCGTTTAATTCCATTCCTGCAACAATAGGCTGATTAAAAAATGATTGTTGCATACTGTCAACTATAGAATACGAATTTTGAATGATGACTAGATCTCGGACTCAAGTAATTTAAGTAAGGTTTTCATGCCTTCTGTGGCCGTCTGGGAAATCTTGTGAAACTGAACGGGTAAATGCTGTTGATCTGCTTTGGGATCAATATAATAAGCTGTGCAGTGAGTTGGAATCTCATGGATTAAACCAGCAACAGGATATACTTGCAGGCTAGTTCCAATGACCACAAAAATATCAGCGTCCTGTACACAATCTTGTGCTTCTTCATAAGCTGGTACAGCTTCGCCAAACCAGACCACATGTGGACGTAGTGGATAGCCATCCTTACAGAAGTGTTTAGTTAAATCTAATTCAGTCCCTTCAATCGGATAAAACTCGGTGGTGTACTGACAATTTGGGCCTGAGGTTTTGGCTAGGCAGATATTGCCATGCAGGTGAATAACCTTAGAACTTCCGGCACGTTCATGCAGATCATCAATATTTTGGGTAATCACATGGACATCAAAATCATCTTCAAGTTCAGCAATGAGTTGATGAGCTGCATTTGGCTGTGCTTCCAGAATATTTTTACGTCGGGCATTATAAAAGCGTTGCACGAGTTCCGGATTTTTAGCCCAAGCTTCCGGTGTGGCCACTTCTTCTATACGATACTGTTCCCAAAGCCCATCACTGTCACGAAAGGTGTTAATCCCACTTTCAGCACTCATGCCAGCACCTGAAAACACCACCAGTTTTTTCATGATTTCTTCTCCTTAATCTTTAAGCCGCTGAAGAGCTGGACTGTAAATTTTCTTTCAGAAAGATGCCGAGCTCCTTGGCAAATTTGAGTGGTTCGGTCAGTAAAGGGGTATGACCAGATTTGTTGAAAAGCACATGTTTAGCTTGAGGCAGGCTTTGAGCAATCAGGCGCTGGCCTTCCACAGGATAAAGTTTGGACTGCACACCGCTAAAGAAAGTCACCGGACAAGTAAGCTTCGCCAGAGCTTCACGATAATCTTCATGATGATATAAATAATTATTGATGTACCACGTCATATAATCTACCCGACTGGAAGGCAGGAGCAGGCTTTGCAGACGAGGTCGGTTCAGGATGAACTTAAACACTTTTAAACTGGCTGGACGATCATTTTGTAGCTGCATGAAGCGCAGCCATAATGCTGTAATTTGCTGACGTACTGCAGTATCCAGATTCCGAATGAGTTCAATCTGCTGATGTTCTGCAAGTAATGTTGAAAGCTGCTGCAAAATTTCAATAAATTCCTGATGGCGTGAACCAAAAAGTCCAAATGTCCAAGCATCATCAACCGGAATCTTCGGTGTTTGGTCAATATGCAAATAAGCTGCTATGTGTTTGGCAAAATCCCCGTAGCACAAGCCATGCATGGTGGTGGTTGCGCCCATCGAGTAAGCAATTACAATAAATTGATCTAAATTGAGCTGTTGGATCACCGACTGAACATCAAGCCAGTGACTGGAAATCGCATCCAGGTCTTGCGGAATTTTGCAGTGACTAGATGCCCCAAACCCACGCCACTCGGGAATAATAAAGCGGAAATTTTTCTGATGTGGATAGTGAAAAGCTGCCCATTGCCAGCTCAACATGCCCAGACCTGATAGGACCAAGACCGGTTGACCCTGACCGTATTCACGTACAAATAACTGTTCGCCATCTGGCATGCTATAGAAGGGCATGCATATCTCCGTATTTATAATTTTTCTACATCGAATTGTTTAAGTTTGGGAATAACCTGTTCCAGCCAGGCAATCCAGCCCAGTTCCTGGTCAATACCCAGTTGCAGAATCATTTTATGAATATACAGGGTTCGGTCATTTTCGTCAGCTTGAGCAAAGTCTTTGGCGAAAATCTGCTGATAGGTTTTAAGCTTCTCTTTATGTATTTCTAGATGGCGTTCCAGTTCAGGTAAGGTGCTGTTGCCGCCCAGCTGGGCTTCTGCACGTAGACGAACCATCAATTCTTCACGAAGCTGTGCAGGAGAACTATGCTCCAGCATCCAGTTAGCCAGTTCTTCCCGGCCGAGTCGCTCTACCTGATAGGTCTTTTTACGGCTATGAGAATCTTCCTCTTCTATCGTCGAAATCCAGCCTTTTTGCAGCATGGCATTCAGTTCACGATAGATCTGCTGATGGGTGGCATTCCAGAAGAAGCCCATGGAGCGGTCAAAACGGCGTGCCAGTTCAATGCCAGTGCTCGGTTTCTCAATCAGGCTGGTGAGTAAAACATGTGATAAAGACATAAACGTCTCAAGAAAATGACTCGGGATTATTATGCAACATGTTGCATAAAAATCAATTCTGCACTATAAATTAGTGCAACAAGTTGCATAAGACTGTTGCTTGATGGAAGTAAATCAGTCAGCCTGAATAAAAATAGCCAGCACATCTGCACGCTAAGGAGTTGAAATGTCTAAATATCCGAATTTACTTGCCCCACTGGATCTGGGTTTTACCACGCTTAAAAACCGTGTTTTGATGGGCTCCATGCATGTGGGCTTAGAAGAAGCACCGGGCGGTTATAATCGGATGGCTGCCTTTTATGCAGAACGTGCCAAGGGTGGTGTAGCCTTAATTGTCACAGGTGGTATTTCGCCGAATGATCATGGCGTCACTTTTCAGGGTGGTTCCAAGCTCGATACGATTGAAGAAGCTGAAAAGCATAAAGTGATTACCCAAGCTGTACATGAAGCTGGCGGGAAAATTGCCATGCAGATCCTGCATACCGGCCGTTATTCTTATCAGGCGGAAAATGTTGCGCCGTCTTCAATTCAGGCACCGATTAATCCAGTCAAACCGCATGCCTTAAGCTCGGCTGAAGTGCAGCAGACCATCGATGATTTTGCCAACTGTGCCAGACTGGCTCAGTATGCAGGTTATGATGGTGTCGAAATCATGGGCTCAGAAGGTTACCTGATCAATGAGTTCATCGCAGCACGTACCAATCATCGTGATGATGAATGGGGTGGCAGCTATGAAAACCGTATCCGTTTCCCGATTGAAATTGTACGCCGTACCCGTGAAATGGTCGGTGAGAACTTTATTATTATTTATCGTCTTTCGATGCTGGATCTGGTTGAAGGCGGTTCAACTCTAGAAGAAGTAATCCAACTCGCCAAAGCCATCGAGAAAGCGGGCGCGACGATTATTAATACCGGTATTGGCTGGCATGAAGCGCGTATTCCGACCATTGCTACTAAAGTGCCACGTGCGGCCTTTACCTGGGTTACGCGTAAGCTAAAAGGTCAGGTGAATATTCCTCTTATTACCTCTAACCGTATTAATACCCCGGAAATGGCAGAATATGTCCTGGCTACAGGTGATGCCGATATGGTGTCAATGGCACGTCCAATGCTGGCAGACTCTGAGTTTGTCTTAAAAGCAGAACAGGGCCGTAGTGATGAAATCAATACCTGTATCGGTTGTAACCAAGCCTGTCTGGATCATATTTTCTCGATGAAAATTGCCACCTGTCTGGTGAATCCACGTGCTTGTTATGAAACCGAACTGATCTTTAAAGAAACCAATGTAGCGAAAAATATTGCAGTGATTGGTGCGGGGCCGGCAGGTTTAAGCTTTGCCATCTATGCAGCAGGTCGTGGCCATCATGTCACTGTATTTGAAGCTTCAGCACAGATTGGTGGGCAATTTAATATTGCGAAGACCATTCCAGGTAAGGAAGAGTTTTATGAAACCTTGCGCTATTTTAAACGTCAGATTGAATTGCAACCACGTATTCAATTGAAATTAAATTGCACCGCGACCTTTGATCAGCTGATTTCAGCCGAATTTGATGACATTGTGGTTGCCACTGGGGTGACACCGCGTCAGCTTGATATTCCTGGAATTGATCATCCTAAAGTATTGTCTTATCTGGATGTACTAAGAGAGCGTAAACCAGTCGGCCAGCGTGTAGCGATTATTGGTGCAGGTGGTATTGGCTTTGATACAGCCGAGCTGCTCAGTCATGGGACCGAAAGTGGCAGTGTCAATCCGGAAAAATTCTATGATGAATGGGGGATCGACACTAACTATGAAAATGTTGGTGGACTTAAGACAGCCAATCTAGAACAACCTGAACGTGAAATTTATTTATTGCAGCGTAAAGCAGCTTCTGTCGGTTCAAGTCTGGGTAAAACCACAGGCTGGATTCACCGTACTGGCTTAAAACATCGTAATGTCAAAATGATTGCCGGTGCAAGCTATGAAAAAATCGATGATCAGGGCTTGCACGTTATAGTGAATGATCAACCTGCAGTATTAGACGTAGATAATGTCATTATCTGTGCTGGTCAGGAATCTTATACCGCCATGTTTGATGAACTGAAAGCTGCCGGTAAAAACGTACATCTCATTGGTGGTGCGAAAGAAGCAGGTGAGCTGGATGCGAAACGTGCGATCCGGCAGGGTGCTGAATTGGCTGCGGTAATTTAATTCTCTATAGCTTTATTTAAAAGGAAGATAACTCCTCCCTTTATAAAAGGTAGGTTGGGAGGGATTTAAATATAAAGAGAATCCCCCTAACCCCCTTTATTAAAGGGGGAAATTTCATTATTAAAACGAAGAAAGCGTATAGATAGAACTCTAAAAATAAAAGGAATCTAAAATGACACTTGAAATAACAAAACAGGCTATTACACGCTGGCATGAAATGTTGGAAACACGTGATATGTCCATATTGAATGAACTCCTCGCGGATAATGTCGTATTCCGCTCGCCCGTGGCTTTTCAGCCTTATCCCGGGAAACAGGTTGTATTTTTTATCTTGACCAATGTGATTCAGGTCTTTGAAAACTTTACTTATCACCGTGAATTTCTTAGTGAAGATGGTAACAATGTTGTACTTGAGTTTTCCGCCAATGTCAGCGATAAGAAACTTAAGGGAATCGACATGATTCAGTTCAATGATGAAGGTCAGATCATTGATTTTGAAGTAATGATCCGACCAAAATCTGGACTTGAAGCCTTAGCTGTAGAAATGGGCCAGCGGATTCAGGCTTATCAGGCTAATACTTAATTTCCTAAAATTGATTCAAGTCGGCATGAAGTTTGTACATCACTGATAGAAAACTAGAGGGGAATACAGATGAAAATGTGGCTTAAAAAAATGAGTCAACTTTCAAGTGAATATCTGGACCGCTTTAGCGGAGCGGATCTTCCAACACTTTATTATAATCCGAATGGTTTATTTTCTGGTGTGATTGAACGTTTACCACTTTTAAAACAGAAATATCGTCCAACACCGTGGTTATCAAATGCGCATGCGCACATTTTATATCTGGACTTGATAAAAAAACGCACGATTAAGCTGCAATATGATGTGCTTGAGCAGCTGAATATGTCCGATGGCGGCATTACTGGCATTGCCTGGTATGGTTTAGATTTACCGCCAAGTACACCTACTATTGTGTTATTACATACCATTACCGGTTCTCCGGAATCCATGCGGGAGCTGGTACGTGACCTGCATAAATATACAGGCTGGCGTGTTGCCCTGTGTTTGCGCCGTGGTCATGCTGACCTGCCAATGCCTGTGCCAAAAATGAACCTGTTTGGCTCCACTCAGGACTTGCGTGAACAGCTGCTCTATATTCAGGACAAATTTCCTCAATCCGATCTCTATGGTGTAGGTTCTTCTGCGGGTACAGGACTGTTAGTTCGCTACTTGGGTGAGGAGGGCGAGCAAACCCCGCTCAAAGCAGCCTTTGCCTTATGCCCAGGTTATAATACCGAAACCGGTTTTGCTTATGTGCATCCGTTTTATAGCAAAGTCATGGCTAAAAAACTGATCAAACGTTTTATCCACCCTTATCAGGAAACCTGGCAGATTTATCCTTCATGGAAGCAATTGCTTGAGGTGAAAGACTTGTCTGAATTTGAACAGCACTACTATGAGCTGGCAGGTTTTTCAGATTATGAAAGCTATACCAAGGCCACCAACCCGATTTATGTCTTTGAAAATGTCAAAATTCCATTGATGATTTTGAACTCGGAAGATGACCCGGTCTGTCATATCAAGAATCTGGAACCGTATAAGGATGCCATTCGAGCTATGCCGAATATTGTAGTCGTCACCACTAAAAAAGGCAGCCACTGTGGCTTTTATCAGGGTTTAATGCAGACAGAATCATGGGCCACTCGTCTGATGGCAGAGTATTTACTGCAACTTTCCGATACTCCAACGGCAGCTTGAAAGAGATTTTTAAACCATAAAAAACCCAGCATAAGCTGGGTTTTTTTGATGAAGGATTATATTAGTTTTCAAGTGCTGGCATAGCAGCAGCAATCGCATCTGCAACTGCATCATCTTCAGACTTGTTTGCAGAAGATGAATTGTTTTTAGGAGCGGCTGGTGTTGCTGCAGGTTTTGCAGGCTGCTCAGTACTTGAATTTGTTTCAGCTGCAGGCGCAGGCTCTGATTGAGCAGGTTCTGGTTTTTTAACTTCACGGCGAATTTCAGTCGTAGTATTCGCAGTTTGTTCGCGCTGGATTTCAACAGTCGGTGCTGCTGGTGCTTCTTCAACCGGTTCAACTGGTGTTGATTCTAATGGTTCAACAGGCTCAAGTTGTACAGGTTCCGGAGCAACCACTTCAGATGCTGGAGTAACTTCGGTTTGTTCTTCTTCTTTTGGAGCTTCTTTTTTTACACAACCAGTCAGTGTAAGGCCAGTCAGGATCAGGGTACAGATTAAAAGTTTCTTCATCATCATTGCATCAAACAGAATAGTGTAGGGTGTGAATGCTCCTATTATAGCAGCAAAATGCAATATATAAATCATATGAACTTACTGTAATTTTTTTAAGGAATTGCTGTTAGAATAGTCAATTGTTTATTGTTCTTTGATTTGATGCGGATTGACTTTGCTTTATTGGTACAAGGTAAAGTAAAATTGCGCAACATTGCAGGCCGATTTAGGCTCGATTGTACGAGAAACCCAATGACCCATTTTATTTTCGTGACTGGTGGTGTTGTTTCATCACTAGGTAAAGGTATTTCAGCTGCTTCTGTTGCTGCACTTTTAGAAGCCCGTGGTTTAAAAGTGACCATGGTAAAAATGGATCCATACATTAATGTCGATCCAGGGACTATGAGCCCATTCCAGCACGGTGAAGTTTTTGTTACAGAAGACGGTGCTGAAACAGACTTAGACTTGGGTTACTACGAACGTTTCTTGCGTCGTGCGAAAATGACCAAACTGAATAACTTTACATCAGGCCGTGTTTATCAGGATGTTCTGAATAAAGAACGCCGTGGTGACTACCTGGGTGGTACTGTACAAGTTATTCCACACATTACTGACAACATCAAAGAACGTGTACTTCGCGCTGGCGAAGGTTATGACGTTGCGATCGTTGAGATCGGCGGTACTGTAGGTGACATTGAATCTCTCCCATTCATGGAATCTGTACGTCAGTTAATGGTTGAACTTGGTCATAAACGTACGATGCTGATGCACTTAACGTTACTCCCATACATTAAGTCTGCAGCAGAATTAAAAACTAAACCAACTCAACACTCAGTAAAAGAACTTCTGTCTATTGGTATTCAACCAGACATTTTGATCTGCCGTACTGAACATGATGTTGATGCAGATACGACGCGTAAAATTGCCTTGTTCACTAACGTAGAAGCGCGTGCAGTAGTCGTGTGTAAAGATGCACGTACGATCTACCAGATTCCACGTACTTTCTATGAACAGAACGTTGATGATCTCATCTGTGAACGTTTTGGCTATGACAATCTTCCAGAAGCAGACCTGTCTGACTGGGATAATGTGGTAGAAGCTTTACTGAACCCTGAATACACTGTACGTGTTGCAATGGTGGGTAAATATGTTGAACTTCCAGATGCCTACAAGTCTGTGAACGAAGCACTTTTACATGCGGGCATTCAAAACCGAGTGAAAGTTCAGATCGACTATGTCAATGCTGAAGAACTTGAAAGCCAAGATGTCAATGAAGTATTGAAAGATGCGGATGCGATTCTGGTTCCGGGTGGTTTCGGTGAGCGTGGTACTGAAGGCAAAATGAAAGCGATTCGTTTTGCACGTGAAAACGGTGTGCCATTCCTGGGCATCTGCTTGGGTATGCAGCTTGCAGTGATCGAATATGCACGTAACGTGGCGGGTATCACTGATGCGACTTCAACAGAATTCAACCGCTCAACCAAATCTCCATTGATTGGTCTGATCACTGAATGGTTAGATGAGCGCGGTGAAGTTCAACAGCGTTCAGTAGATTCAGACCTTGGCGGTACCATGCGTCTAGGTGCACAGAAGTCTGAACTGGTACCGGGTACCAAGACTGCTGAAGTGTATGGTTCGGATGAAATTATCGAACGTCATCGTCACCGTTACGAGATGAACAACCGTTATATCCCAGTGCTGGAAGAAAAAGGCATGAAGATTTCTGGTTATTCTCCGGTACAACATCTGGTAGAAACTGTTGAAATTCCTGCACATCCTTGGTTTATTGCAGTACAATTCCACCCGGAATTTACCAGCTCGCCACGTGATGGACATCCATTATTTGCCGGTTTCATTGATGCTGCAAAAAAACAGTACCAAAAAACCAAATAATGCGAGTTTAAGACACAACTAGGAAGTTTAAATGTCACAATTAAAACCACAAGAAATTGTACGTTTAGGCGATATACAAATGGCAAACCACTTGCCATTTGTACTATTCGGCGGCATGAACGTACTTGAGTCGAAAGACTTAGCTTTTGAAATTGCAGAGACTTATGTTGATATCTGCAAGCGTTTAGATATTCCATATGTCTTTAAAGCAAGTTTTGACAAAGCCAACCGTTCAAGCCTGAACTCATTCCGTGGGCCTGGCCTCGAAAAAGGAATCGAGTGGTTAGCCGACATTAAAAAACATTTTAATGTACCAATTATCACTGATGTACATGAGCCGTATCAGGCTGCTCCTGTGGCAGAAGTTGCTGACATTATTCAGCTACCTGCATTCTTAAGTCGTCAGACTGACCTGGTTGAAGCGATGGCAAAAACTGATGCCATCATCAACATCAAAAAAGCCCAGTTCCTTGCTCCGCATGAAATGCGCCACATTTTGCATAAATGTCTGGAAGCAGGGAATGACAAGCTGATTCTTTGTGAGCGTGGTTCAGCCTTTGGTTACAACAATCTGGTTGTAGACATGCTGGGCTTCGACATCATGAAAGAAATGAACGTGCCAGTATTCTTTGATGTAACGCATGCATTACAAACTCCGGGCGGTCGTGCTGACTCTGCCGGTGGTCGTCGTGCGCAGATTACTACACTGGCGCGTGCCGGTATGGCAACAGGTCTTGCAGGTTTATTCCTGGAAGCTCATCCAAATCCAGATGTGGCAAAATGTGATGGTCCTTGTGCCTTGCGTTTATCTCAACTAGAACCATTCCTGGCTCAATTAAAAGAGCTGGATACTCTAGTGAAAGGATTTGAAAAATTAGATACACATTAATTCAATATACATTGATGCGTCTTTTTTGACGCATCATTTTTATTAATCAACTGAGGAATAGTTCATGAGTCAAATCGTTGACATTCGTGCACGTGAAATTTTGGACTCTCGTGGTAATCCAACCATCGAAGCAGACGTTATCTTAGCATCTGGCGTAGTTGGCCGTGCATGTGCACCATCTGGTGCTTCAACTGGTTCTCGTGAAGCTCTAGAACTTCGTGATGGCGATAAAGCACGTTACCTAGGTAAAGGGGTTAAAACTGCGGTTAACAACGTAAACACTCTGATTCGTGATGCGTTAGTGGGTAAATCAGTATTCGAACAGAAAGACATCGACAATACGATGATCGCTTTAGACGGTACTGAAAACAAAGAAAAATTAGGTGCAAACGCAACTTTGGCAGTATCTCTTGCTGCTGCGCGTGCTGCTGCTGAAGAAAAGAAAACTCCGCTTTACCAATATATCGCAGATCTTCGTGGTCAAAAGATTTTGACCATGCCTGTTCCAATGATGAACATCCTGAACGGTGGTGCTCACGCAGACAACACTGTTGATATTCAGGAATTCATGATTGAGCCTGTAGGTTTCACTTCATTTTCTGAAGCGTTACGTGCGGGTGCTGAAATCTTCCATTCTTTAAAATCAGTTTTGAAGAAACAAGGTTTGAACACTGCAGTTGGTGATGAAGGTGGTTTTGCGCCAAACCTTCGTTCTAACGAAGAAGCTATTACTGTGATCCTGTCTGCAATCGAGCAAACTGGTTACAAGGCTGGTTCTGACATTATGCTTGCGCTTGACTGTGCATCTTCAGAATTCTACAAAGATGGTCAATATATCCTGGCTGGTGAAGGCAACAAATCGTTCACAAGCAACCAGTTTGCTGACTACCTTGCAGGTCTAGTAAACCAATACCCAATTATCTCCATTGAAGATGGTCTGGACGAATCTGACTGGGAAGGCTGGTCTTACCTGACTTCGATTCTGGGCGACAAGATCCAGTTGGTTGGTGATGACCTGTTTGTTACGAATCCTAAGATTCTTCAACGTGGTATCAACGAGAAAGTAGGCAACTCAATCCTGATCAAGTACAACCAGATCGGTACATTGACTGAAACTCTGGATGCCATCTACCTTGCGAAAGCAAACGGTTACTCTACTGTAATCTCTCACCGTTCAGGTGAAACTGAAGATTCTACTATTGCAGATCTTGCAGTGGGTACAGCAGCAGGTCAAATCAAGACTGGTTCACTTTGCCGTTCTGACCGTGTAGCGAAATATAACCAATTACTTCGTATCGAAGAATTGACTCAAGCTGCATATCGCGGTAAAGCTGAGTTCAAAGGTTTGAACTAAGCGACTTATGTCAATGTTAAATGTATTCGACTCCTTGATGAGTAAAGTACTGTTGGGCCTTGCGATCGTTCTGATCGCAGGGTTTCAATATTTATACTGGTTTGGTGAGGGTGGTTATAATGACCATCAGGCATTGACCCAGAAAATCCAGCAACAAGTAGAATTGAATGAAGAGTTAAAAGAACGTAATCGCGTTCTGGCTGCAGAAGTTTATGATTTGAAGAATGGTATTGAAGCCATCGAAGAACATGCTCGTCTCGATTTAGGTTTGATCAAGCCGCATGAAACCTTTGTACAAATGAGCACTATTAGTACTCAATATAAACCGATTTATCTTAATCCGAATAAAGTAGACCTGAGAACCAATGAATCAGCTGATGTTCCAACAACACCATAAATTATGGGTCATTTTACCAGCTGCAGGTTCCGGTAGCCGATTTTCCAAAACCGAACTTAAACAATATCAGATGATTCAGGAACAGACCGTTCTTGAACATACGGTTTCGCGCCTGAATCAATTGCCATTAGCAGGTTATGTCCTTGCAATCGGTGCACAGGATGATGTTGCCAAGACTCTGCCATTTTCTCGTCTGGATAAAGCGCATTTTTGCTTGGGCGGTGCAGAACGCGTCAACTCTGTACTAAATGCCTTGGAATATTTATCTGAGATAGCTTCAGAAGAAGACTGGGTTTTAGTGCATGATGCAGCCCGTCCTTGTGTGAGTCAAAGCTCCTTGATTGATCTGGTCAATACAGCAATTCAAACCGATCAGGCGGCGATTCTGGGTATTCCGGTACGGGATACCTTAAAGCGTGTCGTAAAGAGTCATGATATTGAAACGACGGTAGATCGTTCAACTTTGTGGCAGGCGCAAACACCACAAATGGCGAAACTCGGAACCTTAAAACGTGCAATTCAGCAGGCACTCGCAGATGGTGTTACTATTACCGATGAAGCCAGTGCACTGGAACATATAGACGAACCAGTTCAAGTAGTACAAGGTCGCTCTGACAATATTAAAATTACCTATCCAGATGATCTGGAACTGGCCAAGCTGATTCTGGCTGCACAGCGCTAAATATATTGCAATAAAAATGGAATAAATCAGTCAATGACGATTTATTCCGGAGTACTTTAACTTATAATTTTGCCATCATGAATTTTCTACCCGTGGGCCAATGATCCCTTCACAGCAGTATCGTTTTTTGCGGCAGTCCGCACGCGATGGACGTAGTATTAATCCCCAAAATGCCTCCCGATGGACCAAGTTGCACCTTGATCCATGGCTGCTTTGTTTCCTGATTTTAAATGCGATCCTGGGTCTGATGGTGGTTTACAGTGCCACCTCTGAAGATTCCGGGATGGTGATCCGTCAGGCGATCAGTTTTGGTGTGGGCTTTGTGGTGATGTTTATCTGTGCCCAAGTACCACCTAAGGTTTATCAAGCTGCCAGTCCATATTTTTATATGTTCGGTATCTTTATGCTACTGCTGGTCTTTGTGATTGGTGAGAAGCGTCTTGGGGCAACCCGCTGGATTACGTTGCCGGGTGTAGGGAGTATGCAGCCGAGTGAGGTAATGAAGTTTGCCATGCCACTGATGATGGCCTGGTACTTTGCCCGTAAACCTTTCCCACCGAAGTTTCTGGACATTGTCGGTGCTTTGGTGATTTTAGGCGTGCCATTTGTACTGGTAGCACTGCAACCCGATCTAAATATCGGTCTGGTGATTCCCGGGATTTTTGTACTGTTCCTAAGCGGCATGTCATGGCGTTTAATTGCTGGAGCCTTTGCTGCTTTAGCTATTGCAGTGCCATTGCTGTGGATGTTCTTTTTTCAGGAGTATCAAAAGAAACGGATTCTGACTTTATTCGATCCAGAATCAGATGCCTTGGGCGCAGGCTGGAATATTATCCAGTCCAAAATTGCCATCGGTTCGGGCGGGATTATGGGGAAAGGCTATTCGCAAGGTACTCAGTCTCATCTAGGTTATCTGCCTGAACATCATACCGACTTTATTATGTCGACTTATGCGGAAGAATTTGGTTTTATCGGGGTGTTTCTTCTATTCAGCCTGTTTACGGCCATTATTATTCGCTGTCTGATTATTGGCATGAATAGCTTTCATAACTTTGGCCGTTTATACGCCGGTGCGATCGGACTAACTTTTTTCTTCTTTGTATTTTTAAACTCAGGCATGGTCAGTGGGATCTTGCCTGTGACGGGTGACCCTTTGCCATTGATGAGTTATGGGGGGACAGCCGTGATTTCCATGTTGGCAGGGATGGGTATTGTGATGTCAATCCATACTCATCGATAGAAAGTTTAAAAGCGAGATTTTTATCTCGCTTTTTTAATTTTAAGCCCATAAAAAATTAATAATACTATAGTGGTTTTTCATATGGATAATATTTTTCGATTGTCTGAACAAATGCTTGAAGAGTTGGATGATGAGTTAATTAGCTCAGTGTATTTAGAGGCAGGTTTAAGGCTGGAATTGGTGCACGAATGTTGTGATATAGCTATTGAACATGGGGTTGCTATACAACATCTATTAGAATTAGAAAGAGACATTTCAGCGATAGCACTATTCAGGATGCAATTTGAGGCTGTCGTTAGGGCTTATTGGCTTCTTATGGTAGCAACAAATAATGAAGTGCAAAAATTCGAAGTAAAAAATGAAGCTCAGCTTTTCCAAAATATAAAAATACTTTCTGTCACAGAAATGATCACTAAGCTCGAAGGAGTAAAGGAAATAGAACATATTGTTGAAATGTTTAAGGAGTTTAAGTTTTACTCTTTAAAGCATTTACATTCCGTCGTACATACGGGTAGGAATTCTTTAATTCAAAAGCGTGCTGGATTATCGGATGAATTTAGAATTACTTTGATTAGGCAAGTTAATGGATTTATTACCATGGCTGCACAAATTTTGCTAAGACATGCTGGAAAGGAAAAGTATCTGCATTATATTCATGGTAAATATGGAAGTTGCTTTCAGATGCAAGAGGATATTTCTGCTGAGGAAAAGCAAAGAATTGATAGTAAATTTGCAAAATATCAATAAAAAAGCCCTCAAATGAGGGCTTTGTTTTTGGCTGTTTAATACCTAATTAAGAAACCAAGTGTAATAACCCCATAGCATTAACGGCCAAGCCAGAAACGGACTAAATAGCCATTTCCAGAACCAGTGCTGAGGGATAAAGCCAACCCCGTGAATAAAACCGCCTGAAATGCCGATCATGATAAACATCATGGCGCGGTGGCTATATTCCCCGTTGGCATCCAGCATTGCAGCAGGATGAACCAGCAACACCGCTGCGATTGGAAAAGCCAATAGGCAAGAAATCACCATTGCAAAAGGGTTAGATTTTTTTTCTATCTTTACTTGTTCAACTGCAGCGTCTGTCATCTCTTATTTCTCATCCAGGTCTTGATGATTTTCAATATATAGTGCACTGAGTACACCAGCGAAACAGGCCATCAAAATGCCGAGAATCCATGCGAAATACCACATAATTTTATCTCCTAAGACACAGCCTTAGTACAGGCTGTGTGAATTCTCTTGAATATGTTTTTTGGTAATCACGCCCCACATCTTGTAGTAACACCAAGTGGTGTAGCACAGGATCAGTGGAACGAAGATGCATGCAGCTACAGTCATCACAGTTAAGGTATTTTGGCTGGATACCGCATCCCACATGGTTAAGCTTGCAACTGGGTTGATGCTAGATGGCATCAGGAATGGGAATAGGGCAAAACCGGCAGTCAAAATCGCACCGATCACCGCTAAAGATGAACCCAGGAAGCTCAAACCTGCTTTGGCTTTAGATGCAGCCAATACCACAATGATACCGCCCAAAATACCTGAAACTGGTGCCAGTATCGTAATTGGATAATTGCTGTAGTTGTTCATCCAGCCTGGGTTGGCATTGGTCAGTACTTCTTTTGCTAGTGGATTAGCGATACCGTTAGTTTCGTAAGGAGTCACTAGGGTATAACCCTGGATACCACCGAAATATAACCATGCACCGACTACCAGGAAAGCTACCAGATAAACAATCCCCATGATTTTGGTTGCTTTGGCAGAACGTTCACGTAAATCGCCATCTGTACGTAGCATCAACCATGCACCACCGTGTGCACACAGCATAGATAAGCTGACAACACCACATACCAGTGCAAATGGATTGAGCAGGGCAAAGAAGCTGCCGGAATAAGTCGAACGAACTGTTTCGTCTAATGTAAATGGAACACCCAGGAACATATTGCCGAATGCAACACCGAAAACCAGTGCAGGCACAGCACCACCAACTGCTAGGCCCCAATCCCAGGCATTACGCCATTTGGTATTTTCCAGTTTGGAGCGATAGTCGAATCCTACTGGACGCAGGAATAAGGCAAACAGAACAAGCAGAAGTGCCCAGTACATACCAGAAAAGGCAGTTGCATAAACCATTGGCCAAGCAGCAAACAGGGCACCACCCGCAGTAATAAACCAGACTTGGTTACCATCCCAATGCGGGGCAATCGTATTGATTGCCGCACGACGTTCTTCATCATTCTGACCCACGAATGGCATGATCGCCATGGAGCCCATATCAAAGCCATCAGTCAGGGCGAAACCAATCAGCAAGACGCCAACCAGTACCCACCAGATTATTTTGAGGAGTTCGTATTCAATCATGATTGAACCTCGCCAGTTACGCCTTCTGGAAGAGCTGCATCTTCTTGATCGGCTGCTGCTTGAGAATTAGATTTTTCGAAGTGGTATTTACCGGTATGTAATGAACTTGGACCCAGACGTGAGAATTTAATCATCAGGTACATTTCAATAATCAGCAAGACAGTGTAGAACGCTGCTAATGCAATGATTGAACCCCATACATCGCCTGTGCTTAAGCTTGAAGTCGACAGATGTGTAGGCAGAACCTCACCAATAGTCCAAGGTTGACGACCTACTTCAGCAACAAACCAGCCAGTTTGTGCCGCAATCCATGGAAGTGGTAATGCAAATAATGCAAATTTTAATAACCAAGGTTTGTTTTCTGCATTGCGTTTAGCCACCGCAAAAGTTGCTAATACAAACAGAACCAGCATCAGGAAGCCAGAAGCGACCATGGCACGGAATGCCCAGAACAGGCTTGGTACATGTGGAATAGTATCTTTTGCTGCTGCCTTAATTTGCTCGTCAGAAGCATCTACAACATTTGCAGTATATTTTTTCAGAAGCAGACCGTAGCCTAAATCTTTTTGAGTTTCTGCAAATGCAGCTTTCAGCTCAGGAGACTGATCGCCAGCACGTAGTTTTTCCAGTTGTTCATAAGCTACCATACCGTTTCGGATACGACCTTCATGTTCAACCAGCAGGTCTTTAATGCCGGTAACAGGGGTATCTACAGAACGTGTAGCGATGATGCCCATGACATAAGGAATTTTCACAGCATAATCGGTAGACATGGTTTCTTTATTTGGGAAGCCAAATAAAGTAAATGCTGCAGGCGCTGGTTCAGTTTCCCATTCTGCTTCAATCGCAGCCAGTTTGGTTTTCTGTACATCACCAATTTCATAACCAGACTCATCGCCCAGCAGGATCACTGAAAGAGTAGACGCTAAACCGAAAATGGCAGCAATCGCAAATGAACGGCGTGCAAATGGCAGGTCACGTTTTTTCAGCATGTAGTAACTTGAAATTGCCAGTACGAAAATGGCACCAGTCACATAACCTGCAGAAACAGTATGTACGAATTTAACCTGTGCAACAGGGTTAAAGATCAGTGCTGCAAAGTCCACCATTTCCATACGCATGGTTTCATAGTTGAATGCTGAACCGACCGGGTTTTGCATCCAGCCATTGGCAACCAGAATCCACAGTGCAGACATGTTAGATCCCAATGCTACTAACCAGGTCACGCCCAGATGCTGTACTTTGGATAGACGGTCCCAACCGAAGAAAAATAAACCAATGAAAGTAGATTCAAGGAAGAAGGCCATCAAACCTTCAATAGCCAATGGTGCACCGAAAATATCACCCACATAATGCGAATAATATGCCCAGTTGGTTCCGAACTGGAACTCCATGGTCAAGCCTGTGGTTACCCCTAAGGCAAAGTTAATCCCGAACAGTTTTCCCCAAAACTTAGTCATGTCCTTGTAAATTTCTTTGCCGGAAATCACATAGGTGGTTTCCATGATGGCAAGCAGAAATGCCAGGCCTAAGGTCAGTGGAACAAAAATAAAGTGATACATCGCAGTCATAGCGAACTGGAACCGCGAAAGATCGACCACGCTTTCAGAAATCATCAACGTGTCTCCTTGATTTGGGAAGGATTGCCGGCGATACGCTCGGCGACTTGAGTGTCAAAATCTTTTGGAATAGTAGGCGCATCAAACCAAATATTTTTAATTACCAGAAGTAGAATGATCTTGATAATTAAAATCGCAGTAATCTCTCTTACTGTTTTTTGGTTTAAGTTTTTAGAAACTAAGCTCATGTGAACAAGCCTATTATGTGGTTTGTTATATATTATTAATCGATTGTAACTAAAAAATAAATAGACTAAATAGTTTAAATAAACATATATTTATAAGTTATTGAAAATATTAATAATATACTATTAAAAGTTTGATAATTATTCTAAATATTTGTGATTATTTTGTGTAAAAAACAGATTATTTAAATCTGACTAAAATGCTTATATTTATATTTTTAAAGTGGATTAATTTGCTTGGTTTAATTATTAAATAGATAAAATTAATCTGATTAAAATGGTTAGGATTTATTTTTTAATCTTATTAAATCTGACTATTTTGCTGGGGTTTTTATTCGGTTTTTATTCTAATTAAAATAGTCAGGATTAATTAAAAAATAAAAAAGAACCCGCATCAGGCAGGCTCTCTTCTAATATGAAATTGGGGAGGTTTTAGAAGTCGTAACGCATACCTAGAGAAAGACCTAGGCTGTCTTCACCGCGTACGCCACCTACAGCATTGGTACGAGCTTGTGCCCAAGGGGTAAGGTTTGAGTTTTCATCATTTAATACAGTTGCTATGTTGCCATAAACGCGAACTGTTGGATCTAAACGGTGCTCAAGTCCGATTGCCAGTAAAGTTGCATTCGCATCGTCCGCATCGACATCGCGGTGGAATACTTCACCACGGAATGAGGTTTTTGGTGCAAATTTATACTCACCGGCTATACCAAATACTTGTGCATCTGGGTTTGCTTCAGAATTATCGTGTTGAAGGAATTGGTATAAACCCCCCAAGTTGAATTCAGGTGTGATTTTGTAAGCACCTGCGATACGGAAACCATCGCGCTCACCACGGGCAGCTTCTTCTTCATAGTGTTCATATGCAGCGGCGAAATCAACTTTACCTTCTTTATAGGTTAAAGCGAGGTCATAAGCCTTATCTTTATCTTTTTCACCATCCTTAGATGCATCCGGGCTGTTGGCTTCATGTAGGGAAAGTGCACCCAGAACATTAAATCCGTTGCCGAATTTTGGTGATTTATATTCAATTGTATTGGCATTACGTTCATCAAAACGCAGGTTGCCTACACGCGTGACGTTACGAACGTCACCAACCATATCACCAAAGAAGTTGACCGGGCCACGTGCTACTTTGAATGGGCTGTCAAAACGGCCGATACGCGCTTGACCGAAATCACCTTTTAAACCAACAAAAGTATCACGAGTTGCAAATTCAACATCATCGTTTGCAGAACCACTTGCAAAGTTAATTTCCTGTTCGATTTGACCAAATACGGTCATACCATTTTCTAGTTTTTGTTCAGCTTTAAAGCCTAGGCGTGAAGAGTTTGAAGAAAGACCTACTTCGTTATAATCCTGGCCATCATCCAGATAATCTAAAGAAACGTGTGCACGACCATACACTTTAACATCAGCAGCAGCTGCCATTACTGGTGTTAAAATTGTTGCCCCGATTGCTAATGCAGATAACGTTTTTTTCATGTGTTGCTCCAATAAAGACTTTTTTATTCATCGTCTTAAAAACAAGTTTCAGTATTGTTTTGAAACATCTACTGCTCTATTGGTGCCAAGTATTCATTACAAATAAGTCAATATGATTAAGGAAATATTTCAGAAATATTAAAGACAATCATTGTCTTATTTTTTATAGAATTGTGAGTGGGATAAGCAGGATTGATACAAATACAACTAGGCTCGGTGTTTGCTGTAAAACCTAAAAATAGGCTAGGTGACTTTTATTGATATTTTAGTGGCTTAATTCAAGGTGAAATACATCAGACATAAAAAATGGAGCCGAAGCTCCATTTTTAAATATTAAGAATAGCTTACAGGGCAGCTTTAATTTTCTCTGCCAGTTGCTTGATTTTTTCCTGATCGCCCATTTGTGCAGCATGTTTGCCAAGGTTGTGCAAAGAAGTAGGTACCAGATGGAAATGGACATGCGGAACAGTCTGACCCGCCGCAGCGCCAGAGAGCTGCATCAGTACAATGCCATCTACACCTAAACCTTTTTCAATCGCTTTGGCAATTTTTTGCACCACCTGAATGGTATAGGCTGCAATTTCAGGATCCAGGTCAAGCAAGGTAATTGCGGGTGTTTTAGGAATGACCAGAGTATGACCATCGGCCTGTGGCATGATGTCCATAAATGCAAGAACTTGGTCATCTTCATACACTTTAATTGCTGGAAGTTCACCACGCAGAATTCGTGCAAAAATATTTTGGTCATCGTAAGTCATAAGTGCATTCCTTGAGCAGAATTGAATTGTATTATTTACAATTCAATTCTTTCTGACGTTCTTTGATCGCGTCAAGACGTTGCTGCTCTTTTTCTGAAAATTTTGGCTTGGTTGTGTAGCAATTGTCATTAAACTTTGCTTTTGCTTCAGGATCCTTGAAACAGAAACCTTTTGATGCATAAATGACATCATGGTCATTTTTCAATTTTTTGCATTCCTGTTCAGATGCAAGAACCGATGTTGAAGCCCCAAACAAAGTTGCAGAACCGACGAGTGTTACAACAAATAACTTATTCATAAGAGTTTCCTCAGGTATCACTGCATGTGGCTAGTCTATAGTCACAATATTAGGTTTGTTTATTATTATTCAATGGCGAGATATTACTCAATGGTAATATTACTCCATGATTCATACATTTTTACAGCACTGGAAAAGTCACTATTTTTATCCGACAGATTGCTAGCAGCTTGCATCAGACTTTGACCCAAAGCAAGAAGTGGCACTGCCAGTTTAGCATCACGCGCAAGATCAAGTGCAATGCCGGTATCTTTGGCCAAGAGAGGCAGGGCAAAGGTAACAGGAAAGCTACGGTTCAAAATACGCTGTGGTAAAACGGTTTCAGTCACATTGCTTTTGCCGCTTGATGCATTGATACAATCCAGTGCTTCATTCAGGTCAACCCCGTGTGCTTTCAGCGTGGTAAAGCCTTCTGCTGCCGCACACAGGTTTACAGCCAGTAACATATTATTTACCGCTTTTACCGCAAAGCCAGCACCTGATGTACCCACATGCTTAATGTCTTGTCCTGAAATAGATTGACAGTATTCTACTTCAAACCGAGTTAAGCAATTAGCTCGGTTTTAGTTTGCTCATACGTCTGATTCGGGGTGTTCATATTTAAACTTAAATGTGGTCTATAGCAATTATAAATCATGATAGATTCCGCAATTAAGTGATCTAACTCTTTCATGGTTTGACATCGTGTAATTAAAAACTCCTGCTTTAATATTCCATTAATCCGCTCTGCTAATGCATTCTGGTAACAGTCTCCTCCATCTGTCATAGAAGGACATACCCCATAATGGCGTAATGCCGATTGATATAGTTCAGAGCAATACTGAGAGCCTCTGTCTGAATGATGAATCATCCTTGTCGCTCGATCCGTCACATGCTGCATCGCCATATGTAGAGCCTGCACAACATTCTCCGCACGCATATCATTCGATAACTTATAACCTTTAATCTGACGGGTATAAGCATCTGTCACTAAGGATAAATAATGTACGCCTTCAGCACTCTCAACATAAGTAATATCACTAACAAAGACTTCGTTGGCTTGCACTGCTGAATAATCCTTTAATAAATTTGGATGCTTCTTCATCCAATGCTTGCTATCCGTAGTTTTTGTATAGCGACGCTTGGGGCGAATCAATAAATTATGCTCTTTCAATATTTTAAATAACTGATCCCGTCCACACTTTAAACCACGCTGCAACAATTTGCCTTTAATAAGCCAATACAGCTTACGTGTTCCGATACTTGGCATGAGACAACGATATTCCATAACCAACTCAAGTATTTGTTCAGTTGCTTGTGCAGCCATTTGAGCACGTTTTTCTGCTTGATAATAAGCTTGTCGGGTGATTCCCAACCACTGACAATAACGTGAAACGCTTAGTCTTCTTTGGCTTTGCCAATCTTTGAAACGTGCTCGGTATACTTTTTTCCAAGATCAGTCCCACATTCTTTATCAATGTGATAAATCACATCCTGAATAAATTCAGTTTTAAGCTTTTCTGCGGCTAACTGCTTTTCTAATTGGCGGATTCGTTGTTGGGGGGTTAATTGGCGTTTAGAAGAAGTCGGCATATTCGAAGTCCAGTCCTGTTGTCCGTGCTTGCGTAACCATACCAGCACAGTTGATCTTCCTTGAATACCATATTTTGCCTGAGCTTGTTTATAAGTAATTTGCCCTTTTTCTACTTCATGTACAACCATCATTTTAAAGGCGAAGCTATAATCACGTTGTGTGCGTTTAACTCGTTGTTCTTGTGCATGTTCCATAAAATAAGTCTCTTAAGGTGTAAACTTATTTCAGGACGGGACATAATTAATTTGCCAAAAGCCTGCATCGCTGGCAGGGCTTTTTCAAAGCCTTCTGCATTACCACCGACCATCACAGTCAATGTGCCATTTTCCGCACCAATGGTCTGGCCACTCACAGGCGCATCTAGGAAAATCACACCCTGTTCAGTCAGTGCTTCTTCTAGGCATCGGGCAGCGTCAGGAACACCACTGGTACAGTCTACCCAGATACTGCCAGCTTTAAGGCTGAGGCCTTGGATTAATGCTTCAACATCGGCACTGGTCGGCAGGCAGGAAAAAATAATATCTGCCTGAACTGCCTGTTCTAAAGCGACAGCTTGGGTGCCATATTTAGCAGCATGTTCTTCAGCCTTGGCGAAAGTACGGTTCCAGACATAGACTGTCTCAAAATGCTTGGGTAAATGCGCTGCCATGCGATAACCCATTGCGCCTAAACCAATAAATGCCACTGACTGAATCATGTCATACCCTCTGAATAAAATAATAAATACCTGAAAAATGCCGGCTCTTCCGGAATTAAGCATCTATCCTGGTTGAGCGTTGTGCCAGCCAGGTGGTCAATTTCGGCCAGAATGTATTGGCTGTTTTCTGATTGGACATCAGTCCAAGATGACCACCCGGGATAAGAGTAAACGTCTTATCGGTACTACTTGTCAATTCTATCAAAGGTTTAGCTGACTGTTCCGTAACAATCTGATCGGTTTTCCCAGCCCCGACCAGCAAGGAACAGTTAATATTTTTTAGATCAATCGTTCGGCCATTTAAAGTCATCGAGCCATTTTTTAAAGGGTTTTGCAGCCATAAATGCAGCACCATGTCCTGATTGATTCCTCCCGGATAATCAATCATCTTGTTCAGAAAATTGCCCATGGTGGCATGTTCATAAACATCTTCAACATTTTCCAGGTTCATCAAAAACTGCTTCTGGCTTTTAAACCAGCCAATCGGATCAAGCAGCTTAAATCCCAGTGCATTGATGATACCGGGCGAATGAATATATTCCTTGGGAATCAATCCTTGGTGAATCGCCTGTTGCAGGTTTTTATTTTTGGAAATGAGCTTATTGGTGGTGCTAAACAGCTTGCCAACCCGACCAGAGGCATAACTGTCAATCGGGCTGCCCAGTACGATCAGGTTTTTAACATGTTCAGGGGAATGCAGCGCTGTATAAAGCGTGACAAAAATTCCGGCCATACTCCAGCCATGCAGGGAAATAAACTGACTGCCTGAATGCGAGCAGATCCGTTCAATAGCCTGAGGAATCGCGCCGTCAATAAAAGACAGAAAATTCAAGTGACGGTGTTTATAGCGGAAACGTTTCCATTCCATTAAATAGACATCAAAACCGCTATGCTGAAAATGCTTGACCAGTGAACGGTAAGGATACAGGTCATAAATATCCATATTGATCGCAAGAGGGGCAACAAAGACTAAGGGCTCATGGTACTTCTTTTCAGGCGCTGCATAATAGCGAATTTTGCAGAACTCAGTCGCAGCAATATATTCAAATGGCGTTTTTTGCGAAAGAATCAGAGAAGACGAGTTAAATAACCGGGCATTCAGGTGTTTTAATTTTTTCTTCTGGCGTTGAATATTTTGTTTTAACTGAATCATGTAAATAATTTATCCGTATACAAAGGAGAATTGGTCGAAGTCTAAGCAATAATTGCTTATTATGCCTTGACCTGAAATAGCTTAGACGCTCAAAATGTTGGCAATTTTTTACAAAAGGCAGCCTTTGGGCTGAAGTAAAGTGATGAGCCAGCAAGACGATTTTAACTATCAATTAGAAACTTTAGCCATCCGTACTGGTCACACCCGTAGCTTTGAGGGTGAGCATGGTGAACCGATTTTTCTAACATCGTCATTTGTTTATGAAAATGCGGCTGAAGCTGCAGCAAAATTTTCAGGCCAAGAGCCGGGTAATATTTATTCTCGCTTTACCAATCCAACTGTTGCCATGTTTGAAAAGCGTCTGGCTGCTTTAGAAGGCGCAGAACGCGCTGTTGCGACCAGCTCTGGTATGGCTGCGATTATGGCGGTGGCGATGGCTTACCTGAAAGTAGGTGATCATGTCATTTGTTCACGCGCCGTATTTGGTTCAACAGTCTCTTTATTTGAAAAATACGTGGCTAAATTTGGTGTCGCAGTTGAGTTTGTCGATCTGACTGATCTGGATGCATGGAAAAATGCCATCAAGCCAGAAACCAAATTACTCTTTGTTGAATCTCCGTCAAACCCACTGGCTGAAGTCGCGGATATTCAGGCTTTGGCAGATATTGCACATGCCAATGATGCATTGCTCGCGATTGACAACAGCTTCTGTACACCAGTGTTACAACAACCACTCAAATTTGGTGCAGACTTAGTCGTATATTCTGCGACTAAATATCTGGATGGCCAAGGCCGTGCACTCGGTGGCGCTGTGGTAGGTAACCACAAACTGCTTGAAGAAATCTTCGGTTATGTACGTACCACTGGTCCTTCTATGAGCCCGTTCAATGCCTGGGTATTCCTGAAAGGTCTAGAAACTTTACGTTTACGTATGCGTGAGCATTCTGCCAATGCACAAAAACTGGCAGAATTCTTAAATGCACATCCGAAAGTAGAAAAAGTTTACTATGCAGGTTTACCTGAACATGTTGGTCATGAACTGGCTGCAAAACAACAAACCGGTTTCGGTGGTATCGTATCTTTCGAAGTTAAAGGCGGTCGTGAAGGTGCCTGGAAAGTAATTGACAATACCCAGTTCATTTCAATCACCGGTAACCTGGGTGATGTGAAATCAACGATTACTCATCCGGCAACAACCACGCATGGTAAATTGTCTCCAGAAGCCAAAGCAGCAGCGGGTATTCGTGAAGGTTTAATTCGCGTTTCTGTTGGTTTGGAAGAGATTGATGATATTATTCGCGACATTACACGCGGTTTAGATCTAATCTAATTTTATAAATATATGTTCGGAGATCTTTATGAACATTAATATGTTGATGCAGCAAGCACAGCGCATGCAAAAAGAAGTCGAAAACAACATGAAAAAAGCCAAAGAAGAGCTTGCGCAAACTGAAGTGCATGCTGAGGCTGGTGGCGGTCTGGTGAAAGTCACCATGACTTGTCGCAATGTGGTGAAACGTATCGAAATTAATCCTGAACTGTTACAGGACGATCCAGATATGATCGAAGATCTGATTGCAGCAGCGATGAATGATGCAGCGCGTCAAGCAGAAGTGATCTCTGAAGAGAAAATGAAATCTGCAAACTCAGGTATGGGCTTACCACCTGGTCTGGCTGGTTTATTCTAAGGAAGTATGCGCAATGTTTAGTGATCGTTTTGATCAACTGGTTCAAGCATTACGCATTTTGCCAAGCGTTGGGCCGAAATCGGCCCAGCGTATGGCTTTGCATTTAATCATGAAAAATCGTGAAGGGGCGATTGGTCTGGCACATGCCTTGACTGAAGCAACCGATCACATTCATGAATGCTCGATCTGCCATTCATTGACGGAAGATGAAGTCTGTAATATCTGTACCTCAGTTGAGCGTGATG
Organism: Acinetobacter sp. FDAARGOS_724; assembly: GCF_013364475.1. Lineage (NCBI taxonomy): Bacteria > Pseudomonadati > Pseudomonadota > Gammaproteobacteria > Moraxellales > Moraxellaceae > Acinetobacter > Acinetobacter sp. FDAARGOS_724. The sequence continues at coordinate 2,432,055 of NZ_CP054908.1, read as the reverse complement.
ATGAGCTGCTTTGTGTAGTGGAGTCACCGGCAGATGTCATGGCAATTGAGCAAAGCGGCAGTTTCCGTGGTAAATATCATGTTCTGGGTGGTCATCTGTCACCTCTAGATGGAATCGGGCCTGAAGAAATCGGTATTCCGTATTTACTACAACGCTTAAGTCAGGGACAGATCAAGGAAGTAATTCTGGCCACCAATGCGACTGTCGAAGGACAGGCAACCGCACATTATCTGGTTGAAGCCAGTAAGCATTTACCAGTGCAAATGACGCGTATCGCTCAAGGGGTGCCTCAAGGTGGAGAACTGGAGTATGTCGATAGTCATACTTTGAGTCAGGCAGTGCATAACCGGATGCGAATTAAGTGAAATATTAATTATATTCTCTTAACATATAATATAAAAAATATATTAGTAAAAATATAAAATGTTTACTAGATAAGCTATATTCGAAAAAAAATATGGAACAAAAAGTATGATTTGATTGTCACATTTTTATATAAAAATTCTATATATCGGGTAATATAGCTTCATCGAGCATCTAATTTTAGACTCAGTCTTTATGTTTCAATTTATTCAACATCAGCACGACTTAAATCATGTCCTGAACCTTATGGATCAAAATCCGGTCTATGGCTTGGATACAGAATTCATTAAGGTAGACACCTTGTGGCCAAAACTTGGTGTTTTTCAAATCAATGTCAATAACAATGTCTATTTGCTGGATGGAACAACACTGGATCTGAGTGAATTTCTGAACAAGATTTTTAATGCTCAACAGAATATTTTCCATGCCTGCAGTGAAGACATTGACCTGATTTACCATTACACCCAGAAAAAAGCCCTGAGTAATGTCTTTGATACACAGGTCGGTATGTCTTTCCTCGGACATGGTTTGCAGGTCAGCTATCAGAATGCCTTGAAACAGATGCTGGATGTCGATATTGAAAAAGATCAGACTCGCTCTAACTGGCTGGCACGTCCTTTAAGCTCTGAGCAGTTGCTGTATGCAGCCAATGATGTGCATTATCTGGTGCAACTGTCGGATAAAGTCAAACAGGATCTGGAAAGCAAGTATCTGCTCGATTTCGCTCTTGAAGATTGCCGTTTTTTGACCCATGAAATTGGTGAAGAAACACCGACTGCCTTGCTTTATCAGGATGTCGGTAATTATCGTCATTCACGCCGTCAATTAATGCAGTTACAACAACTGGCTGTATGGCGTGAGCAGATTGCCAAGGCGCTGAATCAGCCACGCAGCTTCATTCTGAAAAACTCGACCATGATTGATCTGGTAGAGAAATTCCCTCGCAATAATTTCCAGCTCAGTCAGATAAAAGACATCCGGGCCAATATTGTCCGCGAACATGGCAAGACCATTTTGGATCTGTTGAAATTCCTGCCTGATCAAGCCGAATGGCCGCTGCGTCTGGCACGTCCAATTCGTCATTCATCCAGAGAGATTGGCGAGAAGGTCGAAACAATGATCCAGAATATATCCAATGAAATCTCTGTACCGAAAGAAGTGCTGATGCGCAAGAAATGGCTGAATGCCTTATATCAGCATGTGGTATGTCATAAGGATGAACAGGATCTGCCAAACTACTTGCTCGGCTGGCGCTATGAGTTATTAACTCTGCCACTAATTAAGGTATTGCATCAGGATGAGTCTTATCTGTCGACCCAGATGAAAGTGGTTGAGTGATTTTTACTGGATTGATTAAAGATAAAGCAATTATACAAAATCACGACTGATGCATTTGAAGCGGCTAATGTTTCTGTCGTTTTTTTGATGTATCCTTGCGATTGTTTTTTCAGAAAAGTCGTTTGAAACATGCAAGTGTCTATCTACAAATCTAGCAAAAAAGATGAAATGTATCTTTATGTGGCGCGTCCTGCAGATGAGAACGAAGCCGAAACATTTGAACCACTAGAGGTATTGGCTGAACCGGTACGTGTGGCGTTTGGTCGTGCGACTTTTGTTATGCATCTTGAATTGAGTGAATCGCGTAAACTGGCACGTGCTAATGTTTTACATGTGATGGATTCAATTTCTACCCGTGGTTTCTTCCTGCAAATGCCACCAGAAGGTTTGATTAACCCGAATGCACCAGCGCCAGAAGGTCTTCGTGGGGCTTAAGCTCAGTTCAGGAGTTGTGAAATGAATGGTTTTGTAGCTGTATTGTACTCAATTCCTGACCAGAGTATTGCGTTTGCAGTGTATCTGCTGGGCAGTCTGATTGCGTTAGGCTGCTGGTATGGCGTGACCAAGCGCATGCCAAAGACAATGGGCGGTTTTTTATGGCTATTGGCCTTTGCCGTGCTGTTGACCCCAACCGTTTCTGAAGGCAGTAATGCTTCAGTTGCACCTGCTATTTTCGGGCTGCTGTTTGGTATTCTAACCAAGGAATATGAACTCGTTTGGATTAATGCGTCACTTATTTTATTTGTCATTGGTGTCGGGTCTGTGATTGGCTATTGCTGGTCGACCTATGCATCCAGTAAAACGGGTTTTGGGTCAAACAAGAAAAGTTCACCGCTGTAAATAAAAAAATAAGGTTCAATCATGTCTGCTGATATTCAACAATTCTCAGGTACGGATCAGTACATTGCCACTGACAGTTTAAAACTGGCTGTGAAAGCTGCGCGTAGTTTGCAAAAACCCTTGCTGGTCAAAGGTGAGCCGGGTACAGGTAAAACCCTGTTGGCTGAACAGGTGGCACAAAGTCTTGGACTGAAGCTGATTACCTGGCATATCAAGTCAACGACCAAGGCACAGCAAGGCCTGTATGAATATGATGCGGTATCACGCTTACGTGATAGTCAGTTAGGTGATGATCGCGTTTATGACATCAAGAACTACATCAAGCCGGGTAAACTCTGGGAAGCGTTCACTAGTGAAGAACGCTGTGTGTTACTGATTGATGAGATCGATAAAGCAGACATCGAGTTCCCAAATGACTTGCTGCATGAACTCGACAAGATGTCTTTCTTTGTTTATGAAACGGGTGAAACCATTACTGCGACCCAGCGTCCGATTGTCATCATCACTTCAAATAACGAGAAAGAACTTCCAGATGCCTTCTTGCGCCGTTGTTTCTTCCACTATATCGAGTTTCCGGATGAAGCGACCATGCGTGAAATTATCGATGTGCATTTTGAGAATATTTCGGCAACACTGGTGAATGAAGCTTTGCAAGTTTTCTTCAAGTTACGCCAGATTCCAGGTTTGAAAAAACCACCTTCAACTTCAGAACTGATCGACTGGTTAAGTCTGTTAATGGCAGATGATATGCCGGAAGACATTTTAAGAAATACCGACAAGTCCAAAGCGATCCCGCCTTTGTACGGTGCGCTGATCAAAAATGAGCAGGATGTACAGCTGCTTGAACGTCTAGCCTTTATGTCGCGTCGCTAAGGGAGAAACACGCATGTTTGTGCGATTGTTTTATACCCTCAGAAAATATGGCGTACCAGTTTCCACACGTGAGTTGATCGATCTGAATCAGGCGGTAGCGGCAGGCGTAGTTTTTGCCGATCAGGACGAGTTCTATCAGCTTGCTAAAACTGTGATGGTCAAAGACGAGCGCTACTTCGACAAGTTCGATCGTGCCATGAAAGACTACTTTGATGGTATCGTGACCTTTGATCTGGATGAACTGCTGAATCAGGTGCATAAACTGCCTAAAGACTGGTTTGATCTGGAACTTCTAGAAAAGCACTTAACCCCTGAACAGCGTGAAGAACTGAAAAAAGCCGGGTCGCTGGAAGAACTGATGAAAATGCTGGAAGAGCGCTTGCGTGAACAGCATAAAAAACATCAGGGCGGGAATAAGATGATTGGTACTGGTGGCACATCGCCATTTGGTGCCTATGGTGATCATCCTGAAGGTGTGCGCATTGGCGGGCCGGGGCGTAAACGTTCCGCCGTCAAAGTCTGGGAACAGCGTCAATACCGTAATCTGGATGATGATCAGATTCTTGGTAGTCGTCAGATGCAGATGGCACTGCGCCGTTTGCGTAAGTTCGCCCGTCAGGGTGCGGCTGAAGAACTGGACATTGATAGCACTATTCGTGAAACTGCCAAACAGGGGATTCTGGATGTGCAATTGGTGCCGGAGCGTCGTAACCGTATTAAAGTACTCATGCTGTTTGATATCGGCGGATCGATGGATGCGCATATCGCTCAGTGTGAAAAACTGTTTAGCGCCGCCAAGAGCGAATTTAAGACTCTGGAATATTTCTATTTCCATAACTGTCTGTACGACTATGTCTGGAAAGATAATGTCCGTCGTTCCAGCTCGCGCATGAATACCTGGGATCTGTTCAATACCTATGGACGGGATTACCGGGTGATTGTAGTGGGTGATGCCAGCATGGCACCCTATGAGTTGAACTCCGTCGGTGGTTCGGTCGAATATATGAATGATGAGGCAGGACAGGTCTGGTTACAGCGTCTGCGTCAGCATTTTGATAAAACCGCCTGGCTCAATCCTGAAGAAGAAAAATACTGGCATTACACGCATACTATTGGCCTGATTAAGCAAATCTTTGAAGATCATATGTTTCCAATGACCTTAAAAGGTATTGAGGATATGACCAAATATCTGGCGCGTTGATTCCATTTATCTATAAGTGACTTTATCTATAGTTATTAGTGCTTTAAAACGAATTATTCTAGTATAAAGTCACTTGTTATACCTTATTCCAATATTCAGGAATTATTATGGCTCATCAAATTAATGGTATTGCGTTGCCCAACGAAGAAGGTTTCTTTGGTCAATATGGCGGTCAGTTCATTCCACCAGAGCTAAAACAGGCCATGGATGACATCAATGTTGCCTATCAGGAAATCCGTCAAACTGAAGAATTTCAGAATGAATTAAAAGACCTGTTTGCTAACTATGTCGGCCGTCCTAGCCCTTTGTTTCATGCTAAACGCCTTTCTGATCAGTTAGGTGGAGCACAGATCTATTTAAAACGTGAAGACCTGAATCATACCGGTGCACATAAAATCAATCACTGTCTGGGTGAAGCACTGCTGGCGAAATATATGGGTAAAACCAAAGTGATTGCAGAAACCGGTGCAGGTCAGCATGGTGTGGCATTAGCCACTGCATGTGCTTTGGTGGGTATTCCATGTGAAATTCATATGGGCCAGGTGGATATCGAAAAAGAACATCCAAACGTCGTAAAGATGAAAATCTTGGGTGCTAAGCTGATTTCTGTGACTCGTGGTACAGCAACCCTTAAAGATGCAGTCGACAGTGCTTTTGAAGAATACTTGAAAGATCCGAAAAACTATATCTATGCGATTGGTTCGGTGGTAGGACCGCATCCATTCCCAATGATGGTGCGTGATTTCCAGTCCATTATTGGCGATGAAATCAAGGTTCAAACCAATGAACGCTTCGGTGCAAACCCAGACTATGTGGTGGCATGTGTGGGTGGTGGTTCAAATGCCATGGGTGCATTCACGGCATTCCTGAATGATCCAGACGTGAAACTGGTAGGGGTAGAACCTGCTGGTCATGGCCTAAATACTGATAAGCATTCCGCAACGCTGACTTTGGGTAAACCAAGCCAGTTGCATGGTATGGCATGCTATGTGCTTGAAGATGAGCAGGGTGAACCTTTAGCTGTGCATTCGATTGCTTCTGGCCTGGATTATCCAGGCGTAGGGCCACAGCACAGCCTGCTTAAAGATCTGGGTCGTGTGGAATACACTACGGCAACAGATCAGGAGTGTCTGGATGCCTTTATGACCCTGTCACGCGTTGAGGGAATTGTGCCAGCATTAGAAAGTTCACATGCAATGGCTTGGGCAATTCGTGAAGCGGGTAAATTGCCTAAAGAGACTAAGATTGTAGTGAATCTTTCAGGGCGTGGTGATAAAGACTCTGATTATGTCGCAGAGAAACTCGGTCTTTAATTTGATTTATAGTCATAATCAAAAAAATCCCAGTCTTAAGACTGGGATTTTTTATATCTGATCTGGTTTTGATATTGCATTGTTATTTGTTTGTAATGACATTTTGGAATTTAATTCACGTATTGAAATAAGAAAGAATTTTAGCCTGAAATATATTGTTGTAACTGATCAATCAGTTTACGTTGATCTTCCATTGCAGCTTTGACCAAGTCACCAATCGAAATCAGACCAATCAGTTTGCCATTTTCAACTACAGGTAAGTGACGTAAATGGCGGTCAGTCATTAATGCTAAGCAGTCTTCAACAGAAGTTGCAGAAGTCACAGTTATGACTTTAGGTGTCATAATTTCATTGACCGTGGTATCAAAAGAGGTTCTTTGCATCAATGCGATTTTACGGGTGTAATCACGCTCTGACAAAATGCCGACCACACTGTCTTCGTGGGTAACGACCAGCGCCCCAATTCCTTTTTCTGCCATCAGGCTAATTGCTTCTAAAACTGTAGAGTTTGGACGGATAGTATAAACTGCCTGATGTACTTTATCACCGAGCACTTGTGCTACGTTGGTCATTCTATTGAGTCCTTTTTATCTAATTATTATTAGTCCTAGAGTATGTATCCAACTGAACATCTCTAGGTGTCTATTTTATGTCTTTATAAATAACATGTTTTTAGGCAAAGTGCAGTCTTTGTTGTGAGAAAAACAGGTGGCGCATCTGTGGAATTGATAATTTTAGTTTAGTGCCATTACCGCTACATAAAGTAGGTGTCACGGCTAATCGGGACAGTGTTGGTAATAAGTTGTTTTCAAAATCTTCGGGGTTGATTCTACGTGGTACATAACCTGGCCAATGTTCCTTGGCATAATTTTTGGCATCCAGAGAATTAAGCCAGAATGGAAAAATATAATCTTCCTGATCGCGCATCATCGCCCAACCCTGATGATAGACGCCCCACAAAACGCCACAATACATCATGGATTTGAGGATGGTGAGCCTCAAAAGAAAGTTTTTACATATCGGGTCGTATTGAATAATTTTTCGCATTGTCGTTAAAATAAAGTGCTATTAGAGTTCAGCTCTATTCTAGAAAGTTCCAGTGAAATTACTGTTTCAGCTTTGCAAGCAATCGTAATAAATTATGTCTTAATTGCAGTATTTCGAAAGAATGGCATAAAAAACGTCACCGAGGTGACGTTTCTTCAAGCTTGCATGGTAGCCATGTTCTGCCAGTATTGTGCTTTGAGTGAATCTCGTTCTACACGAAAACCCTGATAATACAGTTCAGCTAAAAAGAGTGCTGCTTTACCGTGACCGGCGCGCGCTGCATCTTCTAATTGTTTTACTGCATCGACAAAGTTCATTTGCGATTGAATGGTATTCACTGCATCTGCATACAGATGTTCCAAATCATGTTGAGAGATATTCTGCATAATATAAAAACTCCTTAATTTTAATTATGATTTCGGATAGACTTTTAAGTCTAAATACAAATATAACTTAGTATTATTAAACTAATATTACAAAATAATGGAAAAGTCAACTATATCAGCTTTCTTGTTTACTTAATTTATAGTTTGTACGATCAAACTATACACAATTGGAAGTTTGGTTGGTATAGATTTTAACAATAGAACAAAAGAAAAGGAGAACAACATGATGCAAAGAACTCTTGAAGGGCTCAGTTTTGATATGCCCCCAACAGCCAGTCAGATTACAGAATTGGCGCATGTACACCGTAAAAAACTAGATGAGGCAATTTATGACAAATATACCCATCTAGGTGATTACAGTCTGGCTCAACGTAAAGAAGTTTATGATTTTACCCGCGCTCTGGACGAAACCCAGCGTGCAGAGTTTTATAGTCACTATAATGATGAATTGGTCCGAATTGCAGATGAGGATCGACTGCATCCACCTGAAGCCGAAGCCGGCTTAAGCAAGTTTGCAATTTTGCTGGTTTTAGGTCTGGTGGCAATGGTCATTGCCTGGAGTGTGTACGAATTGTTGAAATCCTAACCGATTTATAGTCATATCAAAATGTATATTTATACTGGTCATTCAATCTTTGACTTGAACTTCATGGGACCCAGCCATACACTAGCTTCAACTTGAGGTAGTGTATGGCTATAGATAGCAAAAAATTAAGCGATTTTCTGAATAAAATTAAGCTTGAACAAATTTATAATGCGGTTGTTATTTTTATTGTGGCATTAATTTTATGTCTCGCTACATTTGCCATTTATCGTCCACTGACGACTTCCCAATTTAATTTACTTCAGGAACTTGCAGAACAGCAGAGCTTACCTCAAACCCAGGATATGGCTCAGACTTTGCTGCAACAGCAACGCATCCATCGCGGTCAATATATTAAATTGATGCAGGCGTATCAGCAGGAATCTCTACGGACTCGTCAGCTTCCGCCGGTTTCTGTGGATATGCCTTAGGTATTGAAATCATATTAGGTAGTGGTGTAGAAGGATCTAACAGGTTCTGTTTCAATCGTAGTTTTAATGCTTCTTTATCCAATTCTTGACTCACCACGACCAGTGTTAAACGTTCTGGATGCAGATGTTTGCGCACGGCATTTTGCACATCTGCAGCGGTAATTTTGGCTAAACGTTCTGGATAGCGTGAAAGATAGTCGGCTTGCTCTGCATAAAAGCCCATTGTGCCTAACTGGGCATTAATCGTGGCATTGCTGCTGTAATTATTTGGAAATGCTCTTAACATCCCGGCCTTGGTTTCTTCCAGGCGCTTAGTATCAATCGGCTGATTTACAAAGTTGATAAAAGCCTGATGTGCGATCTGAATGCTATCCAGTAACTGATCTTGTCTAGTCGAATAACGGAAGCTAAATATGCCGGGTGCCTGACTAAAGCTAAATGTACTATAAGCACCATAGGTATAGCCGCGTTTTACCCTTAATTCCTGCATCAATACTGCATTAAACCCACCACCACCAAACATGCGATTGGCCACTTCCAGAGCAAGTCGATCTTCAGTAAAACGGTTTGGTCCTAAGTGGCCGAAGGTCACATGCGCTTGGGATGAGTTATAAGGCAAATGCACGATATCAAAACCCGATTTTTCTTCAGGTTCAGCTAATGCAACAGCTTTCTGTCCTTGAGGCAAATTGCCTGCAATTCGTTCAGAAAGTTCCAGTGCCTGTTTAGAACTGAGTTTGCCGGTAATGGCAATATTCATGTTTTGTGCTACCAGAAACTGGTCGCGGAATTTTTTCAGTAAATCAGCCGTAATTTTTTTGGTACTGCCAATGGTGCCGGTAATGGGTTCGGCATAAGGATGCTGGCCATACAATGCCCGATAAAACCGGATATCCATCAGTTTACTTGGATTTTCCTGAAGCTGTTTTTGTCCTACTTGAGTATTACTGAGTGCTAACTGTATACTCGAAGGCTTGAATGTGGCATTTTTGAGAACTTCCATCATCATGGCCAAAGCAGGTTCCATTTTTTTGGGATCTGATAAAGTTCTAAGGCGAACGACAAACATATCGCGATAAGCCTGCACGCTAAATTGTGCGCCTGTCGCATCAAAGACTGAAGCCACCTGTGCAGCCGTATATTTATCTGTTCCTTCGCGCATCAGTTTGGCTGCTGTGCTGGATAAACCAAATAGACCTTTAGCAATTTCCTGATCTCGTGCTGATCCGGCATTAAAGGTCAGTTGAATATCGACCATCGGCAGATCTCGGGTTTCAACAAATAGAGTGCGAACTTTGTAACGATTATTCAGGTCATGGATAAAAGGTGCCTGAAATGCCTGCTTTTGATTAATGTTTTTTAAGCTTTGCAGGAGAGGGATCGCTTGTAACTGACTGGGATTATCATTCAAATCAGGTTGGGTATCTAAATAATTTTCTGCCCAAAGGCTTGAACTGAGGCTTAAGCTGGTTAAAAGGATAAGAGAGCGAACTTTAGACATTGTAATAACCATTATTGATCTTTCTGTTCAGGCAAAAGGTAGAGCGTACTTAAATTTTCACGGACAAAATAGGCATTAGCAACCCGCTGAATGTCCTCTGCACGGACACTGTCATAATGCTGAGGCAGTTCATCCATCAGGCGGTAACTCAATCCGTTTACTTCAAGGTTTCCAATCATTTTGGCCTGTCCGCTCAGACTGTCCTGACTATAAATCAGATTTGAAATAAAGCGTGTGCTGATCCTTGCCAGTTCATACTCAGAAATAGTTTCAGTTTTTAGTAAATTAATTTCTTTCTGGATGGCCGTTTGTGCTTCTGTCAGATTTACACCTGGAGCCGGAAGTGCGGAAATACCAAACAGGCTATCTCCACGGTTATAAGGATCATAAGACACACTTACAGAAGTAAGCACTTTGCGGTCGCGAACCAGACGATCCTGCAAACGAGAAGAAATTCCGCTATCCAGCAAGCTGCGGATAATGGTTAGGGCGTAGGCATCTTGAGGATTCTTGGCGGTAGATAGAGATTTCACATTCCAGGTCATATACAGATTAGGCACCTGGACATTACTCTCAACTTCCATATGACGATAGCCTAAGCGTTCAAACTCGAGTACGTCATTACGTGATGGTGTAGGACGTGCCGGAATATCGCCAAAATATTTCTGTACCTGAACGAGAGCTTCTTGAACGTCAACATCCCCGACGATGACCAGAATGGCATTATTCGGGCTATACCAGTCTCGATACCATTTTTTAACATCACTGAGCTGAATATTATTGAGCGTTTTCATGTGACCAATCACGGGCTGACGATAGTGACTGGTGGGATAACTGATCCATCTAAATCGTTCAAATGCCTGGGCACGCGGATTATCATCAGTACGCTGACGCCGTTCTTCCATTACCACTTTAATTTCCGGATCAAAATCTTGCTGGCGTAACAAGAGGTTGTTCATGCGGTCAGATTCGAGTTCAAGCGCCATCGGAAAATAGCCTTTAGGATAGAGCTGATAATAGTTCGTGTAATTGGTAAAGGTTGCGGCATTAATACTGCCGCCATAAATCCGGCTCAGGCGGGTAAATTCATCATTGGGAACTTTGTTCGTGCCTTTAAACATCATATGTTCCAAAGCATGAGAGACACCGAGAATATTGCCGGACTCATCACTACTGCCGACTTTATACCAGATCTGTGTCATCACCATCGGAGAGCGATGATCTTCTCGGATAATGACTTTTAAGCCATTACCTAAATAGGTTTCGATGGTGGTGCGGGATAATTCACTCTGGGTTGCGGCATGTACGGGGCTAAAACCAAAACTCAGGATTAGTACTGCGACTGGAGAAATCCGCTGTTTGATGATTCTGGATAAGAAGGAGATAGCAAAAAAAGATATGGACACAAAGTCTTCCAATGAATAGATATTTGTATTTAGGATTATTTTTCAGAAATCTTGTATTGAAAGCAACCAAACACTGTTATTTTTTGGTTGTTTATTCATGGATTGGATTTCCCGCTCAAAACACTGCAAGTTATGCTAGAATTCAATTTTTTAACGCAATGCTTTTCAAGGATTCGGCATGCAACAGCAATCTAATGGGCAAAACAAATTTTTGATTGATGCTGATATCGGAGATGATGATGTCACATTACCGAGTTTACCTGCGGTTAATGTGCCGATTGTAGAAACACCAAGCGCAACTGCTGAAGTTTCTGCACCTGTGGCGACGGAAGCTCAGGAAGAAGAACCTGCTACAAAAGGCGGTTTCTTTAGCCGTATGAAAGAGGGTTTAACCAAAACCCGTAAAAATCTTGCCGATGGGATGGTCAATATCCTGATTGGTGGCAAAGAAATTGACGATGAATTATTAGAAGAAGTTGAAGAACAGCTTTTGGTTGCAGACATCGGTGTTGATGCGACTAAAACGATTATTGCCAATTTGACTGAACGTACCGCACGTGGTGACCTGATTTATTCTCACTCGCTGTATAAAGCGCTTCAGGAAGAACTGGTGGCTCTGCTGGCTCCGCGTGTAAAACCACTGCATATCGATCCAAACAAAAATCCGTATGTGATTCTGGTGGTGGGTGTAAATGGTGTAGGTAAAACCACGACCATTGGTAAACTGGCAAAACGTCTGCAAGGCGAAGGTAAAAAAGTCATGCTGGCTGCGGGTGATACTTTCCGTGCTGCTGCAACTGAGCAGTTACAGATCTGGGGTGAACGCAACAATATTGCCGTCGTAGCCCAAGGTCATGGTGCTGACTCTGCTTCAGTCATTTTTGATGCTTTCGAAAGTGCGCGTGCCAAAGGTGTGGATGTTTTAATTGCGGATACTGCAGGCCGTTTGCATAACAAAGGTCACCTGATGCAGGAATTGACCAAAGTTAAACGTGTCATGCAGAAGATTGATGCGACTGCGCCACATGAAGTGATGCTGGTGGTGGATGCTGGTACAGGGCAGAATGCCATTAATCAAGTTGAAATGTTTGATGAAGCAGTAGGTTTAACGGGTTTAACCATTACCAAGCTGGATGGTACCGCCAAAGGTGGCGTGCTGTTTAATATTGCCAGCCGTACGCATGTACCGATTCGCTTTATCGGTGTAGGTGAGAAAATTGATGACTTACGTCCATTCTCAGCAAAATCATTCGTTGCGGCATTGTTTGAAACTGAAAAATAATTAATGCGATTTGCACCACATAAACTCCGCTAAATGCGGAGTTTGTTGTTTTAAAGGGTTTAAATGTTCTAAAAAGCAGCATGAAAAAAAACAGCAAATCCTGCCTACCTGAATAAACCCATTATAATTTTATGGGATTTGCCTGGTGATTGAAGTTCAGGCTATATGTAGAGGGTAAAAAATAGCATTACTCAATAAAATTGGGCAGGTATTAACAAATGACCTTACTAAGGATTTTAAATTTCCTAAAAAGAGTAAAGCAGTTGAACATTTAGAATTCACTTTTGTTGAGAAATTAAAAAAGTGCCGTGGGCCTTATCAGCTAGGTAAGCGTGTGCATTATAGTCAGGCTTATCTGACCGAGCTGATTCAGGAAGCAGTGCATAGCTGTCCTTCAACCTATAATTCACAAAGTGTGCGCTGGCTGATTCCGGTCTGGGGGCTTCTTTGCAACATTATAATGCACAGATGAATCACCCTGTAGCTGAGCATTTTAAAATTGATGAAAACTGGTTGCTACGTGCTCAGCTCTGTTTCGGTTCAATTGAAGAAGCAATAGAAGATAAAATTGAGTTTGTAAATCCAGACAGCTTCCTGGTATTTAGCTAAGACCGGCGATTTTTGAAATTAGCATGCGCTAAGGTGATTGATACAAAGGATCAACCTTAACATCTCTGAGAATGTTCTATAAATAAAACACATTGTTATCGAAATAAGACTGTTTTGGGCAGTGAAAATGCTTAGGATGATCTTATCGGTTTTTAATAATCAGAATAGAACGAGGTGAGATCATGGCATTTCTAGATCATATTAAAAAACGCCGTAGTATTTATGTCATTGGGAAAAATGTCAGCCTGGATCAGGCAGAAATTGAGTACATCATTAAAGAGGCGGTGAAACATAGTCCATCATCTTTTAACTCGCAATCTTCACGCGTAGTGATTTTGTTTGGTCAATCACATGATACTTTCTGGCATATTGTGCGTGAAACTTTACGCGACTTGGTGTCGGCAGATGCTTTTGAGGCTACCAATAGCAAAATAGATGGTTTTGCGGCAGGTTATGGAACTGCACTGTTTTATGAAGACCAGAATGTCATTAAAGGAATGCAAGAAAAATTTGCGCTATATGCAGATAATTTCCCGATCTGGTCAGAGCATGCCAGCGGTATCGCTCAGTTTGCAACCTGGACAGCTTTGGCTGAACATAATATTGGTGCATCACTACAGCACTACAATCCGATCATTGATGAAGAAGTGGCGCAAACTTTCAGTATTCCATCGAACTGGAAGCTTCGTGCTCAATTGGTATTTGGTTCAATCGAAGCCCCTCCAGGTGAAAAAATCTTTATGGATGATGCAGAACGATTTAAGACCTTTGCATAATCGATTTAGAGATGAGAAAGAAGTACTGTTAAGTACTTCTTTTTTATGTGTGATATAGCAGAAATCAGAAGATAGATAGTCTGATAAATGCTGAGTAAAGTGCTGTAGAGGCAAAGCATTTGTCATAGAATTGTCATTTGTACACGGCATAGTGCAATGAAAATTTTATATATTAACCAGAATGAGTGAGTGACATGGATTTACGTATTACAGCAGCTGTAGTTGCATTATTGGGCAGCACATCAGCTTTTTCAGCCGTGACATTAACCGTACCTGAAGAAATCAAGATGATTGCAGTGAATGATCAGGAAGTACGTTCAGGTCTATTACGCTCAGATCAAACTTATAAACTGGATGCGGGTACGAATGCGATTAGTGTTCGTTATAATGAATTTTTCCAGCACAATGATAATTCTCATGACATTTTAAAATCTGGCGTAGTAACTGTAAAAACTCCAGAACTTAAAGATGGTGAAACTTATAAATTGGGTTTAATTAACGCGCCTAAAAATTTTGATGAAGCGAAAAAATATAAAGATCAGCCAATTATTGGTTTATATGATGCAAAAAATCAGCTTCTGGTTCAGCAGGCAGGAGCAAAAGATGCAGCGAAACCATTACTAGGGCAAAGTATTTTAGGAAAATCTGTGGATTTGACAACGAATAAAGTTGTAACTCCAACAAATCAGCCGGCAGCGGTCTACACTCAAACTGCAAGCACACCGAATGTGGCTACTGCAAACGTTCGGGAAAATGCATCAGTTGGTCAGGTTGATCAGCAATTAATTCAGTTGTGGAAACAGGCATCTAAAGCTGAACGACAAAAATTTATGAATTGGCTTGGCGAGCAGGCAAATTAAAATTTATTGTTCAATATTAAAAGGGATCGTACTCATACGATCCCTTTTAATAAAAACTAAACCAGTAGAAATTCACATTTGCTTAAACTTTTAGGCCAAAAATGACTGGAAAAAAGCATTAAAACTGCTAAAAATAGCAATTCAGATTAAAAAATAAACGTACGATATGCTTTTTTGAATATTTTTAAGAAAAGCTCTTGCACTGGTTCTGAAACTGTATAGAATACGCAGCACACCAATGCAATGCATGAAACAAAACGTTAAGTGGTTGGGTTGGAGCTTAAAACTGACGAGGTTTTAAGTAAGATCATTAAGAGATTATGAAGAACAACTTGTGTGGATTTTTACTGGTTGATTGATCGAAATTATTTTCATTGATTGATTGGTTTGAATTACTCGAAGTTTATTTGAGCGAAATTTAAGTCAGGAAATTGATGAGCCAAGTTTAAGAGTTTTACTTATAAAACTCGAAATGATTTTAACTGAAGAGTTTGATCATGGCTCAGATTGAACGCTGGCGGCAGGCTTAACACATGCAAGTCGAGCGGGGATAGGGTGCTTGCACCTGATTCCTAGCGGCGGACGGGTGAGTAATGCTTAGGAATCTGCCTATTAGTGGGGGACAACGTTCCGAAAGGGGCGCTAATACCGCATACGTCCTACGGGAGAAAGCAGGGGATCTTCGGACCTTGCGCTAATAGATGAGCCTAAGTCGGATTAGCTAGTTGGTGGGGTAAAGGCCTACCAAGGCGACGATCTGTAGCGGGTCTGAGAGGATGATCCGCCACACTGGGACTGAGACACGGCCCAGACTCCTACGGGAGGCAGCAGTGGGGAATATTGGACAATGGGGGGAACCCTGATCCAGCCATGCCGCGTGTGTGAAGAAGGCCTTTTGGTTGTAAAGCACTTTAAGCGAGGAGGAGGCTTACCTGGTTAATACCTGGGATAAGTGGACGTTACTCGCAGAATAAGCACCGGCTAACTCTGTGCCAGCAGCCGCGGTAATACAGAGGGTGCAAGCGTTAATCGGATTTACTGGGCGTAAAGCGCGCGTAGGTGGCTAATTAAGTCAAATGTGAAATCCCCGAGCTTAACTTGGGAATTGCATTCGATACTGGTTAGCTAGAGTATGGGAGAGGATGGTAGAATTCCAGGTGTAGCGGTGAAATGCGTAGAGATCTGGAGGAATACCGATGGCGAAGGCAGCCATCTGGCCTAATACTGACACTGAGGTGCGAAAGCATGGGGAGCAAACAGGATTAGATACCCTGGTAGTCCATGCCGTAAACGATGTCTACTAGCCGTTGGGGCCCTTGAGGCTTTAGTGGCGCAGCTAACGCGATAAGTAGACCGCCTGGGGAGTACGGTCGCAAGACTAAAACTCAAATGAATTGACGGGGGCCCGCACAAGCGGTGGAGCATGTGGTTTAATTCGATGCAACGCGAAGAACCTTACCTGGCCTTGACATACAGAGAACTTTCCAGAGATGGATTGGTGCCTTCGGGAACTCTGATACAGGTGCTGCATGGCTGTCGTCAGCTCGTGTCGTGAGGTGTTGGGTTAAGTCCCGCAACGAGCGCAACCCTTTTCCTTATTTGCCAGCACTTCGGGTGGGAACTTTAAGGATACTGCCAGTGACAAACTGGAGGAAGGCGGGGACGACGTCAAGTCATCATGGCCCTTACGGCCAGGGCTACACACGTGCTACAATGGTCGGTACAAAGGGTTGCTACTGCGCGAGCAGATGCTAATCTCAAAAAGCCGATCGTAGTCCGGATCGCAGTCTGCAACTCGACTGCGTGAAGTCGGAATCGCTAGTAATCGCGGATCAGAATGCCGCGGTGAATACGTTCCCGGGCCTTGTACACACCGCCCGTCACACCATGGGAGTTTGTTGCACCAGAAGTAGGTAGTCTAACCTTAGGGAGGACGCTTACCACGGTGTGGCCGATGACTGGGGTGAAGTCGTAACAAGGTAGCCGTAGGGGAACCTGCGGCTGGATCACCTCCTTAACGAAAGATTGACGATTGGTAAGAATCCACAACAAGTTGTTCTTCATGACGATGTATCTGAGGGTCTGTAGCTCAGTTGGTTAGAGCACACGCTTGATAAGCGTGGGGTCACAAGTTCAAGTCTTGTCAGACCCACCACTAACGACAAGCAAGCAATTGCAGAGTGAAGAAATCAGAGACATTGACTTATTGATAAGCTGGGGACTTAGCTTAGTTGGTAGAGCGCCTGCTTTGCACGCAGGAGGTCAGGAGTTCGACTCTCCTAGTCTCCACCACTCATTGCGATGCAATGAGTTAAACATTAAGCAAACGGTTTGATAGCTTATAGAGCTTAGTAAGAAAGCGGCGTATAATGCGCGGCATTGTTATTAATCTCTGTGATTTATCACAGTAATGCAGTCCGACGAGGATGCATTAAATCATTAACAGAATATATTTGAGTTGAAATAATTTGTTCATACTCATACAAGAGCGGAAACAGGAGATCGCAAGATTGATTGTTGAAGTGATTGAATGAGAACTAGCGAAATTAACTGAATCAAGCGTTTTGGTATATGAATCTAATTGAAGCTGTACAGTGATTAAGTTCACAAGATCGCAAACAACTACGTTGCTACACTGACTTGTAGGTGTAACGACTGTTTGGGGTTGTATAGTCAAGTAATTAAGTGCATGTGGTGGATGCCTTGGCAGTCAGAGGCGAAGAAAGACGTGATAGCCTGCGAAAAGCTCCGGGGAGGCGGCAAATATCCTGTGATCCGGAGATGTCTGAATGGGGAAACCCACCGGCTATAAGGTCGGTATCATAAACTGAATACATAGGTTTATGAGGCGAACGCGGAGAAGTGAAACATCTCAGTATCCGTAGGAAAAGAAATCAATTGAGATTCCCTCAGTAGCGGCGAGCGAAAGGGGAACAGCCCATTAAGTCATATCAGTTTTAGTGGAATGCTCTGGGAAGTGCAACCATAGTGGGTGATAGTCCTGTACACGAAAGGGCTGATATGATGATGTCGAGTAGGGCGAGGCACGTGAAACCTTGTCTGAATATAGGGGGACCATCCTCTAAGGCTAAATACTCCTGACTGACCGATAGTGAACCAGTACCGTGAGGGAAAGGCGAAAAGAACCCCTGTGAGGGGAGTGAAATAGATCCTGAAACCGCATGCATACAAGCAGTGGGAGCCACTTTGTGTGGTGACTGCGTACCTTTTGTATAATGGGTCAGCGACTTATATTCAGTAGCGAGGTTAACCGAATAGGGGAGCCGTAGAGAAATCGAGTCTTAATAGGGCGTATAGTTGCTGGGTATAGACCCGAAACCGGGTGATCTATCCATGAGCAGGTTGAAGGTTGGGTAACACTAACTGGAGGACCGAACCCACTGTCGTTGAAAAGCCAGGGGATGACTTGTGGATAGGGGTGAAAGGCTAATCAAACTCGGTGATAGCTGGTTCTCCCCGAAAGCTATTTAGGTAGCGCCTCGGACGAATACCATTGGGGGTAGAGCACTGTTTCGGCTAGGGGGTCATCCCGACTTACCAAACCGATGCAAACTCCGAATACCAATGAGTACTATCCGGGAGACAGACTGCGGGTGCTAACGTCCG
This sequence comes from Acinetobacter sp. FDAARGOS_724, assembly GCF_013364475.1. Taxonomy (NCBI): domain Bacteria; kingdom Pseudomonadati; phylum Pseudomonadota; class Gammaproteobacteria; order Moraxellales; family Moraxellaceae; genus Acinetobacter; species Acinetobacter sp. FDAARGOS_724. The sequence continues at coordinate 2,413,619 of NZ_CP054908.1, read as the reverse complement.
TAGTCAAGAGGAAAACAATCCAGACCGCCAGCTAAGGTCCCTAAATCATAGTTAAGTGGGAAACGATGTGGGAAGGCATAGACAGCTAGGAGGTTGGCTTAGAAGCAGCCACCCTTTAAAGAAAGCGTAATAGCTCACTAGTCGAGTCGGCCTGCGCGGAAGATGTAACGGGGCTAAAACTATGTACCGAAGCTGCGGATTTGCAATTTATTGCAAGTGGTAGGGGAGCGTTCTGTAAGCCGATGAAGGTGGATTGAGAAGTCTGCTGGAGGTATCAGAAGTGCGAATGCTGACGTGAGTAACGACAAAACGGGTGAAAAACCCGTTCGCTGAAAGACCAAGGGTTCCAGTCCAACGTTAATCGGGGCTGGGTGAGTCGACCCCTAAGGCGAGGCCGAGAGGCGTAGTCGATGGGAAATTGGTTAATATTCCAATACTTCAGTGTAATGCGATGAGAGGACGGAGAAGGTTAAGTCAGCCTGGCGTTGGTTGTCCAGGTGGAAGACTGTAGGCATGCATCTTAGGCAAATCCGGGGTGCTCTATGCTGAGAGTTGATAGCAAGCCAGTTTACTGGTGAAGTGGCTGATACCATACTTCCAGGAAAAGTCTCTAAGCTTCAGTTACACTGGAATCGTACCCGAAACCGACACAGGTGGTCAGGTCGAGTAGACCAAAGCGCTTGAGAGAACTCTGCTGAAGGAACTAGGCAAAATGGTACCGTAACTTCGGGAGAAGGTACGCTGCCGGCGGTGATAGGACTTGCTCCTTGAGCTGTTGGCAGCCTCAGAAACCAGGCCGCTGCAACTGTTTATTAAAAACATAGCACTCTGCAAACACGAAAGTGGACGTATAGGGTGTGATGCCTGCCCGGTGCTGGAAGGTTAATTGATGGGGTTAGCGTAAGCGAAGCTCTTGATCGAAGCCCCAGTAAACGGCGGCCGTAACTATAACGGTCCTAAGGTAGCGAAATTCCTTGTCGGGTAAGTTCCGACCTGCACGAATGGCATAATGATGGCGGCGCTGTCTCCAGCAGAGGCTCAGTGAAATCGAATTCGCCGTGAAGATGCGGTGTACCCGCGGCTAGACGGAAAGACCCCGTGAACCTTTACTGCAGCTTGACATTGAACTTTGATCTTACTTGTGTAGGATAGGTGGGAGGCTTTGAAGTGGTGACGCTAGTTGCCATGGAGCCGTCCTTGAAATACCACCCTGGTAATATTGAGGTTCTAACTCTGCTCCCTGATCGGGAGCGAGGACCATGTCTGGTGGGTAGTTTGACTGGGGCGGTCTCCTCCTAAAGAGTAACGGAGGAGTACGAAGGTGCGCTCAGCGTGGTCGGAAATCACGCGTAGAGTATAAAGGCAAAAGCGCGCTTAACTGCGAGACCCACAAGTCGAGCAGGTACGAAAGTAGGTCTTAGTGATCCGGTGGTTCTGTATGGAAGGGCCATCGCTCAACGGATAAAAGGTACTCTGGGGATAACAGGCTGATACCGCCCAAGAGTTCATATCGACGGCGGTGTTTGGCACCTCGATGTCGGCTCATCTCATCCTGGGGCTGAAGCAGGTCCCAAGGGTATGGCTGTTCGCCATTTAAAGAGGTACGCGAGCTGGGTTTAGAACGTCGTGAGACAGTTCGGTCCCTATCTACCGTGGGCGCTGGAAATTTGAGAGGATCTGCTCCTAGTACGAGAGGACCAGAGTGGACGAACCTCTGGTGTACCGGTTGTGACGCCAGTCGCATCGCCGGGTAGCTATGTTCGGAAGGGATAACCGCTGAAAGCATCTAAGCGGGAAGCCTACCTCAAGATAAGATTTCCCCGAGACTTTATGTCTCCTAAAGAGCCGTTGAAGACTACGACGTTGATAGGTTGGATGTGGAAGCATAGCGATATGTGAAGCTGACCAATACTAATTGCTCGTGAGGCTTGACTATACAACACCCAAGCAGTTGTATATAAAGCATCAATTGATTTCATATTGATCTAACGATCAGACGAAGCCTTGATTTAGTTAAGCTAATCGAACAAACTAATGCGACTCAGATACATCTGTTAATGAACTCTATTTGAAGAAAGCTAGGCAAACGAAGCGCAAGCAACGTAGATAAGACCATAGCGAGTAAGCATACCAGTTGTGCTGGCGACCATAGCAAGAGTGAACCACCTGATCCCTTCCTGAACTCAGAAGTGAAACCTCTTAGCGCTGATGGTAGTGTGGGGTCTCCCATGTGAGAGTAAGTCATCGCCAGCTCATTATTCCTAAAAAGCCCTCTGCTCACGCAGGGGGCTTTTTTTATGCGTGGGGTTTAATAAGACAAGATAAAAATGGCTTAAATTTAATTTAAGCCGTTTTATTTATGTATTAATATTTCTGGAATGCATTTACTTAATTATTAGTACATTCTAATTACATTGATTTTTTAAGTTGCTTCTGGTGCGTTAAAACCTCTTTTGCATATTTTTTGCCTTGTTTACGCATTTTCCGATCTTTCTCATAGGCAGTAGGGCCTACATTATAATAGCCCAGTGCTTTTTCTAGGCTACCGCTAGATTCCTGATAACGTGACAGAATATAACTCCCACATCCAATATTGACTGCTTCATTAAATAAATCAGGTCCACAGGTAGATTGCCAATAACGCGGAACAATTTGCATAAGACCCACTGCACCTGCAGGTGAAGCGACCTGACTGCGATAGGTAGATTCCTGTCGAATCACGGCTGCTACTAGCAAGGGATCTATACTATGTCTTTCTGCATTCTGAATAATTAAAGGTGAAACGCGAGTAGCAGTTGTCGCAGGCACAGCATATGCAGTCTGAATTCCTTGAGACAGTTTAGCAGAGCGTTTTTCTAAGGAGTTACCTCCTAGTGAAGAGCAAGCACTTATTAATATTGTACTAAAGCCAAGCATCCCAATTTTTAAAGTAGTAGGATTTAAGACCTTTAATAACGAATAGTTTTTGCCAGAAAATTTGCCCAACAACTTTCAGCTTCCCTGTATTTTTAAAATTAGATTGATCTTAGGAAGATGTATTAAAATCGTCAAGAAATTAGATGATTTGTTTACAAAGACAAATTAGATTTTGTTGAATAATGAATTTTTTATGAAGAATTGTTTAAAGAAAAGCCAGTTAGTAGCCGAATTTGTATCTCTGGCTTTTCTTTAAAGTGTATGTGTTTAGATGCAAAAGAAAGCTTAGTCTAAAGTTTTTAGCATCCAGATTTCACAAGCTGCACTATGACCTGTATTGCCTTCGGGATGATCGAGATGTTCAAAACCTAATTTTTCGTAAAGCTTCACTGCCTGCCAAAGACTTGCAGTAGTCTCAAGATAGATTCGTTTAAAGTTCTGCTCATGAGCAAAGTCAAAGGTCAGATTTAAAATCTTTTTTGCAAATCCATAACGACGAATAATGGGTAAGAAATACATTTTCTGTATTTCTAGAATACTCTGATCACCCTCTAATGGCGCAATACCTCCGCCACCAAAGACTTGATCCTGCTCATCGATAATGACCCAATAAGCTGCATTTGGCTGCTGATATACTTCATACAGGTTATCCAGGATTGAATCACCGACAGCAAAACCGGATTCTGCTGCAAGTCCGAATTCTACGGAAACTTCACGAATAATCTTGGCAATTTGAGCATTATCTTGAGGTTGTATAGGACGAATAGAATACATAGGTTATGACATAAAAAAGGATGGAAATTTTATAGTCCGAAAACCATAAAAAATCCATCCTTTTTGTTGATTCATTCTTTAATGAAGCGGTATTTTCAGTTTTTTATTATTTTAATTCACTTGAAGATTTACCTAGTTCACGTCGAGCAATAATCAGTTGCTGGATCTGTTGAGTTCCTTCGAAAATATCCAGAATCTTGGAGTCACGTGCCCATTTTTCTAAAAGTTCTGCCTCGTTATAGCCTATAGATGCTGCTAATTCGACACATTTCAAAGTGATTTCATTCGCGATACGACCCGCCTTGGCTTTAGCAATAGAAGCTTCACGGGAATTAGGCTTACGATTATCCGCCATCCACGCAGCTTTTAACATTAATAAACGGGCAGATTCCCATTCGGCTTCCATACGATAAATCTGCGCTGCAATATTCGATGTTTGTAAGTAAGGTGTATGGTACTCAGAATCTAGCTGATCCTTAAAAATTTCCTTGGTTCTCTCTAAAGAAGCTTTAGAGCAACCAATTGCCATCGCTGCAACGAGTGGGCGGGTATTATCAAAAGTTTCCATGACCCCAGCAAAACCCTTGGCCACATCAATTTCAGCATGTCCAAGCAAATTAGCAGCAGGTATACGACAATCAATAAAACTAATTGCAGCCGTATCCGAGGCTTTAATGCCTAGCTTATGTTCCAGACGCTCGATTTTCATGCCGGGTGTGCCTTTGGGTACGACAAAGGATTTAATTGCAGCACGGCCAAGTTTTTTATCTAAAGTCGCCCAGACGACAACCGCATCTGCACGTTCGCCAGAGGTGACAAAGATTTTTTCACCATTGAGGATATAGTCATCACCATCTTTAATGGCAGTGGTACGAATGGCAGCTGAATCCGAACCACAGCCTGGTTCAGTAATCGCCATCGCTGCCCAGATACCGTGAAAGCGTTGTAACTGTTCGTCATTAGCAACGGCAGCAATGGCTGAATTTCCTAAACCTTGACGCGGCATGGATAAAAGTAATCCGGTATCGCCATAACACATTTCGACAGTACTAAGTGCTGTCGACATATTGACGCCATTTTTATTGCTTTCATCGCTATCACCGCGTTTATTGACCGCAGCTCCTGCATTCATGCCTTCGCTGCCTTGGTTCATACCATCGACGACAGAGGCAAGCATATCCAACTCTTTCGGATAAGCATGTTCAGCTTTGTCATATTTGCGTGAAATAGGGCGGAGTACATTTAGAGCAACTTCATGTGCCTGATCAATCAGCAATTTGAATTTTTTAGGATTTTGCAAGTTCATCTATTTTTTTCCTTATTCTTTGCTCAGGCATGAAGGCCAGAATGTACGATTGCTGTTGCTCTTAAGTCCCGATACCAGCGTTCTACCGGATGTTCCTTGGTGAAGCCATGTCCGCCGAGAATCTGCACGCCATCTGTGCCAATTTTCATGGATTTTTCTGCACAGAGCAGACGGGCCAGATAAGCTTCACGATGAAAATCCTGTCCGGATTCTGCCAGACTGGCGGCATTCAGGATCAGCATTTGCATAGCATCAATTTCAATCGCCATATCTGCAATCATAAAAGCTACACTTTGCCGATGGGAAATTGGTTCACCAAAGGCTGTGCGTTCATTGGCATATTGCACACAGTATTTTTTAACCGCTTCACAGGTACCGACCGCCATGGCACACCACATCAAGTTACCCAGATCAATAAAAGCGGTGTAATCAAAATCGTCATCTCCCAGGCGTTGTGCCGGTGTGTTATTAAATTTGAGATTCATGGTTTGAGTGGCTTTCAGGCCCATAGCCGAAGATTTTTGTGCAGTAATAGTATTATTGCGTTGCATAATAAATACTTCGGTTTTGCCATTCAGATCTGCACTGACCAGATAGATATCAGCAGTTTCTCCGAGCATCACCAAGGTTTTTTCACCATTAATTAAATAGTGATCTCCATTCGACGTTGCTTGAGTTTTTGGTGGTGTTTCAAAAAGTATGCTGAAACAAAGCAGGTTGAATTTTGATAAAATAGAGAAATGCGAATAACTCTAGAAATCAAATGTCCAACCTGCCTCAGTGACAGTATAAAGAAAAATGGCATCAAAGTAGATGGGAAACAAAACTATCAGTGCAAAGACTGTAAACGTCAGTTTATTGGTGACCATGCTCTGAGCTATCTAGGATGTAATTCAGGCATTACTCGAAAAATATTACAGTTGATGGTCAGAGGTAGTGGTATACGAGATATCGCTGAAGTTGAGCGAATCAGTATCGGTAAAGTTTTACGTACTTTAACCGAATCGACCTACCAAATTCAGCCTAAACAAAGTCATTATGAGTCTCTTGAAGTTGATGAGTTTTGGACTTTCGTGGGAAATAAAAATAATAAACAATGGCTTATTTACGCCTACCATCGAGAAACAGGTGAGATTGTTGCTTATGTTTGGGGTAAAAGAGACTTAGCTACAGTTCAACGATTGAAGACAAAGCTTAAACAATTAGGTATTCACTACACCCGAATTGCAAGTGATCATTGGGACAGTTTCATCACTGCTTTTAAAAACTGCAAGCAAAGTATTGGTAAATTTTTTACTGTAGGTATTGAAGGTAATAATTGCAAAATAAGGCATCGAATTAGGCGCGGTTTTAGAAGGAGTTGTAATTTTTCAAAAAAGATTGAAAACCATTTTAAAGCTTTCGACTTAACCTTTTTTTACATCAATAATGGCTTCATTTAATGTCAGCATACTTTTTGAAACACCACCGAGTTTTTAACTGATAAGGATTAAAGGCGGCTGTTGCTTCCTGTACTGCGAAGGTAGCTTTAAGATGAGGATCATCAGCGAATGCAGTCAAATACTCAGCCTGAACCTGTTCTGAACCCCAATGGGTAATCGCATTAATCACACTAAAGGTAGAAAGCAGTCCAGCGGTCAGACTGAAATCACCTTGAGCCAACTGTTGAGCCATCAGGACATTGCTGACGATATTCTGTTCTGCAGCTACACCACCTAAAGCTTCAGGCAGCGCATAAAAATTAAGACCCAGATCAGTTGAATATTGCCAGAGTTCCTCTAGGAAGATTTCATGATGATCTGCATCATGTGCCAAGGGATAAAGGACTTCGCTGGCAAACTGTTGCATCGCCTCGCAGGTCATTTGCTGTTCTTCAGTCAGATTCAGATCAAACAGGGATTTGGACTGATGTGGTAAACGTTGTCTTTGAATTTTCTGACCAGATTTTAGGATTTTCTGAGTTTGGCTGAGTGTTTTAAAACCTGCTTTGGAACTTTGATAAAGAGATTTTTCTAAAAATTTACGCAGCTTTAATTGGTCGAGTAAATCACTTCCAGCCACTTTGGTCAGGATGGACAAGCCAAATCCTTGTGCTTTGTTCACCATATTGTTCATTCTAATTATCCTACGGGGTGTTATCTTATTTGCCTGATGTTGACATGCAGTTCTAGAAAAAACCATGTCATCAATGACATGAATCATTGTCAATCTATCATTAAAATAAAGAGAGGATTTAAATATTTAAGATATTGAAAATAAATAGAAAAATAAAATAAGAAAAATTTGGTTTTTATCAAAAATTGACCCGAATGACAAAATCATCCGGGTCTTATATAAGGCTAATAATAACTTAGTCTATTAGAGATGACGTTTAATCATTGCGCGTACATTAGTTTTCGCATCAATCACCGTCATGAAGGTATAAGCACCAATAAACTTACGGCTAATAAACATAAATTCTTTAGGCGGTACACTGAAATAACGTGAAGCCATGGATTTAGAAGCCTGCTGCATCACACGGCTATGAAGCTGGCTTTTTTTCCAGTTATAGCGGTCATGTTCATCCATCACACCTGGAGGCAAGTCTTTATTGTTCATTGGCGAGCTGAAGGCTTCTGTGGCTAACAGAAAGACTTTTGCCATATCCGGTTTGATGCTAGGCGGAATAGAATCAAAGAATTCATAACCGGTCATGGCTTTCACCATCATGTCTGAATCATGATGATAACCGGCCTGGATCAGGTTACGTGCTACATTGAGTAGATGCTGGTCAAACTGACGGATTGCACCGAAGTCGAGAAGCACAATCTTGTCCTGGATATTTTCACCATCCCCTAGACGTACCAGGTAATTGCCGAAATTCGGGTCAGTCTGCATCTCGCCCCATTCAAAAATCTCACGTACTGCGATTTCAAGGGAAGCTTCCCCCAGTTTATTACGACGTTCCTGTGGTAGAGACAGCATCACTGGACTATTGATCGGTACACCACGTTCAAAGGTCATACACAGGACACGGTCAGTACAATAGTTATCGATGATGGTCGGTACGATATATCGTGGATCATTTTGCAGACGTTTACAGAAACGACGGGTCGTATCCGCCTCAATTTTATAATTGACCTCACGATGCATCATCTCACGAACTTCATCGAACCATTGATCAAATTCACGGGTTTGCGGCACCATACGGGTCAATTTGAGCATGTTCTTAAACAGGCTCATATCAGAATCAATAGCCTCAGCTACACCCGGGTACTGGATTTTAAGCACCAGTTCCATGCCATCTGACTTGCGTACAGCACGGTGAACCTGAGCCAAAGAGGCGGTACCTAGGGGCTCATGATCAACCGTCAGATCATCTAGCTTGGAACCTAATTGCTGTTGTAATTGAGCTTTGATCGCCGGCCACGCCAAAGCAACTGTTTTATTATTTAACGTATTTAAGGCTTGAGTGACCTCTTCTGGCAGAAAATGTTCGCCATACAGGGCCATCATCTGGCCAATTTTGACAATTGAACCTTTAAGCTTGCCAATTTCTGCAACCAGATAATCGGCCTGTTCTTTCATGGCTTTTTTGCGTCTTCTTTCTTTTTCTTCTTCACTCGAGAACATAGAACCCGCACTGGATGCTGCCCAGCGCGTACCTGCCAGCAAAGATGCCTTTGCGATCGATAAGCGTCGATCCATTGAGGAAGTTTTCAATTGTTTAAGCTTATCGTTCTGATCTGACATGTAAACTCAATCCTTTTATCAGCATAAAGCGGAATAAATCATTGTAGTGGATATTACCGTGTCTGCACGTATTAAAAAAGTTTAAGCCGCTGAATTCACGGTGAAAATCTCGGCAAGAGCATATCGCTTGCCGTTTTGACCAGTGTAGGGTGAATATTATGACATTTGAAATTGAATTTTTAATTCAGATCGTTGTTGTAACTGTTGTTTATTTGTTTGAATATGTTGATGAATTAGGTTCTGGACTGTTTCATGCATAAAACCCAGCGCATAACCCTTCACAATAATGATGCTTGGCAGGCTGAAAAACAGGTATTTGGCATCTTCCAAAGTCGCGCTACTAAATACGCCTTGCTGCATTAATGTGGTTTGTAAAAATACCTTTTCCTGCTGCACCTGACTGGATAACTGGTCATTCCAGTAGTTCTGGCGCATGGCCATAAGATTGTTGTGCTTATAGCTCATAAGATCTGGGCTCGTTTGGACATCATTGCCGAATTATATGCGGCCATAAAATCAAGTTTCAACCAAAGAACTGTGACATCTTTTTAAGTGAGAAAAATATAGGATTTTATCGGGGACTAAGTTAGTATCAGGCAATAATTTAAACAAGATTCATTATTCAATATTGATTGGAAACAAGCCAGTTTTGGTGAAGGGGATATTATGCGTTTTGCATGTTTATTAATGGCAGGTTGTTTGGGGACGGTGGCATTACAGGTTCAGGCGGCTACAGGTTATTCTCAGGAATATATCCAGTGCATGAACTTTAGTTATGGCAATACAGCTAAACTGCAAAAATGTGTGAAAAAAGAATTAAAAGCACAGAATAAACGTCTGAAGAAAAACTATAAGACTTATCTGGAATTGAATGCGGGTTATCGTAATAATATTCGTGATCAGCATACAGTGTGGCAAAGTAAGCTTACTCAACAATGCAAGCTGACCATGAATACTCAATATGCCCAGATTAAACAGGGTCAATGTGCGCTGGAGATGGTAAAAGATCAGGCGAATTTGTATCAATCGCGTTCTTATCGTGCCGGTGCTTAAACTGATTTTAAGTTAATAAATCCTTCTGGAAATAGCGATAAATCTCAAAAAGCGAGATTCTAATCTGCCTGAAATCCAGAAGATCTGTCATTGATAAACCATGGAGAATTCGGGTTTTTCATGGTTTTGGCATTATAAAAGACCTCAAAACAAGGTATCATAAGGCGTTCTAAAAAATGACCTTGGAGACGCCTTAAGTGGATCGACCGACTATTAGCCCTGAACATTTGCAGGAAGCCGCTGAAAATTTAACTACCATTCGTGATTTTATTCGTTTTGGGGTTACAGCATTACGTCAATACGATGCGCACTTAGGTCAAGGTACAGAAGATTATTTTGCTGAAAGTTCAGCGCTGGTTCTACAAACCTTGTCACTGGACTGGAATGCAGATCCTGAAATTCTGGACTCTAAATTATTGCCAAGCGAAGTGGCTGAGTTCTTGAGCTTGCTAGAACGCCGCATTAATGAACGTGTTCCAACCTCTTATTTATTGAATCTAGCCTATTTCTTCGGCAAGCCATTCTATGTGGATGAGCGTGTTCTGATTCCACGTTCGCCAATCGTTGAGCTGATTGAAAACCGCTTTGCTCCTTATTGCCTGACTGAAAATGGTGAAATGGGTGCAGCAGTAAATAACCTGCCAGAAAATCCGAATCCAAAAACTCCACAACGTATTCTGGATATGTGTACCGGTTCTGGCTGTATCGCGATTGCATTGGCCTATGCTTTCCCGGATTCAGAAGTGGATGCAACTGATATTTCTAAAGAAGCTTTGGAAGTGGCGCAGATTAACTGTGAACATCACAGTAAGCAGTACCAAGTAGCGTTACTTGAATCTGATCTGTTCGCTAAAATTCCAGCTGAAAACCAATATGATCTAATCGTATCTAATCCTCCATATGTCGATGCAGAGGATATGGCTGATCTTCCTGATGAATTCCATCATGAGCCAGAGCTGGCATTGGCTGCTGGTCAAGACGGTCTGGATCTAGTTCGCAAGATGCTGGCTCAAGCAGCTGATTATCTGACTGAAGATGGTTTGATCGTGATTGAAGTGGGTAATTCTGAATGGGCGATGAAGCAAAACTTCAATACCGTTGATTTCCACTGGTTGCAGTTCCAACGTGGTGGTTCAGGTATCTTTGCACTGACTGCAGCCCAATGCCGTCAATATCGTGATTTATTCATTCAATCTGTTAATTCATAAGGAGTCGTTGACATGGCAGGTAATAGTATAGGGCAACTCTTCCGTGTAACGACTTGTGGTGAATCTCATGGTGTTGGCTTAATGGCCATTATTGATGGGGTTCCACCAGGGATTGAACTGTCTGAAGCGGATTTGCAAAAGGATCTGGACCGTCGTAAGCCGGGTACTTCAAAATTTGCAACACAGCGTAAAGAGCCAGATGAAGTTGAAATTATTTCCGGTGTGTTTGAGGGTAAAACTACCGGTACTTCAATTGGTCTTTTAATCCGCAATACGGACCAGAAATCGAAAGATTATGGCAATATCGCGCAAACTTTCCGCCCGGGTCATGCAGACTATACCTATACCCAGAAGTATGGTTTTCGTGACTATCGCGGTGGTGGCCGTTCGAGTGCGCGTGAAACTGCGATGCGTGTAGCAGCAGGTGCGATTGCCAAGAAATTCCTGTTTGAGAAATTTGGTATTGAAATCCGTGGTCATGTGACCCAAATCGGTACTGAAAAAGCAGAAAAACTAGACTGGAATGAAGTGCTAAATAACCCGTTCTTCTGTGGTGATGTTGATGCGGTGCCGCGCTTTGAAGCACTCGTGACTTCATTACGTGAGCAAGGCACAAGCTGTGGCGCACGCCTTGAGATCATTGCTTCTAAAGTGCCAGTGGGTTGGGGTGAACCAGTATTTGATCGTTTAGATGCTGATATTGCCCATGCCATGATGTCAATCAATGCCGTGAAAGGCGTGGAAATTGGTGATGGGTTTAGTGTCGCTGAGCAGTTCGGTCATGAAACCCGTGATGAACTCACAACAGATGGCTTCCTGGCGAACCATGCTGGCGGTATCTTGGGTGGTATTTCTAGCGGTCAGGATATTCGTGTTTCGATTGCGTTGAAACCAACGGCTTCCATCACAACTCCGGGTAAAACCATTACCATTAATCGTGAAGATACGGATGTGCTGACCAAAGGCCGTCATGATCCTTGCGTGGGTGTACGTGCAACCCCAATTGCTGAAGCGATGCTAGCAATTGTTTTGATGGATCATTTCATGCGTCATCGTGCACAAAATGCCGATGTCGTTGCGCCGCTTGAGCCAATTGAACCTAAATAATTTGCTTTATAGAATTAAATGAAATTAAAGTCAGACTTCGGTCTGACTTTTTCATATTTATAAAATGAAAAATAACAATATAGGACTTACGCATTGACGGATTCAAAAAAGTATTAAAATACTTTATAAAGTATCTGTGATTAGACGAATTAAACATGCTTCTACAGCAACTTGTACATTACCCATTTATATGGGCTTTCTCATGACAGAACCGAACTCTATTAGCTGCACACAACTTGCCGAGACTTATAATATCTCGCATGATAGTGTAAATCGCTTTCTAGAGCGTGAAGACTACACACCTCACGACCTATATCAAGAATCAATTCAACATATTGATAATAATAAACTTATAGTCAGTATTGATGATACTGTTTTAGATAAACCATATAGTCAACATATGGACTTGGTTAGCTATTTTTGGTCAGGCAAACACCACCGATCCGTCAAGGGTATTAATCTCATTACCTTGTATGCGACAGATCAAAATGGTCAAAATATTCCAATTAATTTCCGAATTTATGACAAATCTGAAAGTAAAACCAAGAATGATTACTTTATGGATATGTTAAGTGAAGTACTCAGTTGGGGTGCAAAGATTCAATTTATTACAGGTGATAGTTGGTATTCATCGACTGGAAATCTAAAAACCATAAGAAAATATGGTATTCGATTTATGTTTGGTATCGACTGTAACCGTAAGGTTTCCCCAGAAAAAGGACAATGGTTTCAACTGCGTTTATTGCCAGATTTCCATCAGGGTCAAGTGGTCTGGCTCAAAGATTTTGGCTTTGTACAATTATTTAAGACTCAGTTAAAAGAACAGCAGAGGTTTTATATTGTGCATCAAGATGAAGATGATTTATTGTCCTTTGAGGGTTTTCATGAATTACATTCAAGTCATTGGAAAATAGAGCAATATCACCGGGTGATTAAACAGGTTTGTCATATTGAAAAGTTTCAAGTAAGACGATCTAAACTGATTTTGAATCATATTTTTTCAGCCTTGATGGCCTACGTTGAGATACAAAAGAACCAGTTTGAGCGGATCTTTGAAAATGTATATCGTTGGCAGAAGAAATTATTTAGACCAATTATCAAAAACTTCATTGATGACTTTATTCTCGATAAAAATCATCTGCTACCACAGAGAATCTATAAATAATAGTGCGTAAGTCCTACAATATTTGTTTACCCCAACCTACGGACATTCAAGGCATTGTTAAGTTGATTAATACAGCTTATCGATCTAATTTGGGCTGGACGCATGAACATGGCATTGTTTCAGGTGATCGAATTAATGAGGCTCAGTTAAGTGAGCTTTTAACACGATCTGATTTTGAACTTTATGTTTTGGAAAATGATGACCAACTGGTGGGTTGCATTGGTGTGACACACTTGCCAGATTGTTTTGAAATCGGCAGTTTTGCTATTTACCCAGTCCGGCAAAATTCAGGTTATGGTCGAATATTGTTAGATTTCGCTGAGCAATACTCTAGAGAAAAAATACCTTTCAAAAAACTTAGAATGTCTGTTCTTAATGTTCGCATTGAATTAATCGCGTATTATGAGCGTTGTAGTTATCACCAAACCGGCAAAACAGAGAGTTATCCACTGGATGCAGATGTTGGACAGCCTTTAGTAGATTTAAATCTGGTGATTTTAGAAAAGAGTCTCGAAAAGACTTATGAAGTTATTTGAATCTATTTTTGATTCTAAGTGTATTTAATAAAAATAATGACAGGATGTATGAATGGAAGTATGGTTAAGTGCTGAATTAAGTAGGGAAGTGTTAACAGAAGATCATCTTGATCTCGAAAATAAAGCACGTAACACAGTAGAAAATGCCTTAAATGCTCAACTACAAAATAAGTCGTATGATATTCCGATAGATAAATGGAAGTGCATTGAAATTATGATGGGAAATGATAGTTTTGATGAACGTATTTTTTATTCATTTAAGCGTAGAAATATGGATTTCCGTTTTAAGGATTGATCCAACAAATTTTAAGGCAACAGATGATTTAGGCCGTGAGAGACTCATTTTTAGGATGCTCTTAAGAAGCCTAGATTTGTTAAAAGTTAAGTTTGAAAAAGCCCGTCCGAAGCTTGATGCAAAGGTTTATGAGGAGCTTGAAAGACTAAAAAATGATGCACTAAATGTTGCAAAAGATGAAAGTTGGATTTAAAGCGTATTTTAATTAAAGCCAGCCAGAGTGTTTTTTATTTATTATCCATTGAATTTTCCACTATTTTTATCCTGAAACGAGCCGCTTGTTGTATTCTTGCTCATTGACAGGCAATTGAATTGGATGCGATTGCCGCAAAACCCATATCATGATTTGTTCAATGTTTCAGACTATCTTCACTGTACTGTTTCCGCTTATTGGCCTGATTACTTTGGGCTATGTATTAAAACAAAGGAAATGGCTGGAAGATAGTTTCTGGCGTGGGGCAGAAAAACTCAATTATTTTGTCCTGTTTCCAGTTATGCTGTTTTTAAATCTGGCCGTAGCCAAGATTGAAATGGCAGTCATTAAAGATGTGATTCTGGTGGTCTTTAGCCTTATGGCGGTGGTCAGTATTGCGCTATATGTACTGCGCAAGATTTATCAGATTGGCTATGCACGTTTTGGGGTCTATGTGCAGGCACTTCTGCGCTTTAACACCTATATCGGGCTTGCAGCAGTGAATGCCTTATTTCATCAGCAGGGCATGACCATTTTCGCCGTAGTGATGGTGTTGTGTATTCCACTGGTCAATATTTTATCTGTACTTGCATTTACTCGTAGTTCAGATATGCAGATCTTCAAAATTCTGGTTGATCTGTTAAAGAATCCTTTAATTCTAGGTTCTCTTGTTGGAGGCCTATTTAATCTTTCAGGCTTATCACTCTGGGCTGGGTTTGAGTTATTCCTAAAACAGATTGCCTTATGCAGTTTGCCGCTTGGCTTGATGTGTGTGGGGGCTGCCTTACAATTCCAAGGCTTCCAGCGGGATATCTTCCCATTGGGCCTGACGACTTTCGGACGTTTATTGGGAATGCCGCTCGCTGCGTTCTTTGTCTGCCAATTATTTGATATTGATCCTTTAACCACACAGGTACTGGTGTTGTTTTTTGCTTTACCTACCGCTTCAGCTTCTTATGTGCTGACGCGTGTCTATGGAGGAGATAGCCAGTTCATGGCTAGTATTATCAGTATGCAAACGGTAGTCGCGGCAGGATCTCTCATGTTAATTCTTTCCTGGTTAATTTAATTTTAGGCTCTGAAAGCCAGTCATATATTGAGAGTTTTCTCGTAAACCAATCTCGTAAATAGCCTAAGAAAATATTAACTTTATTGCTTTTCTTAAATGCCTTACATTGGAGCATGACGTAGGAAAATGAGGCAAAAAACCAAATTAAAATCTTAAAATTCATTTGAAATAGATAGTGTTATTTCTTCTAAATTTATTGAAAGTATCGTTACCACTTAAATCACGTGAATTAACATAAATAAAAAACTGTAGTCCCCGATAAGATGGTATATAAATTGCTCAGGATAATAAAAATATTATTGCAGGAGAGAAATGCTACTGCATTCGCCGAAGGAGCAAGGTCCCAGGAAACTCTCAGGCAAAAGGACTGCAATAATATATTAAACTCTGGAGAGAAGTGTTGAATCACTCACCGAAGGGGGAAGGTTGCTGCATACAGTTATGATGCAGTCACCGAAGCTCTCAGGTACACATGACAGATGGGAAAGACATCACATATTGAGGAGAGGTGTCTATGCGTCATGTTATTGTGATGGGGGCAGGCATTACCGGTGTAACAACAGCTTATGAGCTCGCTTTACTCGGTTATCAGGTTACGGTGATTGACCGTCATCTTTATCCCGCGATGGAAACATCCTTTGCCAATGGCGGGCAACTTTCTGCCTGTAATGCAGAAGTCTGGAATCAAAAAGCCACTGTGTTAAAAGGCATCAAATGGATGTCACAAAAAACCGCCCCGCTATTGCTTAATCCTTCTTTTAGTCTGCATAAATATAGCTGGCTGATGGAATTTCTAGGTCATATTAAAAACTATGAAACCAATACACGGGAAACGGTAAGACTCGCGCTACTGGCCAGAAAACGCCTGTTTGAAATTGCCGAAATTGAGCAGATTGATTTTGATCTGGAAAAGCGCGGAATTCTACATTTCTACCATAATAAAGCTGATTATGATGTCGCAATTAAGGTCAATGATCTCCTATGTAGTGGTGGTCTAGAACGTAATGCAATTACAAATGAAGAAATCAAGCAGATTGAACCTGCATTAACTGGAGATTACTACGCCGGGTTTTATTGCCAAAGTGATGCGACTGGAGATATTCATAAATTCAGTAACGGACTGGCAAATGCCTGTATGAAAAAAGGGATGAAATTCGAATTTGGTCAGGATGTATTTGCAGTCGATCACCAGGCACAGCAGATTACAGTTAAATGCAGGCCCAGCCCTGAAAATGTGCGTGCCGATGCTGAAGATGTGCTCGAGATTCAGGCAGATGCCATTGTAGTATGTGCTGGTGTCAGCAGTTATCAGTTGGCAGATCTGTTGGGTGAGCGAGTGAATGTCTACCCGGTGAAAGGCTATTCAATTACGGTACAGCTCAATGAAGAGCAAAGCCAGCAAAATGCTCCTTGGGTCAGTCTCCTCGATGAGAGTGCCAAGATAGTCTTGTCACGCTTAGGTAAAGACCGCTTACGTGTTGCAGGAACCGCGGAATTTAATGGCTATAATCGGGATATTCGCGTAGACCGGATTCAGCCTTTAATTGACTGGACACAACACAATTTCGATCTGTGTACTGAACATGTGATTCCGTGGGCAGGTCTGCGTCCCATGATGCCGAATATGATGCCTGTAGTGCGCCGTGGTAGACAGGAACGTGTCTTTTATAACACCGGTCATGGACACTTGGGCTGGACATTATCAGCGGCAACCGCAGCCATGATTAGCCAAGAAATAGCTCAGCATTACCCGGCATAAGTAGATAGCCCGCTTGCGGGCTATTTTAAAAGATCAAAAAATAATTGTTTATCGATTAAGCTTCTTCTACTTGGGGAAGAAGGTTGGGGTGAAGGGAATCTTTATAAAAACTTCTCCAATAAGGAGAGGGAATTTCTAGTTTAGATTTTTAAATATATATTTAGGACATTGATAGATAAAAATAAAAATCGACTGTTTAATCATATAAACGATAAATACCACTAAAGCGCTCGCAGCCTTTTTGTTCAGTACTGACCGTCAAGATTGCTTTGCTATAGTTAAAGGTATATTTGCAGTCATGCTCATTATCCGTAATCTGGCTTTTAGTTTCCGTCGTGGTATAAGCCAGAAAAGGAATGGTCTGGGTTTCTGCACGATTATTCGGATTGCGGTAGGCGATCCCTTCAATCTTGATGCGGTCTTTCGTCAGCTGATGAATCTTGAGATGAATCGGCTGTTTGGCCATTTGGCCCTGTTCAAACTTCAGATAGTGCTGAGTCAGGCTCTGATTCAAAGAAATATAAATATTGAGGTCATCCAGACGCTGGTCAAATTGCTGTTTAAAGCAGTCCAGCGTTTTACATTGCTGTAAGCGTGTGCTCCATAGTTGCTGGGTATCTTGCAACAAGCGAACAGGTGCATCTGTAATCAGAAAAGCGGTAAAATATTGATCAGCCAGTTTTTCACGCGGTTCATCTAGAGAGGCTGAGCAGATCTTTTTCATGGCTGCGTTATTGTTATGATGACTGCTACAGTCCAGCGATTCAGCATGAATGCTGCTAGCAAAAAGGCCTGTCCCGAGTAAAAGTCCCATTATTTTCATCATATTTATATCAGTTTTCAGTAGCATGATCGCTTATACTTTCACTGTGTTACGCTAGGTCTAACTATAGCGAAATAGAAACGTCGTGTACAAGATTTCAATCAGTTATTTCTAAAGGATATAAAAGTGATTGCACAAATTCGTATTGGTCAGGGACTGGATGTACATGCATTTGAAGAAGGTGATTTTGTCACTCTGGCAGGTATTCAGATTCCACATACGCATGGCTTGAAAGCACACTCTGATGGTGATGTAGTTTTACATGCACTTTGTGATGCTTTATTAGGTGCCTTAGCACTGGGCGATATTGGCCAGCATTTTCCAGATACCGATCCGCAGTTTAAGGGTGCGGACAGTAAGGTCTTGTTAAAGCATGTCTATCAGCTAATTCTGGATCGCGGTTATCGCCTGAATAATGCCGATATTACGGTGGCCTGTGAACGTCCAAAGCTGGCTAAACATAATCTGGAAATGCGTCAGAGCATTGCCGATGTACTGGATGTGGATGTGACTCAAATCAGTATTAAAGCCACAACCACTGAAAAATTAGGATTTACTGGCCGTCAGGAAGGTATTATGTCTATGGCAACTGTTCTAATCATCCACTACAAATAACATCAACCGAAGTTATTGGGATGAATCAGGGATAATTCCAGTTCATGTGTTGCTTTACGGCCTTGCAGCTGTAGGGCAACCGCATGAATTAAACCGGTCCAGGTTTCATTCGGTTCCCAGAGCTGATGCAGATATTCCTGCGCAGTCGGCATATCCATATTCATATAGTATTGACGGTATAGATATATCAGGCAGCTGACATGATAATTCTGCGTACAATGTACCCAGACCATTTGTTCTTTGACCAGATAATCAATCAGATCCAGTACCAGCAGGCACTGACTATCCGAAGGGGTTTCCCAGGAAATCGGCAACTGGATATAGTTCAGGCCAAGATCAAGACAAATTTTATCTTCATGTAACAGATGATGATCGCTATCTGTTAATGCCACATTGATTACGGTAGAGACGCCGTATTCTTTAATCAACCTCAGTTGTTCAGTTGTCGGCTGACCAGAGCTGAACAGATGGTCATGGATGAACTGAAAATTTTCAATTTGACTTAATGCAGTTTCAATTTCATTCATCAGATAAAATTTTCCTTGTTCAGAAATGAAAACGCCATCTTGTCGATGGCGTTTGTCAGTTCGTTTAACGATTAGGTAAAACGTCCTTCAATGCCTCATGCATGTCAAGCAACACTTTTTCTGTGGTCTCCCAATCGATACAGCCATCAGTTACTGATTTTCCATATTCCAGATCACGAAGATTGGCAGGGATATCCTGACGACCACCTTTCAGGTGACTTTCTACCATAATACCAACAATTGACTTGTTTCCATCAAGAATTTGTTCAGTAATGTTTTTTAAGACAAGCGGTTGTAAGTATGGGTCTTTATTTGAGTTTGCGTGGCTGGCATCAATCATGATTTTGCCACTGACTTTTGCTTTCGCAAGAGCTGCCTCAGCATCTGCAACTGAACCTGCATCGTAGTTAGGTTTGCCATTACCGCCACGTAGAACCACGTGTGCATATGGGTTACCTGAAGTACGAATCACCGCAACCTGACCTTGATCGTTAAGGCCCAAGAAGCTGTGACCATGTTTAACAGATTGCATTGCATTGGTCGCAACAGTTAAGCCGCCGTCTGTACCATTTTTGAAGCCGACTGGTGAAGACAGGCCAGAAGACATTTCACGGTGAGTTTGGCTCTCAGTAGTACGTGCACCGATCGCTGACCATGAAATTAGATCTTGATAGTACTGTGGAGAGTTTGGATCCAGTGCTTCTGTCGCACATGGCAGGCCAAGTTCATTCAGCTCCAGTAACAGTTTACGACCGATACGCAGACCTTTCTCAATATTGAAAGAGTCATTCATATCAGGGTCATTGATCAGACCTTTCCAGCCTACAGTTGTACGCGGTTTTTCAAAATAAACACGCATTACGATATACAGGCTATCTTTTACTTTTTCGCTTAAAGCTTTTAAACGTTCAGCATATTCATGCGCAGCCGCTGGATCATGAATTGAACATGGACCAATCACTACAAAAATACGCTTATCCTTGCCATCCAGGATATTACGAATCGTTTCACGACCATGCAGTACGGTTTGATAAGCAGTTTCAGTCAAAGGTAACTCTGCTTTCAACTGAGCAGGTGTTACCAAAGGAATCATGCTTTGGATATTCACGTCATCAATATCTGATGCTGAAATAGGTTTTGACTGTAGTGTATTCATTGCCGTCACTGGTTTGATCATACAAAAGGTTGTTTAATAGCCTGAATATAACATGAATGATGCGTCACTTTGTTATAAAAAAGATGAATACTTCTTTGAAAAAAAAGTGATGAATCCATGATTTAGTTTAAACAGCAGCTGTTTTTTCTACTGCTGTTACCAATTCAGGTTGGGCGGGTTGTGCCGGTTTTGACTTGACTGGATTCACAATGAAATTCACGCCAAGACAGAACAGGGTAATCCCAAGAATTTTACGGATAATTTTCTCTGGCATACGTGAACTGATCAGTGTACCAATCACAATTGCTGGAATAGAACCGCAAAGTAACCAGCCTAATAAAGTAAAGTCTACATTACCAGCACTCATATGGCCCAGACCTGCGACTAAAGTTAGAAGTACTGCATGTACTACATCCGAACCGATAATGCGGATCATGGGTAAATTCGGAAACATGAGGATCAGGGCCATAATACCGAAAGCACCGGCACCGACAGATGACAGGGTCACAAACACGCCCAGTACAATCCCCATGATCACGATCAAGACACGTTTATTACCAGATTTAAAGTCAACTTTGTCCAGATCCTGAGTCATGTCAGGCAGTTCTTGTTTGCGGTATTTATTAAAAAACTTTTCAATAGAATTGCGGAATATAATAGATGCCCCGGTAAGGGTCAGCATAAAGCCCAATACCATAGTCAGTGTTGCTTTATAATGTGTCGATTGACTAAGGTAATTCTCAAGTACCCAGTGGGTCACAAATGAGGCAGGGATACTACCGATCGCCAGCCAGATTACAATGGGCCAGACAATATTCATTTTCTTGGCATGAACCAATGAACCACAGAATTTAGAAATTGCGGCATAAAGAAGGTCTGTACCAATCGCGATATGCGGTTCAACCCGAAGCAGTGTAATCAGGATTGGGGTCATCAATGAACCGCCACCGACACCGGTAATCCCGACACAGAAACCTACCAATACACCTGCTAAAATAAATTCAATCGGACCAAACATGCATATATGCCAAAATCAAAAAACGAGCATATCTTATGACTTTTAAATATAAGTCGTTGTCTTGATTATTGATTTGCTTATTCTAAAAAGAGATAAAGACTGTAAAATTTAAAGTAATTCATCCTAATTTATATTTTAATTTGAATCATCTAGCACACCTTTCTATTGCTAAGCCTGAAAATTGATAAAGATTCTGCAAAATGCCTTTTGATTTATTTGTTTAAAGATCAGCCGCTTTAAATTTATTTTAATTTTTAAGCTGGGCTAAGGCGCGAGCGTTGTACAGCTTCCAGAGTTTTATTATTTGGGATAGCCACGATTTGTGAGTTCAACACTTAGGCATGCTCAAATCACGCTTTATGATAGAATCTGAACGGAATTAATTTGTCTCATTCGAGGGAATACACTTGCAAAATCGGAAACTTAAAATCGGAATCGTGGTGGGAGAAGTATCTGGAGATACGCTTGGTGCGAAGCTCATCCGTAGTTTTCGAGAGCAGGGTATTGATGCAGAGTTTGAAGGGATCGGCGGTCCACAAATGCTGGCGGAAGGCTTCAAGAGCTACTATCCAATGGATATTCTCTCGGTCATGGGCATTGTTGAAGTCCTGAAAGATATTAAAAAACTGTTTGCAGTTCGTGATGGTCTGGTCGAGACCTGGACGAAAGATCCAGTCGATGTGTTTATCGGTATTGATGCGCCTGATTTTAATTTGCGACTTTCCAAGGCCCTGAAACAAAAACAGGTACCGATTAAGACCGTGCAATATGTCAGTCCTTCAGTCTGGGCATGGCGTCAGGGCCGGATACATGGTATCAAGGCCTGTATTGATCTGGTGCTGTGCCTATTTCCATTTGAAAAAGCATTTTTCAAGAAATGGGATGTTCCGGCTGCCTTTGTCGGTCATCCATTGGCAAGCCAGTTACCCCTCAACAATGATCTGGCTGAAGCGCAGGCAGAACTGGGTCTCGATTCTACGCAAAAGTATATTGCACTGCTGCCGGGGAGCCGCCGTGGTGAAATTGAACGTTTAGGACCATTGGTACTGGATGCAGCCAAAATTCTGCATCAGAAATATCCAGATTATATTTTTCTGATTCCAGCCATTAATGAGATGCGCAAACAGCAGATTGAAAACTTGCTGGCACAATATCCGGACAGTTTAAAAGCGCATATCCGCCTGATGGAAAATACCAGTAGCGAGTCAAAAATTGGCCGCCAAGTCATGAATGCTTCCAATATTATTGCCTTAGCTTCAGGTACTGCGACACTGGAAGCCATGTTATTGCATCGTCCGATGGTGACCTTTTATAAATTGCACTGGCTGACTTACCAGATTGCCAAATTGCTGGTCAAAATTCCTTATTTCTCGTTGCCAAATATTATTGCGGGCAAAAAAGTCATTCAGGAATTAATTCAGTCTGAAGCAACGCCTGAAAATCTGGCTGCTGAAATTGAAAAGCTGATGGATATTGAAGCAGCTCAAATTCAAGTGATGCAGCATCTCACCATGCATAAGCAGCTGCTTTCCGGCAATAGTGAAGATCCTGTCAAATCGGTACTAGACTTAGTCCAATAAAGGCGTCTTGTTTTTCTGACAGGCAATACGATATTGGGTCGGGGTTAGTTCAAACTGTTTTTTAAAGCTTTGACTAAACGCCGTTTCCGAAGAATAGCCCACCAGATAGGCGATCTGCTGAATGCAAGATCCGCTATTTCTGAGATATTGTGCTGCCAGTCGAAGTCGATGCTGTTGCAGATAAGCTAATGGCGGCTCACGAACAATCTGGGTAAACAGCTGGGCAAATTTGGAACGCGACATATGGCATTGTTCAGCCAAACTTTCTACAGTCCAAGGCTGTTCTGGTTTGCCATGAATCGCTGCCAAGGCATTGGATAGTTCAGGATGCGAAAGGGCATTTAGCCAGCTTGAGGCATTTTCCAGATTTAAAATATAATCTCGTACGCATTCAATCAGTAAAATACTGACCAGATGATCCAGAATCTTGTCCCGTCCAGGACGAAGTTGTTGGGTTTCTAGCGCCAGAAATTGCAAACCAACTTGTAACCATTCTGGTGCTGTATCTCCCAGAATATGCTGGATGTGCAGATATTTAGGTAAAGCACTCAATAGCGGTTTCGCCATCTGGATATCCAGATTGGAACGAATCGCCAGAATAAAACTGCGTTCTGCTGAATGGGTGATATTGAGATCCACACATTGCTGTGCATGAGTCTGAAAATAAGAGTTGATCGAATGATGTTCAGAAAAATCTGCATTACCGGGACTAGAAATCCGATGGGCAGAACCTGCAGGCAATAACACCAGATCGCCTTGTTGCAGCTCAAGCAAATCACCATCTTTAAATATTAATTGCGCTTGACCTTGCAATAACACATAAGCCAGCATGGAAGGTTCATATTCATAATCAAACCCGCCTGGATGGAACACATTGAGGTAGAGATATTCTGATTTTTCCAGATGAATATCATCAAAAATTTTACTTAAAGCATCCATGCCTGACTCTATTCTTTTGTTTTAATTAATTTAATTAAATTTAAATAGTCCAGAATTGTGATTTAAGGCCAAGATTTAGCCTATTGCGCCAAAGACGCTGACATAGTTTTTCTGGACGTTCAATACTGTTCGCTAATGCTGAAATATTCAACTATATGTGCAGAGTAACATAAAAAAGGAGGGTCGCAATGAACGCCCCTGCACAAATTAGCAAAGCTCTGTTCACGCAGGATGCGTCAGTGCTGAAAGGTTTACAACTGGATAAAAAACGTTTTGGCTGGCTGCTCAGTCCCAGTTTGCCTGTGATCGGTATGGGAATTCTGGCTGGCTATCATTTTGGTCCCAAAGCCACTAAAAAAGTCTTTGCGATGGGTGGACCTTTATTATTGCATGTGATTATCCCGACTCTGGATGCTTTAATTGGTGATGATGCCAATAATCCAAATGATGAGCAGATTCAGGCATTGGTCAGAGATCCTTATTATGACCGGATCGTGAAGATGTTTATTCCTTTGCAAATGGCTGCCAATGCTTTTGCAGGCTATGTAGTATCCCGCCCAAATGTTTCTCTGGTCGATCAGGTTCTACTTGGCGTATCTATGGGGGCGATCAATGGAATCGGCGTGAATACTGCGCACGAGCTGAGCCATCGTTCTCAGAAAAAAGACCATTACTGGTCGCATGCCAGCCTGATGCCACTGGCCTATAACCATTTCCGGATTGAGCATCCTTATGGACATCATAAACGGGTGGCGACGTCAGAAGACCCGGCATCTTCGAAAATGGGTGAATCTTTCTACCGTTTCTGGCCACGTACCGTATTGGGTGGCTTGAAATCAGCAATTCAGATAGAAAAAAGACGTTTGGAACGTAAAGGCTTAAAATTCTTTAGTCAGGAGAATGAACTGTTTCATGGCTGGGCCATGAGTGCAGGCTATCATGCCTTGATGTTGAAAACGTATGGCAAGAAAATTATTCCTTATACGCTGACCCAAGCCTTCTATGGCATCAGCCTGTTTGAGATCGTGAATTATATCGAGCATTATGGGTTGAAACGCGGGCAAAAAGCGGATGGTACCTATGAGCGAACCTTGCCCGAGCATAGCTGGAACAATAACAACATCGTGACTAATCTGTTCCTGTACCAGTTACAACGCCATTCGGATCATCATGCCTATCCAAGCCGGCCATTTCAGGCATTGCGACATTTTGATGAAGCGCCAGAATTACCAAGTGGTTATGCTACCATGCTGATTCCAGCACTGATTCCACCATTGTGGTACAAGATGATGGATCAACGTGTGTATCAGCATTATCAAGGCGATCTGACTAAAGCGAATATTCTGCCTTCGAAGCGTGCCAAGCTACTTAAGAAATTTGGTCTAAAAGACGCTGCGGCTTGATGATGTAAACAAATAAAAATGCGCCATTCGAGGCGCATTTTTATTGATTTTTAATTAGGGCGTGTCCTCATTTGAAGAATTGGTTTTAAATACTTAAAATCCTCCTTTAAGTTATTTTTATTTCTATATTTTCAATGGCACGTACTCTTCTTACCGATGATATCTGGCAGCAAATTCAAGATACTATGCGATTACATGGTTGCTACCGTTCAAAGAATAGTAGAAATATCATGGAAGCGATCTTATGGAAACTGCGTACAGGCGCCACATGGCGTGATATTCCTCAAGAATTTTGTCCTTGGCAAACTGCTTATAATCGTTTTAATCGTTGGGCAAGCAAGGGATTATGGAATAAATTTTTTTTTAGATTACGAGGCGTCTTGGATCAAGAATGGGTATTCATTGACGGAAGCTACATACGCGTGCATCAACATGCAAGTGGAGCTCGGAATGGTTTCGAAAGAGCAATTGGACAATCACGTGGTGGACGAACAACAAAAATACATCTTGCAACCGACGCGAATGGATTACCGATTGATTTTAAAATCACTGGGGGTGGCGTCCACGACAGTCAAGTTGCAAAACAACTGATTGATACTGTAGGCGAGGCAACTTATCTCATTGCTGATAAGGGGTATGATGCTGAGCACATTAGAATATATGCCCAGAACAAGGATATGATTCCCATTATTCCATTGAGATCAAACAGTAAGAAATCGAATAAGGAATTTGATAAATATCTATATAAATTAAGACATTTAGTTGAAAATGCTTTTGCGAGATTGAAGCATTTCCGAGCGATTGCAACCCGATTTGATAAGCTTGCACGAAATTACCAGTCTATGATTTACATTGTTTGCATGTTTATTTGGTGTAAAGCCAAATGAGGACACGCCCTAGAACCAGTCACTTTGCATATTTAGACAGGTGTCATCGAAGTTCATCAGTAATTTAGCCTGATGTTCAATTTCAGGCAGTTCCCAATGAATAAAATATTGAGCTGCCTGAATTTTACCCGTCAGAAAGGCTTGATCTTCCTGTTGAGAAGATGTGCCAAATTTAAGTTGAGCCTGATTGGCCATTTCCATCCACAACCACGCGATAATAGTTTTGCCCATCATATCCAGATATAGCCCAGAATTGGCCAAAGCTTCACTAACTTTGCCTTGATGCAGAGCCTGACCTAAAACCTGAGTGGTCTTTTGCACAGTGGCAAGATGCTGTTTATAGACATCTGCCAGTTCTGTTAACTTGCTATCCTGAATCTCAAATAAGGTTTTCTGGATGCGTTGCATGAGCAGAGTCAGGCCTTTGCCATTGTGCTGCCAGAGTTTACGGCCTAATAGATCCAGAGACTGAATCCCATAAGTGCCTTCATGAATCGGATTAAGACGGTTATCCCGATAGCATTGCTCAACCGGATATTCACGCGTATAGCCTGCACCACCCAAGACCTGAATCGCCAGATCATTGGCTTTAGGACCATAGGCAGAAGGGAAGGACTTGACCACGGGTGTAATGAGATCCAGCAAAATGGCACTATCTTCATCTTGTGCAGCCTGATGTTCATCAATTAAGCGGGCTGCAAATAAGCACAGCGCCAAAGCACCTTCAACATAAGACTTTTGTGCTAATAACATGCGTTTGACATCAGTATGCTCAATGATATTCACGGGCTTGGCACCAGGTGTTTTTTCATGAACCAGCCGGCCTTGAGGACGGTTTTTGGCATAGTCCAGAGATTCCAGATAACCACGATAACCAATCATGGCTGCACCGAGACCAACACCGACACGTGCTTCATTCATCATCTTGAACATGTATTTTAAGCCATGCCCCGCTTCACCAATTAAATAGCCTAAGCAATTGTCATTTTCCCCAAAGCTTAGAACTGTTGAAGTAGTGCCGCGATAGCCCATTTTGTGTAGCAGGCCAGCCAGCTGGACATCATTGGATTCACCTAAAGTGCCATCTGTATTGGTTTTGAGTTTCGGCACAATGAATAGGGAAATACCTTTTACGCCTTGTGGTGCATCTTGGATACGAGCCAGAACCAGATGCACAATATTTTCAGTAATGTCCTGATCACCACCAGAAATAAACATTTTCTGGCCTTTAATTTTATAGCTTCCATCTGCCTGAGAAATCGCTTTAGTGGTCAGATCTCCCAAAGAGGAACCTACATTCGGCTCGGTCATCGCCATAGTCCCGGCAAAGCGGCCACTGAGCATATGCGGCAAGAACATTTGTTTTTGTTCTGAAGAAGCAAAGGCCTGAATCAGATTTGCTGCAGCGGCTGTCAGAAAAGAGTAGGCAACAGTCGAAGGATTCGCCGACATGAAATAGGCATTGCAGGCCATATTCACCAAAGTCGGCAATTGCATGCCGCCGTCTGCGTAATCATGCTGGACGCAGAGTAGGCCAGCATCAGCAAATTGTTGCCATGCTATTTTCACTTCATCAATGGTCTTCACCTGTTTGCCATCAAAACTCGGTTCGTGATGATCAGCCTTGGCATTATGCGGCGCAAAATAATCGGTCGCGATGCCTTTTGCCGTTTCCAGAATGCTATCAAAGGTATTTTTGTCATGATCCTGATAACGTTCCAGGTCAGTTAAGGCTTCGAGTTTGAAAACATCATAAAGCAGAAAATTGAGGTCTTTATCATTAATCAGCTGAGTCACAGTACGATCCTGAATGTGTAATCCTTGAGATAGCATCAAGACTAGCAGTTGCATTTATCAAGGAGGATTGTCAATAATGACATGAATAGGGTGAAAAAAGACAAATAGAAAAATATGCAACAGGTAGTGATTTTAGGCTTTGATGGTGCTTTGGCTTCAGCAATTACAGGTGTCGTCGATTTATTTGCTATGGCTGGCGTGAGCTGGAACCGGATTCAGCAGCAGGATGTACAACGCCTGTTTAAAGTCAGGATCGCCAGTCCAGATGGACAGCCAATTCGTTGTATTAATGGTCTGGAATTGCAAGCTCATTGTGCGTATAAAGAGATTCAAACAGCAGATATTCTGGTAGTGCCGACCATTGCCGCACCTATTCAAGAGGTACTGGATGAAAATCCAGGCCTGATTCAGTTTTTAACTTCCGCTCATGCACAATCCACCTTAATCGCTGGAAACTGCACCGGAAATTTCTTTCTGGCAGAAGCCGGCATTTTAGATGGACGTGTGGCGACAACGCATTGGGGATTTCAGGACATGTTTCGTGCCCGTTATCCTCAGGTCAAACTCAATGCCGATCTGATGATTAGCCGGGATCAGAATATTTACTGTGCAGGTGGAGGCTTGGCCTGGTTTGACTTAGGCTTGCATCTGATTGAACGTTTCTATGGTTTTGAAGTTGCCATGCAATCTGCCAAATCCTTTGTGATTGATTATCGACGTGATAGTCAATTGTCTTATTCATTAATGAAGATTGGTCAACCTCATCATGATGAACTGGTGCAAAAGATTCAGGACTGGTTAGAGCAGCATTTTCATGAAGAATTCACTTTGAATGCACTGGCAGAACGTTTTAATGTCACCACTCGTACTTTAATCCGGCATTTTAAGCAGGCGCTAAATATTGCACCGAACCAGTATCTGCAAGCCATTCGTATTGAAGCGGCACGTAAGCGTCTTGAGGAAACCGATCAGGCAATAGATCTGATTATGCAAAATGTCGGCTATCAGGATCCAAGCTCATTTCGGCGTTTATTTTATAAAAAAACAGGGTTAACACCCTTAGAATATCGCCGTCGTTTTAGCCGACGTTTCTAGATTTTGATAAACAGAGAGATTCGAAAATCTCTCTTAACATACTTATTAGCTAAAGATGTCTTTACGTAAATAATGCGTATAAATAGTTGAGGCGATGCTTTGCAGGAAGCCAGTGAACATGATCCAGTAAATGAAAACTTCACGTTCTAACCATTTTAGTCCGAAGCCTTCAAATCCGATGATGATCAAAAAGGCTGAACTAATCCCCAAAAATAAAATGTTATAGGATAATGACTTCTGCTTTAATAAAATCATGGTTCCTCTTTCGTCTTTGGCTTCCTGTGAGCACTCAAAGCGTATTTTATATATTTCACAGCAAATCACAGCAACCACAATACTTAAAATACTAGCCATCAATAACCAATATAGTGTCATGTTTCTTCCTCAGCATAACTAAACAGTTCCTCAATCGTGGTTTCAAGCACATTTGCTAACTTGAATGCCAGTATCAAGGAAGGGTTGTACTTCTCTTTTTCTAATGCAGTAATCGTTTGGCGGCTGACTGCCACTGCATCAGCAAGCTGTTGTTGTGTCCAACGTTTTTTAGCACGGAACACGATGATGTCATTCTTTAACATGTCTTTACTCCAACATCATTCAAAATGTAATATATATTTAACATTGTGTAAATTATATATTTCATAATGATGAAAATAAGCGTCATTTAAAAAGGTCGAGATATAAAAAACGGGCTTGATGCCCGTTTAAAAAGTATTGAATCAACTCGTTTAAGCTTTGACTGAGGTCGATTTAACCTTGCGGCCATGCAGCAGGTAATACCAGATCAGACAGCTAAAGGTAAGCAATGCAGAGAACAGATAAAGCTGACGATAACCCACCTGATCCAGCAGCATGCCGAGGAAATAAGGGCCGAAACCAAGACCTGCATCCAGTGCAATAAAGAAGGTTGAGGTGGCGAGGCCCATCCGTTGCAAGGTGGTACTTTTCACAGCAATGGTTTGACACACGGACTGGATATTCCCGAAACCAAAACCTAATAACGCGGCACTCGCCAGTAACATCACAGAGTTTTGTGTTTGACTCAGCATCAGAATACCTACTGCCATAATCACGATTGCAGGGTAGATAATGATGTTTTCACCTTTACGGTCCATTAATGGGCCAGTAAAAGGACGCGACAGCAGAATAGCAAAGGCATACATCAGGAAGAAGAAAGAGGCTGCTTCGACCAGATTGATGTCCTTGGCATAGAAGTGAATAAAGGATAGTACGCCTGAATAACAGGTAGCCACCAGCAGGACAATCACTGCAATCGGCAAGGCATTGGGCTCTACATATTGAGCGAGTTTACTGGCAGATTGTGGAACAGAGGAAGTTGATGTACCACTCGCTTTAAGGCGCGGCGGCTGGATAAACAGACCGCAGATCAGGCAGCTGAGCGCAACGATAGTGGTGAAGATAAAAATCACCTGATAATTAAAATTCGTCATCAGCCAGATCCCGACAAAAGGACCAATCGCTGTACCAAGCGTACTGCTCATACTGAAATAACCGATACCTTCACCACGTCGTGTTGCCGGAATGGTTTGCGCAATTACTGTGCCGAGTACGGTAGAGGCCATACCCATCATAAAGCCGTGGATCAGACGAATACCCAATAACACTTCTAGTTTGGCCGGAATCATATAAAGTCCGGAAAATAGTAAAAAGCCAGTCAGGCCAATCACTAGAGTATTTTTCAGCCCTAGACGATTCAGCAACTTCCCAATAAATAAGCGTCCAATTAGCGTTCCGACAATAAACAGACCGGATACCAGACCGGCTTGTGCAGTCGATGCTCCCAGTTCAGCGACCGAGAAACCGACAATCACGATCACCAGCAGGTAAAACACCAGAACAAGCTGGAAATTAACCAGACTGACCAGGACGAAATTAGGGGTCCATAAGCGGGCTTGATCTTGGCTCATTGTGGTGTTTCCTGAGATGAAGGGTGTAATTGCTGAATCAGCTGAACCAAAGTATTTTTACTGCTTTGCAGATCATCTGCGTCAATCTGTTGCAGTAACTGATCTTCAAAAGCATCAATCTGTTTAGAACACAGGTTAAAGGTTTTAACCCCTTGCTCGCTGAGTTTAAATACTTTTTGACGTTTATCTTCGGTTTCGATCTGGCAGATTAAGTCGAGTTCACTTAAATGCTGGATACGTTTGGTTATGCTTGGTTTTGAAACATTTAAATAGCTTGAAATATCAACCAGCGTGCATTGCTGTTGGGATTGAATGGTATAGAGCACTTGCCATAAGGAATAATTAAGTTGGGAGGATAACAAAATAGTATTGATTTCATCACTCATGAGTCGTGCGCAACGCAGCAACAGTGAACGAAATCTGGAAGAGGGTTGAAACATATAGTTAACCTAGCTAACTAAATTGTGCCTAATTTACGCCTCTTTATTCAATTAGACAAGAGGGAAATTTTGAAAATTTTTGCATGGTTAACGTCTTTTTGACTAAGTTATTACAAGTCTTTAACCTGATTAAAAAACAATCAACAAAAGACTACATACTTTTAAGAATGATTCAGCCTAAGCTACCTAAGCACTAGAAAAATCCATCACTTAATAACTGAAGGGCAGATATGCCAAATAACACTACATAGGTGAAGTTTATGACTCTGGGTTTAACTGCATTAGAGTTAGCACGTATACAGTTCGCCTTTACTGTATCTTTTCATATTATCTTTCCTGCAATTTCAATCGGATTGGCAAGTTTTCTGGCTATTCTGGAATGGCGCTGGTTAAAGACTAAAAATCCGATTTTTCAGGATCTGTTCAAGTTTTGGGTCAAAATTTTCGCCGTTGCATTTGGTATGGGCGTCGTATCCGGTGTGGTAATGAGCTATCAGTTCGGAACCAACTGGAGTGAGTTTTCCCGGGTCGCTGGAAGTGTGACCGGACCCTTGCTGGCTTATGAAGTTTTAACTGCGTTCTTTTTAGAAGCCGGATTCCTGGGCATCATGCTCTTTGGCTGGGATCGGGTTGGCCCACGAGCACACTTTTTCTCCACTTTAATGGTCGCAGTCGGCACCTGTATTTCCATGTTCTGGATTTTATCTTCCAATAGCTGGATGCAGACCCCAC
The DNA here is from genome assembly GCF_013364475.1 of Acinetobacter sp. FDAARGOS_724. NCBI lineage: Bacteria > Pseudomonadati > Pseudomonadota > Gammaproteobacteria > Moraxellales > Moraxellaceae > Acinetobacter > Acinetobacter sp. FDAARGOS_724. The sequence continues at coordinate 2,381,566 of NZ_CP054908.1, read as the reverse complement.
AAGGTTTTGCGATTGAAAACGGCCTAATCGTCCCGCAGGATTGGGTAGCGATCGTATTTAACCCGTCTTTTCCTTATCGTCTGGCCCATATGGCGATGGCCGCCTTTCTGGTCTCGGCCTTACTTGTAGCCTCAACAGCAGCATGGCATCTGATCAAGGGTCGTCGCGATCCTTTAGTTAAAACTTCATTTTCCATGGCCATGTGGCTGATTCTGGCACTTGCACCTTTACAGATTTTTGTGGGGGATATGCATGGTCTGAATACACTTGAACATCAGCCAGCCAAACTGGCCGCGATGGAAGGCCATTGGGAAACCAATCATGATGAAGGAATGCCTTTATACCTGTTTGGGATTCCAGACATGCAAGCGGAAGAAACCAAATATGCAATTGGTATTCCTAAATTGGGTAGTCTGATTCTGACGCACTCTATGGATGGAAAAGTCACGGGGCTTAAAGATTTTGCGCCTGAAGATCGACCCAATTCACTGGTCGTGTTCTGGAGTTTCCGGATTATGGTCGGGATGGGTATGTTGATGCTCTTGCTTGCATTATGGGGGCTATGGTCACGTACCCGAGGACGTTTTTATGAGTCACGTGGTCTGCATCGTTTTGCACTCATCATGGGTCCATCCGGATTTCTTGCCATGCTGGCAGGATGGTTTACCACAGAAGTCGGCCGTCAACCTTGGGTTGTCTACGGCATTATGCGGACCAAAGATGCATTATCACCAGTGTCCGCTGAACAGGTCGGTTTGACCTTGATTATCTTTGTGGTGGTGTACTGCGTTGTTTTTGGCGTAGGAATTTTCTACATGTTGCGCCTAATGCATAGAGGTCCAGAATTTATTCATTCCAGACCACACCATGAATCGGATAGCGATGTGGTTCAGGCTTCCCGTCGACCATTGAGCAGTATTCGCGAGCGTATTGAAGATGTTCCTGAACATCCGGATCAGGAGGATAAAAAATGATTGATTTATCATTAATTTGGATTGCGATTATTGGACTGGGTGTACTGGTCTATACTATTCTCGATGGTTTCGATCTGGGCATTGGCATTCTATTTCCATTCTTCCCGCATCAGGATGAACGCGATGTCATGATGAATACGGTCGCTCCGGTCTGGGATGGTAATGAAACTTGGATGGTTCTAGGGGGCGCTGGATTATTTGCTGCCTTTCCATTGGCTTATTCGACGGTACTCTCAGCACTGTATATGCCCATTATCCTGATGGTGATCGCCTTGATTTTTCGTGGTGTTGCTTTTGAGTTCCGTTTTAAGGCGAATAAAAGCAAACATTGGTGGGATAAAGCTTTTATAGGTGGATCGATCGTCACCAGTTTCTTGCAAGGGATGATCCTGGGTGCATATATTCAGGGAATTGAAACACGAAATGGTGTCTATGTAGGTGGTGGTCTGGATTGGCTCAGTCCATTTAGTATATTTACAGGAATCAGTGTCGTGGTGCTATATGCAGCATTAGGCTGTGGATGGCTCATTTATAAAACCGGTGATGATTTACAGGATCGCATGTTTAAACTGATGCCGAAGCTGATTATAGCCTTATTGATTATTCTAGGTGCAGTTAGTGTTTATACGCCGTTGACCCATCCGCAAGTTGCGGAGCGCTGGTTCAGCCAGCCTCAATTTACCTACTTTATGCCCGTACCGATCCTGGTCATATTGTTTACCTGGCTGGCCTTACGTGCCTGTAAAAGACGCAGTGAACTAGGACCATTTTCCTATATGTTAGTGCTGGTATTCCTGGCATATACCGGTTTTCTGATTAGTCTGTGGCCTTATATTATTCCACCATCAGTCACGATCTGGCAGGCAGCGGCACATGAAAATAGTCAGTTATTTGCTTTGATTGGAGCCTTAGTCCTGATTCCGATTATCGTGATTTATACCTGCATGTCCTATTGGGTATTCCGGCATAAGGTGCGTGTTGGTGATGATGGTTATCATTAAGGAGCAGGTATGACACGCAAACAGATAGTATGGTTTGTAGGCTTATGGCTTGCAGGTTTTTTGACACTGGCACTTATTGCAGGGGCATTCCGCTTTCTGGTGCATTTGGCCTATTAGGTCATCATATGAACTGAACAAGCAAAAGGGATTTGTTAGTACAGATCCCTTTTTTATAAGCTAAATTTTAGATCTTAAAAATCAAGATGAGGCTTTGATCTGTTTACGATACACACTTGGACGGACAGGGCGGCTATTTTTCCATAACCCTTTTTTCTGCTTTTTGGCTTTATTCTGTAGTTCCATCATATAGCGTAAATGGTTTTTATCCCGGATATATTCCTCATAAACCCATGCCGCACCACGTTTCACAATCTCTTCATTGATATTCTTGCGATAACGATAGACCACACCGACACAGCGACCATATCGGTCAATATCAGTAATTTGTACACGAATTATTTTATTTTTAACCATACTTTGAACCAGGCGTAACGATTCCTTACCATAGGCCTGTGAAGATTCAGGTGCATCGACATAAGCAAAGCGCAGTTTGGTCTCAGAGCGACGGATATTAAAACGGTAGCAGGTGAGGGTATCGCCATCACTGACAGCACTAACCCGGCACCAGTATTTCTTACCTTTCTTAAAGGGGCGAAATAGGTCCTTTAAATACACCGTAATTTTATGCAGTAGATAATAGGAAAAACACAGAAGTACGAAGCCCAGCACAATTTGCCAGGTGGTGGAGAGATGTAACAAGGGCAAGATCCAAATCAGCAAAAACAGCCGCATAAACACAGCTAAAAGTTGAGCCATTTTAGATCAAAGCCACTCCGCATAAGGCTTAAAAAGTCATCAATCAGTGTTTAGTTTTGTACCGATAAAATAGCCTAAGCACTATCAAATTAACCCAATCGCAATCCTAAAACCTGATAATAAAATAGCCTAAGCAATTTTAAATCATCTAATAAATAGCCTAAGTAAAAATTTTATAAATTTCATTTTTCAAAAATCGATGTCTTTTATTTTCTTGCAGATCTTTATGCCAATACATCCCCATATTAATTTTCGGCAGTTGTACAGGAACATCAAAAATATTCAGACAGTTTGCTAACTGTAGATGTGTCAATACATTTTTAGGAATTGTCAGCATGGCAGTCTTTTGTTGTTCCAGAATTTGGAGGGCTGTGGAATAGTGCTGACAACGTAAAAAAATCTGCCGGGAATAATGTTTTCGACTTAAATATATATCTTCAACTAAAACTCCCGTACGGCGTGAGGAAACGCCAATATGAGGTGAGGCCAGATAAATCTGTTCATTCATTTCTGTTTGTTGTGTACAGACCACGAATTCATCTTGTACCAGTCGTTCAAACTGAATTTTTTCACTAATACTTTGCTCCAGATCAATGACAAAATCGACCTGTTGAGAGGCGAGATCTGCAGCAATATTTTTACGGTCGAGTTTCATGCTACTCAGCTGAAGATCCAGGTTAATTTTTTGAAAATGTTGAACCAGTTTTGGAAATATCATGGGTTCAATTTCATCATGTACAGCGATTTTTAAGCTATGAATCAATTCCGGTCTGAATTGCTGATGCTGCATCGAAATATTCTGAATCGCAAAAAGTGCATTTTTAATTTCAGGATAGATCTGATCCGCAAACGGTGTGGGCTGCATCTTGCTACCCGTTCGCACAAATAAATCATCCTGTAAATGCTGTCTTAAACGTTGTAAAGCATGACTGGCCGCTGACTGGCTTATCGATAGAATTTGCGCAGCTTTAGAAATACTGTTTTGTTCGTAAATGGCAATAAAAAGTGGATAAAGATTAATATCAATACGATGAAAATTTCGTAGGTCCATCACGGTTTTTGAATGAATACTATGCATACTGCTATATGGAATTAAATCATTTTATTCATAATATATTTTGGGTTAAGGTGTTGTAAAGCGTATGAATTAGAATATTCAGAGGGATAAAGCAATGTTTGAGTTGTCTGTACGAGCACAGGATTATTTAAATAGAACAAAAAAGTTTATTACTGATGAAATTGAACCTGTCGAGGCTGGTTTCTGGCATCAGGTGCATCAACTGAATCAAGGTGGCGACTGGACCAAATGGCAATGGCCGGCAGAGCTTGAAATATTGAAAGATAAAGCCAAAGCGGCAGGTCTTTGGAATATGTTTTTGCCTTGTCCAGAATTAGGTCAGGGATTATCCGTTCAGGAATATGCACATATCGCTGAACTTTCTGGACGAAGCCTGATTGCACCTACCGTCTTTAACTGTAATGCGCCAGATAGTGGTAATATGGAAGTATTGTGGCGCTATGGTTCTGAAGAACAAAAACAGCAATGGTTGATGCCACTTCTGGAAGGGAAAATCCGTTCAGTGTTCTGTATGACTGAACCTGCTGTGGCTTCAAGCGATGCTACCAATATGCAGGCGACGGCAGTAGTTGAAGGTGATGAAATTGTTTTGAATGGTCGTAAATGGTGGTCTTCGGGTTTGGGTGATCCAAATGCCAAAATCATCATCTTTATGGCACATACACCGGATGAATCCAAAGATCGTCATCATCAGCATTCCATGGTTTTAGTTCCAGTCGATACTGCAGGCGTGAAAATTGAACGGATGCTTCCAGTCTTTGGTGATTATGATGCACCACATGGCCACGGCGAAGTCAGCTTCGATAATGTTCGTGTTCCAGTTTCGAATTTTATTGGGGGTGCAGGTCAAGGCTTTGAAATTGCCCAAGGGCGTTTAGGGCCAGGCCGTATTCACCATTGTATGCGTTGCATCGGTGCTGCTGAAAAATCATTAGAACTTATGATTGACCGGGGCATGAGCCGTACCGCATTTGGTAAAGAGATTTTAAAACTGGGTGGTAACCTGGAACGTGTCGCAGAAGCTCGCGTTGCCATTGATCAGGCTCGATTATTAACCTTGTGTGCTGCCTATAAAATGGATACTTTAGGGAATATGGCAGCACTGACTGAAATTTCTGCAATTAAAGTCGTTGCGCCAAGTGTACTGGAGAAAGTTGTGGATATGGCGATTCAGATCCACGGTGGTGCGGGTGTTTCTCGTGATACACCGCTGACCGGATTCTTTGCCCAAGCCCGTGCCTTACGTCTGGCTGATGGTCCGGATGAAGTGCATAAAGGTATGATTGCCAAGCTGGAACTGGCAAAACGTGGTTATAACACACGTCGTAAAAAATAAGCTGGCTTTATATACAGAACATTGAAACGTATTAGAAGATTTTAAGGAAAAATTATGGCGGTCATTGATGTAGGTGGGTCAGTTCGTGAAGGTGAGGAACTGGATGTACAGGCCATCACAGATTGGTTAAATCAACAAGGAGTAAATGTAGAAGGTCCTTTAGAGCTTACTCAATATTCCGGTGGAGCTTCAAACTGGACTTATCGTTTGCAATATGCCAATGCCGATTTGATTCTACGTCGTCCGCCTCAAGGGACTAAAGCTAAATCTGCGCATGACATGGCACGTGAATATCATGTACAAAAAGCTTTGGCTGAACACTATCCAGTCGTACCTGAAATGGTGGCACTTTGTCAGGATGAATCAGTCATTGGCTGTGATTTTTATGTGATGAAACGCATTGAAGGTATTATTCCGCGTGCCAAGCTGCCGCCTGAATTACAACTGACTGAACCAGATATCCAGACTCTATGTATTAATGTGATTGATAAGCTGATCGAACTACACCAAGTTCCTTACACTGGTACAGAACTGGAAAAGTTAGGTAAAGGTGAAGGCTATTGCCGTCGTCAGGTAGAAGGCTGGGATGCACGTTACGAAAAAGCCAAAACATTAAATGTTCCATCTTTTAAATACGTGCGTAACTGGCTGAAAGATAATATTCCATCTGATTCTAAAACCTGTGTCATTCACAATGACTGGCGTTTTGATAATGTCATTTTGGATCCAGAAAATCCAACTGAAGTTATTGGGGTGCTGGACTGGGAAATGGCCACTCTGGGTGATCCGCTGATGGACTTGGGTTCTGCCTTGGCTTATTGGGTAGAAGATACGGACAATGCCATTTTTAAAGCAACACGTCGTCAGCCCACCAATTTAAAAGGTATGTTTACCCGTAAAGAAGTGGTGGATTACTATCTGGAGAAAACCGGTCTGCAACCGGAAAACTGGACATTCTATGAGGTGTTTGGGATTTTCCGTCTCTCAGTGATTGCTCAGCAGATCTATTACCGTTATTACCACAAACAAACCAACAATCCGGCCTTTAAGGATTTTTGGGTAGTGATTCATGCCTTGCATATCCGTGCATTAAAACTGATTGGTCTACAAAAGCTTGAAGCCAATGACATTGCACAAAAATATATCCTGAAATTTAAAGAGTTAATGCAAAAATGACCACCATTTACTTGATCCGGCATGGACAGGCATCTTTCGGGGCAGCCAGTTATGATCAGCTTTCGCCAAATGGGGAACTACAGGCAAAATTGCTCGGTCGTTATTTTGATGAAATTCTGAAAGAAGCACCGTATGTAGTGGCTGGTTCTATGCAACGTCATCAACAAACGGCGCAGTTATCTCTAGAAGAATGTTTTCCTGAAATCGAGATTTTGACCGATAGTGCCTGGAATGAGTTTAATCATCAGCAGGTCTTTGCCCGTTATGAACCGCGTTTTAATCAGCCAGAACTGCTGAAGCAGGATGTCTCAGAACATGCCAATCCGCGAGACTATTTGAGCAAAATCTTTAGTGGAGCGATTGCTCGATGGACCTGTGATGATTATCACCACGAATATGATGAATCCTGGCCCAATTTTAAAAGCCGTGTAGAAACCGGTTTGCAAAATTTATGTGACCAGCTTGCGCAAACTAAACCGCGCTATGCAGTCGTGTATACCTCGGGTGGTGTCATCTCTGTCGCGGTAGGCAAAATCCTGGGTCTGAGTCCAGAGAAAACTTTCGCTTTAAACTGGGCAATTACCAATACCAGCATTACTACATTACGTCTGGTCGGAAATGAACCCCAGCTACTCAGCTTGAATGAACATCATTTTATTAAAGCACAACGTCCAGACCTGCTAACCTGGATTTAAAAATTTTTGAAGAGAAAACACCTTAGAAAAAAATAAAGGGATAGGGTAAAAATATGGCTAAAACGATTTTAATTACTGGTGCAAGTTCAGGGATTGGTGCCGGTATGGCACGTGAATTTGCAAAAAAAGGGTATAACCTGGCGATTTGTGCACGTCGTCTGGAACGTTTGGAAACTTTGAAGCAGGAACTCGAAAGCCGATATGATATTAAAGTCATTGCCAAAACACTGGATGTGACCAATTATGATCAGGTTTTTGAGGTTTTCCGTGCCTTTAAAGAAGACTTTGGCACCATTGACCGGATTATTGTCAATGCCGGTGTAGGTGAAGGCCGCCGGATTGGTAAAGGTAATTTTGCAATCAATAAAGCTACTGTTGAAACTAACTTTATTTCTGCATTGGCACAATGTGAAGCTGCAGTGGAAATTTTCCGCGCACAAAACTGCGGTCATTTGGTGATGATTTCATCGATGAGCGCAATGCGTGGTATGCCAAAACACTTGACCGCTTATGGCGCAAGTAAGGCAGGGGTTGCACATCTGGCTGAAGGCATTCGTGCTGAGCTAATTGATACACCAATTAAAGTTACGACCATTTTCCCAGGCTATATTCGTACTGAAATCAATGAAGGCGCGAAAAAATTACCGTTTGAAGTGGATGAGAAAACGGGTTCACGTCTATTGGCAGAAGAAATTGAAAAAGCGCCAGTCAAGGCTTATGTACCGAAGTGGCCTTGGTTGCCACTCGGTTTGGCAATGAAAGTATTACCGCTAAAATTAGTCAATAAATTAGGTTAAAACTTCAATTCAAAAAAGCTCCATCAGGGGCTTTTTTAATTTTTAGTATTTAAAAATTTGGATAAAAGTAGGTTGGATAATTCTGGTATCGGATTTAAAGGCGTTATAAATTATTAAGATGTTTAGTTAAATCCCTAAAAGTCATTAACACTTTGATGATGAATAAATTTTATTTCTATATAAAAATAAAAATTTTATCAGAATAGAGATAATTAAATTTTTTAGAAAAGAATTTTTAGACGATAAATTTTATAGAAAATATCTCCTTATTTTTCTGCTTTATTCTTGATCTTAAAAAAATTACTAAAACTGCCCAAAACTTGGACATACTCGCTGCGAAAGTGGAAAGATAACTTCTCTTTTTTATAAATTCCTTTAATGTACAATTGTTCAGAAATTAAAGGTTGTCCATATGTCTGCATCTTCGGATATGACTGACCAACAGCGAATCTCTAAGGTCAGAAATATCGTTACACAGGCCGGGGAAGAAATACGTACCCGTTATCCTATACTCAAACATCAGAATTTTATTGGTGCGAGTATTTTAGGTTTTGCCTGGACGGGGATGATCGCATGCGCATTGGCATATGGATATGGTTATCTTTCGGCGTGGTTCACCATTCCATTGATTGCAATTTTTGCTTCACTGACACATGAATTGGAACATGACCTGATTCATTATATGTATTTCAAAAAAACACCTTGGGCACATCATTTGATGCTGGCACTGGTCTGGCTGGCACGTCCAAATACGATTAGTCCATGGGCACGTCGTCGTTTACATTTGCACCATCATAAATATTCAGGCACTGAACATGACCTAGAAGAACGTGGCATCAGTAATGGTATGCCATGGGGGATTCGCCGCATACTAGTGATCAGTGACCAGTTGATGTCAGTGTATTTGCGTCCTTTTCAGATGTTTAAAATGATTCATCTTTTTATGGAGAAACAACCTGAAAAAGAACGTAAAGTTGCAATGATTTCTCAGCTCTTGGGCTTCTTGCCATTAAGCATGATTTATTATAGTCTGTGCTATTTATTTGTAGTTTTTCATGTAGGCAATGCTGTTGCACCAATCTTTGGTTATGAAATGCTTTGGTCGGAAAGTATCATCGAAGCTATGCCGCTCGTGAATTTCTTGGCAGTAATTTGGATCATTCCGAATTTTATCCGTTCTTTTAGCCTGCAATTCGTTAGCTCCAATATGCATTGTTATGGTGATATTGATCCACGCGATGTCATCAAGCAGACTCAGGTACTGAATCCATGGTGGATGGTGCCATTCCAGTTATTTTGCTGTAATTTCGGTTCAACTCATGCGATCCATCATTTTGTGGTCAAAGAACCCTTTTATATACGTCAGTTGACCTCTAAAACGGCGCATAAAGTCATGAAAGAAGTGGGTGTACGCTTTAATGATATCGGAACTTTCAAGCGCATGAACCGCTGGAATGATCATAAAGTTTGATAGATCAGCTACATTAAAAAAAATCCCGCTAAATGGCGGGATTTTTTAATTTTTTAATCTACTCGTTAAGTAAAAATTTTATATACAAATATTAGAAAGCAATGTACGGACAAAATTCTAAGTTACGTGAATATTCATTAAAAATGACTGCTGAGGTATTACTCGTAATCCATAAATTGCAGTAAAATCAATCATATCTTTATATAAATTAGTCCATTATGTTGCTCAAAGCTGCCACTATCGCCTTAATTCCCGCGCTCATAATTCAGGGTAACCGTGTCAAAAAAAATACGATAAAACTTCCAGAACCAGAAGGTGCACGTGAAGGGCAAACAGGAACAGGAAAAAAACTTTCATTACTGATTGTAGGTGATTCAGCAGCAGCAGGCGTGGGCGTAGATCATCAGGATGATGCCTTACTCGGCGCGATTCTGAATGAGCTAAAAAATGACTTTGAAATTGAATGGAAGTTGCAGGCAAAAACAGGCGATACCACCTCAAAAGTCATTCATACTTTAGATCAGATTGAAGCTAAATCCTATGATGTGGTCGTGACTTCAGTCGGCGTGAATGATGTAACTAAACTCATGCCTGCCGATGTCTGGATCAAGAAGCAGGAACAGTTTTATAGCAAAATCCAGCAAAAGTTTAATCCAAAACTGGTCATTGCAGCCGGTGTTCCTCCGATGAATATGTTCCCGGCTTTACCGAATCCTCTGGCCTGGTTATTTGGTCAATATGCCAAACACATGAACCAGCAACTGGAAAAATTTGTGAACAAACAGAAAAACATGCAATGGATTGAATACGATATTGAAAAATATCGTGCCATGAATTTACAAATGGCCCAAGATGGATTTCATCCAAGTAAGGAAGTTTATACACTTTGGGGACAAGAAGTTGCTAGTAAGATCCGTCAGGCATTCTAAAATAACTGAAATACCTGAATCTGGAACAGTTTATGTTGGATATTGAAACCCATCCATTACCGCCATTTTTACCGCCCAATGCCAAATTACTGATGTTGGGCAGCTTTCCACCACCCGCAACGCGCTGGAAAATGAATTTTTATTATCCGAATTACCAAAATGATATGTGGCGGATATTTGGGTTAATTTTCTTTAAAAATAAAGATTACTTTTTGGACTTACCCAATAAAAAATTTCAGGAACATCTAATCCGTGAGTTTCTAACTGAAACGGGGATTGCGATTTTTGACAGTGCTTATCAGATCCGACGCCTGAAGGGAAATGCTTCCGATAAATTTCTGGAAATTGTAGTACCAACCAATTTGCAGGATCTATTCGGGAAAATGCCAGACTGCAACCACATCATGACCACAGGCGACAAGGCTACAGATACCCTGATGCTATCGATGCCTGAAGGTACGTTGAAACCAAGTATAGGCGAGCCCACTCAGGCACATTTTCTTGGACGTGAGCTGTATTTATACCGGATGCCGTCTTCATCCCGAGCTTATCCTTTGGCTCTAGATAAGAAAGCAAACAGTTATCGGATGATGTTCGAGCATGTCGGTCTAATTTGAGTTATGAATAAATATAAATTTTAAGTATATTTTTGAAATAAACTTACTTTTAGAAAGTTTTTAAATATTTTCTACCTGCATATTGGGATATTCGACCCAGCGATAATCCTTAACTTTAATATCCCGCACATGATGAAAGCTGGACCAGATCAGTTTGCTCCCTTTACTCCATTTTAAAGCTAAAATACGAGATTCAACTTTCTCAATCTCTTCCGCTGTAGCAGGACGTAAAGAGCCAATTTCTGCATATAGACGTACACCGGGATAATGCTTAAATTTTCCCTTAAACATGGAGCTTAACCAGAAAAGTTTGCTGCTATTCACAGCTTGAATGCATGCAAGTGGCTGATGCTGTAAATTTTCAGAGAAGGTGGTGGAGTAGATATCAAAAAAGAAACCTGTATTAGACTGCTGATCCAGGAAGACAGTTCCGATCGGAGTGATACTAGGAAAACCTTGGGGATTGACGGTTGCGATCGAACAATACATTGCTGCACGCTGTGCATTAGCAACTACCTGACGGATATTTTGCCATTCAGAAGGGGAAATCATGATGTTTTCTCTTTATTATTTTAATCAAGCTTAATCTGTATGTCTAAAATAGGCATTGCCATAAAAATATTCAGGTCAAGGCAATTTAACCAATTAAAAATAAGAAATAAATTTCCTATGAACAAAAAGAGCCGATATGGCTCTTTTAAATTTTAGAAATGGAAAATGGAAAAATGAATTAACTATCATATTCCACATAATCCCACAGGTTTAAGCGCGCTTTAATTTCCTTGCGAATATTTGGCAACATTGGAAGTAATGTCCCGTCAATCCATAAACTTAAAGCCTGTGCAGAAATCAGTTGCTGTTGTTCATCGACCAGTTGTGCACCTTTAACCATCACCAGCGTTTCTTCAGAAGCTTCGGTTTCAACACCTTTAAATAACACCTGTAATTCATAACCGTTATCCTGAATCAACCATTCCAGTTCGATCTGGATATTCTGATTAGATTTAAGTACGACCTGACCTTCGACCAAGTCTGAATCAGACAGGCAATCATGTTCAACCCGTACTTTGGCTAAAAACCATTCTTGTTGAGACAGATCCTGCAAGGTCTTAACAGGGGTGAGAATATCACTGAGTTTAAACTGGCGGCTTAAATCAAAAAATTGCATGGGAGTGGAAAGCGAAAATTCGCAAAATACTAGAAAAGTGTAATTCTAGAGCAATCAACGGAATAGGTAAAACCTTTGTCAGCATTGATCTGATTAATGTATAAGAAATAAGCTGAAAAATATAAGTAGAAAAACTCGATTTAGAGATTTAGTCAATTTTATATTGTTCAGCTTATTACCAATAAAGATCTAAAATATCTAAAGCCAACTATCAATTAAGGAAAAACCACACTAAATGTGATTTGATCGCAATGTATCTGTCATTACATTAACCATTCTCCCGGGAATTTTGTCACCAGATTCATCATATAACGCTGGAATTGTGTTGTTTCAGGGTCATGATTATGCTGAATCACTGAACCATTTTTTTGATGTTCCAGCCAAATGATCTCGCCCTGTTTATTTAACTTAAGTTGATAAGCTATTCTGGGTAAATACTGGTTTAAGGACTTGGTAATTTCATCTTGGAGCTGATCAGATTCAATCACCAGACCGACTTCAGTGTTTAAATAGGCAGAACGTGGATCGAAGTTAAAGGAACCAATAAATACCATGCCATCCAGATCAAAGAATTTGGCATGCAAACTGGAGCTGTTCTTATTTTTGGCCGGAATAATATTACCGGTCATAATTTCATACCAGGTCCGTTTTGGTCGTTCAATATAGGGTTTAAATTCCCAGAGCTCAATTCCATTTGTGAGGAGCTGTTTACGGTATTGCTGATAATAGGCGTGGACCAAAGCTACATCATTTGCCTGGAAAGAATTGGTTAAAATTCTGATTTTGACACCTTGTTGGGCACGTTTACTTAAATAATCCGCACCTTCCTGAGTAGGAATGAAATAAGAAGAAACCAGTTCCAGATGGTCTTTGGGCTCACCCATAAGTTCCAGCATATGAGTATAAATATAATCACCATTCTGGGCGCTACGACGGGTCTTGGAAGGGGCATCGGCAACAAAATAGGCATTTCCCCATTTAATCGGGCGCTTTCTCAGCTGCTCATCAATCTGCTGTTCCGCAATACCAACTCGACGTTTCAACTCATTTTTATCGACTTCATCTTCTTTAAATTCGGTTCGCAGCCGTTTTAAAAGTTGTGGATTGCCTGAATCATTTAGAACTTGTCGGATGTCATAGCTTAGATCATCGTTCCAGAATTTGATAAAGGTCTGATTCGCATCGTGTGCTGGTTTTCCGGCAAAGAAAATATCAACATCGCTAAACTGAAAGTCTTCACTGGCATCAAAATATTCACTACTGATATTCCGACCACCTGTGACCGCTGCCGTACCATCTGCAATAATCAGTTTATTATGCATGCGCGGATTAACATATTTCATACGGAATCCGTAATCAAGGGCACGCAATTGACGGAATTTATAAGGATTAAATAGTCTGACTTCGAAATTAGGGTGTTGGGCTAAGGCCAGCAGCTTATCATCCAGTTGAGTTCCGTTCTGGTCATCAATCTGAACCCGAACCTTCACGCCTCGATCAGCGGCTTTTAATAATTGGGAGAGAATCATGTTGCCAATATAGTCATCTTTCCAGATGTAATATTGCAGGTCGAGATGGTATTTGGCCTGATTGATCAGATATAACCTTGCCGCCATACTCATAAAACCATCATATAAAGGCAGATAAGCCGTTTTACCTTCCTGAATTTGTGGTAGCTGTTCCTCTCTAATCCAGTGGGCCGATTGTACGGGAGTAATAGCTTCTTCTTTTGCTGTATTGGGAGCTAATTCACAGCCAGAAATAGTCAGGCTAAAAACAAAAATACTTAAACATGTAATTGACGAGGGCTTAGTCATTGATGTTCCATTTGTTATAGGGGTTTTATTCCTCAACTAGTGATGTTAATGGTTGAATCTCCGAATAGAAAGAGGTTACTGTTAACCATCTGTAAATCAGTAATAAAAGGATTGTTTTACATGAAATCACGTGCAGCGGTTGCATTTGGCCCAGGTCAGCCATTAGAAATTGTGGAAGTAGATGTTGCTCCACCAAAAGCAGGTGAAGTACTGGTAAAAATTAGCCATACTGGCGTATGTCATACCGATGCATTTACCTTGTATGGTGATGACCCGGAAGGCGTATTTCCAGCAATTTTAGGCCACGAAGGTGCGGGTGTGGTCGTTGAGGTAGGTGAAGGCGTAACGAGTCTGAAACCGGGTGATCATGTGATTCCACTTTACACAGCAGAATGTGGTGAATGTCTGTTCTGTAAATCGGGTAAGACCAACCTGTGTGTAGCGGTTCGTGCGACTCAGGGTAAAGGTGTAATGCCAGATGGAACTACCCGTTTTTCTTATAATGGCCAGCCAATTTATCATTATATGGGCTGTTCAACGTTCTCTGAATATACAGTCGTTGCAGAAGTTTCTCTGGCGAAAATTAACCCTGAAGCTAACCATGAGCAAGTGTGTTTATTGGGCTGTGGCGTGACTACAGGTATTGGTGCAGTACATAACACTGCTAAAGTGCAGGAAGGCGATAGTGTTGCTGTATTTGGCTTAGGCGGTATTGGACTTGCAGTTGTACAAGGTGCTCGTCAGGCTAAGGCAGGTCGTATTATTGCCGTGGATACCAATCAAGATAAATTCGAACTGGCTAAACAGTTTGGTGCTACTGATTTTGTGAATCCGAAAGACTATGACAAGCCAATTCAGCAAGTGATTGTGGAAATGACCGGTTGGGGCGTAGACCACTCTTTTGAATGTATTGGTAATGTCGACGTAATGCGTTCAGCACTAGAATGTGCGCATCGCGGTTGGGGTCAGTCTGTGATTATTGGCGTAGCAGGTGCAGGTAAAGAAATCTCGACTCGTCCATTCCAGCTAGTCACAGGCCGTAAATGGATGGGTACGGCATTTGGTGGTGTTAAGGGCCGTTCTCAATTACCGAGCATGGTTGAGCAGGCCATGAAAGGCGAAATTCAATTAAAACCATTTGTGACACATACGATGCCATTAGAACAGATCAATGAAGCCTTTGATCTGATGCACGAAGGTAAGTCAATCCGTACAGTCATTCATTTTGACTAAGCTGTGTCTTGTCCTGAAATAGATTGACAGTATTCTACTTCAAACCGAGTTAAGCAATTAGCTCGGTTTTAGTTTGCTCATACGTCTGATTCGGGGTGTTCATATTTAAACTTAAATGTGGTCTATAGCAATTATAAATCATGATAGATTCCGCAATTAAGTGATCTAACTCTTTCATGGTTTGACATCGTGTAATTAAAAACTCCTGCTTTAATATTCCATTAATCCGCTCTGCTAATGCATTCTGGTAACAGTCTCCTCCATCTGTCATAGAAGGACATACCCCATAATGGCGTAATGCCGATTGATATAGTTCAGAGCAATACTGAGAGCCTCTGTCTGAATGATGAATCATCCTTGTCGCTCGATCCGTCACATGCTGCATCGCCATATGTAGAGCCTGCACAACATTCTCCGCACGCATATCATTCGATAACTTATAACCTTTAATCTGACGGGTATAAGCATCTGTCACTAAGGATAAATAATGTACGCCTTCAGCACTCTCAACATAAGTAATATCACTAACAAAGACTTCGTTGGCTTGCACTGCTGAATAATCCTTTAATAAATTTGGATGCTTCTTCATCCAATGCTTGCTATCCGTAGTTTTTGTATAGCGACGCTTGGGGCGAATCAATAAATTATGCTCTTTCAATATTTTAAATAACTGATCCCGTCCACACTTTAAACCACGCTGCAACAATTTGCCTTTAATAAGCCAATACAGCTTACGTGTTCCGATACTTGGCATGAGACAACGATATTCCATAACCAACTCAAGTATTTGTTCAGTTGCTTGTGCAGCCATTTGAGCACGTTTTTCTGCTTGATAATAAGCTTGTCGGGTGATTCCCAACCACTGACAATAACGTGAAACGCTTAGTCTTCTTTGGCTTTGCCAATCTTTGAAACGTGCTCGGTATACTTTTTTCCAAGATCAGTCCCACATTCTTTATCAATGTGATAAATCACATCCTGAATAAATTCAGTTTTAAGCTTTTCTGCGGCTAACTGCTTTTCTAATTGGCGGATTCGTTGTTGGGGGGTTAATTGGCGTTTAGAAGAAGTCGGCATATTCGAAGTCCAGTCCTGTTGTCCGTGCTTGCGTAACCATACCAGCACAGTTGATCTTCCTTGAATACCATATTTTGCCTGAGCTTGTTTATAAGTAATTTGCCCTTTTTCTACTTCATGTACAACCATCATTTTAAAGGCGAAGCTATAATCACGTTGTGTGCGTTTAACTCGTTGTTCTTGTGCATGTTCCATAAAATAAGTCTCTTAAGGTGTAAACTTATTTCAGGACGGGACACTGTTTTAATCTAAAAAAGACCGGTACCAATCCGGTCTTTTTTATGCGGCTTTCACTTGATTCAGGATACATTAGTGCATGAAAGCCTCACAGAGAGTCACTGAAACAACACACGCCTGCTAATGTCATTACATGCCAGATGCTTATATTAAATAGGACGTATGAAAATACGTGATAAAACCATTTTAAAGAATAAGGATAAGCTCTATGTCGAATGATAATTTTGATCGTGATGTAATTAAGAATGCGCCTAAAGATGTCCGCGATGATTTAAATGCTGATCCAATTACTGGTGAACCTGGTGCTCATCCTGTGGGTACAGGTGTTGGTGCTGCAGGTGGCGCAGCGGCAGGTGCAGCGGTCGGTGCAGCAGGCGGTCCGGTCGGTGCAGCGGTAGGCGGTGTTGTTGGGGCAGTGGTCGGTGGTCTCGCAGGTAAAGGCGTAGGCGAAGCTGTGAACCCGACTGAAGAAGCAGCTTTCTGGCGAGATAATGCTGTTGAAACCCCTTATTATTCAGATGCCCGTACCACATATAGCGATTTAGATTACGATCGTGACTATAATGCGGCCTATCGTGTCGGTTATGAAAACCGTGGGGCATATGATGCTAATACCCGTTTTGAAGACGTAGAAAGCGATCTGAAAGTAAAATGGGAGCAAGCAAAAGGCCAGTCACGTTTGAACTGGGAACAGGCAAAATTTGCAGTACGTGATGCATGGAATCGCGTAACCCGTTAATTGCAAATGCCAAAACCAAGATCTAATATGCTCTTGGTTTTAAGGAAATGGGCAAAGTCCGCTGACTTTCACGACTTTGTTCATTATTAATATCTGAAAATTAATCACTGAAAATTAATCACTGAAAGGCTAGAATTCTAGGGCGATAAGTAAAATACAAATACTGATAAATATTTTTTTTTATATTTACTACTTGTCAAAACTGGATAGAGCGCGTATTTTAATTTCAGATTCACATTTTTATGAAAGACATAAACATGTTAAAGCAACCTATCATTTCAAACGCTTATTTTTATTTCTGGCAGTTTAAATAATTGCCTGAATGCGTTTGGGCAATGAAAAGGTTGCCCACCAGTTAATACCTGATCGGCAACCCTGATCAGGTTTTTTTATGCATGTGATTTAACAATTTTTTGGAGACAGCCATGACAAACTTTAACTATTCATACTTTAGCAACTTTTATTGGTCTTACTTTAGCCAGCTAATGACGCTTTCGACATCTTCGATTAGACCCATAACGCTCAAATAAAAGTTTGGACTGATTGCCAGTCCCAGGATTTAAAGTCATGAATATTGCAAATACATCACAACAACATCAAACAGAAACCATTTTAGCTTTGCCACAGCAGCTTAAGCAGCAATTGCCACTGTCTCCGCAATTGGCTGCACAAGTCGCTGAACAGCGTCAAATTATTCAAAATATTTTAGAGGGTAAAGATCACCGTTTAATGGTGATTACCGGACCATGTTCCATTCATGATGAAGCTTCCGCACTTGAATATGCAGAAAAATTAAAACAACTTCAGGAACAGGTTTCTGATCAAATTTTCCTGGTTATGCGGGTTTATATTGAAAAACCACGTACTACTGTAGGCTGGAAAGGCTTCCTGTATGACCCAGAACTCGATGGCTCATCCAATATGCAATTGGGTCTGGAAAAATCTCGTGCACTGTACCTAAAACTGATTAGCATGGGTCTGCCGATTGCCTCAGAGATCTTAAGTCCAATGGCAACCGCGTATTTCGATGACCTATTGGCCTGGGGCGCAATTGGTGCACGTACCAGTGAATCACAAATTCACCGTGAAATTTCCAGCCATATGCCGTACAGCATCGGTTTCAAAAATGGGACAGATGGTTCGATTCAAATTGCTCTTGATGCTATTCAGTCAGCTTCCAATCCACATCAGTTCATGGGCATGAGCCAATCGGGTCTGCCGTGTATCCTGAGCTCAAAAGGGAATCCAAAAGCACATTTGATCCTGCGTGGTTCAAATAGTGGTCCGAACTACCAGTTGTCTGAAATTGAAAAAATTAAAGCGAAACACTCAACCGATTTGCCGGCCCTGGTTATTGATTGCAGTCATGGCAATAGTTCAAAAAACCCAATGCTACAACCTAAAGTGCTGGAGCAGATCGTCGCTGAACGTTTGCACAGCAATGTGCGGGGTGTAATGCTCGAAAGTCATCTGGTCGATGGCAATCAGAAAATCTCTGAAGATATGGTTTACGGCCAGTCAGTGACTGATGGATGTCTGGGCTGGACAAAAACCGAGCAATTATTGTTAAATATGGCTGATTCACTGCGATGCGAAAGTTTAAAGCGTAGCGCTTAAACTCACGATCTTATCTTTCCTCAATTTGTTGAGGAAAGATATTATGATCGGATATGGTTGTTCAGAAGTATTTTTCTAAATGCTGAAAGCAACAATTCGATATTTTGAAAATTAAAACAATGAGTATTAAAACGATTTTAAAAATTGAATAAAAAATAATTAATTTAAAAAACAATAACAATAATTTATTAGAGATCAGCCTGACATTGTTTTTATACAGTGGATGAGTAATGATCCCAGGAAGCTTGCTATGTATACAACTGAATTGCTCGATGAAGCACGTAAATTTATGCACCATATGCTGACCAAAGTCGTGGAATATGGTGGTTCCGATCTTTTTATCACAGCTGATTTCCCGCCCAGTATCAAACAGCAGGGGTTAATGAAACCGTTTGGCCAGCAGAAACTTACAGCCGATAAGACCCGTTTGTTTACTTATGCCTTGATGAATGAGCGACAGATTCAGGAATTTGAATCGGTGATGGAATGCAATTTTAGTATAAGCATCCCGAATGTGTCGCGTTTCCGGGTTAATGTCTTCCAGCAACAGCATAATGTAGGCATGGTGATTCGGGTCATTACGACAGATATTCCAAGCTTTGTACAGTTAGGCTTACCGGATTCATTGCAACAGGTCATTATGCAGAAACGTGGTCTGGTGCTGGTAGTTGGTGCAACGGGTGTCGGAAAATCGACTACATTAGCAGCTATGATTGATTATCGTAATACGCATACTGAAGGGCATATTATTACGATAGAAGACCCGGTGGAATATGTCTATCAGTATAAAAAGTTGATGATCACCCAGCGGGAAATTGGTGTAGATTGCGTTTCCTGGCACAATGCACTGATTAATACCATGCGGCAGGCACCTGACGTTATCGTGATTGGTGAAATCCGGGATACAGACAGTATGGAACATGCAATTGCCTTTGCTGAATCCGGCCATTTATGCCTTGCAACACTCCATTCCAATAATGCCGATCAGGCACTGGACCGGATTGTTAACTTCTTCCCAGAAGAACGCCGTAATCAGCTACTGCTAGATTTATCAGCTAATATCAAAGCCGTGATTTCTCAGCGGCTAATTCGCACTCAAGATGGTAAAGGTCGTCGGGCTGCGGTAGAAATTCTGCAAAATACCCCTTTAGTTTCTGACCTGATTCGTAAAGGTGAATTCCATGAACTTAAAACGATTATGGCTCGTTCGCGGGAACTGGGCATGCAAACCTTTGATCAGGCATTATTTGATTTATATAACCAAGGCATTATTTCTTATGAAGAAGCCTTGCGTAATGCAGACTCCAGCAATGAATTACGTTTGCAAATCAAGCTGAAGAGCAGTCGTATCAATCCTGTTTTACAGGTAGAAAATGCCCAGATTTCACTTCTGGAACAGTCCAGATCGCGTGCACTTTCACCTGACTAATCTTTGCTTTTTAATAAACAGACTGCCATTCAGCTCAATAGAACTGAGTCATAAATCTTCTTTAATGGTGGCTTTTAAGCAAGGCAGCTTTCAGCCACCTATCTAGATATTCAATTCTATCCTTACTTGCCTGACGAATTTAATTTAACCCTGTCTGCATTTATATCCTGAATATGATCTTTTTCATCGTAATATTCTTTTAAAATGCAATAGTTTTTAAAAGGCAATTTATATCTACTTAATTAATATTTTGTTGAACTTCATCACATAATATTCCGAAAATATTTTCTTTATAAATCAAATCTATTTGAGGCTTTAAAAAAAACGCTGCACAATAAAAATCAAATGATATTGGCATGAATCAAGCATTTAAATTCATGTAATTGTGTATTTCCAGGGGAAGAGAATGTTCACGGCAGAACTGTTGGACGAAGCAAAAAAATTCATGCATCACATGCTGACCAAAGTAGTGGAATATGGGGGCTCAGACTTATTTATTACCGCAGATTTTCCACCGAGTATTAAACATCAGGGCTTAATGAAGCCCTTTGGACAACAGACCTTAACTGCTGAAAAAACCAAACTGTTTGCTTATAGCTTGATGAATGAAAAACAGCGTCAAGAGTTTGAAGCTGAACTGGAATGTAACTTCGCGATTACCGTGCCGGGCGTATCGCGCTTCCGGGTAAATGTTTTCGTACAACAGCTTCAGGTCGGGATGGTAATCCGGACCATTACGGCAGAAATTCCAAATTTCCAGAAACTGAAATTACCAGAATCATTGAAACATGTGATTATGGAAAAACGCGGTCTGGTACTGGTTGTGGGAGGAACAGGTTCAGGTAAATCAACCTCTCTGGCAGCGATGATCGACTACCGTAATGAAAATTCGGCGGGGCATATCATTACCGTGGAAGACCCAGTGGAATATGTGCATAAGCACAAGAAATCTATGATTACTCACCGTGAAGTTGGGGTAGATTGTCATTCCTGGCACAATGCGCTGAAAAATACCTTGCGTCAGGCACCTGATGTGATTCTGATTGGTGAGATTCGTGATACCGAAACCATGGAACACGCAATTGCCTTTGCTGAAACCGGACATTTATGTCTGGGCACACTGCATTCCAATAACGCCAACCAGACTTTGGACCGGATTATTAACTTCTTCCCGGAAGAACGCCGTAATCAGTTATTGATGGACTTATCTTCGAATATGAAGGCGATTATTTCCCAGCGTCTGATTCGTACTCAGGATGGAAAAGGGCGTCGGGCTGCAATTGAAATCATGTTAAATACACCTTTGATTTCTGATCTGATTCTAAAAGGTGAGTTTCATGAGCTGAAAGCCATTATGGGCAAATCTCGTGAACTGGGCATGCAGACTTTCGATCAGGCCTTATTTGACCTGTATAACGAGGGTGCGATTTCTTATGAGGAAGCATTGCGTAATGCTGATTCGACTAATGAATTACGTTTACAGATCAAGCTGAAAAGCAACCGCCAAGATAATCCTGCTGCTGGAGAAGCAACACAATTCACGATGATGCAAGAACCGAAAGCTGAAGAAAAAGAACAGGAAAATACTTCAGCATCTGAATAAATACATCTTCGTGTCAGAATTAAAACAGGCAGTTCATCTGCCTGTTTTTTTATTATATTTAGATATTAACTTGTATTAGGCAGTCTTAACTTGAACGACCAGTTTAAAGTAAACAATACTGCATAAGGTGAGTAAACTACAGAGAATAAAGGCGAACTGATAACTATAAGTCGCAATAAGCGCCCCAATCAGTAGCGAACCGACCGCAATTCCTACATCATAGAAGGTATAAAAGGTCGAAGTCGCATAACCAATCCGGTGTTTCGGTGCACGTTGAATGGCCAGTGTTTGAATGCAAGGTTGTGCGCTGCCAAAACCGACACCAATCAATACCGCAGCCAGTAAGAATCCCCACAAAGTCTGAATCTGACTGAGTAAAAAAAGTCCTAAACTAAATACTAAGAGCGCAGGATAAATTACATATTGTGGGCCTTTACGATCATAAATTTTTCCGGTAATTGGACGCAAACTCATCATGGAAATGGCAAATACAACAAAGAATAAACTGGCATAAGCCATCAGATTTTTACTGGCAGCAAAAGGCGCAATAAAAGACATGATGCTGGCGTAAGAGAAGGAAATCAGAGCAGCCAGAACAGCAACAGGCAGCGCTTTCTTTTCTACAACATCAGAAAACACCAGTCCTTTTTTATCAGGAATAGTTTGAATGATGTTCTCAGTCTCCTTGACCGGAATCATTAAGCAGAAAGCAAATCCGATAAAAACTAATGCAATCAGCAATGTTGTGATCTGAAAATAAGACCAGTATTCAATCAGACTTAAGCCAATCAATGGTCCTAGAACAATACCCAGATTGACTGACATAACGTAATAGCCCATGCCTTCGCCTTTACGCTGCTCTGGAATAAACTGATTCACCACAGGAACACAGACGGTAGTCAAAATACTAAACCAGATCCCATGCAAAAAACGGATGATAAATAAGGTCGTCAGCTGATCGGCAAGCAAGTAGGCTAGGGAAAATAGACTGAAAAAGATTCCAGAAACAATCAAGGTTTTACGGATATCCAATTTCTCAATAATCAGGCCGCTAAATGGTCGTACAGCAATCGCTGAAATCATGAACAAGGTCATGGCCAGACCAGCTTGGGCTAAGTTTCCACCTAATTCTTTCAGGATATAAATCGGTAAAATCGTGGTTTGTGCAAAATAGAAAATAAATAAAAACAGGTTATTGGCCAGACACAGCACAAAAGGCTTGGTCCATAAAGGCAATAGATTGGATTTCATAATTTTCCTAAATTGATCTATAGGGAAATGCTGCGATGAGCATGAATATTATTTTTATAAAGCAGCCTGAGCTATCTGATGCGAGTGATAGCAGGTACAGCAAAGACTTTAAGAAAAATGTGTGAAAAATACAATAAAATTCCGATATAAATACATTGTATTTGATGGTGAGCTTTAAATACGAAGTTTTCAATGCGTAAAAAAATCAGCCCGCAGGCTGATTCTTATTTTTCCATACTAAATCAAAGTAGCTTATAGGCCAGCTTCATATTCTGTATTAGACAATAGCTTTTCTACATCTGCCATATTTTCCGGTTTGATTTTATAGATCCAGCCTTTGCCATACGGGTCATCATTAATGAAGTCAGGATCATCTTCAAGCGCAGCATTGATTTCAACCACTGTACCAGAGACAGGTGCATGAATATCAGAAGCAGTTTTCACTGATTCAACCACGCCAGCCTGTTCGCCCGCAGTAATATGTGAGTCAAGATCTGGTGCTTCTACATAAACCAGATCACCTAATGCATCCTGTGCATGGTCGGAAATACCGGTCACAACAAGATCACCCTCAATGCGTACCCATTCATGCGTACTTGCGTACTTTAATTCTGAAGGATGATTCATTGATAACTCCCTAAAAATCTTAAGATCATTTTTGATATGTTTTATACATTCTTTTTGGCCAAAACAAAAGGTTTATCCGTGCTTATAAATAAGGATCTTTACGCCAGTTGCTCGGGCTACGACCACTCCAGCGCTTAAACGCCCGACTAAAATTGGCCACATCACTATAGCCAAGTTCATCAGCGATCTGCTCCAGAGTAAAGTCTGTACGAGATAATAAGGAAGTGGCATGCCGGTAGCGCACTTCATCCACTAGCGTCGAAAAAGAAGTACCTTCAGCGGCCAACTGACGCTTTAAGGTTCGATCCGACATATGCAGCCGTTCAGCTACGCTTTCAATACTCAGATAATGCTGTTCGGAATGAGTCAGAATATCCCGTACCCGCATGGCAATCCGGTGCCGTTCACCAAGTGCCGATAATTCAGCTTCACACTGGTTAATCGCAATCTGGCTAGCAATCGGATCAGCGTGTACCAACTTGTTCATCAGGTAGCTTTTATCAAAGCTTAAAATTAAATGCGGCTGTTCAAAACGGAACTGATGCGTAGGAAATTTCGCCATGAAGCGCTCAAAACCTTCCGGTTTTTTGAAATCAAAGTCGATTTCACCGGTTGCATCGTTAACCCCGGTAATGGCTTTGGCCATACTGATCAGGCCAATCATCAGGGCAATTGAAATTTCGGTGCGAAGCGGTTCCAGCTGAATATCAGTTTGCAACTGTACGGTTGCCTTAGCGCCAAAGGTCGAGAAAAATAGCTGCAGGAAGGGTAAACGTAACTGAATGAATCGGTTCGCTAGCACCAGAGCTTCGGTAATATTATTCGCCGTCATGATGGCATAACCGATAAAGCCATGAATCGAAATCCGCATCTGGGTACCTAAGTGATAACCCAGTGTCGGTTCACCAGTGAGCTTCAGGGCATGCTTGACCAGTTCATTGGCCACAGGGGTCGGAATACGGTAATCAGGATCTGCCAACTGTTCACTGGTCAGGCCAAAAGGCTTAAAAAGCGACTCATTATTATACCCCCAGCGGGAAATGACATCGAGAAGCAAGAGACCGTATACACCTGGAATACCTTGGTCTTGGCGTGGAGCTATTGTTTTCATGCGCGATCCGTTGCACTCATTCAAATTTTTTTATTTTCACTTCATATTGGCATGAAAAAGCCATTTTCTTGATAAAAATTGTTGGACAAAGCTGTGGCAATTTCCACAAGCAGATTTTAATCAACTTAAAGCAGAGTAGCTCAACTTAAAGTTGGAAATCAATGTAAACCAGAGATATTTTAGGGATTTAATTTTAAGCCTACAGATTTCTATTAATTCAGAATAGGGCTGTTTTTTGAATAATCTGGAATTTAAAAATGCTTGTGGAATAGTTGATATTCCCATAAAAGCAAACCGAAGCATGGCTATTCAAGTGACTCAAATAGAATGCTTCGGTTTCTGTTGTAGAGCTTAGCTACTACTGAATAGAGAGCAATTATGCTTCATGCAAGCTGTCAGATTTGGCATGTTGTTGTACCAAAAAACCGCCGGTTTGACGCTGCCATAACTGCGCATAGATCCCGTTTAAGGCCACCAGTTCATCATGCGTACCTTGCTCGGCAATTTTACCTTGATCCATCACAATCAGACGATCCATCTGCGCAATGGTAGAAAGACGATGCGCAATGGCAATAACCGTTTTACCTTGCATCAAATCATCCAGACTATTCTGAATAGCCGCTTCGACCTCGGAATCCAGAGCACTTGTGGCTTCATCCAGAATCAGAATCGGTGCATCTTTCAGGAATACCCGGGAAATGGCAATACGTTGGCGTTGTCCACCAGAAAGCTTCACGCCACGTTCACCCACATAGGCTTCATAGCCTCTACGGCCACGCAAATCAGTCAGATTCGGAATAAATTCTTCCGCTTTGGCCTTGCGTACAGCTTCAAACATCTCTTCATCAGTTGCATCCGGACGACCGTATTTGATATTTTCAGCTACGGTACGATGCAGCAAAGACGTATCCTGAGTGACCAGCGCAATATTTTTACGCAAACTGTCCTGAGTGACATCGGCAATATCCTGATCATCAATCAGAATACGGCCCTGATTCAGATGATAGAAATGCAATAGCAATTGAATCAGGGTCGATTTACCAGCTCCAGAACGCCCCACGATCCCGATTTTTTCACCTGGGCGAATGGTCAGATTAAACTGGTCAATGACCGGTTTTTCATTATAGGCAAAAGTGACATTATCGAATTTAATCTCACCGTGTTTTAGCTCCAGTTCTTTCGCATCTTCTTTGTCTTGAATATTGATCCGACGACCTAGAGTTTTCATCCCGTCCTGAATGGTACCGACATTTTCAAACAGGGCAGAGGTCTGCCACATCATGAACTCGGCAATACTATTCAGCTTTAATACCATCGCTGTAGTGGCTGCAATAATCCCGAGCTGCGCTTGACCTTGCATCCAGAGCCAGATTGCAGTTCCCAGCACACCTGCATACAGCACAACGCTCAGCATCAGAATGCTGATTTCGTATTGAGCGCCCAGCCGCATCTGTTTATATACCGTAACCATAAATTCCTGCATGGAGGATTTGGCATACTGGCTTTCACGACCCGCATGCGCAAAGAGTTTTACGGTCTGAATATTGGTATAGGCATCAGTCACACGTCCGGTCATGACTGCACGCGCATCCGCTTGTAAGGATGAAATCTTGCTTAATCTTGGAATGAAATAGCAGGCGGCACAAATAAACAAGAATAGCCAGACCATAAGCGGCAGGATGAGTAAGGGTGAAATAGCACCCAAAACAATATTAATCGTGACGAAATAAATCAGCACATAGGCCAGCATATCGCCCAAAATGACCCAGAATTCTCGGATCGCCAGCGCCGTTTGCATGACTTTGGCCGATAAACGTCCGGCAAAATCATTATGGAAGAAGTCCAAACTCTGTTTGAGCAATAAATTATGGAAGCGCCAACGCAGACGCATCGGGAAATTACTATATAAAATCTGATGCTTGATCAGGGACTGAGCACTGGCAAACAGGATATTTGCCAGCAAGATAATACTCAATAAGGTTAGATTGCTGGCATGTTGATCTAAAAAAGTATCTGGCTGACTTTGACTCAACCAGTTCACCAGATCGCCAATTTTTGAATACAGTAAAGCCTCAAAACTGGCTGCACCCGCGGTACACAATACTAGAATCAACAAATAACGGCGTACCCCATAAGCTGCCTGCCATACAAAGGGGAAAAACCTGGTGGGTAAAGGTTGATTCAGGTTTTTGGTGGGATAGGGATCTACCAGCCGTTCAAGCCATCGAAACATTCACGTACTCTTATCATGTATTTTCTTTGCGGAAATTATAAAGGATTCTGCTTTTTGAAGTCTGAATTTGAGTGAAATTGCCACAAATGTTTAACTAAATCAAACTTTAGGTTGCAGAGCAAAAACTCATGCCAGATTTATACCAAATAATATGAAGACCAAAAATAAGAGATTGAATTCATTTTAAATACTGAATAAAAAGCCCGAAATAAGAGATTATTTCGGGCTTAAGTTAAGAGGTTAGTTTAAGTGATAATCGGAGATGAAGAACTCGCGTTAAAAGATTCTTTAAAATCACTCCCAGAAGGAGCCTGATACACTTTCAGTCCAAATTCCGGAATAATCGCCAGAATATGATCCATGATATCTGACTGGATATTTTCATACTCTGCCCAAACCGTCGTATTGGTGAAAGCATAAATTTCCAGTGGCAAGCCTTCGCTAGTCGGTTGTAATTGACGTACCATCAATGAGAAATCTTTAGCAATACCAGGATGCTGTTGCAGATAAAATTCCAGATAAGCGCGGAACGTGCCTAAATTGGTCAGACGGCGCTGGTTGTATTGTGAATGGTGCTGGAGCTGCTGGTTAAACTTTTCTAGTTCTTCTGATTTGGTATTCAGATATTGATCCAGCAGGATAAAATTTTTCAGCTTGTTCTGTTCTTCAGCCGTCATGAAATGCACGCTGGTTTGGTCAATATGAATTGAACGTTTGATCCGACGGGCACCCGCTTCCTGCATGCCGCGCCAGTTTTTAAAGGTATCGGTCACCAGTTTATTGGTCGGAATCGTGGTCACTGTCTTGTCAAAGTTCTGCACGGTTACTGTATGTAATGACATATCAATGACATCACCATCGGCATTTAGGGTCGGCATTTCAATCCAGTCACCAATACGCACCATGTCATAAGATGAAATCTGAACCGAAGCGACCAGTGACAGAATGGTATTTTGAAAGACCAGCATCAAGACAGCGGCCATCGCACCAAAACCAGCGAGCAAGGTGAATACATCTTTTTTCAGGAAGGTGCCTAAAATCATCAGACCACAAACAATGAAGATGATCAGCTTAACTAGCTGTAAATAACCTTTAATCGGCTTGTTGCGTGACTTGGGATTGCGCTGATAAATCAGGTTAAAGATATTCAGTAATTCACCGAGCGCCAGTGCAATAGTCAGGAAAATAAATGCCTGAGCGCCCATTTGTACGAAGGTTTGCACCTTGTCGGATAAATGCGGAACTGTGGTAATCCCGTTCATAATCACGACTGCTGGAACAATATTGGAAATCCGGCGAATTACGCTATGTTCAGCAAAAATCTGATTATTGGCAAAGGGCATTTTGGAAATCAGTTGACGAATACCGCGTACGACAATCTGTTTGGCAAACACATTGGCAAGGATGGCCAGTAAAATCACAATACTCAGTGAAGATAACATTTCCAGCCATGGGTACTGATCGGCCCAATCTCGAATATTCTGAATAAAATTAAACTGTTCCAACTGATCTTTCTCTTTAACTCAAAAAATTTGTTAGAGTTTATAGGTTTAAACGCAATTTTTTAATCTTGGATAACCTTTTAAAACATATCTTTCTTAGAGGAGGCGAACTTAATCACTATTCAGGCATTTATTTTTTCCTTCAGGTTAATTCAGATTAAATAGATCAATGGAAATTGATTGGTTAATGGCTAGGAAACGTGAAAAATTGATATAACAGCCTAGCTTGTATTTTTTCTAACTTTAAAAAATTAAAAATGTCAAAGTGAATTAAAGAATTTAATATAGCGTTTAATTATGTTAATTCGACATAACTTAATGTTTATTTCACATTTTATATACTTACGATAGTGCTAGGATTAAAATCATATAATCTTAATCATTAAAAATGAAAAATCTTCAAATAGTTATAGCACAAGCTCTACATTCCTATGAACTGGAACATATAAAGCAATCAATAAGCCATGAAATTAATAACACTATATTAGAGATAGTGGTTAATGATGAATCTTTTGAAAAAATTGATTGTTACTTGTATTCAAAGAAAGATCCGAAAAAAATTCTTAAAAGCTCTATACATTATGTAATAGCACTCTTAGAAAGAGCAAAGTATAGGGTAGAAAAAGCTCAGCAAAATAACGTGAGTCCTTTGCATATCTGCTTATACGTTATTAAGAAAATTGAGGGGTTTATTGAGTATTTACAGACTAAATTTTAGTTATTAGCGCTTTCATTTAAGGCTCGTTATATGAAATCTAAAGTTACTAAATAGGATTTGAATTGAGTGAAATTTGCTATCTATTAAAACAAGAATATGCAAAAGGCAAGCTGACATAGACTTAATGAAATAGATTAAAAAACCGGCAAATATGCCGGTTTTTTATTTATGCTTTCCTTTTAAGGAAAATGTGCTTACCACATTAAATCATCAGGAATCACATAAGCTGCATATGGATCTTCTTCATCAGTGGTTTCTTCATTTTTCTCTGAATTATTCACGATGATAAAGCCTTCCATTTTTGAATTGATGCGATCCGCCAGAGCTTTAGGCAGGAAGACATAACTCTCATTTTCACGTGCAATCACCAGACTGCCAGCGACCAGCGCATTATAAATCTGCTGGTTGATATAAACTTTCTTGATCTTGCTATCATCAATAAACTGATAGCTAATCTCACCATCCGTATCGCGGATTTTATGCTGATTAATCATCTGCATGATGGCAGCTTTGAGTTCTTTTTCCTGCAACTGGGCTTTTTTCGCCTGTTCAATGGCTTGGTCTTTAGCCAGCTTTTCCTGTTTGTCCTGTTCAATCTTGGCCTTGATTTCGGCTTCTTTACTGTCGCCTGTGCGCTTTTCATGTACAGCCTGTTTAGACAGTTTTTTGGCTTTTTTATTATCGACCAGGCCTGCCTTTAACAATTGTGCCTGTAATGCATTTTTAACCATGAGAGTTTCCAGAAATTAGTCGTGTTGATGTCGATAACGTAAATAGATCACCCAATAGGTCAGGCTAAGCAGCAGGCTTAACACTGTAGGGACCAGGAATGCATTTAATTTTAAATAAGGATAAATCCAGCTGGCAAGTATGCCACCCACCAAAAAGCCGACCAGGATCAGCATATGCAGGATCACTTTACGGTATTCTACTACCAGACCACGCAGACGATAGCCCATAGCCAGACCTAAATCGGTCAGTACACCAGACAGATGTGTGGTCCGGATAATCGCACCTTTATAATGGCTGACCATGGCATTTTGTACACCCATCGCGACACAGGCCCATAACAAGGCATAACGCGGGAAATAGGGCAATAATAGCCAGCAAATGAATATAAAAAAAGCCACTAGGCTTAAAGGATAACCATACAGGCGTCCCAAGCGAAAGTAACTATTTCCTAAAATCAGCCCGCTATACATCGAGCCAATCACATAACAGAGCGTAACCAGAATCAGATACAAAATCTGGCGTGGTTGCCAGTCCAGCAGCGCCATCGCCAGCATACTGACGTTACCGGTCATATGTGAAACGGACTGATGCAACACGGTCACCAGTCCTAATACATTAATCATTCCGGCATTTACCGCAAGGAAGAATGCACCCAATTGAACCCACGATGGTAAACGCTGTAATGGCATGGCAATATCATTAGAAAAACATCTTGATTCTTCAATATAAAATCAATCTGTAGCGCGGTCTACTGCTGTTGTAAATAAAACATCGGTAGATGAGTTAAGTGCAGTCTCGGTAGAGTCCTGCAATACACTGATCACCATACCAATCGCCACCACTTGCATCGCGATATCTGAAGAAATCCCGAACAGGCCACAAGCCACGGGAATTAGCAATAGTGAACCACCAGCCACACCTGAAGCACCACACGCAGACACAGTCGCTACGATAGAAAGAATTAGCATAGTAGTGAAGTCAACATTAACACCTAAAGTATTTACTGCAGCTAAAGACAACACGGTAATCGTCACTGATGCACCGGCCATGTTAATTGCTGCACCTAAAGGAATTGCTACGCTTGAAGTAGTCTCTTTCACACCTAAGCGTTTTGCCAAGTCCAGGTTTACCGGAATATTGGCAGCAGAACTGCGGGTAAAGAACGCGGTAATGCCACTTTCACGTAAGCAGGTAAAGACCAGTGGATACGGATTACGACGGGTAATGAAACCCACCATTAATGGGTTAATCACCAAGGCTACAAATACCATGGTACCCAGCAGAACAGCTAATAAATGCGCATAGCTGGTCAAGGTATCTAGGCCAGCTTCAGCAAAAGTCACGGCAACCAGACCAAAAATACCGACTGGGGCAAAGCTGATCACCAGACGAATTACATAATTAATTGCATTGGCAGCGTCATTTAAACAGGTTTTAGTTGTGTGCGATGCATGACGGAAGGCAATCCCTAACGCAATTGACCATGCCAGAATCCCAATAAAATTCGCTTCAGCAATGGCAACCACCGGGTTCGCCACAAAGCTCAGCACCAGATTTTTGAGAATTTCACCTAGGCTGCCTGGTGGCTGTAAATCACCTTGCGCTGCAATATCCAGGAACAATGTGCTTGGAAATAAAATACTGGCGATGACAGCACTTAATGCTGCCAAGAACATGCCGACAGCATACATCAGCATAATAGGTCTTATCGTTGAATTGGTCTGGCCAACCTGGAAATTTGCAATTGATGCAAGAACCAGAATGAAAACCAGAACTGGCGCGACGGATTTTAGTGCCTTAATAAACAGATCACCCAACAGGCTTAAGGAAGGTGCAGCTTCAGGAAATAACAGAGCCACACCAACGCCTAGAATAATGGCGATGATGATTCGGGAGACTAAACTCAGACGCGATAGGGCAGAAAACATAAGGTTGCCTTGTGAAAATTACGAGGGCTAAATGCGAAAAAAATTTGCGTTATTTTATACTTAAATTAAGGATCGCTTAAAATATATTTTTAGATAATATTTAAGTGACTGAAAATTAATAAATAATTAAGATGGTTTTTTATCTTGATCGTATTATTTCTATACAAAATTCTTAGAAATAGCCAGATTTACTGATTGGTTTTTAATCTTTATTTTTTAAATGAATATAGAATTTAAATCAATCATTTCCAGTTATGTTTCAGTTCAATTCTTTGCATGACAGCATGTCTATCATGCAAGGAATTAAAAAATCTTAAATCATATAATGTTGAGGCTTCTCGAAGATTTCCGGAGCCAGATCCTGAATTGCCTGAAAATGGGTTAGATAAATCCGTCCACTCAAATGTGTCATGAGTTTGGAGGCTTGCAAGCGGTCGAATACCGGGCCTTTCACTTCTGCAAAGTGCAGGCGAATATTTAGTTTGGATAATTCAGCATTGAGCTCTTCCAGCGTTTCCAAAGCACTCAAGTCAATGGCACTAATACTGGAGCAGTTCAAAATCACATGCTCTAACTTGTCATTTAAACTTAACTGATTAATCAGATAACCTTTTAAGGTATGCGCATTTAAAAAACTCAGGTTTTCATCAATACGCAGTGACAGAACCCGATCAGAGGTCATCACCTGATGGCGCTGGATATTCCGGAAATGCTGGGTGCCTTCCACCAGACCCACGACTGCAATATGAGGGCGGCTGATGCGCCATAGCATAAGAATAAAGGTCGAAATAATCCCGACGATTAGACCGGTAGTAATATCCAGTAATACCACACCAAAAAAAGTAATCCACATGGCAATGCCATCAGCTTTGGAATAACGCCAGGCATCGACGAAAGGCTGGAAATTGACCAGTTTCCAGATAGACACAATAATGGTTGCAGCCAGAATGGTCAGCGGCAGATCCTCAAAGAAGCTGGTAAAAAACAGACTAACCACGACAATCAATAAAGAAGACAATACGCCAGCCAAAGGTGTTTTGGCGCCAGCGTCAGCATTAACCACAGTACGTGACAGACTACCGGTTACAGGAAAGGCGGAACTGATTCCGGCACTGATATTGGCTACACCGAGCGCAATCAGTTCTTGGTTGCTATTTAAATTGCTACGCTGCTGTAGCGCTGTTGCCTGAGCAATAGAGAGAGATTCCACAAAACTGATCATGGCAATCATGCTGGCACCCGGTAATAAGGTCATCACCAGCTCCCAGTTCCAGTGTGGGAAAGACAAGGGCGGAAAGCCAGAAGGAATTTCACCGACCGTTTTAATGCCTTGAACTTTTAAGTCTAAAAACAGAACGGCTGCAATACCGAGAAAAACCAGAATCAGTGGAACTGCTCGAACCAGAAAATCAGTCGAACCGATCCGGCTTTGTACTGCTTGAGATTTTAATAGTTTCGGCAGATAAACCAGTAAACCGATAGAAAGCAGGCCAAAGATCAGACTCGGGAGATGCAAAAGTGGTAAATATTCAATCAGGCTTTTCACCAGCTCGGGAATATTATTGGCTTTTAAAGGTAAATCCACCAGAAACTTGAACTGACCAAAAGCAATCAATAGAGCCGAAGCGATAATAAAACTCTGAATGACCGGATGGCTGATCAGCTGAATTAAAAAGCCGAAACGGAATACACCTAAAAGCAGGGAAATAATGCCGACCATCAATGCCAATAAAGTTGCCGCTTCAATATAGACCGGAGAACCCACTTCAAATAATGGATTCAGTGTGGCAAAGGTCATCATGGAAATGATGGCTACTGGTCCAATCGATAAGGTCGTACTGCCGCCCAATAAGGCATAAATGATCATTGGTAGAATACTGGCATAGAGTCCCATAATCGGCGGCAAACCTGCCAGCATGGCATAGGCCATCCCTTGGGGTACCAGCATCGCGACGACAATCAGGGCAGCCAGTACATCTGATTTTAATTTCACTGGGCTGTACTGACTTAACCATGACCAGGCAGGGAGTCTATTGAGCAGTCTAGACTTAAAATTTGGCATATACAGGTCTAAATCACAAATATAGATATATTATGCATAAATTCTGCTAAGAAGTCTTAGGATATAAATAGGTGATCATTCACATTTTAAAAAATGAATGAGAGGACAAAGGATCAAGACAAAAGACTTAAAACTCTCAGTAGAGAAAATTTAAATCAGGCAGATCGCTTTAAAATAAAACAGGACGAATGAGGTAAATTGCAGCTTTAAGCGACTGCTTGATTTACACAGTAGATTTGATAAAGCTTTTTTAACATTTCTACCAGGTTCTGGTCTTTGATCGAATAATAGATCTGTTTACCGTCTCGACGGGTATTTACCGCATCGCTTTTACGCAAAATCATGAGCTGCTGAGACAGGGTTGGCTGTCTGATGTCGGTAATCTCTTCAATTTGAGAGACATTCAGTTCATTTTGGGAGAGATGACATAAAATGAGCAGTCGGTCCGTATTGGCCATTAACTTTAAAATACCGACAACCTGTTGAGCTGAATCCCGCATCGCGGCAATTTCAAGATCGGTTTTCATTTACTATGTCCATTTATACAATTACAGCCCGCGAATTATACGACTCGAACAGCGTGAATTGATGGATAGAAAGCGTGAATTACTATGGTTTTTAATGAATTGTGTTATCAAGAATAGTTATAATTTACTAATTAAAATATAAGATAATTTTATCGTGTTCCGGTTTTTTAGGAAGAAGATGTTTCATTTCAAACTGCTATCGTGATTCCATCTTGTTTCAGGCATCTACAAAGCCGGAAAATGCTTGTATCATGTAAATACATCTTGGCGAATAACATCAAGGATATTCTAATGACTACAGATTCAGCTTTTCCAACACCTGCCAATTTAGGTATCGCGGTTTATAGCAATAATGCAGAGGCAATTGGTAATACCCCTCTGGTTCGTATCAATCGTGTCATTTCAGGCGGAGCGACTGTACTTGCGAAAATTGAAAGCCGTAACCCGGCATTTTCGGTGAAATGCCGTATTGGCGCAGCCTTGATTGCTGATGCAGAAAAGTCAGGTAAATTGAAGCCGGGCATGCACATTGTTGAGCCAACCAGTGGTAATACCGGTATTGCGCTGGCATTTGTAGCAGCGGCTAAAGGCTATGATATTACCTTAACCATGCCATCCAGCATGAGTATTGAACGCCGTAAAGTGGTGAAAGCATTAGGTGCTAATTTAGTACTGACAGATCCAGCCAAAGGCATGAAAGGCGCGGTGGAAGAAGCACAACGTCTGGTGAATGAAAATCCTGAACTGTATTACCTGCCACAACAGTTTGAAAATCCAGCTAACCCAAAAATCCATGAAGAGACGACCGGTCCTGAAATCTGGGAAGCGACTGCAGGTAATGTCGATATTCTGGTAGCGGGTGTAGGTACAGGCGGTACGATTACCGGTATTTCACGCTTTTTTGAAAAAGTGAAAAACAAGCCGATTTATTCAGTTGCTGTAGAGCCTGCTGAATCTGCCATTATTGGTCAAGCAAAACGTGGTGAGACACTCACTCCAGGACCACATAAAATTCAGGGTATTGGCGCGAACTTTATTCCAAAGAACCTGGATCTGGATCTGGTAGATGAAGTGATTGCCATTACTAGTAGCGATGCAGTGGAATGGGCACGTAAAACTGCGACTCAAGAAGGCATCTTGGTGGGTATTTCAAGTGGTGCTGCAATGGCTGCAGCTGCGCAACTGGCTGCACGTCCTGAAAATGCAGGCAAAAATATCGTGGTGATTCTGCCAGATGGTGGTGAGCGCTATTTATCTTCAATTCTTTTTGAAGATATTTCTGCTGAGTAAATATTTAACAAATTAGTTTCACTAAATCTCGAAAAAGCCTGAAGTCATCTTTGGGCTTTTTTATTGGACTTTATGCCTTCATATAATGAAAGATCAAGAATTTAAACCAGAAGCTTGACCTTCCCATTATGGTAATGTTTAAGCTATAGCATAGGCAGTGAATGGGTGAATGGAGAGCGCAGAATGAATAAACCAGCAACCACACAGTTGTACGAACAGCAGGTACAGATTTCAGGAATGACCTGTGCCTCTTGTGTCGCACGTGTGGAAAAAGCCTTAAAGAAAATTGAAGGTGTGGTGGAAGCGAACGTCAATCTCTCCACTGAACAGGCTTTTTTAAAAAGTGAACAACCTATTCCTGCAACGCAACTCGTCAATGCTATCAATAAAATCGGTTTTGAAGCCGTGATCCAGCAGTTTGATTTAAATATTGAAGGCATGACCTGTGCCTCTTGTGTAGCTCGTGTTGAAAAAGCCTTGAAAAAAGTCGATCAGGTACTGGATGCGCAGGTTAATCTGGCAACCGAAAAAGCTCACGTCACTGCAATTCGTCCTCTCGCTGTTTCTCAACTTGTTAAGGCTGTACAAAAAGCTGGCTTTGATATTCAAACCGACCGAATTGAACTGGCTATTGAAGGAATGACCTGTGCCTCCTGTGTGGCACGTGTAGAAAAGGCTTTATTAAAAGTCGATCAGGTAAGTGAAGCACACGTCAATCTCGCTACTGAAACCGCTTGGGTCAAGGCGCCACGTAGTCAGCTTCCAGCTTTAATTGCTGCTGTCAAAAAAGCTGGGTATAACGCCCATGTAAAATTAGATACACAGGCTACCGATGCCCAGACGGCATTTCAGGAAAAGAAAACCGCTGAAACTGAACAGCTAAAACGTGACTTATGGTTAGCACTAATTCTGGCTGTTCCGGTGTTTATTCTGGAAATGGGTTCACATCTGATTCCGGCTTTTCATCACTGGATTGCACATACGCTAGGTACCCAAAACAGCTGGTATATCCAGTTTGTGCTGACCACTCTGGTTCTGCTGATTCCAGGACGGCGGTTTTATCAGCATGGGATTCCGGCATTATTCCGACTGGCCCCCGATAT
This sequence comes from Acinetobacter sp. FDAARGOS_724, assembly GCF_013364475.1. Taxonomy (NCBI): domain Bacteria; kingdom Pseudomonadati; phylum Pseudomonadota; class Gammaproteobacteria; order Moraxellales; family Moraxellaceae; genus Acinetobacter; species Acinetobacter sp. FDAARGOS_724. Next base: position 2,344,672 of record NZ_CP054908.1, on the reverse strand, counting down.
GAATTCTCTGGTTGCCGTGGGAACAATAGCCGCTTATGGATTTTCCTGTATTTCCACCTTCTTTCCGCAATTATTGCCGCAAAGCACTGTGCATGTGTATTTCGAAGCAGCAGCGGTGATTGTTGCTTTGATCTTACTGGGGCGTTATCTGGAAGCCAGAGCCAAAGGTAAAACCTCTGAAGCGATTCAATATCTGGTTGGCTTGCAGCCAAAAACTGCTCGAGTACAGCAAAATGGAACCTGGGTTGATCTGAAAATTGCTGATGTACAGCAGGGCATGCTGATCGAGATTCGTCCGGGTGAGAAAGTCGCAGTTGATGGTGAAGTCGTTTCTGGTCAAAGTTATATCGATGAAGCCATGATCAGCGGTGAACCTTTAGCGGTGGCTAAACAGGCTGGAGATCGGGTGATTGGCGGAACGGTAAATCAGAATGGCACCTTGCAGATCAAGGCGACAGCAGTCGGACAAGATTCAGTTCTAGCTCAGATTATTCATATGGTGGAACAGGCACAAGGCGCAAAGCTTCCCATTCAGGCGGCAGTCGATAAAGTGACCTTATGGTTTGTACCGGCTGTGATGCTGCTCGCGACTTTGACTTTTATTGTCTGGTTCCTGTTGGGTCCTGAACCGAATCTGACTTATGCACTGGTCAATGCTGTTGCAGTACTGATTATTGCCTGTCCTTGTGCAATGGGCCTGGCTACGCCAACATCTATTATGGTCGGCACCGGCCGGGCAGCAGAGCTGGGTGTCTTGTTCCGTAAAGGCGAAGCATTGCAACTCTTGCAGCAAACCAGAGTTGTGGCGGTGGATAAAACCGGAACCTTAACTGAAGGGAAACCAGCCCTAACCGATTTTGCAGTGACATCTGGTTTTGAGCAGCAAATAGTATTGCAAATGGTCGCAGCAGTGGAAGCCAAATCCGAACATCCCATTGCTCATGCGATTGTGGAAGCTGCGAAAGCACAACAGTTGCCACTACCTGAAGTCAGTGATTTTGATTCAATCACTGGTGCAGGCGTGAAAGCTCAAGTTTCAGGTCAGCAAATTCATATTGGCGCAGAACGCCTGATGCAGCAATTGGGCTTAAGTGTCGATATTTTTAAAGAGAAAGCACAACAGTTAGGCGAGCAGGGACGCACGCCTTTATATGTCGCGATAGATCAGCAGTTGGCTGCCATTATTGCTGTGGCTGATCCGATTAAAGCCACAACCTATAGTGCGATTCAAGCCTTACATGATCAAGGCTTAAAGATTGCCATGATCACCGGTGATAACCAGCATACTGCACAGGCCATTGCCAGACAGTTGAAGATTGATCATGTCATTGCTGAAGTTCTGCCTAATGAAAAAGTCGATGCGGTACGCCAACTCCAACAGCAACATGGCATCGTCACTTTTGTCGGTGACGGGATTAATGATGCACCTGCTTTGGCTCAGGCCGATGTTGGAATGGCAATAGGAACTGGTACGGATGTCGCAATCGAAGCAGCAGACGTGGTGCTGATGTCTGGAAATTTACAGCATGTGGCAACCGGTATTGGCCTGAGTCAGGCGACCATGCGCAATATTAAACAGAACCTGTTCTGGGCCTTTGTCTATAATATTGCCTTGATTCCGATTGCTGCCGGTCTGTTGTATCCATTCTTCGGTATTTTGTTATCACCGATGTTTGCAGCAGGCGCGATGGCATTATCCTCAGTTTTTGTGGTCAGCAATGCGCTTCGTTTAAAGACTTATCAGCCGATCCAGTTGAAGGAGGCAGTGTAATGAATATTGGACAGGCCGCGAAACGCTCCGGGATCTCGGCCAAAATGATCCGTTATTATGAAGATATCGGTTTATTACCCAATCCTAAACGTAGCGATTCGGGTTATCGTATCTATAGTGACGATGACATCAAGACTTTAAGTTTTATTCAGCATGCGCGTGAACTGGGTTTTTCTTCTGAACAGATGAAAGAATTGCTCGGCCTGTGGCTGAACGATGCCAGACACAGCAGTGATGTCAAACAGTTGGCGCAAAAGCATATCGAGTTACTGCAACAGAAAATTGCGGACATGCAAAACATGATGAAAATTTTGCAGCAATCGGTTGCACAGTGTGCTGGAGATGAGCAATCTGACTGTCAGATTCTGAAACAGATTGAGCAGGGTGTGTCACATGGGAAAACTGCACATACGGCTATCAAAGCAGATCAATAGCCTTGAATTAAAATTCGCTTAACCCAAATTTAAACTGATCAAAGGGAGATCAAGATGAAATTCCGGTGGTGTTTCAAAAAGTATGCTGACATTAAATGAAGCCATTATTGATGTAAAAAAAGGTTAAGTCGAAAGCTTTAAAATGGTTTTCAATCTTTTTTGAAAAATTACAACTCCTTCTAAAACCGCGCCTAATTCGATGCCTTATTTTGCAATTATTACCTTCAATACCTACAGTAAAAAATTTACCAATACTTTGCTTGCAGTTTTTAAAAGCAGTGATGAAACTGTCCCAATGATCACTTGCAATTCGGGTGTAGTGAATACCTAATTGTTTAAGCTTTGTCTTCAATCGTTGAACTGTAGCTAAGTCTCTTTTACCCCAAACATAAGCAACAATCTCACCTGTTTCTCGATGGTAGGCGTAAATAAGCCATTGTTTATTATTTTTATTTCCCACGAAAGTCCAAAACTCATCAACTTCAAGAGACTCATAATGACTTTGTTTAGGCTGAATTTGGTAGGTCGATTCGGTTAAAGTACGTAAAACTTTACCGATACTGATTCGCTCAACTTCAGCGATATCTCGTATACCACTACCTCTGACCATCAACTGTAATATTTTTCGAGTAATGCCTGAATTACATCCTAGATAGCTCAGAGCATGGTCACCAATAAACTGACGTTTACAGTCTTTGCACTGATAGTTTTGTTTCCCATCTACTTTGATGCCATTTTTCTTTATACTGTCACTGAGGCAGGTTGGACATTTGATTTCTAGAGTTATTCGCATTTCTCTATTTTATCAAAATTCAACCTGCTTTGTTTCAGCATACTTTTTGAAACACCACCGAAATTCCGTATTGAAAATATGACTTGTGGTGGTTGTGCACGTAGTGTGACTGCAACCATTCAGGAGCTGGATGAAAATGCTAAAGTCAATGTTGATGTAGTCAGCAAAATGGTGGAAGTTGAATCGAGTGCAAGCGAATCTGAGATTATCGCGGCATTAACTGAAGATGGCTTTCCGCCTGAAACTATGGCTTGATATTTGCCATTTAAAAAATAATTTTAAAATGCCTAATCATGATTAGGCATTTTTTATGAAACTGCCGATATTTTATCTGGCGTCATCAATGCCTGATTAATATATAGCTTAATCAGGCGTTCACGTGAACCAATCGCTTTTTGATAACTGGTCGAATTTAATAATAATGAAGCGCCATAAGTGACTGTCCAGATATAAGATAAATAATCCCGGATTGACATGGCACTGTCTAAAGATACCAGATAATCATGGGTCATATCTTTAATGCGGATAATCCGTTCTTCACGAATACGATAGAGTTCCTGAAATAACTCTTTCAGGTTTTTTTCATTATTGGTTAAACGCTCTTCAATGACATGCAGCAAAATAGTCCGGTTTGAATTGAGCATGTGATAAAGCATATATTGCGAAACATAATTTTTAATATCATTATTATATTTATCGGAAATTGCCAGAATTCTTTTTTCATTCAGAATGATGAGTTCTAAATATAACTGGTTTTTGCTTTTAAAATGCTTGTAGATGGTTCCTTTGGCGATGTCCAGTTCTTCAGCAAGTTCACTCAAGGTGATGTCCTGATTATTATCAAGCAGTAGACTTTCTGCCATGCTCAGGATCTTCTCTTTACGAAGAAGGAAGTTCTGCTGTCTTACAGTCGTCATCTTCTTGACTCATCATTTTCGAAAAGGAACCTACTAAGAATATGCTATTTTCGCAGGTATAGCTATAAAACTAAGGTCGTGATATTTATCTAAATTTGTATATTTATTCAACATTTCTTGTAGAAAAAAGTCATATACAGCTGCATTAAAAATATTGTCAAGAAAATTGAACCCTTGAGATCAACTTTGTTAAATAAAATTCCATTTTCAATATATTTGATTTATGGTTTTAAGGCATAAAGCTGAATTATATTTTCGTTTTAAACCTAGACTAGACAAGGTTTAGCGCAGTGAAGCCAGAGTCATTTTAACAGCTTAAATTTTTCATTTATTAATGGATTTAAGTTTTAAGGATTCAGTAAATACCAAAGGTATAAAATTTTTGATTTCAAATTTTATATCGCTGATTTATGAATGACATGCATGGATTTGAGCAAAAAGCCTCAAAATATTTTCTCGAATCCATAATGAAAAAATACTCAGTAACAGGATTGAGTATCACCAGTGAAGGAATGTAAAAATGCCTATTTATAATGCGCCACTAAAAGACATGGAATTTATTTTAAATGATGTGTTTCAGGCCGAACAATTTTGGCAAGATAATGAAAATCTTGCACATTTAGATATGGCAACTGCAAATGCAATTCTGGAGGAGATGGCCAAGTTTTCCAAGAATGTGATTCTTGATCTGAACCGCCCTGCAGATGAAGAAGGTGGTGCTCAGTTTAGTAATGGTGAAGTCAAAACACCTGCAGGCTTTAAGGAAGCTTTTAAGCAGTTTGCTGAAGGCGGCTGGGTAGGGCTGGGCGCGCCTGAAGAATGGGGCGGTCAGGGCATGCCAAAAATGCTGACTGTACTTGCAGACGAAATGATCTGGAGTACCAATCCCTCTTTCATGCTTTACCCGCTGTTAACTGTCGGTGCTGGCATGGCGATCAATGACCGTGCTTCGCAGGAACAGAAAGAAACCTATTTGCCAAAATTCTATACGGGTGAATGGTCAGGTACGATGTGTCTGACTGAACCGCATTCAGGGACAGATCTGGGCATTATCAAGACCAAGGCTGAACCAAACGAAGATGGTTCATACAACATTACCGGGACCAAAATCTTCATTACCAGCGGTGAGCATGATCTGAGTGAAAATATCATTCATCTGGTGCTGGCAAAAACTCCGAATGCACCAGCAGGTTCACGTGGTATTTCCCTGTTTATTGTGCCGAAATTTCTGGTCAATGCCGATGGTTCACTAGGTGAGCGTAATGCAGTATCTGCCGGTTCAATCGAACATAAAATGGGAATTAAAGGCTCAGCAACCTGTGTCATGAACTTTGATGGTGCCAAAGGCTATATGGTGGGTAATGAAAATGAAGGTCTGGCGGGCATGTTCGTGATGATGAACTACGAACGTTTGTCGATGGGGATTCAAGGCATTGGCGCGGCAGAATTTGCTTATCAGAATGCAGCCCAATATGCGACCGACCGTTTACAGGGCCGTGCATCGACTGGTGCAAAATCACCAGAAAAACCAGCCGATTCAATTCTGGTTCATGGTGATGTACGCCGTATGCTGCTGAATGTACGTGCCAATAATGAAGCTTCACGTGCTTTCGCAGTTTATGTCGGCCAGCAGCTGGATATTACCAAATACTCCACTGATCCAGAGGCAGTGCGTAAAGCAACCGATCGTGTAGCTTTATTAACGCCTATAGCCAAAGCTTACCTCACCGATAAAGCACTGGATGCTGCACTTGAAGCACAAATGTGCTTCGGTGGTCATGGTTATATTCGTGAATGGGGCATGGAACAATGTATCCGTGACCTGCGCATTTCACAGATCTATGAAGGGACCAATGGCGTGCAGGCGATTGATCTGATTGGCCGTAAAACCACAAAATGTAAAGGTGCTTATATTGCAGAATATATCGCGGAAATTCGCGATTTTGCCCAAGGTCTGGATGATGCCTTAATGATTAAAAAGGCAACCTTAGATACCTGTCAGCAACTGGAAGATATTACCAATTTTATTGTTGAGCAGTCTCAGCAGAATCCTGATTTCGCCAACTCCATTGCTGTTGATTATCTGCACGCTGTAGGTCTGCTGAGCTTCGTCTATATGTATGCACGTATCAGCAAAGCGGCGGCTACCAAAGAAGAGAGCTATTTCCAGAATAAACTGGTACTGGCAAATTACTATATTGCTAAAGTACTCCCGGATTTGAGTGCGAGAATTCAACGCATTCAGGCAGGTGCAGAGCTGGTGATGCAATTGCCAGAAGAATATTTCACTGCACAAGCCTAAACCCGCAAATATTGCGAAGGACAAACACTGTAGAGCTATCACTTTGCAGTGTTGATAACAATGATGTTAAAGGATGAAATTAGAATGATTGTAATTGTAGAAGCTGTACGTACCGCGATGGGTGGTTTTCAAGGCTCACTTTCAAGCTGTACGGCACCAGATTTGGGTGCTGTAGTGATCAAGGAAGCGGTAGCGCGTGCAGGTCTGGCAGCCAATGATATTGATGAAGTGATCATGGGTTGCGTTCTTCCTGCCGGTTTAAAACAGGGTCCGGCACGTCAGGCCATGCGTCAGGCGGGTCTACTGGATTCCACCGGGGCGACCACGATTAATAAAATTTGTGGTTCAGGCATGAAGGCGGTGATGCAAGCAGCAGACGCAATCAAGGCCGGTTCAGCAGAGATTGTGGTTGCAGGTGGTATGGAATCGATGTCAAACGCACCCTATTTAATGGACAAGGCACGGGCCGGATTCCGTATGGGGCATGGAAAAGTCATTGACCATATGTTCCAGGAAGGCCTGGAAGATGCTGAAACTGGTCTATCTATGGGCATCCTGGCACAAGAAATGGCGGACAAGAAAGGCTATACTCGTGAACAACAGGATGATTATGCGATTGGCTCTTTAAATAAAGCCGTGACTGCTGTTCAGCAGGGCTTCTTCAAAGATGAAATCGTGCCAGTTACAGTCAGCACGCGTAAAGGCGATGTGGTGGTTGAGCAGGATGAACAGCCACTGAATGCCAAAGCAGACAAAATCCCATCTTTACGTCCGGCATTTAAAAAAGACGGTACGATTACTGCGGCTAATGCCAGTTCAATTTCCGATGGTGCTTCCGCACTGGTTGTAACATCGAGCGAGATTGCAGCACAGCGTAACCTGAAACCTCTAGCGAATATTCTGGCTTATGCCAGCCATTCACAACATCCATCAGAATTCACGATTGCACCGGTGGGCGCAATTGAAAAAGTACTGAAGAAAACTGGCTGGAATGCAGCTGATGTGGATCTATGGGAAATTAATGAAGCTTTCGCGATGGTGACCATGGCAGCGATTGATGCCTTTGAACTGGATCCTGCCAAAGTGAATATTAATGGCGGTGCTTGTGCTCTAGGTCATCCACTGGGCTCTTCAGGTTCTCGTATCATTGTGACCCTGATTCATGCCTTGAAACGTACTGGCGGCAAAAAAGGTATTGCAGCGCTATGTATTGGTGGCGGTGAAGCAACAGCGATTGCGGTAGAACTGGTTTAAGTTCATTTAGATGAGATAGCGATGCTTTTGGTAAGCTAAGAGTATCGCTTAATTTATTGAAATAGTATTAAGCCCAAAATAAAGCCCGTAAATCACGGGCTTTATTTATTGTGTTAGATAAATATTTTAGTTCTGAATCAGACGTGGGTTATTAAAGACTTTATCCAATATATGCCGATGAATGAAACGCAGTTTATCTTTCACAGCTTCAGTCAGCTTAAACGGGTAAGCATCTTCCAGACCCATACTGCGGTTTAAAGCATTCAAGTTAAAAGTCAGGGTGACCCAGTTTTCCAGGATATGTTCAAAATCCTGTCCACCAATCGGGCATTCTTTAAAGTCCATACTGGCCAGGTTTCGGCCATTACCTTCCACGCGTAGACCAGCATAAAATGCTGTTTCCAGTGTTTCCATGATATGCAGATAGTGCGACCAGGTTTCAGCCCAGTCTTCCCACGGGTGTGCGGTGGCATAGGGACTAATATATTTTTCATGCCAGTTAATAGGTGCACCCTGATTATAGTGCCTCTCGAGTGCTTCACTATAATTTTGCCGCTCATCCCCAAAATAATGGCGAAGTTCATCGAGTAATTCCGGGTGTAGGTGCTGGATGACATTAAAATAAAAATGCCCACTTTCATGACGAAAATGCCCTAATAATGTCCTGTAATTTTCACCCATATTGACCCGGGTGGTTTCACGATAAACCACATCGGCCTCGAAGGCATTTAAGGTAATCACACCATTGGCATGGCCGGTAAGTACTGGCTTGTCTTTTTCAGGAAGAAGAAAATCAAAACGCAAACCCAACGGATCATCATCCGAATGTTTTGGACGAGGCATAATGTTCATACGTTGGGTCAGATACAGAAAACGGCGTTTGGCTTCCTCGAGCCGATACCAGTAAATCATGTTCTCAGAATTCTCCAGATTCGGAATCACATGCGTCAGCTGACAGGATTCACAAAAATCTTCCTCGTCATCTACAGGGATCATCCAGTTACATACCTGATGATGGGTATAGTTATAACAAGGTTTATAACGGGAATGTTGATACTTTTCGGCAACGGGAACCCACTCCTGAGCATTCAGCTTTTTAAATGTCGTCATTTCTTTTTCGGATGCGATATAGCCGATAGGAGAAAGGCAGTGATCACATACGAATTTGGCGAAAAAGATCTGCTGTTCGCAAACTGGACATTCAAAATACTTCATCGATACTCCCTGCAAAATGAATGAATTACAATGAATTACTGAAACTCTATAATTTATATTCAGATTGCATTGCGGAATTTTATCCTGTTTAAAAATTCATCATAAAAATTTCTTAAAAAACACTATGTTGATTAATTGTAAAATGCGTGTGATCGATTATTCATTAAATTATAGTTTAGTGACTGTTTATAGAAGAAAAGCTGAGTGAACTGTAAAAACTGATGAACTGATTTATGTATTTTTTTCTTAAATAAAAAAACAGAGCACTAATTTAAAAAACTGAATAATGCAAACTATAAAAAAATTAGAGATCAAAAATTATTGAAAAAAATCGATTGAATCGCGTTTTTCAAAAGACCTAATTGGTATATATTTTGCTCAATTTTAAAACATACATAATGCTGAAAAATAAATTATTTTTAATTTTTTAGTTCTGCTTTTGGGGTATTAAAATATGATGAAGATAAGAAAAGCCACTGTTCAGGACACACTAGCAATTGCGAACGTCATTGCCCCATTTGTTGATGTCTTGATTTCTAGTGAAGAGGGACGCAAGCGTTTTCAACCTAAAATTCTTCAGACCATTTTTGATCGAGCTGATATTCATTATTTTGTTGGAGAAATTAATCAAAAAATTGTGGGCGTGGTGGCCTATATGGAACCTGCACACTTCATGCACTTTTTTCTGGATCCAGCTTATCAGGGGCAGGGATATGGACGACAAATGTGGAATTTTTTAGAAGAACAAATCTGTAATCAAGGGCATCAAAGGATCACAGTCAAATCCAGTTTATATGGCTTCAATATTTATAAAAAATTTGGTTTTGTAGAAACAGGTGAACTTACTCACAAACATGGCATTCGCTTTATTCCAATGGAAAAAGTTTATCCTGTTGAATCAAATATAGCTCCCTTAGAATAGGAAAGTCTTTTATTATAATTTAATCAAGAATCTGGAGTTATTTTCTTATTTTTTCAGCATAGTTCAAATCTAAGAAATCAATTTTATCCCTATCAGACTGATAAATTTTAATTATTTCTAAATTAGAAAATTAAACTTTTAGCTATTAGCCATTATCTCTTTTTTAATTAGTCATAGATTGTACTAAGGCATAGAATTAATTCACTTTTACGGTACTAATGATCAGGGTATGGCAATCAGCTGGATTTTCTTTACTTTAATGGCTGCATTTATGCAGGCTTGGCGAAATGCCTTTCAAAAACAGCTCAGTACTACTGTCGATATTTGGGGCGTGACACTGGCACGTTTCCTGTTTGGCTTGCCGCTGGCCGGGCTTTACATTGCAGCTTTATACCACTTCAAACCGGTAGAATGTGTGGTGCATTTTACCCCGAAGTACTGGATCTATATCCTGATTGCGGGTATCAGCCAGATTCTGGCAACCGCCTTGATGGTGCAGCTATTTAAACAGAAAAATTATGCGATTGGCGTTGGACTGGCAAAAAGTGAAGCGATTCTGGCAGCCATTATCGGAGTGATTTTTCTATCAGATCATCTTTCTGTACTGGCATGGATCGGGGTGCTGATCGGTGGTTATGCTGTGTTTTTGCTTAGTAAAGGCAATCAGCTGACCGGCTTATCCACCAAGACTTTAGCCATCGGAATCGGCAGCGGTTTGAGCTTTGCTATTACTTCACTCTTGGTACGTGAAGCCAGTCTGGAACTACCAATGTTGCCAACCGTACATCGCGCTTCATGGGTACTAATTTCGGTGATTGGTTTCCAGTGCATCAGTATGCTGATTTACCTGAGCCTGTTTAGTCGAAAAACCTTAGTTGCCATGTGGCAACGTTTAGGTCTAACCTTTAAAGTCAGCTTCTGCAGCTTTATAGCATCCCTCGGCTGGTTTACCGCCATGAGTATGATGAGCGTGCCAATCGTGAAAACCTTGGGACAAATCGAAATCCTGTTCAGTCTGCTGATTTCAGCTTATTTCTTTAAAGAAAAACTGGCGCGTGCCGAGCATTGGGGCTTGGTACTGGTGGTGATTGCAGCGATGCTGGTGATCTGGGCTTAACAAATACTCGAATAAAAGAAAGCCACGAATTATCGTGGCTTTTTTATAAGAATGAATGTCCCGTCCTGAAATAAGTTTACACCTTAAGAGACTTATTTTATGGAACATGCACACGAACAACGAGTTAAACGCACACAACGTGATTATAGCTTCGCCTTTAAAATGATGGTTGTACATGAAGTAGAAAAAGGGCAAATTACTTATAAACAAGCTCAGGCAAAATATGGTATTCAAGGAAGATCAACTGTGCTGGTATGGTTACGCAAGCACGGACAACAGGACTGGACTTCGAATATGCCGACTTCTTCTAAACGCCAATTAACCCCCCAACAACGAATCCGCCAATTAGAAAAGCAGTTAGCCGCAGAAAAGCTTAAAACTGAATTTATTCAGGATGTGATTTATCACATTGATAAAGAATGTGGGACTGATCTTGGAAAAAAGTATACCGAGCACGTTTCAAAGATTGGCAAAGCCAAAGAAGACTAAGCGTTTCACGTTATTGTCAGTGGTTGGGAATCACCCGACAAGCTTATTATCAAGCAGAAAAACGTGCTCAAATGGCTGCACAAGCAACTGAACAAATACTTGAGTTGGTTATGGAATATCGTTGTCTCATGCCAAGTATCGGAACACGTAAGCTGTATTGGCTTATTAAAGGCAAATTGTTGCAGCGTGGTTTAAAGTGTGGACGGGATCAGTTATTTAAAATATTGAAAGAGCATAATTTATTGATTCGCCCCAAGCGTCGCTATACAAAAACTACGGATAGCAAGCATTGGATGAAGAAGCATCCAAATTTATTAAAGGATTATTCAGCAGTGCAAGCCAACGAAGTCTTTGTTAGTGATATTACTTATGTTGAGAGTGCTGAAGGCGTACATTATTTATCCTTAGTGACAGATGCTTATACCCGTCAGATTAAAGGTTATAAGTTATCGAATGATATGCGTGCGGAGAATGTTGTGCAGGCTCTACATATGGCGATGCAGCATGTGACGGATCGAGCGACAAGGATGATTCATCATTCAGACAGAGGCTCTCAGTATTGCTCTGAACTATATCAATCGGCATTACGCCATTATGGGGTATGTCCTTCTATGACAGATGGAGGAGACTGTTACCAGAATGCATTAGCAGAGCGGATTAATGGAATATTAAAGCAGGAGTTTTTAATTACACGATGTCAAACCATGAAAGAGTTAGATCACTTAATTGCGGAATCTATCATGATTTATAATTGCTATAGACCACATTTAAGTTTAAATATGAACACCCCGAATCAGACGTATGAGCAAACTAAAACCGAGCTAATTGCTTAACTCGGTTTGAAGTGGAATACTGTCAATCTATTTCAGGACAAGACAGAATTAAGCAGCAAGAAAAGTTTGTACTGCCTGATTAAAGGCTTCCGGTTGTTCAATATTGGAAATATGCGAAGCATTGATTTCAAACAACTGGCTATTCGCAATACGTTGCTGCATAAACTGTCCATCTGCAACAGTCGTCACCGGATCCTGCTGACCCGCAATAATCAGCACAGGGATTTGAATGCTACTAAGTTGTTCGCGGACATCCGCCTTAGCCAGAGCTTCACAGCAGTTTGCATAGCCTTCTGGGCTGCCAGCTCCGAGGTCGTTTGAAAGTTCTGCAACGACTGCCGGGTTGCTCTGGATAAAGGGATCGGTAAACCAGCGTGATGCCGCAGTTGCAGCAATCGGAGCAAGACCTTGCTCACGGACAAGCGCAGCACGGTCTTGCCATGCCTGTTCCTGGCCAATTTTGGCTGCAGTATTGCAGACAATCACCTGGCTAAAACGTTCTGGCTTATGAATCGCTAACCATTGACCGGTTAAGCCACCCATAGAAATACCACAGAATGCTGCTTTTGCAATGTTCAAATGATCCAGAAGATTCACTATATCCTGACCCAACTGCTCCAGGCTATACGGGCCTTGCGGTGCTTCCGAACCACCATGACCACGGGTGTCATAGCAGATTACGTAATAATCTTGCTGGAAATGCGCAATCTGTGGCTGCCACATGCTGTATTTGGTGCCCAGTGAGTTGGAAAATACCAAGGCAGGTTTGTTGGCATCCCCAAAAATCTGGTAATTAATCTGGGCATCATTTGATGTAAATGTTGGCATTTGTTATTCCTTTTATTTCCTTCTAAAAGTTCCTCCCTGAACAAGGCATAAGCACTGCTTAAGCCTTGTGCAAGAAAGGGAGGTTAGGAGGGATTTTTTAAACACGTTCAATAATCAAAGCAATACCTTGACCGACACCAATACACATTGAACACAGCGCATATTGACCACCGGTTTGTTCCAGCTGGTTGAGTGCAGTCGTCACTAAACGCGCGCCTGAAGCACCGAGTGGATGACCCAAAGCAATCGCACCACCATTTGGATTGACTTTCTCTGAACCGTCTTCGATACCCAAGTCACGGGTACATGCCAGTGCCTGAGCAGCAAAAGCTTCATTCAGCTCAATCACATCCATCTGCTCTAAAGTCAGACCGGTTTGTACCAGTAATTTCTTGATGGCAGGTGCTGGACCAAAACCCATGATTCGTGGTTCAACACCTACAACGGTTGAGCCAATAATTTTGGCACGTGGTTTTAAGCCATGCTGAGCAACAGCTTCATCAGATGCAATCAGCAGGGCAGCCGCACCATCGTTAATACCAGAAGCATTACCCGCCGTTACAGTCCCCTCTGCTTTCACCACAGGTTTCAGTTTCGCCAGAGCTTCTGCTGTGGTAGAGGCACGCGGATGTTCATCAGTATCGACAACGATCGGATCGCCTTTACGCTGCGGAATCACCACAGGAATGATTTCCTTGGCAAAGAAACCATTGGCCTGCGCTGCTGCGGTACGTTGCTGGCTGGTCAGAGCAAACTTGTCCTGATCTTCACGGTTGATATTGAACTGTTCTGCCAGATTTTCAGCAGTTTGCGGCATGGTTTCTACGCCGTACATTTCTTTCAGTTTCGGATTGATAAAACGCCAGCCCATGGTGGTGTCTTCAATCTTCTGGCTACGGCCATACGCTGTTTCTGACTTGCCCATCACGAATGGGGCACGCGACATGCTTTCTACACCACCGGCAATAATCAGATGGGCTTCACCGGCTTTAATCGCACGTGCTGCCATCGCGACTGCATCCATCGATGAACCACACAGACGGTTCACGGTCGTTGCCGGCACCTGATAAGGCAGACCTGCAAGTAGTGAAGACATACGACCGACGTTACGATTGTCTTCACCGGCCTGATTGGCACAGCCATAAATCACGTCATCGACCTGTTCCCAGTTTACCGATGGGTTACGTTCCATCAAAGCTTTAATTGGCAGCGCACCTAAATCATCTGCACGGACAGGCGCGAGGCCACCGGCATAACGGCCGAATGGGGTACGGATGGCATCGATAATATATGCGTTTTTCATTGTGTATTTGCTCACATATTTAAAAGAAGAAAACTCCTCCCTTTTTAAAGGGAGGTTGGGAGGGATTTAATGAAGTAGTTTTAATCCTCAAATCCTCCCTAAATCCCTCCTTTAATAAAGGAGGGACTTCCCCTTAATTTGATTGAGTCGCATCAATCAGTTTGGCACCAGTTAATGCCTGCAATTCTTCAAATGACAGACCTTCGACTTTTTCAATGATTTTCATGCCTTCAGGAGTGACATCAATTACACACAGGTCAGTATAGATGCGGTCCACACATTTCAGGCCAGTCGCAGGATAAGTCAGTTCAGCCACAATCTTAGGTTCGCCTTTTTTAGTGACGTGATCAGTAGTGATAAAGACTTTCTTGGCGCCGACGGCCAGATCCATCGCGCCACCGACTGCAGGAATTGCATCGGGTGCACCGGTATGCCAGTTGGCCAGATCACCATTTTCAGCGACTTGGAAAGCACCCAAAACTGCGATATCTAAGTGTCCGCCGCGCATCATCGCAAAAGAATCCCCATGATGGAAAAAAGCACCGCCAGTCAGCATGGTCACAAATTCTTTACCGGCATTGATCAGTTCAGGGTCTTCTTCACCTTTGGCAGGTGGCGGGCCAAAAGCTAGCAAGCCATTTTCAGAATGCAGGAAAACATCCTTGTCTGCAGGCAGATAGCTAGCAATCTTGGTCGGCAGGCCAATACCAAGGTTGACATAGGTACCATCAGGAATGTCCTGGGCAACACGTTCAGCAATCTGGTCGCGGGTCAGTTTGATATAGCTCATGATTTTGCTCCTGAATTACTGTGCCGTTTGTACTTGGACAACGTGTTGGACAAAGATGCCCGGGGTAATAATGTGTTCCGGATCCAGCTCACCGAGTTCAACCACTTCAGCGACTTGGGCAATGGTAATGTCTGCGGCCATCGCCATGATTGGACCAAAGTTACGTGCGGATTTACGGTAAACCAGATTGCCCCAGCGATCGCCTTTATGCGCCTTGATCAGGGCAAAGTCTGCTTTAATTGGATTTTCTAAAACGTAATCTTTGCCTTCATAATTCAGGGTAGGCTTGCCTTCCGCCAGCAAGGTACCAAAACCGGTAGGCGTGTAGATTGGCCCTAGCCCCATACCTGCAGCCTGAATCCGGCAGGCCAGGTTTCCTTGCGGCACCAGTTCCAGCTCGATTTTTCCGGCACGGTACAGCTCGTCAAAGACCCATGAGTCTGACTGGCGCGGGAAAGAGCAGATGATTTTACGTACTGCGCCAGTCTTTAGCAGTTTTGCCAGACCATAGTCACCATTGCCGGCATTATTGTTAACGATCACCAGATCTTTCACGCCCAGCTCAATCAGACCATCAATCAGTTCAGCAGGCTGACCTGCGGTACCGAAACCACCAATCATGATGGTGGAACCGTCTTTGATTTGTGAAAGTGCTTCAACCAGAGAAGCAGAACTTTTATCAATCATAATCTTTCCTTTACTGCCTATCACTCAGGCACGTTTTGAATCAGAAGCTAAATTTGTTTTCGGTGAAGATTTCTTTGAGGTAAGTACAAAGTGCGCCAGCAGGCCGATACAGATGCCCCAGACCACAGAACTCATGCCCAACAGGCTCATGCCAGAAGCAGTAGCTAGAAAGGTAATCAGGGCAGATTCACGCTGGTTTTCGGTTTGCATGGCCACGGTCAGGTTGCTGGAAATTGCACCGAGTAATGCCAAACCAGCCAGTGCAGCGACCAGTTCTTTTGGAAACAGGCTAAACAGCATTACAATGCTGCCAGCAAACAGGCCACCGAGGATGTAAAACAGTCCATTACAGATACCAGCGATATAACGTTTGTCTTTGGCTTCATGCGCATCTGCACCCATACACAGGGCTGCAGTAATCGAACCAAGCACGGTTGTGATGGCACCAAAGCAGACAAAAATCAGTGAGGTAATACTGGCGGTGGTAATAATCGGTTTGGCTGGAACGTTATAACCAGACAGCTTTAATAAACTCATGCCTGGCAGGAACTGGCCCGAAAGGCTAACCAGAATCAGCGGGAGTGCCAGGTTTAGGGTAGAATTCCAGCTCCATTCTGGTTGGATGAATTGAGGAATAGCAATACTGAAATTCATGGTAACGGGCTGGAATTTGCCAAAGATCAAACTCAGGATCAGCCCTACACCCAGTACCCAGAGCATGGCATAGCGTGGGTTAAAGCGTTTCGCGATCAGGAACACCATCAGCATGCTGGTCACGATGATGGGCATGTTTTCGGTAGCAGTAAAAAGCCCAAGTCCAAAATTCACTAGAATCCCGGCCATCATCCCGGCAGCTACCGATTGTGGAATCAAGGCCAGTAATTTGTCGAAATAACCTGTAATACCAATCACGAACAACACCACAGCTGTGGTGATATAGGCGGCAATGGCTTCATTCAGGGAAATTTCAGGAAACAGGGTCACCAGTAGGGCTGTTCCTGGTGCTGACCAGGCCATCACTACCGGGACTTTAAACTTCACCGACAGGTAAATGCTGGAAATAGCAGCAGCGATGGAAATACCCCAGATCCATGAAATCATCATGGCAGGCGAGACCTGCGCCTGCTGGGCCGCCTGGAAAAAAATAATCAGGGGACCGGAATAGGAAATCAGCACTGCTAAAAATCCTGCCACAGTGGCTGAAATTGACCAGTCATCCTTCAGGGTTTGAAACAGGTGTGTCATTGCGGTTGCCTCCTTGCGGTCAATGAACCTGTATGCAATCAGGTTTAACCCTGATCACCGCCACCAACGGGAACCACGGTTCCAGTCATATACGATGCTTCATCTGAAGCGAGGAACAGAATGGCGTTGACCTGTTCCTGGATCGTGCCATAGCGTTTCATATGGCTGCGATCCTTGGTTTGGTCGACCACATCCTGCATCCATTGTTCTTCCTGTTCACTCAGCGGTTTGGCATTGCGTGGAATCTTGCGTGGCGGTGCTTCGGTACCACCGGTTGCCACTGCATTCACGCGGATACCATCTTTGGCATAGGCAAAGGCCAGGGAAGCGGTCAGCGCATTTACGCCACCTTTGGAAGCCGAATACGGCGCACGATGGATCCCGCAGGTCGCAATCGATGACACATTCACGATCGTGCCTTGCTGCTGCTTGATCATTTGCGGTAGCACTGCACGGCAACACCACATGGTTGGGAACAATGAACGGTTCACTTCCTTGATGATTTCTTCTTCAGAAAATTCTTCAAAAGGTTTCATCCAGATCGCACCGCCAACATTGTTGATCAGCACATCAATACGTCCATAGGTCTCTAGTGCTTTGGCCATGACAGCTTCGGCACCGGCATAGGTTTCCAGATTGGCCTTGACAATAATGGCATCACCGCCAGCCGCTTCGATTTCTGCCAGGGTTTCCTGCACATAGTCCGAAATATCGGCCAATACTACTTGTGCGCCTTCAGCAGCAGCCTGGATGGCTACACCGCGGCCGATGCCTTGGGCAGCACCGGTCACGATCACGACTTTATTTAAAAATCTTTGACGTTCGGTCATGTCGAAATATCCTCAATCAGTTGGCAGAGAATTTTTCAAACAGGAAGCTGGCAGGTTTGACACCTTCCGCATCCAGCCAACCGCGAACTGCTTCAACCATCAGCACCGGACCACACAGGTAGATATCGACATCTCCAGCGTTCAGCCATTCGTTTTCGATATGACCGTTCACATAACCTTTACGCTCATGTGTAGATTCTGGATTTGCGACCACCGTGCGATATTCGAACCATGGGAATTTGTCCTGTAGTTCATTCAGCTTTTCAATTGCGACCAGGTCAAAGTCATTGGTCACTCCAAAGACCAGACGTACTGGATGTTCAGACCCTTTTTCTTCCAGTACCTGTAACATCGACATAAATGGTGCGATGCCTGTACCACCTGCCAGCATCAATACTGGACGGGTCACATTACGCAGATAGAAGCTGCCGAATGGACCGGTAAAGATCATTTTGTCACCCGCTTTTGCATCAGCGCTGAGGAAACTCGACATTTTGCCATTAGGGACATTACGAACTACAAAACCAGTTAAACGGTTACCCGGTTTAGAGCTGAATGAATAAGAACGTGTTTCGGTGCTTCCAGGAATACCGACATTGACATATTGTCCGGCCAGAAAATGGATATCTGGTTGACCATCATCGAGTTGAATATCAAAGGTAATTGTGGAATCAGACAGATTTTCTACACGGGCCAACGTACCTTGAAATGCGTGAATCTCGGTTTTGCAGACATCAGATGAGGCCTGGATCTGGAACACGGCATCCGAAGTCGGCTTACATTGGCAAGCCAGAATAAATCCTTCTGCAGCTTCTTCTGGAGTTAGTGCATCTTCAATATACATTTCTTCAGGCATGTCATACGCACCTGATTCACAAAAAGCGCGGCACGTTCCACATGCACCGTCACGGCAATCTAGAGGGATATTGATCTTTTGACGGTAAGCTGCATCGGACAGGGTTTCGCCTTGGGTAACACTAATAAAACGTGTAACGCCATCTTCAAATTGGAGTGCAACATTGTGGTTTGACATGGCTGAATATCCTATATAAATCTTTGAAACTTAGCCTTTCAGCCATATTTCCCTGGCTGAAAGGCTTTTTGACGTTGCTGTCGAAACAGTCTTAGAGGTGATAAATGTCGATAACCTGGTTGATGTAATCGTTTTTCAGCACCACGTATTTGCTTAAAATCTGTGGTTTTTCGCCTGAAAAATCGATCACATAACGAGACATACCGAAGTAGCTGTAACTGGTTTTGTAACGGAAACTCAGGGTATTCCAGTTAAAGCGCACAGTGACCTTGTCACCATCACGTTCCACAATTTCAATATTGCAGATGTTGTGGCTGGTACGGGTATCCGGCATGGTGGCTGATGAACGTTCCGTCTTGATCCGGAACACACGGTCTTCCAGGCCCTGACGGTCAGGGTAGTAGATCAGTGAGATTTCAGACTGTGGATCTTCGGTCAGACGGTCATCATCATCCCAAGCTGGCATCCAGAAAGAAGCAGTAGGGGCGTAGCACTGTAACCAGTCATCCCATTGCTCATCATCTAAAAAGCGGGCTTCCTGATACAGGAACTGTGCAATATTTTCTAAAGTGATGTCGCTCATGCGGTTTCTCCTTCAGTGCTTGCAGCAATTTCTTTTTCGGTCGCAATGCCTTTTTTGATCAGTTCTAGCCAGTACTGGTGTTGTGCCAGATATAAGCCTTCATCTTCAGTTTTAATGCCGGACAGTTTTGGTTTCAGGCCAATTTCATTGGCTGCATCATCCGGCCCTTGAATCCAGTGTTTAGACCCGCGACACATGTCGTTCCATTCCAGTGCGATCCCGGCATAACCAGCCTGACAGGCACGGAATTCTTCAAGATCGTCCGGAGTTGCCATACCAGAAGCATTAAAGAAGTCTTCATACTGACGGATACGGCGGGTGCGTGCTTCAGGCTCTTCACCGACAGGACCGATACAGTAAATGGTCACTTCAGTCTTATCGACAGAGATCGGACGCAGGACACGAATTTGTGAGCCGAACTGATCCATGAAGTAAACGTTTGGATAGATACACAGGTTACGTGAACGCTCGATCATCCATTTCGCCATGGCTTCGCCATAACGCTCGGTATATTCATTTTTCTTGGCAAAGTTTGGACGGTCTTCCGGGTTGGCCCATTCTGTCCAAAGCAGCATGTGACCATGTTCAAAGCCATAAGAACCACCGCCTTGTTTGCCCCATGAACCTGCGCTCATGGCACGAATATTATCGCCAGCTTCTTTTTCCTTACGTTGCTGAGTGGTCGCAGCGTAGTTCCAGTGCACAGCAGAGACGTGATAACCATCGGCACCGTTTTCAGCAGTCAACTTCCAGTTACCTTCATAGGTATAAGTTGAAGAACCGCGTAAAACTTCCAGACCTTGTTCAGACTGACCCACGATCATGTCAATGATTTTAGTCGCTTCGCCCAGGTATTCTTTCAGTGAAGGAACATCCGGATTCAAGCTACCAAACAGGAAGCCTTTATAGCTTTCAAAACGGGCAACTTTTTTCAAGTCATGAGAACCGTCTTGGTTAAAGCAATCTGAATAGCCTGCATCAGCTGGATCTTTCACTTTTAACAGCTTGCCCGAGTTATTGAATGTCCAGCCATGGAATGGGCAGGTATAAGTTGCTTTATTGCCACGTTTGTAGCGGCAGAGCTGTGCACCACGGTGTGAGCAGGCATTGATCATGGCATTCAGTTCGCCATTGCGGTTACGTGCAATGATGATTGGCTGACGGCCAATATGGGTTGTGTAGTAATCGTTGTTATTGGGAATTTGGCTCTCATGGGCCAGATAAACCCAGTTTCCTTCAAAAATGTATTTCATTTCCAGATCAAACAGGGCTTGATCAGTAAATACGGAACGGTGCAGTTTAAATTCACCAGATTCAAAATCATCGACCAGTAATTCATCAATACGGTCTAAATGGCTGGTGTTAATTACAGGAATACGAGGCATGTCCAGTCTCCGACTTTCCAAGGAGGGGAAGTCATCGGGATGTTGCTCAGACTGACATCCCGATTCCATTTTGAATTAAGCGCTTGCGCGACGACGTTCTACTTCAGTGCTTGGCGCTGCAGCTTGGTCTTTCACCAGTTCAATATTGAACTGGATATGTTTGAATGGACCATTTAAACCGCGGCGTGCGATTTCAGCTTCATCGGTCACATCATCAGCAGTTGCGACCAGACCATCACGTGTGGCGAATGCAAAGTCATCCCACAGGTACTGATCGCCTTCGATGTTGAACTGTGTGGTTAACTTGCGGTAACCGGGTGCAGATACGAAGTAATGCACATGAGATGGGCGGTTACCGTGACGACCTAATTTGTCCAGTACGAACTGGGTGGTACCTTCAGGTGGGCAGCCATAACCGACCGGCATGGTGGTCAGCGCCACATATTTACCGTCTTGACCGGTAAAGATAGAACGGCGCAGGTTAAAGTCAGATTGCGACTTGTCAAAGAAAGAATAGTTGCCCAGGCTATTGGCATGCCAGACTTCAACTTTTGCACCTTCAATGATGTTACCGTCAGTATCGGTCACTGTGCCTTCAATAATCAGGGTTGGAATTTTGCCTTCTTCAGAACCGTCATCCATACGCGCAAAACCAACTGACTCAGGTGCACCTGCAACATACAGCGGGCCTTCGATAGTACGTGGTGTACCACCAGTAATGCCGGCTTTGGCATCTGCTTCATCCGCGCGTAAGTCTAAGTAATGTTCCAGACCCAGACCTGCAGCCAGTAAACCTAATTCATTGGCCTGACCTGCATCAGTAAAGTATTCCAAGCCTTTCCAGAGTTCAGTCTGAGAAATATCAAGATCTTCAATAGCCTGGAAAAGATCACCTAATAAACGTACAACAACTTGTTGTACACGCTCATTGACTGGTCCTGTCGCTGTATCGACATTCATTTTTTTAACCAGTGCATCAATTTCTTGGCGGTTCATACTATTGCTCCTAAAGTATGTTTTCATATTTTAGTGGCGCATGTTTTAGCATTCGTTTGGCTGGCTAAATCTTGCTGGCCACAAGTCCTTTTGGATTACCCTCAGGTGTATGGGTGGGAAGGATTTTTTTTATTTCCATTCCCGAATTTATTCATTACTTGTCATCATCCCGAATCGATGATGGATGGCGGTTCAATGCCATAACTTCGATGTTCATATACGGATAGAGCGGCAAGCCCTGTAGCAGGTTGTGCAACTCTTCATTGCTTTCAACATCAAAAATACTGATGTTTGAATACTGCCCGGTGATGCGCCAGATATGACGCCACTTACCCTGACGTTGCAGATCCTGTGAATAGGCTTTTTCGACAGCCTTAATTTCATTGGCCTGTTCAACTGGCATATCTTTTGGAATATTGACGTCCATTCGTACTTGGAAAAGCATGGGATTCTCCTGGAATTATTGACGACGCAAGTTGTCAATTTTGTTTTCATCCAACTCAATACCCAGACTTGGTCCTTTCGGAATCTCAAGTTCAAAGTTTTGATACTGGAGTGGGGTTTTTAAAATATCTTCAGTCAGTAGCAGGGGGCCAAACAGTTCGGTGCCATAAGCGAGACTTTCAAAAGTCGAGAAGGCATGGGCAGAGGCGATCGTGCCCACCGGGCCTTCCAGCATGGTGCCGCCATACAGATCGATGCCTGCCAGCTGTGCCACTTTTGCAACTTCACAGCCTTCAATCAGGCCACCGGACTGCGCTACTTTGACTGCAAAAACTGATGAACCATGCTGACGTGCGATCTGATAGGCAGACTGTGGCCCCATCAAGGATTCATCTGCCATGATGGCGATATCAAAACGCTGGGTCAGACGTCGCATTGCATCCAGATTGTCAATGGCGCACGGCTGTTCAATCAGATCAATGCCGCCGTCCTGGAGTAACTGAATGCCTTTAATCGCGTCCAGCTCTGACCAGGCACGGTTGACGTCCACACGGATTGAAATGTCTTTGCCCAATGCCTGTTTAATGGCAAGCACGTGTTCAACATCCTGTTCCACTGGACGAGAACCAATTTTCAGTTTGAAAATATTGTGGCGTTTGGCCGCAATCATTTTCTGGGCTTCAGCAATGTCTTTCTCGGTATTGCCAGATGCCAGTACCCACAGCACTGGTACGCTGTTACGTAAACGTCCACCTAGAATTTCACTCAGTGGCTGGTTCAAACGTTGTGCCTGAATATCCAGTAGCGCAGTTTGAATGGCACATTTGGCAAAACGGTTACCATTAATATTCTTTTTGATGGCTCGTAATGTCTGTGCAACATTCAAACCCGATAATGTTTTCAGAAGCGGTGCAAAGTAAGTCTCAATATTCACTTTGACACTTTCTGGGCTTTCTTCACCGTAGCCTAAACCGCCAATAGTGGTGGCTTCGCCCCAACCCACATAGCCGTCTTCAGTGGTGATTTTGACCAGGACCAGTGTCTGGGTTTGCATGGTTGCGACAGCCATTTTGTGAGGACGGATCGTCGGTATTTGAACCAGCAAGGTTTCAACTGACTTATACATAATTACGCTTCACATTCTTGCTTTAATGTTTTGACTTGATATACCTTAAAAGAATAATTTTGATTGGTCTAAGATCGATTTAGCATTTTTTTATACTTTAAAGGTATGCAGGAATATGGAACTCAGGCATTTGCGTTACTTTGTCGCAGTTGTCGAAGAACAAAGTTTTACCAAGGCGGCAGAAAAACTGTTTATTGCTCAACCACCTTTAAGCAGACAGATACAAAATCTGGAACAGGAACTGGATATTCAGCTCTTTGAAAGAGGTAGCCGACCGCTTAAGACCACAGAAGCAGGTCAATTCTTCTACCAGCATGCGGTTAAACTTTTGTCTAATGCGGAAGAAATCAAATCGATGACCAAGCGGATTGGTATCGCGGATCGCACCATTAGTATTGGTTTTGTTGGCTCGTTATTGTTCGGTTTGCTATCGCGTATTGTGTTTTTATTTAAGCAGCAACATCCCCAGCTCAAAATTGAGATGGTTGAAATGAATACTTCAGAGCAGATTCAGGCACTTAAGGAAGGGCGGATTGATGTCGGTTTTGGACGCTTGAGAATTTCAGATCCAGCAGTGAAACGGGTGTTGCTGCGTGAAGAAAGACTCATGGTCGCTGCGCATTCCAGCCATTTTTTCTCGCAACGAGATGGCGTGAACCTGGCTGAACTGGTGGATCAGCCACTCTTTTTATACCCGAATAATGGTAAGGCTAATTTTTCTACCCAGGTGCGCGGTATATTTTCCGAGTATGGACTAGAGCCGAAAAATATCCGTGCAGTCAGTGAATTGCAACTGGCGCTGGGTTTTGTGGCTGCTGGAGAGGGTGTTTGTATCGTGCCGGAAAGTGCCCAGAATATTCGTCTGGCACATTTAAACTTTATCCCTTTATTAGATGAATTTGCGGTCAGTCCGGTCTTTATGGCGATTCGTAATATGGATGAAAGTGAATATATTCGTTATCTGTTTGATGCAGTTTATCAGGTCTATGATCTTGAAGCGATTAAATATGATCGTGCGGTGTTTTAAACAAGATTAAAAATTTTTTAGATGCTATATAAAATAGGTGAAATTATTATTTAATGACTGAATTAAAGTCGTTTTATTTAGATGAATATCATTAAGGCATAGTAAATAAAGCCTTTTCTTGAAGGCAGACTTTATAGGTATAGAAGCATGCCTATTCAGTTTTGGACATTTATGCACATCTTCTGCATTGTGAATCTCACAAATTGAACTTCACAATTAGGAGGTGAAGATGTCTACAAATAAAGTGAATATAAATACGCTGATCGATGAAGCAAAGTTCACACCTTTTCATTGGGGCGTCCTGATCTGGTGTTTGCTGATCATTATTTTTGACGGTTATGACCTGGTGATTTACGGCGTAGCGTTACCGCTACTGATGCAGGAATGGTCACTCAGTGCAGTACAGGCCGGCATGTTAGCCAGCACCGCCTTGTTCGGTATGATGTTTGGAGCCATGAGCTTCGGGACCTTATCGGATAAACTGGGACGTAAAAAAACCATCATGATCTGTGTCGCGATCTTTAGTGGTTTTACGTTTATCGGTGCCTTTGCAACATCACCTGTCGAATTCGGAATTCTACGTTTTCTTGCCGGACTTGGTATTGGTGGTGTGATGCCCAACGTTGTTGCCCTGATGACGGAATACGCACCGAAGCGGATTCGCAGCACGCTGGTTGCTTTAATGTTTAGTGGTTATGCGATCGGCGGCATGACATCTGCCTTACTTGGCGCATGGCTGGTGCCACAGTTTGGCTGGAAAATCATGTTTTTACTTGCGGGTACTCCTTTACTGTTCCTGCCGATACTCTGGAAATATTTACCAGAATCATTGATGTATCTGACTAATAAGCAGCAGACTGCTCAAGCGCAAAGCATTATTCAGAAAATCTCACCAACACAGGTAATTGGATCTGACACCCAGTTTGTCCTGAATGAAGTGCAAAAAGGCGATGAAGCACCTTTAAAAGCATTATTCCAGCAAGGCCGTACATTTAGTACCTTTATGTTCTGGTTGGCATTTTTTATGTGTCTATTAATGGTTTATGCACTGGGCAGCTGGTTACCAAAACTGATGATCCAGGCTGGATATTCACTGGGTGCCAGCATGATCTTCCTGTTTGCCCTGAATATTGGCGGCATGATCGGAGCTATTGGTGGGGGTTATCTGGCAGACCGTTTCCATATCAAAAAAGTACTGACAATCATGTTTCTTTGCGGGGCAGCTTCTTTAATCCTGCTCGGTTATAACAGTCCGCAATTCGTGCTTTATAGCTTGATTGCAGTGGCCGGTGCAGCAACCATTGGTTCTCAAATCCTGCTCTATACCTTCGTGGCACAATATTATCCATCGACGGTGCGTTCCACCGGCATGGGTTGGGCTTCCGGAATTGGGCGTATCGGTGCGATCGTTGGACCGGTATTGACAGGTGCTTTACTCACCATGAATTTACCGCATCAAATGAACTTCTTTGCAATTGCGATTCCCGGTTTGATTGCTGCGCTGGCAATTTTCCTGGTGAACTTAAAAATGTCTGTAGAAGGTCAAGCCCTTGCTACACCTGATATTCGTACTGATTCTCTCGCTGAAAAAGCAAGTTAATGGATTAAATATCAATTAATAAAGAAAACAATTCTAATGATAGAGATCGCCATCGTAAGCGGTGGTGATCTGTTGCTAGAATCGAGACGCATAATAAAAAAGTGAGTTTAGGATGAACACGGAACAATTATTTAATAATCAAACAATCACATTAAAACGTACGGTTCTGATGAGCATGATGGCAATGAGTTTAGGGGGCCTTAGCTTGTCTACCCAGGCACAAACTCCAGCTCAGTCCAATCAGCAGGAAATTGAGCAGTTGCGTCAAGAGGTTCAAGCTTTACGTGCCTTGATTGAACAGCAGCAGACTCAGACAGCTGCTGTGACTGCACCTGTAGCGGCAACGCCGGCATCTGCAAATACAGCAGTAGCTCCTACAAGCAAACCTGTGATGAAAATTGCCAGTGGGGCCGAGTTTAATTTATATGGAAATATTCGTGCTGATGCCTCTTATCAGGCTGAAGGCGGTGCAGCGACACGTATGTATAACCAGATTAATGCGGTACCTCTAGGCACAGGTGAACGCAGTGATGAGTTTAAGTCCACGCTTTCAGCCACCCGTTTAGGGATGGATTTTAAAGCGCCCGTGGGTGCTGGGGATAAGGCCTTAAGTGGTAAGGTTGAGGTCGATTTCCTGGGTGGAGCTGGTTTTGATAACCTGCGTATCCGTCATGCCTATATCAGCTATGCTGACTGGTTAATTGGTCAAACCTGGTCAAACTTTGCAACTCCGGACTATATACCTGAAACGGTAGATGCGCTGGTTTATGCCGGTGGTTCAATTAAACGGACACCTCAGATTCGTCATACCAGTACTTTGAGTCCAGCGACCAATCTGGTGCTTGCAGTAGAAGATCCGAAAGATGCGACCATTACGGGAATCAAACAGCGTTTACCGGCTTTAACTGCACGCTTAAACCACAAATTTGCGGATAATCTTTCTGTTAGCGCGCGTGCGATGGGGAATGAAAAACGCGTGAATGAAGATGAAAAAACTGCCTGGGGTGTAGGTGTAGGCGCGAAATACGAGTTTGTTCCAGGCACCAGCCTTAAGGCAGATTATTATCATGTCAAAGGTGATAGCAGTTTTGTCTCTTATGCTAATCCAGGTGTCGTTACAGCTGTTAATGGAGATCTTCTACAGAGTGAATTCGACTCAATTACAGTCGGTCTAACGCAGCAGTTTAATGATAAATTGCGTGGCACAGTAGGCTATGGTTATATGAATTTCGACCAAGATAATGGATATCTTGCTGCTCCTGGCCTGAATCTAACAGCAGTGAACAAAGACCTTTGGCAGGCTTGGGCCAATGTGTTCTATAACCCTACAAAACCGCTGAGTTTTGGCCTGGAATATGTCTATGGCGAACGTGAAGCATTGGGTGCTGCACCAAATGGCAGTACAAAAGGTGAAGATAACCGAGTGAATGCGGTTGCAATTTACAGTTTCTAAGCTCTATCGATTTTACATAAGAAACCTTAAGCGTGGATGAATTAATCCACGCTTTTTGCATGATTCAGGATCAACTTTGCCAGCACATCGACAGCGTTTTCTATCTCAGAGGTCCAGTCAAATGAACAGTTCAGGCGAATATAATTCTGGCTGGTATGTTCCGGTTTAAACAGCAAAGCAGGAGCAATGGCAATATCATACTGAATCAGCTGTTCATATAAAACCTGGCCATCCAGCTGTTCCGGCAATTTGATCCAGAGAAAATACCCACTAGAATAATAATAAATTTCACAGACTAAATCTAAACGCGCTTTGAGTTCCTGATAAAACTTTTGCTTATACTTTTCCAGCTGCTGTTTTAAATGGCGCAAATGCTTTTCATAATGGTGATGGGACAGAAAATCAACCAGTGCATTTTGTAATAGCGGACTAACAGTTAAAGTACTCATGAGCTGTAAATGCTGGATTGCATCAGAAAATGGGCCAGCGAAAACCCAGCCGACCCGCGCACCCATGCCCAAGGTTTTGGAAAATGAAGAGCAGTGCAATACTCGTTGATGCTGATCAAAATATTTTACGGAAACCGGTTTATGAGCGCCGTAATTGAGTTCCTGATAGACATCATCTTCAATCAGATATACCTGATATTCATTCAACAGTTCCGCAATTCTTTGCTTGATCTCTGAATTTACCGTAAAGCCAATCGGATTATGCACATTCAGCATCAGCCAGCAGACTTTGATCGGGTACTGTTTTAGGGCCTGTTCAAATGATTCCAGGTCAAAACCAAACTGTGGATGTTCAGGGATTGTGATGACTTGCAGGCCTAAACGTTCAGCCGCCTGCCAGGCACCATAAAAAATGGTTTGCTGCAGCAGGATAAAATCACCAGGTTGAGTCAAAGCCTGTAAAGACAGATTAAGGGCTTCCAATGCACCAGAAGTAATGACAATGTCATCCGAAGTGCAGTTTATGCCTTGTAACTGATAGCGGTTGGCAATCAGTTGGCGTAATTCCTGATTACCCGGTGGCATATGATTTTGATGGCTATAACTGCTTTTTCTTTTGCTATGTTGCGCCAGAATCTGCATAAACCGGCTGTTATATAACAGTTCAGCATTTGGAAAAGCTGAACCAAAAGGCGCAATATTTGGGGTTTGCAGTGACTTTAAATAATTAAATACCACAGAGTTGATTTTAATTTTGGAATTTAAGCCAATTTTTACCGCAGGTTCTTTGCTGTTATAGGTTTGAGGTCGCTCCGCAATATAGTAGCCAGATTTATCTTTGGCATAGACTAATCCTTGCGATTCAAGCACCTGATAGGCATTAAGCACCGTCATCAGGCTATAGCCGGACAGTTCAGTCTGTTCCCGCAATGAAGGTAATTTGTCATGCGCCTTCCATGCGCCATTTTCAATCATCTGGCGAATATTCTGGGCCAGCTTTTCAGATTTGAACATAAGAAAATAAGATCTAAACTGTACTAATATAATCAGGATTATATTATGAATAAGTTGTTAAAATATAACAAATGAAGAAAAACAGTGGCTAACTGTTATATTTTTTTTAATGAATATTGTATCTATACAGCTGATTTAGGTCTGCTGATAATAAAGCTCATAACGCCAGACCAACCTATGGGTGATCATATGAATTCAGAAGACAACAAAGCACCAAAATATGCGGATAGCAGTATTTCTGATGCAGCATTCAAGAAGATGATTCTCTGGTTTGCACTTTATGCCGGTTTATTCTGCCTAGGCGTTATCTTTGTAGTAAATGCAGACAAAATTATGATGAGCGGCTTTTAAAATTCTCTCCCTGAACACTATCATCGCCCCAATCTAAATTGGGGCTTTTTTTATGGCACACATTACCAGTTTTATTTTCTGCTTTTTTCTGCATCCACTTTATGACTTTGTCACAATTTGATACTCACAAAGTTAGATTTCCTTGCTAGATTCAGACTGTTTGATGATAAAAATGAATACAGGCTTTTCGCCAGCGCATCATACAGAAATGACAACGATATAACAGATGGACAAATAACAAGGATAAAGGAGTGAAGCATGCTCGGAAATATGATGTTCCAGCCCTTACTGATCAGCAGCATGATTGAACATGCCGGCCGTTATCATGCCGATACCGAGATCATTTCTAAAAATACTGATACCAGCATTAAAAAGACCAATTGGGGAGAAATCCGGGAAAACTCGAAACGTTTTGCCAATGTATTACAGCAATTCGGTCTGACACTCGGCGACCGGGTTGCAACCATTGCCTGGAATAATCATCGACATCTAGAATCTTGGTATGCCATTTCGGGAAGTGGACTGGTTTGTCATACCATTAACCCGCGCTTATTTCCGGAACAGCTGGTATTTATTATCAATGATGCTGCCGATCGGGTACTGCTGTTTGATAAAACCTTTGCACCTTTGATTAAAGCCGTCAAACCGTTATTAAAAACTGTAGAACAGTATATCTGTCTGGATGCTGAAGATTCCGCGATTCGTGAAGCCATTCCGGAAGTTCAGTTTTATGACGATTTGCTTGCTCAGCAATCTACAGAATTTGACTGGCCTGAACTGGATGAAAATACAGCGAGTTCACTGTGTTATACCTCCGGTACGACCGGAAATCCAAAAGGGGTTTTATATAGTCATCGTTCAACAGTATTGCATAGTTACGCCATTATCATGCCGGATTCCCTGAATGTGGCAGCGCGTGACATCATGCTGCCGGTGGTACCAATGTTCCATGTCAATGCCTGGGGAACCCCATATGCCGCTGCCATGGTCGGTTGTACCTTGGTGCTGCCGGGGCCGGGCCTGGATGGAGCCAGTCTGGTCAATCTGATTGATACGTATAAAGTATCTGTAGCTTTAGGCGTTCCAACGATCTGGCAAGGGCTGATTGCGGCTGCCCAGCAAAGTGGTTCAAAACTGGAAAGCCTGAAACGGAATGTGGTCGGTGGTTCTGCCTGTCCACCGGCGATGCTGAAAACCTTTAAAGAGCAGTTTAACTGCGAAACCATTCATGCCTGGGGGATGACTGAAACCAGCCCACTCGGTAGTGCCAATCAGCTGAAAACCAAACACCTTGATCTGACGGATGAAGAAAAAATGCAGATTCGTCTGTCTCAAGGTCGTCCACCGTTTGGCGTTGATTTACGTTTAACCGATGAAGAAAAAGGAACTCAGGAAATTGCCCGAGATGGTGAAACCATAGGGAATCTACAAATTAAAGGGCACTGGATCATTGATCATTATTTTGGCAAGGAAGAATCTGCACTCACAGCAGATGGCTGGTTTGATACCGGAGATATTGCTACCTTAAATGAAGATGGCTTTATGAAGCTGTGTGATCGCTCCAAAGATCTGATCAAGTCAGGCGGTGAATGGATCTCTTCAGTCGATCTTGAAAATATAGCCATGGGACATCCTGAAATTGCCATGGCTGCCGTGATTGCGGCACAGCATCCTAAATGGGATGAGCGTCCCGTTCTAATTGCAATTAAAAAGCCAGCGAGTCATGTGAGTGAAGCCGAAATTCTGGATTACTATGCGGACAAGGTCGCAAAATGGCAGATCCCGGATCGCGTGATTTTTGTAGATTCTATTCCATTAAGTGGAACCGGCAAGATGCTGAAAAAAGACCTGCGTGAACTTTATGGTTCTATCTTGCTGGAACAGGCCGTAGGTTAAGCTATTTTTTTAAAAGGTAAATTTTTGCCTTTTTAACTCACCCAATATTTAAAACAGAAACTGATCTCTTATATAGAGGTCAGTTTTTTATGTGTTTTTGCTAAAAATATACAGACCAAAAAAGCAATTTATTCAGTTCATACAGTTTTAACAGCACTTTCTGGCTAGGATTGTCTTACAAAAAGCTCAACAATGGTTTTTAAACACATAATTTGACCTAGATTGACATGGTGTGAGCTTCAGAATTCTTTATTCTAGACTACATAATAAATAGACAGTTGTACATTAATGCTGTCTGCGGAATAGAGGGGGATAAAAATGACAAGTATGACAACCTACAAGCCGCATTGGATTCGTGAAGATTTCATTAATTTTGTTGGTGAAAAAATCCATCCAACCTGGGCACTCAAAAAAGTCAAAGCATCGGTCGTGAATATTCAGGCGGTCAGCCCTGACTTTTTTAAAATCCAGTTACGTCCAAATTATAACTTTAACCGCGGGTCATTTCAGGCCGGTCAAAATATCGCGGTGACTCTGCGTCTGGATGGAGTACGTCATCAACGTCATTATTCTATCGTGACCATTTTAAAAAATGGTGATGTGATTATTGCAGTCAAGCAGCAAGGTAAAGTGTCGCGTGCCCTAACTTTATTGCAACTGTGTGCAGTGGTCGAGCTGTCTCAGCCACAGGGCGAATTTACCTTATTAAATTCTCCTAAACCGATTCTGTTTCTGGCATCAGGCAGTGGCCTTACAGCAATTTATTCCTTATTGCAAAAAGCAGTCGTGCAGTTTCAGCATCCGATTGATCTGATCTATTTTACCCGTGATGATGCATTTCATGCCGAGATCAAAACCTTGGCGTTAATGCATCCTCATCTGAAATATCATCATTTTAATACAGTCGAGCATAAGCAGCACCTGAGCCAGCAATTGCTAAACAAGCTGGTACCAGACTTTGAACAGCGTGAAATCTATGCCTGTGGTTCCGCGGGAATGATGAAAACTGCACTCAAGATTGCCGATAAACTGGCGGTGAAATCCAGCTTTCATTCTGAATATTACCAGATTGCAATGGATGAAAAAGCGAAAGCACAGCCTGTACAGTTTTTAAGATCGCAGCAGGAATTCCAGGCAGAATCTAATCTGCTGGAAAGTGCAGAACAGGCGGGTCTTCGTCCAGCGCATGGTTGTCGTATGGGCATTTGTAATACTTGCTCATGTACCAAAGTCAGCGGTTCGGTGAAAAACATGCTGACGGGTGAGATCGACCACGGCAGCAATACTCCAATCAAACTTTGTATTTCACAGGCCGTCAGTCCTGTGGTGATTAATTTATAAGCTATTTTAACCATTACTAAACGAATAAGAAGGTGCTCCCATGAATATGCAAATTGATTTTAAAAAACACAGTAAATCTCAATTTCTAAGCTCGGAACAGGTTGAAGAGTTCGGCGCCAAGGTTGATGCTATCCGCCGTGAAGTAATGGAAGATTTGGGCGAGAAAGACGCAGAATATATTTATAAAATCCGTAATTTTGTACGTTATAGCGAGATTGCTTCCCGCGGCATGTTAATGTTTGCAGGCTGGTTGCCACCAGTATGGTTAGCGGGCACAGGCTTATTGGGTATCTCGAAAATCGTGGAAAATATGGAACTTGGCCATAACGTAATGCACGGCCAGTTCGACTGGATGAATGATCCAAGTTTGAATGGTTCTACTTATGATTGGGATACTATTTCCACTGGGGATGACTGGAAATACACCCATAACTATATTCACCACACTTATACCAATATTGTTGGTATGGATCACGATGTCAATTATGGTCTGATCCGTGTCAGTGAATCTCAGCCGTGGGAACTACGTTTTATCTGGAATATTCCTTTAACCATTCAGTTGATGGTGTTCTTTGAATGGTATGTGGGTGTACAGCGTTTGCATCTAGAAGATGTGATTGCTTATAAAGCCAAAACCTGGAAACAGGTCTGGGAAGAAGCAGCACCTTTACGTAAAAAAATGCGTCGTCAGGTCCTAAAAGATTATGTATTTTTCCCGATTATTGCCGGTCCAAATGCGATTCCAGTATTTACGGGAAATGCGGTTGCCAATGTGATTCGTAGCCTATGGGCGTCTGCGGTGATATTCAATGGACATTTCACTGAAGATGCAGAAACCATTTGAAATGGACAATACCGACAATGAAACCCGTGCGGAATGGTATCTGCGTCAGATCCGTGGTTCGAGCAACTTCAGTGGTGCGAACTGGTTACATATTCTGAGTGGGAATTTAAACCATCAGATTGAGCATCATCTGTTCCCAGATATGCTAGCAAACCGTTATGCGGAAGTTGCACCAAAAATCAAAGCTTTATGTGCCGAGTATGGAATTCATTATAACGAAGCCAACTTTATGAAGCAGTTCTCGACTGTATGGGTCAGACTGGCGAAATGCTCACTGCCAAATGAATGGAATCAGCAAATTGCAGAAAAAACTCATGCAGTTAAATCGGTGTTTCGTTACTTTAAATCTAAGCTTGTAAATTAATTTTTTAAGGTTTCTCTATTATCCAGTTTGGTACTCCTCAATAGATTTGGATGGTCTATTGAGGATTTTTTTATCTGTTAAAAAGTGCTCAGTTCACACGAATTTATGAATGAAATATGAAGATGTTTTTCAAAAAATGACGAAGCCGGGATAGATTTACTACGGCTGAAACGCTTCGCGTACAAGCTAAGCGTTTACCTCAAGGAGGTTCTTTTTATAATGGCCGCGTTCTATCATTCAAGCATTCAAGCATTCAAGGTCTCAGTTTTGAAATATCTTAAATATCTTTCAGGCATCCCACTGTTATTGCTGTTAACCGCGTGTAATACCCCGGAAACTCCAGCACCAGATTATCAGGGGAACTGGAAAAATACACTGGAAAACCCTAAATTGGAAAATATCCTGGTGATTTCCAAAAATGGTGAAAACTATTTCATTACCAATACCATTAAAGATAAAGAAAGCGGCAAAACCGACAAGAAAAATCCAATGCCTGCTTCAGTCGCTGATAATGGTCTGCTACAGATTAATTCAGGTACAGGTGTCGTTGATTTCGCGATTGACGAAAAAACTGGCAATCTGGTCGGCTCAGGCTCCGTCTATAAAAAAGCCAAATAATGCTCTAATCTAATCAATTCAGAGATAACACGAAAAATGCCATGATCAGGAAAGATTCATGGCATTATTTTAGTTCACCAATTTTATGAGACCAGCAAAATCTTCTACAAAATAATCTGCCTTGACTTTGATCAAATCCATTTCATGCGCAGAATACTGGTCGTAAATTGCCACTACATCAATTCCCGCATTGTTGGCAGCTTCCACCCCAATTAAAGAATCTTCAACAATCAGGCAATCTTTAGCTTCAATTTCAAAATGCTGGAGCGCATTTAAATACACTTCTGGATGCGGTTTGATATTCTCAACATTTTCGCGAGTCAAAATAATCGCAAAATCATTATCAAAACTGATTTTCTGATTAATCTTCTGATTATTGTTCTGATAACGCTGCACATTGAACAAGCTGGTGGTAGTCGTAAGTGCCAATTGTATTCCTTGCTGTTTTAAGGCTTGAATCAGCAGCTCAGCTTGAGGTTTGAGTTCAATTACATGATCCAGAAAATGCCTTGAAATACCATAACGGCGATTTTTAACCTCTTCCTTGCTTGGCTTGAAACCATAGAGGTCTTTTAAATAGCCACAATATTCCAGATAGGGATCGGGCATATGTCTAAAGGCTTTCAGTTGCAGGTCACGCTGTTGCTGAATCTGATCCAGACCGACTGCGATCCCTGACAATTCCTGAATCAGGGCAGCATCGACCTGGTTCCAGATTCCCACTGAATCAATCAAGGTTCCATCCAGGTCAAAACACACCAGCTTTTTATCTTTAAACATGTCACACCCATTTTTCTTTCACCGCCATTATCCCGTTTTTGGATAGAGATAAAAAGTCCAGTTTGGGTGCATATCCAGATTGCTTTTATCAATAAATTCCTAAAATGAACTTATTTTGAGCATTTTAAGTATTACTCATAATAAAAATCGTAATACCAAATTGGCACGTCATTTGCATTTATCTACACCTCCTAATTTGAATATTTATTTTTTATAAGAAACAACTTGCTAGTTACTTTTTGTTACCTAACGGTTGTATAAGAAAACTTAAAACTATTTAATTTAGTCTTTATTGATCAATTTATAGTCAAAACTATTTCATATCTTTACATCGGTTTATTTAATCTGTTATTTTCCTTAAGGTATTGTCCACTTCTTAACTCATTGAATTATAAAAGGGGAGCAATGCTAGAATTTAAAAATCAAATCGTACACGGCGCAATTTTCGATATGGATGGAACCATGTTTGATACTGAACGTTTGCGCTTTCAAACCTTGCAACAAGCTTCACGTGAGCTGATCGGCGTCGAATTTTCTGAAAACTATTTAATGCAGTGCTTGGGCTTAAGTGCCCGTAGTGCCGAACAGCTGGCCAAAGAACGTTATGGACAAGATGTTCCTTATGCCGAGATCCGCCAGCGTGCTGATGTACTGGAACTAGAACATGTACGCAATTATGGTGTTCCAATTAAAAAAGGTTTATTACAAGTACTGGAACGCCTACGCAAGGCAGGCCTAAAAATGGCTGTGGCGACTTCGAGTCGACGTGCGATCGCAGAAGAATATCTGATCAATGCCAATGTCTATAAATTTTTTGATGTGCTGGTGTGTGGTGATGAGATTAAACAGGGGAAACCTCATCCAGAAATTTTTATCAGCGCAGCCGAAAAAATCAATTTAAGTCCGGCTCAATGTCTGATGTTTGAAGATTCTGAAAATGGCCTGCGATCTGCCTATGATGCAGGTGGCATGACGGTACTTTTCAAAGACATTAAAACGCCGAATGAATCGATGCTGGCACAAGCCCAATATTATTATGAAACGATGGAAGATTTTCTGACAGATCTGAACCAGTTTGTTCCTGTTCTGGAAATGCCAGAACTTGAGACCGCATTTCCGCAAACGCTGAATCAGTTAACGGTCGGGATTCACGGTTTCGGTGCGATTGGTGGTGGTTATTTGGCTCAGGTGTTATCACACTGGGATGGTTATACGCGTCCACGCAAAATTATTGCCTCAACGCGTAATCCACTCTATCAGTCTGCCGTAAATGCATTTGGCACTTATTGCATTCGTTATGGTCAGAACTCTTTTGACCAGCGTATTGAAAATATGAGTGTAATTGATGCGCATGATCTGGAGCAAATGCAGAACATGTATATTGAATCCAGTCTGGTCGCAGTCTGTGTCCCTGAGGAAGCGCTGGTTTCTGAAGCAGAGGTGATTGCACAGGGTTTATATGCGCGATACTTGGCCTACGAGCAGCAGGAACAGCCGCTGACGCTGTTGATTATCCTAAATAAAATCGGAGCCAAACAGCTGGTGATGCAGCAGATTCTGAGCCGTCTGAAACAGATTACGGATGAACAGACAGCGCAGCACATTATGGATCAGCATTATTTCTGTGACACAGTGGTGAACCGTATGGTCTCCAAACTGTCCGACCAGAAACTGTACCGTCAGCTGCGCATCAAATACAACATGTTCAAGCAGTATCAGCTGGATGAAGATCTGTCCGTAGTGGATCTGGATGATTCTACAGCCCTGAATGCGGACCAGGAACATCAGGCGGGCTTGTATATTGAAGACCTGCGCCGTAATTTCCAGCCTAGTCATATTCTGCAGTCGATGGATCTGATTCTGTTTAATGCCGAAACGGATATGCCAATCTATGTGGAAAATAACAGTCCATTATTGGCTAAAATGCGCCAGATGATTCTGGTAGATGATATTGCCAATATCCAGCTGATTAAAAACCGATTATGGAATGGTGTGCATGCGATGATGGCTTGGTATGCCAGCCTGCGCGGTCATCAGACTATTGGCGTGGCCATGTCAGATCATTCGGTCAGAAAATTTATGCAGCAGGCTTTAGCGCAGGTAAAGCATGGCCTCTGTTACCAGATTCCTAAGCATTCTTCAGATCTGGAACGTCTGGCACAAAGTTTCACTGAATCTTGTGCCTATGCTTATCAGGACCCATGTGCACGTGTAGGACGTGAACCCTTAAGAAAGCTGGAACACAATGAACGGGTTATGGGTTCATTATTGACCTTGCTTAAATATAGCTTGCCATTTGATGTGGTTTTAAAAGGCGCAGTGCTGGGTTATATCTATGCTCTGGAACAGGGTGAATGCGAGCAGCAGGAACTGTTGATGCATTTACAGACCCAGTTAAGACATATGGCATTAGAACCGCAGCCATATGAGACCTTGTATGATGAAATGTCACAATTCATCAATCAGGTTATCGCTGGAAAATTATCCTTGCAAAAATTTATGCAACTGGATTTACAGCAAGCGTTCAGTTAAATATCAGCAGTAAATAAAAAGACCCAGAAATTTCTGGGTCTTTTTTATGGAAATTTATAAGCTTAAACAGCCGTAGATTCTTGCTGATAAATACAGGATTGGGCAATTTGTCGCTGATCATCTGCGGACAGATCAATATTTTCCCATTTTTCCATCTGCTCTAATAGCCAGATAAAATCGGTAAATTGAGGCTCAACACTTTCACCTGCAAGGTTACGGATAATATTCTGAATCTTATGGAAGTCATAAACGTGTCGAGAAGCTGAACATTCAAACTGGATAATCTGATAATCCATCAGCATGTCCCAGACTTCAGAAAGATCCGTAACATGCTTTAAATCCATCTGGGCTTTTTTTACAGCCGTGACTAAGGCCTCAACAGTCAGTGGATGCAACTCGCCCCATTCCTGAGTTATCGCCAGCACTTTGTCTGCCACTTTAGGAATGACATTCTGACTGGCTGCAACAATCAGGCTATAACCTTCAAGCTTGGCCTGAATATTCCAAGGTTCACCCACACAGAAACCATCAAAAATCTGTGCTGCGATCCCTTTGACCATCAAAGGGGGTGGTGAGGTCTTGAGCAATATATTTTTGGCATATTGCGGATCACTTAAGGCCAGCCATTCTCTTAAACAGTAATGATGAATGGAATATTTATAAACATGAGCCAGACCTACGTTATGTTGCTGCTTTAAGGCACTGACCAGCTTTTGCGACGTGATCTGTTCATTGTCTTCAGGCTGAATGCCCAGTTCATAACACAGATCCTGTCTTAAGCTGATAAATGCCTGATTGATACTGAGTACTAATGGAGTCTGCAAAGCGACTTGTAACTGGTCTGCACCCAAAGCAGCCGCGGGAAGCATGGCAGACAGGCAATGGGCTGCATCCAGAAAGCCATAGGCTAGGCGGTCGCGTAAACTGGACCAGGAGGCTTCACGGATCAGATTTACCTTTAAACCCTGTTCAGTAAAATAACCTTGGCGCTCCGCCCAAAGAATGGCAACACAATCAAGCAGTGGAATATAGCCAATATTGAGTTCTGTTTTTTCTAATGTTGTCATTGAATGCTCCTTATTGGCCAGATAACAGTTTTTGTGCATCAAGTAAGCGCCTTGCCATATCGCCAATGGTAATCCGGTGCCTCATGGCATTTTTTCGCAATAGGGCAAATGCTTCTTCTTCACTCAGTCCATGCAGCTGGATCAGCAGGACTTTGGCTTTATCAATATCCCTGCGATCACTTAATTTTTCCTGAGTTTCCTTCAGGTCATGTAACAGTTTTTTATGTTTCTGAAATTGTTCAATCGATATTTCCAGAATATTTTCCAGTTTAGTCGGATCGATCCCGTCCACAATATATGCCGTTACGCCGGCATCAATGGCATTTCTGATGGTGTCCTTGTTGGAATTTTGGGTAAACAGAACCGTAGGTAATTCATACTGACTCACGCAGCTTTCGATAATATCGCGATGAGGATGATCCATATTTAACAGAATGACATCGGCATGCAGGCTTTTGATATCAACAATGTTGAGGTCATTCAGAATGACACAGGCCACTAAATGAAAATCATGCGCAAGCAAAGAAGCCTGAATAAATTCAGCGCGTTCTGGATCATCATCAATCAGGGCAATTCGTAATTTAGACATGCAAGATTTTTAGCTAATACATCGGGGAATATTCCATGAAGACTTATGCAAAAAACATACCATGCAATTTGGTGCAAAAAATTAGGAGATCAGGTTAAAAGTGTCATAAAAATAGTGCAGAAGAACTTAGAAAGCCGAATTAACCTGACTAAAATAAGGCGTTCTTGAAATAAGCGCACTAAAATAAGGAGTTTTAAGGCGAATAAGAATATAAAAATATTGGAATAATAATTGCTTATTTTTAATCCACTATAAAATAAAAAGGTGGAATAGACATGAAATTACAACTTATACCATCACTGCTAGTAATAGGAACTCTTTTGATGGCGGGTAATGTGATGGCAGAAGATGGTGGTTTACGTTTTACCGAGAAAACTCTGGCCAAAGTGGCAGAAATGAAAACCAAGAAAAAACCAGCCGAAACCCAGCAAGCTGTACCATTACAAACACAAGTAATCGAAAATTCCTCTAAATAACACTTAAATAACATTAGCCAGAATACATGAAGAAACTCTCCAGCAGAAGGGTTTCTTTTTTGGCTGAAATTTATAAGCCATAGTTCAAAAAATAAGAATTCTATTTTCTAGTTATAACTTAGATTTTGGTTTAGAAACCTGTCTATTAAACTGATCTTGATGAATCAGAATATTGTTTATATCTTCAATATTTTTAATTTAAATCATTTTTTGCCAACTCGAATGAGATGGTTACAAGAAAAAAATACATATATATAAATTACAAATACTTAATAAATTAGATGTCAGAACTTGTTTGAATCTGTCTGCGATCTTGCAAAGTACTGACAGATTATTTGTATAGAATAAATTAAAATATTGCCGCACCAGTCAGATATTTTGGCAGAAAATATCTGCTTAATTTTGCGTGCTTCATTTATGCTACAGCTTAAATTTTAAGCCAAGCCCTTAAGCAGATCAGGATCACTTATACAGGATTGTATAAATTCGCCATGAATATGACAAAAATTCCTCTCAAGAAAAATCCGCTTAGCCTGATGATATTGTCGGCATTTTCAGGCCATCTTTATGCTGAAACTACGCTAGCGCAGGATAGTGTTCAGCAGTTGGACACTATTGTGGTGACCACTGAGCAAAATACAAATTCTCAGAAACAGACTGAGGCGGAACTTGCCAGCGTTTCGGGAGGAACCAACTTCATTTCAGATCAGCAGTTACAACATCAGCGTCTGGGAACCACTGCTGACGTCTTCCGTCTCCAGCCCGGTATTTATGCCCAATCGCCGGGCAATGAAGGAGCCAAAATTTCTATCCGTGGTTCCGGCATTAACCGCACTTCTGGTGCACATGCATCCGGAACTTATGTCATGATCGATGATATTCCCTTTACCGGACCGGGTGGTACGGCTTATGAACTGCTTGAGCCATGGTGGATTGATCATGTTGGGGTGTACCGTGGTGCCAATGGTTTAAAACAGGGCGGATTGTCTTTAGGTGGAACAGTTAACTATAAAAGTAAGACTGGTGCAGAGCAGAATGGCTCTGAATTAAAATACGAAGCGGGTAGCCATGGTTATCAGAAATACCAGTTTAGTACTGGCCGACAACTCGACAAGTTAGATTATTATCTGGCAGTGACGGGTTCACAGTTTGATGGAATTCAGGATCATGCTGAAGGTGATGGTAAAGGTTTGGCTTTTAATCTGGGTTATCAGATCAGTCCGGATATCGAGACCCGCTTTTATGCCCGTTACCGTGAAAGCAAACACTTAACGCCGGGACGCATTACCCAGGAACAGCTCAAGAATAATCCTGGAGCAGCCAATGATTTTAATCTGGCTGTAGATGCCAAGCGGATTCAGCCGGGCAGTACCTGGCTGGCAAATACTACCACCTGGAACTTGCAGGATGATGCCAAACTGACCGGTAGTCTGGCTTATCATCATTATCCATTGGATTTACGTGAAAGTAGTTATCGTACCAATGTCGATTATGAAGATATTAGTGCAAGAATCCAGTATGAGAAACCTTATCAGTTATTCGGTCTTGAACATCAAGGAAAAGTTGCTTTTCGAAGTACCACGCACCGTCCGAATAGTGGTGTAACCGAAACAATTCGACGCGATACTACAATTGATGGCACGTTTTATCCGGCAGATACCGTAACACGCCGTTATACTTATCGTGGTTCAGACAATGTGCTGCAATTTGATCAGGAAACCCAGTTGAATGATCAGTTTAAGCTTGATCTAGGATTGGCAGCAGCCTATACCCACCGTGAGAGTGAAGTGACTTATCCTGTGGCTAGTCCTGAAGTTAGCCGCTATGAATGGAATTTCGCACCGCGTATTGGCCTGACTTATCAGCCAAATGAGACGCTGCAATGGTTTGCCAATTTAAGCCGTAGTATTGAACCGGCACATCCATGGGCGATGGCATGGTCTTCGCCATATTATTTTAATGGTGGGGTCGCTTCAGGGCGGGTACGTGAACCTATTTATCTGGACACGCAAACTGCAAATACTTTAGAACTGGGTGGCAGGGGCCAATCAGCCTGGGGTGATTGGGCACTGAGCTACTATTATTCCAAAGTTAAAAACGAGTTATTAACCTCAGAGTTGATCAAAACCTATGAGGATGGATCGGAACGACCTTCTGAACCAATTGCTGTAGAATCCAATGCAACTCCAACCCTTCATCAAGGTGTGGAACTCAGTCTGGATACACTATTCTATGCATCACAGCAGGGCGAGTTTCGTTTACGTCAGGCTTATACCTTGAGTGATTTCCAATATAAAAACGATCCTTTATTTGGCAAAAACCAGTTGCCAGGAATTCCAAAACATCTTTATCAGGCACAGCTCAGTTATGCCTTGAATAACGGTCTTTATGTGGGTCTAAATACAGAATATGCATCGAAGATGGCGCATGATTATGCCAATAGCCGCTTTAGTGATGATTATCAGATTTGGGGTATTGATCTGGGATATGCGCCAGAAGATCAGTCATGGAGTGCCTGGGTTAACTTTAAGAACATCACCGATGAAAAATATGCAGCAGTGGTGATTCCAGGCTATGACGACAAAGGTGCGGACGCAGCGCGATCTTCGCCGGGTGAAGGTTTCTCTACTTATGCCGGTGTGTCATTTAAATTTTAATTATTTAAAAATTAAAAAAAGAGCGGGATATTTCCCGCTCTTTTTATTTACCCAATAAAATGATTGATCAGGTTTCTAATATTCCGGTAACGCCTGTCACGATCATATCGATGGCAATCGTACCAATCAGAAGCGCAGCAACACGACCTACAATATCGACATATAAATCAATGTAGTTGGAGTATTTATGCTGCAAATGATCATGCAGATATTTCATCAGGATCAGCAAGCTACAGGTTAGAAACAGGGTAAAGAAAATCACCAGAATGGTTTGCATTAAACTGAGCTGTATACCTGTGATCACAGAAGCCGAAATGGTGCCCGGACCGATCATAAACGGCATGGCAATTGTGCCCGCCAGATGACTGGGCGCTCCACGCATCACGCCAATCGTATCAGCACCTTCAAAGACATAACGATAGCCAATTACTAGAAAAATAATACCGCCAAAAATCTGGAAGGACTCAAACCGCACATGCAAGACTTCATTAAAGAAGGCTTCACCAGTTTTAGCAAAAATGATGAAAACAATAAAGCTGATCAGGCTGCCCTGAATCAATGCCATATTGAAGACCTTTGCTTCGGAATTACGGATAATTCCGAGCATATAGATACTCATCAAAAATGGATTGAGTAACGAAAAAAACAGGGCAAAGGCATTCAAACTTTCTGACATCATTGCGTCCTTCAGTAGTTGAGAGATCCTAGATTTCACGATCCGGGAAAAGTGGACGTTTACCTGGGCTGATCCGGTTAATGTGCAGATACATCATATGGCGTTCATATTTATCCAGGATGTCATTGATCACCTGTTCCTTACTGTAACCGACCAGATCGTTACCCTGAGAGCCTTCAAACAGATAACTTTCCAGACGATAGTAATAGCGTTTGGTTCGTTTACCACGTGAACTGAAATTTGGCGTGTCATAGCGTACCGGCCATATTTCATAAACAAAGTTTTCTTCTTCATCGAGCTGAATAGTCAGATCCAGATGATACAGTTCAGGTTCTTCCTCAAGTGATTTTTCCTGAATATTGACTTGAATACCCTTATCAATTAACTCGGTTGCAACGGCCTCGATGGCTGGTTTGCAGACATTGTCCAGCATGGTCCGGGTCTGGGACAGGCTTGGATGTAGCATGACCCGGCTCAGACGCTTCTTCCAGTTCAAGATATCCACATTACCGACCACAGGTGCCGCATTCAGACTGGTACTGGCCTGACGAAAATCCTCCAGACGCAAGGATTTATACAAACCGGCCATGACAAAGAAGATCACGAAACTAAAAGGTAAGCCCATAATAATGGTGGTGTTTTGCAATGCTGTCACACCGTTAGCCATTAGCATAGCTAGCGTCAACAGGCCGATCGCAATCGCCCAGAACACACTCAGCCAGCGCGGTGAATCATGCTCAATATTAGTGAATTTAGTGGTGAAGTTCCCCAATACTAATGCCCCTGAATCCGCTGAAGTCACATAGAACAGCAACCCTGTAATGGTGGCGACACCTGCGATAAATGTGAAACCTGGATACTGTGCCAGCAGGTCATAAAAACCATGTGCCGGATTTTCTAAAACAGTTGTCGCAAGCTGAGTATTACCATCAAAAATCACGCTGTATAAAGCACTGTTACCGAAAATAGACAACCAGGTCAGGGTAAATAACAGAGGAATAACCAAAGTCCCGGTGACAAATTCACGAATAGTACGACCACGGGAAATACGTGCCAGGAACAGACCTACAAACGGCGACCAGGCAATCCACCATGCCCAGAAGAACAGGGTCCAGCTATTCATCCATTCTTTAGGCTGCTCAAAAGGAAAACTGCTTAAAGAGAGTTTCGGGAACTGGCTGAGATAATCACCAAAATTCTGAATTAGAGCCGCTAATAAAAACTCTGTATTTCCCATAAAGAGAATAAAGAGCAGCAATCCGATTGATACATAGATATTAATTTCGGACAGGACCCGGATACCTTTATTGACCCCCGCAGTGACGGAAATAATGGTAATAATGACTGCAACACCAATTAATGCAGTTTGAATCCAGATATTTTCCGGCAAGCCAAACAGGACATGCAGACCGTAATTTAGCTGAACCACACCGATACCGCAGGTGGTGGCAATACCAAAAATCGTACCGAGTACTGCAGCGGTATCTACCGTATGGCCAATCGGGCCATTAATTCTTTTTCCAAAAATAGGATAAAGCGCAGAGCGAATTGTCAGTGGTAAATTATAGCGATAACTGAAATATCCCAACGCAACCCCAATCAGCGCGTACATGCTCCAGCCGGTCAAACCATAGTGAAACAGGGTCCAGACCATAGACTGACGCGCGGCTTCAAAGGTTTCAGCTTCACCGACTGGAGGACTCATATAAT
Organism: Acinetobacter sp. FDAARGOS_724; assembly: GCF_013364475.1. Lineage (NCBI taxonomy): Bacteria > Pseudomonadati > Pseudomonadota > Gammaproteobacteria > Moraxellales > Moraxellaceae > Acinetobacter > Acinetobacter sp. FDAARGOS_724. Next base: position 2,299,931 of record NZ_CP054908.1, on the reverse strand, counting down.
GAGACAAGGGTTCAGCGACCGAGAAGAACATCAAGTCAATCCCGATCCCGGCTGAGAACAACATGGCCGACCAGCTCAGCAGGCTAAATTCGGGTTTAGAATGTTTGGGACCAAGCTTGATTTCGCCATAACGTGAGCAGGCGATAAAGACAATAAAAACCAGATACAGCGTTGCCGCCAGCAGGTAATACCAGCTAAAGGTACTACTGACCCAGTTTAAAATATTAATAATGACTAGATTGGCTTGTTCATTAAATAAAATCGTGATGATAGAAAACAACAGAATAAGCGTCGCCGAACAATAGAAGACTACCTTATTCAGACTATCTTGCACCTCTTCGTTTTTCTTTTGCATAAATCTCTGACCATCGTTTTGTTGCCGAATGATCTACAGTGCAGTGTGATTTAAAAGCAAAAGCTGGCCCTAAAGCTTCCTTGTTTTCGTGAATTACAAACTTTTGCAAATCCAAAACAAACTGCGCTGTACATCAAGGGTGAGCTGGTACTATAATTTTTATTAATTGAACGTTCAATTAAAAAAGCGTTTAGGAATTGTTACATCATTCCGCTATTTGCTTTAGCAGAGTGATTTTATATTGCTACATCCGTTATTCAGGTTAGTCCTATGCCAAAAGTTGGTATGCAACCGATCCGTCGTCAGCAACTGATCGATGCCACCTTAGCTGCAGTGAATGAGCTAGGTTTTGCAGAAGCTTCAATTAGTCAGATTGCTCAGAGGGCAGGTGTCTCAACAGGCATCATAAGTCATTATTTTCAAGGTAAAAATGGGTTAATTGAAGCCACAATGCGTTACTTATTGCAGCAATTAGGTAAATCTGTTGCTGAAATGAAGTCACAGGTGAATGACGCCCCTGAACAACGCTTACTGGCAATTGTGCGTGGCAATTTTACTGCTCCACAAACGGATAAAGCGGCCATGAAGGTGTGGTTGGCTTTTTGGGCCAGCAGTCTGCATCAGCCCGATTTACATCGTTTACAGCAAATAAACCATTACCGCTTACATTCCAATCTTAAATATGAATTCATGAAAAAGCTGAGTAAGGATCAAGCTGAGAAGGCAGCACAAGGTCTGGCTGCACTCATTGATGGATTCTGGCTAAGAGGTGCTTTAGTAAGTGGCGAAATTGATCCAGAACTGCCGATTGAACTGTGTAGTGAATATATCCGGCAACAACTCAAATAACCAATCTGCGAGGGAATTCCATTGACAACATTCAAACTGCAACGTCCTTATATTCATGGACAATATGTCGATGCAACGTCCAATAGCACGTTTCAAACTATTAATCCTGCAACAGGCGAAGTCCTGGCTGAAGTGCAGGTCTGTTCAAAAAATGATATCGATCGTGCGGTTGAATCTGCACAACAAGGGCAAAAAGTCTGGGCAGAAATGACCGCGATTCAACGCTCGCGCATCTTGAACAAGGCAGTCGCCATTTTACGCGAGCGTAACGATGAACTGGCAAAATTAGAAAGCTTGGACAGCGGTAAAGCCTTTAGTGAAACATCGACTGTTGATATTACGACAGGTGCAGATGTACTCGAATATTATGCGGGAATTCTACCGGTTCTTGAAGGCCAGCAAATCCCGCTGAGAAGCAGTTCCTTTGTCTATACTCGCCGTGAACCTTTGGGGGTTGTCGCTGGAATTGGCGCATGGAATTATCCGATTCAGATCGCATTGTGGAAATCTGCACCGGCACTCGCTGCAGGCAATGCCATGATTTTCAAAGCCAGTGAAGTTACGCCTTTAACTGCGCTGAAACTGGCAGAAATTTATACCGAAGCCGGTGTGCCGCATGGTGTCTTTAATGTGGTTACCGGTAGTGGTGAAATTGGGGGTTATCTAACTTCGCATCCCGATATTGCCAAAGTGTCTTTTACCGGTGGCGTTTCTACCGGTAAAAAAGTCATGGCACAAGCTGCAAATTCTAGCCTGAAAGAAGTTACCATGGAGCTGGGCGGTAAGTCTCCGCTGATTATCTGTGAAGATGCCGATCTGGATCTGGCGGCTGATATTGCCATGATGGCCAACTTCTATAGCTCCGGTCAGGTGTGTACCAACGGTACTCGTGTATTTGTGCCTTTGGCATTGAAAGCAGCATTTGAAGAAAAGATTTTACAGCGTGTTGAACATATTCGTATGGGTGACCCTCTCGATCCTGAAACCAATTTCGGTCCAGTGTCCAGCTTTGAGCATATGGAAAAAGTGCTGGGCTATATTGAAAAAGGCAAGATAGAAGGGGCACGCCTATTATGTGGTGGCGGTTGTGCTGAGGATGAACAGTTTGTCCAAGGGGCTTATGTCCTGCCAACCGTATTTACCGACTGTCGTGATGACATGACCATTGTACGTGAAGAAATCTTCGGTCCAGTCATGAGTATTCTCAGTTATGACACTGAGCAAGAAGCGATTCGTCGTGCCAATGATACCGATTATGGTCTGGCTGCAGGTGTCGTCACACTAGACTTAGCCCGTGCACACCGAATTATTCATCAGGTAGAAGCGGGTATCTGCTGGATCAATACCTGGGGTGAATCGCCTGCAGAAATGCCTGTCGGTGGTTATAAACATTCCGGTGTTGGACGTGAAAATGGGCTTGTGACCTTGCAGCATTACACCCAGACCAAATCGGTTCAGGTCGAACTCAGTCCTTTCCAATCTGTATTTAGCGCATAAGGGGGATTTGATGAATTACGACTATATTATTATCGGTGCGGGCTCTGCGGGTAATGTTCTGGCAGCGCGTTTAACTGAAGATCCAGATACTAAGGTGCTATTACTTGAGGCAGGTGGCCCGGACTATCGTCTGGATTTTAGAACCCAGATGCCGGCTGCTTTAGCTTATCCTTTACAAGGACGCCGTTATAACTGGGCCTATCTGACCGATCCAGAACCCCACATGAACAATCGCCGTATGGAATGCGGCCGTGGTAAAGGTCTGGGCGGATCTTCACTGATTAATGGCATGTGCTATATCCGTGGTAATGCTATGGATCTGGAACAGTGGGCCAGCCTTAAAGGTCTGGAACACTGGAACTATGCGCAGTGTCTACCCTATTACAAAAAAGCTGAAACCCGCGATATTGGCGGCAATGACTATCATGGCGATTCAGGCCCGGTTTCAGTCGCAACGCCTAAGAATGGTAATAATGAGCTGTTTCATGCTATGGTCGAAGCTGGGGTTCAAGCCGGTTATCCACGTACCGATGACTTGAATGGCTACCAACAGGAAGGCTTCGGGCCAATGGATCGTACTGTGACACCACAAGGTCGTCGCTCCAGTACGGCACGTGGTTATCTGGATATGGCCAAAGGCCGGGATAATCTCACCATTATTACCCATGCCATGACCAACCGAATTCTGTTTAATCGCAATAAGGCGATTGGCGTAGAATATTTTGAAGGTCAAAATACCTTACAGCCGATTCAGGTCTTTGCGGATCGTGAAGTTCTACTATGTGCAGGTGCAATTGCATCTCCACAAATCCTGCAACGCTCTGGTGTAGGTCCGGCTGAATTGTTAAAAAGTCTGGATATTCCAGTGGTTCAGGACCTGCCGGGTGTGGGTGAAAACCTGCAAGACCATCTGGAAATGTACTTACAATATAAGTGCAAAAAACCGGTCAGCTTATACCCAGCATTAAAATGGTATAACCAGCCCATGATTGGCGCAGAATGGCTATTCTTAGGTAAAGGAATTGGTGCCAGCAACCAGTTTGAAGCCGGTGGCTTTATCCGTTCTTCGGATGAGTTCGAATGGCCAAACATCCAGTATCACTTCCTGCCAGTGGCGATCAATTACAATGGAACTAATGCTATCCATGAGCACGGCTTCCAGGCCCATGTCGGTTCTATGCGTTCACCATCTCGTGGTCGAGTCAGTCTGAAATCCAAAGATCCGTTCGAGCATCCAAGTATTCTGTTCAACTATATGAGTACCGAACAGGACTGGCGTGAATTCCGGGATGCCATCCGCATTACCCGTGAAATTATGCATCAGCCCGCCCTGGATCCATATCGTGGTGAAGAAATCAGTCCGGGCAAAAATCTGCAAACTGATGCAGAAATTGATGAATTTGTTCGTAATCATGCAGAAACAGCGTATCATCCGTCCTGTAGCTGTAAAATGGGTGAGGATGATATGGCAGTTGTCGATGGTTATGGGCGTGTGCATGAGATGCAAGGTCTGCGTGTCATCGATGCTTCAATTATGCCGCTTATTATTACAGGCAACCTCAATGCAACCACGATCATGATGGCTGAAAAGCTTGCAGATCATATCCGTGGCAAGCAGGCATTACCTGCTTCTACAGCGCCTTTCTACCGGGCCCCACGCGCTTAAGTCATGGCTATATTCCTGTTGCTTGTTGCAATGAGGAATATAGTGGAATTTATTTTTACCCAAAGCTGGATAAAACTGTAGTCGGTTTCAGTGTTATCCATTCTTTGCTTAATATAATTTATATTTTATGAGAATTTTCAAACAAACAGTCCTTTTCGGCTGTGCTGCTGTTTCTAGTGTTTATTGTTTTGCAGAGGATACGAAAGCAAAAAAAATTGAAACCAGTGGAAACATCAGTGTAGTTTCTAAATACATCTCCCGTGGTCTGACCAATGCACCAGAAAATGATGACGTTGCCTTACAGGCAGCACTGAATCTGGCTTATGGTAATTTTTATGTCGGTTACTGGGGCTCAACCTTAGGGTATTCCTATCCGGAACTGGAAGGCAAAAAATCACATCGTCGTGATAAATTCGAACATGATTTTATCGTGGGATATACCTATAGCAGTGAAAACTACGACTGGAATTTTTGGGATGCGACCTATTATTATCCGGGTGGCAGCCATACCACTTCAAATGAATTAGGTTTGAATGTAAGTCGTGCACTAAACGACAAGACCAGCGTTACAGCAGGTGTGTCGACCTATTTATATGATGTGGCCTATGCCAATCAGGGCGATACTTTTTATACCCTGGATTTAACCCATCAGCTTAATGATAAGCTGGGTGCGCATGTCGGTGCAGCAGGTGGTTATTTTAATGATGAAGGCAAATATGAAGGTAATGAGCTGGGTAATACCACAAAACAGCATGCTTTCCGTTATGCAACTGCCGGATTGAGTTATGAAGTTGCGCCGAAGTTGACCTTATCTGGTGATTATATCTTTGGTGGTTATGACCGTTTTGGTGATAAACAGCGCGATCTCGCTGTGTTTGGTATTGGCTATGATTTTTAATTTGGATCTTGATCTGATTTAAAAAATGCATTTCCCAGTCCATAAAATCCAGCCGGGAACAGCAAGTATTAATAAAAACAGTCTGTTCCCGGCTTAAAGCAAGATTTTCTGAATATTTAATTAACAGATATTTTGATAAATCTGCAGGAAATTCGAGCAAACATTATCAATTTCATAAAATGATTCTATAATAGCGCCCATTCTTACTCGAGCTTATCCTGAAACTAACTAGTTGAAGGTTTAACCCGGGTTATTATTATTTTTGAGTCAAATTCTCCTCCGTGATTCGGCTTGTATATTCAGATTTAGCATCTTATCTGTCCGTGGTGGCACATAAGAATATTTAGGTATCCACATGGAAATTAAGGTCAATTATCTCGATAATCTTCGTCAGGAAGCTAAGTTCGATGACTTCACGGTAATCGCCGATCAGCCGATCCGCTATAAAGGTGATGGTTCTGCGCCAGGTCCATTTGATTATTTTCTGGCATCTTCTGCGTTGTGTGCAGCTTATTTTGTTAAAGTTTATTGTGCAGCGCGTGACATTCCAACCGACAATATCCGTCTGTCTCAAAACAATATCGTCGATCCTGAAAACCGCTACAAACAGATTTTTAAAATTCAGGTCGAGCTACCGGCTGATATCTCTGAAAAAGACCGTCAGGGGATTTTGCGTTCGATCGACCGCTGTACCGTCAAAAAAGTGATTCAAACTGGTCCTGAATTTGTTATTGAAGAAGTTGAGAGCATTGATGCCGATGCGCAGGCTTTGTTGATGCCAAATCTGGCTTCAGACAGCCTAACCTGTATTCCGGGTAAAGACTTACCACTTGAAGAAACTATTGCCAATATGTCTGCGATTCTGGCAGGCCTCGGCATGAAAATTGAAATTGCGTCTTGGCGTAACATTGTACCGAATGTCTGGTCATTGCATATTCGTGATGCCCAGTCACCGATGTGCTTTACCAATGGTAAAGGTTCAACCAAGGAAAGTGCGCTGGCATCTGCACTGGGTGAATTTATCGAGCGTCTGAACTGTAATTTCTTCTATAATGACCAGTTCTGGGGTGAAGATATTGCCAATGCAGAATTTGTGCATTATCCGGATGAAAAATGGTTCCAGCCGGGTCCAAATGGTGAGTTGCCAGCAGAAGTTTTAGATGAACATACCCGTGAAATTTATGATCCTGAAGATGAGTTACTAGGCACTCATCTTTATGACACTAACTCGGGCAATAAAGCACGTGGTATCTGTTCATTGCCATTTGTACGTCAGTCTGATGGTGAAACTGTATATTTCCCATCGAATCTGATTGAAAACCTGTATCTCAGTAATGGGATGAGCGCGGGCAATACCTTGGCTGAAGCTCAAGTGCAATGTCTGTCTGAGATTTTCGAACGTGCGGTTAAACGCGAAATTCTGGAAGGTGAACTGGCACTGCCGGATGTACCTGAACACGTATTGGCAAAATATCCAAAAATTGTTGAAGGCATTAAAGGCTTAGAAGAGCAAGGCTTTCCGGTACTGGTCAAAGATGCTTCTCTAGGCGGTCAGTTCCCGGTGATGTGCGTGACCTTGATGAACCCGCGTACAGGTGGTGTATTTGCTTCATTTGGTGCCCATCCTAACTTTGAAGTCGCTTTAGAACGCAGTTTGACTGAGCTGTTACAAGGCCGTAGTTTTGAAGGCCTGAATGATCTGCCAAAACCAACCTTCAGTTCAAATGCAGTTACTGAACCGAATAACTTCGTTGAGCACTTTATTGATTCAAGTGGTGTCGTATCTTGGCGTTTCTTCAGCGCAAAATCTGACTATGATTTTGTTGAGTGGGATTTCACCAATAATGGCCAAAACTCAAATGTCGATGAAGCGCAGGAATTGTTTACCATTCTTGAAGAGATGGGTCACGAAGTTTATATGGCGGTCTATCAGCATTTAGGTGCAACCGCTTGTCGTATTCTGGTACCGGGTTATTCTGAAATTTATCTGGTGGAAGATCTGGTTTGGGACAATACCAACAAGGCGCTGTTATATCGTGAAGATATTCTGAACCTGCATCGTCTGGATGACGAACAGCTAGAAGCTCTGGTTGAACGTCTGGAAGAAGCAGATGAAGATGATTACACCGAGATCCGTACCCTGATCGGGATTGAGTTTGACGAAAATACTGAATGGGGTCAGTTGACCATTCTGGAACTAAAACTCCTGATCTATATGGCTTTACAGCAATTTGAAGAAGCTAAAGATCTGGTCGAGCAGTTCCTGCAATACAATACGAATACCGTTGAACGTGGCCTGTTCTATCAATGCATGAATGTAGTGCTTGAAGTCATTCTGGACGATGAAATGGAACTGGAAGACTATGAACACAACTTCCGCCGTATGTTTGGCGATGCCCGTATGGATGCAGTCCTCGGTTCACTAGAAGGTACAGTACGTTTCTACGGTTTAGCTGAAACCAATATGCAGCTTGAAGGTCTGGATCGTCATCTGCGTTTAATTGATAGCTACAAGAAACTCCATGCAGCGCGCGCCAAGTTTGTAGCAGCGTAATAAGTGAAGATGATTAGCTGACTTTACTGGTCTTTAAATCTTTAAAAAATAGCCCATCTTAGAATGGGCTATTTTTTATATTGCTCTAACATTTTGCGAGTGTTTTAAAAAAGAAAAATAAAGGGCGATCATTGCCGCCCATTTTAATCTTAAATAACAGCTTAGATATTATTTAAAGTCAGAGAAATGTTATTGACCATATGAATCAGACGAGGACCGATTTCATTTTCCAGTTTTTCCTGATTGAGCAGATAGGTTGGTGCGCCGCAGTTAAAAGTCAAAATACCATGTTTAGGATGAATCAATGGCACTGCAACAGAGTTCACATCTTTGGCCCAATCACCGAGAGATAAGCAATAGCCATAATCCTGATAATCACGAATGGCGCGTTCTAAATTACGCTTAATGGTTGGCCATTGATCTTCATTTCTTTTCTTGATCGCATCGAACAGATATTCACGTTCTTTAACTTCCATCGCAGCCAGGCAGGCACGACCCATCGCACTACTATGAATAGGCAGGGTAGAGCCAACTGGACGACGCATGGTTAAAGTAGACTCTGTGTGAACGACTTCCAGATAAATCATGCTCAGGCGATCACGGGTTGCCATTGCCACTGGCGCTTGCGCATAACGTGACATTTCTTCCATAAATGGATATGCCTGTGTACGTGCCGAAATATTGCTTAGCGCCGCATAACCCAGAGCCAATACACCAACGTCCAACAGGTATTTGGTCGTATTCGGTAACTGTTTTAGATAACCTAAAGAAACCAACGTGCTGGTGATCCGGGCAACAGTCGGTTTTGGCAGATTAGTTAGCTGTGCAATTTCCTGGTTGCCCAGTAATTGATTCGTTGCGGAAAAACATCTGAGGATTTCTAAACCACGTGCAATAGATGCGATAAATTGTGGGTTATTTTCTCTATGAATATGTGAAATCGGATCTAAACGGATCTCATCAAAATTAGGTATTTCGCCAGTTTTATTTTTTGTCATGGTCAGAGCAATTAAAGGTAAATTAATAAATATGATAGCAATTAAATTTCACGATACAAAATAAAACACTTCTATTAATGATAAAAATAAATAAAAAAGTGCTCACTTTATCTGTATTTAAGTCAATTAGTGCTATTCAGCTAAAAACGATGCAGAATTTATAGGTTTTTGAGACCTGTAATGATTTTTAAGTATCTTTAGAAAATTTAAAGTTCGCCAGAAAAATTTCAGAAAAATGGGGCTAACCAAAACTAGAATCATCAGCACGATTTAATTGAAATGGTAATGCTCCCTAAAAATAATTGAACTTAAAAGTAGAAAATCGAATAGCCTTGACCTAAGGAGATTTTCTATGAAAACAACTAAATATTCGGACAGCTTAATCATGAGTATTTTGAAGCAAGCTGAAGCAGGTACTCCAGTGCCTAATCTATGCCGAGAACATGGCATGAGTTCTGCCACTTTTTACAAATGGAAGTCCAAATATGGCGGCATGGATCTTTCCATGATGACTCGACTTAAAGAGCTAGAGACAGAAAATGCCCGCCTAAAGCGCATGTATGCGGATGAACGTCTTAAAGCAGACATTCTTCAGGATGCACTGTCAAAAAAGTTATAAGGCCAACGCAACGCAAGTCACTTGCTCAACAAGCCGTTGAGCAATATAAGATATCAGTGAATAAGGCCTGTCTCATATTCCAAGTCAGTCAAACCTGTTATCGCTATATAGCTCAATTGAAGGAGCAGAATATGGTTATTGCAGATTGGCTGATTAAGCTCACCAATGAGAATAAGACTTGGGGATTTAAGCTTTGCTTTTTGTACCTGCGTAATGTCCAAGGCTACCCTTGGAATCACAAGCGTATTTATCGCATTTATAAGGAGCTTGAGCTTAACCTTCGGATTAAACCCAACAAACGCATTAAACGAATAAAGCCTGAAACTCTTGCAGTACCAGAAGCGCAGAATGAATCATGGTCAATGGACTTTATGCACGATCAACTCAGTGATGGCCGCAGTTACCGTGTGCACAACGTCATTGATGACTATAACCGTGAGTCATTAGATATCTTGATTGACTTCTCCTTACCCGCCGAACGAGTACTTCGAGGGTTGGATCAACTCATCGAATGGCGAGGTAAACCAAAACGAATCCGAAGTGACAATGGACCAGAGTACATCAGTGATTTAATGGAGGCATGGTGTAAGCAGCATGAAATTGAGCATGTATTTACCCAGCCTGGCAATCCACAACAAAATGCGTATGTAGAACGCTTCAATCGGACAGTACGTTATGAATGTTTAAATCAATATTTATTTCGAGAACTTGAAGATGTTCAAGACTATACAACAGCATGGCAACACTTTTATAATCATCAACGACCTCATATGTCAGTTGATGGTAAACCACCTAAATTTAAACAATGATAAAGGCTTCGATTTTTCTACTCATTAACTCAATTAAAAATGGGGGTATTACCAAATCTTGTTATCTCACTGCGCTTTTATAGAATCAATTATGATCTGATTCCGATCATTTAACTCTTTTCTAAATCTATTAACAATCTAAAAATTTCGCATTGTGAAATAAAATTCTAGCTATAATTTTTAATTAATGCTAGAAAAATTTGCTTTTTCGGTTAAAAAATAAAATTTTTAATAATTTTTCTTGCTCAAAATGAATTTTTATGATTATTTATTTCGTATTACGAAACTAAAATTAAAGGGTAAAGGAATTTACCCAGATGAACTAAATAACATGGAGATCCCTATGATTCGCGATCCGGAAATGCTCGAGCAACTTCTTTCGACTATTCGTAACTTTGTCAAAAATGAACTAGTTCCTTTAGAACATGAGGTTGAAGAAAGCAACGCGATTCCTGAGCGTATTGTCGAGCAGATGAAAGAATTAGGTCTGTTTGGCCTGACCATTCCAGAGGAATACGGCGGTTTAGGTATCACCATGGAAGAGGAAATTCTGGTCGCAATGGAATTAGGCCGTACATCAGCTGCATTCCGTTCTTTGATTGGAACCAATAACGGGATCGGTTCAAGCGGGATCGTGATTGACGGTACTGAAGAGCAAAAACAGAAATACCTGCCACGTTATGCGACTGGTGAAATCATTGGTTCATTCTGTTTAACTGAGCCGGATTCAGGTTCAGATGCAGCATCTTTAAAAACCAGCGCGGTTAAAGATGGCGATTACTATATTTTAAACGGTACCAAACGTTTTATTACCAATGCACCGCGTGCAACGACATTTACGGTGATGGCGCGTACCAATCCTGATATCAAAGGTGCAAGCGGCATTTCTGCATTCCTGGTAGAAGCGAATACACCGGGCCTAAGTCTGGGCAAAATTGATAAAAAAATGGGCCAACATGGTTCATACACTTGTGACGTGATTTTTGACAACTGTAAAGTTCATAAAGATCAGTTGATCGGTGGTGTTGAAGGCATTGGCTTTAAAACTGCAATGCGTGTTCTGGATAAAGGCCGTCTGCATATTGCTGGCTATAGCGTAGGTATGGCAGAGCGTATGCTGGAAGATGCTTTAAATTATGCAGTGGAACGTAAGCAGTTCGGTCAACCGATTGCGAATTTCCAGCTCATCCAAGGCATGCTGGCAGACTCTAAAGCTGAAATTTATGCAGCGAAATGTATGGTTCTAGATGCTGCCCGCCTGCGTGACGAAGGCAAGAATGTGACTACTGAATCTTCATGCGCGAAAATGTTTGCGACTGAAATGTGTGGCCGTGTAGCGGATCGCTGTCTGCAAATTCATGGTGGCGCGGGCTATATCAGTGAATATTCAATTGAACGTTTCTACCGTGATGTGCGTTTGTTCCGTCTGTATGAAGGTACAACTCAAATCCAGCAAATCATCATCGCACGTGAAATGATTAAACAAGCGACCGCGTAAACAGCAGATTTTAGAATATTGGAAATATTAAAATGAGCACAAGAATTAGATTTGACTGGCAAGATCCATTTTTACTGGAACAGCAACTGACTGAAGAAGAACGTATGATCCGTGACAGCGCGCATGCGTACTGTCAGGATAAGCTGATGCCACGTGTACTAGAACAGTTCCGTCATGAGAAAACAGATCCAACCATTTTCCGTGAAATGGGTGAACTCGGTCTGCTGGGTCCAACCATTCCTGAGCAATACGGCGGTGCCGGCTTAAATTATGTCAGCTATGGTCTGATTGCCCGTGAAGTAGAACGTGTGGATTCAGGTTATCGTTCTATGGCCAGTGTGCAAAGTTCTCTTGTGATGGTGCCAATCAATGAATTTGGTTCTGAAGAACAGAAACAGAAATATTTGCCAAAACTGGCGACCGGTGAATATATCGGCTGTTTCGGTCTGACTGAACCAGATCATGGTTCAGATCCGGGCAGCATGATTACCCGTGCCAAAAAAGTCGATGGTGGTTACCGTCTGACAGGCGCCAAAATGTGGATTACCAACAGTCCGATTGCTGATGTCTTTGTGGTTTGGGCAAAAGAAGTGTCTCCTGAAGGCAATGTCGGTGATATTCGCGGCTTTATTTTAGAAAAAGGCTGGGAAGGGCTTTCTGCACCAGCGATTCACGGTAAAGTTGGCTTACGTGCTTCGATCACCGGTGAAATCGTGATGGACAATGTTTTTGTTCCAGAAGAAAACGCATTCCCGGAAATTCGTGGTCTAAAAGGTCCATTTACCTGTCTGAATAGTGCCCGTTACGGTATTGCTTGGGGTGCGATGGGTGCAGCTGAATTCTGTTGGCATACAGCGCATCAATACACCATGGACCGTAAACAGTTCGGTCGTCCATTGGCTGCCAATCAGTTAATTCAGAAAAAACTGGCAGACATGCAAACTGAAATTGCGCTGGGTCTGCAAGTGGCATTACGTTTTGGTCGCATGAAAGATGAAGGCATTGCTTCAATAGAAGGTACATCCCTGATCAAACGTAATAATTGTGGTAAAGCTTTAGACATTGCCCGTTTAGCGCGTGACATGATGGGCGGTAACGGGATCTCTGATGAATTCGGTGTAGCTCGTCATCTGGTGAACCTGGAAGTGGTCAATACTTATGAAGGTACCCATGATGTACATGCCCTAATTCTAGGTCGTGCTCAAACAGGTATTGCTGCATTCTCCAACTAAATGCAGATCAACTTCTAGCCAGCAATGCTGGCTAGTTTGTTTTGGCTGACTTCAATTGAAGTCAGACAATCCAGTTCTAGGATGGTTTTTTAAAATCTAGTCAGTTTCAGAATTAGAGATCAATCAAACATTCTATGTTTCATTTAATTAATTAGGTGAAACATAAACTTCTAAAAGGCACAGGAGTGCCAGCAAAGTGTAAAGGACATTATGAATACGCTTAATTCACAACAAAACCTTCTACCAGAAGAAAATATGCCTAAGAAAAAGGTCTGGATTCTGGCTTTTATCTTTTCATTTTTAGCGTTATTGGTAGATGGTGCAGATCTTGCACTATTAGCCTACAGTCTAACCAGCCTCAAACAAGAATTTTCTTTAAGTAGTATTCAGGCAGGTGCACTTGGTAGCTGGACACTTGCTGGTATGGCCATTGGTGGCTTTTTTGGTGGCTGGGCTTGTGACCGCTTCGGGCGAGTTCGGGTGATTGTTGTTGCGATCGCTTTATTCTCTTCATTAACCTTCTGGCTGGGCTTTACTCAAAGCTATGAAGAATTCAAATGGTTGCGATTCTTTTCAGCAATTGGCTTAGGAGCCCTCTATATTGCCTGTAATACTCTAATGGCAGAGTATGTGCCAACAAAATATCGTTCTACAGTACTTGCTGCTTTAATGACAGGTTGGACACTTGGTTCAGTTGTTGCCACTGTACTTGCAGGATGGCTGCTTCCAGAACTAGGCTGGCGTTACCTTTACTATATTGGCATTGTTCCGATTGTTCTTGCCATTGGCATGTTCTTCCTGGTACCAGAACCACAAGCCTGGTTAAAGACACGTCAAGAAAGATTGGCAGCCAAAGCCAGCGGCGTAGTGCAGGAAAAACCGAAGAATACGTTTAAAATGATTTTTGCCGATGCTTTAAGCCGTCGCATGTTCATCCTCTGGTCGTTCAGCACCGCATTCTTACAGTTTGGTTATTACGGCGTAAGTAACTGGTTACCGGCTTATCTGGAATCAGACTTAGGTATCAAATTTAAAGAAATGACCACCTATATGATTGGGACCTTCCTGATCATGATGTGTACCAAAGTGATCGCGGGCATTATTGCGGATAAAATTGGTCGTCGTGCAGTATTTGCTTTCGGTACCATGGGCACCGCAATCTTTATTCCCATCATTGTCTTTGGTAATACACCAGACAACATCTTATGGCTGATGCTGTTTTTCGGATTCCTTTACGGTATTCCATATGGCATTAACGCGACTTATATGACTGAAAGTTTCTCTACCAAAGTCCGTGGTACAGCTACAGGTGGCGCTTATAACATTGGCCGTCTAGGCGCAGTATTGGCACCTTTAACCATCGGTTATTTTGCGCAAGGTGGCTCAATTGGTACAGGTCTACTCATCATGAGTGTGGCTTATTTTATTTGTGGTTTGATCCCAGCGATTTTCATTAAAAACCGTTTGTTTGACCCACAAAAAGCTGACTAATTGATTAATCAAACATTTATAAAGACAGGAAGATGCTAGGAAGCAATTAAATGAATAAAATCACACAGGATATCGAAACCATACTCAAGCAGATTCCAGATGGTGCGCATATTATGACCAGTGGCTTCGGTCTGGCAGGACAGCCAATCGAACTGATTGAAGCTTTGATTGATATTGCTCCTAAAGATCTGACTATTATTAATAATAATGCTGCTTCTGGTGACCGTGGTCTAACCAACCTGTTATTGTCAGGACTGGTGAAAAAAATGATCTGTTCATTTCCTCGTGCCAATAATTCCAAGGTGTTTGAAGAGCTGTATAAAGCTGGAAAAGTAGAGTTAGAACTGGTGCCACAAGGCAACTTGGCTTGCCGTATTCAGGCAGCAGGTGCAGGTTTGGGTGCTATTTTTACACCTACAGGATACGGCACTAAGATTGCTGAAGGCAAAGAAACCCGTCATATCAATGGTAAGGATTATGTGTTGGAATATCCAATTCATGCGGACTATGCCTTAGTTTATGGCAATCAGGCTGATCAATGGGGCAATTTAACCTATCGTAAAGCAGCCCGAAACTTTGGCCCGTTAATGGCGAAAGCAGCCAAAACCACGATTGCCCAAGTGCATGAAATTGTAGAACTAGGCGAGCTTGATCCAGAGATTATCGTAACACCAGGTATTTTTGTGCAGCATGTGGTGAAGGTAGGAGATATTAAATAATGACAATTCAAAAACGTACACGTGAACAGATTGTAGAAAAAGTTGCACAGGATATTCCGACCGGTTCTTATGTGAATTTAGGCATTGGCTTACCAACACGCGTTGCTAGTTATTTAAAACCTGAACAGGATATTGTCCTGCATTCTGAAAATGGTGTTCTGGGTTTTACCGCTTTAACTGATCCTGAACAGGCTGATGATGATCTGATTAATGCTGGTAAAGAACTGGTCAGCATGCTCGATGGCGGTAGTTTTATGAACTCTGCAGATTCCTTCGATATTATGCGTGGCGGCCATTTAGATTTCTGCATTATGGGCGCCTTTCAGGTCGCCGTGAATGGTGATCTCGCTAACTGGCATACCGGTGCACTGGATGCGGTTCCAGCAGTGGGTGGTGCCATGGATCTGGTGGTTGGTGCTCGCTGTGTCTATGTTTGCATGGAACATGTCACAAAAAATGGCGAACCACGAATTGTGGAAGAGCTGAATTATCCAATTACTGGTAAAAACTGCGTTGACCGCATTTATACCGATTTGTGTATTATTGAACTCAAAGATAATCAGGCTTGGGTGCTAGAAATGGTGGATGGCTTGAGTTTCGAAGAACTTCAGCAACAGACAGGTTGCAAGTTACTTGATGGTCGTGCAGGTGCACAGTTAAAAGCATCTGTATAATAATTCTATTAATCATTTAAACATGATTAGAAATCGCAGCTTAGGCTGCGATTTTTATTAGATATTTTTTAAGCTAAAAGTGTCAACACACCCTAAATATTAAGATTTTAAATCAGGTTAAATTTTTAAATATCAAAAGATTAAATAAAACAATCGAAAAGGATTCTAGTAGAAGATAGTTCTTCTTATGCTGGATAATCCTGTCCTTTATTTCCCAGCATATAATTCTAAATAGAAACACAGGGCTAATATGTCAAATACTTTAAATATCTTTCATAAACCAAAAAATGATCGTAATCTTCATATTTAATGAATTTTGAAAGTTCCTTCTCCCTCTGGGAGAAGGTTAGGATGAGGGAATTTCTTTTTAATGATAAAAAATGATTTATGAAAGCAGCCTTTGTTAACTCAAACTAATATTCTATGAGTTCACAGTATTAAATTTTAGATTATTTATGATTGGGAGTGGATATTGACCAGATTGCGTTTGCGGCTTAAGTCATAGCGGTTAATACTAAATATGAGCAGGGCAAAGATAAATCCTAATGCGACACAGGCTGACCAACTATACATTTTCCATAGGTTTAGCGATAGAAATGCACCGATCCCGGCACCTGAAAAATAACAGGTCATATAGATTGCATTAATACGGGAACGGGCTTGTACCGAGATTCGATATACCAGATTCTGATTTAACACATGCAGTGAAGAAATCCCAAAATAAGCGGGAATTAATCCAATGATATACACCCATAAATAGCTTTGCGCAAAAAATAACGGAATCCAGGCCAGAATTAAACCCATGGTAGCAAGTTGTGCAACCCATTTTTCCCGATGTCGACCAATCATTTTACCGGTCCATTGTGATGACCAGATGCCAACCACACCAACAATACCCATTAACCCAATCTGGAAATCATTAAAATGATAGGGTGCTTCCGCCAGTACAAAAGTCATGGTGGTAAAAATAATACTCAGCATACCAAAGCCCAAACCACCAATGATGCTACGTCGGATCAGCATGGGTTCGGTTTTGGCAAAGGTAAATAGTGAACGATAAATCTGTAAGATACTCATTTGTAATTGGCTCTTCGCTTTAGGTAACTGATACCACATGGCGATACTGAGCAAGAGAATAGAACAGCCACTCAAAAGGTAGACTGCATGCCAGGACCATAGGGTAGAAATCAGTCCTGATACAGTCCGGGCAAACAGAATACCGACCAGTACGCCACTCATCAGCAGACCAACCACTTCAGCACTTTTTTCTCGTTGAGAAAGGTTGGCAGCAAAAGGAATCAGAATATGGGTGGTAATCGAACAAAAAGAAGCGAGCAGAGTAAAACCATACAGCATATGCAGATTGGTACTGGCAGAAAGTCCGATTAGCGCCAGTCCGGTACATAGCATGAGGCTACAAATATAGAGGCGTTTTTCAAACAAATCGCCTAAAGGCACAAACAAGAATAACCCAGTGGCATAACCAATCTGGGTTAAAACGACAGTCCAGCCAGACTCAGCCACACTGATATGCAGATCTTCTGCAATAGAATAAATTAATGGCTGGTTAAAATAGTTACAACCCGCGCAGAGTGCGCAGGTCATGGCCATCATAAACATAAATTTTCGTGAAATTTGCCCTTGGGCTGACATCCTTGTCTCCTAAGGCTTTAGAAACTATAAGTCGCTGATAAATTCACACGAGAAACATCCGCTTCTCGATTATCAAAAGTTTCACGTTTGCCGTGGTGATATTCTGCGCCCAGATTAACCTTTGGAACTGGAGAATAAATCACGTTAGCCACATAGTCAGTTAAACGTTTATTGGTTTCAGGATTCGCGCGTGCATAGTCGCTGGAATCATCAAAATCTACCACGCTGGCATTAATGCTGCTACGTAATTTCGGTGTAAATTTATGCGTAAAGCCGATATTCAAACTATTAAACTCATTGAGTAAAAGTTCATTATTGATTGGGTCGACTGAGTAATCTCCACCCCAGGCAGCACCATCTGTTGTTGAGCCTTGAGTCAAGAAAGCGGCAATTCGCTGGTCGCCGACCATATGAAAATAGTTACCCTGGATCGAGTTTTGATCATCGAGATGATAACGACCACCAAGACCTACACCCCAACCAACTTTTTCAATATCACCCGTATCTGTTTGCGCCTGCTTTTGATTGACAAAGCCTTGAGCTAATAAATGCAGCGGACCTGATTGATGAACATATTTAGTGGTTAAAGCAGGCAAGGCAGAAGAGCGATCGCCACCGGCCATATACTCCAGACCAACATTCCAAGTATTTTCCGGATCAAGTTTGAAAGCATAGCTGACTTGAGGCGTACGTAGGACCGATCCACCCAGTAATAAGCTGTAATCGACAGCTTCAGTACTAATTTCTGGTGTCGACATTAATGACCAGGCCTGACCAAAAGTCCAGTTATAGTATTTTAAATGTGCATGACGGATACGTAGTCCACCATCGCCTTTACCATTATTGGTCCAGAAGTCAGCTTCTAAACGTGCAGAAACATTTGGATTTCCACCCAAGTCTTTAGCCAGGAAACCAATTCGGCTGGCAGCAGCAGTAAAATCTGAACGGGTAGAGTCAGGTTCAGTAAAAGGCACTTTATTAATCTGGTTAATAGTACGGCCACGAGCTTCAGGGGTACTTTTGAAATCAACTGCGCCATCAAAGCGAATCAATCCATAAACATCGACATTATCCACCATCGAACTCAGCGTTTTAGAGTCTTGTGCTTTGGCTTCTTCTTGCTGGTTCTTTAACGCAAGTTGCGCGGCTTTCTGCTGTTCTAGTTCGGCTTGGATTTGCTTTAACTGTGATTCTAAAAACTGCATCCGGTCTTCTGACGCTTCTGCTGAAAATGCCTGTGCTGAAGCAATACCACATAATGTTGCTAAAACTAATTTTTTCATTTCTTAATCCCTAAAGAAATTTTCTGATATCTAAGAAGGAAAATCTTTCCTTGTCGTTGCTCTCATTGCTAAATGCAGAGATGCTGACTTTTGAATAATGAATACGAATCTCGTTCAACCAAGAAACATCCTGTTCAGGTCAAAGGGTATGTATTCGATATTTAAAGTCATAAAAATATAGATGAAGGAGGGCAGTAAATTTACCGCCCTCTTGAGTTAAAAGTTATTCAGCTTTTTGTGGATCGTATAAACGGTCCTTAATAAACAGGGCAGGAATCAAACCGCATAGGAAGTAAGCTGCACCCATCACCAATAGACCCGTACCGATCGAACCATTCATCGCAAGATAACCAATCGTAATTGGAGCGAAGATTGCACCGATACGACCAATATTGAACGCACCGCCAACTGCTGTACCACGTACTCCAGTAGGGAAACTTTCGGTTAGATAGGTTGCATTAATGGCATATGGAATACCGTACAGGAATCCGAAGATCAGCATCAGTACACCAATATTATCGGCATTGTGCATATACACCACGACAGGAATAAACAGCGCTGTTCCCATGGTGCCGAAAGCAAATACGATACGACGACCAATTTTGTCAGCCACATAACCTGCAATGATTTTGGCGAACATCATGGTGATAAAAGTACCCACCATGTATAGCGCCATTTCCTTGAATTTAATGCCTAATTCAGCTTCAAGATAACTTGGTAACCAGTTGCTTACACCGAAATAACCGAATAGCAGGAAACCAGAGCTGAAAGACCAAAGGATGAACATCTTGCCATGGGTTTTATCTTTAAGAATGGTGATATATGGGTTGCCTTTTTTGGCATCATTATCCACGATCTGACCAGTTCTTTTCATTTCACGGACACGTTTCCATGATTCTGGCTCTGGCACCATAAAGTGCATTAGGATACCTAAAGCTAATGGAGCAATCGTGATCCAGTACAGCATACGCCAGCCGAATTCGGGAATGATCCAGCCTGAAATCATGGTAATCACCAATGATCCTAAAGTGAAACCGGTCATCAATGTTGCCAGTACTGTAGTACGGTATTTGGTCGGTACGTATTCTGACATCAGGGTATTACAGGCAATATATAAACAGCCCAAACCTAAGCACGAAAGGGTACGTAAAATCGCAAACTCTTGATAAGACTGGGCAAAACCTGAATAGGCAGACAAGATTGAGAAGGAAATAGTAGCCAATACGATGACACGTACACGTCCAAACTTGTCACAGGCCCATCCGCCAATAAAGCCACCGATCCCCATACCCAAAAGAGAATAACTTCCCAAGGCACCGGCCTGTACAGAAGTCAGCCCCCATTCTGCTTTCAAACTGGTTAAGCTGAAAGCCAGAATACCAATGTCTGCACCGTCACATAATAAAATCAAAAAAGCGAAGACAAAGGCCGTCATCCACAGGCGTTTAGGTGCCTGCTTAATGGTGCCGTCGGAGGAGACCCCCGTTTTAGTTTCCTCAGCTACGATGGTATCGCTTGTCATTCTTATATCCTCTATATATTAAAGTAGCATTCCTCTGCTACCGCTAAATCCATTTTCTTCCTCACGGAAAAGCATTTTCGTCATCTAAGGTCTAAGCGTCTGTGCGCATTCGCCCTGTTACGATCAGGCTGGATCTGATTTTTCCGTTTCACCTTGAGTGAAAATCACTGAACAACGTAGTATCCTTATGACGGAAATTAATTTTTTTATTTTGTATTGTGGTTAATATTTATATAAATGAATAACCAAAATTCGAATTAAATAATTAATTCCGTATTGCGAAATCAATTAATCATAAAATAGCCAACTGAACAAGAGTTTTTACTCTAATTTTTATTAAAAAATAACTTTTTTACGTTTTTGAGAGAAAAAATCTTGATTTATGGGTTTAGAAACCGTAGTTTTATATAAAATAAAATTTCGCTATACAAAATAAATGGAGATTTTTGATGGAACAGGTAGTTCAAGTAGAGCAAATCTCGACACATGTGGCGATGGTCAAGATCCATCGTCCAGAAGCTAAAAATGCCCTGAATACAGAAGTGCGCCAGAAACTGGCTGCGGCTTTTCTGCAATTGAATGACGATGAAAATATCCGTGCCATTATTCTCACTGGCGGTGAAACTGATTTCGCTGCAGGCGCTGACCTTAAAGAATTAGCCAATGCTGAAACGATCCAGATGATGCAACGTCGTACTGAGCGTTACTGGCAAGCCATTGCGCAGTGTTCAAAGCCGGTGATTGCAGCAGTAAACGGTTATGCATTGGGCGGTGGCTGTGAACTGGCGATGCATGCGGACATTATTATTGCCGGAAAAAGTGCCCAGTTCGGTCAGCCTGAAGTCAAAGTAGGGGTAATGCCGGGTGCGGGTGGTACACAGCGTTTATTCCGTGCCGTGGGTAAATTCCATGCGATGCGTATCATCATGACGGGTTGTCTGGTACCAGCGCCGGAAGCTTATCAGATTGGCCTGGTGTCTCAAGTAACGGAAGACAGTGAAACCCTGGCAACAGCAATCAAAATGGCTGAAGGTCTGGCAAAAATGCCGCCAATCGCGCTTGAACAAATCAAGGAAGTGGCTTTACTGGCTGAAGATGTGCCACTCAATGCTGGCTTAATGCTGGAACGTAAATCTTTCCAGATGCTGTTTTCTTCAGAAGATCAAAAAGAAGGTATGCAAGCCTTTATCGAAAAACGTAAACCAAATTATCAGGGACGATAAGCATGAGCATTCAAATTCAGAAAATCGGTATTATTGGCGTAGGCACCATGGGTGCGGGCATTGCCCAGATCGCAATTCAATCTGGTCATGATGTGGTGCTGTTTGATGCCAAAGCGGGTGCTGCTGAACAGGCACAGGAAAAGCTGGCTAAAACATTAGATACCCTGGCTGATAAAGGTAAATTCAGCCATGAAAAAGCTGCTGAAGATCTTGCTCATTTATCCATTGCCCAGCAGATCGAAGACCTGAAAGATTGCGATTTAATCGTTGAAGCGATTATTGAAAATCTGGAAATCAAACAAAAGCTGATGCAGCAACTGGAAGGTATCGTAAAACCGGAAGCAATTCTGGCATCCAATACATCTTCACTGTCTATCAGTGCGATTGCCGCCAATTGCAGCCAACCGGAACGCGTTGCCGGTTATCACTTCTTTAACCCGGTTCCACTGATGAAAGTGGTTGAGGTCATTGAAGGCTTTAATACCCGTGCTGATATTGTGGATGCGCTTACTCAGTTATCTACAAAAATGGGACATCGCCCGGTAAAAGCCAAAGATACCCCAGGATTTATCATTAACCATGCTGGTCGTGCCTTTGGTAGTGAAGCCTATGCGATTCTGAATGAAAATGTCACTCCATTTTATGACATTGACCGCATCTATCGTGACGGCATCGGTTTCAAGATGGGACCATTCGAGTTAGGCGATCTGACCGGAATGGATGTATCTCATCCGGTAAGTGAATCAATTTATCACCAATACTATGAAGAAACACGTTACCGCCCAAGCGTGATTACCCGCCAGCGTTTTATTGCTAAACAGCTAGGCCGTAAAACTGGTAAAGGTTTTTACGATTATACCTCGGGGAGCAAAGTAGGTGATGTGGCTCCAACCTTGGTTGAAAAGCTGGATCAATATCCATCGGTTTGGCTGGGTACAGAATATAACGAAGACCGTCAAGCGCTTGAGCAATATCTACAGCAGTTCAACATCCAGATCGAGCAGACTGACGCACCTTCAGCAGATGCTTTAATTTTAATTGCGACTTATGGTGAAGATGCCACTTCAGCAGCAGTTCGTTATCAAGTGTCTCCGCAGCAAGTAGTCTGCATTGATCTGCTTTACGGCTTAAATAAACACCGTACCTTGATGCCAACGTTTGTGACCAAAGCTGAACTGATAAATGCAGCGCAATCTATTTTCAATCTGGATGGTGTGACTGCAAGCACAATTCAGGAAAGCGTCGGTTTTGTAGCGCAACGTGCTTTGGCCATGATTGTGAATCTTGGCTGTGATATTGCCCAGCAAGGTGTTGCAACCGTAGAAGATATCAATGTTGCCGTGAAGTTAGGCCTTGGTTATCCATATGGCCCAATTGAATGGGGCGATGTACTGGGTGCGGAAAAAATTCTGAAAATTTTAGACCGCATGACTGCAATTACCCGTGACCAGCGTTACCGCCCAAGTCCTTGGTTGCGCCGCCGCGTTCAGCTGGGTTTACCTCTTATTCATACTACACATTGATTAAAAAGTTAAAGGAATAACACTCATGTTAAATGCCTATATTTATGATGGTTTACGTTCTCCAATCGGTCGCCATGCAGGAAGCCTGGCAACTGTACGTCCAGATGATCTGGCAGCAACAGTCATTAAAAATCTGCTAGAAAAAACCGGTATTCCAGCAGCTGACGTAGAAGATGTGATCTTTGGTAGCACCAACCAGGCCGGTGAAGACAGCCGTAACGTGGCTCGTTTTGCGGCACTGCTTGCAGGTATGCCTGTGACCGTTCCAGGTCAAACTGTAAACCGTCTTTGTGCTTCAGGCTTGGGCGCTGTGATTGATTCAGCACGTGCCATTACCGCAGGTGAAGGCGAGCTGTATATTGCAGGTGGTGTAGAAAGTATGACGCGTGCACCGTTTGTAATGGGTAAAGCTGAAAGCGCGTATTCACGTGATGCCAAAATCTATGACACCACGATTGGTACACGTTTCCCAAACCGTAAATTTACTGATCAGTTTGGCGCGCACAGCATGCCAGAAACAGGTGATAACGTCGCTGAAGAGTTTGGCATTACGCGTGAACAGGCAGATACTTTTGCTGCTGCATCACAAGCGAAATATCAAGCTGCAAAAGAAGCAGGTTTCTTTGAAGGTGAAATTACCCCAATTGAAGTTTCACAAGGGCGTAAATTACCGCCTAAATTAGTGACTGAAGATGAACATCCACGTCCATCTTCGACATTTGAAGCATTATCCAAGTTAAAACCGCTTTTCGAAGGTGGTGTAGTCACTGCGGGTAATGCATCAGGTATCAATGACGGCGCTGCAGCACTGATTATCGGCAGTGAAAAAGTTCAGGAACAGTATGGCTTAAAACCTTTAGCTCGTATTCTGTCTTCTGCAGCCGCTGGCATTGAGCCACGCATCATGGGCGCAGGTCCAATCGAAGCAATCAAAAAAGCCGTTAAACGTGCAGGTTTGACGCTAGATGACATGGACATTATCGAGATCAATGAAGCATTTGCCAGCCAGGTGTTATCTTGCCTGAAAGGTCTGGATGTTGCATTTGATGATCCGCGTGTGAATCCAAACGGTGGTGGTATTGCGATTGGCCATCCATTGGGCTGTTCAGGTGCGCGTTTGGCCTTAACCGTCGCACGTCAATTACAGCGTACTGGTAAAAAATATGCCGTGATTAGTTTATGTATCGGTCTGGGTCAAGGCCTGGCGATGGTGATTGAAAACCCTGAAGCTGCATAACAGCTTTACTCATCGTATTAATGCCATGTATAGATAATATACATGGCATTTTTTATTAGACTATTTATATAGAAATAAAAATCCCTGCATATCGCAGGGATTAATTAAATCAGCGTAAGGACTATTTGCGGTCAGTGACCAATAAAGTTGCTGAACCAAAGGCATAAATTTTACCGTCTTTGTCGACAATTCGGCCTTCTGAGGTCAGCACATTGCGTCCGATCCGGATCACTTCACCAATGGCTGTATAAGTTTCACCATTTTTCATGGCTTTGAGCATTTTAACATTCAGGTCAATAGTGGAAAAACTGACACCAGCATCAACTGTGGTATGCACTGCTGCACCAGTTACGCTATCCAGAACAGTGGCGCAAAATCCACCATGAATGCCGCCTTGCAGATTGAAGTGACGTTCATCTGGATAAACTTCATATTCCACATAGTTTTCATGGACGACACTGAGTTTCATGGGAATCAGTTGTCCCATCGCTGAACCAGGCAATTCGCCATTTTTAATTGCGGTTAGATATTCAAGTCCATTCATTTGAGCTGTAGTCATATCGTTTCCCTTTAATAAAATATTTCGCTTTATGAAATAATATTCTGTTTTTATAAAATTATGATATAACAGATAGTGATCGAAATGCTATATTTTTCTAGGATGGAATGATGACAATAAAAAATCTCGTTACAGCTGCTGAATGGCAGGCACGCTGTGAACTGGCAGCGCTTTATCGCATTATTGCGCATTATCGGATGACTGACCTGATTGATACCCATATCAGTTTAAGAGTTCCAGATCAGCCTGACTGCTTTCTGATTAATCAATATGGGGTCGCATTTGAAAAAATGCGTGCTTCAACGCTGGTGAAGATTAATCATGAAGGACAGGTGGTAGAAAGCTATGAACAAGACAAGCCAGTCAATATGGCAGGCTTCGTGATTCATTCTGCGATTCATGAAGCACATCCTCATCTGAATTGTGTCATTCACACCCATACCGCGGATGGAATTGCTGTTTCTGCACAGAAACACGGGCTTCTCCCAATTTCCCAGCACGCCATGAAATTTTATCAGCATGTGGCTTATCACGAATATGAAGGCGTTGCGCTCTCAACTGACGAACAAGAACGCTTGATTCAGGACTTGGGCGACCATCGTGCCATGATTTTACGCAATCACGGACTATTAACGGCTGGGGAGACCATTGCACGGGCTTTTCATGAAATTTATTTTCTGGAACGCGCCTGTCAGGCACAGGTGAAAGCCTTAAGCGGCGGTGCTGAATTGCATTATCCAGCAGAAGAAGTCCGAATTAAAACAGCCAAGCAGTTCGCGAGTCCTCTCATTGAACCGATATTACAGCGTGCCTGGCAGGCCGCTTTGTCCTTGATTGAGCATCAATATACGGAGTATGCATCATGATTGTTATTTCCAGTTCTGTACCGAATATTGAGGCCATTTTAGTCAAGTCTTTTCAAAAATATGCGCCTGCAGGCAGTTTCTGTACAGTGGACAGCCCTGAAGCTGAACGGGCAACCACAGTTGCTGCCTGGTTTCCAGATCTGGAAAAAGTACAGCAGCTACCAAAGCTTGGCCTGATTCATTCGATTGCTGCTGGGGTAGAACATTTAAACTTAAATGCTGTACGCCCAGATCAAGCCGTTTGCCGGGTACTGGATCCACATCATCAAAAAGGCATGTTTGATTATCTGCTTTGGGGCGTGCTGTATTTTCAGCGTTATTTTGACCTCATGATCCAGCAGCAAAAGCAGCAGCTGTGGAAGCAATATCGCCAGAGCTATAGCCATCATATCCAGATCGGGATTATGGGACTGGGACATATGGGCGGATACGTAGCAGAACGCTTTGTTGACATGGGCTATCAAGTCTCTGGTTGGTCGAATTCCCCAAAAGATATTAATCAAGTTAAAAGTTATGTGGGCCAAGAACAGCTTTCCGAGTTCCTGGCTCAAAGTCAGATTTTGATTAACCTGCTACCCCTTACCGAAGAAAATACCGGGATTCTTTCTGCTGAATTATTTCAGCAACTGCCTGAACAGGCAGCTTTGATTAATGTCGGGCGTGGCCAGCATTTAATCGAGCAGGATTTATTGGATGCACTGGATTCTGGTCATCTGCGTGGTGCGATTGTTGATGTATTTGAGCAGGAACCGCTACCTGCTGACCATCAACTCTGGCAGCACGAAAAAATTGTGGTGACACCACATGTGGCCTCACATGCCCCAATGTCTGTGGTGGTAGAGCAGATTCTGGAAAATGACCGCCGTTTAAATCAAGGCCTGGATTTGTGTCATCAGGTGGATGTCAATAAAGGCTATTAATTGTAGGGATACAGATAAAAAATAAGGAAATTGATGATGTGGGAAATGATTCAGACTCAGGTTCAGCAAGGCGTCGCTACTTTAAGTTTTAATCGGCCAGATTCACTGAACAGTTTTAACCGGCAAATGCATGAGGAAGTGCAACAGGTTTTGAAAAGCTGGAATACGAATCCGGATATTCGGGTGATTGTGATTCTGGGTAATGGCCGGGCATTTTCTGCGGGGCAGGATTTAAAAGAACGGGCTGGACAGCTTGGCAATGTACCTTTGCCACCAGAGGGTTCGCTGGCTAAATACTATAATCCTTTGATCAACCTGATTCGCAAAAGCCCTAAACCTGTGATTGCAGCGGTAAATGGTGTGGCTGCCGGTGCAGGGGCTAATATCGCACTGGCTTGCGATCTGGTCATTGCCAAGGAAAGTGCCAAATTTATTCAAGCCTTTTCTAAAATCGGCTTAATTCCTGATGCCGGCGGTACCTGGATGTTGCCGCGTTTAATTGGTTATGCACGCGCTATGGCATTAACCTTACTCGGTGAACCTGTGCATGCCAAAGAGGCTGCTGAAATGGGCATGATCTGGAAAATGATCCCTGATGCAGAATTTGA
This sequence comes from Acinetobacter sp. FDAARGOS_724, assembly GCF_013364475.1. Lineage (NCBI taxonomy): Bacteria > Pseudomonadati > Pseudomonadota > Gammaproteobacteria > Moraxellales > Moraxellaceae > Acinetobacter > Acinetobacter sp. FDAARGOS_724. The sequence continues at coordinate 2,272,678 of NZ_CP054908.1, read as the reverse complement.
TGCTTATATCGAAGAACTTGCACAGCGACTGGCACAACAGCCGACCTATGCACTGGCTTTAACTAAACAGGCGCTGCAACGCAGTGCTGAAAATAGCATGGATCAGCAACTGGAGCTGGAACAAAACCTGCAATATCTGGCCCTGAGTAGTCAGGATTATAAAGAAGGTGTACAGGCCTTTGTCGAAAAACGCCCCGCACAATTTACCGGGCGCTAAGGAGAGCATTCATGAAAATTCAAACGCGTATTACCCAGCTTTTAGGCATTCGTTATCCGATTATTCAGGGCGGCATGATGTGGGTCGGTACTGCAGAAATGGCCAGTGCAGTCTCCAATGCAGGTGGTTTGGGAACGCTGACGGCATTGACACAACCCACACCTGAAGCGCTGACCAAGGAAATTGCACGCTGCCGTGAAATGACAGATCAGCCTTTTGCAGTAAATCTGACTTTATTGCCCGCTGTAAACCCACCGCCGTATGCCGAATATCGACAGGCTATTATTGAAAGTGGAATCAAGATTGTAGAAACGGCAGGCAACAAACCACATGAACACATTGAAGCCTTTAAACAGCATGGCATCATTGTGATTCATAAATGTACCTCGGTACGTCATGCACTTTCAGCACAAAGAATCGGCGCGGATGTGATCTCGATTGACGGTTTTGAATGTGCTGGTCATCCGGGTGAAGACGATATTCCCGGACTGATTCTGATTCCAGCAGCCGTTGATCAACTCACTGTACCGATTGTAGCCAGTGGTGGTTTTGCGGATGGTCGTGGCTTGGTGGCAGCACTTGCTTTAGGTGCAGAAGGCATCAATATGGGAACACGTTTCTGTGCCACACAAGAAGCGCCGATCCATCCAAATATCAAGCAGTTTTATGTCGACAATGATGAACGGGCAACGCATCTGCTTTACCGTCAGTTCAGGAATACTGCGCGTGTTGCGAAGAATGCAGTATCTGATCTCGTCGTTAAAATGGGTGAAGATCCAAATCTGGAATTTGAACAGATTCGCCCTTATGTCAGTGGCTTAAAAGGCAAGCTGGCTTTGGAAAATGGCGATGTTAATGCAGGCATACTGACAGCAGGTCAAGTAATGGGATTGATCCATGACATTCCAACCTGTCAAATGCTGATTGACACTATCATGCAAGAAGCAGAACAGATTGTTCAGCAACATTTGGCTCAGTTTTTCCCGCGCTAGATCGTTTCATTTTGGTCATTTAATCAAAAGCCATTCATTACCGAATGGCTTTTTTATACCAAAGTTTTAATTTTTTAAATGTGATTTTTTATGTCATGACTAGATTTTATCCATGAACTTATATTATATTCGACCTAAAACATAATTTCGTATTATGAAATTAATTGTCATAAATATACAAATTAGAACTCATACAAGGGAATTACGATGAGAAATTATATTGCGCCATTAAAAGACATGAAGTTTGTCCTGAAAGATCTGCTCAATGTTGAACAGAAATACACAGGCTATGCAAAGTTTGCAGACAAAGTTTCTATGGATATTATGGAACAATATCTGGAAGTCGCTGCGGACTTTTGCCAAAACGAACTTCTGCCAATTAATGCAACAGGCGACCAGCAGGGCTGTCGTTTGCAGGATGGCGTCGTAACTACACCGGATGGTTTTAAAGCGGCTTATGACAAATATGTAGAACTTGGCTTTACCTCACTAACCGGCGATGAAAAATATGGCGGCCAAGGCTTCCCGACTTTATACCGTATTGCCATTTCAGAAATTATCACAGCGACCAACTGGTCTTGGGGTATGTATCCAGGCCTGTCACATGGTGCGATGCGTACCTTGGAACATCATGGTAGCGACGAACAGAAACAGAAATTCCTGGTACCTTTAATTGCAGGCCGCTGGACAGGCACCATGTGTTTAACTGAATCACATGCGGGTTCTGATCTGGGCCTGATCCGTACCAAAGCGGTGCCAAAGGAAGATGGCAGCTACAGCATCAGCGGTGAGAAAATCTTTATTTCTGCAGGTGAGCATGATCTGGCTGAAAATATCGTGCATATTGTGTTAGCACGCTTACCGGATGCGCCTGCCGGCACCAAAGGTATTTCACTGTTCATCGTGCCTAAATACAATCTGGATGAAGCTGGGAATGTGGCTTCTCGCAATGGCGTGGTGTGTAGCGCGATTGAACACAAGATGGGTATTCATGGCAATGCGACCTGTGTGCTGAATTTTGACAATGCCAAAGGCTTCCTGATCGGGCCTGAAAACCGCGGCTTGAACTGCATGTTTACCTTTATGAACTCTGCGCGTATTGGAACGGCGATTCAGGGTCTTGCTGCAGCTGAATCTTCTTATCAAGGTGCATTGGCTTATGCCAAAGACCGTCTGGCGATGCGTTCACTTGAAGGTGCGAAAGAGCCAAATCTGCCTGCGGATCCAATCATCGTGCATCCGGCAGTACGTAATATGTTACTGACTCAGAAAGTATTTGCAGAAGGTTCACGTGCCTTGGCTTATTATCTGGCTACGTATGCAGATATTGCTGAAGCAACAGATAATTCTGAAGAGAAAAAAGCCGCAGAAGATCGTCTGGCATTATTAACCCCAATTGCTAAAGCATTAATGACTGAAACGGGTGTAGAAGCAGCCAAACACGGTATGCAGGTCTTTGGTGGACACGGCTATATTGCTGAACATGGCATGGAACAGATTGCCCGTGATGCACGTATTGCTAGCCTCTATGAAGGCACCACTGAAATTCAGTCTATTGATTTACTGGCTCGTAAAGTGCTGGGTTCGAAACTAGGTTTATTGACTGCATTAACAGATGAGATTCAGGGCTTTGTAAAAGAACATCAGCAACATGCCCAGTTCAACCAGCAAGTGGCACAAGTGAGCCAGTTGACTGAGCAATGGCTAGAATTAACCAAAACCATTCAGTCTCAGGCGCAACAGTCTGCCAATGAAATCGGTGCGGCATCAGTCGATTACTTATATTTCTCTGGTTATGTAGTGTCTTCATATTTATGGCTAAAAATGGCGATTACGGCTCAGCAAAAGATTGAAGAAGGCAATACTGATCCGTTCTATGCAGCGAAGATCAAAACCGCACAATTCTTCTTTGCACGTATTCTGCCAAGAACTTCAACCCACATTGCCAATATTCAGGCCGGTGGTGAGAGCTTGTTCCTACTGACTCCTGAAGAGTTTAAATTCGATTAATCCTTTTACCCACGATCAATCTCTCGATCGTGGGTCTTTTTTTAATTTCTATTTTTTCATCCTGCACAATATTTAATATCGATGGGTACTTTTCAGTATTACATCGGCCATAAAACAACAAGATCAGGAGTCTATATGGATTTAGACACGATTACACGACAATGTCCTTATGGTGATCAACAACTCACTTATCATGAAGTCGGACAGAAATCCTCATATCCCACCATTATTCTGATTCATGGCACAGGTGGAAATACCGACAAACATTTCAGTTATATTTTCCCCATGCTCGGTATTCATCAGCGGGTTTTATCCATTGATTTGTATACCCCGGATAAAGCCGATCTGGCAGTGACTGATTTTAGTCACCAAGTTGAAGCACTGATCCATCATGCAGTTGAAGAAGATGAAGCTATTACTGTAGTGGGTTATTCACTCGGTGCCGTGATTGCTGCACAAGTGGCTGCAAGTCTTAAACAGCGCGTGGCACGTTTGATTTTGTTAGCCGGTTGGGCAAAAACCAGTTCGGTGCAACAACTACGAACCACCATCTGGCAACAGTTATTTAATGATCAATCTGCAGCATTGCCGCATTTCGTGAATTATTGCCTATATAGCGATGACTATCTGTCAGCTCGTACTGAAAAACAGGTGCTTGATCTGGCACGTTTCGTCAAACCTTCTCAAGATGCAGCTAAACAGCGTGAACTAAATTATCGCATTGATATCACCGCCATTTTGCCGGACATCTCTGCTGAGACCTTGATCGCGGCCTGCCGTGAAGACCGTATGGTGCCTTTAGCGCAAGCAAAATTACTCTTTGCTTCGATTCAGAACAGCCGCTATATCGAAATTTCTTCGGGACATGCGATTCATATTGAAGCGCCAGTGGAAGTGGTGCAACTGATCAACCAGTTTAGCCAGCATCCAGAGCAGTATCTGGCGAATCAAAAAATCCAGCCCATGATGCCTTAAAAAGGAGAAAAATAATGCAAGCTCAAGAACAGCGCAGCAAGATTTTAATTGTAGGCAGCGGTTTTGGTGGCCTAGGAATGGCGATCCGTCTTAAACAGCAGGGCATTCACGATTTTAAAATCACTGAACGTGCAGCAGAAGTAGGCGGAACATGGCGTGATAACACCTATCCCGGTGTCGCCTGTGATGTACCATCGCATTTATATTCTTTCTCGTTTATTAAAAACCCTAACTGGTCACGTGTCTTTCCGCAAGGGGCAGAAATTCAGCGTTATTTAATACAATGCTGTGATCAGGAAAATATCCGACCACATATTGATTTTCATACACAACTGGAAAAAGCCAGCTGGAATACCGAAAAACGTATATGGGAAATCCAGACCTCTAACGGTTTGTATCAGGCAGATTTTTTAATTACAGCAACCGGGCATCTGGCAGATGAACATCTGCCACAAATTCCGGGATTGGATGAATTTCAAGGTCAGGTGATGCATTCTGCACGCTGGAATCACGAAGTGAATCTGGATAATCAGCATGTGGTCGTCGTAGGTTCAGGCGCTTCTGCCATCCAGCTTGTACCGGAAATTGCCAAAACAGCAAAAAGTCTGACCGTATTGCAACGTAGTGCACCGTATATCTTGCCGCGACCGGACCGACCTTATTCTGAGTCAGAAAAACAGCTTTTCCGCAAAGATCCGGACAGCATGTCGGCGTTAAGACATTCCTTGTTCTGGGGTAATGAATACAATTTTGCCCAGCGCCGTAATCTGAAAAGCCAGATCGAGCGGGTCAAAAAAAACTGCCTACAATTCTTGAAACACCAGATTCCAGATTCTGAATTACAGCGAAAACTTACACCGAATTATGAACCCGGCTGCAAGCGTTTATTGCTGTCCAATGATTATTATCCGACTTTTCTAAAACCGAATGTCACGCTTGAAGATTCAGCTTTGGCTCAAGTGAATAAGGATGGCGTGATAAGCAAGTCCGGCAATAAATTTCCTGCAGATATTATTGTCTTTGCTACCGGATTTGAAGCAGCACGACCACCTTATGCCGCAAAGGTAGTGGGTAAACATGGCCTAAGCTTGGAGCAGCAATGGTCTAGTGGTATGCAGGGTTATCAATCTACGACAGTCCATAATTTTCCAAACCTGTTCATTCTGAATGGTCCCAATACCGGAAGTGGGCATAACTCAGCGCTTTATTTCCTGGAAACCCAATTTGATCTGGTACTGGACGCCTTGCAATTTTTTGAACAGCAACAGATTCAGGTTTTTGAAGCCGATCAGAACGCCGAAAATTGCTATATGCAGGAATTACAGCAACTTTCCCAAGGCAGTGTCTGGTTATCAGAAAGCTGTCAAAGCTGGTATCTGGACCCGGTGAGTCGCAAACTGACTTTGGTCTGGCCGGATTATGCACATTCTTTCAGAGATAAAAACCAGCATTTTATTCGCAGTGGTTACCATTATGAATATATAGAAAATGCTCAGAGAAAAGTTGTCTGATTTTTAAATTTATTCATTAAAAAAACCAGTCTATTTGACTGGTTTTTTATCAAAAGATGATAGAGATTAATCTGCTTTTTGCGGATCATATAAGCGATCACGTATAAACAGTGCAGGAATCGGACCGCAAATAAAATAGGCACCTGCCATTACCAGTAGACCCGTTCCAATGAAGCTTTCAGTCATATACATGGCATTAATGGCAAATGGCATACCATACAAGAGGCCGAACATGAGCATCAGGTACAAAATATTGGTCGGTGTATTGAAATAAATTACAATCGGAAGAAACAGGGCTGTGCCCATGGTTCCAAAAGCGAACAAGGCACGTCGTCCGAAACGATCTGCCAGAATCCCAGCGACGATCTTGGCAAAAATCATGATCATAAACGTGCCAACCATATAGCCAGTCATGGCCTTAAAGCTGATGCCCAAATCCGATTCGAGATAGGCAGGTAACCAGTTACTTAAACCGGTATAACCAAATTGCAGGGCACCTGCACTTAAAATCCATAGTAAAAACATCCAGCGGTGATTTTTATCTTTGAGAATGACTTTATAAGGATTCTCTTTTTTCACCTTAACTTTGCTAGCTGCTTCCTGACGTTTTAATTCACGTGAACGTAGCCATGAATCCGGCTCAGGAACAAGAAAATAAAGCAGAAAAGCCAGAACGATCGGGCAAATGGTAATCCAGTACAGCATACGCCAGCCATATTCAGGAATGATCCAGCCTGCCAGTAAAGTTGCACATAATGAACCTAAGGTAAGACCGGTCATAAGTGCCGCCAGAACAGTCGTCCGGTATTTTGTCGGAACATATTCTGACATTAAGGTATTACAGGCAATATACAGGGAACCTAGCCCAATGGCTGCAATACTGCGGATAATTAAAAACTGATGATAAGATTCTACAAAGCCCAAAGTGCAGGATAAGCTGGAAGCAAGAATCATATAAAATACAATAACTTTTACCCGGCCAAAACGGTCACAGGCCCAACCGCCAATCACTCCACCGACCAGACTCCAGCTCCCTAAGGCACCTGCCTGAACTGTGGTTAAATTAAATTCAGCTTTGATACTGGTGAGGCTATAGGCCAAGAAAGCCAGATCAACACCGTCTGCAAGTAAAATAAGAAAACATAGAATAAACGCGGTCATCCATATTTTTTAGGCTGAACTGTGACTCGTTCAGCTTCTAGCACTGAAGTTTCATACGTCATCATCGACATCCTTTTCTTGTTACGTTGTTGTTTTATAAGAATGAATCCACATTCTTTTGTTGCTTTTACTGATTTATTATTTCGCTATAAGAAATGTCATATTGTTAATTAATAAAATATATCCAAATAATTAGCTATAAAACTCTTGATTTTATTTGTAAAAATTTGAAATTAGCCAAATATTGCATTGATTTGGGAGGAAAGATAACGTTATCATGTTTTAATCAAAATAAAGTTTCACGATACAAAATAAATTTTAAAATCAAGGATAGGAGTGCTGTAATGACTAGTCAGCCATGGATGGAAGAATATAAAAAATGGAACGTCAATCCGGAATTTACCCGGCCTGACCCTGATAAAACTTTGAGCATGACAATTGCTGAGAATCTACTTAAGTTTAAAGATAAGACTGCATTTTTTTATCTGGATCGAAAGTTCAGCTATCAGGAGATTGATGTTTATAGCCAGAAACTGGCTACTTACCTACAGAATCTAGGCCTGCCAGCAGGTAGCCGAATCGCGGTGATGTTGCCGAATATTATTCAATATCCGATTGCGACTTTCGCGATTATTCGCGCAGGTTATATTCTGGTGAATGTAAACCCGATGTACACCCAACGCGAGCTGTATCATCAAGTGCAGGATTCAGGAGCAGAAACCTTGATTATTCTGGGCTCAACCTTAGAACAGTTAAATAATCTGGATGAATGTCCTGCGCTGAAACATGTTATTTCTACCCATCCGCTCGATTTTATTCAGGATCAGCCGATATCAATTTATAGCCAAATGGAGCAATATCCAGAAAAACAGTTTTCTGACTTTAAACAGGCGATTGATCAGGTACAGGTGATTGATTTTGTAGCCCCTGTACAGCAGCAGGAAGATACCGTTATCCTGCAATATACTGGTGGGACTACAGGTGTTTCCAAAGGTGCTGAGCTCAGTCATCGCAATATCTTATTTAATATTGCCCAGAACAGTACGGTGTTTATCAGCCATTTTGGCGATCGTTATGCCACAGAAGATGAATATGTATTTTGTGCCTTGCCGCTGTATCACATTTATGGTTTTACCATCTGCCTGTTCAGTTATGGACTAAGTCGAGGTTTTGCCAATGTGCTGATTCCAAATCCAAGAGATCTGGACGCTTTAGTGGATCAATATCATAAACATCCTCCGACGGTGTTTCCGGGCGTGAATACCATGTTTAATGCATTGGCTCATCATCCACGTTTCCGCGAGCTGGATCACTCACGCCTAAAAACCACGACAGGCGGTGGTGCATCTGTTTTAAAAAACACGGCAGAATTATGGTATGAAGTCACAGGCTGTCATATCTATGAAGGCTACGGTCTTTCTGAGACCTCACCAACGGCAACATTTAACCCGCCTTTAAGCAAGCGCTTTAGCAGTAGTATTGGCTTGCCATTGGCAGGCACAGAAATTCAGATTCTGGATGATGAAGGAAAACCTGTAGCACTTCATCAGGCTGGAGAAATTGCTATTCGCGGCCCTCAGGTGATGAAAGGTTACTGGAAGCAACCGGAAGCAACAGCACAGGTATTTACCAAAGATGGTTTCTTCCTGACAGGTGATATCGGCTGTATGGATGAGAAGGGTTATATCACCATTCTGGACCGTAAAAAGGACATGATCCTGGTCTCCGGCTTTAATGTCTATCCAAATGAGTTGGAAGGTATTTTATCTAAACATCCTAAAGTACTGGAATGTGCCGTCATTGGGGTGGATGATGAAAAATCTGGACAAGTTCCGAAAGCCTTTATTGTAAAACAGGATACCAGTCTGACCGAGAATGAAGTCATGACCTATCTGAGACTACAATTGACCAGTTATAAGCTGCCAAAATATATCGAGTTTGTGTCTGGATTGCCAAAATCTGCAGTCGGTAAAATTGTACGTCGTGAGTTGCCTAAAACCGTGCAGCCGGATGCTAAAGCCTGTTAAGGAATGCCATAGTCAAAATAAAAAAGGAATCTTTCGATCACTGCTGTCCCATAGTTTGCTTTAAATAAAAAAACCTGAGTCCTAACAGTTAAAATATGAGTGCAAACAAACTGCATCAACAGCAGCAGTAGCGAATTAGAAGTTCGGCATAAAACTAATAAAAACCCTGATGTGACATCACATCAGGGTTTTTAACCAGTAAATAAATAACTGGCCTACAATGACTTATATCTGGATGAAATCTTATTTTAATAACTTTAACAGCGCCTCAGCCGTTGCGGCAGAAGATGCCGGATTCTGTCCGGTAATTAACAGGCCATCTTGCTGTACATGCACCTGCCAGTCCTCAGCCTTGGAATACTGTCCGCCTTTTTCTTTTAGTGTATCTTCAACTAAAAATGGCACAATATCAGTCAGGCCAACACCATCTTCTTCGGTATTACTAAAGCCAGTCACTGATTTACCTTCGACAATAGGTCGGCCTTCTGCATTTTTAACATCGCGAAGTACACCCGGTGCATGACAGACAAGTGCCACAGGTTTATTAGCCTGTAGAGTCTGTTCAATTAAGGAAATAGAATGCTGGTCCTTGGCCAGGTCCCATAACGGTCCATGACCGCCCGGATAAAAGACCGCATCAAAATCCTGATTTAGCACTTCACTTAATTTATGCGTATTGGCAAGTGCCCGCATGGCTACTTCATCTGCTTCAAAACGTTTGGTTGTTTCGGTTTGTGCATCAGGTTCATTACTTTTTGGATCAAGTGGTGGCTGGTCACCAGCAGGAGAGGCTAACGTTACGTCTGCGCCTGCATCAATAAAAGTGTAGTAAGGCGCGGCGAGTTCTTCGAGCCAGAATCCGGTTTTTTTACCCGTTTCGCCAAGTTGATCATGGGAGGTTAATACAATCAGAATTTTCATATTTTTCCTTGAAATTATCTTGAATGACTTGATGAAATAACAAAATAGAGGAAAGAATCTGAATACCTGAGGCCATCAGACTTTTTCGATTGCTTAAAAATAAAAGAAATAAAATCTAGCTAGATAGTAGAAATGATGCTATATCAATAGCATCACTTTTCTTGAATTTTAGACAGTTTAGCCTTTCTTTTTCTTGCCACCGCCGTCCTGCTTATTCACAGTCGACCAGGCAATACGTTCTGCTTCGTCTTCAGAACGACCACGATCTTTTTCACTGTCTTCAATATGCTTAGCCTGCCGTTTTTGCTTTTCGGTATAAGCCGATTTATCACCTCTAGACATTTTACTATCCTCATCAGGTAGGGTCTTAAATCACTATAACAAGGGATGATTTTGGCGCGGGTAATCATCTGTCAGGATTTGTTTGAATTGTTTTATAGCTTTAAGATGAATTTTATTGATATTCATCAAATTCTGTCCTTTGAAAGGTGTCTGAATCTAAAACATATCAAGTAATTAATAAAAAAGTAGATAACGACCTAAAAGACCGCTATCTACTTTCAAACTTTGATTAGCCGTTAATAATACTGCCGCCATTTACATGAATGACCTGACCTGAAATATAGCTGGCTTCTTCACTGGCCAGAAATAAATAGGCAGGAGCGACCTCACTCGGTTGTCCCATACGTCCCATTGGTGTCTGTTTACCAAAATCTTGCAGTTGTTCTTCATCAAAGCTACTTGGAATGAGTGGTGTCCAGATTGGGCCTGGTGCAACACCATTCACACGAATTCCGGTTTTATTTTTCGCCAGATTGGTAGATAAGCTACGGGTAAAAGAAGTAATCGCGCCTTTGGTACTCGAATAGTCTATCAACGTGTCATGCCCATGATAGCTGGTGATACTGGTCGTATTAATAATACTGTCACCTGCCTGCATATGCGGAAGCACCGCCTGAGTTAGATGAAACATGGACAGGATATTGACATTAAAGGTCTTGAATAACTGGTCTGGAGAAATATCAGTAATACTGTCCTGCGGATACTGTACACCTGCATTATTTACCAGAATATTAATGGTTTTAAATTCCTGAAGGGTCTGCTCAACCATTTTTTTGATTTCATCAGGATGCTGTAAATCGCATTGAATCAACAGGCAACGGCGTCCTTCTGCTTCAACCATTTTTTTGGTATCAAGCGCATCTCGGTCTTCATCCAGATAGCAAATGGCAATATCGGCACCTTCGCGGGCAAACAATACTGATACAGAGCGACCGATCCCGCTGTCACCACCTGTAATGAGTGCTACTTTGCCTTTTAATTTATCGCTACCTTTATAATTTTCTTTAATGACTTCCGGGGTAGGATCCATTTTAGTCTGGTCACCCGGTTGATGAGCCTGGGTTTCAGTTGAAGCTGGAGTTTCAGGATAGTTATTCATATTTTTTCCTTGATTGCTCTTGATGAAAAAATATATTAGGAGCTTTTAGTTGGGATTAAATTAGACTCAACATTTCATAACAGAACCTGTGCAAGATTTAGCATTTATACATTTAGCTTAAATTGACACTTTAAAACTGTATGTTCGAGTTATTTAAAGTCGACTTCTAGAATGAAATATCGGGTTTCTTTTTAAGAAATTGCTCGGCCCTCATTACAGAACCTGCCTTGTTACTGGCCGATGAACCAACCGGGAACCTGGATACCCAGACCGCGTCTGAAGTTTTTGAACTGTTTCGTAAAGTAAATAAGGAACAGGGCTGTGCCATTTTGCTGGTGACTCATGATCTGCGCTTGTCTGTTAGTTGTGACCGCACTATCAAGTTAGTTGACGGTCTGATTCAAAGTGATACCAAAACAGCTCCAGCAGATATTCCTGAAAGTACTTAACTTTTAAATAGTTAAGAAGTTTTATTCTTCAATTATAGATAAATGAAGATTTTTCTTATCACTTAAGCCTTGCAATAAAGCTGATATAAGGTTTGCATCAGGGTGAGTAATTTGGGGTCGGAAAGCTGATAAAAAATCTGTTTGCCTTCACGACGCGTGCTGACCATTTCGGCTTTTCGGAGTACGGTAAGTTGTTGCGAGAGAGTAGGTTGGTGAATATCAGTTTGTAGCTCAATCTGTTGTACATTCATTTCACTATCGACCAGTACACATAGAATTTTCAGACGGTCAGAATTCGACAACACTTTTAAGCGTTCGCTCACCACATGAGCCTGAGAAAAATCAATACGTGTCTGAGATTCATCTGCTGTCATATAAAAACCTGTATTTGTATTACTCACGCAATATTCAAAAACTGTCTTGATTAATATTTTTAATTATATAATATAAAAATATATATTGTAAGTAGGATATGCTCATGCATGACTTTTTGGCAGCGTTTCTCGGTGGATTACTGCTTGGTCTTTCAGTGGTCGGCTATCTGTATGTCAATGGCCATATTGCGGGCGTGAGTGGTTTGGTTGGGCAAGTACTTAATCGAAAGACGATTTTCAAAACTCCTGCGGTCTGGTTTTTAGCAGGACTATTTATAGTTCCATTTATCTACGGCGTTTTGTTTCAGCCAGAAATTGAGCTGAATGCCAGCCCATGGATGATGGTCATTGCCGGTTTGCTGGTCGGTTTTGGTACACGTTTAGGCTCAGGTTGTACCAGTGGGCATGGCATCTGTGGGATTAGCCGTCTGTCAAATCGCTCCTTTGTTGCGACCGGGTCTTTTATGCTGGCGGGATTTATCACGGTTTATGTTGTTCGTCATCTGATTGGAGCTATCTAAATGAAAAATCTATTCGCTTTTCTATTTGGTGGCCTGTTTTCAGTCGGCTTAATGCTCTCAGGCATGTCTAATCCTGAAAAAGTTCTGGATTTTCTGGATCTGTTTGGGGATTGGGATGCCAGCCTTGCCTTTGTCATGATGGGGGCTATTCTGGTGGCTTTTATTCCTTTCCAGAAAGCTAAACATAATCCAAATCCAACCACTTTATTTAATGAATCCATTGATTTACCAAAGCATCAAAAGATTGACCCTAAACTGTTGTCGGGTAGTTTATTATTTGGTATCGGTTGGGGAATTGCAGGCATTTGTCCGGCACCCAGTTTTACCCTGATTGGTTTGGGACATTATCAAGCCTTGTATTTTATCGCAGCTATGATGTTTGGGGTCTGGATTCACCGTAAATGGGCAGGAGTATAAATATGACACAGCAGTCACACGTCAAAGCATTTTTTGATAAAAATACCAATACTTTTAGTTATGTAGTGAGTGATCCTCAAACTGCCCAATGTGCCATTATTGATAGCGTGCTGGATTACGATGCTGCGTCTGCCACCACATCGACCGAGCATGCCGATCAGATGATTGCCTATGTAAAATCACAAGGTTTGACCGTGGAATGGATTCTGGAAACCCATGTTCATGCTGATCATCTGACAGCCGCCCCATATCTGAAACAGCAATTAGGCGGCAAGATTGCAATCAGTAAGAAAATTTCGCTGGTGCAGGAAACTTTTGCCGAGATTTATCATCTGGACATGAAACAGATCAATGCGCATCAGCCTTTTGACTATCTGTTTGAAGATGGTGAGCATTTCAAGATTGGAGAACTGGAAGTTTATAATATTCCTACACCTGGCCATACACCTGCCTGTTTAAGCTATATGATTGGTGATGCCGTCTTTGTAGGGGATACACTGTTTATGCCTGACTATGGAACGGCTCGTTGTGATTTTCCAAATGGCAGTGCCTCGGTTTTATATGATTCTGTTCACAAGCTATTTCAACTCCCGGAAAGTACCCGGGTATTTCTATGTCATGACTATTTGCCAGAGTCACGTCATGAATATCAATGTGAAACGACGATTCAGCAGCAAAAACAGCAAAACGTTCATATCCGTGAAGGGATTAGCAAATCTGAATTTGTACAGATGCGAGAGCAGCGTGATGCGGGTCTAACTATGCCTAAACTGATTTTGCCTGCGATCCAGATCAATATGAATGGAGGACAGTTTCCAATGCCAGAAAACAATGGTGTGTCTTATTTGAAGCTGCCGCTAAATTATTTTAAGAAGTGATCAATTTATCAGGAACAAAATATTAATCTTTAAATTAAGCGCTTATAGAGTTTGCGAATTTTAATATTCCACCTTATGCTATTTGGGTTAACTCATTTTTATATTTTCAGGGTGCATCGTGCTCAGACAGTTCTTTAAACAGATCTGGTTTGTGATGCTTATGGTCTTCGCCGTAGGCTGGAGCGGCATGTCTGTTGCTTCAGTAAAAACGATGCATCTGGAAACGTTAGCGAAGCAGATGAGTTCCCATTGTCAGGAAATGGCAAAAATAGAGAAGTTACATAGCCAGCATCAAGCTATGCATGGTTCTGCTCATGATATGAGTCAGGACATGGATTGCCACTCCGACTTAAACGAGCACAAAGATGACTGTCCGGATTGTATTTATAGCTCTTGCCATAACCTGAGTGGCTGGATCGATGTGGAAATTTCGAAGTTAACTCTCCCTGAGATTCATGCCTTAGAAACCACTTTTATCTCTAGTTATCAAGCCAAGCACCTTGCCGGGTATTGGCAGGAAATACTGCGCCCACCTAAGGCTTAATCCTCGTTATTTATATTTTAATAAATCAAGGATTAAGTTATGTCGATTAAAATTAGTCAAAGCCTATTATTGGGCTTAAGTTTAGTGATCTCTTCTTCATTATTTGCTGCTGTAAAAGAATATCAGCTGGTTATTGATGAAGGTCCAGTCAATCTCACCGGTAAAACGGTACAACGTATTACAGTTAACGGTAAATTTCCTGCACCTTTACTGGAATTTGAGGAAGGTGATGAAGCTGTTATTCGCGTCAAAAACAAGCTAAAAAATAAAGAAAGTTCTCTTCATTGGCATGGTTTATTGCTACCCGGCCTGATGGATGGTGTCCCGGGTTTTAACGGGTTTCAGGGCATTGCACCTGATCAGGAATTTGTCTATCGCTTTAAAATTCGTCAGAGTGGAACCTACTGGTATCATGCCCATTCCAAGGGTCAGGAACAGGACGGCCTTTATGGCGCCTTTGTGATCTATCCCAAAAACCAGGCGGAAGTTCCTGCACATGAGCATACCGAGCGTGATTATGTGGTCATGCTTTCAGAATTTCATGAGCAGTCCGGCCAGCAGATCATGAATAATTTAAAAAAATCTGCCGAGTATTATCAAAATCAGCGTGAAACTCTGGGCGATGTTTTTCAGCAAATCAAACGGGAAGGGCTTAAAGCCACCTGGAATGATCGCAAAATGTGGAATCAGATGCGCATGCTGAAAACCGATCTGTCTGATGTAACCGGCTATACCTTTTTGGTGAATGGAAAAACGCCTGAACAGAACTGGATGGCACAGTTTAAACCGAATGAAAAAGTGCGACTGCGTTTTATCAATGCCTCTGCCATGTCATTTTTCGATGTGCGTATTCCACAGTTAAAAATGACAGTGGTCAGTGCAGACGGGCAGCCTGTCAAACCTGTAGTTGTCGATGAATTCCGCATTGGTGCCGCAGAAACCTATGATGTGATTGTGGAGCCCGCTGCGGAACACTATCAGATTGAAGCTGAATCGATTGACCGTTCTGGTTTTGCGATTGGCAGCTTACAGAATGAGTTAAAGCCAGTTCATCATGCCATACACAAACCTATATCCCGTCCTCGTGCCTTATTGACTATGGAAGATATGGGACATGGCAACATGCAGGGTGAAGAACACGAGCAGATGAATCATCAGAATCATGCTAGTCATGACATAAATGTCAAAACAGCTACTAAACATTCGATGATGGGGCATGAGCAACATGCATCAGCCAAAGTGATCGAGCAAGGGGAAGATAATCATGCCGAGCATTCAGATACTTCATCCGCTATAGATCATGTGAATCACTCAAATATGACCGGGCATATGCAACATGAAAAAGACGCCAAAACTTCTACGCAGCAACCAGTTTACGGCTGGGCTAATGCCTCTACACCGGTAGGGCATAAAGCTTTGCAATATAGCGATCTAAAATCTTTGACCCCGCAAAAAGATATTCGCGAAGCAGAAAGCGAATTGGTGATTCGTTTAGGCGGCACCATGGAACGGTATATCTGGACCATGAACGGCAAAAAATTTAATGAAGCAGAGCCGCTCAAAGTGAAATTTGGGGAACGGATCAGGCTGAAATTTATCAATGACAGTATGATGGCGCATCCAATGCATTTACATGGCATGTTCATGCAGCTCGAAAATGGCCAGTCTGCAATAGATATGCCGAATAAACATACAGTGATTGTCCCACCTGGAAAAACCGTTACGACTTTGCTGACTGCAAATGAACTAGGTGAATGGGCGATTCATTGTCATCTGCTGTATCACATGACTGCCGGCATGATGAATAAACTGATTGTAGCAAATGTTCAGGAAAATGGCGTTTCGACTCAGGATACTGTGCGAGAAGATCATTCCAATCATCACATGCCAAAACCAGCAGAAAAACAAGGAGATGCTCATGCGCACCATTAATCTTTGTTTGAAACCTGTTTTGGCTAGTGTATTGGCGTTGGGAAATATTGCTGTTTTTGCTGAAGAAAGTTCTCAACAGCATGCTGATCATTCGATGCATCATCAACAATCACTCCAATCGTCAGAGCATCATTTAACTTCAGTAGCACCGGAAGTTGCTGAAAATTTAATTCCAGATTCAGCTTCAACCTATTCCAATGAGCATGATCATCGCAAGGAACATGGAGGGCAAATTTATAAGTGGGTCAAACTGGACAATACATGGATCAAAAATTCAGAAGGTGAGGGAGGTTTACAGTCTGAGAATGAGCTTCGGATTGGCACGGATGAAAATAAACTGTTCATTAAACTCAAAGCTGACAAACAAGAATCCAGAACAACAGAATATGCAGTCCAAACTCTGTATAGCCGGAATATTTCAGATTTCTGGGATGCTCAGGCGGGTCTTCGTTATCGTCAGGAAAGTTTGGGGCAGCCTAATGCTGGGCAAGATAGTGAACATGTAGATGCAGTGTTTGGATTCCATGGACTGGCCCCGTATTTCTTTGAAACCAATACACATCTGTATCTTGGTGAAGATGATTTTATCGGGCTTGAATTGGAAACAGAACGTGATCTGCTACTCACACAAAAACTGATTTTGCAGCCTTATTTTGAAGTTAACCTCATTCTGAAGGATAAAGCAGCCAATGCCAAAAAGACTGGAATAAGTCATGCAGCATTCGGTCTGGAAACTCGTTATGAGATTAATAAGAAGATCATGCCTTATCTTGATATTGCTTATGAATATTCCAAGGGCAATGAGAAAACCTCATGGCAGGACGCATCTGATTCTGAACAGGGCTGGCGTTATGGAATCGGTTTAAGAATGATGTTCTAAACAGATATGTATATAAGCTAATATTTATGAGGCGGAAAAATCATTTTCTCGCCTCATATACTCAGTTATATCTTATTCTTAAGGCCTTTATAAACTTTTAAATTTTTCTTTGTTTTAAATTATTCACCTTCAGAATAAATATAAATACGATTGGACTTATAAAAACCCAAAGTGCCATAAAGCTAATACTACTACTGAATTGAGTTCGTAAAAGGGACAATACCAATAGTAAAAGACTGCCTGAGATCAATTTAACGATGACCGGATAACTCACAAGAAAAGAATATCGAGATTGTCTGGTTTTTAAAATCTGTTTTTCACTCACTGCATAAAAACCAAAACAGGCCATCCAGATCAGTCCTACTATTGCCATCCATATCATGAGGAAGACTCCTGCTGTGCAGTTTTAAGCTTGGCCTGAATTTTATGAACAGCTTTTTGCTGGATAGGTGTAATTTTCTGATGTAGGAAGTAAGCGAGAAGTGCCAAGATCCAGAGCATCAGATCGATACGCAAAAACAGCCAATAGTTTGCAAAAGAATCCAGATAATGCTGAGACCATAAATAATATAGGTCGATGAATGGAAGCATAAAAGCGGTACAGATGAGAATTTTAAGCTGCGTTTTCCATAAATGCTGTTGTGGCGTTAAACAGGCCAAGATAAAACTACTCAGCCAAATACTAAAGAAGATATAGATTTCATAATTTGTTGTGCCTACAGGAATGTGAATCAAACGGTTTGCATAAAGATAAGCCAGCATGGCAATAGGTAAACCAATTATCATGGTGATATTCAGACGATTCACCAGATAATATCCAAAGTGAAAACGATCCGATTTTTTCTGCATCTGCCGTTTCAGGCTCCAGAGCAATAATCCGGAAGCGATCATGGCACAGCCTAATATGCCTGAGAAAAATAGGGCTAAACGTAAAACAGGTTCAGCAAAACGTGCCATGTGCAAACCATATACTCCGGCATTCAGGGTAGCAATTGCACTGTCATTACGAGTGTTTTCAAGCAATTTGCCCGTCGTCGCATTTAATACGAGTTGTGCCTGATTGCGGGTAATAGAATGATCTTTCAATTCGGTTAAGGTAATCTTTGCCAGCTGGGTATTCGGCTGCTTCACGGTAATATTGTCAAATTCTGATTTTCCCCAGTGCTGCTGCGCCGTAGTGATAAAATGTTGAATCGGTAACATCTCCGTTTTAATGGGCATAGCAGAGGGAGCAAGCACATTTTTGGTTCGGATTTCTTCAAAATATTGAAATGGATTTTCTGGATATAGCTGCTTCATGCCAGAAGGCAAAACAATATAAAAGAAAATAGCCAGTCCAGTAAAAGTCGTAGTTAAAAAGAACGGTAGCGCAATGACGGAACTGACATTATGAAAATCCAGATAGGAACGTTGTCCTTTAAAAGCTCTCAGAGTAAAGAAGTCGGTCAGAATTTTTTTATGAGTAATGATTCCGGAAATCAGGGTCATCAACATGATGAATGCAGCAATGGTGACAATCAGACGGCTAATGGTATAAGGTACGCCATATAGCTGAAAATGAAAGTTATAGAAAAAATCTCCGCCCTGTGTAGCCGAAAGCGTTAATTCCTTACCTGTCATAGCATCCAAGGTTTTAAGTTGATAAGCACCCTCTGCAGTTTGCCAATAAATTTTATTAACCGGTAAATCCTGATTCGCTACCCCGATATACCAGTTCTGTGCATCAGGTGCATGTTGCTGTAAATAGCTATAAGCAGTTTTTAAAGCAATTTCCTGGTTAACCTGCATCGTGGCAAATTGTGGCTGCATCCACATTGTAATTTCATGGCGATAATAAGTGACCGCACCTGTTAAAAAGATCGCGAAGAGGAGCCAGCCAAAACTTAAACCTAGCCATGAATGTAGCCATGCCATAGATTGACGGACAGATTTATGCATGGTTTAACCTATGAAGCGGGAAATGACAAATAAAACAATGAGAGGAATCAGGCTATAGACTGAAAGTGTTTTAAGACTTTGGATACAGAATATTCCAATCACAAAACAGACATAAAAAATGAGGGCAATAAAGGCAGCCAGATAAACCGATTCAGCTTTAGGTAAACTCGCCTGTAAAAAATAGGCCAGATCGAGAGCAATCAGATAACTACATAAATAACCAATACCAAAGCTCATGCCTAATCGATACAGGATAGCAAGTGGCTGAAGGGTAGGAATCATGGAAAGGCCTTTATATGAATCTGTATAAATAAATATTGAGGTAACTTAATGCACGAAGCTTAAAGTAGTGACCAGGTACTGTTTCTTATACACTTGCTGATTTAATTTTCCTGTCTTGTCTACTTCTTGACTCACCTCTAGTACATATTGACCCTTCCATGGCGTAGCAATATTAATTTGGCCATGCTTGTTGGTCGTATAGTTTTTAAGCCAGTGCTGTGGGGAATAGACAGTCACTTTTACATCCGCAGCGGGTTTACCCTGATACAGTACCGTAAATGTATTGCTGTTGATCTGGGTTGGGACAATATCCAGTTCGGACTCTGCTTTCAAGTTTTGTCTGCCGGATTTGGCATGATAGCTCAGCAATGATTCTCCATAGATCAGTTCATGATGGAGCTCTACATCTGCTTGATCTTTTGTAGAGTAGACCAGATGATCCTGGTGTAGTTGGGGACTAAATTGTTTTTTAGTCTGAATCGCTTTTGCTTGGCTGAATGACTTTAAGGCACCTTCTTGAGTCTCTTTGAGCTGTTCACTATATTCACCAAAGAATGCATGTGTTTTTGCATCTGAAGCACGTTCTAGCCAAAGCATATGGGCCTGAGTAGAAAGGGTCATTGACAGTCCAATTGTCAAAGTAATGATTTTTTTCATGAATTCTGCCTGATTATTGTTTGCATATAAGAAAATGAGCTCCGAATATTCTTTCAAAGCTCAAGCGAAAAATTAATATTTGAATTTTACGGCCACACTGTAATTTGCCGGTGCACCATAGAAGCCTTGCTGATTCGGGAAATTAAATAAGTATTTTTCATTAGTCAGATTATTCCCGTTGGCCTGCAAAGTAATGTGATCATTGAGTTCATAACTGGCCATCAGATTCACAAGCGCATAGGCATCCTGTTCAATGACTCCAGCTTTCTGGGTAATCACTCCATTGGTGGTTGCTTCAGGCACATCCAGATAGGTTTGATCCTGCCACTGCACACCAAGACCCAGTTTCAGTTTTGGAAGTTGTGGCACCTGATAGGTAGTTAAAAGATTAAAAGACTGGGTTGGATTGAAGGTACGCGCATCACCGCCATTGATCAGATCTTTCAGGCTAAACTGGGTATAACCAAAGCTTAAGTTAAAATGGTCGGTCAGTTGTCCCGCCAAGCCAAACTCGTAGCCTTGGGAACGCAGGTCACTGACCTGAGTTGTGCGTAAAGTCGGGATACCATCAGAATCACGAAGTGGATAATTACTTTGCTCCGTTCTGAACACAGCCATGCTGGCGGTAAGCTTATCATCTAGCCAAGAACCTTTGACTCCGACTTCATAGCTTTCACCTTCGATCGGTTTGTTAATGCTGCCATTATCTGCTTTGGTGGTTTGCGGACGGAAAATCGAGGTATAACTCAGATAGCCTGTATATTCAGGGCTAAAATTATAGGTCAGACCGGCATAGGGTAAAACTTTATCTTCATCATAAACAGTATCTTTTCCATAACTACTGCCACTGCTTTCAGCCTGAACGTAGTTCACACCTAAAAGCAGTTTCAGATCATCATTCAGATGCAGTCGGGTCGCAGCATAAAGGCTCTGGTTCTTCTGCCGGATATGCATTTCACCCCTGGTTTTCGACATATCCCAGCTTGGTTCTTCGGGTGTAAAGCTGGCTAAATCTGTGGTCAGCGGATTGACAAAGCTGCCAGCATAACCCAATTCATCCAGACGATTTTTGGCCCAGACATAGCCCAATGAGGCTTCATGGCGTTGTCCCCAAAGCGGATAGGTGCCGCTAAAACTCAAGCTGGCTTGTTGTTCTTTATTGTCATCAATATACATGCCTGGATATAAGAAAATACCTGAAGTACCGTCAGCACCAGGTTTACCGGACAGGAATAAAAGTTTTGAATCCCGGTCAGTCCGTTTTTCCTCATAACTCAGTTTAGCTTTCCAATCAGCACCAAGTTGTTGTTCGATCTCGGCAAAATAGTTTTTAATATTACTGTCCCAGTAGGCCCAGTCCGGACTGTAATTATAATTTCTTGAATAGCTTAACTGTTCACCTTCAGTATTGATTAAAGGATTGGAACCCCAATTGACACCATTTGGATTATGATTCGTTTCGGTATAACCAGCAGTTATTAAGGTCGAATCAGTCAGGTCAGCCTCAACAACTGCACCAATGCAATTTTTTTCGAGTTCATAGTGATCCAGATAACTATCACCTGTCTGCTGATAGCCAAATACTCGGCCTCTGATTTTTCCATCCTGTGTCAGGGGAGAGGAAACATCTGCTTCATAACGTTGGGTATTCCATGAACCATAACTGGTATTAAACGCGGCTTGAAGCTCCTGAGTAGGGCGTTTTCGAATCATATTAATGGTAGCGCCCGGATCGCCAATACCATTATTTAAGGCATTTGCACCTTTAACGATCTCAATACGGTCAAATAAAAAGCTGTCTGGATTGTCATTATTGTAGTTATAGCCTTCAAGCGGAATCCCAACGCCGTCTACCAATACGTTTGAGATTTCAAAACCACGTGATAGATAGGAAGTTCGTTCGGTCTCCTGGTTACTTACAGTGATCCCCGGTGAGTTACGGAGTACATCACGGGTATTATCCAGTGCAAAGTCATCTAATTGTTGACGCGTCACTACATTCACTGTTTGTGGCGTTTCCTTAAGAGGAATATTTAGTTTAGAAGCTGTTGCAGAATTTTGAATAATATAGCTTTTAGTCTGTTCAGAGCTTTCTGTTGTTTGTGCTGCATCAGTGACTATCGTGATGGTAGGAAGCTGCTGACTATTTTCTGCAAAACTTTGCTGGGTCAGCAAAATGGCAAAACTGAGCAAAGATAGCTTGAAAGTTGGATGATTGGTATAAAACATTTTAATGAATGTAAATGATAATGATTATCGCTAATGTTATTGATTAGATATTTTTAAATCAATCTAAATACAATAGGAAATTTAAATTAAAAATTACTCATTGATAGAGGAATACTTTGCAGTTAAAGCAGATTAAAAGAAGGGATTAAGATTTTGCTTAAAATAAAACGATTCATTTTAGTAAAATAATATTTAAATTATTGATTTCATATTAATTTTAAATTTATAAAGTATATTTGCTAAATATTTTTCATGTATAGAATGCGATTAATGCTCAAATATAAAAAGAAAAATGAAATAAAAAAAAGCCATCACATTGATGGCTTTTTATAAATGGAATTGATCAATAAGTTTTATAAGGCAAGAACTTGCCAGACAATACGACATTGACGCGGTCGCCATTCGGATTTTCTTCGCGTTGAATATCCATACTAAAATCAATCGCGCTCATAATACCGTCACCGAATTCTTCATGAATCAGTTCTTTAATGGTAGAACCATATACATTCACCACTTCATACCAACGGTAAATTAAAGGATCAGTCGGTACGCTGGTTGGCAGGGAACCTTTATATGGCACGATCTGTAGCCATGCAACGGCTTCATCACTTAAGCCAAAAATCTGACCAATCTTTTCTGCTTGCTCTTTATTAAACGCCATCTGACCTAAACATGCAGCGGTTACCCATTCTTTAGAAAGACCAATCTCTTTGGCAACATCTGACCACTTAATTGACTTTAAAACTTTCGCTGAAATGATCATGTCAGTTACTTGCTGACGATGGGTAATCATAATCCTCTCCAAATTATTCTCAAATGAATGTATGCAGAACGGATAATGCAGATATCATGCCAACAGCATTCTAGAGTTCATGCTAAATAGAAAATGAATATTTAAGCGATTGTTAATTATTTGTGGCACAGCTTTTGCTTCTGTTTCGATACACATGGCAACGACGCCATTCACCATTACCTGTTCTAATATTCAAGGCAACGGCGCCTAAGGTCTTCAGTGATCTTAGGCGTCTTTTTTTCGAAAAACAGGTCCGTATATTGAAAAAGAGGACGACAACATGGCATATCTTGCTCCTGCGGAGTTTGCAAAAAAAGTAGTAGATGCGGGTGAATCCAAGCTTCATATGGCAACCCGTGATGTTCTGATTCGTGCCTTTATGGCAGGTGCGATTTTGGCCTTGGCAGCCGTATTTGCAATTACGATTGCAGTGCAAACTGGTGTGCCACTGATTGGCGCATTACTGTTTCCTGTTGGCTTCTGCATGTTGTATTTATTGGGCTATGACTTGCTGACTGGGGTATTTGTATTGACACCGCTGGCATGGCTGGATAAACGTCCTGGCGTTACCTGGGCACGCATTTTAAAAAACTGGGGGCTGGTATTTTTAGGTAACTTTACTGGGTGTTTAGTCGTTGCAGTCCTGATGGCTGCGGTTTATACCATGGGCTTTGCAACTGATCCGAATCCAGTTGGTGAAAAAATTTCTCATATCGGTGAAGACCGGACCTTGGGTTATGCGGCTTATGGTTTCTCAGGTTGGATGACTATTTTTATTCGCGGCATGCTGTGTAACTGGATGGTGTCTTTAGGTGTGATTGGCGCAATGATGTCAACTACGGTGAGTGGCAAGTTTATCGCAATGTGGATGCCAGTGATGCTGTTCTTTGCCATGGGCTTTGAACATTCAGTGGTAAACATGTTCCTGTTCCCATTTGCCATGATGATGGGTGGTGACTTCTCGATTGCAGATTATTTCCTGTGGAATGAATTACCGGTTGCTTTAGGTAATCTGGTCGGTGGTTTAGCCTTAACAGGTCTGGCACTTTACACCACACATGTACGTACTGGCGCGAAAAAAGAATTCTAATAATGAATCATTTTTAAAGGGATCAATATGATCCCTTTTTTGAGTTTTTAATATGAAAAAAACATTAAAAGTCGCTATTGGACAATATTCTACGGCTGGTATTAAAGATCAGAATCAGGATTTTTATGGCATCTTTTTACCAGAAGGTCATGTACTGAAGCAAAAAGGTATAGCTTGTGCGATTGCCGACGGGATCGGTAGTAGCAATGTCAGTCACATTGCCGCAGAAACAGCCGTTAGCAGTTTTCTCTCTGATTATTATTCGACTTCGGATGCCTGGAGCACTCAGACTTCAGCAGCACGGGTGATTCGTGCCACTAATTCATGGTTATATGCACAAACTCAACAAAGTCAGGGACGTTTCGATAAAGATCGGGGCTATGTCTGTACCTTATCCGCACTTATTTTAAAGCAGCATCAGGCGCATATTTTTCACGTCGGTGATAGTCGTATTTATCGAATCCGAGATGGTGAAATTGAATTATTAACCCATGATCATCGCGTCTGTCTGTCTTCGACAGAACATTATCTCAGTCGTGCCTTAGGCGTGGATTATCGTATTGAAATTGATTATCAAAGCCTTGAACTAAAAGAAAAAGATGTCTTTCTACTCATGACTGATGGGATTTATGAGTTTGTTACAGACCAACAATTATTAGATTTCACCTTAGCAGCAGATCACTTAAATCAACTTGCCAAATTCCTGGTTGAACAGGCTTTAAAACAGGGCAGTGATGATAATTTAAGTCTTCAAGTGCTCCGTATTGAGCAGTTGCCTGAACCAGATCAGTTTTATATGTACCAGGATTATGTCTTTCCACCCCAGCTCAGCAAAGGTGAAGCATTTGAAGGCTATGCCATTGACAAAATCCTGCACCAAAATCACCGCAGTTGCCTGTATTTGGCACACGATCATGATCGGCAACCGCTAGTGATTAAAACTCTGGCAGTAGATTTACAACAAGATGAACAGGCTGTTGAACAGTTTCAACTTGAAGACTGGGTTTCAAAGCGTCTTAAGCACGAAAATCTGCTGCAATGTTATACGCATCAATCAGAGAAAAAATATTTATTCCAGAGTTATGAATATTTGCAGGGAGAAACCTTAGATCGCTGGCTGCATCAACAGAAAAAGCCTTTGCAGATGGAAGGTATTCTCCCTATTTTGCAGCAAACAGCATTGGCCTTAAATGCAATGCACCGACTGGAAATGTTGCATCAAGATGTACGTCCTGAAAATATCATGGTCTTAAACGTTGATAATACACTTAAAGTCAAACTGATTGATTATGGTTCAACTGCTGTACGAGGTTTAGTCGAAATTAATCCTAAACATGTGAATCGGCCACTTGGTACCTTGGCATTTATGGCACCTGAATATTTCATTGAACATTCACCATCCGTGCAGTCTGATCAATTTTCTTTGGCGGCAATGGCTTATTATTTACTGACTAAACAGCTTCCTTATGGTACAGATTTGGCTCGTTGTAATACGCTGAAGCAGCTGAAGAAAGTTCAATATCATTCCATTCAAAAATATCGGCCAGATTTACCACTTTGGTTAGACCAGATTCTAAAAAAGGCTCTGAGTATCGAGCCAATGTATCGTTATGAGGCATTGACTGAATTGATCCATGATCTGGAACACCCATCCAAGGAATTATTAAAATCCAAAGCCCCTACCATTATTGAACGTGATCCTTTACGTTTCTGGAAAATCAGTTGTGCTGTATTAGGACTTTTACTTTTATTAAGTATTGCATGGCCATTTATTTAAGAAGGTTGGATCGAATATAAGTAAAAAAATTAGACAGCGTTCTATGCTTTGGGCAGCTTGCGTCACTAGTATATTTACGGCAATCAATCCACAACCAGAAACTACAAGAACTATATCATTACGATTTCAACCACCTTTTAAAATGGGAGAGATAAAAACAAAAAGCAAGGAAATACCATGGCGGCTCAATTTTTCTTATCAGCCTTAAGTACCGTAATCATATTGGGATTTACCGGCTGTACGGTTTCATCTAAGACACCGGTAACAGACAGTTATGGCTCCCAGCCATCTTTACCTGAACCAAAATCAAGACTGTTTCCGGTCGTCAACATTGCCCCTGCAAAAGGTTGGCCTGAAGGCGTCATGCCGACGCCAGCGCCGGGTTTAAAAGTGCAGGCATTCGCACAAGGTCTTCAACATCCGCGCTGGTTATATGTATTACCGAATGGAGATGTACTGGTGGCTGAAACTGATGCTCCGCCTAAGCCCGAAGACAGTAAAGGGATTAAAGGCAAAATCATGAAAATGGTGATGAGAAGAGCAGGATCATCCTATCCAAGCGCCAACCGTATTAGCCTGCTGCGTGACAGTGATCAAGACGGCGTTGCTGACCAGAAAACAGTATTTCTGCAAAATTTAAACTCGCCGTTTGGAATGACTTTGGTAGGTCATATGCTTTACGTCGCAAATACAGATGCTTTAGTACGATTCTCTTATCAGCCAGGTATGACCCAGATCAAAGAAAAAGGAACTAATGTATTAGACTTGCCTGCAGGCTCTTTAAATCATCACTGGACAAAAAATGTTATTGCCAATCCTGCAGGGACGAAACTCTACATTACAGTAGGTTCCAATAGTAATGTGGCGGAAAATGGCATAGCTCAGGAAGAAGGACGCGCCCTGATCATGGAATTGGACCTTTCTACAGGTCAAGCCCGGCCGTTTGCTACAGGCCTGCGTAATCCCAATGGCATGGACTGGCAGCCTCAGAGTGGAGCCTTATGGACTGTAGTGAATGAGCGCGATGAGCTGGGTAATGATCTGGTTCCTGATTATATGACTTCGGTTAAAGATGGTGCTTTTTATGGCTGGCCTTATAGTTATTATGGCCAGCATGTAGATACACGAGTAAAACAACAAAAGCCTGAACTGGTCGCACAAGCAATTAAGCCAGATTATGCATTGGGGAATCATACTGCATCACTGGGACTAACATTTTATAAAGCCAATTTAATGCCTCAATATCGTGATGGAGCACTTATTGGCCAGCATGGTTCCTGGAACAGGAAACCTCATAGCGGTTATAAAGTTATTTTTGTGCCATTTAAAAATGGTCAGCCTTCTGGGCAGCCTCAAGATATTCTGACCGGATTTTTAAGCAAAAATGGAGATGCATTTGGCCGACCTGTGGGTGTGGCTACAGATGCCCAAGGCGCAATATTAGTTGCTGATGATGTAGGGAACGTGATTTGGCGAGTATCACCGAATCAATAAATAATTAGATACTAATAAAATAAAAGCCTTATAGTCTCTCCCAAAACTATAAGGCTTAGCGGCTGTAGTCTCTACTTTTATCACTTACCATCCCAGTAAGTTCGCTGTCTTTCGACTTTATTATCGTTGTAATGCGATTATTATCAGCTTTCCTTGCTGACTCTTTATGTGAAACATAATGTCAAAAATTGAGGAATTAGGATATAGAGTATTTGCTCCAATCTATGTAAGCCAAAACTTACAAAAAATAATATATTTATACAAAATTTAACATTATATGAATATTCTTATATTTTACAAAGGTTTTTGAAGATAAAAATCAGTCAATAGTAGTGTATAAATAACTACTTTCCAGTTATAAACAGCATTAAAATTAAAAGATATGATTTAAAAATCATCTTTTGCTTCAGGTTTAGCAGCTAGGGTTCCAGGTTATAGAAGATATTTATGAACACTTTAACTAAGCTAATTGATGGATCTGATTTCTCTGCCATATATGTGGTCGGGGATCTGCATGGTTGTTACAGCTTGCTCATGCAAGAACTGGAGAAAGTCCATTTTAATTTTGAGAAAGATCTACTGATTTGTACCGGAGATCTGGTCGATCGTGGTAATGAAAATCTAGAATGTGTTTCATTGGTTAGTCAACCCTGGTTTTATTGCGTTCGCGGTAATCATGAGGAAATGTGTATTAAGGGCCGTGACGATGCATGGATTCAAGATATACATGCACAGAATGGCGGTGAGTGGTTCTATCTTTTATCTACCGAAAAAAAGGATGAACTCAGTGAAATTTTTTCGGCACTTCCTTTGGCCATTGAACTAAACCTAAAACATAAAAAGATTGGCATTTTGAACGCAGATATTGCGCTAAATGACTGGAATGTATTTAAAAAGAAAATTGCAAAAGGTGAAAGTAGAATTCCAGGCTTAACTTCAGCATATACCAATGCACTTTGGGGTAGAGGGAGAATTCGCAATCATTCTTATCGCTATGGAACCGTTAAAAATATCGATGAGATCTATCTGGGTCATACGATTGTAAAAGAATATATCCAAATTGATAATTGCTACTATATCGATGTCGGTTCTTCTTATACGCAGAAGTTGTGTGTTGTTAAAATAAAAGATGCAAACTAGGTACTATTGCTAAGAACCAGCTGTAAAAATATATCAATAACTTCTACCTTTAAAATTAACTTGATAGCTTATTTTTACAAAAGTCGATCTACATTAATGTTTGAATGAGAAACTGTATTTTGTCCTATTTAATTTTAAGTAAGTATTCATACAAATAATTCGGCTATAGTGAATTTATCTCATCTTTGTTTTACGGCATCTGCGGTATGCAGCGTGACCGATACGCCACCGACATTGCTGGTCTGTATGAATCAGTCGTCTCGATCACATGTGCATTTTATTGAGAACAAAATTTTGTCAGTGAACGTCTTAGGTCCACAGCACGAACAGATTTCCAATGCATTCGCATCCAGCAAATTCAGTTCTGAACGAAGATTTCAATTAGGTTCTTGGACACCGCTAAAAACAGGTTCACCTGTATTAGACGATGCATTAGTGAGTTTTGACTGTGAAATCGAGAATATCTAACAAGTAGGGATACACAGTATCTTGATGTGCCGAGTGGTTGCGATTCAACGGAGCGAACAGGATCAGAGCCTGGCATATTTTAATCGTACTTACCATTCGGTTGGACAGATAGAATTTGCGTGAATGAAAATGAGAAGGATGACCATAAAATAATGTGGATTTTCTCACTTTTAAGATTTGTATCGAATTTAACAAATCAAAAGCAATCGGTATTCACCCTCATTTTCAACTGGAGCCCGATGTACACATGGTAGAGCCTGTTGGGTGGGATGATCTACTGCCAATCGCCAAAGATGGCCTTGACCTAAATTGACAGGTTTGGCATCAGGCTTAGGTTGATAATGCAGATCAAAGAAATATTCTTCCAGAAAATCTTCAAATCCGGCTTCTGGGCCATCATATAATTCTTTCAGCTTTGCCCTGATTTCTGGAATCAGAATCTTTTGTTCCACCTGATCATTGGGCAAGATATCGCTTGCAGCGCCATGATAGGTACATAAGAAAGTATCTATTTCAATCGGTGAGCGGTCAACATGGAATGAATAGACATCTGTAGTAATGAAATCAAGCTCATCATCCCGTTCATAGCATTTAAGCAGATTGAGTGAAGGGGAAGCGCCGTAGTCAGTTAGTCGCTGTATATCTTCTAAGACAATCTTTCTTGCCAGATGACCGCTTTCTGACAGCTGGAGTGTCATAAGATCATCAATTGAAACTTCAGTTATATTTTCCTCTAAATGAAGCTTATTCACGATCTCGGCAAAATCGCCCGCTAAATTTCTAGACCAGCAAATCGCATTCATCTCATCCTTAAAATGCGAATTAACAAGTTCAGAAAAGTTTGAAACTACACGAATTTTTTTATTGCCTGAAAATTGATTATGCATGCTTAAATGAAATGACTTATGAACTATACCTAATATTACCCTTAGATTCCTCACAATGGCATAAAGCAAAAGATATCAGCTGCTTTTATCGACATTTTTATTTTGACTATTTTTAAGGTGTTGCCTCATAACTTTATGACCCATAAAAAAAGAGATTTTAAAACCTAAAATCTCTTTCCTTTCACAGCCTCTTAATTTTCAGCTTGTGCTTTGGCTGCAATATTACTTTTATAGATAAAAAATAGTGCAACGGCTAATAGTGCAATTGCTGCTAGTCTGGATCCATCTAAATGAATCACCGGATTATTCAACCATCCGAAATGGTCGATGAGCAGACTCATTAATAACTGTCCACTAATGACGGCGACAGTGGTGGCAGCAGCGCCGAGTCTAGGCATGGCAAATACAATCGTGAGCATATAGGCTACGCCAAAAAATGCGCCTGTTAATTGCCATCTTGGGGCTGTGAATAAATTCAATGCATGGTTTGGTTCAAGAAAGAAAGCGATTAGAAAACTGACTAAAGGGTAATACCCCCATTTTTAATTGAGTTAATGAGTAGAAAAATCGAAGCCTTTATCATTGTTTAAATTTAGGTGGTTTACCATCAACTGACATATGAGGTCGTTGATGATTATAAAAGTGTTGCCATGCTGTTGTATAGTCTTGAACATCTTCAAGTTCTCGAAATAAATATTGATTTAAACATTCATAACGTACTGTCCGATTGAAGCGTTCTACATACGCATTTTGTTGTGGATTGCCAGGCTGGGTAAATACATGCTCAATTTCATGCTGCTTACACCATGCCTCCATTAAATCACTGATGTACTCTGGTCCATTGTCACTTCGGATTCGTTTTGGTTTACCTCGCCATTCGATGAGTTGATCCAACCCTCGAAGTACTCGTTCGGCGGGTAAGGAGAAGTCAATCAAGATATCTAATGACTCACGGTTATAGTCATCAATGACGTTGTGCACACGGTAACTGCGGCCATCACTGAGTTGATCGTGCATAAAGTCCATTGACCATGATTCATTCTGCGCTTCTGGTACTGCAAGAGTTTCAGGCTTTATTCGTTTAATGCGTTTGTTGGGTTTAATCCGAAGGTTAAGCTCAAGCTCCTTATAAATGCGATAAATACGCTTGTGATTCCAAGGGTAGCCTTGGACATTACGCAGGTACAAAAAGCAAAGCTTAAATCCCCAAGTCTTATTCTCATTGGTGAGCTTAATCAGCCAATCTGCAATAACCATATTCTGCTCCTTCAATTGAGCTATATAGCGATAACAGGTTTGACTGACTTGGAATATGAGACAGGCCTTATTCACTGATATCTTATATTGCTCAACGGCTTGTTGAGCAAGTGACTTGCGTTGCGTTGGCCTTATAACTTTTTTGACAGTGCATCCTGAAGAATGTCTGCTTTAAGACGTTCATCCGCATACATGCGCTTTAGGCGGGCATTTTCTGTCTCTAGCTCTTTAAGTCGAGTCATCATGGAAAGATCCATGCCGCCATATTTGGACTTCCATTTGTAAAAAGTGGCAGAACTCATGCCATGTTCTCGGCATAGATTAGGCACTGGAGTACCTGCTTCAGCTTGCTTCAAAATACTCATGATTAAGCTGTCCGAATATTTAGTTGTTTTCATAGAAAATCTCCTTAGGTCAAGGCTATTCGATTTTCTACTTTTAAGTTCAATTATTTTTAGGGAGCATTACCAAAGCACCTAAAACAAAGGTCAGCCAAGAACTTTCTAATACGCCTACTTTAGCACCTAGACGACCATTAATTGAAGATTGAGCACATAAAACTGCTCCGCCAAAAATAACGACTAATAACATTATATAAATCATGGAGAAGCTTACTTATTGAATAAGCCATAATGCAGCTAAAATAGCCACCAGCGCGCCAATACGATATTTATCTACAGCCCGTTTATGACTACCTAACAAACCCCAGTGATCAATAATAAGACTGGTCGCAACCTGGCCAAAAAGGATGCCCACCATGGTGAGGCCAACGCCAATATGAGGTGTTGCTATAGTTAAAGCTACTACATATATAGGGCCTAATATGCCACCAGTCAGTTGCCACCGTGGCTGCTTGAACATGAGAGAAAGTTTTGGACGGCTAAAGATCAGTCCGAAGGTTAAGAGCAGTGAGCCGATCGCGAAAATTCCCAAGGTTGCCCAGAAATGGCCAATTTCTTCCCCGAGTGGACCCAGTAAACCCGCTTCAACAGATAACCCCATACCTGCAAGAACGACTAATGGGAAAATCCACAACTGTTTCATATATGCTTTCCAAAGGAAGAAAGCACCGAATTATATTCTCTTATCTAAAAGCTACAATTCCGTAATTTTTCAAAACATAATTGCTATTATGACAATAATAAAATGATTAAATTAAATTCAGGGATAGATCAGGTATGCAACTCAATGCATTACGCTATTTTGTGATGGTAGCAACCACAGGCAGTTTTTCAGCCACCGCAAAGCATTTTCAGGTTCCATCTTCCTCAGTATCTCGTTTTATTTCCAAACTTGAACAGGAAATTGGACAGCAACTTTTTTATCGTAATACACGCTCTGTCCGGCTGACTGACATAGGAGAAAAGTACTTTGTGCAAATTAAGGAAGTGCTTGATACGCTAGATCTGGCCAATGAAGAAATTTCTGGTAAAAACGCGATCAGAGGGTTGATTCGTATCAATACGGCGGTGGCACTGGGGAGACTACATATATCACGCATAGTGAATAAACTGCATGATAGCTTTCCAGATCTTTCAGTCGAGCTGATCTTGACGGATACTTTTATTGATCCTGTACAAGAAGGCGTAGACATTGCCATACGGATTGGCTCATTACAGGATTCAGCATTAATTGCACGCAAGGTCTGTGATCAAAAATATGTACTGTGTGCAAGCCCTGCATATCTTGAAAAACATGGAACTCCACATTCCCCATACGAGATTCAGAATCATCAGTGTCTGGTGTATAAGGGCGTTTCCGGAAGCCAACGTTGGTATTTCCGTCAGCAAGAGCATGACACTCCGCTTTTAATTGAGCCACAAGGGCCTTTAAGAAGTAATAATGCAGAAGTCCTGGTAGATGCGGCATTGGAAGGACGGGGGATTGTATTATTTCCAACCTGGATTTTTATGGAAGACTATTTCAAAACACATAAACTTGTTCAACTTCTTCCTGACTGGATCAGTACAGTGGAACCTTATTCTATAGGGATTCATCTGGTTTCTCCTGAAAACAGAATTCGTTCGCAAAAGGTTAGAACTGTGCTTGATTTTATTTTAAAAGAAATTGGAGATCCGCCGTACTGGGATAATATTCTTAAGCTATAAAGATTTTATGATTCAATTATAGGAAGCTTAATGGGCTTCTTAGTTATCTCGTTTTTGATCAAGAAGGATTCTAAAGCAGAGCTAAAATTAAAAGCATAAAATGGATGAATTTATACGATTTCAAATTTCTAACTTTAGATTTTATCTACACATCGCAATTGTAAAATTCTTAACTTTCCTTAAATGTATCCGCATTATTGTTATAAATCCAAAATTAAAATAAAAAAGCCTATCTCATTCGAAATAGGCTTTTTTACCTCTGAGGAATCTTCTCGCCATTTAATTCAGTTAAGAATGCTATGACTTAAAGACTAAGAATCATATTATGAGAATATGAATAGTTTTTCAAACATAATTTAAATTTTATTTGGTTAAATTATTACGAATGTCACTTGTGCTTGCAGGATGGTAAAGGAACTTATTTTCAATAATCTGTGCTTTCTCCTGAAGAATTTGTACTAATTTTTCCAAATTTACGAAATCAAATCTATTTTTTGAAGCTAATAAAGTAAGCGCTAAAGGTGGTTCTTTAAGAGAGAATTTAACTGGTACAGACAAACCTGCAACTTGAGGATCAAGTTCACCACTAGAATAATAATAACCCTGTTTTTTAATCTTTCTCATTTGTTCCAGAAAAGCGGTTTCATTCTGCACAAATCCCACTTCTTCAAATGCATCTGCATAACGTTGATAATAATCAAGCAAAGCTTGCTTCGGTAAATGTGCCATGATGACTTTTGACGATGAGCCTACATAGACAGGACGTGGACAACCGCGTCCAAATGAAAGCAGATGTGCATTTTTAAAGACTTCGTCATGTAAGTCGATACAAGAATCATAATTAAGATGAGTCAATATACAAGAGAATTCAGTCCGTTCGACGATTTCCTGCATAAAGGGAATGCTGATCTGAACCAAAGGATCAGTTTTTCTTGAAATATAATCCAGAACAGCAATTTTTGAACCCAGCGTATAATCACCGGATGTGCCACTGATTCGCTGTAAAAGTTCAGCCGATACTAATTCTTTTAAATAGCGATAACTGGTGGGTTTGGAGAGGTTTAATTCTTCACTGATGATATCTACATTAATCACTGAACGTGATAACGAAAATAGATCGAGAACAGTAAGAATTTTTCCAAAACTTGCTTGCGCCATAAAAAACCTGAAGTGCTGACCATTGAAAAAGGTTATGACTCACTTTAGCTTAAAAGAGGGTAGTAGAGGCAACTATTTACCTAAAATTCTCGAATCATGAGGATATAGGAAGAAAAGAGACAAATATTCACCATAACGGCCTATGCAATGATAAAAAAATCATACTTATTCTCATATAGAGATATTTTTATTGACAATAAAGCGTTTATTTGAAAAAATTAATTAAGTAAATATCTAATGATGAATAATTAAGTAAAGTGTTATCTTTTGCTTTTTATATTTTCATCAGACAGTTTCAGTTTAATCAGCTGAATATTCTAATTTTATAGCCTTTCAACAAGTAAAAATTTTGTCACTGAGCTCTTTGGGCTTGGTGGGCAGGTTATTTACTTTAGAAAATAAAATAAGCTCTTAGAGAGAAATCATGCTGCTTATAAAATCTTTACTCGCATTTCGTCCAAATAAAATGGACTGGATTTTTGCGACTAAAACGTTTGTGGCTGGTATTTTGGCGCTCTACGTTGCGTTGAGTTTGGATCTTGCTTATCCAATTTGGGCTATTGGCACAGTTTTCGTTATTGCCAATCCTTATACGGGTATGACCGCTTCAAAAAGTATCTATCGTGTACTAGGTACTTTATTAGGCGCAATTGTGGCAGTTGCAGTTACTCCTTGGCTAATCAATACACCGTGGTTGTTTACGCTGTTTTTATCCTGCTGGGTTGGCCTCTGCTTATATTTCTCTCTGCTTGATCGTACACCGCGCAGTTATATACTGATGCTGGCTGGATATACGACTGTCATTATCTGCTTCAATATCATTTACTTTATTGATACTGCTTCATTATTTGACATGGCGGTAGGGCGTTTTCTGGAAATTACCATTGGCGTCGTTTGCAGTGCGATTGTGACAACGACGATATTTCCAATGCATATTGGCCCCGCAGTGAAAAGTCGTGTCAGTAAAACCTTAGTGGATACTCAGCAGATTTTTAATAAAATTCTATTAGAACCACGTCAAGACCAGAACTATACAAAAGCTTTAAGCCAATTAGCTGCAGATATTGCAGATATTCATGTCATGGCTGTGCATTTAAGCTATGAAAAGTCGGCTCTACAGGGAATGACCAAACCACTGCAGGAAATGCTGAACCAGATCACAATGCTGGTGAGTAATTTGGTGGCAATGTCAGAACGCGTGCAACAGTTAGACTTCATTGATACAGGATATCGCCAGTCATTAGCACATTTACATTCCAAAATTAATACATATCTAACTGATGAACATACATTAAAAGAGTCTGAACTGAATCAGCTTCCTGCTGATTTTGAAACAGATTTCCTGAAAATTTTTGAACATTCAAAAGATGATCAAATTGTAATATTGAAAAGCTTGAAAATGGATATCCGTCATTTCATTCAGAATATCCATGCAATTAAGTTGATCTGGCAGCGAATCCAACAAGGGGATACTTCACTGCCTGAAATGATTGTTCCACTTACTACGAACTATCCAACTCTGCATCGTGATCATGGTGTAGCAGTGCGGGGTGGGGTTTCTGCATGCCTCACTGTTTTTATTGCTACTGCCTTTTGGATCTTAAGCGGCTGGAAAGCTGGATTTATGCTGGCTGAAATGGCTGCAATTAGTGCATGTATATTAACGGCGCTGGATAATCCGGTGCCTGCATTAAAGCTGTTTATTCGTAGTAGCTTATATGCTTCGATCGTGATCTTCATATATGCCTATGGAATTTTTCCAAATATTATAGAGTTCTGGCAGTTAGCACTTGTACTTGCACCATTCTGCATATATTGCCTGATGCTTTTTTTGCATCCACCCTTGGTTGGAATTGGTTTGCCTTTGTTGATGGGTACGATCATGGGGCTGAATTTTCATAACCGTTATACCCTGGATCAAATTTCTTTCTTTGATGCAGCGATTGGTACAGTGATTGGGCCAATCATCGCTGTATTTATTATCCATATGATCCGTGCAATGTCTCCAGATATAACCGTACAGCGCATTTTGGCCATTCATAACCGAGCCATTCGTCAGGCACTGTATATTCCTTATGGGGTACGGTTCCGTATTCATTTACGTACGATGATTGACCGCATCGGGGTATTAAATACTAAAACAGTAGAATCTGAAGATCTAAAAAATAAAATCAATCAAGCACTCATTGAATCCAGCGCCGTCGTGGATCTGGCACGGTTACAAGAACTCATACTCAAGTTACCTGAACAGCAGCCTTTGACCCAGCAACTCGAAGATCTTCAAATACAGCTGGATGAATATTTTCGTGCCAAAGAAATTGGACAAAATTATGATGCTGCCTTCACACAGTTAATTAACAAAATACAGGCTTTGGAAGCAGATCTCATCATGCAGGAACATACAGATGTTGTAGAACGGCTGCATATTTCACTCAACAATATTCGTAGCAGCTTATGTCATATCAAGACACCGCCAAGATATGCAGGCGCAGGAGATTAATACATGGGAGAGCTGAATATCTATGGTGTGTATGTGCCGATTTTATTGATTCAAGCTGTGATTGCCTATGTACTGCTCAGAATCTTGATGAAGTGGCTAGACAGACTAGTCGCAAATGACTGGATCATCATGCCGAATATTTTCTATTTATGCACTTACGTACTTTTGCTGGGCGCCGTCCATTGGGCAGGCTTATTACTATGAGGTCTGATATTAAAATGATTGAGGAAAACCGTATATGACATCTGTCAATTTACGCAAATATTTGCGACCTGTACTTTTGACGGTAGTGGCTGTTCTCGCCATTTTAGTGATTCGACATATCTGGAATTATTATAATTCTGAGCCATGGACGAGGGACGGGCGTGTACGTGGTGATGTAATTCAGGTGTCATCAGATATTTCAGGCCTGGTCACAGAAGTCCTGGTGCAGGATAACCAGACCATCAAGAAAGGGCAGCCTTTATTTAAAATTGATGTTGAACGTCAAGAACTGGATGTTCAAGAAGCTCGTGCGGATCTTGCGAAAGCAAAAGCAGGTCTAGCGCAAGCTGAGGCTGAACTGGTGAATGCTAAAGCCAATGTCGTGAAATCCCAAGCAAATATTCATCTGGCAGACAAGAATGCAAGTCGTTATTCAAGCTTAATGGATGGTGCTATTTCAAAACAGGAACAGGATCAGATTTTTGCTGCACGGGATGAATCACATGCCGAGCATGAGCAGTCCTTAGCTGCAACCGAACAGGCCAAAGCGAATATCGAGCAGCAAAAAGCATTAATACAAGTCGCCGAGAATAACCTCAATCTTGCGCAACTTAATTTACATCGTTCAGAAGTTGTTGCCCCGGCAAATGGGACATTATCAAATTTTGAATTAAAAGAAGGGAACTATGTCAAAGTTGGCCAAGCAGTTGCCGCATTACTAGATCGCAAGCAGCTCTATGTAGTCGGTTATTTTGAAGAAACCAAACTGGATAAAATTTACGTGGGAGCACCAGCTACAATTCAGCTGATGGGTGATTCGCAAAAACTTAAGGGCCATGTGCAAGGTATTGCCTCGGGGATTGAAGATCGTGAGCGTACTGCTGGTTCAGGACTTTTAGCGAATGTGAATCCAACTTTTAGCTGGGTGCGTTTAGCCCAACGTGTCCCTGTTAAGATTATTCTGGATGAGTTACCAAAGAATGAACTTGCCTTCGTTGCAGGGCGAACAGCAACAGTACATATAGAAAAGCAAGAAAAATAAACTGACCTGTAATTCAATAACACAAGGTTCTTTACGAAAAGAGAGCCTTGTCATGAATCCTGATTTAAAAGATCAAATAGCTATATAAAAACAGTAATAATAAGAAGTATGTAATTTGACCATTAAATTACCTTGTCATTACATTTTTATTGACCATTCGTTCAAATTTTTATATTTTCGTATGGATCTTTTTAAGCAGGAGGAAATTTTTATTATGAATGATGTAAGGCTTTTATATGTAAGTAAGTTCAAAGATGAGAGATACTCTACTTCTGAACTTTATAATATTTTAACAGAAGCCTTAGAATTTAATGAGTTACACAAAATTTATGGCGCACTCTATTTTGGTAATAATTATTTTGTCCAGTGTCTGGAAGGTACTGAAGAAGATGTAAAAGACCTTTTCTACAATCGAATAGTCAAAGATCCACGCCATAAGAACTGTGAAATTCTCTCTTATGAAATAATCGACTCATATCTTTTCTCCAGTTGGCACATGAAGTATGCCAATGTCCATAATGATTTCATTGAGTTCTTTATCAAGAATCATCATGATGGATTTAATCCTTATCTCCTGGAACCAGACACTATTCCTGCTTTTATAGAATTACTCAGACAGCACGAAGATGATTTATACAAAGCTCAGGTGATGGCTTAGTCAGATTAAGATGTAACATGTGATATGTTATTTTAAAGAAATTGCTATATTACATGTTATATTTATAATTTTAAGTTTTTTAAATTTATAGAATAATTAAATTTTCAGTTTAAAAAAATAGAGATGGTTAACTATCTCTATTTCTAATGGATTTAAAATTCCGAGACAACTTAAATAAATTTCAGCACTTCAAGTCTCAGTATTTAAAATATTTCCTGATTACATATTTCTATTCTTGAAATAAAATCGAGAGGCATAGTTAGTCTTTCAGCAGTTATTGTTTCAAAATGAACCCAGATAGCTGCGTCTCTATTCTCAAAACTAATACTTACAAGCTTAACCAAGTCATAAGGTTCAACATTGTGAGTCAAGATAATATTATAAAAGTGATCTGAGCGTACGTAAGAGATAAGCATTTGATGAATAGCTACTTGTTCATCGCTACTTAGCTCACTATATTTACTTAGTTCAGGTAAATCATGTTGTCTGTTCACTTTAGTCCTTATCAATCTTCAAGTTTTTTATAGAGGACCAGAATTTTAACAATTTAGACAGGGCAGCATTTAGTTGTTTTGTATAAATAATTGAACTTTTTATGAATGATGCTGAACGACAATGCCAGCCAGATTAAAGCCCACACTATAATTAAAACTGTAACTATAAGAGCGTAGAAAACAATGTTTCAAATAAAAATTTATGCTTTAAATGAAACAATCGAAGTATATTGAATAAAGCTATCCATCAAGCTTTAATCAAAGAGCTAAGTTATCTCGAGGAAAATATTTTTCAACGATTTATACCTTTAGAGTCTGAAATTTTATTTATCCAAAGGATCGATCTAGATTTTATATCATTATCGAGGTTTCAATGTTTGAAGGAAGAACGAAGAGACCAAAAGAGTATTTATTTAGGCTTTTATTAAAAATATAAGTCATTTATGTGGGATTAAATCTAATGATATTGAAATAACCATATTTGAAACTTTTAAAGAAAACTGGGGTATTCTAAGGAAAATTGCGGATGAGCTTCATCTAGGTTTTGAGATAAATATTTAATTGATTTATATAAAGAAAACCTTAAGACTAATCTCAATACCTACGTTTAACACGACTAGATGAAAAAGACATATCAACTAATTGGTGAGTGCTACATACAGAAATAGGCTATATGCATAATATTCTATTTAACATAATATACATTATACGAAATCAAAATGTTAGAACCCATTTAAAGTGTCTATATTCTCACCAATAAAAATGTCTGGTTTATGATGGTTTAAACATCATGGACTGGATATGAAATATAGATGCTGATCACTATGTCTGACAAAGAAATTCAACGTCTTGCTGTTCTGCAAGACGTTCGAGATCATCGTATTACACAAGTCCGTGCCGCTGAAATCCTTAATCTTTCAACCCGTCAAATTACCCGGTTATTACAGAAGCTCAATCAAGATGGTGTTTCAGGTATGGCGCATGCCAGCCGTGGTCAACCTGGCCATCGTCGCCATGATGATTTATTAAAATCAAAATGTCTTTCCATTATTTCCGAACATCTGCTGGGATTTGGACCTACCTTGGCCCATGAGAAGCTCAGCAGCATATTTGACCTGAATATCCCGGTAGAAACGCTTCGGCGCTGGATGACTGCAAATGACCTCTGGATTCCGCGATCCAAGCGCCTTAAACGTCCATATCAGCCACGTTATAACCGTGATTGCTTCGGTGAGCTGATCCAGATTGATGGCTCATATCATGACTGGTTCGAAGGACGCGCTGCTAAGTGCTGTTTATTGGTGTATATCGATGATGCCACTGGAAAGCTGTTGCATCTGCGCTTCTGTGAGGCAGAAACGACCTTCGACTATATGCTTTCAACCCAAGCCTACATTGAACAATACGGTAAGCCTCTGGCCTTTTATAGCGATAAACATTCGGTCTTCCGAGTGAACCAGAAATCGAGCCAGGACAGCAAGATCACGCAATTTGGCCGGATTCTGAATGAGTTAAACATTGATATTATCTTTGCCAACTCCCCACAGGCTAAAGGTCGCGTAGAACGCGCGAATAGAACCCTTCAAGACCGTTTGATCAAGGAGATGCGTCTGGAAGGCATCAGTTCAATTGCCGAAGCCAATGCCTGGTTACCCTGCTTTATTGAGCATTTCAACCAGAAGTTCGCCAAGTGTGCGCGAAATTCAAAGAACTTACATCGTCCGCTAACAGAGTCTGATGCTGAGCTGGAGGATATATTCACCTGGCAGGAACCGCGTAAGGTCACGAAGAACCTCACCATCACCTATGACAAGTGTATTTATCTGCTTGAACCGACAGAGCTGAATCATAAGCTTGTTGAGCAATACATTTCATTTCTGGAGTACCCGGATGGCACTGTGGCGATCATGCATGAAGGACGGAAGATCAACTATAGTGTCTTCAATAAACTGGCTGGACTACAGCAGAATGAAGTGGTTGAGAATAAAAGATTAGGCTCGGTTCTGGCGCATATCCAGCAACAGCATGAAGAGTTGGAAAAACAAAATAAACGTTCCCGTCTCAAGAAAAGTATGCCGAGTCGTAAAGCTCAGAAAGCTGTTATTGAACAAAGAAATTTAAATCCTGTGCTTGACTCTTGCAGTTAAAAACAGGACATTTTAAATGGTTTATCGCATAGACATTTTAATTGGTGCATAACAGTATCATGTATTATCTTCAAATCGAAATGTCCGCCAAGATCAGCAATAAGTGCGAATCTAAGGCGGACATTCACATGTGAACATTAATCTTGAATAAATTGAGAAAGCTTAAGGCCGATTTAAATTAAAACTCTTTTGTCACGCTTAAACCAGCACTCCAGTTACGACCTTCTGCAGGTTCATAGAAACGACCATTGCTTTCATTGACAATGACTGAACCTGAATAATCCTTATCAAACAGATTATCTACGCGTGCAAACGTTTTTATAGACAAATCTTTGACATTCCAATTATAGCCTACATTAGCCCCAGCCACGGTATAACTTGGTGCAACCTCAGAGTTAATATCATTCACAAAAATCCGGTCTGAATAACGCACATCGAGACCTGCATTAAAGCCATTTTCAGGCTTCCATCCCAAACTAAAGAATGCCTGATTCTTAGCAATTCCAGGAATATAATTACCTGACGAAACTGCAGCTACTGTACCAATAGTTGGAATATCGGCATCAAATGTTGCATCAATATAGCTATAGCTGGCTTGTGCTGCCAGATCACGCCACAGGTCTTTACTCCAGGATAGTTCCAGTCCTTTTCTTAAGGTTTTATCTGCATTACGAAACGTTGAGCGCCCGCCATCACTTCCCGCAGAAACAATGTCATTTTTGGTTTGAGTCCGAAATGCTGCTAAGGTCATATCACCGAAGCGATTCGCAGATTTTAATCCCAGTTCATAAGTTTCACTTTCAGCCGCTTTTAAGCTTAATACATCGTTGCTACCATCAGCCGGATAAGCCATTTCGGTAAATGTTGGTGTTTCAAAACCTTGTGCATAGCTTGCATAAGTCACTAATTCAGGAAGAATTTTCCAACTTAATGCAACTGAAGGTAGCAATTTCTCATAAGTCGTTTTACCTGAATTATCGCCATTGCTTAGGTATCGATCTTCAGATTTAAAATGCACATTGCTATAACGCATCCCGGCATCTAGCGTCCAATCTGGCATAAAGTTATAGGATGCTTGAATATAAGGATCTGCATTCCAAAGCGTATTGTCTTCATTACGACGGAGTTCACCTTTAATGCCTAAATTACTGCCGACAAAGTTTTGATAGCCTTTACGGTCTTCGGTCATACCATCTACAGCCACACCAGCAATCAATTTAGTGTTTTGTAAAATATCTGTTCCGGTCCAGCGAAGATCTGCTCCATAAAACTGACGGTCAAAATCAATGACACCACCCGCATGATTTGGACCACCTTGTGCTGTACTTGGAATAGATTGATATTGAGTGACTTCACGCTGTCCCCAATATGCCATACCGTACAATTCATGCTGATCATTGATCGGCTTGTTCCAGGTCAGTCCTGTCTGGAATTGCTCAATTTCTTTACGTGCATTATATAGCAACACATTCGCTGCGACCTGTTTAGGATTTTCTCGCCATTGATCTCGAGTTAAACCACCTGGATCATCTGCTGCAATTTTGACATAGTTATTGACCCAGTTAATTTTAGAGCCATCGTCCAGATCCCAAGTCAGCTTGGCATTGTTCAGTACTTTATGTGCACCACTATGATCACGGAAACCATCCGTATCAAAATAAGATGAACTGATGATATAGCTTGGTTCAGAAGCATTTTCTGAACCACCTTGTAGCACCAGGTTCGTTTGGCCTTTGTTCTGACTGCCGCCCGAATATCCCAAAGTGACTGAATCAGGTCCCTGCCCTTCACGGCTTTGTGTCAGGATGGTTCCGCCAGAAGAATTACCGTATAGTGAGGAAAATGGACCACTCAGCACTTCAATATGATCCAGACTATTCAGGTCAATATTCGAGGTTTGCCCCTGCCCATCCGGCATAGTGGCAGGAATACCGTCTACATATAAACGTACTCCTCGCACACCGAAAGTCGAACGTGCACCGAAGCCCCGCATTGATATCTGTAAATCCTGAGCATAATTTTCGCGGTTATTCAGTTGTAAACCTGGTACACCTTTTAAGGTTTCAGACAGATTCACATTCAGGCTATTCTGTTGTTCCTGATTCAGATAATAGGTAGATGCCGGTGTTTCCAGAATGGCACGATCTGTACGGGTTGCTTCAACCACAATGGGAGCCAGTCGCTGTACCTCTGTAACCGGTTCTTCCGCATAAATTCCTTGACTGATACAAGCAATCAGACAGGATAAAGTCGATTTCATCGGCAACCGCGTGGTATGAAGGTGCATAGCTAATATTCCTGATATCTGGCATTCACTCATGCCATGGGAGTTCAAACGTTTTAAAAGTGTCTTATTAATTTTAAAGACTCAGCATCTGCATAAGATCAAACTGAATACTTGCAGGAAAGCTGAGCTAAAGGTTCATGATTTTCTAATCAAGCTTTATTGTCATAACAGCCTGTATTTTGCATAAAAAAGCCTGACGAATCAGGCTTTTTTACTTAACTATAAAACTTCATTATTTATTGTCAGGTAGTGCATAGGCAACCAAAGAGTCACCCATTTTGGTACCGAAGGAACCGTGACCACCCGCCATAATCACAACATACTGCTTACCATTGGCTTCATAAGTCATTGGCGTCGCTTGACCACCTGCAGGTAGACGACCTTTCCACAGCTCATCACCATTAGTCACATTGATCGCACGGATGTAATTGTCTTGAGTTGCACCGACAAACATCACATTACCTGCAGTCGAGATTGGACCACCTAACATTGGTACACCCATTTTAAATGGAGGCAATGGAATGCCCGGCATACTGTCACGAATCGTACCGATACGACGTTTCCAAGCGATTTCATGATTGGTCAGATCAACACCAGCCACATAACCCCATGCAGGTTGCTTACATGGTAAGCCGAATGGAGAGAGGAAGGCACTGATTTCAACACCATAAGGCACGCCATACATTGGCTGTACCCCCGCTTCAGTACCTGCACCTTTGGCAGTCTGCTTACGGTTCGGATCTTGCGGAATCAGACGAGATACAAATGGCAAACCAATTGGGTTGGTCAATGCAATTTGACGGTCTGGATTCACAGACATACCGCCCCATTCGAATACCCCCA
Source organism: Acinetobacter sp. FDAARGOS_724 (assembly GCF_013364475.1). Taxonomy (NCBI): domain Bacteria; kingdom Pseudomonadati; phylum Pseudomonadota; class Gammaproteobacteria; order Moraxellales; family Moraxellaceae; genus Acinetobacter; species Acinetobacter sp. FDAARGOS_724. The sequence continues at coordinate 2,227,975 of NZ_CP054908.1, read as the reverse complement.
AGTTACCCGGGAAGACCAGCGTCCCGTTTTCAGAGGGTGGTGTATAAATACCGTCATAGTTTAATTTCTTGAACGATACACGACACATCAACTGGTCAAACATAGTGGCACCCCACATGTCCTTATCCGTCAATTTATCTTGAGGAGCCAGATTAAAGTCAGAGAACGGTTGAGTTCTTGAATACCACTCGCCTTTGGTTTGCGGACCGCGTTTTACTGACTGAGGTACTGGTTTTTCAGTAATCGGAACGATCGCTTCACCTGTACGACGGTCTAATACAAAGGCATTACCGGTTTTGGTCAGCACATAGATCGCTGGAACCATTTTCCCGTTTTTGTCTTTGATATCAGTCAATGTCGGTTGAGCGGGTACATCCATATCCCACAAGTCGTGGTGAGTAGTCTGGAAGTTCCAGATCAATTTACCGGTAGATGCATTAATCGCCAGCATAGAGTTCGCATAACGCTCGTCTAGCTCAGTACGGTGACCACCGTAGATATCCGGTGTACCTACACCTGTTGGTACATAGACGATATCCAGCTGTGCATCATAAGCCAATGGCGCCCATGCGTTTGGAGAGTTATTTACGAATTTTTGCCCTGGAGCAGGAATCGCATTTGGATCTTCCGCACCCGTATCAAATACCCAGAGCAATTCACCAGTATTTACATCATAACCACGAATCACACCTGAAGGTTCTTCAGTTGAATAGTTATCTGTGGTTGAACCGGCGATGATAATGGTTGTACCTGTCACCACAGGAGGTGAAGTCGGGTTATAACCGCCTGGATATGGGAATGGCATGTCTTTTTGCAGATCGACTTCGCCGTTATTACCAAAGTCGGAACATACCTTACCAGTAGTTGCATTGACCGCCACCAAACGTCCGTCATTCACTGGTAAGATTACTTTCTGAGGACATTCGGCAGACGTAGTTGAACGCGCAGCCAGGCTGCTTTCAAAACCTGCAGTATTGTTCGCATCATAATAAGATACGCCACGGCAAGTTAAATGCTGGAAGGTATTGTCCGCTTTTAGCTTAGGATCAAAACGCCATTTTTCCTTACCCGTCGCAGGATCAAGTGCAATCAGGTACTGGTGAGTGGTACACATAAACAGGTTATTACCCACTTTAATCGGGGTTACCTGATTCGTAGTTTCACCAGAATCTTTATCCGTTTTTACATCACCGGTATGAAATTCCCAAGCCAGTTCAAGATCTTTTACGTTTTCAGAATTGATCTGTTTTAATGGAGAATAACGTAAACCGGACTGAGTACGACCATAAGCAGGCCAATCTTCATCAGCAATACCTGGAATAGATTGATGGACTGCAGGTTGCTGTGATTTTAATTCACCACGGATTTCTTGCGGATCATTAAATACAGAATAAATCATGACAGCAATCGTAATTGCCAGCGAGCCAGTCAGCGCCATTTTTGCAGCTTTGCTGTCACCAAAACCACGAGTCACTGCAGGAATCAGCAGGGCCAGACCGAATAGGCCTAAAATATCCAGACGTGGTGCCAGTGCAAAGAAGTCTGAACCCACTTCCCAAAGACCCCATACCACTGTACCAAGGACCAATACTGCATAAACAATAAGAGCTGTGCTTTTACGTTTTTGTAATAACACGGCTGTCGCTAGGAAGAACAGACCGGCAATGATGTAGTACCAAGACCCACCAAGTGTTGCCAGATATATTCCTCCAAATAGCAGAACCAAACCGAAAATGGCAGCAATAGCTGCCAGAATCGTTTTCAGTACTGAACCTGAAGACGAAGTATTCATATTGAACACCTTTTTTTTGATTTCTTGAACGTCTAAGCACTTAAGCGGCATAGACACCATATTGTTAAGTTCTTAGTTATAAATACATGAATACCTGGAGTATCAGTTCATCAATGCCCCAAAGTAATGGAAGAATCAATTGTGTATTTGCAACTAAAAACTCCGATTAGAACGACGTATTAAACTTGATTCCGCCTACCCAGACATTTTCACCGTCTTTATATGCGCCGACATGATGGACATATTGCAGGTTTGGACGGATGGTCAGCCAGTTAGTTGCATGAATGCCGTAATAGATTTCCGCATCGACCTCTTCACTACGGTTACCCAATACATCATTGTTCATATTGATCCGGGCAACACCCAAAGCGATTTCATCCTGTGGACGGGCATCCATCGCACCTTTGTAGACAAGACCGATATTTTGCATATCACTAACTTGGTTGGTTTTAGAGTCATGAACAGTGACGTTCACGAAACTGCTTAAACCACGTGATGTATCCCCTTGATGTGAAGTCAGCTGTTGCTTAGCTACAATCCACCCCCCGTGATGATGACCATTTTGGGTTTGTTCATCTTGTGGAGTCACGCCATCAAATATTTTGGCATCAGCGGTACTGTAGTAATAACCGGCACGATATTCACCTGGCAGTTTTTGCTCACCCAGTTTCGGTGTCCAGACCACTTCTGCAGGAATGATCGCGCCTTTAGATCCGTCTGTGCTCAGGTTAAAGCCTTTGCCACGATTCTCAGCATTTTCAGGATTGTATTCATAAACCCCTACCTGAGTATAAACTTCCGGGGTAACGTTATATTTAACCCGTGCAGCCCATTGAGAAACTGGCCAGTTATACCATTGATCCCCTACCCAGTTACCCACTTGTGAACCACACAATGCCAGATTCTGGAAATCACAATCGAAACTGTTAAAGTCTTCACCTTCACCAAAACGTCCGACTTTGACATCCAGTTTTTGATTCAGGAATTGTTTCTTGATCCAGAAATCTGTTAGACGCCAGGTTTGACCACGGCCCCATACTTCCTGTACTGAACTTAAATGACCATTTGCTTGATCAAGTGACTGACCATTTAATGCATCAGAAGTATTTGAAAGGTTGCGGCCATCACGATGAGTTACTGTAATTTGTGCTTCAGTGTCTTGCCAGCCAGCAATTTTTTCCAGATCCAGATGAGCACCCAGGTTTAACTGACCGGTATATTCTGTGCCATGGCTATTTGAGCGTTTCGCGTCAAGTAAAGTCGCCATTTCACCTGTATATCCAAAGCTAAAATCATAGCCCTGTTCTTGAAGCTGGATACGTTGACTATTCCAGTCACCCAACATCCACGGACTTTCTGCACTAAATGCATCAGCGGCCTGAGTAGTTGTATTTGCCAATAGCAATCCAACTAAGGATGTATAGACAGCCTTAGATAAGGGAGAAATAGACATTAAATGCTTCACCTTAATCACGTTTTTACTAAATATAGTACACTCATTTAATTTTTTAGTTTCAAATAATGAAGGAAAAGTATTAATAATGTTATGAAGTTTAGCTAATCTAATCCTTTTGTTAATTTTAATTTAAAAAAAATTAAATTTTAAATTCAATAATTTAAGATAAAATAAATATAATATTAATAAAAATAATACAACCTATAAATAATTCTTCTACATCAGTTCTTTTGTACAAAAATTTACCAATTCGAATTGCGTAATAAAAAAACATTTGGTCTTTTTGTGCATTTTTCATACTCAAACTTGATAGTCATTGCCTTTCTATTCTTGAATTTGTTACCGAGGAAAATTGAAAAAAACTGGATTTATGTAGGTATCTAAAACCATTAATAAGATAAAGAGTGATATCTGCTAAATAAATAAAATTTAAATATATGTAAAAATTAAAATTATTGGCTCTTTATAGTTGATTATAGATTTATATTTTGTTTAATCCCTTCTATCAATATTCTCGTTAATCACCTTATATTGGTTTCATCTTTTGATGAGTTAATTATAATTAAAATGAGTCATTATAAATAACTCCATTGAATCGCTACAAAATATGTAATGATTCGAGTTTAAAACTAAATAAAAAAACATTTTAATAATAAATATTAAATGTAAAAACAATAATTTATGTCGGTAAAAGTATATATTTTATTTTTAAGTCTTCCTAAATGTCTCCCTCTCTTCCTGTTTGCAATTAAAGCTTTTCAGTCACATGATTAAGTGATCAAGGCTGTATATCAAGTGAGTAAAATCATGACGCCTGAACAACGCTTCCAGGCCATTTTGGCCCAATCCAAACAGCATGATGAAGCAAAATCCCAGCGCTCAAAGCTGGAAAATAATCTGATCGTGCTCAGTCATGAACTGAAGGAACTCGCAGAACGCATTGAGGAACAAGTCACTGATCTCATCTTCGCTGAAATGGATCATTTTCTAGAATCTCAAGGCTGGAATTCAGAGTTTATTAATACCAGAAATAAAAGATATACCCTGAATGAAAAAAATATTTATCTCAGCGCACTTAAGCCAGCGATTGGAAAATTTTTATTTGTGATTAAGCATGACCTGTTTGAAAGTACTGAACATCAGGTGGAAGCCTGCTTTAAGGATAGTACGACCTTGAGTCATTTTAAAACTGCCATGCAAGGTGGAGATCTTAAAAATGATATTCCGATCAAGGCGCTTGAAGAATGGTTAAAAGGCTTACAGTTAACATTGCAGAAATTAAAAGCTGAAAGTAACAACCTTCAGGCTGATGGTCTGACCTATGAAGTGATCAAGGTCGGTCAGATCCATCATAAAAGACTGCCTAACTTTATCGAAGCCTTTTTATCCATTCTGGAGCATAGATAAGCCTGTTTAAAGTTAGGGTTAGTTTTTAAATTTTATTTATAGGCGCTGTAATTCATTAACTGCACTTCCCTGTTCTGCGAGCCATTTTGCACGTCGCTGGAACAAGGCTGGAGCAGCCTGATTGACCTGATCAATTAAGATTTGTAGATCAGCACGTACCAGTTTTCGGTTTTCTACCACCATCTGACCGTTGACCATGGTCATATGTACATCCTGTCCTTGTACTGCATGTACCAGATTGGTATGTAAATTAAATAGTGGTCCCTGATTAATTAAAGGCGTCATTCTCGGTGTCGCAAGATCTACCGCAATAATATCAGCAAATTTCCCAGCTTCTAGCGAACCAATCTGATCCTGCATGCCTAAGGCTTTGGCACCTGTCCGAGTTGCCATCTGACAGACAGACCACGAATCCAGTGCTGCAGCATCCAAACCGGAAAACTTCGCCAATAATGAAGCAGTTTTCATTTCTTCAAACATGTCTAAATTATTATTTTCTTTCTCGCCATCAGTACCTAATCCTACAGCAATGCCATGTTTAAGCATTTCCGTAATGGGGGCGGCGCCAGATGCCAGTTTCATATTCGATATCGGGTTATGTGCGACACCAACATTATAGTGTTTTAAAATTTCGATCTCTGCTGAATTGGCCCAGACACAATGCGCTAACAGGCATTGAGGTACATCCAGCATGCCCAATTGTTCCAGCATCTGGATCGGGCGCACGCCATAACGTCAAAGGTTTTCTTCAACATCAAACTTGCTTTCGTTGCTATGCGTGTGAAAACCCGTCTGATATTCATGACACATTTTCTGGATACGTGCCAAGGCTTTTTCTTCAGCATAAAACAGATGTTCCAAGCCAACCCAGACCTGAATTCGCCCATTTGCGGCTTGATGCCATTTTTGAATTAAAGCTTCATTACTATTGAGGGTTTCAAAATAGTTGTGATCTGGATGTTCAGCCACATATGGCACCAGCACTGCACGTATACCGAGTTGCTGTGCGGCCTCAGCACTACCTTCCATATAACGCCACATATCCACAATGGTAGTCGTGCCGGATAGCAGCGCTTCGGCATAGCAGAGATAAGAGGCAATTTTGGAATCTTCGGGAGTCACTACCCGATGCATCGGATCAATAAACTGCTGCAGCCAGTCCCAGACCGGTAAACCCTCGGCTGTACCGCGCAGTAAACCTGAGTGACAGTGGGTATTGATCAAGCCCGGCATCAATAAACTTTTGGGATACTGGTCAACTGCAGCTTCAGGATATTGCTGAGTTAATTCCTGTAATGTTCCTACTTGTTTAATAAGAGCGCCATCCATCAGGATGGCACCATCTTTAATACAGTCCAGGTTTGAATTCATGGTCAGGACATAATCTGCGCTCATAATTTTCATAAAGTAATTCCTGAGATTTGTCCGGTTAAGGGCTAAAGGTTTTACCGAGTGATGCTGGTAAATTGAGTTTCAATAACTTCTTGTCGCGTGAAATGAGGACTAAGACGACAATGGTTGCGATATATGGCAATGCCGATAACAGTTCATTCGGTACTTCTAGACCCAGAGCCTGGGCATGAAACTGCAAAATCGTTACACCACCAAACAGATAGGCACCCAACATCAAACGCGTCGGTTTCCATGCAGCAAAAACCACTAATGCAATTGCAATCCAGCCACGTCCTGCAACCATATTTTCAATCCACATCGGCGTATAAACCGTCGACAAGAATGCACCACCAATACCAGCCATTGCACCGCCAAACATGACTGCACCATAGCGAATCGCCAGCACGTTATAGCCCATGGCATGTGCGCTTTCCGGAGATTCCCCTACTGCTTTCAGTAACAGGCCTAAACGGGTTTTACTCAGTACCCACCACACCAGCACAAAAGCAAGTATGGACAGATACACCACATAGTTTTGCTGGAACAGGACTGGCCCTATGAATGGAATATCTGCGAGTCCCGGAATTTTTAAGTTTTCCAGACCCGGTAAGGCAGTACTGACATAATTCTGTCCCAGAAAGGCTGAAATCCCAATCCCAAAAATAGTGAGTGCCAGACCACAGGCGGATTGGTTGGTGCTTAAAGATAAGGTAAAAAATGCAAAAATCAGTGCCATCAATGTGCCTGCCAATCCGCCCATAAATAAGGCACTGGCGACACTGGCTTCATACTGGCTAGCGAATGCAAATCCGGCAATGGCACCGACCAGCATCATGCCTTCTACCCCAAGATTGATGACACCGGTACGCTCTGCTACTAGCTCACCCAGCCCGGCAAAGATCAATGGCGTTGCCGCAGCGACAGTTCCGGCAACAATTGCGGTTAATTCAATACTCATGTTGTTATCCTTCTTCTGTCTGGATCAGGCTGCTTGCGCAGTGGTCATGGTTTTTTTGATTTTCTTTTTGGTAAAACGGTAGCGGTTTTCAATCAGGGCATCTGAAGCCAACAGGAAAAATAAAAGCAGGCCCTGGAAAATTCCGGTAATCGCGACTGGGAGTTGCAACTGCATTTGTGCCAGTTCGCCACCTAAATAGATCAGCGCCATCAGGAAACCTGAAAGTACGATTCCAATGGGATTTAGTCGGCCCAGATAAGCCACAATAATGGCTGCATAACCATAACCTGGTGAAATATTCGGATTGAGCTGGCCGATTGGACCTGCAACTTCACAGATTCCGGCAATCCCCGCCATCAGACCTGAAATTCCCAAACTTAACCAGATGGCTTTTTTTGCTGAAAATCCTGCATATTGAGCTGCCAAAGGTGCCTGACCACTGACTTCCAGTTTATAAGCCATCAGACTCTTACGGATAAAAACCCAGAACAGCACCACTGCGATGATCGTGATAAAAATTGAGGCGTTAATCCGTGTGCCTTCCATAATCAGCGGCAGGGTCGCGCTTTCCGAGAACATTAAGGATTGTGGAAAGTTCATGCCATCTGGATCACGCCATGGACCATTGACCAGATACATCAGCAGGAAAAATGCCACATAGTTCATCATTAAGGTGGTCAAGGTTTCTTGCGCATTAAAATGGGTTTTTAGCAGCGCTGGAATCAGGCCCCAAATTGCACCACCAATCGCACCCATAATCACCATCAAAGGTAAAATCCACCAGCCGATCTGCTCATGAAACAGGATGGCAATACCACCGCCAAAGATGGCCCCCATAGCCAACTGCCCCTCAGCACCAATATTAAACAGACGGGCACGAAACCCAACAGCCAGACCCAAGGCAATTAAAATCAGCGGACTGGCTTTAATTATCAGTTCACTCAGGTTATAGACTGAGCTTAGCGGCTCAATAAAAAAGATATATAAAGCCTGAGCAGGATTCACTCCAAGCATTAAAAACAATAGGCTACCTACCGCCAGCATGGCGAGTAATGCAAGCACAGGTGAGAGCCATTTCATTAATTGAGAAGGATGTTCTCTAGGTTCTAATAAATGCATATTTACACCTCTTCTCTACGCATGCGCTTCATGGACAGGCTCGGATTCAGCTAATATTGCTGGATCTGCCTGAATACCTGACATGAGCAGGCCAATCTGTTCTGCATTGGTATTTTTAGCCGGGACAGGTGCCGACAGCTTTCCACCAGCCAGAACACAAATCTGGTCGCTAATTTCAAACAGCTCTTCCAGCTCTTCTGAAATCACTAAAATCGCAACACCTTGACGGGAAAGATCAATCAGGGTTTGACGGATAAACATCGATGCACCGACATCAACACCCCAGGTTGGCTGGGAAATAATTAATACTTTGGGCTGTTGCAGGATTTCACGCCCCACAATAAATTTTTGCAGATTCCCGCCCGAAAGGCTGCGCGCTTCCGCTTGTGGTCCTGCAGCTTTTACCCCGAATTTTTCGATACATTGCTGGGCAAAAGTGACAGTTTTCTCAAACTGGATAAAGCCCCATTTGTTTAAACCCTGACGAAAGGCAGTTAACAGGGTGTTTTGTGCCAGCGTCATATTCGGCACAGCACCACGACCTAAACGCTCTTCCGGGACAAAACCCAAGCCTAAATCACGCCGCTGGCCTGCACTGAGTTCAGAAATGTCATGATCTAGTAGAAAAACCTGACCTCTTTTCGCCGTTTGCTCACCGGAAAGCAGTGCTAGTAATTCAGATTGACCATTACCCGAAATACCGGCAATGCCCAGAATTTCACCCGAATTCAGGTTAAGTTGAATATTGGATAAGGACACGCCAAAAGGATCATCAGTTTCGTAATTCAGGTTTTTCACCTGAAACAGCGTGTGATGTTCGCCTGTATATGCAGCATGCGCATAAGTCGGCAATTCCCGGCCAATCATTAATTTGGCCAGTTCACTGGTACTATTTTCAGAAGGCAATACATAGCCGGTGACTTTGCCATTACGCAGAATCGTTGCTTCATCACAGAGTTCTTTGATTTCATGTAATTTATGGCTGATATAAAGAATTGAAACACCTTGCGAAGCCACCAGTCGCAAAGTTTTAAATAACTGACGTACAGCTTGTGGAGTTAAGACTGAAGTTGGTTCATCTAAAATGAGTAAGGAAGGATTTTGGAGTAGACAGCGGATAATTTCGACCCGTTGTCGCTCACCAACCGATAAAGAAAAAACTTCACGCCGTGGATCTACCGGCAAGCCATATTGTTCTGATACTTCGGTAATTTTAGCCGCTAAGCTTTTTAAATCTATTTTCTCATCCAAACCTAATAAAATATTTTCAGCCACGGTCATGGTTTCAAACAGCGAGAAATGCTGATACACCATGCCAATGCCCAGTTTTCTGGCCATGGATGGACTTTCTATCTGTACTTCTTTGCCATTCCAGACGATATGACCGCTATCTGCTTTGGTGGCGCCGTAGATGATTTTCATCAAGGTGCTTTTACCAGCACCGTTTTCACCCAAGATGGCATGAATTTGCCCAGGTTGGACTTTTAAATGAATACTGTCATTTGCTTTCAATGAGTTATAGCTTTTGCTGATATTAATCAGCTCCAGTCGTGGAATTTGCTGCTCATTGAGCGATGACGTTTCGATGTCATTTGACATGTGAGGCAGATCGCTCATAACTCAGTCTCCACTCATTTTGGCCCAGTCCATAAAGTGATTCATGGACTGGGGGATGGTTTTTCAGGATTTACTTTCTTTTATTTTTAAGTCATACACATAGTGAAAGAATTATTTAGGTAATGAACCTTCAACCCCTTTCACATAGAAGTTCATTTTTCCAAGCGCTTCATCTGTCATTTTGCTGCCTTTGGTAATCACCAAAGTTCCATCCTGTTTATAGATTGGACCCTGGAATGGATGTAATGTGCCTTTATGAATCGCACTTTGTGCATTTAAAGCGGACTGTTTCACCTTGGCAGGAACAGCAGGTCCGAAGTTTTCAATTTTCACTGCATCCTGTTTTACGCCATACCAGAGAGCGGCAGGTTTCCAGGTTTTATTAGCCACTTGCTGCATGGCTGGGGTATAAATTTTTTCCCAGTGCAATACTGAAGCAGCCAGATGCGCTTTAGGACCAAATTTGCTCATGTCTGAATCCCAACCAAAGGCATATACGCCTTTTTGCTGGGCAGCTTGCACGACTGCTGGCGAATCTGTGTTTTGCATCAGCACATCAGCTTTTTGAGAAATCAGCGCCAAAGCCGCATCACGTTCTTTACCCGGGTTAAACCATGAGTTCACCCAGATCACTTTGGTTTTGACTTTAGGATTGACGCTTTGTGCACCTAAGGTATAGGCATTAATATTACGAACCACTTCCGGGATCGGGAATGAAGCTACAACGCCCAAGGTGTTGGTTTTGGTGGTTTGCCCTGCCACTACACCCAGCATGTAAGCTCCTTCATAAGTACGCACATCATAGATGCCTAGGTTTTTACCTTGCTTATAACCGGTCGCGTGCATGAATACGGTATTGGGGAACTGTTTCGCGACTTTTTCCATCTGGTTCATATAACCAAAAGAGGTCGCAAAAATGACTTTATTGCCCTGCTGTGCCAGATTACGAATCACACGTTCAGCATCGGCCGTTTCAGGTACATTTTCGATATAAGTCGTTTTGAATTTTCCGCCCAGAGCTTTTTCAGCTTTAATACGCCCCTGATCATGTGAATATGTCCAGCCATGATCACTGGTTGGTCCAATATAGACAAATGCAGCTTTATCGACTGCAAAGCTCTGACTGCTGATCCCCAAACCCATAATTGCAGCCGCAATTACAGGCAGTGAAAATTTTTTCATTATCTTTTTATGTTTGGACATATTCAGCATAAATTGCCTCCGTGAATGCCATTTGAGTTTTATAAATAGCGGCTTTAAAAGATCTGAATCGAAATCAAAAATTTTACTGATTGCTATATTTCTATTAATTAGCAACTTCTATTCCAATTCAGTTCAAAAAATAGAACAGGTGGATTGCAAGACACTTATAATTTTTAGAATGATCTGTTCTTTTATTTATTTTTATAAATTACAATTATTTACTACCAAGTATTGAGTATAAAAAAGTTGAACAGTTAAGAATATAAGCCGAGAAATATAGATATCAATCTAAGTCAATGAGCAAAGTTGCTAGAAAACCAGACTTAGCTCAAGACTAAGAAGTTAATAAGATTGAATATTTAAAAATTCTTGTGATTTTCTTTTGATCTGCGCTAGATAAGTGCGTCAGCTCTAAATCGTGTGCGCCAATAAATGGCTTATAGTTAGCAATGTACTGAATGGATAAAAATAGGTTTTTAAAAATAGAAAATTAAGAAAAGTATTTTTTAGAAAATAGAGGCTGGATTGTAGCATTTTAAAGTGAGCCTACAATCCGGAAAATCTGTTTTTATGGTCTTATAAATAAAATGAAGCTGGCTTATAAAAAGAATAATTTCAAAGCTTCATCGAGATGACCAGAAGTCTTTTTGCAATTGAACCGTTTCCTGTTCAAGCTCCGTAATTGGCCCGATCAGCTCAATATTCTTCTGACCATGTGTAAAGACATAAGCAGCTGAAACACTCATGGTCGGATTTTCATTGTGGTTTCCAGTACATTGCAATAATTTTTCTTCGGTCATGGCATAGACCACCCGTCCGATATTGGCCCAATAAATCGTTCCAGAACACATGCAGCAAGGTTCAACTGCCGTATATAAGGTGCATTCAGCCAGATAATCCGGCGTAAAATTGCTGGCTGCGATCCGGGCTAAAGTACTTTCTGCATGGTTGACCGTATCAATATTACATTGGGTCAGTAAAACCGTTTCATGATCAGGTGCAACCAGCACCGCACCAAAAGGATGATGGCCTAAAGACATTGCCCGCTTGGCAACCTCATTGGATAATCTTAAAAAAGATAGCATTTGCTCATGGCTAGGCTGTGGCATAAATTACTCTAAAATTAGTAGTTCAATGGTCATAGCTCCTCTAAAAAGAGGATTTTCGACATATATGGAATAAAAAAGCACCCCAACAGACCAGGGTGCATAAAGGAGGAAATTTAATTTAAACAATATAGCGCTTGCTTAGACCCCATTCCGCCAGAATGCGGCGATAAGTTGTCGAAGACCGGTCAGCTTCAAAATGTGCTTCCATCGTAATATCCAAAGGTAATTCTTCTGGTTTTTGGCTTTCGACCATGTCCTGATCTTCAGCAAAAATCTGTGCGTTAAAGTCATAAACCGCTTGCAGATCACCAGTCGTATCAAAATTACGGGTCAATGGCACAAATAAACGGGTTTTATTGTGAGATACCGGACAGCAGGCATTCAGAATTTTCAGGATGCCATTTTCCGGAAAATGCACTGTTAAAATCGCTGAAAATGGTGGATAGACATCAAACACACGTTTCCACAAGAATCCTTCTGGGGCCAGATGCTGCAAGCCATGCGGATAATTGCTGACATCGCTGACATATTCTGTATGCAAGCCATAAGGGGTGCGCATAGTTGAATACTTTTGCACGATCGGGTTATCACGTGAAGCAAAAGATTCATGATGCACCCAGGCAAAATGCGCCACATCAATAAAGCCTTCTAACTGCCGGCCACTTGAACCGCCGATATCAACAAATGGCGGTAAGATCGATTGGTGCTCTTCGCTCTCCCAAGTATCTAAATCTGGGAAATTAGCTTCTGATTCATCTCGGCTAAACAGGCTGGTCCAGACCAGACCATATTTCAAGACCACTGGAAACTTGGTTAAGGTAAAACGATCCGAAATGTTAGTCAGTTCTGGTTGAGCCGGTATTTTGGTGCATTTTCCTTGAGTGTTGTAATGCAAGCCGTGATAAGGACAAATGATTTCTTCATCCTTTACCCAGCCTTTGGTTAATGGCACACCACGATGCGGACAGATATCACGAACCAGATGAATACTGCCACTCTCAGTTTGATATAGGGCCATCTTCACATCCAGAAGTTGTACCTGCTGTGGCGTAGTACTCACATCCTGAATACGGGCAACTGGATACCAATGCTGAGCCAGGATATTCCAGTCTGATGGGTCAAAGCCGCTACAGTGCGGTTGACTGAATAAATTAAGCACCGGGATCGCATTCATAGTTCACTCACAAATATTTATTGCATGACAACGGCTTAAATTTTTATTTCATTAAGCTGCCTTGTTGTTCTTTAATAAAATTAGCCAAATGCCTGTTCTACTGTCTATTAGAATGTTTCGTAGCCCGTGTTCCAAAAAATAGAACACAAAACTTTTACTGTTCCATTTCTTTGAAAATTGGCACAGAAATCGCTTATCCACTTGATAGAACCAGAATCACTTAGTTTCTAGCTGAAAATTATGTGATTAAAACGATGTGCAGGTGGATTGACGTGATTTTATGAATATTACTTTTTCAAGATTTTCAGAATATTTTATTGCCGTAGCCAAAACAGGCAGCCTAAGAAAAGCAGCTGATCAGCTTTATATTTCCGTCTCCGCGATTCATCGTCAGATCGCTCTGGCAGAAGAAGAATTTGGCATCGTGCTGTTTGAACGGTTGCCGAGTGGCCTGAAGCTGACATTAGCGGGTGAATTGCTCTATGCCGACCTACTCAAATGGCAAAAAGAATTCCAACAGACCTGTATACGTTTTGATGAAATTCAGGGTTTATCGCGCGGCAGCATTGAACTCGGACTCATTGCGGCACTCAGTGACGGTTTCGTTTTAGATTCCCTGCAATACATGTATGAAAACTATCCCTGGATCAATTTCAATATCCAGATTCAGGAAAGTGATACCGTCTCTAAAATGATTATGGATGCTGAAGTTGATTTTGGCATTCTGCTCAATCCTAAAAGTCATAATCAGCTCGAAGTCATGTCTTTTGTGGAAATCCCGGTGGGATTTGTGATGGCTAAATCTCATCCTTTGGCTCAGGCAGAAAAAATCTATTTTTCCGACACTTTAAACTTTAAGCATCTCATTCCCTGTGCTCCTTTAATCATTCATGACTATGTTTATAGCCTGTATAAACATCATCAATTTATGCCGCAGCAAAAGCTGGAGTGTAATGACATTCGCATGATTACTTCTCTGGCAGAGCGCAACTTAGGGATTGGAGTATTGTCCTACATTGATGCCTTACCTTATTTAGAACGTGATGAACTGGTATTTAAACCGATTATTGAAAAAGGGATGCATCCGCTGACCCTTGCTCTTTGTGTGGCACCGAAACGGCAAATTTCCCGAATCTCACAAATTATGATGAACCATCTGATCGACCAGATGGAAGATTTAAAAATCAAATTACAACAGCTCAATGCCTCATGTGCTGCCTGATTCATGTGCAGTACAAATAAAACTTATTGGAAATAAGATATGACAACCTTATGGATTAAAAATCCTCTTGCTGTATTTACCTCGAATGGTCTGGATGCCCGTGGTGGCTTGGTCATTCGTGATGGCAAAATTATTGAACTGGTGGCTCTAGGACAAAGCCCAGCATCACCTTATGACCAATTCTTTGATGCTCAGAATTTGGTGATTATACCGGGACTGATTAATAGCCATCATCATTTTTATCAGACCTTGACCCGTGCCTGGGCACCTGTGGTCAATGCTCCGCTATTTCCGTGGCTAAAAACCTTATATCCGGTCTGGGCCAAATTGAATACTGAACAGCATTATCTAGCCACTCAAATAGCATTGTCTGAATTACTGCTTTCCGGTTGTACCTTTGCTGCGGATCACCATTATCTGTTTCCACAGCAGCTGTCCGATGCCATTGATGTTCAGGTTGAAGCATCAAAACAATTAGGGATTCGTGTGATGCTGACCCGTGGTTCCATGAGTCTGGGTGAAGATTCTGGTGGCTTGCCACCACAGCATACCGTACAGGATATGGACACCATTCTGCTGGACTCAGAACGACTGGTGCAGAAATATCACCAGCGTAGTGCTGATGCCATGGTCAATATTGCGCTTGCACCATGTTCACCATTTTCAGTCACCCAAGAGATTATGCGAGAAAGTGCTGCACTGGCAGAAAAACTGGATGTACGTCTGCATACCCATCTGGCCGAAACACTGGATGAAGAACAATTTTGCCTGTCCAAATTTGGCATGCGTACCGTCGATTATCTGGAAAGTGTAGGCTGGCTCAATTCTAGAACTTGGCTGGCGCATGGCATTCATTTTAATGCCGATGAGATCCAACGCTTAGGACAGGCTCAGGTCGGTATCTGTCATTGTCCACATTCCAATATGCGTTTGGCTTCAGGGATTTGTCCAACCATCGATTTACTGAAAGCAGGTGCAGTCATTGGTCTGGGTGTGGATGGCTCTGCTTCAGGTGATGCGTCTAACCTGATTCTGGAAGCTCGGCAGGCGATGTATTTACAGCGTTTAAAATATGGTGCAGAAGTGATTACGCCTGAACGTGCTTTAACCTGGGTCACACAAGGCTCGGCACAGTTATTGGGACGTGAAAAGCATCTAGGACAAATCGCAGCAGATTTTCAGGCAGATTTGGCTTTTTATAGTCTGGATGATGTCCGTTTTTCAGGGATTCATGATCCGATTGCCGGCTTGTTACTGTGCGGTGCAGATCGTGCTGAACATGTCATGGTCAATGGACAATGGGTGGTTAAAAACAAGGAAATTCTAAATCTGGATCTTGAAGCGGTTCAGGCTGCACATCATCAGGCAGCGAAAGCTTTACTTGCTGCCTAAAAAATCTATTAGCGAATTTCTGTTATTTAAATATAAAAAAGCCCTTCTAGATGAAGGGCTTTTTGCAAAGAGATTAAACGCAGAATTAATCTAAAGGATTGCCAATAATATTACTGATAATGCCTTTCATGATATGTGGTCCCTGCTCTTTACGCAGTTCCTCATACCATTCTTTGGTCACGGCTTCATCTTTCATATGTGTCACATCACAGCGTTTACGTGCACGCAAGACCAGCTCATTGGCACGCTCATTGCGTTTGTTCTGATAGCGTTTTAAGGCATCTTCCAGACCCAGCGTATTAATCTGTAAAGACCGAGCCAGATAGATTGCATCTTCCATGGCCTGACAACCACCCTGACCAATATCCGGTGTGGTGCTATGTGCGGCATCACCAACAATTACAACACGACCTTTATAGAACTGTGCAAATGGTTCAATATCATGAATTTCAACCCGATTGGTTTTCTGTTCATCCAGCGCATCAATCAGATGCTGAACCGGCGCACACCAACCTTCAAAATACTGTTTCAACAAGGGTTTATATTCTGCCCGATTATTCTCTAAACCGACCGGCAACGGCACATCAAAGAAGAAATAGAATTTTCCGTCTGCCACAGGCATCAGCGAAACGCGCTTACCTTGTCCGACAAATGTGGTCCATTGATCTGCTGGAGTAAGCTTTTCTGAAATTTCTACCAGACCATTCCAGTTGACATAACCGGCATAACGACGAGAAACCTGTTCACCCAGTACATAGGCACGGGTAATGGAATGGGTTCCATCTGCACCAATCAGTAGGTCTGTTTTGATTTCTGTAGCATCCGCAAATTTAACCAGGACACCATCTTCCTGTTCTTGCAGCTCAATCATTTTCTTGCCAAGCTGAATATCTTCACGGCCAAACTCGTCCATCAACATGTTTTGTAAATCTGCACGTGCCACCGGATATGGACGCTGTCCCACTTCTTCAATTAACGGCAATAAACTGAACTGGGTCATGGTGTCGCCCGTCAAGCCATCAATATAGGCCAACTGATCCATCTGGCCGCCAAGCTTGGCCACCTGCTCAGTTAAGCCCAGATAATTCAAACATTTTACCCCATTTGACCAAAGTGAGATTGCCGCGCCCACTGGTAAAATCTTTTCTGCCTGTTCATAGATGGTGACTTTATGCCCAAACTTTTTTAGTGCAATTCCTGTGGTCAATCCCCCCATCCCTGCACCAATAATTGTAATCTCCATCTATTTGCTCCTCTCAAAATTGTGTTTCTTCCTCCCTGTGTAGCTAAAAGCGTGCCATTTCGAAAATAATGCACTGATTTTTCTCAAAAGTTGGCACAAGCCGTGCATTCACCTATTCATTAAAAACCTATTTTTATAAGGTCTTTCAGCAGAATTACAGACTTTTATAAAAAATTAGATTCACGTTAAACATAATTTGAATGGAATATAGTTATGGCAACATTATTTGCACCTATTTTCGAGATCCCTGCCCATATCCAGCAGCTTACTAACCTGGCTGATAGCCGGATTGGTGCAGAAATTCTTGAATGTTCAGATGATTTTTTTGCTGAAGCAAAACGAATGTTGCAATTTGATGCACCAATTTTTGTTGAAGATAAATTTGATAATCATGGCAAATGGATGGACGGCTGGGAAACCCGCCGCAAGCGTCATGCCGGCTATGACTGGGCGATTGTCAAACTGGGGGTAGCTGGAACCATCAAAGCACTAGATATTGATACCACATTCTTTACCGGAAACTATCCAGCTTCTGCTGCAGTTGAAGCCTGCTATGCACCAAATGGTGACTTAAGCACCGCAACCTGGCACTCAATTTTACCAAACAGTATATTAGGTCCGAGCCAGCATCATATTTTTAATATTGATTCAGACGAAGTCTTTACACATGTACGCCTAAATATTTTCCCTGACGGGGGTGTAGCTCGCTTTAAAGTCTATGGTGAAGTAAAAATTCAGGTTCAGGACAGTAATCAGGTGATTGATCTGGTCGCTCTGGAAAATGGCGGTCGTGTCATTGCCTATAGTGATGCACACTTTGGTCATCCACGTAATCTGATTAATCCGGGGCGTGGCATCAATATGGGTGATGGCTGGGAAACCAAGCGCCGTCGTGCACCCGGTTTTGACTGGTGTATTCTGGCCTTGGGTCAAAGTGGCCAGATTGAAAAAATTGAGATTGATACTGCGCATTTTAAAGGTAACTTTCCTGCTCAAGTCTCTATCCAAGCGATTTATATTGAAGATGCGACTGACCAGCAGTTAATTCCGCAAAGTATGTTCTGGCCATTCCTGCTTGAAGCACAAGAGATGCAGATGGATCATATTCATAGCTTTGTTGAGGAAATCTTAAAACAGGGAAAAATTTCTCATATTCGGGTGAACATGATTCCGGATGGTGGCATTAGCCGGATTCGACTGTGGGGTAAAGTTGCCTGAGTAATTATATCTATGAGCATGCAAACCATAAAAATACAGCCCTTAACTGCTGAAAGTTTCTTGCCTTATGGCGAGGTCATTGCCTGCGAAGGCAATGATTTTTTCCATATTAATGATCAGCAGACCGAGCGTTATCATGCTCTGGCGGTTGCTGAAACAGATGCTAAAGTTGGTCTAAGTATTTTTAGAAATATTCAGACTACAGCCATTCCCTTTGCAATCGAAATGCTGGAACGTCACCCTGTCGGTTCACAAGCGTTCATCCCGATGCAGGGCCAGAAATTTTTAATTGTGGTTGCGCCTAATCTGGATCATGAAAAGCCTGATCTCAGTCAAATTCAGGCTTTTATCAGTAATGGTACACAAAGTGTAAATTACCGTGCCGGTACCTGGCATCATCCTTTGCTGACCTTTGAAGCTCCGAGTGATTTTGTGGTGATCGATCGGATCGGCACTGGTCCAAACTGTGATGTTTATACTTTTCCTGAAAAGATTTTTATCGAAAATTAAGCCCATTAAAAAGCCCTTATTGATAAGGGCTTTTTAATTTCTTATTTCTTATTTTAGAAATGATATTTCACTAAAGCACTCACGTTATTTTCATCTGCATCCGGAATACCGTATTTGTTATTCCAAACCGAATGCTCAATACCGAGATATAAATTGGTATCAGGAGAAATGTGCTTGCCGACATTCCATTTCCACTGGGTCGTCCAGTTCATCTCGCTCGCATGATCATCTTCAGCAGTTGACCAGTCCAGGAAGCCATCTACCAGGAATTCTTCAGTACCCAATTTAAATGGCACACCATAGGTCAAGGTGAGCTGATAGTCGTCTTCCATATTTTCGTTATTTACACGATAAAGATTCACGCTGGCATAATTGAATTTTGGAATAGCCAGGTCGAAACCTACGCCGTACAGGAAGTTATCAAAACCTTCACCACCTTCCCAAGTCGTTGCTACCAGAACATCTTTCACTGGACCAAATGCCAGCTTTTGACCTGAAACTTCACCCAGACTTAAACGTGGTGAAAATTCAAAATAGCTTGATTTAATATCGTCAGAACCACGCATACGGTCAATGAAAAAGAAGACATCTGCATATTTAACTTTTGCAGCGTATTCAACAGTTAGGGTTGCCTGTTTTTCATCTACAACTTCATAGTTTTCCCCATAAAGCCCAGTAACGCTAAAATCCTGCCAGACTGGTTTTGCCTGTGCAGATGCTGCACCCCATGCAAGTAATGTTGCAGCAGCAACTTGAGTAAATTTCATAAATAAGGTTCCCCAATGGAATTAAAAATCTCATTCTGGATTAAGCAAGAACAAAGCCAACTTTTTAATTTTTGATAAAAAAAGCCTATGACTGGCATGGACATATGGAGGAAATCAAACTTTAATGCAGCGTTTCTGCGAGCTTTTCCGGAACCTCTGTTTTTGACTTAAACATTGGCAGATGATTAAACAGAATGTTTAAAAGGATTGCCATTAAACAGGTTGAACTGATGCCAGAATGGAACAGGGTTTGGAACCATTTAGGGAAATTGGCATAGAAAGAATAGTCAATAATCGGGATCATGCCGGCTGCAATTGAAGTTGCAACAATAATCAGATTTTTCTGCTCGTTATAATCTATTTTCGCCAAGGTGCGGATACCACTCGCAGCCACTGTACCAAATAGCACCAATCCTGCACCACCAAGTACCGGAACCGGAATTGCGGCGATTAGTCGGCCCATAATTGGAAGTAATCCCAAAACCACTAAAATCATACCGCCAGCAGCGACCACAAAACGGCTTTTAATCCCGGTAATGGCAACCAGCCCGACGTTTTGTGCAAAAGCACTTTGCATGAATGAACCAAAAATCGGTGCAACTGCACTTGAGAACATATCTGCACGCAGACCATTGGAAATACGTTCTGAATCTACTTGGGTTCCAACAATTTCACCTACAGCAATAATATCAGCCGTCGTTTCAGTCATAATCACCAACGTGACGATCAGCATGGAAATGATTGCACTGAGTTCAAAAGTTGGCATGCCGAAAGCAAAGAAACTCGGAAATTGTACCCATGCACCATTGCCGACTTTACTAAAATCGCCAAAACCAAACAGATAAGCCAGCACTGAACCCAATACGATCGCCAATAAAATAGACAGGCGACGAATCGAGGCATTTCTACTCAAGTTTAGACAGATCACAATGGCCAAGGTCATCACGGCCAAACTGATATTTTCTACACTTCCCCATTCAGGTGCATTTTTATTGCCCCCCATCATCCAGCGAACGGCTACGGGTAAAAGTGATAAACCGATAATCGTGATCACACAGCCGGTCACGACTGGCGGGAAAAAACGGATAATTCTAGAAAAATAAGGCGCAAGGAAGAAACCAATTAATGAAGCTATGATGACTGCACCATAAACAGCTGATAAGCCGCCACCTGTAGTTACAATCGCCACCATCGTCGCCACACCCGCAAAGGAAACCCCTTGTACCAGTGGCAATTTAGCCCCGATATATTTCACTCCAATGGTTTGTAAAATCGTAGCCAGACCGCCAACAAACAATGCAGCCGCAATCAATAAACCGATTTGTGTAGCTTCCAAACCTGCGGCAGTACCCACAATGAGTGGTGGTGCGATAATACCACCGTACATGGTCAATACATGTTGCAAGCCATAGGCTGCACTTTTGCCTGCGCCCAGATATTCATGTTCTGGTGAAATGTTTGTGCTTTGTTCTGTCATTCTTTTTCTCTCCCTGAAAGCTTGAATAAAAAAATCAGCTTCCGCGATATGTGGAGTACGCGAATGGGCTGATCAGTAAAGGAATATGAAAGTGCTGAGAGGCATCTTTCACCTGAAAATGAATGACTGCTTTAGGAAAGAAAGTTTCTAGACCTAAGCCTTCAAAATAATCAGAAGTAGCAAATTCAAGACTGTATTTACCTTCCTCAAATTCGGTTAAACCAAAATCTGTGACTCGACCATCTGCATTGGTAAATGCTTTTCCGAGTAATTCACCTTCTTCATCAAAGAGTTTGATTAAAACATGTGCTGCAGGTTTGCCGAGATGCGTATCTAAGATATGAGTGCTGATCATGCTTGCAGCTCCTGTGACAGTCTTAATAAAGCGATTTCCGCCAGTTGCGTATGAACAATACCTTTTTCAGTTTCCGGATCATTAGCTAAACGATCTTTCAAGGCATTCAGCACTTCTTGGCTATTTAGACCAGCCGCTTTAATCAGGAAGATATAACCGTATTTTTTTTCATAAGCGATATTGCCTTCTAGCAAAGCTTGCTGAGTTGCTTCGTCCTGAGTTATCGCAGCCTGTTCACGATTGGAAAAGTTTTTTTCAACTTCGCTTAATTCAGCCTGTGCCTTTTTTTCACCAATACGTGGATGATTATCCAAAGCTGCTTTGATTTCGTCCCAGGTCCAGGTTGCAGCCTGTTGTCTGGCTATATTCAATATATCTTCAACAGATGCATAAGGACGCTTTGCTTCAATCTGGGTCGACCAGCTCGGTATTTGCACACAGTGCTTTAAAAACGTAATGGCCTCTTCTGGAGATGCCTGATTAAATTCAACGAGTTGCACTATTAAATCGCCTGATGATATTCATTTTTGGTTCAGTACAGGTTTTGCAATAACAGTGCCAAATCGTCTTGATCTTATATTTTTATATGATGTATAAAGCAAAAAAAGAGAACTCAAGGTTCTCTTTTTTAATATATTTTTCTCAGTTTGATGCGTGATATTTATACCAATGTGCTGCAATATCACCCCGTCGGCAAATCCAGACCTTTTCATGACCTTGCACATAATCGAGGAACTTTTGTAGGGCTTTAAAGCGTCCCGGCCGCCCTAAAATACGACAATGCATCCCGATCGATAGCATTTTTGGTTCAGTTTCACCTTCAGCATAGAGTACATCAAAGGCATCTTTTAAATATTGATAGAATTGTTCCCCGCTATTAAAGCCGCCCGGTGAACTAAATTTCATATCATTGCTTTCTAAAGTATAGGGGATGATCAAATGAGGGCGTGTTTCCCCTGCCCGATTGGTCAATGTGCTCCAAAATGGCAAGTCATCTCCGTAGTTGTCGCAGTCATATTGAATCTGAGGAAATTCAGCCAGTAATTGACGGGTATTTGGACTATCCCGACCGGTATACCAGCCGATTGGTGCTTTGCCGAACAGGGCTTCCAATACGCTAATCGCCTGATCCATATATTGGCGTTCAAGTTCAATCGGCATGTCCTGATAATGTACCCAGCGCTGACCATGTGAAACTACATCATAATTGGCTTCTTTAATCGCTTCGACTATATAAGGGTTGCGGATTAAAGCCATCCCAACCCCGAATATAGTCATTGGCAGATTACGCTTTTTAAACTCGTTATGAATACGCCAGAAGCCGGCACGTGAGCCATATTCATACATGGAATCCATCGACATGTGTTTGTCTGGATAACTGGCCGCGCCAATAATGTCAGATAGAAACTGTTCTGAACCGGCATCCCCATGTTCAACGTGGTTTTCACCACCTTCTTCATAATTCAGTACAAACTGAACTGCGACACGGGCCTGATTGGGCCATTCTACTTTTGGTACATCACCATGATAGCCAATCAAGTCACGTGAATAAGGCTGGTTTCGAATTTGATCTATGAGTTCTTGTCCGCGTAAATATGTACTGGTCACGTTTAATCCCTGATGTGTTATATCAAACAGTAAAATTGAATAAGCGTGACAAGCAATTTATGCGCCAAAAAGGATCATTTAATTTCTTCTAAATTCACCTATTAGTTTTGCCAACTGTTCCATACCATCAAATGTAGTTGGAATCTTATCGTCAGATGAGACAAGTGGAGAAAAAATAATATTCTCAAATTTTTCAAAACCTACTGAATTTTTCTTATGTAATGTCTCTGAATCCTCAGCATAATTATGAATAAACTGGCATAACGCCATACGGAGTTCAAGTTGCATCATTTGAGATTGAATAGCACGTTTATCCTGAAGAGAGATTTTTAGTAAATATAAAGTTATTAAAATCAGAGTAATAAATGGAATTGAAACTAACCACATATTAGAAGGTATTTTTCCATCAAAATAGAAGAAAGCTGCAACCAGGGCTACAAACTCAGCAAAAGGGATTGTGAACATTGCTGTTGCAACGAATCCGTATGTATTTTTTGCTGCTTTTAATTCATCCTTTTTTTGTTCGTAAAGCTGCTGAAATCCTTTATTTAAACCTAAAAAGTCATATGTTAATTTAGTTTCTGCTAATTTTTGCTCCAATTGAAAAACTGTATTTTTCTTAATTTCAAATGACTTTTCCCATTTTTCTAACAACTCACTTGCTTGTTTTAAATTGCTATTTAATTCAGTTAAATTTTTAATTTTACTTGAATGAAATAACTCTTTAAAAATTTGAAATGGTAAATCTCTTTCCGCAAATTTTACATATCTACCGAATTTGGGATGTTTTAAATATTTTTCACTTACAAAGGTGCTAACGCTAGATACTTCTATGGATATAGAACCATTTACTCCGCCTAAGATAAATGTAAGCTCAGAAAAATAAATATTGATGAGATTCAAACTCAGTTCAAATAGATAAAGGAGATCGCTATCTTGCTTAGTGTCTTTATAAACCTTAAGCGCTTTACCAATTTCTGATACGAAATTTGATACTGGTTGTTTTCTACTATATTCAATTATTTTATCGAATTCACTAAGATCAGTATTTATATTTAATACCTGCGCAGCAGACAAAAAGTGGATAGCTATATTTACAATTTCATTAGAATTATTTTCAGTTTCTATTATCTTCTTTGCAATTAATTCGACCTGTTCAAAGGTGGACTTAAATTCCTGACTTTCGAATTTAAAAGTCATCTTCACCCTCATGATATAGTAGTAAAAATGACATCTTGATTTATTTATTCATTTAAAACAAGAAATACCTCTGCGCCATCGGCAGCACTTCTGCTGGCTCACAGGTCAAATGTACACCATCAGCACGAACCTCATAAGTTTCTGGGTGCACTTCCATCACAGGACAGTAACTATTATGTTTCATGTCCTGTTTGGTTACTTGGCGCGTCGCCTTACAGGGTGAAATCAACTTTTTCAGACCTAATTTTTCATGTACGCCATTCTCAATTGCGACTTGCGACAAGAATGTAATACAGGTGTTATGCACTCCACGTGGATAAGCCCCAAACATCGGACGATAATGCACAGGCTGTGGTGTTGGAATAGAAGCATTAATATCACCCATTGGTGCTGCTGCAATCATGCCACCTTTAATAATCATGGATGGTTTCACCCCAAAGAATGCAGGTTTCCACAGTACCAGATCGGCTAACTTACCTTCTTCAACAGAGCCGATTTCATGGCTTAAACCGTGAGTAATTGCAGGATTAATCGTATATTTGGCGATATAACGTTTGACCCGGTTATTGTCTTTATAGGCTGTATCACCTTCCAAAGGCCCACGTTGCACTTTCATTTTATGCGCCGTTTGCCAAGTCCGTAAAATTACTTCACCGACGCGTCCCATCGCCTGAGAGTCTGATGACATCATGGCAATCGCGCCCATATCCTGCAATATATCTTCTGCAGCAATGGTTTCACGGCGGATACGACTTTCTGCAAAGGCCACATCTTCTGCAATCGCTGGATCGAGATGATGACAAACCATCAACATGTCCAGATGTTCATCAATGGTATTGACGGTATATGGACGGGTTGGATTAGTTGAAGATGGTAATACATTCAGTTGACCAATGGCTTTTAGAATGTCCGGTGCATGTCCGCCACCTGCACCTTCGGTATGGTAAGTATGAATGGTTCGATTTTTAAAAGCTGCCAAAGTTTCTTCCAGAAAGCCACTTTCGTTTAGTGTGTCAGTGTGGATGGCCACTTGCACATCGTACTGGTCGGCTACAGTCAAACAGTTATCAATCGCTGCAGGTGTAGAACCCCAATCTTCATGTAATTTTAAACCAACAACACCAGCTTTGATTTGTTCTGCAATTGGCTCTGGCTGGCTTAAGTTGCCTTTACCCAATAAACCGATATTCATTGGTAAATCATCAATCGCTTGTAGCATTGTGGCAATATGCCAAGGCCCTGGAGTCACGGTTGTCGCAGAAGTTCCAGCTGCCGGACCTGTACCGCCGCCGACCATCGTGGTTGTGCCAGACATCAGTGCCGTTTCAACTTGCTGCGGACAGATCCAGTGAATATGGGTATCAATTCCACCAGCTGTTAATATTTGTCCTTCGCCAGCAATGACTTCTGTAGCCGCGCCAAGTGGAATAGTAATATTTGGCTGAATATCCGGATTACCGGCTTTACCGATTTTCCAGATTCGACCATTTTTTAAGCCTATATCTGCTTTAACAATGCCCCACCAGTCGACAATCAGCGCATTTGTAATGACAGTGTCAGCCACTTCAGATGACAAAAGTTGTGATTGACCCATACCATCACGAATGACCTTGCCGCCACCAAATTTAACTTCTTCACCATAAGTGGTGAAATCCTGTTCGACTTCAATGAATAATTCAGTATCAGCTAGACGAACACGATCTCCTACAGTCGGTCCAAACATTTCGGCATAAGCACGACGTGACATTTTCATGATTTATAAACCTTTATAATTCTGCTGCAATTTTTATGAATCGAGCTTGCCCATGATTCGCCCGGCGAAACCGTAAACCTCACGTTTACCTGCTAGTGCAACCAATTCCACATCACGTTTTTGCCCTGGCTCAAAACGAATCGCCGTACCAGCAGCAATATTTAAGCGAAAGCCTTTGGCAAGCTCACGATCAAATTGCAAGGCATCATTGGCTTCAGCAAAGTGAAAGTGTGATCCGACCTGAATCGGTCGATCACCAATATTAGCAACAGTCACTTTCAAGATTTCCCGACCGACATTCATTTCAATATCGCTCTCAGGTGTAAAAATTTCCCCTGGAATCATATGCTGCTCCTATACGATCGGTTGATGGACAGTGACCAGCTTTGATCCATCTGGAAAGGTTGCCTCGACCTGCACTTCTGCAATCATTTCCGCAATGCCTTCCATGACATCATCACGTGTCAATAAGGTCGTACCGTAATGCATTAATTCACTGACCGTCATGCCATCACGCGCACCTTCAAGCAATGCCGCAGAAATATAGGCAATGGCTTCTGGATAATTCAGTTTTAAACCACGAGCTTTACGACGCTCTGCCACCAGACCCGCAGTAAAAATCAGCAGTTTATCTTTTTCTGTAGGGTTGAGTTCCATAACTGGTTCCTCATTGATATATATGTATTTCTAAGCAAAATATGTGCAAGATTCGATATTTGGTGTTCTCTCTCCCTTTGGGAGGGAGTTAGAGGGAGGGTTTTAATAAATGTTTAATCACCTCTCCCTAACCCTCTCCTATAAGGAGAGGGAATTAAAGGATTACGTCCGCCAAATTCTCGGAAATGCCTCATCCAGACCGAACCAGTAACGTCTTAATCGAGCGCGAATTGCAGCAAAACCATCATGGCATTGACGGACATCATCTCCCAGAAAACGTGCACTAATTACATCGCCAAGCAAAGTCAAGGTAATCGGTACATCCATCCGCATAATGAGCTCACGAATCAAATCGAGATGCTGTTCCAGATAAAAACTCGCACGGTATTTTTCAGGCGGTACAGCCCAGAAGCTGCCCATCACCGCATGTCCATTCATGCCTAGACACGAACTGAGCCAGCGGTCATTGCCTTTAAAATTCAAGGTATCTGCAACCAGCAATTTGTCTTTACGCCAAAGCTGAAAACGGTTTTGATAAGCCCCCTGTGCAAACTGTTCATCTCGTGCCTGACGGCCGATCACCAGCATATCCCAACCAATAAAACTGGCTGCTGCATCTAAATGGACGATTGTTTCGGAACTGGCATTAGCCCCATCAAATAACATGGTTTCTTGAGGTAGCCATTCGAAAATCGCATTGTCATTTAAACGGATGTGAATATGCTGAAAAGCCTGCTTGCCATTGGTTCTGTACCATTTACCTGCGCCTGGTGTGGTCACCAAGGCATGAGCATTGGCATCTACCTGCATATCAAAAGTGAGATGATCCCCACCGGCAATCCCTGCTGGCGGATGCACGATAATGGCATGGCAAATCCCACTGGCTTCTGGCCATAACATTTTCTGGATGCGTACCGGTCCATGATGCTTGCGATGTTGCAAAATGGTTCGCGCAGTCTGTTGCTGCGCCTGAAATCCCATTTCCAGACGTGCATACCATAAGTTCTGCTGCGTGCTTTTTTCTGCCAGTTCGTACATCAACAAATCAATCCAATATCATCTGAAAATGATTTTCCAGGCATTAAGCCAGGCCAATGACAGCAACAACTGCAGCTAGACCACCAACGATCTGCTTGCCATAAGGCACATATTTTTTCACGAATGCACCTAGAGCCAAGCCTGCACCATAAATCAAAGCCATTGCTGAAACCATACCGACAATTAATAGCGATACATGTCCACCTTGACCCAGTTCACTTCCATGCGCTACGCCGTGGAAGCTGGCCAATAAAATTGCAGCGACAGGCAAAACCTTATTCGATTTAGTCCACAGCGCAACAGCTAAAATGACCAGTGAAGCGATGATGCCTGACTCAGCCAGTGAAGTTGAAAGCAGACCCTTGCTACCGAGCACAAAGCCTGCAACCATCGCTACTGCCAGACCGATGAGACCCGTGATTTTCCAGCGCTGATTTGTAGTCCACATCAATACACCAAAAGCAATTGCCATCATCAGGTGATCTAAACCGGTAAAAGGATGGACAAAGCCAGACCAGAATCCATTGTGATGGTCATGTCCCGCGTGAGCCATTGCCAACATAGGTAAAGCAGCAATACCTGCGACCAGTAACTGTTTGAATAGACGCATGATGAATTTCCCCTTAAGACTTAAATAAACCTTGTTTTTCGATAAAGCTGATAATCTCGTTCAAGCCATCTTGTGTTTTCATATTAGAAAATAAAAATGGTTTATCGCCACGCATCCGCTTCGCGTCCTGATCCATCACCTCCAGGCTGGCACCGACCATTGGCGCCAAATCTGTTTTATTGATAATCAGCAAATCCGACTTGGTAATTCCAGGACCACCTTTACGTGGAATTTTCTCGCCACCGGCAACATCGATCACGTATAAAGTGAGATCAGATAATTCCGGGCTAAAGGTTGCCGCAAGGTTATCGCCACCACTTTCAATAATGATCAGCTCCAGCCCATCAAACTTTTCACACAAATCATCAATCGCAGCTAGGTTAATGGACGCATCTTCACGAATCGCAGTATGTGGGCAACCACCTGTTTCTACACCCACGATACGGTCTGGCGACATCGCTTCATGACGGGTTAAAAAGTTCGAGTCTTCTTTGGTGTAGATGTCATTGGTCACCACTGCCATATTGTATTTTTCACGCAGTGCAAGACATAAATTCAGGGTTAAAGCCGTTTTACCTGATCCAACCGGACCACCAATTCCAACGCGTAATGGACTACGTTCTGACATGTTGATTTCCTTTTTTACAATTTCTTGGCACCAGTTTTAATGATGCTTTTCAATCTTTTTACTGCTGCTCTGGTCTGAAGATTACGACCGGAATAAGCGTGAATACTGGGTTTCATGCGACATGCTCAACATGGCATATTGCGGCAATGCGCTGCTGATTTCATAATCGTTCAAAGCTAATGCAGCCTGTACAGCTTTAGGAATTTCCTGATGTAATTGCCAAATAATCCGCTGCCCGCTCATTTGCCCGAGTGGAATGGTTTTTACTGCTGCCAGCACCTGATTTTCCAAAACCGTAAAGCTATAAGCAGTTAATACATCGGCAAGATCTAAACCCAGCTCACCACATAAATGTGCATACACCGGCACAAACCCTAATTGCTTTTTTACGCTCGGCGGCTGCTTTAACACATCTCTAATCCATGCATTCAAGGAAAATGCCAACTGCTGTGATTCAGCCAGTAATTCTTTGGATTCTCGGCTGGCCCGATACAGTTCTGCCCAATAGTGAAATTTTTCAGGATTATTAAAAGACTCCACCAGACGCTTGAGTACGGGAAGCTCAAAACGCACCAGCAGCATTTCCAATACTTCTTGGAAATAGCTCACACAAGAGGCTTCATCATGCACCATGCCTTTTTCGATAGCGCTTTCCACCCCTTGTGAATAACAGTACGCTCCAATCGGCAATGCCGTTGAAGATAAAGTCAGCAAGCTGAGCAGTTGAGACGCATTAGTGATGGACATGATGTAAAGCCTTGATTGGGCTTAAACGGTGATCATGTTGATGCTGTGCATAAGCACCACTTTCAGGTTCAAATGGGTGCATGACTTCCTGAACTTCAAGACCTAAGCCTTGCACCATTTCAGCCAGTACATGATCCGGTTCAAAGTACAATGCAGTAGGTGTTAACATGAGAGGAACATGACGATTCCCCAGGTGATAGGCTGCTTTTAATAAGTCAAAGCTATTGTTTGTAGTTACCTGCATCAATTTTTCAGGTTTTGCATCGACTCGAAGAATGTCACCCTGTTCAGTTGCTATAAAATAACCACTACGCAAGATTCCAGTACGTGGTAAATCTGCACCAATATCGACACCATTTTTTAAAGTTGCACGAAAACGGCTCTTTTGTCGTGTATCGAATGTGAGTTCAAGAGACTCAAAATCACTTTCTGGTGCAATGTTTTCCAAACGTTGCGTATAAATTTTCATAACTACCCTACTGATGCTGATAAATCCTGTATTTGTTCCAAATTGAAACCAAATATTTTTAGCATTTAAAATTTGCATCAAAATAAAGCAGTTATCGTGCCAACTTGGATTTTTAAAGATTCTAAAATTGAATGAAAGATAAAATCTCAAATTTTTTTGTTGAGCTAATACGTAAGTTAAATTATTTTCTTGATTCAAAAATTTAAGCTAATATCTCTACAATGATTAAATAAGAATATGAGAAATAAATGGCAAAATTTTTAAACACAAGCGGAACAAATTTCTTTCTAGAAGAACTTATTAAAAATGCCAAAGAGCGTTTAATTTTAATTAGTCCATATTTGCGTCTCAATGATCGTATTAAAGAGCTATTGGAAGACAAAGATCGGCTAAAAATTGATATCCGTATTGTTTACGGTAAAAGTGATCTGCATCCTGATGAAATTAAATGGATGCAAAAACTGGATTATGTGCGTCTAAGTTTTTGTAAAAATCTACATGCAAAA
Source organism: Acinetobacter sp. FDAARGOS_724 (assembly GCF_013364475.1). Classification (NCBI taxonomy): domain Bacteria; kingdom Pseudomonadati; phylum Pseudomonadota; class Gammaproteobacteria; order Moraxellales; family Moraxellaceae; genus Acinetobacter; species Acinetobacter sp. FDAARGOS_724. The sequence goes on along the minus strand of NZ_CP054908.1, from coordinate 2,197,348 downwards.
TGCTATTTGAATGAATCAGAGTGCATCATTTCAAGCTTGAATCTCTATGAATTTAGCCAAGTGAATAACAATGAAATGGGGATTCTAATCCGCAAGTACGAAGATAATGATGTATTTAAAGAAGCTTATGAAGAAGCACAACGGATTATTCGAATTAGTGATGAAGTCCGTATTACTTTAGATGAGGTAAAAGCAGAGACCATACCAACTGAAGAGAATAAATCAGAAGAAAATACAGCGTTCACGAAGCTGACCACAGCGAAGCTTGCAGCAAAACTAGGCTTAAAAACAGCAGACACTTTTGAGAAATTGATTGCCAAAGGTTATCTAACACTCAATGAAAATGGAAAGCATTTTTTAACAGATGAAGGTAAATCTGCAGGTGGAGAATTCCGAACTGGACAATATGGCATGTATTTTTTATGGAGTGAGAATACAGAGATTTAATTATATTTATAAATCCCTCCAAACCTCCCTTTGTAAAAGGGAGGCTTTAAAAGCAGTATGACTAAATTGCTACCAGATCCCGAATACCTTTTTCCGGCATTTCACTTCCAATACCTTGAGCAATCACTTGCCCACGTGCCATGACGGTATAACCATCTGCCAGTTCTTCAGCAAAGTCATAGAACTGTTCCACCAGAACAATTGCCATTTCACCGCCATCAGCCAGCTTACGAATTACCCGACCAATATCTTTAATGATAGATGGCTGAATCCCCTCAGTCGGTTCATCCAAAATGAGCACACGTGGTTCAGAAGCCAATGCACGGGCAATGGCAAGCTGCTGCTGCTGGCCACCGGATAAGTCACCGCCGCGTCGATACTTCATTTCCTCTAATACGGGGAAAATCTCATAGAGATGTTCGGGTACTTTACGGGTTTTGGCTCCCTTAAATTTCGCCATGCCAATCAGAATATTTTCTTCAACGGTTAACGTCGAAAAAATATCTCGTCCTTGTGGCACATAAGCCAAACCTGTCCGAACCCGCTGTTCAGGACTCAGCTTGGAAATATCCTTGCCATCTAACAGTATCTGACCTGATTTTATGGGCAATATCCCCATCAAACATTTAAGTAGCGTCGTTTTACCAACGCCGTTACGACCCAGAACCACTGAGCACTCACCGACAGGCGCATTGAAAGACACATCACGTAAAATGTGACTACCGCCATAAAACTGATTTACATCTTTAACATCTAGCATCAGTCAGCCCCTTAACGTCCAAGATATTTTTCAATGACATCTTCATTGGCCTGTACTTCTGCCAATGTGCCTTCGGCTAAAATCGCCCCTTGTGCCAGCACCGTTACTTTTTCACTAATAGTATCGATGAAGCTCATATCGTGTTCGACCACCACCAGCGTATGATTTTTTTTCAGCTCCAGACAAAGTTCAGCAGTCCGTTCAGTTTCAGCATCGGTCATCCCAGCTACAGGCTCATCCAGTAAAATGAGTTTTGGACGCTGCATCAGCAGCATGCCAATTTCCAACCATTGTTTCTGACCGTGAGATAAAAGCCCTGCAGGTTTGTGAATAAATTCCTGCAAGCGGATTTGCTGTAAGGATTCATCCAAGGCATTTTGTGCATCCGGATCGAGCTTGCTGAAAAAGCTTTTTTTAACACGTTTATCTTTAGGTGCAGCCAAGAGCAGATTTTCCATCACGGTGAAATTTTCAAACACCGTTGGTTTCTGGAATTTACGCCCGATGCCAGCTTCTGCAATTTCTTCAGTACTCATTTTCGCCAGATTATAGGTTTGGCCAAAAAATGCAGAACCTTCAGTAGGACGGGTTTTCCCGGTAATGACATCCATCAACGTGGTTTTACCCGCGCCGTTTGGCCCAATGATGCAGCGCAATTCACCTTCTTCGATATACAGCGATAAATCATTTAAGGCACGGAAAGCATCAAACCAGACACTGACTTTTTCCAGATAAAGTGCGATCCCATGGCTAAAATCTGGCCCTTGCTCTTTTGGTCGGCCATAGCCTTCAGAAGCATGGCCGCCATGAGGTTGTAAAATTTCACTCATTCGCTACGCTCCTTTTTAAAACGGTCAAATAATCCAATCACGCCTTTAGGCAGGAAGATGGTGACCACAATAAATAATGCCCCCAGAATTAATAACCAGGCTTCTGGATAAGCGACAGTAAAGTAAGTTTTAACTGCATTAATTAAGCCTGCACCCAGGATCGGACCGATCAAGGTACCGCGACCGCCAGCCGCTACCCAGACTGCCATTTCAATCGAGTTCACCGGATTCATTTCGCTCGGATTAATAATCCCGGCTTGTGGTACATACAGTGCACCAGCGATACCTGCAATCACAGCAGATAATACCCAGGCTGAAAGCTTGTACCATAAGGTGCGGTAACCTAAATATTGCAGACGGTTTTCACTATCACGAATCGCGCCAAGCACACGACCATAAGGTTTATTCATTAAATGGCGTAGACCAACAAAGCACAGCAATAACACCAGAGCCGTGATAAAACATAGGCTGGCACGCATCGGTGCTGATGTGATGTCCATGCCTAAAATGGTTTTGAAACCGGTAAAACCGTTATTCCCGCCAAAGCCTGTTTCATTGCGGAAGAATAAAAGTGCTGCCGCAAAAGTCATCGCCTGAGTAATAATCGAGAAGTAAACGCCTTTGATTTTTGAGCGGAAAGCAAAGAAGCCGAAAATAAAGGCAATTAGTCCTGGTACCAAGACCACAAGTATCATGGCCCACCAGAAATGATTAGTCCCCACCCAAAACCAGGGTAATTCAGTCCAGCTCAGAAAACGCATAAAGTCAGGCAAACCATCACCTGCTGATTGACGCATTAGATACATCCCAAAGGCATAACCACCCAAGGCAAAGTACAGGCCATGACCTAAACTTAAAATACCGGCATAGCCCCAGACCAGATCAAGTGCTAAAGCCACCAACGCCAGGCACATGATCTTGCCGATCAAAGTGACCCAATAAGCAGACAGATGCAGGCTCGAATCCGCTGGCAATAAATGTAACCATGGCAAGGCCAGTAAAATAACAAAACAGATCGCAATTGCGAGTGCGCTATAAGGTTTATCTGAAAGTAATGATGTGATTTTCATAGGCTTACTCCACAAAGCGTCCTTTAATGGCAAACAAACCTTGTGGACGTTTCTGAATAAACAAAATCACAAGAACCAAGAGAATAATTTTTGCCAATACTGCACCCATACCAATTTCCAGTACGGTACCACTGACACCCAGTCCCAAAGCGGCAAGAACTGCACCCCATACCTGACCAACACCACCGACAACAACCACAAGGAAAGCATCGATAATGTAGTTCTGGCCCAAATCTGGCCCAACATTACCCACTTGAGCCAAGGCACAGCCGGCAAGACCGGCAAGACCTGAACCCAGACCAAATGCCATCATGTCAATCCGGCTGGATCGGATACCGACAGCACGAGCCATTTGACGGTTTTGCGTTACGGCACGGACAAATAAACCAAAACGGGTTTTATTCAGTAGATAAACAAGTAGCAGCAAGACAGCTACAGTAAAGACAATAATTGCAATACGGTTATAAGGCAGCATCAGGCTTGGAGTAATCGAGATCCCGCCTGAAAGCCATGAAATGTTAGAAACTTCGACATTTTGTGCCCCAAAGATCATCCGCACCACTTGCATCAGGATCAGGCTCACCCCAAAGGTTGCCAATAAGGTTTCCAGTTGACGGCCATATAAAGGACGAATCACGGTACGTTCGATCAGCATGCCAATCGCTGCACTGACAATAAATGCCGCAGGAATCGCTGCGATCAGATACCAATCTATCAAACCACTAAAATGCGATTTAAAGAAACTTTGCACTACATAAGTGGTATACGCCCCGATCATGATCAGCTCGCCATGCGCCATATTAATGACACCAAGCAAGCCATATGTAATGGCTAATCCTAAAGCCGCAAGCAATAAAATACTGGCAGTACTTAAACCGGAAAATACATGTCCAGCCCATTCACTGGCCTGAATTCGGGTTTTGATACTACTTCTGGCATCGACCAGCGCTGCTTTTAAATCAGGATGCAGATTTGGCTGAGCCAGTTCATTTTGAACCAGTGCAAGAACGTCTGGTCTGTTGGAATCTTTTAAAACTTTTGCCGCTTCTATTTTGGTCAGGACATTTTCAGATTGATAATCCAGACGTGCTTTTAACTGGGCAAAACGTGATTTAACCGTATTGTTTTTTTCATTTAAATACATCTGATTGATGGCTTTAGCATCAAGTTCGGACAAGTTATTTTCCAGAATATCAATCGCCTCAAGTCGCTGAGAGGCTTCTTCTGAATTTAATTTCTTTTTTGCTAAACCAAAGGTCAGTGCTTTATTTAAGGTATTTACCAGCGTAATTTGCGATAAATCAGATGGCCAGGTTTCCACGGTTTTTCCGTCAGGATAGCTAACCAGTTTGTCTTCAGCTTCCAGAATATAAGTATTGCCTGAACTGTCAGTATAAAGCTGATCTTTTTCAACAAACTCTGCCAGCTGATCAAGTTGTTCAACACTGGCAGGCCACTGGTTTAATAAAGCACGACGAGTGGCAAAGTCCCCACGAACAAACTGCTGAATAGCATCAAGTGACTGTTGAGATGATTGCGATACGGTTGTTTCGCTAGATTGAGTTTCCGCATGCACCATATTGAGACACAAACACTGACTCAAAATTAAAAAAATGGCCGCGAGATTTAGGCGAGTGGACATGAGTGCCCTCCCTATTTATATATTTAACGCTGTCCCGTCCGGGAAATGAAAAACAAGAAAGGCCTACTGCCGAAGCAGCAGGCTTCGGAGAAAATTATTTAGGAATGTATGGGCTCCATGGCTCAGCAGCAATGGTTTTCGGTGTCTTATAAACCACATCAAACTGACCATCGCCACGAATCTGACCAATCATCACCGGTTTATGTAAATGATGGTTGTTAGCATCCATTTGTAACTGATAACCAGATGGTGCATCAAAGGTCTGACTTGCCATTGCTTCACGAACTTTATCTACCTCAGTAGAACCGGCTTTTTCTACCGCCTGTTTCCACATATTGATACCGACATAAGTCGCTTCCATCGGGTCATTGGTTACGAACTTATCTGCATTAGGCAGTTTGTATTCCACTGCATACTGTTTCATCTTACCGCTGAATTCGGTATTTTTCGGATTTTTCACGGACATGAAGTAGTTCCATGCCGCTAAATGACCGACCAAAGGCTTGGTATCAATACCGCGAAGCTCTTCTTCACCTACAGAGAATGCCATAACCGGAATATCAGAAGCTTTAATGCCCTGGTTACCCAATTCACGATAGAACGGTACGTTTGAATCGCCGTTAATGGTTGAGATCACCGCAGTCTTTTTACCTGCAGCAAATTTTTTCACGTTACCGACAATGGTTTGATAATTACTATGACCAAATGGTGTGTACTCTTCCATGATGTCAGCATCAGCAACGCCTTTAGATTTCAGGAAAGCACGAAGAATTTTGTTGGTAGTACGCGGATAAACATAGTCTGTACCTAGTAATACAAAGCGTTCTGCTTTACCGCCTTCTTCACTCATCAGATATTCAACAGCAGGAATCGCTTGCTGGTTAGGCGCAGCACCGGTATAGAAAATATTTTTAGACTGTTCCTGACCTTCGTATTGGACTGGATAGAACAATAAGCCGTTTAACTCTTCAACCACTGGCAATACTGATTTACGTGATACTGAAGTCCAGCAACCAAAGATAACCGCAACTTTATCCTGAGTGATGAGCTGACGTGCTTTTTCAGCAAATAGTGGCCAGTCAGATGCTGGATCAACGATAACTGGTTCAAGCTTTTTACCTAAGACACCCCCATTGGCATTGATTTCATTAATCGCCATCAATGCTGTGTCTTTTAATGAAGTTTCAGAAATGGCCATCGTGCCAGATAAAGAATGCAAAATACCAACTTTAATCGTTTCCCCACTAGTTGCAGCTGCTTTCGGCTCAGAGGTAGCGGCCGTTTTATCTTCGGGCGACTTCGAACAACCTGTTAAAGTTAGTGTCCCCAACATCGCAGCAACAATTAAATTTTTAGAAAACTTTTTTTGTTTGACTTTCATGTACTTCTCTCCAACCCTAGTCAGGCATTTTTAAAAAATTTGAGAGAAGCTATTCAAATACTGTGCCACTTTTAATTTATAATTTTAAATCACTGAATTTCATTATGATTATCTATTTTGAATAAAAATATAGATTAAATTTTGCACCAATAAATACATGTTGCCCTAAAATAGAAAATAAATTCTGGAGCTGAAAATCAATTAATTAGCTTATAAAAACCTCAAAAAAGTGCAGGCTTTTAAATCAAAATATTAAGAATGCTTACTAAGGATGCATAAATAAAATGAGCAGAAGGTAAATCTGCTCATCAATATAATTTATTTTTCATCAATAAAATTTTGCATATGCTGCAAAACTTCCGCCGTCTTTTCACCATGTAGCCAGTGCCCTGCATTTTCAATCACTTCAACCTGTGCATGAGCAAACTGCTGATTGATGGCTTCAAAATGTTCAGGTGTAGAGATATACGATGAATTTCCACCTCTTAAGAATAATGCTGGAAGTTCATTTTTTTCTATTTTCTCCCAAGCAGTAATATCTTCATAATAATCAAACAGTGCTTGCACATTAAACAACCACTGCCCTTTATTGAATGATTTTAAAAGAAACTGGATGACCATTTCCTCTTGAATATATTCACGCATAATTTTTGCTGCTTCATTCCGTGAAGCAACTTGCGCCTGCTGGACTGCAAACAAGGCTTTAAATATTTCAGAATGATGATTTTCTTGATATTGAATTGGTGTGATATCTAGTACAACCAGTTTTTCAATCTGATCAGGCGCTAGGTCTGCCAGCTTCATGACAATTTTTCCGCCCATCGAATGCCCGACTGCAATAAATTTTTTAATATTTAAACTGGCTAAAGTTTCTAAAATATCTTCGGCCATGATTTGATAATTTACTTCATCAGAATGGCCAGATAAACCATGATTTCTGACATCAATTTGAATGGTAGTTGTCTGCTCTGAAAAATGCCTAGCTAGCATACCTAAATTACTTAAACTACCAAATAAACCATGAATAAATACTATTGGTGCTAAAGTTGATGTTTCATAGGTTTGTGTTTGATAATTCAGGATCATTTGAGAATTCCGTGATTTCTTATGTTAAGTGTTAATAGTGGAGTTATATTGGAAGTTAATCAATTGCCAATGACAAAAATTAAAATTCTGCTTAGGCTATTTTGATTAAAGTAAAATCTGCTTAGGCTAAATTGCAATATCTGCTCATAATTGAGTGTCACACTAGATCATTAATAAAAAAAATATTTTAAAATTTTTAGGAAATATACGAGTTTTAGAGGTTTATTTGGTATTAAGTTTTAATTATGGGATATGGATTTTGCGAGAATAAATATAAAGTAGAAAATTGCTTAGGCTATTTTAGCGTGCAATGATTTTACCGCCCTTCGTTTGAGTAAAAAAGAAACACATAAATATTTAATATTTATTAATAAATTTCAAAAGTAGCTGATATAAACCCGGTAAAATTTGTATATAAATAGATTTTTATAAAGTTTATTTAATGAGTAATTTAAAAAGCACTGAAATCCTTATGCTACGTATCAGAGTATTTATGCATTTTATAAGCAAGCTGAGAGTCGAAAAAACGAGCTAATTTTTTGGCCCTACCCTTTTGATTCATATACCTTCATTCAGGCCAACATCCCTAAATAAGATATGAATATTTAATTTCATTAGTTTGTATATATGCTTCATATCTGATAGTTTAAAGTAGTGTATAAAATGTATTCTAAGGCTATCTTATGAACAATTTAGTTAAAAAAACATTGAATTCTTGGTGGATCAAGACGTTGTTAAATCAGCAGAATGTGTGATCGCAGAAGCCGGATTAAGTCCAGCAGAATTGATCACGATAGTTTATGGTGAAATTGTTCGAACAGGTCAAATACCTATTATCCCTCAAGTAGGAACTAAGGATTTCAATATAGCTCGATTAACAGCAGCGAGTTACTCTATTCCAACTGTCAAAGTTTCCATTCCAGAACAGAAGGATGCATTTTTAAATGATGATGGTGGCTATTAAAACTCAAGACAATGCTCTTGCTTTTATGGATTAATTACACTTCCCTACTCTTACAAAATATTGCGGTGGTCATACCTGAATTATTCATACTCTGTGCTTGTCGATCCAAAAAGTTTTTAGCAATCATCGCCATTGTGGGCGCCATATTGAGCTCTTGATTTTCTTCAGAGACTTTTTGAATCTCTTCATAAGCCGTTAAACGCTGGCAGAATGCCTGACGTTGACTTTGGGCATCTGCATTCTGATCTGGCTCATCTAAAATATGTTTGGTTTCATTGACTATTTTTGTTTGCGCAGCAATAAACTGATCATAATCCGCTTGTGAAAGCTTTTCGGCAAAAGCCATATTGTTCAATTGCATGCAAATAAAGAAAGTACATATTAAAGATGAGGATTTGATCATTTCGAAGGTCTTCTTTTAGTTTTCTTCTTTCCAGACATCTTCATAATCATCTGCATCAATCATGAAGCGGTAGCCCTGCTCTAAAGCCAGATAAGGTAAAACTTCAGGGGCGATATCCTGTAACTCACGCACAGTCATGGTTTCAAAAGCATCTTCATTTGAAGCCAGTTCACCACCATAAATATACCAACTAATATTTTCTTCTGTCTCAGGCTTTCTACGGATTCCGACAATTGGATCCTGCTTCAAAGTATGTACAGCCACTGCAACAACATCATCCCCACTGACTTCTATATAGGCAGAACCGACCTCTTCACACAGTAATTTCTGCTCTGCAATCAGTTCCTGTAATGGTGATAATTTCTGCGTGTTTTTCGACATTCGATTTGACTCATTAAATTCTTTAAATACCGCTTTAGTTTAGCCTAGTTTTAAAAAATCTAATGCGTATTTTTATAAACAACCTGGAGATCTGTCCTTAAAAAGGATTAAAGACAGATCGGAAATTAAGCTTATTGGAAAACTTTGAAGCGTTGATCATCTTCCAGATAATCTTTCGCACGCGCTTCACCTTCAACTGAACCAAATACCAGTTGAGCACGAAGTTTCCAGTTTTCTGGAATATCCCATTCTGCATGAACCTGCTCATCTACTATCGGATTATAGTGTTGTAAAGATGCACCAAGGCCTTCAGTATGCAATGCTGTCCAGGTAGAGAACTGAGCAATAGCAGTTGAATGTTCTGCCCAGATTGGGAAATTCTCGGCATAAGATGGGAATTGCTCTTGCAAGCCTTTTACTACATTTTGATCTTCAAAGAATAAAACTGTACCCGTACCTGCAGCAAAGGTTGCCATTTTTGCAGTCGTTTTTGCAGCACTTTCTTCATCTTTGGCATAGCTTTTTAATTTATCAGCGACAAAACCCCAGAATTTTTCATGTTCGCCATTGAATAAAATAACGGCGCGAGATGATTGTGAGTTAAAAGATGACGGACTTTGCTTGATCGCATTTTGAATCAAATCAGTTAAATATTCAGGAGACTGCTCTACATTTTTACCAATGGCATAAATAGTACGGCGTTTTGTAATTAAATCTAAAAACTGATTCGACATTCGGTTAAATCCTTGGATATATCTTCGGGAAAACTGGAACCTTCACTTATTTTTATGAAGGAATTCTAATGAATAAGAATTCTGTGATTCATTTACTCACAAGTACTGATAGCTTAAAAAAATATGACTGGAATAGCTATATTATTAAAGTAATATCTTTATATATTCTTTTGATAAAGAATATTTTTTTAATTTATTTTTTATCAAACGATAAAAAATAAATGCCCTTTTCTGAGCCAATTTCTGTTTTAAAATAAATCACCATGTTCAATGATGTAGCAGAAATCTGTTTTGATGATAAATATAGAAAATTGCTTAGGCTATTTATTATGAGGGAAATGTCAATTCTTAGAAATCGCTATAAAAAAATCATCCCCCAATTTGGAGGATGAAATTGAATGAATCAGCTTGAATTTACTTAGAATTTGGCATTAAGCACTTGAGCAGAGACTTTATTTTTCCAAAGATCACGTAAGGTTGGTAAATAGAATTTTTCACCGAGTTCTACCAGTTCAGCATCAATCAAGCCATGCACATCATGCATAAATAGATAATCCAGATCCACACTAGAAAGCTTAAGATGTTTCTTCTGATATTCTCTGCGTTTTTGCTGTGCTTCTTTCACCAACTGATCTGCAAATGTCTTATCTTTATACTGGGTGATCGCATTTAAACGCAATTCAATAATGCCCCACCCTGTTAATAACATCTGAAATGTCTCAAAGTCCTGAGTGGTTGATTCCCAGGTCATTTCATCAAGATTTTCATTTTCTGGGAGAACAGGTAAAAGAAGTTCCATTACGCTTGGAAAAATCTTTTTAAAATTCAGAATAAATTTAACAGGATGCTCACCTGGATAATCCTTGAATTGAACCTTTTTTTGAACATCTGTTAAATAAATATCAAGCATTAAATTTTCCTTAAACAACCTGCTATTTTATGGATGTTTATTCATAAGCTATAGAAACTCATGCGGAATAAACGACAAAACAGCAGTAAAAACGAACTGCATTTTAGCAGCTATATACGCTTATTCAATGTTAATTCGGTATGAGAAGCCATGAGGATAGGCTTTAGCACTAAAAAAACTTCAATAGTTATCTCTAACCATCCTTCTAATACGATTTCACCCGTAATTTTAGATTCTTTCTTTTATTTGCTCATGAATCTATAAAATTAAGAACTTCTGATGAGGAGAATAAAAAAGCCCACTCATAGAGCAGGCTTAATAAATATTTATAATTTTGAGTTAATCTATCTCACCAGTTTTGCCGGTTCCCATACATTCGATACACTGTTTAGCTTCCACAACGTTATAGCCGGTACCGCTACAGCTGCTACACTTCTTTTTTGTATAATCTGGATATAAATCCTCATCTGGATAGGGTTCGTCCAAATCAAAATCATCATCAAAGTCAGTCATCACCCTTACCTCATTTTTCTAGTTATCAGGGAATTTCTATTAGTAATCCTTCATTGCATATCTGTCAAAACCTGAACGATAGATGGTTCATAGCATTTAATAAGCAAACTTAATTGAATGAGAATTTTCCAGAAAAAACATGTGCAATTGATTTTATTAAAATTTGTATGAATAATCCTTAGATATTATAAAGCCCTCATTTAGAGGGCTTTATTATTTAACCATAGTTAGAAGACTTATTTTACGTTTGGAGCCACCATATTTTCAGGGCGAACCACCTGATCAAACTGTTCTGCAGTCACCAATCCAAGTTCTACTGCGACCTGTTTTAAGGTTTTACCTTCTTTATAGGCAGTCTTGGCCACTTTAGCTGCATTCTCATAACCAATCACTGGATTTAATGCAGTGACCAGCATTAATGAATCATGCAGGAAGTGCTCAATCTTGTCACGGTTAGGTTCGATTCCGACTGCACAGTTATCGTTAAAGCTGTTACATGCATCGCCAAGCAGTTGGATAGACTGCAACAGGTTATAAGCAATCACTGGCATAAAGACATTTAGCTCAAAATTCCCTGATGCACCGGCCACATTAATCGTCGTGTCATTTCCTAGAACTTGAGCAACAACCATGGTCATGGCTTCACTTTGGGTTGGATTCACCTTACCCGGCATAATACTTGAACCCGGTTCATTTTCAGGAATACGTAATTCACCAAAACCACAACGTGGTCCGCTCGCCAGCCAGCGAATATCATTGGCAATTTTATTCAGGCTAACCGCTAAAGTCTTTAAAGCACCTGAAGCAAATACTGCTGCATCACGGCCGGCCAAAGCTTCAAACTTGTTAGGAGCAGTGACAAAAGGCAAACCTGTTAATTCCGCTAGAGTATCCGCGGCCTTAACAGCATAGTTTGGATGGGCATTCAAGCCTGTACCGACGGCGGTTCCACCCAGTGGCAATTCATATAACCCTTGCAAAGCCTGATACAGACGAATCAAGGCATGATCCAGTTGAGAGACATATCCACTGAATTCCTGACCTAAAGTTAAAGGTGTGGCATCCTGAAGATGGGTACGACCAATTTTTACAATCTCAGCAAATTCCTGAGATTTAGTATGCAAGGTATCACGTAAACGTGTCACTGCCGGTATTAACAGTTCATTGATCTGTAAGCTAGCTGCCACATGAATCGCGGTCGGAAAAGAGTCATTGGTCGATTGAGCGCGGTTGACATGATCATTTGGATGCACAGGCTTTTGTGCGCCTAAAGGATTGCCCAGTTTCTGGTTAGCAATATTGGCAATAACCTCATTGCAGTTCATGTTACTTTGCGTGCCCGAACCGGTTTGCCATACAACTAGCGGGAACTGGCTATCCCATTGACCGCTAATCACTTCATCCGCAGCACCGATGATATAGGTCGATAACTCATGAGGAATCTGGTTTAACTCGGCATTGGTGATCGCAGCTGCTTTCTTGACCAAGCCCATGGCACGAATCATGGCGCGCGGCAAATGCTCATTGCCAATCTTGAAGTTCTGTAGACTACGCTGAGTTTGTGCGCCCCAAAGTGCTTCACTCGGTACAGCGACTTTTCCCATCGTATCATGTTCAATACGTGTTTGCATGCTCAACCTCAATTGTTATTCCATGTTTTACTCATTTAGACAGCAGCTTCAATGCTGTACCCTATTCATTCATCTTAATGAGTTTGATTAATTTTGCAAATGATAATTATTATCAATAATTAGCTTATAGGATTTTAAATCACTGCCCTCTTAATGTATTCTGATAGAACAGCCATTCATCCTCTAACATTTTCCTTAAGGTATAGCGTGGCTGCCAATGTAACAACTGTTGGGCCTTATCTGTATTAGCACCCAGTTGATCCATTTCGGCATGTAGATATGGCAAAGCATCTACTGTAGGAACAGCAGATTGGGTGACTTCTGCAACCTGATCCAGCAAAGTCTGCATTGAGATCAGCTCTCCAGCAATATTAAAGGCTTCGCAAGTCCATTGTTGCTGTTGAGAAAGCCAATGTAGTGATTTGAATACCGCATCACAGACATCCATCACATGCAAAAAGCTGCGTTCTACCGTATAGTCTTCGGTCTTGGCCTGACGGCGCAATTCCAGATATTCACGCTGCTTCGCACCCACCTGCATGGCCAGAGGCACAATATTCTTTGGTAGAGGTGGTACCCATTCACCTAAAATGCCATTTTCAAAAGCACCCGCGACATTAGAAAGACGTAACATCGCAATACGCCATTCATTATCCGTCTTGGCAGTATCCCGAATGATTTCTTCCACCATCTGCTGTGATTTAATATAAGGGTTTGGATAAGTGTAATTGAAAGCCTGATCTTCTTTTAAATCCGTTCCGGAATGGCCATATACAGCCAATGAAGATAAATGTACCAGATTTCGCACTCCGGTACGCTGCATGGCACGCATCAGACTCATGATACAGCTGACATTATTATTATAGTATTCAAGTGGTTTTAAAACTGATTCTTCTAATGATTTAAAGCTTGCAGTATGAATGACAGCCTGTACCGAATTCTGTTCAAAAACTTTATTTAGTGCTGGAGTGTTACGGATATCAATTTTGACAAAAGGCACATAGCGGCCGGAAATAAATTCAAGGCGTTCTAAGGTCTGGAGACTGGCATTGGCCAGATTATCGACCACAATGACCTCTAGTCCTTGTGCCATCAGACTTAAAGCAATATGTGAGCCTAAAAAGCCTAAACCACCCGTCACTAAAATCATTGTATACTACCTACTATCTTTGTAGCCAAGATCATCATCCCGCGTTGATCAAGCCTGTAGTGAATTTCGATGAGCACCTTAATTCTTGTTACCTCCGCACCGACTTCTATTTATGCCTGGCATGCGCTTGGACTCGCCCAAGCTTTACAACATAAACAGGAAGCTTTCCGTGTATTTTTCTATCAAGATGGCGTGTCGGTCGCAAATGCATTGCAATGGGTGCCCGACGACCAGCGTCATCTCACACGTTCCTGGCAGGATCTGAAGATCCGCTTACCCGTTTGTGTCAGTGCAGCCTTAGCGCGTGGGATTACAGATCAGGAAAATGCTCAACGTCACAATATTCAGCAACATAATCTTGCTGATGGTTTTGAATTGGTCGGTCTAGGCGAGCTTGCTGATGCTGTTCAGTCCTCACAACGTCTAATTCAATTCTAGATGCTTCATTTTTCAGGATGTGTTGCTTTTAAAAGGAATCTTGTGTGAAATCTGTACTTGTTATATTAACCCAAGCCAACCTAAACAGCTTACAGGTGCATGAAAGCCTGTCTGCCACGATGGTACTGGCGACCTTCGGCGCTGAAGTTAAAGTATTACTCCAAGGCGCGGCCTTGAGTCTTTTACGTTCTGAGCTCCAGTTTGACCAGCTTAAACATGCCTTTAAACTGGCTTCAAATCTGGTGGATAGTTTCGAATTTTATGACCTGACCCCAATTCTGGTTGAGCAGAAAAATCAGGACTCTCCTTTTGTAAAGCAAAGCGAACAGGAGATTGAGTTGATTGAACTCAATTCAGAATTCGTTCAAAAATTTGATCACGTATTGTATTGGTAAGGACAAAGGATAAATAAATGTCAGATCAAACCCTTTACCTGATCCAGCCAGATTATGCAGCGACGGCGTCAGTCCTTGATCAATTAGCACAGCTCCATGCTTCAGATGATCAGGTGGTCCTGATGGGAGAATCTGTGCTGTATCTGGACCATGCTTTCGTACAGCAACTGCCGCAAGTTTATATCCTAAGAAATGATGCAGAAATTCTGACCTCACCTTTATCGGAAAATGTTGCTTTACTCGACTACTCCGAATTTGCAGATCTATGTCTGAAATTTAGTCGTTGCATCTCAATGAAATAATCCATGAGTCACATATGAATCTAGAACTGGACCAAGATGGTCATTTAGTCGATTACACCATCTGGAATGAAGACGTTGCCCAAGTACTGGCAGATACACTAGAACTTCAACTTACTCCTTGGCATTTTGAAGTGCTACAGGCAGTCCGTCAATTTTATCAGCAGTTTGGGCATTCTCCTGCAACCCGTCCGTTGATTAAGTTTTTGATGAAGACAGTCAACCCGGAAATTAACAATGCCTTATTACAGGAAAAGTTTAATACAGGTCTGGTGGCACGCCATTTAAGCCGACTGGCTGGTATCCCGAAACCGGCGAACTGCTTATAAGTTTTAATCTAAAATATGAATGAAGAAAAAGCCCGTTTTAACGGGCTTTTTCTTATTAAGCTTATCTATGATCTGTATTCACGGCTAAATAAAACTTTTAACTAAGGAAGGTTAAAAACCATTCTCATCTAAAGCATTTAAGGCTTGATCCAGCTGTGGAGAGATTTCAGGCAGAACTTTCTGCAAAAATTCTATTTGAGCTCTCGCTTCTTCCGGAGCAACGACCTGAGCATTTACCAGATTCTGCTGCTGTACCAGCAAACGATCCAGCTGGCGTTCATCTGGCTTCTCGCCTTGACTTAAACCATTCATCATTTGGGTAAAATCCAGATAAAGCTGCTCTCTCTGTTGTAATAAGACCTGCTGTTCAGAATCCACTTCCGGGTGTCCAGCCGTTCTTGCCGGTACAGGTGGTTTAGAAATTAAACTGGAAGTAATCAGTGACTTTGCTGGAAAAGTCATCTGATCATCAGGTTTCAGTATATTGAACTCTGCCTTATAGATATCCTTATGAACCTGATAAGCAATCCCAACCAGAATACCGGTTAATAACATTCCCGCCAGCAGATATAAATTAAGTGTTTTGTTCCTCATATATGCCACCTACAATGCTTAGAGCAACCTTCATAACACATTGCTCTTTTTAAGCCATTATTTGCTACGGCGTAGACCAGTCTGCTGGAGCATAACCGATCCGGACACGCTGTGGATGATTGCCTACAGGTACACTGGTCACTTTATTGCCTGTCGCGAAATCAATTACGGTCACCACATCCGTTTCACTTTCTGAAATGATACAGCTACGGCCATCCGGACTTCGGGTAGCCCAGTATGGTTTACCTGCAGGAATCAATTTTCCGGCAGTCAGACTCTGACGATCAACAATAGTGGCGTAATTATCCATCGTGCCCGCAACACAGAGCTTCTCACCGTCTGCACTGATCGACAGGCCATGATGGCGGGAATCATTCACCCATTTAGTCCGGTCTTTAGGAATGCTATCGCTACCTGGCAACTGACCAATACGGGTCACTTTATTCTGGTTTAAGTCATACTCAATCAAACCATTAAAAAATGATACCTGAGCATAGAGTTTACTTTCATCCTTGCTAAAGACCATCGGCCGCACTGAATTAGATAAATCTTTTCGACCAAACGCATCCAATGCCGGTCTAAAGTCAATTTTCTTAAGCACCTGATGGGTATTGGCATCTGCAATGGTGATATAGCGTTTACCCTTGGTGAAATCCTGCCACTGCGCATCAAGAGAGGTTTCTACATTACCAATGGCCGAGTTCAGAATTTTTCTGCCATTATCAAAGTAGATATTTTCATGCGGTTTATCACCCGTCGCAAATCGACCAAGTTCCTTACCAGTATGAATATCCAGTACATGCACCACATTTCCGGAAGATGCGGAAACCGCGACACGCTGGCCATCTGGTGAAACTGCCATATGATCCGCGCGGAAGCTTTCAACTGGAGTACGCCAGTTAATTTTGCCTGTCTTGATGTTGATAGAGACCACATCGGCAAAACTTGGACGGGATGCGACCACTGACTGTCCATCTGGCGTGGAATACATATCGTCGACCAGCTGATCATTACCTTCACCCGCAGTAGCTTGAATATAGGTATAGGCAATCAGTTTAATGGGATTGAGGTGAATCTCTTTCAGACGCTCCTTACGATCAGGAATCATGTTGATCACACCAACCTTGCCAAAGTCACCTGAAGATCGAATCACTGTAACTGTTCCATCCCAGTTATTACCCACAAAGAAAACTTGCTGGGAATTGGGCGGTTGAGGCAAGGTAGACGAATCTGCCTGTGCAGTTGAAAAGACTGAGAGCATGGCCATCGCGGACAAGCTCATACAGAACCGTGATAATCGTTTTTTCTGGATTTCCATGCGGTATTCTCCATATTTTCTATTTTATTGTTTTTATCTTTGTTCAATCCACAGTCAGGCCGTGGATCTCAATCATCCACTATACAATGAAGAAAAAACCATGCTGAATTTTCCGACAGAATAGAAAGATAAGAATCCAGAAAAGTTGAAGCGTCCATTGATATGAACGCTTCTCAGTAAGATAGTTTTATTGAAAAATGCTTTGAACTTTAGACATCCAATACATCAACGAATTGAGCATCTAGAACCTTAGCTAGGTCCGCAGGTTTTAAACCAATATCCAGACCGCGTTTACCCCCACTGACATAGATTTTATTCAGCTGTTCTGCAGATGCATCAATGACAGTTTTCAGGCGTTTTTTCTGCCCAACCGGACTAATCCCACCGACAAGATAACCGGTTAGACGTTCTGCCTGTTTGGGATCAGCCATTTGTAGCTTTTTACAACCAAAGGCTAATGCTACTTTTTTCAGGTTTAACTGATGGTTGACTGGAAGAACTGCCACAAAATACTGCTTCTCATCTGTGACCAATAAGGTTTTAAATACTTCTTCTACTGCCAGCCCTAACTTTTCTGCTGCTTCCAAACCAAAGCTTTTGGCATTGGCATCATGTTCATATTCGTGAATGCTATATTCAATTTTTTGAGATTTTAATAATTTGCATGCAGGTGTCATAACAGCTTCGATAGTATTTTGACGGGATCTTCATTATAGCTTATCAAGTCTGCTTGGGTTTTATTCTGTGATTCTGAATAGCTTATATAATCAATATGTGTTCAAAATACAATCAGATACCATTAGCTTTTAATCCAGAATATCTATTCATATTGCACTTTAACTGAACTTAACTATCCCATTTATCATTGTAATTCCGCATACCATCTTGTTCTTAAGCTTAAAAATTCATCATTTAAAAACATAGGCAACATTCAGATGAATAACAACGCCTATACATGAAGTGCCATTTTGCCAATGTTATTGAGCGAACATAAAGAATTACAAATAAAGGTAAGCTTTAGAAAATTGAGCACATTCGTCAATATTAGATGAGGCCAGTAAAAGATTAATGAAGAATCATAAGTTTTTAATTTTACTTTTACGGCCAGTATCATTTAGCCAATGTTCAGTAGCAATGAGCCTATCTCTTTTTGCAGAAAAATAATGTGTGACTTGCTTTACTAGCGACATAAAACCCATTTAATACTAAACTTCAGTTCATACCATTTATCAAATAACTTTTTGATTTTTATTCCAAGTTTGATATTTTAGTTTACAGAATAATGAATAGAATAAAATTCTGATTCATTCAAAAATCTAATGAAAATCCGGTCTTTTACCGATCACCACAATTTTTGATATGAGCAGAGACTTCGAGTAATAATTTTTATTTTTGACAAGCCATTGCCGAATAAACACTCAATTTAAAAGAGTTATGAATAAACATTGAGGTCTAACTTACACAGCATAAATGTAACAATTCAGCCAATTCATCTAAAATATAAAAATGATGTAAAAGACGAAGATTTGGTAGTTTTGAACATTGCTAAATGCTTGCAAAGTTTTCATTATATGGCCACTGCGTGGTACATGCTTTTCTATGTCAATTCAAAGAAATTATAAAAATAATGTAGGAATTCATGCCATAATAGGCGAAGTTTGTAGACATCTTGCAAACCTATCCTGAAACTTTTTAACTGGAGCACCATAGATGACTTCGACCATTTTGGTTATTCATGGACCGAATTTAAATTTGCTAGGAAAGCGCGAACCCGAAGTTTATGGTTATTTAACTCTAGAAGATATTAATCAACAGCTCACTGCTCAGGCTGAAAAAGCTACTTTACAACTTGACACTTTCCAGAGCAACTGGGAAGGCGCAATTGTTGACCGAATTCATCAAGCCCAACAAGACGGCGTGCAATATATCATTATTAATCCTGCTGCCTTGACGCATACCTCAGTTGCAGTTCGTGATGCACTTCTTGGCGTGGCAATCCCGTTTATTGAAGTCCACCTGTCTAACGTCCATGCACGTGAGGCATTCCGACATCATTCATATCTATCCGATAAAGCTATTGGCGTGATCTGTGGTCTAGGTGCAAAAGGCTATGCTGCCGCACTCGACTATGTCATTGAAAAAATACAATCTTCTAAACAATCTTAATTAGGAATACTGTCTCATGGATATCCGTAAAATCAAGAAGCTCATCGATTTGATGATTGAATCTGACTTACAGGCGATTGAAGTTAAGGAAGGTGATCAGTCGATTGCTCTGACTCGTCGTAATCCAGTAGTTGCAGCAGCTGTTCCTGCAATGCCTGCACCTGCAGCTGACGTCCCTGCAGCTAAATCTCCTCGTGGTGCAGTTGAAAAATCTCCAATGGTTGGCGTGTTCTATGCGGCTCCAAGCCCAGGCGAAGCACCTTTTGTAAAAATTGGCCAAACTGTTTCTGCTGGCGAAACACTGGGTATCATTGAAGCAATGAAAATCATGAACCCGATTGAAGCAACTCAAAGCGGCGTGATTGAAGAAATTCTGGTGAAAAATGGTGAAGTGATTCAGTTTGGTCAGCCACTTTTCCGTTACCGCGCCTAATCACTTCGGGGATTCATAATGTTGCAAAAAGTTTTAATTGCAAACCGAGGTGAGATCGCCTTGCGCATCGCCCGAGCTTGCAAAACTTTAGGAATTAAAACAGTCGGTGTCTATTCAGACGCTGACAAAGACCTGATGCACTTACGCTTCTGTGACGAAGCCGTGTGTATTGGTCCTGGCGCAAGTAGCGACAGTTACCTGAATATTCCAGCCCTGATTACAGCTGCTGAAATCACCAGCGCAGATGCCATCCACCCTGGTTATGGCTTCCTGTCTGAAAATGCTGAATTTGCTGAAATCGTAGAAAGCTCTGGTTTTATCTTCATTGGTCCACGTCCAGAACATATTCGCCTGATGGGGAACAAGGTTTCTGCGATTATTGCCATGAAAAAAGCGGGTGTACCAACTGTACCTGGCTGTGATCATGCCGTGACGATTCACAATGCGCTTGCTGAAGCCAAAGAAATTGGTTTCCCGCTCATCGTGAAAGCGGCTTCCGGTGGTGGTGGTCGTGGTATGCGTATCGTAGAACGTGTGGATACCCTGCTTGAATCAGTACAAGCTGCGCAGCGTGATGCTGAAATGTGGTTTGGCGATGACACGGTTTATATGGAACGTTTCCTGCAAAAACCGCGTCACGTCGAAGTACAGGTTCTAGGCGACGGTAATGGTCATGCGATCCACCTGTATGACCGTGACTGTTCTTTACAGCGTCGTCACCAGAAAGTACTTGAAGAAGCGCCAGCGCCTAACCTGCCAGAACAGGCTCGTGCTGACATTCTTGAAGCCTGTGTCAATGCTTGTAAATTGATGCAATATCGCGGTGCCGGTACATTCGAGTTCCTGTTTGAAGAAGGTGAATTCTTCTTTATTGAAATGAATACCCGTGTTCAGGTTGAACACCCTGTGACTGAAATGGTCACCGGTATCGACATCATTGAACAGCAGTTACGTATTGCGGCTGGTTTAGGTCTGGATATCCAGCAAGAAGATGTACGGGTTCAAGGTCATGCGATCGAATGCCGTATCAACGCAGAAGATCCATCGAACTTCATGCCATCTCCTGGCAAAATCGAGACTTTCTATGCACCAGGTGGTGCAGGTATCCGTTTAGACTCTCATATCTATCCAGGTTACAGCATCCCGCCGTATTATGATTCTATGATTGCCAAGCTAATTGCCCATGGTAAAGACCGTAAAACTGCAATAGCACGCATGAAGCAGGCCTTGGATGAAATGATTCTGACAGGTGTGAAGACCAATATCCCATTACACAAAGATTTGATTCTTCAGGATGAAAATTTCTGTGAACAGGCAATGGATATTCACTATCTGGAAAAACATTTGTTAAAGCAGCTTGAAGGTGCTGAAGACAAAGAAAAAGCTTGATCCAAAACTTGACCTAATAAAAAACCGCTGAATTCAGCGGTTTTTTATATCTAGCCTTCAATCAAGGCAAAATGCGTCGAAGTACAGCAAAACATTGCTCTGCTTTTTCATTGGCACAGAAATTAATGGTATTTGAGTTCTGCCACTTCACAAAATACTGCGAAATCTCGCCTGACTGATCCACCTGATTACCGGAACAGTCTTTTTCATTATTGTCGTATTTCACCTGCATAATCAGCGCTGGAATCTGTGCAGCCGGATCTTGTGAAGGCTGATAGTCATACAACCCTGTGGTCCATTCTGAACCGCTTTTAATGACTACATTGTTATTACCTTTAAAATTATAGTATTCAACACATTTTTTATTATCTGGAATTTCCATTCCCCATAGCCCAACAATTTCAGGACGGGTATTAATGGTAAAGGTATTCGGAACTTCGATAGGTTTCGCAATACTATTTGCAGTTTGATTATTGTTTTCTGTTGCCATTAGCCAAGATGAGCTCATGAGCAAGACAAGGCTAAGACAGGTTTTTTTCATATTCACAGGCTTCGTTTCAATCCTAATAATTAATTTTAACTTATCATATTTTTCGGGATCATATTCTGCTCTGCATCAGTTTAAATACCGAAATAAAACAAATTTTTATCATTATAGTTTAAAAACATGGATTTCCTTTTTTAATTTTTTTGTATATATTTCGTATACAAACGTATATTGATAACGTAAGTAAAAACAGATTATTCCAAGAATAAAGTTGTACTTTTGGGTAAAAAAGAATTTCCCAAACAAAGTGATATTTCACAAATAAAAATTAGATACAGGACTTAGATTTGCGAATACCTCGAATCACAGACCAGAACTTGAATCCTGAAACATATGCCTACTTGGTCATTCTTTTCATTATTTTAGTGACTTGTTTGATTGGCATTATGACCAGAACACAGGATTATTTAGCCATACTCTGGCCTGCCAATGCTGCCTTGCTGGCCATGTTCTTACGCTTCCCCCGTTTAAACAATATGGGCGGGTGGCTAGGTGCTTTCTGTGCGTTCATGTTTGCTGATCTGGCGACAGGTAATAATCTTTTACAGAGTCTGTTTCTAACGCTTGCTAACCTGATCAGTACGATTGTATCGCTATTTTTTATCCGATATTTCCAGATCAATTATAAGTACTACAATACTGGCTTCACTTTCGTGCATATGTTCGGCATCTGTGCATTCGCAGGATGCCTGGCCAGTGCAGTGTTTGCCGTTGCGACCTTACCCAATCTTCCTCATTCCTTTATGACCAAGGAAAATTTATGGATTGATTTTGGGCTGTGGTGGACAGGCGAAATGGTAAATTACATTATTGTCCTGCCGCTTTTTTTAGCCTTTCCTAGAACCAAAGATCTCAAGTATTTATTTAAAAATCGCCGAAAGAAGCAGAACTCTTTTAGTTATCTGCTGCCAGCAGGTACGGTAATCCTGTGTATTATCCTGAGTAATATTTTTGTCGGTCCAGGTGCCCTGCTTTATCCGTTGGCAGCTTTAATCTGGGCAGCACTGACCTATCGCATCTTCACAATTGCAATTATTAATGCCTTTGTAATCATTTTGATGTATTACAGCCTGACCCAGTTCTATGCCACTACACATGATACGTTGGCAGACTCGACCATTTATATCTCATTAAGGATCGGACTATTTATGCTGGCATTATCACCGCTGATCCTGTGTATCATCAGTCAGAACCGCAATGATCTGTTTAAACGGGTATTGTATTTGGCCAATCATGACAGTCTGACGCGGACCATGAACCGGCATTTTTTCTTTCAGAAAGGTGAATATTTACTACAACATTCCAAGAGTGTGCAGTTTTCCCTGATTATGCTGGATATTGATCATTTCAAACGTTTAAATGATCATTTTGGACATCATGTGGGCGATAAAGTACTGCAACATTTTGCTGAAATTATCCGTTCCAATTTACGTTCTCAGGATCTGTTTGCGCGTATTGGTGGTGAGGAATTTGTCATTTTGCTTTGGGATACCAAACCCTCCAAAGCCCAGTTTATTGCTGAGCGTATTCGTGAACTGGTAGCTAAAACGCCAATGTATCAACCTGATGGATCACCTTTATCAATTACCGTGAGTCTCGGGATTACGCATCAACACGCCCCACTTTCTCAGGATTTACAGCAACTGATCAATACCGCGGATCAGGCCTTGTATCAAGCCAAACACTTGGGCCGTAATCAGGTGGTGCTTGCATCCTGAATTGAAACCCTCTACAACCTTATAACAATATCAACGCTAGGGAGTGCAGATGAAATTTGAAGAATACTTACAATACGATGGATTAGGACTGGCTGAACTGGTTAAAAATAAACAGGTACATTCAAGTGAACTTTTATCAGTTGCCTTAGAACGCAGTGCAAATATTAATCCTGAAATCAATGCCATTATTATTCCCATGCATGAGCATGCCTTGCAGCGTACCCAGCAAGATCTGTCTGGTCCCTTTGCTGGAGTTCCATTTCTGGTCAAAGACCTGTTTCAGGAATATGCAGGTTATCCAACATCTTATGGGTGTCAGGGTTTAAAGCGTATCGGGTATATCGCTGAAACCAATGCCGAGATTGTTAATCGTTGGGAACAGGCAGGTATTGTGACCTTTGGCCGTACCAATACCCCTGAATTCGGAATTAAAGGCATTACAGAGCCAGATGCCTGGGGAAGCTGTAAAAACCCGTGGAATTTAAGACATAACAGTGGTGGCTCGTCAGGCGGTTCTGCTTCTGCTGTGGCAGCCAGCATTGTGCCAATTGCCGGTGCAGGTGATGGTGGTGGCTCAATTCGTATTCCGGCTTCCTACTGTGGTCTGTTTGGTTTAAAACCAAGCCGTGGACGTACGCCGTGGGGACCGCAAATGAGTGAGGCAATGCACGGTGCTGCCATTCAACATGTACTCACCAAAACTGTTCGGGATAGTGCGGCAATGCTGGATGCCACCCATGGTGAAGATCGCAGTTCGCTGTTTACGATCCAACGTCCGCATACACATTATCTGGAAGTGATTCAGCAACCACCAAAAAAATTAAAAATCGCATTTAATACCCGTTCCAGCATTGATACGCCTGTTTCTCAAGATGCTATTAAAGCGGTAGAACAAACTGCCCGTTTACTGGAATCTTTAGGTCATGAAGTCGTTGAGGATCAACCGCAGATTGATGGCATGCAACTGGCTAAAGATTTTATTACGACGTGGTTTAGCCAGTTTTCTTATATGCTGGACGAAATCCAGAAAGGCTATCCATCCAGATCAGGCGATTTTGAACTGGATTCTCTGGCTCTGGCTGCTTTTGGTGCCAAAACAACGGCGATTGAATATATCCAGAATCTGACTAATTGGGGACAATATGTAACCCAGATGAATCATTTCTTTGATGATTATGATCTCTACCTGACGCCAGCCACGGCCACCGTTGCACCCAAAAATGGCGAAGTCAAGACACCAAACTGGCAGAAGCCGATTCTTAAAGCTTTATTAAAAATGAATAAGGCACATCTATTGGCACAAGGTAAGCTGGTCGATCAGATTGTAAAAGAAAACCTGCAATGGGTGCCATTCACCCAATTAGCCAATATTACCGGCCTTCCGGCAATGTCAGTACCGCTTTACTGGAATGAAGATAACCTGCCTTTGGGCTCACAGTTTATTGCACCATTTGCCCGTGAAGATTTACTGTTACAACTAGCCGCTCAATTAGAACAGGCTCAGCCCTGGTTTGATCAATATTCCAAAATCCGCATTTAATCATTCAATCGTATCTTAAACCTGCTTTTGCAGTTCGACTTTGCTGGGTAAGCCAAATACCAGCAACAGGCCCAGCAAGGTCGACAGCGCAGCAGCAATAAAGATTGATGTTCCACCGACCTGATCCCAATAACGACCAGCTAGAATGCTGCCACTTGCCACGCCTAAACCCCACATGGTGCTATACAGTGCCTGTCCACGGCCTTGTTGCCCAGCCGAGAAGTTCTGAAAAATAACCCGCATGGCAATCATATGAAATAAGCCAAAACTCAAAGCATGAATGGTCTGGGCAAAAAACTGTGCCAGAAATGACGATGGCAATAGGCCTACAATCAGCCATCTTAAACCAGTCATTAACAGGCATAGCATTACCAAATGACGCCATGACCAGCGTGTCAGAAAGAATGTAGCGTAGGCAAACATAATGATTTCAGCAATGACCCCAACCGACCAAAGCAATCCGATCTGACTGGTACTGAATCCATTCTGGCTGAGATAGTTACTATAAAAACTATAAAACGGTGCATGCGAAAACAGCATGATCAATTCAATCAGAAAAAAACTGTATACTACCGGACGCTTAAAAATCGGCCATAAGGCTTCGAGTTTTTTCTGGGCTGTCGGCGCTGCTGTTGGTTCTTTAATGGTAAATGACCAAAGAAAAGCTAGAAATGAAATACAGAGCAATAAGACTGGCAGCATACTGATGCTAATAATCTCAAAAATAGCACCTAAACCAAATACGCCAATAATAAATCCAATAGAACCCCACTTACGCACTTTGCCATAGAGCTCTGCCCTTTTTTCACCTAACCAGAATAAAGTTACGCCTTCAAACTGAGCCAAAATCGCATTTTGAAAGAAACTGAAAATCAGCATGAGCAAAGCGACTGTCTGAAAACTATTTGGAATGATAAAAATCATGAACCAGATACAAGCTTCCATCTAGGTAGCTATACGCACCAGCAACATGCGTTTCCCGGATTTGTCTGCAATCCATCCCCAAATAAATGGCGCAAAAAATCGGGTGACAATCGCAATCGAAGATAAAATCCCAATTTCCTGATAATTAAAGCCTTGATCTTCCAGATACAGACTCCAGAAAGGCATGAATGCGCCCACAATCGCATAATAAAAAAAGTAGAAAAAACTGAGTCTGTAATGAATAGCTAGAGATTGCATCAGACTAGATTCTCTTCTATTTCTAATAACTTAAAATAAATATAAGTTGCGCTGAGTTGCATTGATTGGGTCTCGGTTAGATCTCGATAATCTATAAGATAATCATCTATAGATTCTTCAAAGCTCTTTAACTAATTTGAGAAAAATAAGATTTTAACTTAATACATTAGCTAAATTCTTAATTTATTTTTTTAGTTCAATCATGAGCTTATCAAGCGTACTCATTTGATGGGTCTAAGAATTAAAATGACTACCATTCTGATACATTGACAGCTCAGCACTGCAAAAATCTAAGTTTTGTTTTGCTTGGACTTTGTCTGTAATGGGGCTCACCAATAAAAAAAGAAAAAACCCTCAACATTTAGAATGCAAGGGATTTGATTGCCGTAATACGTCCGGCGATTTAGAAATAAAAAAAGCCTGCTCAACTCTCCCAAATTAAGCAGGCCCATATGAGGTCAAAAATCTATTTCATTGTTTTTCTGAGCAAAGATCCTAACAGATGATTATTACAGCTGAATATAATTATTTATTGAAGATCAAGAGAATATCGAATAATAATTAATCACTTAGATTCTTTTAAGCATTCTTAATTAAGTCAAAAAAATACCCACACCATTGGGGTTGATGTGGGTGAAACTTTAAATTCAAATGTGGAGCTTTTTAAACACCTAAACATATAAAGTATTCCAATTAACTCCATTCGTCAAAACCATTTTGGAGCAATTTACTGATTTATCAGTGAATATAACGATTATATTAATCGCTCTTACCACTAACTTCTTTCAAACAATCCCGGCATTCTTTCTTGCCGTCGCTAATCTCAGTTATGCCATGCAGACCGAATAAGCAGAATAGGATATGGAGTATACTTTTCTCCAGACAAAAAAAACCTCCCTAGGACAGGAGGCAGAAATTAAGAACCTACAGCGATAAATGCATATTTCTAAGGCGCTAAATATATATTGGGTCTAATAAAAATACAATAAATATTAAATAAAAAATAACCCGCTTAACCTGGGGAAGTTAAGCGGGTAGGCTCTCGTACTTCATTATAGTTTTTAGTTAGCTCGTTAACACTTTTGGAGCACCTTTAAAGTAGCACTTATATGGTGCAGCAAAAGTATAAGAAGCATTGCTGAATAGTGTGTACTAGTTAGCTTTACGTTGAATTTGGTTATTTGTTAGACAGGAAACACAATATTGAAATAATTATGTGATCTATTTAACACCACAGAAGTCCTATGCTGTGGTCCATAGCTAATCCCTACTTTGATTGCCAGTGAATAGGCACACTACTAATCAATTTTCGGTTTCGTCGTCATTTGTCGGTGGGGTATCCAGATCTGATTTCACTTTTCTGTATATCCTATTCATGCTCGATAAACTGCATGGGTTGTACCCTCTTTCGCGGGGTCTAAGCGTAGCTAAAAAGCTGTTTTAGGCAAAAGCTGGCATTTTGATTCTCCGATTTGGGTTATTTTGAAAGACAAATCTATTTGTATATCAAAAACCCCAAGCAACAAAAAAGCCCACACATTGGAGTTGTTGACGTAGGCTTATAAATGAATTTTCTTATATCTGTATCTGTTGATTTATATTGAGCATTCTAATACAAATATTATTGAGAATCATTTGCAATAATTTATAGATTGATTATTTCATGCAACAAAAAAGCCCATCTTTCGATGAGCTTCTTCATAGCAACATTTCCAAAGTCGGGAGTGTCACAAGATGAACTTGCTAAACTGATCCGCATAGGCAGTTACCGCCATAAATCTAATTTACTACACCTATTAATGCAAAAATAGCTCCTTCACGGAACTCGATACTACTGTTTCTAGCGTTCATAAATTAAGCATAAGTAAATAAAAATATTAATGAGTCTATTTGAGTCAAAAAAAAACCCACATCATTGGGGACGATGTGGGCAGAACTCTAAATTCAAAACGTGGAGATTTTTGAACATATGGTAAAATATAATGAAAATATTGTATGCAGTCAATCACACTTTGATATTAAGTCGATGATTAACAATCATATTGACCGATAAAATAGAAATAAGTCACTTATTCAAATTTCTAGTTAATCTCAGTCTCTTTGACCAGATCTATTACTTAGCTTAGCTAGGCTATTCAAGCCAGATACATAGTAAGAAATTAAGCTAAACTTTTCTTTAGGCAATAAAAAAGCCCACATTGCTGTGGGCTCTTCCCCTTTATCATTTTGCGCTGATTCAGGATTGTTGACGAAATGTACAACGGTCAAACAATAGCCAATTCATGACAAATATAAATATATATAGAAATTAAATATCTATCCATATATAAAAAGTCTAAATTGTGATCTTTGGAGTCAGTAATTTCTAGTTTGAACTTGATAAAGCTTTATTTTAGGCAACAAAAAAGCCCATCTTTCGATAAACTTCTGCAAAATAACACCTAGTAATAAGTGTGTTATCAGATCATCTGATCAATCTAATCCCCATGACTAGTTGCCCATATAAGTCTTCCTTATTCCGCTTGTTGATCTAAAAACTCTTTAACAAGATTACTTTTTTAAATTGTTGATTCCATCTCGGTGCATAATATTGATCGCTATCACCCTACTATTCACCTTGATCTCTAGTCCAAATCTTTAAACTTTTACATGAAATAAGCGATCTAAAAGTCAGCAAGACTTTCCTTGATCATGGAAAATAATAATACTGCGCAAACCGCGAACAATAGCCCTATTAAAGCAAATAAAGGATCCTGATAAATAAGACCTAAAACCATGAGAGAAACAGCAAGGATGACGAGGAAAATAATGCCGCATATTTTAAAGAGATACATATCCAGAACCTAAAGCAAAAGCTATGCTTTCAAGAAGCAATATTTATTCCTTTTTAAATAATTTTTATATTTATTATCTATATAAATTGATCAATATTCTATTTATGGGTACGAAGCTAGAGTATGAAATACGGATCTACTCAGTAACCATATTTCGAGCAAAATTCAGAAACCCAGACATTAAAAAGCCACTCTAAAGAGTGGCTCAATGATCAAATATTTTAATTGATATTCAATTATAGCGGTCATTATTTTCAAATAAGAATTTTAATAAATATTCATTCTTTACCCGAAATAATCTCGACATGCATTCCTCCATGAAAGATCAAAATATTCCTGATCTACCTGCCGTCTTTCAATCAGCACAATATTTTTATTTACTACAATAAACCTCCGATGCTTCATTTCATTCGTAGATTTATCTCTGAAACTAACCTCACCACATTCTCCCTCTTGTTGATGAAATTGAACCAGATCTGAATTGGGTAAAGCATTCCTTACCATCTCCCTAAATTTTTTTAAATCCTCATCCTGTAGAATCTTAGAGTCAGCTTCTTGCTGTGTATTTGGTTGACTACACCCCAGAAGTATTAAAGCTACAAGAGGCAAGATAATTAGTTTTTTCATAAGCTGTCCTCCTGAGAAAGAGGATCACATTATTTTTAAAGTATGGCCATTATTAAAATGAATAGTTTTGTAAACCATTAAACTTTATCAATAAATTTAATCAGGAAAATTTAGAACAGATGAAAAGGAAAAATAGCTAAAAAGAGTTTGCTGTTTCTCTGAAAATAGCAAAGTTCTGAAAATTATATAAGACTTGTCAAAGATGACTTTACTGAAAGAATGAGAGACCTCACAACCTTCTCTTGCTAGTGGTGAGGTCCTTTAAAGGAATTATTCAACAGGATTTGGTGCTTGGCTATCTACCTGTTCATTCTGAGGAGCAGGATTGTTTGAACCGTCCTTTTTGTATTTCATTTTCTTATAACAATAACCCGCAAGTACACCTGCACCAATTAACGTTAATAACTTCATCTTTCACCTCATGCTCATAAATGCAAGCCTATATAACTAACATCTATATTTGTAGCTTTCCAAAGCCATTTAGAGTGTTTTTTTAAATAAAAAGTTAAATTATGTATATCTGTATAGATTAAATAAAATTTTAATCCTTTCATAATATTAAATTTACTTAAAATATTATTGAATTAAATATTTTTAGGCTCTAAATATATACTTATAAACCAAAAATCCTGCTTGCTGATTAAAATCCAACTTACGATATTCAAATTGTTTTGCACTTATCTCTCTTATATTTTAATTCTCATGATAGATCATAATGAGAGCGTTCGCCCATGTGTTCAAACTATGAATTCCCCTCAAAAAGCCGTCTCTCTTTATTAGATATTCATGAAGAACAGCTTGAACTGGATATGAAAACACATGTATATCCTTTAGCTCCCGCTCCCATCATTATGCGCGGTGCTGACGAGTTTGAACTGGATATCGCACGTTTCGGACTTATCCCTTCCTGGGCCAAAGAATTAAAATTTGGCCGGCATACTTATAATGCCCGAACTGAAACAGTCGCCTCAAAAGCAAGTTTTCGGCATGCCTGGAAAAATAATCAGTTTGCCTTGGTGCCTGTAGATACGTTCTATGAACCCAAATACATTGATGGCAAATCTCATTGGTATGCTATTTCTCGCGAAGACGGTGACCCTGTTACTGTTGCAGCCATTTATGATGATGCAATCATTGAAGGTGAAAAAGTTCGGTCTTTTTCAATGCTCACAATTAATGCGAATCAGCATCCTTTTATGAATCAATTCCATAATCCGAATGATGAAAAACGCTCAATTACTGTGATACCGGAAGAGTCAAGACAGGACTGGCTGCACTGCAATCATGAGGAAGCAAGTGAGTTTTTCTTCGAAATGTGGGATGAATTTATTGCAAAGCTACGAGATTCCCGTTTGTCGGAAAACTGAAATATAAAAGCAATTTAATTATTAGTATCTGATTTTAAATCATTTAATTTATTTGTATAAAAATAAAGCAATCATTACAATCTTGATTAATGTAACAACAATCAAGAAGTAGCAGATTTATGATAAATTCGCATGGGGGCTTTAGAATTGGTGCAGGCAGAAAAAAGGCCGAAGAAACCAAAGTAATTCGTGTACCTGAATCCAAAGTCCTGGATATCAAAGCATACTTAAAATCACTTAAAAAAGAAAATGAAATCAGTGATATTCGCCAGTTTGATCCTGTTACCCAAATGGAAATTCCTTTAGTTACTGAACGCGTTCAGGCTGGTTTTCCCTCACCTGCACAAGATTATATTGATAAAAAACTCGACCTGAATGAATTCCTGATTAATAACGCTAATGCTACTTTTATTGTTCGAGCCAATTCGCTGTCAATGTTGAATGCAGGTATTGATATCAATGACGCCCTGATTGTGGATCGTAGCATTGAAGCGCAACATCGAGATATTGTGATTGCCTGTGTAGATAACGAATTTACTGTCAAACGGCTGATTATCGATGTAAAGGGTTGCTGGCTAAAAGCCGAGAATGACGACTATCCCGATATTCATCCTGTAGAAGGTCAGCAATTTGAAATCTGGGGTGTGGTCACCAACGTCATTAAAAAATTCAGATGAAATATCAGCAGGAAATCTATGCGCTGATTGATGTCAATAACTGCTATGTCAGTTGTGAGCGCCTATTCAATCCGAAACTGAATCAGGTACCTGTGATCGTGCTGTCAAATAACGATGGCTGTGTAGTTTCACGTTCGCAGGAAGCAAAAGATCTCGGCATTAAAATGGCTGTTCCATTCTTCCAGATACGCAATATTGTCGAACAGCATCAAGTTCAAGTGCTATCCAGCAACTATGCCCTATATGCAGAAATGTCCAAACGCTTTCATTCCATTCTGTCTGAATATGTAGCACCTGGTGAACAGGAGGTTTATTCCATAGATGAATGCTTTCTGAAAATTACAGCTTATGCAAAAAATCATGATTTAACAGAATATGGTCAGGATATGCGACGGCGTATTTTGCAATGGATTGGCTTACCCGTTTGTGTCGGCATTGGCCGTTCTACAAAAAGGCTAAATTAGCTAACCATATGGCCAAGAAAGCCAAACGCTTTAATGGGGTTTGCGATCTTTCTTCTATGCATCCACAACATAGAGATTACTTCTGGAGCTTGATTGATGTTGCTAAAGTCTGGGGGGTTGGGCGCCAGCAAAGTAAAAAGTTAAAGAACTTAGGCATACATACCGTTCTTGATTTAGCTCAGGCCGATTGTCATCGAATCGGAAAATTATTTTCAGTTGTGATGCAAAGAACTGTGATGGAATTACAGGGAATTTCCTGTATTGAACTGGAACAGGCGTGCCAGCCCAAGAAGCAGATTATTTCTTCACGCTCATTTGGTTGCCGAGTAACAGATCTTGAAGCTTTAATTGAAGCTATGAGTGATTACCTGCAAAATGCCATCAAACGTTTAAGAGAGGATCAATCCTTATGTGGCTGCATCATTGCTTTCGCTCAATCCAATCCTTTTGACAAGAACAGATCCTTTTATAATAAATCTGTCAATATCGCTTTTCCTGAACCCACTGATTCCGCTGTTGTAATGAACCGGGCATTGATGCAACAGATGCATGAGCTGTTTTCAGAAGGTGTAGAGTTTAAAAAATGTGGGGTTATTTTAACGGCGCTTGAACCTAAATCGGCCTATGTCTATGACTTGCTCTCTGATCATGCTCAGATCGAGAAAAATGAGAAGCTTCAGGAAGCCTTAGAAAAAGTAAAGGAAAGATTTGGCGATCAAAAGCTGGCGATTGGAGCAGCTAAAATTCCTAACCGGACTTGGACCATGTCTCAACAGCACCTAAGTCAGAATTATTTTAGTTGGGATGGACTGTTAAAGATTGATCGTTAATTTCATCTTCCCAGTAAGGTAAAGCAGAAATTTTCCGAAACTTAAATCAAAATCTAAAAAGCCCTAAATTTAATTAGGGCTTTCTGATATTAATATCTTACTTTTGCTCCCTCAGTGGATGCTCTGGCTCGGCATTAGGCTTTTTCTCAGGTTTTACACCCTTATAGGTTGCTTGATTGCCTTTATCATCATTAGATTCTTTTTGCGGATTATCTTCTTGCTCTGTTTGCTGGTCTGCATGAGTTGTCATATATATTCCCTTTCCTCTAGATGCTTAGAAAATTATTAGGACATATAAGGTTAAACATCAATAATATTTATGTTTTCCATACATTTTAATAAACATATATTCTTCTAATCAGAGCTTATATAGACTTCTTGTTTAATCTAAATCTGCCTGGCTGTGCAATCTGCTTCCAGAAAACACAGCTCATAGATCAATTTATAATTTAATTTCTTATTACTTAAAAGAAAGTATCTGCAGAAACATTAAAACGTTCAGACAAAGCTTTAATATGACGGATATTGAGCTGACGTTTACCATTCAGGATTTCAGAAATGACCGACTGGGTAGCTATATCAGATAGGTCTGATTGGCTTAGGCCATGCTGTTCCATCAGGAAAGCCAATGCAGTACGTCCATCTCCTTCTGGCATCGGCAAATGCTCATGCTCGTAAGCTGAGACTAAGTCACCCAGTTGAAGAATCAGCCCCATTAAGGGATGCGATTCATCATCACCTACAATATCCAGAAGTTCATCTAAAGCTTCAGTAAGGGTATTAAAGTCTTCTTCTGTTTCTGGCTTGCTAAGCAATGGTGCAACATAACGCCAGTGATCAACGGCCTGTTTAATCATTGCATTCATATTAAGCCTCCTTCCAATGACCTTTGTCATATTCCTGATGGGATAAGACATGGCGAATATAGACACGTTTTGCCTGATACATCACAACTGCGATCAACCTGATCTTGTTGCCACCAATATCAAAGACATGAAATTTCCCGACTTTATCGACTGCGGGAAATAATCGCTTCATGTCGGCAAAATCCTTAGGATCATTGGCCTTGATAAGTCGATACCAACCATCCAATGCAGTTTCAGCATGTGGCCACTTTTGCATTGCTTCCAGAATCCGAGCGTGAGTGATCACATGCATAATTATTTATCGCATTTTGCTATATTGAAAGTATAACCTAAATATCGCATATTGCAATAACGCTTAAAGGATGAATTTAGTTGAGATGAGTATTGTTATGATCAAATCACAAGTTAAAATTAAATAAACCCTTATTTTTAATAATCTTTATTAATTAACTATCAATATTTATGAATTAGCGTGGATATGTTGGTTCTATTTTCAAATAGCAATGATAAAAAATGAAAACCCCCGTCAATCTAAAATCGAACGGGGGTTCAACATCCATCTAAACCACGAAAGTCTAGAAAGTTAATTTAAATCTTTCAAGCAATCACGACACTTTTTGACTTCGAAATCATCGACTGTGTAATCAATTTCAGTCGCACCATGAAGACCAAATAAACAACATATAAATTGGAACATGTGTTTCTCCTGATTGTGAACAGCTCGATCATGGATCGAGCTTAGCTGCTTTAAAGATAATGGGCTTACAGCTCCACGATTTATTTACCTTGAAACGATTGAATCACTCACCTGTACTGCGATTGCACAGGCAAGCTATAGTCTCTAAATTTGTACACTCTCTTCATGTTTTGGCGCTTGGTCTTTGGTACCGTGATCCTTGCTCATCATCCGACACATTTTTTCTTTGCAAGATTTAAAGCAACATCCCACCATGACACCCATACAAAATGCACAGATACATCTCATCATAGCTCTACCCTGTCTTTTCATGAAAAGAGATATATAAATAACATCTATTCATGTTTCACACTTGAACGTATTTTCAGGTTTTATGTTGTATATGAAAACTTATGTGAAGGATAAATGTCGAAGAATCATTAGTTTTTGGCATATTTATGATCTAAAAAATGAGCCCTGCTTAACTGTCTGGATTAAGCAGGGCTTTTTAACTTGCTGATTTTAAATTATTTTATCTGAGTTGTTGTAGTGATGACAAAGTACCACTTGTCATGCATCTAATATGTATATGAAATATAGAGGCTTTTTTACCAAATGTTGAATATAGGTTATGTTTTATATTTTATTGGCTATTTTTCATCAACTTAGATGCAATTAAATACAAAAAACTTTGGTTCATGCAGTTTTCATTCAATCAAGTGAGTCATAAAAGCAAATATGCAACTTATACATATTGGTAGATATTTTACTTATTTTATCAAAGTCCTTTTCATTTTTTATTTTCTCAGCTGTCAATGAGTTTAAAGGCAGGTGCTCTTTCACTCATTTCTCTTTATAATTTTTCCAACGACTGATAACAATATATTGTTGCCATGAAAATATCACTATTCATAATTACCCTATTGGCATTGGCGATCACAGGCTGCCAGAAACAACAGGCAGATGTATCAGCTGAACCTGATCCAGCAGTGAAAGCTCAGTTTGAACAATCAGATGCCCGATTGAGTGCTTATTTAGATAAATTAGATTCTTCTACTATTAGCCTTGAGGAAAGAACACATATTTTATGTGAGGATTATCCTAAAGAATATAAAACTCATTATATGCCGGCCCTAATAAAACTAATGCCACAAGAATATGAGGAGCAGGAATTACTGAAAGATCTGAAAAATGCGCTCGACTTTTATAAAGTAAAATCCAATATTCAATGCTGATTTATTCTGAACAATAAAAAAACCGCCTTAAAGAAGGCGGTTTTTTGTAGAGATTACACAGCTTAGATATGAACGCTACAGCTTTGACTAATCTTATTGATTACGCAAATTTTGCTGCTGGTTATCTTGTTGTGGCTGTTGCTGTTGTTGCTGATTGCGTTGCTGGTCCTGTTGGCCCTGCTGACGCTGTTGGTTTTGCTGTCCCTGCGGCTGTTGCTGCTGCTGGTTCGGCTGTTGCTGATTTTGATTCTGGTTTTGCTGACGTTGTTGGTCTTGCTGTTGCTGTTGTTGTTGGTTCTGTTGGTCTTGCTGATTTTGCTGTTGATTATTAGCCATGGTGTAACTCCTTACTATTTGCTTTAAATCGCCGATGATTAGGTTTCGACTTAATATTTACTCTACCTATTTTTAAAAATTCGCCAAGTTATTACCTGTTACATATTAATTCAATGTAAAAAAAGGTAAGTTAAGTAATTGAAGTCTAGATTTATAAGAAACATAAATTACTTTTAATAATAGAATGAACACATATTGAAAGCTTTCTATCTTTAATAAACTT
Source organism: Acinetobacter sp. FDAARGOS_724 (assembly GCF_013364475.1). Classification (NCBI taxonomy): domain Bacteria; kingdom Pseudomonadati; phylum Pseudomonadota; class Gammaproteobacteria; order Moraxellales; family Moraxellaceae; genus Acinetobacter; species Acinetobacter sp. FDAARGOS_724. The sequence goes on along the minus strand of NZ_CP054908.1, from coordinate 2,160,963 downwards.
TATTTTTCAATTAAATTCATAACTTAATCAAAAAACTGTATATACGCTTAAATTTAAAATAAAATCTAGAAATACATTTTGATACTTATATAAAATATAATTATATTTATAAAGATATTGAATTTTATTAATTATTTTAAATTATAATTTTTTATACATGCTTAACCTAATTTTTTAAAAATTAGATCATTAAATATAAAAAAAGAAAAACCCATTTTCAAATAGCAGACCATATTACATAGAATCACAAATTAGGCCTTTTCAGTTGCCAATTTACCTTGACTTTATATTTTTAAAATTATTAAACCTTTTGCAGATACTGGTGTTACTGCAAGCATCAATTACATCATCGGTGGTTATGATCGTATGGATGTGAAACAAAAGAACAAAGTAGTATTCGGACTAGGTTATAGCTTCTAATTTTCTCTGAATAAAAAAGGTGACTTTAGGTCGCCTTTTTTATTACTTGGATTCGGCTTTGTTGCACAAAGATTTGAAATGCAAAGCGCCCCTAATTGAGCCAAATTTAAGGCGTAACTTGGGTAAATGGTCGACCTAATTCAGTGAATTTATTGAGGACTGCCACACGTGTATGAATCTCATTGACTTGGCTTTGAAAGCTCCTTGCACTCAGTTTATCGCCCAATAATTTAATGCAATGCATCTTGGTTTCTACCAAACTTCGCCGATGATAGCCTGACCATTTTTTCCATAGTGTCCTGCCTAAACGTTTGACTGTTCGAAGTAATTCATTTCGTTCTAGCGAGCTACTCTTTGTATCTTTCCATGGTTTCGCATTTTTTCTAGGTGGAATCACCGCATGCGCTTGCCGATCTGCAATGACCTGACGGCATTGCTTGGTGTCATAAGCTCCATCGGTATAAACAGAGTCAATCCGCTCATCTTGTGGAATCTGATTAAGTAGATCACCAAGCACCTGTGAATCACTGACATTATTGGTTGTAAGCTGAACTGCTCGTATTTGCAGGGTTTTGGCATCTATACCAATATGTAGTTTACGCCATTGGCGACGATATTCAGGTCCATGTTTCTTGCGTTTCCATTCGCCCTCACCTAGAAACTTCATGCCTGTAGAGTCCATGAGTAGATGCAGCCCATCGCTACTTTTTTGGTAGCTGATTGCAATATCAATATGCTTTTGTCTTCTACAAAGCGTGGTGTAATCTGGAGCTATCCAATTTAATCCGCAAAGTTTAATCAGACTTTGCACAAAGCCAGTAACCATACGTAAAGACAGACGAAATAAGGATTTAATCATTAAGCAGCATTGGATGGCTGCGTCGGAGTAGGTTTGATTTCGCCCTTGTTTGCCTTTTGATGGCGCATACCATTGCGTAGCAAGATCAAACCAAATGGCAATATTTCCGCGACTCATGAGTGCTCGGTTATATGCGGGCCAATTGGTTGTACGATAAATTTTAGGTGTAAGCTTCTTCATTTGAAAATTATATCGCTGAAAAAGCCTTTACAGATAGGTTTGTGCAACAAAGCCTATAAGTTGTAATTAATAGATGGGGTAATATTAAAAGAATTATAGTTTTGAGTGGTTTTTTCATTATTTTTTAATTGGTAACCAGGATTTCGGAATAAAAAATCTGATGAATTATCTATGAAAAGTGAAGAGTAAATGGAGGTTGAGGCTTTACCTGGCAGAGTAAAACTTGAAGTGCGACATAAACCACCTAATTAATTTAAAGGGTTTATGGAGTATATAAAATTGTCATACCATCATCTTAACTTTGAAGATCGTACTGCATTAATGCTTGAGTCAAGAAAAGAAGGCTTTTCAGCCAGAAAATTTGCTGAACTCATTAAAAGACATCCTAGTACGATCTATCGTGAGCTTAAAAGAAATAGCATCAATGACGTTTATCAAGCTCGATATGCTTCTGATAACACCTTCGCTAGACGTAGACGTGGTCACAGAAAACTCAAAATCGATTCAATCCTCTGGAAATTTATTGTTGAAGCGATCCGTTGTTTATGGTCTCCTCAGCAAATAGCAAAGCGTTTAAAGACATTTCCTGATTTGGATCAAACAATGAATGTAAGCCATACAACGATTTATTCAACGATACGCGCATTACCAAAGGGTGAGTTGAAAAAAGACTTATTATCCTGTCTGCGTCATGAAAATAAAAAGCGAAAAGCTAACGGTGAACCTAAAAAAGATTCTATATTACAGGATATTAAAACTATTCATGAGCGCCCAGCCGAAGTTCAAGAAAGAAAAATACCGGGTCATTGGGAAGCTGATTTAATTAAAGGTAAAGACAATAAAAGTTCGATAGCAACACTTATTGAACGAAATACACGGCTCTGTATCTTGGCAACATTACCTGATGCAAAGGCAGAATCAGTGCGCAAGGCTTTAACTGAAGCTCTGAAATATTTACCTGCAGAACTGCGTAAAACGTTGACCTATGACCGTGGACGCGAGATGGCAGAACATAAAATACTTGAAGAAGATTTAGGCATAGATGTATATTTCTGTGACCCACATTCACCCTGGCAAAAAGGCACATGCGAAAATATGAATGGTTTAATTAGGCAATATTTACCTAAAGGGATTGATTTAAATCAGGCAGATCAGCATTATTTAAATCAAGTTGCCATGTCACTGAATACTCGTCCTAGAAAAGCGTTAGATTGGCTTACACCATTAGAGAAATTTGCTCAGCTTGTTGATTATCATAAGACTTTTCAAACTGTCGCACCTCATGTTTGAATTCGCCCCTGTTTTATTAAACTCATCATCTAACGATATAAATGGTTGTGCAATAGTATTAATGGGAATAAGAGTTAATATACGATTTTTTCATAATTTACTTATTTTGAATTTTGAATTTTGAATTTTATCAATATAAAAATCAATATCTTTTTCTTCATAGCCTAAAATATGCCCAATTTCTCGTTCTAAATCAATATTTATTTTTTCGATATTTAATTGTTTATTAATTAAGTCTAATAATCTATAAGCATTATCTTTTTCATTATGTATATAAAAAATATATACATCAATCTCTAAGTCTTTCAGTCTAGATTTAATCTTACTAAAAATTAAATTTATCTCACCATTCTCACAAGGTTCTCTGAATTCTTCTGGAAAAAAATCAAATAATGCAATTTTTTTTTGATTTACTCTCATTAACTCAAGTTCTATTTCTTCGTGTGGTCCAATTTTAGGATTAGTAGTCATATATTTGTCTCTAGAATAAAAGATAGGAGTAAGATTTAAACTCCTATCTTTGTTAAATTACTATTGTAGCTTAATGTAATAATATTGACAGTAATTTGGTGAGTAGATACCACCATGTCTACCACCACATTCCGCACACACATATGGTCCAGTTATACCGCCTTGAGTTTCTTTCATATCACTTTCTGACATTAGATCTTTTTTCATAAATCAAAAAACGATCAATATTTTGCTTATTATTTGTACCAAACAATTTTAAATAATCATGCATAATCTGCGAATGAAATATACCGATTCAAAGAAGTGTTCTGAAACACAGTTCAAGCGATATACAGGCATCTCATGGTCAACCTTTGATTTAATGGTTAAACAACTTAAAATGCATATCCCTGCTAAAGGCAGACCGTCCAAATTAAGTATAGAAGATCAAATCCTTCTGTGTTTAAGTTACTAGCGTAAATATCGAACATTGTTCCATGTCGCAACAAGTTATGGTGTGGCAGAGCCAACTGCTTCAAGAATTGTCCGTCATGTAGAGGACTGCCTGATCCAGTCTAATTTATTTAATTTACCGAAGAATTTGCCTGAAGGTGAAGGCATAGACTGGAATGTTGTGATTGTAGATGCTACAGAAATTCCAATACAAAGACCTAAAAAACAGAAGAGAAGCTATAGTGGCAAGAAGAAGGTACATACTTTCAAAGTACAGGCCATCATTCATTATAGAACTCAGCAAATTCTGAGTTTATGCACCAGTTGTGGTGCTGTACATGATTTTGAACTCTTTAAAAGGAACTTGAATCAAATTCTCTTCGAGGCATTTATCCTTGCAGACAAGGGTTATCAAGGGATTTATGCAGTATATTCAAATAGCCTATTGCCTCTAAAAGCAAAGAAGCATTGCAAACTAGATCCCGAACTAAAGATTTATAATCAGGAAATCAATAAAAGAAAAATTGGCATTGAGCATGTATTTGGCAGTTTGAAAACTTTCAAAATCCTTGCAGAACGTTATAGAAACAGAGGGAAAAGACTTGGTTTGAGATTCAATTTAATCGCTGGAATCTACAATTTAGAACTGTGTAAAAAGTGATTTATGAAAGAAGCCTATTATTAAATTTTTTATTAAATCTAATCAAATTTTATTTTAACGACCTTTATCCAATAAATAAGCCTCTTATTTTAAGAGGCTTATTTTTAATAAGTTATTTTTAGATTGCGACCACTTTTACAATAATGGTTTGGCTTTCTTCTTGCTCTTCGGCTAGATATAAACGCTTTAATTCTTTGCTTTTAACTTTAAACTTTAAATTCTGGTAGTGAATGATGCTTGGGATCTGATCAAAATATTGACCATCTGCCTCAATTTCTTCCTGAAATAAAGGAGTACCCAGTTGATAATCTAGACTTTTTAATACGGAATACTTTACTGTGGTTTTCATTCTTACAACCTACTTTCCTTACGCACTTTATTTTTATTTTTACCACTGATCAGAGCAAGTTAAAACCATTAATTTCAAATATTGTCCAAGCATTAAGCAATCAGTTCAACAACTGCCAAACTTACGTTTGGAATACTAAAATTACAAAAATATTTTACCTTTCATCATAATAAAGAAATAATCTCACAGTTGATACAAAAGCAAAATGGGACTACATTGGAATAAAGATTACCTTCTAAGACAAAATAGACATTATGATTAAAACATGTTGTGGCCTGCTGGAACAAAGAAACATCAAGATTGCTTTTATTGAAAGTGCAAGTTCTGGCTATTTAACCAGTCAGTTTTCAATTTGCAAAAATGAAGGTGCTGAAATCTTGTTGGGTGGTCTAGTGTGCTACGATCCGTCTGTGAAGATTAATGTCTTGGGAATTTCTCCGAATCTGATTAGTACCCATTCAGCTGAATCCATGCCTGTAACGGTTGCTCTGGCTGAGGCAGGCAAAAAAATGTTTCAGGAAGCTGACTGGATTATTGCTTGTACAGGCTTGCTTAAACCAGGCGGTAGCGCGACCCCAGATAAGCCGGAAGGTACTTTCTTTGCCGCTGTTTATGATGGTCTTCAGACTCACCAGTTCCAGTATTATATTAAAGGTACTCCACAGGAACGTCTCAATAAACTGGCAGCCGTCATCGCACATGACATGATTAATCTACTCAACACCTAAAGCTAAAACTGTTTATATTGAGTGCTGATCAAACTTCATTATTTCTACTGTATTTATAGTTAAATTATTTCTATAAAAGCACGTTTTTTTAATGAGGCCTGATCAGTGATGAAAATAAGAATTGCAGCCCTTTTGCTCGCCCTTGGTATTCCTGTATCCGCTTTCGCCACTGTTGGTGGCCCACAGAATATTGAAGTTTTGGGTTATGAAGTCAAAGACCAGAAACTTTATCTGTTGCGGCATTATCTCGATGGTCGCGGACGCCTACCTCAACTGTATTATTATAATTTTAAATCCAAAACTCCAAATCAGTTAATTCAGGTGAACTCCCTGTATATCAATCCAAAAACCAAGCAGATTGACTACGATCAGGACAGCCGTAAGTTTAACCAGGAAATTGCCAAAATTAAAAAGCGACTAATTCCGCTGGTACCACTGAGAAAGCAAGCCATCCAGCTTAAGCTATTAAAGACCAGCAAAGGTACCGCCCCTGCATGGCATGACCCTAAACAGAAAGTCCCAAAATGGACTTATCAATATCGAGTGCAATCTGGCCAGTATAAAAGTCCTGTTCAACAAGCAGTCAGCTATAAAGCAGATTTAAGATTAAACCAGACTTATAAAGTACCGAAACAGAATAAAATACTGGTGACGGTAAAATACTTAGGCCTCCCATTCGAAACCGGTTATCATATTGAAGATCCAGCATTATTAAGTCGTTAAACCAACGTCAATAAATAATCAGAAAAAAAATAAGGTCTCGTGGAGACCTTATTTTTTATATTTAGAATATCTCTGGCTTACGCAGCAGAAGTGCGTTCAGCAATTGGAACCACTTTACGTAATTCTGGACCGGTATAATCCGCGCTCGGACGGATAATCCGGTTATCTGCACGTTGTTCCATCACATGCGCCGCCCAACCTGTGACGCGTGACATCACAAAGATTGGCGTAAACAGTTTGGTTGGAATACCCATAAAGTGATAAGCAGAAGCATGGAAAAAGTCTGCGTTACAGAACAGTTTTTTCTCGCGCCACATCACTTCTTCACAACGTACTGATACTGGATAGAGCACAGTATCACCCACATCTTTTGCCAGTTTCTCAGACCACTGCTTGATAATGCCATTACGCGGATCATTGTCTTTATAGATCGCATGACCAAAGCCCATGATCTTTTCTTTGCGCTCCAGCATTCCCAGCATTTCGCGCTCGGCTTCTTCTGGAGATTTCCAGTTTTCAATCATGCCCATTGCCGCTTCATTGGCACCACCGTGTAATGGGCCACGTAGTGAACCAATTGCACCGGTAATACATGAATGCAGGTCAGACAAAGTGGATGCACAAACACGCGCTGTGAAGGTTGAAGCATTAAATTCATGCTCTGCGTACAGGATCAAGGAGACATTCATCACCTGCTCATGCAGCTGATTTGGCTTCTTGCCATGCAACAGATGCAGGAATTGTGCACCGATTGAATCATCATCGGTATTTTCATCAATGCGTACGCCGTCATGGCTATAGCGATACCAGTAGCAGATAATTGCTGGCAACGTCGCCAAAATACGGTCTGCGACATCCTGTTGCTGATCAAAAGACTGTTCAGTCTCAAGGTTGCCCAGCATCGATACGCCAGTACGCATCACATCCATTGGATGTGAATCAGCAGGAATACGCTCAAGTACTTCTTTCAGGGCTTGTGGTAGTACACGCAAAGATTTCAGTTTTGCTTTATAGGCAGCCAACTGTTCTGAAGTTGGTAATTCACCAAAGAAAATCAGGTAAGCGACTTCTTCAAACTGACAGTTTTCTGCCAGATCCTGTACGTCATAGCCGCGATAGGTCAGGCCTGCACCACTTTTGCCTACTGTTGAAAGTGCAGTTTTTCCTGCAACTTGTCCGCGCAATCCTGCGCCAGTGAGTACTTTTCCTTCAGCCATTGTTTTAATTCTCCTGCTTGAACAGTTTATCTAATGTGTTTTCAAAGCTGTGATAATCTAAAAATTCGTATAATTCTTTACGCGGTTGCATTTTATCCAGTACATGCACCTGTGTACCATTTTCACGCACTGAGCGCATCACTTCCAGTGCCGCCTTTTGCATCGCACGTGTAGCTGATAGCGGGTAAAGTACCATGCGAATACCCTGCTCAGCCAGTTCTTCAGTGGTGTAATATGGTGTGTCACCAAATTCCGTAATATTGGCCAAAACCGGTACACCAACTGCATCGCATACAGTACGATACATGGTAATGTCTGTCATCGCTTCAGCAAAAATGGCATCTGCACCTGCTTCGACACAGGCACAAGCGCGGTCAATCACTGCCTGCAAACCTTCTTTCTGAAGTGCATCGGTACGTGCCATCACTACAAAGTTTGAATCGGTTTTGGCATCGACTGCCGCCTTGATCCGGTCAACCATTTCCTGTTGGGTCACAATTTCCTTATTCGGACGATGACCACAACGCTTTTGTGCAACCTGATCTTCGATATGTACAGCTGCAGCGCCAGCAGCAATCATCTGCTTAATACTGCGCGCGATATTAAATGCACCGCCCCAGCCTGTATCAATATCAACCAGCAAGGGTGTATCTACACGTTCAGTAATGCGACGCACGTCTTTCAGAACATTATCCAGGCTGGTCATGCCTAGATCAGGTAGACCGTAAGAATAGTTGGCAACACCGGCACCAGAGAGATAAATGGCTTTATAACCGACCTGTTTGGCCATCATGGCAGCATAGGCATTCACTGTGCCCATGATTTGTAATGGTTTTTCGACTTCAAGCGCTTGTCTAAACTTTAAACCTGCAGACATTTGTTCTGTCATCTTCCCTTCCACAGTCTTGGCTATAATTATTGAGATTTGAGTATACCGATTTGGAACCATGATGCTATAAGACACTAGAATAAAAACTCTAAAACTTTAGTCAAACTTTTAAGTTTTACTTGATTCACTGGATAAATTCCGTCTTCATCCGGTCCGATTGTGAAATCTGCGGATATATTTGTTATGATGAACTACCAAGTTTATATAACCTGTTGATATACCATCCTCTATGCAAAACCTTGTTCATCTGGAACCACTCGCCAAAGATCTGCCACAAACCAAACGTGGTCATGAGCGCTGCGTTGCGCTGCTGGTCTCTGCGACCGAACTGTTTCTGGAACATGGTTATGATGCAGTTTCTCTAGATGATATTGTCCAGCATGCAGGCGGTTCCAAGGCTTCTATTTACAAGTACTTTGGCAACAAAGAAGGCTTGTTTAAAGCCATTTGCGATTATCGTCGTATCAAGTTTTTTGAAGATATCAGTATTCCGATCGAGCTGATGGCTCTGGATTTTCGTAGTTATCTGGTACATACGCTGCTTAATTTTTATCATCAGATCATGCAACCGGAAAATTCAGCCTTTATGCGTCTGGTGCTGGAACAGAGTCAGCGTAATCCGGAACTCGCGCAGCATATTCATGAACGAGGCCCAGTACATGTACAAAGTGCGATTGCCACGGCTTTAGAACAAGCAGATGCGCAAGGTTTATTGCATTGCGAGAATCCGCAATATTCGGCGCAGCTATATTTTGGCATCTTGCGTAATCTGGAATGGCGGATTCTGATGGGAATTCCGGTACAGGAAGATGATCAGGAAATCGACAAATACATCAGTTATTGTGTGGATCGATTTTTAGACGGTCATCAAAAAGTCTAGTTTTTTTGCATTTTTCATTGCTTATAGTATATTAGCCGATTCCGTATTTTTTTCTTAAACTAACCAACAACTGATTGTTGATCGAGTTTTTCGGCAATTATTGTGGAGTAACGAATGGCTCTCCGTCACTTTCTCACCTTACGCGATTTATCAACTTTAGAACTTAACCAGATTTTGCAACGCGCAATTGAGCTTAAGCGCAAACAGCATAACAATGAAGTGTTCCAACCATTTGTTGGTAAAGTGATGGGCATGATTTTTGAAAAATCGAGTACCCGTACGCGTGTTTCGTTTGAAGCTGGCATGAGCCAATTTGGTGGTAGCGCAATTTTCCTGTCTTCACGCGATACCCAACTGGGTCGCGGTGAGCCAATTGAAGATTCTGCACGTGTGATTTCCAGCATGCTGGATATTGTGATGATCCGCACTTTCGGTCACGATATCGTAGAACGTTTTGCTTCTTATTCAAAAGTTCCAGTGATCAACGCTTTGACTGATGATCATCACCCTTGCCAGTTACTTGCTGACATGCAGACTTATCTGGAACATCGCGGTTCGATCGAATGTAAAACTGTTGCCTGGATCGGCGATGGCAATAATATGTGTAACTCTTATATCGAAGCAGCGCACATGTGGGGCTTCAAGCTAAAAGTTGCAGCACCGAAAGGCTATGAGCCTCAAGAACAGTTCCTGTCTGAATTCGCACACTGTGTAGAACTGGTCGATACTGCTGAAGATGCAGCAGTCAATGCTGACCTGATCGTCACTGACGTTTGGGCAAGTATGGGCCAGGAAGAAGAACAGAAAATCCGTGAAAAAGCTTTTGCGGACTATCAGGTGAATGAACGCCTAATGGATCTTGCACACCCAGACTGCCTGTTCATGCATTGCTTACCTGCGCATCGTGGTGAAGAAATTTCTGAAAATATGCTGGACCACAAAAATGCTGTGGTTTGGGATGAAGCAGAAAACCGCCTTCATGCACAAAAAGCACTGGTTGAATTTCTGTTGAATGAAAACCTGAAAAAAGACTGATTTCTTCAAAAATCTTCACAAATTAAGCACCAATCTCTGGTGCTTTTTTTGTTTCAGCTCTTATAATCAGAATTGAAACGACATAAAAAGTGATGCGATACAATGCAAAAAAAATATTGGGCTTTGGCACTCCTGGCAGGTTTTAGTAGTGCTGCTTTACCGGTGTATGCTTCTGAATTCGACCAATATCTCCAAGGAAAAGGCATTCTGGACAGCAAGTTTAAAATTGAGAAAAAAGCTGAATTGAACGAACTGCTTGCCGTGCTGAGTGCGGAAGATTCCAAGACTTTGCCGCTACAGATCGATCAGAATACGATCATAGAGCAGTTACAACTTACTGCCAATAAAACCACACTTAAAGGCATGATCACGACACCCGACTTTAGTCAGTTTGAGAAGGACCTAGGCCGTAAAGAAGTCCTTAAGGTGATTCGTAATAATCTTTTAAATAACTGCCAGATCTTTTTTGAACATCGCTATCAGATCGTCAATCCTTATAAAATCGAACTTAGTCTCAGTTCCCAAACGCATACTTATAATGTAGATCTCTCCCAGAAAGACTGTAATGTAAAATAATCTTGTCTAAAATCAATAAAGGCAGCTTTAGCTGCCTTTTATATTTTGATAAATTCTATTTTGGTAAATATAAACAGATGGTCAACGGATCAAACCTTGTGGCTGTAAAATAATAATTAATGCACCTAGAATGACCACGATTCCCCCAAGCAGATCCCAACGTGAAAGGCTGATCTGATCAACGAATCTCAGCCACATCAATGCTGAGAAAATATAGATTCCTCCATAGGCAGCATAAATACGTCCAGAAGCCGCCGGATGCAAAGTCAAAAGCCAGACAAAAGCAGCTAAAGCTAATGCCGTCGGAACCCATAACCACTGGCTCTTCGCCTGATTTAAAATCAGGTAAGGAAAATAACAGCCCAAAATTTCCATCAATGCTGTTAATAAAAATAGAAAAAACGTAGTTAAAAGCTTGCTAATCTGGATATCCATATATTTCGCTAAATCAGAAACTCTTTAAACCAAGAGTACATAAATTAAGAGCAAATAAAACAACAAAACCCGTGCGAACACGGGTCTGATGATGATCTATTCAATGATTAAGCTGGTTCAGCAGTCTGATCTTCGAAGACTTCAAGTTTCAGACCGACAGATTTACCATTTTCTTTCTTCACAGAAACTGAAACGTTACCACCATTTTCAGCCAGTTCACCAAACAGGATCATTTCAGCCAGTGGTTTTTTCAGATGTTCCTGGATTAGACGCTGCATTGGTCGAGCACCCATCAAACGGTCATAGCCATTTTCAGCCATCCATTCGCGTGCGCTTTGATCCACCTCCAGCACCACTTTCTTCTCATCCAGTTGTGCCTGAAGTTCAGTCAGGAATTTATCCACGACATTTTCAATAATGGTATTCGGCAATGCCTTAAACTGAATTACACCGTCCAAACGGTTACGGAATTCTGGCGAGAAGGCTTTCTTCATCGCTTCCTGATTATCATTACTGTTGTCCTGTTCCATGAAACCAATGCTGACGCGGGAAATACTTTCCGCACCAATATTAGTCGTTAGAACCAGTACCACATTACGGAAATCGGACTTACGACCATTATTATCCGTTAAGGAACCATGATCCATGATTTGTAATAACAGATTAAATACATCCGGATGCGCTTTTTCGATCTCATCTAGAAGTAATACACAATGCGGATTTTTGTGAATCGCATCGGTCAGTAAACCGCCTTGGTCAAAACCGACATAACCTGGAGGCGCACCGATCAGACGAGAGACTGCGTGACGTTCCATGTATTCGGACATGTCAAAACGTACCAGCTCTACACCCAGAATTTTCGCCAATTGCTTGGTGACTTCAGTTTTACCTACACCCGTTGGACCTGCGAATACAAAGCTACCCACTGGCTTATCAGGCGATTTCAGACCCGCACGTGACAGTTTGATCGCAGAAGCCAAAGCTTCAATTGCTTCATCCTGGCCGAAGACTACACGTTTCAGATCACGCTCAAGGTTCTCCAGTACAGACTTGTCATCTTTAGAAACTGTTTTCGGTGGAATACGAGCAATCTTGGACACAATGTCTTCGATATTTTCAACCGTAATCAGGCTGTCGTCTTGCTCAGCTTTCAAACGGCGTTGTGCACCGGCTTCATCAATCACGTCAATCGCTTTATCTGGCAAGAAACGGTCATTAATAAATTTCGCTGACAGCTCAACCGCAGAAACCAGTGCCTGATCGTCATACTGTACATGGTGGAAATCTTCAAATTTAGATTTCAGGCCACGCAAGATATCAATTGTTTCTGTAATCGAAGGCTCATTCACATCTATTTTTTGGAACCGACGTGACAAGGCATGATCTTTTTCAAAGACCTGACGGTATTCCTGGAATGTGGTTGAACCGATGCAACGCAATGAACCATTTGCCAATGCAGGCTTAATCAGATTCGATGCATCCATGGTGCTGCCCATGCTTGAACCTGCACCGATGATCATATGAATTTCATCAATGAACAGTACTGCATCCGTTTTTTTCTTCAAGGCATTCAATAGTTGTTTTAAACGCTTTTCGAAATCACCACGGTATTTAGTTCCTGCCACCAGCGCACCGATGTCTAGGCTATAGATTTCAGCATTTTCCAGTGGCTTAGGTGCCTTGCCATTCACAATTAACCAAGCCAGACCTTCAGCAATTGAAGTTTTACCTACACCTGGATCACCGACCAGCAATGGGTTGTTTTTGCGACGGCGGCAAAGAATTTGTGCTGCCCGCTCAATTTCTTTCTCACGGCCAATCAATGGATCTGTCTTGCCGCGTTGAGCTTCCAGATTCAAATTGGTCGTATACAGCTCTAGTGGGCCAGAGTTATTGGAAGAAGCCGATTCACCATCTAGCTCTTCAATTTCTTCTTCAGACTGCACTTCGTCTTTACGTGTACCATGAGAAAGATACTGGGTTAAAGTCAGACGGTTAATCTGATGACGTTTAAGCAGATAAACCGCAAAAGAATCACGCTCAGAATACATCGCAACCAGAATATCGGCGCCTTCTACAGTACGATCACCGCCACTGGATTGAACATGGAAAATTGCACGTTGCAAAATCCGGTCAAAACTTTCTGTAGGATGAGGTGCCTGATCACTATTTTCACCGAGTTTAGGGGTATGTTGTTCTACGTACTCTTCTAATTCTTTACGCAAAACGATAATATCTGCACCACATGCTTTTAAGGCATTCACGGCAGAATCATTGTCGAGTAAAGCTAATAATAAATGTTCTACGGTCAGGAACTCATGTCTCTTTTGACGAGCCATGCTGACAGCCAAACGTAGTGATACTTCTAATTGACGACTGAGCATGCAACCCCCTTAATCTTTCGGCTCAATCTGGCAAAGTAAAGGATGACCTTGAGATCGAGCGTAATTATTGACTTGGTTCGCTTTGGTTTCCGCAATGTCTCGAGGATAGACCCCAGCTACACCTTTTCCTTCATAATGTACAGTTAGCATCACTTGTGTAGCTTGGTCAAGATTCATTGCAAAGTATTGTTGTAAAATTTCAATTACAAACTCCATTGGAGTATAGTCGTCATTCAATAACACCACTGCATACATCGGTGGGCGCTTCAGTTCAGGAGGTGCAGTCTGGACTGCAAGATCAGCCTCATCATCGTGAAAAGGCTCGTCTGTTAAACGCGGGCTAATATGCCAATCAACCATGCCGGACTCGTAAAAAGAATTTTTGATCTCACTTAAACATTTTGGACGTTTATTGCTTGGCATACGATTTCTATTTCACACTTAATTTGCATTTGCTTCAGTTTTTGGAATCTCTGACAGGACTGTTGACTGGCTTTCAACAGCTTTCCCCTGATCCCAGCTAAAACGGCGAATCACAGGCTTAGCCCCTGAGAGACGCACTTCAATAAATTCTGGTTTGAAGCCTTTAGGCATGGTCCAGCGACCAGTCAAACGTTCATAATTGTCGAAATTAAAGTTTTTATCTTCAAGCGGCACGACCAGAATTTCAGTACCCTTAATCAAACGTAGCTCCACTGTACCAGAGGCGCGATTTTTGCCCGGGCTGACCTGAATCAGATCAATCTGGTATTCGAAGGCATTATCAGGCAAGGCTTTAATCCCCAGATGTTGAACTGTCAGCGCCAGACCACCGCGTTGACGCAAAATCTCACGATAAATCGTACCAACGCTTTCAGCCTGCTCTTGAGCATCACGCGCCTTATTTGCAGCCAGATAAAGATCATTAGCATTGCTAACGGCCAGATCACGTTCCTGTACCGCTGTATTCAGAGATTTATTCAGTGTTTCCAGACTGGTTTTCTGTTTTTGTACTACTTCAACCAATTGTTCTGCATCCGCCTCAAAGCCCACCGCAGTCAAACCTTGCCGATGCCCGACCGTATAGCCCAGCAAGCCACTACCCAGAATCAACACAGCAGCACCGATTACCAAAGGTGTATTGCCTTTCATCAATGGTTTCTTTGTAGATGGTTCCTGGATCGTCATGTTTGACTCATTATTCGGCATTTTGATCTCTGTATACTTTGTTCAAGACACACATTTAAATCCAAATCTAAATGTGTGTGAAGTTCTAATACGTTTTTTATGGTAATAAACCAATATTATTCAAGCCTGCATTTTCTGCAAAGCCGAACATCAGGTTCATGTTCTGTACTGCCTGACCAGCTGCACCTTTGACCAGATTGTCCTGAGCCACCAGAATCACCAGTTTGGCTGGTTGTGGCTTATACAGTGCGATACGCAACTGGTTGGCACCGCGTACCGAACGGGTTTCTGGCGAACTGCCTGCTGGCATCACATCAACAAACTGTTCATTGGCATAGAACTGCTCGTACAGTGACTGCAAGTCAGCTGCCTGACCTGCTTCAGTTAAATCGATATAAATCGTTGATAACATCCCACGAATCATCGGCACCAGATGTGGCACAAACAGGATATGGTCAAACACGCCTTTTTGACCTGAAATGTTTTCTAGTGCTTCTACGATTTCAGGATGGTGACGGTGACCTGCAACGCCATAAGCCTTAAAGTTATCAGCATTTTCAGAATAGATCATGCCCAGGCTGGCTTTACGGCCTGCACCTGATACCCCAGATTTTGCATCGATAATAATGCTTTCTGGTTTTACCAAAGCTTCTGCCGCCTTTAAAACTGGTGCCAAACCAAGCTGAACCGTCGTTGGATAACAGCCCGGATTACCAATTACACTCGCCTGTTTGATCTGGTCACGGTTAAGCTCAGACAGACCATAAACAGAATCTCTTAACACTTCTGGGCAAGCATGTTCCATGCCATACCATTTTTCGAACTGTGCCAGATTTTGCAAACGGAAATCCGCTGCAAGGTCAATTACCTTGGTATTGGCAGCAACAAGTTCTTCAGCATGTTTCATGGCAACGCCATGTGGTGTCGCGAAAAATACTACATCACATGATTTTAATAGATCAAGGCTGAGATCAGAAAACTGAAGATCCGTATGTCCACGCAGACTCGGGAACATGTCATCGACACGGCGGCCTGCTTCAGTACGTGATGTCAGTGCTTTAACCTCTACATTCGGATGTCGCAGTAATAGACGTAAAAGTTCAACGCCTGTATAACCTGTACCACCCACAATACCCACTGAAATCACGATGATTACCTCAAACTAGATGTTTCCTTTATGGGCTGTAGTATGACAGGAACTTGAGGTTTTCTAAACTGTTTCACTAGGGATTGATGGTTTTTTATTTACCCTTTTATTTTGAGTGTTTTTAAAAACTTTGAGAGAATTATGTCTATTGCTTAGGCTATTTGGAAGTGAATAAATACTATCCGAGTTCCTCTAAAGATATTCTTAAGCTGTCCACCAATATGGTATTACGGTATTTTTCAGAATTTTGCGGTGAGTTAAATAGTTTGGATCATGCTTTGCCACTTCCGCCCAGAAACGAGGACTATGGTCAAAATGCCGGGTATGGGCCAGTTCATGCACACATAAATAACGCACGATATTTTCAGGAAACAGAATGATGCCGCTATTTAGCATAATGTCATGTTTGGCCGAACAACTGCCCCATCGTGTTTTCGGCTGGCGAACATTACAAATGTTAAATGATAATCTTGTTTCTTGACTTACTTTGTTCAGATAAACAGGCAGCTGCTCTTTGGCATAAGAAATAATAAAAGCTTTTAAATATCCTTCAGGATTTCGATCACTAATCGACAACTGTAATATTTCAGCATCAAAAAGGAAGTTCTGCTTCTGACTTTGATAAACAATCTGAATGGGTGAAGTCTGATTAAAAAGCTGCAATTCTGCTGGTAAAGATCTATCAATACTTTGATTTTTTTCCTGCTGCAATTTCCAGGTTTTGAGTAGCCAGCTTTCCGCTTGGTCAATAAAATTTTGAATCTGTTTTTTGCTACAAAATACAGGTGCGGTTAAACGGATTTGATCACCCTCTACACGCAGTCTGAGACGTGTTGAGCGAACATTTCGGGTGATTTGGATTTCGGGCAGGTCGTTTAGGGTCATTTTTTATATTTAATCGTTATTTTACTAATCCCCCTCGATCCCCCTTTAATAAAGGGGGAAGTTCAAACTTATAGAAGTTTCGAGGAGCTTTATCAAATTAAAGACTTTTCCCTCCTTTGAAAAAGGAGGGTCAGGGAGGATTTCTTAAATCGCTGTACGCTCTTCAATACCATTATTGGTCGCAACAATCGCAATATCCGCTTTATTGATCGCGAAAATACCGTTACATACGACGCCTGGAATGTCATTAATCGTTTTTTCCAGCTCAAGCGCATTCAGAATATTCAGGTTATGCACATCCAAAATAACATTTCCATTATCAGTCACTACACCTTCACGGTAAGCAGGATCACCACCTAATGCCACCAACTTACGTGCGACTGCTGAACGTGCCATTGGAATCACTTCAACAGGTAATGGGAAATCACGACCCAACTGCTCTACCCATTTCGAATCATCGACGATACATACGAATTTTTTCGCAATCGACGCCACGATTTTTTCACGTGTAAGCGCAGCACCACCACCTTTGATCATGTGCATATGACGGTCAATTTCATCAGCACCATCGACATAGGCATCTAAACCGCCCACGCTATTCATATCAACCACTTCAATGCCTAATTTTTTCAGACGCTGTGCAGTCGCTTCAGAACTTGCAACAGCAGCTTCCAATTGCAGTTCTGGTAAAAGGTCAATTAAAAAGTTAACGGTACTACCTGTACCTACGCCTAAAATGCCCCCTTTTGGTAAGTGTTTTAAAGCCGCTTTGGCTGCAGCTTGTTTTTTCTCATCTTGGGTTGCATATAGACTCATGACATCACTCAACTAATTTGGACTTTTGCAGTAATTTTAAACCGCAAAGCCGTGTGGTTTGTTACAATAGAGTCTTATTTTAAACTGTTAGATGGAAAATTAACATGCTGTCTCGTTTGGTTCGACAAATTTTACAAGCAACGGTCTACGATGTTGCAATCGAAACCCCACTCGAAGCAGCGCCACGAATTAGCGAACGCTTAAATAATAACATTCGCTTTAAACGTGAAGATTTACAACCGGTCTTTTCATTTAAACTACGCGGTGCCTATAACCGTATTAGTCAATTACCAAAATCACAACTCGAACGTGGCGTTATCACAGCTTCAGCAGGCAACCATGCACAAGGCGTGGCACTGTCAGGGAAAAAGCTGGGTATTCGCGCGATTATTGTGATGCCAAAGACCACGCCCGACATTAAAGTCCAAGCAGTAAAACGTTTAGGGGGTGAAGTAGTATTACATGGTGATTCATTTGACGTTGCCAACAAATATGCCATTCAGCGTGCCCAAGAAGATGGCATGACTTTCATTCCGCCTTATGACGACGAACTGGTGATGGCAGGTCAAGGTACGATTGCCAATGAAA
Source organism: Acinetobacter sp. FDAARGOS_724 (assembly GCF_013364475.1). NCBI lineage: Bacteria > Pseudomonadati > Pseudomonadota > Gammaproteobacteria > Moraxellales > Moraxellaceae > Acinetobacter > Acinetobacter sp. FDAARGOS_724. Next base: position 2,142,831 of record NZ_CP054908.1, on the reverse strand, counting down.
TCCTGCGTCAATGGCGCGATGTAGAATATGTCTTTGTTGCAGTTGGCGGTGGCGGCCTGATCGCAGGTGTTGCAGCTTACTTAGGTGATGTTGCACCGCATGTCAAAGTGATTCCTGTAGAATATGAAGAATCTGCATGTTTAAAAGCCGCTTTTGATGTAAATGACCGCGTAATTTTGCCATCAGTGGGTTTATTTGCCGATGGTACTGCTGTGGCACAAATCGGTGAAAAACCATTTGATGTGATCCGTTTACAAAAATCAGATAACTCTGGCCCGCTCGTAGAACCAGAAGTCGTACTGGTCAATACCGATGAAGTCTGTGCAGCAATTAAAGATACTTATGATGAATGCCGTAGCATCGTAGAGCCGTCAGGTGCAATGGCATTGGCTGGTATCAAAAAATATGTAGCAGAACACGGCATTGAAGGCAAAAACATCGTATCGATTGTTTGCGGTGCGAACATGAACTTCGACCGTTTACGTTATATCGCTGAACGTACAGAACTCGGCGAACGCAAAGAAGCTATCTTTGCCGTAACTATTCCAGAAGAAAAAGGTTCATTCCTGAAATTCTGCCGTGCACTACAAGGCCGTAATATCACAGAGTTTAACTACCGTTCAAGTGATGCTTCTGCAGCTCAGGTCTTTGTCGGTATCAGCCTGAAAAATGGTGAAAAAGAACGTCAGGAAATCTATGAAAACCTGAAATTCGACTACGATGTTGATGATCTGTCTGATGACGAAGTCGCAAAACTACATATCCGTTACCTGATTGGCGGTCATGCCGATATTGAAAATGAACGCCTGTTCCGCGTGGAATTCCCGGAACGTCCAGGTGCCCTGCTAATGTTCCTAGAACGTCTTGGCCCAACGCATAACATCACCCTGTTCCATTACCGTAACCACGGCGCTGCAGAAGGTCGCGTACTGGTCGGTCTGGAGGCAGAAGATGCCCAGCAGAATCCAGATGGTTTGATTGAGACATTGGAAAGCATTACTTATCCATATGAAGAAATCACCAACAACCTAGGTTATCAGCGTTTCTTGAAATAATCAGTTTGATATAAACCGCCTTTCGAGGCGGTTTTTTTATGTCCAGCTAAAAAAATGTATGAAGTATTTATGTAAGGCCAGATAGCTGAAAACTATAAAAACCTTTAAGATACGTACTTAGACATGAACTGATTTGAAATAAAAAAGATTTAGGGAAATATGCATGGCATTATTTGCAGTCATTGGGCTGGGCAGCTTCGGTGCAACAGTGGCGACTCAACTGATCAGCCTGAAACATGATGTGATTGGAATCGACCTCGATAAAAAATATGTGGAAAATATTTCCGATCAGCTTACCCATGCGGTGATTGCCGATGCAACCGATGAGCATGTTCTGGATGAACTGGATATCCAGCGCTGTGAAGCAGTCGTAGTCGCAATTGGTGAAGATATTGAAGCCAGTATTCTGTGTGTACTGCATCTGAAAAATATGGGTGTAAAGAAAATCTGGGCCAAAGCCAAATCCAAAGCCCACCATATGATTTTGACTCATCTGAATGTCGAAAAAATTATTCATCCTGAAGAAGATATGGGCGTCCGTGTGGCACAATCACTCAGCTATCCGATGGTTAGCCGTTATATGTCACTTGAAGACGATCACTATATTGTCAAAATTGAGATTCATGCCAATCATCATGACACTCCTTTACGCCAGTTAATGAACCAGGTTCCCGAAATTAAAGTTCTTTTGCATAAACGCGGCACTGAAATACAGCATATCGTAGATCTTGAGCTGTTACTTAAAGAAGGTGACATTCTGGTAGTGGAAGGATTGCTAGAACCTTTACGCCGTTTGTCCAAGCATTTTAAGGCCATATGAAAAGCTCAAATTTAAACCAGAACAGGATTGTTAATCTCAGTCCACCGAGTCTGTTGGCCTTAGGTTTTCTCGGACTGATTTTTATTGGTTCTTTATTACTGATGCTGCCCTTTTCCCATCAAACTGAAATTAGCTGGTTAGAAGCGATTTTTACAGCTACTTCTGCAGTGACGATTACCGGGCTATCTGTGGTCAATGTTGGTGAAGCTTATACACCCTTTGGGCAGGTCGTGATTATGTTTCTGCTGCAATGTGGTGGCCTCGGTTTTATGACCTTTGCCATACTTGCCTTCATGAGCCTGTCTCCTAAACTTGGTTTAAGACAGCAAGTGATGGCACAGGAATCTATTGGCCAGACCAGTTTGAAGAAAGTCAGTTTTACCATTAAAGCGGTATTCCTATATTCCCTGTTTTTCGAAGCGATTGGCACCCTAATTTTAACCTTGGCTTGGCTGGAAGATTATCCTTTTGGTGAAGCGCTGTTTTACGCAGCTTTCTATAGTGTTTCTGCGTTTAATAATGGCGGATTTTCCCTTTTCCCCAATAGCTTGATGAGCTTTTCCGGCCAGTATTTCGTGACCTTTACGATCAGCATGCTGTATATCATTGGCGGGATCGGTTTTCTGGTTCTGATGGATGTAAAACAGAATAAAAGCTGGCGCAAGCTTAGCCCGAATAGCAAGCTGATTCTAACGACGATTATGGGCCTTAACCTGAGTGCTTTTATTGTACTCTGGCTATTAGAAGCCTCTAATCCACAGACTTTAGCGCTGATGAGTGTAGGTGATCAGGCACTCAATGCCTGGTTCCATGCCACTGTTCCCCGCTCTTCGGGTTTTTATAGTCTGCCCATGGACCAGATGAGCGATGCCTCAAGTCTAGTCACCATTTTTTTAATGTTTATTGGTGGCGGCTCCTTAAGTACGGCGGGTGGAATTAAAGTTGGTACGTTTATTATTGTGGTGATCAGCGTAATCAGTTTTCTACGCCGTGAAGATGAAATTCGCTTGTTCAACCATTCTATTTCTGAGAAAACTACTTTTAAAGCCTTAGCGGTTGTGTGTATTACCGCAGGTCTGGTCATGACCGGCTTTATGAGTTTACTCATTCTAGAACCCGATCATGATTTTTTAGACTTGCTATTTGAAGCAGTTTCTGCCGCCTGTACAGTTGGATTAACACGTGGTGTCACTGGAGAATTACAACCAGCGAGTTTAATCATTCTGATGCTTATGATGTATGCGGGTCGTCTAGGACCTTTGACCCTTGCCTATTTAATTGCAACACCGAAGAAAAGCCGTCTTAAACATCCGCCTTCAGAAATTCAGATTGGTTAAGATTTAAATGAATAGGTATAAGCAAAAAAACCACGCCTAAGCGTGGTTTTTTATATGAAACAGATTAATACCAATTCATTAAGGATACACCCAAGCCCACATAGGTCGCACGGTGATTATAATCAATCAGACTTTCACCATAACCATCAAAGAGCTGGAATTGACCGCGTAGACGCCCACTGATCGGAAATGACCAGTCAAACTGTACTGCACCACGGTTATCATCACCACCTTTTAGCGTATGACGCAACATCAGGGAAAAATCGTGGGCATTATGACGATAAAACGCAGTTAAATCCCCACGCCCGATATAGTTTTTAATCTCGGGATTATTGTCATCAGCCCGGTCTTCTTCAATACGATACCAAGGGCGCAGCATCATGGCGAAGTTGTCTTTTTCAAAACCGAGATTCAGCATTACCCGGTTCCAGCTACGAGATAATGGATCCGAACGGCCATTAGACTGGTGATTAAGCGTCAATCCCAGCATACGCCAGTTCAAACCAAACAGATCATAATTGGTGCGGAAGATCAGGCTTGCTTCAGGCTCATAATTGGTTTCACGAAATGGTCGGGACTCTTCCGAGTTATATACCTGCCAGCGTGAAGACTGGGTATAACCCAGCCAGAGATCCCCGTTATCACCCAGAATATTTTCAACCGCCTTGGTTTTTAAAGATAACTGGAATTTCCCTTCAATCGAGGTCAAATTCTGGTCTTCTTTAACCGTGTTATTTGGGTTTTCGCTTTGCGGAAACTCGTTTTTCTTGGAAGTCCAGAATCCTGGCATCAGATAAATCGGCTGATAGGAACGGATATTCCAAGTACCCAGTTTACTTTCCGGCGACAGTTCCCAACGACTATCCAGCAAGGATAAAGCCGGAGTCAGCTTTGATCCTTCAGAAGCATAGATATTGGAAACGGTCTGTTCAATTTTCGCTTTGAGGTTATCGGGTTCAGGCGCAATTTCTATGACTGCACGCCGTTCAGAAACAATCTCAGGCTTACTATCAGCCGGTATTTTAAATACCGCATCATAACAGGCCAAGCGTTCTGAATTAGTTTCAACCGCGGAGCAAGCCTCCGCCGTTGCCGGCATCGGACTACTCGCTACAGTTTTATCTTCCGCATTTACTTGCGTCCCAACTACACAGCCAAGCAAAACGCCCAGCTGCAAAGTTGAGCGCTTAATAGAATTAAGCGCCATCCTCTATCCTCATTGTTTTTATTTATTGAACTTGCTGAATTGTAAAGCCGAGTTGTTCTAAAGTTTCTCGTTTGGCAAATGGCGCAACCACCGCTTTTGAAGCTTGCTGTTCAACCAGATAAGTCTGTGCGACACGTTTCAAATCATCTAAAGTGACATGCAACAAACGTTCCCGAAGCTGTTTACGGAACGCTGGTGTACGTTGATGTAAATAGGCATAACAGGCGGTAATCGCTTCACCTGCTGGTGAACCCGGTTTGTCCATACTAGCAATTAAACCCAAGATGGCTTCTTCCAGCTGATGCGGTTGTTGAGGTGCGTTAAGTAACCATTGGATACTTGCATCAAAGTCCTGGAAAGTTTCTGCTAAGCGTGGATCGCGATAACTATAGAAGCGGAATGAACATGCATTGCCGTCATAGCTTGCGCCACCACCATAAGCACCGCCTTTTTCACGGATTGCGCTATGCAGATAACCATTACGCAAGTAGCCTGCCAATACCATCAAGGCAGCAGCATCAGGATGTGAAACTTCCACCGCAGGATAAGCTGCTGCACAGAACTGCACATTAGTCTGAATCAACCAGGCTTCATCATTGCTATGATTAACTTTTTCAACCTGAGTCAATTCTGCAGGTGCGGTATTCACTTCCAGTTTGTCCCACACGTTTTGAATTTCTTCAATCAGACGCTCAGACTGCTGTTCTTCACATACCAACAGGAATTGTTTTGGTGCTTGCAGCAAGACTGCATGAATGCGTTTTAATTCATCAATCATGGCGTCATAAGCTGCTGGCTCTTTTTCAGCCTGATTGACCAAGTTAATCAGCCAGTTCAAAGCACCCAGACCGGTATTATGATAATCACGCAAGGCTAGAGCGCTATGCTGACGTGATGCCACTTGCATCGCATAGCTATGACCCGAACCGGAAATACGTGATTGCCAGCGAGTTTTACGCTGTTGTAATAACTCAATAATACGGCCTTTTTCATCAAAGCGTAGCTGCTCAAAACCGATCTTTAACAGACGGATCGCATCCAGATGGCTAGCCAAAGATTTAGTCGTTAAAGTTAACCACGCACTGATCTTGTTTTTGTCATCCACTTTAGAACGCAATGAAGCGCCCATGCCCAGACCACCACTGACTGCTGTTTGCAGTTGCTGGAATTGCAGGTAATCATATTCACCCGCACCGACTTCACCCATTAAAATAGACAATAGGTTGAAATACGGTGATTGCACCACTTCATCTGGAATTTTCACCAATACCTGTTGGTAATAAATCCCATTAGTACCTGCATGATAAAGATTCAACGGCGTATCTACGCGGTTACAGATAATCTCACGCAACTGGCCTTGAACAATCTGCAATTCCGCAGGCACATCTTCCAGACCGACTTTAGGTAACAGATTCAAATCGTCTGGGGTATCTTGGCGGATCTTTAATGCTTCAGTTTGGGCATTGATCTCTGCTTTTTGCTCTTCAGTTAAAGCTTTACCAATTTCAGCCAGACGTGCTTTTTCTTCTTCCGCTTCTTTGGTAGATTTGCTTGCATCTGGAACTAAAGTCAGTTGAACACGGTGCGGGTTATCTAAAAGATGATCTTTAATCAGATTTGATAACCACATTGGATCCTGTAGCTCTTCTTTTACTGAAGCAATCGCAGAATCAACATCCCAGACTTCAACCGGATCACGATGATGAATTGCACTGCTTAAACCGCTCAAGATCAGGCTTAGACCATAAGGTGTACCATCACCATTGATTTCACGCTGATGCAGCTCAATCTGATGCAGGATCGCATCTACTGCCTGTTGATCAACAGGTTTAGATGCAACATCTTCCAGAACTTTGAAAACACCATTTTTGAATTCTTCAGCATGTTCAGGATTTGAACCTTGAACCGCACAGTAGAAAGTCATTTCAAAGTTGGAATCATCTACGCCCATGAATGGACCAGTTGACTGTGCATAACCACAGGTTTCCAAGTAATGACGTAGTGGAGATGCTGAATCTTCCAGCAAAATCCCTTCAACCAGACGCAAGCCTAAACGTAGCTTGATATCACTCGCCTCCGGCAATAACCATGACAATACGTGATAAGTCTTGTCCTTCAGATCCTCAGCATCAACTGCATAGGTTTCTGTTACATTGAGTGGCGCAGTTAAACGGGTTTCTGGCGTTGAATAAAGTGTTTCACCTTTTCCAAATTTAGACAGCGCCAGATTTTCAAACTGTTCCTGTAACTCAGCAGCAGACTTATTGCCAAAGGTCATAAATACAGCATTACTTGGATGGTAATGCGTTTTATAGAAGTTGACCAGCTCCTCATAAGTCAGGTCTGGAATATCTTTAGGATCGCCGCCTGAGTTGTAGTGATAAGTGGTGTCCGGGAATAAGTGATGCGCCAAAGTATGATAAAGCTGATCTGAAGGTGAGCTCATTGCCCCTTTCATTTCATTAAATACCACGCCTTTATATACCGGTTCGCCATTTTCCAGTTCAATACGGATACCTTCCTGAGCAAAATCCAGCGGATTCAGGTTCGCAGCGAAAGCCGCATCCATATACACTTCTAATAAGTTCTGGAAGTCTTTATCGTTTTGAGTTGCGAATGGATAAGCCGTCCAGTCTGCCGCTGTAAAGGCATTCATAAAAGTATTAAGCGAACGGCGAATCATCAGAAAGAACGGATCACGTACCGGGAATTTTTCTGAACCGCACAGTGCAGTATGTTCCAGAATGTGCGCTTCACCTTTTGAATCCATTGGCTGAGTGCGAAACGCAACCAGAAAAACATTTTCATCATGATTGGTCGCCAGATGATAATGGGTGGCGCCAGTCACTTTATGCTTATATTCAGACACTAAAATGTCTAAAGCTTCAACATGTTGTTGACGTACCAACTGAAACGCAGGATGTACAGTTTGAGAAATGGTTTCAGTGACATCTACAGTCATGCGATCTCCTAATGCTTAAATTAAAAAATTATTATTCGCATTATAGCTGTAGTTGTTTGAATTATTCACGCAGAAAACCGAGGATTTTGATCGAATTAAGTAAACCTGATCATCTGATTTTTAAATGATCAGGTCTGGCAATGATCTCTAGATCATATACTTGAAATAGTTATAACTCGGGTGATTTTCAACAAAGACGTAGTTCTGTTTCTGATAGAAACTGGCTGCCAGTTTGGTATCGGTCTGTAAACAAAGTGCTGAATAAAATGGGCGTGCCAATTGCTCCAGATAAGCCAGAAGCTGCTTACCTACACCATGTTGACGATATTTTGGATGCACATAGAAACGACGTACTCGGCCGATTCTTTCTTCAATGCCGTTATCACCCCATTGCTGGTTTAAGCCGCCACAGGCAATCAGCTTAATGCCATCATAGGCACAGGCCAGAAATTCATTATTTTGACTGAAACAGTTTTTTCCAGTGCGGTATTCTTCAATTAACTTATCAATCAGGTCATAACCTTCTTTACGCGCCAGTGTCGCTAGAGTGTCAATCTGATCAGGGAGTTGCTCGGCTGTTACAATCTTAATATCCATATACCCACACCACTGTTTTAGATGATTGTTCAAATGTCGCACCAGTATAACTGCTTGGTACTCTAATCTTATAAATAAAATCCAACCTTTAAATCAATGCCTGTACTCTCCACCGTTTAAAAATAAACCAATTCTTAGACCAAAGATTCAAGCTGAATAAGTTACAGTATTTTTTAAAGTATTCTGAAAATGTTTCAGTGAACTACAGCAAACCCGAGCAATCGTGTAAACTTAGCACTTTCATTTTTAATGTGATATTTGAATATGTCTACTGTTGACCTTTTTGCGATTGGCAATGCGCTGATTGACCAGGAATTTAAAGTTTCTGATGAGTTTTTAACTGCACATCACTTGCAAAAAGGCACCATGCAACTTGCGGATGGTGAAGCTCAGGCTACTCTGTATCAAAATTTAAAAGCAACTCAAACCTATAAAGGTCAGGCTTCAGGCGGTTCAGCAGCCAATACTACGGTTGCATTTGCAGCTTTGGGCGGCTCTGCATTCTATGCCTGCCGTGTCGGTGATGATGATCTGGGGCATATCTATCTGCATGGCTTAAATGAAGCTGGCATTAAAACTACAACCCAATCGATCAGCGAAGGTGTAACTGGCACCTGTATGGTTCTGGTCAGCCCAGATTCTGAACGTACCATGCATACCTATTTAGGTATTACTGCTGAACTCACAGATAAACAGATTGATTTCCAGCCATTAACAACCGCTAAATGGCTCTATATCGAAGGTTATCTGTCCACATCAGAAACAGCGCGTCAGGCCGTAAAACAGGCGCGTGAAATTGCCAAAGCCAATGGGGTTAAAATCGCATTTACTCTTTCTGACCCTGCCATGGTGCAATATGCCCGTGCCGGTCTAGATGAAATGATTGCAGATGGTGTAGATCTCTTATTCTGCAACCAGCAAGAAGCATTGATGTACACCGAAACAGATACCATCGAAGCAGCTTTGGCTAAACTCAAAGAATTAAGCCAATACGTTGTCATTACAATGTCAGCTGAGGGTGCGCTTATTTCTAATAATGGTGAAAGCTTTACTGTACCGGGCCGTGCTGTAACTGCAGTAGATGCCAATGGTGCTGGCGATGCTTTTGCGGGTGCTTTTTTATATGCACTTAACGCAGGTCTTGGCTTAAAAACAGCAGCAGAACTGGCAATTTTAGTGTCTAGCCAAGTGGTAGCGCAATTTGGTCCACGTCTGGCTGTTTCAGAATACGCAGCATTATTGAAAGATGTTCTTAAGGAATGTGCTTAATGTTTAAAATTTGCATGACTGACGATATTCCAGAGCGTGAAGCACGCTCTTTTGAACTTCCAAATGGGGATACAATTTTTATCACCCAGCGTGATGGTTCGTTTTATGCTTACCAGAATATTTGTCCACATTTACAGGTAGAACTGGAATTTCTGGAAAACCAGTTTCTGGACCGTGATCAGGAGTTTATTGAATGCTCTACTCATGGTGCGCTGTTCGTAGTAGAAAGCGGTGAATGTATTTCTGGACCTTGCCAAGGTCAATCACTTGAAAAAGTTGATATTACCGTGCATTCTGATGGCGGAATTTATCTTTCAGAATAATAGCTAAAACGGATTTTGCCATGCCTGAGTTTTTACTTGACTATAACCTGATGCCATTTCATCTCAGTTTATTGTTCATCATTCTGCTTGGTATGGCAAAAACAGTTGCCTTCTATTTTAAGCTTAAACCCAGTCAACTCCTGAAACGCATTTCCCCATATGACTTTCAGAATGTTGAATGGCTAAATGTTAAATTTTCCAAAACCCTGATTGTTTTTTTCTTCTTGATGAATTTTAGCTTTGCCGGCTATTTGCTTCAGTTTCTGATCTATTCACAGGAATATCATTTCTTACCAGCCTATTACATCATTCTACCGGCATTGATCATTGCGATTTTCTTTACCGTATTTATGATTCATTGTCTGGATCAGGTCATTCCACCTAAATATAAAAAGAATGATGTAAACCTGTTAGGCCGTTTAGCCACAATTTCGAGCGGTAATGCCCGACCCGGGTTTTCTGCCCAAGCGCGAGTTCGGGATGAGTATGGTCAGTTACACTATGTTCAGGTCGAACCTGAATTTGGCGAACTGGAATTTCAGTCTCAGATTATTTTAATCCGTCTTAGAAAATCGCATTATGTGGCCAAGAAGATCTGTAAATCCAACCGACTCTTTAGCTTGAATCTGGAAGAAGCTTAAAGAATTCAATAGAAAAAATCCCGGCTAAAAGTCGGGATTTTTTATTGGATAGATAGATTTATTTTTTAAACAAGCCTGAGACCATATTCAATACATTCTGAATATCATTATTGGCTTCCTGCTTGCTGGTTTGCTCACCTTGTGGTGTCAGTGAATCAATAATCTGCGGCAAGACCTGAGAAATGGCGCTATAGACATCCTGTTTAGGCACATGGGTCTGTTCTGCGACCTGTTCTACTTCCTGGTCATCAAACAGGTTTTGTACCTGCTGCGGATCAACATTGGCATTTTCACCCGGGCCAGTAGAGACCCAGTCATCGACCTGGCTATTTAAACCTTGTCCTTTGAGTTTGTCCAAGGCTCCTTGCAAACCGCCCTGTTTCTGAATCCAGGCCAAGACCAGAGGCAAGACAGCAATCAATAAAGTCTTTGTCGTTGAACTGCCACCCAGTCCAGAACTCGGTCGAGCGGAAGATTGGCTCCCACCTCCGAGCTGACTGAGTACAGAACCTAAAATTGCACCTAGACCATTTTGCTTGTTTTGCTGTTGTGAGTTTTGATGCTGCTGATTTGGATTCTGGTTTTGCTGACTGGCATTATTGATATGACCCAATACTGATCCAAGAATATCTGCCAATCCCCCTTGCTGGGATGAACGCTGCTGGGATTGCGACTGGTTATTTCCCAAGGCTTGCTTGGCCAGCATTTCCACAATACTACTAAGATTGGTCATAACTCATTCCTGTATACGGCTTCTCTACAGAATAGAGTCTTGGCTCCTATTTTCCATGCAGGATTTTGTTAATATTTGCAATACTGATATAAGACCTTATCAGCCCTCCAGTTTTACCAGCGATATTTATCCCAGTTTTCAGGGTTAGCCCAGAATTTAGAGTTAAACCAATCCGGCACATGTTTATAAGTCAAAATATTGAATTGCCAGAGTGCAAAATCTGTCCCATGAACCGTCTTGTCAATCAACTGGGTCAAACCTAGAGACCTGAGCAGTTTCTCATCCTGCAAGCGACTCACCACCACCAGACGTTTTGCAAATAAATCACGCATTTTAACCAGAATTTGACTCTTCTGCTGTTCTGACAATGCTAAGGTTTCAGGAGTATCCAGCATCACTACTGCCAGGTCATAACGCTGTTGAAAAGGCAGATTTAAAACCTCAGATACGTTAAAATAGTGCCATTGAATAGATTGCTGAAATTGAGATTGGGTTAAATCCTGCCCGATACAAATAGCAGTATGAATTGGCTGTTCCTTAGCGAAATCGTCTAGCATTGAAGTGATGACATTCTGTTCAGCCATGACTGCATCCTTATGATTTAAGTGAGTAATTTTTTATGGAACTTCAGGGCATTTGCCATAAAATGCACGTCGGTCTTATAGAGCTTAGTGTAACTGATCAAAATACCCAGCGGGCAAATGTTGAATATAAATTAATATTAGATGGATCAGAAATTAACCTTCCATTCCAGTTAGGTCAGGAAATCGAGATTGAATGGACAGGAAATATCTATTGTGTTTCTTGCGGCAAAAAAACTTCTAAATCATTCTCACAAGGCCACTGTTTTAAATGTTTTAAAACTAAAGCTTCATGTGATATGTGCATCATGAAACCGGAAACCTGCCATTATCATTTAGGTACCTGCCGGGAAGATGAATTTGCACAGAATGTCTGCTTCCAGCCACATATTGTTTATCTGGCCAATTCCAGTGCATTGAAAGTCGGAATTACCCGTATCAATCAAATGCCGACTCGTTGGCTGGATCAAGGTGCGACTCAGGCGCTTCCTATCATGAAAGTAGGTTCTCGCCGGCTTTCCGGTAAACTGGAAGTGATGTTTGGTACTCAGGTCGCAGATAAAACTGACTGGCGTAAATTACTCAAAGGCGAAGCGGAACCTTTAAATCTGATTGAGGTTCGCGATCAGCTGATTGAAGAATTTGCACCAAAAATCCAAACCATTCGTGAAGAGTTTAATCAGAATCTACAGTTTAATGAGAATATTGAAGTACTGGACAAGGAATTACCGCGTGAGTTCATTTATCCGGTAGAGCAATATCCAGACAAAATCAAATCTCACAATCTGGACAAAACTCCAGTGATCCGAGGCAAATTACAAGGAATTAAAGGTCAATATCTGATTCTAGATACTGGCGTGATTAATATCCGAAAATATACAGGTTATGAGCTGATTTTTAGAGCGGAATAAAATAGCCGGATTTTAAAAGAAAGCTATATGCTCTCTTTTTTATTTTCGATATGATTTATTTCACTACTCAGAATAATAAAAAAAACCAGCCCTCAGGCTGGTTTTTTACAATCGAATCTTATTTGATTTTTGCGTGAGATTTTAAGTAACGCGTATAGTCATCAAATTCTTGTTGACCACGAAGCTGTTGATATAATTTCACCAGTTCACTACGTTGCTCTGCACTTAAAACATCGATCGGATTTTTCTTCACTTCAGAAACTGCCACAACAACCAATTCATTTGGCATATTTGCTGTCGTTACTGACCAGTGACCTGCTTTAGGCGCTGGTACGCTAAATGCTGCACGTTGTACATCACGCTTAAGCAGACCTTCTGCGCGTGTATAGATGCCTGCATCTTCAAATACCAGTTTACCTTTCGCAACTGATGCTGCAGGCTTGGTTTTAAACTCATTTAATGCAGTTTGCACTTCAGCTTTAGCCGCAGCAAATGCTTTATCTTGAATCAGTTTCGCTTTTACTGCTGGTTTAGCTTCTGCCAGTGTCTGCTCACCCGCTGCATGATAATTGCGAACTTTTACCCAAGCCACATCACCATTGGCTAACTGAATGCTTGACGATGCATTACGGTCGCCATTTTTCACGTCATCATTAAATAGTTTAACTTTGACAGCCGCATTACTTAGCAATGGATCACGTGTCGCAAGGGTCACACCATTTGCTTTCTGAACCTGAACACCCTTCACTTCCTGAGCAACAACATCCAGCGAGTCCGCACTTACGACCATGTCATTCAGACTGTTTACCGTATCAGAGAATGCATTAGATTTTTTTGCTGCCAATACTTCTTCAGATAAACGTGCTTTTTGAGATTCAAAAGATGGAACTGCCACGTCAGGCAATTGGACTGAAATAATATGGTAGCCATAATCTGTTTTAACAGGCGCTGAAACTTGACCAGATTTTAAAGATGCAACAGTCTGATCAAAAGTAGTACCGAACACGCCTTTTTCATACACAGCAATAGCACCGCCTTTAGATTTAGATTCAGGATCTTCAGAGTATTGAGCTGCTGCTTGTGTAAAAGTGGTACCGGCTTTGATTTTAGCTGCAATTTCGCTTGCCAGTTTTTTGGCTTCAGCATCGCTACGACTATCAGCAGTCACCAGAATATGTTTAACCTCTGGTTTCACATTCTGCTTCTGGTCAGCCACAAATTTATTATAGGCTTCCTGCAATTCTGCATCAGTAACCGCTACATTGGCAGTATCAATATTGCTCGCCTTGATCACCACATAATCCACATCAACGCTAGTTGGTTGCTTGAACTGGGATTTGTGCTTTTCATAATATGCTGCAATATCAGCTTCTGATACTTTTACTGCTTTTTTATAGCTGTCCAGATTCACGCTAGCGATATGAATATGACGCTGTTCAGTTTGCAGATCTGCAATTTGCTGCATTTCTACCGGACTGACCAGTGGATAATCCATAAAAGTAGAAGACAGCATTTTCAGTGCATGGTCTTTACGTAAACTTTCTACTAAAGCATTGTTTGTCATGCCAATTGATTTCAGATAATTTTCATATAAAGCATTAGAAAATTTGCCATTCTCCTGAAAAGAAGGCTGCTGTGAAATCATTTGTGCGATCTGCTGGTCACTCAGGCTAATTCCCAGTTTTTCTGCTTGTTGCAAAAGCAAGGTACGCGCAACCAGGGTATCCATCGCTTTTTGATCGATGAAGCTTTGATTTAATAAGGTTTCATCACCATTAGCATAACTTAAGTATTGTTGTTTGAATGATTTTGTCAGTGACTCTAATTCTTGTTTAGAGATATCAGTTCCATTGACTGATTTTGCTGCATCAGAATTTCCGCCGCTAAAATATCCTTCAATACCTACAAGCGCTAAAGGGGTTAAAAACAGAACGAGCAAGACCTTGCCCAACCAACCCTTAATAACTTTACGAAAAGATTCCATAAGTATTCCAATATTTTATTTGCAGAGGATTTTAACCGAAAAAACCCATTGAATGAATGTGTTAATCAAAACAATTAAATCTATCAATAAAAAACGCGCCAAAGAAGGCGCGTTTTAGGATTGAAGCAGCTTAAGCAACAGCGTCTTTTAAGCCTTTACCTGCTTTGAAGCTAGGTACTTTGCTTGCTTTAATTTCAAGAGTAGCACCAGTTTGTGGATTACGGCCAGTACGTGCAGCACGCTCTTTAACGCCGAAAGTACCGAAACCAACTAGAGTTACTGTATCACCCGCTTTTAAAGCTTCAGTAACAGAAGCAATTGTAGCATCTAAAGCTTTACCTGCGTCAGCCTTAGATAATCCCCCTTTCTCTGCAATTGCATCAATTAATTCTGATTTATTCATGAAAACTACGTCCTCTTAATATCGTTTATTTAAGGTCCAAGAATTTGTTTAAACTACCATAACGCCTTTATAGCAATGCTTTAGGTATAAACGCAATACTTATAAACCTCTTTTTTTTCAAAATATATGCGAAAAAAACATTGAATTATGAAGAAAGTCATTTTGTGTGTATTTTTTCCGATAATTCTTTCTGTATTTTTTCTTGCTGCAAGGTCAATTCATCAACCTTGGCATGCAACTGAAGAATTAAACGCTCCAGATGTTGTACATCCTTCAGTGTGACTAATCCTATACGATTCAAGGAATGATGAACAGAGTTGTCGACCAATTTTTCAACCTTATCTTTGGTATCTGTCACAGATTCACGTGCTTTTTCGGAGACTTTTTCCACAGTTTGATCTGCAATATCGACTGTTTTGGATTCCAGCTCTTCTCCGACCTTGACCAGCGAGTCAAACAGTTTATTGCCTTCTTCCTCCGCCCGGGAAAATGCCCCAAGGCCAGCTAACCAGATCTGCTTGGTATATTTGCGAAAGTCCAGCATCGAACGTCGCTCGGAAGCAGACTTTGATTTACTCTTCACTGGTCTTTCAATCAATTCCTGATCTGTATCTTGTGTCGTTTTTGTTTTATCCATGTACACGACTCCTGCTTATTCTCTATGCAAATATCATAAAATTATCTACAAAATCACCGCATAATAGCAAATTTAGGGCTTGATAGATTTGCTAAACTGTTCTACAAAGCACTTTATTTCAAGTCTAATTTGATTTAACCCTGAAATCTTTTACTCAGCAGGATGCTTTTTCATTTTAATTTTCAGGTAAGGATTGGTTGTATATATGAGTGAATCGCAACAAAGTCAAAATCAACCACATTTGTTGCTTACGATGACTTTGATCGTTTTAGAAACAATATTCACGTTCATTCTCAAACATGACCGTGTTGTTGCACTTCAGGCGAAGAAGTTTGTAGATGAGAATATTACAATAAAAATCAATAGTTATATTCCATATTTTGATTTCTATATTCAGTTTACCAAAGACGGGCTGTTATTTGATTATAAAGCACCAAGCAGAGTTATTGATCTGGATGTTCGCACCACTTTAATGGATCTGATTAAAATTTTTATCTTTGGCAATCGCAGAAGCATTCGTGCGATGCGTATTGACGGAAATCAAGTTTTAAAAGACGAGTTCCGTGATTTACTGACTTTATTTGCCTTACCTAAAGTATTGTCCGACTGGAAACACTGGTTATCTGAACCACCAGCAGATGAGACCGATATTCGTTCATCAAGAAAACGTATTGCGCCTTTATTAAAGAAAATTGAAGATCAACGTTCTAAAATTAATAGCCTGCAAGTTGAAGTTAAACAGTATCGCAACCGCATTAAACGTATGGAACGCCGTCAAAAGCAGATCAATATGGCCTTTAGTATAATCACAGTACTTTTGATTGCGTTATTAGTGTATAATTGGATCAGCGCGTAATTCTTTCAATTTCAGAAAATTAAATACGCTCGCCATTCACAAAAATAACTTGACTAATTTAGTCGGGATTCATAAAATCTACACATCTAGTCTAACCATGTGTATCGAATCATGCGCCTAACCACTCGCGGTCGCTACGCAGTGACTGCTCTACTTGATTTAGCTTTGCAGCCATCTGAACAAACGATCACGCTTGCTGAAATTGCAGCACGTCAAACCATTTCTGTTGCCTATCTCGAGCAGTTATTTGCGAAACTAAAACGTCATGGTCTAGTTTCGAGTGTTCGCGGTGCCAATGGTGGATACCATTTAGCACGCAGCGCAGATGAAATTACTGTGTTAGCAATTATTGAAGCTGTAAACGAAACAGTTGATGCGACTCGCTGTGACCATAAAGGCAACTGCCAAAATGGCGCGATGTGCTTGACTCATGATTTATGGCAAGAACTCTCCCATCACATTGCCGATTATCTCGCAAAAATCACCCTTGCTGACCTTGTAGCCCGTGACAACGTACAAACCGTGTCATTACGCCAAAATTCAGCAAACATTGATTCAGCCCTTTTATCGGTTACAGGTATTTGACATGAAACGTCCGATTTATCTTGACTATGCAGCAACAACTCCGGTAGATCCTCAAGTTGCAGAACGTATGATGGAATGCTTAACTTTCGAAGGCACCTTCGGTAATGCAGCATCTCGTTCACATGCTTATGGTTGGCAAGCGGAAGAAAAAGTTGAATACGCCCGTGAACAAGTGGCGAATTTAGTAAAAGCTGATCCGCGTGAAATCGTATGGACTTCAGGTGCAACAGAATCTGACAACCTTGCATTGAAAGGTGTGGCTCAGTTCTATGCTTCTAAAGGCAAACACATCATTACTTCTAAAATTGAACATAAAGCAATTTTGGATACATGTCGTGAGCTAGAGTCTGAAGGTTTTGAGATTACTTATCTTGAGCCGCAACCAAAAACTGGCTTAATTACTCCAGAAATGGTTGAAGCAGCGATTCGTCCAGACACCATTCTTGTTTCCCTGATGATGGTAAACAACGAAATCGGCACGACAACTGATGTTGCTGCGATTGGTGAAATCACCCGTGCGAAAAAGATTTTCTTCCACGTCGATGCTGCACAGGCTGCGGGTAAAGTTGAAATTGATCTTTCTCAATTGAAAGTCGATTTGATGAGCTTCTCTGCACATAAAATCTATGGTCCTAAAGGTATTGGTGCCCTGTTCGTACGTCGTTCACCACGTGTACGTCTAAAAGCACAAATGCATGGTGGCGGTCATGAACGTGGTATGCGTTCAGGTACTCTTGCAACTCACCAGATCGTTGGTATGGGTGAAGCATTTGAACTTGCAGGCAAAAATTTACAATCTGAACAAACTCGTTTACGTGTACTTCGTGACAAGCTTTGGAATGGCTTACAAGATCTTGAACAGGTATTCCTGAACGGCCACCCAACTCAAAACGTTGCAAACTACTTAAACGTAAGTTTCAACTTTGTTGAAGGTGAATCATTGATGATGGCACTGAAAGATGCAGCGGTATCTTCAGGTTCAGCATGTACATCTGCAACACTTGAACCATCTTATGTACTTCGTGCATTAGGTCTTTCTGATGAGCTTGCACACAGTTCGATCCGCTTCAGCTTTGGTAAGTACACCACTGAAGAAGATATCGATCACGTTTTAAATATCACTAAAGCTGCTGTTGAGAAATTACGTGAACTTTCTCCGCTTTGGGATATGTACAAAGAAGGTATCGACCTTTCTACAGTTGAATGGGCTGAGCACTAATTTTTGACTCTGAGATAGCTGTATTTATACCGCTATCTTATTGATAAAAAATTTTTAATCCCCATATTTATATTAAGGCTGACCCCGAGTTTTGGAGAAGCAACATGGCTTATAGCGAAAAAGTAATTGATCATTACGAAAACCCACGTAACGTTGGTGTTTTAGACAAAAATGCAGAAAACGTTGGTACTGGTATGGTCGGTGCACCTGCTTGTGGCGACGTAATGCGTTTACAGATCCAGGTTAATGATGAAGGCGTGATTGAAGAAGCACGTTTTAAAACTTATGGTTGCGGTTCTGCAATTGCATCAAGTTCATTAGTGACTGAATGGTTAAAAGGTAAAACCTTAGACCAGGCACAAGCGATCAAAAACATTGATATCGCAAATGAATTGGCTCTTCCACCAGTAAAAGTACACTGCTCTGTATTGGCTGAAGATGCAATTAAAGCGGCTGTTGAAGACTACCGTAACAAGAAGTCTAAAGCTTAATCATTCGTTTTTTGAAGAAAGATTCACGGAGTTTTCATGATCCACTTAACTGAAAATGCAGCAACTCATATCAGCAATTACCTCAAAAGTCGCGGTAAGGGTGAAGGCATTCGTGTTGGTGTGAAAACTTCAGGCTGTTCTGGTCTTGCTTATGTTCTTGAGTTTGTTGACGAAGTCGATACTCATGACCAAGTCTTTGAACAGTTTGGTGTTAAAGTTTTCGTAGACCCAAAAAGTCTGGTTTATCTCGAAGGTCTAGAAATGGACTACGTGAAAAACGGCTTGAACGAAGGCTTCGAATTTAATAACCCAAATAAAAAAGGCGAATGTGGTTGTGGTGAGTCATTCACTGTCTGATTGCAACAATAATTCTCTTTTTTCAGCATTAAAACAGTGTGAAATACACTGTTTTAATTGCATTTAGGCAGTTATTTTAATTGTCATCAAGCTTAATCATTTTTGCATATTAATCGCGGACTCTATCTCCCATGAATCATTTTGAGTTGTTCAATCTTCCTGTAGCACTCGATATTGATTTAGCCACTTTAAAAGCAGAATTTTTAAAGTTGCAGCAACAATATCACCCCGATAAAGCTGAAGATAAAGATCAGGCTTTGATTAAATCAAGCGAGATCAACCAAGCATTCAAGGCTTTGTCAGCGGTTGATAGCCGTGCAGCTTATTTACTGTCTTTAAAAAAACAGGACTATCATCTGGATCAGTCTATTAGCGATTTTGAATTTCTTCAGGATGCGCTGGAAATTCGCGAGCAATTAGATGAAGCCTCATCTGCTGAAGATCTTTCTTCTCTGAAAGTTGAAGTTCAGCAATGGATTGATGGTCTGGTTCGTGAGTTCAAAATCGACTATGAAGATGAAGACTGGGGTGAAGCTCGCGATACCGTGCGTAAACTGCGTTTCTTTGTTAAAGTCATGGCGGACATCGACAAAGCGGAAGACCGTTTCCTGGATGATGACAGCTTTGATCTTGATGATGAATTTTAATTTTTCTATTTAATTTTAACGTGCAAAGGATGTAACACTATGGCTCTCTTGCAGATTGCAGAACCAGGTCAATCAAGTGCACCACATGAACACCGCATTGCGATTGGTATCGATTTAGGCACCACCCACTCTTTGGTTGCCACGGTTCTTTCAGGTCAAGCCAAAGTACTCAAAGATGAACAAGGTCGTGTGTTACTTCCTTCTATCGTTCATTATGCAGCACAAAGCACTGAATATGGCGATGATGCCAAACCTTTTATTACCACCGATCCTAAAAATACGATTGTATCCGTAAAACGTTTTATGGGTCGCTCCCAAGCAGATATTAAATTCCAGCATCCTTATGCCTTGGTGGGCGAAGCGAATGAAATGCCGGCATTTGAAACTGCGCAAGGCCGTAAAACGCCAGTTGAGATTTCTGCGGAAATTTTAAAGCAGCTTAAAGAACGTGCTGAAGCCAGCTTAAAAAATGAGATTAATGGTACCGTGATTACGGTTCCTGCATATTTCGATGAAGCACAGCGTCAGGCAACACGCGATGCTGCGCAACTGGCTGGTTTAAACGTTCTGCGTTTACTGAATGAACCAACGGCTGCTGCGGTAGCTTATGGATTGGATCAGGAAACCAACTTGAGCACAGATCGCAACTATGTGATTTATGACCTGGGTGGCGGTACCTTTGACGTTTCAATTCTGCGTTTCTCTCAAGGTGTGTTCGAAGTATTAGCGACTGGCGGCCATACTGCCCTGGGTGGTGATGACCTGGATCGTCTGATTTTAAAATGGGCTAAAAAACAGCTTAATATCGAAACCCTAGATGATGCTGAATATGCGCATTTCATTACTGCTGCGCGTAAAGCTAAAGAAGCATTATCTGATGCTGACTCAGTTGAATTAAAGCTGCTTGACCAAAGCCTGACTTTAGATCGTCCAACCTTTGAAGAAATCATCAAGGTTGCCTTGGATAAAACCATCAGTGTATGTAAGCGTGTCATGCGTGATGCCAAACTGGAACTGGATGATATTCAAAACGTGGTTCTGGTAGGTGGTTCTACCCGCTCCTATGCCGTTCAGAAAGCAGTGCGTGAAGTGTTCAACCAAGAACCTCTATGTACCATCAATCCAGATGAAGTAGTTGCAATTGGTGCCTCGATTACTGCGAATCAATTGATTGGTAATTCAACCGACGGTTCATTATTATTAGACGTAACACCATTGTCTCTGGGTCTTGAAACCATGGGTGGTCTGGTAGAACGTCTGATTTCACGTAATACTGCGATTCCTGTGGCACGCCGTCAAGAATTTACCACCTATCAAGATGGTCAGACCGCGATGTTGATCCATGTAGTTCAAGGTGAACGTGATCTGGTAGAACATTGTCGTAGCTTAGGCCGTTTTGTACTGCATGGTATTCCTCCAATGACTGCAGGTCAAGCACGCATTGAAGTGACTTTCCAAGTGGATGCAGATGGCCTGTTAACCGTTTCTGCCAAAGAAATGACTTCAGGTGTGACTGCACAAATCGATATCAAACCATCTTATGGTCTGTCGAGTGAAGATACTGAACGTCTGCTGTTAGAAGGTTATCAGTTTGCTGAAGAAGATAAAAATCTTCGTCATCTGCAGGAAACCAAGGTGGAAGCACAACGTGAACTTGAAGCACTGGTTCAGGCACTGAAAGTAGATGCTCAATTGATGAATGAACAGCAATTGGCAGAACTGACTGTTGCGCAAGCACGACTTGAGTCCGAGCTACAAGGTACAGATATCAAAGCCATTGAATCTGCAGTAGAACAGCTTAAAATACATAGTGATGCATTTGCTGCTCTGCGCATGAATCAACATATTGATGCTGCCCTTAAAGGCACTAAACTCGACGATTGGTCAAACTCAAACTAATTTAAGGTAAAGACTATGCCACGTATTAAAGTTCTTCCACATGCGCAAATTTGCCCTGAAGGCGCTGAGTTTGAAGTTGAACAAGATGCCAATCTATGTGAAAGCATGCTGAAAAACGGAATCAAGATTGAACATGCGTGTGATATGTCATGTGCATGTACCACTTGCCACGTAATTGTTCGTCGCGGTTTCGACAGCCTTGAAGAAATGAATGATGTCGAAGCTGACTTGCTCGATCGTGCTTGGGGATTAGAGCCTGATTCCCGTCTGTCTTGCCAAGTGAAGATTGTAGATGAAGATCTGGAAGTTGAAATTCCAAAATACACCATCAACCATGCTTCAGAAAATCATTAAGATTCTAAAATCAAAAAAACCACGCTTAGGCGTGGTTTTTTATGGTCTTTATTATTTATTTAAATCATAAAAATTAGATGACTTTTGATCGTTCAGCTGCTCGAAATGCTTCATCAGTAGATAAAGGCTCAATCACTTCATCTTCAAGTTTTAATTTCACAATTCCTTGAGAGTTGGTCAGTTGCTGCTGGGTTTGAATGCGTTTAATCATTTTCTCCAGCACATGCAGCAACTCTGGGTAATCATAGTTTTGCACTTCATCCAAATTTAACAGTAAATGGAAACCTTTATATTCATAATCAAACCAGCGTTGATATTCAACTTTCTGGAAGGCATATTTTTCCATCACTTGCCAAGTGCGAACCGGCGCCTTAATCCCTTTCAAGAAAATTGGCTCTTTAGGTGCACATAGATAGTCATTTTTGATCAGGTTATGGGTATCTTCAGAAATCAGGATTTCATCAACTTCCGCAGCACTTTGTAAGCGTGCAGCCAGATTGGCATCACGACCAACAATCGTATAGGCCATACGGTGATTGGCGCCATAGTTCCCCACGTGGCAATAACCGGTTGAAATCCCCATACGGATATGTAATGGCGGATAACCCATTTTGATCCAGCGTTCGCGTAACAATTTCATTTGCTGACGCATTGAAATTGCCATTTCCAGACAGTTTTTAGCATCCTGCTCTACACCATCTGAATGCGGATCGCCAAAGAAGATCAGGATGGCATCACCCATAAACTTATCGACTGTTGCTTCATATTTCTTGGCGATTTCAGTCATATGACTTAAATAGTCATTCAGCAGGAAAGCCAAGTCATCCGGAATCAGAGTTTCAGAAAGCTCTGTAAATCCCTGAATATCCGAAAAGAAAATCGTGAGTTTTTTACGTTTGTATTCGATCTTAGCTTCAGATTCGCCTTTCATGATGGATTGCCATAACTGCACTGGCGCATAACGGCTGAGCTGATTGGCGAATTCCATATAACGGTTCATCTGGTCGAAATAATGGTTTTTCTTCTGGGTCATATATTGCATACGACCGCTTTGATAGAAATTTCCAACACCAAAATAAGTAATCAGACAGATGAAACCTAGTACGGTGAGTTCGGTACTGGTTGGACTGAAATAGCTGGTAAATCCAAAAATACCAATGGTAGACAGATAAAAGATCATCGTGCCAATCAGGCCAGCCAGTGACACCATCATGAATGAAATCTTGTTATTAATGGCAGTATACAGCAATGTGACCACTGCCAGCAGGGACAACACCAGATCCAGATGCACAGCTGCAAGTACAACCGATACGATAATCACATCTAGAACAA
This sequence comes from Acinetobacter sp. FDAARGOS_724, assembly GCF_013364475.1. NCBI lineage: Bacteria > Pseudomonadati > Pseudomonadota > Gammaproteobacteria > Moraxellales > Moraxellaceae > Acinetobacter > Acinetobacter sp. FDAARGOS_724. The sequence goes on along the minus strand of NZ_CP054908.1, from coordinate 2,119,631 downwards.
AGAAGAAATTACGTTTTAAATTATAGTCGTATTTATAAATCATCCACCGGGATAATTTCGGTGTGATCACCAAGACCAGTGCCAGAAACAACGGAACGAAAATCTGGTAATTGGTATCCGGCTCCGTATAGTGATAGACGATCAGAACCAGAGACAGCATGATATATCCCATCATCCGATGGAAATATTCAAACTGTTTCGGTTCCTGATGAATCCAGTCGTCTAATTGCACTCAATTACTCTCTTAAAGTCCAGAATCCTGAATGGACCATAAAATGTATGTCAACGCTTAGTCCATACGCCAGTCAAATGGCATATCCCCTTGACCGCGTAAAGCCAGCATCAAGGTTTGACGCATATGTGCCAATACTTCACTGCTATAAGGAACTGCTGGAGTACCCCATACCGGCTTAGGCCATGCTACATCATTTTGATAACGCACCACATGATGAAAATGCAGTTGTGGCACCATATTGCCCAAAGCTGCGACATTCATTTTATCGGCACGGAATACACGCGCTAACTGGCTAGATAACCAGCTTGATTCACGTAAAAACTGTTCTTGGTCAGCTTGGCTCAATTCATATAATTCGGTAATGCCTGGTACACGCGGAACCAGAATCAACCATGGAAATTGCATATCATTCATCAAACGACATGTTGATAAAGGAAAGTCGCCTACAAAAAACGTATCTTGAGCAAGTTGTGGATGCAAACTAAACATATCTTTATAAATGATGCAAAATTAGAATGATGGCTAATACTACCATATACAATTGCGGCTGAGTATTGTAAGCGGGCGCTTTAGGGCAATTTTGTATGAATTATGAAGGACAAAACGGCAAACTATTAGCTTAAATAATTTCATAAGAAAACAAGCTAATATTCACACTATATGTATAAAAATGAAATATAGTGTGAATATTCATATTCCATGAAATCTAAAACTATTAATTTAACTCTTTTAATAAGCTATCCAATAAATCACTGATGAACTGGATTCGTTTTTGATAATCTTCCAGCATCACCATCACTTTTAATCGCTGGCCGCCTTCCATCCTGAAATATGTCGGATGTTTCTGCATCATCTGGATAATACTCATAGCCTGAACTGGCGTATCTGGCGCAAACTCGATATGGCCACCCTGCCCACCAATGTCAATTTTAGTGATGCCCAATTGCTCGGCTTTAAGACGTAGCTGATGCACAGCAAATAATTGTTTCACCGGTTGCGGCGGAATGCCAAAACGGTCAATCAGTTCCATACGGATATTATCGAGTTTTTCCTGAGTATCAGTATTACTGATGCGTTTGTAGAACAGCAAGCGCTGATGTACATCACCCAGATAATCGTCTGGAATCAGGGCTGGCATATGCAGGTTGATTTCCGCAGTTAAAGACAGTGGCGTATCAAAATTCGGCGTTTTACCTTTTTGAATCGCTTTAGTCGCCTTTTCCAGCATTTCCATATACAGGCTATAGCCGATCGCCTGCATCGAACCACTTTGCTGCTCACCTAGAAGTTCACCTGCACCGCGAATTTCCAGATCTTCGGTGGCCAGCATAAAGCCTGCACCCAAAGTCGAGGCACGTTGGATCGCTTCCAGACGTTTTTCTGCATCACCTTTCAAGGCTTTTAGGGATGGCACTAACAGATAGGCATAAGCCTGGTGATGCGAACGCCCAACCCGACCACGCAACTGGTGTAACTGTGCAAGACCGAGCTTGTCTGCCCGCTCAATGATAATCGTATTGGCATTCGGCACATCAATCCCGGTCTCAATAATAGTCGAGCACACCAGGACATTGTATTCCTTGTGATAGAACTGCTGCATGACCTGCTCAAGCTCACGTTCACGCATTTGCCCATGTGCCACAATGACACGTGCTTCCGGCACCAGATTCCGGATATTTTCTGCAGCACGTTCAATGGTATCGACTTCATTATGCAGGAAATAGACCTGACCACCACGCAGCAATTCACGCAGAATCGCCTCTCGAATGGTGTCGCTGGTATGTTCCTGCACAAAAGTTTTTACAGCCAGACGGCGTGCTGGTGGCGTCGCGATAATCGACAGATCACGCATTCCACTAAAGGCCATATTCAGTGTACGTGGAATTGGCGTTGCTGTTAGGGTCAGCATATCAACATCGGCACGCAAAGCCTTAATACGTTCCTTATCACGCACCCCGAAACGGTGTTCTTCATCGACAATCATCAGTCCCAGATTATGGAACTGGACATTTTCCTGTAAAAGCTTATGGGTGCCGATGACAATATCAACTTTGCCATCTGCTAGGTCTTCAATGGTTTTGGTATGCGCTTTAGAAGAACCGAAACGGGAAAGTACTTCAATGCGTACAGGCCAATCTGCAAAACGGTCTTTAAAAGATTCATAATGCTGCTGTGCCAGCAAAGTAGTGGGTACTAATACCGCAACCTGGCGATTATTCTGTACTGCGACAAAGGCTGCACGCATGGCGACTTCAGTTTTACCAAACCCGACATCACCACAGACCAGACGGTCCATTGGTTTGGCCAGTTGCATATCATATAACGTGGCTTCAATCGCATTGGCCTGATCCGGTGTTTCTTCATAGGCAAAGCCGCTAGCAAACTGCATATACAGGCTTTGATCAACCTCAAAACTGATACCTGGTTTAGATGAACGACGTGCCTGAATATGTAATAACTCGGCTGCGACATCATGAATCTGTTCCAAAGCTTTACGCTTGGCTTTATTCCAGGCATCTGTACCCAGTTTATGTAAAGGTGCCAGATCTGGATCACCGCCACTATAGCGGCTGATCAGATGCAGGTTAGTCACCGGCACGTAGACTTTAGCACCTTCTGCATAATCCAGTTGCAGAAATTCATGATCCTGATCATCAATACTTAAAGTAATTAAGCCTGCATAACGTCCTACACCATAATCAATGTGTACCACTGGCGCACCAATGCTCAGCTCGGTCAGACTGCGGATCAGGAATTCTTCTGACACTTCCTGCTGACGCTTGCGACGACGTTGAACTACACGATGTTCATAGAGCTGATTTTCCGAGATCACACTGATCCGATTTGTCAGAACCAGACCACGTTCTAATGGTGCACTGGTAATCGCAATCGCATGCAGAGATTCAACAAAAGCATCGAAGTTTTCTACGGTCGGAATATCACCCAGACTTGGACGCAGCGCATCTTTTAAGGTTTCACGCCGACCGGCACTTTCAGCGACCAGTAAAACCGGATGATTGGCCGCATCAATATATTTTTTGACTTCGGTAAAGGGCTTTTCACGTTTTGGATCAACAGGCAAGCGTGGTGGTAACTGGGTATCCAGATTAATCACGCCGGCTTTCTCATCAAAAGCTTCTTGTGCCGCAATGATGCGACTAAACTGATTTAGCTGTTCTAAAAGCAGATTGGTCGGACAGAACAGTGCTTCAGGCGGCAGAATCGGCTGATCAATATTATGGCGGCGATCTTCATAACGGCGAGTTACGTCCTGCCAGAACTGTTCTAAACTCTGCTCTAATGCCTTATCTGTAATTACAATGCCATTCTTTGGTAAATACGAAATCAAGGTACTTTGCTCTTGCATCGCTTCATGACTAAAGAATAAAGGCTGGTAGAACTCAATTCCAGGTGAAGCAATGCCATCCATCACATCCTGATAAATTGGATTTTTCTTTGGATTAGCTGTCGGGAAAAATTCTGCATAACGGTCACGGAAAGTAGCACGACCTTCCTTAAGGGGAAATTCTTGTGCGGGTAATACCGTAAATTGTTCTAGAGTTTGCGTAGTACGCTGGGTTTCCGGATCAAAAAATTTCAGGGTCTCAATTTCGTCATCGAACAGGTCAATCCGGATCGGTGCATCCTGACCTGAAGCATATATATCGATAATGCTACCGCGAACTGCAAATTCACCATGGTCATAAACGGTATCGACCAGATGATAACCAGCCTGAATCAGTTTTTTCTTTTGCTGTTCCAGATCCAGCTTTTGTCCAACTCGAATATCGAAGTGTTCACCCAGCACCCATGAAGTAGGTGCAACACGCTGTGCCAATGTAGAAGCTGCCAGCAACAATACGCCACTTTGAGGCATATTAGATAAAATTGCCAGACGTTCGGAAACGATATCCTGATGCGGTGACAGACGGTCATAAGGCAAAATTTCCCAATCTGGAAATATGGTTGGTTTAATCCCATAAAATTCCAGTTCGCTTTCCAGTTGACCCAAATGCTGGTTATTACGTGCAACAATAACAAATAGGCGCGATTGCTGCTTGATAATTTCTTTCAGCAATAATGCAGTAGACGAGCCTTGCAGATTGCCTAACCAGCGTTTCTCGCCTGCCTTGAGCTTGGGTAAATTAAGTTGGGAAATTTCTTGTTGGAACATGTATATAGCTTTAAAGTCTAAACAACATGAAGCTTATACTATCACGATGATCTGGTGCTATTTCGTTATTTTTATGCAGTCGTTACAGATTGACTGCACAGGATAAAATCAGCCTATGATTCATCTATTTTTTGTCGCGTAAAAAGTTACGATAATAGTCATTTAACTTTTTCACAATCAATTTAAATTGCAGCAAGTTTTCTTCAGTATTTCCTAATCTTGCATTAAAACGTTGATTGGCAATTTCCAGATCAATTTTTTCATTAATGATCATTGCAGTTGAATATAGCGATTTTAAATCATCAAATGTTTTCATACGTCGGTTAGACAAGTATTCCAGCCGCTCACCCAGCTCCTGATTTAAATTAATCCCATCCACAATATAACCAGTCCCTTCTATATATTGGATATGATTCTCTTCCAAAAAAGCCTGAGCCGGATCAGGTTTGTTTGATTTAAATAAGTTACTGATTTTATCAAACATGCTATACACTCAATTCATCGTATGATCGATATAGTCTAGATGAAAATGCCCCAAACCCACAGACGGGATTTGAGGCAAATGGTTAAAATCAGCACGAATCTATATTCGGCTCATCTTTAAGCTTTCAGGATACCTGTTCCCATTGATTCATCATTGGGACTTCTGAAACCAAATTTTCAAAGGCAAAGATTTCATCCAGCTGAATTTTACTCAACAAACCCAGCTCCAGCACCACTTCGGGTACAGTTTTATTTTCACGAATACATTGCTTGCCAATTTCATCGCAAGTGGCATGACCTAAAAGTGGCTCCAGTAAGGTGATAATCCCGATACTACGCATCACTGCATTTAAACAGTTCTGTTCGTTGGCCTGAATCCCGGCAATACATTTTTGTTGTAGGGTCTGCATACCTTGAGTTAATAATTGGATGGATTCATTTAAGGATACTGCAATGACCGGTTCCATGACATTGAGCTGTAATTGCCCTGCTTCTGCTGCCATCGTTATAGTCAAGTCATTGCCAATCACGCGAAATGCAATCTGATTGACTACTTCTGGAATAACCGGATTGACTTTGGCTGGCATGATAGAAGAACCTGCCTGCAATTCTGGCAAACGGATTTCTGCCAGACCGGTACGTGGGCCAGAACTCAAAAGACGCAAGTCATTACAGATCTTGGATAATTTAACGGCCAGACGTTTCAGACTACTCGATAGAATAATAAACACACCACAATCGCTGGTCGCTTCGACATAATCTTCCGCGCCTTTTAAAGGTAGGCCAGTAATTTTCGCTAAAGTGTGTACTGCATGTTTGGCATAACCATCAGGAGTATTCACGCCGGTTCCAATAGCGGTCGCACCTAGATTCACTTCCAGCAACAACTGACGCATTTGCTCAATCAGCTTCAGGTCTTCTTTTAATAGAGTCGCGAAAGCACGGAATTCCTGTTCCAGGGTCATTGGAACCGCATCCTGTAACTGGGTACGCCCCATCTTGATCACATACTGAAACTCTGATGCCTTGCTATATAAAGTATCAATCAACGATTTTTGTACATGAAGCAGTTCATCCAGACGTGTATATGTCGCTAGACGTAGTGCCGTGGGATAGACATCATTGGTCGATTGCGAAGTATTCACATGATCATTCGGATGCAAGATATGGTAATCGCCTTTACGATGCCCGAGCAATTCTAGCGCCCGATTTGCAATAACCTCATTCGCATTCATATTAATAGAAGTACCGGCTCCCCCCTGATAAGGATCAAGCGGAAATGCTTCCTGCCAATCCTGAGGTTGATGAATCAACTCATCACAGGCTTGTTGAATAGCAGTACTTTGTTGTTCTGATATTTTCTGAAAATGTAAATTTGTTTGTGCTGCTGCTTTTTTAACTTGCGCCAATGCGCGAATAAAGTGTGCTTGCTGGCCTACTGCCAGACCTGAAATCTGAAAATTTTCAATCGCACGCAAAGTATGAATACCATAATAGCTGTGCTGGGGAATCTGCTTCTTACCCAATAAATCCTGTTCAATTCGGCTTGATTCTATTTGCAACATATTGTCCATGTCATATTACTCTTAGCGATGATGCGCCATTCAGAATGGCATTACTGCACTATGAAGAGAGGCTCTAAAAACAAATAGAAGGGATTTAAGCAGGATTTGAAACAAAATATGACTAATTCGAGCTTGTTGTTAGTTTTGTAAATTTGTGTAATTAAAATACAAAATTTCAATGAATTTAACCGTTTATTAAAATTACCTATTTTTCTTCAAAACCATGTGTAACTTTGCATTTTACGACCCTCTACTAATTCTGCATTTTTATGAGAAAACCATTAATTTACACAAAATATACATAAAAGCTGATCAACTGTTACAGAGTGTAATTTTTAAACCGTGTTTGAATCACTGCCCTGTAAACGCAGTTCAAAAAATCATCCCGGATGATGATGTTCAAAATTTAAGGATACTCTGCCTATGAGCTCGCTAAACCCGACACTGATTACTTTTATGTTTTATATCGTCGCCATGATTGGGATCGGTTTATACGCCTATCGTGCGACGTCCAATTTTGATGAATATATTCTGGGTGGGCGAAGTCTGGGCAGTGTAGTGACTGCGCTTTCCGCAGGTGCTTCCGATATGAGCGGCTGGTTGCTGATGGGTTTACCCGGAGCCATTTATCTGTCTGGCCTGTCTGAAGTCTGGATTGCGATTGGCCTGATTATTGGCGCCTGGCTGAACTGGTTACTGGTTGCTGGCCGTCTACGGGCGCATACCGAGTACCAGAACAATGCCCTGACCCTGCCGGATTATTTCACCAGCCGTTTTGCGGATAAGAAACGGATTTTACGCTTACTATCAGCCATTGTGATTTTGGTGTTCTTTGCAATTTACTGTGCTTCCGGCATGGTCGCAGGTGCACGTCTGTTCGAAAGCCTGTTTGGCTGGGATTACACCACGGCGCTCTGGCTTGGTGCAGTGGCTACGATTCTATATGTGTGTATTGGCGGCTTCCTGGCAATCAGTTGGACCGATACTTTCCAGGCAGGATTGATGATCTTTGCCCTGCTCATTACACCGATCATTACCTATTTGGCATTGAGTGATAATGCTCAACAAGTAGGTGCTCTATTAGAAACCGCCCGTCCACAAGCCTCTAATATGCTGGAAGGTCTAAGTTTTGTGGCGATTATTTCCAGCCTAGCTTGGGGCTTAGGCTATTTTGGTCAGCCACATATTCTGGTGCGCTTTATGGCGGCAGATTCGGTTAAAACCATTCCTGCTGCACGCCGGATCGGGATGGCCTGGATGATTCTGTGTCTGGTGGGTGCGATGTCTGCGGGCTATATCGGAATTGCTTATTTTGCGGCAAATCCTGATTTGCCAGCTGCTGCAATCGTGAACCAGAATCCTGAAACCGTGTTTATGGAACTGACTAAAATTCTGTTTAATCCCTGGATTGCAGGCATTATATTGGCGGCAATTCTGGCTGCGATTATGAGTACATTGAGCTGTCAGTTGCTGGTCTGCTCCACTACCCTGACTGAAGATTTATATAAGGGTTTCCTACGTAAAAATGCGTCGCAAAAAGAATTGATCTGGGTCGGTCGTGGCATGGTGATTGTGATTGCCTTGATTGCAATCTCCTTGGCCATTAATCCGAATAGTAAAGTTCTGGGTCTGGTGGCTTATGCGTGGGCTGGCTTTGGTGCTGCCTTTGGTCCACTGATCATTTTCTCATTGTTCTGGAAACGCATGACCCTCAATGGCGCGATTGTCGGAATGGTAGTTGGTGCTGTAACCGTAATTGCCTGGAAAAATTATATGGGTGATACCGGTCTATATGAGATTATCCCGGGCTTTATTCTGGCAGCGTTAAGTATTGTGATTGTGAGCCTATTGGATAAAGCGCCAAGTCACGATGTCGTTAATCGTTTTGAACTGGCGAAAGCTGAATATCAAAAAGAAATGGCTGAAATGAATAAATAATCTTTCTATTTCAAATTAAAAAGGGACTTTATGTCCCTTTTGTTTTGTCTGAATTTATACCTTAGCTTTAGCCGGCATTTTCAACTTGATCTGCTGGGTTTCCTTGATCACTTCCATGACCGGATAACTACGGGTTTCTTTTACCCCCGGTAATTGCCACAAAATATCACCGGAGATTTTTCGGAATTCATCCATATTGGCACAGCGAATTTTCACTACGAAATCAAAGCCTCCACTGATCATATGACATTCCACAATATCGGGAATATGCTGTACCGCCTCGGAAAATTCTTCCAATACATTCGGTGTGGTTTTATCCAGCAGGATTTCGACAAAGACCACAAAACCGTTATTCAGCATAATTGGATTGAGCCGCGCTTCATAACCGAGAATAAATCCCTCCTTGGTTAGTTTTTGTACACGCGCCAGTACCGCAGTTGGTGATAGATTCACCATTTCTGCCAGTTTAATATTGGAAATTTTCGATTCAGACTGCAGCAAATCAAGGATGCGAATATCTATTCGGTCAAGGCTTAAATAAGGGCTATTCATTAGCATTATTCTCTAAAAATGATACAAACTATAGTGAGATATTCGTCAATTATTTTGGGATTATAGATTAAAACTCATTCAACTCAAAGAACCGTTTGACGCAGTACAGGAAGTCACTATGTCCACCACCCTACGCCCAAATTCGCACTCGAATGCCATGCAGCAGTCGAATTATATTGCTGAATTTAAGGATAAAAATGAATATGAACAGCGCATTAATTCTGCATGGCGACGTGCAGAATCCGAGTGCGTGGAAACCCTGCTGGAACATAGTGAAATTTCCTCTGAACTGACGGACAAAATCCAAAACCTGGCTTTTGATCTGGCGCATTCCTTGCGTGAACGTAAAGGTTCAGGTGGCAAGGCCGGCATTGTACAAGGGCTATTACAGGAATTTTCGCTGTCTTCTCAGGAAGGTATCGCATTGATGTGTCTGGCAGAAGCTTTGCTGCGTATTCCGGATACGGCGACCCGCGACCTGCTGATTCGTGACAAGATCAATCAGGGCAACTGGAAAGAACATCTCGGGCAAAGCCAGCTGATGTTTGTCAATGCTGCGGCCTGGGGACTGATGCTGACCGGAAAGCTGATGGAAACCCCACAACAGAAAAGCCTGTCAAGTCTGTTAACTGGCCTTTTGGCACGCAGTGGCCGTGGCATTATCCGCAAGGCGGTCGATGTGGCGATGCGTATGATGGGTGAACAGTTTGTGACTGGCGAAACCATTGATGAAGCACTGAAAAATGCCGAACGTCTGGAAGAAAAAGGTTTCCAATATTCTTATGACATGCTGGGTGAAGCAGCACTAACCGATCCGGATGCAGAACGTTATTATCAGGATTATCAAAATGCAATTCATGCCATCGGTCAGGCATCAACAGATAAAGATGTTTATAACGGCCCGGGTATTTCCATTAAACTGTCTGCGCTGCATCCACGTTATCAACGCTCACAGATGGATCGTGTGAATGATGAACTGTATAGCAAAGTACTGAATCTGGCGGTTCTGGCGAAAAAGTACAATATCGGTCTGAATATCGATGCGGAAGAAACCGAGCGTCTGGAAATTTCCTTAGAGCTTTTAGAACGCCTGTGTTTTGAACCTGAACTCAATAACTGGAAAGGCATTGGTTTCGTGATTCAGGCTTACCAGAAACGCTGCTTCTATGTCGTGGATTACATCATTGATCTGGCTAAACGCAGCCAGAAACGCCTGATGATTCGTCTGGTGAAAGGCGCTTACTGGGATAGCGAAATCAAGAAAGCTCAAATTGAAGGCATGTCAGATTATCCGGTATTTACCCGTAAAGTGCATACTGACCTATCCTATATTGCCTGTGCACGAAAACTATTAGCAGAACCGGACTATATCTACCCGCAATTTGCGACGCATAATGCGCAGACTGTTGCCACTATTTACCAACTAGCCAATCCAGAACGTTATTATACCGGTCAATACGAATTCCAGTGTCTGCATGGCATGGGTGAACCACTATACGAAAATGTGGTGGGTGACAAAGCTGCTGGAAAACTCGGTGTTCCATGCCGGATCTATGCACCTGTCGGGAACCATGAAACTCTACTGGCTTATCTGGTGCGTCGTCTGTTAGAAAATGGCGCCAATACTTCATTCGTGAATCGCATTGCCGACAAAAATTTAAAAGTCGAAGACCTGATTGAGAATCCACGTCAAACCATTTTAAAAGCAGCCCAACAGGAAAATGCCTTAGGTGCTAAACATCCGAAAATCCCTTATCCAAAAGATTTATACGGTGCTCTGCGATCAAATTCGTCCGGATTGGACCTGGCCAATGATGCAAACCTGCAAGCCTTAAATGAAGTTGCAACAGACTTAGCGAATAGTCAATTCCAGGCTGCTGCAATGGGTACTGCTTTCTCAGAAATCGATAGTAGTCATCCAGTACAGATTATCAATCCAGCACAGCATCAGGACGTTGTTGGTACTGTCTATGAAGCCACCACTGAACAGGCAGAAATTGCCCTGACTCAGGCAGTGAATGCACAAAGTTTTTGGAGTAATCTGCCAAAGAATGAACGTGCTGCTTGCCTAAACAAAGCCGCCGACCTGATGCAACAACGTTTACTGCCACTGATGGTTCTACTGTCTCGTGAAGCCGGTAAAACCTATGCCAATGCGATTGCCGAAGTTCGTGAAGCGATTGACTTCCTACGCTACTATGCTGGCCAGATGCTGGACCTGTCTAATGATGTACATATTCAGCCTTTAGGAACTGTACTCTGCATTAGTCCTTGGAACTTCCCGTTAGCGATCTTTACCGGACAGATTTCGGCGGCATTGGTTGCTGGCAATACAGTCATCGCAAAACCTGCTGAACAGACTCCGTTGATTGCCGCTCAAGCTGTGCAGATTCTCTGGGAAGCGGGTATTCCACAAGATGTACTGCAATTATTACCGGGTCGTGGTGAAACCATTGGTGCTCAACTCAGCCAAGATTCACGCATCCAGGGCATCATGTTTACCGGTTCAACCGAAGTAGCGAAGATTCTGCAAAAAACTGTCGCAGCACGCCTGAATCAGTTTGGCGAAAGCGTCACTTTAATTGCCGAAACTGGTGGTCAGAATGCCATGATCGTAGATTCGTCTGCGCTCACCGAACAGGTTGTGCTGGATGTAGTTAACTCAGCCTTTGACAGTGCTGGTCAGCGCTGTTCTGCCCTGCGTGTGCTCTGCGTACAGGAAGATAATCTAGATACCGTACGTAAGATGCTAAAAGGTGCAATGCAGCAATTGCGAGTCGGTAATCCGGTTCTACTCAAAATGGATATCGGTCCTGTGATTGATGCCGAAGCACAGCAAAACATCCAGGAACATATTGAGCAGATGCGCAGTAAAGGTCATAAAGTTCATCAACTAATGTTTAATCAGGATGCTTTTGATCTAGCTCAAGGTACCTTCATCCCACCAACTTTGATTGAACTGCCGAATTTGAATGATCTTGAACGTGAAGTCTTTGGTCCAGTGCTGCATCTGATTAGCTATAAAGCCGGTGAGCTGCCACAACTTCTAGATCAGATCAATAGTAAAGGTTATGGCCTAACCATGGGCCTACATACCCGGATTGATGAAACCATGCAAACCGTGATTTCAAAAGCGCATGTCGGGAACTTGTATATCAACCGCAATATTGTCGGTGCTGTGGTGGGTGTACAACCCTTCGGTGGTGAAGGTCTGTCTGGGACTGGTCCTAAAGCTGGCGGTCCACTTTATATCTACCGTTTAATGCATCAGGTGTCTGAGAAGAAACTGGCTCAGCCTTATGCCATGCAGCCTGCCCAAGCTTCCTTTGGAAATCCGGTGTTAGAGGACTTTAAGGCCTGGGTAAACAAGACTTTCCCAAGAGTTTCTTTGCAAGCTCCTGCTCAGATTACAACGGTACATAGCTTTAGCCTACAAGGTCCAACGGGTGAAGAAAACCAGTACATGATCTTGCCGCGTGAGAGTGTGTTATCACTAGCAGAAAATGATATGGATCAGATTCAGCAAATCTTGTCAATTTTATCGGTCGGTAGCCGTCCGGCTGTACTGGCAGACAATACTTTTATACTCAAGTATCTGCAAAGTATGCCCGCGAGTGTGGTGAAGGCCATTAAAGTTATCAAGGATATTGAATCAGGTGATTTTGAAGCTGTACTGCATCATGGCGAGACCTCTGCATTGATGGATTTGCAGCAACGTATTGCAAGACGACAAGGAGCTATTGTAGGTATCACGCATTTAAGCTCAGGAGATTATGAGATTCCAGTGGAGCGTTTCGTAATTGAACGTGCAATCAGTATCAATACCGCAGCTGCAGGTGGCAATGCCAGTCTCATGACCATGTCAGGTCTGTAAAAAGCTTTAGTACTGAGATTATTTTAATCCCTTTCCTCTTATGGCCAAATCTCTCCCCTTTGAAGATTTGGCCTTTTTTTTACTGCTTTTCCAACCTGTTTCCCTGAATAGTCTTAGGCAGAACAGCAAATTTTTGCTACCATCTTGGCTTTCAAAATATTTGCGATTTTTTACTGCATATGACCTCATCTTATCAGCAACAACTGGATGCCAAAGTTGAACGCATTAGCGCGCAATTTGCCGAATATCAACCACCTGCCCTTGAAGTATTTGAGTCGCCTGAACAGTACTATCGCATGCGTGCTGAATTCCGGATCTGGCATACTGAAGATGACCTGTTCTATGCCATGTTTGAGCGTGATGAGAACAATAATAAGAAAGTGATCCGTATTAATGAATTCCCTGTGGCTGACCGCAGTATTAATGACTTAATGCCGCAATTACTAGAAGCCTTCAAAGCCGATGCAACTCTGGGTCACCGCCTATTTGAAGTGCATTTCCTGGCAACACTCAAAGGTGAAGTACTGGTTTCCCTGATCTATCACCGCAAGCTGGATGAAAGCTGGGAACCTGCAGCTAAAGCACTAGCTGAAAAATTAAAGATCAAGCTGATTGGTCGTAGCCGTGGCCAGAAATTTGTCTTGAGCGATGAGTTTGTCGTAGAGGAACTCAGTGTATTTGACCGCAAATATCAGTACAAACAGATCGAAAGTAGCTTCACCCAGCCGAATGCACAAGTCTGCCAGAAAATGCTGGAATGGGCATGTAATGCCGCGCAGCAGTCTGATAAAGACCTGTTAGAGCTTTACTGTGGCAATGGTAACTTTACCCTGCCATTGTCTACCCGTTTCCGTCGTGCATTGGCAACTGAGTTGGCCAAGTCATCTGTGTATGCGGCTGAATGGAATATCGAGCAGAACGGTATCGACAATATTCAGGTAGCACGTCTATCTGCGGAAGAATTTACACAAGCTTTTAATGGTGATCGTACTTTCCGCCGTCTACAAGAAGCCAATATTGACCTGTCAACTTATGACTTCGATACGTTATTCGTCGATCCCCCACGTGCAGGGATCGATGATGAAACACTGAAACTGCTACAGCGCTTTGAACGAATCATCTACATTTCTTGCAATCCGGACACATTACATGACAATCTGAAACAACTGTCCCAAACCCATAAAATTACCAAGTTTGCCCTATTCGATCAGTTCCCTTATACCCATCATGTAGAGTCCGGAGTACTACTGGAAAAACGCTAAAAATATTGTTTCAATTTATTTTTTTGTTACATAAATGGAGCTTTTGTTAGCTCCATTTTTTATACATAAAATTAGTAACTTATCCATGAATTATCTTGTTTCAATCAAATAATATCGTTTAAAATCTCTTCTACAATCGAAAATTTAAAATACTGACTGCTGCTTTTATCACATAGGTCCTATTGCTTTATTTATTAAATTGGATATATTTCACCCTATGTTAGGTTGTGTATGAAGGCTCTATGAGTTTCTGGCAGAAGTTGTTTTCAGATGAACAACAAAATGAACACAAGAACCAGATTGCTTGTGTTGAAAATGATTGCTCTTGCAAGACAAATGAACAGCTCCTTGAAGCACTGTCTAAAGCAACTGATGAAGATATCATTATAGGAATCAAAAAAGTTCTAGCTTCTCGCGGTTACAGCCGTAAAGAACTCAATGAACTTCAGCACCTGCCGCTGCAATAAGCAGCTTAGGTCTTGATAAAAAGCATTTGCATACGCAAATGCTTTTTTTTATATCTATCATTTGGATTTTTGCCTACCCCTCTCTGCTTTCAATCAAATGGAACCTACTCCTTATATCTAAACCTAAGTGTCTATATCTTTATTTCTTTTCAAATATGCAGATTAGTGGCTTTCATCTTTGCTTAGGCTATTTAAATATTATAATTTTAGGTCTGCCTTAATCAGTTCACATACAGCATTTATAAGATTCAAGAAATTTAAGAATGACTGTCTAGATAACGAATTCTGGATAGAATTAAGCCCTAAAACATCGATTAATTCACAAAAAAACAGTACACTTGCTGTTTAAAATACACTTGTTGTTAAATGGCTTAATCTTTACATGCAGCGAACTAAACGGTTTCCCATAGGTGCGCATCTTATGGTTAAACATTTCGGTTATACTCATCACGGGATTTATGCCGGGCGTGGTCGTGTCATCCACTATTCCGGTTTTGCACATTTATTTAAGAAGCATCCAATTGAAATCACCTCAATTGAGAAATTCAGCAACGGCAAACCGATTCAGATCCAGTATTATGCTTCAGCAAAATACAAAGGCCGTAAAGTGGTTCGTCGTATGCGTTCCAGAATGCATGAAAATAACTATCACCTGATTATTAATAATTGTGAACATCTCTGTACTTGGGCAATCACTGGTGTAGAAAGCAGCCCGCAAGTCATTCAGATGATGAACCGTCTGACGACGATCGGTTATATCAGCTCCATGATGAGCTTTATGAATAGCCTTTTCCTGACCTTGACGACCACCTGTTTCGCTCTAGCCCTCTATATCAAGAAAAAGCTTCGTGACAAGGCCAAACAACGTTTAGAGCGATATCGTGAGCTACATGAGCAGGTCAAAAACAATAGCCCAGATCTTGGTAATCATTTAAAACATCGTTAAGGTTTTAGTTTCTTGCTATTAAAGTTTTTAAGATAGCTATTCAAAAATAATTTAAAAATAAGATGACTTTCATTTGATTTATTTAATGATTAGCCTTTCAATAAAATTTGATTTATTTAATGATTAGCCTTTCAATAAAATCAGTTTAAACCTAAGTTAAATAAGCTTTTTGGACTTTAATCGCTTCAGGTAGTTCTTGTCCTAAAGAACTCAGGGTTTCACGTTCGATCAATCTCACAATAGAGTCTAAAGGCAGATCATTATCCTGAAGCCCAAAAGGCTCTTCCAGTTCCGCACTCAGCTCATCTAACCCTAACAGCATATAAGCAATCAGGCCGACTAGAATCGGAGTCCATAAACCAAGACTGGCTTCCAGACTAAATGGCAGGATAAAACAGAAAGAATAAACAGCACGATGCAACAGCACCGAATAGGAAAATGGTAACGGCGTCGACAGGATCCGGTCACAACCCGCCTGTATATCGCCTAAAGTCACTGTATGCTGATTCAGGTTATTATAAATAATATCTGTGATTTTGCCCTGTTTATAGAGCAGAACCAAATCTTTCTGGATCTGTTCCAGTACCCATTGTGATGCATTGATATGCGTGGGCAATTGTTCATATGTAGCAGCTTCAAAACTAGTGTGGGCCTGGTAATGCTGAATACTTTGCTGTTGCTGTCTCAAACGGTCACGTAATAAATGAGTGAACAGCATCATTCGATACAACAGGATTTCACGTGACTGATCATCAAGGACGTAACTATCACGACATAAATGACGTGTCGTAGCAATCAGCGCTCCCCACAGCTTGCGTCCTTCCCACCAGCGGTCATAACAGGCGGTATTACGAAAGCTGAGAAAGATCGACAGAATCACCCCGAAGATGGTAAAGCCAATGGCTGGCACTGCAGGAAAGCTAAAAAAATGCGCCTGACGCAGATAAACTAGCAAGCCTGAAAGAAAAATTACCAGCCCCAAGGCAGGCAAAACTTTAGGCAAAATTGTGCCATGCCATGCAAACAGCAGACTAAAGCTATTACTTTTATCACGAACAATCATTCATTCTTCCCTGCCACGATTGAAAAAGCCCAACCTGAGTTGGGCTTTTTAGAGATTTAGCTTAAATTATTTGCCAGGTTTAAAGCTGTCTTTCAAATCCAGGATACGGTTGAATACTGGTTTGTTGCTTGTATGATCATATTGATCCGCTACAAAATAGCCTTCACGTTCAAACTGGAAACGATCTTCCGGTTTTGCTTGAGCCAGTGCAGGCTCAATAACTGCTTGAACCACTTTCAATGATTCAGGATTCAGATTCGCCAGGAAGTCATCACCAGTTTCTGGATCAGATTCAGTGAACAGACGATCGTAAATGCGAACTTCAGCAGGAACACCTTTGCTTGCAGATACCCAGTGAATCACACCTTTTACCTTACGGCCTTCAGGATTTTTACCTAAAGTTTCAGGATCGATTGAGCACTTCAGTTCAACTACTTCACCGTTCGCATCTTTAATCACTTCATCACATTTGATGACATAAGCATGACGAAGACGCACTTCACCGCCCAGAATCAGACGTTTGAAGCCTTTAGGTGGCTCTTCCTCAAAGTCTTTACGGTCGATATAGATTTCTGAAGTGAGCGGAATAATACGTTCGCCCATATCCACGTTTGGATGACGTGAATGAGTAAGATCCATATCCGCTGGCAGATTGGTTAAAGTCACTTTTAATGGATTCAATACTGCCATACCGCGAGCTGCAGTATTTTCTAAAGATTGACGGATGCAATATTCAAGCATTGCTACATCAACGATACTGCCA
This sequence comes from Acinetobacter sp. FDAARGOS_724, assembly GCF_013364475.1. NCBI lineage: Bacteria > Pseudomonadati > Pseudomonadota > Gammaproteobacteria > Moraxellales > Moraxellaceae > Acinetobacter > Acinetobacter sp. FDAARGOS_724. The sequence continues at coordinate 2,102,309 of NZ_CP054908.1, read as the reverse complement.
TCGACTTTAGACACACCTACACGCTTACAGAAATCACGCAGACCTTCAGGGGTGAAACCACGACGGCGCATACCCACAACAGTCGGCATACGTGGATCATCCCACCCATTGACATAACCACCTTCAACCAGCTTGCGCAGCTTACGTTTAGAAGTGATGGTGTAATCAACATTCAGGCGGCTAGATTCGTACTGACGTGGCACAGATGGCGATTTAACTTTTTCCACCACCCAGTCATAGAATGGACGGTGATCTTGGAATTCCAGTGTACAAAGTGAGTGTGTAATGCCTTCAATCGCATCTGATAATGGATGCGCATAGTCGTACATTGGATAAATTTTCCATTTATCGCCAGTCTGGTGATGCGCAGAATGCAGAATACGATACAGAATCGGATCACGCATATGCACATTTGGCGAGTTCATATCTATCTTGGCACGCAATACCGCTTCGCCTTCAGCATATTCACCAGTGCGCATTTTTTCGAAACGCTCAAGGTTTTCTTCCACAGTCGCATCGCGTTGTGGCGAGTTTTTACCTGGCTCTACGAAGTTACCGCGGTTTAGCTTGATCTCTTCCGGAGTTTGTAGATCCACATAGGCATCGCCCTGTTCAATCAGTTGAATTGCCCATGCATATAACTGGTCAAAATAACTTGATGCATAGCGTGGTTCACCATTCCACTGGAAGCCCAGCCATTTCACATCATTGGCAATACCATCCACATATTCCTGCTCTTCTGCATCGGGGTTGGTATCATCAAAACGCAGGTTGCACAGGCCACCAAATTCTTCAGCAATACCAAAGTTCAGGCAGATCGCTTTAACATGACCAATATGCAAATAACCATTTGGTTCAGGCGGAAAACGGGTGACCACTTGCTGGGTACGGCCAGCTGCTAGATCGTCAGTAATCACCTGACGTACAAAGTCTAAGCCTGGTTGTTGTTCCTGCTGCTGCGCTGAATCGACTGCATTCTTATTTTGGGTCGGGTTGTCGGGCAGAGACGTCACAACATCATTTGGCTTCATGATTAATCATTCACTTCTAAAGTTAAAAAGGGATTAATGAATATGCAGTAGCTCACGCGGCCTAACTGTATTCACTAAATAAAGGTTCTTTAGTTTAACTATAGGTGAATGATCTCTCAACCGTTAACTTAGGTATTTGATTTCAATTCGTTCATTTTCAAATTGGAAAATACAATAGCTTACCAAATCGTAAAATATCCGCTTTTGACTGAGCCAACAGATCAGTGCATGCTCTTAGGGTCAGACAAGCTTTATAAAGACGAATGATCTCGAAGAAATGACTTTGTAAATCAATGCATAAATAAGATACGATTTTTATGTTTTTAACAAAGAAAATTATGTTTTTGCTTGCCTTGTCGATTGTAGTTTGCTTATGCTTCCTTCATTCAGAAAAAACCATGGCATTAGTCCATGATTAGGAGATTACACAATGAGTTTTCCTCAAGTCGAATTAAACACCAATAAAGGTCGTATTGTTCTTGAATTAAACGCTGAAAAAGCACCTAAAACAGTAGCTAACTTCTTGCAATATGTACGTGACGGTTTTTATGACGGCGTAATTTTCCACCGCGTTATTGATGGTTTCATGATTCAGGGCGGCGGCATGGATGAAAACTTCAAAGAAAAAGCAACACGGGATGCGATTGAAAACGAAGCTGACAACGGTTTAAGCAACGATGTAGGTACCATTGCAATGGCACGTACTCAAGCACCTCACTCTGCTTCTGCTCAGTTCTTCATTAACGTGAAAAACAACTCTTTCCTTAACCACACTGGCAAAACTGCACAAGGTTGGGGTTATGCCGTATTTGGTAAAGTAGTTGAAGGCATGGACGTTGTTGATGCAATCAAAGGCGTTCGCACTGGGAACCGTGGCTACCACGCTGACGTTCCTTTAGAGAACGTTGTGATCGAATCTGCAAAAATCATTTCTGAGTAATTTTAAATCCTCCCTAACCCTCCCTTAATAAAGGAGGGAACCACCATTTTTAAAGATGGTTTTTCTCCTCACTTTTACAGAGGGAGGTCGGGAGGGATTAAAAAAATAAGGAAAAGATTCGTGACCTATCTGTTTATCTCAGATTTACATTTGTCACCTGATCACCCTCGACTTGTTCGGGGGTTTTTAGATTTATTGGCAGCTTATCAGCATAAAAATACCCAACTGTATATTTTGGGCGACTGGTTCAATGCCTGGATTGGAGATGACTACACTGCTCCCTGGCTGGATGAAATCATCAGTGCTTTAAAACAGTTTAATCAAGCCGGCAATCAAATCTATTTTCTCATCGGTAACCGTGACTTTGCCTTAGGCCAAGATTTTCTGGATCAATTTTCCGGACAGCTTTTACCTGAAATGACCAGCTTAAATATAGGTTCACTCCGATATCGGATCGAACATGGTGATGCACTCTGTACCGATGATGTGTCCTATCAGCGTTTCAGAAAAGTCATCCGCCATCCCTGGATTTTAGGTTTTTTAAGAAAAATGCCACTTAGCTTTCGTACCAGACTCGCTAATGGTTTCCGCAAGAAAAGCCATGAAGCACAGCAATTGAAAAGCTATGAGGTTATGGATGTAAATCTAACTGCGGTAGAAGCTGCTCTCAAAGAAGCAGATGTACTGATTCACGGACATACTCACCGCGCAGCAATGCATGATGTAAATGGTAAAAAAAGAATTGTTTTAGGAGATTGGAAAGCTGATTATGCTGAGATTTTAGAGCTGCACAGCTCTGATATTGATATTCATAACATTCAGCTAAAAATCTGGCATTACCCATAAAAAAAAGCAACTGCGAACAGTTGCTTTTTATATTTTATTTAACTTAAACGATATAACTGGTTAAAACCAGTATAGAAACTTTTACCATCCAGATTAAATGGATATTGTTCACCGTTTTCAAGTTCAATCATCTTGCCCACATTGACCATAATCATACCATTGATGGTATTTTGCTGGCGTTGCATTGGTACAACTTTGACTTGAATTTCACAACCATTAATGGCGGTCGCGATAGACCATGTATTTAAATTTTTCAAAATATTCACTCATAATATGAGCTTTTTGTGATTAAACAAGGAGAGCTATAGACTAAAAATAAATCTTATTTCTGGGTTTGCTAGAGTTTTTTTAACAGGAAAACCTGTCGTTCGTGTATCACAATCAGCTAAAAATAAACCAGCGAAAACAGTATTCGCTTTAAAGTAATTATCTTATAACTCTTTTTTGACCAAATAGCAAAATTACATTGTAATGACATATGTCAAGAGTGGTATTTTTCAGATGCTTTTTCGCATATCTAAATGTCCAGTAAAGAAGTATTTCAACATATAAAACAAACCGATCAACATCATGATACTAAAGCCAGAGATCAAATCACCTGAATCAAGAAAGTTTAAAACTGCCAGATATCCAGTAACTAAGATATAAATCAGCATAAAGACGAATAAAATACATTGCCCTAAACGGTAACGTTGTTGCTTTTTTACCCATGGATCTGTTTTTGCTGCTCATAAAATACATCAATTTCTTCTGGTTTCATTTTTCAATCCCCACCCATATTATTTTTAAATTACTATAGTTAAAGTAGATAAAAAAAACTCTGACAAATCAGAGCTTTTATAAAATATCTTTTGTTTAAGTAATAAATATTGAGAAATCATAATTTACGACTCTCAGATATTTTTATGATCAATAACCGCCTTCTGACTTGATGACTTCAGCATCAGGTTTATATTTTGCCAAAAGTTCACGAAGCGAATTCATTAGCACACTGATATCAACACCCACTGCAACGAACTCAGTTCCAAGCGCCAGATATTTCTGAGTAGCTTCATGCTGAGTCGATAAAATCCCAGCAACCTTACCAGATGCACGAATCCGCTGAATGGCATCTACTACTGCTTTTTGTACTTCAGGATGGTTTGGATTCCCCTGATAGCCTATAGTCGTTGAAAGATCTACCGCCCCAATAAATACACCATCAATCCCATCGATCTTGAGGATTTCATCCAGATTTTCTAGACCTGTCACTGATTCGATCTGAATTAATAAACAGATATTTTCATGAGCAGTCTGGTAATAATTCGGGATACTGTTCCAGCGTGTCGCACGTGCTAATGTAGCACCCACACCACGAATTCCTTCTGGTGGATAGCGGACTGCTTTGACCATTAATTCGGCCTGCTCCACAGTTTCTACCATAGGAATCAATAAGGTCTGTGCGCCAATACCGAGTAACTGCTTGATCAGTTATACACTGCCTATTGGGGGGGCGTACTACAGCTTGCGATGAATAAGCAGCGATACTCTGTAATTGAGAGAGCGTTGTTCTTAAATCGCTTGGGGCATGCTCACCATCAATCAAGAGCCAGTCATAGCCTGCATTTGCCGCAATTTCTGTCCCATACGCCTCAGCTAGTCTGACCCACAAGCCAATTTGCTGCTGCGTCTTTAATTTACGTTTAAAGTAATTGGTATATTGCATCGGCCCACCTATCTTGCATGCTATTGCCTGAAGCTCTTATTAAACTCCTGTTACCAGAAACTGCCAATATACAAAAGCTTGCTTTTTATCTGATTTAACTCTTAGTTTTTCATAAAATTTCACTCAAGATTATATAAATATAGACTTTGCCGATGATGTTTTTATTGTAATAATCTTTTGATCAGAAAAATCTAGATGCCTAAAGCATATTTCTAAACGCCTTATCAAAAGATTGGAGTCCATCAATGGATTTACTCAAGATCGCTCAAACCCGTTATACCACTAAAGCTTACGACCCTAACAAGAAGATTCCAGCAGAACAATTTGAACGTTTATTAGAAATCTTACGCCTGACCCCATCTTCGATTAATATTCAGCCTTGGCATTTTTTTATTGCCGACAATGATGCCGCTAAACAGCGTATTGCCAAAGCACTAGTTGGAACTTATGCCTACAATGCTCCCAAAGTGCTGGACTCTTCACATACCATTTTATTTTGTACCAAAGCCGATATTGACGAGTTACATCTGGACAATCTGTTAAATCGTGATGATCTCAGTGGTCGTTTTAAAGATGAGAGCGCCAAAGAAGGTCAAAAGAATACCCGTACCGGCTATGTACATTATTATCGTAATGAAAAAGGTGATATTCAGCGCTGGGCAGAAAACCAGACCTTTATTGCACTGGGACAGATCTTACTGGCTGCAGGAAGTGAAGGTATTGATGCCACACCGATCGGTGGTTTTGATGAAGACATTCTGAGTGAGGAATTACAGTTAGCTGAACAAGGCCTGATTCCATCGGTACTGCTTACTTTAGGTTACCGCAGTGAAAATGATTTCAATGCCAAATTGCCGAAATCCCGCCTGCAAGCTGAAGATATTTTCACCAAACTGTAAGCATTTTATGTTATAAAAGGGGCCTAGTGCCCCTTTTCTTGTTAATTCGGGCCTAATTTTTGCTTTATTCTCCAAACATCCAACTAGAATAACAATTAGAGGTACCTATGTCTGTTTTACCGGCCAGCTCTTTAAAATTCGAATGCAAACACTGCGATAAGATCTATTTACATCACTATGCTAATGCCCAGCATCGTTATCCGCATTGTCCAGACTGCAAACAGGCCGGCTTATTACTTGGACGGGCTGAAAAAGAAGACCTGTTACGTTATCCGCTTGAATTTGCATCTTCCTATGTTAAACAGACATTGCATATGCTAGGCAAACAACACTAATCACGCCTAGAATCAGCCCGATCGTACTTGCAGGTTTGAGTCGTTCTTTAAAGATGAGCAAACCTGCAATCACACCAAAAATCACCACCAGAATATTCATACCCGCGAATACAATCGCTGGTGTATCTTTGAGCATCATGTGGGCTTTGACGTAAAAGGCGATATTGGCAAAGTTCAACACACCTAATAACAGACCAAAACTAATATCCTTGCCAGAACCCAGATGACGATATTGCAGCAGCAGATAGATCATCGACAGAATCATGGCGCAGATAAACATCAAGTTCAGTGCCACAGCAAATTGCAAACCGAGGCTGGTCGTATATTTCAATAAGACATCAATCAGTGCATAACCAAACCACACTAGGCCTAGAAAAAACATTCCCTGCTTGGAGCTTTCTGATGCCTGACGGTGTGAAAATAGAATGCACAGTACGGAACTTATGCCTAAGACAATACCCAGTATCTTGAGCTGGTTAAATTGTTCCTGAAAAATGAAATAAGCAGCGGCCAGTGATAATACCACTGATAATCGCTGGGCAATTTCAGTTTTTAAGATTCCTGCTGTTTGTAATGATTTGGCCAGAAATAGAAATACACTCGGTAATAAAACGCCAAGCGCCAGAATCAATAGCCATGGAGTCTGACTCATGGAAATATGCTGGATGTCTGGTTTGAACCAAAAAAAACACAATATGCTAGCTGTGACATAATTCCAGCTAATCATGTGGATTGGACTCATGCCTCTATTTTTAGCAATTTTTAAGAGTATTGAGACTGCAACACTACATAATGCTGCAATAAAAATCAGTTCCATATGCTGCTCTTATTCTTCATCTTGATTTATATATAAAAAAGCCCACATTCGCTGTGGGCTTTTTTTATAAATTATTCACAATGAATTATTTATAACGCTCAACCATTTTCTCTAAAGAGATTGGACGAATCTTGTCTGCATTACCTGCAGTACCAAATGCTTCGTAACGGTCGATACAAATTTGCTTCATTGCATCTACAGTTGCGCTGAAGAATTTACGTGGATCAAATTCGCTTGGTTTTTCAGCCATCATACGGCGCATTGCACCAGTTGATGCCAGACGCAAGTCAGTATCGATGTTGATTTTACGAACACCGTGTTTGATCGCTTCAACCAGTTGCTCAACAGGAACACCATAAGTTTCTTTGATGTCGCCGCCATACTGGTTAATCACAGCCAGCCATTCTTGCGGCACAGAGCTAGAACCATGCATTACAAGGTGAGTATTTGGCAGTGCCTCGTGAATTTCTTTAATACGGTCAATTGCAAGAATATCGCCTGTAGGTGGACGAGTAAACTTGTATGCACCATGAGAAGTACCCACTGCAATGGCTAATGCGTCAACATTGGTATCTGCAACGAATTGACGAGCTTCTTCAACTGAAGTTAGCAGTTGAGAATGGTCAAGTACGCCTTCAGCGCCTACACCATCTTCTTCGCCTGCCATACCTGTTTCAAGGCTACCCAGACAGCCGATCTCGCCTTCTACTGAAACGCCACATGCATGTGCCATTTGTACAGTACGGCGAGTCACATCAACGTTGTATTCATATGAAGTTGGTGTTTTACCGTCTTCACCCAAAGAACCATCCATCATCACTGATGAGAAGCCTAACTGGATAGAACGTTGACATACGTCAGGGCTGGTACCGTGGTCTTGATGCATTACCACTGGAATGTGTGGCCATTCTTCGATTGCTGCCAAAATCAGATGACGCAAGAACGGTGCACCTGCGTACTTACGTGCACCCGCAGATGCCTGTACGATTACAGGTGAATTTGTTTGGTCTGCTGCCAACATAATGGCACGCATTTGTTCTAAGTTGTTTACGTTAAATGCTGGTACGCCATAAGCATGCTCGCCGGCGTGATCCAAGAGCTGGCGCAATGAAATAAGAGCCATAATATCCTCCCAGTGAATGCCACATATTCTACATGCACAAAGGTTTCAATTCAGCAACAAATAACACTATTTAAAAAAAATCCCTGCATTTGCAGGGATTTTGTCTCACATTGACCTAATTAAGGTGCCACAGCTTCCGAAGTTGCTGCGACTGAATCGTCTGCAGTCGCTGCATCTGCCGGAGCATTCGCAATTTCAGCAGGAATGTCGGTATTTTTTTCATCTAGAACCGGCTGATCAATTGCATCAATCGCTGCTTGCTGTTCTGGCGTTACAGTCTCATCTGCAACGGCTGCCGAAGCTTCTGCTTCAGCTGCTGGGGCATTTTCCTGTTTCGCACATGCAGTCAGTGCCAATGATGCTGCCAATAATGCCGCTAAAGTTAACTGTTTTTTCATCACGTAATCTCGTCATTTGGTGATTTAATGTCTGCATCTTATGACAGATTTATTGCATTTTAATGACGGAGCCATGAATGGTAAGTTTCTGCTGTCAAAAAAATGACATAAAAAAGCTGGCACTTGGCCAGCTTTTTTAGGCTAAAACATGCAATTAAGCGCGTTCTAGGAGTACCGCAACTGCAGGAAGGGTTTTGCCTTCGACAAATTCAAGGAATGCACCGCCACCTGTAGAGATATAGCCAATTTTGTCAGCAACGTCGTATTTATCAATCGCAGCAAGCGTGTCACCACCACCTGCAATCGAGAAACCTTCCGATTCAGCAATCGCTAACGATAGAGTTTTCGTGCCTTCACCGAATTGATCGACTTCAAATACGCCCACTGGACCATTCCAAAGAATCGTTTTAGACGTTTTCAAAATTTCAGCAAATGCTTTTGCAGTTTCTGGACCTACATCAAGGATCATATCGTTGTCAGCAACATCTTCAACTTTTTTCACAACCGCTTTAGCAGCAGCCAATGAACCTAGGAAGTCATCAAAGTTGATTTCAGATGCATCAGCAACCACAACGTCCGTTGGAAGCGGAACAGAAACTTTTGCTGCAATTGCTTTAGCTGTGTCGATCAAATCACTTTCACACAGTGATTTACCTACATTGTAGCCAGCAGCTGCAAGGAACGTGTTTGCGATACCACCACCAACAATCAATTGATCACAGATGTCAGACAATGAAGTCAAAACATCAAGCTTGGTAGAAACTTTAGAACCCGCAACGATCGCAACCATTGGTTTTTCAGGTGTTTTCAATGCACGACCCAATGCATCCAGTTCAGCCGCCAATAAAGGACCTGCTGCTGCTACTTTAGCTAAACGAGCGACACCTTCAGTTGATGCTTCTGCACGGTGTGCAGTACCGAACGCATCCATCACGAATACGTCACAAAGGGCTGCATATTTTGCTGCAAGTTCAGGATTATTTTTCTTTTCACCTATGTTGAAACGGCAATTTTCCAGTAAAACCACTTGACCCGGCTGAACTTCAACACCATTTAGATAGTCTGTGAAAAGTTTTACTTCCTGACCCAATGCTTCAGTCAGATAAGCTGCTACAGGTGCAAGAGACTGTTCAGCCTTCGGCTCACCTTCAACTGGACGACCAAGGTGAGAATACACCATGACAGCCGCGCCCTTTTCTACTGCAGCTTTAATTGTTGGTAATGCAGCACGTAGACGCGCATCGCTAGTGATTACACCATTTTTAACCGGTACATTTAAATCTTCACGGATCAGAACACGTTTACCCATCAGGTCAAGGTCAGTCATACGCTGAAAGTTCATTGTAGAGCTCTCTTTATAGATATTAAAAACGAGGCGATTTTAAATGATTATGCAGAAAAAGGTTAGCATCTTTTGCAGAAAACATTATGAATGCCAAAGTTTTGTTATGATAGAAAAAAGCTTCTTCCAGATTCAGTACCTATGTCGATACATCCTGATCCTAATCTTAACCGTCTCAATGTTCTGGGCGAGCCTTTGGCGAGCTGTTGTTTTGATCCTATTACTGGGTATTTCCGTAATGGCTTTTGCCATACCGCACCTACCGATCTGGGACAGCACACTGTCTGTGCACAGATGACCTCTGAATTTCTGAATTTTTCCCAGAAAGTGGGCAATGACCTGATTACACCATTACCAGAACTGGGATTTCCTGGACTGCAACCTGGTGATTTCTGGTGTATCTGCGTCACACGCTGGGTAGAAGCTTATGAAGCTGGACAAGCACCACCGGTCAAGCTGCAAGCCTGTCACAAAGCTGTCCTTGCTTATGTTCCTCTCCATATTTTAGAAGAATACGCTGTCTAATGAATACCGCAAAAATCATCTTGGCTTCTTCCAGCCAGACCCGTAAAGAACTGATGAACCGTCTACGTCTTGATTACGTATCGGTCGTCCCGGACATAGATGAATCACCCCAAGGTGAAAATCATGCGGATGAATTAGCTAAACGCCTAGCTTTTAAAAAAGCTCGTCATGTCGCTGAGCTACATCCTGATGCGATTGTAATTGGTTCTGATCAGGTAGCTTGGCGTGAAGGCGCACCAGATATCTTTATGGGTAAGCCCTTAACTGCTGAAAAAGCAGTTCGCCAGTTACAGGCCAATTCGGACAAGATTGTGTACTTCAGTACAGCACTCAGCGTTCAGCAGAAATCTACCGGTTTTGAACGTACGCTGGTAGAACATTATAAAGTCAAATTCCGCAAACTGTCTCAAGCAGAAATTGAGCGTTATGTAGAGATCGAACAGCCCCTGCATTGTGCCGGTAGCTTTAAATGTGAAGGTCTTGGGATTAGCCTATTTGAAACCATGATCGGGCAGGATCAAACTACCCTGATGGGTATGCCAATGATTCAGCTATGCAATATTCTGCGTGAGCTAAAGATTTTAGTTCCTTAATCTCCTTTATTTTAGGCTTTATTTATGTCCCTACCTCTAGACGTTTTAGGCGGTATTACCGCTGAACAATTCCTTGCCGAATACTGGCAGAAAAAACCGCTGTTAGTACGTAATGCCATGCCTGAAATCGCAGGTCTGCTAGAGCCTGATGATGTCATGGAGCTGGCACTTGAAGAAAATGTCACTGCACGTCTAATCAAGCAGAAAGATCGTGATCCAAATCAGTGGTCGGTAAAGACATCTCCTTTATTAAAAGCTGATTTCCAGAAGATGCCTAAGCTCTGGACTTTACTGGTTCAAGCTGTGGATCACTATTCGTTCGACCTGTCTGAACTCTGGAAAAAGTTTGCCTTTATCCCTCAATGGCGTCGTGATGACATCATGGTGTCTTATGCGCCTCAAGGCGGTTCAGTCGGTCAACATTTCGACTTTTATGATGTTTTTCTGGTTCAAGGCTATGGTCATCGTCGCTGGCAACTGGGGCAAATGTGTGATGCCGAGACCGAACTTGTACCGGGACAGCCATTAAAATTATTGCCAGAAATGGATGTGAATTTTGATGAAGTCCTTGCTCCTGGTGATTTGCTGTATGTTCCACCCGGCCTTTCCCACTACGGCGTAGCAGAAGATGACTGTCTGACTTTCTCTTTTGGTTTCCGTATGCCAAATGTCAGTGACATGATGGACCGTGTAGGCGATAAATTTTCGGAAAATGAAGTCTTACGCAATCCATTGACTGACATTATTCGTGATCAAATTAGTGCTGCGGGTGAAGTCACAGGCAATGAACTTGAATATCTGAAAGGCAAAATTATGGAGCAGTTGCATAACTCCAATGTGCTTGAAGACGCCATCATGAGCCTGATGTCAGAACCAAAATATGAAGAGAATATCCCAGAAGCCGAAGAAATTGGTACAGGCGATCTGGAAGAAGCACTTGATCAAGGCTATAGCCTGATGCTCGAACCCGCTTCACGCCTGCTCTATACAAAAGAAGACGGTGAAACCTTGTTCTGGGCCAATGGTGAAGGAATCTGTATTTCTGAAGCATTTACCGCAAAACTGAAGCAGATTGCTGATGGTGAGCGTGTCTTACTGGATGAAGATTTCGCTGACGAAGATATGCTGGAGGATGTTGCTGAGCTATTGAATGATTCTGTACTGATGCTAGTGCCACCGGCTGAAGAAGAGTAAGTTTTTATATCTTGGTCATTTAAATCTATAAAAAAAGGAGGATCATATGGTCCTCCTTTTTTATGTCTGGATAATTTTGAGATGATTAAGGCTGATAGAGTTCCATCACCACGTGTACGCAGGTATTACCTTTTACAGACTGAATATCCAGCATTCCACCCATACGTTCAATGCGCATTTTCATACTGCGCATACCAATACTCATGCCGTTTTTCTGCACCATCTCTGGATTAAAACCAACCCCATTGTCCTGAATTTTTAAAGTCAGTTGATGTGGTTGTGTATATTCCATACTCACACTCACTTTTGTGGCCTGACTATGCTTGATAATATTGGTCAGGCTTTCTTCTACCACACGAATCAGGGTCAGACATTGCAAAGCTGTAGGTTCACGCTGCCAGACTTTGGGAAAAGTCCATTCTACGGCGATATCCATTTCTTCCAGCAACTGGGTAAATCGGTAACGTACTGGCGCAATCCAGATCACTGGCGTTTCAGGCACTTTATTGTCAATAGAAGAACCGCTATCGATGATTTGACGCAGGTCATCCCTAAGCAGCTTCAGCATGGATAAAAACTGCCGGTTAGAAATATTTTCGGTACTTTGATCCACCAGAATCATGGAACGTACAATCGAGCCCCCCAGTCCATCATGCAGTTCATGTGATAGATTAATCCGTTCCTGCAAACGCACATTATCCAGTTCCAGCTTATGCTGATCACTCAAGCTTTTATTTAGATCAGCACTGACTTGCCGTACTTTGGATTCTAACTGCGTATTAAATTTTTCGATCTTTTTGATATTACCATTCAGTCGTGTCCCCATAATTAGCACAACAAACAGGATAATAATCGGTGATGTATAAGGTGATAAGGGTGAGAATTCACTAACCGCCCTTTGACCCAGAATGATCAAATCTATAATGACACACAGCAAAATTCCCCACAGACAAAGCATCAGGAACAGATATTCCCCATTGCGGGTTTTAATGGCCCAGTAGCTGACATACATGACGCAACTAATATAAAGCAGCACATATGAGACAAAAGCGACACTGAGCACCGCTTCTAAATACTCTAAAGAACTGGCTATGATGAATACACTGAATAAAGCAGTAACCCCGATAAGTCCCCGCTCCAAACGCTGAAATTTCTGCTTTAAGAACCGAATTAGATACAGACAAAAACAGTGCATATAGAGGATAAAGAAAATCAGATTGGCTTTACTCGCCCAGATACTTGATGAGAAGGGAAAGTTTTCTGTTGTTAACACATTGGAGATAAACAAAATCCATAATAATGAACTCAGCGCGAGCCAGCCAAAAGTGGTTTCTGAACGTCGGAATAGCCAGATAATCAGGCTAATGACTCCAATCGTACCGGATAGAATCATATTGATCTGAAAGAGCGTACGGCGATCCCAGATCTTTTTTGAGTAATGCTGGTCATTGGCAATAACATTATGGAATTCAATTCTGCCAAGCCCTGCACCCTGAAAACTATAACCTCGTACATAAATCAGCAGTTCATTGTCTGTCTGCTTCAAGCCTGCAATAGGCAAAATCCAGTAACGTGATACATTCCAGCTTTTAGACAAAGGCTCTTGCAGATTTTGATCCGACCACAGCAGATCATCATTTAGGAAAACAGCTCCAGCAGAATTCAGATAGTCAATCCCAAAAACAATCGGTTCAGCCAGACGTATATTGTCCCGACAAGACCAACCCCAGCGAATTTTATACCAGGCACCCCCATTATATTTCGGCCAGTTATTTTTCCAGTTATCCGGCAATGTCACAGGTTGCCAGCCTCCCTCCGGAATTTCGAGATGGCTCGACACTTGAACTTTTTGTTGCTGTTCAATGTTCACCTGACAAAGCTCGTTAATCTGAAAATTATTCTGTGCCAGACTGATGCAAGAGAACAGGCTCAGCCAGCTCCCTATCATCAATAGAGCGAAGAACCTTAATCCTTGTCTAAACATCTTGCTAACAGACAGCATTCGCACTAAAGAATACCTAAATGCCGGGCCGTGCTGACTGCTTTGGTCCGCTTGCTGACACAGAGTTTGCGGTAAATATGCTTGATATGACTTTCAACGGTATAACGTGACACACAGAGTTCATCAGCAATTTCACGATTGCTGAGCCCCTGTGCCACCAATGAAAGAATTTCTTTTTCCCGTTGGGTCAGGCTTTCCTGTTCAGGATCAGGTACGATCTGCTCCAAGGAGGAAGATGGCTCTGAACTGGAAATCTGCTTGAGAATTTCACGCGCAATAAAAGGATCAATGGGTGCGCCGCCGCACAAAATACTGCGAATTGCCAGACTCACTTCTGTATCATCGCGTTCCTTGAGTACATAACCAGTTGCTCCTGCTTTAATTGCTTTTAGCAGACTGTCCTGAGTACTCCAAGCGGATACGACGAGTATCAAAGTTTGTGAACCGAGCTCATGTATTTTTTCAATAATGGAAATGCCATTTCCATCTGGCAATCCAAGATCAATCAGTGCTAAACAGAAGGGTTCTTGTTGCAGAAGATATTCGGCTTCCCTGACATTATTGGCGAATAGCAATACCTCATCGCTATACCCTAGATCCTTTAATATGTTCTTTAAACGGCACTGAATGACATATTGGTCTTCAACAATTAATACAGGTACCGGTAGTACGGCGTCTTGTGCTGTCATAAGCACACCCCTTATCGTTATTCTTATTACCCCATTGAAATTAAAATATAAACAAAAAAAGAAGAAAAATCATGAGTTTTTTTAACTTTATTATGAGCAGGCATAAGTATGAATAATTTTGGAAGCAGAGTTCTTGTTCTTGGAAAATTCAAATTTATAAACTATAAAAATGCCATCTATTTTAAGATGGCATTTTTTTGTAGCTTCTAAATATTAAACAGCAGTTTATTTTTTGCTTTTCTTTTCAGAACCGTATTGCTGCTTCAAATACTCCACAATATCTTTAGATTCGAACATCTTGACACCAGTATTTGGATCAACCAGATAAGGAACCTGGATATTATTCCCCATTACTTTTAAGACTTGTTCACGTTTACCCCCTGGTAAGGGTTCATATTTCCCCGGTTTTAAACGCAGTTTTGCTAGACCTTGATCCTGCCAGCGTTCTTTCGCCACATTATGGTAGATATAAGGGATTTCAAGCTCAGACAATACGCCTCGGACAATACGGGTATAAGGACTAGCTTCAAAGCCCCATAGTTCAAGAAGCTGTTCAGGTGCAGAGGTATTCTTCGACAACGGTTTAGCCATGCCACCACGTAGCCCATTCACCATCGTACCTACAATGGCAGCAACCGGCACTTTGGGATAATTTGAATATTTGGCTGGTGTTTTACCCGTCTTGCCATAATGCTTAAACAAGTGATGAATAATATCCTGAGATTCGTATAGCTTATCTCCAGTATTTTCATCTATTAAAAATGGAAACTGAAGCTTGCCACCCTGCTGTTTCACTTCGGGACGAAAGCGTTTACCGCCTCGTGGGCATGGATACACTTCATAATCGAGATTCAGTAAAGTCATGACCTCACGGACACGACGACAAAAAGGTGATCCTTCATATTCATAAAGCTTGAGAGGCTTTTCAGGCTGATTCGGAAATGGTGTACCGGTCGTACCACGTCCACCTTCCAGAAATGCGGATGCCAATGCCTGTGCTACTTTAATCTGATGGCCTAACATATCGTCTGTCCTCTTTATTATTTTCAAACCGTGAAAGCAGCAATCTAAACTGCCTAACTTCCACGGTATAGCTTGTTTTTGTATATTTTCAATAACCGGAATTAGTCCACCAATTGTTCTTTGGACAGGACAATACCATTGTTATCGGCATAAACGTATTCACCCGATTTAAAGGTCACACCACCAAAATAAAGCGGCACATCTACTTCCCCAATACCTTTACGATTGCTCTTCTGTGGAATTGAAGCCAGTGCATGCACACCAAGATCCAGCTCTGCAATCGCATCGACGTCACGCACACAACCGTAGATAATCACGCCATTCCAGTGGTTTTTCACCGCAGATTCAGCAATCAGGTCACCCATCAATGCACAGCGCATAGAAGCACCACCATCTACAACCAAAACCTTGCCGGTACCGTCTGTCGCCAATAACTCTTTTACTCGAGAGTTATCTTCAAAACATTTTACGGTCACAATCTGGCCGCCAAAGCTTTTACGTGCGCCATAACTTCTAAAGAATTTGCCATCCATGCATGGGGCGACTACCTGCAGGTCTTTATCCGGATTATCATCAAGCAGGTCACAAGTTACAAATGGTACGCTGGACATGATTTTTTACCCTCATTTCATTTTTTGTATAGCTAAATTATCATAAATTTCAAATTTCACAGTCTGATTCAGCGCTGCATATACCATAGTATGAGCCACCTGCTCTGCTGTCACTGGCTTGTATTTAAAAGAATCGGGGATAAAATGCGAAAACTTGTCAAACAGGTTCTGTGCCGCGTCTTCCAGTAAACGCTGATGATCCCGCTCACCAATCAACAAAGACGGTCGGAACAAGCTGATACGCTCCAGAGACAAGCTCTGGATATAATCCTCTAATTCACCCTTTACCCGGTTATAAAACAGTCTGGATTTTGAATTGGCACCCATCGCACTAATCAACAGATAATGAGCATCCGTTTGCTGCACCAGTTCGGCAAAATGGGCATTGATGGTGTAATCGGTATTATAAAAAGCTTCTTTGGAGCCGGCTTTCTTTAAGGTAGTACCCAGACAGCTAAAGGCATGGGTATGGCCACTGACATCCTGGTCATTGAGCATTAAAAAGTCCTCAATGACCACCTGTTTGACCTTGTGCCATTGTTCAAATTCTGGTTGATGTTTACGCACGATGACGCTAATACGCTTACAACTTGGTTCATTTGCCAGCTGTTGCACCAAAGTCTTTCCGACCAAGCCTGTAGCGCCAATCACGATAGGATATGTAATGGTTTTAGTCATTTTTTGTACGATCTCCCTGCTTAGATACTAATCTAACGTTTTCTTTAGAATTTTTCTGCAACTAAAATGTTGTCAAAGCATGTCAAGACTTGACTTAAGCCCATAGTTTCCTCAAAATATGGCACTTGTTTACGGGCTGGTGATAGTTCTTCTGATGTGGTTTTCAGTTGAGTTTCAGCCCGCCCAGACCAATCTATTTCAAGGAGTGCACGAGTGGCAAACTCTGCTCAAGCAAAAAAACGTGCTCGTCAAAACGTTAAAGCACGCAAACACAACGCAAGCTTGCGTTCTATGGTTCGTACATATCTTAAACGTACAGTAGCTGCTATTGCTGCTGGCGACTATGCTGTTGCTACTGAAGCTTACAAAAAAGCTGTTCCAGTAATCGACCGTATGGCTGACAAAGGTATCATCCATAAAAATAAAGCAGCTCGTCATAAGAGCCGTTTGAACGCGCAAGTTAAAGCATTAGCTTCTAACTAATCGCAAATCAAAAGAAGCCCTTTTAGGGCTTTTTTTGTGCCTAAAATTTAATACCAAATCAACAATAAAGAATGATGAATACCAGATTATTCCCAATTCTAGTCATAGAAATCTTTTACTTAAATAAAAATAGAATACATTATTCATCCTTATCCATAGAATGAGGTGTTGTGGTCTGATCTTGCTGCGCATTGTCTGTATCACGCTGACAGGCAGTTAATCCCAGCATAACAACCAGACTTAAAATTGTGATTATTTTCATGATGACTCCTATGCTTTCAAAATTGGTTTAAATATCAGCATAGTGATATTTCATCGTTACTCTATTTCACTTTCATACGATAAATGTAAAAAAGCTCAACCTAAATGATTGAGCCTTTGAATTATTTATTTACCTTTAATTCGGCATTCTGAAATTGGGAAATATCCAGCTCATGCACTTTGCCACGCCAAATCCATTTTAGTTTAGATTCCTCAAATACATCGCCTTCAAACCAGACAAATAGACCTTCCATCATTTTCGGCCAGTCTTCACGACTGACTTCCTGATGCCCAGACATCACTGCAATCATCGCTGCCAGAATGGTGTCATGGCTGACCGCCAGACTGAGTCCATACGGCGTTTTCGGATGAGTGTTGTAAATTAATTCAAGCACATCTACTACGCCATTAATTGGATGTTTCATTCCAGGCAAAGCATTATTGACGAAGCTATTGATAAAGCCTAATGCCCCCTGTTTTTTGAAATATGGCCCTGCTTTTTGAATATCCAGTACAAAACTGCCTGGCTCAACCAGCAAACCCTGTTCCACGATTTCAATCTTATGGGTATGCGGTGCTTTATCCGTTGCATCTGCCCCTTCGATCATCAAGGCTGCGGTATCTACACAGCGCTGAATCGGACTCGATATACAATGCTGGATATGCCGATCTGTTTGATTGACCAGATAAGCGCCCCATTCCTGCGCCAGATCACGTCCTTGCGGCGTCAACTGCAAATCATAACCTGCTAGTCCCTGACCAGCGACATCTTCACGCAGAGAATGCCGCGTAAACAGAGTCACAGGTATCTTGGTATCAGGCAATAAATCTATTGCACTGAGCATACTTGGTGGAAGCAGTTTTAATGCCACAATCTTGCCAACTGATCTATCAACGGAATCTTCCTCACTATACCATGAACGGCTATGAGCTTAATCATTGTCTTGCATGTCCGCCAGTGCCTGTAAAGCCAGTGCTTTCATGGCTTCATTCTTATAGGCGATAAACCCGCCATTCAGTAAGGTCTTGCGCTGGTTGTAGATGAATGGCCGACCTTCCAGATCAACCAACCCTCCACCAATCCGCTCAAGCATGCATTGACCGGCACTGGTATCCCACTCAGAGGTTGGATGGAAACGCGGATAAATATCTACCCGGTCTTCAAGGATCATGCAGAATTTATAGGCACTTCCTGCCTTGAACTCGGTGTACGCGCTAAGTTTAGCCAGACTTTGCAGATACTCGACATATTTTGGCTTTTGCTGACTGCCCTGACTCAGACCGACAAAGACATCCTGATGATCAGTAGCTGCCTCATAGTCAAACCATGCCTGATCCTGAATATCGTATTTTAAAGGCATGCCCTGTTCAGGGCAGAAATAGATCAACTGCTGCGCAGGAACCGCCAAAATAGCAAAGGTAGTCAGACTGCCTCTGACCAGACTAAGATTAATCGTAAATTCCGGGCGCTGGTGCAGAAACTCTTTAGTGCCATCCAGAGGATCAAGTAACCAGAAATCTGTCCAGGCATGACGCTGATCCTGCTGCCCCTCTTCTGACAGTAAAGGTAATTCTGAAATTTCTGCCAAAGCCTGGGTTAAATAACTATTCACCCGATAGTCTGCCTGGGTCACAGGAGAATCATCACTTTTCTTGACAATATCAAACGCAGCACCTGAACAATAACGCTGATATTCTTCTCGCAAAATTTCACAGGCCTGTGTCAAAATGGGCACAAACTGCAAAATCATCGGATCTTGTGGTGCTATTGTCGCTTTAAACATAGAAAACCTTATATGTCGAATTGCTCAGAAAAACCGCCTGTCATCTTTGATATGGACGGAACTTTACTTGATCTTGCCTACGATGATTTCATCTGGAACGAGTTATTACCGATCCGTTATGCCGAAACACATGGCTGTAGTCTGAAACAGAGCCGCGAAACGCTTTATGCATTCTATCAGCAACATAATCATACCCTAAACTGGTACTCTTCTCGCTTCTGGACGGCTAAAGTCGAAGTCGATGTTCTGGCCATGCAAATCGAGCATAAAGATAAAGTTAGCTTACGCCCTTATTGCCTCGAATTACTCGATTATCTTAAAAACAATGGCTATCCGATCTGGCTTGCCACCAATGCCGACTGTGCCGGTCTAGCCTTTAAACTGGAACATCTCAATCTCAAAAATTATTTTGATGTCATTGTCAGCTCGGAAAGCATTGGGCATGCCAAAGAATTTGTAGAATTCTGGCAAGGCCTGAATGCCCTGCATTCCTTTGATCCTGAGCAGGTCTATTTTATTGATGATACCGAAAAAGTCCTGAATGGCGCCAAGGCTTATGGCATCCAGAACCTGTTCTGCATCCAGCAACCATCTTCCAGTAAAGTTGCGCGCCAGACTTGCAATTACCCGATGCTGCACCAATTAACAGATTTAATCACTCATTTAAATCAGTCTGAGGTAAACAAGCAATATGCGTAAATCGTCTTTACCCGAAGATGCGGTAGGCATGCGTATAGATAAATGGCTGTGGGCGGCACGTTTTTTTAAAACCCGTTCAATTGCCAAGAATGCTATTGAGGGCGGTAAAGTCCATCATAATGGTGAGCGTGTAAAAGTATCTCGCGAAGTCCGTGTGGGTATGGAGTTGACGATTCAGCAAGGTATCGACAAAAAAACCGTAGTTGTAAAAGAACTTTCTGATGTTCGTGGTCCTGCACCTGTGGCACAGAAACTGTATGAAGAAACTGAAGTCAGTATCGCTCGCCGGGAATTGATTGCATCGCAAAGAAAGTTGCATAATCTAGCGCGTCCCGATCATCGACCAAGCAAAAAAGATCGTCGAGACATCAGTCGATTCAAGAATGAAAATAGTCAGAACTTTGATCAACATTGGTCATATAATGATGATTAAATTCAAGCGTCAGCATGTGTCGTAACATTGCTGGATTTTATAGAACACAAGGGAAATTTCTGTCACTATATTCCTGTGGAACGAAGCTCTAATGTAAGACATCCACTTGAGTAC
This sequence comes from Acinetobacter sp. FDAARGOS_724, assembly GCF_013364475.1. NCBI lineage: Bacteria > Pseudomonadati > Pseudomonadota > Gammaproteobacteria > Moraxellales > Moraxellaceae > Acinetobacter > Acinetobacter sp. FDAARGOS_724. The sequence continues at coordinate 2,081,784 of NZ_CP054908.1, read as the reverse complement.
TAAGTTTGTGACATCGTATTGAGGTTGTAAGATGGATGAGAATAAAAACAAGGCGCTCAACGCTGCCTTAAGCCAGATTGAAAAACAGTTTGGTAAAAACACAGTGATGCGTCTTGGTGACAATACCGTGCAAGCAGTTGAAGCTGTATCTACGGGTTCTTTAACGCTTGATATTGCACTCGGTATTGGTGGTTTACCGAAAGGCCGTATTATCGAAATTTATGGTCCTGAATCTTCAGGTAAGACCACAATGACATTACAAGCAATTGCTGAATGTCAAAAAGCTGGCGGTACATGTGCATTCATCGATGCCGAGCACGCACTTGATCCTCAATATGCCCGTAAACTCGGTGTAGATATTGATAACCTGCTGGTTTCTCAGCCAGACAATGGTGAACAGGCACTTGAAATCGCTGACATGCTGGTACGCTCTGGTGCGATTGACCTGATCGTAGTCGACTCTGTTGCTGCATTGACGCCTCGCGCCGAAATTGAAGGCGAAATGGGTGACTCACATATGGGTCTACAAGCACGTTTGATGAGCCAAGCACTGCGTAAAATTACCGGTAATGCCAAGCGTTCAAACTGTATGGTGATTTTCATTAACCAGATCCGTATGAAGATTGGTGTAATGTTCGGTAGCCCGGAAACGACTACTGGTGGTAATGCACTGAAATTCTATGCTTCTGTACGTCTGGATATCCGCCGTATCGGTCAGGTGAAAGAAGGCGACGAGATCGTAGGTTCTGAAACCAAAGTCAAAGTTGTGAAAAACAAAATGGCGCCTCCATTCAGAGAAGCTCTGTTCCAGATTCTGTATGGTAAAGGCGTTAACCATCTTGGTGAACTGATTGACCTTGCAGTACAGCAAGAAATCGTTCAAAAAGCGGGTGCATGGTATTCATATCAAGGCGACAAGATTGGCCAAGGTAAGAACAATACCATCCGTTACTTGGAAGAACACAAAGAGCTGGCGGATACCATTGAAAAACTGATCCGTGAGCAACTGCTTACTACAGGCAAAGTAGTCGAAGATAAAGACGAAGAAGAACCAGCAGACTTTCTGGATGCATAATCCTTAAACATCATAACAGAGCGCCCTAAGGGGCGTTTTTGTTATTATGGAATAGATATTTTAATCGAGATCAATATGTCAGACGCAAAATTCAGCAAACTTTTGGACTATGATGCGATTAAACAGCAGTTTGGTGATGCTGAAGATTCAGTCACTCCTGCACCTGTTGAGTCACAGGCTTTGCCAGAATTTGATCCGGAAGATAGCTTATTTGGTAACTCTAATAAAGAGCAAAAGAAACCCGGTCTAACCGGCTCCCGTTTGCGTTCTTATGCCTTTGCTGTACTGACTCGCAAGGAATACTCCAAAGCTGAACTCATCGAAAAACTGGCACTTTATGCAGAAGATCGCAATGAAGTGGTCACTTTGGTTGAAGAACTATCTAGAGAAAACTATCAAAGTGATCAACGTGTCGCTGAAATCATGTTGTCGAGCCAAAAGCGTAAAGGCAAAGGCCCCAATCAGATTAAAATGAAGCTAAAAAGCAAAAAGATTGATACTGCCCTGATCAGTGAAGAACTCAAAGAAACGGACTGGGTACAACAGGCTTATGAACTGAAGCTTAGAAAATATGGTCCAGAAGTGACGAAAGACCCAAAACTTAAAGCCAAACAGATCCGTTTTCTAATGTATCGTGGTTTTGAAATGGATGCGATCATGAAAGCGATCAGCCGCAAGGCCAAGGCCGAAGCTTAATTCTTTTGTATTTGTGAAAAAATATGCTTAGGCTATTTTTTATTTTCCTCTTTGCCATCCTGCTTAAATAGTTTCCCTTATTACAATTAATCTCAAACAGCAAAAAGCTTTCAAAAGCTCAAATTAAGATAATCTATTTTCATGATTGAATTTTAATGTTCCAAACAATTCAAGTATCCAAGGAAGTGGCATTAGATAGAAATTTAAAAGTAAACATTAAAGAAAGGGAAAATAATGAAGATTAAGATTTAAAAATAAAGAGAGAATAGAGAAATTTTATAATTATAAATCTGGTGGCAACCCTACCAGCAAAGCTCCGGCACATCATAGATCTACTACCGTTGCTACCTTCCGGTCCTGGCGGGGTTCATAGAGTACAATTGCGAAGTAACCGGCAGGGCTACCATTACAGAAACAGAGTATAGAGATTTTTACTGAAGTTGCAAGGGCTGTATTTCAAATTTTCGGCATAAGCTATCCGTTTGATTATTTTAAAAACAATATGCCCCAAGATGCTGGTTTTTTAATATTCTTCACAATTAATTCATGAATATCGAAATTCACATGATCTTTGTAAAACCTTGTTGCAATTTCTAAAAATGCCGTTTTAAATGTGAAGCTATTAAACGGGTTATCTCTTTTAGAATAAATGAGCTGCGGATACATAATCTCGCCAAAAATCATGGAACTTATATGATGTTTAAGAAACAGGTATTGTGTGCCCTCACTGCACTCTGTACAACCTCTCTTTTTGCTGCGATTCCTATCGAATCACGTGGACTCAGCCAAGGTGCTCAATCAAATAATATCAGCTCTCAATCTGCCATTGCTACAGGTGCAGATGCACCTCAGACCAATACCAGTTGGCAGCTCATGCAAAAAAACCAGCAGCTTGAAAATGATCTACGCAGTTTACGTGGAAAAATCGAAGAACAAGAAAATGAGATCGAGAGATTAAAAAGCGAATTAACCAACCGCTATGCCGATCTGGATCAACGTCTTGAACTGTTGCAGCAAAAAATTGAACCTGCTGAAGATACTCCCGCGGAGGATAACCAACAGGATATTTCTCCCAGTTTAAGCTCTAATGCTCCAGTAGCGACTAATCAGGCATCCACAACGCAACAGTCGAGTGAGCAGGAAAAAGCGGCTTATACTATTGCACTGGATGCCTATAAAAATGGTGGTGCAGCTAAAGCCATTGCGCCCATGCAGAATTTCATCAAGAATAACCCAAATAGCGTCTATATCAGCAATGCTCACTTCTGGTTAGCCGAATTCAACCTGTCCATTGATCCACCGAATTTTAATGAAGCAAAGAAGAATTATCTGATTGTGGTTGACCGCTATCCGAATTCTGCAAAAGCCTCTACTGCCGTTTATCAGCTTTATAATATTAGTAAGGATGTAGAAAAGAATGCTACTCTTGCTTCGCAATATAAAGCGAAACTACTCAAGAACTATCCGAAAGCTGAAGAAGTTAAATTTCTTAAGTAAAATATAAAGCCTCAAAATAAAAAAGACACCATGCAGGTGTCTTTTTTAATTCCAACTTCACTTCTATAACTTAACGCACAATGCCACGCTTTGATTGTTCAAGTGAATCAATCAGACGTTGGGCTTCAGAAACTTCTGGAAGAATCTCGTTACGGATTTTCTCAATAGCTTCCTGAGTCGTTAAGCCAGATTTATAAATCAGCTTAAAGGATTCACGTAAACCATTAATCACGTCTTTTGACCAGCCTTTACGACGCATGCCTTCAATATTCATGGCAAATGCATGGGCCGGGTTACCCGATACCATCACATAGGCAGGAACATCTTTCAGAATCAGTGAAGCACCACCAATCATGCTGTAAGAGTCAATTTTACAGAACTGGTGAATACCTGAGTTACCACCAATCACGACATAATCGCCTACGTGTACGTGACCCGCCACACCGACATTATTTGCAAAAATGTTATGATCACCAACCATACAGTCATGTGCAATATGCGTATTTACCATTAACAGGTTATGACTGCCAATCTTGGTAATACCTTTGTCCTGAACCGTACCACGGTGCAGACTGCAGTGTTCACGAATCTTATTATAATCACCAATTTCCAGCCAGGTTTCCTCACCTGCATATTTCAGATCTTGGCAGACTTCACCAACACTGGCGAACTGAAAAATTTCATTATGTTCACCAATACGTGTGAAACCACCTACCACGACATGTGAATGCAGTTTGGTACCAGCACCAATCGTGACATTTGGCCCAATAATACAATAAGGGCCAATCTGTACATCTGCAGCAATTACTGCAGATGCGTCAATGATGGCAGTTGGATGAATTAGGGGATTATTGCTCATGCCTGCTCGACTTTCAGATGGGAAACCATAATTTCCGCGGTTGTTGCGACAATGCCATCTACTGTGGCAATACAATTATATTTATAAATGCCACGTTTTTGCATCACTAATTCAGATTTAAGTACTAATTGGTCGCCAGCAACCACTTGTTTTTTAAATCGAACCTTTTCAGCGCCAGCAAAAAGGAATAATGAACCTTCTTTTGGAGTTTCATTATTCATGACAAAACCAAGGATACCTGAGATCTGTGCTAATGCCTCGACAATCAATACGCCTGGCATGATTGGATAGTTCGGAAAATGGCCTTGCAGAAACTCTTCATTAATTGAGACGTTTTTATAACCAACAATGCCATTTTCGGTAATATCGACAACGCGATCTACCAGCAGAAATGGATAGCGATGGGGCAAATATTCACGAATCTTTTGAATATTCATTGGCAATTCAGGCTTCGTGAATGTAGGCAAATTCGACTCTGTCATCATAATTATTTACGCAACTTAAATGTTGATTCAATGGACTCAATTTGAGATTGCATATGATCCAATCGTTTTACCAACTGGGTCAATGGCACATCTGCTAATTGTCTTAAGCGAACCACTGTGCGTTTCCATTGCTGATTTGGCAACAATCCCATGCCTGAAGAATAAGTACCTTCTTCAGTAATGTTATTTGTCACCATTGACATTCCTGTCAAGGTCACATTATCGGTGATATGTAGGTGTCCTGCTACCCCACAGGCCCCCGCGAGAATACAGTTTTTGCCAATCGTGGTACTACCGGCAATCCCGCATTTGGCTGCAATCGCAGTATTTTCACCAATCTTGACGTTATGGGCGATTTGCACAAGATTATCAATAATGACACCTTGTTCCAGAATTGTGTCATCCAGTGCACCCCGGTCAATACTACAGTTTGAGCCGATCCGGACATCATCTGCAATACGGACTGAACCCAACTGGGCAATCCGATGCCATTTACCTTGATAAGGTGCGAAACCAAAACCTTCACTACCAATCACGGTATTGGCATGGATACGAACACGATTACCAATTTTTGTAGCACCTGTTAAAGTCACATGTGCATCAATAAAACAGTCCCGACCAATTTCAACCTGGTCGTCAATCTGAACGTGTGACTGGATAATGGTATTTTCACCCACCACACAATTCTCACCAATGACGGCATAATGGCCAATATAGGCGCTGTCAGCAATGATGGCAGATGGATGAATTTGTGCGGTACTTTCAATTCCCTGAGTCGTATGCTTTTTCTCAAAAACGTGAGTCAGAATTGCAAAAGCCAGATAAGGATTGGCAACGACAATGAAGTTCTGCTGGGAAATTAGCTGCTCTTTTAATTCAGCAGTCACAATTAAAGCACCTGCCTTACTCTGAGCTGCCTGTTCCAGATATTTATCTGCATTGACAAATGCAAGGTCATGAGAGGTTGCATTTTCAAGACTTGCTAAACCTCTCAAACATAAATCCGCCTGACCTACATACTCACCTTGGACAAGACGAGCGAGGTCAGCTAACTGAAGTTTTTGATGATTCATCGATTATTTAATTGCATTAACCTTTTGAATCATTTTATCAGTTAAATCATACTTCGCGTCATAAGCAAGTACGGAATTTTTATTTAAAACCACATCTAGCTTGTTTTCTTGGCGCAATTGTTCAGCAGCACGCTTCAAATTCCCTTCAAAAGCCTTATTTACACTTTGCATGCGCGTTTGTACAGTTGCCTGTACCTGTTGCTGTACACCTGCCAGTTGAGTCGCTTTCCCTTCAAATTCTTTAGCTATTTTTTCACGTTCTGCCTGTGTTTTTGCAGTCTGGCCTTTTTGCTTGATTGCAGCAAGGTCTTTTCGAAACTGTGCAATCTGGGCAGTTTGCGGCTTGATTTCATTTTCCAGAGTGGCATTTTGCTGCTTTAAATAAGTACTGTTTTGTACTACTTTTTCCAGATCAACGATCCCATAATCATCCGCATGTGACAATGAAGTTAAACCCGCTAAAGCAATACCCATTGCCATCATCATTTTTTTCATGTTTTTACCCATTCAAAAAATTTTGCTCACAAAACCTGATGGTTTCATGAGCAAAATTTGTATTTAAGATCAAAGTCTTCTTAGAAAGTACGTCCAATTTCGAACTGAACATTTTGAGTTTCATCACCGTCTTTATCATTCAACGGGTATGCATAGCTCAGTGATAATGGACCAATCATGGTAATCCAGGTGAAACCAGCACCTACGCTATAACGCATATTGCCTGCATCGAAACCAAAGTTATCTTTACAGTACTGTTTACCACTCACCGAGCTGCCATTCACGAAAATATTATCATTAGATACATCACACTGAGTATCAAATACTTGAGCACCTTCAGCAAAGAGTACCGGACGAACCTGACGCGCCCAATCTCCCTTAAATGGAACAGGCAGAACCAACTCAGTACCAAACTGAACTAAAGCATTACCGCCCACTTCTTCTGGGGATGGATCAGTCCGGCCGATGTCAGAGAAATATACGCCTGGATATTTAGGACCTAAGGTACTGTTTTCATAACCACGTACTGAACCATAACCACCGGCATAGAAGTTCTTATAGAAAGGCAAGTCATTACCATAGCCCAACTTACCATATCCACGCAGAACAAAATCTTTGCCTAATGGGAAGAAAGCCTGAGCGTCATAAGTGAGCTTTTGATATTCCACATCGCTACCTGGCAAAGCAATTTCTGCATTGACACGATGTGACATACCTGTGGTCGGGAACATTGGACGGTTCAAAGTATTATAAGACCAACCCAGATTCAGGTTATAGGTCAAGAAATCACCCTTAAACTCTTGACCATATGAAATAGTATCAAGTGGAGCACCATTTGCATCTACACAGTTGCCTGTTGCAGATTCAACCTGACCTGGACAGAAGTCACCACGCTTGGTTTCTTTACCACCATTACGTTCCAAATAGTCAGCCACATATGTAGATACATATGGCCCTGTGGTCACTTCAGTCTGGTCTATATTCAGACCCAGGCTTATACTCTGGTTCTCATCAATTGGATAACCAAAGTTGATACCACCACCCAAGCTGTCTGTAACATAGTTGTTTACGTTATAGTCATCATCCAGCTTGGTTTTACGGTAGTACATATTATAGCCGCGACGTACACCATCAATCGTGAAGTACGGGTCCATTACACTCAAGTTATAATAATCTTGAGTTTCAGAACGTGACAGATCAATCGAAACGCTGTTCCCTGTACCCAGGAAGTTAGTCTGACTTAATCCAGCCTGGAACGTTACACCACCGCTTTGCGAGAAACCAACAGCTAGAGTACTTGTACCTGAATGCTGCTCTTCAACTGCCACATTCAAATCAATTTGATCTGGTGATCCTGGAATACGAACAGGTTTGATATCAACTGTTTTGAAGAAACCAGTACGTTCTAAACGTACTTTAGACAGATCAATCTTCTCATTGCTTGCCAGTGCACTTTCCATCTGGCGCATTTCACGACGCAATACCTCATCGGCAGTTTTAGAATTACCTGTGAAATTGATCCGACGTACAGTCACTTGTTGACCTGGATTAATATAGTAGTTCAGATCAACCTGTTTAGTTTCATTATTGATTTGAGGTACAACATTTACTTCAGCATAATAATAGCCAGCATTACCATATTTACGTAACAATAACTGTTTAACCGCATTCACTCGTTCCTGAGAGTAGGTGTCGCCTTCTTTATACAACTGCAAAGCTTGTAGCTCTTCAGGTTTATAAAGCGCATCACCCAGGAATTTGGTTTGTCCAAACTTAAACTGTTCGCCTTCATTGACTGAAACTTCAATAAAGACATTCTTTTTATCTTCACTCAGGTTCAGACTTGAATTGGTAATATTGAAGTTGATGTAACCACGGTTCAGATACATCGCACGTAAGGCTTCCAGGCTCGCAGCCATTTTTTCACGTGCATAACGGTCATTACGCGAGATGACCGAGCTCCAGCCACTTTCTTTAACAGCGAATGCCTGTTTGATATCTGATTCTTTAAAGACAGTATTGCCTATAATATTGATATCAAAAACTTTAGCGGCTTTACCTTCAACAAAATCGATCAGCACTTCAACGCGGTTGTTTGGTCGCGGTGTCGTTGTTACCGTAATATCGGCATCATAACGACCTTGCTGCATATATTGCTGTTCCAGCTCGGTTTCGACTGTTTGCAGTGCAGATTTCTTCAGTACCTCACCTTCAGCCAGACCCATTTTTTTCAGGCCTTCTTCCAGCGCTTCCTTCGGAATCAGCTTATTGCCTTTCAGCTCGATTTTTGAAATTACCGGACGTTCTACCACCTGGAATACCAAGGTATTGCCCTGCTGAACGGCTTTAATGTCATCAAATAGTCCAGATGCATACAAGCTACGAATCGCATTGGCAATGATCGGATCATTCACCCGGTCACCACTGTTGATTGGCACCAAGCCGTACACATTTTCTGGAGTTAAACGTACCAATCCATCAAATTTTATATCTTGTACAATGAAGTCTTCTGCCGCATATACTTGTTGTGCTACTGCCATTGCACTAACGAGTGCCAAAGGCATAAATAAATGTGTGTGCTGCATGCCAGTCTTTTCCGCTGTTAATTATTCCATTTACGTTATTATAAACGCATAAAGTCATTAAATAATGCCAAAAGCATCATACTGCCGAGCAGTACCATACCAATTTTTAATCCAACCAATTGTATTTGTTCAGAAACAGGTTTACCACGAATTAATTCGATAAAATAATAAACCAGATGTCCGCCATCAAGCATTGGGATTGGCAATAAGTTTAATATCCCTAAACTTACACTCATTAGCGCCATAAAGGAAATAAAAGTTTTCCAACCCATTTCCGCGCTTTGTCCCGCCACTTTGGCAATGGTAATCGGGCCAGAAAGATTATCCAGACCAATCAGACCACGTACCATTTTGACGATCGAGTTCAAAATCATTGAAGACAGATGTGCTGTCTTGTCAAAGGCCATCACCATCGCCTCAACAGGCGTATAGTGAATCGTCTGTTTATATTCAGCAGGAATTGTCACCTTGCCCGGATCACTTTGAACTCCGAGCATACCGGTTACATTCCCCATATTGTCACGTTTGCCTTGCGGCATGACTTGAAGATGTACCACCTGGTTACCACGCAATACATCTATCTTAAGTAATTTTTCTGGTGATGCCTGTACAACCTGTACCACATCGAACCAGTCTTTCATCTGTACACCATCAATGGCCAGAATCTTATCGCCTTCTTTAAGACCCTGACGAATGGCTGCACCATCTTCACTCAGTTTGCTCACCACAGCCGGAATTTCCGGACGATATGGCAAGAAACCTAGTGTATCAAGAGGTGACTGACTTTGATCTTTAAGAAAGTCTTGAATTGGTAACTGGAATATCTTGTTTTCACCCGCACGGTCTGCCTGAATCGAGACCACACCAGTTTCACCCACACGATCCACCAAGGCATAACTCAGTTTTTCCCAAGTTTCGACTTGCGCACCATCTACAGCGACAATCTTGTCACCCGGCTGCATCTGTACTGCGGCTGCCGGTGTGTTTGGTAAGACCTTGCCTACGCGAGTATTAAGCTGTTCTTGTGCAGGTAAAAAAAGCACCCAAAACAGGACAACGGCTAAAAGCAGGTTAATGAGAGGACCCGCAGCAACGATGGCAATACGTTTCCAGGGATGCTGACGGTTAAAGGCTTTAGGCAAGTCTTCTTCTGCCACACTGCCTTCACGCTCGTCTAGCATTTTGACATAGCCACCCAAAGGCAAAGCTGAAAGCTGATATTGGATACCGGATTTTTTAGAAGTCCATTTTAGGAGGGTTGGCCCAAAACCAATGGAATAGACCAGTACTTTAACGCCCAGTTTACGTGCCACAATGTAGTGACCAAACTCGTGAATCGCAATTAAGGGACCGAGTAATAGGATTGCGGCTGCAATAATAAACAAGGCGTTCATGTCTTAACTTCCTTTATTCACAACATATTGCTGTGATAAACCTCGTGCTGTGTGATCTGCATGCAGAATAGTATCCAGATCATGTGCTGGTTGATTGTCCATCTGATTCAGGACAGTTTCAACCACCTGAGGAATTTGGGTAAATCTGATTTGCTGATTTAAAAATGCAGCAACTGCAATTTCATTGGCCGCATTCAAAATTGTAGGCGCAATTCCACCACTCTTCATGGCTTGACGTGCTAATTTCAGTGCCGGAAAACGCACCACATCCGGTTCCTGGAAATTCAGCTGTGAATGCTTAAACAAATCCAGAGCCGGGATATGGGTACTGATCCGTTGTGGCCATGCCAAAGCATGTGCAATTGGCGTGCCCATATCCGGGTTACCCATTTGTGCCAATGTCGACCCGTCCACATATTGCACCATGGAATGAATAATACTCTGTGGATGGACAACAACTGTAACAAATTGTTCTTGAACTGCAAACAAATGACACGCTTCGATAAGTTCCAGCCCTTTATTCATTAAAGTAGCTGAATCTACAGAAATCTTTTGCCCCATTGACCAGTTTGGATGTTTGCAGGCTTGAGCAGGCGTCACATCATGCAATTGCTCAAGAGAATGATTCAGGAATGGACCGCCAGAAGCAGTCAGTAAAATCTGATGAACACCGAGCTTAGGTTGACCATTACGTTCGGCATCAAAGTAGTTTTGAGGCAGGCACTGGAAAATCGCATTATGTTCAGAGTCGACTGGCAATAATAATGCACCATAATCTCGCGCAGCTTGCATCATGATGTCGCCGGACATGACCAAGGCTTCTTTATTGGCCAATAGGACACGCTTACCCGCTTTGACTGCAGCCAATGTAGGAAGCAGGCCCGCCGCCCCGACAATTGCTGCCATCACGATATCAACATCCGCATACTCTGCGACTGAAATTAAGCCTGCTTCGTCCTGAAGAATTTCGATATCTGATAAGCCCTGTACTTGTAGCAGCTGAGAAAGCTCATCAACTTTATTTGCAGGCACTACAGCCACTTTAGGACGGTACTGCTGACAGATTTCTGCCAGCTCAGTAATACGACTTTGCGCTGTCACAGCGAAAACCGAGTAAGCTTCAGGATGTTGCTGCAAAATTTTTAAAGTACTTTGACCAATTGAACCTGTAGCACCCAGTATACAAACAGCTTGTGACATTTATAAATCTACGCCAATAAGTTTTAAAACATATATGCCTGTTGCAAAGATAGGAGCTGCAGCAAGCAAAGAATCAATACGATCTAGTACACCACCATGACCCGGCAAAATACGGCCCGAATCCTTGATTCCAGCACGACGCTTGATCATGGATTCAAACAGGTCACCTAGCACTGAACTAAATACGGTAATAACAGAAAGAATCAGGAACAGACATAGCTCTGGCCAGGTCATATCCAGATAAAGTGAAGCGACGGCAACCACGATGAGCATGGAGGTAAGAATACCACCGTATAGACCTTCTACCGACTTGTTTGGGCTGACATTTGGTGCGAGTTTTTTCTTGCCGAATTTGCGTCCAACAAAGTAAGCGCCACTGTCTGCACCCCAAACCAGCAGGAACAGGTACATTAACCACCATGGGGAGTTTAACCAAACCGAGAAGATTGCCGTAACAGCAGCAGAAACCAGTACAATCCCGATGCCATGCAAGCTGACATTGTACCAGCCATCATAATCAGGATAGGTTTTAACCCAGTAGATACTCAGCAACCAGGTCAGAATAGATGCCGACCACAATAATAAGGCCACATCCCAATAGTATAAAGCCAGTGCAGATAGGGCTGCAGTCAGTAGACCATAGCCCCACGCCACTGGCTTGATAACATTTTTACATTTTCGCGGCATGAGTTTAAACCACTCATAGCCTGCCACCCCGGCAGCCACAACCATCAATGCGAACATTGGATATTGTGATTTGGTCGCAAACATACAGCTCAGTACGACTGCAACCAGCACCAATGCGGTTATAATCCGCTCAAACATGTGTATTAATTCTCAAGTCTTTCTTGAAGAATCTGCTCTGATGTTTTACCAAAACGACGTTCGCGCCCACCAAATACAGCAAGTGCATCATCGAATTCCTCTACGGTAAATTCTGGCCATAAGGTCTCAGTAAAATACAGCTCTGCATATGCTGCCTGCCAGAGCAGGAAATTGGACAGGCGGAAATCTCCACCGGTACGAATCAGCAGATCAACAGGCGGCAAGTCACTCAAACTGACATATTGACCGAACACATCAGTATCAATTGCTTCAAGATCTAATTTATTTATTAAAACATCCGCAGCAATCTGCTTCGCAGCTTGTGCCATGTCCCACATTCCACCATAGCTGATTGCAATGGTAAGCGTCATACTATCGAAATTAGCAGTCCTTTGTTCTGCTTGCAACATCAATGCTTGCAATTCAGGAGATAAACGCGACCGATCACCAATAAAACGTAAAGCAATATTAAATTTTTGCATACGTGGTAACTGTTCATGAATCGTGTCTTCCAACAACTTCATGAGCAAGTCGACCTCATATTGGGGACGGTTCCAGTTTTCGCTAGAGAATGCAAAGACCGTTAAAGCCTGGATATTTCTTTTTCTACAATGTTCAACAATCGGGTCTAGAACCGTTTTTCCTTCACGGTGTCCATCGCCTTTCTGCATCTGATTTTTTTTGGCAAAACGATTGTTGCCATCCATGATGATGGCAACATGTTTTGGAAGACGGGAATTTTCTTCAGAAGCGGTCATTGATGAATTAAACCTTCATCAATTCAGCTTCTTTCGCAGCCAAGCGCTTGTCAACTTCAGCAACAAATTTGTCTGTGATTTTCTGAATTTCGTCAGATGCACGACGTTCATCATCTTCAGAAATTTCTTTTTCTTTCAACAATGCTTTGATGTCACCCAATACATCACGACGGATGTTACGAATCGCGACTTTGGCATTTTCAGCTTCGTTTCGTGCAACTTTCTGCATGTCACGACGGGTTTCTTCAGTCAACGCTGCCATTGGTACACGGATCGCGTCAGCAGTAATCGGGTTCAAACCAAGATCAGACTCACGGATCGCCTTATCAATCGCAGCAACCATTGAACGTTCAAATGGTTGAACCAGCAATGTACGTGAATCTTCCACGCCTACGTTTGCAACCTGATTCAATGGCACATCAGAGCCGTAGTAAGGAACCATGACGCCGTTCAAAATTGATGGATGCGCACGTCCGGTACGAACTTTTGCGAAACCATGTTCTAACGAGTCAAGAGACTTGTTCATACGCTCTTCTGCGTCTTTTTTAAGATCGTTAATCATATGATCTTCCTTACTTAATTCTTAAAAGATGTATTTACTAAATTAGGAGGTAGTATAAAGGGCTTTGTAGCTCACGTCATTAATTGGTGACGTGAGTTCCTTCTTTTTCACCCATCACCACTGAAAGCAATGCGCCAGATTTGTTCATGTCAAATACTTGAAGTGGCACATTGTGGTCACGACATAAGCAGATCGCAGTTAAATCCATGACGCCCAACTTCTCGTCCAGCACCTGATCAAATGTCAAGGTATCGTATTTCACGGCATCTTCGTATTTGCTTGGATCTTTGTTGTAAACGCCATCAACCTTAGTAGCTTTCAGGATCAGGTCAGATTCAATCTCGATACCACGCAAACAAGCTGCTGTATCCGTAGTAAAGAACGGATTACCTGTACCCGCAACAAATACGCACACTTCACCTTGAGTCAGATGACGAATCGCATCACGGCTAGAATAAGATTCAACCACTGCACCAATCGGTAATGCAGACATCAAACGGGTTTTGATATTACGGCGTACCAAAGCATCACGTAATGCCAGACCGTTCATGACAGTCGCCAACATACCCATCTGGTCACCGGTTACACGACCAACAAGACCGTCTTTTTGCAACTGGCTACCACGGTACAGGTTACCGCCGCCCACCACGATACCGACTTGTACACCCAAACCCACGAGATGCGCAATAGAAAGTGACATCTGATCGAGCACTTGTGCATCGATACCCATGTCCTTGTTTCCTGCCAGTGCTTCACCAGATAGCTTTAGCAGGATGCGACCAAATCGTGGCTTTTTAGAATCCAACATCATCAAACTCCAAATTATTTAATCTAAATTCTTTTAATTCAAAATCTTAAGCAGACTTGATTGAGATCAGTTTGGCAAATAAATCATATTCATCTGCATCAGTGATTTCGACTTCAAGCAAATCCCCTGCCTTAATCACACTTTTGTCGATATCTTCAACAAAAACATTACCATCAATTTCAGGCGCATCCGCATATGAGCGCGCTACAGCAACCGGGAATTCTTCTTCCAGGTCATCGACTAGCACCGTCATTTTCTGGCCAATACGTTTTTGTAGCTTCGCTGCTGAAATTTCCTGCTGAACCTGCATGAAACGTTCATAACGCTCCTGCTTGATCTCTTCCGGCACATGGTCTGGAAGATCATTCGCCGTCGCACCTTCAACTGGTGAGTAAGTAAAACAGCCCACGCGATCCAGTTGTGCTTCTTTCAGCCAGTCCAGAAGCATCTGGAAATCTTCTTCAGTTTCGCCCGGGAAACCCACCACAAATGTAGAACGGATGACTAGGTCAGGACATTTCTCACGCCAAACTTTTAAACGCTCCAGTGTATTTTCACTGTGAGCAGGTCGTTTCATCAGCTTCAGGATTCTTGGGCTAGCATGCTGGAATGGAATATCCAGATAAGGCAGGATTTTGCCTTGAGCCATCAAATCAATCACGGCATCTACGTGTGGATATGGATAGACATAGTGCAGACGCACCCAGATGCCCAATTGACCCAATGCTTCACACATGTCATAGAATTTGGTTTTAACTGGCTGGCCGTTCCAGAAATCCAGTTTGTATTTGGTGTCGACGCCATAAGCAGAAGTATCTTGGGAGATCACGAGTACTTCTTTGACACCTGAACGTTTCAGTGCTGCAGCTTCTTCAAGCACAGAACCGACTGGACGAGATACCAGATCACCACGCATACTTGGAATGATGCAGAAGGTACAACGATGGTTACAGCCTTCCGAAATTTTCAGGTATGCATAATGTTTAGGGGTTAAACGGATACCCTGCTCAGGCACCAGATCAATAAATGGATTGTGTTTTGGCGGTTCAGGGACATATTCATGTACCGCATCCATCACTTCTTCATATGCTGCTGCACCCGTCACCTTCAGGACATTCGGGTGCATTTGGCGAATTTTATCTTCGTCTTTTCCTAGACAACCTGTTACGATGACACGACCATTCGCGCTCATCGCTTCACCGATGGCATCTAAAGACTCTTGTACTGCAGATTCAATAAAACCACAGGTATTTACTACTACTAAATCAGCACCGTCATAATCCGATGCGACATCATAACCTTCAGTCTTTAACTGAGTTAAAATTCGTTCAGAATCTACCAATGCCTTAGGACAACCTAAAGATACAAAACCGACTTTGGGGGACTTCATGAATCTGCGCTCCACTAGAATGCGCGTATTGTATGTCTTTTCGCATCATAAAAATAGTTGAAATGGCCACTCTTTGCATCACGCACTAAAATAACGCCATAAAATATTCAATATAAAAGCTAATGCACCAAAATGAATCATTTTAGGTTTACAGCCTCAATTTAATCCGTTATACCTGAGTTTGATTGGGCATCCCCGTCAGATTTCGTGCATTTTTCAGCAAAATTTTAACAAGAGTTCTAAAGTTGGCGTGCATCTTGCTTAATTTGCCTCAAATCTGAACTTTGAAATTGTTATTTTGCTTTATGAAGATGCCATTGCGCCATTTTAATACAGGAAAACCACCGCTAATGGATCAGCCTCATTCCATCGATTATCGCCTTTTGGTGGACAACCTGACCACTGCCATTATGCTGGTTGATAGTCACCTGAATATTTATTACTTAAATACGGCCTGCGAGGCTATGTTTGATGTCAGCCTGTTACGCGCATCAGGCACGCCCGTGTTAAATATTCTGCAAGCGCCAACAGATGAATTCAATACTGAAGAATCTCTATATAACACGTTGCATACTGGCCAACCTTACACTCGCCGTGAGGCGACGATCATCGTCAACTTTAAAGACATTCATGTGGACTATACGGTTTCCCTGCTCAATGCGGGCAAGCCAAATCATCCTTTATTGCTGATCGAGCTGAATCAGCGTGACCGTATGCTGAAAATCTCACGTGAAGAAAACTATATTCAACAGCACCAGGTCGCGCGTCAGTTGATTCGTGGCGTGGCACATGAGATCAAGAATCCACTCGGTGGCATCCGCGGTGCAACACAGCTTCTGGCACGTAGCCTTGAAGATCCAAAATATAAAGAGTTCACTGACATTATTATTAGTGAAGTGGATCGCCTGAGAAATCTGGCAGATAGCATGCTCGGTTCACGCCAGTTACCAAGCTATGAAATGGTCAATGTGCATGAACCCTTAGAACGCGTCCGCTCACTGATTGTAAATCAGACTAAAAAGAAAATTAAAATCACCCGGGACTATGACCTGTCCCTGCCGGAAGTTTTGGCAGACCGCGATCAGCTCATTCAGGTTATGCTAAATATCTGTGTCAATGCCGTTCAGGCGATGACAGAAAATAAAGACTTCTTTATCGAGCATCAACCGGAACTTATTTTAAGAACCCGGATTCAGCGTCTTTATACCATTAGTGGTGTAATTCACCGATCTGTGGTTCGAATTGACATTGAAGATAATGGTCCGGGTGTTCCAGACGATATTATCGAAGCCGTGTTCTACCCGCTTGTGACCAGCCGTGCCAAAGGAACCGGACTAGGTCTTAGCATTGCTCAAAATATTATGCATCAACATAACGGAATGATTGAATGCCAGTCAGTTCCAGGAAAAACCGTATTTAGCTTATTTTTACCTTGGGAGTCAGATCATGTCGCGAAATAAAATATGGGTGATTGATGACGATCGTGCCATGCGTTGGGTACTAGAAAAAACATTCAAAGAAGAAGGTTTCGACGTCACCAGTTTTGAAGAAGCCCAGTCAGCACTTGATCAATTGGGTGTCGATGCACCTGATGTGATCCTGACCGATATCCGTATGCCGGGTATTGATGGTTTGACCTTTTTAGGCAAGGTCAAGAATACCAATCCTGATCTGCCGGTTATTATTATGACGGCGCATTCAGATCTGGAATCAGCGGTATCCAGTTATCAAACGGGTGCTTTTGAATACCTGCCAAAACCATTTGATATTGATGAAGCGTTGGCACTGGTCAATCGTGCGATTTTACATATCACCAAATTACAGCAGCAAGAATCTGCCAAATCTGCACCAACGATTCAGTCAACTGAGATCATTGGTGAATCGCCAGCAATGCAGGAAGTCTTCCGTGCCATTGGTCGTTTGTCTCAGTCCCATATTACCGTGCTGATTAATGGTGAATCCGGCACAGGTAAAGAACTGGTCGCGCATGCGCTACACCGCCATTCACCTCGTAGCAATAAACCGTTTATTGCGCTGAACATGGCCGCGATTCCGAAAGACCTGATTGAGACTGAATTGTTTGGTCATGAAAAAGGCGCTTTTACCGGTGCCAATACTCAACGTCAAGGCCGTTTTGAACAGGCCAACGGCGGTACGCTGTTCCTGGATGAAATTGGCGACATGCCTTTTGAAACACAAACGCGTTTGTTACGTGTCCTAGCTGATGGTGAATTCTATCGCGTTGGTGGTCACATTCCAGTTAAAGTTGATGTACGTATTGTGGCAGCAACGCATCAGGATCTGGAAAAGCTGGTACATGATGGTCGCTTCCGTGAAGACTTATATCACCGTCTAAACGTGATTCGTATTCATATTCCTAAACTGGCGCATCGCTCTGAAGATATTCCGATGCTGGCACAGCACTTCCTGGCGCGTGCAGGTAAAGAACTGGGTGTAAATCCTAAAATCTTGCGTCCTGAAACTCAGGAATATATGCAAAAGCTGCCTTGGCAAGGGAACGTGCGTCAGCTTGAAAATACCTGTCGCTGGCTAACTGTGATGATCACAGGCCGTGAAGTTTATCCAGAAGATCTACCACCTGAATTAAAGCAAATTCCAATTCAGCAGCAGGATCCGGGCACTCCAATTCCCAACCTGAATCAAATTGCACCGCATCACTGGGATGAATTATTAGGTCAATGGGCGATCCAGAAACTGAAAAACGGCGAAATGAAGCTATTAGATGTGGCCACACCAATGTTTGAACGCACTCTGATCAATGCTGCCCTACAACAAACCCGTGGTCGTAAGCGTCATGCAGCCGAACTATTAGGTTGGGGACGTAATACACTCACTCGTAAGCTGAAAGAACTCGGTATGGACAGTGCGGATGACGATGAAGTAGAAGAAGTCGAAGGCCAGGCCTGAAATTAAAAAAGCACCCAAGGGTGCTTTTTTATTGCTTATATATAGTAATGAGATTCTTACACTGTTAAACCGATATAACGCGAATAACCTGCTGCACCCAAATCAGATTTTAAAATCAGATAATTCGGATAAGTACTTGTGGTGATTTCTTCGAACATGTTGACGATGTCATCATTGGCATGCAGCTCATCCACTGTCTTTCGCATAGTTTGCTCAAATTCATCGGTAATGTATTCAAAGCCGATATCCATGGCAATAAATAAGGTATGTTCGCACGGTTGCACGTATTGTTCTTTCTGCCAGTCAATAATGTCTTGATGACAATGTGGGCAGGCAATGTTATCGGTGGCTTGAATATCGAGTTCTACAAGTTGGTAAGGCATCTTAAAATATTCATCAACATAATATGATTATTTTATCCATATTTCTTATTATATATCCTAAAAGCATACTATTTTTTTTAATTTTCTTGATATAAACCCCTTAACATAAATATAATTTTTTAATCAATGAAAAAATTACCTCATAAAGTAACTCGAATTTGCTGGAATTCAAATCATTGGATTGCCCCTTCGGGAAATATTGGAAAATCAAAAGATACCAACTCATTCGAAAGCATATACGGTTTTGGCTTCGAAGAATGGAATTTTGACTTCTCCAAAATTATCGATGGCTATATTTATGGCTATATTCCAGCCGCCTCAGCAGGTCGTATATCTAGCGCGACAGAGCCAACGTTCTCTCTTTCTCTCTACTGTATTGAAAATCAAAAAAAATATAATCAAAGATGGTGGCTAGGCACAATCAATCAAGTTGAGCTTGTAGACACTTTAAAATCACAAGAAATTTATGCCATTTATGAAAAAAATGGATGGCTTAAACAAAGATTTGACCAACTAAAAATATTAGGGATCGACTATACTCAATTATTAGATACGTATCCTGAAAATTTTTTTAACATACGCTACAAATTAAAAGATCTTAATCTTTTGGATACCCCTTTAAGCTTTCATCACAAAAATCCAGCCGTTACCTCAAATTATTATAATTTATTAAACTTCACCAAATTTCCTACAGAGACCAAAGATACTATAGTGGAATTGAGTACTGTTGCTCAAAAGGAATACGTTAATAGAAATTCTTACACAATAGAAGCAGCTACTTTCCAAAAAATGCATTCCATAGTGCATAATTTATTAATTAAAAATTTAGAATTAGAGTTCAAAGAGTTAAAAATATATTCTGAATATCATTTGGATAACAATACTCGTGCAGACATTGCAATTCTTGATAAATCAAACAACTTTATACTCTATGAAATCAAAATTGCACGAAATTTACGAGATGCTCTAAGACAATCTATAGGACAACTACTAGAATACTCTTTTACTTTACAACATCAGAATGTTAAAGAAATGAATATCGTATCTATATTTGATATCGATGATCCCCTCCACATTAATGAAAAAGAATTTCTAGAATCATTAAGACAAAATTTTAAAATTCCAATTTCATATCTTTATGTAGACATAAGAAATACTTAAAATAAAAAACCCGCATCTCTGCGGGTTTTTTACTTCAAAATCTTATGCAGATTTTTTCGCTTGAGCATTCTTACGGATGGTGATCATCACCAATTGAACCGCTGCTGGTGTTACACCTGGAATGCGGCTTGCCTGAGCAAGTGTTTCAGGACAAATGTCTTTCAGCTTCAAGGTAATTTCACGAGAAAGACCAGAAACAACATCGTAATTAAAATCAGCAGGAATACGAGTTTCTTCCAGACGTTTCATTTGCGCAACCTCTTGATGCTGACGGTTGATATAACCTTCGTATTTCACTGCAATCTCAATCTGATCACCCACTTGTGGTGAAACTTCAGAACCAGTCAATTCAGCAATTTGAGCAAAGGTAATGTTTGGACGTTTCAGCAAATCAATCGCAGAACATTCTTTAGAAAGATCCGCACCTGTCATCTCAACGAATTTTTTACCCATTGGGTTGTTTGGTGCAGCCCAAAGATGTTGCAAACGACCTGTTTCTTTCTCTACAGCTTCCATTTTTTCACAGTAAGCTGCCCAACGTTCGTCATCAACTAAGCCCATTTCACGGCCGATTGGTGTTAAACGTTGATCCGCATTGTCTTCACGTAGCATCAAACGGTATTCCGCACGAGACGTGAACATACGGTACGGTTCTTTAGTACCTAAAGTGATCAAGTCATCAACCAGTACGCCCATGTATGCTTCATCACGTTTTGGTGTCCATTGCTCCTGATCCCAAGCGCGACGTGCTGCGTTCAAGCCTGCAAGCAGCCCCTGTGCACCCGCTTCTTCATAACCTGTCGTACCGTTGATCTGACCAGCAAAGTACAGGTTATTGATCGCTTTGGTTTCCAAAGTGAATTTCAACGCTTGCGGGTTAAAGTAATCGTATTCAATCGCATAACCCGGACGAAGAATATGTGCATTTTCCATACCACGGATTGAGCGTACCAGTTCAAACTGCACGTCAAATGGTAAAGACGTTGAAATACCGTTTGGATAAAGCTCATGTGTATCCAGGCCTTCAGGCTCAAGGAATACTTGGTGTGAGTCTTTATCCGCGAATTTATGAATTTTATCTTCAATCGATGGGCAGTAACGTGGACCTACACCCTCAATCACACCAGTGTACATTGGTGAACGGTCTAAACCGCCGCGAATGATCTCATGAGTACGTTCATTGGTATGTGTAATATAGCAATTCACCTGTTCAGGGTGCATAGACACATCACCCATAAATGACATGGTCGGAGATGGGAAATCACCCGGCTGTGGAGTCATTACAGAGAAATCAACTGAACGCGCATCAATACGTGGTGGCGTACCCG
Source organism: Acinetobacter sp. FDAARGOS_724 (assembly GCF_013364475.1). Taxonomy (NCBI): domain Bacteria; kingdom Pseudomonadati; phylum Pseudomonadota; class Gammaproteobacteria; order Moraxellales; family Moraxellaceae; genus Acinetobacter; species Acinetobacter sp. FDAARGOS_724. Next base: position 2,060,282 of record NZ_CP054908.1, on the reverse strand, counting down.
TTTTTAAACGACCCACAGGTAAATTTAATTCACGTAAACGGTGCGCCAGAGAGATTGACGGCGGATCACCAGCACGACCACCTGAAGCATTGTTTAAACCGATGTGAATCACACCGCCTAAGAATGTACCCGCAGTCAGCACCACAGTTTTCGCATCAAAGCGAATACCCATTTGGGTCACGACACCTTTCACGGTATCGCCTTCAACAATCAGGTCATCTGCTGCTTGCTGGAAGATATCTAGGTTCGCTTGATTTTCTAAAGTCTCACGAATTGCCGCTTTATAACGTACACGGTCAGCCTGCGCACGAGTTGCACGAACTGCTGCACCTTTGCGTGAATTCAGAATACGGAATTGAATACCACCTTTATCGGCAGCCAGTGCCATCGCACCGCCCAAGGCATCAATTTCACGCACTAAATGTGATTTACCGATCCCGCCAATGGCCGGGTTACAGCTCATCTGCCCTAAAGTCTCAATGTTATGAGTTAAGAGTAATGTCTGTCGACCCATACGTGCTGCAGCCAGTGCTGCTTCCGTACCTGCGTGACCGCCACCGATAACAATGACATCGTATACTTTAGGATAGTGCATAGTGGTAAATAGAGAGATAGAAAAAGGATAGCTGAACATTATAGCAAACTTCCTTCCAAAGTTGACAAAATCACTTGAATTTATCCTTCGGAATTTACCCTGCCAGCCAATAAAGCAATGTAATTAAACTTTGCAGACTTACTATATAAATTAAACATCTAAACTCAAAAAGTTACCCGACTCATATTGTTTAATATTGATTAGTTTTTAATCTATAAAGTGGTCACATTACAAACAAAGGTATACATGATGAATAAGAATATTTTCCTAGCAACAGCGCTCTGCGGTCTATGTTTCGCTCCATTTGCAGCCTCAGCAAATGATAAAGTCGAGAAGGTTTATAATGCCCAAAAATACCAGCAAGTTTGTAAAGGTAAATCAGAGGGTGCTCCTGTAAGTTTTGCTTACCGCGGTATTATCTGGAATGGTACCTGTCAGCAACAGTTCTTCCCTTCATCATCAACCAATATCAAAGGCGATGAACCCGAACTTTATACATCTTGTAGTTCAGGCGGCGAAACTTCTGCAACCATTAATGGCACTCAGATCAATGGTAAATGTGCATTAGGCTTTACCCCTCCACGTCCACAGTCACAAATGCAGTCTCAGCCACGGATGTAACAAGATATGCAGTCTCAACCGCAAATGCAAACTCAGCCTCAAACCCCATCTCACTCAGGGATGTAAATCACTATATAGCTGATTAAATATATTTTTAATCATAAACTTAACGGGTAAAATGCATAAATTTTACCCGTTTTTATATTGCTTATTTATTCATCTACGCTAAACTCAAAACATACCTAAAAAATGAATAATAAAAAGGAAACTTCATGGATTCGGGGTTTTTTAGCTTGTTTTTGCCGATTACTTTGGCAATAACAATGATGGGGTTAGGGCTACAGTTAACAATCAAGGATTTTCTACATGTTAGCCGTTATCCTAAGGTGATTTTTATTGTCTTATTCTCACAACTGGTAATTTTAACCGGTTTAACCTTTTTAATCTGTCTGGTACTTGATCTGCCGCCATTGCTTGCTGTAGGCATGATGCTGCTGGCTGCCTCTCCAGGAGGAGCTACTGCCAATCTGCTAAGTTATCTTTATAAAGGTGATGTTGCGCTTAATATCACGTTAACCGGCATCAATACGATTATTTCTATTTTTACCTTACCTTTTATTATGAACCTGTCCCTGTACTATTTTATAGGACAGGATACCGGCATCGGCTTACCGCTTGAAAAAATGGCTCAGGTTTTTCTGATTACGATTATTCCGGTTGTGATCGGCATGCTGATGCGGGCAAAATTTCCAAAGCTTTCAGATATTGTACATATGCCAATGCGGCTGCTATCTATCGCTTTTTTAAGCATGCTCTTGATCTATGCCATTTTCCAAGAGCGCTTTAACATCATCGAATATTTTGCCAGCATTGGGATTGTTACCTCTATATTATGTTTTTCCAGCCTGTTTCTCGGTTATTGCCTGCCTTTATTAATGGATATTCCAGACAAGATGGCACGTGCCTGTACCTTTGAAGTCGGCATTCATAACACAACTGTTTCAATGACAATTGCGATTTCTGCCCTGAATAATGTCACCATTGCCATCCCTGCGGGTATTTATTCAATTGTCATGTACGTTTTTGCTGGGATTTTTGGTTTTATGATCAGCCAGCAGAAACTCAGCTATAGTACCAAGAGTCGTTTATCAGATTTGTAACTTTCTAAGTCAATTGCCTGCTTAAGCTGTATGCTTTTTTATAGAAAATGTAAAACTATAGGACTTACGCATTGACGGATTCAAAAAAGTATTAAAATACTTTATAAAGTATCTGTGATTAGACGAATTAAACATGCTTCTACAGCAACTTGTACATTACCCATTTATATGGGCTTTCTCATGACAGAACCGAACTCTATTAGCTGCACACAACTTGCCGAGACTTATAATATCTCGCATGATAGTGTAAATCGCTTTCTAGAGCGTGAAGACTACACACCTCACGACCTATATCAAGAATCAATTCAACATATTGATAATAATAAACTTATAGTCAGTATTGATGATACTGTTTTAGATAAACCATATAGTCAACATATGGACTTGGTTAGCTATTTTTGGTCAGGCAAACACCACCGATCCGTCAAGGGTATTAATCTCATTACCTTGTATGCGACAGATCAAAATGGTCAAAATATTCCAATTAATTTCCGAATTTATGACAAATCTGAAAGTAAAACCAAGAATGATTACTTTATGGATATGTTAAGTGAAGTACTCAGTTGGGGTGCAAAGATTCAATTTATTACAGGTGATAGTTGGTATTCATCGACTGGAAATCTAAAAACCATAAGAAAATATGGTATTCGATTTATGTTTGGTATCGACTGTAACCGTAAGGTTTCCCCAGAAAAAGGACAATGGTTTCAACTGCGTTTATTGCCAGATTTCCATCAGGGTCAAGTGGTCTGGCTCAAAGATTTTGGCTTTGTACAATTATTTAAGACTCAGTTAAAAGAACAGCAGAGGTTTTATATTGTGCATCAAGATGAAGATGATTTATTGTCCTTTGAGGGTTTTCATGAATTACATTCAAGTCATTGGAAAATAGAGCAATATCACCGGGTGATTAAACAGGTTTGTCATATTGAAAAGTTTCAAGTAAGACGATCTAAACTGATTTTGAATCATATTTTTTCAGCCTTGATGGCCTACGTTGAGATACAAAAGAACCAGTTTGAGCGGATCTTTGAAAATGTATATCGTTGGCAGAAGAAATTATTTAGACCAGTTATCAAAAACTTCATTGATGACTTTATTCTCGATAAAAATCATCTGCTACCACAGAGAATCTATAAATAATAGTGCGTAAGTCCTAAACTATTAAAATAAATTTCTATAAGGAGCATGCAGATGGACTCTGACATCATAACAATATTCCTCCCCCTCGCACTCGCCATCATCATGGTGGGATTAGGACTCGAACTCACACTCAAAGATTTTGCGCGGGTAAGTCAGCACCCTAAAGCAGTGCTGGTTGCCTTGTTTTGTCAATTAATTCTGCTGGTAAGCATTGCTTTCATTCTATGTAAAGTTCTGGCTTTACCACCTTTACTCGCTGTTGGTCTGATGTTGCTGGCCGCATCGCCAGGTGGTAGCACCGCAAATCTGTTCAGCTATCTATTTAAAGGTGATTTGGCGCTTAATATTACCTTGACTGCGATCAATTCGGTGGTTGCTGCATTTACATTACCTTTAATCATGAATTTCTCGATCATGCATTTTATGCAGGACAGTCAGCAGATCAGCTTGCAGTTCGGAAAGATCCTGCAAGTGTTTGGTATCATTATTATACCAGTCGCGATTGGTATGTTGATTCGTCATTATGCCCCAGCACTCACTGTAAAGCTGAATAAGCCTCTTCGCATTTTTGCAGTCCTCTTTCTGGTGCTGATTATTGCAGGAGCAATTTATAGTGAACGCGCCAATATTGCCGAATATCTGACTCAGGTGGGTTTAGCAACCGCCCTGTTCTGTCTCTTCAGCTTAATGATTGGCTATTTTGTTCCACGCCTGATGAATATCAATTCCGCTCAGGCACGTGCCAGTGCCTTCGAGATCGGTATTCATAACAGCACACTCGCCATGACTATTGCACTTACTGTCATGTCCAGCACTGTGGTTGCCATGCCTGCTGCGGTCTATTCCATCTTCATGTATATCTTCGCGGCTATTTTTGGATTATTACTGAATCGCTTTGCTCCAGTAGCTGCACGCCCTACCATCTCTCCCACTCAAGAAAATGCGTTTTAACCGGTTTTCATAAAAAGGGTGCGTAAGCATCCTTTTTATTTGACTCCGTCTCAAGAAGATCACACCTTCAAGCTGAACTTCCGTTACAATAGCTTTTTGAAAAAATGTATAAAGGTTATTTCTGTGAAGTGGTTACAAATTCATATTACAGTTGATCAAGCTCAGGTAGATTTTACTGAAACATTACTTAGCTCACTGGGCGCCGTAAGTGTCACTCTGGATGATGCTGAAAACCAGGATTTACTGGAACCACTTCCAGGTGAAACACCGCTCTGGAATAAAGTGATCGTGACTGGCATCTATGCTCAAGAAGATGACGAAGAAGAAATCGATGTAGCTGCTTTGAAAACCTTTATTCGCGCACAACTACCTGAAGCACCGATCCGCCATGAATTCCTGGAAGATCAAGCTTGGGAACGCACCTGGATGGATGCCTACGAGCCAATCCAGATTTCTGAAAAATTCTGGATTGTTCCAGAATGGATGGAAGCGCCTGAAGCAGATGCAGTGAATATCAAGCTTGATCCAGGTTTAGCTTTTGGTACAGGTAACCATGCATCTACTTTCCTTTGCCTGCAATGGTTGGGTAAAACTGATGTAAAAGACAAGATCGTGATCGATTATGGCTGTGGTTCAGGTATTCTGGCTGTCGCTGCATTGTTACTCGGTGCCAAATATGCGTATGCAACTGATATTGACCCACAAGCTGTTTTGGCCACCAAACAGAATGCTGAACTGAATGGTGTATTGGATCGACTTTATGTTGGTTTACCAGAGGAGTTCAATGCAGAGCTTGGCGAGCAGAAAGCAGATGTATTTGTTGCTAATATTCTGGCTGGCCCACTCATGATGCTTGAGCCTGAGTTCGCAGAATTGGTCAAACCTGAGGCAGAGTTCGCACTCGCAGGTGTTATTGAAGAGCAAGTTGCTGATGTTACTAGCATTTACTCAAAACATTTTGATATATTAGAAGTAGAAAAACGCGATGAACACTGGTGCCGTATTTCGGGGAAACGCCATAAGAATTAAAGAGTCTATAAAACATTTATGAGTGACAAGCGAACCCACTGCCCGACCTGCTCTACAACCTATAAAGTTACGGTTGCGCAATTAACCATTGCCCAAGGCATGGTTTGCTGCCCAAAATGTAGTACGACCTTTAATGCTTTATCGCATCTGGTGACCGAAGCACAGAATTCGGTCGCCCTTACCCATACGCCAAGTCATGTTTCTTATATTAATAGAAGCCTCGCCGAATCTACTTGTTCAGCCAATTCTTCAGATCAGCACTATTTACTCAACATCTTTGATGAAAAAGTTGAAAACTCAAATATTGATCTGAAAACATATCTGAACAACCTGAATTATTTCAGTACCGAACCGATTGCAATCCTCCCTAGCATGAACTGGGATGATCAGGCTGATAAACAGCACAATAAAGGCCCGCTTTATTATTTAGGCTGGACCAGCCTAAACCTGTTCTTATTTGGCTTACTTTTATTTCAATTCTTCTGGTTTAATCCACACTATATTAAGAATAGTCATGTGATGAGTGTGGCTTTTAACAATATCTGTGAAGTGTTCAACTGTTCCAATCTCGAAGAACATTACAATCTGATCAATACCAATAAGGTCAAAGCCAAAGCAATTGCTACAGATAAAACCCAGTTTAGCGGTGAACTGATCAATTTCCATAAGCGTAGTCTGGAAATGCCAAATTTGAGAGTCCACCTTAAAGATCAGGGTGTGGTCTTGGCGACTTATAATTTAAAACCTCAGGAATACCTGATCGAAAGCTTGGTCAAGATTCAACGTATTCCCCAAAACAGCCCATTTAAATTTGAATTTGTGCTTCCTGTCGACCGTAAAGACTTCGATAATTACAGTTTGGAAATAATTCGACCTTAATATTGATAAAAACTATTAAAAAACGAAAAAAAAGTTAAAAAAAATGCAGTTTTCTTGCTCACTTTTCCCGAGACAATGGTATTATACGCGCCACGAAAGCTATGTGCTGCAAACTCCTCGCTACTTTTTCACAACAAATACAGTCTTGCCTAATGCGCTCTAAAACTTATTGCGTATCTAGCAGATTTTTTTGTTTTGATTTTGGTCAGTAACAAAACTTTAACTATTGTTACGCTTATTTTTCGACCAAATCGTCGAGATGTGGCAAGCTACAAGCTCAATGTAATGACCAAGTTTTAGAACTCCAGTTTTAGGATCTAAAATGGAGTTCATTTCAATTTCTAGACCACTTTTATATATCGCTTTACCCAAGTGATATTTGATTTTTCGGATTAATTCGCATGAATAGCAAATCTCCTATTTTTACTGCACAATCTGATGTCGCTCTTCGTATTCACGTAGATCGCGCAGTTCGCCACTACTTTGCACAACTGCAAGGCGAGCAACCTTCTCAGGTGTACGACATGGTGCTGGCAGAAATGGAGAAGCCTTTATTATCTGTCGTTCTAGAATATACGCGTGGTAATCAGACACGCGCTGCCGAGATTCTCGGACTAAACCGCGGTACTTTACGCAAAAAGTTAAAAGCTCACGGTTTAATGAGTGAATAAATGATAAAATGCTTGCGGCTACCGCAGGCATTTTTTTTTGACTGTTAATTAGCTATTTAGATTTAATCTGTTCCTTGGTAACTGTGACGAAGATCATGACTATTAAACGCGCTTTAATCTCTGTTTCCGATAAAACCGGTATTGTGGAATTTGCACAAGACCTTGCTGCTCTTGGGGTAGAAATTTTATCTACAGGTGGTACATACAAATTGTTGAAAGACAATAATGTCGCTGTAGTAGAAGTTTCGGAGCACACTGGTTTCCCAGAGATGATGGAGGGCCGTGTAAAAACACTACATCCGAAAATTCATGGTGGCATTTTGGCTCGTCGTGGTCTAGACGAAGCTGTGATGGCTGAACACAACATCGATGCGATCGATCTTGTCGTTGTTAACCTGTATCCATTTGCTGCAACTGTAGCGAAACCAAACTGTTCACTGGCTGATGCGATTGAAAATATCGACATCGGTGGTCCAACAATGGTTCGTGCTGCTGCGAAAAACCACGCATCTGTTGGTATCGTGGTAAATGCTGCTGACTATACGACTGTGATTGCTGAGCTTAAAGCTGAGGGTGCTTTATCTTATGCAACGCGTTTTGACCTTGCTGTTAAAGCATTCGAACACACTGCTCAATATGACGGTATGATCGCATCTTACCTAGGCGCTCGCGTAGGTAAAGAAGAAGGTCAGGCAGATAAATTTGCGCGTACTTTCAATACTCAATTAAACAAAGCTCAAGACTTACGTTACGGTGAAAACCCGCACCAGTCTGCTGCGTTCTATGTTGACCCTGCTGCGAAAGAAGCTTCTGTTGCGACTGCTAAGCAGTTACAAGGTAAAGAACTCTCATATAACAACATCGCGGATACTGATGCTGCACTTGAATGCGTTAAATCATTCGCGAAACCTGCTTGTGTGATCGTAAAACACGCGAACCCATGTGGTGTTGCAGTATCTCTAGACGGCATCAAAGCCGCTTATGATCTTGCTTATGCAACTGACCCAGAATCTGCATTTGGCGGCATCATTGCGTTCAACCGTGAATTAGACGTTGCAACTGCGCAAGCAATTGTGGATCGTCAATTCGTTGAAGTGATCATTGCACCAAGTATCGCTGACGGCGTACTTGAAGTGACTGACGCGAAGAAAAACGTACGTGTACTCGTATGTGGCGAACTTCCAGCGATTAATGAACGTGCTCCACAGCTTGACTACAAACGTGTAAACGGTGGTTTACTGGTTCAAGATCAAGACTTGGGCATGATCACGAAAGATGACCTTAAAGTAGTGACTAAGCGTGCTCCAACTGAACAAGAAATCGATGACATGATCTTTGCTTGGAAAGTTGCGAAATACGTGAAATCAAACGCGATTGTTTATGCGAAAAACCGTCAAACTATTGGTGTGGGCGCAGGTCAAATGAGCCGTGTAAACTCAGCTCGTATTGCTGCGATCAAAGCTGAACACGCTGGTTTAGTGGTTGAAGGTGCAGTTATGGCATCTGATGCCTTTTTCCCATTCCGTGACGGTATCGACAACGCGGCTAAAGCCGGCATCAAATGCATTATCCAACCAGGTGGTTCAATGCGTGACGAAGAAACAATTGCTGCAGCGGATGAAGCTGGTATTGCAATGGTATTCACTGGCATGCGTCATTTCCGCCACTAATTTTTAAGTATTAAATTCCAGACCCTCCTTTTCGTAAGGAGGGTTTGTTACATCAGTAGATTATTTAATATCTTGCTATAAGATGTTAAAAGATTTTTAAACCTCATTGGGTTTGTGGAATTTCATTTTCGAGGGAATTTTCTAAAGATGAACATTTTAGTTTTAGGTAGTGGCGGCCGTGAACATGCGCTTGCATGGAAAATCGCACAAGACGATCAAGTGGCAAAAGTATTTGTTGCACCGGGCAATGCAGGCACCGCAACTGAAAATAAATGTGAAAATGTCGCTTTGGACATTCTCGACAATCCTGCCATCATTGATTTTGCGAAAAATAATGCAGTTGAAATGATTATTGTGGGTCCTGAAGCACCGCTTGTGAATGGTGTGGTTGATGCTTGTCGCGAAGCAGGCGTGAAAATTTGGGGTCCAACTCAATTTGCTGCTCAGCTGGAAGGCTCTAAAGCATTCGCTAAGCACTTCTTAAAACGCCATAACATTCCAACAGCTTTCTACGATGTATTTACCGAAGTAGATGCAGCGAAAGCCTTTGTAGAGAAAAATGGTGCACCAATCGTGATCAAAGCGGATGGTCTTGCAGCAGGTAAAGGTGTAATTGTTGCCATGACCAATCAAGAAGCATTTGATGCGATTGATGACATGCTGGCTGGCAACAAATTTGGCGATGCCGGTTCTCGCGTAGTCATTGAAGAATTCCTTGCTGGTGAAGAAGCCTCTTTCATTTGTATGATTGATGGTGACAACATCCTGCCAATGGCGACATCTCAAGATCATAAACGTATTTTTGAAGGCGACCAAGGTCCAAATACTGGCGGTATGGGTGCTTACTCTCCTGCGCCTGTTGTAACAGCTGACGTTTTTGAAAAAACCATGAATGAAGTGATGCGTCCTACCGTTGAAGGTATGAAAAAAGACGGTCACGTTTATACAGGTTTCTTATACGCAGGCTTGATGATTGACGACAAAGGTCAACCAAAAGTGATCGAGTTTAACTGTCGTTTTGGCGACCCTGAAACTCAACCGATCATGATGCGTTTAAAATCATCTTTAGTTGATTTGGTTGAAGCTGGTATTGCGGGTAACTTACCTGCGGAAGCAGAGTGGGATGAGCGTAAAACTGTGGGTATCGTTTTAGCATCTAAAGGCTACCCTGAAACTTCAAGCAATGGCGATGTGATTTCAGGTCTAGATACTGAGATGACTGATGCCAAAGTATTCCATGCAGGCACCAAAGCCAATGAAAATGGTGATATTGTCACTGCTGGCGGTCGTGTACTTTGTGTGACTGCTTTGGGTAATACCATTGGTGAAGCACAAGCGAAAGCATTAGAGCTTTGTGAAAAAGTAACATTCGACGGCGTTCAATACCGTAAAGATATTGGTTACCGTGCAATTGCGCGTGAAAATGCTTAATCTATATTTAGATTAAATAAAAACCCCGCTGAATGCGGGGTTTTTATTATTTGCTGTATATACGCTTAATATATGTAGCTACTTTTTCAATTTCAGGAAAAATTGTAGCTTCAGTAATACCTAAAATTTCAAGCTGTCCAATAATTCTTGCTTTATCACTATGAGGAATAATAATTTTTTTATCTTTTGTCAAAATTAGACTATCACTTAATTTTGCTGGTTTATCTTTCTTAAAATTATCAATACCAAATAAGAAAAATGCACTATCTTGTCTAATCACACGTTGATTATCCATTCTAGGCTTAACACATAAAACACTAGAAAGAACATCTGGTTCTATACGTGGCTCGAAATGAGGTTTTTCGCTTTGTATTTCATAGACTAATTTTTTAATTGATTGCTGAGTATTAAATTCCTCACACATTTCATCAAAGCCATCGTCAAGAAAAAATAAACTGGTATCTATACTTTTAGGTATCTGAAAATTACATGGGATGCGACTTAGATTAGATAAAATACTCACTGTGTCACTATCGTAATATTTGATCGATGATTTTGGTACTTTAAAAATGATAAGCTCAGCATCATTTTTTGACTTAGATTGACATGCAAAATATAAAGCAATTAATGGGTTTGTTGTTATATCTAATAATCTCGTAGGCAATGAGTAATGTTGCATTTTGACTAGAAATTCAAATGTAGTCTTGCAATGTTCAAAATCCTGTGGGCATCTAAGCAACAGTTCTTTAAAAATAATATGCTCATTTTTTATGATGTCATTACGGTAAATATACGGTTCAAGCTTATAGCTCTTATTTGAATGCCCCCTAAAAAAGATTGCATGGTCATTTGATATCAAATCATATTCATTTAATTTTTTTAAAATTTCTGCAATCCCTAATTGCTGTTTTGGCATATAAATCTCAATAAAAAAAATATTTTTAATCGTGTAATTTTATAATATAGACGAGCTATCTACTTTTTAGAATTAAATTTTCTATGAATATTAAAATTAAAACCCCTCGCCTAATCTTTCGCCAATGGCAAGACTCCGACACTGCCCCATTTATCCAAATGTGTGCAAATGACGAAGTTATGCGATATTTTCCTAAAAAGCTCGACGCAACAGAAGCAACAGCCTTTCTAGAACGTATCCGCTCAGACATTGAAAAACGTGGTTGGGGCTTATTTGCTGTAGAACTCAAAGCGACTGGCGAATTTATTGGCTTTATAGGTTTACACGTTCATCCGCCTGAGTTTGAACTAGCCGATGCCCCTGAAATTGGTTGGCGATTATTACCTCAATATTGGCATCAAGGCTATGCGACCGAAGGCGCAAAAGCAGTTCTTAAATATGCCTTTAGAAATCTAAGATTAGACAAAGTCATTTCATTTACAGCATGTATGAATACGCCATCAGAACGTGTCATGCAAAGCATTGGCTTAGAAAAGGTAGGAGAATTTGATCATCCGCTTGTCCCTGCCGATCATACCTTGTGTAGACACGTACTCTATGAAAAACAGCGTTCGGATTATATGCATATTCCCTTCTGTTAAAACATTCTTGCAGTCATGAACTAAGAAAACCAAGATCAGATCCTGCATCGCCTATTGAACATGAAGGAAAGATTTATCTCGTTAAGATAGAATTTTCTTAATTTCCCAAGAATCAGATATTTTTTTATGTTTATCTATATGCATTTTTATGCTTAATATCAGCAAAAATATTATAAAGCTCACTATTTAATCAAATATAATATTAAAATCAATTAAAGTAAAAATAATATATTGTAATTACTAATATTTTTTCAAAACTACTATTCATTTAATCAGATAAGCAACCACTTTTTATTCACTATATCGAATAAATAATAATTGCTATGATTGCGCCCATTCAGAGTACCAAATTTGACTATATCTTTTATAAAATCTCTATTTACTCTCTCCAAATAGAAAACCGATATAGTGGTTTGGTGAACTCTGACCCGATCGAATTAACGTGAACTGTTGCAGTACATTTGCATTTTCCCTGCCGGAGCCACATGCGACATCGATCTAGGGTCAGATGAAAGTGTAATAAAACTCCACTTTAACATGACCTTAAAATGCATATACTTTAGGCAACACGAGAATTAGGACATCTTTATGAAAAAGCTACTTGGCGTTTTACTCAGTGCATCTGTATTAACACTAACTGCATGCGGAAAACAAGAAGCGCCTGCAACGGACGCAGCACAAAACAAAGACTCAGGTGAACTTCAAACAGTTACTATGGCATCCACTGGTTCAGATGCTGACGTATGGCGCTACATTTCAACTTTGCCTGAAACTAAACAAGCCGGCATCAAACTTGATGTGAAAAACTTCACTGATTATGTTGCGATGAACACTGCGGTTGCCAACAAAGAAATTGATGTTAACGCATTCCAATCTTATGCCTATATGGTGGCTTATAACGACGCCAATACTCAAAAGATCGCTCCACTTTCTACGACTTATCTTGAGCCAATGGGGATTTACTCAAGCAAAGTGAAAAAAGTTGAAGAGTTTAAGCAAGGTGCGACAATTGCTATTCCTAACGATGGCGCGAATGAATCACGTGCATTGTTACTTTTACAATCTGCGGGTCTGGTAAAACTTAAACCAAACTTTGACCTGGTAAAAGGTACGCCTGCTGACATCACTGAAAATGCGAAACAGATTGTCATCAAGCCAATTCAAATGGCGACTGCAGTCCGTGTGAAAGATGAAGTAGATGCGATTGTTCTAGGTAATACTTTGGCAATGGAAGGTGGTCTGAACGTATTGAAAGATGCGATCTATTACGAAGCGATTGATCAAAGTACTAAAATGAATGTTAACATTTTAGCTGTCGCTGCTGACCGTCAAAATGATCCTGTACTTCAAAAAGTTGGCCAGTTGTATCATACTCCTGCTGTGAAAGCCTATGTTGATGAACACTTCGGTGGTACTAAAGTTGCTGTAAATAAACCAGTGACTTATTTAACCGAAGAAAAGTAATACAATAATCAATATTCAGAACAGGCAAGATTTCTTGCCTGTTTTTTTATTCGTGATGCAGTATTTGACACTATGATTGAATTTAAAGACATCTCCAAACAGTATGAGCTCAAGGGTCAAACCTTACGTGCCTTGAATCGGATTAATTTACAGATTCCAACCGGCAGTATCTTTGGCATTATTGGCTATAGTGGTGCCGGTAAAAGTACCCTGATCCGCCTAATTAATCTGCTTGAACGCCCTACTTCTGGTCAGGTGATTATCAATGGCACGGACTTTACTGCTTTGGATGCCAAATCATTGCGTCAGGAACGTACCCAGATCGGCATGATTTTCCAGCATTTTAACTTAATGCAGACTAAAACAGTGGCTGCCAATATCGAAATGCCAATGAAATTGCTTGGCTGGAGTAAAGCTGAACGGGAAAAACGTCTCGAAGAACTGCTGGATTTTATTGATTTAAAACATAAGCGTCATGCTTTCCCGGATGAACTGTCTGGTGGTCAGAAACAGCGTGTTGGTATCGCTCGTGCCCTAGCGAATCATCCAAAAATTTTGCTCTGTGACGAAGCGACTTCTGCTCTTGATCCGCAAACCACCAAGTCTGTACTGCAACTTCTGAAACGTATTAATCAGGAACAAGGCATTACCATTGTCATGGTCACCCATGAAATGGATGTGATCGAAACTGTGTGTGATTATGTTGCAGTCATGGAAAAAGGTGATGTGATTGAGACCGGTTCTACCCTGCAGATCTTTAGTCAGCCGCAGCATCCAACGACGAAAAACTTCATTCAAACTGTACTCCAGCAGAACTTGCCAGTAAATATTCTGGCGAATCTGGAAAATCAGAATCATCACAGTATTTATTGTTTAAAATTCCTGGGCAGCTCAGCGCAGGAAACCGTGATTCAGGGTGTGATCAAACAGTTTGATATCAGCTTGAATATCCTGTTTGCCAATATGACAGAAATTAATGGGTCAGTGATTGGCCAGATGTTTATTCAGCTCTTAGGCGATCCAGCGCAAATCACAGCAGCGATGCAATATCTGAGAGATAACGGCGTACAAGTAGATCAGGCAGGAGTACAAGAATGAGAGACTTAATTGTACAGTGGTTGACCACTATTACTGCGCCATTCTGGAAAAGCTCGCTATCGATGGATCAGTTTGTTACAGCACTGCAAGAAACCTTCCATATGGTGTTCTTTGCGATGTTGTTTGGCTGTATCTGGGGCTTCATTCAGGCGATCATTTTACTCGTCACTCGTCCAAACGGGATTCTGCCAAACCGTGTGATTTACCATGCTCTAAACCCGATTGTGAATGCACTGCGTTCCCTGCCATTTATTATTTTGCTAATTGCGGTGATTCCACTAACCAAGTTTTTGGTCGGAACATCAATTGGTACTTGGGCAGCGATTGTACCTCTAACTATTTATGTCGGTCCTTATATCGGCCGTCTGGTAGAAACCTCTCTGCTGGAAGTGAATGAAGGCATTATCGAATCTGCTCAGGCGATGGGTGCAACACCAATGCAGATTATCTTTAAGTTTATTCTGCCGGAAGCGCGTAGCTCACTCATTCTTAACCTCACTACTGCAACCATCAGTCTGATTGGTGCAACAGCGATGGCTGGAGCAGTTGGTGCTGGTGGTATTGGTGACTTAGCGATCTCTTATGGTTATCAGCGTTTTGATACCTCTGTCGTGATCATGACTGTAATTGTCTTGTTGATTCTGGTGCAGATTGTACAAAGTGTCGGTGACTGGTTATCTCGACTTCGTTAAGCTAAATTCCTAAGTAAATAAAGCCCTCTTTTTGAAGGTTTTATTCTTGTATAAAAATCTATAACACCATAATAAATCTATTAACTATCGAGGTTGGCGACATGGATGTCGCCCGTTGGCTTATCTTACGTTCACTTTAAAGCAGTGCTTAAAGCTTACTCAGGACATATCAACAAGCTAACAGAAGATTTTTGTTACCTTGCACAGCAGTGCTGCTCATCTTTCAAAAGTAAAGTAAGAGATTTAGTGTACTCGCTTATGAATTATAGAAATCATTTATTTTTGAAATTTCAATTCTTCTGAATTTATGAGCTGTCTATTAAAATTATTACTAAATATTATTTTGCTTTTGATCTTAGGATAACCAACCTTACCTTTAAAAGTTTCCTCTTACTTTTGACGGGGCATGAGAAGCATAGCTTCGCAAGACAAAACCCCTTTGTTGATCTGATGGCACTTCCTTTTGCCACAGATCAACTAGCGACATCCATGTCGCTGGGCTATAGATTTAATTTCCGGGAAATTATCCTTGTTTAAGTAGAATAATCACTCCAAAGCCCACTTTAAATTAAGATCTAAAAGTTCACCATTTCCCCTCAATTTCAAACTGAAACAATAAATCCCGTGCTAAACTATCGAGTGGTTTTTGCAGGGACTCATTTATGCACTTTGTTCATCTTGGTATTCATACAGAATTTTCGATTACTGAATCCATCGTACGTATACCTGACTTGGTCAAAGCTGCTGCGAATGACGAGATGCCAGCACTCGCGCTGACTGATTTATCCAATCTACATGCTGCTGTTAAATTCTATAAAAAATGTTTGGATAAAGGCATCAAACCGATTCTTGGCTCTGAAATTCGTCTGAATGATGCTGAGCATCGGGTTACCCTGCT
The DNA here is from genome assembly GCF_013364475.1 of Acinetobacter sp. FDAARGOS_724. Classification (NCBI taxonomy): domain Bacteria; kingdom Pseudomonadati; phylum Pseudomonadota; class Gammaproteobacteria; order Moraxellales; family Moraxellaceae; genus Acinetobacter; species Acinetobacter sp. FDAARGOS_724. The sequence continues at coordinate 2,044,483 of NZ_CP054908.1, read as the reverse complement.
TTCCATGACCAACAAAGGCTGGCGCAACCTGACCGAACTGGTGTCTGAAGGTTATATCAGCGGCCAGCAACTGGATATTCCTTGCGTACAAAAAGATTGGATCTTGAATCAGCACGATGACATGATCGTATTGCTCGGTATGCAGTCCGATGTCGGCAAAATGCTGATTACTTCAAATCCCGATAAAGCTGAACCGCTACTGCAAGAATGGGTAGAGAAATTTGGAAATCGTGTTTATCTCGCCCTCACCCGCACTGGCCGTGCTAATGAAGATACTTTCATTGAAGAAGCGGTAAAGCTCGCAAAGAAATATAATATTGGTGTAGTTGCACATAATGATGTGCATTTTATTGCACGCGAAGACTTTGAAGCACATGAAGCGCGTGTCTGTATCGCAGATGGTTATGTGCTTGGTGATAATCGCCGTCCTAAAACCTATAGCCCTGAGCAATATTTTAAAAGCTCAATAGAAATGGCGGAACTGTTTAGCGATATTCCAACCGCGATTGAAAACACCTTCCATATCGCAAAACGTTGTAATGTCACCCTACGTTTAGGTTTCAACGATCTACCAGATTATCCAATTCCTGAAGGCCATACTATTGACACCTACTTCGCACATTTATGTGAAGAAGGTTTAGAAGAACGCCTGAACTTCCTGTACCCACCAGAAAAACGTGAAGAAGATTGGCCTATAATCCGTCAGCCTTATGATGAACGTCTGGCCTTTGAGATCAAGATTATTCTGGATATGGGCTTCCCAGGGTACTTCTTGATCGTCATGGACTTCATTCAATGGTCCAAAGGAAATGGCGTACCGGTAGGTCCGGGCCGTGGTTCAGGTGCGGGTTCCCTCGTAGCCTATAGTTTGAAAATTACCGATCTTGATCCTCTGCGCTATGACCTGCTGTTCGAACGTTTCTTGAACCCGGAACGTGTTTCGATGCCCGACTTTGACGTCGATTTCTGTATCGCTGGTCGTGACCGCGTAATTGACTATGTGGCACAGACTTATGGTCGTGATGCGGTATCGCAAATTGCGACTTTCGGTACCATGGCAGCGAAAGGTGCGATTCGAGATGTAGCCCGTGTCCTCGGTAAATCTTATGGTCTGGCTGATCGTATTTCCAAACTGATTCCCACCAAGCCTTTGGGTTTAAGCCTGGAAGAATCATTGGAAGCTGAACCTCAACTGAAAGATATCGTCACCAATCCATCGAATCCAGATTATGACGATGCTTCGGAAATCTGGGAAATGGCATTGAAACTGGAAGGCATTACTCGTAATACCGGTAAACATGCCGGTGGTGTAGTCATTGCCCCTACCAAGCTGACCGACTATTCGGCCGTGATGTGTGATGCTGATGGTACTGCACGCGTTGCCCAGTTCGATAAGGACGATGTCGAAGCTGCCGGTCTAGTGAAATTCGACTTCTTAGGTCTACGTAACCTGACCGTTATTGAAGATGCCATCAAGCACATCAATGCACGCCCAGACGTGACCGAACCGGTGAATATTTCCTATATTCCGCTGGATGACAAGCCAGCCTATAACATCTTCGCGACGGCGAATACCACCGCGGTATTCCAGTTTGAATCCGTCGGCATGAAGAAGATGCTCAAGGAGGCGCGTCCAAGCAAGTTCGAAGAAATTATCGCCTTCGTATCGTTATATCGTCCGGGTCCAATGGATCTGATTCCTGACTTTATCCATCGTATGCATGGTGGCGAGTTTGAATACCTGCATCCATTACTGGAAAAGGTATTAGAGCCGACTTACGGGATCATGGTCTACCAAGAACAGGTAATGCAGTCGGCACAGTTCTGTGCCGGCTATAGCTTGGGTGGTGCGGACTTACTTCGTCGTGCGATGGGTAAGAAAAAACCTGAAGAAATGATCAAGCAGCGTAAGATCTTCATTGAAGGTGCTGCGAAAAAAGATATCGATGAAGCAACGGCGAACCATATCTTCGACTATATGGAAAAATTCGCAGGCTATGGCTTTAACAAATCGCATGCTGCAGCCTATGCACTTGTCGCCTATCAAACAGCTTGGTTGAAAGCGCATTATCCTGCTGAATTCATGTCAGCGGTGATGACCTCGGAAATGCAGAACACTGATAACGTGGTGTTCCTGATTGATGATTGCCGTCATAACGGACTGGAAGTATTACCACCATCGGTGAATATGTCGATTTACCAGTTCCATGCCAGTGATCCAAAAACTATTGTGTATGGTTTAGGTGCGATTAAAGGCGTGGGTGAAGCGGCAATGCAGTCAGTGATTGAATCACGTCAGAAAGAAGGTCCTTATAAAGACCTGTTTGACTTCTGTCACCGTATCGACCTGAAAAAAATCAATAAACGTACGCTCGAAGCCTTGATCCGTGCTGGTGCACTGGATTGCTTGGGCATTGAACGCGCTGATTTAATGGCACAGCTTCCTGAAGCAGTACAGGCTGCAGATCAGGCCCGTCAGAACCGTGAAACCGGGATCATGGATCTATTTGGTGAAGTTGAAGAAGTTCAGCGTAAACCGGCCAAACCGGTGAAACCTTGGTCTGATGAAGTCCGTCTCAAAGGTGAAAAAGATACACTCGGCCTATATCTAACGGGTCACCCAATTGATGTATATCGTAATGAGCTAAAAGCATTCGTACCTTGTCAGATCAATGAATTAACCCCGACCCGCCGTGGTGTAACGACTGTGTTTGCTGGTCTGGTAGTCGATGTCGCTAACTTCCCGAACCGGATGATGGTGACATTAGATGATGGTACGGCACGTATCGAAATCTCCACCAACCATGAACGCTTCCAGCGCTTTAAAGACATCGTTCAGGTTGATAAAGTCGTGGTGATTGAAGGTGAAATTTACGAGCGTGAAGGTTTTGATCGCCCACTCGGTCGTTTGACCAAAGCCTTTAGCCTGAATGAAATCCGTCAGAAACGTGCTAACAGCATCAAGATTACCTTGCAAGCTGAACATTACAGCAAAACCCTCAGCCGTGACTTGCAGCAAATTCTGATGCCATATACCAATGTGGATATGAGCACGCATATTCCAGTGATTCTGTATCTGGATTATGGCTATGCCACAGCTGAACTGCATCTGGGCTTAAGCTGGAAAGTTGCACCACTGGATGATCTTCTCGCCAAGCTGCGTGACTATTTTGGCAAGACCGCGCTCTATATCGAGTATCAGGTGAAGTCTAAAGCTGCACGTGCTGTATCTTATGAAGAAGCTAAGCCAGTTGAGGTTCCGCCTCCGCCTGCTGACATGAGCATGGACGATGCCTTGGCACAATATGAAGCTGAATCTCAGCTGCAGTATTCATAAATCTCCCATTTTAATATATCCAAACTGGAATCATCATGAGTCAAATTGACAATGCTGCTGTTTCAGCACATCTCTCCCATGTGCGTATTGTCATGGTTAATACCACCCTGCCTGCCAATATTGGTAGTGCCTTACGTGCCATGAAAACCATGGGCCTGTGCAAACTGGTCTTGGTTGCACCAAAAACCTACCCGCATCCAGATATTGATGCGCTGGCTGCAGGTGCAACCGATCTGATCGAACAGATTGAAATCGTAGAAACGCTAGAAGAAGCCATTAAAGATTGCCAGATCGTCTTTGGTACCAGTGCGCGTAGTCGCACTATTCCATGGCCTTTACTAGATGTCCGTCCAGCGGCAGAAAAAGCACTTTCTGCTGTGGTGCAAGAAAAACAGGAAATTGCGATTCTGTTTGGCCGTGAAGACCGTGGTCTGACCAATGAAGAACTGGCGATGGCGAATTATCACTTAACTATTCCTGTGAATACGGATTACGGCGTATTGAATGTCGCTCAAGCCATTCAGGTGATCTGCTATGAGTTACGTATGGCTGCACTGGATCAGGTTGAACACCCACGTGATCCAAAAGCCACCATGCAAGTCATTGATGGCATTGAAATGGAGTGGGATGAACCGCTGGTGACCCATGAACAGATGGAACAGTTCTACCCGCATCTGGAAAAAATGCTGGCAGAAATTGAATTTATGGACCCAAAAAACCCACGATTACTTCCTTTACGCTTGCGTCGCCTTTTCGGACGTATACAATTAGATCGTATGGAATATCACTTACTTCGTGGTATTTTCACTCGTGTTCAGGCACTGAATAACGGCACCTGGAAAAAATCTTCCCATACATCACAACAGGATGAGGATCAAAACTAATGCTAAAACAGCTCAAAGAAGATATCCAAGCTGTCTTTGCGCGCGATCCTGCAGCACGCAATACCTTAGAAGTCTTAACCACCTACCCTGGCATCCATGCACTAATTATGCATCGCATGGCACATGAGCTATGGAAAAAAGACTGTAAAGGTACAGCGCGTGTTTTGTCCTCTTTTAGCCGTTTTACAACAGGTATCGAAATTCATCCGGGCGCCAAGATTGGTAAACGTTTTTTCATTGATCACGGCATGGGCGTTGTGATTGGTGAAACTGCGGAAATTGGCGATGATGTCACCCTGTATCATGGTGTGACTTTAGGTGGTACAACCTGGAATAAAGGCAAACGTCACCCGACTCTGGAAGATGGCGTTGTTGTTGGTGCAGGTGCCAAAATCCTGGGTCCATTCACGGTAGGTAAAAATGCCAAGGTCGGTTCCAATGCTGTGGTTACCAAAGCAGTTCCGCCGAATACCACAGCGGTTGGCAACCCAGCGCGCTTTATCACCAAAGATCAGCCAAAAGATGATGCTGAAGCACGTCGTCGTGATTATGCCGAAAGTATTGGCTTCCAGCCATATGCAACCACACAAGACCAGTCTGATCCGATTATTGAAGGCATGCGTGTTCTACTTGACCGTATTCAACAAAATGAAAAACGCATGAATACGCTGTGCAACCGCCTGTCTTTGCTTGACCCGACTTTCAAGAAAAACCAGTTAAATGAACAGCCATTTAGCAAAGAAGAACTTAAAATTCTGGAAGATGCGCGCCGTGAGTGCGAAGCACAAACCAGTCAGTCCAAGGCCTGACTGTAAATCGTAATTCTTTTGTAACACGCATTTGCTTGCATGATCGCAGCACTTTTCATAGACTGACGATCATGCATTTTTTTGAATAGATGTTTTAAAAAATAACATAAATGGACGGATATTATGACCTTGAAGCCCTTAGCAATTTCTTGCTTAGCTTTTACCATGACGGCGTGCTCTATGGCACCGACATCAAGCAAACAAGAACAGAAACCAGCTGATCAGGTAGTTTTTGTTGAACCTGAAATTACTCCGCCATTTTATGCTTTAAACCCGTTTAACTATAACGAACCACCTCCATTTGAAGTTCATTTGCAAAAGGCCGCTGCGCAGCCAGTGACAAAAATGGTGGTGACTGATCCTAAAGATCCGTCTAAACAGTTAACCCTAGATGTAAACAAGCTGATTATCCCGATGGTGGATAGCAATACACGCAGTATGCGTTATGCAGCACTTGCCAATGAAAATGAAATCGACATTACCGAAATCGATGATTTCTTGCAGATGGTAGAAGGTAAAGCGCGTCATTATCCACCTCGTTTTAGCGACCGTCAGGAACGCCGTGGTTTTGAAGCAAAGCTTCGCGAAGTTTCTCAACAACTGGATACTTTAGCTTCACGTCCAAATGCTTCATTTGATGTATTAATGCGTGCATTTAAGGCCAGCGTGATGGCACGTAATCTTGATTTAGGTTCTATCTATACCACCAAGTCAATGACCTATGCACAGCGCATTCTTCGTATCAACCAGGATGATGCTGAAGCAAACTTCTGGTTTGGCTTTGGTCTGTCTGAAGGTGGCGGTCATCGTGAAGCGATTCAGTATTTGGACAAGGCAATGCAGGCGGGTGTTCAGGAAGCTTATTTATCTGCGGCAAATAACTACATTGCCATGGAGAATAAAAAGAATGCTGTTCAGGTTCTGAATAATTACAAAATTAAATATCCTCAAGAAGCTGAAGTCGCTGATCGTCTGATTCAGGAAATTGAAAAACAGGGTCGCTGGAACGTATGGCAAGTCATGCAAACAGCCGCTCCTGCACCAACAACCTCGGCGCCTACACCAGCACGATAAGCTATATTTCAGATTCATAATATTACAAATAGACCGCTCCGGCGGTCTATTTTTATGGGAAAAAATTAGTAAAATACAAAGCATTATCAAGCTTTATAATTTTAAATGAGTGTTCAAAGTCTTTATGCACGAGAAAATAAATAAGATAGCATTACTTTGCACTGTACTCATGACAGCTGTATTGAGTGGCTGTCAGGTGGTGAGTGTTAAAGAGCAGGCTATTAATGTCACCATCAATAATGAACGCGATAGCATTCTTACACGCGATAAGTTGAGTGAAGCCAGTCTGAATGTCCTGTCCATGACCGGACGTGAAGCACAAGTCTGTGAAAATAATCCAGAAGAATGTGTGAAAGAGCTACAAGAAATTCCACAGATTCTGGATGAGCAATTACTTTCAACATCAAGTGAATTATATCTAGCTAAATCACTACAGCTGGGTAAATCGGCTGAATGTAAAACCAGTGCTCTGGCTAAAACCCGATCTGAAGAAAAACAGCAACTGCAAACCCAGAACCTGCAAAAATGTCAGGAACAGCAGTTACAAATGCTGGATAAAAGTATCCGCTACAGTTATGCCTATCTGTTCCAGACCGAACGTGCGCCACAAGACCGGATTTTCGACAACCGACAAGTTCAGATTCGTGACTTTTATAACCTGGCGATTGCTCATTTAATCCAGATCTACGCGGAACGTTATAAAACCAAAGAAGCCGGACAACGTCTACAGGTTGGCAACAGTGTCTATACCATTAATCTGGACAATTTCCCCCAGCTCAAGAATCAGTCGATTGAACAGTTAATGTCGACCTATAATATGAACTTCTCTGGTCTGCGCTCGATTACCCGTCGTGACGGTTTCGGCTCTGAGTTTCTGGTGGTTTTGCCGGAAGAAAAAATTTCCAAAAAAGATAAAAAATATCTGGTTGATCCACTACATTACCAATATCAAAATGGCGTAAATCCTTTTATTCATTCAGCACGTTATCTGGCAACCACAATTACTGCCATTCCAGAATCAGCGAACTCTGTAGAACAGATCCTAAATAACAGCAACTTCCATTTAAAACTTTATGACCCGTATAAATATGACAAGATTGAAGTTGCTAATAAGGAATATGCTTTAGCGGCAAACTTTTCAGCGCCTTATGGGCTATGGCTGGCAGAAAACAATCTGGGACGCGCAGCTTATCTAACACTGATCAATCGTGACGATAATCTGGTCATGCCGCATCTGTTTATGCTGGAACCTTATAATCCAAATAAAAAGGTTTTGGTGCTGATTCATGGTTTGGCCAGCAGCCCGGAAGCCTGGATTCGTTTAACGAATGATATTATGGATGATCCGGTCTTAAGAGAAAATTTCCAGGTGTGGCAGGTCTTCTACTCAACCAACATGCCTATTCTGGAAAGCCGTTTCCAGATTAATGCGCTGCTTCAACAAGGTTTCGCGCGTATTAGCAATAATGCACCAGCCAAAAAAGAAGCTGTCCTCGTCGGACACAGTATGGGCGGTGTCATTGCTCGTCTATTGGTAAGTGATGCAGATATTACCGAGCCCGCTTTTAATATTGTAAAAAATTCAAAGCTGACCAAATTCCGGGATAATCCACTCTTTAAAGCGCGTTTAAAAATGCAGCCTGTTCCGAATTTTAGTCGCGCTATTTTCCTGGCAGCACCGCATAAAGGCACCGATTATGCAGATCGCTGGCATACCAAACTGGCACGTAAAATTATTCGTGTTCCGAGTGCCTTTTTGGGTGCATTTGCTGACACTGTCCAAGGTGAAATTGGCTTAAGTGATTTTCTGCATGAAGTTGGTCGTGACCTGATTCAAAATGGGCCGAGTGATCTTAGTAAGAAATCAAAATTCACGGCACTGACCAAAGATATCAATCCTGCACCGGGATTCAAATTTCACTCGATTATTGGCAACAATACAGATAGCGATGATGAAAACATCATGACTGATGATGTCGTTGCTTATCAGAGTGCATATCTTGAAGGAGCGGCTTCCAATAAAATTATCAAAGGTGGACATTCTGTTCAGGAAACGCCTGAGGCTGTACTGGAACTCCGTCGTCTTCTCAGATTACATCTGGTTGATCTGGGGTTGTATGCCCCTGATTAAATCTTGATGAAAGACATAAAAAAGCTGCCAATCGGTGGCTTTTTTATGGGCAACCCATGTATCAATACCCTTTTATGCTTTATATCGACTAAGTCCGTCTAAATACAGATTCCTGCGGATTTATATTTCTTTCTAAAAATTAAATTTGTTAGACTTGAGGCAATTATTTTTGACATTCAAACCGGTCTTTACAGGATTTTAGCTTAGGCTATTTTCCAGGTTTTCCGAGGATAGTGTTTCGGAAAAAGATTCAGGTTTTGCTTTATATATTTAAAGGATTTTTTCTTAATGACCAGTTCAGAACTTGTGGCTGATCTCTCTAGCTTAACGCCCATGATGCAGCAATACATGTCGGTCAAAATGCAGCATCCACACTCATTGATGTTTTATCGGATGGGTGATTTCTATGAACTGTTCTTTGAAGATGCCCATAAGGCCGCCAAAATTTTAGGCATTACCCTGACCCATCGCGGTAAAGCCAATGGCCAGCCAATTCCGATGGCCGGTGTACCTTTCCATGCTGCTGAAGGCTATCTGGCTCGTCTGGTGAAAAAAGGCGAAACGGTGGTGATCTGCGAGCAGATCGGTGAAGTGACTGGTAAAGGCCCAGTTGAACGTGGTGTCGTCCGAATCATTACTCCTGGAACCTTAACCGATGATGCCTTATTAGGTGCTCATCAAACCTCCAACCTGGTTGCTCTGTGTGTTCACCAGCAACAAATCGGAATTGCACTTCTTGACCTGAGTGCCGGTTTATTTAAAGTCCAGCAAATCGATTATGACTTAAGTCAGTTAGCCATTGAGTTGGCACGCCTGATGCCTAGCGAAATTGTGATTGATGAAAATCTGCAAGATCAGGCACTGGTAGAACACTTAAAACAACAGCTAGATGTTCCGATCAGCAAACGCCCGAATGTTGACTTCAACCAGAACAATGCTCAGAAGACATTATGCGACCAGTTTGCAGTGAGCACACTTTCAGGTTTCGGAATTGATCATCTGCCTTTGGCCAAAGCTGCTGCGGCTGCATTAATTCACTATGCCAAAGAAACTCAAAAAACAGCTTTACCGCATATCCGAACCATTCAACTGGAACAAAGTTCAGACTTTATTGCACTGGATCCAGTCACCCGTCGTAATCTTGAGCTAATTGAGCCTTTATTTGAGCATGGCACTTCATTGTTCCAGCTGATCAATGACTGTCAGACCGCTATGGGTGGCCGTCTGCTTAGCCGCACCCTGATGCAACCGCTTCGTGATACTGCGATTCTGGATGAGCGACTGGATGCCACACAGGTATTGCTTGAAGGTTTCCATGAATCGCCAGTCCGTCTGGTCTTAAAAGAAATCAGTGATATTGAACGTGTACTCAGCCGTATCGCTTTAGGCAGTGCGCGTCCACGCGATCTGGTTCAATTACGTCAGGCCTGTGCACAGATTCCATTTTTACGCCATGCATTACAACCACTGTTAAGTCAGCAGAATTCGAAATTATTACAGCAGCTGAATCAAGAACTGGGCGATTTTCATGGTCTGCATCAGCGCCTGATGTCCGCTATCGTTGAAAATCCACCGGTACTGCTACGTGATGGCAATGTCATTGCAGAAGGTTTCGATACCGAGCTGGATGAGCTGCGTAAAATCCGTGATCATGCTGGACAGTTCCTGATTGATCTGGAAATTAAGGAACGGGAGCAAAGCGGCATTCCTACCCTGAAAATCGGCTATAACCGTATCAGTGGTTATTATATCGAACTTACACGTGCACAAGCTGAACAGGCACCTGAACATTATATCCGTCGTCAGACACTGAAAAATGCCGAGCGTTATATCACGCCTGAACTAAAAGCTTTTGAAGATAAAGTGCTGTCTAGCGAATCCCGTGCGCTTGCTCGTGAAAAAATGCTGTTCGAAATGTTGCTGGATGAACTGCGTCAGGATATTGGTAATCTACAGATGATGAGCAGTGCGATTGCCCAGATCGATCTGTTGGCAAACTTTGCGCATCAGGCACGTTTACGCAATTGGGCACGACCAAAATTCAGCCCTGAAATTGGTGTGAAAATCGTTGCCGGCCGTCATCCAGTGGTGGAAGCTTTAAGCAAGGCTGCATTTACTCCGAATGATACCCAGCTGGATTATCAGCACCGTATGGCCATTATTACCGGTCCAAATATGGGTGGTAAATCCACCTTTATGCGCCAGACTGCCCTAATTGCCCTGCTGGCTTATTGCGGTAGTTATGTGCCAGCGCAATCGACAACACTGGGTCCAATTGACCGGATCTTTACCCGGATTGGCTCTGCAGATGATTTGTCGACTGGCAAATCAACCTTTATGGTGGAAATGACGGAAACTTCGCAAATTCTGCATCATGCTACCAGTCAATCTCTGGTTCTGATGGATGAAGTGGGTCGTGGAACCAGTACCTATGACGGACTATCACTCGCTTGGGCTTGTGTGCTGGATCTAACTAAACGGATTCAATGTCTATGTCTGTTCGCAACACATTATTTTGAGCTGACCGAACTGGATAAAGAATCAGGTATTGATAACTACCATGTCACAGCCAAAGAACTAAATGGCAACCTGATTCTGCTGCATAAAGTCCAACATGGTCCAGCTAGCCAGAGTCATGGTTTACAGGTGGCTAAACTGGCAGGTATTCCTGCGGCTGTAATTAAAGAAGCTCAGCATCGCTTGAAGATTCTGGAAAAGCAGCATCAGGCTAAACCACAGAGTCCGCAGCATGATCTGTTTGCGATGCCTGAAATCATCGAAAAAGTCATCGAGATTGAAAAGCCTTCAGCAGCGCTTAAATTATTAGAAGACATTGATGTCGACAATTTGAGTCCACGTGAAGCATTACAGCAACTTTATGCTCTTAAAGATCTTATGAAACAGCCAAGTTAAAATCTCTCCTAAGCCCTATCCTGCATAGGGCTTAGCTGATGATGATTCTCATTCCCTGAGCCTTTCCTCAAATCATCGCAGTTTTTTCAAATTTAACAGCCCTATATATAACAAATATCAATAAAAGGAATTGTTTGTTCACTCTATTTTTGCCTAAAATACGGTATTCGTCATTAGAACCATATTTTTTAGGTAGCTGTCGCCATGACCTTCGTTGTCACTGAAAATTGTATTAAATGTAAATATCAAGACTGTGTTGAAGTTTGCCCCGTAGACTGTTTCTATGAAGGTCCTAACTTCCTTGTGATTAACCCGGACGAGTGTATCGACTGCGCGTTATGTGAGCCTGAATGTCCTGCGAATGCAATTTTCTCTGAAGATGAGTTACCGGAAGGCCAAGAAGTTTTTATCGAGCTAAATGCTGAACTGTCTCAAAAATGGCCGAACATCACTCAAATTGGTGAGCAACCTGCTGACCGTGAAGAGTGGAATGGTAAAACTGATAAATTACAATATCTTGAAAAATAACTTTTCAAATCTTAAAAAAAGACCAGCATAGACTGGTCTTTTTTTATACCCCATCCACACATTTCATTGCAATTTATCCTGATTTTCTCCGTAAAAGTGGACTAAAATAGCGCTATTTTAAAATATCTGAATTGCTATCAATGAAGCATTTAATAAAGGGGTTATTGAGTGTTTGTATAATCCCGCTTGTCTTTGTAGGATGTGCTACCACCACAAAACAGTCTGGTAAGGTAACTCCAGATAAAAGGATTTACATCCCAGAAGAACGAGTTCAGTACAATCATAAACCACAGCCCAAACCGGTTCCTTATGTCTATACTCACTGGGTATCGGCACTGAATAACCTGTCTCTTGTACGTGAATATGAAAACTTTTTGGCCCAGCAAGGAGTCGGGAATATTATTCCAAGCTTTGAGCTGATGCGTACTGCACGGGATTGGGCCAAATGTGGTCGATCGCAATACATGATTCCAAGCCGTGAGCTCTGGTCAAATCAGGTGCCGACCTTACGTGTCTTTAAATATCTGGTTGCAGCCAATGTACTGACTGATTTTGAAGTCACTTCGGTTTATCGTGACCTGCCTTTGAACCAGTGTGCCGGTGGAGCCAATTCATCACGCCACCTGTTTAACTCGGCGATTGATTTCCGGATCGGACCTGAGTACCCACAGGCTCAGGATTATGCAGCAATTGAAAATACCAAGTTCAAACTGTGCCAATTCTGGTTACAGCATGGACAAAGCCTGAATATGGGACTCGGTTTATATACGTCGGGCCAAATCCATATTGATACTCAAGGTTATCGCACTTGGGGTCCGGATTTAAGCCGTCGCTCATCAATGTGTAATTACTAAGTCATTCCATTTCCTATACAAAGCCAACTTTTGGCTTTGTATAGCCTAAAAAACCAGCGAATATAGAACAATAAATTGCGCTGTGCCCGGAAAAGTTTAAAATGCACGCATCACAATAAAGGTGCGAGTACTATGCAACAAATGTGGACAGATATTGACCGCTACATTGATTCACATTTAATTCCTGAAGATCCTATCCTGAATCAGACTCTTGAAAATACTGCTGCACATGGTTTTCCAGATCATCTGGCTGTTGCGTCAAATCAGGGAATGCTGCTGCAAATGCTGATCCAAATGAATAAGTGCAAACGTGTACTGGAACTGGGAACCTTTGCTGCATATAGCACCATGTGGCTGGCTCGTGCCCTACCTGAAGACGGTTATATTCTGACCATTGAAGGCCGTGACACGCATGCTGCCATGGGACAGGAAAATATTGATCGTGCACAGTTAAAACAGAAAATTGAGCTGAAATGTGGCCGGGCTGCAGATGTGCTTCGTGCCCTGCCTGAAGATACTGAAGCCTTTGACTTTATTTTTATTGATGCTGATAAGCAAAGCTATCCAGAATATCTGGAGCTAAGCTTAAACCTTTCTCACTCCGGTACCATCATTTTCTTGGACAATGTGATTCGTGCCGGTGATATCATCAATCCGGACAATAAAAAACCAAGTATTGAAGGCATTCGTGACATGTTTAAAGCGCTGGAAAATCATCCACGTATCTTGTCTTGTACTGCTTTACAGACCGTCGGTAGCAAAGGCCATGATGGTTTTGCACTCGCAATTGTTAAATAAAACGACTAGAACAAAAATCAGCCAGTAAAGTATTCCTGATAAATAACATCATCTTACAGAATGTAACCACAGAGTTATCCACAATATATGAGGATAACTCTGGTTATTTTTAATTCAAGCTGTAACAATTTATCAAAAAATACATCTCTGCCGCTTTTGTTATCCTCTTTTTACTTTGCTACCAATAATGGCACTTTAGAATTGCGGAAAATCGTTGTCGCAATACTGCCCAAGAAGAACTGGTGGATCTTGCTGTGACTGAATGCCCCCAAGACAATTAACTGAATCCCATGTTCCTGCTGATAAGACAGGATATTTTCAGCCACTTCTCCATAGCGGTATTCTGGAACGACCTCTAGTCCTGCTTCTGTCAAATATTGCAGAGGCTCATTCAGGATTTCCACATGATCCCCGATATAAAGCAGATGACATTGTAATTGTCTTAATAAATCACTTTCTGCAATACGTTTCATCATCTTCATACAGGTTGGTGAATATTCATAAGCAAAGATAAAACGTGTCGGTGGTCTGAAGTGTTCCCCTACAGTCATCACTGTACAGTTAGCACCACGGATAAAGTTTTCTACATTGGTGCCGATTGGCTTGTTTTTCTCGGCAGAACGTTCACCGAGTAATCCAATGACTGCAATATCATCAGGTTTTAGAATCTGAAAGCTTTGTTCCAGAAAATCGCCCTTTTCCTGAATATGCGTGGTGCGGATGCCATAATCTTTAAAGATACGGTTCGAAATGTGCTGGAGCAGATTATTACTATAGCTGAGTGCGATTTCACTTTGCTTCTGTTCCAGCTCAGCCAGCTCTTTAAGCAACATGGCATTGCTTTCAAAGCCAATCACACCGCTAATTTCCCCAAGATGATAACTGGCCGGGTAATAATCCAGAACCTGTAATAAAACCAGTTCACGGCCGGTCTGTTTGGCAATCCATGCAGCCGCATCTGCAAGCGCGTTCGTGCATGGTGAGGAGTCTATGCAGGCAATGACACGTTTCATGTTCAGCCTCTCTTTTATAATAAAATTTCTTAGTTATTTTTAAATTAGCACAAGCATTAGTAAATGTGCACTGAAATCTGTAAGGCTTGAATTGAAATATGTTAACTTTTATGTGATGTGATAAGACCTTTACCTAATATTAAGCGCTTGATATAAATCCTTTTTCCAAGCACCTTTTTTACTATTTTAATCCCGATATCGAATCAATTTTGCCGGATTTCCGGCAACAATTGCACGCGCTTCAATATCCTTCGTGACCATGCTATTCATACCTATAATTGCCTGATCGGCAATTTTCACCCCATCTTTTATGCCGACGTGGGCACCTAGCCAAACATCCCGACCAATCTCAATTCCTTTAGACCTGACCGGCTGCTGATAAATTGGCTGCTCCAGTTCCATCCCATGATCAAAAGCATAAAGATGACAATAAGCTGCGATGCGTACCTGATCATGCAGTGTAATCCCTACCCGACCGCCATCCAGAATACAGTGATGATTGATGGCGACTTCGTTACCGATCTCCAAAGGGCCATGTAGCGTACAATCTGCCGCAATAAAGGTATTATCTCCGATACTAATTTTACGACCCGGCTCAGCAAAGATATGTGCCAACGGCGAAATAAAACAGTTTTCGCCAATTTCGACCGTTTCCATCTCCATCAGATAGGCCTGATATTCTTTCTGCCAAGCTTCAGCCCAACCACGATTCTTCGGTTTTAAAGACCAATATAGCCAAGGCATATAATTCAGACGGTGTTTATGCTGCTCGCGATATTTCAGTAATGGATCTGGTTCAGTCATCTGTGGCTTCTTCTATGATTTTTAACTGTTCACGACCGCGAGTGATATCCTGAATTTTTAAGGCAAAAGTTTCAATCTGATGTTTCTGGAATTGTGCCTGAACCTGTACGCCTTCAGCCGTATATTCTTCCTGATAATCAATCTCCTGCTGATTCAGCTCATACTGAAAAATGGCCCATTCATTAAACTGGCAGGCAAATTCGAATTTTTTCTTTTCAATCAGTTCAATTTTTTCAGCTAATAGCAAACATTGTCCAGCGCAGCCCCCATAAGCACGTACCAGTCCGCCAGTCCCTAGTTTAATACCGCCATACCAGCGATTCACCAGTACCAGTACATTGGTTAGCTCATTGCCCTCAATAGTCGCAAGGATCGGCCGACCTGCTGTACCCGATGGCTCACCATCATCATTAAAGCGTACATGATGACCGATTTTCCAGGCCCAGCATTGATGAGTGGTGGTCGGATCACGGTAGGCCTCCAGAAAATCCTTCACATCCTGCTCATTTTCTATAGGTGTGGCAAAGGCCTGAAATCGGCTTTTTTTGATGTCTTCCTCAAAACTGACAAGGCTAGCAATGGTAAATGGCATAACTTCAGGCATTCAAATTTCACCTGTGCAGTATACCTGTTTTGATGGGGCAAAGAAAAAGCCTCTCTACACGAGAGGCTTGATTCAATTTAATTTTATTAATTACTTTTAAATTTAAAGTTCACGCAATGCTTCTTTAGCCTTGTTGAATGGCTTGATCAGATAGTCCATTACCGTTTTTGCACCGGTACGAATGTCTACAGAGGCCACCATCCCTGGTGTGATATTAAACTCCTGCCCGGCGGCATTTCTCAATTTGTCACTATCGGTACGGATATACACACGATAGTAGAACTGATCCTGTTTGACTTCATCCCGCAAGGTATCTGGTGAAATCACGGTCACTTTACCTTTTAGGCCACCATAGATCGAATAATCATAAGCTGTAATTTTAACCAATGCTTCCTGATCAGGGCGAATAAAGGCAATATCACGCGGCGAGATTCGTGCTTCAACTAGTAATTTTTCATCCAGTGGCACGATGGTCATCAACTTGCCATTTTGTGGAATCACACCGCCCAGCGTCATCACATCAATCTCTTTGACCACACCACGAACCGGTGATTTAAAAACAGTCCGGCTCAAAGTATCCGACTTGCCACGTACCACCTGTTGCTGAGTTTCCACATCGGTATTGGCTTTGGACAGCTCTTCCCGCGCTTGGACATAATATTGATTCCGGATATCATTCATCTGATTACGCAGGTCATTGGCTTCACGTTTTAGACGTAACACTTCAACTTCACTGGCTGCCCCTTTGGCGACCAATGGTGCGGTCATTTCCAGTTCTTGCTGCACCAGTAACAAAGCCTGTTCCAGGCCTGCAACGGATTCTTGTAAATTGGCACGACGCGACTGATACAGGGCCGTTTCTTCTTTAACCAGTTTTGGATATTTCAACACTTCTTCAGGAAAGACCAACGGTGCGCCGGTGACTTCCGCACGTAAACGGGCTGAAGTGGCACGTGACGAAACCAGTAAGGATTCTGATTCACCGACGTTGGATTCAAAGCGGGTCGGATCAAGCTGGGCCAATACTTGCCCACGCTCGACAATCTCACCTTCTTTGACGTTGAGTGTGGTCAGAATACCGCCATCCAGAGACTGAATCACCTGCTCTTTGGATGATGGAATTATTTTTCCAGTACCGGTAGATACTTCTTCCAATTTGAATAACCAGGCCCAGGTCAGTAATACCAGTAGGCCAATGCCGATAATCCAGATGATGACACTTGATTTGGGTAAGGGCGGTTCCTGAAAGCTGACCTTGCTGGAACGTTTTAGTTGCTGTAGTTCACTCATGCACTTGCTCCCACAACCCGATTATTACCGCCTTGCGACTGGTTCAGGATCTGATCCCGTGGCCCATCCATGACAATCTTGCCATCATTGACCACCAGAATACGATCCACCAGTTCCAATACCGCACGGCGATGAGTCGCAACGATCATCGTACGATGGGTTAAATACCCTTTGAGATGATCAATCAACTGCTTTTCTGACACATCATCAATAGCAGCAGTCGGTTCATCCAGCAGTAAAATTTTTGGCTGACGGATCAATAGCCGCGCCAATAACAAGGCTTGACGCTGTCCACCAGAAAAGCCGACACCGCCTTCCAAAATGATATGATCCAGCCCTTCTTTTTTCTCCTGTACAAATCCCAGTGCGCCGGTAATCTGTAAGGCTTCCAGAATTTGCTGATCGGTGGCCAAGGGTGCACCCAAAGTCAGGTTTTCACGAATTGAACCATAAAATAACTGTGAGTTCTGATTCAGCAAGCCCATATCACGCCGCACATCTGACGGGTCAATCAGGGTTAGATCAATCCCATCCAGCTTGACCTTGCCCTGTAGCGGTGTCTGCATCCCAGACAAGAGCTGCAATAAGGTCGATTTTCCTGCACCATTACGGCCCAGAATCGCAATTTTCTCCCCGGGCTTGATTTCCAGCCTAGGAATCATCAAACTCGGTTTGGGATCATCATCACCATATTTGAACACCACACCACTCAGGTCATAATGCCCATCCAGTGCCGGACGATGAATCAGGTGCGAATAATCTGGCTGGTCCACCGGTTTCTTCATGAGTTCATCCAGACCAGCCTTGGCCACTTTGGCCTGCTGCAAACGCCCCAGCACGCCCGTAATTTGTGAAATTGGTGCTAACATGCGTGAAGAAAGAATTGAACAGGCCACCAGTGCGCCCGTGGTCATGTCACCCTCCATCACCGCAAAAGCCCCGACTAAAACTACAATCGCAAAGGTTAGTCCCTGAATTTTTTGGGTCCAGGCGGTCATCAAGCCGACAATTTTACGTTGCTGCATGCTGACATCGGCTGACACTTCATTCATATGATTCCACTGATTCTGGAAACGTGTTTCAGCTCTTAATAGCTTGATGTCTTCAATTCCTTGTACGGCTTCTACCAGCAAGACATTGCGGATGGCAGATTCGCGCATCCCCAACTGGGCCAGCTGTGCCAGTTTTTTCTGTGCCAGAATTCCCGGAAGAATCATTAAGGGCACAACGAGTAACATGACCCAGAACAGATTGCCACCGATCACCCAGAAGATCCCCAAGAATAGGAAAAAGAATGGCAGATCAGCAATGGCTGTAACTGTGGTTGAAGTCACCAGTTCGCGGACGCCTTCCAGCTCGCGAATTTGTGAAATAAAGGTTCCTGTTGATTTGGAACGTTCACTGTTTTTAATCCGTAATGAATGACCAAAAACCCGGTCAGAAATTTTCAGGTCAGCCCGTTTACCAATAATGTCTGAAAGATAAATACGGGATACCCGTAATATAAATTCGAAAATAGCTGCAATCAGTACACCACCGGCCAACACCCATAAAGTGGGAATCGATTGTGAAGGAATGACACGGTCATAAACGTTCATCGAGAAGACAATCGTTGCCAAAGCCAGAATATTGGCGATTAAAGAGGCAAACATCACATCGATATAGCGTTTCCAGTCTTTCAAAACAATTGACCAGAACCAGTTTTTTTCAAAGGGCTTGATATATTCGTCGACACGCGCATCTGGCACAGAAGACTCTGGTCGCAGGATATAAACATGCTTCGCACCCGTTTCTAACTGCTCAATCGTAAAACTTTGTGATAAACCGGCATCTCCACTCAGTTGTACACTGACATTGCCTTGTGTGTCGATACGTTCAATAACACCGACATCTCCACTATCAAATTCAACCAATAAGGGCAAACGCCAGGGATTCAGCAGACTGCTATCGAATTTATTTTTACGGACATTTAATCCCATCTGACGGCTAACAATCTTGAGCATTTCATCAATGTCATGATGCTGGTTCCACTCCAGTTGCAGACGAATCCGCTCCTCAGAAGGTTCGATCCGGTAATGCCGGGCAATATTTAAAACTGCCTGAAGCCAAGGTTGATAATTTATTATTGTAGTACTCATGGCTGAACTTCAAACCCCTGAATAGAAATACGGTTAAGCGCGTAAATATCCCGTGTACGACCTGTCACCTGAATGTATTGCACAATTGCTGAATAGATGTCATAGCGCGCTGATTCAATTTCCTGCGCGGCACTATGAATGGCTTGCTCTGCGTTCAGCAAATCCACTACGGTTCGGGTGCCCAATTTATATTGTTCTTGATATAGCTCTTTGGTGCGTACCGTGGTTGCGCGACGCTGGGATAAAACTCCCATTTGTTTTTGTTTATTTTCAATCTGTTCTCGGATCAAGCGCACCTGATCCAGCACATCCAGATAGACCGTATTGACCTGTGCGCGTGCAGCTTCTTCGGCATAACTGGCAGCACGTGCCTGAGACCGAACAGCTCCCCCCTGATAAAAATTACTGCTGGCTTCAATCATGATTGAATTATAAAAGCCATCATCTTCATTATTATTCGGATTTCGACCATTAACCGCCTGACTTAAGCTACCTTTCAGATTAATAGTCGGATAACGGCTTAAACGTGCCTGATCTTTTTGCAATCGGGCTACATCTACTCCTGAATGTGCCAAGATCATGCTTGGAATCCGGGTAAATTCAGGATCCTGATAAAGATCAGCCTGGGTTACGATACGATCTGGAATTTCCCATTGAATTGCAGAGACATCAAATCCCAATAAAGTTCTGAGACGTTGCTGATATTGTCTTAACTGGGTCTGTTGCACGATCAGATTCGATTGCGCTGCTTCCAGATTAGCCTGCGCCTGAACCGGATCAGCCTGTGTGCTAATTCCGGCGCGGGCACGTAAATTGGCAATTTCTGCAATTCGTACAATGCCCTGAATCTGCTGTTCGGCAATCTTGGTAATTTCCTGATAGCGTTTGACATGGATAATAGCATCACTTCCAGTGCAACCTGATCCAGACTCACTAATACTCTTGCCTGGTCTTCTGCCAGTCTCGCCTCTTCAACACTGACATTGGTTTTAATCTTGCCAAAGTCATATAGCATCTGGGTATCATTCAGAGAGACTACCTGACATCCACGTTCACCTGAGATCAAATCCCCAGTACCTACACCGCCAGATAACTGCGGATAATAGGCTGCTTTGGCCACATCAATATTGGCTGCCTATGCAGATAAAGACGAAATACTCTGGGCAATTTCCGGACGACGCTGAACTGCTGTATGAACCGCCTCAATTAGACTCATTTTTGCAGGAATATCAGCATTTATAGGCCGAATTGAAGATTGTCCCTGCTGCGGTCGAGTAATCTGCTGCAGTTCAGCCACCTTTGAGGTATCCAGTGAGTACTGACTGAGTGAGCTAATATCAATCGTTTGCGCAGATCGCGTTGGCTCTGGTGCAATCAGTTTTCCTAATCCACTTTTAATATTATTAAAATAATTCTGTGAATTTTCTGCATGTACGAATGGCACAGATAAAGGTAAAAGAAGAGTGATCCATATTCCCTTATTTTTATCTATTATCCCCTGAACATTTTTTTAAGTGCTGCACCCTAAATTGCATAATAATGAATGTTTCGTGTTTTAGCCTAAAAATATATCAAATCATACAAAAAGATAGCTTTTTCGTCTTAATTTAAGTAAAAAAAAACCCACATTTGACGACTAAAGTCTTAATGCGGGTTCTTTCTGATAATGAAAATTTTCTATACAGTAAAGTCATCACCCAGATAAACTTTACGTACCATTTCATTGGCCAAAATTTCTTGTGCCGTGCCTTCAGCAATGACTGAACCTTCGCTGACAATATAGGCATGTTCACAGATGGCCAAAGTTTCACGAACGTTGTGATCGGTAATCAATACACCAATTCCACGATCTTTCAGCGTGGTAATAATATCTTTAATATCACCTACGGAAATCGGGTCAACCCCGGCAAAAGGTTCATCCAGTAACATGAATTTTGGGTCGGCCGCCAAAGCACGGGCAATTTCAGCACGACGACGTTCACCACCCGACACGCTCATACCCAATGAATCTTTAATATGGGTAATTTTAAAGTCTGCCAGTAATTCGGCTAAACGTTGTTGACGCTGGGCTTTGCTTAAATCCTTACGGGTTTCCAGAATCGCCATAATATTTTCAGAAATGGTTAGTTTTCTAAAAATAGAAGCTTCCTGAGGTAAATAGCCAATCCCTTTACGCGCACGTTCATGCATCGCCAAGTCCGACAAATCCAGATCATCCAGATGGATTTCACCCTTGTCCATACGCACCAGACCCACCACCATATAGAAACTGGTGGTTTTACCTGCACCATTAGGCCCTAAAAGCCCAACAATTTGCCCACTTTCCATACTGAAGGAAACGTCCTTGACTACCCAGCGTTTACTATAATTTTTCGCCAGATGCTTGATGGTTAAAGTTTGAACCTGATGCGTCTGTGCCATTAATCACGTGCTCCCGGAAAGGATTTCGAAGATGAAGGTGGAATCACGATTTGTACACGACCTGCTGCTGAACCGGTTTTATTTGGTGTACCTGTTGCTTCAATATCGCCTTTATTCATGCTGTATTTCAGCGTATTACCACGGATACTAGCGCCATCTTGCTGCAAGTAGGCATTTCCAGACAGGGTAATAATACCGGTTTCCGCATTATAGACAATTTTCTGTGCCTGACCTTTGGCCAAACCTTTGGCAGGATCAACTTTCTGCTGAAATTGAGCCGGGCTACCTGTTGCCGTAATCAGGCTGATCTGTTTTTTATTATTCAGATTCGCCACAATTGAATTGGCCTGCAATTTCATGGTGCCCTGTTCAATGATGACATTACCCGAATATGTCGTGACCCCGGTACGCTCATTAAAAGTCGCACGGTCAGCTAATAAGGTAATTGGTTGGTTACGGTCAGATGGCAATGCAAAGGCAGTGGCTGAACCCAATGCAACCAGACTTAACAACGCAGCGCGCTTAAGGAAAGTTTTCATCATTTTAGCTCTAGGAATTTGGTTCATACTTTCCTCGAATATTAAAGAATTCGTATTGACCATCATTAAGATTGGCTTTTAGGCCCTGACTGATAAATTCAGCCTGTGGAGATTCAACAATGACGGTTTTATCGGTTTCAATTTCACGTGTTTTCGGAAAAGCCGTTAGCTCCTCGGTACGGAACTGCATTTTTCCATTTTGCATGATCTTGGTCGCCAGCACTTCTTGAGAAAGTACAACTTTTGTATTGTCATCATAACCGTTGCCCTGTTTGGCAAAGAATGTCGCATCAACCTGACCGTCTTTATAGGTCGTCGCCTGCAGATTTTTGAGACTTGAGGTCTCTAGCTGCAGGTTTTGTTCAAGCTGGTCGACCTGGGCACGTACAGACAACATGCCCTTTTCATCAGTTTGGGTTAAGTTAATATTATTTGCAGAATAGGTCATGCTACGTGCAGAATCAGTCTGCAACTTATTGCCCTTACCGCTGTAATAGTAATAACCACCACTTATTGCGGCAATGATAATAGCCGTAAGATATAAAACTCTAGTGTCCATAAGCGGTGTACTTAATCCAGGATGTATGACTTATTAATAAGGCGCACGAGTATATTTTTCAAGTAACTCTTGGTACTTACCTTTGGACATCAGTAACATGTCACAAATCTCGCGTACCGCACCACGACCACCATAGGCCTGCGTTACCAGATCAGCACGACGACGTACTTCAACATGGCCGTTTGGAACAGTCACTTTCATGCCAGCAATCGCAAAGGCGGACAGGTCTGGCCAATCGTCACCCATGTATAAACAGTATTCAGGGTCGATATTGAGCTGAGTACAAGCTTCACGTAAAGCAGTCCCTTTATCTTCGCGGCCCTGATAAACCAGATCTACGCCCAAATCCGACATACGTTTCTGTACGATATTGCTTTGACGCCCAGTGATAATGATCACTTTGATTCCGGCTTGCTGTACCAGCTTCATACCCAGTCCATCACGGATATCAAAAGATTTGATCTCATCTCCTGTATTGGTCAATGTGACAAAACCGTCGCTTAAAATACCATCTACATCAAGTACCAGTGCCTCAATATGACGTGCCTGCTCTAATAATACATAAGATGCCATTTATTAATTTACCCCAGCCTGAATCAGGTCATGCATACTAATTACACCAATGACTTTATTGGCATCATTAACCACAACAAATTGATTAATTTTACGTTCGTTCATTTTTTCCAGTGCAACGACAGCACGCGCTTCCTGAGAAATCGTCAGCGGATTTTTGGTCATCACTTCCTGAATCGGTAAATTGACATCAAAACCTTGCTGTTTGTCGATCAGGCGGCGCAAGTCACCATCAGTGAAAATACCCAGCAGAACATCATTTTGATCCACAATTGTGGTTAAACCTAGGCGTTTATTTGAAATCTCGTATAAAACTTGATTCATCGGTGTATCTGGTGACACTTTTGGCAATTCCGAACCTGTATGCATGAGATGTTTTACATGCAGCAATAAACGTTTACCCAAGGCACCCGCTGGATGTGATAGTGCAAAATCATCAGCAGTAAAACCACGTGCATCCAGAAGAGCGACAGCCAGTGCATCACCCAGCGCTAAAGTTGCCGTTGTACTCGAAGTCGGTGCCAGACCAAGCG
The DNA here is from genome assembly GCF_013364475.1 of Acinetobacter sp. FDAARGOS_724. Taxonomy (NCBI): domain Bacteria; kingdom Pseudomonadati; phylum Pseudomonadota; class Gammaproteobacteria; order Moraxellales; family Moraxellaceae; genus Acinetobacter; species Acinetobacter sp. FDAARGOS_724. The sequence continues at coordinate 2,020,681 of NZ_CP054908.1, read as the reverse complement.
GACAGGCCTCTTGAAGATGACCCAAAGTTAAAGCCACATCAGCATTTTGTGGCATTGGACCTTTGGCATCACCGCTAATAGTAATTAAAGGAATTTCCAGACGCTTGATCAAAGGCATCAGCATCATGATTTCATCGCTTTTGCCTGAGTTTGAAATGGCAATCAGTACATCACCCGGTACTAGCATTCCAAGATCACCATGCCCTGCCTCGCCCGGGTGCATGAAGAATGAAGGCGTACCCGTAGAGGCAAAAGTTGCCGCCATCTTACGGCCAATATGCCCGGATTTCCCCATCCCGGTAATCACCAGACGACCTTTGCACTGCAAGATAATTTCACATGCCTGACTAAAACGCTCATCGATCTGCGTGGCTAAAATCTGTAATGCTTGTTCTTCGATACGCAAGGTTTCAAGTGCAACTTTCTGGAAGTCTATTTGATTTGGCATATTTGGTGGGTTCAAAGTAGGTTTACCTTAACTCTATACAGAGTTGACTCAGTCTAGCAAAAAATAATTTTCGCAATTTTATCATATCTATGCAAATGTCAGGTTTCAAAATGTAGAGCTTTTCATAAAACTTAAACAGAATGTTTAGAAATTTCCCTGACTGAAAGCTCTTCCATATTCAGAATTTCATTATGTAAATCAGTTCTGATTTTCCTTTTTATTTTGCGTAGGCAATAAAAAACCCCAATCTTCCGATCAGGGTTTTTTGAATTTTGGAGCGGGAAACGAGACTCGAACTCGCGACCCCAACCTTGGCAAGGTTGTGCTCTACCAACTGAGCTATTCCCGCAATATGGGAGTGAATTATAGAGAGTTTCTGCTAACTGTCAACTCCCTATTGATTCAACTGTCGAATTAATCGGCACGACGCCATACAGTTCCTTGACGGGTATCTTCCAGCACCACCCCTTGGTCTAATAAAGACTGGCGGATTTCATCGGCACGAGCAAAGTTTTTCTCTTTTTTGGCATCTTTACGTTGCTGGATCAGATCTTCAATCTGCTCTTCAGACAAGCCTAAAGCTTCCTGACCAATATCAGACTTTAAGAATTCGTCGACATTGTGCTGTACCAGACCCAGAATATTGGTGAGATGGCGCAAAGTGGAATAATAAACAGTAGCCTGCTCCTGATTCTGGTCTTTTACCGCACGGTTCAGCTCTTTATTCAGTTCAAATAATACAGCAATGGCTTCTGGCGTATTGAAGTCATCTCGCATTCCCGTATTAAAACGCTCAACAAAGTCTTGATCTAACGTATCAACCAGCTGTTCGCCATATACTGCCTGATAAGCTTTGAAAGAATGATAGAAACGCATTAGCGTATTTTTCGCTTCTTTTAAAGCTACATCTGAATAGTTCACCGGGCTGCGATAGTGTGAAGATACGATAAAGTAACGCACCACTTCCGGATGGAATTTTTCAATCACATCACGGATGGTGAAGAAGTTGCCCAAAGACTTCGACATTTTTTCGCCATCAACATTGATGAAGCCGGCATGCATCCAGTAGTTCACATACTGTTCACCTGTCGCTGCTTCAGACTGTGCAATCTCGTTTTCATGATGCGGGAAGCTTAAGTCAGCGCCACCGCCATGAATATCAAAATGATTGCCGAGGCAGCAGGTAGACATGGCTGAACATTCAATATGCCAGCCTGGACGACCATTGCCCCATGGTGAAGCCCAAGACGGTTCATTTTCTTTGGCATGTTTCCACAGCACAAAGTCAAACGGATGTTTTTTCTCAACTTCGACGTCTACACGTTCAGAAGCGCCTGCCTGCATATCTTCCAGTTTACGGCCTGAGAGACGCCCGTATTTGGCGAATTTTTCAACCTCGAAGTAAACATCGCCATTATTTGCCGGATATGCAGTCCCTTTTTCCACCAGCGTACCAATCATGTTTTGCATCTGATTGATGTAATCAGTGGCTTTTGGTGCTTCATCCGGTGCAAGACAGCCTAATTTGGCAAAGTCTTCATTCATGGCATCAATAAAACGGCTGGTCAGTGATGAAATGCTTTCCCCATTTTCATTGGCACGTTTAATAATCTTGTCGTCAATGTCAGTGATATTGCGTATGTATTTAACCTTCCAGCCCTGACTACGCAAGAAACGAATAATATAGTCAAATGCAACCACCGTGCGTGCATGTCCAATATGACAGTAGTCATAGACCGTCATCCCACAAACATACAGATCAATCTGACCTTCTTTACGAGGCACAAATTCTACTTTTTTACGTTGCTCTGAGTTATATAGAACAAATGGTTGCATAGGTCTTCTAGAATGCTTTTACAAATGATGGCTCATCTTAACCTAAGCATTATTTTTCATAAAGTTTTAAGAAAAGTTTTCAAGACTTTTTCTGCGGTTATTTCTATATTGTTAAAAAAACCAGCAATTGCTGGTCTTTTTAGATATCAGGATTTAGCTTCAGTTTTGCACTGTATTAACATCTGCTTGTTTTTTGGACCTAATGAATTACTTAGACTGGTATTTAAAACACGCGCATAGTTTTGATGATCTTTCTGGTAGAAATCTACCGTAGCCCCCTGGTACTCGGCGGTAGTTATATATTGATAATCGTCAAAAGATTTTTCAGACTTAGGCTCAATTGACTTTAATAAAGCACGCTTTTGTTTAGCAGAAATCAAGCGCAAAATGCTTTTTTCACCAATAACATAAGATAGATTATGAGCTTTCTCTTTTGAACAATCCAAAGCATAACGGCCTTTTAATTCCCCTAAAGATAGTTTCACAATAGTCTGTTCAATTGTTGCGAACACTGAACCTGACACAAGCATAGCCCCAAGACCAATTAGGGTCTGTTGACATTTACTGTTCATAATTAAACCTATAAAGGTAGCCATAAAAATATACAGGCTAAGGCAACAGCACTTTGATAATTTCTTTTGAGCTTGTCATATCGAGTAGCTATTCCTCTAAATTGCTTTAATCTACAAAACTGAACCGTACCGGGTTTGTCGGAGAGTCAATATTCTGAGTGAGAAGCGCTGCTTCGCAAGGTTCGATGATAAAATTAAAATATACCCCTGAAATCAGAGAAAGAGCGGTTCAATTATTGATTGAATCTGAAAAAGATTATCCTTCTACTTGGGCTGCAATCACAGCAATTGCGCCTAAGATTGGTTGTACTCCTGAAACACTACGTGCCAGGCATCAAAAGCATTTAGATCAGCAAAATCCTATTAAAGTACAACAGATATCTGATCAAGAAAAAATGAAGCAAATGGAACGTGAAATTAAAGAATTAAAGCGTGCCAATGAAATTCTACGTAAAGCAGCCGCTTTTTTCGCCCAGGCGGAGCTCGACCGCCCACACTAATAATGGTGGATTTTATCCATAATAATAAAGATCGATATGGTGTTGATGCGATTTGTAGGATTTTACCGATCGCAGCTTCAACCTATTACCGAACTTTAGATCTCGCTGATGAAAAGCATCGCTTTGCAAGGGAACATCGAGCGAAACGAGATCTACATGATGAGCATCATGCTGAGGAGATTAAACGAATTTGGAAGGAAAGTTCAGGTCGGAATAGTGTGCGTAAAGTCTGGCAAAAACTGAAACGTGAAGGCTATATTATTGCACGCTGTACTGTTGCTCGATTAATGAAAAAGCTAGGTATACAAGGTGTTTGGCGAGGTGAGAACAAACAAACCACCCGTAGCCTAGATGTTCAAAAAAGAGCAGATGATTTAGTGAAACGGAATTTTAATGCTGATCATCCTGACCCTTGCGAAGCAGTGCTAAGTTCGATGACTTCACTTATATTCAAACCAATTCAGGTTGGGGCTATATCGCCTTTATTATTGATGTGTTCTTACGAGCAATTGTTGGATGGAAAGTATCTATACGGATGAATACAGATATGGTGCTCGATGCACTTGAGCAAGCATTACACGATCGAGGCATGCCAAAGAATGTGATTCATCATTCCGATAGAGGTGTTCAATATCTTTCTACTCCTATACCAATCGTTTAGAAGCTGCAAATTTACGAGCATCAGTCGGTACAACTGGTGATTCATACGATAATGCTTTGGCTGAAACGGTGAATGGCTTATACCAAACAGAGGTGATTGAATATTTAAAAGCAGATTGGCAAGGTTTAGCAGATGTACAACTTGCGACATTCAACTGGGTAGATTGGTTCAATAAAAAGCGTGTACACAGTGCACTGGGTTATTTATCGCCTTTTGAGTTTGAAGCAATGTACTATGATAAGATTAACCCGTTAGGTCACGTGGCCTAACTTAAATAAAAAAGTCTCCGACAAGCCCGGTACGGTTCACCTGGGTAACACCGGAAGGTGGCGGTGGTCCGAATTACCCGAATATGTAAGGTAATTCGTATGAATAAGAAATCTTTTTCTTGTTCATATACCCAATTTTGAAGCAGTTATAACTAACACTTCACTTTAATTTTTTAGGTAATCCCAGTTCCCTAGGGAGCTGGGATTAAAAATAATCAAGAATAAAGAGAAAAAAAACAGATTCATGTCTTTTTCGTTGACTTGCTGCTTAGACCAACTTATTGACTGTGAAATAGTGTGCCTCAGTAGAAAACCAACACCTTATCTAGTCATTTTTATCCATATACGTTGTCTTTAATTAAAATTAATTGCCTGAATATACAAACACTTTAGTCGTATTTCTCTTTGGTTCTTCATATTCAAAATGCTATTGTACAAAAAGTTTCCAATTTCTCATTTTCTAATCACGATCTAGTTTCATGACTTATAAACTGAATGCCCGACATCTGGTGCTAGACCTGCTCTATGCCTCACATAACTCTACTGTTAGCATCAAACAGATGTTATGTGCAGCAGATTTATTAGGAATCTCTGACAACAGCTTGCGGGTTGCAGTCGCACGACTCAATCAGGATCAGATCATTCAGTCAGTAGAACGCGGCATTTATCAGTTAGTTGAAAAAAAATTTGATACTTCTTTTATTAGCCTGAACAAACATCCCAATATGCAGACCGCTACGGCTTGGGATGGTAAGTACATTCTGGTTTATACCGGTGCTTTGGGGCGAGTAGATCGTACGGCCTTATCTAAACGGGAAAAAGCCCTGCGTTATTATGGATTTCAGGAACTGGAACAGAACGTGTTTATCCGCCCGGACAATTTGCAACTTGGTTTGAACGAGCTTAAATCAGCAGCCGTCAAGTTTGGTCTGGATCAAGGCGCACGATTTTTTCAGGTCAGCGAGATCGATCAGCACACCCATGTATCTGCACTTTGGGATATTCATGGCCTGCATCAAACTTATTTGAATATCAGCCAGGAAATTGAACAATGGTTTGAAAACCACCAACAGTTATCCTTGGCTGAATCAGCTAAAACCGCCTTTTATCTGGCAAAATCTGCTGTATTTAGTCTGCGTGCAGATCCGCTATTGCCTGAAGAATGGCTAGATGCTCCAGCCCGACAAAAGTTTGAACTGGCTGTACGGCGTATGGAGGAGCAAGGCCAGCAGTTATGGCAGCAATATTTTCAACAACAAGGTGTATAATTTATTTCCCACATACTCACAAAAATAAATTGACTGTAATATTTTAATTCAAATATAGTGATAAGAAATACAAGAATTATATCAAGGCAGAATAATGAACAGTAAAGTGAGCGTCACAGAGCTATTTAGCCGTGAAGAAATTAGAGAGCTGACTAACCCATCCGATTTACAGGGTGCTCTGGCAGTGGGTTCAACTTGGGCTGTGATTATTTTGACCTTTGGCACAGTCGCTTATAGCTGGAAATATTTACCAGTCTGGGGAAAAATATTGATGTGTGCCTTGGCATTAGCCATTCTGGCAGGTCGCCAACTCGCTATGGCCATTTTGATGCACGACGCCTCACACCATAGTTTGTTTAAAACCAAGTGGCTAAACACACACTTCACTGACTGGCTATGCGCCCGTCCGATCTGGAATGAGGTCGGTAAATATCGTCCTTATCATTTGAAACATCATGCCCGCACCTCTCAACCTGATGATCCAGATTTAGGTCTGGTCAAAAACTTTCCAATTACTAAACAATCATTATTCAGAAAATTCTTTAGAGATCTAAATGGTCAATCCGGCCTGAAATTTCTGACTGGTCGTGTCTTAATGGATTTAGAACTTCTGGAATGGAGTGTTTCCAATGATCCGAAACCAATTCCTCGGGGTAATCGCAGTAACTTGGAACTGGCAAAGAATCTGTTAAAAAATAGCTCGGGCATGCTGATTTCCAATGCTGCCCTATTTTCTGCACTTTGGGCCAGCGGTCATCCGAAACTTTATTTATTATGGCCCCTAGCTTATATCACCCCTTTCCCACTGTTTATCCGTATCCGGGCAATGGCTGAGCATGCCGGTCTGGAAACCAGTCATTCTGCACTGACTAATACCCGTACCACCCGTGCAGGCTGGCTAGCGCGTGCTTTCGTTGCACCGATTCATGTAAATTATCATATTGAACATCATTTAATGGCCTCTGTTCCACATCAAAATCTGCCCAAAATGCATCAGATGTTGCGAGAGCGCGATTATGTGAAAGCACCACCGAGTTATAAAGATGTAATTGTGTCATTATTGAAAGACTAAAATTAAAAGATCGAAGTTTAAAAATACATTAAGTGTGATGGCAAAATTTCTCACACTTAATGTTGATGGCTTTCCTCATGCTCATGCTGTTCATGTAAATGGTCCGATTTCCGATGCTGTTCTGGGGGACAATCTTCTGCTTCAATTTGCAATGTCATCTCGGTGATGTGATGTTCATGATGCAACATCTCAAACGCCTCCTGATGCAACTTTTTATAGTCAACGTCTGGCGCAACTAAATGCACCGTCAACATCACCTTCTTGGAAGTAATCGCCCAGACTTTTAGCTGATGAATATCTTCAACACCGTCTAGCGCCAGTAGGTCATGGCGCAGTTTTTCAATATCGATTTCATCAGGAACCCCTTCTAGCAGAATATTGATGCTCTGTTTCAACAAAATCCATGTCCGTGGAATGACCCAGAATCCGATCATGACCGCAATCACGGTGTCGATCCACATCCAGCCACTGAAATAGATGATGATTGCGCCAATAATGACACCCACCGAACCTAGTGCATCACTCAGTACTTCCAGATAAGCTCCTTTAATATTCAAGCTTTCCTGACTGCTAGAAACCAGAATTTTCATGGAGATCAGGTTAATGACTAGTCCGAGTATAGCGACAATTAACATGCCCAGACTTTCAATTTCAGGAGCATGGCTCAGGCGCTGGTAAGCTTCAAACAGGATATACACCGCTACCAGAAATAGCATAATCGCATTAAATAAAGCTGCCAGAATTTCAAATCGCTGGTAGCCAAAGGTACGTTTATCATCTGCGGGTTTTTGTCCGATCTTAATCGCAGCCAGTGCAATCGCCAATGCAGCGGCATCGGTAAACATATGCGCTGCATCAGAAAGCAAGGCCAGACTCTGAGTCATAAAACCAGCAATAACTTCTACAATTAAAAAGGCTGTCGTCAGAGCTAAGGCGATGGACAGTTTTTTAGCATTCTTCGCACTAACTTCTACATGACTATGATCATGATGATGTGATCCACCCACCGTATACTCCTTTTCATTTGAATCTGATTCTAAGTTTTAGCTACTTCTTATTACCTATACTTGCTATACTACGCCTGCGCTGCTGATATTTAAGCAATTTTTTGTATAACGTGTCTCTCTTTTAAAATATCCATGTCTATTCATTAAGCAAACTTAGTACTTAAATTATTAAATTTACCTCTCTACCCGATATAGAATCAAAACTCAGCATGAGTACGCAGTTTTTCATTTTCCAAAATCCAGGACTGCACTGAAGATCGCTGAAAATTACGCTGGATATAAGCCTGAATCTTTTCGGGAAGCTCAACATCGTGACTAAGCAGACGATGCAGCATAAAGGCTAGATCAAAGTCTGCAATTGACCATTGTTCGGTGAGCCATAGCTCTTCAAGTAAAGTTTCTGTGATTGCCAGTAAGCGCTGAATATCCTGCATGGTTTCAGCCGATGCGATTAAAGGCCTTTTAGGTGGAACAAAGATCGAAGTTGAAGGCATATCCTGCCGGATAGAGGAAAAATCAGTTTTCATCAAAGCCTGAACGGCGCGGCATTTTGCTCTGGCTTTCATCTCTGCAGGATATGAAGCAGGATAATCCGGTGCCGGAAAAACATCTTCCAGGTATTCAGTAATTGCCCAAGATTCAAATAAATGAAAATCATCAATGATCAAACAAGGGACTTTGCCACTCGGACAAATTTTACGATAAGCCAAAGATTGCTGTTCCAGCAGATTCAGATCGATCATTTTTTCCTGAAAGTTGAGTCCTTTCTCTTTTAAAGCCACATAAACCGACATGGCATAAGGACTGATACGTTTTTTATCGACATATAAGCAGATATTGTGCATTTTTTATCCTGCCTCTTATGATTATCCACTGCTTTCTACTCTAACGCCTTTTTTATAGAAAAGGAAAATATCGCTGCATATTGATACAAAGCGGAGTTATAGTCTTACATAGGCTTGCCGATTCGGATGAATCACCTACCTAAGGCTAAATCACCGGATTAAAAAGACTTCAAATTTTTTGCAGAATAACGTTAAATAAATATTTTCCATTTAGACCTGACTGCTATGCTGAACCTTGACCACTTCCCTGATACCGTATATGCCATTCAACATCTGGCTTTTGAAGACCTAGGTGCCTGGGAAGATGTGTTTTATCAGCTAGGATTACGTGTTCGCTATTTTGAAGCCGGAATTGATGACCTACGAAAGGCGTATGAATATAAAGGTCTGACAATTATTTTAGGGGGTCCAATTGGTGTCTATGAAACGGTGGACTACCCTTTCTTACAACAAGAAATAGACTTACTTAAAGTGCGTTTAGAGAAGAATTTACCCACTTTAGGTATTTGTCTGGGTGCTCAACTCATTGCTCATGCACTCGGTGCTAAAGTCTATGCAGGACATAGCAAAGAAATTGGCTGGTCTAAGCTTACTCTTCCAGTTGCTGAGAATAATCCACTACAAGCCTTGGAAAATATTGAAGTGCTACATTGGCACGGCGATACTTTTGATCTGCCTGAACAGGCTGAATTGCTGGCCAGCTCTGATCTTTATCCAAATCAGGCCTTTCGGGTAGGACAGAATATTCTAGCACTACAATTCCATACTGAAGTAGCCAGTGAAAGTTTAGAGAAATGGCTGATTGGACATACCTGTGAGTTACGCAAAGCCCAAATCAATATCCCCACCTTGCGGGCGGATCATCAAAGCTATGCACCCGCGCTTGAACAGGCAGCCAGTTCGGTATTGATGCATTATTTAGAAAACCTGCAACTTAAATAACCGTAATAAAAAAGCACCCTATTGGGTGCTTTTTTAATTTGTCATTTTTACTTTTTCGGAGCAGGTACAGAAGCCTCGGTAGTAATGTTCACTGTAATTTTATCGCCCACATTTGGAACATAGCCGCCTACCCCAAAGGCTGAACGGTTAAATGAAGTGGTTGCATTAAAACCAATCGTTTGTAATTTGGTCATTGGATGTATGCCTTGTTTATTTAAAACTGCATCCAGTACCACAGGTTTAGTGACATCTTTCACGGTTAAGTTACCGGTGATTTTGTATTTGTTTTTGCCTAAAGCCTGAACTTTAGTACTTTTAAAAGTGATATTCGGATATTTGGCAGCATCAAAAAATTCTGCTGTCTTAATATGGTCATCCAGCGCTTTCACATTCGTATTAATGCTTGCAACCGGGATATTCACATTGACCGAAGAATTCGCAGGTTTTTCATTATCAACATTAATCATACCCTGGATATCACTGAAGTTTGCAGATGGTGTAGAGAAACCAAAGTGGCTCCAAGAGAAAACCGTTGCTGAATGAGTCGGGTCAATCGTATAAGCCACTGGTTTTGCCATAGAAAATGTTGCTACAGATGCGACCGCCAAGCCTAATGCTAATGTTTTTAAATTCATGTTTTTATCTCACGTTTTGGATGTTATTAAGTGTATAGAATCTGGAACCGTTTACAGCCTTAAAGATAAAACGTTTTGTTGCAGCAATGAAACGATAAAATTGTAAGTTATTTTTTTAATTTTTGAGCTTTAATCCATACGGTACTGAATAAATCCAGTTTTCTTGGTGACTTTGTTATACAACGCTTGCGCCTGATGATTTGATTCCTGAGTCAGCCAGTAAACCCGGTCGCAATTACGCTGCTGCGCTACCTGATAGACATGCTGAATCAACTTTCGCGCCACGCCCCGTCCGCGATAGTCCGGATGGGTAAATAGATCCTGCAAATAAGTATATGGCCTTACTGTCCAGCTACTGTTATGTTCGATGACATGCACAATCCCAACGACCTTTTCATCAATCAAGGCCGCAAAACCGTGCATTGAATCTAATTCATAATTGGTTAATTTATCCCAGGTATTTTTACTTACCTCATCCGAAATTTGCGTTTGATAAAAGCGTTGATAGTCTTGCCATAAAGATAGCCATTCTGACTGTGATATTTGCTCTAGAGATTTGATCTGGATCTGGGGCTGTATATTCATGTTTAACTGCTTCTTTGGCTTATTTCTTTAATTTAAGTCGTTTCGATAGTGGTCGCGGAATTTTTATAGCAACCTAAACTTAGCTTTATCTCATCTGGCGCTCATAAGCAACCTGTCAGATGGAAATCATCCGACATAAAAAAAGCCCCAATTAGGGACTTTTCACGCTTTATATTTAAAGTTTTTCAACCAGAATACGATCCACCTGTTTCAAACCAGAATGCTTTTCATGGTTCTTGCGACGTACTTTAATGATTTTTTCTTCAGCCATTTCCTGAAGTAATAGCTCAACCGCAACCATTGCTTCAAGGGGGAGATCCTGCCCGATCCATTTCTGCTCGCCTGCATCCATTAAAGTAATTTCATCATTAATTTGTTCATACAAGCTCATGTTTATCTCACTCTTTCATTTCAATTATGGGAGAACACTTTTTAGCGGTTGCCACATGAAAACAAGGCTAGAAAGCGAAAAAACAAAAGACGCCCCAAAACTGGGGCGCCCTTAAAAACCGACTTAATCAGTTGATTAAGCAGTAATCTCTTTTACAGCTGCTACAACAGCTTCAGTTGTAATACCGAAGTGTTTGAACAGGTCTTTAGCAGGTGCAGATTCACCGTAAGTGGTCATACCGATCACACGACCATCAAGACCTACAAATTTCCACCAGTAATCTACATGTGCAGCTTCAACCGCTACACGTGCACGAATCGCTGCAGGAAGAACTGATTCACGGTAAGCAGCATCTTGCTTCATGAATTCTTCAGCACATGGCATAGATACGACACGTACACCTTCAAGCTGTGCATAAGCTTCCATTGCAAGAGAAACTTCAGAACCAGTCGCAATGATAATCGCTTTCAATTCGCCTTTTTCTTCAGCCAGAACATAACCACCTTTCGCTACATTCTCAATTTGTGCTTGAGTACGAGTCTGGAATGGCAGGTTTTGACGAGAGAAGATCAACGCTGTTGGACCTTCTGAACGCATCAAAGCAGATTTCCAGGAAATCGCTGCTTCAACGGTGTCACATGGACGCCATGTATTCAGGTTTGGTGTACCACGTAAAGATGCGATTTGTTCGATTGGCTGGTGTGTAGGACCATCTTCACCCAGACCGATTGAATCGTGAGTGTAGACATGAATCACACGTTGTTTCATCAGCGCAGACATACGTACTGCATTACGTGCATATTCCATAAACATCAGGAATGTTGCTACATAAGGAATGAAACCGCCATGCAATGCTACACCATTGGCAATCGCAGTCATACCAAATTCACGTACGCCGTAATGAACATAGTTACCTGCTGGATTGTCCTGTACGCCTTGTGCACCTTTCCAAAGTGTCAGGTTAGAACCTGCAAGGTCAGCAGAACCACCTAGTACTTCTGGTAATGAAGGTACAAGTGCTTGTAACGTGTTTTGGCTCGCTTTACGTGTTGCAATGGTTTCTTCTTTCGCATTTACTTCAGCGATGTAAGCATCTGCTTTTGCAACGAAGTCAGCTGGAAGATCACCAGAAAGACGACGTTTTAATTCTGCTGCTTCTGTTGGATATTTTGCTGCATAAGCGGCAAAAGTTTCGTTCCATGCTGCTTCAGCTTGTGAACCTTTTTCTTTGGCATCCCAAGCTGCGTATACATCCTCAGGAATGACAAATGCTTCGTCTGACCAGCCAAGCGCTTCACGAGTCAATACGATTTCGTCATTACCCAAAGGTGCACCGTGACAGTCTTCTTTACCCTGTTTGTTTGGTGAACCTAAACCAATCACTGTTTTACACATGATGATGGTTGGTTTGTTCGCTTCAGCTTTTGCTTCAACAGTCGCTTGACGGATGGCATCAGCATCATGACCGTCAACTTTGATCACTTGCCAGCCATAAGACTTGAAGCGTTGTTCTGTATCGTCAGAGAACCAGCCTTCAACTTCACCGTCAATCGAAATGCCGTTGTCGTCATAGTAAGCAATCAGCTTGCCTAGACCTAAAGTACCTGCCAAAGAACATGCTTCGTGAGAAACACCTTCCATCAAGCAGCCATCGCCCAGGAAGCAGTAAGTGTAGTGATCTACAACTTTAATATCGTCTTTGTTGAATTGCGCTGCTAAAGTTTTTTCAGCCAGTGCGAAACCAACAGCATTTGCGATACCTTGGCCTAAAGGACCAGTGGTTGTTTCAATACCCGGTGCATAGCCCAATTCTGGGTGACCTGGGGTTTTAGAATGAAGTTGACGGAATGCTTTAAGATCTTCAATTGAAAGATCATAGCCCGTTAAATGAAGAAGTGCGTATTGAAGCATAGAGCCATGGCCATTCGACAATACGAAACGGTCACGGTTAGCCCAATTCGGATTTGTTGGGTTATGGTTTAAGAATTCACGCCAAACCACATCAGCGATATCTGCCATCCCCATTGGAGCACCTGGATGTCCTGAGTTTGCTTTTTGCACAGCATCCATTGCCAATACACGAATTGCGTTTGCAATACGACGTTCATTAAGCGGGGTTGTCATAAATCAGCGTCCAAATAAATTCAGAAGAAATAGGAAATGATGAAAAGACTTTCAAAACTGCCGTCTATTGTCTTAAAAAAACAGCGAGGGGTAAAGACTAGCCTACAATATTTATCAATTTATTGATCTTGTATTTACCTATCGGATAAATATTCTGCACTTTTAAGGTGCATTGATTGACTAGAGTCTAAGTTAGATTCTAATAAGATGATAAATCTGGGATTATTCTTAACTATTTTTTATAAATTAAACTTTCACAATATGTTGAATTCCTCTCCAAGATACATCCAGATAGGAGTCAAAACAGAAGATCCAGACTTAAATAAGTGATCTTTTCCAGTCCATAAAAATGCATATGTGAATATCTAATGTCTGCCCAAGATCATCAGACATGAAAAGATAAAGGTTGAAGTTCAATCAGGCTAATCGATACCACGAAAATTATTGTCCTCGGCAATCTTTAGGTAAATAACGCTGACTGATATCGCTCGACGAACAACTGCCGCTATAGACATCAAAAGCGATGGATTTCCCACGGATAGCCGTATCTATCCCATCCTGCCGTAGCTTAAATTCAATCCGACAAGCGGCATTGATCACGACTTTTTCAATATATTGGGTTCCGCTGCCAATTTGACGGCCTGCATCACAATGTCCATCAGAGGCAATAAATTGAGTTCGATAGCTACCTGCCTGCTTAAAAACCTCTGCTAGTTGGCTTCGCACTACATAACTGTGATAACTCATGCCTGCTACTGTCGCCAGAATGGCAATAATCGTGAGTACAATCATGACTTCAATCAAGGTAAACGCCTTTTGATACATGCTTTTCCATCTCCGTACAGTCTTTTAAACAAATCCATACCAAAAGATTTCGCCACTTCCTGACAGGCGGTTTCTGAAGACTTGAAGCTACTATGCAGAGTCGTACTATTTGCAGCAAGGCTGTCTGTCGTGTGGTCAATACACCCACCTTAATTTATTAATAGAATGATCACTTTCCTTGATATTTGAGGCATTTAATTTTTATATTTTTCTTAGTACTTAGTTATGCAAATTTGTTTAGAAATATCACTGCTTAATAAGCGTCTCTTATCAATTCACAGATTATTTATTAAGTTTATTAAATGAATCCACCCTGCTGTTTAGTTAGGCATATCAGTTTTTTTAATTCCAATAATCAAATAAAAGCACAATAATTTGAAACAATTTCGTGCAATTTTGTCGAGTTGCGCTAGTCCTAGAGCACAAGTCGATGTAACATATCGGGTCTTTAAATTTAACTGTGATAGGACTATGCGCGAGTACGCTGTATTTACTTCGGAATCTGTAAGCGAAGGCCATCCAGATAAAATGGCTGACCAAATCAGTGATGCTATCTTGGATGCAATCTTAAAAGAAGACCCATATGCACGGGTTGCTTGTGAAACGCTTGTAAAAACAGGTGCGGTTGTACTTGCCGGTGAAATCACAACAACTGCGAACATCGATTTTGAAGCGGTTGTCCGCCATACCGTTAACAGTATTGGTTATCATCATTCTGACCTTGGCTTTGATGGTTCGACTTGTGCGATCATCAACATGATCGGTAAACAGTCTCCTGAAATTGCTCAGGGTGTAGACCGTCAGAAACCGGAAGATCAAGGTGCCGGCGACCAAGGCTTGATGTTTGGTTATGCCAGCCGTGAAACTGATGTACTTATGCCTGCGCCAATTTCTTATGCGCACCGCTTAATGGAAAAACAGGCTGAATTACGCCGTAACGGTACATTGCCTTGGTTACGTCCAGACGCAAAAAGCCAGGTGACTTTCGCTTATGAAAATGGCGTACCTGTTCGTCTAGATGCTGTTGTGCTTTCGACTCAACACGATCCTGAAATTTCACAAGCTCATTTAAAAGAAGCTGTGATTGAAGAAATCGTGAAAAAAATCATTCCTGCCGACATGTTCCATGCAGATACCAAATTCCACATCAACCCGACCGGGATGTTTGTGATCGGTGGTCCTGTAGGTGACTGTGGTCTGACTGGCCGTAAAATCATTGTAGACACTTACGGTGGTATGGCACGTCACGGTGGCGGTGCATTCTCTGGTAAAGATCCATCGAAAGTTGACCGTTCTGCTGCTTATGCAGGCCGTTATGTTGCGAAAAACATTGTCGCTGCGGGTCTTGCAGACAAATGTGAAATTCAGGTGTCTTATGCGATTGGTGTAGCCGAGCCTACTTCAATTTCAATCAATACCTTCAATACAGGCAAAGTGTCTGATGAATTGATCGTGCAATTGGTACGTGAGCACTTTGACCTGCGTCCATACGGTATTACCCGTATGTTGAACCTGATTCAACCGATGTATAAACAGACTGCTGCTTATGGTCACTTTGGTCGTGAAGGTTCAGATACTGCATTTACTTGGGAAAAAACTGACAAAGTCGAAGCACTTAAGGCATCTGCTGGTCTATAATTTTTCATATTTTAAAAAAGCTCGCTTTATGCGGGCTTTTTTTTATGGTTTCTACTTTTAGCTTGATAAAAATTGATGATGAAATAGTTGTGTTTTGTTACATCTAAAACTGCATACGAAAGCGAGTCTATTCATTCTTTATAAGCAATGAGAAGCAATCCACACAAGGTTTGTAAGAAAATACATTCAAATAATCAGACGATTGATATTTAGCAGAAATTGTATAAGTCTTTATAAAAATTACATTTAGCGAACAAATTCTGATCTAATTATTAGCATAAATTCAAATAAATACTCGCTAGACTGTTTTCGACCTTACAACTACAAAGGATATGACACGATGAATAAATTACTTGTTGCTTTGGGTTTAGCTGCAACCGTTGCTTTAGTGGGTTGTAATAAGAAAGAAAATCCTGAAACAGGTGCGACAACTGGCGAACATTTAGAAAATGCTGCTGATCAAGCAGGCCATGATATAGAAGATGCCACTCATGAGGCTTCTCAAGAAACTGATCAAGCCATGGATAATGCGGCTGCAAATGCTTCCCGTGCCGCTGATGAAGCCGCCGCTGCGACTTCTCGAGCAGCCGATGCCACTGCTGAAGCCGCTAAAAACGCGACTGCTGCAACTGCCGGTGCTATTGAAGAAGGTGCAGGCAAAGTACGTGAGAAAGCTGAAAATTAATTTTTAAAGCTTTCAATCTTTAAAAGCCTGCTTTGCAGGCTTTTAAACTTTTTATACGTTTCACTATTAGACGGGTGATTGTTCTAAATAAAATGATATCTTCTGAAATAATCACGACCTTATATCACTTAAAGTCATAATTATTATCAGTTATCAGGATGTTTAATTGACTCTTAGTAGCCCTAGATCAGCCCATTTTAGTGAGAAATTGCGTAATATACGCGACTTTATTTTTAAAGCTTGATCTCCCATGTCTGTTATTGCTGCGTCTTCCCAGCGATCGAATCTCTCGGTCTGGGTGGCTTTTATTTTACTTGTATTAGGAACTGTCGGTGCTTATCACATCGTAGGTCTGAACCAAGCTCTATTATTTCTGGTGGGTGGTGCATTGGGTATGACCTTGTATCATGCATCGTTTGGTTTTACCTCCAGCTGGCGCGTTTTTATTAAAGAACGTCGTGGTCGTGGCTTACGTGCCCAAATGATCATGTTAGGTCTTGCTGTCTTGCTATTTTTTCCTGCTTTAGGCGCAGGTGAACTGTTTGGTAATCCAGTTCAAGGCTTTGTCAGTCCGGTTTCACTGTCTGTGGTGATCGGTGCATTTATTTTCGGGATTGGCATGCAGCTCGGTGGCGGTTGTGCATCAGGTACACTTTATACTGTGGGTGGTGGTAGTGCTCGTATGCTGGTCACCCTGTTTTTCTTCTGTGCCGGCTCACTGATTGCGACTTCGCATATTGACTGGTGGTTTAACCTACCTCATTTCGCACCTATCTCCATTGTAGAAAGTTTTGGTGTCATTCCTGCACTTGTTTTGAGCTTTGTCGTTTTTGCTGTTATTGCTGCTGCAACTGTATTTTTTGAAAAGAAACGTCATGGCAACTTGGAAATTGAAGCTCAAAGCCAGCATCAGGGCTGGAAACGCTTTTTGCGTGGTCCATGGCCATTAATCTGGGGCGGAATCATTTTAACCCTGCTTAACTTTGCTACTTTGGCGCTGGCTGGTCGTCCATGGGGTGTCACTTCTGCCCTTGCTGTCTGGGCCGCGAAATCTGCAAGTTTTGTTGGAATTGATGTAGCCTCTTGGGCGTATTGGCAGCAACCAGCAAATGCCAAAGCCTTATCTGAATCACTCTGGTTCGATATTACATCCATGATGAACTTTGGCATCATGCTTGGTGCATTATTGGCTGCCAGTCTGGCAGGTAAATTTGCTCCGAACTTCAATATTCCAAAACGTTCATTGGTTGCTGCGGTTATTGGCGGCTTGATGCTCGGCTATGGCGCTCGTCTGGCTTATGGCTGTAATATCGGTGCCTATTTTAGTGGTATTGCTTCGGGCAGCGTACATGGCTGGTTATGGCTGGTCTTCGCATTTCTCGGAAATGGTCTAGGTGTAAAACTTCGTCCAATTTTCTTCCCCGGTGAGAAACCTCAACCAGAAAAATTAACTGGTTGCTAAATAAAAAGCCCATCTTTGTGATGGGCTTTTTTATAGCTTCATACTGTCCCGTCCTGAAATAAGTTTACACCTTAAGAGACTTATTTTATGGAACATGCACAAGAACAACGAGTTAAACGCACACAACGTGATTATAGCTTCGCCTTTAAAATGATGGTTGTACATGAAGTAGAAAAAGGGCAAATTACTTATAAACAAGCTCAGGCAAAATATGGTATTCAAGGAAGATCAACTGTGCTGGTATGGTTACGCAAGCACGGACAACAGGACTGGACTTCGAATATGCCGACTTCTTCTAAACGCCAATTAACCCCCCAACAACGAATCCGCCAATTAGAAAAGCAGTTAGCCGCAGAAAAGCTTAAAACTGAATTTATTCAGGATGTGATTTATCACATTGATAAAGAATGTGGGACTGATCTTGGAAAAAAGTATACCGAGCACGTTTCAAAGATTGGCAAAGCCAAAGAAGACTAAGCGTTTCACGTTATTGTCAGTGGTTGGGAATCACCCGACAAGCTTATTATCAAGCAGAAAAACGTGCTCAAATGGCTGCACAAGCAACTGAACAAATACTTGAGTTGGTTATGGAATATCGTTGTCTCATGCCAAGTATCGGAACACGTAAGCTGTATTGGCTTATTAAAGGCAAATTGTTGCAGCGTGGTTTAAAGTGTGGACGGGATCAGTTATTTAAAATATTGAAAGAGCATAATTTATTGATTCGCCCCAAGCGTCGCTATACAAAAACTACGGATAGCAAGCATTGGATGAAGAAGCATCCAAATTTATTAAAGGATTATTCAGCAGTGCAAGCCAACGAAGTCTTTGTTAGTGATATTACTTATGTTGAGAGTGCTGAAGGCGTACATTATTTATCCTTAGTGACAGATGCTTATACCCGTCAGATTAAAGGTTATAAGTTATCGAATGATATGCGTGCGGAGAATGTTGTGCAGGCTCTACATATGGCGATGCAGCATGTGACGGATCGAGCGACAAGGATGATTCATCATTCAGACAGAGGCTCTCAGTATTGCTCTGAACTATATCAATCGGCATTACGCCATTATGGGGTATGTCCTTCTATGACAGATGGAGGAGACTGTTACCAGAATGCATTAGCAGAGCGGATTAATGGAATATTAAAGCAGGAGTTTTTAATTACACGATGTCAAACCATGAAAGAGTTAGATCACTTAATTGCGGAATCTATCATGATTTATAATTGCTATAGACCACATTTAAGTTTAAATATGAACACCCCGAATCAGACGTATGAGCAAACTAAAACCGAGCTAATTGCTTAACTCGGTTTGAAGTAGAATACTGTCAATCTATTTCAGGACAAGACATACTTATAACGCAGCTTTTAAGTTACAGCCATAATTCATGGTCTGTTGAACCTGGCGATAAGTGGTATAACGATCCAGAATAAAAGTATAGAACTGATCGCTAGATGCAAAATTGGATTTCAGGTCTTCATTCTCGGCTTTAGGTAACTGGATCTTGTCGACCAGATTCAGATTATAATGCCCCAAGCGAAACATTTCGGCAAAATAGCCATTCATCATGTCGCAGTAGGCTACTTTACTGGATTTTAGAGCAGTCCGGCTGACAGGATGCTGGTTTAAAGTTTGCAGGTTATTCACATCCAGAGGCAATTGATGAGAAAAGGCAATGCTTTCTACTTTTTTAAATTGCTGAAAGTCCTGTGCCAACTTACTGTTTAGATCATCAAAACGTTGCTGTAATTCCTGTGCACTTTTAACCTGATATTTACCCGGATCTACTGCTACTTTCTGTTGCTCTGCTGAACACGCAGCCAATCCAGTTACCATAGCTAATGATGCCAGCCATACCTTCATATCTATACACTCGATCTAAATATTAGCTGTCATTATGCCTTAAACTTGGGTAAAGATTTTATTTAAAGTACTTTCTCATTCATATAACGCCAGTAGCGCTTAGGTACATACTGGATATGCAGTTTCATATTTTGTCGTGCCTGAATATTCACGCTTTTAAAATAATCTTTCCAAAGCTGATCATAGAGTACTTCTTCATCATCCAGTTCAATGCTAAAAGACTGACTATGTCCAATCCGGATTTGTGGATCAACTATTTCTGCATTCATTTCTATCTGATGTACATCATCTAAATCGTAATAGATACCGTACTGGCGCTGCTCATCATAAATTAGCCAACGCTGGTCTTGGTAACGTTCCTTAAAATGCCGGGAAATAATCGGCAGTACATTAAAATCCGGTTTGACCAGACTGAGGAACAATCCATCTTTGGCTTTTTTGAAGCGGACAAAAGCTTCCATACGATGCTTTTCACGCCCGACCTGTTTGCACCATTGTGACATTCCGATGACTGCATGATGGCCATAATCTTTATCAACCGGCCGTTGGTTTTGAAACACATAAACTGCAAAATCAAATAGATTCTGAAATGCCTGTTCTTTTTCAGAAAGAAAAGCATAATAAAAGGCTTTTAAACTGCTGGATGATACTTTCTGTTTTAGGCCTTGCCAGACCCGCTGTCCCTGACTTTCATTCGAGGCCACATGAATAAAATCATCGAATAAGCCATTTTGTGCCTGCGGATTGGCAGTCACTTTGACATCAAATTCTTTAAATTCAAAAGCCCGAAAAACACAGCTTAATAAACCGGTCATGGTGCCATCAAAACAGTAGTGTGCCATTAAAAACCGAATCCCAGTTGAGGTGACAATTGTTGCTGATATTTGGATTGACCAGCTTGTAAAATCTGCTGGCGAATCTGCTGGGATTGCTGCTCCTTTTTAAATTTTGGTGTATCTGCACAGCGGATAAAATGCTGTGCCCGGTTATACGCCACGCCCATCCTTTTCAGTTGGTCAATATGAATCTGACCAAAACGGCGTGCCTGTACAATCTTTTTGGCAGAACGTACTCCAATGCCCGGCACGCGTAAAATCATTTTGTAGTCGGCTCGGTTAATATCAACCGGGAAGGCCTCAGGATGACGTAAAGCCCAGCTCAGCTTTGGGTCAATATCCAGATCCAGATTTGGATGCTGGTCATCTACAATTTCATCTGCTGAAAATCCATAAAAACGCATCAGCCAGTCAGACTGATATAGACGATTTTCTCTTAATAAGGGTGGTGCTGAGCCAATTGCGGGTAAGGCTTTTTCTTCGGGATTAATCGGAATATAGCCAGAAAAATACACACGTTTCAGCTTAAACTCCTTGTAGTGCCGATCAGCCATCAAAATAATATCTTTGTCCGTCTCACTATGCGCACCAACCACCATTTGCGTGGTCTGCCCTGCAGGAACAAATTTAGGAACGGATTTGATGATCTTACGTTCATCTTTCAACTGGATTAAACGGTCCCGCACAATTCCCAGATCTTTTTGTACTTCTGTATGGGTTTTCTCTGGGGCAAACTTTTGCAAGCCTGCTTCGGTCGGCATTTCCAGATTGATACTCATCCGGTCGACATATAAACCTGCTTCAGTAATAATCTCCTGTGATGCTCCAGGAATGGTTTTGAGATGAATATAACCATTAAAATTTTCTTCAAGACGCAACTTTTTCACCACCTGCAACATCCGCTCCATGGTGTAATCTGCTGATTTAAAAATTCCCGAACTGAGAAACAGCCCTTCAATATAATTACGGCGATAAAAATTCATGGTCAGATCGACCACTTCCTGCACGGTAAATGCAGCACGTTTTACGTCATTGGAACGACGAGAGACACAATAAGCACAGTCAAAAATGCAGACATTGGAAAACAGTATTTTCAGTAATGAGACACAGCGACCATCTTCGGTATAGCTATGACAGATCCCATTTCCGGTATTGCCCAAGCCTTTGTCTTTATTTTTGCGGTTGCTGCCACTCGATGAACAGGACACATCATATTTGGCGGCATCAGCTAAAATTTGTAGTTTTTCTCGGATACGATCAGACATGATTTCAGCAAGTTGTTGGCTAAAAACCTATTATAAATTTTCCCTGTTCTGCACTATAGCTTTGCTGTCTTTGTGACGACATCTCATGTCGTAAGAAATGTAAATGAACCGTTATCCATACAGCATTATTTCAAAATAAAATAACCAATATGATTTGCTTAATTCTGCGGCTATAGGCAAAGTAGATAGAGTAACAGGGAGCAAATCTATGTCTTTATTAGAAAAACTTGGAATAAAACATCCTATTTTTTTGGCCCCTATGGCAGGCCTTTCGACACCTGAACTGGCAGCGGAAGTTTCAAATCAAGGTGGTCTGGGTTCGCTAGGCTTGGGAGCCAGCAGCGTAGAATCTGCGCGCCAGCAGATTTTAAAAACTCAGGAACTTACAGACTGCCCATTTCAGGTTAACTTTTTCTGTCATGACAGCCAGCCTCTTGATGAAAACGTAGCTCAAGCCTGGATTGACCAGTTTAAAGATAAATTTGCTGAATACGGAATTAATCCACCCACTCAATTACACTGTATTTACCCAAGTTTTAAAGACAATGATGATTTCTTGAATCTGGTTCTGGAAACCAGACCATGTGCGGTCAGCTTTCATTTTGGCATTCCTCTTCCGCATCAGGTTCAGGCTCTAAAAGATGCCGGTATTCTGACGATGGTATCTGCCACCAATTTTGCTGAGGCCAAAGCCATTCAAGAGGCAGGGATTGATATCATCATTGCTCAAGGCATTGAGGCTGGAGGTCACCGGGGTATCTTTAGCACCAAGTTTGATGCCTCAGTCAAAACCTCTAATCTGGTCAAGTTAATAAAACAGCATTTTTCATTGCCGGTGGTTGCTGCAGGCGGAATCATGAATGGTGAACAAGCACGTCAGATGATGGACTTTGGCGCTGAAGCAGTACAATTAGGCACGGCATTTGTTCAGTGTAAATCTTCCAATGCCAATGACGCCTATCGTAAAGCGCTACTGTCCAAGCCGCTGACTCAAGTTAGTGCCAGCATTTCCGGCCGTCCAGCGCGTGGCATCATTAATCACTGGCATATAGACATCGACACTCCTGATCGTCTGGATGTACCTGCCTATCCATATACTTATGATTTGGCCAAGCAGTTACATGCAGCAGCGTCCAAACATGGTGATCAGGGTTATGGCGCGTTTTGGGCTGGTTCGAATGTGGCGCAAATTCGTGAGATGGAAGCCTCTGATTTAATTAACCAGTTAGTGCTGGAAATGAAACAAAAATAAAGCAAAATTTAATTTTAGAACATAAAAAAACCTCTCCAAAGAGAGGTTTTTTTATATCGTTCTTTTAACGAGTCATACGATACCAAGCATCTTTGATCGCAAATTTCGCTTCTTCCCAATTCAAACGGGATTCCCCTTTTACCTGCTCCCATTTGGTTCGTAGTTCAGGTTCGGCATGTTCAAAGTCAGTTTGACGGTCATATAGCGGACGGTTTTCATAACCCACCCGATAAGCACCACGATAGTCGCGATCATAGTCTAGATCGCTGTAGGTGGTACGTGATTCAGTATAATACGGACGGTTGGTATGTTCGTTTCTCCAGTAATCATCTTCCTGCTTAATCATGTCCGGATGCTGATAATTATCTGCCTCTGGATGATTTTCTGGATGCTCGTAGTTATCCGTCTGTTTCGAATGATCAGGTGAAGCAATATCATTCCCTGCAATGCCGCCTACAACACCGCCAATGATACCGCCTACTACCGCCCCTGGAGGACCACCTACCAGACCGGCAGTTGCTCCAACTGCTGCCCCGCCTAAAGTACCTGCACTGGTAGCAAGTACATTATCCTCGCCTTCATTCATATCTGGCACACGAGGATTATCTTTTTGAGGTGAATTCAAATCTGGTCGAGCACTGGCATCTGTTGCATCTTGATTTAATGCGTCACTACGTTCCTCTGGTAATTCAGTCGAGGTTTTATTGCCAAAGTCTGTAACTGGACGATTGGTATTTGTCATTATAGATCTCCCTTGATCATGAGAATGAACAAGATTGAATAAACATCTTGCCATGCTAGAAATTCAGCTTAGAGCAATTTCACGTAAACAATGTCCATATCCTGTCCAGTTTCAGTGAACTTAATATGCGGCTATGTTCACTACAGTCTTTAATGTAACGGAAGCATATAAAATTTTAGCTATAAGATAAAAAAGGTACTGTATTTACTACAGTACCTTTTGAAATAAGTAGGAAATCTATCTTTTTATTTAGTTTCTAACAGATTCACCTGATCTATTTGTACATCGCTCATGATATGTCCATGTTCCAGTAATCCATTAAAATAGTTTTCCACCACTTTATATTGATCGGCGGTGTTTTCTACCTGATACATATTTTGACGGAATTCATTGCTGGAACGTAAACCTTTGGTATACCAGGCAATATGCTTACGCGAAATACGGCAACCTGAATATTCACCATAAAATTCATAAAGCTCAGATAGATGTCCTAATAATACATCTTTCACTTCAGCAATACTTGGCGCAGCAAGATGCTCTCCAGTTTCTAAATAATGTGCAATTTCACGAAAAATCCAGGGACGTCCTTGTGCAGCACGGCCAATCATGATGGCATCTGCACCTGTATAGTCCAGTACATATTTGGCTTTCTCAGGGCTATCAATATCTCCATTCGCAATCACGGGAATATTCAACATCCCTTTCACCTCCTTGATTAAAGAATAGCGTGCCGTATTGAGGTACATGTCTTCACGAGTACGACCATGTAATGCTAACGCTGCAATCCCCGCTTCTTCAGCACGTTTTGCAACTCGTAGGATATTTTCATGACCGTTGAGATAGCCCAAACGGGTTTTTAAAGTCACAGGAACATCAACTGCAGCAACGACTGCATCTAAAATACGTGCAACCAGATCTTCATCCTTTAACAAGGCAGAACCGGCCAGCTTATTACAGACTTTCTTTGCTGGACAACCCATATTGATATCAACAATTTGTGCCCCATTTGCAACCTGATAACGCGCTGCCTCAGCTAAGTCATGCGGATCAGAACCAGCAATCTGCGCTGAGATTGGTGCCAGCTCACCATCAAAATTTGCCCGATATAAGCTCTTTTTGCTCATGCGCAAGGTCTTGTCAGAAGTCATCATTTCACTGACTGCATGACCCGCACCGAAGTACTTGCATAAGGTTCTAAATGGACGATCGGTGACACCTGCCATGGGAGCGACAATCAAATTATTTGACAGTTGATAGGGACCAATATACATATAAATTCATCACTTTTCTGATGGGCATAGTATACTGCATCTGCCTTGTTCACTCATCTTTTCAATTTATTTACGACACCATGAACAAATATTTTGCTCAAGCTTTTTCTCTTAAGTCCTTATCCCTACTTGCTTTATCTATTAGCCTTGTAGGGTGTGGCAATGGTTCATGGTGGTCAAATGATGAACCAACTCTTGAAGTTGAACATATTCGCAAAGCCATTCCAGGTCGTGTCAGCCAGCGCGAATCCTGGGCACAAGATATTTATGACATTACTGACCAGCTCGGTATTCCACAAACTAAAGAGAATATCTGTTCAATCGTAGCAGTTGTCGATCAGGAATCTAACTTTAATGCAGACCCGGTAGTTCCTGGACTTGGTGAAAAAGCCGTTAAAGAAGTTCAGGAACGGCTGGAAGAAAAATTTAAAGATAAACTTGGTGAAAGTATCGGTGGAACAGTTGCAGGATATTTCCAGGATGTACTAAAAAACCATCCAAGCCCAGAAGACAATTATTTAAGCCAGATGCGCCGGGTCAAAACCGAACGTCAATTAGATGAACTTTATCGTGAAATCTTTGATTTCATGGCTAAGCATTATCATGTAAGCGCATTGACAGGTGCAGCTAAACTGTTTGGGCAAAATATTGGCGAAAAAATGAATCCGATTACAACTTTAGGTTCCATGCAGGTTCATATCAGCTATGCCAAGGAATATAAACGTCAAGGTGGTAGTATTGCTGATTTACGTAGTGACCTGTATAGCCAGTATGGCGGACTCTATTACGGGATTCATCGATTGATGATGTACCCTGCGGATTATGAAAAACCGATTTATCGCTTTGCTGATTATAACTCTGGGATGTATTCCAGCCGTAATGCAGCATTCCAGAGCATGTTAAATAGCTTAACCGAAGCTGAGTTGAGTCTGGATGGCGATTTACTACTATATACTAAAGATGGCGCGATTCGCTCACAAAAGAGTCAATCTGAACGAGAGCTCATCAGCGTTTTTGCAAAAAATAATTTTATTATTACTGAACGTCAGATTCGGGCTGACTTAAAGAAAGAAAAAGTTAAAGATTTTGAAGATACTATGACTTATCGTGGCATCAGTAAACTTTATCAAGAAAAAACTGGTAAAGAGCCAATCTATGCAATGATGCCAGAAGTCGTGATCTCAGGCCCAAAATTGAGTCGTGAGTATAATACTAACTGGTTTGCCAGCCGTGTCGATGGTCGTTATCAAACATGCATGCACCGCATCAAAAACATAAAACTCTAGCCTTATTTGATTTTGATGGAACCCTGTATCCTTATGACAGTTTTACAGGGTTCATTTTCTATGCCTTAAAGAAAAGGCAAATTCTGAAACGTGGACTTCGTATTCTGCCTTGGATTCAGGCTTACTATCTTAAGCTCTATCCTGCTCATGCGATGCGACCAAAACTGTATTACACCATGTTCAGAAATAGTCATGCGCAGGAAATTCAGCAGCTTGCCGAAGAATACGCACAGCGGCTTGTTTTAAGATTGAATCCCAAGCTCTTAAAGCAACTCAGACAACACCAGCAACTCGGGCATCAAGTCGTTCTCGTTTCAGCCTCGTTAAATTTATATTTAAAACCGGTTTGTACTTATTTAGGCATTGACCTGATTTGTAGTGAAGTAGAAATTCTGACAGGCGAAATGACAGGTTTATACAACACACCTGATTGTAGTAAGGATCAGAAGAAAAGCAGAATCTTGGAAAAATATAATTTAGAAGATTATGCTGAAATTTATGCTTATGGAAATAGTGAGGAAGATGAGGCAATGTTAAGCCTTGCACAGTATGCTTATTTAGAAGGACGAGATAAAGTACTTCCATTACTTGAAATGAATTTACCCAAGTCTGAACTTAAAATAATTAATTAAACTGAGAATAATAAAAAACCGCTATGAACAGCGGTTTTTTATTGAAATCTATCTTACTTCTTAAACGGAAACGCATATTTCACGATACGTTTAATCACGCTGCCATACTGTTTTACCAGACTGGCATTATTATAGTTTAAGCCGTATTTTTTACATACCGCTTCTACTTTTGGTGCCATTTGACGATAACGGCGTGCAGGCACATCTGGATATAAGTGATGTTCAATCTGATGGCTTAAATGTCCAGTCAAAATATGAAACGCTTCAGAACCGGTTAAGTTTGAAGAACCACGAATCTGACGCATATACCAGTGACCACGGCTTTCATTTTCCATGACGGCTTTCGGAAACACTTCTACATCTTTAGTAAAGTGACCACAGAAAATAATACTAAAAGTCCAGATATTACGAAGACCATTTGCCACCAGGTTACCTGTCAATACCGGTAATGCTGCAGGACCTGCAATCAACGGAAAGAATACATAATCTTTGAATAATTGCTTACCAATTTTACGCTGCATTGGCTCCCATTCTTCAAGAGTTTGTTCTTTGGTTTTACGGCCTTTGAAGTATTTACCCAATTCAAGGTTTTGAATGGCTACGCCCCACTGGAATAATAAGCAAAATGGAATACTGTAAATTGGCTGTAATAAATAGCCTGGTTTCCAGCGTTGCTCAGGGAATAAACGCAACAAGCCATAACCAATATCATCATCCATACCTTTAATATTGGTATAGGTATGATGCTTGAAGTTATGGGTTTGACGCCAGTTGTCTGAAGTTCCGACAATATCCCACTCGTAAGTCTGGCCATTGAGCTTCGGATCATTCATCCAGTCATATTGACCGTGCATGACATTATGACCCAGTTCCATATTTTCCATGATTTTGGCAAAGCCTAATAAGCCTGTACCCACCAACCATGCTGGCGGAAACCAGCCTGCGAATAATAAGGCACGACCTGCAATCGATGAATAACGGATGCTCGAATATACGCGACGGATATATTTGGCATCTTTTTCACCTAAATCATCCAGCACTTCCTGCTTGATGGCATCAAGCTCACGTGCAAGTTCATCTAGCTCAGATTGGGTCAGTTCACGGTTTTTAGGATTTTTAAAATACTGTAATTTTACTGGCATATTCATAGGATAAAACTCGCTTATAAGTCGATGACAAGGTCAGTCTGCGCTGAGTTAACACAAATTTTTAAAAGATTACCTGGCTCGGTATTTTGTGCGCCATTGACCAGATTCTTGGTTGAACCTTCTGCTTTATTACAGGCACATTTATTACAGATGCCCATACGACAGCCATGGGTCGGTCGGATATTCTGCTGTTCCAGACTCACCAGAATCGACTGGCCTTTAGGAATCGTGACAATTTTTTTCGATTGAGTCAGGGTTACATTGACAAAACCAGTATCAGCTTCATCATTCAGACTCATGCTGAAAGCTTCACTTTTGAACAGTTTTGCTGAAGCAAACAGTCGTTCTGCAGTCGCAACAAAACCTGATGATCCACATGCATAGACTGTGCTGTGTTCCAATGCCTGCAATTGATCTAGATAAGATTCATCAAGACGCGGCGCAGCCGGTTGTTCCTGAGTTGCAAATACCTGATAAGAAAAGTTTGAAAACTTTTGTGCCAGCTCTTCAAAACGCGCAATGAAAGCAGCATCCTGATTTTTCTTGACCCAATACCATAAAGTTACTGGTGCAACCAATTCAGCTTTATCTTTTAAAGCTTCCAGTATACTCAGCATTGGTGTAATACCACTACCCGCAGCAAGCAAAAGCAATGGGCTGCTCTGTTCTGGCAAAGTCATGTCACCGAAAGGTTGACCGAATTCAATGATATCGCCGACTTCAGCCTGTTCAGCAAACCAGGTGGTAACCTTACCTGCATTCACTTTTTTAACCGTCAATAAAACATGCTGCTGATCAATACGGGTCAGACTATAGCTACGTTCATAACGAATGCCGTTCACCACCACAAATACAGGATGATGCTGGCCCGCCTGACCGAACTGGAATAAATGATTGACACGAATCGTCAGACTCAGCATATCCTGCGCAGCATTTTCTTTGCGCACGATCTTGCCTAAGGGCTGATTCATCGACCATAGAGGATTTAATTTCTGCATCCAGAAATTAATCGCATATGGATCAATCACACTCTCTTTCAGCGTATTTAATGGCGTTTTAAGCTTTTCGAGTACAGGCATCGTTTTAGACATCACCTTGGATTTTTAATTATTATACACTTGTATATATATTTGTATATACACTTGTATTGTTTCTAATCATTTCACAAGCTGGACTGCCTTCGTTATAATGTGTTAATGCCTTTTACTAATCACCTCATGAATGAGCCTTCAATGAAAATAAGCAGTGACGCGTCTTTACCATCGAAAAGCATTGATGAGCCCATTATTGTCCGTAGTGTGGGCCGTAAAGCGATCATTACCAAGGAAGAATTGTTTCAGGCTGCTTTAAACCTGATTGGACCACAAAAAAGTATTTCATCTTTAAGCTTGCGTGAAGTTGCCCGTGAGGCTGGAATTGCTCCGAACAGTTTTTATCGTCATTTTAAAGATATCGATGAACTGGCGATTGAATTGATTGATCGTGCCGGGATTGTGCTGCGTCAGATTCTCAATGAGTCCCGCCTAAAAGCATCGAAACAGAATAGTATTATCCGTAGTTCTGTCGAAGTCTTTATTGCCCAGCTGGATGCTGATGAAGGCAATTTAAGCTTGTTATTACGTGAAGGCTATACCGGTTCAAAATCTTATAAACAGGCAGTCGAACGCCAACTGAATTATTTCCAGCAGGAGCTTCAGGAAGACCTGATCCGTCTGGAACGACTTAATAATAAAAAATTATTTCATCCCGAGATTGCTGCCAGAGCGATTACCCAACTGGTATTTAATATGGGAGCCAATGTGATCGATATGGCACCTGAAGACCGTAAGGAAATTGCGGAACAAACCATGATCATGATTCGCATGATTCTGGAAGGTGCCCGTCATCTGGATCAGTCTCAGATCCGTTAAACCAGCTGAAAAAAGACTCTTAGTGAGTCTTTTTTATTATCAAGATTAAAGCTCATTCAATTTAGCTTTAACATGGTTTGCTGTCACTTCTGGATGTTCTAGTGGAAACATATGTCCGCCCTGCACTACTGAATAATCTACCCGATAGACCTTATGCATGCCTTGTGGTAAACCTTGCTGATAAAACTGGCTGCGCTCTGCTGTGATTAAATGTATCGGGACCTGTGGTGGTTTTCTTGGTGTACGCCACCACCAGGCCGGTACAGTCCGGAAAATTTCTGCCTCAATCTGTTTCGGAATAGCTAAAGTTACCCCTCCACGCTCTTGATCAGGCACAGTCCCGCTTTCAATATAATCCTGAAAACATTGCTCATCAAAATGCTTAAACAGACGATTCGATCTCAGCGCTGCAACGGCGTCCTGTTTAGATGGCCAGTAATCCTTACGTTTTAGGGTAATACCTGCCGGAGTGAAGCGGTCAATACTTTTTAAGTTGAACTTTTTCACGACTTCAAACAATGCACTATTTTTCCCAATTACGAAAGGTGGATCCATGATCACCAGTTTGGAAAATAAATCCGGACGTTGATAGGCTGCCATTAAAGTTACCAAACCACCAAATGAATGTCCCAGCCCAATCACCTTTTGATCCGGAGATTGCTGCTGGATATCCTGTATCACTTCATTTACTAGATAACGCCAGTCTTTGGTAATTGGATAGGCTGGATTCATCCCGATCAGCGGAATCGCCTTGACCTGATATTCATCCTGAAAATAATTTAAAAACTTCCGATAGCTTGCCGATGGAATGCCATTGGCATGAGTAAAATGCAAAACCTGTTTCATTATTTTCTTTGATCATTTCTTTATAAAGCCTGATAGAAGCTTAATATTAAAATATGAAATTCCACAGGATCTAAATCACCAATCTATGACCTTTAAGTCACTTTCAGTCTAGATCGACATATGGTCCATTATTTTTTAGAAATAGCCAGATTTTGCATCGGTAAAAAAGTGGCTCCACAACTGGCTTTATCTCCAGCAATGATTACAGCCCTACCTTTGACTATTGTAGATAAATCACTAGCAATTGCAGTAACCGTAGTTTGGCACTTGGGACAGTAATGCTTCATGCCATTCAGATGCACCGCCATGCCATTAATTAAAAAAGAGTTTTCACATTCAGTGACCATACCGCCATGGCTGGTTTTCGCGCCAATAGTGATCAATGCTTTGGACATGATATTTTATTTCTTATTCTTAGAGGTGCTGATTTTAAACAATACAGAAAATATCAGCTAGCACAGCCCGACCAAAAGCTCAATCATGACTTTAATTCCAGCCATAAAAAAGCAGCCCGAAAGCTGCTTTCATAATTCATTAGATCTTATGGCTTAACCACGACCATTACTTGAATCGCTTCAGGTGTTACAGATAAACCTTCTAACAAACTCAAGCCTTCTTTTTGCAGCTTCTGTAAACGTGCGATTTCATCTTCACGGATACTTGGGTTGAACTGTTTCAGGTAAGTCAGACGGTCAATCTCATACTGCCATTTATTGCCATACGCTTCTTTAGCCTGCTGCCTGAAGTTTGGCAATGCTGAACGAGCTAATTCCAATGCCTGTTGATAACGCGCTTCAATCACTTCACGGCGTGCTTTCACCACCTGACGGCAGCTATTGCCATCTAAATGATGTAGATATGGTTTCAGGATTTCAGGCGCAATCTTTTGAGACAGATCCTGACCTTTTTCACTCAGCAATACACGGATCAGCTGCTGTGGCAAGCTTGACGGTAAGTTCAGTGCTTTTGGTGCAACCACATCAACCTTGAACCACACTTCCATCAATACAGAACCTTGTGGCAATGCTGCAGACTTTAAGACCGCAACGTTGGTACTACCAAAGCCCTGAGTATTGATCATTTCCATCACGCTTTCAGTGAATGGATGCTCTAAAGTTAGATATTGAGCATCTTCACGGATCTGAGCCTGGTCACGATAGAAGGTGGCTGTCATACCCTCTTCATCCAGGGTCAAACCTTGTACCTGCATCTGATCCGTTGGCTTGATGATCACCGTACCATTGCTTTGCTCATCAAAGTCGATATTGGTCGATGCCATAAAACGCTTCATGAACATTGGCAAGGTGGTATTGTCATCATAGTCTTCAAGCGCATTAACAATTTCCTGTGCCACGACGGGGCGGCAAGAATTGTACTCAAGCAGACGGTCACGACCTTCCTGCAACTCGGCTTCAAGCGCTTCACGTTGTACGCTAACTTCTTCCAGCAGATCTTCAAATTCCTGACCTTTATCTGCCAGCAAACAATCTTTCAGGGCAACAATAAAGTTTTCTTGCAGCGTTTGCGCAGTTGGAGAAATGTTGCTAAAAATATTCAGCGCTTCGTTATACCAGCGGAACATACGTTCTTGCGCAGTACCCACCAGATAAGGCACATGAATCTGAATACGGTTTTCCTGACCGATACGATCCAGACGACCAATACGCTGTTCCAGTACATCCGGATTGGCTGGCAAGTCAAATAGAATCAGGTCTGATGCAAACTGGAAGTTACGACCTTCTGAACCAATTTCAGAGCACAGTAAAATCTGCGCACCATAAGACTCTTCAGCAAAATAAGCCGCTGCTTGGTCACGTTCCAGCAGGCTCATACCTTCATGGAACATGGCAGTACGGATACCTGCATGCAGACGTAATACATTTTCCAGTGCTTCAACCACTGGACCACTACGTGCAATCAGCAATACTTTTTTATGTTTTAGATCAGTACGCAGCTTTTCCATCAACCACATCACACGCGGATCAGTTTCCATCCACGAGCCATCAAGTTGAGATTCTTCCGGCCACATCTGTTCACGTAGTTTGCCATCTTTAGACCAGTTTTCTGGTGCTGGCAAAGGCGCTGGCTGACAGTCACGGCCCGGGAAACCCTGAATTGCCTCACGTGTATTACGGAACAGGATGCGGCCCGTACCATGACGGTCCAATAATTCATGAATGGCACGGAAACGTTGCTCTGGGGTATCTTCAATCGCATGACCAAGCAGGCTTTCAATCGCAGTGAAATGCTCAGCTTCCAGTGGAAGGTCTGACATCAGTACTTCAGCGATTTTAGCAGTATGCTGATACTGCTCTTCTTCATCCAGGAAACGGTCCAATGAACTGAAACGTTGCGGATCAAGTAAACGTAGACGTGCAAAGTGAGATTCTACACCGAGCTGTTCTGGTGTTGCAGTCAATAACAATACGCCCGGTGTTTTCTCTGCCAGCTCTTCGACCAGATCATAACGGTCATTGCCGCCTTCTTCCTCAGACCACATCAGGTGATGCGCTTCATCGACGACCAGCAGGTCAAAGCCCGCTTCAATCGCCTGTTCGCGCAGATCTTCGTGATCGACCATCAAGTCCACTGAAGCGATAATACGCTGCTCAGTCAGGAATGGATTTAACTCAGGATCATGCTCTTTGATCGATGCAGTACGCGCCAGATCAAATAGGGAGAATTCAAGATTGAAACGACGGCGCATCTCAATCATCCATTGATATTGCAGTGAATCCGGAACCAAGATCAGGATACGTTCAGAACGGCCAGTTTTAAGTTGCTGATGAATGATCAGACCAGCTTCAATGGTTTTACCCAAGCCAACTTCATCCGCCAGTAAAACACGCGGTGCAAAACGCTGTCCGACTTCATGTGCGATATACAACTGGTGTGGAATCAGACCTACACGCGAACCGACCAAGCCACGCAATGGACTGGTTTGCATATTGGCTTGCATCAGCAAGGCTTCAATACGCAGGTCATACCATTCTTTATAATCAATCTGGCTGGCCAATAAACGGTCTAAAGGCTTGGACAATTGAATCGTTGCGCCTACACGGGTTTCATTTAAAGCTTTACGTTCTTCTGTGCCATCTTCAAGAGTACGGACCACGTGATAACGCACCACACCATTGCGGTCTTCAACTGACTCAACGGTCCAGATCGTACCTTCCTGATCTTGCAGTTCGTCATTCGCATTAAATACGATACGAGATAAGGGGGCGTTACTGCGAGCATAGACGCGAGTTTCATCGCTTTTTGGGAATAAAATGCTGACCGATCGCTCATCAACATCAATGAGAACCCCTAAACCGAGTTCTGTTTCAGTATCTGATAACCAACGTTGACCAATAGCAAATTGCTGCAATTTTTCCACCTTTATCTTAAGTACAAGATTATGAATATCAGGCTCAATCACGAAAAGTCATTTGAGCAAAATTTCACACCTTCAAGCAATGTATTTTGACATAAAGCCCACTAAAAAGTGAGCATAATTCACGTCGATTAAACAAGTATTTCCTAGAATTCAGCCGGACAATTAAATTCAACTAACTGTTGTGTTTTAGGATGATAAAAACTTAAACGCTCAGCATGTAAACACAGACGTGGACTAAGCTGTTGCTGCTTTGGCGTCGCATACAAGGTATCGCCAATAATCGGATGTCCGAGATATTGCATATGTACACGGAGCTGATGTGAACGACCAGTAATCGGAGTCAGTTTCACCCGAGTCACTGCTTGCCCCTGAATTTCAAAATGTTCGATGGCCAGCCATTCTGTAATTGCCGGCTTATTATGATTCGGTTCAGCAATATGCAGTGGTGGACGGCTTGGATCATAAATGACAGGCACATCAACTGTACCCTTGCCTTCTAATGTTCCAGCCACGATGGCCTGATAGGTTTTATCGGTTTGGCGTTCCTGGAACTGGCGAGAAATGGATTTTTGCCCTTCTCGGCTTAAAGCAAATACTAAGATACCGGAAGTGTCTCGATCCAGACGATGGATCAGTAAAGTTTTAGGTTCTAATTTGATGAGGCGATTGATCAGGCAATCTTGTAAATCTTCTGTTTTACCGGGCACTGTGAGTAAGCCTGCAGGCTTATGGATGACCATAAAATCTTCATCACGATGTATCAGATGTTCGGTTAGAAAATTACTCAAAGTTCAATCCCACGCTGATCGCGAAAAACAAGGCGGCCATAATAGAAAGCTTGAGTGATAATTACAATGCGCATTTATGTAAATGGCGATGAAATTTCCGATTATTTTAAGAAAATTACCCAATTACCGATTATCGACGTGCAGATTGCATTACAAAGCTCGCTAGATCATGTAATGACGGGTGTTCCAGCACATCTTCATAACGCAGCTCAGCACCATGCGCACGCCATGTGCCAACCAGACTCACTACCGCAACCGAGTCCAGTCCATACTGTTTTAAGTCAGCATAAGGATCAATTTCCAGCGCATCCATATCCAGCTGTTCAGCTACTGCTAACATAATACCTTTGATTGACAACACATATTCTGACGGCGCACTTAAGTTCCACAATCGGGTCAGACTATAGCTGTTCATATGATGCAAAGCTTGTGCCGATATATTCTCAATCCACTGGATATGCTGTTCCTGATTAGGCATCAAAATTGCATCATTAATTATGCAAATTTGTTCTGTCACACTTTGCAGATGTGGCAGGATTTGTTTCAGCATCGGTGTAATTTGTCCGGCGAAAATCAGTTGTGGATGAGTTGAAGCATATTCT
Source organism: Acinetobacter sp. FDAARGOS_724 (assembly GCF_013364475.1). Lineage (NCBI taxonomy): Bacteria > Pseudomonadati > Pseudomonadota > Gammaproteobacteria > Moraxellales > Moraxellaceae > Acinetobacter > Acinetobacter sp. FDAARGOS_724. Next base: position 1,985,091 of record NZ_CP054908.1, on the reverse strand, counting down.
CCAAGTTGCTGCATACCTTGCATTAAATCATCGCCATACAAATCAACGATTGGAATATCGAGTGCTTTGGCTTTATTACTGATCTGGATCAGATGAGTTATCAGGTCGCTGTCTTGTATGCCCTGCTGCATACGCAAGTTTTGCAATCCGACTAAAACCAAAACAGATTCATTTGATGTAAGCTGCCATTTGGCTTGAGATGGCGCGAGTTGGATTTTTTTGGGCATGGGGTACAGCATGGGAAGCTCTTATAAATACAAAATAGCATGATGATTCATGCTATTTTAGTTTAGCATCGATTTAAAAAACACTTTGATTTTACAGAGGTTTATTGTTCTAATTTCGTATAACCACCATTATGTTAAATGGGTAGTCTTAATATTAAAATTGGACGTGTCTTTAGTGAGTGTTGGTCAATTTCACTTAGAATATATTTGTATTTTTCTTTTTTACATTCAAGCAATCTAGTATTTGGATTAAATGCTATTTGACCATTAGTCTGAGGTTTAGCATATAAAAATAGAATTGTATCGGGGATGTTTTTTGCCTTATTCCATACTTCATAATAATCAAACTGACCGATCCTTAAATAATTTTTTGTTAGTGATGAACATACATAGTTCATTTCTTTTGATTGAAAATTATCTTCTTGAGTTACACAAGCTGTGCATAAGATAGTTAAGCAAAGGATACTGACAAATTTATTCATAATGACTGAAATATAATTAAGTACATTTTCTGCATATTAATTTTTTGATATAAAGATATACAGACACAATTTTCTTAAAAAAAAGAGTACAGATTTGGCTTTCCATTATCAAAATTTAGCTGATCAAATTGCTAAGAAAATTACTTCAGGTGAAATACCGCCGAATCACAAACTGAGTTCGCTACGATCTTTTGCACAGCATCATAATGTCAGTATAACTACAGCCAAATCTTGCTATGAGTTATTAGAGTCTAGAGGTTATATTTTCTCTAAGCCTAAAAGTGGGTACTTTGTAAAAAATCTTCCCAAACTTATAGACTTACCAACTTACCCAGAATTTAGTTCACACCCACGTAGCATCACGAATTTAGAACTACAAAATGAAATACAAGAAGCTTCTATTAATCAATCGAGAATACACTTGGGCGCTATACAGCTCTCTCCCAAATTGATCCCCACAGAAACATTAAGAAGGTCTGTACAACGTGCCCTAAAGCACAGTGTTCCAGAAGATTTTCTTTATAGTGATAAACAAGGACATCTTAAACTACGTCAAGCTTTATCTAATCATTGGGCTGAAGATGGAATTTATATTCAGGAAGATTCGATTTTTATAACTCATGGCTGTATGCCAGCAATATCTATAGTTATCCAACTTTTAACTAAGGTGGGAGATAGTATTATTGTTCCGACACCAAATTATAATGGACAACAATTATTACTTGCTAATTTAGGTCGTAAAATTGTAGAAATACCAGCCTTTAATACAGGGATCGATCTGCAACGTCTTGAAGAAATCATGGCTGAATCTGGAGCTAAAGTTTGTCTCCTTACCGTCAACTATCACAACCCTCTAGGCTTTTGCCTTAGCAATGCTGATAAAGAAAAAATAGCTCAGCTTGCTGCCAAATATCAATGTTTTATTATCGAAGATGATATCTATTCTGAATGTGGTCATTCCACATTAAGACCATTGCCTATTCAGTACTGGGATAAAGATGGGTACGTATTCCTTTGTAGCTCTATTTCAAAATCTTTATCTCCTGCATATCGGATAGGCTGGCTGTGTTTGCCATCCCAACAAGAATATCGTAGAAGCAATCTCCTTTCGTTACTAAGTCTTGTAAATACCCCATTACAACTGGGTTTAGCGGATTTTATTAATTGCCGAGCATATAGAAACCATCTCAATACACTGAGATATACATTGCTGAATCAAGTTGAAGAATATAGATCCTTTATTAGTCAGAATTTTGCAGATTTAGAGATAAAAATTACACAACCTCAAGGTGGTTATGCCTTATGGATTCAACTGCCTAAAGGTATTAATGGTCTAAATATGTATAAGTTTGCTAAGGAGCAGGGCATTAATATTGTGCCAGGTGAAGTTTTTGGAGAGGATCAAAAGTATTCTAATTTTATAAGAATAAGTGCAGGATATCCTTTAAACAAATATATACGGCAGGCCTTAATTATTTTGAGAGATTGGATTAAATCTCAATGCTAGATTAAGAATTTCTAAAATTAACATAATACACCTTATACGAAATTATTTTGATTTCCTTTTTAAATCATAACTTTATTGCATATAGACAAGCCTTCTCATTAGCGATTGGGCTTTTTAGTTGATATTTCACGTTCCACGCTTCATTTTGGAACATCGTTGGATGATTTTATTAAATTGAGCTGATCAATTTCTATTTTGGATTAGCTTTGCTTAGCCAAAAACTTCTCAATCGCCTGCTGTGCAATCTCAGCATCTTGTAAAGACTTCACTCCAGAAACACCCATCGCACCAACCAACTGACCCTGATACAGAATCGGCTCACCACCTTCTAACATCCCAGAAAAAGTATCCATCGTCAGAAAGCCCATTTGCCCACCTTTGATAATATCTTCAAACAGCTTAGACGGACGGCGACTAATGGCAGAACACCTTGCTTTTTCCAGGCACAGGTTTGCTGTCATCGATGATGCATCATCCATACGCTTCATTGCCAGCAAATTACCAGTTTCATCGACCACTGCAATACTAACATTAAAACCCTGCTCTAACGCATATTCATAGGCCTGATTTAATAAGAACTCAGCATCGCTTAAGGTCAAATAATGTTTGGTTTTCATCAAGATTTTCCTAATTTTTAATATAAATCTCCCCCTAGCCCCCTCTTTTAAAAGAGGGGGAACTTAAATTTTTAAGCTTAAGATTTCCCTCCTTTTCCAAAGAAAGGTTAGGGGGGGATTAAAAACTTAAGCTTTCATTTCAGCAAAAGTTTCTTTAGCCACTTGAATCGTAAATTCAATATCTTCATCACTATGCGCAGCTGAAATAAATCCTGCTTCAAATGCAGATGGAGCCAGGTTCACACCACGACTTAACATGCCATGAAAGAATTTTTTGAAGGCTTCAACATCACACTTCAGCATTGAATCAAAGCTGGTGATGTCTTCCTGATCCGTGAAGTACAGGCCAAACATACCGCCCACTTGTTGAGTCTTGAATGAAATACCAGCTTCATCCGCTGCTGCTTGTAAGCCTTCAAGCAGTTTTTCCAGTTGAGCAGTCAGTTTTTCATAAAAACCTGGCTCACGCAGATGTTTAAACATCTCGATGCCGGCACGCATTGCTAGCGGGTTACCCGACAAGGTACCTGCCTGATACACGTTACCTAGTGGTGCGATGCATTCCATCACTTCACGCTTACCGCCAAAAGCACCGACTGGCAACCCTGCACCAATAATTTTACCCAAAGTGGTTAAATCAGGAGTCACACCATAATGTGCTTGAGCACCACCAAGACCCACGCGGAAGCCTGTCATCACTTCATCGATAATGAAGACTGAACCATGCTCATCACAAACATCACGTATCGCTTGCAGAAAACCATCAATCGGTTTCACCAGATTCATGTTCCCTGCCACTGGCTCAACAATCACACCCGCAATTTCAGAGCCAAACTTGGCAAAGCATTCTTTTAAAGTGGCAATGTCGTTATAAGGAAGAGTTAATGTATGTTTGGCAAAATCAGCAGGTACACCCGCAGAAGTCGCTTCACCTTCACCTTTAGTTAACAGGCCAGAACCTGCTTTTACCAGCAACGAGTCAGAGTGACCGTGATAACAACCTTCAAATTTTACGATTTTGTCACGTCCGGTATAACCACGCGCCAAGCGGATCGCAGTCATCGTTGCTTCAGTACCGGAATTGGTCATACGCACCAGTTCAATGGATGGCATGATGTCGCAAATGATATCTGCCAGAGTCGTTTCATGCACGGTTGGTGCACCAAAGCTTAATCCATCTACTGCTGCATCTTGCACCGCTTTAATAATCTCAGGATGTGCATGACCCAGAATCATTGGACCCCATGAACCTACATAATCCACATAGCGCTTGCCATCGACATCGTACAGATAAGCACCTTGGGCTTTCTCGATAAAGATAGGCGTACCACCCACGCCATTGAAGGCACGTACAGGTGAGTTGACGCCACCCGGAATATGTTTATTGGCTTGTTTAAATAGTTGTTCTTGCTTTGGAGATAAACTCATGAGAATCACTCAACTCAAAAATACAATAAGAAATAAAAATTAAGCTTGTTCAGCAAACAGTTCCGACCAGTCATACACACGTTGACCGACAGTTGACATTGAGCGACCCAATACATCACTAATGACTGCACAAAGGTCGGCGCCGGCTTCAATGACTTCTTTGCCGTTTTCCACCGTCAAACCGCCAATAGCACAAATCGGTACATTTAATCTACTTTTGGCCTGTTTTAAGGTTTCCAGACCAATATTACCTGCTTCTGGCTTGGTATCAGTCGCATAGATCGCGCCAAAGGCCACATAATTAGCCCCATCAGCAATGGCTTGTTCAGCAAGCTCAAGTGAATTATTACAACTGCGGCCAATCAATACATTTTTGGGCAAACGTTCAACAGCTTCCTGAATTGAGCCATCATCCTGACCCAAATGCACGCCTACGCCATATTTTACTGCAGTTTCTAAATCGTCATTAATCACAAATGGAACTTTGTACTGTTCGCACATTTGTTTCATATATTCGATTTCGTAAGCCTGATCTTCTTTCGCTACTTTTTTACGACGATACTGAAGTACCGCAACTTCATAAGTCGCCATTGCACCTTCAAGTTTTGCCAAGAGAAGTTCAATAGGATCATCATTGGTAATTAAATACAAACCGCGCATGACTGCCGCCATTCAAAATACATACGCTATTATAGGCATAAATGGGCGAGTTTCCTCATCCTAAACACTGAATAATACCCAATTCAGGTATTAGATTATTATTTGTACTTTTTATACAGGTGATTGATCAATATCCCTATTTTCAGTGATAGGCGGCTGTCAAAATTTACGTTTTAATGGTTTTATAACAATAATGATAAAGTGTTAATGCTTACGCCCTCCGACAAACGCTTTTAGGATTTTGCAGATAACTTAGTGGAGAAGTTGCAAAATTCTGAAAGCGATTTTTTTATGTCCGAATTTTACAATTCCTGTTTATAAAATTGCTCGAATACCATTAGTCAAAAAACTCAAAGAAAACTTCAAAATACCCAATTTCAGGGATAGGTCTACACCCATTAAAGGATTTAAATAAGTTTGAACACAACAAATAAATAGAAAAGCAAAAGCTGTGTTTTATCTACCAGATCCTTTCTAGCTTTGGGTAAACCGTTTATGGGGAGACGTGTCAAAGCTAGAAAGGATCGACCCATCTAAGCAAAACCGACCATCTTATCTTTCGAACTTGCCTCATTCATCTCGTGAATATTTTCTAAATCATTCAAATAAATTAAAAATACGTCAATGCACATCTTTCTATTTTTTTAAATATAAAAAAAGCCCGGAGAAGGTCGCTCCAGGCTTGGAAAACTGATTTATTCAGTGAATTATACTCTTTGATAAAATACTGAATAAGCAATAAAACAATTAATAGAATAATAACTCTACACTTGCAAGTGTTTTTATCGTTTTTATTGCAATACTTAAGCATAAATCCGATAAAACGTCATAAGCCCTAACTTGGAATTTTGTCGTGCTTACGATCGACCAAGCTCAGGTTACCACGTAATACATCAGCAAACATACGCCAGTCTGAAATAAAACTGTAAAGCGGTTGTTTAAAGCTGGCCGGTTTATTCTTTTCAAAAATGAAATGACCAATCCAGGCACATGCATAACCTGAGAGTAGTCCATAGGCCAGATATTTGGCTTTACGCTGACGAAGGGCTTTGCTAAAAAAATATAAACCGATACTACTGCCGGCGACATGCAAACGGCGGCTCATAATATGGCGATGCTCGGTTAGATAAAACCGGTAAAATTCATGATAATCATGAATCGGCATTTGTGGAGAAGTCAATACTGCAATCTCATTGCTCGGCTGCACCTGTGCATTCATTATCATCATCCTGATCTTTTTTCTTCACCTTAGCGCATAATTTAGGCAATTAAAAGTACCTTTATTTTCATGCAATTCAGTACCTGAATTTGGCTTAGATATTGAATTGTCATGCTTTCAGCAAAAACTGGTGAATGAGATCGGCATGTTAATTTTTCCATTTCCATTTTTTTTTCAATCGGTCAAGTCTTACATCAGATTGGTTTTTCGTTACAATCAGCCGCTCAAAAGTCTAAAAAATATTTCCATTTCATATCGGAATTTCATGCAAGCGAATAAAAATTCAATTTATTTTTTAATATTTTTCAATAAATTGAATAGACAGGATGATTATCATGGTTGAAGTTGAACTCAAGTTCCAGATTCCCGCGGCACGCCGTACTGCCCTGCTTAAGGCACTTGATCCCAAGAAATCTCAACAGATCCAGCTTCAAGCCAAATACTATGATACTGCAGACCGTCAACTGGCCCAGCATGGAATTGCCCTACGTCAGCGATTAGAAGGCAGTCGTTGGGTTCAGACGTTAAAAGCGGCAGGTAAAAGCCACATTGAACGTTTCGAGCATAATCATGATCTGGGTGAATTAGAACAGTCGCCTGAGCTGGGCCTGAGTATTTACAACCACTCTGCTGAAGCGCAAGCCTTGCTTAATCGCGCTTTAGGTGATCAGTTTGACCAGCTGCAACTTCAGTTTGAAACCGATATTGCCCGTACCTTGCGCGTGATTGAATATGAAAATACGTCAATCGAAGTCAGTCTGGATATCGGCTGTATTCGCACTCCTCATGCTGAGCAGGAGGTGCATGAAGTTGAATTCGAGTTAAAGCATGGCTCAATTCAGGATTTGCTGGCCTTTAGTTTTGAATGGGTCAAAAAATATCAGTTGTGGCTGGATGTACGTAGTAAAGCAGAAATCGGGAATCTGTTAGCGACTAATCAGAACGTAAGTCCTGCTACTTTTGCCAAAGAATTCCAGATCAGCAAAAAAGATAGTGCAGGCAAAAACCTATGTCATCTGGTGGCCCAGCAAATGCAGCACTTATTGCCCAATATCGCGGCAATCTCCGCGCAAGTGGCAGAACAGGAACATATTGATCAGGCACAACAGGCCTTAGATCATCTCTATCTGACCCTACTTTTGTTTAAAGATTGGCATCCTCAAGTTTCAGACAAATGGGCGCATCAGCTTGCCGCATTTAAACACCAGTTTGAACATCTGCAACATTTACAGCACATGCAAAACACTCTGGCTGGTTTCCTGCAAAATCCTACAACCGCAGAGAACCTGACTAAAGATATCCTTTATGCCAAAGAGAAGCTGGGCAATCTGGTGAAGTCCACCCAGAATGTGCATCACTATCTGGAATTGCTGGTCTTTAGCTTAAGTACAGATGAAGCTAAGTCGCAGGAATTGAAATCTGCAGCGCAAACTAGCCTGCAGCAACAATACAAAGTTTTGCAGGAACAGATGAACCAGACTGATATTACGAATTTTGAAAGTCTGGATCAGCTAGCAATTCGCATTCAGGAATTAAAATTCAGCTTCCCGATTTTGACCACAATTTATGATGTCAAAAACCTGCAAAAATACAGCAAGGCTTTAAATGATGCACAGCAGGCAGCCAATGAATATCAGACGCTAGCCTCTTCTGCAGTCTATATTCAACAGACCGAGCTGGAAGCCAGTGACTGGTTTGTGCTGGGTTGGTTGACCGCACAACAGGAAGTCTATGCACAAAAATTACTGGAAGAGACAGAACAGTTTCTGGTCAGCCGCAAATTCCTTAAATAAGTATTTAACTGACTTTCAAAGCACGCTACGGCGTGCTTTTTTGTTGCACAAGCACATCACAATACTTTTGTTGTTTGGTCTATATTGATTGTTATGAGCTTCATCGAGAAGGAATGGCCCGATGGCAGAAATCGAACTCAAATTCCAGATTCCGCAAAGTATACGTCACCAATTCGAACAAGATTTTCAGCAGTACGTGCCGACTCGACATCATTTATGTGCCAAATACTTTGATACTTCCGATCAGCAGTTACAGCAGCACAAAATTGCACTCCGGCAGCGTCTGGAAGACCGTCAATGGTTTCAGACCTTAAAAGCACCGAGCCAGCATCAGTTTGAACGCTTTGAACTGGAAGAAGCATTGGATACTGCACCGGATAGGTGTGATTTAAAAGTTTATAGCAAGCATAAACAAGCTCGGAAGATTCTAAAACAGGCACTTCACACCCTAGATACGACTCTGTCTCTACAATTTGAAACTGATGTAGAGCGGGATCTTTGGGTTGAAGATTACCGAGGAAGTCAGATTGAAATTGCACTGGACAGAGGTGAGATTCGTTCTAAAGGCCAAACTTTGGACATTTATGAAGTCGAATTTGAGCTTAAAAGTGGCAGACTTAGTGACCTAATTGATTTTGTTAAACCCTGGATTCAACGCTATCAGTTATGGCTGGATGTACGCAGCAAATCTGAACGTGGTTATGCCCTGTTGAATAATGAAACTGATCTTCCGGTCCAGCATCAAACAACTTTAGAACTCGCAGCTAAAAACGATATTCATCATATCTTGCAAAAAATTATCACCAACTGTCTGACTCACCTGTTTCCTAATGCGACGGCGATTGCGCTAGAGAATTACAATAGTGACCATGTGCACCAGGCCCGCGTCGCTATCCAGCGTTTACGCAGTGCCTTAAAAATCTTCCAGCCCTATCATCAGGATTTACCAGAGGAATGGCAGGATCAGTTACGAAATATCTTCCAGCAATTAGGTTCTACCCGGGATCGCGATGCTTTGGCTGAAAGTCTGCTTCCTCAGCTAGAAGCGGCAGGTTCACCAGTATTGCAATTACCTCCAGCCCAGCAGGATCAGGCGGATATTAGTCAACTATTCAGAAAGCCCGACACGATGGAGCTAATACTGGAGCTGTTACGTTTTAGTCAGGATCAGAGTGAAAAACAGCAAAAGTCCTCACATAAAATCCTGTGTAAAGGACTCAGTAAATTGCACCAGAAAGTCTGTGCAGATGCAGAGAATTATCAGGAACTGGATATTGAATCGCGCCACCGAACCCGCAAGCGGGTTAAACGCTTGCGTTATAATGTGGAATTTCTGCAAAGCCTGTTTCCTGAAAAGGAAGTCAAAAGATATCTGAAAGCGCTAAAACCCTTACAGGAAACTTTGGGTCATTATAATGACCTGTTTGTCGCAGAAAGCCTGTATAGACCTTATGCCAAAAAACACGCCAAGGCATGGTTTGTCATCGGGTGGCTTACTGCAGAACAGCAGCATCTGTCGAAACAGGCTGCCGAGCAGTTACAGAAATTTTCTCACACCAAACCATTCTGGCAATAGATAAATAGGCAAAATCGCTCTAGCGATATTTGCCGTACACTTTCCAGGTATTGTTATCAGCCAGCGGATCGCTATAACTATCGCTGCGCTGCTTACGCGGCTTATCACGGGCATCAACCAGCTCAAAATGTGGTTCAACACTCAGGACGATTCCATTCACATAAAATCGAGTCCGAGTGTATTCACTTTGACCATGCTGGAACACATAAGTACGCAGATCTACAAATTCACGATGTGCCACCAAAGCCGCCGTCTCATCACTATCTAGCCAGCGTTGCATGGCCTGAATCTGTTCCGGTTCAAATTGTCCACATTTTTCAATTAGGCTGGCAATACCACGAAAGGTCTTGGATTCTTTAGCACGGGTTTTATTAATCCGGATGCGGTCCACATGAAAATAGAATAAGGGTAAATTCAAATGACTTGGCAAATGAATCGCATCCAGGACTTCATCTTCCATAAAAGGCTGAAACAGGTCCTGTGCCCTTTCAATCAACCCCAGCCATTGCTTGTAATATTCTTCGACCTGCGACTTGGTGCCATAATAAATTGGCAATCCTTCAACATTGGCCAGATTTGCCGGTGGCCAGATATTCTGGCGCAATAAGGCAATATCACTTTTCAGGCTCTGTACCGCAATTGCGTCTTGCATGAGATTCACATTTTTATTGCTTAGGCTATTTTTAGATTAAGGCAAAGGTTTAGTTTCTGCAAGGCTTTGCCTATAATTAGTGATTAAGATTTTATTATCAGGAAAAATTCATGGTTCAAAAGATTGAAGCAACCGATGTAACCGAAGAAGAAGCGTTAAATGCTGCATTCTTTGAACGTGCTGATGAATTTATTAAACAGGCCAACGAATTTAGCCGTGTAGAAAAAGGCTCTCAGGAAAACCCGGCAGAAAAACGTGGCCAAGTCAGCGCCGCAATGCTGTTTGGTACTGCCCGCTTTAATACCTGGGTCGCTGCCAACAATTTCAAAGATGGCAACGAGATGCGCGACGCTAAAGATCAGGTCATGTCTTATATCTTGCAGCAATTTCAGATGATGCTGGAAGATAACTACGATGAATACTGTGAGCAGTTTGAAAACTATTTACGTTTCCGTCGTAATGAAGAGTTTCATGCCAACAAGCATCAATACGACCATGATCATTAATGAAAGCCCTACGGGGCTTTTTTTAAACCTTTGATTTTTAATTTGACTTTAATGCTGTATTTATCCTATAAAAAATGAATAAAAATTAAACGACGACCAAAAATATCATGCAGCAACTGCCCTTTCCGATTATAGATCCGCATATTCATCAATGGGACCCTTATACCACACCGCATGCCGCAGCCTCTGCCGTAAAATTATTTGGCAAACATCCAAAACTGCTGGACAAGATGGTGCGACTGATCAAGCCCAAAGCGGTGATTGATACGATTGGCCTCACCGGACATCTGACCGCGCCTTACCTACCTGAAAATTACAAACATGATATTGGCAATTACCAAGTTGAACAGATTGTGCATATAGAGGCAAGCTGGCATGAACATAAAGGTACTGGTGTGGTTAATGAAACCAGGTTTATTGCCGGACTGCCTTTTGCTGAACAAAATATTCAACTAGGCGGCATTGTGGCCACAGCTGACCCTCGTCAAAAAAACTTTAAACAGCTGTTGCAATTGCATCAGGAAGTTTCGCCTAAACTACGTGGTATTCGTAAAATGGCATCGTTCCATGCCGATAAAGGCATTCATGCTTGGACCGATGAGCCGCATTTATACTGCAACAAGAAATTTCTGAAAGGATTTGAGGAATTAGCCAAAGCCAATTTAAGTTTTGATGCTTGGGTTTATTCTACCCAAATTTCTGATGTGGCCCATCTGGCCAAAACATTTCCTGAAACACCACTTGTGCTGGATCACTTGGGCACACCTGCCGGCATCTTTGGTAAAGTCGGTAAAGCGACAGGACAAACAGCACAGCAGCGAGACTATATTTTTCACACCTGGAAAGAAGACCTGGCTGAACTGACAAAATGCCCGAATGTGTATAGCAAAATCTCTGGTCTTTTTATGCCTGTACTCGGTCACCGTTTTCATTTAGATCGAAAACTGGCAAAAAAAGATGAACTGATTCAGCTCGCGACTCCGCTAATCCAACATGCCTTACAATGTTTCGGTAAAGATCGCATCATGTTCGCTTCTAATTTCCCGATGGATCGTGTCAGCACAGATCTGGTCACCATCATTGATGCCTTTAGCGATATTGTACAGAACTATGACGAACATGCTGTAAAGCCGGTTTTTTATGAGAATGCGAAACGCTTTTATCGCTTATAGAAGTCTTATTGGGTAAAACTGAATCAACAAATAGATTAAAATTTTTCATGGTCATAGATACGCAGAAACGTCATCCGCAATTGTTTGAGGCAGGACTACATCGTAAGAAGATGGCTTCTATAATAAATTTATTTCGTAAAAGTGGTGGACGAGTTTTGCAGATGACAAATGGTTTTGGCTACTTTTGCCGAAACAAAAGTAGCCATATAGACATCTAAACACTGATTCAAAATGAAAAGATACCGTCATTGACTCATAAAAATTATGGAGTTTATTTCACCGCTTTCCCATACTGATCCGCCATGACTTCAACTAGTTGATCCGGTTTAACATATTTTTTGATAACGGCATCGACATCTGCCTTGGTCAGCTTGGCAATGGCCTGATCGCGTTTTTCCCGATAGATCAGATTGTGATCTTTTTCCAGTTGTGGAATCAGCATGCTGTGAATACGGCGATCATCTTCCAGTGCAGTGACGCGCTGTTTCAAAATCGTGGCTTTCGCTGCTTCAACTTCCTGCTCGGTTACTCCTTTGACCAAAAGTTCATTCAATACCTTATGCACAGCTTGGGACACCTGTGCTGATCGGCCAGGCGTATAATTCGCCTGAATGCCTAATGCACCTGAGTCAATCCATTCATCATACTGAGCATTGGCACTGAAACCATAAACCAGCGCATTTTTCTCACGCAGTTCCTGTGCTAAACGTGAAGACAACTGTGAATCACCTAGAATGTGTCGGAATACCAGCATGGCAGGCAAATCTACATGTTCTGCACCGACAGGAAATGTCATGACAGCCTGATAATGACCGAACTCACGCTGTTCAGACAACGCATGGATTTTCTGTGCCGGATAAACTGTATATTGACCACTTAAGCGCTCATAAGGCTGCTTAGCTTTCCAGCTCGCAAAGTTATTTTTGAGGACTTTACTTACGGACTTCGGATTAAATTCCCCGGTCACTGCGATCTGGGCATGATGCGTATTAAAGAACTGCTGATATAAAGCTACGACCTGTTCACGAGTAGCAGCCTGAATCTGTTTTTTCGCCAGTTCAGGTTCAAAATGATAGCGAAGGTCACCCGGCTGATAAATCTCGGTCGCGCGAGACATGGTCAGGCCTGCCACCATATTGGGCTCAGTATAAGGACGGTCTAACGCAGATAGGCTTTGTCCTTTAATCAGGTCAAACTGACTCTGCTCAAAGGCCGGTTTATTGAGCACATCCAGCACATACTGGAAAAATTCTTCAAACTTCTCTTTTTTGGCACTGATCTGAATGCTCATGCCATTTTCAGAGGAACTGGCCGTGGCTGAACCACCGGACTCAATAATTTTATCGGCAATCTGTTGCAAGCTTTGGGTTTCAGAAGAACGCAGCAGTAAGTAAGCTGTCAGATCCAGAATCTCGCTTTTATTGAACAAACTTTGTGCCGTACCAAAATTAAGTGCAATAGTGGCATAAACTTTGTCATCCTGAGTCTGGGTCGGGAATAAAGCGTATTTAATGCCATTCTTCAGTTTGCCACGCTGAATCTGTTTGTCCTTGGCCTGTAAATATTGCTTTGACTGCGCCACATACTGCTTTACTTCTGCCTGATAGACACTGACATCTTTCAGCGGTTCTGCTGCTTCAGCCTGCTGGTCCAGAGTTTGAGCCGGCATTTCAGTCTGGGTCAGCTCCTGTGCTTTTTTCTGATCTTCTGGTGTCGGCAAGATATTGCCAGAAATACGATATTCTGGCTTAAAGAATGCCTTATACACCTGATTGATCTGATTGACATCCAGCTTTTCTATGGCTTGCAGATCTTTGAAATACTGGCTCCAGTCACCTGAATAAGCCACTACATATTCACTTAAACGCGAACCTAAAGCGGTTGCGCTGTTTTTAACATTGTCCGCCTGGTTTCGGGTCAGACTTTTAGCCCGGTTTAATTCGGTTTCGTTAAATGGCTTGCTCTGCTCTACCCCCTGAATCAAGCCCTGCTCAACCTGCTTGACTTGATGATTTGGCGCATAGATGGCACCCATAAACACCAGATTAAAATCTTTATCCAGCCAGGTCATAGACTGCACTGTAGTGGTCTTACCCGTCTCGACCAGACTTTGATACAGGTGTCCGCTAGGTTGCAATGTATATAAGATTGGAGACATGGCCAGCGTGGTTTTAATACCTTCTTCTGACTGGTTCAGATAAATATTAAATTTGGCCAGATCACTACCCTTTTGCACGGTAAATTCACGCTGTTTGATCTGTTCAGGTTTTAGCGCAGGCACTTTTACCGCTTCAGGCACTTTGCGGGACTGGATCGGGCTGAAATGGGTATCAATCTGCTTCAGCACTTCTGCCTTATTAAATTTGCCTGAAATAATCATGAGGGCATTATTCGGTGCATACCAATGACGATAAAACTGGTTCAGCTCCTGCATCTTGATCGATTGCAGTTCGTTCAAATCGCCAATCGGTAATCGTCCCAGATATTGATTGCCATAAGCTGATTTAAACACCTGATCCATCAGCACGGAAAATGGCTGATCCAGACGGATTTCACGCTCACGCTTCACGATATCAATTTCAGTTGGCACATACTTTTCCTGCAGGACAAGCTTATCCATACGTTCAGCTTCAAGGAAAATTACTTCATTGACCGCAGTCTGCTCAGCACGAATCACATTGGTATATTTGGTTGAGTAATAGTCAGTACTGGCATTGGTCATTAAGGTATATTGATCCAGACGGCGCTGAAACTCATCTCCCTTTACATTTTCCGTGCCTTTAAATGCCAAATGTTCAAGCAGATGTGCCAGACCACCTTTGCCTTGCGGATCATTCAGTGAACCGGTCAGATAAACCGTATTCATAAACACTTTATTTTCTTTATCATTGGGCGCAAGAATAATTCTTAAGCCATTTTCCAGTCGATATTCTTCGATATTCTGTTCTGTTTTCACCAATACCGGCTGTGCAAAACTGGCCGCTGTCCAGCCAGATAATAAAATCGCCAAGCTTAAACGTTTAAAGCGTATTTGCATTGTTCATCCAAATTTTTAAGTGTGAATTTTTATTTACAGTCACTCTGATCTTAGAGAAAAGTCTTTATTATGAATAGTCTATTTTATGAGAAGCCAAATAAAATACCGCGCAATTTCACGGTATTTTATTGAGTATGTTAATTAAATATAAAGTTCGGCCAGCATAAACAGTTTGGCATAACCAGAAATTTCAATGCGGTCTTGTTCTTTTAATGCGCAATACAATACACCGCCACGCTGAGAGGCCTGATAAGCCACCAGTTCAGTTTTATTTAATTTCTCCGCCCAGATCAGTGCAATCCCGGTATGAATTGAACCAGTGACCGGATCTTCATTAATCCCGTTACTCGGTGCAAAATAACGTGATATGCAATCATATTGGGTATCGCCAGCGGTAATCGCGACATCCAGTAATGGACCCGCTGCTGTAATCGCGGTTCTTTTTCCATTCAGCTGCTTCAGCAATTCAATATTGGGTTGCTCATCCAGCACATCCTGCACTGATTCATATTCAATAATATAACCTTGTGTATTCAGATAAACATTTTTAAAAGGCTTCGTCAGCGCCTGTCTTAAGGCTTCCGGATATTCTGTAATGAGTTCAGGCTGACGGATTGGGAAATTCATCCGGATTTTGCCATCCTCATCCTGGCATACTGTAAAAATGCCCAGATCTTTGACATGAAAATAAATGGTTTTTGCAGAGCTAAAATCCTTGAACAGTACAAAGCTACTGGCCAATGTGGCATGTCCACAAAAATCCACTTCCTTGGTCGGTGTAAACCAGCGAATTTCATAATTTTCTGCATTCAGCACTTTGACAAAAGCGGTCTCAGACAGATTATTTTCCAGGGCAATATTCTGCATCAGGTGATCATCCAGCCAAGCATCCTGCACGATGACTGCAGCAGGATTTCCCTTAAATAGAGCTGTCGTAAAAGCATCCACCTGGTACATTTTCATTTTCTTTACTCCTGTATGTAGGTGTTTAGTTTAAAAGCTTTTTTCCAGAAGGGGAATTTTATATGCTGTGAATCAAATGATTTATTTTTCTCTCTTTTCACTCATTAAGGTTCTTTATGAACAATTCACATATTCAAACTGTACCTTTAGAAAAAGCCTATCGTCTGATTACACACGGCCCAACAGTACTGGTGTCTGCCAATGATGAGCAAGATACTGATGTCATGGCCGCTGCCTGGGCATGTGCACTCGAATTTAGTCCAGCAAAAGTCACCGTAGTTCTAGATAAAAGCACCAAGACCCGAAAAATAATTGAAAATTCTGGCTACTTTGCCCTGCAGATTCCGACCCTTAAACAGCTGGAAATGGTCTATAGCCTGGGGACATTAAGTCTGTACAATGACCCAGACAAACTGGAACAATCCGGTGTGAAATTATTCAAATTCGCAGATCAAGAGATCCCAGTTGTAGAAGGTTGTGCTGCCTGGATTTTATGTGAGCTGATTTCCGAGCCACATAACCAGCAGACCCATGACCTGTTTATTGGTAAGGTCATTGCCGCTTATGCCGATGATCGGGTGTTCCGTAATGGGCACTGGTACTATCATGAAGTCAGCGAAGAATGGAAAAGTATTCATCATGTCGCCGGTGGCCACTTCTATACCATTGGCGAAGCTGTCACAGTCAAAGATGCAGAATAAATGACTGATCTTTTTAAACAAATCATATAAAAAATTCTTGTAAACAGGCAGCTTTGACCACAGTCAGACTGCCTGAATTTATGCTACTTTATCCATAATATCTGTTTGGTCTGATGTCTTATGATGCCGTTTAAAATCCACTGTATTGATGTCAAAAACTCATTACAAAATTATATCTGGTTACTTGAACATACACCGACGCATCAGGTCGTGGTCATTGATCCCACTGAAGCTGCGTTAGTTCAGAATTACTGCGCCGAACATGGGCTTGAGCTGAATCAGATCTGGCTCACCCACTGGCATAAAGACCATATCGCTGGTGTTCCAGATTTAATTCAAAAGCAATCATTACCGGTATATGGCCCAAAAGCTGAGCTGGAAAAAATTCCGTTTATTAACCATCCACTTGAACATAACGACCAGTTCAGTTTTCATGGTGTTGAGGTACAGATTATCGCCGTACCGGGGCATACCCTAGGCCATATCGTGTATTTCCTGGATGCTATTGATGTGCTGTTCTGTGGCGATACCCTGTTTGCCATGGGCTGTGGACGGGTATTTGAAGGTACTTATCAGCAGATGTACCACTCTCTGGCTCGCCTGGCTGCCCTACCGCCACGTACCCAGGTTTATTGCACGCATGAATACACTTTGTCGAATGCACAGTTTGCCAAACATGTAGAACCGGATAATCCAGCAATTCTGGAACGTTTCGAACAGGTTGAGCGTATGCGCATGCTTGGACAATGCACCTTACCCAGTACTATTGCAGCAGAACTGGAAACCAATCCTTTTTTACGCGCAGACAGTGTCGAAGAGTTTCAACGTTTACGCGTGATGAAAGACTCGTTTTAAACTATAGCTGCTTAGAGCAGCTGATGCAGCTGAGCATAGTCATCCAGTTCTTGCTGGGTGACCACTCGTACCGCATTCATTTCATCAATCCTGACCAGCAATAATCCACCCAAAGCAGGTTGATAACGACGCGCACTACCGAACGGCGTATACACCACCTTGGACTGTACCGAAAAATCCAGCCAGTCTTCATGACCCAGCATCACAGCAACCGGCTCCTGCCTTTGTTGCTGCATAAGTTCAATTTGCTGTTTGACGTACTGTTCAATATTTAATTCAGTCATCATCAATCTTATTTAAATTATATCCATGACAGTATAAAGGGCTGAGCCTAACACCATGATCTGAATACTCAGAAACTTTACTGGATTGTATATTTTTCAGCCTTATTCAAACTCTAAAACTTCAAACCACGCTAATTCCTAATTTAAAATGAATAATATATAAACAATTATTGTTTTAAATATTTGAATATTAATAACTATTCAAAAAATTATTTAGGCTTAAAATTAAAATATTTAGTTACAACATCTTGAAAATAATAAAAAACATAGACTTAGATGAAAAACCTTATATTTCGCCTATATTATCTTGTTCATTAAATCCGCAAATTCAATTAAATTAATTTAAATAAGGGTATTTGCCCTTTAAAACGAAAATTCTCACCCTTATCTATGATTTAACTAATGAAGGAGTTATCTCGTGAAAAAAGTGGTTAAAGCAAAAAACGTTCTCGCATTTAGACTTTGGTTAGAAAAATTGGGGTATTCGGTTCGCACCCTGGCAGACAATCGTGGTTTTAGTTTCAGTTTTAAAAAAGAATATGGTCTGGTGACCTGCGATCTTTCAGGTAATGCATTGGCCATGCAGCTGGGTGAGGAGTTTGAAGATCATCTGAAAGCTTAAATTTAATTAATCAATGCACTCATGATTTACCCTTTTATTTGAGTAAAATTCTATTATTCCTATAATCAGCCCATTTCGATGGGCTTTTTTTCGTTTATAAAATTTCAGGCAAAAAAAAACAAGGCATCAACCTTGTCTCTTTTGATGGTGGGGACGGAGAGACTCGAACTCTCACACCTCGCGGCGCTGGAACCTAAATCCAGTGCGTCTACCAATTTCGCCACGTCCCCATCAGGGTACCAACTTAGTGTTGGACTTTTTCAAACTTTGGCAGAGGATCAAGGATTCGAACCTTGACGAACGGTTTTGGAGACCGTCATGCTACCATTACACCAATCCTCTACTCGGCCATTTTACTCAATCTCTTGAGTAAATTGGTGGGGACGGAGAGACTCGAACTCTCACACCTCGCGGCGCTGGAACCTAAATCCAGTGCGTCTACCAATTTCGCCACATCCCCGATGGCTGTGTATATTATAGAGATAGCAGGTCATTGACAAGTGATTTTACAAGCAATCACTGCCTATTCCGCTATAAATTAAACAGTTAATGCAATTTTTTTATTTTTTATAAGATTTAACAAGAAAACTCGGCCTTATGAGGTTTCTTTGCTACTGCTTTGAACTTGATCTCTAAGCCTCTCTAGTTCAATCCCAGCAGATCACAGACCTCTAGAACCTCACTTATCTTGATCAAGCATGTTGTTTAAACAATAAATTAATCCAATACAAAGAATAAAAAGCCGAGCCAATAAAAATATCGCACTAAATTTCAGGCAAAAAAAAACAAGGCATTAACCTTGTTTCTTCATATATGGTGGGGATAGAGAGACTCGAACTCTCACACCCAGAAGGCGCTGCGACCTGAACACAGTGCGTCTACCAATTCCGCCATATCCCCGTGGCTGTGTATATTATAGCGATCGCATCTGCTTGACAAGCGATTCTATGATCAACTCGGTGTTTTTATATCAAAAATTAATCAGTTAATTCTTTGATGATTAAATACTGGCTTATTTTTAATAAAACCGCTTAATTTCATTTCTCCAATTTAAAAAATCAAGTTATTTGAAAGAGTGCTGAATATTAATTTTAATAGTGTTTAGATCAGCCAATTGATTGGATATTTTAAAGGACTTCCCTCTTCTCACCTTCACTGATACTTAGTTTGAGTATTTAAAATCTACTCATCGAAAGTAAGCGAATAATGAAAATAAGATTAAAAGATGGCTCAGCCTTAAATTCCAGGCAAAAAAAAACAAGGCATCAACCTTGTCTCTTTTGATGGTGGGGACGGAGAGACTCGAACTCTCACACCTCGCGGCGCTGGAACCTAAATCCAGTGCGTCTACCAATTTCGCCACGTCCCCATCAGGGTACCAACTTAGTGTTGGACTTTTTCAAACTTTGGCAGAGGATCAAGGATTCGAACCTTGACGAACGGTTTTGGAGACCGTCATGCTACCATTACACCAATCCTCTACTCGGCCATTTTACTCAATCTCTTGAGTAAATTGGTGGGGACGGAGAGACTCGAACTCTCACACCTCGCGGCGCTGGAACCTAAATCCAGTGCGTCTACCAATTTCGCCACGTCCCCGATGGCTGTGTATACTATAGGGATCAATTTCACCTGACAAGCTCTTTTTAAGAAAAAACCACTCGTTTGATTAAATAAAAAACAATATACAATTTATTGTATTTTTCTCATGCAATTTCAGTAAGTAAGGTCTGTTTTACGGCTTTGAAATCAGACAATCTATCCTGTGAGTGCTTTCGAAGCATATTTTGTAGCAGGCTTTGCAAAGCTTGATATTGTGCAGGGAGCTCAGGTTTAAAATGCTGACAATGCAATAATGCCCAATCTTGATAATCTGTCGCTTCTAAACGTTGCCCTGTAAGCCACTCATAAAAAATGATACCCAGCGCATAAACTTCGCTCTGTAGCGACTTGGCTTGCCCTTGGAACAATTCGGGCGCCATATAACGAGGCGTTGCGTTCGTTGCTTGGCTGGTAGTGTTGAGGGGCTGCACCTGCTCAAAATCAATCAAACAAACCCGATTCTGATAAATGACAAAATGCTCTCGTTTGAGATCAGCATGCAGATACCCGAGTTCTTGTAAGCTTATCAACGTTTCTAATGCCCGTAGTATATGCTGACGGACTTCTTGAATTGAAAACAGCTTAGGGCATACCTCAAAATGTGCTGGCGCATCAGGCAGGATCAAAGCCAGATTGAAAGATTCATCTCCAATCTGAAACGGCTTTCGAATAATTTGATGCGGAAGCATGAAAGTCCGCCCTTCTTGCTCACCATAAGCTTCATAAAAATCCAACTCATGACTTAAGCCAGTCTGGGCATAGTGAGAAATAGCCGTTGAATCCAGATTCTGGGTTTTTAACCACAATGCTGACCTGCTCTCAGGATTAAATTCTAGATAATAAAGACGGCGACCAAAACCCAGACTTCGGGCTTTGGTCTTAAGCTGGAGATTAAGCTGATGCAGATTGGCGAGGTTAAGTAACAATGTATTCCTGCTTGGCATCTGGAGCATGCTGGTAATTTAGCAGTTCCAGACAATGCTGAATAGTTTTACCTACCCGCTCCTGAGTTTCGATCAGAGAGATTTTTGGCCAGGTCGCCCGCTCACCTTCACGCTGCAATACCTTAAATAAATGCGGACGAGGATTTTGCAGCATATAGCTATAATGACGCAGGCTATATTTACCCACAATATTCACATCGCCATAGTAACGCTGATCCACCACGCCATAACCATGATCTAGCAAACGGCGGACTGGCGGCAAACTTCCCGCATGCTCACGGGCAAAATCCATAATCCCTTTGGTAAATACCACACTCTGACGGCGTACAATGCGTTTCGGCCAGCTTAATGTCCCTTTACGGAAGCGTGAAATATCATCCTGCATAAAAGGCACAATATGTGGATTGGCCTGACTGGCAATGGTGTAATTGATATTGTACAGCCGCGCCATTTTCTCCTGCGGGAAATCGCTACGAACACTGCCATCTACCCAGCATGTTGCGCCCATATAAGGCGTATATTGCCCATCGTGGCGTTTACTCGTGAGACGTACCGGCGGGAACAAAATTGGCACAGCACAAGATGCCAGCACCGCACTCCAGACCAGTACATCTGGAGAGGTATAGGCATTCATGATCCGGGCATCCTGCGCTGCATCATAAGGCGCGACCGCAATATTAATATGTAGACCCGAAGTTTTTAATGCTTCTTCAAAGGTCATATCTCCCAAGTTTTCGATCAGGAATTTTTTCAGGTATTTAACATCCGCCAGACCACCATTACCCTTCAGTAATTCACTCATGGTACGGAAATGGAATGCTTCATGGAAAAAGTTATGACCTTTTAAAATATCCACATATTGTGCGGGTTTGGAGACGCCCAACATAGCGGTCATAATTGCACCAGCACTAGAACCCGACATCACTCGAGGTAACAGATCCTGTTCCATTAGCGCTTTACATACACCGGTATGAAATAAGCCGAGTGTTGCACCGCCCGAGAACATTAAAGCTGGCTGACCATAAGCACGTTGGCAGTGCTCAAAATATTCAATTTTCTCTTCAAGAGTCAGACAGGTACATTTTGCAGAAGCAATATAAGCCAAGCCCAGACTGACTTCTTCTACATAATCCTCAATAATTTTTTTAGTGCCGACATAAGTGACGGTAAACAATAAAGGATGGGCGATATTGGCAATATCGTAACTCAGCCCTTCACGCAGGATATACATCAGGTCGCGAGTGCGTTTCTGCTGACGGTAACGTCTTAATTTCCCCAGTCGATGCGCAATCACTTCGGCATCAAAATACGGTGAACTATTATCGAATTTCCATTCTTGTGCCCCAGATTCTTCGTCGATCTTTAAGGCAATATATTTCCATTCTTCGTAAGTTTCAGCCTGCTGCAATTGCTGCTTCAGCTTTTTAATACGATAGGCCTGATGTGGATTGATATCCTGAGTAAAATCTTTAAACAGCATCTGCCCTCTTCCCTATCCATATTGTAATTTTCAGACATCCTGCAGCCATGAACAAAAAACAGGCATCTATTTTCTTTGTACTACAATAACGAAAATTCACCACTTTAGGCAAATTATCACACTTTCCAGACTTTGACTGTGAATTTTACAGTGATAGTATTCTAGCCATAATTGTAAATGTACTGCTCAAATCATGGCGAAAATTGATTTACCTGACAATATCTTAAATACTCTTTCTACTGTTCTTCTCCAGCTCCAGCAAAGCCTGCCTGAATTAAAACAAAGTCCTGATTTTTCTGCTTATGCCTATAAATGGCAGGCTGGAGAACTCAAACCCATTCACCAGCTTAAACAGATTGAACTGGCAGATTTAAAAGGCATTGAGCGACAAAAAGAAAAAGTCATTCAGAATACTTTGCAGTTTCTAAAAGGATTACCTGCCAATGATGTCTTACTCACTGGCTCTCGCGGTACAGGCAAATCTTCGATCGTGCGTGCCTTGTTGACTGAATATGCAGATCAGGGTCTACGTTTGATTGAAATTGAACGTGATGATTTGTCAGATCTTCCACAGATTCAGCAACTGATCGCCGGTCGTCCGGAAAAGTTTATCGTCTATTGTGATGACCTGGCCTTCAATGCGGAAGATGAAAACTATCGCAGTCTGAAAAGTGTGCTAGATGGTTCATTACAGTCCGGTTCCAGTAATTTTGTGATTTATGCGACTAGTAACCGTCGTCATCTATTACCGGAATTCATGCATGAAAATACCCCGGTGACCAAAGTAGATGTACCGCAATATACAGAGTTACATCCACAGGAAGCCATTGAAGAGAAAATTTCCTTGTCGGATCGTTTTGGTTTATGGCTGTCGTTCTACCCAATGGATCAAAACCTGTATCTGGAAATCGTTGAGCATTATTTGAAAAAGGCAGATATGCAAATGACAGTTGAAGCCCGTGCTGAAGCATTACGCTGGTGTCAGGCGCGTGGCCAACGCTCAGGCCGTGCAGCCTATCAGTTCTCTAAACACTGGATTGGTTCGCAGCAGTTAAATTCTCTGTAAATTTTTCCCCAAATAAAAAAAGCTCCTTAATGGAGCTTTTTTTATAAGGTTAATTCTTATTTTTTATTGCCAATAATCGTAGACCACAGCAGATCATCCAGCTCACTGCCATTGAAATAGACAGTCGCTTTTAAGGATTCAGGCTGATTCTGTTTGACCTCAATCACCTGATCATAACTGTCAGTAATTTTAAGCACGCCCTCTTTCGGCAGATGCTTATAATTATTTAACACCGTTTCGTCCATCTTGAATGATGTAGTCGTATTAAAATCAAAACTATAACGGTAATCCGCCAGATTTGGCTGACCAATAATGCTGCCGCTGCTGGTTAGGGTACGAATACCATTACTGCCACTACCATAGTCATCTACAAGGCTATAGTTATAATTACATACCAGTAAGTATTCCTTGCTCAGCTCATCATACTCAGCGCCAGATTTACCCACATTCTTGTCTTCCGCTACACGCTGAAATTCCAGACGGTCAATTTTATAGCTTTCCAATGCACCCAAATTGTTTTTGCTTTTGGTATGAACAATCGTACCTGAAATCAGATAATCATCTTTTAGATTAAAATCAACATTGGAACCATAACGTACATTGCTAAAGGTCAAGGTCGTAGTATCACCGTTGACCGCCTGGGTAATGGTTGAATCTTTGCGATAGGTTTTATCCAGAACAATACAGTTATTTTTATCGGTTTTTAATTTAAAAGTTTTCACTGCACCATTGGTATTCACTTCAGAACAGATCAGATTCGGATATTTGATGCTGTTCACACCCAAATTATAAATCTTGATAATACGGCTCGTGCGTCCATAAGGATAATCCGCAAAAACCTCACCAATCATATGACCTAACGCAACGTTATAGTCCGTATCATTACTGGCGCTATTGTTAATTTTGTCGCGGATTTTCTCAATGATATCGCGATCCTCAAAAGGAATAAATTCTTCTGAAAGTTCAGGAGAAATACTCTCCTCTGGAACATTTGGCGGTGTGGTCACTGTAGAATTGTCTGAGCTACCTCCACTGCCACCACATGCGGTAAGCAAGCCTGAAACCAATACCAGCCCAAAGAATGTCATCTGCTTTTTCATAAAATTTTATTCCCTAGAATTTCTTTGCATTTTTATTCAATGAGAATGAAATATGGGCGTATTAAAACTGCACAATACAAACCCACTACCTGTCGATGATATTTTTTCTGGACAGTATTTCTTACACTCTGATCGTGCTTTATCTTTTAATAAACTAAGGATTAACTCTGTAATTTTAATTTATATTTAAAACAACAATTATCATAAGAAATGAAGTGCTTATTTGAATCTTGTTCCTTACCAGAGTCACTTTTCAACACACTTAAAGCGCATTTAATTAGATCGATTAACTTTGCAACAAAGCTTATAAAATTTGTAATGGTTAAGTTAAAGATGGATTGAATTTTCTTTTTATGGAGAATCATGTTCAACTTTCATACATGGCGATGAAAGAGAATATTGAAAGATAGGATGACTTTAGAGCATAGAAAATAATCATTTTCATGATATGAGATGCTTAATCACTTATAGAAGATTTAAAGCGTGAATTATTTTAGATTGCTCGATTCACTGGATTTTTTCCGACGCTTATACTCAAACATGTTCTGATCCGCTTGTGCGAGCGCTGCAAATAAACCATGACCAGGATGACGCATCGCCATACCAATCGCTGCGCCAATGTTTGCTGCTGCAAAGGCATTAATTAAACGATCCACTAAACTTTCAGTACTCGTTTCATCATTTTCCACGCTAAGAATCACAAACTCATCGCCACCTAAACGGGCAACAATATCGTTGATCCGTACATTATCTCGTAATACTTGAGCCGCGTTTTGAATCAGCTTATCACCTTCATCATGACCCAAACTATCATTCACCTTTTTTAGGTCATTCAGGTCAATAAATAATACAGCGGCGGGATGACCATATTGCTTGCAACGCTCTTCTTCAGCTCGCAGCAGTTTTTCCCAGGCCCAGCGATTATAGAGCCCGGTCAATTCATCTTTACTGGCTTCTTCCTGCAATAATTCATGCTGTCTTATCTGCTCACTCTGACGCAATTCTGCCTGCAAGATCGAACTGAGCAATTGTCCCAATAACTCGATCAGTTGCATATCTTGCAAAATAGCTTCCGATTTGGTTTCTGGATCAATCGCACAGAGTGTTCCAAACAAACTGCCATCTTCTTTAAGGAGTGGCTGACCAATATAAGATTTTATACAGACCTGCTGATTAATCGGCGCTGTGGCGTATAAAGGAATTTCTTCAGAGCGAGGGGCAATTCTCGGGGCCTTACCTGCGACCATATGAGAACAAAAAGAATCAGCCCACTGAAACACTTGACCGGGTCGTATATCATAACCATGATCTTCACTTTGCAGCACAATCCAGTCTTGGCCTTCTACCCGGGTGATCATCCATAAATTAAAGCCAAAATGCTGATGCAAAAACTTTAACACCGCCTCTCCAGCATCCTGAAAACTTTTGAAATTTATAATTTCCATCCGAGATTGCCTCTGCTGCGAACCTGTAAAAATATGCATGATATAAACTTAAGCTATTAAACTATTTTTCCGGTTTCAATAGAATATACGAGCTCTAAATCCAGCCATAAAACTTATATTTACAACATACCGTTGCTATAAGTTTTCATTTAAAAATTCACAATAAAAAAAGAGGCCTAAGTCTCTTTTCTTCAAGCCAGAAATCTATGCCTCTGTCGGATTCGTCAATTCTGTCATTGGCCAACGTGGGGTTGTGGTCACAGCCAAACCATCTTGCTGTCCGGCTTTCAAACGTTGATAACCCGCAAAGGCAATCATCGCACCATTATCGGTACACAATGCAGGTTCTGCATAGTACACGGTGGCTTTGATTTTCGCCAAATCAGCTTCCAGACGTTCACGTAAACGCTTGTTGGCACTTACACCACCTGCAATGACCAGACGTTTTAAGCCAGTCTGTTTCAATGCCTTCACTGATTTTTTTACTAAAGTATCGACAATAGCTTCTTGGAAGCTCGCAGCGATATCAGCATCATGTCTTTCTTCACCGAGTTTCTTCATTTGAACAGAAACTGCAGTTTTTAAACCACTAAATGAAAACTCTAGGCCTTGATACAGCATTGGACGTGGGAAAGCAAATGCATTCGGATTGCCCTGCTCAGCCAGTCTGGAAATATTCGGGCCACCTGGATATGGCAAACCCATCATCTTCGCAACTTTGTCAAATGCTTCACCCGCCGCATCATCAATCGATTCACCGAGTAATTCATACTGCCCAATACCATAAGCAGCCATGAGCTGTGAATGCCCACCAGACACCAGTAATGCCACAAATGGAAATTTCGGTGGCGTTTTAGAAAGTAATGGTGCCAGCATATGACCTTCCATATGATGCACACCAATCGCCGGTTTATTTAAGGCAAAGGCCAAAGTCCGACCAAACAGTGCGCCCGTCATTAATGCGCCCATCAGGCCCGGACCACGGGTATAAGCCACCGCATCAATTTCTGATTTTTTGATGCCACTTTGTTCAAGCAGTTCATTCAGTAAAGGAATGAGTTTACGCACATGGTCACGCGAAGCCAGTTCTGGTACGACGCCGCCATATTCAGCATGCAGTTTAATCTGGCTGTACAGCACCTGTCCGCGCAAACCTAACTCGCTGTCATACAGCGCAAGTCCTGTTTCATCACACGACGTTTCCAAGCCTAAAACGATCATTAAACTGCCTATAACCTGTATCAAATATATTGCAGCAACTATTATAGACTTGTGATATGAGATGTAAATGAGTAAAATACTGACCTTCACTTGTGATCGAGGGCAATTCGGCCCTGATCTTATCCATAACTTAATGAGGATTCTTCATGCCACAAGTTAAATTGAAAGAAGGCGAACCAGTAGACGTAGCTATCCGTCGTTTCAAACGTTCATGCGAAAAAGCGGGTGTTCTTGCTGACGTTCGTAAACGTGAATTCTACGAAAAACCAACTCAAGAACGTAAACGTAAAAAAGCTGCTGCTGTTAAACGCTACCAAAAGAAATTGGCACGTGAATCAGTACGTACTACTCGCCTTTACTAAGATTAATTTGTGATTGACTGCTTGGAATAAATAATGACTACTTTAAAAAACCAGATTACTGACGTATTGAAAGCCACCATGCGTGCCAAAGATATGTCAAAGTTGACGGTCATTCGTAGTCTGCAAGCAGCAATTAAGCAAATCGAAGTCGATGAGCGTAAAGAACTTGACGACGCTCAAGTTCTTGCGGTCATTGAAAAGCAAATTAAACAACGTAAAGAATCGATCAAAGCCTTTGA
Source organism: Acinetobacter sp. FDAARGOS_724 (assembly GCF_013364475.1). Taxonomy (NCBI): domain Bacteria; kingdom Pseudomonadati; phylum Pseudomonadota; class Gammaproteobacteria; order Moraxellales; family Moraxellaceae; genus Acinetobacter; species Acinetobacter sp. FDAARGOS_724. The sequence continues at coordinate 1,957,331 of NZ_CP054908.1, read as the reverse complement.
AGGCGCTGGTCGAGATGATTTAGCTAGTAAGGAACAAGCCGAAGTTGAGGTTCTCTCTCAATTTCTACCAGAAGCTATGACTGAGGAAGAACTTGATTCCCTGATTGCGCAAACAATTGAAGCGCAACAAGCTACTAGCATGAAAGATATGGGTAAGGTGATGAATTCTCTGCGTCCGCTCATAGCCGGGCGCGCCGATCCTGCACAAGTTTCAGCAAAAATTAAAGCAAAACTTGCTTAATTCCCCCATTCTATTTCAAATCTAAATCTGCGTTGAACTGCCTCCATTCCGGACAGTTCTCAGCATTTTCTTATTTATTCTTACTGTAAATTACAGTCCACATTATAACGTTTCAGCAACTGCATCTCTTTTGAAGATTTTACCTGCAGTATGACATCCTGCTTGCCTACATTTTGATACTGACGATCCAGATAAGCTCGGTTCTGGTCTGCCGCTTTATATAAGCGATCCACATAACGCTGCACAATCGCACAAAACTGCTGATTCTGCGATGCGCTAAAACCCTGCTGCTGTGGATTTAAACCTTTTAAAAACTGACGTGATTCTTTTTGATAATCAGCATTAATCTGCTCAACGGACTGCACGTATTCTGCCGCACTAGCCGCCAATACATTTCCGCCACACCCCAATATCCATAAACCCAATAATATTTTTTTCATAAAATAATTAAAATAGACAACTTAGCTTTGTCCGGATTGTAGCGTGATTTAGTAAACTTCGGCTATATCTACTGAAGCTAAAAATCATTAGAAAAATAGACTTAAATTTTAAACTGTCGCGTTTGCTGCATCTGTTTTAAACGTTGACCAATGGTTGCTGACAGAGATTGATTATTTTTGCTGATGCGTTGAGCATGTATTAAGGATTTAATCGCAGTTTCTTCATAGCCTGACCAGTACTCTACTTCGGCACGATAACGCAAGACGTTGGCGGCTTTTATTGATGAATCAGGTGCTGCATTCGCTGCCAGTTGCATTAATCTCCAGCCACTAACATCACGGGTATTGCTATTTAAAAAGCGCTGTACAATGGATCTGGCTTGATCAGGTTGTTTGGCACGAATCAGGGTTTCGGCATATTTATAATTTAAAGCACGGTTTTCCGGCATGATTCGTGCGGCTGAACTAATGCTTTTTAGCGCATTATCCAGCTGATTTTGCCCCAGATAAATATCAGTCTGAAATAACACCTGCAAAGGATGCATTTTATTGTGCTTTTTGGCTTGATCCAGTGCGGTTTGTGCCGCCTGAAAATCTCCCTGTTGAAGCTGATAAGCCGTTAAAGCGAGCTGACCAGGAAAATCATTACGTTGCACCATTAAGTTGAGCTGTTGTTCAGTAGTCTGACGTGACAGTACCCGTGTATACCATTTAATGATTTCAAAATCCTGATCATTTAAATTACGCTTAACCGCAGGCAGCTGATTGGCGCGCAAACGTGCTTCACTCATACGCTCAGTAGTTAGAGGATGCGTCAGCCAGAAATCAGGCATAAAGCTTAAACGGCTAGTGGAACGATGCATCACTTCAAAGAAATCCGCCATACTGTGCGGACTGTATCCGGCAGCATACATATATTGCATCCCGATCCGGTCCGCCTCACGTTCCTGATTACGGCTATAAGTTAATTGCTGATCCAGTAGAGCTGCCTGAGAACCCATCATCACTGCTGCACCTGCATCACCATCTGCCTGTGAAGCCACTAATGCACCCACCAGAATCCCTGCCAGGGCCAACAGTCCTTGTCCTTTAAAGGTTTCTTGCGAACGACTGTAATGACGTTGTGTGACATGTGCAATTTCATGTGCCATCACCCCTGCCACTTCATCCGTATTTCGAGCAGAATTAATCAAACCCGCATTCAGGGCAAATAACCCACCAGGTACCGCAAAGGCATTAATTTGCGGATCATTGATTACCATTAAACCGATCGGTTGTTGTAATTTGGTCTGACTGAGAATTTGGGAAAATATGGAAAGTAGCTGATCTTCAAGCCATGGATTCTGAATCACAGGCATTTGTTTCTGGACTTGACGATAGACCTTTTCACCGATCATTTGTTCTTTTTGCTGGTCGATCAATCCGACGCCCGCACCAATATCCGGTACAGAAAATTGTGCAGCAGGCTGATTAAAATAATCATTATCACTATGCCCTGCTGCTGCACATAGACTTAACCCGCACGCCAATACCAAACGTTTCAATGAAAAATCTCTAAAATTCAGTTTCAACCTGTCTCGAATATAGCATCGAAAAATGAGCATAGATGCAGGAAAATGTTATTTAATATTACTTAAATGAACCAATCACTTGAGGATTCACCACATAGCGTGGCACCCGCCCTTCAAGTGCATCAACCAGATTCTGATAAGCCAGCTCAGCCATTTTTCGACGTGTTGCCACTGTGGCCGAACCGACATGAGGCAAGGTAATAACATTATCCAGCTCAAATAATTCTGATTCTTTTAAAGGCTCTTTCTCATAAACGTCCAGCCCCGCAGCAAAGATTTGGTTGGCTTTTAAGGCTTCGATCAAAGCCTGCTCATCAATCACAGACCCACGGGAGATATTCACCAACACCGCATGTGGCTGCATTTGTGCCAGTTGTTCGACTCCAATCAGTGCTTTCGACTTAGCATTTAAATCCACGGTAACCACCACGAAATCTGAGCGCTGCAAAAGCTCATTCAGAGAACAATACTGTGCACTGAGCCCTTGAGCCAATTCCGGTTTTTCATGGCGATTATGGTACAAGATATTCATATTGAAACCGTAAAATCCACGGCGTGCAACTGCTGCCCCAATATGCCCTAGCCCGATTATTCCCAGCGTTTTTCCGAAAATATCCACACCAAACTGTGCTTCACGTGTTGTACGGTGCCATTGTCCCTGCTTGGTCCAGTGATCCAGATAAGCCACTTTGCGTGCAGTTGCCATTAATAGCGCAAATCCCAGATCTGCCGTGGTTTCAGTCAGGACATGGGGGGTATTGGTCAGATAGATATTTTTTTCATTCAGATAATCAACTTCATAGTTGTCATACCCGACACTGACACTAGAAATGATTTTAAGTCGGGTTGCTGGTGCCAGATTATCGCGATTGAGCAGTCGGCCTGCCCCAATCATGCCATCGGCATCGCGCACCTGTTCCAGCAACTGCTCATGCACATTGCCCAGTTTCGGCTGTAAGGTCACTACATTAAAATTTTGTTCGAGTTTTTTTTGGACATCCTGATCGATCTGGCTGAATACAATCACTTTTTGTTTCATATGTCCCTATTCCACATCAATATTAATCTGAGTTCGCTGGCCTGTTTTGCATAAACTGCCATAAGCGTTTTTTATGTATTGGCTGATCCAGCATTTCCTGTAAAGATGCCAGTTGAATCATTTTATTATGTGTCACATGCGGAATAGAGCCAAGGGAAATGATATTTTTTTCCAGGCTCATCATGTCCAGAAAACCTTGAATATAAGATTCAACACCTCGACCATCTTGCAGATTCACCCAAGGAAATGGCCAGTTCAGTTCATAAAATTCACTTTGCAGAGCACGCTGGATGTTGGTCCATAAAAGCTGGGTTTGCTCGGTCATTTCTGTGGCATCGATGACAATCGTGCAATGTTCCAAGCTTAAAGCCTGTAAGTTGAATGGCGGAATATGCAGAATTTCCCGCTGTTCCTGAATTGTTGCAACAACTACTGGCGCTTCACTTTTAGCTTCAGCTTTTGCTTCAACTGTAACAGGCTCAGGCGCAATTAAAGGAGCTTTTGCTACCGGAGCAATCTGAGTCGGTTGTGGCAGGATGATTTCGCTATGTAATTCTGCTGGGGCCTGATCACGCCAGATCGAAACCTGATGCTGCTGACATACGTCGCCCTTGGGAATCCAGATATCTATTCCTAATGTTGCCAGTATGTCACGCTGATGCCCAATCATCTTTTCTTCATCACCTATTTCAGGTCGAACATTTTAACGGGATTCGCTTTTCTTTGCCGAACTATTTCCAGTTTTTCACTCTCTATCTTGAATCATTTTAACTCAGAATAGAAATCAATTTATAAGATTACTTTTTTTCCACTACAAGTTCTTTTATAGATCAGTTCTTGAAAAACTGGACTTAAATACATCTTCTTAATTTAAAAATATTAGATAATCATCAAACTGTTTTTCTTGAGCATTTGCGAGGTAATTTCATTGGATTCAAAGCCCAAGCGCCAGTACAGAAGTTCCATCACATCCAGCTCATCCTGAGTCATGATCCGGTCACTCCACAGGCAAACTTCTGCAATACCCAACATGCTCAAACGATCACGTAATAACAATCCTGCAATATCATTTAAAATCTCGGCCAAATCAATCGGCTCATCTGAGATTTCACTATACAGCTCAAGTTCTCGAGGACTAAGAATACGGTTTAAAATCTTTTCCCGAACCTCCAGTTGATTATCGCTATTAATCTGCTGCACATGCAGCAAGGCATCAATCAGACGTACGATCTGTGGTTTGACCTCATCTAAAGACGTCGGCGTATGCATCGGCAGTAAATTCAGCTCATACTTCACCCGCTCTAGCAATAAGGCATCCAGCAAACCAATTTCACCATCTTCCTGAATAATCCTTGCCAGCTTCATTAAAAACTGCCGTGCAACTGTGGTAGGCATTCCACCAATATTTTTACAGGCTTGCTGGAAAATCGAGATATGTACCCGTCCATCCAGATTTAATAATGAATCAATAATCGCACGACTGACCTCTGCCTCGGTCGGAATAAATTCACGATATTGCCGGATCATCAAAATTGCGACCATCACTTCACGTGAACCGGTCGAAGTTTGCAAAGCACGTTCAATCAGCTCCGGACGCGGCATATTGGCACGCAGCTCCGGATTTAATGGCTTGATGGCATCTTTAATGGCGAAGCTAATTGGAGACAAGCGTAACAAAGGCAAAGGTTGTGGGGATTCCCAGACTGCTGTGCTTTCAGGCACGACATCTTCGAGTGAACGAAACAGACTAAACAAAGGCTGGTTTTTTAATTTCTTCAGATTTTCAAGCTGCAGATCCTGAATCAAGGCAGGATTTAATTCATAAATACGCTGATTAATATTCGGATGAATATTCAACCAGTTCTGTGGACTTAAAGAATTGGCAAAACACATATGTGAAATGGATTCGGCATATTCACTATAGATCTGTGATCCTGAATGATGCACATGAATGCGCAATAAAGTCTGAATATTGGCATCATTCTGAATCAGGCGTCGGGTTTTCTGGTCATTTTTATAGGTACGTCCGCCCAATGAAATATATTTAATAAAACGTGTAATCAAAATACCCAAGCTACCAATCAACCAGATGACTGCTCCGATTGAGACATAGAAGGTTTCAAACTTGTTTTCGCGAGGTACATCATTTCGATAAAACCCCAACTTCGCAATCTTGCTGCCCCACTGGCTAAAAGTGGTTAGACTACTATATAGAATTTTCAGGCGGGTATTTTCAGCTGTTTCACCAGATAGAATCTTGTTAAATTCATGACTGAGCAAGCCATAAAGTTCAATTTCATCAAGAGTTTGTAATGCACCCCAAGTCAGAATAATAGCAGTATCACGTGGACTAAAACCCGCTGTTAATGCATTGACCCCCACTTCATTCGGCAAGACATACATAGCTGGCGGTTCAATCAGGAACGTATCTGCCAGTTGAGTATTGATCCGTAGTGCAGCACTTTCTTCCGGAATACTTTCCATTTGGTTCAGTCGACGCGCGCCCATTTGCTGGGCTAAAGAATAGCCGCCGGCACGAAACGTATAAAATTCATAGATGACCGAAATAATCATCAAGAATAAAACCAGTGCTACCAGATAAGGACTAAGGACATGCCACCATATCGACTGGCCAGGATCAGCATAGAAAACAAACAGGCCAACCACTGTATTGATAATCAGAACTGTTAATAGTATCGCAATCAGACAAAAGCTGGCTAGCAATAGCATATTCTTGTTTTTGACCAAAGCATATCCTACGCTTTTCAATCTACCACCCTAACTGATCTGGTCTTTCCTTGGGCTCATCATAAAACAAAAAAGCGGGAAATTCCCGCTTTTTCATCATGATTTTAATTGCTTAGACTTCGCGTACACCGGTCAGATCAACTGATGCTGCATCAATATTCACATCAATAAAATTGTCGCCTTTTTTGGCGCCATCACTGCGTTTTTGCTCTAATTGATCGAGGTATTCAGCATTGATTCCACCTGCGACATACACACCATCAAATACAGAACAGTCAAATTCACGCAAATGAGGAACCTTTTTGGTACGTACTGCATCTTTCAGGTCTTCCAGATCCTGGAAAATCAGACGGTCAGCACCAATAATTTCACGGATTTCTTCTACACTACGTTCAGAAGCGATCAGTTCAGATTTCGCCGGCATATCAATACCGTATACGTTTGGATATTTCACCATAGGTGCCGCAGAAGCGAAGAATACTTTTTTCGCACCCGCATCACGTGCCATCTGAATAATTTCATTACAAGTCGTACCACGCACAATCGAGTCATCGACTAGTAGAACGTTTTTGCCCTGGAACTCGAGCTCAACCGGGTTCAGTTTTTGACGTACTGATTTTTTACGCAGTTGCTGACCTGGCATGATGAAGGTACGGCCGATATAACGGTTTTTCATGAAACCTTCACGGAATTTCACGCCCAGCATATTAGCCAGTTCAAGTGCAGAAGTACGTGAAGTATCCGGAATTGGAATCACCACGTCGATGTCGTGCTCATCGCCCCACTCGCGCAGAATTTTTTGTGCCAGCTTCTCACCCATTTTCAGACGGGCTTTATACACAGAGATCCCATCAATGGTTGCATCTGGACGGGCAAAGTACACATATTCAAAAATACATGGACGGTATTCTGGATTTGCTGCACATTGCTGGGTAAAGAAGTTACCGTAAGAATCAATGAAAACCGCTTCACCCGGTTCGATATCACGCTCAACCTTGAAGCCTAGCGCAGTAATCGCTACAGATTCAGAAGCAATGATATATTCCATACCATTTTCTGTTTCGCGCGAACCGTAAATCAATGGACGGATACCATTTGGATCACGAAAACCTACCAAACCTTGGCCAGTAATCATCGCAACAACGGCATAACCACCTTTACAACGCTCATGTACACGCGTTACAGCCTGGAAAATATCTTCAGATGTTGGTACCAGCTTGCCACGTTTTTGTAATTCGTGCGCCAGTACGTTTAGTAGCACTTCTGAATCTGAATCAGTATTCATGTGACGCAGGTCAGTTTTAAACAGGTCATCATGAATTTCTTCAGCATTGGTCAGGTTACCGTTATGCGCCAGCGTAATCCCATAAGGTGAGTTTACGTAGAATGGTTGCGCTTCGGCACTGCTTGAAGTACCTGCCGTTGGGTAACGCACATGACCAATACCATAATTACCCTGTAAAGCACGCATATGACGGGTATGGAATACATCACGGACCATACCGACATCTTTACGCAGGAACAGACGGCCTTCCTGACAGGTCACAATCCCAGCTGCATCTTGTCCACGATGTTGTAACATCGTTAATGCATCAAACAACATTTGGTTAACAGGTGATTTACCAGCTATACCAACTACTCCACACATAGCAACCTCGCAGACAAGCTAGGATTAATAAAAAGGATTATTCGTTGACACATCTGAACTCTTGGCCTTGGATGCCGGTTCAGATGAGGAATCTGAAGGTTTCTGTGCCCCTTCAGACTTGATATGTTGCAGGGCGCCATTTGCGGCTTCTTTGGAGAGCTCTGTTGCCCAAGGCGCATATGGCAATAAGACCTGTATAAATTTAGACTGCTTCCAGTGCGGTGAACTTTCGACCCACGGACCAATGCCCTGCATGGTAATCAGGACAATCAGCAAACCTTTCAGGCTGCCGAAAACACCCCCCGCAAGACGATTCAGCGGACCAAGTTTCAGGGTTTTTAAAATGCGGTTGAGCAGAAAGGTGACAATCCAGGTGAGTACCACAATCATCAGAACAATAAAGGCAAAGGCTGCAATCTTCTGTACCACTGGATCTGTACTGAGAGCAACCATTGAGGGCGCAAGTAGTGTTGAATATTTCGCCGCAATAATCAAGGCAAAAATCCATCCCACTAAGTTCGCAAAGGCTTTGATAAATCCTTGGCGCAAACCGTTGAGCCCTCCAATGAGCAAGATAATCAGTAGAAAGATATCAATGGCATTCATAGGACTTAAAGCGCGGCTACACAGTCTTTAACCAGTTCCGGCCCAGTATATATGAGGCCACTATAGACTTGTACAAGGCTTGCACCAGCTTTTTTCTTGGCCAGCGCATCCGCACCTGAAAGAATACCACCCACACCAATCAATGGAATTTGTCCCTTTAATTCCTCTGCAAATGCAGCCAGACATGCCGTGCTTTTCTCAAAGACTGGCGCGCCTGATAAACCGCCCGCTTCTTCTGCATGCTCCAGACCTTCCACACCTTCACGTGACAATGTGGTATTGGTCACGATCAGACCATCAATCTTGTATTGCAATAACTGCTTGGCAATAAAGGCAATATCTTCAGCTTCAAGATCCGGTGCAACTTTTAATACCAGAGGAACGTAATGCTGATGTTCCTGAGCCAGTTCCAGCTGACGATTCTTCAGCGTTTCCAGCAATTCAGTCAGTGCATCGCCACTTTGTAAACTGCGCAGGTTCTTGGTATTTGGAGAAGAAATATTAACGGTGATATAGGAAGCATAATTATAGACTTTTTCTAAACAAATAAGGTAATCATCTACTGCTTTTTCTACCGGAGTATCAGCGTTTTTACCGATATTGATTCCCAGTACACCTTTAAATTTTGCAGCTTTAACGTTTTCAATTAACTTATCCACGCCATCATTATTAAAGCCCATACGGTTAATAATCGCTTTGGCTTTCGGAAGACGGAATAAACGTGGATGAGGATTACCAGGTTGCGGGCGTGGAGTAATGGTACCAATTTCAATAAAACCAAAGCCTTGACTGGCCAAGGCATCAATATAGGCACCATTTTTATCTAACCCTGCTGCAAGACCGACCGGATTAGGAAATTCGATTCCCATACAGGTCACAGGTTTCACAGCAACATTTTGACGCATCATGCCCATTTTATGGGATGATTTTAATAGTGATAGTGTCAGCTCATGTGCACGCTCTGGTGCTAAAGAAAACAACAAAGGGCGGGCTAGAGAATACAACATATCTAGAAAAGTCTACTGCTTTTTAAGTCGGCATATTATAGGCATAGGCTGACAAAAAAACCATGCTTTGCAAATCTTTATTTTTACCAGTTATTGCACAGTCGCTGTTAATTTAATCTGCCCTGCTTCATTATTTAGTTCCATTTTCTCGATACTTAGCCCCATTTGTGCCAGCTGCGTCAGGAAGTTGGCCAGCACAGAATAATTTTCGTGAGACAGCATCAACTGAATTTTTCCATCCATTTGCTGTGATGCAATCGACAGCCCTTGTTGCTGGGCAATGCGTTGCACTTTTTCTGCTGCATCTAATTGCAAGTCTCCTGCCGGCTTCATGGTAACCGCATTGCTTTGCATCCAGACCAGCGTATCTTTTAGATCATTTAAACGTTTCTGCTGGGTATCTGCTGCCTGATGCATCGCCCAGAGTGCACTTGCAACAGCGGTCACCAACACAAAGATCGTTGTAAAGATCACCAGAATGCGTTCACGTGCTGACAAACGATCCAGATAATCGGTCAGTTTTTCAATTTGCAGATCCATACGGTTCTGTAAGGTTTCAATGGCTTTCATTATTGTATTTTCACCAGTCCTACGACGCCTGTTCCATTCGCCTGTATATTCCCCAATTCTACTTTAAAGCCCTGCTGCCTCAGTTGCTTGGTTAAAGTATTTAGACTTTCAGATGAATTGGACTGTAATTGTAGACTCAATCCTGACGGGTCATAATTGACACGCTGTGCCACAATCTGGTTTTGCATTAGTACCGGCCCGACTCGGCTGATGAGCTGTAAGGCCTGAGTGTCTGCGGTCTGGCTTTGACGAAGCTGGGCTTCGAACTGGCTTTTAATATTCTGCTCAGTGACCGGATAATTCTGTCCGAACCAGTATTTAAACTGATCAATCGCCTGCATTGCAGTGGTATTGGCGACTTTCTTATATTGGTACCAGCGCACTGCATCGTAAGTGAACTGCAGTACCAGAATCCCAAGAAAAACCGCCGCACAGGCTTTCCAGTAACCAGAAACAGTATGATCCGATTTACCCTTTGGCAGGATATTAAATGGATGCTGTTTCGGTTTTTTTAGCATTGGCAACGTATATTGGAACGAGTTTAATTGTTCATGTGTTGCCACAGCTTCCAGACTACTCATTTGTTCAGGGCTGAGATTGCTGACCTGATATTCCAGATCTTTGGGCTGAAAATCCAGATAAAGGCTCAAATCATCCACTGACTGTCCGATATATTCAGCTTCACGTACCAGCAGATGCCCACCGATTTGTGCAATAACGCGCTGCTGCGCATGTTCAGGCACTGGCAAAACCAGAAAGTCTGGCAATAACGCAGCGACTTTAACAGGAATCAAATTCAGGGCATGCTGCAAAGTTTCAACTGTAGAATTTGCAATCCCCAGAATACTAATCTGATCAGGCTGCTGAAAATGATGCAGCACTTTCATGGTATCGACAGGCAGTACCACATATTCTTCTAACAGATATTTGATGCCATCATTACCCATTTTCTTATATTGGCTCTTAGGCAAGGTCTGCTGCAAAATCTGCACATGACGACTTGGAAAAAAGACCGTCGCCTCTTCACCATGATAGGCCTGAATATCCTGAATCAGCTGCTCGAGTGTCGCAGCAGTGCTCCAGAATTCCCCCTTTGACCATTGCCAAACCCCATTGGCTTCCGGCATCCATAAATACAACATCGATTGTGTTCTACCGTTTTAATTGGTTTTTTATACTGTTGGAATAAAGCTTTTAACTTGTGTTGATAAGCCTGGTGCAATCACGGCCTGATCATAAATACGTGCTTCTGACAAATGAAATGGGTGGAAAGACTCAGTCACGAGAATGGAGGCAATATGCGCCACTACATTCATATGACAAACCACCGCAATGGACTCATACGGCAACTGCGATAACCATTCAACTGCAACTTTGGCATCATCATCAGGCTTGATGGTATTACAGATCACCACGGGTACATCTTTAAAATAGTGCTGTAAATGCGCCAGAGTTTCCTGCGCACGCAATAAAGGACTGACCACAAACACCTCCGGTTTAATGATGTCCCTTAAATACTGCGCTGTCTGTTCCGCCTGTTGATGCCCGCGCTCCGTTAGGGGACGCTTGGTATCATTCCCATTCACTGGTGGCGCGGCTTCGCCATGTCGCACTAAAGTCAGTTGCATCTTATTTCCCTATTTATTTGGTCGTTACGATCATCAGTCAGCATCATAATCATCGTGCTTCTTGTGTTATAGATCAGACTTGATGATGTGGCAAGACAAATTCGACATCACTGCGATGACCATTTTTCATCAAGGATAAAGCGATCGTCAGCGGCGGCGCTCCTTCAAAGATCACTTCATACAAAGCAGTTGTAATCGGCATATACACATCCAGCTCTTCTGAGCGTGCTTTTACCTGCACAATCGTGTTAATCCCTTCTGCCGTCTGCCCCAGTTCAGTCGTCGCCTGCTCTAGGGTTTTACCCTTACCTAATGCATAACCAACCTGATAGTTACGACTTAGCGGACTATTACAGGTGGCAAAAAGATCACCTACACCTGAAAGCCCAAGGAAAGTCAGCGGGTTTGCACCCAGCTTGACTGCAAACCGACTCATTTCCGCTAGAGCACGGGTCAGAATCATACTCTTGGTATTCTCACCAACATTATAGGCAGCCGCCATTCCCATTGCGACCGCATAAATATTTTTCAGTGCACCGCCCAGTTCTACGCCATGTACATCATCACTGGCAAAAACACGGAATAACGCACTATGGAGTGCTTGTTGCACTGCATAACGTACCAGTTCAGATTCACTGGCAATCACCGTACCTGCCGGCTGTCCTGCGACAATTTCCTTGGCCAGGTTTGGACCAGACAGCACACCATAAGGCACTTCCGGTAGTTCTTCACGAATGATGTCACTCATAAAGCTGAAAGTATTGGCTTCAATCCCTTTTGTCAGGGAAATCACCGCTTGAGATGTGATAAAAGGCTTGATCTGCTGCAATACATCACGGAAAGAATGGCTTGGAATCGCGACTAAAATAATATCGCGATCACGAACAGCCTTCTCCAGATCGGACACAGCAAGCAGATTTTCTTCCAGCTTAAAATCCGGAAGATAACGCTTATTGATATGTGTTGCATTAATATCTTCAGCTACTTCCGGGTCACGAATCCAGATCATGGTATCGCAGCCATTTCGAACCGCGGTATTGGCCATTGCAGTACCAAAACTACCACCGCCTAAAACTGTAATTCTTAAAGCCGTATTCTGGTTGACCGCAACCGGTTCAATCAAATTGGTAAAATTTAATTCTGACATCTTGCTTTCTAATATCCTGTGTCTTGAAATGCCTTAGTTTTGATTCCAATAACTTACATAATTCTGGGTTTGGATTTCAGCACGTGGTGCAATCGCTTTTGCCGCCGTACCGATATAGATAATGCCAGAAACCAGATCATCTTTATCAATGCCGAGCGACTGCTTGAAAAATTTTGATTCTACCACTGCGCCACTACGCCACATGGTTGAAAAACCTTGAGCCTGTAAAGACAGCAGGAAGTTTTGAATAGCGGCACCTGAACTCAGAATCTGTTCAAAATGTGGCACTTTAGGATGATCCTGCAAACGGGTTAATGCCAGTACCAGCAAAGGTGCACGAAAAGGATGATTTTTGACCCGTTCAATCTGAGCTGATTCAGTTTGACCCAGATCTATCAGTGCTTGTGATAATAGTTCGCCAAATGCTTCACGTTGCGCATCCGGGATGATCACAAAAGTGGTAGGCTTCAATCGGTGATGATCTGGTGCTGTCAAAGCAGCTTTAAATGCCAGTTCTAACTGCTCTGCATTCGGTGCAGGTGCCAGCAAATGCCCTATTGATTGACGTTGGTGAATATTTTGATGAACGATGTCGACCACAGATTCCGTCATTGCTTTATAGATCTATAACTTAAAAACTATGGTCAAGATTAGCATATTCCACTAACAATACTCTAGAAACTTGCAATAGCCTTTACCTTGAAAATATTTAAGGAAGATTACAATATTTTCCGTGGAATCAATAAAATGCCTCTTTCATTCACTTTTCTCTCATAGAGCGACATCAAAAATTGCCAAACTTATACAACAGCTCCTAATTCTGTGCTTTTTACTGTGTTTCAATATCCCCAGTTCTGTTTTCAAGCGAGATTTTATGATGAAAAAAACAATTGCGATCAGCGGACTAGCAGCTTCAGCTCTACTTTTAACTGCCTGTGCATCTAACCCGACTTCAGTAGCGGTTCAAAAGGAAAATAATCAGTTTGAAGTAACAGGATTAGGTAAAAACCAGTTAACCTCTAAAAATAATGCAGTGAATGCCGCCAGCAAAACCTGTGGCTCCAAAGCAACTGCGATTATTCTGGATGAAAAAACTTCTTATGATGGTGCACTAAAAGGTGTAGTCGATGAACAGACCGGACAAATGATTCAGGCTGCTGCGACTGTATTAGGCAATATTGCCGGCACCAATACCGGATTGAACCAGAATGATGATTATCAGACTGTTTTAACGTTCCGTTGTGAGGCTAAATAAGCTTCAACATGTGCAACAATAAAAAAACCGCTCTTTAAGAGCGGTTTTTTTTGCAATTTAGATTAGCAATAACCTTCCAAACGGGTCAGCGGTAATTTCTGTCCAATTGCTTTTTCAATCTCTGGCAGATAGAACGCATCATCTTCCGCCAGGAAACTGATACTTACACCACGCGTTCCCGCACGACCGGTACGACCAATACGGTGTACATAATCATCTGACTGTTCAGGCAAAGTAAAGTTAATCACATGGGATACGCCGTCTACATGAATACCACGACCGGCAACGTCTGTCGCAATCATGATGTTATGTTTACCATTTTTGAACTGGTCTAACATTTTCAGGCGTTTGTCTTGAGCAATTTCACCTGACAGCATCACCACCTTATAACCATCACGTTTTAAATGATCATAGAGCTTACGCACCTGATCACGACGGTTAGCGAAAATCATTACCTTTTCAATCGGTTCATCACGCAGAATGTCTTGCAGCAATTTATATTTATCTGCCTTCGCGACCATATAAACACGTTGTTCAACGTCGGCATTGGTTTTCTTCTCTGGTTCGATTTCGACAGTGACCGGTTCAAACAACCATTGCTGTGCCAGATTCAACACATCATAGCTAAAGGTTGCAGAGAACATCAGTGTCTGACGCTGCTCTTTGCGTGGCGAGAAACGCACGATACGTTTTACTGATGGAATAAAGCCCATATCCAGTAGACGGTCAGCTTCATCAATCACCAGGAATTCAATCTGGTCCAGCCAGACTTCTTTTTGCTCGACGAAATCAATCAGACGCCCTGGCGTTGCCACCATGATATCGACTGGCGCTTTATCCAATTGAGCTTTCTGCTTGTCAAAATCTACACCACCCAGAAGTGTTACCACACTCAGGTCAGTAAACTTGGTCAGCTCATGCGCGTCGCTTTCAATCTGTAATGCCAGTTCACGAGTCGGTGCCAGAATCAGTGCACGTGGCTCACCACGATAACGCTGCTCTTTTACCGGATTGTTCAGCAAGTCATTAATCACGCTAATCAGGAATGCGGCAGTTTTACCCGTACCCGTTTGTGCACGACCAATAGCATCATGTCCTGCCAAGGTGAATTTTAAAACCTTCTGCTGAATCGGCGTCATGGAAGTAAAGCCTAAAGCATCAATTGCCTTTTTCAGTTGGGGATGTAAATTTAAGGTTTCAAAACCAGATGACATAAAGCGCTGCTCTAATTTGATAATCACTAAGATGGAATAGTATAAACAAAAAACGCCCCAATTTATATTGGGGCGTTTATTAGCTTAATCCGAAGATTAGTCTAATGGTTGAACTTCTTCAGCTTGGAAGCCTTTTTGGCCTTTAACTACACTGAATTCAACACGTTGGCCGTCACGAAGTGAACGGTGGCCTTCGCCTTGGATTGCACGGAAATGAACGAATACGTCATCACCGCCGTTGCGTTGAATAAAGCCGAAGCCTTTAGTGTCGTTGAACCATTTAACTACGCCTTGTTCACGAGCAGCTGTCATAAGTTAATCCTCATTGATACTAAAAAAAGGACCACCCGGTGTTGCAAACAGCAGAGCAAACAAGTTTGAAAATATTATTTTTAAGCTTGTAATCATTCTGTAAAACTATTAACAAAATCCCGGTTACATCCATTGTGTATAGGGCGAAAAACAATCAATTTGTTTATCTGAAATCCTAAATACGCAACGAGCTTAACATGGGTTTATGACAATTAATAGATATTTTTTAGCTTTGTTCCTTTTGATTTAGTTATTTTTTTCACAATATATATCAGAAAAATTATATATATTATTTCATGTAACTTTTTAGCCAAATAGTTGGGTTTTGGCATCCTATTTGCTAATATTTATAGCCTTTTTTTTGCGATATGAATAAAACGGAAATGAGTGATAACCACGGTCAAGCGCATATTATAGATGCCATGGGTAAACCCTGTCCGATGCCGCTCCTGATGTTAAAGCGTGCATTAAAAGCAGATCAGGGCAAAACATTCTTGCTAAAGTCATCAGATCCACATAGTCAAACTGATGTTACACGATATTGCCAAATGCATCAGTTAAAATGCGAATCTCAACAGATTTCTGCAACTGAGTATCACTACCTGATTGAATCTTAAAAATTTTCAATTAAACTGGATGCTCTCCATACTCGTATAAAAGTTTACATTTCTCTACCCAAATATCCATTATTTGAGGAGAGTTTGGATTAAGATAAAACCTAGTTAAGGGTTAAATCCCCCGCACTTCAAGGAGAACACATGAGTGACAGCCGCAATCAATTGATGCCCCTGTCATTATCGGCGCCAGGTGTCAATCTTGGTGCTTATATTAGCACTGTCAATCAAATTCCTATTTTAACGGCCGAACAAGAAAAAGAGTTGGCTGAACGCTATTACTACGACCAAGACCTGGACGCAGCAAAAATGCTAGTCATGTCTCATTTGCGTTTCGTAGTCCATATTGCACGTAGTTATGCGGGTTATGGCCTGCCTCAAGGTGACCTGATTCAGGAAGGCAACCTTGGCCTGATGAAAGCCGTTAAACGTTTTGACCCGGGTATGGGCGTACGTCTGGTGTCATTTGCGGTGCACTGGATCAAAGCTGAAATTCATGAATATGTAATTCGTAACTGGCGTATTGTCAAAATTGCGACCACTAAAGCGCAACGTAAACTGTTCTTCAATTTACGTAGCTTGAAAAAGTCTTCTAAAAAGTTAACACTTGAAGAAGCTCAGTCGATTGCCAATGACCTGAATGTAACACCAGAACAGGTACTGGAAATGGAAGGCCGATTGACGGCTTATGATGCGGCATTTGAAGCATCAGGTGACGATGATGATGAAAATTCAACTCACGTTGCTCCAGCACTATATCTGGAAGACAACCGTTATGACCCGGCACGTCTGATTGAAAATGAAGACTATGAGGAACAAAGTACCTCTGCCCTGCATGAAGCGATGGAACAGCTTGATGACCGTTCTCGTAATATCTTGCAGCGTCGCTGGCTGGATGATGAAAAGTCAACCTTGCATGAACTGGCAGCTGAATATAATGTTTCCGCTGAACGTATCCGTCAGCTTGAAAAGAATGCAATGGAAAAAATCAAAGTGGCAATGTCTTCAAACTGACGTGTTGAATTAATAAGCTACTAATCTTAAAAAAGCCTTCATATATGAAGGCTTTTTTGTCTTTTAATGTCGTGTTTCGGTCTCTGCTTTTATGCTAAGGTTAAGCGCAAACTTTATTGAGAAGATCAACTCAAATGTGGATTGCGATTTCAGCACTGAATCTTGCGCTTGCGGTCATACTCGGCGCATTTGGCGCCCATGGTTTAAAGACTCGAGCGACTGAAGCACAGTTGACCTGGTGGCAAACGGCCACAGATTATTTCTTCTACCATGCTCTTGGCTTACTTATTCTGGCAGTGATCAGCCGAGTGATTCCTGAATTGCCAATCAAATGGAGTTTTCTCCTGATTCAGGCGGGGATTTTCCTGTTCTGTGGCTCACTCTATATCATGGCACTAGGTCTGCCGCGCGGTTTAGGTGCAATTACGCCAATTGGTGGTGCCTTAATGATTGCTGGCTGGTTAATTCTGGCCTGGAATGCCGTAAAATACCTCAAATAGGTCTGATGCTTTAATCAATAATCATGGAGGGTTGCCAAGATGCTGGTATATATCAATGGCGAACAACAAGAAACTCAATGCAAGAACCTGCTGGAACTGGTTCAAAGTCTGGCGCTTGAGGGTAAGCGCTTTGCTGTTGAGGTAAATGAAATGATTATTTCTAAAAGCAGATTGGGTGAAACGCCCATTTGCGAAGCGGACAAAATAGAAATTATTCACGCAGTCGGTGGCGGCTAATAACACTTGGAACAATTATGCAAGATTTATTACAGATCGGTTCACGCCAATTTCAGTCTCGTCTCTTAGTAGGCACAGGCAAATATAAAGATTTAAATGAAACAGATCAGGCCATTCAGGCCAGCGGTGCAGAAATTGTAACGGTTGCTATTCGCCGGGTGAATATTGGTCAGCATCCGGACCAACCGAACCTGCTTTCAGTAGTTCCACCAGAAAAATACACCATTTTGCCAAATACAGCAGGCTGTTTTGATGCCAATAGCGCAATACGCACCTGTATGCTGGCACGTGAACTGTTGGATGGTCATAACTTGGTAAAACTGGAAGTTCTGGGTGATGAAAAGACGCTTTATCCAAATATTACTGAAACCTTGAAAGCAGCGCGTACCCTGATCGATGACGGTTTTGAAATCATGGTCTATACCTCAGATGATCCGATCGTAGCACAAGAACTGGAAAGTATGGGCTGCGTAGCAATCATGCCTTTGGGGAGCCTGATCGGTTCTGGTATGGGGATTCTGAATCCACATACAATTTCGATCATTAAAGAAAATGCCAAAGTGCCTGTGCTGGTTGATGCAGGTGTCGGTACAGCAAGTGATGCAGCGATTGCCATGGAACTGGGCTGTGACGGCGTACTAATGAATACGGCGATTGCAGCAGCACAAAATCCGGTCTTAATGGCCTCTGCGATGCGTAAAGCGGTTGAAGCTGGTCGTGAAGCATTTCTTGCCGGCCGTATGCCATGCAAACGCATGGCCAATGCCAGCTCACCTGAAACCGGTTATTTCTTTAAATAATAATCAGGGCTAGAAGCTTAAAAGATTATTTGAATCATATCGATCTGTTCAGGAGTTTCTAGCAAACTCCTGAACTTTTAAATTTAGATACCCAAGTTAAATTTGAAGATTGAATATTAAAAGTTCACTTCTTGGTTTAGACAAATTTGAATAGGAACTTCAAATCCCCATAGTTGAATTTATAAAAAAGCTTTAAAGTTCACCATAAATATCTATCCAATATTCAAAGAAATGACTTAACCTTGTTGGCTAAACTTATTACTCAGCTTTGACCATCAAAAAAATTATAAATAAAAGGAATTTAAACCGATGCTTCATCAGATCAAACTGCCTTTCCTATTTAGCACCCTGCTGTGTATAGCATTTACACAAAATGCATGTGCAAAACCTCAGACAGATAGTTCTTTCAAATCAAGCTATCAATCTTTTATTCCGAAAAACTGGAAAGTTCTAGAAAAAACGCAAGGCGATTTAAATCAGGACGGTCAAGCAGATCTCGCGCTGATTATTGAAGATACTAATCCCGAAAACCTTGTTGCAAATGCAGGTGTAGGCAATCATGTTCTGAATACCAACAAACGAAAACTTTTGATTTTATTCAAGCAAGAAAGTGGTTATCAGCTTGCAGCTAGCAATACTACTTTGCCAAACGAAGGTGATGTTGAATCACCTTGTCTCGCTGATCCACTTGGTGAATCCGAAGCCTTAAGCATTCAAAAAGGTGTACTTCGGGTTCATTTATATTACTGGCTAAGCTGTGGTTCATGGTATGTCACCAATCATACTTATACATTCCGATACCAAAATAATGCTTTTAAGCTGATCGGCTATGATGTAGATGATTTTCACCGTGCTTCGGGTGAGAGTACAGCACTAAGCATTAACTTTTTAACAGGCAAGGTAAAAACTACAACAGATGAAAATGAATTTGCAGAACAGACGCAACCTGCCAAAGTTCAATGGTCCACTTTAAAACACCGCTACGCACTAAAATTTGAACAGGTTCAATTTAATCAGCCACAAGAGTTCAAATAAAATTAAATATCACAAACTCTTTCAAACTGAGAATTACAGCTTAAAGTGCTTCTAAAATTCGGATCTTTACACTCGCAACCGCACCTTGAGTGGCTTTAGCATGTTGCTGCATATTTACACTATGCATATGGGTTTCCAGATGCTGAATACTTTCCCATTTTTCAAACATCATGATTGAAAAAGGCACTTTGGTCTGTAATCGGCTCTCAATCTCTGGATGATCAATATAAACATCATAAAGATGACAGCCTGGCTCTTGTAATACCTGTGCGCGGATGTTGTTAAATGAATCCAGCACTGTTTTCATATCTTGTTCCGAATGACAAATGATTTCAGCAATAACGGTTAGCATGGTCATATCTCCTGGTTAAGCAAAAATTTGAATTAAATGTTCACGATACTGTGTAATATACGCTTCAACTTCAGGGGCTTTAATTACATCATTCACAATAAATGTCGGTAAAGCCTGCATCCCCAAGAATTGGTTGGCTTTATGAAAAGGTAGGTAAACGCCATCTACACCCACGCCATGAAAAAACTGCTCGGTATCCGTAAACGCATCCATCGGTGCATTCCAGGTAAGAGATAACATATAGTTTTTATCGTGAATCAGGCCACCTGAGCCGTATTGTTTTGAAGCATCTGAACGTGAGCGACCATCATTTGCATATAGGCTGCCATGCCCTTCGGTAAAAACATCATCAATATACTTTTTCACTGGCCACGGCGCACCCATCCACCAGCCTGGCATTTGGTAAATGACCGTATCTGCCCAAAGATATTTTTCCACTTCTGCTTTTGCATTATATTCACTATCAGCACGAGTCACCTGAACCTGATGCCCCAGCTTTGTTAATACTTCTTGAGCCAGTTCGGCCAAAGTATCATTTAACTGACCATTTGAATGGGCGAAAGCTTTTGCGCCGTTAATTAATAGAATATTTTTCATGGAAAGAACCTGAAACCAAAAATTTATACGGGCACTATATAGATTCTGCTTATTGCTAAAAAGCAGTGATTTTGCAAATCATTATTGACTAAATATCAACAATTACTTTGGAAGGAATAAAAAAGCGCCCTACGGCGCTTTTTCAAAATTTTGTGATTAAGGGATTAAACCTTCATCACGCATTGCAATCTGTACAGATTGACGTTCTGCAACCTTATTGCGGATATGAATAATATTTTTATATGGACTCAGATCATGTTCAATCTGGTTCGACCAGTTGGTCAGAACAAATAGGTAAGCATCTGCCGGACCGAAATTATCATCGACCAGATAATCATTGTCCGATTCACCAATGGCCTTATCGATATAACTCAATAAACGGTCAATTTCTGCATATGCTTTTTCTTTGGCTTCATCTGATAATTTTCCTGTGAAGAAGACAGCATAAGCATCATGCAGTTCTGAGTTGAGATAACCTAACCACTCCAGCACTTTGGCACGTCCCATGCCAGAAGGAGGAATCAGATCTTGTTTTGGATCGTGTTGAGCAAGAAACGGTAAAATTGCAACATTTTCTGTAAGAATTAAACCCGGATTAATTTCTAGTGCTGGGACATAACCCTTTGGGTTAATTTCGTAATAATCTGCACCTTTTTCTGTTTTATGGGTTTTTAAGTCAACACGTTCCAAATCAAAATCGACATTAATTTCATTTAAAATAATATGAGCTGCCAAAGAGCATGCGCCTGGCGAATAGTAAAGCTTCATTTCTGATCCTTGTTATACACTTCTCAATGTTTTAAATCGCTTCTGACAAACTTTCAAGTGATCAAACCTGTAAATTGCAAAAAAGCGTAACTGTGATTCGGCACAGTTACATATCCAATATTGAGGAATTTACAGGCTTTTGCAAGTCAATCTTGTGTAGATTTTTATCTGTATCTGTTTAAGATACGCAGGTTCTCAAAATTTAGATGATATTTCGTGATTAACCTGAAAAAAGAAGAATGGTTTTCCAATATCCGGACTGATGTGCTGGCAGGTCTGGTGGTTGGACTGGCCCTGATTCCTGAATCTATTGCTTTTTCTGCGATTGCAGGTGTTGATCCGCAAGTCGGCTTGTATGCCTCTTTCTGTATTGCGGTGTCCATTGCCTTTTTCGGTGGCCGTCCTGCCATGATCTCTGCGGCGACTGGTGCAATGGCGCTACTGATGATTACGCTGGTCAAGGATCATGGTTTGCAATATCTGCTTGCAGCCACAATTCTGACCGGGATTATTCAGGTGATTGCGGGCTTTTTTAAAGTTGCCAAGCTGATGCGTTTTGTGTCGCAGGCTGTGGTATATGGTTTCTTGAATGCCCTCGCGATCCTGATTTTTGTGGCACAAATCCCGGAAATTAACCGGATGGACAGTACGGGTTATCTGTTCATTTTAGTAGGTTTGATAATTATCTATCTGTTTCCTTATATACCGAAAATCGGTAAAGCGATTCCATCGCCTCTGATCTGTATCGTCGTGCTGAGCGCACTTGCGTTATTGCTTGGTGCAGATATGCGTACTGTGAGCGATCTGGGACAGTTTCCAGATACCCTACCCGTCTTTCTTCTTCCAGAAATTCCACTGAATCTGGAAACCTTGCAGATTATCCTGCCTTATTCCTTTACTTTAGCCACTGTAGGTCTGCTTGAAAGTATGATGACGACTACAGTGATTGATGAAGTTACCGGAACTGAAGGTGACCGCCATCGGGAATGTCGTGGTCAGGGTATGGCCAATATTGTCAGCGGTTTTATGGGCGGAATGGCCGGTTGTGCCATGATTGGTCAGTCGATTATCAATGTCTCTTCGGGTGCACGTACCCGTCTATCGACATTAGTAGCTGGTGTGTTTTTACTGTGTCTGGTGGTCTTCCTGAAAGACTGGCTGGCTTATATTCCTATGGCTGCGCTGGTTGCTATTATGATTATGGTGTCATTTACCACCTTCCAGTGGGGTGCAATCAAACAGTTTGGCAAGCATCCGCTAGAATTTAATACCGTGATGATTGCTGTGATAATTGTCGTGCTTGCTACTCATAATCTGGCGCTCGGTGTATTTGTCGGTGTATTGCTCTCTGCTCTGTTCTTTATTAATAAACTGGAAAGAACTGTACATGTATCGACTTATTTGCATAAGCCTAATTCACGTAGCTATATAATTTCTGGACAGATCTTTTTCAGCAGTACAGAAAAGTTCTACCAGTTTTTTGATTTTAAAGAAAAACTGGATCATGTTGAGCTGGATCTGACGCATGCACATATCTGGGATGTGACTTCAGTAAATATGCTCAATAACGTCATCCAGAAGTTTAAAGCCCAAGGCATAGACGTGACTGTAATTGGTTTAAATGAAGCCAGTAGCACGTTGATCGACCGTTTTAGTACCTGATCAAGCTGGATCTGTAAAAGAGCCAACTGGCTCTTTTATTTTGCCTGGGATCTCTGGCTCGATTTTTATGGAGAAATACCGAGAAAAGTTTGACTTGCACCGCTCAGGACTTAAAATACCGCATTCTGAATTTTTAGATTTGCCAAAATTATGTCGAACGATCAATTAGACCAGCAAGTCGTGGAGCTGGACAATTTAAGCGAGCACCGTGAAATTGTAACGTTTATGCGCCGCTCAGCGCCATTAAATACCTCTCAACGTACTGCGCTTGAACAATATGGTCACTTAATTTTGGAATATCCGGTAGGTGATTTGCGTCAGTATTTTGAACATCCTGAACGTCCGCTTACTGTAGAAATCGGTTTTGGTATGGGCCGCTCTCTGGTACTCATGGCTAAAGCGAATCCAGAGCGTAACTTTGTCGGGATCGAAGTGCATGTACCGGGGATTGCGCAGTGCGTGTATGAAGCAGGTATGGCAGGCGTGACTAATTTACGTGTACTGGATGCTGATGCGATTCAGGTGCTTCGTGAAATGCCAGACAATAGCATCAACACCGTTCAGTTGTATTTTCCTGATCCATGGCAGAAAAAACGTCACTTTAAACGCCGTTTTGTATCTCATGACCGCATGCCATTGGTTGAGCAAAAGCTGGAACTTGGCGGTACTTTCCATGCTGCAACAGACTGGGAACCGTATGCTGAGTGGATGCTGGAAGTTCTGGAAGAACGTCCACGTTTAGAAAATCTGGCGGGTAAAGGCAACAGCTATCCTCGCCCTGAATGGCGTCCACAAACCAAGTTTGAGCGTCGCGGAATCGAAGCTGGCCACAAGATTAATGACTTTATCTTTAAGAAAATTTCTTAATATCTATAAGTCTAAAAAGCGCTGATTATTCAGCGCTTTTTTATTAGCTATGATGCCGTTCTAAAATCTGCTGACTGAGTAATTTATACATACCTGCCAAGTCTTGTCGTTGAGATTGCTCTAGCATCTGCTGATGCATATTCAGAATATTCTGATCACCACGCATCGCAGGTCCAGTCTGTCCTTGGCGAGGATCATTTTGCGTCGCCTTATTGGCTGTTTCCAGAATCAATGGATAAAGCAGGCTAAAATCTACCTGCTGTGCATCTACCACCTGCTTAGCCATGTCATAACAGTAATTGCTAAAATTGCAGGCAAACACTGCAGCCAGATGCAAGCTCAAACGTTGGTCCGAACTATATTGATAAACTCGTTTGCTTAGGCTATTTGCTAAATGGGTTAAGATTCCTTGATCTTCTGGCTCAGATGCTTCAATAAATAAAGGCGTATTTTCCCAGTCGATTTCACGTTCCAGACTAAAGGTTTGCAATGGATAAAAGACGCCAGACTTTGCATGTATATCTGCTAGAACATTCAGGTGAGTACTACCCGAAGTATGGACAATCAGCACATCTTGCAAGTAAGAATGGACTTGTCTGATGACATTAGCAATTGATTGATCACTCACGGCAATGATGATCAAATCTATATTCTGATTCAGATTCTCAGGTTGAGCGATAGCTTGTGCTTTAAATCGATTAGCCAGTTGCTGTGCTTTATCCAGAGTCCGGCTGTAGATCTGTACAATTTCATGTTGTGCTGACAATACACGGGCAAGATGATAAGCCACTCGTCCTGCCCCAATGATACTAATCCGCATTCATCAATATTCCTGAACCATTGCGCACAGCATGCCAATAAAAAAAGGATGAATCAATTCATCCTTTTGCTTTTGAACCGGATTTAGAATTTACGTAAGGTCAGAATCTGTTCACTACGACCGAAAGGCCCTTGAATATCATGCAGCACACCGCTGGTGAGACCAATCCCATCTTCACCATACTGTTGCACTACTTCCAGCCCCAGCCATTCACCTTGCGGCAAACGGTGCATATGAATCTGTAAATCCAGATTTGGAAATCCCCAGCCCGCATTTGGATCCTGACGCGGCACAATGCCATTGGCCGTATCTACCATACCAAGTAAACGACTAAAATCTGTAGTCGGTTGTCCTTCGACCATATCCAGTGAATTTCTGAGCCAGACAATGCCTTTGCCTGCTCGATGATCAGGATGTGCACGGGTTTCAATACTTTGAATATAACCACCCGGCCAGCAACTCATACCCTCCCAAACCGGTAAAAACTCAGGGCTTTCAATCGGAAAATCTTCGATACCTGCAATGGCCCGGCTATCCGAAGTCAGCATCCTCCAGGCACGAGCAACGATACAGGTTTTTCCATTGGCACGCATTTCCGCCTCAATCAGTTCAATAGTTTTGCCAGGACGGATCATGCGCGTAGTAATAGAAAACTCACCAAATGCAATCAGTCCAAAAATATCCAGTCCAACCCGGCCAATACGCATTTCTGATCTAGGCTGAAACTGTTCTAGTTCAACACATAGAATACCGGTTGCCGGTGCCATGTGCTGTTCATGAGGATTCCAAGCACCTTGAGCATGAATATTGGAACGATAATAGGCAGTAGTACTGCTATCTGCATGCTGTTCGCGCTGGATCAAACTATAATATGCTGACATTCTTCTTAAACTTCCTTGATTATTCTCTTAAACTTTAAAATTCATATAAGGTTTCATGATCTTTATTTTCTGAGTAAAAAACCACAATAATTCATGATTTTACTATAAATTTTGTGTTGTTTAAATCCGACTTTTGTTAAAATTTCATTTGAATCTTCTACTGAAATCAGGGAAAAGTCCTGCTGCAATCTGGCCAGCATATTTTCACTTTGCTGCACACTAAGTCCGGTTTGCTGTGCCATTTTTTGCATTACCTTTAATTCATTCTCACCTTCTGGCTGCATCAAATCATAAGTCAATACGATCCCGCCAGCTTTAAGACTCTGATAGATAGCCTGAAAAAAATCAGATTTCTGAGGTTCAGGAATAAAATGGGCAACTAAAATAGCGAGTGCAGCATCGAAAGTATCCTGCTGATTCAGTTCTTGAGTGGTGCACTGTATAAACTGAACTCGTTGTTCAACTCCAATAGAAGCTAGATGCTTCCTTGCCTGCCCAAGCATCGCAGCGGAAGGATCAATCGCAGTAAATGTCCAGTTTGGATGCTGCTGCAATAAATAAGATAGCTCATAACCCGTCCCGCAGCCCACTACCAAAATATGAGCGGTTTCCGGGAGTTCAGTGCTGAGAATTGCTTCAATCTGCTGATGCACCAGTTCATATCCGGGAATCAGTTTACGGATATGATCATCATAACTGGCGACCACCACTTCACTGTGAAAGTTTTTTGCCATCTGTTTACTCTAATTTATATAGAAATAAATTTTTATCTATTTAAAGAAATTGCTAAATACATGACCTCAATTTGCAAGATGGATTCTTCTTCCATTGTGCAGGTGCTTCGTTACTTTGACTGGGCAAAGTAACCAAACCCTTCTGTTTCATTGATATGGCATCCTTGCCATACAATGAAACGGCGACATCCATGCCGCCAGGTCATCTGATCAAATACTATTTAAACTTAGCTTTAATTAATTTAAGCAATCTCTTTTAAATTTAATTCTTCACGCATAAATTCACGCAACTTGAACTTCTGTGCCTTACCTGAAGCTGTCATCGGGAATTCATGGAAGAAACGCACATAACGCGGCACTTTATTGTGAGAAATATGCTCAGCACAATATTGGCGGATGGCTTCTTCGGTACATGGGTCATTTTCATGCAGGATAATGCAAGCACAAAGCTCTTCACCATATTTATGGTCTGGCACGCCAATCACCTGTACATCTGAAACCGCTGGATGGGTATAAAGGAAATCTTCAATTTCTTTCGGGAATAGATTTTCACCGCCACGAATGACCACATCCTTGATACGACCCTTGATTTTGACAAAGCCTTCATCATCCATTTCCGCAATATCACCAGTATGCATCCAGCGCGCAGCATCAATGACTTCCTGGGTCTTGTCCTGATCTTCCCAATAACCCAGCATCACGGAATAACCACGCACACACAGTTCACCCAATTGACCGCGCGGCACCACTTTGCCATTTTCATCGACAATTTTAACTTCCAGATGCGGATGGACACGGCCAACTGTACTCACACGACGTTCAACACTGTCTTCTGTTGAACTTTGGGCACTTACCGGTGCTGTTTCAGTCATGCCATAACAGATGGTAATTTCAGACATATGCATTCGCTCTATTACACGCTGCATAATTTCCTGTGGACATGGACTACCCGCCATAATGCCGGTACGCAGGCTAGACAGATCGAAATCGTCAAACTGTTCATGTTCCAGCACAGCAATAAACATGGTCGGTACGCCATAAGCTGCCGTACATTTTTCCTGCTGAATAGCTTTTAAGGTTTCCAGCGGATTAAATACGGCAGACGGATAAATCATGGCTGAACCATGGGTAATACAGGCCAGATTGCCCATTACCATGCCAAAGCAGTGGAATAGTGGAACAGAAATACAGACACGGTCTTCCGGACTTAAGTGAATCGCCTCACCGACAAAGTAACCATTATTTAAAATATTGTTATGGGTCAGCATCGTACCCTTAGGGTTACCTGTGGTGCCTGACGTAAACTGGATATTAATGGTTTCATCGAACTGCAAATCAGTGGAGATCTGTTGCAGCTGTTCCAGCTCTTGAGTACTTGGTATAGGCATTAAATCCTGAAAACGATGAATGCCAGTATGCTGCTGCTCATCAATTTTAATGACATGCTTTAAATGTGGTAGACGCTCTGCATTCAGTAATTTATTTTCAGCCTGTTTTAATTCAGGCGCAATTTTGGTCAGGATTTCCTGATAGTCCGTTGTTTTAAACTGCGATGCAATGACCAGTCCCTTACAGGATACTTTATTCAAAACATATTCCAGCTCATTGCTTTTATAGGCTGGATTCAGGTTAACCAGAATAATGCCTGCCTTGAAAGCTGCGAATTGGGTAATAGTCCATTCCACACAGTTCGGCGACCAGATCGCCAGACGGTCACCTTTCTGCATACCCAATTTCAGCAGCTGACAGGCAAAGGCATTGACCTGATCCTGTAGCTGCCGATAACTCAGGCGTATGTTCTGATGCATGCTGACGACTGCATCGCGATCTGCATATTGCTCGCAAGCCTGATCAAATTTTTCACCAATCGTCATGCCCAGTAAAGGCTGGCTGCTGGTTCCATAGGCATAGCTTAACCGTACTTGTGTCATTGAATCGATCTCCTTGATTCTTTGTAATTCTGATTTTCAACTTTACTAATTGTTTTATGACCACGACGACCTTGTCTATGTGCCTGTTTTTGTGTGTCTATGCTGCTGAATTCCCCTCCTGTCGATGTACTGCGTTAACACAAAAATCGGCAATCTGTTTGACAAAGTGATCCTTGTAGTTCTGATCAAACATCACATTACGGGACGGATTCAAAGGTTCAATCACGACAAAGGTCATGGCACCGACCACGCCCAAAGCTGCCGTATTTAAATCTTCAAACTCGAACTCTCCATTCACCTTTCCTTCGGCCAGGATTTCCTTAATGCTTTGTTTAAGCAGCTGTTTACTGCGAAAACGCTCATGTTCCATTTCCGGATCAACCGGTTCAAACATAAGTGAATACGCCAACTGGGGGCTATTCATGGCACGTTTCACAAAAGTTGTAACAGATTTTTGCAATTTCAGTTTTGGCGACAAATCCGACCCAGCAATGGAAACAAGAATTCCCACTTCGTGCTGAATCGCTGCTGACAAAACCTCAATCAAAATCTGGCTTTTGTTTTCAAAATATCGATATACCAGCCCTGTAGAAACGCCTGCGCGCTCTGCAATCGCCTGAATCGACGCCTCTTTAAAGCCCCCTTGAGTAATCAGTTCACGAGCAGACTGTAAAATCGACAAACGATTTTGTTCCATTCGTTCCTGCATCAGTGATGATCTTTTATAACTCATAATCTTATTCTCAACCAGATAAAATGAATTGTAAATCATTTTGTGAATATAGGTTCACTTTTTTAATTTTTCGTTGTATGTTAAAAAAACAAGCACAACAAAAATGCTTTTGGACACAACAAATATAATCTCAGGATGGATGAAGAATGAATTTACAAAGCTTAGATTTCGGTTTAGATGAAACTCTTATTGCGCTTCGTGATTCAGTGGCCGCTTTTTGCGCCAAGGAAATTGCCCCAATTGCCCAGCAAGTTGACCGTGACAATGAATTCCCGGCTCACCTCTGGAAAAAATTTGGTGATATGGGCCTACTTGGTTTAACGGTCAGTGAGGAATATGGCGGTACCAATCTGGGGTATCTGGCCCATATTATTGCCATGCAAGAAATTTCCCGTGCTTCAGCATCCATTGGTTTGTCCTATGGTGCCCATTCTAACCTATGTGTAAACCAAATTAAGCGAAATGGTAATGAAGAACAAAAACAGCGTTACCTGCCAAAACTGATTTCTGGCGAATATGTCGGTGCATTAGCAATGTCTGAGCCGAATGCCGGATCAGATGTGGTCAGTATGAAACTGAAAGCCGAAGATAAAGGCGATCATTATCTACTCAACGGTTCCAAGATGTGGATCACTAACGGTGGTGATGCCGATGTACTCGTCGTCTATGCCAAAACCGATTTACAAGCTGGCGCCAAAGGCATGACTGCTTTTCTGGTTGAGAAAAATATGCCAGGTTTTAGTCACGGCACCCATTTAGACAAACTGGGTATGCGCGGTTCCAATACCTATCCCCTGTTTTTTGACAATGTCGAAGTTCCGAAAGAAAACGTGCTTGGCGGTGTCGGCAATGGGACTAAAGTGCTGATGAGCGGACTGGATTATGAACGTGCTGTTCTGAGTGCTGGTCCATTGGGTATTATGGATGCCTGCATGGATACAGTGATTCCTTATATTCATGACCGTAAACAGTTTGGTCAGGCACTCGGTGAATTCCAGTTGATGCAAGGCAAAATTGCTGACATGTACTCTACCTGGCTGGCATGTAAGGCACTGGTGTATGCCGTTGGTGCTGAATGTGACAAAGCTGATCATAGCCGTAGCCTGCGTAAAGACGCTGCCAGTGCCATTTTATATGCCGCTGAAAAAGCCACCTGGATGGCAGGCGAAACTATTCAGACCCTAGGTGGTAACGGTTATATCAATGAATTTGCTGCAGGCCGTTTATGGCGCGATGCCAAACTCTATGAAATTGGTGCCGGAACTTCCGAAATCCGCCGCATGCTCATTGGCCGTGAGCTCTTCAACGAAACAGCCTAAACCTGAACACTTAGAATAAAACAAGGATGTTCGTCATGAATCAGTTACAGAGCAAAATCAATATACGTAGTGAAGAGTTTAAGACCAACCAGGCTGCCATGCTGCAACTGGTCGATGACCTGAAACAGAAAGTAGAAAAAATTGCCTTGGGTGGTGGAGAAAATGCCCGCCAGAAACATCTGGATCGCGGCAAATTACTGCCGCGTGAACGGATTAATCATTTAATTGATCCAGGCACAGCTTTTCTGGAAATTGGTCAACTGGCTGCCTATCAGGTTTATCAGGATGATGTTCCTGCAGCAGGTGTAGTCGCGGGTGTGGGTCAGGTCAATGGTGTGACCTGCATGATCGTGGCCAATGATGCCACAGTCAAAGGCGGTACTTATTATCCACTTACGGTGAAAAAGCATTTACGTGCCCAGGAAATTGCCGAGCAGAATCATTTACCATGTATTTATCTGGTCGATTCTGGCGGTGCTTATCTGCCTTTACAGAATGAAGTATTCCCGGATCGTGATCACTTCGGCCGTATCTTTTACAATCAGGCACGTATGTCGAGTCTAGGTATTGCCCAGATTGCAGTGGTGATGGGTAGCTGTACAGCCGGTGGTGCTTATGTGCCAGCGATGTCAGATGAAACCATTATTGTGCGCAATCAGGGTACGATTTTCTTGGGTGGCCCTCCTCTGGTGAAAGCAGCTACCGGTGAAGTGGTTTCTAGTGAAGATCTCGGTGGCGGTGATGTACATACCCGTTTATCTGGAGTTGCCGATCATCTGGCAGAAAATGATGAACACGCAATTGCCATTGCCCGCAACATTGTGGCGAACCTGAACAAAAAGCCAAATAAAACTGCAGATGAAATCGAAGCACCGCGTTTTGACAGTTCAGAGCTGTATGGCATTGTGCCAAGCGATGCCCGTAAACCATTTGATATCCGTGAAGTGATTGCGCGTATTGTCGATGGCTCACGTTTTGACGAATTCAAGGCACGTTTCGGGACTACCCTAGTGACTGGCTTTGCCAAGCTCTATGGAATGCCAGTTGGAATTATTGCCAACAATGGGATTTTATTCTCTGAGTCTGCGCAAAAAGGCGCGCATTTTATTGAACTCTGTACCCAGCGCAATATTCCGCTGATCTTCCTGCAAAATATCACCGGCTTTATGGTGGGTCGTCAGTATGAGAATGAAGGTATTGCCAAAAATGGTGCCAAGCTGGTGATGGCCGTCGCGACAGCCAATGTGCCTAAACTGACTTTAGTGATTGGCGGCTCTTTTGGTGCCGGTAACTATGGCATGTGTGGCCGTGCTTACTCGCCACGCTTTATGTGGACCTGGCCAAACTCACGTATTTCGGTGATGGGCGGTGAACAGGCTTCTAGCGTATTGTCAACTTTGAAACGCGATCAGATTGAGCAAAAAGGTGGAACCTGGTCAGCTGAAGAAGAAGACCAGTTTAAACAGCCAATTCGTGACCAATATGAACGCCAAGGCCATCCTTATTATGCTTCTGCGCGTTTATGGGATGACGGTGTCATTGATCCAGCGCAATCGCGCGAAGTCCTGGCCCTAAGTCTGGCTGCAGCGATAAATGCACCAATCCAGCCAACCAAATTCGGCGTGTTCCGCATGTAAGAGGTGACAAAAATGGACTATCAATTTTTACAGCTCGAGCAGCAGAATCAGGTAGCAACAGTCTGGATTAATCGTGCTGAATTGTACAATGCGTTTAACACCCAAGTCATTGAAGAGCTACATGCCTGCTTCGAGTCTTTAAATCAGTGCGATGATGTACGTGTAGTGATTCTGGCGGGTCGAGGTAAAAGCTTCTCTGCGGGCGCTGACCTGAACTGGATGAAACATGCCGGTCAGGCCTCACAGGCAGATAATGAAGCCGATGCCCTCAAACTGGCGAAAATGTTACAAAGTCTGGCGACATTAAAACAATCCACCATTGCCCGTGTCCATGGGATTGCTTTTGGCGGCGGTATGGGTCTGGCATCCGCTTGTGATATCTGTATCGCCAGCACCGATGCCAAGTTTGCAACGTCTGAAGTACGTTTAGGCTTAGCTCCCTCCACCATTAGTCCGTATGTGATTCGTGCGATTGGCGCCCGACAGGCGTCACGCTATTTCCTGACTGCTGAGCGAATTTCAGCTGAACAGGCGAAAACCATTGGTCTGGCACATGAAGTGACTGCACCAGAACAGCTCGACAGCAAAATTGATGAGATTGTGGAAGCGCTCTTACTCGGTGGACCAGCAGCGCAAAACGCTTCAAAACAGCTGATTCAACTGGTTGATCAGCAGGTTGTGACTGAAGATCTGCTGCTTAAAACCGCACAGCATATTGCCCATGTTCGCCAGGGAGATGAGGCAAAAAATGGACTGAATGCATTTTTAAACAAACAAAGCCCGGCCTGGATCAAGACCACGGCATAACAACAAGAAGGATCGTAGGATGTTTGAAAAGATTTTAATTGCCAACCGTGGTGAAATTGCCTGTCGTGTAATTCGTACAGCGAAAAAGTTAGGCATCGCTACTGTTGCCGTATATTCCGATGCCGATGCACAGGCACAGCATGTTAAACTGGCAGATGAAGCTATCCATATTGGTGAATCGCCTGCTGCACAAAGTTATTTACAGATTGAACGTATTATTCAGGCGGCGAAAACTACCGGTGCTCAGGCCATTCATCCAGGTTATGGTTTCCTGTCTGAAAATGACCAGTTTGCCCTGGCCTGTCAGGACAACAATATTGTCTTTATAGGTCCGCCAGTGGATGCGATCTTAGCAATGGGTCTGAAAGCGACCTCTAAAGCACTGATGGAAAAAGCCGGTGTACCGTTAACCCCAGGCTATCATGGTACCAATCAGGATGCGGATTTCCTGAAACAGCAGGCAGACAGTATTGGCTATCCGGTACTGATCAAGGCTAGTGCTGGTGGTGGCGGTAAAGGCATGCGTCTGGTTGAACGTAGTGAAGATTTCCTCAGTTCACTTGCTTCCTGTAAAAGCGAAGCACGTTCCAGCTTCGGCAATGAAGATGTGCTAATTGAACGCTATGTCGTGCAGCCACGTCATATTGAAGTTCAGGTCTTTGGTGATACACATGGCAATTATGTGCATCTGTTTGAACGTGATTGCTCCGTGCAGCGTCGTCACCAGAAAGTTCTGGAAGAAGCACCTGCACCCAAAATGCCTGAAGATAAACTTGAAGCAATGCGCCAAGCCGCAATTGATGCTGCACGTGCTGTAAATTATGTCGGTGCCGGTACAGTCGAGTTCATCGTGGAACAAGACGGTACTGCTTACTTCATGGAAATGAATACCCGTCTACAGGTTGAGCACCCAGTCACTGAAATGATCACCGGTCAGGATCTGGTGGAATGGCAGTTACGTGTCGCGTTCGGTGAACCTTTACCGAAACAGCAGCACGAATTGCAGATTCAGGGTCATGCGCTTGAAGCCCGTGTTTATGCCGAAGAACCAGAAAAAGGCTTTATTCCTGCCATCGGTCAGATCAGCTATTTGCACTATCCAGAACAAAATGACAGCGTACGTGTGGATAGTGGCATTGTCGAAGGTGATGAAATCAGCACCTATTATGATCCGATGATTGCCAAACTGATTGTTTGGGGCAAAAACCGTGAAGCGGCTTTAACCCAGATGCATCACGCCTTGGGTCAGTTCCATGTCGATGGACTTGGGAATAACATCGCTTTTCTTGATCGCTTAGTATTATGTGACTCATTTAAAAATGCCCATCTCGATACTGGCCTGATTCAACGCGAAGAAGAGTTCCTACTCAAACCATCTGCTGATATCAGCGCAGAATTAGTGGTCAGTGCCGCCTTGGTTGAACTGTTATCTCGTCTGGCTCAAAACCCGACGAGCAATAATCCCGTCTGGCAGCAAAAAGCATTTTGGCATCTGAATAAGCAAAATAGCTACACAATCAAATTACAATGTAATGACGTTTTACGTGTGGTGAGCTTTAAAGCGCTAGAAAATAGCTTCTTGGCAAACCATGAAGGCCAGACACTCAATATCCAAGGTGAACTGCTCGATCAACACCTACTCCAGTTAAATCTTGCAGGTCAACAGCAGAAACTGGCATTTAGCCAGACTGAACATGGCATTACCCTGTTCCAGAATGGTCAAAGTTACAAGTTTACTTATCTGAAGTCTGATTTTAATGGCCAGGATGAACAAGGCACTGAAAACAATCTGACTGCACCAATGCCTGGCGTGATTACTCAGGTTCTGGTTGCGGCAAATGACAAAGTGAAAAAAGACGATGTACTGCTGACTTTGGAAGCAATGAAGATCGAATATACCATTCGCGCTCCGCATGATGGCATTATCGCAAACTCATACTTTCAAAAAGGTGACCAGGTTAAAGCTGGCGATGAACTGGTAGAGTTCCAGCCTTTAGCGGAGGAAGTTGCATGACAGATTTCGTTAAAATCGTAGAAGTCGGGCCACGCGATGGCCTGCAAAACGAAAAAACACCTTTAACACTAGATGACCGCAAAAACCTGATTCTAGATCTGATGAAAACTGGTCTGCAAGCAATTGAAGTCGGTTCCTGTGTTTCAGCCAAATGGGTCCCACAGATGGCAGATAGCGATGTGCTATTTGCCAGCTTGCCTAAAGATCCGAATATCCAGTTCAGTTTACTGACGCCAAATATGAAAGGTTTTGAATCAGCGCTGGCTGTGGGTTGTAAAGAAGTTGCGGTATTTACCGCAGCTTCTGAAAGCTTTACTCGTAAGAACATCAACTGCTCTATTGATGAAAGCTTTGAAAAGTTTGCAGATGTGATGGCAGCTGCCAAAGCTAATGATGTCAAGGTTCGTGGCTATGTCTCTTGTATGGTGGACTGCCCTTATGAAGGTGCAATTGATCCGAAGCAGGTCGTAAAAGTTACGCAGCGCTTACTAGATATGGGCTGCTATGAAGTATCACTGGGTGAAACCATTGGTACGGCAACTCCAGATTGCGTGAAGAACGTCTGGGATGCCTGTCTTTCAGAAATTGATAGTAAAGTGCTGGCTGGCCATTTTCATAATACCTATGGCATGGCCATCGCTAATATTTACCAGTCACTATTACAAGGTATTCGGGTATTTGACTCCTCTATTGCAGGCCTCGGTGGCTGTCCTTATGCCAAAGGTGCTTCCGGCAATGTTTCAACTGAAGACCTGTATTACCTGCTCTCCAAGATGGGCTTTGAAACCGGTATTCAACTGGATACTCTGATGCAGACCAGCCGTAATATCAGTGAGGTTCTACAACGCAATAATCCCTCCAATTATGCCAATGCCTATTGGCAAAAAGCCTGTGCTTAAAAACTTGAAATAGCCGGACACTCTATAAGTCCTCATGGATAGAAATCAGCAGATCTTTAGATAAAAGAGATCTGCAAGAGAAGAATAAATCGAGGTAAAAATGTCAAATAAATTGTATGACAGTGCAAAAGCCGCTTTAGACGGCATGGTCCAGGATGGGCATACTCTTGCAGTTGGCGGTTTTGGACTCTGTGGTATTCCAGAAGCCCTCATTGCAGCTTTAAAAGAAACCGGTGCCAAAAATCTGACCTGTATTTCCAATAATGCCGGTGTCGATGGCTTTGGCTTGGGACTATTGCTGGAAACCAAACAGATTAAAAAAATGATCTCTTCCTATGTGGGCGAGAACAAGGAATTTGAACGCCAATACTTAAGCGGGGAACTCGAAGTTGAACTGACCCCTCAAGGAACTTTAGCTGAAAAATTACGTGCCGGTGGTGCAGGTATTCCCGCTTTCTATACCGCGACCGGTGTTGGAACTGTTATTGCTGAAGGTAAAGATGTCCGTGAGTTTAATGGCAAGTCTTATATTCTGGAAGAATCCTTAACTGCTGATGTAGCTTTGGTTAAAGCTTATAAGGCCGATAAAGCCGGTAACCTGATTTTCCGTAAAACTGCCCAAAACTTCAATCCGGTCTGTGCCATGGCTGGCAAAGTGACCGTTGCTGAAGTCGAAGAAATTGTCGAGATCGGTGCCCTTGATCCAGATGAAATTCATCTTCCGGGCATTTATGTGAACCGGATTGTACTCAATACCCAACCGGAAAAACGGATTGAACAGATGACTTTAAAGGCGGAGGCTTGATCATGGCTTGGACACGTAATGAAATGGCGCAGCGCGCCGCACAGGAACTTGAAGACGGTTTCTATGTGAATCTGGGTATTGGTCTGCCAACCTTAGTCGCGAATTATATTCCAGAGAATATTAATGTCTGGCTTCAGTCTGAGAATGGTCTGTTGGGTATTGGAGAATTTCCAACGGCAGATACTGTAGATGCCGACCTGATCAATGCTGGCAAACAGACGGTAACTGCCCGCAAAGGTGCTTCTTTCTTTTCCAGTGCCGATTCCTTTGCCATGATCCGTGGCGGTCATGTCAATATCGCTATTCTGGGGGCTATGGAAGTCTCAGAAAATGGTGATCTGGCCAACTGGATGATTCCGGGCAAGAAGGTCAAAGGCATGGGTGGTGCCATGGATCTGGTCGCAGGTGTGCAAAAAGTTGTGGTGCTGATGGAACACTGCGCCAAAGATGGTACGCCTAAAATTGTCTCACAATGTAGTCTTCCGCTTACTGGCCAGGCCGTAGTGAACCGGATTATTACTGACTTAGGTGTATTGGATGTCACACCTGAAGGTATTCAACTTGTAGAACTGGCACCCGATGTCAGTTTTGATGAAATTCAGAAAGTCACCGGCGTACCTTTACTCCGTAAAGCAGCCTGATTTTTCCCAGCCCTTAAAATGAAAATTTTAAGGGTTTCTTTTTGGCTCAAGAAAGCCACTTCTTAATAACGAAAGCAGAATAAATGGATTTTAATCATGCAAACTCAACAAAATATCTTGCAGCGCTTTGCCATGCGCGTCAGCGACTGGTCTGAAAAATGGTTTCCGGACTCTTATATCTTTGCCCTACTCGGTGTCATCATCGTTGCGATTGCCGCGATTGGCATTGGTGCACCAGCACAAGACGTCGCGATTTCATTTGGTGACGGATTCTGGAGTCTGATTCCCTTTACCTTACAGATGTGTATGCTGATCGTGGTCGGTTATGTAGTTTCGGTTTCCAAACCGATGCAATTATTGATTCAGAAAATGGCGCGCATTCCTCATTCTGGACGTGGAGCTATCGTTCTCGTCGCCACAGTTAGCCTACTGATTTCCCTGATTAACTGGGCGATGAGTACAGTGCTAACTGCACTTTTGGTGATTGCCTTGGCACAGCGTAAAGAGCTGAACATGGATTATCGTGCAGCTGCCGCAGCAGCGATTATTGGGATGGGTGCAACCTGGGCGCTCGGTATCAGCTCTTCTGCCGCACAATTACAGGCCAACAAATCCAGCCTGCCAGAACCACTGTATAATCTGACCGGTGTGATTCCATTTACTGAAACGATTTTCCTGCCGCAATCCATGATTATGACAGCAGTCTTGATCATCGCCTCGATTGCCATTGCCTACTGGTCTGCGCCCAAAGGCAATCATATTAAAACCATTGATCACTTCCCGATCCAGATTGAAGAAGAAAAGACTGAAACCGTGATCCATAAACGCCCAGGTGACTGGCTTGAAAACTCGCCAATCTTAAGTATTCTGATCGTGGTTCTGGGTCTGGTCTGGATGTTTAACGAGTTTTCCAAGAGCAATCCGATTCTGGCAATCTCCAGCTTAAACACTTATAACTTTATCTTTCTGATTTTAGGTGTAGCTTTACATGGTACACCACGTAATTTTCTCAATGCCGTATCCAAAGCTGTGCCGGCCATTTCAGGGGTGCTGATCCAGTTTCCGCTTTATGGCAGTATTGCCTTTATGATGACCAATGCCCTGAATTCTGCTGATCTTTCCCTGTCACATTATATCGCCGAATTCTTCGTGTCGATTGCGTCGCAGGAAACCTTTGCCATCGTTATGGGAATTTATTCTGCGATTCTAGGCTTCTTCATTCCTTCTGGTGGAGGAAAATGGATTATTGAAGCGCCTTATGTGATGCAGGCCGCACATGACCTGAAAGTACATCTGGGCTGGTCTGTCCAGATCTATAATGCAGCCGAAGCCTTACCCAATCTGATCAATCCTTTCTTTATGCTCCCCATGCTGGGAATCTTGAAATTAAAGGCTAAAGATGTAATTGGCTTTACAGTGACACAACTGGTCTTTCATCTTCCGTTGGTACTGTTCTTACTCTGGTTCCTGGGAAGAACTTTGACTTATACCCCAGCTGTCTTCTCTTAATTCATAATAAATAAAAAAGGACGAATCATTCGTCCTTTTTTATGATGAAAGAATTATTTAGCTGGCTTTCTTTTCAACTACGCCTTCATTATCTACTTCACGCACAATTCCCGTTTCAGTATTCACGACCTCAAAGGTCACGCGACGGTTCTGAAACTGTCCAGCAGGTGTCGCATTGGGTTCAACCGGCTGATCTTCTCCCATTCCAACCGCCTGTAATTGTGCAGGATCGACACCTTTTTGCACGAGATAGCTGGTAATCGCCTGAGCGCGCTGCACAGACAGCACCTTATTCTCTGCTTCGCTGCCCTGAGCATCAGCATGTCCTTTAACTTTCAGGATAACTTGTGGTGCACGTTGTAATAATGCAGCTGCCTGATCCAGCACCAATTTATTGACTTCCGGAACTTCAGTCGATGCCGTATCAAAATTAATAATCTGTAAATTCAGTGCAGTCGCTACATCCAGCGCTTTAACATTATCGGTTTTGATACTGGCCAAAGCTTGTTCTGCTTCGCTATTAGCCGTATTAATCACGTCACTTCTATTCAGCGGCTGCTGGGTAACCACAGTGACATTCTTGGCCAGACTACGAATTTGTGCTGCCAGACGCTCGGCTTCTGAATTGGTTGCTGCACGCACTGAAACCTGATTGCCAATCCAGTCGAGTGACACATTTGGCATTCCCTGAATGGTTCTCAAAACAGTCGGAATGGTATCCTGATCAGTGAATTCTGAATGGTAATTTTCATTGGCTACTGCGCCACAGCCAATACTGTAATTAAAGATCTGTTTAATTTCATTTTGCAGAATTTGCATATATTTCGGATCATTCATCTGTACCTGACAGTTGACAATTTCACCCTGACTACCGGTGCTGATTTTTAGAATTGCAGGATTTGTTGCAGCAGCTTCGCTTACTGCCTGAGCATTTCGTAATTCATCCGGATCATCATCACGCAGGCATCCACGGAAGAAGAATAAGATAATCGCTGCAATAATCACGAGGAGAATAAAAGGCCAGAACACCACTGCCTTTTTCTCTTCAGTCAGTACTGGTTCTGCTTCCGGTTCGGAAGCCAGACCCGGTGCGCGGTTCAGATTTTGTCCCGCCAGCGGAGATACGCCTAGAGATGCCAGTATAGGGCCAGCCCAGACTGGTAATGCCCGTTGAATCGAGTCTGCATGGGTATCTAACAAATGGCCTACTGCTTCAGCAGTGGGTGCACCTGCTTCTGCCTGCAAGAAGTTCATGGTTGGAACAATTGCCCGGTTCAGGGTCTGTTCAATTTCATCTTGAGGTGCAGTTGAATCTAACTGAGCCAGGAATTGTTGTTTTAGGGTCGGATTATTATTAAATAATTCATCAATCTTGGGATTAAGTTGCTGCCCCAGACTT
Organism: Acinetobacter sp. FDAARGOS_724; assembly: GCF_013364475.1. Taxonomy (NCBI): domain Bacteria; kingdom Pseudomonadati; phylum Pseudomonadota; class Gammaproteobacteria; order Moraxellales; family Moraxellaceae; genus Acinetobacter; species Acinetobacter sp. FDAARGOS_724. The sequence continues at coordinate 1,917,330 of NZ_CP054908.1, read as the reverse complement.
TCAATCCAGGCCGGTCTTGCACGAAGAATACTTAACAATACAGGATAGAATTGGGCTAAGGACTGATCCTTGGCAAATAGATGTTCTGTTTCACCTTGCAGCACAATGGCGGTCACATCACTCTTTAAACGTTCAATTAAATCTGTATTCATCAAGATCACCATTATTCTGATTTATAATGTTTAATATTTAATCAGTGTAGCGACCCACCCTCTTTGGAATGTTAATAATTGTACTGATATCATAAAGTTTCACTGTTTATGTATGGCTAACTTTTCTAGTATTTTGATTAAGATATAAAAAAGTCAGCCGAAGCTGACTTTTTGTAAACGCGAAATGTAAGTGTTATGCAGCAATAAAAGTTTGCAGCACTTTACCTTTCACTTTTTGATTGAGCAGTGGTGTATTTTTACCTTGAGAAACGATCGTTTCTTTGCTCAACGTCCATTCCTGTTCTGGATCAACCAGTACCCAACCAGCTTCTGCCTTCCAGCGATTAAACATGTTAGCGACTTTCGCGGGAGCAACTGTGACTTTCTCCACCCATTCTAACGACGTAAAGAAACCTTCATTCACCAGTTGGATACCGAACGGTACGTAGGTATCAAAAGCGGTAAAACCAGGCTGTGTCTCTGCGAACGGTGCCATTTTGGCAGAGCTGCTTAGTGGTTCATGATGGGTACAGATCGCATCAATCACACCAGATTTTACGCCCTGACGCAGTAATTCTTTGTCAGATTCAGAACGTAATGGCGGACGCACATGTGCAAGAGAGTTAAAGCCATCAATCAGATGGTCAGTCAGATGTAATTGATGCATTGCGACATCACAAGTGACTGGCAAGCCTTTTTCTTTGGCAATACGGATCAGTTCTACTGATGCACCACAAGATAACAAACCGAAATGAGCGCGTACTTTAGTCGCTTCAATCATGAGCAGGTATTTGGCAATGGCCACAGTTTCAGCTAATGCCGGAATCATTGGCAAACCTTGGCGTGAAGCAATAAAGCCTTCATGCACACAGCCATCTTTGGCAATTTGCGGCTCTTCTGCATAGAACACTACAGTCAGGTTTAAGCCCGCTGCGTATTCAAGTGTACGCAATACCACATCATCATTGGCAAACGGCGCACTGGCATTAGAAACCGCAGTACATCCGCCCTTTTTCAAACCTGCCATATTGGCCGGTTGCTGACCTTGCAGACCTTGAGTTTGCGCACCGATCACCTGTAAATAAATACCACCATCCAGCATGGCTTTTTCAACCAGACCATGAATCAGCGCACCATTATCCTGCACAATCGGTTTGGAATCTGGCGGGGTAAATACATGCAGAATACCGTTTTCACGTGCAGCCTTACCTTCAGACTTTAAAGTTCCGTGTTGCTGCTGACCCGGTTCACGTAAACGTGCGCATAGATCCACCATGGTTGGCATCAGCCATTTGCCCTGTCCATCAATGGTTTCAGATACGTTAGCAGTCTCTGCAACACGTTTACCATTTTCCAGATAAACCGTTTCGACTGAATCAGTGTTTTGGATTGGGTCAAGAACACGGACATTTTCAATTTTTACAATAGACATGACTTATTCCTTATACCGCAATCGCTTCAATCAAACCCTGTTCCTGTAACTGACCCTGCATCGCAAGAGCCAGTACCGCCATACGTACTGCAATCCCGTTAGTAACCTGTTTCAGAATCACGGATTGCGGACCGTCTGCAATACTGGAATCAATTTCCACACCACGGTTCATTGGTCCTGGATGCATCACGATACAATCCGGCTTGGCCATGGCGAGACGTTCTTTATTCAGGCCATACATTTTGTAGAATTCAGCCTGAGAAGACAGCGCTGGCGAATCAATACGCTCGTTTTGAATACGTAAGGTAATGATTACATCACAGTCTTTGATGCCATCTTCCATTTTATTAAACAGGCGTACATCTTCACTGTAGTCATCAAAACCGTATGGCAACAACGTATTCGGTGCAATCACGCGAATATCTTTACAGCCTAAGGTTTGCAGTGACGCCACATCTGAACGTGCTACACGCGAATGCTTGATATCGCCAATAATCGCAATCGACATATCTTCGAATTTTTTATTGGTCTCGCGGCGAATGGTCAGCATATCCAGCATCGCTTGAGTTGGATGGGCATGACGGCCATCGCCTGCATTAATAATGGCGACATTTGGACAGACATCTTTGGCAATAAAGTGTGCTGCACCTGAAGATGAATGACGTACCACGAAAATATCTGCCGCCATAGCTTCAAGATTCCACAAGGTATCACGTAAAGTTTCACCTTTAGAGGTACTTGAACGGGCAATATCGATATTCAGCACGTTGGCAGACAGACGTTTGGCCGCTGCCTCAAAAGTAGTACGCGTTCGGGTAGAATTTTCAAAAAATAAGTTCATCACCGTTTTGCCTTCGAGCAAATTATTGGTGATCAGCTGATTTTGGTCATTAAAAAAGGACAACGCAGTGTCCAGTATTTTTGTAAGAGTTTCTTTAGAAAGACCTTCGATGGTCAGGAAATGTTTAAGATTACCTGCTTTGTTGAGTTGAATCTGGCTCGGTGTATGCAATGCCGCCAAGTGCATGAGAGATTCCTTATACGTTAAGTCAACGTATTATACAGAGATTAGCGAATCTTTATAGTTGATAAAGAGCTCAGTTGTACAAAAACCATCTCAGTAATAAGAATGGAAATTTAAATTCCCATGCATTTTTTCAATAAGATAATTTAACCTGTTTATCTATATGCTTGTTTTTTCATTTAAACATGAGTGCTTCAGTCTGGAGCATCCACACCCAATCCCCCCAATTAGCGCAATGCGCCAATATAATGATGTGAAACCTGTGCGCGATAGATATCTTCTTCACTTGGTTCTACAGAAATCAGTTCCTTTTCCGCCTGTTCTTCAGCCTGCAGTTCTGAAAATGACGATAAATCCAGAGTGGTTTTTAAGCGGTTGACCAGATGTAAAAGCTCAGGATCTTCAGTCTGCTCTGCCAGCCCAATCACATGCTTTGCATAGTGGATATTTTCTGCAAGATACATGGCATCAATTACTCGTCCAGTTACTCGTCTTAAACGTGCGTAGATCAAGGTAGCGATTGAAAATGCCTCATTCCTGCGTAATTGAAGATCCAACATCTAAGCCCCTCCGAAATAATAATTAAGAATAAAGATGAAGCTGTAATGATTCCCCTCAGCATTACAGCTTCATTGATATTAGATAGAGCAATAAACGTACCAAAATTAATAAATAAGTTATGTGAGTTATAAATTGAGATGAATGAAAATTAATCTACTCCAAGCAATAGTAGGTTGGCTTCTTTTTTGTTTTAGATTCACTCCTCGTCTGGCTAATCAATTCTTAGTCTCGATCACTTGACATGAATGACCAAATTTTAGCTTTTACTTTTAGAGTAATACTGTTGCCATAAGGTGTATATAAACGACCCTGTATCAGATCCATCACATCATTAATCCGATTATTTATCTTTCTAAATTACACATACAACATGGTCGCAATTGAAGAGCTAGATTGCGAATTAGTTTTAATACCTACCACATATCCCTTTGTAAAATAAAAGATTTAATTGAAAATCCACCTTATTGGTATTGTGTAGTCTTACATATCTCGTAAATTTTCAGTTTGCTTTTTAAGTTAATATTTAGCGCTTTTTAGGATGATTAAAACTAGGCTGTATATGCTCGATTTTAAAAAATTTCCAAAGCTTTAACAGGCAAAATACGCTAAACTGAACGCAGTTTTTTATTTATTCTTTTCCGGTCTCTCTATTTTATGAATACCTCTTCACGTTTAAGCAATTATTGGGTCACCTGTGCCGATGGTCTGGAAACCTTATTAGAAGAAGAAATCAAAGGTTTAGGTGTTCAGGATATTGAACGTTTCTCAGGTCGTCTGACCTTCAAAGGCACGCTTGAAAATGCTTACCGCATCTGTATGTGGTCTCGTCTGGCTTCTCGTGTCCTGATGCCAATTCATACGCATGAAATCGAATTCTCCCACGATGCGCGTGATGTTGCAGAAGAGCTTTATGAAGGTGCGATGAGCTTTGACTGGTCACTGATTTTTGCACCACAAAGCACCTTCGCAATTCGTCTGCACGTTGAACGTGATATTAAGGTCAACACCCAGTTTGCAACTCTACGTGCCAAAGATGGTGTTGTCGATTCCTTTATGGAAGCTGTGGGCAAGCGTCCAAGTATTGATACCAGACAGCCAGAAATCACCATGTACATTCTGGCCGGTAAAAAAGAACACACTTATTGTTTAGACTTATCCGGTGATTCCTTGCATAAACGAGGCTATCGCCGCTTTATGACTGAAGCACCAATCAAGGAAAATCTGGCGGCTGCGATCCTGCAAAAAGGCGGCCTGAAAGACATCAACCCGGATATTGTGGTTGATCCAATGTGTGGTTCAGGGACGTTTATCATTGAATCACTGATGATTCTGACTGATCGTGCCCCAGGTCTGGTGCGTCGTTTCGGATTTAATGGCTGGAATGGTCATGATCATGAATTGTGGATGGGTATTAAAGCTGAAGCGGCTGAACGTCATAAAGCTGCGCTAGAAAACCCATTACCAAAATTCTATGCCTTTGATGCCGACTGGGAAGCGGTGAAAGCCACTAAACAGAATATTATTGCGGCAGGTTTTGAATCAGTCCTCGATCAGATCAAGATCGAAGAGCGTACTTTGAATGACTGGCCAGATTTCCAGGCTGAAGGCAAGAAAGTATTCTTTGTGACGAATCCACCGTACGGTGAGCGTTTAGGTGATAAAGCCTCTAACCGTGCCTTGTATCTGGGTCTGTCTAATCTGCTGCAAAAGAATTTCCCGAATCAGAAAGCGGCAGTCATTGCTGCTCAGGTGGAACAAGCCGATGTCTTGGCGTTCAATGATCCACAAATTCTGCGTTTGATGAACGGTAAACTGCCAATCTATATCCGTTTCGGTACTGTAAAACCGGCAGCAGTCACACGTCCTTTCCTGGAAAGCTGGCAGCCGCAACAATTCGAGCCGATTGAAGGTGCGATGGAATTTGCTAACCGTCTGACCAAGAATATGCAAACCCTGAAAAAATGGGCAGTAAAAGAAAATATTCACTGCCTGCGTTTGTATGATGCGGACTTGCCGGACTTTAACGTAGCAGTTGATCTATACGGCGAACGTCTGCATGTTCAGGAATATGCACCACCGAAGAAAATTGATCCTGAAAAAGCCAAAAAACGTTTCAATTTGGCTCTGCAGGCGATTCGTGCCGTGACCGGTTTGGGCCGTGATGCGATCTTTATCAAGACCCGTGCCCGTCAGGAAGGTAAAAACCAGTACACCAAACAAAGTACCGCGTCTAAACGTTTTATGGTACAGGAAGGCCAAGCCAAGATTCTGGTCAACCTGACCGACTATCTGGATACCGGTCTGTTCCTGGATCACCGTCAGATGCGTTTGCGTATTGCCAAAGAAGCCAAAGGTAAGCACTTCCTGAATCTGTACAGCTACACCTCTACCGCGAGCTTACATGCAGCTTTAGGTGGTGCAGCGAGTACCACCAGCGTGGATTTGTCTAATACTTATTTAAACTGGTCAAAAGAGAACTTTGTTCTAAATGGCCTGACTGTAGACCATGCCGATCAGCAACATCAGTTCTTCGCCTCTGACTGTTTCGAATGGCTGAAAGAAGGTCATGAACAATATGACCTGATCTTTATCGATCCACCGACATTCTCTAACTCGAAAAAATTCTACGGGACTTTCGACGTTCAGCGTGACCATGTCTCTTTGCTGAAGCGTGCCATGAACCGTTTAACCACTGACGGTACTTTGTATTTCTCGAATAACTATCGTGGTTTCGAAATGGATGAAATGATTGAAGGTTTATACGACGTGGAAGAAATCACGCATGAAACAATTGGTCCAGACTTCAAGCGTAATCAAAAAATTCACCGTGCCTGGAAAATCACTCATCCAAAAATGTAAGATGTGAATATAAGATAAAGAAAAACCCAGTCTAGGCTGGGTTTTTTGTTGCGAGGAAAACTGGTATTAGCTGAGTTTCAATTTTTCAAAGACCAGTTCGCCGCTTTCACCACGAACGACGATAGTATCACCAGGACCAAACTCACCTGCCAGGATGCTTTGTGCCAAGCCATTTTCAATACGTTGCTGGATCGCACGTTTTAATGGACGCGCACCATACAACGGATCGAAACCAGCTTCGATTAACTGATCGAAAGCACTGTCATCCACAGACAGACGCATATCGCGTTCTGCCAGACGTTGACGCAAGCGGTTCAACTGGATATCAGCAATACCACGGATCTGGTCTTTTTCCAGTGCATGGAACACCACTAGCTCATCAATACGGTTGATAAACTCTGGACGGAAATGTTCCGATACCGCATTCATCACCACAGTACGGACTTCTTCACGAGTTGCTTGATCGCCCAGCTCACGGACATCTTGTGAACCCAGGTTCGAAGTCATCACAATCACGGTATTTTTAAAGTCCACCACACGGCCTTGCGAGTCGGTCAGACGGCCGTCATCTAGCACTTGCAGCAGAATGTTGAACACATCCGGATGCGCTTTTTCGACTTCATCGAATAACACCACGCTATATGGTTTACGGCGCACCGCTTCAGTCAGCACACCACCTTCTTCATAACCGACATAGCCCGGAGGTGCACCGACCAAGCGGCTCACCGAATGTTTTTCCATAAATTCGGACATGTCAATTCGGATCATGGCATCGTCACTGTCGAACAGGAAGTTCGCCAAGGCTTTGGTCAATTCTGTTTTACCCACACCTGTTGGGCCCAAGAACAGGAATGAACCACTTGGACGGTTTGGATCTGACAAGCCAGCACGTGAGCGACGTACAGCATTAGATACAGCCACTACAGCTTCTTCCTGACCAACAACACGATTGTGCAGGAAGTCTTCCATATGCAGCAGTTTATCACGCTCACCTTGCAGCATTTTTGCTACAGGAATACCGGTCGCAGCACTGACTACTTCAGCGATCTCATTGTCAGTGACTTTGTCACGTAGCAGTTTTGGTGCTTCGCTTTCTTCAGCCCCTTCAATGCGTTCCAGCTGTTTTTGCAGCTCCGGAATTACACCATACTGATAACGTGCTGCTTCAGCCAGATCACCTTCACGCTGGGCTTTTTCCAGAGCAATGCGAGCCTGATCCAGTTTCACCTGAATGTCTTTGTTGCCTGCTACCAGCGCTTTATCGGCACGCCAGATTTCTTCCAGTTCGCTGTACTCTTTCTCTACAGTGGCAATCTGCTCTTCCAAGTGTTTCACTTCACCCTGCGCACCAGAATCTGCATCTTTTTTCACCGCTTCAAGCTGCATCTTCAGCTGAATCAGACGGCGTTCGAGTTTATCCAGTGCTTCAGGTTTAGAATCCAGCTCCATTTTGATACGGGATGCTGCTTCATCAATCAGGTCAATGGCTTTATCCGGCAATTGACGGTCAGTGATGTAACGATGTGACATTTTCGCCGCAGCAATAATTGCTGAGTCCAGAATCTGCACACCATGGTGAGTCGCATAACGGTCTTTCAGACCACGCAGGATCGCAATGGTGTCTTCCACGCTTGGCTCATCCACCAGCACTTTCTGGAAACGACGCTCTAAGGCTGCATCTTTTTCAATGTACTGACGGTATTCATCCAGAGTCGTTGCACCGACACAGCGTAATTCACCGCGCGCTAATGCAGGTTTCAGCATGTTACCCGCATCCATAGCACCATCACCTTTACCGGCACCGACCAATGTATGCAGCTCGTCAATGAACAGGATGATTTCGCCTTCATGTTTAGCCAGATCTTTCAGAACAGCTTTTAGACGTTCCTCGAACTCACCACGATATTTGGCACCAGCTAACAATGAACCCAAGTCCAATGACAGAACGCGTTTGCCTTTCAGTCCTTCTGGAACTTCACCATTGACAATACGTTGTGCCAGACCTTCGACAATCGCAGTTTTACCGACACCTGGCTCACCGATCAGTACCGGGTTGTTTTTGGTACGGCGTGACAGCACCTGAATCGTACGACGGATTTCATCATCACGACCAATCACCGGGTCAAGTTTGCCTGCCATGGCACGTTCAGTTAAATCAATCGTATATTTATTCAGTGAGTCCCGTTGATCTTCATGATTATTGCTCATGACTTTTTCATCGCCTCGAATTTGATTAATAACCTGTCGTAAAGTTTCTGTTTTTACGCCAACACTGTTTAATAAGGTTTTGGTGGCACCCGTTTCTGCAAGTGCCAGTAATACCCAGTCAGTGGACAGGAACTCATCTCCTGCTTTCTGTGCATAACTGTCCGCAAGATGCAGGGCTTTGGCTGCTTCCTGACTGATATTGATATCGGCAGAGGGATTACCGAGCGTAGCTACATTATTTAGCGCAGTTTGTACTTTGCTTTGCAGTTCACGCAGGTTCGCTCCTGCCTGTTGCAGCAAGCTCACATTCGATGCTTCTTCCATCAAGGTGGACAAGATGTGAATCCCTTCAATGGCAGCATGATCCTTGCTCATTGCCAGAGATTGCGCATCGGAAAGGGTTTGCTGTAAGCGATTAGTAAATTTCTCAAAACGCATTCTTGTTATTCCTCACAACAAATTTTCTACTTGATAAATATATGGGTGCTGGAAATAAAATTTCAAATAATTTTTTTATTTATTTTTCAAAAACTTAATTTAATAATGGACAGAGTTATCAGTATTAATATTGGTATTCCAGGAAAATATTTCAAGTGAGCGAAAGTAGAATTTTTAAAGTGAAGATCAATAATTAATATCTGATTTAATTGACTCTGCTATTTTTCGGCTGGGTAGAAAATAGAAAAAGACTTTTAGTGCGGTTGCAAGCGTCCTAGTAATCGCAATACTGCACTCAAACCATGTTCTGTTTGTATCAAGGATCTTGGCGTTTGCTCATCCAAAAGCTTGTTAGGCGAATTGATAAACTGGCGCATCCAGCTCAAGTCTCCACCAGTCAGACTAAATAATGCCTGATAGATATTGATTAAAGTTATTGCTCTTTTACCTGCGGTAGTATCTGGTTCTAATTCTTTTTGATTTATGATTGACGATAATTCTGCTTTAGATAGATCCAGAACTAATGCAAGCTCAAATTCTTGCAATTGCAACTGTTCAGCGAGATTGAATATTGCTATAGCTAATACTTGGGATTTAGGAATATCCGTTTTATTATTCATTTTTGTCAAATTCTATTGATGAATCTTGTTTTGATTATGCTGCCTTTATCCTTTTCTTGCTATATTGTTTATCATTAAATTTGATCCTTTATTGAAACAATAAATACCCTCACTTGGAGGGCATTTAAAGAGAACAATTAAACGATTATGGTGCCGGATTGGGCTGCTGACGGTGAATCACTTCAATGCCCTGCAAGACTTCTTCAGACAGATTCACGTCAAACGCCTGAATGTTTTCTTTGAGCTGATCCAGATTGGTCGCACCGATAATGGTACTGGTCACGAAGAACTGCTGTTTAATGAAAGCCAGTGACAACTGGGTTAATGTCAGGCCATGCTGCTCAGCCAGTTGTGCATATTGCTCGACGGCCCACTCGCTTTCCGGATTGCTATAACGGCTAAAACGAGAGAATAAAGTCACACGTGCATTGGCTGGACGTGCACCATTGCGGAATTTACCAGTCAGATAACCAAATGCCAGCGGTGAATAAGCCAACAAACCCACACCTTCATATTTGGCAATTTCCGACATGCCAATTTCATAAGTACGATTCAGTAGGCTATATGGATTTTGCACGCTAACAAATTTGGACAGTCCCAGTTTCTCTGCCAGATGCAGGAACTTCATGGTGCCCCAAGGGGTTTCATTCGACAGGCCAATATAACGGATACGACCCTTCTTAATTTCGTCATGCAAAGCCGTCAGGGTTTCTTCCAGATTCGTTACGGCACGATCATCTGCAGCTTCTGCATTGCCATAACCCAGCTTGCCAAAGAAATTAGTCGCACGCTGTGGCCAGTGCAATTGGTACAGATCGATATAATCAGTTTGCAAACGTGACAATGAATTATCAATTGCTGATGCAATTTCCGAAGCCACGAACTTAGTCTGACCATCACGGATATGGCTCCCACCTTGTGACGGACCCGCAATTTTCGAAGCTAAAAACAGTTTGTCACGACCACCGCGTGAAGCAATCCAGTTACCAATAATGCGTTCAGTTGCACCCTGCGTTTCTGCCTTAGGTGGCACTGGATACATTTCTGCGGTATCCCAGAAATATAAACCTTGATCCAAGGCATAGTCTAATTGCTGAAAAGCCTCTTCCTGAGTATTTTGCTCACCAAAAGTCATGGTGCCCAAACAGATTTCTGGCAATAAGATTCCCGTATCCGCCAATGGTCTGAATTGCATAAAAATGTCCTTTAAGTTTATCTGTTATTTATCAAGAGCAAGTGTGCTATAGCCTATCGGAATTATAAGACGGACTTAAATCATCTTTTCTAACAAGCTTGTGCCAATTTGTTATGTTCTAAATCAGGCTGAAATTTTTAAACAGGAATAAAAAAAGCAAACCCGAAGATTTGCTTTTTATCGTGCTTTTGGCTTATTCGTCTTCGAACTCGCCAGCACCCAGTGCTTCAGGTTCTTCCAGCGATGCATCAAAAATCAGAATCGCCTTACCATCGGTTTCAATCATGCCCTGTTCTTCTAGAGTTTTTAGAACACGACCGACCATTTCACGTGAACAGCCTACAATACGGCCGATTTCCTGACGGGTAATACGGATTTGACGACCATTTGGCAAGATCATCGCTTCTGGCTGAGATGACAGGTCAATCAGACAACGCGCAATACGACCAGATACATCAATAAATGCCAGGTCAGTCACTTTACGTGTGGTATTTTTCAGACGGCGAACCAGCTGGGCAAAAACTGCATAGCTAAGGTCTGGATATTGTTTGCTAATTTCATGAAAGTTTTCATAGGTAATTTCAGCAATTTCACAGACATCACGAGTACGCACTTCCGCAGTACGCTGTGGATTTGCTTCGAAAAGACCCATTTCCCCAAAGAAGTCTCCCGCATTTAAATAAGCTACCACAATCTCACGTTCATCATCTTCACGAAGAATGATAGACACAGACCCCTTCAGAATTAAATACAGAGATTTAGATTCTGACCCTGCATCCACGATCGTGGTACGTTTTGGATAGCGATTGATATATGCACGTTTTAATAACGCTTTCACTGATACAGGTAGTTGCCCCGGCGAAAGTGCGTCTGTGCTTAATTGTGAAAAGTTTGAAGTCATGCTTACAGTTCCGAATATGGATAATTTATAGATCGCACAAGACCTAATGTGAACTTGTCACACAGTGGGATTGAAATTCCTTATCAACCCAATTTATGTTAGTGTACAGTTACTTCGTAAATTTATAGCTTTTTTTAGGTAGTTGCAATGCAAACGAGTGTTCATTGGCTAGAGAATGTTGCTTTTGAAGCAAAAACTCAAAGTGGTCACAGTATCATCATGGATGGTTCACCTGAATATGGCGGTGAAAACCGTGGTCCTCGCCCAATGGAACTGATTTTAACCGGTCTGGGCGGTTGTGCTTCTTTTGACATTGTGACAATTTTAAAGAAAGCACGTCAGGAAATTACTGATGTTCGCTGTGAATTAAAAGCAGAACGCGCCGATACAATTCCTGCAGTATTTACCAAAATCCATCTACACTTTGTGGTCAGCGGTAAAGGCATCAAAGAGAAACAAGTCGCTAAAGCGGTAGAGCTTTCTGCTGAGAAATACTGCTCTGCCAGCAAAATGCTGTCTGATGGTGGTGTCGAAATCACCCACGATTTTGAAATTGTAGAAGTGGAATGATCCGCTAATTTCATTAAAAAAGCAGTCTTCGTGGCTGCTTTTTTTACGTCATTTTTTGAGTGAAATACTGCTGGTCATCTTCAAAAATCACCAGATTTTCAGGCAGTCTTAAAGCCCCAAGATGATGAGCATACTCAGCCTGTTGCTGTCGGTCACGATAACGCCTGCCTACTGAATAGTCCACACAGAATACATTCTGCTGCTGTCCAAACCATTGCAGGGCATCAATATGCTTAAACAGACCGGATTTTTCTTCGGTGGTTTTAAAGTTTCGCCAATAATGGCCAATCACGACAGGTATCGTATCTGTATAACACTCCCACCATGGCAAACGATCAATCATGCGCCAGCGTCCCCCTGCATAGACTGGACGTTGCGCAATTTTCTCTGCGCCTGAGCTTAAGGTACGAATCGGATTTTGCATCTGGTCGCGTAACTCTTTCTCAGCGATATATTTTAATAAGGGAATGCTAGCTGCTGGATCCTTGAATTGTCCTTGGTATTGCTGCTGTTCACTCTGGATATATTCATCAAAGCCTAACGTCTGCAACTCAAGCTCATTTTTCAGGACAAAATAATCATAAGCCTGTCTGATTGAATTAAAAGGAACAGATTTCAATTGTTGAATTGCCTGCGTATCCCAGCAAGCATGCACAATTCTTAAATGGGGTGCATCTAGAGCCAAAGGCAGGCTGTTTAGAAATTCTAGAATCCATGCACGATCCTGAATTGAAGCCTGAACTGAATCAAAAGTTTTGAGATCATCCTGATGCGGTGAACCAAAAAACCAGCCATTGCCTTCCCGTAGCGTATCGGTTAACAAGTTGATTTCATGATTACCTAGAATGCATTGCGCATTGCCATTTTCTATTAAGGTTTTAACCTGTCTGATGACAGCGATACTGTCTGGTCCACGATCACACAGATCCCCGACAAAAATCAGTTTACGCTGTTCAGAATGACGACCTTGCAGATCGTAGCCCAAAACTTCTAACAATTGTTGTAGCGCATCAATCTCACCATGAATATCGCCAATAATATCCACCGGACCATCAAAAGTCTGCTGTATGAATATCTGATTACTCATGGCTCTACCCTACCCAGGTCAATAAAACCTTTTTTAATATAGCGTTTATACTTTAAATCAATATAACAAGTTCAGAATTATTTTTTAATCATCTCGATCATTTAATCAAATAATGATAGATCAGAAACTTAACTCGTATCCTATTTCCTTCATTTATTATTTAAATGTATATCTAAAAACAATAAAAAACCGGCGCCTAAGCACCGGTTTTATTCACTTTACGATCTTTAAAGCTAGTACAGCCTGATTAAGCGTTTAGTGACTCAATGATTTGGTTCAATGTAGCACTTGGACGCATTACAGCATTTACTTTCGCAGGATCAACCGCATAGTAACCACCGATATCTACAGATTGGCCTTGAACTGCATTCAATTCGCTTACGATCTTCTCTTCATTTTCAGCAAGAGATTGAGCGATCGGTGCAAATTTCGCTTTCAATTCTGCATCTTCGTCTTGCGCTACAAGTTCTTCAGCCCAGAATTTAGCTAGGTAGAAGTGGCTGCCACGGTTGTCTAGCTCGCCAGTACGACGTGAGGGAGACTTGTCATTGTCAAGCAATTTACCAGTCGCAGCATCCAGTGTTTTCGCAAGCAGTTTCGCACGTGCATTGTTTTCTTTAATGCCCATTTCTTCCAGAGAAACAGCCAATGCCAAGAACTCCCCTAGAGAATCCCAACGTAAGTGGTTTTCTTCTACCAACTGTTGTACATGTTTAGGCGCAGAACCACCAGCACCAGTTTCGTACATACCGCCACCTGCCATTAAAGGCACGATAGACAGCATTTTCGCAGAAGTACCCAGTTCCATGATTGGGAACAAGTCAGTCAGGTAGTCACGCAGGATGTTACCAGTTACAGAAATCGTATCCAGACCGCGAGCAACACGTTCAAGTGTATAACGCATCGCACGTACTTGAGACATGATTTGGATGTCTAAACCTTCTGTATCGTGGTCTTTTAGGTATGTTTGAACTTTTTTGATCAGTTCGTTTTCGTGTGGACGGTACGGGTCAAGCCAGAAGATAGCAGGCATGCCAGAGTTACGTGCACGAGTTACAGCCAATTTCACCCAGTCGCGGATCGGTGCGTCTTTCACCTGGCACATACGCCAGATATCGCCTTCTTCCACGTTTTGAGACATCAACACTTCACCTGTTTCAAGGTCAGTGATGTTCGCAACACCAGCTTCTGGAATTTCGAAAGTCTTGTCGTGAGAACCGTATTCTTCAGCTTTTTGAGCCATCAGACCAACGTTAGGAACTGTACCCATAGTACGTGGGTCGAAGTTACCATTCCATTTACAGAAGTTGATCATTTCCTGGTAAATACGTGCGAAAGTAGATTCAGGCATGACTGCTTTACAGTCGTAAGGTTTACCATCAGCACCCCACATTTTACCGCCAGTACGGATCATTGCAGGCATAGAAGCATCTACAATCACGTCGTTTGGAGAATGGAAGTTAGTAATACCTTTTGCTGAATCAACCATCGCAAGTGCTGGACGGTGTTCTTGACATGCATGAAGATCTTCAATGATTTCTTCACGTAAAGAAGTCGGTAAAGATTCGATTTTTTCGTAAAGACCAGCCATACCGTTATTTACGTTAATGCCTAGCTCGTCGAACAGTTTACCGTGTTTCTCAAATGCATCTTTGTAGTAAATACGCACACAGTGACCGAATACGATCGGGTGTGACACTTTCATCATGGTCGCTTTAACGTGTAAAGAGAACAGGATGCCAGCTTCTTTACAATCTTCTAATTCTTTTTCATAGAAGTCGCAAAGCGCTTTTTTGCTCATAAACATTGAGTCGATGATTTCACCGTCTTGAAGCGCAACTTTTGGCTTAAGAACGATAGTTTCACCAGACTTAGTGATCAGTTCCATTTTCACATTACGCGCACGGTCTAAAGTCATAGACTTTTCACCATGGTAGAAGTCGCCTTCTTGCATGTGTGAAACGTGAGTTTGTGACCAAGGTTTCCATTCACCCATAGAATGTGGGTGTTTTTTCGCGTAGTTTTTCACTGCTGTCGGCGCACGACGGTCAGAGTTACCTTCACGAAGTACCGGGTTCACTGCTGAACCTAAGCACTTGCTATAACGCGCTTTAATTGCTTTTTCTTCTTCAGTAGTCGGGTTTTCTGGATAGTCAGGCAGTGCATAGCCCTTAGACTGAAGTTCTTTAATACATGACGTCAACTGAGCAACAGATGCACTAATATTAGGGAGTTTAATGATATTAGTATCTGGATCTTGGGTAAGACGACCTAATTCTGCCAGGTTATCTGAAACTTTCTGCTCATCGCTTAGATAGTCTGCGAATTCTGCAAGTACGCGTGCGGCTACAGAGATGTCTGTCTTAATAATCTCAACGCCCGCCGGCTTAGTAAAGGTCTCAATGATCGGCAGTAGAGAGTAAGTCGCCAATAATGGCGCCTCGTCGGTCAGTGTGTAAATGATTGTTGACTTTCCACCAGCCATATATAGCCCCTTGCTTTGGATTGAGTTTCTGATCATCAGGCTTTTGGCCTAATTTCAGCGAACCGGTTACTTAAATAAACTTTGAAAGTAGTGGTGCTGGTTGCACCTTAGTCAAAGGAATATCAATACATATTCAACTTTGCCTGAAAAATTCGTATAGATCGTCAGTGTGATTCACCGACAGCAGTATTCTACGTGAAAATGAACCTTTTTTCGAATTGGCACATTGCCAAACCATGTGATTTTTGCATTAGAAGGTTAATTTGCGAATTTTGCTTAATTTTACCAAAAACTATAATTTAATCATTATAATTCAATTACTTAAATTAAAAATCAAACAAATTCACCTATAAACTTAAAGTGTGCTTAATTCAGTTTTTTGCCATCAATTTTTATCTACATGTTGGGTATCATGAAAATAAATTATCAATGACCGTAATTTCCATAAGTATGGGTTAAAAAGCGAATTGAAACAGATCTGTGCTTTCCTATCGAAATTTATGATCTGCACCTGATAAATTGATAGTTGATCCTGAAGGCTTAAGACAACCTAAATAATAGTCACCTTTCTACTCTTTCTTCAGTTTAAATTATGTGCATTTTTTTAATTACCTTTACAAACACTGGAAATGTATCGACCGTAATTGCAATAAAAAATTGGTTTTATTGGTTTAATAGGCTTTAGATGATGCCAGTACGTTGGTTTAATTAATAAGAATCTTCTAATTAAATTTGGGTAGAATGCTGATTAACTTACAATAAGGACTTATTTTATGCTGAATTATTTAGTTAGTTTTTCGACAGGGGCTAAGAGCAATTCAGGACAGATTCAGATTCTGATAGGCATATTAGCGCTAAGTCTGCAATTTTTGATTATAGACAAATAATTGAACAGATAAAAATTGCAAAAAAAATAGAAAGATCGTGCAGATGAACAAAGAAAATTTGAATCAAAAATACAATCCCTTAATATGTTACTCATAGCTTTGGATAAAAACGTATTAAAAATAAATAATTTACAAAAAATATTAGAATTGTCGTAAGGGTCTATCAAATCACTCGATCAGAATAGCGAAGTAATAGAAGGTGATATTCGAAAGTTAATTACACCCACTAAAGAAAAAATTAACCATGCCGAAGAAGTTCAAAAAAATACTTTTGATATATATAAGCGTATAAATAGAAAGAGCGCTTTCAATAGCCTAGATGAGCTAACTGCTATATATGATGTATTAGTTTCTATAATATATGATACAAATAATACTGACCTAATAATTCATCACTTTACAATAACTGAAGATTAACAATCTCGTATCACACACAAATCCTCAGCCTCACTACCCACATAGTTACCCTACCCCATTAACTGAATAAGGCTTTTCGTATGCTGCCTCTAACATGTCAGCAAAATCTTCGATCCCGGATGTAGTAAGTATTTACAAGCACCTTGATATACGCCCAGTGATCAGGGCCAGCACATCAATCGATAATTTCTAATTATTCACAAAGGGTTGAGTGCTTCATGTCGCGTGTCATAAAAATGAATATCAAAACGCCCTGCCTTTTGCTTTTTCTTAGCTTAACTTAAATAGTTTCATGACGTAATTTAAGCCTTATAATCGGTAAAAAGCAGTAATTTTAAAGATAATGCGGATAAAGGTATTTTTTATTGTAGGCATAAAAAAAGGGTTTTAAGCTACTGTTTTCACTTAGAACCCTTATAACATATAGTTTTGAATCTTGGTAGGTATATCCAGACTCGAACTGGAGACCTCTACGATGTCAACGTAGCGCTCTAACCAACTGAGCTATACACCTAGAATGCTTGGCATATTATAAATTTTTCGATCCTAAGACAAGCCTTTTCATTTAATTTTCAATATATACGTACAAGTTTTAAGCAAATCTTTGAATTGTTTCAGATCTTGGTCTGAGAATTCCCTACCAGAATAAATTGATTTTTCAAATAGTCTGATTGCTTCAAAAAATACAGACTGATCTTTATCCTGAACTTGCTGAGATAGCCTTAACATCCATTGGTGAAAAGTCTCTGCAGGTTGTCTTTTTAAATCTTTTTTTAAAGTCTGATTAAATTGCTGAATGGAGTAATCAAAGGGTGACTGTAATTGTCGAGCTTTAAGGTAGATTTTTAGAATATAAAGCAATATGAGTATGCCAATACCGGATATGAGAATGATCACACTGGAATAAACTGAACTTAGACCTAGCTTCGCTAACCAGCCTTGTTGAGATTCTGCATTATAGCCCACGACCTTACTTTGCCATTGGTAACTTGCATAATCACTCCAGACTCTTAGTTTGGTCAGCCATACATTACGCTGTGATGTCCAACCAGAATGACTTGCCCATACTCGCTCATCTTGCGAGATTAAGTTTTGCATCCCATCATCAATACGTTGCGGAGCTACCATTGCGGTAGGATCAAAACGCTGCCATCTTTGGTCAATCCAGACTTCTGTCCAGGCATGAGCATCCAACTGACGAACCTCCCAACTTTTCCCATCGGGTGCCAATTGTCCACCTTGATAACCTGTGACCACACGTGCCGGAATTCCCACATATCGCATAAGCATCACAAAACTGGAAGCATAGTGTTCACAAAAACCCTGCCGGGATTTAAACAGAAATTCATCAATCCGGTTTTTGCCGAGTACACCTGGTTTCAGGGTATATACAAAATGATTTTGCTGGTACCAGTTCAAGACTGTTCGGATATAACGTCGCGGATCCTCCCCACTTTGTAGATATAAACGCTGTGCCAACTGTTGTGCCTGAGTATCCAAATGGATTTGAGTCTGGGTATTCAGTCGCTGAACAAATTGCTCCGGTAAAATACTTTCAGTATTTTGACTACCTAGCCATTGCAGATGAATCGGTTCTACCCTTTGGGTCAAACGCCTTGGTACGATACTCCAATCCTGACGATTATAATAACGGCGTTCCAAAGGCATCGATTTTTCCAGCCCCATCACCCAGAACACAGAAGGATCAGCAGCCAGATATTGGTAATTCCACCCTGATGGGGATACTGGAACAACTTCTCCAGGCTGACGGATTAAAGGCTGCTGATTAATAAAGCTACTGGTCCAGCGTTGTCCATCATACTCATCTAGCACCAATGCCCGCCAATACAACTCTGAACGTGGCGGCAGTTTACTAACATTACCAATAATCCGGAAAGCCAAAGCATTAGATTGAGATAATTCAGCAATATCTCCCGGTGACATACTATCACCGATCCCGGTCACGCCTTTATTTTCTGGAATCGGGATATGCCAAAGCGGTGGCAAACGCGGAAAGAAGATGAATAACAAAATAAAAAACGGCAGAGCATAAAGCACAAAGCTACCGACATATTTGGCATCTTGCTGCAAGGCTATACGTGGTGATTGCTGACTCTGCTGAAACTCACTGGTCTGAATCCGGTATAAACCAATTAGACAGCTCAACAAGCATAGAATAATCACAACAGCCATACCAAAAGACTGGCTATATAGAAATGAACTGGCCGCAACAAAAAGCGCAAAATTAAACAGGATAATCAGATCCCGCCGGTTTTTCGTTTCCAGTGATTTGGCAAATAAAAAAGTGGAAAGAACTGCAACACCTGCCTCCACTCCAATAAAACTTTGGTGGCTGAGATAAATACTACCTAATGCCAAACCAGTGAGTAGAAAAGTCCCTATTTTAGGAAATGGCTTTTGCCGTTTAAGAAAAATCCAGATACACAGTAGGCTAATGACAAAGATAATGCTGAGCAGCACCGGGATGAAAGCTACTTGGGCAAGGATGATCAAGCCTAGGGTCAAGACGATCGAAATTCGGATTTTTCCATCAATCATAGATTCACCCGTTATGCCTGAGCCAATAATTGTTTAGCCTTACGTAACTGTTCTTCACCTGCTCCCTGCGGCAATTCTACCTGTGGTAAATGTAACGCATATGCACATTGCTGCTGCTCACATTGCTCAATCAGTCCCATCATCAAGCCCAGTTTCTCCTCATGCGACTGGCTAGGCATATGTTCATAATGAATCTCAATGCTATGTTCATCCTGATACTGTTCAAAGACTTTGACATATAAGCCTTGCCCACGTGCAAACTGTTTCCAGGAAACCGCCTGCAATGAGTCTCCAGATTGATAATTTCGTAATTCACGGAACTCATCCATATCCGGTTCAAAGCTATTTTGATAAATCTTGTTTTCCGAAGTGTTATTTTGGGCTTTGGGTGCCACCCAGGCAAACTGATGATGATAAAGGTAGGTCCATGCTCGAACCAGACCAAAAGGATAGACTGAATAGATCTGAATCACCGGATACTCAAATTTACCGCGACGTTCTGCATAAAATGGCAGCACCCAATGCTGCTTTTTTTCAGTCAGATAAACTTTCTCCAGCTGATTGCCGGCCTTAATATACAGATAACGCGGCCGGGCTGTGGCTTGCTGAACATAAAAATGCAAATTGAGTGCATCACCCACCTGTCCGACGTCTTCAGCAACCATTTCAATATCCAGATCATGCAACTGTTTAAAGGTCAGATAGAAGCTGACACATAGCACTGCACTGATCAGAAAGCAGAAACCTAAGATCAGGTTATTGGCATAATTCACGCCAGCAATAAAGGTGATAAAAATCAGAACCAGATATAGATAACCCTGCTGATAAATAAAGACCAGTACATCCTTTTGGGAAAGCTGTTTTTGCTGTGAAAATTGAAAACGTTTCGCCAGCCAGTTTTGCCAGGTTTTATCCAAGAGCGGACTCCTTTAACTGACTGCAACCTGTTGCATCACATTTAATGTTTCTGCATCGCTCAGTCCCAGACGATGGGCGGCGACTGCCACAAAAACGGCTTGCACATCGTCTGGAGTTACAAAGCTACGTTGCTGAATGATGGCATTGGCCTGTGCTGCACGTTTAAGCGCCAGCAAACCTCGTGTTGATAAGCCTTGGCGTTTCTTGCGAGTTTCTTCCGCAAGATCCAGCATATATTCCTGGACCGTTTCACTGATAAAAATCTGCTGGGTCAACTGCTGTAATTCCAGCACTTCATTTTCAGTAAATACATGTGCCAAGCTAGCGATCAAAGCAAAACGAGATTCTTGCTGTAATAAAAGTTTTTCAGCATGACGGGATGGATAACCCAAAGACAGGCGCATTAAAAAACGGTCTAGCTGAGATTCAGGCAAGGCATAAGTGCCACTTTGAAATAACGGGTTTTGGGTTGCGATTACCCAAAATGGTTTAGGCAAGGCATAACGTATCCCATCCACAGTGGTATAGCCTTCTTCCATCGCTTCCAGCAAGGCACTCTGAGTTTTGGGACTGGAACGGTTAATTTCATCTGCCAGCAAAATCTGGGTAAAAATAGGTCCCTGTTTAAACTCGAACTGATGTTCTTTCTGGTTAAACATATTGATACCAATCACATCACTAGCCAGCATGTCATTGGTAAACTGGATCCGCTGAAATTTCAGTCCTGCGAGATGGGCTAGGCTGCTTGCCAATGTTGTCTTGCCCAAACCAGGTAAATCTTCAAACAAAACATGCCCGCCTGCAATCAGACAGCATAGTGCTAATCTGGTCTGTGCATGTTTATCCAGAACAATCGCATTAATTTCTTCGAAAAATTTTTGAATCTTGGGTGCATAATCAGCCAGCTTCTGTTCAAGCTCATCATTATCGTGCGCAATATCCAGCTTTTCTTTTTGTTTCATGCCCCAGATCACAATATTTTCCCTAATAAAACATGCTGTAGGATTAACATACACTGTTTTTTAAAATTCCCCAAAGATCAGTCATCTGCCGGCTTTATTTCTACGGAATAAATTGGGAATTTTACATGATTAGATTTGCTATAAGAACTAATTGAAGCTTTAAGATTAAAGTTTAGATAAGTTGCATTTTGATTGGCATATTTATTAGAAATAACCAGCTATTAAAAATCTTTGAGATCTGAACTTATACCTAAAAGATAGAGACTTTTAAAAATTTAAATTCCCAATGTCAAAATAGATCATGATTTTGTTTTATCTTGTTTGAATCCTAAAATTTTCCCATAAAAAAGCGCCCCGAAAGGCGCTCATTTTATTCATGCATTAGCATGGACACTTCTTCATCTCTCCACCGGCAGATGGATAACGAGAATCTACACAGTGACGATAAAATGTTTTAGGGTCCATCGCTTCCAGATCAGGATGGTGCTTTTTCATATGCGCCAAATAGGTCTGATAATCAGGCACACCCACCATCAGGCGGAAACTCTGCTGTAAACGCTGCCACAATGTCGCAATCCGTGACCAGTTTTTCGGGTTCAGGATCAGGTCTTTTTGTGACATCACGGTCATCTTGATGATTTTATAGATAACCGCTTTTCCACCTTTAGCAAACTTCAAGTTCATGCGCTGCTCCTTAATGTCCTTTTGCAGGCTGAATTTCTTCAGGATCGCCATATACTGCTTCTGCTTCATTTACTGTTGGTACCGGGCTCGCCAGGGCTCGACGGATTACGCCAATTGCAGCAAATAGCATTACAAACGCCACAATCATAAAGAAGCCACAAAGTGCTGCGTTGATCTGGTTCGACATTGCAACAGTCTGCATTTCAGCCAGGGTTTTCGCTGGTGCCAGAATTTCATTATTCGCAATTGCCGTATTGAAACGCTCTGCCTGTGCCAAGAAACCGATTTTCGGATTTTCATGGAAAATCTTCTGCCAGCCAGCCGTCATTGAAGTAATAAACAGGAATACGGTTGGAACAATGGTTACCCACACATATTTCTCTTTCTTCATCTTGAACAGGATGACTGTACCCAGAATCAATGCCATTGCAGCCAGAATCTGGTTACCAATACCGAACAGTGGCCATAAGCTGTTAATACCGCCTAATGGATCAACGACACCTTGATAAACGAAGAAGCCCCAACCCGCAACAGCAACGGCTGTACCCAGCATATTACCGAAGAAGTTATGAGATTGTTTTACCGCAGGAATCACGATACCAACTGTGTCCTGAACCATGAAGCGACAAGCACGAGTACCCGCATCTACTGCGGTCAGAATGAATAAAGCTTCAAACAGAATTGCAAAGTGATACCAGAAGGCCATCATTTCACGACTGTTAAAGATTTCGGTAATGATATGCGCCATACCAATCGCGAAAGTTGGTGCACCACCCGTACGTGACAGAATCGAATTTTCACCTACTTCCTGTGCCAGCAATGTTAGTGCTTCAGGTGTTACCACAAAACCAAGATTACGTACTGCTTCAGCCGCAGTATCTACGGTTGTACCTAGTAGTGCTGCTGGTGAGTTAATCGCGAAGTACACACCTGGATCAAGAATCGCGGCACAGATCAAAGCCATGATCGCTACAAAGGATTCCATCAGCATACCGCCATAGCCGATTATCCGGATATCGCGTTCGTTGTTGACCAGTTTCGGTGTTGTCCCTGAAGAAACCAGTGCGTGGAAACCGGAAATCGCACCGCAGGCAATGGTAATAAACAGGAATGGGAACATTGAACCCGCGAATACTGGGCCTGTACCATCGACAAATTTGGTAATCGCTGGCAACTTCATTTCCGGCATCGCGAACAGAATACCAATCGCCAGACCGGCAATCACACCAATTTTCAGGAAGGTAGATAAATAGTCACGCGGCGCAAGTAATAACCAGACGGGTAATACCGATGCAATAAAACCATAAATGATCAAAGCCCAAGTCAGCTCAGTACCCGTTAAGGTAAATAGCTGTCCCCAGTAGGGATGCTGTGCAACGTTTTCACCATAGATAATGCCAAGCATCATCAATACGAAACCAATAATCGAAACTTCTGCAATTTTACCCGGACGGATAAATCGCATGTAGATACCCATGAAGATGGCGATCGGAATCGTAGCGGCAATACTGAATACGCCCCATGGACTGTTGGTCAGCGCTTTAACAACGACTAGCGCCAATACTGCTAGGATGATGATCATCACACCCAGCGCACCGAGCATCACGATAATACCGGCAAAGGTACCCAGTTCCTGTTTCGCCATTTCACCCAGTGAACGGCCGTCACGACGAGTAGAAATAAACAATACCAGGAAGTCCTGTACCGCACCTGCCAGTACCACACCGACCAGTAGCCAGATCGTGCCCGGCAAGTAACCCATCTGCGCTGCAAGGATTGGACCGACTAAAGGACCCGCACCGGCAATCGCGGCAAAATGGTGACCGAATAACACACTTTTATTGGTCGGCACATAATCCAGACCATCACCCAGACGATG
This sequence comes from Acinetobacter sp. FDAARGOS_724, assembly GCF_013364475.1. Taxonomy (NCBI): domain Bacteria; kingdom Pseudomonadati; phylum Pseudomonadota; class Gammaproteobacteria; order Moraxellales; family Moraxellaceae; genus Acinetobacter; species Acinetobacter sp. FDAARGOS_724. Next base: position 1,893,492 of record NZ_CP054908.1, on the reverse strand, counting down.
GGCAGGCGTTAAACGGCGTGCGTTCAGTTCAAAAACTTTATTGGCAATAAATAAACTGTAGAAACGGTAAGCGATGCTATACACACAGGCTGCGGCCAGTACCAGCCAGACTGCATTTACATACTCACCACGACTGAGTGCAAGTATCCCGAAGGAGACTGCCCCAACTATGGCTACCAAGAGCCAGATGATTTTCGAAGTCATGGTTGACTTCTGTTGTAAATTTTCCATTCAATCCCTCATTTTGTGAAGCATATAAATCAGCGTGATTTTTTTATTCGAGGTAGTGCTGTTTTCCCTTGCGACTTTACGCTTGTTCCTTTCGAATTCCTCTAAGACTTTGGCATAAAAAAAGGGATGATTTTAGTCATCCCCTTTGATAATAGTCTATTTTTCGACCATTATGCACGTTCTAAATAGTCACCAGTACGGGTGTCTACGCGAACGCTTTCTTCTTGCTGAACGAATAATGGAACACGTACTACTGCACCTGTTTCAAGTTTCGCTGGTTTACCGCCACCGCCAGAAGTATCGCCACGAACACCTGGATCAGTTTCAACAATTTTTAATACTACAAAGTTTGGTGGGCTTACTGTTAAAGGTACGCCATTCCACAACATGATAGTACATTTTTCATTTGAATCGTCTTTTAACCATTTTGCAGCATCGCCCATTGCTGTTTTATCAGCAGCGATCTGTTCGAAAGTTACAGGATCCATGAAGTTCCACATTTCGCCATCGTTGTACAAGTATTCCATTTCTACTTCTACGATGTCTGCAGCTTCTAGAGAATCACCAGATTTAAAAGTTTTTTCCAAAACTTTACCACTACGAAGGTTACGTAATTTAACGCGGTTGAACGCCTGGCCTTTACCTGGTTTAACGTATTCGTTTTCCATGATTGAACATGGGTTACCATCAAGCATAACCTTCAGGCCAGACTTGAAATCGTTCGTAGAATAATAGGCCATGATTGGCTCACTCCAAACTTACTAACTTTAAGCTATTGATGCTATGGGCTGTTGCAATGTCATTTAGCAAGTCTGACACGAACATGAGTTGCCACATGCACATTCATTTAATGTTGCGTATTCTAAATGAGCAATACACCAAGTCGCAACGAAAAAATCGGTTTTAACTTGCTGACACTGCTTAACTTAGCATCAGCTATTCCAATACTGGTGCATAACCAGTCTTCCAAGCATATAAAAGTCTCTATGCTTTTGCATACCATAGCAAACTGATCGTGTTTAGAGAAATTTTAGCCAGCTTTCACATTCCCATCTGTAGACAAACTGCTAAACTGCACACTTCTGGCTATCGCCTTCATCTTTTTTTGATCTTCCGGCATGACACAGTATTTATATCAAGAAGCAAATTGGCAATCGCAACTGAGCGACCTGATCACCGATCCACAGGAACTACTACAGATTTTACAGCTTTCCCCAGATCAGCTGTTATCTGGTGCTCTTCTGGCCTCTCAAGCCTTTAAATTACGTGTGCCACGAGCTTTTGTTTCCAGAATGCAGCTAGGCAATCCTTTAGATCCACTTTTATTACAAGTGTTACCGCATCATCTGGAACTGGAAGATCATCCGGGATTTGTCACCGACCCCCTAGGTGAAGAACAAGCCAATCAGCAGCCTGGTGTTCTACATAAATATAAGTCACGTTTTTTACTGACCTTAACCGGTGCCTGTGCAGTTCACTGTCGTTACTGTTTCCGACGCCATTTCCCCTATCAGGAAAACCTTCCTAAAAATGAGGACTGGATTAATATCAAACAATATCTGGAAAGCCAGCCAGATATTAATGAAGTAATTCTGAGTGGCGGTGATCCACTGACCTTATCTAACCGAAAATTAAAAACCTGGATTGAACGACTAGAATCGGTACCACATCTCAAATTTTTAAGAATACATTCACGAGTTCCTATTGTGATCCCAAACCGGATCGAGGAAGAGCTACTAAGCATGTTAAAAAACAGTAGGCTACGTATTATTCTAGTGGTACACTCGAACCATGCATCAGAGCTGGATGACCTGACCTGTAAGCAGCTTAATCAGCTGGTTCAGCATCAGATCACGGTACTCAATCAGGCAGTTTTATTAAAAGGGGTTAATGATTCTGCTCAAGTTTTGATTGATTTAAGCTATCGCTTGTTTGATGCTGGCGTGATGCCCTATTATTTACATGTACTTGATAAAGTAAAAGGTGCGCATCATTTTGATTTGCCTGCTGAGCACATCAATGAGATTTATACAGAAGTTTTAGCGAACCTACCGGGGTATCTGGTTCCTAAACTAGTTCGAGAAATAGCGGGTGAGAAGAATAAGACACCGCTTTTTGGGGTTTCAACATTTTTGAGTTAAATAATAAAGATGAGTAAGCATACTGCAGACATTTTTCAGACAACGGCTGAACTCACCATAGAACAGCTAAGTTTTTGTCCCACAAATGCCAAAGCATTGCAGGAATGGGTCGCAGGAATTTCAATCCTGCAATTGGGGAATTCATCCAAGTCTCTGTTCAGTGCTTTACTGGAAATTTCCGAACTGAAATGTGCGGAAACCTTGCGTTTTGACCTGATTCAGGTATTGCACCCTACCCTTGAAAATGTTCTGGCCAGTCTTGAGAAACATTTCGTCAATCAGGGTCTGATCACGACGGATCGCAATGACCAGATTATTGAACTGGCCATGCTGTTACGCAGCTATTTTGCCAAAATCTATATAGATATTGCCAAACGCTGTAATCATCAGCTGAATCATCAAAAGTTTTCACTATTTTCCTTGGGCAAAAAGAAAAGTCTGCAAAGTGCCCGGATGGTGTCCATTTACTATGGTCTGCAACAGTTAAGCCTGCTGCTCTATCAACAGCATATGCTGTATAGCACACCTGGCGCCGGTCAGTGGTTGGCGGCACATCAGTTGCTGGAATGTGCGATGGACAATAATTTCTATCAGACCAACATTAATCAGGTTCTTGGCACCCAGCACGAAATCCAGAATATTACCCAAGCCTATGCACGACTGATCTTACTAGATATTTTTAATACTCATCAGATTCGTCCTGCTGAAATTCAGGGCTTATATTTATGTAGTGCAGACTGGGCGAAACTGGTTCAGATTCTACCGAAAGAAACCACGCTATCACGTTATGTGGTTGATGCCAGCAAAGATCATCCACCTTTATTAAATTCTCATCAGGGTCAGCATTTCCAGCCGAGCTTCTATATTTCGACACAAAACCTGATGGAACACCTGACCGGTACTCAAAGCAAAAATGCCCAGTATCTGTCACGTAATGAAAAGCTGTTCCTGACGCCTGCCCTGCATTTTCATATCTATAACCTGCTTTCGAATAATGTCGAACGCCGTTATGAGCGTTATGAATATTCTGCACAGATCAATATCTGCTTTGGCTTAACGGTGGCGCATTTTTATCTGTCTAAGGGTAAAAACTTTAATGAAACGCTGGAACTGGAAGGTAATTATGGTTTCCAGAGCGAAAGCAGTTTTATCAGCTCAATGCATAATACCGTTCCAAGCGGATTCAGCAGTATCAAGGCGCTCGATCGCGAAGCCAAACAGATTCATACCGCTGAAGTTCTCGATATCAGTGTTAATGGTTACCGGATTAAATGGTCAGGTATCACACCTGCCAATCTGAAAACTGGCGAATTTATTCTGGTTCAGGAAAAATCTCAAAGCCAGTGGCGTGGTGGTGTCATTCGCTGGATCAAACAGTCTGCTGATAAAAGTCTGGAAATTGGTCTGGAAATTCTGGCACAGGAACTGTTCCCTTGCGCAGTCTATGCCCGTACCGACAAACACAGTGTCAATTATCAGCCAGCCATTCTGGTACAGATGACCCAGCTTGATCGGGTCTCAACCAGTATTATTGTCTCTGGCTCACAAATGTTTAGGGAAAAACAGACCATTCATTTACGTCTTGGCCAAAAAGAACTCAGAATCTACCTAACCAAGGCGCAGCTCATTACACAAAGTTTTATCCGTTTTGACTATGAATTATTAAATGATCAAGAAGAAGATATCATCGAAAACTTTATACATAAGCAATTGAATGAAACTAGAAATCACGATTTATGGGAAGCATTGAAGTGAGAAATCCATTATTGTCTAAAAAGTTAAAACGTACTGAAACACGTTTACTGATCATTGATGATAATCAAATTAGATATAACCAAATCCGTGATCTCTTAACCAGCAATGAATATCAGGTCGATGCCGTTCTGCTTGATGATCTGCAATCTTTTGAAAAACAGTTAAACTTTAACTGGGACCTGATTATTTTTGGTCGTGCGTATGATCTGAAATATGAACAGGCCTTAAGTCTGGTTCAACTTTCGCAGCAACCTGACCTTCCTATTCTTTTGTTAAAACCAGAAGATTATCATGCTGAACAATATGCCCAGTATATCCGTAAAGGTATTTTTGACATTCTGAATCTGGATTATCCAGACCGCTTCTTCCTTAATCTGGTACGTGCCCTTTCCTTTAGCCGTACGATGCAAGCACAGCGCCATTTAATGGAAGAACTGGAAACTGCACAAAGCCAGGCACAATCATTGGTAGAAGACAGTAACCGTGCGGTCGCAACCATTCAGGAAGGCATCCATATTCAGGCTAATGCCGATTATCTCAAACTGTTTGGCCTTAAAAGCGAGGATGATATTATCGGTCTGCCGCTTTTAGACCTGTTACAGCCGCAAGATTTGAATGATTTTAAAACCCGCTTTAAAAAGATTTCTCAGGGCCAGTTTGATTTAGGCCGTTTTGATATTACTTCGTCGAATCCAAATGTGGCTGCTGCCAATCCATTAAAACTGGAATTTCTGGCATCTAGTGCTGAAGAAGATGCACTACAAATTACGATTGATACAGCGACTACTCAGGCAAGTGCCTCTTCTGAAAAAGTTGCAAACAAGCCAAATACCTTACAGTCACTTAAGCGTGAACTCAATCGTGAACCGGCCAAAGCCAATGCATTGATCACTTTCTCCTTTGCTGCGTATGAGCCGCAAGTCCTGAATGGTGACTGGGCGACCTACATAGGTTACTTCCATGAAATTAAGAAATTCCTGAAAGAGCAGGTTCGTATTCCGCTCTTCAAACTGGAACATGATGTTCTGGTGGGGATCATTCAGGCAGATGCGCAAGACATTCTGGAATCCAAACTGGTTGGACTAGGTTCATTGACCAAACCACAGCTCATTACAGTGAATCAGCAAACTTATCCGCTCAATCTGCGCATCGGTTATACCCTGCTTGACGGTGAACTGCGTGATGAAAGCCATTGTAATGAATTAATCGGTCGGGCTTTCTCCACTCCTTTACCACAAGCACAAAAAACTTCTGAGTTTGTTCTGGATATTCCTGCAACGACTCAGGAATCGATTTCAATGCCAAGCATTGACTTCACGGTTTCAGAACCTGTTATTCCAGCGCCTGAGTCCATACCGGTCAGTCCAGCAGTCAGTGCTGCTGTACCACTGACTACATCGCCAGTATTAAAAGCACTGCGTGAATGTCTGGAACGTGGTGAAATTCATCTGAAATATCAACAGCTGTATGATAAAGAAGATACCAACCTCTATATGTATGAGGTGACTAGTGGCTTTATCTTTGAAAATAAATGGCAGGACATTTCTTCCTTGATGGAACTCAATGAAGATGATGAATTATCTATTAAACTCGATCGCTGGATTCTGGTTGAATCAAGCAAGCAGTTGCACAACTTCATTACCCAGTATCCGGATGCTCGTTTAATCGTGAACCTGAACCGTGCGGTGCTATTTAAAGACCGTACTTTTCCTGAGTTTATTTCCAAACTAATTACAATTATTCGCAGTAAAGTCGAACATCCTTTAACTTTACAGTTCTCAGAAGAAGATATCCTGATGAACCAGCAGGATGCGCAGAAATATCTACGTACTTTACGTGAACATGGCGCGCGGATTGCGATTCGTAACTTTGGTCACTCAATGTATAGTGAAACCCTACTACGTGAGTTCGATATCAATGGTCTGAGCCTGGATAGCAAACTGACCAAGATGCTGAACAATGATGCTGAAATTGAACAGTTACAGGAAAAAATCACCACATACAATGAAATCAAACCAGTGAATATCATGATCCGTGAACTGAATGACATGACCTTATTTGCGAATGCCTGGAACGTCGATGCACGCTTTATTCAGGGTGATTATTTCCAGAAAAAACTGGATCATCTGATTGATGTACAAGACCACTAAGGTCTTGTACTCGCCTTTCAATCTAGAAACGTGAAATGATTTTCTAAATTGCAGGCACAAAAAAAACGGGCATAAAGCCCGTTTTTTCATTTTGGGTATTAACGTTTAACAGAACGTGACATACCAGCAAAACGTTGTTTGAACTTGTCGATACGGCCGCCAGTGTCAACGTTCTTTTGCTTACCAGTGTAGAATGGGTGGCAAGCTGAGCATACGTCTAGGTAAAGAGTTTCTTTACCAACAGCTGAACGAGTTTCGATTACGTTACCACATGAACAAGTAGCAACTAGTTTTTCGTATTTTGGGTGAATATCGGCGCGCATCGTCGATTACTCCATTAAGATGAAAGAAGGTTTTGCTGTCATCGCAATTGATCACTCTCAAATACTGAGGAAGGGCCAGAATCAGGATTCAGGCAGATCAACACCACAACAGACCATTCTTTTGGCCCACCGAGACGGATACCGTCAGAGCTAAGCACAACAAGTTGGGCGATATTATACGGCAAACAAATCCAATAAGCGAATTATTCTTCTGTATGTACGGCCTGTTTGGCCCAGAGATTCGCAATCACACCACAGGCCATGAGCTGGATTTGATGGAAAATCATAATTGGTAAAACAATCATGCCAAGTGGCTGACCAATAAACAGAATCTGTGCCATCGGTACACCACTGGCAAGCGTTTTTTTGGAACCACAGAAGAACACCGTTTTCTGGTCAGCACGATTAAAGCCCAACCAGCGTGGAATAAATAGCGACAACAGCATCACAATGGTCAATAAAACCGAACATGCCAGCAGCAGCAAGAGCAAAGTACTTAAGCTGACTTCACGCCAAAGCCCAGCCACCACCGCACTGCTAAATGCCCCATAAACCACCATCAGAATTGAGCCCTGATCGAATACTTTAACGATCTTGGGCATCTTCTGCATTTTTGGGAAAATCCATGGACGTAGTAACTGACCTAAAATAAAAGGCACTAATAACAGCAGCGTAATCTGTAGAATCGATGCTGTCGGATCAAAGCCATGCTGAGATTTCCCAAGGATAAAGAATGCGACCAGCATCGGTGTAATGAACATCCCGATAATATTGGAAAATGAAGCACTACAGATTGCACCGGCAATATTCCCTTGAGCCACTGAGGTAAAGGCGATGGAAGACTGTACGGTTGATGGCAAGAAGCACATAAACAGGAATCCCCAATATAATTCTTGCCCCAGCATTGGCAATAGGATTGGCTTTGCCAGCAAGCCTAAAATTGGAAAGAGTGCAAAGGTCAAGGCAAAGACCAAAGTGTGTAATTTCCAGTGCATCAAGCCTTCAATTACAGCTTCACGCGAAAGCTTGGCACCATGCAGGAAAAACAGGATGGCAATGGCTGCTGTCGTGATCCAGCTAAAGAGTTCAGCTGCCTGCCCTGACACTGGCAATACACTGGCCAGTAACACCATAACAAAGAGCAAGATCGTGAAGCGGTCCAATGCCAGCAGTTTAAGCATCTGATTTCCTTCCCTCAAAATTTTATTATTCGATAAAAAATACCCGGCTATCTTAACAGATGCCGGGTCCATATTATGCATTCAGATTGATGGAATATTTTCATCCATACATGAATACATTTCACATATCTCGCTCTATAACACTTAGTTATTACGTGCGTTATTGTCTTGCTGGATCAATTCGATTTTATAACCGTCTGGATCTTCCACAAATGCAATCACAGTGACACCGCCTTTCATTGGGCCAGCTTCACGAACAACATTGCCACCACGTGCCTTGATTTCTTCACAGGCTTTATAAGCATCATCTACCGCAATCGCAATATGACCGTAGCCATTGCCCAGGTCATAGCTTTCTGTATCCCAGTTATGGGTCAGTTCAAGCACAGTGTGATTTTCTTCATCGCCATAACCTACAAAAGCCAAGGTAAAACGACCTTCTTCATAATCTCGCTTACGAAGTAAAGTCATACCCAGAACCTCAGTATAGAACTTGAGTGATTGTTCTAGATTGCCTACACGTAACATGGTATGCAGCATGCGCATATTAATCATCCTTATTTACAGATTGTTGTTGGTGTTCACCGAGCAATTTTGCCACCCAAACCACCAGAATCAGGATTGGAATCCCGATTAAAGTGGTCATCAGGAAGAAATTCGGATAACCGATATTGGTCACTATAGTACCTGAATATCCACCTAAAATCTTAGGGGTTAAAGTCATGAGTGAGCTAAAAATAGCATACTGAACAGCGGTAAAGGACACACTGGTCAGACTGGACAGGAAAGCAATAAAGGCTGCACCTGCGAGACCTGCAGCCAGATTATCGATAATAATTGCAAAATACAGCCACCATGAACTATAAGGTTTAATCACTTTACCCTGAATTTCGACATTCTCACCAGTTCCAATTGTAATTGGCTGAACATCGATATCCATCGGATTGGCTTGGGTCTGCGACAAGTCCACAGCATATGAATGCTGCTGGGCAACTATCGGATGCTCTTGCTGCATTAAGCTTGCATTGATTTGCTTCACAGGTGCAGCAATCAGTTTTTCGGCAGGAATAGCAGCACTAAAGACACGTCCTTCATCCAGCTTGGCTTCGAATTTATCGCCATTCAGCTCTAATACAATTTTTTGCTCTGCAGTTAAATCCGGCCCTAGATACTGACCGCGAACCACGATGCTATTTTCCTGTTCATTGGCACTGATCAGGTTATCTGTGGTAACAGGCAGAAGCTGTAATTGTGCTGCTTTCGAATCATTCTGTTGCAGATAAGGCAGGTTGACTTGTACTGCATCTGCCGGATGATTCAGATAATGTGCACGAACCTGAATCTGTTCGGCCTCTTTAAAAGCAGTATTGGGTACATTCAGTTTCCAGTAACCGACTTCATCTGTATCTGCCCGAAAGGTTTGCTGACCTACCTGAACTTCGACCTGCCCCAGCTTTTCACCAGACTTCACTAAGCCAATAAAAATCAGATTGGTTGAACAGGCCAGAATCGCGCCTACAAACATCAGTTTCATGATGTTCATTTTCTGGGCCAGCAAGCCACCTAAAAAACCGCCAAGCAAGGAGAAAATTACCCCATACACTTTTACAGCTTCAGCAATTTGCTCCTTGCTAAAATTTAGATCCTGATAAAACACATTGGAAATCACACCGGCAATAATATCGGAGACCCGATAGAAACCGATCAACAATAACAACACCAAAGCCAGCTTTAAGCCATAGCGATCAAAGAAATCTGCTACGGGATTGACCCAGGTTTCGAATGCCATCTGCTTATTCACAGCACCCATTTTGACCAGAATCGTACCCACACCGAAAGCAACAGCACCTGAACCGATAAAGCGTAAAGCCTCAAAACAGAACAAGGCAAAAGTATCCTGAATTGCCCACTGTTCAGTGATGCTAGATACCAAGTCACCGGAATAGACATAACTCAGCACAAAACTTATAACAGCCACGAAAAACACGCCAACCAAGCGGAAATAATCACTGCGCTGGTAATCTTTACGTATCCGATCCACCTGAGGCTCACGGATGACCAGTGTAGTAATAATCCCAACCAGCATAACCGCTGCCATCGCCAGATAAGTCCATTTCCAGGCATCATAGATATAATTGCCTTTGGCCGTGCCTAAATATGCCGCCAGAAACAGAGCTCCAGCGCCAGCCACAATCATCCCGATCCGGTAACCCGCATTATAGGTCGATGCCAGTACGGTCTGCATCTGAGTTTCGGCCAGCTCAATACGATAGGCATCAATGACAATATCCTGCGTTGCAGCCGAGAATCCCAGCAGGACTGCACCTAGTGCCATCTGCTGTAAATGTGCCTGCCCCAATGCTGGATCTGAAAAAGCCATAATTGAAATCGCAGTTACAATCAGGATCTGAGCAATCAATAGCCAGGCGCGCCGGCGACCCAAAGCTTTGGTCAGAAATGGGACAGGTAATTCATCAATCAATGGCGCCCAGACAAACTTAAATGAATAGCCTAGTGCAGCCCAGCTAAAAAAAGTCACCGCACTTTTACTGATTCCGGCTTCACCGAGCCATAAAGACAAACTGGAAAAGATCAAAAGAATCGGGACACCGGCTGAAAATCCGAGAAACAGCATGATCAGGGCACGTCGATCCAGAAATGCTGTAAATGCGGATTTCCAACCCGTCGTTTGTGTTATCATTGCTTTGTTATTTTCCACGAAAACCAATTGCTGCTATTCAATCCTTTAATAACGTATCTTTCAACAAAATTTATATATTTCTCGCATACCCGATTTTTTATTTTGTGGCAAAACTGACATGTTGGCTTGAATTTTTCAAGTAAATCTGTATACCTTAAACCTTATCCACGTCATATTTCGTTTTGGACTTTCAACAGTGACTCAGAGACTCGATCAAATTCATTCTTCAATTTCAAGTAATACAACTATATCTCAACAAAACATCAGCTCCGACCTACTTATCTCAGCCTTTGAACAAAGCGAAATTACACCAACCCTTGAAAAGACATGCCTGAAACCGGCACAACTGACGCGTATTGCCGATCCGGATAAAATCCCGGCATCGACCAAGCGAATCAAGCCTTTAAATAATTTTCTAGGCCAGGACCGTGCCCGTGCTTCGGTTGAAGCTGGTATTGCCCTGCCATATTCAGGCTATAACATCTTTGCGGTGGGTACAGCAGGACTCGGCAAACGCACTATGGTGAAGCGTTTGTTGCAGCAACATGCCAAAACCATGCAAACGCCAAATGACTGGGTCTATGTCAATAATTTTCAGAATCCTCGTCAGCCTATCGCACTGGAATTTCCAGCTGGTCAGGGACCCAAGTTTCAGACGATGCTGCATCAAAGCTGGCAATCCATTCTAAAACAGCTTGAGCGCCGTTTTACTACAGAAAGCTATCACAACCGGATTGAAATGATTCGTCAGGAAACGGGTGATGAACAGCAACTCGCACTGATCGAATTGACCCGTGAAGGTGAAGAACTCGATCTGAAATTGATTTCTCGCAATGATGAACATTGTTTTGTACCGATTCATCTGAAAGATGACAAAGTACAGGAAATGTCTCAGGAAGATTTGAATGCTTTAAGCAATAAAGATCGTGCTGAAATCGCGTCAAACATGCGTTACATGGACAAGAAACTGGAACGCCTGGGCCTTCATTTGGGCGATTTGGAAGATGATGCGCGTGACCGTGTTCAAGTATTGAACCGTGATATCGCTAAACAGGTGGTCATGCCACGCGTTGAGCAGATGCTGACTAAATTCAAGCATGTCGAAGGTCTAGAACAATATCTGAAACAATATGCTGAAGACATTATTAATAATGTTGAAATTGTACTGGAACAGGAAGAAGACGATTTTACCCCTGCCCAGTTCAGCCGCGTACCAGCGCGCTTCCAGGCCAATGTGATCGTCACCCATAAGCCAAATAGCGGTGCACCCGTTATTTTTGAAGATTTCCCGACGCATTACAATCTATTGGGTCATGTAGAACAGCTGACCCAAAATGGCACCATTACTACAGATTTCACGCTGATCCGTCCCGGCTCCTTGCATAATGCCAATGGCGGTTTCCTGATGCTTGAAGCTGAACAGTTACTGGAACAACCTTATGCATGGCAAGGTTTGAAACGTGCCTTGAAATCTGGGCATCTCAAGCTTTCATCTTTAGAGCATATGTTGACTCTCACCGGTAGCATTTCCATTGAACCAGCTTCTATTCCGCTGAATATCAAAGTGGTGCTGCTGGCAGAGCCAGAAATTTATTATGAAATTCTGGAACTTGAACCAGAACTAGGCAGTATCTTTAAAATCCGTGCTGATTTTACCGATACCTTGCAACGTAATGATGAAAATGAGCAAGCCTATATGCAGCTCATTGCTGACTATGTGCAATCAGATAAATTATTACCATTTGACCGTTCTGCATTATCTGCCCTGCTGACCGACTCAAGCCGTCAGGCTGAAGATCAGAGTTCCCTGTCACTACATGCATTAACGCTGGGCGACCTGATTCGTGAAGCGCATCATCATGCATTCGAAGCGGGTGATAAGATGGTGTCAGAAAAGCATATCAATACCGCACTGGATCATCGTAAATATCGCTTAGGCTATTTACGTGAGCTATTCTGGCAAGATCTGACCCGTGGCACTCAACTGATTGAAACTCGCGGTCATCGTCTAGGCCAAATCAATGCGCTGTCTGTGATTCATTATGCAGATGTTGAATTTGGTCTACCTTCACGCTTAACTGCTTCTGTATATCAGGGTGGCGGTGATATTCTGGATATCGAACGTAGCGTAGAACTTGGCGGTTCTTTACATGCCAAAGGCGTGTTATTGATGGCCTCTTTTCTAAAAGCACATTTTGGCCGCGAACAGACCCTGCACTTCTCTGCCGCTTTGGCTTTCGAACAGAGTTATGGTCAGGTGGATGGTGACAGCGCGACAGTCGCTGAACTTTCAGCGCTTATTTCTGCGATTAGTCAGTTACCGATTGACCAGTCCTGGGCGATTACCGGTTCCATGAACCAGCTTGGTCAGGTGCAACCGATTGGTGGAGTTAATGCAAAAATTGAAGGTTTCTTCGATGCCTGTAAGCTGCAAGGCCTGACAGGTAAGCAGGGTGTGATTATCCCACGACAAAACATGCAGCATCTGATGTTACGTAAAGATGTTATTGCTGCAGTCGAAGAAGGTCAGTTCCATATTCATGCCATTGATAATATCGCGCAGGCTTTGGAAATTCTGATGGCACGTCCGGTCGGGACTATGGACAAGAAAGGCCGTTATAGCAAAAACTCGATCTTTGCTGCTGTGATGGAACAACTCGAATACTGGCAAGCCATTGAAGATGGTGCCGAGTTTGAGGAAGAACCTAAGAAAAAGAAAAAAAAGAAGAAAAAGAAAAAAGATAAGGCGCCTATAAAGGAAGTTCTGACCGATCCAGATACCTTAGCTGAGGCCTTGGTTGCTGAATCAAAAGAACTGGAAAAATCTGAGGATCAGGCAGAAGATTAATTCTGCCCCCTCCTCACTATTCACCCATAAAAAAAGCGCTTCTTTCGGAAGCGCTTTTTCATATCTATCAGTTTAATCCAAGGATTAAGCTTCAGGTGCTGGACTGTATTGCTCTACTAAAGGCTGTAATTCACCTTTTTGGAACATTTCTAGGATGATGTCACTACCACCGATCAATTCACCATTGATCCAAAGTTGTGGGAATGTCGGCCAGTTCGCAATTTGTGGCAGAGTTGCACGAATATCTGGGTTTTCCAGAATATTAACATAAGCAAATGGACGACCAATTTGACTGAGTGCTTCTACCGCACGTGCAGAAAAACCACATTGTGGAAATTGTGGTGTGCCTTTCATATAAAGAAGTACTGCGTGCTTGGCAATTTGGTCACGAATTAACGCTTCGGTATCGCGTGCTTGTTCAGTCATTGATAAATCCTCAACTAATCTGTCTCGCATTATACCCAAAACAGAGAAAAACAGTACGTCTAAAGTAATAAATCCATTTTTATTTACAATTACCCTTTAAATCTGACCAAGTTTTTGCTTATATAAGTTTTTCTTTCCACCTAACAGTAAAGAGTTAGTCATGAACAATATTACCCTCGCTCCGGTACAAACTGATCAACCTTCACATTTGATGCCAGTCTTTGGTCGTCAACCGATCAGCTTTGTCCGAGGACGAGGTGCATATCTTTATACCGAAGATGGTACAGAGTATTTAGATGCCTTAACTGGGATCGCCGTTTGCGGTTTGGGTCATGCTCATCCAGTGATTGCTGAAGCAATTGCGGAACAGGCTGCAACCCTGATTCATACCAGCAACCTTTTTGAAGTGCCTTGGCAAACTGCTGCTGCACAGAAACTGGCTGAAGTCGCTGGCATGGAAGAAGTTTTCTTCTCCAACAGTGGTGCAGAATCGAACGAAGGCGCCATCAAAATTGCGCGTAAATTCGGTCATATGCAAGGTATTGCGTCACCAAAAATTATTGTAGCTGACAAATCTTTTCATGGCCGTACGCTGGCAACCCTGTCTGCAACCGGTAACAAAAAAGTTCAACAAGGCTTTGGTCCATTGGTTGAAGGCTTTATTCGTGTACCTTTTGGTGATATTGAAGCCATTGAAGAAGCTGCAATTAACCATCCGGCTATCGTGGCTATTCTGGTTGAACCAATCCAAGGTGAAGGTGGTGTCAATACAGCACCGCAAGGCTTTAGTTACCTGGAAGAAATCCGTCAGATCTGTAATCAGCACAACTGGTTGATGATGCTGGATGAAGTACAAACAGGTAATGGCCGTACCGGTAAATATTTTGCTTATCAGCACACCAATATTGTGCCCGACGTATTGACGACTGCTAAAGGTCTGGGCAATGGTTTCCCAATTGGTGCCGTGATGACTCAAGGTCGTGGTGTCGGTGTTTTAACTGCGGGGAATCACGGTTCGACTTATAGCGGTACTGCATTGGGTTCACGCGTGGTTTATACCATCATCGATATTATGCAAAAAGAAAATATCGTAGCCAATGCCGCTGAAAAAGGTGCATATATTGTTGAGCAGTTACGTAACCAGCTTGCAGATCATCAAGTGACTGTACGCGGATTCGGTCTGATGATTGGGATTGAGTTGCCTAAAGACTGTGGTGAGCTTGTGGATATTGCACGCGATGAATACAAAACCATTATCAACGTGACTGCAGGTAATGTCGTTCGTCTGTTGCCTACCCTGAATATTACACAGGAACAGGCCGATCAACTGATCGAGCGTTTAGTGAAAATGATCAAGGCCTACCTTGCTTAAGTCTATCTGTCTTGTCCTGAAATAGATTGACAGTATTCCACTTCAAACCGAGTTAAGCAATTAGCTCGGTTTTAGTTTGCTCATACGTCTGATTCGGGGTGTTCATATTTAAACTTAAATGTGGTCTATAACAATTATAAATCATGATAGATTCCGCAATTAAGTGATCTAACTCTTTCATGGTTTGACATCGTGTAGTTAAAAACTCCTGCTTTAATATTCCATTAATCCGCTCTGCTAATGCATTCTGGTAACAGTCTCCTCCATCTGTCATAGAAGGACATACCCCATAATGGCGTAATGCCGATTGATATAGTTCAGAGCAATACTGAGAGCCTCTGTCTGAATGGTGAATCATCCTGGCTGCCCGATCTGTCACATGCTGCATCGCCATATGTAGTGCCTGCACAACATTCTCTGCACGCATATCATTCGATAACTTATAACCTTTAATCTGGCGGGTATAAGCATCTGTCACTAAGGATAAATAATGTACGCCTTCAGCACTCTCAACATAGGTAATATCACTGACAAAGACTTCATTGGCTTGCACCGCTGAATAATCCTTTAATAAATTTGGATGCTTCTTCATCCAATGCTTGCTATCCGTAGTTTTTGTATAACGACGCTTGGGGCGAATCAATAAATTATTTTCTTTCAATATTTTAAATAACTGATCCCGTCCACACTTTAAACCACGCTGCAACAATTTGCCTTTAATAAGCCAATACAGCTTACGTGTTCCGATACTTGGCATGAGACAGCGATACTCCATAACCAACTCGAGTATTTGTTCTGTTACTTGTGCAGTCATTTGAGCACGTTTTTCTGCTTGATAATAAGCTTGTCGAGTGATTCCTAACCACTGACAATAACGTGAAACGCTTAGTCTTCTTTGGCTTTGCCAATCTTTGAAACGTGCTCGGTATACTTTTTTCCAAGATCAGTCCCACACTCTTTATCAATGTGATAAATCACATCCTGTATAAATTCAGTTTTGAGCTTTTCTGCGGCTAACTGTTTTTCTAATTGGCGGATTCGTTGTTGGGGGGTTAATTGGCGTTTAGAAGAAGTCGGCATATTCGAAGTCCAATCCTGTTGTCCGTGCTTGCGTAACCATACCAGCACAGTTGATCTTCCTTGAATACCATATTTTGCCTGAGCTTGTTTATAAGTAATTTGCCCTTTTTCTACTTCATGTACCACCATCATTTTAAAGGCGAAGCTATAATCACGTTGTGTGCGCTTAACTCGTTGTTCTCGTGCATGTTCCATAAAATAAGTCTCTTAAGGTGTAAACTTATTTCAGGACGGGACAATCTTGAAAAACAAAAAAGCCGCTTTAAAGCGGCTTTTTTGTTTATAGGGAATTTATGATGCGACTTGCAACAAACGTCCACCAGAGATCTGGCTAAAATATTGTTTCAATGCATCCAGACAGCGCAGGACTTTAGTCGGTTGCTGTTCTCGATTAGGCATAACTGCATAAAGGGTGACTGGCGGAAGTTTCCATTCAGGCAAGACTTCAATCAGTGAACCATTTAATAAATCTTTTTTAACATCAAGATATAAAATCTTGGCAACCCCGTTGCCTTGCAGGCACATGGCTTTTGCAACCAAGCTGTTATTGGTACTAAAGCGTGAGCTTAGTTCAAATTCAACCTTTTCTGTGCTATGCACATGCTGAAAACTGAAATTCTGATGATTTTTAATATGCGTTAAAGGCAAAACATCATGGTGTTTCAGGTCTTCAGGACGCGAGATAATTGCGGTCTGGTTAATATAGCTTGGCGCAGCAACAAGAATCTGTTCAATCTGCATTAATGGCACAACCTGAAGGTTGTGGTCATCATCGTTCTGGTCAAATCGCAGGGCAATATCAATACGCCCTTCCAACAAATCAACCTCATGATTGTTTGTTTCCAGGTGGACTGTCAGGCCACGGTGTGCGGACATCCAGTGAGAAAGTGCAGGAATCACATGATTCGCACACACTTCCGGTAAGGATACAATACGAAGTTCACCAACAAGATCGTCACGTAACTCGTTAATGCGAACCTTTCCACGCTCAGCAGCAGACAACATTTCCTGGCAGCTGTGAAAAAAAGCTTGTCCCGCTTCGGTCAGACTTAATTTTCTCGTAGAACGATTTAGAAGTACAACTTCCATATCCTGTTCCAAAGAGCGAATTTGTTGACTCACGGCGCTGGTTGTAATCCCTAACTCACGTGCAGCACCGCTAAACGAGTTCTTTTCCACAACACAAGCAAAGACACCCATTGCTCGAAGTTGATCTAACATAAATTCCCCTCTAAACTTATGAGATGCTTCATCTTTTGATAAAAGCAACTCATTGTATTATACGGTGAAATTTACGTTTTGCATTATTTATTTAATTATTTGGTAAAACTGTTGTTGGATTAATCGGTTTTCCGTCCAAGCGAACCTGAAACTCAAGCATAGTGCGGGTTGTACCAGTCGCCCCCATCTCGGCAATTTTTTGACCAGCCGTTACATTTTGGCCACTTTTCACGCTTAATTTGCTGTTATGCGCATAAGCGGTGATATAGCCATTAATATGTTTAACTAGTACCAGATTACCATATTCCTTCAGGCCATCTGCTGCGTATACCACCTGCCCATCTGCTGCAGCAAAGACCGGATCTCCGACATTACCGCCATAACGGGTACCTTTGATATTTGCGGCCAGATCATAGTTTTGTAATACCGGACCATTTGATGGCTTGACCCAACGTAATCCTGCTGCTGTCGATACTGGGGTAATCGGTGCGGAAGTAGTGGTGGCAGGTTTTGGCGTAGTCTTAACAGTTGTTGGAGCGGGAGTGGTTGGCGCTGGAATCGCAATCGTTTGACGCTGAATCGGTGAAGCTTGGGTAACAGGTTGAGTCGCTGTAGTACGGCGAGCGGTAGTGTTATTTTTCAGGCGAATCGACTGACCCACATAAATACGATACGGCGGAGCAATATCATTCATCTCTGCCACACTGATATAGCTCAGACCATAACGTGCAGCAATGCCACTCAAAGTATCCCCAGAGCGTACCGTATAGAAGTCAGGCGCTGCGGCATAGCGGGTCATATTATTGACCTGAGGTTTAGTGGCACAACCAGTAATAATCATTGTGGAAACAACCACAGTGGACAAAACCAGAGTTTTGATGAAGCTGGATGGTGAAGCATGAATGAAGTATTTCGGTGACACCAAGGACATTATCTTCCTCTCTAACATCTATACGGTTGCAAAAACCCAGTAAGATTAGCAAAGTTTTACTACAATATACTTGTAAGCTTTCATTTTTCACAAACTTATAACATTCATTAGATTTTATTTAGAATCTGGGCTTGCAAAGTGTGAAGTGTGTCATAGTTTGTGGCATCCATCTGAATTGGCGTCACGCTTACATAGCCATTGGCAATTGCAAAAAAGTCTGACTCGATTTCAGTTCCTTTATGTTTTGGCATTGCGACTGCTTCACCCGATAGCCCAATCCAGTAAACCTGGCGACCACGTGGATCTACATGACTGGTAATCGGCTTGGACTGGCTACGGCGTCCCTGAAAGGTCACTTTAGTTCCTTTCAGCTCAGCCATATCAGGAATATTCACATTAAAAATATGACGTTCAGGCAAAGTCGGCAAACCTGCCGCGATAAAATCATGTACCCATTGCGCTGCAATGCGATAATCTTCTGGCAAGGTATAAGATCGAACGTTTTGCCCACATAGAGAAACTGCCAATGCAGGTTGTTTGGCCAGACGGCCTTCAAATGCGGCACCCACCGTCCCTGAGTACAGCACATCATCTCCCAGATTGGCACCACTGTTAATGCCGCTGACCACCAGATCGAATTCAACATCAAATAAACCATTCATGGCCAGATAAACACAATCTGCTGGCGTACCATTCACTGCCCATACATCGGGAGAAATCTGGATTGGTCTTAATGGTCGGTCTAAAGTGAGTGCACTGGAAAATCCGCTACGTTCACTTTCCGGAGCTACCACCACAACGCGTCCTAAAGGTCTCAAGGCCTGCGCCAATGCCTGTATACCCGGTGCAAAAACACCATCATCATTTGAAATTAATATATTCACTGCAAAATCTCGTTGAGCTAAAAAATGACTCGCTAGGACATTTCATTGTATTAGTTCAGGAATTATATATATTTGTAGCACGATATCCATTAATACATATGGCTTAAGATGATGAAAAAATTCTCTCTTTGGGGTACTTTGGCTTTAAGTTTGGCAACTTTTGTTTCTCCTGCAGTTATTGCCAATGATTTGACAGCTGAAGAAAATGACATGATCGTGAAAGAAGATGTCGCATCTGCACAGGTAATGATTGAAGTATGCCCGAGCATTATTGGTCAGAATGCAAAATTCGATACAACGATTCAGCAGCTGATTCAATCTTATCTAAAAGAATACTCAGACAAATCGATGACCTATCAAAAACTTCAGGCAGACAGTGAATACAAGACTGTGCTTGAAGAAGCACGTCAAGGTGCAAAACAGACTGCAAAAGACGAACAAAAAACAGCGTGTGAAGACGTTTTAGCTTATCAGGAATAAGGTCTTTCTCACTGAAATGAGACGATGCCAGCATCGTCTTTTTTCTCTTACACATTTCTTCATAATTCTACAGCTTCACTACATTTCCCCTCTTTTCAATTTTGAAAATATCTTTAAGCTAACAAATTATTGTTCTACATGTAATTTTTGAGTTTTTTGATGAAACATACATTAATTAAAAGTTTAAGTTTATCTGTTGTTGCTGGTATGACACTTTGGGGAAGCTCGGTTTATGCAGCAAATGAAAATATTGAAGTCACCCCGAGCCAAGAAATCACCAAGCAAGAATTAGCTGCAATTTATGTCCTTTCTGAAATTTGCCCAAGCATGGTCAAAGATAAAGCAAAATTCAATCAGGGTTATAACCAGCTGGTGACTGAATATTTGCCCGGCCAAAAAAATCCGGTTGAGCGCCTGAACCAGATGGTAAAACAGTCAGATTTCCGTAACATTCTGGCCGAAGCACAGAGCGACGCCAAAAAGGCTGGCAAGAAAAAGAATCAGGCCATTTGCAATGAGTTGGTGAGCTACAGTAAATAATCCACTTTTTGAGTGATTGCTTACAATACTTTTGAAATAACCCCGGGTTTCCCATAGAAGTCAGCCTAGCTTTGTCCTAAAATGCTAGGCTCTTCGTGCTTACATCAAGATATTGGAACCCACTAGAAATGACCCAAAAAACTGCCCTTGCTGCATTATTATTAATTCCTAGTTTTAGCTTTGCAGCAACTGTCTTATCTGCACCACCAGAATTGAATAATAAATCTTATGTGCTAATGGACTACGAGACAGGGCAAATTCTCGCATCAAAAAATGAAAATGAAAAATTAGCCCCTGCTTCAATGACCAAGATGATGACCAGTTACATCATCGAGCAGAAGTTATTAAGTGGTGAGCTGACTGAAGATGAACAGGTTCGCATGAATGAATCTGCATGGTGCCGTGGTAGCAGTGCAGAATCATGTATGTATGTACCTTTAAACGGTACGGCGACTGCACTAGAAATGTTGCGTGGGATTATTATCCAGTCTGGTAATGATGCGTCTAAAGCGATGGCTGAACATATTGCAGGGAACGAGGGTACCTTTGCACATATGATGAACCAGGAAGCGAAACGGATCGGCATGACTAATACCAGCTTCATCAACTCGACTGGTATGCCAGCTGAAGGCCATTATTCGACAGCGAAAGATATGGCAACTTTGGCTCAGCACATCATCAAAGACAGTTCAAAATACTATCCAATTTACTCTGAAAAAGAATTTACTTTTAACGGGATTAAGCAAGGTAACCGTAATGCCCTGCTCTATACTGATCCAAGTGTAGATGGTTTGAAAACTGGTCATACTGATGAAGCCGGTTACTGCTTAACGACTTCTTCAAAACGTGGCCCGACTCGTCTGATTTCAGTGATTTTTGGTGCACCAACCATGAATGAACGTGCGTCACAAACACGTGAACTTCTGGCTTGGGGTTATGCGAACTTTGAAACTAAAAATGTTCAGCCCGCTAAACAGGTTCTAGCCAAGTCTAAAGTCTGGTTTGGTAAGGAAAATGAAGTTCAGATCGGTCTTGCAGAAAACTTTAACGTGACTATGCCTAAAGGTCAGGCCAATGCCATTAAAACTCAATTGGTCGTTCAGCCTAAACTGACTGCGCCTTTACAACCAGGTCAAGTCGTAGGTAAATATGTGGCGACTTTAAACGGCAAAGTGATTGCTGAAAAACCACTTGTTGCGCTGAAAGCAGTTGAAGAAGCTGGTTTCTTTGCCCGTATGCTGGATCATATCAAACAATTCTTTAGTAACCTGTTCTAATATTTATTATCAATATTAGATCTTACTAAAGCGAAAGCACACATTCATCGAATGTGTGCTTTTTTATTTTATAATACTTATAAACTTTCAGGATGATACTGACATGAGCCAAAACATTCGCCCTTATTTGGATACTCGCCCGCAAGTCGCTGACTCCTGTTATATCGATCCGATGGCGGTGGTCGTAGGCGATGTTGTTTTAGGCGAAAATGTATCTGTGTGGCCTTTTGCCGTAATTCGTGGTGATGTGAATCATATTCGTATTGGTAAGAACTCGAATGTACAGGATCATTCCATGTTGCATGTGAGTCATAAAAAGGCGGATAAACCTGAAGGTTCACCATTGATTATTGGTGAAGATGTCACGATTGGTCATCATGTAAAATTACATGGCTGTACCATTGGTAATCGTGTTTTAGTGGGTATCGGTACAATTATTCTGGATGATGTAGTTGTTGAAGATGATGTGATGATTGGAGCAGGTTCACTGGTACCACCGAATAAGGTATTAGAAAGTGGATACTTGTATGTAGGCAGTCCAGTCAAAAAAGTGCGTCCACTGACTGAGAAGGAAATAGCTTTCTTGCCTTATTCAGCACAGAATTATGTGAAAGTCTCAGGTCATTACAAATAAATCAACAAACTAAGGCTACTTTATGTAGCCTTATCTTAATTAAGGAATAACCACATAATCGTTCTTAAAACTATTGGCTTCAAAGTCTCCCTCTACTAGATGCACAAATTTCTGGTCAATCTTGTTCAGTTCTAAGCAATCATCCACATCAATCACGGCATCGGTATGAGGTTTAAACCAAGTTTTTTCAATGGCCAGCTTGCCTTGTGCTTTAGCCTCAGTCTTATTTTTTGCAGCAACTACCAGATATTTATGGATTTCACCAAACTGATCTGGCACATAAGCACCCAGATTGATCAGGAATAGTTTTAAATCCTGTTTTACAGGTATGTCCGTCACCTGAACCTGATAATTCAGATCCTGATAGTTGACACCATTGATCGTCATCCAACCATCGACATGCAGTCCTTTTTGCACACCAAACCATTGTTCCTTCAGATATGGAAAAGCTGTCTTAATATCTGAACTAATGACCGGAACTACATCATGTACTTCTACATTGGCTTTTTCATGCTTGCCGCCCAATAAAGTAATGTAGAGCTTAAGTTCAGACATAAAAAAATCCTTTAAAAGCAAAATAGAGAAGACTTTATCCGCATAGTGTAAATGAAACTTACTCGTTCCACTTCAAGTCAATCATCTCATATTCTTAAAATCCTGAAATTCACTTAAATCAGCATCAATACAGTGGATAAACAATCCTAATTTGATCTATTTTTAAGCAAGCTTATTTATATTAAAATAAGGTCCGAACTCCCCTTCTCTTATAAATGAGTCACGCCAATGAAGTAAGTCTATTTTTCTCATCAACGATTATTTTTAGATTGATGTGCAAAATAGATCGTCTGGCTTGATCTTTTCTAGAAAAAATCTCTTGTTTATTTTGTGCATCCTGTATTTATGAGGTTATTTATGACTCAACAGGTATGTGTAATATCCAGTCTGACTTTAGAATTCCCGTCCAAAGTCATATTTTAGAATTTAAATTTTACCCTTCCTAAAGCTCAGGTCAGCGCTTTAATAGGCCGTAATGGACAAGGTAAGTCTTTGCTCATGCAGCTTTTGCATCAGACTCAGTATTCTACTCCACATTGCTCAGGTCAAGTTTCCTGGCAAATGCATCATGCCTATCTACCACAATTGCATCGGTTAAAGGCAGCCACAATTACTGAAGCACTCGAAGTAAGTCAATTACATCGTGCTTTTAAAAATGTTGAACATGGCACAGCCAGTTTTGAGGATTATGAGCTACTTGAAGACCACTGGCACTTGCCGCATGAATGGCAGCAACTGTTGAGTTCAGCGCAATTGCCCACCGATCTGGACTTTCCCGTGCAATATTTGAGTGAGGGCCAAAAGACCAAACTTGCTTTGTGTACTTTATTTTTAAAGCCTGAACATTATTTATTGCTGGATGAGCCAAGCAACCATCTGGATCGTGAAGCACGGACATAGTTAATAGAGTATTTAAACTTACATCCTGCTGGTGCGTTGATCATTAGTCATGACCGGACTTTACTAGATCAGGTTGATCATATTTATTATTTAAATGAGCATGGATTACAGCACACTACTGGAAACTATGCGGAGTTTTTTGAGCAATATCAGAAAAATGTCGCTTCACTCGAACAGTCAATTCAGCAGAGTCAGCGTGATATTAAATAGATGAAGCACAAGCAGCATGACATTTTAATGAAAGCACAAAAGCGGGAACGTGCCGGAAACAAATTACGTGATTCGAATTCCCAAGCCAAAGTGCTTTTAGACTTTAAAAAGGAACAAGCTGGTCAAAGTATAGGTAAAGTTCAGGCACAGCACCAACGGCAAATTTCGAATGAACAATCTGAGTTAAAAGTTCAAAAGCAGCAACTTGAAAAGATAAAACCTCAGCTATTTCAATTTCCAGACCTTAAACCACAGTCTGGTGAAATTCTGCGGGTTAAAGATTTAAAGCTTCCTTTTGGTACTCCACAGCCTGTGAATCTTGCTTTAAGTGCAGCTGAAAAAATCCATATTGTAGGCCGAAACGGAAGTGGTAAATCCACTTTGCTGAAACTGGTCGCCCTACAAAAGCAGCAACCTCTCGATCAAATTTTTCTGGCACGAAGCTGTTTTTATCTGGATCAAAATTTTAGTTTTCTAAATGAGACACTAAGTGCAATTGAAAATTTAAGGCAGATAAATCCTGATATTCCGGAGGTTGAATGGCGTAATCTGTTGGGCCAAATCAGAATTCATGGTGATAAAGGTACTTATCCTTTGCCTCAGTTAAGTGGTGGTGAAAAGCTGAAAGTGGCGTTATTAGGTCTCAGCCAAGTCTCTCCTCAACCCGAACTTTTATTATTGGATGAGCCAGAAAATCATCTAGATATTGAGTCTAAAGCTTCGTTGGCAAGTGCAATTCGGTCTTATAAAGGCGCTGTGATTTTAGTTTCACACGATGAACAGTTTGTGCGTGATTGCGAGATCACTGAAGTATTCAATATGAATGAATAATTTTGATTAAACTTATATATGTAAAAGCCACCTCAATGGGTGGCTGATCAATCACGGGAAATAAGCTTATTGTTTTGTAGTCACATCCTGAGAATATAAATTTAATAAGTATTTTGACAGTATGGTATTCCCCACAAATAAAGAGCCTGATTCACTTAGGTGTCCATAATCCACCTGAAGTAGGTCTTCTCCTTGAGCTGCCCGAATCCGACATTTGTATTGCTGCTGCACATCATCTTTTTTACATAGATGATCAATAAGAGATATATAGGTAATTCCCTGAGGATATTGTAATTTTTTCATTTTCTCGTCTACCTGAACTGCTCTTAAATCCAGTCCGGCATCAAATATAAAATCTTCAGCACTATTCCAGTTTTTCGGTTTCACCATCACTTTAGGAAGCGAAGGTTTCCATTGCGAAATTGGCCCCACAATGACGATATTAGATACGCCAAGCTGAAGCAAACTTTTCCCGATATTTTCCCAATTGGTTTCGTCGTGTTTCAGGGCTTGAGTGATAACCACAATTTTGGGTTTCAGTTCTGCGATGCTCTTTAGTGCCAGTTTATTGGAATAGTCACAGGCCTCTTTATAAGCTCCTTTATGATAGTGGATCTCGGTCAGCGATGCCCGGCAAATGGAGGAGGTTTTCTGATAAAAAGGGATATCATTGGATTTCAGTAATGTCCTCAGCCCTAAAGAAAGTGCCTCAGCATGAGAATCTCCCCATAAGAACACCCCACCTTCCTTTTGTTTCGTGATACAGATTGGATCAGGATCATAACTATTATGCTCAGTCAGGCTCACGTAAGTATCACATTTCAGCCAGTATGCATCCCTTAAATTTTTGAATTTCTCATTATAATAATCTAAAAATTTTGCCTGTTCTGAGGCTGCACCTTGGCGCAGATCTGTATTAAAACCATTAAATATATTTAAAGTAACGCCTAAGCTCATGAGCACTAGAGAAAAATAAAGCGGTTTTATACGATAAATATCTTTCCACTGATGATATGAAGGTAATTTAATCTGCTCAATATACTTATAGCTCAGAAAACCTAACCCTATAGAAAGTGCTATTCCGGCATACACATAATACTCAGGCAATGAGTAGATATAGATCAGCACAACCAAAGGCCAGTGCCATAGGTAAATAGAATAAGACCAAGTCCCCAGCTTTTGAAATACAATATTATTGGTAAGAACACTGTCATGTCGATGTGCCTGAATCATCAGGAAGGTACCGGTAACAGGAAAAACTGCCAGATAACCAGGCCACAAGTCTTCTGCAGAAATGAAGAAATAGGATCCCAGAATAAGTGCCAATCCCGTTCCTTCCAGCAACCTTTTCTTATTTTCCTGCAAGGCCAAAGGGTAAAGATAAGCAATTCCCCCGATCATCATTTCCCAGGCTCTGGTAGGTAACAGGAAATAAGCGGGATTTGGCCATTTGTAGGTAGCGATCACAGATAGAATGAATCCTAAAATCGTTCCTGCCAGCAGCATAAATTTCATGGTCTGGATAGACATGAACTTGCGCATGGCAATGAGAACGAGCGGATAAATCATATAGAATTGCCATTCGACGGAAAGTGACCAGGTATGTAACAACCACTTTTCGTGAGTGCCTGCCTCAAAGTAACCGGATTCCTTCCAGTAACTGATATTGGATAAAAAAGTCATGCTACTCGCGGCATGCTTACCCAATAACTTGTAATCAAAAGGCGTCAGATAAAACCAGCCAAAAATCATTAATACCAGACACAGCACGGCCAAAGCTGGAATAATCCGATTCGCACGAGCCACATAAAATTTCAGAATAGAAAATTTTTCATGTTCTAAATCTTTAAATATGATTCCAGTCATTAAAAAACCTGAAATCACAAAGAAGACATCTACTCCAACAAAACCGCCAGGCATCCATGCCGCATTAAAATGAAATAGCATGACTGCAATCACGGCAATTGCTCTGAGGCCATTGATGTCTGTTCTGAATTTCATTGGAGTCCTGTCCTATAAAGCCTGTTATTTATTTTAATTGTTATGAAATACTGCTAATTTTTATTAAATTTTATTTTAAATCAAATTCTTATATTAAAGCGTAGAATGCAAATATTGCTGTTTTAGTATTTTATGCACTCATTATATTCTACGCTTTCTTTTTCGCCAAATACCTTTATTGTTAATCATCTAAATTAAAATCCCGAGTATCAACATAGCCACCGCCGCCTAAATTTTGTAGAATACAGTTTTTATTCCATGGTGCTCCTCTATGATCGCTTGGACTGCTCACGTCACTGTCGCAACTATCGTCGAAAAAAATGGAAAATTCCTGTTCGTTGAAGAACATACTGAAGGTGTCATCCATACCGTATTCAATCAGCCGGCAGGCCATGTGGAGGCAGGTGAAACCATTGTCGAAGCAGCCATTCGTGAAACCATAGAAGAAACCGGTTATCAGGTCAATGTTACTGATCTGATCGGCATCTATACCTATACCCCGCCGATGTTCCCGGATCGTACCTATTTCCGTTTCTGCCTGAGAGCAGAAGCCGTCAGCCATGATGAAAATGCTGAACTGGATACCGGTATTGTCGGTGCAGTCTGGATGACGCTGGATGAACTGGTTGAAACCGCACGTGCTCGCAGCCCATTGGTGATTAAAGCCGTGCAGGATGCCCAAGCTGGCAAACACTATCCTTTATCGCTCATTTACGAGCACCAAAATTCTCCCTTAATTTTAAATTTGGATGCCTAATCCTATGCAACAACGTGTCATCGTCGGTATGTCTGGTGGTGTAGATTCATCTGTGTCTGCAGCTCTCCTCCTTCAACAGGGTTATCAGGTTGAAGGTCTTTTCATGAAAAACTGGGAAGAAGATGACGGCACAGAATACTGTACGGCAATGGAAGATCTTGCCGATGCACAAGCCGTTTGCGACAAGATCGGGATCAAACTGCATACCGCCAACTTCGCGATGGAATACTGGGATCGCGTGTTCGAGCATTTTCTGGCTGAATATACTGCTGGCCGTACCCCAAACCCGGATATTTTGTGTAATAAAGAAATCAAATTCCGAGCCTTCCTGGATCATGCGATCAATCTGGGCGCTGACTTTATCGCGACTGGTCACTACTGTCGTCGCGGCAAAACCATGACCAATTCGCGCGGTGAGCAATATGCCCAATTACTGCGTGGTTATGACAATAATAAAGACCAGACTTACTTCCTGCATGCGGTCCATGGTCGTGAAATTAATAAGACCCTGTTCCCTGTCGGCGAAATTGAAAAACCGCAAGTCCGTAAAATTGCAGAAGAATTAGGTCTGGCAACAGCGAAGAAAAAAGATTCTACGGGTATCTGTTTTATTGGTGAACGTCGCTTCAATGACTTCTTAAAGCAATATTTGCCGGCGCAACCTGGAAAAATCGTGCTGGAAGATAGCAAAGAGGTTGGTGATCATCACGGCTTAATGTACTATACGCTCGGCCAACGTGGCGGGATCGGTATTGGCGGTATGAAAGGCGCGGAAGAGGGTGCCTGGTTTGTACTGCATAAAGATATTGAAGGTAACCGTCTGGTGGTGGGTCAAGGTCATGAACATCCACTGATGCACAGTACCATATTGTGGTCTGAAGCGATTGACTGGGTAGCCGGTGAACAGGATATTCCTGAAACAGGTTTCCGCTGTACGGCAAAAACCCGCTACCGTCAGCCTGACCAAGCGTGTACTATTTTCAAGGATCCAGAAACACCAAATGGTGTTCGTGTTGAATTTGATGAGTCGCAACGTGCAGTGACCCCGGGTCAAAGCGTTGTATTCTACTCAGGTGAAGTTTGTTTAGGTGGTGGCGTGATTCATCATACCAATGCGCCTAAACCTGATTTTATTAAAGGATGATTTCGGTATGACGGAGTTACCGTTTCAACAAGCCACAACGTTGAATGTTCGTCAAAATCGTGCGTTGGCGCTAGCGGGGGTTTTTCAGGCCACCCAGCTGACGCATATGACTGCATTGACGGGACAGCAAAGCATTGGTGAAAGCGGTAATTTCTATTTTGAACAGTTGATTAAAGCCAGTTTAAATATCCGTCCAAGTGGCAAGTTAAATGCCCAGACCTTAGACTTCTTTAATCAGCTGGCCGATATTTCCCTCGGTTTAAAAACCCTGGAAAGCAGCATTACCCAACCTTTTAATACTTCCCCAAAATCCAGACTTCCAAAACTTTCATCGACCAAGCTTCCAATGTCCTATGCCATGGCACTTCTTCAGTTAGAAAAGAAGGTCTATAGCAATACCAAGTTTGTTGAAATCATCGAACAATCCCAGCAAAAAATCCTCAGACAGCTCTCCTTCTTCGATAACAATTACATGCACCCCAGCATCATTGCCAATCTCGCTCAGACCTATGTCGATACCGCCGGCCAGATCAATCCGCGGATCATGGTGCGTGGCAATGCTGAAGCCTTTAAAGATTCCGGTCATACCAACCGCATCCGTGCTTCACTCTTTACTGGACTGCAAATGGCGCACTTATGGCGTCAGCTTGGCGGCAGTTCATGGGGCATGATTTTTGGCAAGCGCAAGTTGCTACAGGATATCCAAAATCTCGCGCGCTTACAGTTTCAGGTGATCTAAACCATGTTGTTGTACGCGCACCGTTTTTCGTTTAATTCCAAAATTTAGGGAATCGATATGAACGCTTTAACTGCACTTTCTCCATTAGATGGACGCTACGCTAGCAAATGTGATGCGCTGCGCCCTTTTCTTTCTGAGTTTGGTCTGATCCATGCTCGTGTGACTGTTGAAGTGCGTTGGTTACAAGCGCTTGCCAACCGTCCTGAAATCACTGAAGTGCCAGCGTTCTCATCTGAAACCAATGCTGCACTTGATGCGATTGTTGCCAGCTTCTCTGAAGAAGATGCCAACCGCATTAAAGAGATCGAACGTACTACGAACCACGACGTGAAAGCGGTTGAATATTTCCTGAAAGAAAAAATTGCAGGCATTGAAGAACTGAAAAATGCAGGCGAATTCATTCACTTTGCATGTACTTCTGAAGACATCAATAACCTGTCTCATGCATTAATGCTGAAAAGCGGTCGTGATGTACTGGTTGAGTCTATGCAACAAATCATTGATTCAATTGTTGCATTGGCTGAGAAACATGCTGACCAACCAATGTTGTCTCGTACACATGGTCAAACAGCGAGCCCAACAACTTTGGGTAAAGAAATGGCGAACGTGGCTTACCGTCTTGCCCGTCAAATCAAACAGTTCAAGCAAGTTGAGCTACTGGGCAAAATCAATGGCGCAGTGGGTAATTACAACGCGCATCTTTCAGCTTACCCAGACATCAACTGGCCTGCGCATTCACAAGCATTTGTTGAATCTTTAGGTTTGACTTTTAACCCGTACACCACCCAGATCGAGCCACATGACTACATGGCGGAACTGTTTGATGCGCTGCGTCGTTTCAATACTATCCTGATCGATTTCAACCGTGACGTTTGGGGTTATATCTCACTTGGTTTCTTCAAACAAAAATTGAAAGAAGGCGAAGTGGGTTCTTCAACCATGCCGCACAAAGTTAACCCGATTGATTTCGAAAACTCAGAAGGTAACTTGGGTATTGCCAATGCAGTTCTTGCGCATCTAGGTGAAAAACTGCCTATTTCTCGCTGGCAGCGTGACCTGACTGACTCAACTGTTCTTCGTAACATGGGTGTAGGTTTTGCGCAAAGCTTGATCGCGTTTGAAGCTTGCTTAAAAGGCGTGGGTAAACTTGAACTGAATGCTGCACGTATTGATGAAGACTTAGACAATGCTCAAGAAGTCTTGGCTGAACCAATTCAAACGGTTATGCGTCGTTATAATGTTGAAAAACCATATGAAAAATTAAAAGCACTGACTCGTGGTCAAGCCATGACTCGCGACATGATGGTTGATTTCGTAAACGGTAACGAATTAGAAGCTGTTCCTGCAGCGGATCGTGCTCGTTTGGCTGAAATGACACCTGCAACATATACAGGTAATGCATCTGAACAAGCAAAACAAATTAAAGACTTAATCGCTAAAATCTAATTTAGACAATTAAGACCAAAAGCGAAGCTCCGGCTTCGCTTTTTTATTTATAATCATGTCTAACTTTAAGAAAAATGATATAGAAATAGATGATGGATCATCGATTAAGCAGCAAACATTTTGTTAGTTTAGGGATTTTGGCAATTGCGATTATCTTTGCCAGTATTCAACCTTTAGAAATGGAATCTTATCTGCTCCATCAAACAGGTACGGTTTTTATGATCGTTATGTTGATCTTGTGCCTGTATAAAATCGGATTGAGCTTCTTCAGTTTCAACCTTTATCTGGCTTTTCTGCTGATTCATGTGGTTGCTGCACATTATCTGTATTCTTATGTACCTTATAATGAATGGACTCAGACACTCTTTGGCTTTGACCTGAATGCTGCCATGGGCTGGTCACGCAACATGTTTGACCGTTTTGTGCACCTGGCTTTTGGTCTTTTACTCTACCCGGTATTTTACCGGTTGTTTCAGGTCTGGCTGCCGCAGCAGAAACCTGTGGTCATTTTCCTGCTGGTGATTCAGTTTGTGGTGGCCAGCAGCATGCTCTATGAATGGCTGGAATGGCTGATTGCCATTGGTCTATCTCCTGAGGAAGCTGAAAACTATAATGGACAACAAGGTGATATGTGGGATGCACATAAAGATATTTTGCTGGCAACCATTGGCGCTATATTTACGGGGAGTATCATGCTATTACAAAAAAAGCCCATAGAAGCAAGCTCTTAAACTCAGCATCTCATTGAATTAAAGTGTGTCATCACAAATTTAATGAGCTGCATATTTTTCAATTATGGAAGTGGGCAATATCGCATCCAATCATCTTTCATTTTTTGCAATTCATGACCCGTCAATATCTCGCTGTAATAAATAAAATAGGTGGCATCAGGATATTGAATCTCATGGCGGAACATCATGCCACGCAGTGACACAGATAACTCCTCAGGAAAATCCTCTAAATTCAATTCTTCAAACTCGTAATTAAAATAACAATTTTGCGTTGCAAGATATGCTTCAGCGACAGCCATGTTTCTGCTCTAACAGTAAAATATGCTTTATTTTATATGATTTACCTCAGTGCTGGTCGGCATTTCAGTGGGGTCAATCCATTTAACAAACTTAGATTTTGACAAGTGTGGGTATTTAAACTTATCTAAATACTCAAAACAGACCCTTTGCCCTTTCGGCATTTTCTCAAAATGCTGATCGAAATATAAATAACGACTATACTTGGCACCATTGAAGCGAATGATCACGCTTTCATGCTGAGTTCCACCTCGAGTTTTATATACCTGATAAGACTGCACCACACCACATTCTTTCGATGAAGTAACGGGTGGATTATTTGGCTTTAAAACACCATATAATAGAAAAATACATGCACCAGGTAGAAAGCTCAGCCAAAACAGAATCTTCTTCGAATCATTATTTATGAGTTTGGCTTCAGCATAGAGCATACATAACATCGGAATAAACACGATGTTAAAGAATCCCAATAATAAAATAAACGTGAGCATATGAGCCTAGACTCAACCAAAGTACTTCACTTATATCATAATGATTTGATTTCAAAAATAAAAAAGCCCACCAAGTGAGCTTTCCATATCATTTTTAGAGCAATAAATTAAAGTTTCGGATCACGCATCTGAACCAGATTTGAATTGGCTTTGGTTAGCGTATCTACCACTTTATCCATCACCGCGGGGATAAAAGAATCTGCGATTTGTGCTGCTTGCAAACCTAGTTTTTCGCCCAGCGTTGGTTTTTTACGGGTCTGGATTAAATACACATCATGTTGCGGTAAAAGACCTAGCAGATATTCATC
This sequence comes from Acinetobacter sp. FDAARGOS_724, assembly GCF_013364475.1. NCBI lineage: Bacteria > Pseudomonadati > Pseudomonadota > Gammaproteobacteria > Moraxellales > Moraxellaceae > Acinetobacter > Acinetobacter sp. FDAARGOS_724. The sequence continues at coordinate 1,860,907 of NZ_CP054908.1, read as the reverse complement.
AGAAGTTTGCAGTTTATCTACCAGATTCAGGTCTAGGGCATCCTGACCATACCAGTGTTCACCCGTTGCCACTTTTTCAACATTTAACTGTGGACGATATTTTTCCACGAAGTGTTTAAATAAGGCATGTGTCTGTTGCAATTCTTCTTCAAACTTGGCTTTGCCCTCTTCGGTATTTTCACCAAACATGGTCACCGTACGTTTATATTGACCCGCAGTATAAAGTTCAAAATCGATCTTGTTTTCTTTCAGTAGACGGTTAAAGTTTGGCACCTGTGCCACTACCCCAATTGAACCCACAATCGCAAACGGTGCAGAAAGCACTTCATTTGCAATACACGCCATCATATAACCGCCACTGGCTGCAACTTTATCGACACAGATGGTCACATGAAAACCCGCTTCACGTAAGCGCACCAGCTGCGCAGCTGCAAGACCATAACCATGTACCATACCACCCGGACTTTCTAAACGTACAATGACACGATCACGACCAGCTTTGGCTGTAGATAGAATCAGGGTAATTTCTTCACGCAAGCTTTCTACTGCTGACGCAGCCATATCACCTTTAAAATCGAGTACATAGATTTTCTGGTTAGTTTTCTTACGCGCACGCGCTTCTTTTGACAATTGCTGGCTCAATTGCAAAAGTTCCAGTTTAGACGACGTTGTTTGCGCTATTTTTTTTCGTTGCTCATTAATGCGCGCATTCAAATGACTAATACGGATTTCAGCGGGTAATTTGGGGGTATGAAATAACATAAAAATCGGGTCTCAATTATTTATATAGGTTTCAATTTAAGATAAGGTCAAATGAATTTTTTTCAATAGAATATTGTTGTTTAATTGCTGAAACTGAGCAGTATCCATATGGTCTTAGTAAGGCAAAAATAATTCGCACTATAGAAAATTAATACCATGTTGATAACCTGCCCAGACAATAACTCCTAGCAATATAGCAGAATTCGTATATAAGGCTTTTTCCTGCTTTTTGAAATAGAAATTCAAACTGAGTCCATACAGCAATCCAATCAGTATATAAAACATTCTGCCGCCTTGTAATTGATGCCACAGACCACCGATGCTTAAACTTAATGCGATCAGCAGCATCAGAAAAACTGACATCGTTTTGAGTGTTTCCATAGCGGATGCAACCTTTTCTTAACATCTATCTTTTGACAGCTCTGCCATGTCAAAGACGGCATATTCTATAAGAATTTCGGGCACAATAGGATTCGGTTTATTTTTCCACATTTCACTGATTAAATTGATATATCTTATTCTTTCGTTACTTTTGGATATAAAAAAAGAGCTTTTTAGCCCTTCTTTCTTGAGATAAAACTTCTTAACCAAAACGCCCGGTAATATAGGCTTCTGTAAGCTGATGGTCAGGCTGAGTAAAGACTTTCTCGGTCGAGTTGACTTCAATCAGATCACCTAAATGGAAATAAGCAGTCCGATCAGAGACTCGCGCTGCCTGCTGCATGGAGTGAGTCACAATAGCAATGGTGTATTGGGTTGAAAGTTCAGAGATCAGTTCTTCAACTTTAGCTGTTGCAATCGGATCGAGTGCTGAACAAGGTTCATCCATCAGAATCACTTCAGGAGAAACGGCAATCGTCCGTGCAATACATAAACGCTGTTGCTGTCCGCCCGACAACCCTGTACCCGGCTGATTTAAACGGTCTTTGACTTCATCCCACAGCCCTGCCTTACGCAAGCTGTTTTCTACGATTTCTTCCAGATCATATTTATCCCGTGCCAGACCATGCAATTTTGGTCCATAAGCGACATTATCAAAAATTGACTTTGGAAATGGGTTTGGCTTTTGGAAAACCATACCAACTTGTGCACGTAGTAACACCACATCTAGATTTGGATCATAGATATCTTGATTATCCATCATCACTTTACCTGTTACACGGCAGCTATCAATGGTGTCATTCATACGGTTTAAGGTACGTAAGAATGTTGACTTACCACAGCCAGACGGACCAATAAATGCAATCACTTCATTTGCATAAATATTTAGGTCAATTCCTTTAATGGCTTCAGTCTCACCGTAGTAAACATGAACATCTTGTGTGCTAATTTTTACATCAGTAGGTTTGGCATCTTTCTTTTGACTTGTCTGTGTATCGAACTGAGACACAAACGAAGTCGATGGCTGTTTTTGACTGCCCTGAGCAGAGGTAAATTGCGTTGGTTCTGGATTCACGGACTTATCCTGTTCTAAGGAATTCTGTTCTAGAGTAATAACTGTATTCATATAATGCTCTCAATTACCAGCGTACTTCAAATTTCTTACGTAGCCAAATGGCTAGACTGTTTAAGCCAATCATCAGTGCAAGAAGTACAATAATCGCTGCTGCGGTACGTCCTTCGAAGAAGTTACGCAATTCATTCCCCTGCCATAAGAAAATCTGAACAGGTAAAGCAGTCGATTGATCAAGTGGCGTAGCAGGTACGTTTGCAACGAAGGCGCTCATACCAATGAGTAATAGTGGTGCTGTTTCACCTAAAGCTTGGGCAACACCAATAATACCGCCCGTTAAAATACCCGGCAAAGCCAATGGCAATACATGGTGGAAAACTGTTTGTAAGCGTGATGCACCTAAGCCTAAAGCGGCTTGGCGAATCGAAGGTGGAACGGCTTTTAAAGATGCACGCGTTGTAATAATTACGGTTGGTAGTGTCATTAAACTTAAGACCAAACCACCCACAACAGGTGCAGAAAGTGGCATATGCATCCAACCAATAAAGATTGCTGCACCCAACAAACCAAATACGATCGATGGTACTGCTGCAAGGTTATTGATGTTGACTTCAATAATGTCAGTAATCCAGTTTTTCGGTGCAAATTCTTCAAGGTAAATAGCAGATGCCACACCAATTGGAATAGACAACACAATCACAATCAGCATCATAAATAGCGAGCCCATAAATGCGCCTGCTAAGCCAGAAGTTGCTGGTGAACTACGTGAATCTGGATTTTTAAAGATTTCTGTATTGAAGCTATTCGTGATTACACCATCGGCTTTTAACTGATCGGCCAACTGACGTACTTCAGGGCTCAGCTGTTGCTGTTCATCTGGAAGACTACGGTCAATATTACCTGCTAACCATACATCGACATTCGCATCAGCTAAAATTCTGAAGTCCTGCGTTTTACCAATCAGTGACGGATCTTTCATCACCATATCACGTAAGCGATAAGCTTCGGAACTGGTGTAAATACTATTCAACTCATCACTTTGATTTGCAATTTCAGGTGCTTTTTTAACAATGCCATTAACAATGAGCGCATCCCAATCCACCATACCCATTTCAGTTTGCCAAGCGATAAAACGCTCTTCAAACTGTGCAGGTGACTCACCTCCTTTTTGAACCGGTTTAGGACCGACTTGAATAATTGCTGGATCAAAAAACACTGGCACAGTCATGCTACTTTGCCAAAATGCAGGTAAGCCTTTTGCCAAGATACTGCCAAATAGCAAAGCAACAAATAATAAACCTGTAATGACCGCACCGAAGCCAAACATACGAAATGTCTTTTCTTTACGGTGACGCTTTGCCAATGAGCTTTCGATGATTTTTTTACGCTTTTCACGCTGCTCAGCAGCAGCTTGCGGATCGAATGTTTGATCCATATTTGATGTATTAATCGTACTCATTCGTATTGCTCACGGTATTTACGCACGATGTACAGCGCAACAATATTCAGACCTAAAGTAATTACAAACAGCGTTAAGCCCAATGCAAAAGCAACCAAGGCCTGAGGACTCGCAAAATCTGTATCACCTGTTAATTGATTCACAATGGTAATTGTGACTGTCGAAACCGCTTCGAGTGGATTGATATGTAACAGCGGACTATTACCAGCGGCTAGTACCACAATCATGGTTTCACCAATGGCACGTGATGCTGCAAGCAAGAACGCACCGATAATACCTGGCAATGCTGCTGGAATAACCACTTGGCGAATCGTTTCAGATTTTGTCGCACCTAATCCGAGTGAACCATCACGTAGTGCTCGTGGCACTTGAGTAATGATGTCATCTGATAATGAAGAGACAAATGGAATAATCATAATGCCCATGACAAAACCAGCGGTTAAGGCACTTGTCGCATTAATTTCGAGCCCAATCATTGCGCCTAAATCTTTAGCAAATGGACCAATGACCATTAAAGCAAAGACACCATAAACAATGGTTGGAATACCTGCCAATACTTCAATCGCAGGTTTTGCCCATGAACGAAAACTTGGTTTTGCATATTCAGCAAGATAGATCGCAATCATTAAACCAACAGGAACAGCTACCAATAATGCGATACCACTCACCATGAGCGTACCCCACAATAAAGGTAACAAGCCGTAACTGCCTTCTGCACTTCCCGAAGTACTAAAACCTGGGTTCCATTCAGTACCAAAGAAGAAGTCGAGAGGATTAACAAAACTAAAGAAGCGCATTGCTTCACTAAACATCGACATGACAATACCGACAGTGGTCAAAATCGCCACGCCTGAACATAGTGCCAATGCTACATTTAAGACTTTTTCAACTTGATTTCGTGCACGATATTTTTCTGCAATGCGACGTTTAGCCATCACTAAACCAATCAATGCCGCACTTACAACAACTGCTAATTTCGCGAATGAACCAATGTTCTCAATTTTCTTTAACTGTTCTGCTGCTGCAAGTTCATAAGCAGCTGGTGTATCGCTCACCCCAAAACCCGAAGCCAATGCTTGTACACGCTCAACCATCACGCTTGTACTCGCCGGATCTAGCGTCGCACGAATTTGTTCAGGCACATGATTTAAAATGACTTGTTGAAAAATACTTGGTTCAACTAAATTCCAAACAATCAGAATTAAAAATGCTGGGATACCACACCACAACGCGACCAATGCACCATAGTAACCCGGTCGAGAATGCAGCATCGCTGAGTTATTCCCTTTACCTGCAAGTTTACGGCTCTTGGTTAAGCCAACTTGATAGGCAATGGCAATAATCGCCAGTAACACACCAATGAGGAGCAGATTCATGTAATCTCCACTGTTTCTTCAATTACACACTTTGAAAAAACGGTTTCTTTGCAAAAAACCAAAGGCAGGTCGACCCTGCCATTGGCTATTTCCATACTTTTATTTAACAGCTTTACCCGCTTTGAAGTTTGCTAGTACCGCAGCACGTTCTTTGTCAGACATTGAAATCAGACCAGCTTTTTCAAGCTTAGAACCTTTACCAGATACTTTTTTGCTTACAAAGAATTCTGTAAATTCTTTCAAGCCTTTGATTGATTTAAGATGTTCACCTTTCACGTAGAAGAACAATGGACGTGATACAGGGTAAGAACCATTCAGAATTGTTTTCTCAGATGGAGCTACGTTGTTAACTGTCGCTACACGTAATTTGTCACGGTTTTGATCATAGAAACCTAAACCAAAAACACCGACTGCATTTGGAGATGTTTTTAAACGTGCCAGTGTTTCAGTGTAGTCGCCAGAAATTTCAATCACACGGCCATCTTTACGGAATGTAGAACATGCCTTTTTCTGTGCATCTTTATCTAACTTCGCAAATGCTTGGTAAGTTTCACAGCCAGCATCAACCATTTTTTCTTGGAACACTTCACGTGTACCGTGGTTTGATGCAGGAATCACTAAAGTGATTGCTTCATTTGGAAGTGTTGGATCAATTTGGTTCCAACGTGTATATGGGTTTGCAACCATTTTACCGTTAGATGGTAATTCAGCAGCTAAAGCAGCGAATACATGTTGTGGACGTAATTTGAATGCCGCTTTTTTAGCGTTTGATGCAAACACGATACCGTCATAACCTACTTTAATCTCAAGAACTTGGTTTACACCTGCTTTTTTACAAGCTGCAAGTTCAGTGTCTTTAATTTTACGAGATGCATTAGCAATATCGATAGTGTTATCACCAACGCCATTACAGAATTGTTTCAAACCACCCGAAGTACCACCAGAACCTACAACAGGTGCTTTAAATTGTGGGAATGTATTACCAAACTCTTCTGCAACAATACTCGCGTAAGGCAAAACTGTAGAAGAACCAGCAATTTGGATCGTGTCACGAGCTGCATTTGCAGTTGTTGCAACAGCTACCCCTGAAAGTGCCAACGCAATTGCGATATGATTGAAGCGCATTCTCATCTCTCTTTATTGATGCATTTATTGGAGTACGCCACTTTCTAATAAAGTCTTGTACTTTTTCGATACACGCATTTTGATTTTAGAATATGACAGCCGGGTTACAGCTTTATGACGGTTTTATGATAATTAATTCGTTACCTGCTCAAGACAATATAATAGAAAAAAGACCCTTTTCAGGGCCTTTCTATTTAAGTGGTGGGTTCAGTAGATTCAGGCAAGAGTACCGGTTTCTTGCGATATTTCATCACATACATCACCGTCAAAAACAGCAACCAGACCGGCACCAATGCAACGGCAATCTGCATTTCTTTGGTAAAGCTCATGATCATTAAAATCATGATGATAAATGAAATTGTCAGGTAATTACTCCAGCGGCCAAACAGGCTTGGGAATGCGGTCGTCTGCTGCTGTTCCTGCATGGCTTTTCTGAATTTCAAATGGGTCAGTGAAATCATCAGCCAGTTAATTACCAAAGCAGAAACCACCAGTAGCATCAGAATGCCGAAAGCTTCACCCGGCATGAGGTAATTCATTAATACACAGATACCGGAGACTGCTGCCGAGAATAGAACAGCATTTACTGGGATACCCCGGCGGTTAATTTTCTTTAAAAATGCCGGTGCATTACCCTGTTGAGCCAGACCCAACAACATGCGGGTATTACAATAAATACAGCTGTTATAGACCGAAAGTGCAGCAACCAGAACTACAAAATTAAGAACATTCGCCACACCATGACTGTTCAATGACTGGAAAATCATTACGAACGGACTACCGCCCTGCGCCACCAGATTCCATGGATACAGACATAGCAACACGCCAATGGCACCAATATAGAAAATCAGTACACGGTAGACAATCTGATTCACTGCTTTTGGAATGGTCTTTTCTGGATTTTTGGTTTCACTGGCGGCAATACCAATCAGCTCCAGCCCACCAAATGCAAACATAATCACGGCAAGTGCCATCATAAAACCTGACCAGCCCTCAGGGAAAAATCCGCCATGCTGCCACAAATTTGTCACACTGGCCTGACTTCCTGCAGAACCGCTAAACAGCAGATAGATCCCGAATCCGATCATGCTTAAAATGGCAATAATCTTGACCATGGAAAATATAAATTCACTCTCACCGAAGAATTTGACATTGACCAGATTAATACCATTCATGAGCAGGAAGAATGCCAGTGCCGTGAGCCAGATCGGAATCTCCGGCCACCAGAACTGAACGAAAGTACCAATTGCACTCAACTCAGCCATACTGACTAATACATAGAGCACCCAATAGTTCCAGCCTGAAATAAAGCCTGCTTTTTTGCCCCAGTATTTATTGGCAAAATAACTGAATGAACCACTAACCGGTTCATGCACCACCATCTCACCCAATTGGCGCATGATCAGAAATGCAATGATGCCAGCAATGGCATAGCCTAAAAGTACTGATGGACCTGCCAGCTGAATCGTATGTGATAAACCTAAAAATAATCCTGTACCGATCGCTCCGCCTAAGGCGATTAGCTGGATATGCCGGTTGGAAAGCTGTTTTTTTAATTGATGATCTTCAACATCCATATTGTCACTCCTTGTGAACAATTTTTTTAATTTCTACATTTTGCTAGATTGCCTTTTTGTAGGGAGGTGTATTCTGCTCAACCAGCTGCTTATAACCATATTCACCATAGTCATAGCGTGCCACGACTTCAGCAAACTGTTTTAAGCGTTGTGGCGCATCCATACGTGGGAGTTGCAGTTCAATCAGACATAATTCCTCAGCCTGATGAACCTGTGCGAGTGTACGCTTTAATTCTGCCGGGGTTTTGACTATATGAGCCTGATGCGGGGTATCTGCAGAAAAGACTTGGGCAAACTGGCTGTATTGCCAGTTCTGAACATCGTTGTACTTGGCATTTTCACCCATAATCAAACGTTCAATGGTATAGCCGCCATTATTTAAAATAAAAATGACGGGTTTTAAGCCTTCTCTTAATAAGGTAGAAAGCTCCTGAATGGTTAGCTGAATCGAACCATCTCCAATAAATAACAGATGACGGCGCTTTGGTGCAGCAAGCATACTACCAAGCAAGGCAGGCAAGGTATAACCAATCGAGCCCCAGATCGGTTGAACCAGATACTTAGCAGTCACAGGTAAAGTCAATCCTGATAAACCTGCATTGGCAGTGCCCACTTCTGCCACAATCACATCATCTTCCTGTAAGAACTCAGAAATTTGCTGCCAGAGTGCAGTTTGGCTAAGCGCAGTATTTTCTTCGATCTGTTGAGTTTGTAACGATGGTTTCGGTGCAGGATTAAAAGTACGTGGTTGATCATCTAAAGTCTGTTTTGAGATGGCTTGGATCAATTGAACTAAATCCAGTCCACTGATCATCTGCCCATCCAAGCAAAGACAGGAATCCGCCAGATACAGCATATTTTGTGCGGATACACGATGTGAGAAAAATGCTGTGGCAACATCGGTAAAACGTGGCCCAATGGCAATCAGGCAATCTGACTGCTCTACCAACTGATAAGTCGATGCTGCGCTTGCTGCACCTGCATAAACGCCCGCATATAAGGGGTGACTTTCATTCATGATATTTTTGGCAGTAGACAGACAGGTATAGGGAATCTGCATGCGCTCAGCCCAATTTTGCAGCATATCGGTAAGCTGGAAAATTTCTGCTTCATTGTCAATGAGCAGGACTGGCTGACGTGCCTGTTTGATGCGTTTGGCTATCCGTGCCGCAGTTTCTTGCAGAAGTTTTGGATCACTCTGTGGACGGCTCAGATCCAGAGGCTGCTTAGGTACTTTAATCTGAAGATGGGTAATATCCGATGGAAGCTGAATATGAACCGGTCGACGCATCAATATACATTGCTTCAATACCCGGTCAATTTCACTCACTGCATTGGCTGGAGTCAAACGTGTCTGTGCTACGGTAAATTCGCGCATGCAGTTCATGATATTGTCATAATCGCCATCGATCAGAGTATGGTGTAACAAAGCACCCTGTTCTACGGCATGTAAAGGCGGAATACCGGAAATATGCACCATGGCAACCTGCTCGGCATATGCACCTGCAATGCCGTTAATCGCGCTCAGGTCACCCACACCATAAGTAGTGAGCAAAGCACCGACACCATGCAGACGTGCATAACCATCTGCTGCATAAGCTGCATTTAGCTCATTACAGTTACCGATAAATTCCAGTTTTGGATCAATTTCGATCTGTTCTAAATAGGAGAGATTAAAGTCACCTGGCACACCAAAAATATGCTGAATTCCTAGTTCTTGCAGGCGCTGATTAAGGTACTGACCAATTTCCATAAACATTATTATTTTCCCTATCACTTATTATGCTTCAATTACAGAATATTGCATTTCATTTTCTGATTTCGTGCATAATGCAAGTCACAATGATTCAAAAACACATAAAACGTGTATCGGATAAGGATTCAGTGCAATGGATGCAATGGATAAATTTGACTGGAAAATCATCCAGGCTTTGCAAAAAAATGGGCGCCTGACGAATCAGGAAATCGGGGATTTAATCGGTCTGTCAGCCTCTCAATGTTCTAGACGGCGTCAGCTGCTGGAGCAAAAAGGAATTATTCTGGGTTATAGCGCCTGCATTCATCCTGAAGCTTTGGGAATTGCAGTTTTGGCTATGGTTCAGGTCAATCTCAAAACACATGACGCAGCAGCCAAGATCGCTTTTCAACAATTGATTGAAGAAGAAGCCATTCAGGAAGCTTTTTCTTTAAGTGGTGATGCAGATTTCATGTTAAAAGTAGGCGCTAAAAATCTGGAAATGCTGGCAAATTTTGTGACTGAAAAATTGCTGAGCTGTAATTTTATTGGTCATATCAAATCTTATATTGTCTTAGATAAATTCAAGCAATTACATTTTGATTTTCAGGCTGCCCGCCCTTTATTACGTTGATATATTTTAAGTAAAAGAAAAAAGCTCAAGTTCAACTTGAGCTTTTTTTGATTTAATTTTTATTGATATGAACAACCTGCTGAATCGTATTTTCGAGCAGGCCACTCAGTCCGAACTGGGCACCGATACCTGAATGCTTCCATCCACCAAAAGGTACATGCGGGAAAATCTCACCATGCGTATTGATCCATGCCGTACCACAACTCAGCCGTTGAGCAAACTGCTGCGCCTGCTCCAGATCGGATGACCAGATTGAGCCACCTAAACCAAAATCCGTATTGTTGGCTTCAGTCAGTACTTCTTCAATATCGTGATAACGGATCAAAGGTAATACCGGACCAAACTGCTCTTCCTGTACCAGACGGCTATCTGGGCTTACCTTGGTCACAATCGTCGGTGCAATAAAATAGCCTGTATCCGGTAGATTCTGACCAGATGTCATGACTATTGCCCCTTCATCCCGGGCTTCCTGAATCATGGCCTGAACTTTTTGGTATTGCTTAATATTTTGTACCGGACCAAAAGTAGTCGTCTCGGCTAAACCATCTCCCAGAGATTGTTGCTGTGCGACTTTTACTAATTCCTGTGCCAGTGCATCATACTGGCTGTCATGCACATAAAGACGCTTCAACGCAGCACAGGTCTGGCCCATGTTGATAAAAGCTCCATGAAAGATTCGGACTGCCATTGCCTGAAAGTCGGTATCTGGCAAAACAATGCCTGCATCATTGCCACCAAGTTCCAGTGTCAGATGCTTGAAAGTCGCAGCTGCGTTCTGCATGATTCTTTGACCAGTTGCGGTCGAACCGGTAAATACCACTTTGGCAATTGCAGGGTGACTGGTCAGCTTAGCCCCAACTTCGCCGCCACCTGTAAGTATAGATACGACTCCAGGTGCAACTTCTTGCTGAATCAACTCACCGAGTCGAAGGGTCGACAATGGGGTAAATTCTGAAGGTTTATTGATGACCACATTGCCAGCGCGAATTGCCGGCATGATATGCCAGACAGCAATCATTAAAGGCCAGTTCCATGGAGTGACCGATGCCACAATCCCTAAAGGCCGATGATGCAGTTCGATCCGTTTATTGGCATCATCCTGTAAGATTTCAGTTTCAATCTTGAGTTCTGCCTGATAGCGGGTCCAGGCAATGGCCCCACCGACTTCAAATTCAGCCAGCGCATAAGGTTTGCCCTGCTCCTGCACCACCAAACGCGCTAACTCTTCCCGATGTTCTTCAATATGATCCGCAATACGATGCAAGATTGACTGTCGCGTGGCATCATCCGTATTTTTCCATTGATGAAAAGCTTGCTCGGCACTACGGATGGTGTCTTCAATTTGTGCTTCTGAGGGAGAGGAACACAGTGCCAATACCTGCTCATCAGCAGGATTGATCACTACAAAACTTTCGGCAGCGCCTTGTATCATTTTTCCTTGAATAATACAGCCAACGGGTTGGGATACATGCAAATTAGTCATCTCTTCATCCTGAATCAGATATTTTTGTTGTTCCCTGACATTAGCTGATTTTGTCTGAATGGAGCTTGCATATCACATTAGGTATAAAGCCCTGAATACACATTTTGTGCATGGAAAATAGAAGAAGTATCTTTCGGTATACGTTTTTAAGCGCTTTAAATATCGCTTCCTTTAATTTTTTTGTCTATAGCTCATTCTTCCTTACATCCTGTTCGAATTTATGCAACAGGATGTCCTGATCTTTGAAATTTCGTAGAACATCACATTGGCCTATATTGAAATAAAGAATTACAGTGATAGCACCATGAACAGCACAACCATTCCAGTTTTCAATCCCGATTTACCGATTCACATGACATTTGAAGAACTTGACTGGCATCTCCTGGCTCAATATTGGTATCCAGTGGCCTTAGCCCGTGATGTCTCTGAACAGCCGTTAGGAACAATGCTTCTAGATATGTCACTGGTCATTTACAAGATGCAGGATGAACTGATCGTGGCCAAAGATGCCTGCCCGCATCGTGGTGTGCCCTTAAGTCTGGGAAAAAATGATGGTCAAGGCGTCGTCTGTCCTTATCATGGCTTGCGTTTTGGTGCACAAGGTAAATGTAACCGTATCCCTGCACATCCACAGCATAAAATTTCAGATCGGTTTCATTTACGGGCTTATGCCGCGGTTGAACGTTATGGTCTGATCTGGTGTTCACTGACAGCTGACAAAGACGCTGAACCGAATATTCCAATGATGCCTTATTGGAACGATGCAGATTATCAGCAACTGGTTTGCCCACAAGTCGACATCAAATGTTTTGCTGGCAGACAGCTAGAAGGCTTTATTGATGTAGCCCATTTTGCCTGGGTACATCCGGATACCTTTGGTGATCCGAATGATGTTGAAGTCCCGAATTACACACCAATAGAAACTGAATATGGTTTCAGTGCCGACTATATCAGCAGTGTTGGCCGTTATCCGATTGGGTTAGATCAGCGTGGTCAGGAAGATTTTAAATGGCTACGACATTTTGAAATTAGTCTGCCCTTTACCGCGACTCTGACCATTCATTTCCCTAATGATGCCAAACAGGTGATTATGAATGCTGCTTCACCGATGACCGCCCGTCAGACCCGACTGTTTGCTCCTATCTGTCGTAATTATGATAAAGACCTACCCGTCGAAGAAGCCTATGATTTTAATCTGAAGATTTTTGAAGAAGATCGCCTGATTGTCGAAAATCAGAAGCCTGAGTTTTTACCGCTGGACTTATCTCTGGAAGCACATTTCCCGGCAGATCGCAGCTCCAGCATGTACCGCAAACTGTTAAGGAAAAAAGGCTTTAGTCCTTTATTTGCAGCTTAATTTTATTTAAAAATCATTATCTATGTGTCAGCCAAATTCCAATAAAAAAGGAGATCTTAACGATCTCCTTTTTCACACCATCACAGCTTATGCAATTGGTGGTGTATAAGTACCGTCAGCGATGGAATCCTTGATTCGATCCGCTTCTGCAAGCACCAGTGCCAGCAGGTTCTTCACGTTTTCAAGTGTTGCCACCGGACTTAAAGTCGTCATTTTCAGAGATTGAACCTGACCGACTTTAGTTACACCAATGTTCGCTTCACCACGCGCAAACAGCTCATCTGCTACGTTCTGGTTCAGAGCATCGACAAACTCAGCTGGATAACCTGCTGGAACCACACGGAACAATACTGATGCAAACTGTGGCTCAACCAGAAGTTCCAGACCATCAGTTGCCTTGATGTAATCTGCGACTTCACGAGTCAATTTTACGCCATGGTCGATCATCGAACCATAAAGCTCTTCACCCAACGCTTCTACAGTCATCCACAATTTCAACGCGTCAAAACGACGAGTCGTTTGTAGAGACTTCGATACCAGGTTAGGTACACCGTGCTCTTCGTCATAAGCAGAGTTCAGATATTCTGCTTCGTAGTGCATGAAACGATAGTTCGCTTCATCTTTCAGCAAGAACGCACCACATGAAATGGTCTGGAAGTAATGCTTATGGAAATCCAGTGTCACAGAATCAGACAGCTCGATGCCATCCAGCATAGAACGATAGTCATTCGACAGAATCAGCGCACCACCCCATGCTGCGTCGATATGCATCCACGCGCCATATTTATTGGTGATTTCACGAATCTGTTTCAGTGGATCAATTGCGCCAGCATCTGTAGTACCCGCTGTTGCGACTATACATGCCACGATCTTGCCTTCAGACTGAAGATGCGCCATGGTTTTTTCCAGCGCATCAACGTCCATCTGAGCATTTTCATTCACAGGAACAGTCACCACAGACTGGAAGCCCATGCCCATCATCGCCATGTTCTTTTGCACAGAGAAGTGTGCATTTTCAGAACAGATCACTTTGACGTTACGCATTGCATCTGCAGGGATGCCGTCACGCTGAACAGACCACGGATTACCGTTTTCGTCTTTCCAGTTTTTCGCGATACAGGCATCACGTGCCAGTAATACACCCATCAGGTTGGATTGGGTACCACCAGAAGTGAACACACCTGCCTGACCTGAGCCATAGCCAACTTTCTGACGTAGCCAGTCAATCAGCTGCACTTCCATCAAAGAACCTGCCGGGCTTTGATCCCAAGAGTCCATTGACTGGTTAGTGGCATTAATGAGCACTTCCGCGATCTGGCTGGTGACCATCGTCGGGCAATGCAAATGTGCTAGCGAATGCGGATGATGTACTTTCAAGCTCTTGTTGAGGAATAGCTCAACCATACGCTCTAAAGATTTCTGTACGCCCAAGCCTTCTTTAGAAGGATTGAACGCAATTGCGCTACGCAATTCCTTGATGCTACCGCCGGTATACATCTTGTCGTTTTGCAACCATGCTGCAACCGCTTTGGTCGCCTGATCCATCGCCGACTCATAGTCAGCGATAGATGCAGCATCATTGCAGAGTAACGCTTTACGGTGTTCTGCAAAATCTACCATGAATTACGCGCCTCGAACTGCGACTAGAGCTTCAGCAACCGCTTTCTTGAAGCGAACCAGAACTTCTTCACACTCAGCTTGAGTGATGATCAATGGGCAAAGTAAACGGATTACTGTACCATTACGCCCACCTTTTTCCAGCAACAGTTTGTTGTTGAAACAAGCGGTTTGGATCGCTGCAGCCAACTGACCATCAGCAGGGAAAGAACCCATATGATCCGCTGGTTTACGCTCGTCGACGATTTCAACACCGATCATCAGACCGCGGCCACGCACGTTACCGATACATGGGAATTCAGCAGCCAGTTTTTTCAGTTCAGCTTGCAGGAAATCACCACGTTCTTGTGCATTTTGCGCCAGGTTCTGTTCTTTAATGGTATTGATCGTTGCAAGACCTGTACCCATCGCCAATTGGTTACCACGGAAAGTACCGGTATGACCAGCAGGTTGCCAAGCATCAAACTTACGTTTAATACCAAGTACGGCAAGCGGCAAGCTACCACCTACGGCTTTAGACATCACTACGACATCAGGTTCAATCCCTGCGTGTTCGAATGCAAACATTTTGCCTGAACGCGCAAAACCAGCCTGAACTTCATCAAGAATCAACACGATGTTGTGTTTTTCAGTCACTTCGCGGATTTTTTGCAACCATTTTACTGGTGCAGTTACCACACCGCCTTCACCCTGAATCGCTTCAAGGATTACAGCTGCAGGTTTGGTCACACCGCTTTCGACATCTTCAATGAAATTTTCAAAGTAGTAAGTCAGGGCATCAACACCGGCTTCACCGCCAAGACCCAGTGGGCAACGGTATTCATGCGGATACGGCATGAACTGTACACCCGGCATCAAACCGTTCACTGCATTTTTCGCAGACAGGTTACCTGTCATTGCCAATGCACCGTGAGTCATACCATGATAACCGCCAGAGAAGCTGATCACTGAGCTACGACCAGTAAAGGTTTTCGCCAGTTTAATTGCGGCTTCAGTTGCATCTGCACCTGATGGACCACAGAACTGCAAGCAGTACTCTTCTTGGCCACCTGGAAGATAAGAAAGAAGTGCTTCGGTAAAAGCATCTTTTAAAGGAGTAGTAAGATCCAGGGTATGCAATGGTAAACCGCTTGCAATTGTATCCTGGATACTTTGAATGACTGCAGGATGATTATGGCCTAAAGCCAACGTCCCTGCCCCAGCTAAACAATCAAGGTACTCAGTACCTTCAACATCGGTAACCCAGCAACCTTGTGCTTTCGCTATCGCTAACGGTAATTTACGTGGATAACTACGCACATTCGATTCCATCTGACTTTGGCGAGTCAAGTAGTATTCGTTTGTGGAATTGGTGGCAGGGTTTACAGAAGTAACGCTCATATCGAATTACCATCTCTGATATGGGTGAAAGAAATAAGTCTGGTGACGTTTGGTCCTTTGACTCGGCGCTTTATAAGGGTTCTAGCTAGCAGTTTTGTATTCGAATAACTAGGAGGCGGATGATACCGAATTTTTCAGGAAAATAAATAACTTTCAGTCACATTTTGTCCTAATCTTTATCGAAAAAAAACATCATGCTAATCCATCCCCTAAATCATCATCTTACAGTGTGACAGCAGAAAGAAAAGCGTGTTCTTTTATGGTTTTTTGTAGCGCAGGCGGCATTCAGGTAATCAATCTCAAAATTATTCATTAAGTATTTAATTATTAATAATAAATATAAATTAAATAATGAGATAAAATTAAAGAAAATTTAACACTCTTACGACAAATATTTCGTAAAAAGATCACAATTGAGATTTAATATTTTAACAACGGCTTAGATGGCCAATTTTAAGAAAAACAGGACAATTTCATGCGTCTCTTAGCACTTACCAGTTTGATCCTTGCCAGCACCCTCTCCACAGGCACATTCGCAGCTCCTGCTGAATCTCTGAATTATAATGTTGTTAATCTTTCAGCAGAGGCCAGTCGTGAAATCTCAAATGATGAAATGCATGCTGTGCTTTATATTGAAAAATCCAACAAACAACCAGCTGAACTGGCCACTCAAATTAACCAGCTGATGAATCAGGCGATCGCCACAGCACGCAAATATCCAACTGTGAAAATCGAGACTGGGGCACAAAGTACTTACCCTATTTATGACAATGACAACCGTAAATTGAAAGAATGGCGTGGTCGTGCCCAAATTCGTCTGGAATCGAAAGATTTTAAAGCGACATCTCAACTGATTGCCGAATTACAACAGCACTTCCAGACCCAGTCGATTAACTTTAAAGTATCAGACGAAAAGCGTAAAAAAGTTGAAAGCGAACTGATAATTGAAGCCACCAAAAACTTCCAGCAACGCGCACAGGCACTCACCCAGACCTGGAACAAACCGAGTTATCAACTGGTGAACTTAAACCTGAATACTAACAATTATTCACCACAGCCAGTACCGCGTATGGCCATGATGAAATCTGCATCGGCTGATATGGCGGTTCCTGAGCAGGAATTTGCGGCGGGTGAATCGCAAATGACCGTCAGCGCGAATGGGGCGATTCAGTTTAAATAAGACTTCATTATATTCCTCAGACTTTTAAGAACCACTCTTTTGAGTGGTTTTTTTATCATGTGAATATTCTCTGAAAAATCAATGCTACAAATTCATACAAACTCAGATATGAATTGAGCTTTGATCGGTTTAGAGTAACGGACATTTGTGTCAACCCTCTCTCCTCATGTCACTCGATCAATTGAACCTGTATCTGTTTCATCTTCTCAATGTACCTGACCAAGCCTCGATCTGGATGATTAACTATGCCAGTCTGATAGCGCATGATCTGGTGTATGTATTCCTGCTGATTTTTGCTATTGCCTGGCTGCGTGGTAGTCATGAAGTAAAAACCGGGATTATTAAAGCTGCAATCTTCACAGCAATTACCTTGTCGATTAGCGAGGTATTATCTACCGTTCTAAACACACCTCGCCCTTTTGTCATGGAAGTTGGCCGAACTTTGATTGAACATGCGCCTACAGGTTCATTCCCAAGCAACCACATGAGTATTTTCAGCGGGATTGCCTTTGCCTATTATTTCTCAGCACAACGTGATTTGGGACGAATCCTGCTCTGGACTGCTTGGCTGGTAGCCTGGTCACGAGTTTATGTGGGTGTACATTTTCCGATTGATATGGTGGGAGCATTCCTGATTGCTTTAGCAGTCAATCTTGCCGGCTTACCGCTCTGGTGGAAATATGAGAATAAAATCATGCGCTTTATTTTCAGTATTCATCAATTCCTGTTTAAGCCTTTTATTCGAATGGGATGGATTAAATAAACTTAATCCAAATGTCATAAAAAAATCCCGCTCGAAAGCGGGATTTTTTTATAGACCGAAGATTTAGTAAATCGCCATATGATTGCGATGAATCATCTCTAAAGAACGTGCTTCACCCAAGACCTGATGCACTTTATCTGATGCCAGACCTTTGACAATTTCCGCTGAACGCGAACTGAAGTTGACACGTCCTACAGCAATACGGTGACCTTGTCGATCGACACATTCCACTACATCACCACGGTCAAAATGTCCTTCTACCGCTTTGACACCGACAGGCAACAAGCTACGGTGATTTTCTTTGATGGCTTTAACCGCACCATCATCAATCACCAGACGACCTGCAGTTTGCAGATGCGCTGCTAACCATTGCTGATGTGCAGTCATACGATCATCATCAGTGATAAAAAGTGTACCCAACATTTCACCCGCCATCAGGCGCGATAAAACATTGTCACTATCACCACTGGCAATTAATGTCGGACAACCAGACTTGGCAGCCAGACGAGCAGCACGGACTTTGGTCAGCATACCGCCACGACCAAATTTTCCGCCGCCGCCTGCCATATCAAACAGGCTTTCATCCATGGCACGAACGGTATGGAACAGTTTGGCATTCGGATTAGAACGTGGATCCGAGTCGAACATGCCTTCCTGATCGGTCAGGATAATCAGCAGATCTGCATGAACTTGACCTGCGACCATCGCTGCGAGTGTATCGTTATCACCAAAGCGGATTTCATCAGTAGAAACCGTGTCATTTTCATTAATGACTGGAATCACATGCCAGTCAATCAAGTGTTGCAAAGCATCACAAGAGTTGAGATAGCGACGACGGTCTGCCAGATCATCATGAGTCAATAATACCTGAGCGGTTTGAATGCTGTGTTTTTCCAGTACACTTGACCAGGTCTGGATTAAACCCATTTGACCAATGGCAGCACAAGCCTGAAGACTGGGTAGATCGGTGGGTCGATTCTCAAGTTTCATTCGAACCATACCTTCAGCCACAGCTCCGGAAGAAACGAGAATAATCTCGTGTCCGGCATTGTGTAGATCCGCGATTTGTCCCGCCCAATGCGAGATCGCATCTAAATCTAAACCTTGCCCGTTTGCTGTGAGTAAAGATGATCCGATTTTAACAACGATTCGTTTACAACCCTTGAGCTGACGTTGCCCATCTACCACTTCTATCATCTTGTCCTCAGACTTATCTTTAAAAGATTAACGTACGTAATATACTTCTACGTCGCTGTCGTCATCATCTTCATCATCAAAGTCATCGCCACCCAGACGTTGAGCGCGACGCATTTCACGATAAGCTTCTTTCGCAGCAATCGTTTGTTCACGTGTTTCAGCTTCAAGCTGATCACGGAATTCTTTCATCTCTGCTGCGTATTCAGGATCTTCAACTTCGCGTTCGCGTTGCTGCTCGATTTGATCCATCAGGTAATACACCACATCCTTAGTGCCTTCAGCCGTTAAGCCTGAAGTTTTAAAGACAGGACCTTCCCACTGCAATTCTTCAAGAATGTGATTACACCATTCGTCACGAGTATCTACAGCAAGCTGATCGACCTTGTTTAGAACCAATACCACTGGTAATTTTGAAAGTGTTGGGGAGAATTTTTGCAACTCATTCAAAATCGCTTTGGCATTGTAAGCTGGATCTGAACCGTCAATCGGTTGAACATCTACAATGTGAAGCAGAATACGGGTACGTGCCAAATGTTTCAGGAAGCGAATCCCGAGACCTGCACCTTCTGCCGCACCTTCGATCAGACCTGGAATATCCGCCATCACGAATGAACGGTGACGATCCGCATCCACTACACCCAGGTTAGGCACCATGGTTGTGAATGGATAATCCGCCACTTTTGGTTTTGCAGCAGAAACTGCACGGATAAAGGTTGATTTACCTGCGTTTGGCATGCCGAGCAAGCCAACATCAGCCAACACTTTCAGCTCAAGACGGATTTCACGGAATTCGCCTTTGGTACCATGCGTACATTTACGCGGAGAACGGTTGGTTGATGATTTGAAGTGGGTATTACCCAAACCACCTTGGCCGCCATGTGCCACTAATACTTTCTGGCCGTCTTCAACCAGATCTCCAATAATATCGCCAGATTCAGAATCGACGATAGTTGTTCCCACAGGAACTTTTAAAATAACTGATTCGCCACCACGACCAGCACAGTTTGCGCCAGCACCGTTTTTACCACGTTCAGCGCGAAATTTACGGGTATAACGATAATCTACAAGGGTACTCGTGTCGTCGTCAGCCTGAATATAAATGCTGCCGCCACGACCACCATCACCACCATCTGGACCACCAAATGGTACGAACTTTTCACGGCGAAAACTGGCTACGCCATTGCCACCGTCGCCAGCCTCTACGGTAATGACTGCTTCATCAACAAAGCGCATAATGCCAATCCTCTAAAAACTTTAAAAACCGCCTATTCTGCCATATTTTAAAGCATTTCTCGACTATATTTATTGGGCTTTCCATGAAGAAGACCCAATTTAAGATTATTTTATATTATTCAAGCAAAAAGCTGATACAGATTGACGATTTATCAAGAAATTATTGTGAGGAACTTATACAAAATAAAGATCAACAAAATATTTGTACTTGGCTTAGATTTGAGTTAGGTCTTTTCTTATAGTTGAAGTGATTTACTGCTTTAAGCTTAATTTTCTTGATTGTGTTTTACTCTTTGATTGAGTTGATTTTGAAAAAATAACTTATTTGTAATCCAAAAGAAAATTAGAAACTGTCTTATTAAGTTTTATAAAAAACAAGGTTGATGAGATAATTTCTAAGCTCTTGATTCGATTTATTAGCTTCACCTACTGTCATATCAAGATCATTTTCATATTTTAAATAATTAGCTTTAAAGTAAGTATCATCGTGATGTGTGCTGAAAAAACAGGAGGTTTTAACTTGGTAAACTAAACACACTCATCAGGAGTTTACCATGAGCAAGAAATACAAGACTTACACCACAGAATTTAAAGCTGAAGCCATCAAATTAATTGAAGCCAATCAAGGCAATGTCTCGGAAACAGCTAGACAACTTAGCATTTCAATGCAAACTCTTTCAAATTGGAATACCAAAGCAAAGGCTGGAACTTTAGCAGGTACAAAACAGTATTCACCTGATCTAAACGCTCTACTCGAAGAAAATAAAAAACTCAAACAACAGCTCAAAATAGCTGAAATGGAACGTGAATTTTTAAAAAAGGCAGCAGCGTACTTTGCCAAAGAAAGTCAGTAAGGTACGCCTATATGAAACAAAAAAGATATTCATTTCCAATTACCTTAATGGCTCGATTACTTCATGTTTCAGTTTCATGTTTTTATGATTGGCTCAAGAGAGGCGTGAGCAAAAGAACGATTCAACGAAATCAACAGACGATATTGGTGAAAATAGCCCATGAGGAGACAAGGCAGAGCTATGGTTATATTCGATTAACCAAATACTTACAAGCTCAGGGCATAAAAATGAGTATGTACGCTGTACGTCAGATAAAAGCGCTGAACCACCTGTATTGTAAGCGACACAAGCGTTTTAAAAGGACTACGAATAGTGACCATAATCGAGCGATCTATGAAAACCTGCTGGAGCAACAATTCTCAATGACTAGACCAAATCAAGCATGGTCAAGTGATATTACGTACATATGGACTGTTGAAGGATGGCTGTACTTAGCAGCGGTAAAAGACCTTTACACGAAGCAAGTGGTTGGCTATAGCTTAAATGAGCGCATGACAACACAGCTTGTTTGTAATGCGCTAAATATGGCTATTCACAATCAAAAACCAACCAAAGAACTGATTGTGCATTCAGACAGAGGAAGTCAATATTGCAGCCATGAATATCGAAATATACTTGAGCAATATGGTTTTCAAGGTTCAATGAGCAAGCGCGGAGACTGTTACGATAATGCACCGATTGAAAGCTTTTGGGGAATACTGAAAAATGAGTTAGTGCATCATTACAACTATCAAACCAGAGAAGAAGCCAAAGCAGATATTATAAAATACATTGAGTTATTTTATAATCATCGAAGAATTCAAAAGGGTTTGGGTTTTAAGACACCAAATCAAATGGCCGAAGACTTTTATAAGTTGGCTGCCTAAAATCTCCCAAGGGAAAGTCTCCTGATAATTCAGCGTATATCACAGGGTTCTTTTATACCTTCATTCACCAACTCACATTCAGAATTAAAATTATTTACCAATGTCTTTAATTCTATATTTTCCTTTTGATACCGAACTATCATATCCAGATTCTTTTTGAGTGAAGACGTTCGATCTTTTAATTTTTCAATTTCAAAAAGATACTGGTTATTAAAAAGTTTTTCTCTATTTTCACTTAATTGCCATGATCTAAACTGATATTTCACGCTATTTGCTACATCTATCAAATGACTCTCTAATTCAAGCAAAGATGCGTAATTGTCTTTAGACATACTAGATAGAATTTCACTCCCTTTCTGCTCTCTCCAGCTTGTATAAGTCATTAATACGGCTATTGGAGCAAAGATTGCAGCTGACCAAAGTAAAAGATTAGTCGCTAAAGTGAGATCAACTTCTAAAAGTTGAAAGATCGCATAAATAGCGATGCATAAAGTTAGGATAATTGCGTACACTGCCAATAATCGAGCAACTAAATTTTCTGATTTATCCATTTATTGCTTCCCCAAAAGCAATTTAAGTTTTATTTAGCAACACGCTCTTTATTTTCCAAAATCTCTGGCAAACTCCGCTCTACCCAGCCAATCAAATAATTTATTTTTTCTGCCGCTTGCGAACCGGTAATGGTCAATTGATATTCCACTTTAGGGGGTACAACCGGATATACCGTTCTTAAAATAAAACCATCTTGTTCCAGCATTTTTAAGGTTTGTGCCAGCATCTTTTCACTGACCCCTTCAATTCGCTGTTTCAACTCACTAAAGCGATGTACGCCCTCACTTAAACAGCGCAATACCAGCACTGACCATTTATTGGTGAGATGTTCCAGTATTTCACGCGATGCACATTCATTAGATAGCACCTGTCCCAACAATGGACTGATTGCATACTTGGTCATTGAAGAGTTCCTTTCTTGATCACAGTTTTTAGTTATTACTTACTATTTTTAATGTACTTACCATTTGTAAGTTAACAGATTCATATGGACGTATCAAGGTGAATTTTCCATCAATTAATGCAATGGTTTTATAAAGCTGATTTGCCACCTTTATCTTCCACAATAAAAAAGAGCCTCAAAAGAGGCTCTTTTTAGATGACTTCTACAAATTATGCATTTGTTTCAGCAGGAACTTTTGGATAGCTTACGCCGCCCATTTGTTCAGCAATGCGAAGTACCTGGCAGCTATAACCTACTTCGTTATCATACCAAACGTAGCAAGTTAAACGGTTGCCTGAAGTGATTGTCGCTTGAGCGTCGAATACACCTGCAGTACGCGAACCGATAAAGTCAGAAGATACAACTTCAGTAGAGTTTGTATAACCGATTTGACCTTGAAGGTTAGAATTGATTGAGATTTGGCGAATGTATTCATTCACTTCATCACGATCAACTTCTTTATCTAAAGTCAGGTTCAGGATCGCAAGAGATACGTTTGGTGTAGGAACACGTACAGAGTTACCAGTCAACTTGCCTTTCAGTGCAGGAAGTGCTTTCGCAACTGCTTTAGCGGCACCAGTTTCAGTGATGACCATGTTCAGTGTTGCAGCACGGCCACGACGGTCAGCTTTGTGGTAGTTGTCGATCAGGTTCTGGTCGTTTGTGAACGAGTGAACTGTTTCAACGTGACCATTGATCACTGTGTATTTGTCGTTTAACACCTTCAATGTTGGAGTGATCGCATTGGTTGTACAGCTTGCAGCAGAGATGATTTGATCTTCATCAAGGATGTCAGCCTGGTTCACACCAAATACAACGTTCTTCATGTCACCTTTACCAGGTGCAGTCAAAATTACACGAGCAGCGCCTGGGCATTTAAGGTGTTGAGCAAGACCTTCAGCATCACGCCATTTACCAGTGTTATCGATCACTAATGCATTTTCGATACCGTATGCAGTGTAATCCACTTCAGATGGATTAGATGCATAGATCACTTTGATGAACTGACCGTTTGCAATAATTGCTTCGTTTTCTTCATCTACAGAAATCGTACCCGCGAATGGACCATGGATTGAGTCACGACGTAATAAAGACGCACGTTTTTCAAGGTCACCGTCAGATGATTTACGAACTACGATTGCTTTCAGGTTCAAGCCACGGCCTAGACCTGACTGGCTGATCATCAAACGGGCAAGGATACGACCGATACGACCGAAACCGTAAAGAACAACGTCTTTACCTTCAACAGAAGTTGCATTGCCTTCAAGAGATTTCACAGCGTCAGCAACGAATGCGTTAACATCACCACCTTTCGCTTTGAATTCAACAGCAAGTTTGCCTAGATCAATTTCAGCAGTACCGATGTTGTCAATTTTCGCCAATGCTTCAAGGATTGGGAAAGTGTCTACAACAGAAAGCTCAACGTCCAATACGCGAGTACGACGATGCGCTTTAAGGATCTGAATTACAGAACGGTTAATTAAAGAGCGACCGTAAACTGTAGCTACGATATTTTTTTCACGATATAACTGACCTACTAGGGCAATCATACGTTCCGCAAGTTCTTCACGGTTTTTCCAACGACCTTGGTGCTCTGCATGGAGGGCAACGATAGTGTCTTTGCTCACAGATACGTCCTCTAATTAATTGTAAATCTAAGCATAAATTTCAAAACCCGATAATTGTAATGGAATTGGCCGCAAGTTTGAATCAAAAGCTGATTAACTCTGGCCGAAAATCCGATATATTCACTATAAATTTTGAAAATAATTGTAATTAGTCAGATGATTTTGCATTTAAAATTTGAAAGTTCCTCTATTCCCTGTAAAAACCAGATTTTTGTTAAATGTTGTTTATTCAGTCAAATTTATCATTCAAGAATCTAAACGTTTCTGATAACGCTCTAAATTTTGTGCTAGTGCCAATCGTCTTTTTCGTTGTTCAATAATGTGTAGTATACCTTCAATCACCAACAATACGACGGCCAGCCAGATCGGAAGATAAGTCAGCCATTCGCCAGCTTCAACCCGCTCCCCTAATGCCATAGACGCAAAAGCCAAAAGTACTGGTTCTAAATAGCTCAATAATCCAAAGATGACAAAAGGCAAATAGCGACTCGCCAGAATATAGCTTCCCAATCCTAACGCACTTAAAAAGCCTAGACCCAATACCGCAAAAATCAAATGCTGTGCATTAAGAATTAATTGCATGGAATCGCTATGAATAAAGCCTAGATAAATCGCGACAGGCAGAATGATGAAAAGGTCCCACCAGAAACCGCCCAAATGATCCGTCTGGAATTTACGGCGCATAAAGAAATACAGCGGATATGCCAGTGCTACATACACCGTTTCCCACGCGATCGAACCGATCCTCCAGATTTCATGTGCTACACCTAATATGGCCAGTGCGACTGCTGCCATTTGCCAGCGAGACAACTTCTCTTTATAGAGCACACATCCGACCAAGACCATGACTAAAGGCAACAGGAAATATCCCAGGGATACCTGTAAACCGCGGCCATTAATTGGTCCCCATAAAAAGAGCCACAACTGTGTCGTACATAACAGGGAACTGATGATCAACCAGATCAGAAAAGCAGGCTGTTTGAGAATGCGTTTAAAAATATGAGTGATATGACTCAAATCGCCTGACCACCACATGAACGCAGTCAAAAATGGAATGGTCGCCAGCATCCGCCAGGCAAAGGTTTGTTCACTGTCTAAAGGCTGCAACAATGGCGTGAATATATAAAGAACACCAAATACCACTGATGCCAATACCGATAATGCAATACCTTTATACATGCTTCAAATCCAAGATCATTCCAGCACATTATAACGATTAGTCTAAAATAAAGCTTGAAGATTCATCTGACCAAAGGTAATAGCAAGGCAAAATATATAATTCAAAAAAGAGATGGATTAAAAAAAACCATGCCGAAGCAGGTTTTTTTATACATAACCCGATTGGCCTTTTATTTTCTTGCCTGTTGGGTCTGTTTGGTATGTATCACATCACTCAAATCATAACCCACAGATTGCGCATATTGCAGGTATTCATTCACCACGTTCTGATCAAGTTGAGGGTCACGTGACAATACCCACATATATTTACGTTTAGGCTCGCCTACCAGTACGGTTTGATAATTATCATCCAGTTTCAATACCCAATAATCGCCACGGCCCACTGGCAACCAGCGAATAAACTCTGGTAAGAAACTTACTTTGAGCTTGGTGTTATAAGGTGCATTCTGAATGTATGCCTCACCCACTGATTGGGTCACCTGACCATTTTTCTGGATACAGCGGTTATCTACATTAACGTTACCATTTTCATTTAATGTATACGTCGCCGTAACATCACGATCACACTTGTTCTGGAATGTAAGTGGTTTACGAGCCACTTCATACCAGGTGCCCAAATAACGGTCCAGTTCAACTTTCTCTACAGTGGGTAAAGAATCGTTCTTGGCATAAGCCATGGTTGCAGCCCCGAGTCCAAGTAGAACTGCACCACCCACTGCAATTTTTGCAAGTTTCAATCCCGCATGAGGGAGATTATTTTTAGTTGCCATACAATACCTATTTGATCAGGACAAAATTTTCAACATGAATATTTCGTACTTACAATAGCGACATCCGCAGACATACTTTGTAGCATTATGTTAGGTTTGTGATTGATTTTGCGTAATTTAAATCTGTAATTTACACACAGACCTAACTTAACATCTGCGCTTTTAAACGTAAAATTTCATCCCGTATACGTGCAGCCTGCTCAAATTGTAGCTCTTTTGAAGCCTTGAGCATTTCTTTCTCCAGTTTATTGATATGCTTCGCGAACATCTTTGGATCGGCCATGATATGGCGCTCATCTGCACTGATCGCACGGGCCTGATCCGAAGCTTTCAGCTCAATAGTTTCATCATCCAGCACTTCACCCGTATCAATTTCCTTAATCACCTGACGTACTGCACTACGTGGTGTAATACCATGCTCTTCATTGAACTGAATCTGTTTGGCACGACGGCGTTCAGTCTCATCAATGGCTTTTTGCATTGAATCGGTGATGCGATCCGCATACAAAATCGCTTTACCTTTCAAGTTACGCGCAGCACGACCAATGGTCTGAATCAATGAACGTTCTGAACGCAGAAAACCTTCTTTATCCGCATCCAGGATTGCAACCAGTGAAACTTCTGGCATATCCAGACCTTCACGCAGCAGGTTAATGCCGACCAGAACATCATACACACCGGTACGTAGCTCATGAATAATCTTCACACGCTCAACGGTATCAATATCGGAATGCAAATAGGCAACCTTGATTCCATATTCTTTTAAATAGGATGTCAGGTCTTCTGCCATGCGCTTGGTCAAGGTCGTCACCAGCACACGCTCATTCATTTCCTTACGGATATTGATTTCAGACAGTACATCATCGACCTGAGTCAGGACTGGACGGATTTCAATTTCCGGATCAATCAGACCGGTTGGACGAACCACCTGCTCGACCACCTGTTCAGATTTTTCCAGTTCATATCTTGCAGGTGTGGCACTGACGTACACGGTCGTCGGTACAATACGTTCCCATTCCTCAAATTTCATCGGACGGTTATCCAGCGCACTTGGCAAGCGGAAACCATAATTCACCAGATTTTCTTTACGGGAACGGTCACCTTTGTACATGGCTCCAATTTGTGGAACAGTCACGTGCGATTCATCAATAATCAGCAAGGCATCATCAGGTACATAATCAAAAAGCGTCGGCGGTGCTTCGCCTGCCGGACGACCCGATAAATGACGTGAATAGTTTTCGATCCCGTTGGTATAACCGAGCTGCTGCATCATTTCCAGATCATAACGGGTACGCTGCTCGATCCGCTGAGCTTCCAACAACTTGTCATTTTCACGGAAAAAGACCAGACGTTCTTTTAACTCATCTCGAATCGTTTCAATCGCGCGAGCCAGATTGTCTTTAGGTGTTACATAGTGACTTTTAGGATAGATCGTGACACGCGGCACTTTACGGATCATTTTCCCGGTTAAAGGATCAAACCAGCGAATGGAGTCGACTTCATCATCAAACAGTTCAATCCGGATGGCATCCTGATCCGATTCGGCTGGGAAAATATCAATGATCTCACCACGGATACGATAGGTACCACGCAGGAATTCCAGTTCATTACGTGAATACTGCATTTCGACCAGACGACGGATAATATCATCACGACCAATGCGATCCCCTTCCACCACATGCAGCAGCATGCTCATATAAGCATTCGGATCACCCAGACCATAAATTGCAGACACCGAAGCAACAATAATCGCGTCACGTCGTTCTAAAAGTGCACGAGTGGCCGAAAGACGCATCTGGTCAATGTGGTCATTAATCGCCGCATCTTTCTCGATAAAGGTATCTGAAGATGGCACATAGGCTTCTGGCTGATAGTAGTCATAATAACTGACGAAATATTCAACCGCATTATTCGGGAAAAATGCTTTAAATTCGCCATAAAGCTGTGCAGCCAGCGTTTTGTTATGGGCCATGACAATAGTCGGACGCTGGGTACGGGCGATGACATTGGCCATAGTATAGGTTTTACCTGAACCGGTAACCCCCAGCAAAAGCTGATCGTGATAGCCTTTTTCTATACCCTTGACCAGCTTTTCAATGGCCTGTGGCTGATCGCCAGCAGGTTGATAATTAGTCACCAGTTCAAAGGGTTGTTTATCACTCATAGCTTTAATAATTTCACTGCGGATATCGACTCAATTTATTATGGGGGTAAAATTGAATTACTCAATCCCTATCCAGGTTTCTGTTTAGTAAAATAAATCGAGTGAAATATTATGCTTTCGTAGCCTAAAACCATTTTAGTTCTAATCTTTTCTATCAAAATTGAATCAGTATAAGTTTTGATTCGGTTCCTTACCTTATTCTGGCTTATTCAATATTTAGCCAAAATTTCTGTATAAAGTTCTGCTTTATCTGATGATGTAATAAAAATTAATTTCACCTTGACCCTTATAGCGTTCAAAGGCAACATGAAGCTAATCAGGACATCGAATAAAAAAGCCATGACTTACCATTATCACGATGAAAGTATTGTTAAATCTCTGCCAGAAAATACGGTATTTGTTTTCGGAAGCAACTTGGCTGGACAACATGCCGGAGGTGCAGCTCGAACAGCTTATGAGCATTTTGGGGCGGTTATGGGGGTTGGTCGTGGCTGGGCAGGTCAAAGTTATGCCATTCCGACTATGAATGAGCATTTGCAACAGATGCCTCTCTCACAGATCCAGCACTATATTGATGACTTCAAGATTTACACCAAGAACCATCCTAAAATTAAATATTTTATTACTTCGGTTGGTTGTGGCATTGCAGGCTATAAAGTTGAAGAAATTGCTCCTATGTTCAAAGGCATTTCCCACAATGTCATTTTTCCACAATCTTTCCGGCCTTTTGTAGAAAAAGCGCTTCCAAAAATTACGTCGCAATTCCTGCATACCATCTTCCGGGATTCAGTGATTTTTACTCCGGCGACAGATGAGCTGATTGATGTTCTGGCACTGACCGATAATGAAAAGAGTCTGGCCAAGATTCTGCTCAATACTCAGATTTATCCGGTCGATAGCAATGGTCGTGATCGTGTATTCGAGATTGAAGATATTCTGCATAACCTGAATGGCAAGATTTTTGACTTTCAGAATAATTCTGAAGGTTCCATGCTGTTTGGTGCCGTAATTCTGGCGCTACTGGAACTTTATAATATCAATGAAAAAGACTTTATTGATGTCTGGAAAGGCGATCGTGAGATTGCCCCGCCAAAACCTGAAAATAAGGCGCGTAAAACAGTTCGCTAAGAAAATCTCAAATTTTACTCATAAAAAAGCCATGAACTTCATGGCTTTTTTATTTATTAACGTTTGCCCATTGAACGGCGTGTACCACGAGGTGGCATCCAGGTCCGATCAGCATAACGTTGCGGTTTAGGTCGCAGATGTTCCAGAACTTCATCTGAAGCAGATTGTTCTGCCTGTTTTAATGGAAACGGTAAATTAACCAGTGGCTTTTTCTTGGGAGAATTTTGGGAGCTCATGCGCAATACTCAATAATTTATGCGGCTATTGTACAAAAAAACTCTATCTGCAGTGTACCATCGGTTAGCTAAATTTATTAAAGCTTTTTCTAGTAAGTTTTAAGCGGAAAATTTGCTGATTTCTTGTATATATCACGTCCGGAACAGAAAGCTTAAATCATTATTTAAAACTTAGATTAATGATAAAAATGTTACCCACTTATTATTCTATTACTTCAATAAAATTGAAAATTTTATAAAAATTAACATCCTATTTATCTTCACTATTCATGATAATTTTTACATAAATATATATTTTATTAATACAATTTATACAAATTTTGGCATTTTTTACTTTCTGTTAACTTTTTACTACTCGTTCTGTAACTGTGTAAATTGGTGAGATTTAACTAAATTGTCCAATAGAAAAAAAAATAACTAGCACGGACAAGGAGTCCTCTGAACAATGAAGACAATCATGGTATGCATGGCAGGTCTAGCCACACTACCCCTGCTTGCACATGCAGAATCCCCATATTTCAGCCTACAGGATGGCGATGGCTTTAAGCGATTTTCCGTTTCAGTTGGTGCACTGCATGTCATGCCACAAGGAAAAGCTCAGCCTTTTCAAGTTAATACTGCTGTAAAAAATGGTGAAGTTGCCAGAAATGGTACTATTCAAGTCGATACTGTATTGAATAACTTGAATTCTAATGTTGACCAAGAGGGTCTTGCAGCAGCATTAGAATTCCTGGGTTTTTTTACCGGTGGTGAATTAGGTAGTGGACTCAGCGGTAGTTCACGAATTCAAGGGTTGGAGGAGTGGAATAATCCGGGCACCGGTCTGGAAGCAGATGATGTCACTACCCTTGGGATTTTAAGTAATTACTTTTTTACCGATCACGTATCACTTGAAATGAAAGCCGGCATTCCACCCAAAGTGGACTTACAAGGCAAAGGAAAAATTTATGCTCCTTTCGCTGCGATCGCTACACCTCAAATCGGTAGTTTGCCTTTAGAATTTCTAAATATCGATCTGCAAAATGATATTTTTATTACTGATTTAGAAGCTCATGGTCCTGCAGCGTCAGCACGTGCTTGGACGCCTGCCTTTGAATTACAATATCATTTTGGAAAAACCGGAGTTAATAAGTTTCGCCCTTATGTCGGCTTAGGGATAATGTACGCTTACTTTAATGAATTGGAGATTAACCCGCGTACTGAACAGGATTTGATTGCAGCCGGTCATATGATTGCCAATATCAAAGAAGGCAATGCCGGAGCTTCACTGGAAGGTAAACCGAGCAATGCCAATCCTACAGTAGATCTTGAAGCAACCGATGCATTCGCTCCGATAGCCACCGTCGGTTTCACCTATGATTTTAATCATACTTGGTTCGCGGTAGGTTCTGTATCTTATGCTCATCTGAAAAATGAAACCACTATTACTGTTTCTGATGATAGTTTGGGTGAATTAATTACCTCCAAAGCCGATATTGAAGTCAATCCAATTCTGGCCTATGCAGGATTCGGGATGCGTTTCTAATCAATTACAATTTCTATTCAAACCTCAAAATTCCAGAACAACGGCTACGGCCGTTGTTTTATTTTCTGACGTTCTATACAGCTATAAAAAAAATTTATCGTTTGATTAATTTTTATTTTATCGCCTCTCTAGGTTGAATCGAATACTATACCTATCAACTTTATATGCATGAATGACTTATGGCTGACAGTCAATTTTCCAGAACCCTGATTTTTATGCTGATTGGCGCTGCCATTATTCTGGCCTTATCTTTGGGGATTCGTCATGCATTTGGCCTGTATCTGGTGCCAATGAGTGAAGAATTTGGCTGGGGTCATAATGTCTTTAGTTTAGCCATTGCCATGCAGAACCTGATCTGGGGTGCTGTTCAGCCCATTACTGGTGCCTTCGCTGACAAATATGGCAGCAAGATTGTCGTTGCCGTTGGCGGTGCCTTATATGCGCTTGGTCTGTTATTGATGGCTGTCAGTTCAACCGGATTACTATTGAATCTCAGCGTCGGACTGATTTTAGGTCTGGCTTTGTCTGCGACTTCTTTCCCGGTTTTATTGTCTGCGGTTGGACGAGCTGCACCACCTGAAAAACGCAGTCTGGCAATGGGGATTGCCAGTGCAGCAGGCTCCTTCGGCCAGTTTATTATGCTGCCTTCAACGCTGTTACTTTTACAGAATGTCGGCTGGTCAGCAGCACTTGTTGTCAGCGCAATTTTAATCGCTTTGATTGTACCTTTGGCCTGGATGCTAAAAGCCCCGATGTATGTCGATCCGAATGCGACTCCTACACCGAATAAAGTTTCACTAAGCTTTAAAGAGATTTTAGTGGTAGTCAAAAACCATAAGCCATTCTGGTTTCTGGCGATGGGCTTTTTTGTCTGTGGCTTTCAGGTGGTCTTTATCGGGATTCACCTGCCGGGTTATCTGATTGATCATGGGTTCAATGCTACAACTGGCACGATTTTCCTGGCGCTGGTGGGCCTGTTTAATGTTGTCGGTACCTATACGGCTGGCTGGCTCGGTGGAAAGTATTCCAAACCACGTCTGCTAATGGGCTTATACGGTCTGCGCGGGATTGCGATTATCGCCTTTCTGATGCTGCCTTTAAGCACCTGGACGGTCTATGCGTTTGGTGTCATCATGGGATTATTATGGCTTTCTACCGTACCGCTCACCAATGGTATTGTTGCCAATATGTTTGGCGTGAAATATCTGACCATGCTCAGCGGGATTGTATTCTTTACCCATCAGGTCGGTTCATTCTTTGGCGGCTGGCTCGGCGGTGTAAACCATGACATGAGTGGTAACTATAATGCAGTATGGATGCTGTCGATTGCCTTAAGTATTTTTGGCGTACTGGTGCACTTATGGGTAAATGAGGAGCAAATTGTACATGACTGATTCCACTTTTCTGCTCAAGCTTTCCATTGCGGTAGCGATGGTACTTCTCCTCGCTATTTCTCTATTGCTCTGGAGCCAGACTCCAGAACTGTTTGAGTACTTTAACCAGGCTTTTTGCGCACACTGATTGTCAAATATTTGACATTTTTCAGCAGCTTTAGGACTTTGTTTTGCCATATTAATTAAAAGATTTCAATTCAATCATTTAGATATTTTTATCCGAATTTTCATAAGTTTAGCAATTCTTGTGATTTTATTTTTGCTCTGGATTTTTTTAGATTTTCTACAACAAGAAAATTCAGAGACTTTCCAATGACAAGCTTGACCCAACTTTCACAAGCCATTCACGATGCACCACGCTGGCATCAGCAAGATCAGTTCCAGAATACTGATGAAATTAAAATTGTTCCGCAGGCAGATCAAGCGCTAGGCGCAGTGGTTTATGGCCTCGATGCCCGCAAAGCCCAATCTGGTGAAATCATCCTGCGTCTGAAGCAAGCTCTGGCCGAACACTTGATCCTGATCTTTAGAAACCAAAGTCTGGATGATCTACAGTATCTTGCCTTTGCAACCTATTTCGGTTCAATCTTCCGTCCAGATGCTGACACGCCAGTGCTAGCTTCTAAAACCGATACGGGCCCCCCACCTGATGTCGTACCAGTTTCCAATGCAGTCGGTCAAGGGGATTACACCGGCCATGGTGAACTTGCACCGCATGCCGATCACCAGTGGACACCCCTACCAGTTACAGCTCATTACCTATAATCCATTTGTGCGCTTCCAAAGCAATAAAGGTGGTAATGCTTATGCGGGTAATATGCCAAGGTATCGCTTTAAAGATGAGCCAATTTTAGGTCACGCCTACCCGCACCCACTGGTACGTACCCATCCTGAATCTGGCGTAAAGCGCTTTGGTTAAATACCCATACCGAAGTTGAGCTGGTGAATTATGACGATCAGGCAGGCAGTGAACTGATTGCAAAATTACGTGAACATGTCTTAAAACCTGAATTCGCTTATGAGCACAATTGGGAAGCAGGCGATATCGTGTTCTGGGATAATCAGGTTACTCTACATTCACGCCGTCCTTTCCCCGCTGATCAACGCCGTTTATTAAAACGGATCAGCTTGGCAGGTAGTCGTCCATTTTAATCTCCATAAAAATATAATAAAGAGAAAGGTTATTTAAGCCTTCGACAATAACGACTCATCATGTAGATTTTCCGCCATTGAGGAATGACCACCTCAATGGTTTTATTTTTAAATCTTCAATCATCCTATTTTGGCAATATCAGGAGAGATGCTTTGAATTAAATTTTTTAGAAATACAGCTTTTAACAAAATCGGTAATTAGATTACTTTTTCTCACTCAAACTGCCTAGTGTATTTTTCCTTTTCTGCTTAGCGTATTAAAAAACAAGCGATTGCTATAGCTGCAAAAAGGAGAAGAAAATGAACGAGATTCAATTTTCAGATTGTGTCCGCGCATGTATGACTTGCTCGCTGGCCTGTACCAACTGTGCCAGTGCCTGCCTGAAAGAAGAAGATTTAGAAATGATGCGGGAATGTATTCAGCGCTGTCTGGACTGTGCTGATCTGTGTCAGCTCTGCGCCCGCATGCAACAAAAGCAATCTCCATTTATGAAAGAGATTTGCGAGCTATGTGCTAAAGCTTGCGATTATTGTGTAGAAGAATGTGGCCATCATGAGGATGATCATTGCCAGCAATGTGCAGAAGCTTGCCGTCGCTGTGCTGAAGAATGCCGCAAAATGGCAGCTTAATTTCCAGCATTACTGGCTAGATTGAACTTTTTCAATTTAGAAAATAAAAAACCCGCAAATCGAACTTGCGGGTTTTTCTTATTATTTAAGATTTTAGGTATCTGTAATTTTGGAAAATTCTGCTTTAAACTCAGTTTTTTTAGCTCTTATATCATCAATTTTATAAGCAAACTTTTTAACCCATAAAGATGTAAGTAAAGGCACGATAATTGCTGAAATAACTACGCAGGCTGCAATTAAAGTAGTTGCTGCTGGTGCCACAACCTCAAATTGTGGGGCTACCTGAGCAATAAGCATTGGTGTAGCGGCTGCAGAACCTGCTGTACTAGATGCTGCTATTCCTGCTGTACCATTACCTTTGGCCAAAAATATATCTGCTGGTATTAAAAAGAGAGCCGAAATCAAGACAACAGTAACACCTAGAATAATTCCAGGTAATCCAGTTTCTAGAATTAGTCCAAAATTAATACTATTACCCAGAGCAAAACCAAAAAATGGAATCATTACTTTCGCTGCAGGAGCAAAAAAGTCTCTCATTTTTTCATCTAGATTGCCTAATAAGAAACCACACAAAAATGGTAGAACCACTCCTACTAGAGCGGCAGGATGAAAAGAAGCAACACCAGCTGAACCTAAAATAAGCATAGTAAATAAAGGGCCAGACTCAATTCCAATGAGTGCGCCTGCTGCTGCCTCTTCTTTAGTTCCATATTCTGACGTTAATGAAGAGTAAAGACCAGCATTGGTCATATCAAATGCAACCACTATAGCTAAAATAGAAAAACCCGCAAATAGCGGAGTATTCAACATTTCATCTGGCTGCATGAGAGAACCTAAAACTAGAGCTAACATCCAGGCAATAAATAATTTTGCACCGATAACGGCTCCTGCTTTTCTGACGACAGTGGCAGTAGCACGAACATTAATAGAAGCCCCTAAGCAGAAAGTCCAGACTCCTAAAATTGGTACAGCCCCTGTAATAATTCCCTTAGTAAATGAACCAAAATATTCAGCAGTATCTGGTGCAAATGTATGAATTGTTGCACCAATTAAAAGTGGAATTAGCATCATTCCACCAGGTACTTTATCTATAAATTTTTTAATTTCCATTTTAAAAACTCCCTCGAATTCCATCCTGAAGAGTTATGGTTTTGATAAAGCAATACTGATCTTAATTATTTTGAAACTATTTTTTAAAATAGAAAGATATTTATTGCGGCTGTGGAGATCAAAACCATTACTCTTATTGAGCAATTTCCTTTTTACATTTGTGCACCGATCATCCAAGGTACAAATTCTTCTCCACCAATTCCTAACGCTTCACTTTTACTTTTCTCACCCGAGGCTACACGAATAAACATTTCAAAAATTTCTTGACCTTTTTCTGCCACATTTGATGTTCCGTCCATAATATTTCCACAATTAATATCCATATCATCTAGCATCCGATCATACATAGCAGTATTCGTTGCAATTTTGATTGAGGGTGAAGGTTTAGCACCAAAACAAGAACCACGTCCTGTCGTGAAGGCAACTAAATTTGCCCCACCGGCAATTTGGCCAGTAGCTCCCATAGGGTCATAACCTGGTGCATCCATGAATACCAAGCCTTGTGTGTCAATAGTTTCCGCATAACGATACACACCTTTTAATGGTGTTGAACCACTTTTTGCTACCGCACCCAGTGACTTCTCTAGAATAGTAACCTGAGTTCGATATAAAAAAAGAGTAGAAAAAAGCCCTGTTTTTGTAACATATTGGTTCTCAAGACAAAATTTTATAAAACAAGGCTTCTCAATGGATCATATTACCGAATTATTTTGTATTTTGGATGATTTCTGCAAAAAATTTAATGAATCTTTAGAGAAAGCTTTAATTTCTGATCAAAAAACCAAGTTGAAAAAGTCAGCTTTAAGCTTGTCTGAGGCAATGACCATTGTCATTTTATTTCATCAATCCGGTTTTAGATTCTTCAAATATTTTTATTGCCAAATGATCATTCCATTCTGGAAATCTGCTTTTCCTAAACTGCTTAGCTACAACCGATTTATTGAAATCATGCCCCGTTGTTTGCAAGCTCTGAGTAGTTTCTTCCACCAAGTGAAAGGAAAAGATACGGGAATCAGTATCATTGACTCCACTAAATTGGTAGTTTGCCATAATCTTCGGATTAAAAGGCATCGTGTATTTAAAGGCTTGGCCGGTCGTGGAAAAAGTAGTACGGGTTGGTTTTATGGCTTTAAATTACATCTCGTTATCAATAATTTAGGTGAAATTATTAATCTCAAACTGACATCGGGAAATGTTCATGATGTTGCTATATTAGAATCTTTAACTCAAGAATTAAAAGGAATCCTACTCGGAGACAAAGGCTATTTGAGTAAAGCAAAAGCCGAAGCTTTAGCAGCAAGAGGACTGAAAATATTGACCCCATCACGTCGGAATATGAAAAATAAACCTATCCAAACTGAAGAAGAAAAACAATTACTTTGTAGAAGAGGATTGATCGAAACCGTGAATGATCAATTAAAAAATTTACATCAACTTGAACATTCACGTCATCGTTCGGTAAATAACTTCATGGTGAATATCATGGCTGCTGTAGTGGCTTATTGTTTGAATCCCAATAAACCAACTTTCCAAAATATGCTAAAAGGCTAAGCAGATTTCGTCGAACTCAGGTTAGTAGTAAGACCGCCCGCCTTATTTCCAGGAGTAGGATTATTATCAATACTACCTTTTTCACGATCAGCATAAGCTTCCCAAGAATGAATCAACTCTACTAATTTATGACCTACTTCATTATTCACCGCCCGACGTGTTAATAGATGTTCTGCACCGTAAATTTCTGGAGTTTCCGATAAGATTGCTGTACCGCCATGTGCAACCAAATGATCAACAGCTACACCTAGGGCAGGATTAGCAGTAATTCCAGAGTATCCATCGGAGCCACCGCACTGCAGAGCGACACATAAATGAGATAATGGTAGCGGCTCTCGGCTCACTTGATTTGCTTCAGGTAAAATTTCTTGCACTAACGCAATCGCCTTATCAATAGTTTTTTGTGTCCCCCCTTCTTCCTGCATAACCAGTGATTTTATTTTACTAGCATATGCTGGATTTTTTGATTGAAGAAGTGGTTTCAACTGATTGGCTTCACACCCTAATCCTATGATTACTACCGCTGCAAAGTTAGGATGCTCCATATAACCTGCAATAGTACGACGTAATTGCTTGAGCCCTTCACCATGATGATCAATACAACAACCAAAACTATGTGATAATGCTACTACGCCATCTACGTTAGGATAATTGTCTATGATTTCTGGGTGGTCAAAATACTGAGCAACTTTTTTTACCACTGTTGCTGAACAGTTGACTGTACTGATTACTCCCACATAATTCCGAGTAGCTACACGTCCATCTGCACGTTTAATTCCTAAAAAATTTCGAGGCTGCAGCGCAGTTGCTATTGGAATTACATTTTCTCCAAACGCGTAGTCACGATCAAAATCAGCTATGGCCAAATTTTGTATGTGAACATGCTGACCCGCTAGAATATTCTGGGTAGCAAAACCAATAATCTGACCATAACGTAATACAGCTTCACCTTTGAAAATATCTTTTAGTGCGACTTTATGGGCAGCAGGGATATCTTCTAAAGTAGCAATCTCTTCTGTAATCGGTGTGCGTGATATCAAAGGGCTTTTGGCAATTGCAATATTATCATTCGGATGCAATTGAAGAATATAAGATGTGTTCACTGTTTGCTTCCTTTCTAGTAGCTGGCTGAGTCCATAATGTCTTTATATTTTGCTAGTGCTATCAGATATTAAAATGTCTGATTGAATTCATCATAGTCTTTTTATTTTTGACAATCTGTGATATTTAAAAGACACATTGTTGAATAGGATTGGACAATTTATGCCAGGAAGGATTCCTCCTCTTCATCTTATTTATGCTTTTGAAGCTGTAGTTAGGCATTCATCATTTTCCAAAGCAGCTGATGAACTTAATGTTACCCGTAGTACAATTTCACATCGGATTCAGACCTTAGAAAAATTACTTAATACTGTTTTATTTGAGCGAACTACACGCAAGTTAAATTTAAGTGCTACAGGTGCATCCTATTATCAGTCAGTAAAAAAAGCCCTACATTCACTAGATAGTCTTAATAAAATTAACTCGAATAACCCTCATCAAAAAACAGTTACGCTATCGTCTCCTCCTACTTTCGCAAATATTTATTTACTTCCTCGTTTAAAAGACTTTTTAGAACAGTATCCAGATATTGAGATTGCTATAGAAATTGCAAAATCACAGCTTGATTATGAAATTAGCAAAGTTGATTTTGATATTAGATATGGAACTGGAATCTACCCTGGTATGCAAAGTTATCAGATTAGCCGAGATACTATTTTCCCAGTTGCATCGCCTTATTATGTAAAAATAAAGAATATTCGTTCACCTAGGGATCTTAAAAACTGTGACCTTTTAAGGAGCTATTTAGAGCCTTGGTCACCTTGGTTTACGCAAGCACATTTAGAATGGAAAGAACCTATACAAGGACATCGCTTTGAAGATTTATCTTTACTTTATCATGCAGCACAAAATAACTGGGGTATAGCGTTAGCTAGAGAATCACTAGTAAATAAACTCATTAATCAAGGATCACTCGTACAACTATTTGATATTACAGCGCAGCCTCAATTTCAATATTATGCAATTGTAGACCCGAGGAAAAACATATCTGATGAAGCCCAACTGTTTATTCAGTGGTTATGCCAAAATTATGATAAATAAAAAACCCACAAATCGAACTTGCGGGTTTTTGATCTAACCTGAATAAATCAAATTAGAATAAACGGTTCATACCATTCAAGGTTGCCACACGATAAGCTTCTGCCATCGTTGGATAGTTGAATGTGGTTTCCACAAAATACTTAATCGTATTGTTCGGGCTATTCATGACTGCTTGACCAATGTGGATAATCTCCGAAGCATTATTACCGAAACAATGCACACCTAGAACTTCCAGCGTATCGCGGTGGAACAGGATTTTTAATTCACCAACCGTATCACCGGTAATCTGTGCACGCGCCAGATGACGGAAAGAAGCCTGACCCACTTCATACGGGATTTTTTCTTCAGTCAGCTGCTGCTCA
Organism: Acinetobacter sp. FDAARGOS_724; assembly: GCF_013364475.1. NCBI lineage: Bacteria > Pseudomonadati > Pseudomonadota > Gammaproteobacteria > Moraxellales > Moraxellaceae > Acinetobacter > Acinetobacter sp. FDAARGOS_724. The sequence continues at coordinate 1,820,891 of NZ_CP054908.1, read as the reverse complement.
GTTTTACCGATCGAAGAAATTTCTGGAATGGTATAAATACCAGTTGGAATATCTGTCACAGGTGCAACGTCTTGCTCACCGCTCATGTTGGCACCTGCGCAACGACCTTGGTCATAGGCAGCAGAAGCCAATGATGGCCAGCCAATCACGTCACCTGCAGCATAGATATTTTCGACTTCAGTCTGATACTGTTCATTCACGGTTAATTGACCGCGGCTGTTTGGTTTCAGGCCAATATTTTCAAGGCCTAAACCGTCAGTATTCCCTGAACGGCCGTTACACCACAGAATAGCATCTGCCTTAATTTTCTTGCCGCTTTGTGTATGCAGAACGACATAATCATCAGAAGTTTCAAGGAAGTCGATCTGTTCATTATGACGGATCAATACACCCTGTTCACGTAAGTGATAAGACAGCGCATCGGAGATTTCATCATCCAAATAGCTGAGCAGTTTTGGTTGGGTGTTGATCAGGTCAACCTTATGTCCCAGACCAATAAAGATCGATGCATATTCACAGCCAATCACACCTGCGCCATAAATAATGATTTTTTGGATTGAGAAATCCAGATCCAGAATTTTGTCTGAATCAAATACACGTGGATGATTGAAATCAAGAATTTCTGGACGGTATGGACGTGAACCCGTCGCAATCACCAGTTGCTGGAACATAATGGTTTCTTTTATGCCATCTGGTGTAAATACAAAGATCGTATTTTCGTCTTGAATGTAAGCACGACCATGATAGATATCAATCTTGTTACGGTCATAAAAACGTGAGTGAGTATCCACCTGCTGCTGAATCACTTTATGTGCATTGCGCAGTACCTGTTTCATAGTGAATTGTTTCCATTCACCTACTTTTTGAAACATTGGATCACGTTGATAACGGATGATGCTGGATACCGTTTGACGCAATGCCTTACTTGGAATCGTACCTACGTGAGTACAGTTACCACCCAGCTGTTCACGCATATCTACAATTGCAACACGCTTACCAGATTTGGCAAGTTTCATTGCCGCGCCTTCGCCCGCAGGGCCTGAACCTAGAACTACCGCATCGTACTTAACGAAAGTTCCACTAACGACCTCTTTTTTACGTGGCATTCAACGCTCCTTAAAATTAAAAAATTTTGCTTTAATCTACGCTATATTATGACGTAATTGCTACCAATTTGGTGTATTTAACTTACATATATTGTGTGATAAGAACATTTTTTAAATGAATAATCCTTTTCGCCCTATTTCACTCGAGTTTCGTTATAATTAAAAAAGTGTTAACTTTGATTTATCTCCCTCCTTCAAAACAGTGGAAAAGTTATATATGTCTGAAAACCGTAAACCTGAACAGGGTATCAAACTTCGCGGCGCAGAAAAGGTCGCCCGTATTCCTGTAAAAGTTGTTCCTACGGTTGAAACGCCACGTAAGCCGGACTGGATCCGCGTGAAAATGGCCGCTCCCGAGGAAGTTCAGCGTATTAAAACTACACTTCGTCAGCAAAAACTGCATACCGTATGTGAAGAAGCTACCTGTCCGAACCTGCCTGAATGTTTTGGTGGGGGTACAGCAACCTTTATGATTATGGGTGATATTTGCACGCGTCGCTGTCCGTTCTGTGATGTGGCACATGGTCGTCCAAATGCGCTTGATCCGGATGAACCGCGTCATATGGCAGAAACGATTGCCAACCTAGGTCTGAAATATGCAGTCATCACTTCAGTAGACCGTGATGACCTATTGGATGGCGGTGCACAGCATTTTGTAGACTGTATTAAAGAAGCTCGTGCTTTGAGTCCAAAGACTTTGCTAGAAATTCTGGTACCTGATTTCCGTGGTCGTATGGACATCGCTTTACGCATCATGACTGAATGTCCACCAGACGTGTTTAACCACAATATCGAAACTGTGCCACGTCTGTATAAAGCGATGCGTCCAGGTTCAGATTATCAGCACTCTTTAAACCTGTTAAAAATGTTTAAAGAATACTGTCCGGATATTCCAACCAAATGTGGTTTGATGGTCGGCATTGGTGAAACTGAAGAAGAAGTCATTGCTTTGCTGGATGACTTGAAAGCACATGAGGTCGATTATGTGACGATTGGTCAGTACTTGCAGCCTTCTAAACAACATGCGCCAATTGACCGCTTTGTAACGCCAGAAGAATTTGAGCGCTACGCAGAACATGGTCGTAAACTTGGCTTTAAGAATATCTGGTCGGCTCCAATGGTACGTTCAAGTTACTTTGCGGATCGTCAATACTATGGTGAACCGGTTCCAGAAGTACGCCGTAAAGTTGATCCAGCAAAAAAAATCGCTGTACAGGCAATTGAAGCTTAAAATGACTTAGATCAAAGCCCTCTCAAGTAGAGGGCTTTTTTATGCCTAACTAAATTTATATTTGTTCACTTTTTAATTATTTTATCTACCCTCTCTTGGAGATTAAGTTATTACTTATCTTCACATTTCTTTGCGTGTTCTCACTTGAAGACTGCGCATTTTTCAAACAATCTCAAAAACAGATAAAACACTTCAATATATCGTTGAAATATTTAATAACGATTGTTCTCACAAGAACAATTGTGAATTTGCCAATTGCTTAAGCGATGTAAAAAAACTGATCAAGTCTTATGAAGACACCTTAGGGAGATCGGCAGCATCACAATTGTATGACCCTGGAGAAATATAACAATGCTATTTATTTTCGCCGTACTTCTTCTCATTGCCAGTTTATGGGCGATTTTCTTTTTTCAACTCTCCCGTACCACTGGTACAATTACCCTGATTGTCATGTCAGTGGTTTGTGCCTTTATCAGTCCTTGGTCACTGATTCTGGGCATTCCTTTGATCCTGATCAGTTTGGTCGTCATGATCGAACCTTTGCGCATGTCTTTCATTTCCAGGCCAGCCTATAAAGCTTTAGCGGATGCCATGCCGAGCATTAGCCCGACAGAACGTGAGGCTCTTGATTCCGGCACCAGCTGGTGGGAAAAAGAACTCTTTATGGGTGCGCCGAACTGGGAAACCTTTAATAGCTATCCCTATCCAAAACTTTCCGTTGAGGAACAGGCATTCTTGGATAACGAAGTTGAAACGCTCTGTAGCATGCTGGATGAATGGGAAATTCATGAGAAGAAAATGCTGCCTGAACATATCTGGCAATATATTAAAGATAAAGGTTTCTTGGGACTAATTATTCCTAAAGAATACGGCGGCCGTGCCTTTAGTTCATTTGCTCAAAGCCGAGTGATGAGCAAAATTTCTTCACGCTCTCTCACTGCTGCTGTGAGCTGTATGGTGCCTAACTCTCTCGGGCCGGGTGAGTTGTTACTACATTATGGTACTGATGAGCAAAAAGATCGTTATTTACCCGGTCTGGCCAAAGGTGAAGAAATCCCATGTTTTGGTCTGACCAGTCCTGAAGCCGGTTCAGATGCCGGTGCAATTCCAGATACCGGTGTGGTCTGTTATGGGCAGTTTGAAGGTCAGGAAGTTCTCGGTTTGAGAATGAATTTTTCTAAACGCTGGATTACCTTAGCACCGATTGCCACTGTCGTCGGTCTGGCTTTTAAAATGTATGACCCTGATCATCTACTTGGTGATAAAACAGATTATGGGATTACTTGTGCCTTGCTACCGGCCAATCATGAAGGGGTAAAAGTCGGTCCACGACATAATCCTGGCTCCCCTTTTATGAATGGTACTGTTGAAGGTAAGGATGTATTTATTCCTTTAGACTGGATCATTGGTGGCGTGAAAAATGCCGGTAAAGGCTGGCGTATGCTGATGGAATGTCTGGCGGTTGGCCGTGGTATTTCCCTACCGGCTTTGTCTACCTCCAGTGCCGAAATGACTTACCTGAATGTCAGTGCATTCTCGCGAATCCGTCAACAATTCAAGATTTCGGTGGGTAAATTTGAAGGCGTACAGGAAGCCAATAGCGAAATTGCCAGTGATGCTTATATGCTGGAAGCTTTCCGTTATTTAGTGACTTGTGGTCTGAACCAAGGTGGTAAACCGGCAGTTATGACCGCGATTGCCAAATACTATGCCACTGAGACCATGCGTAAAATCGTCAATCATGGTATGGATGTCGTGGGTGGTCGCGCCATTCAGATGGGGCCTCGTAACTTCCTGGCTCTCAACTATCAAGCCATTCCAGTATCCATTACAGTTGAAGGCGCCAATATTCTGAGCCGTTCATTAATGATCTTTGGTCAAGGTTCGATGCGTTGCCATCCTTATCTGTATGAAGAATTACAGCTTCTGCAAGCTGAAGATCCAAAAGCCGCTCTGAATCCATTCGATACTATGTTGTTTAAGCATCTGGGTTATACCTTTAACCGGACTGCCCGCTCTTTTGCCTATGCTTTTAGCGGAGGTTCAAGTGCTGCGCCACAAAGTGCAGTTGATTTTACCCGTCCCTATTACAAGATTATCAACCGGCTCAGTGCCAACTTTGCCCTGACTGCAGATATGTGTTTAGGTTTATTAGCAGGTGATATTAAACGCAAGGAAATGCTTTCTGGCCGTCTGGCTGATATTCATGCCCATCTGTTCATTGCGACGGCAATTCTGAATTTTTTTGAACATAGTAAAAAAACTGAAGCTGAACGTCTGCATGCACAGTTGGCAATTGAGAAATCTTTATATACCGCTCAGGAAGCGTTTTATGACCTGTTTGCGAACTTCCCGGTGGGTGTTGCTGCTGGCATGGTCAAACTCATCTGTTTCCCATTTGGCCGCCCTGTCGCGAAACCATCTGACCGACTTAAACAGGAAGTCGCAAATGTCATGATGGAAGATAACGCTTTCCGGAAGGTACTGAAAAAGCATGTTTTCTATAGCACAGCGGAAGATGATGTAAATGGTCGTATGGAATCAACCTTCACCATGTTATTGGAAATTGAGCAGCTTTGGGATCGCTTTAAAAAAGCTGAAAACAAAGGTCAATTTAAGGGACTTAGTTTTGCTGATCATGTGGCTGATGCGCATGGACAAGGCTTTATTAATGAAGAAGAAGCCAATAAGTTACTGCACTATAATGCGCGTCGTTATGACAGCATGTTGACTGATGTCTTTGATCTACATTTACAGGAAGTATTGGAACTGGAAAATCCTCATATTTCGAAAGCAGATGCAACAGGTACTGATACCTCAGTTCAAAGTGCACCTTCACATTCAACCAGCCCTTAGATAAATTTTTTATCTAAATCGAATCTTGCTTTCCAAAGTGAAGTTATTTCCTGATTTCACTTTGGATATCTCAAGTGGCTATTCAGCCACTTTTTTACGACTATTGCACGATGGTATTTAAGAGATAAAACGTTAAGCTACACCCATAATAAAATTGAGGGTCAATGATGTCACAACAAGATTATGAAAATGGCTTGAAAGTCCGTACTGAGGTGATGGGTGCAAGTTTTGTAAAGCGCGCTCAGGACAATACGGTTCCTTTTACTCAGCCTTTGCAGGACTGGATTAATGAACATGCCTGGGGTTCAACCTGGCAACGTGAAGGGGTTTTACCACGTAAATACCGTTCTTTAATTACCATTGCTTTTCTTACCGCGCAAAAAAGCCCGACTGAATTGAAAGGCCATGTTCGTGGCGCTTTGAATAATGGTGCAACAGTTGAAGAAATTCAAGAAGTGCTACTGCATAGCCTGCCTTACTGCGGTGCCCCTGCCACACAGGAAGCCTTCCGTGCAGCATTTGAAGTAATTCAGGAATATCAGGCAAATCAGCAGAATTAAGAATTACCTAGGCTATTTAACTGGCTTATCAATAATAAAGCCGGGAATTAAAATTCCCGGATTTTTAAATTTTAAACTGATATATCTATAGCTATACTTCTTTAATATTGTTTGAAAAGATTATCCTCTTAATTCAATTTGAGTCCGCTGTTCCAGTCCTTGCACCGCAGCGGAGAAATCCAGCTGACTGGCCTGTGGTTTGGCAATCTGCTGAAACTCTTGCTGAATCAAAGACATCACCGATAAATCCAGTTGCTGTTGCTGTACCAACTCCAAGGCAATGCCAATATCTTTCTGTAATAGATCCAGTGCAAAGGTCTTATTAAATTCACGGCTTAGTACACGCTGTGCCATGATATTTTCCGACATGCTGCTTTTACCACTGGAATGATTAATACAATTTAGTGCACTGCTTAAATCAACACCCTGCCCTTTCAGTACCGTCAGTCCTTCGGCCAGTGCCCATAAATGGGTAGCCATCAAGGTATTGTTGACAGCCTTGACTGCAAAACCAGCACCACTTTCTCCGACATATTCGATTAATCCGGCAAACGCATGAATGATAGGTTTGGCTTGTTCAAAGGCTTGCTCATTCCCTCCCACCATCACGGTTAAAGTACCTTTTTCTGCGCCAACGGTTTGACCAGAAACCGGTGCATCCAGATAAAAACTGCCTTGTTGCTCCAAGAGCTTCGCCAGTTTCTGGGCAGATTCCGGTACACCGCTGGTACAGTCAATCCAGATTGCACCTTGTTTGGGTGGATAGGCTGCAATTAATGCTTCCACATCCTGACTGGTCGGCAAACAGGAAAAGATAAAATCTGCCTGAACCGCCTGCTTAATACTCACTGCTTGAGTTGCAAAAATTTCAGCATGCGTTACAGCTTTCTGTTCAGTTCGATTCCAGACCCAAACCTGATGCCCGAGTTTTGGCAAATGGGAGGCCATATGCCAGCCCATTGCCCCGAGTCCTAAAAATGCAATTGAATGACTCAAAAAATGCTCCTCATATTAAGCGACTGGCTTAGCCTCAACCTCAGTTACGGTTTCAGCTGGTTCAGATGCTGGCAATTCTTTATCTTCACCACGGTTCAGGAACAGATTGAGTAAGATCGCAGCTAAAGTTGCAGTACCAATACCGCCCAGATCAAAACCACCGATCTGCAAGCTATAGTTCCCTGTGCCCATGATCAGACAGACTGCACCAATAATCAGCGTACTGTTCTTGGTAAAATCAACACGGTTATCCACCCAGATTTTCGCACCAGCCACAGTAATCAGACCAAATACGACAATCGATGCACCACCCAACAAGGCCACTGGAATGGTACTGATCACTGCACCGAATTTAGGTGAAAGCCCAAGTAAGATGGCGAAGATACCAGCAAAGACAAATACAGTGGTTGCATAAACTTTGGTGACTGCCATGACACCGATATTTTCGGCATAAGTGGTCATCCCCGTACCACCCACAGAAGCTGATAATGAAGTACACACCCCATCAGCAAAGAAACCACGACCCATATATGGAGACAGGTTTTTACCGGTCATCGCAGAGACTGCCTTAAAGTGCCCTAGATTTTCTGCAACCAAGATAATTGCTACTGGTGCAATCATCAGCATGGCATTCATTTCAAAGACCGGACTTTGGAAATTTGGCAAACCAAACCAGGCTGCTTCACTGACCTTAGTAAAATCAATCGCAGGTCCGAAGCCCATCACATTGGTGAAAAGGAAATAAATCAGGTAGGAAGATAATAAGCCCAATAACAATAACAGACGGCGTACCATTCCTCGTGTAAATACAGCAATCACACTGATACAGATAATAGTGATTAATGCCATCCACGAATCAAACTGGTTCGCTGAAACGCTTTTGATTGCCACTGGAGCCAGGTTCAAACCGATAATCATTACGATCACGCCTGTCACTACAGGTGGCATCAGCTTTTCAATCCATGCGGTACCGGTTTTCATGACCAGCAGCCCAATCAAGGCATAAATAATACCGCAAGCAATCGTACCGCCAAGTGCCAGTCCGATATTAGGATTCGCTCCAACTCCGGAATACCCCGTCACTGCGACGACCGCACCAATAAAGGCAAAGCTGGATCCCAGATAACTAGGCAATCGACCGCCCGTGATCAGGAAAAATAAAATGGTACCAATCCCGGTAATAAAAATTGTGAGATTGGGATCAAACCCCATTAATAAGGGTGCCAGCACGGTTGCGCCAAACATGGCAAACACATGCTGTAACCCGAGAATAATACTTTTTCCAGCAGGCAGATATTCATCTGTTTGCACGGGTGTGGTATCGAGATTGCCTTGGTAAGGCTTAAATTTTGGAAACCACGTTTCTTTTTCTTGCATCGGCTTCCCCTCCTTGATTAGGATTGAATTGAATTAGCACATTTTGTGTGGCTCACAGTAAGAACGGTTGAAGTACATCAGCGCATTGCCTTGACTCTGGCACATGGCTTTCACCTCACAGAACAGCACGTCATGACTGCTTACGGATAAACATTGGACCACCTCGCAGTCAAAACTGACTAAAGCATCCTCAAGTACAGGTGACTGGGTCACCAAGGTTTTCCAGTTCCCCTGGCTGAAACGCTCTGCCATTGGTGTCTTTCCACCAAACAGATTGGAGAGATGTTGTTGATGTGATGCCAAGGTATTCACACACAACACCTGATTCTTTTTAAAGGTTTCATAGACTGAAGCAGAACGGTTCAGGCACACCAGCAACGTTGGTGGTGTATCCGTCACGCTACATACGGCCGAAGCGGTAAATCCAGCCATTCCTGCATCGCCTTGCGTAGTAATCACATTCACCGCAGCACCCAGATTGGACATGCCCTGACGGAAAATCTGCTGATCGACTTGGGTAATGATGTCGCCAGATGCGTTAGTCGCCAAAACCTTATTTAATGCGTTATTTTCTGCAACTGTCTCTGTGATGATTTTAGATAATTTGGCATTCATGCTGTTCTCCCGACCCCAAGTCAATATTCAGTTTTAGACTTGGGGCATCTAGTAATGAGATTGAATCAGGTGGATCGGCTTATACATGGGCAATCGAAGCAATTTCGACTAGCGCATCAGGTTTGACCAAACCTGTCTGTACGCAATACCGTGCCGGCTTATCTCCCGGGAAATACTCTGCATACACTGCATTAATCGCAGCATAATCTGCCCAGTCTTTGACAAAGACATGGTTAAACGTTACGTCATCCATGCTGCCACCGGCTTCTTCAATCACACGCTTGATGGTTTCCAGAATATGACGGGTCTGTGCTGCGGCATCACCGACATGCACTACATTATTATTTTCATCAAAGGCCAATGTACCGGACACATACACAATATTATCTGCCTTAGTTGCCGGTACATACGGTGCGAGTGGTTTTGATGTTCCTGCGGGAATAATGATTTCTTTAGGCATACTTTTTTTCCTTAATCCTGATCTTTAATTCTTTATACGCTTACAGCTAATTTAGTTTCTTTTAGTGACTCACTTTCTTTTTGAAAGATATCGACAAAATTTGCGGTATCGGATACCCAGCCAAAGAAGGTCTTGATGTTGTACAGACTGGCTTCATGGGCCTCGACTGGGCCGGCTTGATGGCAGGCATCCGCCAGCACCACGCCGAAATATTCCAGAAAGAAACCATCACGCAGGGTCGATTCCACGCAGACATTGGTGGCAATTCCGACAAAAACCAGATTGCGAATGCCGCGGACACGCAACATGCTGTCTAGTGCGGTATTAAAGAAACCGCTATAACGTGGCTTTTCAATGACCAGGTCCTGTGGCAATGGCTTTAACTCATCAATCAGTTCAAAATCCCAACCGCCTTTTGCTAATAATTTCCCTTGTAATTCAGGACGTTTACGCATGGTCTTTAGGGCATTTGATTTATGGAAATTTGGAGAATCGGTTCCACCCGCTTCCTTATATTCTGTATCCCAGCCATTTTTGAAATAAATCACCTGAATACCGGCTGCATGCGCTGCATCAACTGCCTTTTTAATATTTTCAACCACTGGCTTGGTTTTCGAGACATCAAAGCCCGCCAGATCCAGATAGCCCCCCTGTGAGGTATAGGCATTCTGCATGTCGATCACAATCAGCGCAGTCTGTTCAGGTGCAAGACAAATTGCTTCAGGTTCAGCCTTTAGGGTTCTTCCGGTGCCGAGTTTTTCAGTAAACCCAGCGGTAACTACTGATTCACTCATGCGCTTTTCTCCAGAACCGGTGCTTCGCCCTCAATCACAATATGCTCACGACATTTCATCAATGGCTGGATTTTCTGACCAAAATCTTCGACACCCTGAACGAAATCATCAAAAGTCAGCAGCACACCTTCAGTGCCTTTGATTTCGCCAATTTCATCCAACATTCGTGCCACATTTTTATAAGAACCGACCAGAGTCCCCATATTGATATTTACAGGAGATACGCTAGACGCCATTTGACGGATATTGGTATCTGCACCAGAAGTCGTGTCTTTCCCACCCTGATTCATCAACCAGTTAATCGCTTCCATGTCGGCACCATCGTTATAGTGCTGCCATTTTGCTTGCGCTTCTTCATCGGTCTCAGCTGCAATCACCATAAACAGCACATAAGTCTGTACATCACGGCCAGTCACATCTGTTTTTTCTTTTAGACGGTCATTAATTTCTGCATAAGCTGTTGGAGTATTCAGGCCTTTACCAAATACGAAGTTGTAGTCGGCATATTGTGCAGAAAACTCTAAACCTGCATCAGACTGACCTGCACAGATGATTTTCATATCGGCTTGCGGGCGCGGGCTAACACGGCAGTCTTCCATCTGGAAATGTTCGCCTTTAAAGTCTGATTTTCCGGTTGTCCAAAGCTCACGCAGGATTTGTACGTATTCAGATAGGTATTCATAGCGCTTAACAAAATACTCATTGCCCGGCCACATACCCATCTGGGTATATTCCGGTGGCTGCCAGCCGGTTACCACATTCAGACCGAAACGGCCATTGGAAATAGAATCAATGGTAGATGCCATGCGCGCTACAATTGCAGGTGGCATGACTAGAGTTGCAGCTGTTGCATAAATTTGAATTTTGCTGGTAACAGCAGCAAGACCGGCCATCAGGGTGAAAGTTTCCAGGTTATGTTCCCAGAATTCGGTCTTGCCACCAAAGCCACGCAGCTTGATCATGGAAAGTGCGAAATCGAAACCATAGTGCTCAGCACGCTGTACGATTTGTTTGTTTAACTCAAAAGTCGGCATATATTGTGGTGCATTTTCAGAGAGTAACCAACCGTTGTTTCCAATTGGACAGAAGACACCTATTTTCATTTTCACACCTCATTATTTTTTAACACTTATTCAAAATCCTGGTTCCGCTACGGGAATCTTATTTACAAGATAAACATTGCAAACCGTGTGCCAAATATTTTTATTAATTATTTATCAAATACTTAATATTTTATTTTTTGAATTTTTAGTAAAATAACTGTTTTCAAACATGAGTCAATTTTGCTCACTATGTTTCATTCAAGTGCATTTATATAAATTCATGCGTGTGCAAGCCCTGTATAAATTCGCAGTAAAATTCCTGCTCATACCATAGAAATGATTCATTAGAAAAAATAAAAAGTCAGACCCAGGGTCTGACTTAAATAAACAGATTTATTGGCTGAAAATATCAGGCTGATTTTAAATAATGCAGTATGTTTTGGTTGATCAGGGCAGTTTCAGTCACCGTAGAAGCATGTGCTCCCGTTTCGAGCAGGTTAAACCGGCTATGTGGCAATAACTGCTGCAATTTTTGTGAACATTGATATGGCACCAGAAAGTCATCCCGATTGGCAATCAGATGTACAGGAACATTTTTGAGTGCCTGCCGATGCACTTCTTCTAGTTGAAAAGCTTGTACTGCCTGTATACGTGCCAAGACATTTTGAATCGGTGGAAAGTCAAGGAGCTGCTTATTTTCTGCATCAGTCAACTGTTCAATATGTGTAGAGATCCATTGCGGTGGATACAGAAATAAAGCCTGTGCCCGCACATAGGCCTCAGTCCCGCTATTCAGCAATAAAGAAGTCCTTGCCTGAAAACATTTTTGGGTATGTGAATCCAGTTCCCCCCAGGCATTCAACATGGTCAGGCTAAGTAACTTCACACCCTTTTCCGTCTGACAGGTCGCCAGTTGCATGCCAATATGTCCGCCTAGGGCATGTCCAATAAAATGAAACTCGCAAATATCCTCATTGATCAATAAATCCAGAATCTGCCGAGCCATATGATCTACGGAATAAGGCGTTGGCAAGAGTTCAGAATCCGCATGACAACCTTCCTGATCATAGGTCACCACATGAAAATCTTGCTGCAAAACCTCAATTTGTGGATTCCAGAAACTTGCATGTCCACCTAAACCAGAAGAAAGCACTATATAAGGCGCATCGGCCCGTGCTGCAGGATAAATAAATAAAGACATAAAATTCTCATAGTTTCGCTATGAGATGAGTGCAGCAAAATACATGCCTGAATAGGACTATTTTTGAACAATTGATAAAACTATAACCAATAGACATTAAAGCTATAATAAAATTCCTGCACCTCAAAGCGCACGTTATAGCCCAGTTCAGTCAATTCTGCCGAAAGACCACGGATCTCTTCTAAAGGCAAATGTTTTGGAAATACCGTTAATACAGCAGTATTGCCTTGTCGGGCATTGTCCTCAATTAATTGAGCCAAACGGGGCTTATACATTTCAATATTCAAGTTGGCTACATTCGATAAAACTTTGGCCTGATCAGCAGTCATAAAACTCATTGTTTTTACTCTTTTTTGATTTTATTCAATGAAATTAAATGATTTAAATCACATAAAATATTTTTGTTTTGTATCTAATTAAATAAATCGTGCATAAAAAAATCCCTCACATGGAGGGATTTTCTTAGAAAAAATTACTGATCTGGTAAAGGAATATATTGTGAAGAACTGCTTTGCGTTTTACGTTCACTAATCACCACATCCAGTGTCATGGTTTTTCCAGCGCGCTCTACTTCAATCTGAACGGTACTGTTTGGTGCCTGTAAAGCGACAAAATTAATCAGATGTGAGGCAGAAGTAATCACTTCATTATTTACTTTGATAATTTTATCACCACGCTGGATGCCAGCTTTTGCTGCTGGTCCATTTTCCAGCACTTCAGCGACCACTACACCTGATTCTTTAGGTTGCAGTACATCATTACGTTCTGTCGGCAACAGACTGATACCCAGCCAGCCACGAACGACACGGCCATCTTTCAGGATTGCATTCATCACCTGTTGACAGATTTTAGCGGGAATCGCAAAACCAATCCCCAGTGAGCCACCTGTTTGCGAGAAGATTGCTGTATTCACTCCGATCAGGTTACCGGCAACATCAATCAATGCACCACCCGAGTTGCCTGGGTTAATTGCAGCATCTGTCTGAATAAAGTCTTCATAAGTATTGATGCCCAGATCAGAACGGCCTGTCGCAGAAATAATCCCCTGAGTCACGGTTTGACCGACACCAAACGGGTTACCAATTGCCAGAACAACATCACCGACTTCATTGCCACTCAGCTTGAATGGCAAAACTGGTAATTGTTCAAGTTCGATCTTAATTACAGCCAAATCCGTATCCGGGTCTGTACCTACAACTTTAGCTTCAGCACGGCGTCCATCATGCAAGGCCACTACAATCTGGTCTGCTTGTGCAATCACGTGATTATTGGTCAGGATATAACCATCAGGACGAACTATCACGCCTGAACCTAAACTGTTTTCATTTGGACTTTGACCAAACTGGTCTGGTAACTGATCACCGAAAAATTCACGGAAGACTGGATCTATCAGTAAAGGATGTGCCTGCTGTTTTACTTTTTGTGTGGTAAAGATATTTACCACCGCAGGTGCTGCGACTTTCACTGCGGCACTATAGGAGACAACGCCTCCAGAACGCGAAGTATCGATCAACGGTTCTACTTTTTCAGCAGGCATTTTTACGCCATCCGGCGCAATCGGTGATTTAGGTTTCTGCAGCTGCTGCCACCCCAAAAAACCGATAATGACTAAAATCAGTAACACCCAAGGTAACCATGTAAAGGTACGGCGCACTTTGCTATCCTCTAAAATATTTTAATTCGTTGATGACTAAGTAATTTGTATCCTATTGTAATGCCAAATACATAACTAAACACAAAAAAATCCACAGAGATTTGTGCTGCTTTAGTTACAATTGGACATATGAATAAGAATTGGCAAGTTCATAAACTGACAGGAATTTTATGGCGAATTTAAACGATATTATCCGCTGGTGCGATCAGACTTTAGCATCTTCCGAATTTAAGGACTATGCACCGAATGGCTTACAGATCCAAGGCCGCGCTGAAGTCAATAAAATTTTATGTGCCGTTACTGCCTCCCAAACTGCGATCGAAGCTGCGATTGAACAAGGTGCTGATTTACTATTGGTTCACCATGGTTATTTCTGGAAAGGTGAAGCCTACCCGATTACCGGGATGCGTGGTAAACGAATTAAAAGCCTGATCCAAAATGATATTTCGCTTGTTGGTTATCACCTGCCTTTAGATAGCCATCCAACTCTGGGAAATAATATTGCGATTGCAGACCTGCTGGAACTGGAAAACCTGGAACAGCTTGATCCGAGTGAGCGCCGTCCAATTGGGAATATTGGTTATTTAAAACAGGCCATGACGCCAGAAGGATTCAAGGCCTATGTATCAGAAAGACTGGGCTATGATGCGTTGCATTTACCTGCCGAAAAAAGCCTGATTCAAAAAGTCGGTTTCTGTACTGGTGGTGCACAGGATTATATTCATAAAGCAGCGGCACAAGACTGTGATGCTTATATTTCTGGCGAAGTCAGTGAGCGTACTTTTTATGATGCTCAGGAACTGGATGTGCATTATTATGCCTGCGGCCACCACGCCACTGAAAAATATGGTGTACAACGTCTGGCTAAAGCTATTTCAGAACAATTTAATATTGAGTATAGTTATTTCGAATTAAACAATCCGATTTAATTTCGATTGGCAAGTAGATGAATGGCTTTATCTTTAAATTTTCAGGCTTTATTCTGTATTGTTATTTATACACAGTGCCCATTTTTGCCTAAGAATCTATTACAATAACGCCACTTATTGTCAAAACCCAGCAAAATGCAAGGAATTGAAAACATGACAACCATTACTTTACCACCATTACCATACGACTACGACGCTCTTGCTCCACACATCAGCAAAGAAACTTTAGAATACCACCATGACAAACACCACAATACTTATGTGGTTAACCTGAACAACCTGATCGCTGGTACTGAGCTTGAAGGCAAAACTCTAGAAGAAATCATCAAAGCAACTGCTGGTGATTCATCTAAAGCAGGTGTATTTAACAACGCTGCGCAAGTATGGAACCACACATTCTACTGGAACTGCTTGACTAAAAACGGTGGCGGTAAAGCAAATGGCGCTTTGGCTGCAAAAATTGACGAAGCTTTCGGTTCTTACGAAAAATTCGCTGAAGAGTTCGCAACTGCTGCTGCAACTCAGTTCGGTTCAGGTTGGGCTTGGTTAGTTGCTGATGAAGTAAACGGTAACCTGTCTATCCTTAAAACTTCAAATGCTGACACTCCAATGGCACACGGTAAAATTGCTGTGTTGACAATCGATGTTTGGGAACACGCTTATTACATCGACTACCGTAACGCTCGTCCTAAATACATCTCTACTTTCCTAGAAAGCCTGGTGAACTGGGATTACGCAAACGCGAAATATGCTGGTCAACCTGCTGGTGTTGAGAAATAATTTTTTATTTCCAGCTTAAAAAATCACCCTTCATGGGTGATTTTTTTTATTTTTAGGTCTAAGATGCATATTAAAAAAGCAAATGATTCATTTCTTTACAGGAATTGATTGACGGTCTTTGTTTTCCTGCCTAAAATGCGCATCAGATTCTCCAATAGCTCAGTCGGTAGAGCGACGGACTGTTAATCCGCAGGTCCCTGGTTCGAGCCCAGGTTGGAGAGCCAATCTATTCTCCCATAGCTCAGTCGGTAGAGCGACGGACTGTTAATCCGCAGGTCCCTGGTTCGAGCCCAGGTGGGAGAGCCAAGATTCTAAAAAAACCCACTCATTGCGAAGTGGGTTTTTTTATGTCTGTCTTTTTGGATTAAATATCTATATTGGTCCTGTTTGTAGTTTTAGCGACTCGCAACCATGGCAGCGAATAATCACGCAACCTCTCTACCTTTAATCTAGGTTACATAAACATAACATTTTGAACTACAATCATTTTTGATTATTTTTAAAACACTTGGTTCAGTTTTTTCAGCTTTTTTATAAAAGTGCCTTGACCCCTTTTTAAATCTCTCTATAATCGCTTTCAGATTCTCCAATAGCTCAGTCGGTAGAGCGACGGACTGTTAATCCGCAGGTCCCTGGTTCGAGCCCAGGTTGGAGAGCCAATCTATTCTCCCATAGCTCAGTCGGTAGAGCGACGGACTGTTAATCCGCAGGTCCCTGGTTCGAGCCCAGGTGGGAGAGCCAAGATTCTGAAAAACCCACTCATTGCGAAGTGGGTTTTTTTATTCTTTTCTCTTTTATGATCCGTGTTTGATTTGAGTCAGTTTATATTCTTTGTGATTGGCTGTCTGGCAAGCTTTGCCTTAATTTGCCTGCTCTTCCCTCATCTGTTTACCCGCCAGAAGAAATTCTATCCCAAGCGTGTCATTACAGCTTTCGAAAGCAAGATGTTTACTCGCCTGAAAGATGCTTTTCCGCATCATCACATTCTGGCACAGGTCGCATTTAGTGCTTTGATTACGCATGACAATATGAAAATGCGCAGCAAGTTTAACCGCAAGGTGACCGATTTTGTGGTGATGGACCGGGAATATAATGTGGTGGCGATTATAGAACTGGATGACCCCACCCATATTGGCAAGGAACAGGAAGATGCGGAACGCGATGCAATGCTGATTGCTGCCGGCTATACAGTCGTCCGCTACACTGAAATTCCAACAATCCGGCAACTTCAAAGGGATTTGAGATAAATAGTTTAATGAGAGGAATTTGTTTCAGCTTCTGAAGCAGCTTGAATTGCTTGAACCTCCTGCTCTGCCTTTGATTTTTCAGCCGCTTCGCGCGCTTCAATCCGGGCAATCATATCTGCCTGTTGCTGCTTATATTTTTCCTGATTTTTTGCATCGCTATTAACTGCCAGAAATGCCATCGTCACTAAAAAAATCGGCACACATAAAGCCAGGGTTCCAAAGATAAGCAGTTTTTTAATACTGCGGGGTTTTGTCTGTTCCGACATAACAAGCCTATACTGATAACCTATAATCCTGAGTCACTATAACAAACTTAAATGATTGCTCAAGGCCTAGCCTTACAAGGAATAGAAAAGGAGCCGAAGCTCCTTTTAGGATTAAGGACTGACAGAAATACCTGAAGGCATATAGGTATTGATGAAGGTCAGCAGCTGGGTTCTGCTTTGTACAATAGCCTCGGTATGTGATGCGTCTTGTACCGGTACAAAAGTCACTGTGGTTCCCATATCTTTCAAGCCTTGTTGTAAAGTATTTGTCACTGGATATGGAACAGCCATATCTGCAGTACCTTGAATGATCATCACAGGAACATTAATTTTTTCAGTTGCAGGCTGATTATTCTCAAGGAACTTTTCAACCGACGAATTATTCTGGAAGTTTTCTACTAATCCTGGATAGTCTACAACCGCTTTTTCCGGATTATTCACCAGATAATCATCAATATCTTGCACATATTCAGTAATCAATGGCCCTAAACAAAGTCCATTTTCTCCAGTTGTGCCTTCCGCCTTTTCAGCCACAATCCCTGCACGGCTTGAAAATATATTGCGATAGTTAAAGCCTGGTTCATAAGCTTTAATCCCGACAGCAACATAAGCCGCATAAGCCAGTAATTCTGCATAGACTGCTTTCGCAGCATTATCTTGCCCAGCCTCAACCAAGGCACTAAGCGCTTGCGGTGCTACTTCACTGATAATATAACCCAGACTTGAAGCCGGAGCTGCTGCAACTGCTGCCTTATAATTTGGATCTTCATCGGCAAACTGGGCTGTGGCAAGTGATGCGTGCCCTCCCTGGGATTGTCCCACTGAGACCCAGGCACCATTAAATCGATTTCCCTGTTGTTCCTTAAAGGCTCTTACTGCATAGATAGCCGATTGTGCCGCACTTTTTAAATTTAAATAAGGATGGATCCCCCGAGTACCTAATCCTTCATAATCGGGTGCAACAATCACATATCCCTTTGCAAGCAAGCTGCTGGCCAATCCTCTAAAATTATTATTCAGCTGGTTATTACTTGGTGCACAAGAATCACCGCTACCCACCGTGCCATGTTCCCAAACCACCACCCGCCATCCGTCTTGAGGTTGAGGTGTATTTGGATAAAACACCATGGCTGTCGCTTCAGCCCGCTCACCATTTACGTTTGGCATATTATAGCGTATGACTTGAATATCCGATGCTTCAGGCAAGGTATCCTCATCATAAGATTGTTGACTTAAAAATACCCTTTCCTGTGGTCGGAACGAATCATTATCATCGTCATTACACGCAGTCATGAACAATGACATGGAACATACCAGTGCTAGACAGGTTTTTTTGAAACCGTTTTTCACTACATTATTCATATTCTAATCCCTTATTGTTGTTTACGATTTTCATGAAGAATCTTGAATTAAGCATAAAAAAAAGCACCCTTATAGGATGCTTTTGTTATGAATCGACAAGGTGCAGTTACAGAAGCGCGGCAAAGATTCCAAGGAAAATCATCAGCCCCACCCAACGGTTATGACGGAAAGCCCAGAAACAGCGCTGTGGGTCCTTATCTCGAGTTTTGGACCATTGATAAATAAAATCAATTGCGACGGCTAGAAGCCCCATCAGGCCAAATGGAATCAGCAAATCCTCAATCCATAATGCTGCGCCAATCAAGACCAGACTTAAAGCCTGTAAGGTACTAATGATCTGAATATCATGCTGACCAAACAAAATGGCTGTGGATTTCACACCAATTTTCAAATCATATTCACGATCAGTAATCGCATATTGCGTGTCATAGGCCACGGTCCAAGCCAGATTGCCAAAATAGAGAAGCCAACAAGTTAAATCTGGCGTCTGCCCGACGGCAGTATAGGCCATTGGAATTGACCAGGAAAATGCAGCTCCCAAAAATACCTGCGGCAAATGGGTATAGCGTTTCATAAACGGATAAATGAACGCTAAAAACAAGGCTCCAAAGGACCAGTAAAAGGTTTCAATCGGCAGGAAAAATAACAGGCAGGCACTGGCTGCGACGAGCACCAGAAAGACCATCACTGCTTCTTTAGCACTAATAATACCAGTGGCTAAGGGACGGGTTTTGGTACGCTCGACATGCGCATCCACTTTACGGTCGGCAAAGTCATTAATGGCACAGCCCGCTGCGCGCATAAAAATTACACCTAGAATCATCAGCACCAAAATACTGAGATCAGGTATTCCCTTTGCTGCGACCCATAGCGCCCACATGGTCGGCCAGAAGACCAGCTCTGTGCCAATTGGCTTATCAAAACGACAAAGATAATAATAGGCGCTCAGACGTTCACGCCAAGTAATTGCTTGTGCAGTTGCCATATCAAGTTAAGCCTGTTGATTTTGTATAAAGTGTTCAAATACCGGTAAAAATGTTTCTTGTACGATAAATTTACAACCATGCCAAGTATAGCAGCTCTGGCGGGTCCAGCCCTCTTCCAGATAAATCACACGTCGCTCACACTGTGGATTGGTACGCTGGAATAATAGCCAGCCAATCGGCTTCGATCCAATATGCTGGAATATCCGCGCACGTTTTTGCAGGCTTAAAATTGGAAATATACTTTTGGCTTTGACCCAAGGCTGTTCTTCACAGCCATATAAATAGCTTTCCCGTACCCAGGACGTATGCTGATGTGGCATCTGCATCCACCGAGCATCCACAAATTCCAGACGCTGAAAATGTTCCTGCTGTGGTTCTACCCGGAACTGACCACCAGCCAGATCTGTTAACTGTTGCGTCAATGATCCTGAGGCATACAGCCACTCTCGAAGTGCTGTAGGCATCTGCTGTCTATTCGGATTTTTAAATTTTACACTCACAACGTTATCCACTTCACGATTAGGCATTATCTGTCTTGGCAATCACTTCATATTTTCCACTTGGCAGCTTTTTCAAAATCATGCCATCTGTTGTGAGATAAAAACTTTGTGGATAATCATAATCCAGCGCCAACTCAGGATGACGTAATGCCACAAACTCAACCTGTTTATAACCTTCAGGTGTACGCGCAACATCTACATAGGTCACTTCAGAAAAATTCAGTTTAAAGCCTTTACTATGATCTTGAGGATCAATCCAGGGAAAAAAGCCGGTATGTCTTTTACGTTGTGCCATAACTTCATATCTTTGATCAATAACAGCATCATACAAAAAAACCCGCACAAAGGCGGGTCTTTTTTACAGTGAAATTCAGATCAGAATTACAGGCTGTAGTACATGTCGAATTCAACTGGGTGAGTAGTCGTATTCAGACGACGTACATCTTCAGTCTTAAGTTCGATATAGGCATCAAGCATTTCTTTAGTGAACACGCCACCTTTAAGCAGGTAGTCATGATCTTCTTTAAGAGATTCAAGTGCCATTTCAAGGCTGTGCGCCACTGTAGGGATTTTCGCTTCTTCTTCAGGAGGAAGATCGTACAGGTTCTTGTCAGCAGCTTCACCTGGGTGAATCTTGTTTTGGATACCGTCGATACCCGCCATCAACAATGCAGCGAAACCTAGGTACGGGTTCATCATTGGATCAGGAAAACGTGCTTCAATACGTTTGCCTTTAGGGCTAGAAACGTAAGGAATACGGATAGAAGCTGAACGGTTACGCGCTGAGTAAGCAAGCATAATCGGTGCTTCGAAGTGAGGTACCAAACGTTTGTATGAGTTTGTAGATGGGTTAGTGATCGCATTCAATGAACGAGCATGTTTGATCACACCACCGATGAAGTACAATGCCATTTCTGAAAGGCCTGCATATTCATCACCAGCAAACAAGTTCTTGCCATCTTTAGAGATCGACATGTGAACGTGCATACCAGAACCGTTATCGCCTACCATTGGTTTAGGCATAAAGGTTGCAGTTTTAGCGTATTGGTGCGCAACGTTCCAAACAGCATATTTGAACTGTTGTACTTCGTCAGCTTTACGAACCATTGTGTTGAAGCTCACACCAATTTCTAACTGGCAAGACGCAACTTCGTGGTGATGTACTTCTACACGACCTGGGCCCATGATTTCTTCAATTTTTGCACACATGTCTGCACGCATATCTTGATGAGAATCAACAGGAGGAACTGGGAAATAACCACCTTTAACACGTGGACGATGACCTGAGTTACCTGCTTCGTAATCTTTACCAGTAGACCAAGCAGCTTCTTCAGCGATCAATGTGTGGCGAGCGCCAGACATGTCGATGTCCCATTTCACTTCGTCAAATACGAAGAATTCTGGTTCTGGACCGAAGAATGCAGTATCACCGATACCTGTAGATTTCAGGTATTCTTCTGCACGGCGAGCAATCGAACGTGGGTCACGTTCATAACCTTGACCAGTTGATGGTTCGATAACGTCACAAGTCACAACAACAGTTGGCTCTGCAAAGAACGGGTCGATGAAACCTGTTTCTGCATCTGGACGTAAGATCATGTCCGATGCTTCGATGCCTTTCCAACCTGCGATTGAAGAACCGTCAAACATTTTGCCGTCTTCAAACGTATCTTCATCAATACTGTCTGCTGGATAAGTAACGTGCTGTTCTTTACCCTTGGTATCAGTAAAGCGAAAATCGACCCATTTTGCGCCACTTTCTTGTATGAGTTGAAGGACCTTGTTCGCCATGCTCATTTTGCTCCGATGTTTTTTGTTGCACTCGCAAAGTGCGTGTTAGAAGTTGGTATCTATTAAGCAATTAGCGTACCAACTTTTAAAAGTATATCTAAAATCTTGAAATCTTTATAAGAAAACATAGGAAGATAAAAATACCTTGTCGCTATTATACTGTGACTTAAACTAAATGCACTATATTCAAGCATTCTTCCTGAGATTTGTTGCAGGTATTTTTTTAGCGCACCTAAATAGTGCGATGATTTCATATTAGGTAAGAATAGGAGCACTTTTCAGTGAGGAATTGCGTTTTTATGCTAATTTAGTTTAAAAAATATTCGATTTCGTTTAATTCTGGTTAAGTTTTATCAGTTACAAAGCGTGCTCTGTAGGTTTATGTACTTAAAAAGATCACTATTTTGAGTCACTTTTATTCAAATTGTCGATCTTATCGTTTGATTTATCCCATGCATTATTATTCAAATGATGTTTTTTTCAGCATCATTAGACCTCTTGCGAAAGTATCGTTTTACCTAATTTTTGAATTGGCTAAAACCTTATAAAATGTAGCTTTGGGCTGTTTAAATTTTGACTAACGCAAGAGGTCTATTATTTTAATCATTTAAAACTTATTTAGGGTGTGTTGACACTTTTAGCTTAAAAAATAGCGAAGTAGTAAAATCAAATCGCCAAACCCAATTTTACTATTCGCTATGCCTCGTACCATGCTGACAGATCAACACTGGCAAAAGTTGAAAACTATTTTGCGTAATTTATCTATTCATCACAACTCAAATTTACGTAATTTTATTGAAGCTATTCTCTATAGAATTAGAATAGGCTGTCCGTGGCGAGATATTCCTTCCTATCTCGGTCAATCAAACTCTATTTTCAAACGTTTTAATCGTTGGTCAAGCAGTGGTAAGTTGCTTAGATTATTCAAATTATTAGCATCATGCCCCGATATGGAGTGGATTTTTATTGATGGCTCTCACGTACGTGCTCATCAACATTCTGCCGGTATAGCGAATCAATCCATTTCTAAAAGTGTAGGAGGAAACTCCTCAAAAATACATTTGATTGTTGATGCAAATGGCAATCCTGTTGATTTCATGATTACCGATGGAACCACACATGACGTCAAAGTTGCACCTGATTTAATATCAACATTAGACTTAAAAGAGACAAAAGTGGTCTGCGCAGATAAAGGCTATGATTCAGAACCACTGCGTGAACAGGTCAGAAAAACAGGGACAAAAGCGAATATACCAAAGAAAATAAATAGCCAATCGAACAATGATCATATGGACTGGTATTTATATAAAATCAGGCATTTAGTTGAAAATATGTTTTGTAGATTAAAGCAATTTAGAGGAATAGCTACTCGATATGACAAGCTCAAAAGAAATCATCAAAGTTCTGTTGCCTTAGCCTGTATATTTTTATGGCTACCTTTATAGGTTTAATTATGAACAGTAAATGTCAACAGACCCTATTTTTAATTTAAAAAAATAATAACTGCAATATTTATTTAAACTTACTTTTCGTCAGTTAATTACTTATACGCACATTTAAAATGCCTAAAAGGCTGTGAGCTAATCACCAGCCTGAAAATTGAAAAATTATTGCGCCCGATGTGGCTATTTTTTGCTATGATGAGGGGTGCTTTATTTTCACACAATGAAATCAACGATTTAGTCGTGTATTCCCTAGACTTGCAACAAGTCCCGATAAAGCTCAATCTGGATCACTTTAGCACAGTTAAGTGCAATAATTTCAATAGGTTAAGCTCATGCTTCTAATGATCGACAACTATGACTCCTTTACTTATAACATCGTCCAGTATTTTGGCGAACTGAATCAAGAAGTAAAAGTAGTCCGCAATGATGCCGTGACATTGGAGGATATTGAGCGATGGCAACCCAAGTATCTGGTGATTGGCCCTGGTCCATGTTCGCCAAGTGAAGCTGGAATTTCGATTCCTGCCATTCAGCATTTTGGTGGCAAGATTCCCCTGCTCGGTGTTTGTCTGGGGCATCAAAGTATTGGTCAGGCTTTTGGTGGCGATATTATTCGTGCCAAACGCGTCATGCATGGGCGTTTGTCTGATATGTATCACAGTGATAAAGGTATTTTCAGCAATCTGCCAAATCCTTTTTCTGCGACGCGTTACCACTCGCTGGTGATTGATCAGGCCACTTTGCCAGAATGCCTGGAAGTGACCTGCTGGACCAATGAAGAAGATGGCTCTATGGAAGAGATCATGGGGGTTAAACATAAGACACTACCGATTGAAGGTGTGCAGTTCCATCCGGAATCAATCCTGAGCCAGCATGGTCATCAGATATTTAAAAACTTTCTTGAAATTTACGCATAATGGGTAAAACGCAAGTCATGAATATTCAACAAGCTTTAAGCAATATTACTAAAAACATTCACCTGACTCAGGAACAAATGGAAGACGTGATGCACACCATTATGTCTGGCGAAGCAACCGATGCCCAGATTGGTGCTCTGCTCATGGGTCTACGCCTGAAAGGTGAAAGTATTGACGAGATTACCGCTGCAGCACGTGTCATGCGTGAACTCGCAACCAAAATCGATGTCAGTGATGTCCCTCATCTGGTGGATATCGTCGGTACAGGCGGTGATGGACAAAACCTGTTTAATGTATCTACCGCTTCAGCCTTTGTAATTGCAGCAGCTGGTGCAACCATTGCCAAACATGGTAACCGTGGTGTTTCTACCAAATCAGGCTCTTCTGACCTACTGGAACAGGCAGGCATTAATCTTGATTTGAATATGCAGCAAACCGAACGCTGTATCCGTGATATTGGGGTTGGCTTCCTGTTCGCGCCTAACCATCACAAAGCCATGAAATATGCGATTGGTCCACGTAAAGAACTGGGTATTCGTAGTATTTTCAACCTGCTCGGCCCGCTTACGAATCCGGCCGGTGTAAAACGTTTGGTCATCGGCGTATTTTCTAATGAATTTTGCCGTCCAATTGCAGAAGTGATGAAACAGCTCGGTGCTGAACATGTGATGGTCGTACATTCACGTGATGGTTTAGATGAAATCAGTCTGGCTTCTTCTACCCATGTGGCTGAGCTGAAAAACGGTGAAATCACTGAATGGGAAATCATTCCTGAACAGGTCGATATTGAATCACAAACCTTAACTGGTTTAATTATTGAAAGCTCAGCAGAAAGTCTGGCTCTGATTAAAGATGCCTTAGGCAAGAAGAAATCTGAGATCGGTCATAAGGCTGCCAATATGATTGCTCTAAATGCCGGCGCAGGTATTTATGTATCAGGCCTGACTTCAAGCTATAAACAAGGTGTGGCACTGGCACACGACATTATTTATGGTGGCCAGGCGCTGGAAAAAATGAGCGTGCTCTCTGAATTCACCAAAACCATCAAACAATACGAAGCTTAATACGGTCAGGAATTTGAATCATGGTTGATATTGCAAATACAATTTTGGGTAAAATTGTTGATCGTAAGAAAGAAGAGTTCGCTCTCCGTCTTAAGCAGAAAAGCTATAAGGATATAGAAGAGTTAGCTCAAGGCGCGACACCTGTACGTGGTTTTGCTCAATCTTTAATATCTAAACGTCCGGGTGTAATCGCTGAAATTAAAAAGGCTTCTCCGTCCAAAGGCGTGATTCGTGAAAACTTCAATCCTGCAGAAATTGCGGCGCAATATCAGGATGCCGGCGCTGCCTGTTTATCTGTACTAACTGACGTGGATTTTTTCCAGGGTGCTGATGAATATATTCAGATTGCCCGTTCACACTGTGATTTGCCTGCGCTGCGTAAAGATTTCCTGATCGATCCTTATGGCGTGATTGAAGCGCGTGCCCTGCATGCAGACTGTATTTTGCTGATCGTGGCCTGTCTTTCTGATCAGCAGTTAGAGGAAATGTCTAAAACTGCGTTTGAGCATAATCTGGATGTACTGGTTGAAGTGCATGATGAAGAAGAATTAGGGCGTGCTTTAAAACTTTCTGATCGTTGTCTGCTGGGTGTGAATAACCGTAATTTAAAAACTTTTGATGTCGACCTGAATACATCATTACGTCTGAAAAAACTACTGGATCCTTCACGCCTGCTGGTCACTGAAAGCGGTATTGCGACCCCTGCTGATGTTGCGATGATGCAAGAACATGATATTCATGCTTTCCTGGTCGGTGAAAGTTTCATGAAACAGCCACGCCCGGATCATGCTTTCCGTGATTTATTCGGTGAGCCTGAATCAGTTTAAAATATTAAGTATAAAAAAGCCCCAGCTCAGCATGGGGCTTTTTTTTCTATTAACTAATTCATTTAATACTGAGTTGAATGATCAAAATAAGAGATTAATTTTTCAAATTCTGGCAGTTCAGAATAGTACTCATCCGCCTTGATTTCATCTGCCCAATCTACTTTAGAGTTCAGACAAAAATTCAGTCTGTGCTGAATTTTAGGTACTTGATCCAGAAGCCCTAAAGGAACCCAGATCAATGCAATTGTACCTACATGATTCGGTACAGGCGAGCCACAGTGTTGACAAAAATGAGAACGAAATCCGGTCTCTTTTTGATAACAGGAAATTGAAGCGTGTCCTGAGGTCCATTCAAAATATTGCTGATGAACTAAAGTTGCTGCATTCGCGGCCGTACCACTCTGTTTACGACATAAACTGCAGTGACAATGATACATGGTCTGAATATTCGTATTTATTTTGAACTGGACATTGCCACACAAACAACTGCCTGAATAACTCATTTTTAATTTTCCAGGTTTGATTGATTTATATTTAAAGAGAGATGTTCCATCGAGGCAACTGTTAAAATAATAAAAGGAGAATATTCATGAATTATTTTCTATTTAAGGTTCATCAAGCTATACAATATTAGAAAACCACCCAGAAATTAAAGCTGGGTTTAGGATATGTTGTATTTAGTGCAATTCATTTCTCCTTTCAGTGATTTAAGACTATAATTTAATAGAATTCAGTATCTCCCCCGTTTCCAGATTATGAGCAAACACGATTCTTCGCTTTCTAAAGATCAGTACAATTTACTGAAAGATCTTAAAAAGCAAATTAGTTATCCTCAGCCTAAGGCTGAACCTGTTGCCCCTGTCGTGAAAACAGCGGAGCAGGAACAGGCGGAAGACCTCGATCTATTTCGCAAACAGATGCAAGGCGTACAAAAAATTGATGCCGGCAATATTGCGAAAATTGAAAAATCTCCCAAGAAAAAAGTCGATGCACAAACCTTGGCCAAGCGTGCCGCTGCCGAAGGTCCAATGCATACCGATGAAACTGTTCTGTCTGATACTCAAGCTATGCTCAATCCGGTTGGCAGTCAGGCGAGCTTAAGCTACCGCATTGCGACGTTACAGCATAAGGTTTTTGAAGATCTGAAAGCGGGAAATCTGCGCTGGTTTGAAGCTGTCGACCTGCATGGTTGTACGGTAGAAGAAGCACGTCAGGCTGTGCTTCAGATTATCCAGATCGCCAAAGATGAAAACCAGAACGTGATCAAGATTGTACATGGCAAAGGGCCAGAAGCAATCTTAAAAACTTATGTCAACGGCTGGCTACGTCAGCACCGTGATGTTCTGGCCTTTGTCAGTGCTCCTGAAAAACAGGGTGGCACTGGTGCAGTTTTAGTTTTGCTAAAACGTGCAGAAAAAAATCCAAAGTTTAAACAGTAAGCGGATTTACCCCCAAAACAAGGCATTGTAAAAGATTTCTGCTACAATGCCGTCCTTGTTCATTCTCAGTTTAAGTGAATACGTCATATGACTATGCAGCAATCTTACGCAAACATTCTTACTGCCGTTGGTGAAGATCTCAATCGCCCTGGTCTCAAAGATACGCCCGTGCGTGCTGCGAAAGCGTTTTCGTATTTAACCTCAGGGTATAGCCAGACTCTGGAAGAAGTGACCAATAGTGCGGTTTTTCCATCAGATAACCGTGAAATGGTTTTAGTGAAAAATATCGAATTTTATTCACTCTGCGAACACCATTTATTGCCATTTTATGGTCGTGTACATATTGCCTATTTACCTGAAGGCAAAGTATTGGGGCTGTCTAAATTTGCACGTATTACTGAAATGTTTGCCCGTCGTTTGCAGATCCAAGAAAATCTGACCCAGCAAATCGCAGAAGCGGTTGCTGAAGTCACCAATGCACGTGGTGTAGCCGTGATGATTGATTCAGCACATATGTGTATGATGATGCGTGGTGTTAGCAAACAGGAATCAACAACGCGTACGGTGTCATTTATCGGTGACTTTAAAACAGATAAAGAAGTCCGCCGTGAGTTTTTAGGCGCTGTACCAGAAAGTTATTAATATAGATTCATAAATGAAAGCCTCAATTGATATTGGGGCTTTTTTACACGATGAGGTTATGAAAATGTCATCTATTTGGATTGCGGGTCGAGGTTTAGGTCAGGCTGAAGAAAGTATCGATTATCCACGTCCAGACCGGCTGGTTAAAGGTAATCCTAAACGCTTGACCCAGAGTGCCTATCAACATCCCAATATGGATTGCGGGATCTGGCAATGTGAAGTGGGTGCCTGGAATATCGTATTCGCTGAAAATAAACAGGAATTCTTTCAGATAATCGAAGGGATCGTCCGTTTACATGATGCTCAAGGACAATCCTTTGTTGAAATCAAGGCAGGTGAAGCTGGCATTATTCCACCCGGTTTTGTTGGCACTTTTGAAGTGGTTAAAGCCGTTAAAAAATATTATGTCGTGGTAGAAAGTTAAAACATAAGTACGAGTTTAATATCTTCATCAGTTAAGGAATTTTGCGATCAATTCCTTAACTTTTCTACGTATTCACTCAATTTCTTAAAATTTAATTCCTACATTCTTTTCAAAAATTTATCTTATTAACTTAGGGTCTGTTGACATTTACTGTTCATAATTAAACCTATAAAGGTAGCCATAAAAATATACAGGCTAAGGCAACAGAACTTTGATAATTTCTTTTGAGCTTGTCATATCGAGTAGCTATTCCTCTAAATTGCTTTAATCTACAAAACATATTTTCAACTAAATGCCTGATTTTATATAAATACCAGTCCATATGATCATTGTTCGATTGGCTATTTATTTTCTTTGGTATATTCGCTTTTGTCCCTGTTTTTCTGATCTGTTCACGCAGTGGTTCTGAATCATAGCCTTTATCTGCGCAGACCACTTTTGTCTCTTTTAAGTCTAATGTTGATATTAAATCAGGTGCAACTTTGACGTCATGTGTGGTTCCATCGGTAATCATGAAATCAACAGGATTGCCATTTGCATCAACAATCAAATGTATTTTTGAGGAGTTTCCTCCTACACTTTTAGAAATGGATTGATTCGCTATACCGGCAGAATGTTGATGAGCACGTACGTGAGAGCCATCAATAAAAATCCACTCCATATCGGGGCATGATGCTAATAATTTGAATAATCTAAGCAACTTACCACTGCTTGACCAACGATTAAAACGTTTGAAAATAGAGTTTGATTGACCGAGATAGGAAGGAATATCTCGCCACGGACAGCCTATTCTAATTCTATAGAGAATAGCTTCAATAAAATTACGTAAATTTGAGTTGTGATGAATAGATAAATTACGCAAAATAGTTTTCAACTTTTGCCAGTGTTGATCTGTCAGCATGGTACGAGGCATAGCGAATAGTAAAATTGGGTTTGGCGATTTGATTTTACTACTTCGCTATTTTTTAAGCTAAAAGTGTCAACACACCCTAGTTTCCTTCCTTTAAAAAATAAACAGATTGATGCTGCATAATTAATTTCCTGACTACATTTCCTGCCATGTTTAAATACAGACCTTTTGTTTAGAAGTCTGCATGATCCAAGTATATAAATTCTGGAAACAGCCATGAGTAAAAAGCAGCCTGATCCGCCTAAACGCCCTTCACGTGTTCATTCAAATAGTTTTGACTATAGTCTGGATTTTAAGAAAATTGATTTCCGTAAACGTCCGGACTTATACCGGATTGGACGCGGTGAGCAAGGCGTGCTTTTAGTAGAACCTTATAAGTCGGAAATCCTGCCCCACTGGCGTTTTGCAGATGCTGAAAAAGCCCAAGTCAGTAGTGAAAAAATTTATGCTCTATTTCTGGAATATTTAAAACAGGAAGATTTTGTCGGGGCCGATATGGCACGCAAGTTTTTACAAATGGGTTATACCCGCGCCCGGCGTTATGCCAATCACAAAGGCGGCAAAAAATATGATGGTCCAGTTCCAGATGATAAAAAAGGCTTAAGCGGTGCACATGGGCGTGAGGAATTGCCGCGCAGTTCTGAAGATCCGGTTAAAGCTGCTGCAGCCAAAATATTTAAACAAAAATGGGATGAAGCCAAAATCCATCCCGAATATGTGCGGCAAAAACAGCAATTTCAGGCTGCGATTCAGCAGCAAATTTTAAATTAGACAGACGCTTTTTGTGCGCCCTGAATTTGAGAAGGTTGCGCCAGATAGACCCGGTTACGCCCCGTATTTTTAGCCATATACAATGCAGCATCTGCAGCATCCAGAAATCTTTGGTAATCCGGATGACCATCAAATAACGCACAGCCAATACTAACTGTGAGTCTGAATTGCTGTCCTTGAGCCGTATTGATCAAGCCATGCTCTACATATTTACGGATATTTTCAGCAATGTTCAGCGCGCGTCTTTCATCGGAATCGACCAGCAGCAGCAGGAATTCCTCACCACCGACACGGAATGCATAGTCACTACCCTGAATGTATTTCTGTAGGGCATCAGCAATAAATTTTAAGGCCAGATCGCCGGCTGCATGACCATATTTATCATTAATGGCTTTGAAGAAATCGGCATCAATCGCTAGCAAGGATAATGGTGTCTGGTTATCACGAGAAAAGTTAATTTCACGTGAAATAATGGTATTTAAATAACGGCGATTCAATAACTGGGTTAACGAGTCATTTCCAGATTCGATATAATCTGCAACCTGAAATAATTGATCGATCAGGTGCTGTATTTCACGGTTTAAGTCACGAATACTTTGAATCAGATTCAGCATCTGATCTTTTTCAGTACATTCCAGTACTGCCTGATTTAGCGTATCGATCTGATAAATTTGCTCGATAATTAAATCGACCTGATCAGAACCGGTAAAAGCATAAGACGCCTTATGAATAAACCATAAGCCAAATTCTGACTTGGACAGCATTTGATGTCTAATGCCTGTAGTGCCAGAAAAGACCTTGAACATCAGTTCATTTTCCCAATCCAGCAATGAACTGCGCTGCTTATCTTTTTGTACCGCGACATCCTGCATTGCAGAAAATACCCGGTAACTGTGCTTCATTTCCTGATTCTGAACTGATTTCGCCTCATAGGAACGACACATAATTTCAGTGGCAAACCCCATGATTTGTACAATATAACTACAGGTAGTGAGCATGTTTGGCTGCGGATTTAAACTTAGCAATTCAAACATTTTGCGCTGAATTTCTCGAACACCACGCATAATCAGCCAGGATGGAATCCCGACGCGTGCATGCACATGTCCAACGATATTCTGTTTTTGCACGGCCTCTGCATAACGCTTATTCAGCGCCACACTAAAACTTTCTGAAAGCCATTGATGTAAAGTATCTCGTAAACGCTGCTGAATCAGCTCATCAGTAAAATATTGAGATGCTTCTTTTTCCAGAAGCATATTTTTATAGAATTCTTCTACCAGTACCAAAGAGTGGTCTTGAATAAACTGAAATGCGTGTAGCAAATCATCCGATGAATAATTTTGACAGATCTGCTCCCACTGTTCCGCCAGCATAGCCATACACTCATTATTCATATAACTTTTCCCGATACTTTGCGATTCGCAGTGATATTATGTGATAAATACAATAATATTCAGGCATTTTAACCCAATTATTGAATACAATCTTTGATAATATCGGTAGAAGTCTCCGAACATGAATTTATTTTAAACATTCAAATATAAGTCATTTGATCTATAAACTTCATTTACTCTATATTCGAGGTTATGTTAGCTAAATTAAAAATAATGGACTAAGCCCAGACTCCATTTTTCCCAGTCTTTCGATTCCTGTTGCTGATATTCCCAACCCGCCCGAATGGCATTTTGTGTATTCCATGCATATTGCAGCTGGCTTTTCAACTTTAGCTGCCACTGATGAGAGTCTTCCCAATATGGCAATTCCACCTGTACCAGACTATTGATCTGATCCGTCCAGATATTCTGGCAACCCACCATTGGCCCCATACCGATACGCCATCCTTTGTCTAGCGCTTTTCCGGCCTGCACATGATTTTGTAATTGCACATAGCAGAGATGTTCACGTGCTTCATTTGCCCAGCTATAGCCACCCTGAACCTGAAAATTGGCTACACCATGCTGTTGCTCGGTACTAAACTGGCCATGCTGATCCAGTGCTTCCTGTTTCCAGCCCAAACTAAAACCCCAAGATAACGGCGCTTTAAACGCATTGATCGGGTTATAGGAATTCACTGTAAGCAGATCCAGGTGCTCCAGCTTCACGCGGTCATCACGGTATTGCAATGCACCATCCAGGAATAATAATTGGGTTCCTGTACGCAGCCCGCCTTGCGGATCCATAAGGTCATGATAAGCCTGACGATGACCAAGCTGCACAAAAGTCTCACCCTGTACTTGCCCAGTTTCAAGAACGATATTTCGGGCATGATGGCTTTGAACCGGATCTATTTTTGGACGCTCTGGCTGCTGACGCTGTTTGTCTATCGCCAACTGACTTCTTAGGCCCAATAATTTGCGAAAGCGTGGCTGGGCAAAAGATTCATCTACTTCTTGACGAAGAAAATCCAGATATAAATGGTCGTAGGCCATTTCCAGAATCTTGGCCTGATCTTCAGCCGGATAATTTTGCAACATGGCTTCCATTTCAGAGGTTTCTGCATACCCTACCTGATGTGCAGTTTTTGCCAAGGATTCGCCATGTTGCTGGGCTTGAGCCAGCAATTGAGTTTCCAGGGCCGGACGGTAAGTCTTCTTCCTGATCAGTCCCTGCTGTTCCACTACTTTTAAGGTTTCGACTGGAATTGCGGCGGTATCGAATTGCTGCTGCAAGTTCAGTTCAGGACGCACCAGATCAAAAAGCCCTAATAGACGATAGGCACAGTTATCATTAATGAAATAATAAGGGAAACTTACCTGTTGCATTTCCCAGAGATGCTTCACCAAAAATCCGGTTTCTTCAGGCGTCAGATTAAGTTCATATTCCCATAAATCACGGCTTTCAAAGTCACCATATTCCTTGACTTTTCGGTAATAAGGCATCAAGGAATATTCACCCGGATATTGGCCGGTCAGCCCTTTCCAGGCAAAGGACCAGTTATCATTGCTGTCGACTGTGGCTGCATAATTGACCGCATAAGACACCAGATTCAGTTGCTGCTGGTCTTTGGGATCCAGACGCAGCAAAGTATGACCAAACATGGAGCTGGGATTGCCCATATAATCGGTGGCATAAATCAGGGTCGCCTGATAAGGCTTAACTTCATTCATCCAGCGCTCAAAATCCGGGCAACTCGCTTCAGGCAATTGCTGTTCAGAAATATTCAGCTGTTGCATTAACCACTGACTACGTGCCGGGAATTTACATCGTACAGATTGATTGGGTTCTGCGGGCTCAAACAATGCCTGTATATTTTGCTTTAATTCAAGCTGCAGATCTGTCTTGCCCTGCTTTGCCAGAAAATAGCCAGCATAACTGACTTCACTTTTTCCTTCAGCATTGGCATACATCAAACGTTGCCAGGTCGCGGTCTGGTGCAATTTTTTTTGTGTGGCTTGTTCTAGATAAGCTTGAATATCTGGAGAAATTTCGGACGCAAAACTCAGGGGACTCCACAGCAAAGCTGAGAGCAAAAAAGCATATTTCATTCAGTCTACGGTTCTTTTCAATTTTTATTTACAAGAAAACCCTGCCAGGACAGCAGGGTTTTTACAGCGATACTTAGATATAAGCTTTTAATACTTCATCTTTAGCCATGACTGTTTGTAGAGTACTTAACACTTGTAAAGTATTTTGGTTTTCTTCTGAATAGATTTCAGAGAAATTCTGCTTGGATACAGTGAAGAAACGTGCTTTGTCTTCTGCCTTGATATTTAGCAGTTCAGCCAGTACGTTCAGGCTTTCACCTTCACCTACGGCCATATCACGTGCCAATGCTTCAGCATTTTCATTGGTGAAAGTCACGACTTGAGCCGTTACTGTACCGCCCTGGCTACATCCTAAAGTACCGAAAGTAATACCTAGCCACTGGTTAGTGAATAGCACGTTTGTTGTACCTGCAAGCAGCTTAGGAATAATGCCTGACTGGCCTGCCCATACCTGGCTACCAATACCACAACCTACATCTCTATCCGCCATCGCCATACCAGAACCCGTTGCCAATACCACAGCGAGCATAATCTTTTTTAACATACTTATTCTCCGGTTATTCTCATGCATCTTTTGTTATTACGCTAATGATGTAATCTTCATTACACATTCAGAAGAGTAGCGGGAAGTCTAATTTGGCGCAATGAAAAAACTGTGTGATTTACATAAGGATAAACAGAATAGTTTTACCGGGTTTTTAGGCTCCAGTTACCTTGAGAATTACGCTGTCCTAAAATCTTTAATACCAGCACCAGACTGAGCAATAAAAGTAAATACCAGGAACCGAGTTTGCCCCAACCGACCATATGCCATTTTTCTACCTGGCTTGGATATAACCAGATCTGATAAAAGGTACTGATATTCTCTGCCACCCAGATAATAAACGCCAAGATCAACAAGACAGGCAACATCGGTAGCTGAAAAGCGTGCTGATTCAACTGAAACCGAATTCTGGTTTTCCAGAACATCACTACACTCCAGACAAATAACAGCAAGCGATAGTCCGGAATGAAGAATTTACTCATAAAGTTGATGTAGGACAGTACTGCCAAAGCCAGCATATGGCTAAAGCGCGGCAATTTTTCAAATGAGACTTGGTATAAGCGTAAGGAACGTGCAAAAAAACTGCCGACAGCTGAATACATAAAGCCAGCAAATAAAGGCACAGTCAGTATTTTAAAAATTGCAGGTTGTGGATATTGCCAGGATGCAATTGCCGGATGGGTCAGGAAAATTTCCATGACCATCGCCATGATATGGAATAAGGCAATTACTTTGGCTTCGGCCCAGGATTCTAGTTTGGTATAGAGCAATACTACCTGAATCAGTAAAGCGAAAAATAATAGATAGTCATAGCGGTAGAAACCGTAAAAAAGTTCACTACCCATTGATGCAGTTTGTGCAAAAGCAAGCAGGAGCAGAATCCCAAATAAGGCAGCCGAAGCTGCCTTATAGGTAAATTCAAACCCTGATTTAAAAAAGTCGATCAAGGTTTACATCCTAAAGATATTTAGCGCTGTACTCATGTACGGTATCAATAAATACTTTAGGATTGGCTGGATCCACCCACTGGGTAATGCCATGACCTAAGTTGGCTACATAACCGGTTGTTTCACCATTGGCATAGGCATCATCCAGCATCAACTTGGTCGCTTTAGCAATCGCGTCCGGAGTGCCATATAAAGTCGCCGGATCCAGGTTACCTTGTAACGCAGCACGACCTACAACAGTCTGGCGTGCAACATTGAGCGGTGTGGTCCAGTCCAGACCAAAAGCATCTGCACCGGTCGCAACCATTGGCTCTAGCCATTGACCACCACCTTTAGTAAACAGAATCACTGGAATCTTGCGGCCATCTTTTTCACGCTGCAAACCTGCCACGATTTTTTGCATATAATTAAGTGAAAATTCAATATATTCACGATGAGCAAGTGCTCCGCCCCAGCTATCAAAGATCTGCACTGCCTGAGCACCGGCATCAATCTGTGCATTCAGATATTCAGTCACGGCATCTGCTAAACGCTCTAATAAAGCATGCAGAACTTCTGGCTGTGCGTACATCATGTTTTTAGTGAAGCGGAAGTCTTTGCTCGAACCCCCTTCAACCATATACGTTGCCAAGGTCCACGGGCTGCCGGAGAAGCCGATCAATGGTACTTGTCCACCCAAAGCTGAACGAATAGTCGATACTGCATTCATTACATAATCAAGGTCAGACTTGGCATTAAATTTGGGTAAATTAGCCACATCCTGTTCAGTCCGCACAGTTTTGTGGAATTTCGGACCTTCACCTGCTTCAAAATAAAGACCCAGACCTAAAGCATCCGGAACAGTCAGAATGTCCGAAAATAAAATGGCCGCATCCAGCTCATAACGGCGTAAAGGCTGCAAAGTCACTTCACAGGCAAAGTCAGTATTTTTGCAAAGAGAAAGGAAATCCCCTGCTTTGGCACGTGTTTCTCGATATTCTGGTAAATAACGGCCTGCCTGACGCATCATCCATACAGGGGTAGTATCTACAGGTTCACGTAACAATGCGCGCAGAAAACGATCATTTTTTAAGGTCGTCATTCACTTTCCTATCTATCTTTGATATTGCCCACATCATAACAAAATGACTGCATTTTGAATAACTTCTCATGACTTTAAAAACCGATCATGTTAAGTGATCAAATGTGAGGAATTACACAAAAGAACTACTGCATCTCCACATTTTTTCTGTAATACTTATAGTGTTTTTTCACATAGTTAACGAAATATTTTTAAGGTTGAGTTACATGTTCGTTCGCACAATGCTCGCTGTGAGTCTAGGTTGCATTTTCGCAGGTACTGTTTTCGCTGCGTCTACTGCTGAACAACCATTAAATCCCCAAGTTGTCACTGATGTTGCGGTACAGGATCCGATTGATCCTTTAGCGACTGAAGCTTCGGCAGCACAAGCAGAAACTCGAATTAGTGCTCAAGAACAACAAGATCTGAAGAAAGCTTCTGAAGCATTAGATTTATTACAAAATACTGAAGACCAGACGGCCGATATCGGTGCTGCTTCAACCAAGACTAAAGTACCGACGAATTCTGCTGCTGCGAAAGCATCTTGGACTTTAGATGGCCTTAATAATGCAAGCTGGTATGAAGATATTGGTAAGGGCCAATTTCCGGTGTATGCACGTGCGCATGTCATGTTGAATAATGCCCATGCTTCTCCAGGTGCGATTGACGGTACTAGCGGTAAAAATACGTTGAAAGCGATCGCATCTTTCCAGCAAATGAATGGTATTAAACCAACAGGTACGTTAACTCAGGAAACTTGGGATGCCCTATTGGCTAAACAGGGTTCTAAGCCTGCTTTTGTGGAATACACCATCACTGAAGAAGACCTAAAAGGTCCTTATGCCGAGTCTATTCCTTCTGACTATGCCTTACAGGCAAAAATGAAAGGTTTGTATTACACTCGCGTAACTGAAATGCTGGGTGAAAAATTCCATATGGATGAAGGCTTTTTGAAAAAGTTAAATCCAAAAGCTACCTTTAAGAAAGCTGGGGAAAAGCTGATTGTTGCCAATATCCGCAATGAAGTTCCTGAAGATATTCATTTGATTGTGGCGCATAAAGGCGCCAAGCAGCTTTATCTGTTCAATAGCCGCAACCAGATGATCGCTTCTTTCCCGGCAACGATTGGTAGTTCAAGTACTCCATCGCCAACAGGAACTTATAAGGTGACTGGCGTAGCGAAAAACCCATGGTATAGCTACTCGCCATCTAACTTTGTTCAAGGCAATAACAAGAAACCACTTTCTTTACCACCTGGTCCAAACGGTCCTGTAGGTAATATCTGGATCGGTTTAAGCAAAAAATCATTTGGTATTCACGGTACACCGAATCCATCGGCAATCTCTAAAACTGCATCACACGGTTGTATCCGTCTGACCAACTGGGATGCGAATGATTTAGGCCGTAAAGTGAAATCAGGTGTAACTGTCCGTTTCCTTGAATAATCTTTATTTAAATGCTTAAGCCCACTTTCGAGTGGGCTTTTTTGTACTTACATCCTTTTTGTATCGTTGCAAAAATGCAATGATCTGTCGCCTGTTTATGATTTTTTAAGAATTAAAACAACGGTATGATGATCTCAAGTTAAAAATTAAAGTGAGATAAACCCATGAAAGCTTTTCTACATCCAAGTGAAAATCGTGGTCATGTAAAAATGGGCTGGCTGGAATCTAGACACAGCTTCTCATTTGGCAACTGGTACAATCCGAACTATATGGGCGTGAGTGCTTTACGTGTCATTAATGACGACCTGATTGATGCACATCAGGGCTTTGGTACCCATCCGCATGACAATATGGAAATCCTGACCTGTGTATTGAAAGGTACGATTACTCATCAGGACAGTATGGGCAATCATGGCGGTATTGCAGCAGGTGAATGGCAATTGATGAGTGCCGGAACCGGTGTACGTCATAGTGAAATGAACCAGGGTGATGAACAGGTACATCTCCTGCAAATCTGGATCATTCCGAATGAACGTGATGCTCAGCCGAATTATCAGCAAATTCGTCTGGATGCCAAAGAACAACCGAATCAATGGCATTTAATCTGTGGACCGAATGACAATGCACCCATGCACATTCGTCAAAATGCAGAAGTCAAAACAGCCGTGATCCATCAAGGCCAAAGTCTGGACATCAAAGCGACTCAGCATATCAATTATGTACATGTGATTTCTGGCTCAGTACAAATTGCAGAATATACAGTTGAAGCTGGTGGTGCGATTGCCTTTATGGATGATGCAGAAATTAAAGCAATTGAAGATGCTCAAGTGATCTGGTTTGATTTACCAAAAGCTGCTCATTAAAACTTCTATTTATATTCAGTCTATGCCGACTTATCATTTTGATCAGTCGGCATTTTTATAGAAAACATATAAAAATAAAAGTGATTCATTCTTTATAAGGATTTGAACTTCAAAATACCGCTATACAAATTAAACCAATTCACATCAGTTTTTTACCGAACAACAGTAAATTTTGGGCGAAGATTGAGCTGATCCATTTTGATTGAATCAATATAGCGAATGGCTGTTCTGGTCATTATCTTGTATAGATTAAACAGGTGTATGCACCTTTTCATTTATTCTGAATAAACCGAAGAGCACATCTAATGAACCAGATTTTAGAAATTCAAAATAGCCAGCAACAAGCTCTGCACTTTTTATTAGACTTTTTAAAACAACAGCAATATCAGTTTACCGCCATTACCCCACTTTCTCATCAACGGATTCTGGATCGTAAAAGAAGCGAAAAAAATAAACAGAAAACCCTACAGGATATCTTTGGCTGGAATCTGGAATTTACAATTACCGATCTTGATCCTGTTCTTTTTTCATTATTATTAGAACATCAGCTTCTAGAAGTTAAGAATAATGCATATAAAAGTCTGATCAGAGTCGCTTCACTCGAAGACAAATTATTTATTCACTCAGCCTTTCCTACGACCCAACAGGACGCTGTTTTTTTTGGTCCTGATACTTACCGCTTTGCCTATCATTTAAAGCAGTATTTATCTTGCCAAGCCAATTCTTTTAAACGGGCGGCTGAAATATGCTGTGGCGCTTCTGCTGCTGCAATTCATATGGCTAAACATTTTCCAGATCATGAGAAAATCTTTGTCGCAGATCTGAATCCGAAAGCTCTTCTCTATAGCCAGATTAATATCAATTTTTCAGGTTTTGATACGATTCATCCTGTGCAGAGTAATTTATTTTCTGATCTTGAAGGCCAGTTCGACCTGATTTTTGCCAATCCCCC
This sequence comes from Acinetobacter sp. FDAARGOS_724, assembly GCF_013364475.1. Lineage (NCBI taxonomy): Bacteria > Pseudomonadati > Pseudomonadota > Gammaproteobacteria > Moraxellales > Moraxellaceae > Acinetobacter > Acinetobacter sp. FDAARGOS_724. The sequence continues at coordinate 1,781,402 of NZ_CP054908.1, read as the reverse complement.
TTATTTAATTGATCCAGATCAACGGCAATACCGTCATGGAGGCAATGAACTGGATGGCAATGAATTGTCTTTTAAGATTATCAAACAGGGTTTACAGCGACTCAGTCCAGATGGACGTCTATTTTTATACACTGGCGTCACTATTTGTCAGGATGGCAATCGCTTCTTGCAGCATCTGGAAGCTTTGATGAAGCAGCATCAAAATATTGACTGGTCTTATGAGGAAATTGATCCGGATATTTTTGGTGAAGAGTTAGAGCAACCTGCTTATCAACATGTAGAAAGAATTGCGCTGGCCCTGCTCAAGTTTGAAGTCAAAACTGATAGAACATGAAATTTCAGCTCGGGTCGAGGCTATTTTTAAACTGCGGCCTAATTAAAACAAATAAAAATTAACTCAATCCGCATCACATTTAAAATTATTTTCAATAATTATTTATCATTAAAAAACATACACTTAAACTAAATATTAGTTCTATTTTATCACTACTTACTTCTATAATTCTCATCTGATATTTACGACAACTTTAAAAATAATGTCGTCTTTTTGGTTATACCTTGGGGAAAATTGTGGAAAGAAATTATTTGAGGTTGAGAACAGCCTTACTGACCTTATCGCTATCGATCAGTCTGATTGCCTGTGGTGGAGCTGGTAGTGAAGAATCAGCCTCAGCGCCTAAAGAAGTACCAGATAATAGTTTACCTGTAACACCTCTCCCACCTGCAACCAATCGGATTGATCAGGCATTGAGTACAGGTGACGCGATACCTTTAACTGAGCAGGATTCAACTGCACTACTAGACTGGGCCTTACAGCTCGCCAAGCAACAACAAACATGGCAAAAGGGTTTAATTACCTCACTCTATACCAGTTCAAATGGCAAAGTTTTGCAACCTAAACTGCAATTTACGCCAACTGCTTCAATTAATCTTTATCCTTATGATTTAAGTGCAGCTTTGCCAATCGCAGTTTCAGATCAAGCCTGCGGCTGGAATTTAAGTCAGCAGGCGAATAAGGGTTGTGGTCTGGGAGTCGCATCACAAATCGGTAAAGGCCGTGCGCTGGCTTTTGGCCAGAATATGCTTGGGGGGATCTCAGCGAATAGTCCTGACGTGATAGATTTTGCACCCGTGCTTAATAATGGTTTTCGCTGGCTATTGACGGGGAAAACACAAGCACAGCCTAAACAAGAACTTAAACTTACCGTGAATGGCCTGGCACAAACCAACCTGAGCATAATAGAAAATTATTTTGCCCAGCATTTAGGGGTTAAAGTTACCTTTCTACAATGTAATGTACTGGATCAAACCAATACCTGCTGGAAAGATGCTGACCTGATGATTTTAGGCAGTAATATCGGCGCCAATAATTTTGAATCCAGCTTGATTCAGGAATATCTGGAGGCTGGTAAGCCAATATATTTCCAGGCAATGGGTTATAACGTCACTACACCGATGGAAAAAATCTTTTTGGCATTGAAGATTGAGACCAATAATAATTACTGGCGTGGCCAAGATACTTTACTCATGTCTTCAGGACGTTCCATCACGGATAAATGGAATAAAGTGAATGACATCGATAGTACGATCCAAATGCTGGAATATTTCAAGTCACCAAGTGCAGCACGTCTAGGTGATTTAAATGCCAATAATTCGTTGATTCAAACCATCAATAAAGCTTCTATCAATTTACAAAATTTAAATGCACAGGGAATCACTGCATTCAGCACAAAAAATAATAATCAGATTCTAAAAGCTTTGGTGTTATTGGCAGATCTCTGGCGTCCAGGCGTGAATTACAGCGGGCTGTCGAAAAATAGTGATGCTTTGACTTTTATGCGTACGTATGCCAGCGACTCCTGGACGGACTATAAACGCAAAACCACATTGGTGAATCCAAATGGTGCTGGCGATTATATGCCAGCCTCTGCACAAAACATGGCTGTCAGTGCGCAAGCCGAAACCATTACCGTGACCATTCCGCAAGGCAGCGGAATTACCGCAATTGGTCGTGCCAGCATTCCGGGCAAACCTGTCAGTATTGAGATTGTTGATGCTCAAGGTGCACAGCTTTCAGTCCAGACCAGCTATTTACGTGCCTGGGGCAATCCCTTTGATGATGGCGGCTATAAACGTCCTCGCCGACCAAACAGTTTCGCCGTAAAATTAGACACCACTCAAAGCAATGACTTTATCAGCCCGTTCGGTGGACCATTGATGTTGAATTACAGCAATGCCAAAGCAGGCTCTGTGGTGACCTTAAAAATCAAAGGCGCAGCAAAATATGCACATTATGATTTTACTCAAACGATCACTGAAGCGGATATTAGCGAAGCCACCAGCATCCTGCAAAGTAGAAACTTCGGCTGGAACACTTTTAAATTCGTTGGTGGTGAAATTCAACAGACCAATGACTATGCCTTAAAAGCCATTGGTGATCGATCAGCACGTACCTATGTGGATCAGATTAAGGGCGTAATCTTTGACAGTAACCACATTGCCAACGGTTATAACAACATGCCGCTGGATAGCAGTACGGCACAGCGTTGTAATGAATTAGGCTGGGATTGTACCGGCACAGTTCACCGTGCACCGAATGTTCAGCATTTTGTGGGCTGGATTGCGACCTGTGGCTTCCTATGCTCAGGAAATCCATCAGATGGGTCAACTGGCATTGATACCGGTTGGGGCTGGGTACATGAATTGGGACATAATACTGTTCAGGATGTCTTAACCATGGTATTCCCTTCTACTGAAACCGGAAAAACTGTTGGTTGCGTAGTGGAATGTAATAACAACATTCTGGCGGGTTTAAGCATGATGCGTAAATATCATCTATATGCTCAGGACAGTAATGGTAGCAATTTCCGTTACCCAACTTTATATGCCAATATCAAGGATACACGAAGCCTTGGTTTGTCAGGTGAAGCACAACGTGCCGCAATGGAAAAACGCTTATGGCAAGATGGCTATCATGTATCGATGCAGGCCTTCCATATCCAGATGGCCATGAACTATACCCGTTTACATCAAGGTAAATCGCGACCTGATCTTCAGGGTGTATTTGAGTTCATACGCTTACTGAATACTTCACAGCGTTTGTATAATCAGATTGATTTAAGCAAAGCATCTCAAGCAGATAAGAATAAACTGGGATTAGGCGCCTTTAATGCGAAAAGCATGAGCCGCCCTGACCTGATTTATGTGCTCAGTTCAAAAATCATGGGCTATGACCTAAAAGATTTTTATGCACTTTATGGCTTGCCTGTCACTGCAACTGCACATGCTTCAGTCGCCATGCTTAATCTGCCTACCGCACCTTTATATTTCTATGCGCAACCGGATGGCGGTTCAAATCGCTTGGCAACAGGGCAATGGCTCACCATTCCAGCGAACGGTTCTGTTCCTAACTATCCTTATTAATCGACCAATTAAATATAAAAAATCCCGGCTTCGGCTGGGATTTTTTTATAGCAGATCGTTTTCATGATCAGTGTATGAGCGACCATCAAGAGCTAAATAAATAGCGATTTACTTATTTTTCTTGTCTCGACTGCCTTCAAGGATTTCGATTAAGCTCAGATTAATATTTCTCGCCAGTTTTTTTAATTTCTCTCTCGGTTTTCCTCTGCAAAGAAAGCGGAAACTATAGAGCTCATCCTTATAAGAAATCACATAAAAAAAAGTTCCTACTGGCTTTTCTTTGGTTTCTGTCCCGCCTCTTTTTAAGAGTCCTGTACAGGCAATATAAATATCAGAATAAAACATTTTCTTGGCTTTTCTGACCATTTCCTGCGTGACTTCCATAGATTCCGGGGTATATTTTTTAATAAATTCAGGTTTGATTTTTAAAATATTCTCTTTGACACCCATGTCATAACACACCAGTCCGCCATATAAAATATCACCCGAATATTTATTTTGGGAAAATCGGTAAGCCAGGTAACCTGCTGATGCACTCTCTAGAAAAGTAATACTTAATTTTTTTTTGGCGAGTAATTTTATACATTTATTCATAGAGTAAACTTGATCCTAGACAAAATAATGGACAGCACGTCCCTCTAAAGATAACGTAACTTTAATCTTTGGAGATTCAAGAAATGGCTAAACGTTTTAGTCCCGAATTTAAACAGCAAGCGATTGATTATGCACTTTCAAACTCACACGAGTCTGTAGCTGCAATCGCCCAGAAATTAGGTGTGGGTTATTCAACATTAGATAAATGGATTCGTGAAACCAATCCGGCAGGTTCAAGCAAACGTCAACTTTCACCAGAACAACAGCGGATCGTGGAATTAGAGAAAGAAGTCAAACAGCTCAAGGAAGCCAATGACATCTTAAAAAAAGCGCATGTGTACTTTCTAACAGATCATGCCAAGAAAAGTACACGGTAATTCAAGATCTAGATATGAATGAAGTCACCGTATCTTCTGCCTGTAAATACCTAGGTGTCAGCACTTCAGGCTATTATGCCTGGCGAAAACATCAAGCCAATACGGCACAGAAATATAATGACTTAAAAGCCGTATATTGGCAGCATCATGCACGATTGGGTGCACCTTCATTAGTACATGACATGCATGATTTAGGTTACAACATGAGCGAACGTACTATTGGAAGGATCCTAAAAAAGCTTGGTTTACGTAGCAGGATTGCACGTAAATACAAGCATACGACTGATTCGACCCATCATTTGCCTACAGCACCCAACTTGTTGGATCGCCAATTTACAGCTACTCAGCCTAATAAAGTCTGGACAACAGACATTACCTATATCCGCACTAAAGAAGGTTGGTTGTATTTATGTGTGATGCTAGATTTATTTAGCCGTCGTATCGTGGGGTGGCAAACCAGCCATCGAATAGACCGCCAGTTGGTGTGTGATACATTTAACTATGCAATGGCTCGTCAGGGTTATCCAACTGGTGTTATGGTTCATTCGGACCAAGGCTCACAGTACTGTAGTCGTGATTTTAGAGCGCTGTTACTGAAAAATGATTGTACTCAGAGTATGTCTAGACGTGGAAACTGTTGGGATAATGCAGTGACTGAAAGCTTCTTTCATACATTAAAAGGTCATGTGGTACATGGCAGTGTGTTTTCGACTCGAAAAGAAGCGAATGCTGTCTTGTTTGACTATATTGAAATTTATTACAATCGAGTCAGAAGACATTCTGCAAACGGCTGGTTAAGTCCAGAAGCCTTTGAACAGAAATATATTAAAAGTTTAGAGGGGCTGGTTGTCCACGATACTGTCTAGGATCAACTCCTGACTTTATGATCATCTATTGATTATTAAATGTTCAAAAAGAAAAGATTAAATACTTAGCGTCTGAATGTCCTAGCAAAACTAAAACTGAACTGCCCTTGCTCACCACCTTAAACCAGCTGTATATCCTCAGTCATTTATATGACTTAAGTTCATACCAACGAAACTTATAATAACCTTGACGGGTTTTAACTCTGATTGGCTTTCTGATTTGATGTGTATTAGATTTTTTATAGGTTGATAATAGTTTTATGCCTAAAAGCATAAGTAGTAGAAGATATAAAATAGGGATCACTGAAATGATGGCTAAGTCGATTTAAATTTGAACTAAAAATATGCTTATTAATTCAGGATTTATTTATAAGACGATGAATAGGTTTAATTATCAAGTTCATAATTTCAAAGACAAAATCCTGGCAAGATACCAGGATTTTTTATATTCACTTTTGGTCATGTCACATGACCACTAAATAATTTTGAAAATTTTGCCGCGATGGTGCTTTGAAAAAACATTTCAAAACTTGGGCGAATATTTTCACCTTCAACTGTAATATGTTTGACGTTAGAATCCGATTGGGTATGAACAAAATCAGGGTCAACAGTAGCCTGAATCGCGTATTGAACACCGAATTGATCTTTCACACTGATATTTTGCTTAAGCATAATTAAACCTTTAATAATGATTATGAGAGAGATCGGCTAGAAATTGGTTAGCCAACATATAATTTAAATATTAAATAACTTTATGATTTAATTTAAATAATTGATTTAAAGATGTATAAAATGTACGACCGTCTAGATTCAGGTCAACTTCGATTTCTGATTGAAGCAGCACTCTTTTACCTACTTCAATTTCCTTAAAACCTTGACGTGTATTTTGCATTTTATTCAAGGGAATCAAAGAAACAATAATTTCTGTACCATTTTTAGATTTTGCAATTAATTCATTAATTTTTAACAACTTGTATCCTATTTTTATACTTCTTCCAATCTAGAAAAAGCTTTTTAACTTTTATTTAAAACAATAAAAAAGCACTGATGCGTGCTTTTTTATTCTAAAGACTTATAGCGCAGTAATATTTACAGCATTTGGGCCTTTTTGACCTTGAACTACGCTAAATGCAACTTGCTGGCCTTCCATTAAGGTTTTAAAACCTGAACTGGCAATTTCACTGAAATGAGCAAAAACATCTGGACCAGATTCTTGTTGAATAAAACCGAAACCTTTAGTTTCGTTGAACCACTTTACAGTACCTTTAACAATATTTGAGTTTGGCATAATAAAACCTACTAATTTTTAATCATCTGAATGACCAGTTGTAACTTTGAAAATAATAAAGAATGGAACTTAAAATCTGGATAAAACGAAGGATTATGAATAAAACGACGATACTTAAGGAAGATTTTTTGCAACAAGACTTTTTTCTAGTTAAGGCCAGTATACAGGAAGATTTAAAATAATAAAGTTTTCTTATATATATATTTAATTAATTTATAAATAGTATTTTTTTATTTACAGGATTTTTATTAAATTTCTATTAATTTCAATTACTTGATAAAATAAAACCGTATTGTTTGAGTAGGTTGAACTTCTATATTTTAGATTATCTTCGCTTTCTCCAAACAAAAAAAGCAGAGAAATAACAATGTCATCGCTCTGCTTTACTTAATATTAGGCCGCCCTTTTCCTAATAATATTAAAAGGTCACACGCTTATATTCCCGATATTCCGGTATCCAGAAATTCGTATCAATGGCTTTCTGCAGCACATCAAAACCAACTTTTGGAGCAACGCCATCATCAATCGCAGCTTGCGCAACCCTTAAGGCAATAATCTTGGAAATATGCTGGATCTGATCCAGATCTGGCAACAAGTTGGCAGTTGGATCCTGAAGTTTTGGAGAGCATTCTGCTAAGGCATTACTTGATGCCATCAGCATATTATCCGTAACACGTGTAGCACCTGAAGCAATCACGCCTAGTCCAATTCCCGGAAAAATATAAGAGTTATTGCATTGAGAAATAGTATAAATCTGTTCCTGATAATTAACAGGTGCAAATGGGCTACCTGTAGCAATCAAAGCTTTCCCATTGGTCCATTGAATAATATCGGCTGGAACAGCTTCTACGCGAGAAGTAGGATTCGATAAAGGGAAGATAATCGGATGTTCACAATTTTCAGCCATTGTCGTGATCACATCTTTGCTAAATAATCCCGGCTGTCCAGATACCCCAATCAACACTGTGGGTTTCGCATATTTGATGACATCCGATAGAGAAATAATCTCTTCAGCATTTCCCCATTCAGCAATATTTTCTGGTTCTTGCGCCAGTTTTCTCTGGAAATTTAATAGATTCGGCTGATTCTGGGTAATAAGACCGAAGCGATCCACCATAAAGACCCGCTTACGCGCTTCTGCATCAGTCAGGCCTTCTGCCACCATTTTTGCCACAATTTGTTCAGCAATCCCACAACCGGCTGAACCTGCTCCCAGAAAGGCAACAGTCTGATCTTTTAACTGTTTGTTTGACGCATACGAAGCTGCAATCAGACTGCCTACTGCCACAGCTGCCGTACCCTGAATATCGTCATTGAAGCAACATACTCGATCGCGATATTTTTCCAGTAAAGGCATGGCATTGTGCTGGGCAAAATCTTCAAATTGAATTAGCGCATCGGGCCATCTTTGCTGAATCGCCTGTATCACCATTTCGACAAATTCATAATATTCATCACCAGTGATACGAGGCTGACGCCATCCCATATAAATCGGATCATTCAACAACTGCTCGTTGTTCGTGCCCACATCCAAAGTAATCGGTAAAGTATAGGCGGGACTAATACCTCCGCAGGCCGTATATAAAGCCAGCTTTCCAATCGGAATGCCCATTCCACCAATGCCCTGATCGCCTAAACCAAGAATGCGCTCACCATCCGTAATCACAATCACTTTGACATTTCTTCGATTTACATTATGTAGGATATGCTCAATATGATCCCGATCCGGATAGGAAATAAAAACCCCGCGATGACGGCGATAAATCTTGGAAAAATGCTGACATGCCTCTCCTACCGTTGGCGTATAGATGATCGGCATCATTTCGCTTAAGTAATTTTCGATCAAATGATAGAAAAGCGTCTCGTTGGTGTCTTGGATGTTACGTAGGTAAATATGCTTATTGATTGCATCATTGAATGAGCAGTATTGTTGATACGAACGCTGACTTTGTTCCTCAATCGATTCGATCGCTTGGGGCAAAAGTCCGTGTAAATTAAAATGTATACGTTCTTCTACAGAGAATGCTGAACCTTTATTCAGCAATGGGAGTTCAAGTAATGCAGTACCTGCGTAGGGAATATAAAGTGGACGTTTAGGGTTCAGAGGTTCAGTTGCCATTTTTAACTCGCACTTTAAAATTCGACATGAATGAAAGCCGAAAAGAACAAAAAATTATCCTACTATCCTAGTCGACTTTCAGGTGTTTCAGTCATTCAGCGAATTAATAATGAAAAATGTTCTATTTAATAAACTGATAACGGCAATAAAATAAGCTTTAAATTTTTATATCCTCTTGTCAGATAAAAATTTAGATCATACTTTTTAAATTGAGACTTAAGCTCGTTGCCTGAGATTAAATTTTAGAAATTAAAGCTATATATGCATTCGTTTTTATTCATTCATTTTTTAATAAGAAAATATCTTAGAAATTAGATCAATTAGCTAGTTATCTACTTACTACATCTAAAAAATCAGACAGTTTCCAACTAAATAAAACTTAGACAATAAAAAACCCCGATCATTGATCGGGGTTTTCATATCTGGCGGAAGCGGTGAGATTCGAACTCACGGAGGGGTATAAGCCCTCGTCGGTTTTCAAGACCGGTGCATTAAACCGCTCTGCCACGCTTCCATGTGCGCAATAATACGGAGCTTTTAGGCGACTGACAAGTGAAAATTACAGTGAATCTCATCAACTGCATATAGTTTCATCAAATCCTTACAATTTTGCTGCCAATTCTGCCCCTTCACGAATTGCACGCTTGGCATCCAGCTCAGCAGCCAGCTTCGCTCCACCAATAATATGGTAATTCGCCAAAGTCTTTTGTCCTTCTGAAGGCATAACATCTTTGACCGACTCTTGACCAGCACAAACCACGACCGTATCTACACGCAGTAACTGATCATGCCCATCCACTTCAATCCACAAACCTTCATCCGTGATCGATTTATATTGCACGCCGCGTAACATGCGCACGCCATGTTTTTTTAATTGGGCACGATGAACCCAACCCGTGGTTTTACCTAAGCTTGCTCCTAAAGCGGTAGTTTTACGCTGTAATAGATAAATTTCACGTACAGGTGGCTCGACTTCTGCTGGCTGCAGTCCGCCTTCACTTACATAATTTGCATGCAGATCTACCCCCCACTCCCGTTTCCATTCATCTACAGGTTGTGGTTGCGGCTGATGCGGGGGCTTTAATAAAAATTCTGATACATCAAAACCGATTCCACCGGCACCAATGACCGCGACACGATCTCCTACTGGTGCACCGCGCAATACTTCAGCATAAGACAGAACTTGAGGTGCATCACTACCGGCAATTTTCAATTCACGCGGAACAACGCCCGTAGCAACAATGACTTCATCAAAACCTTCGCGTTCCAATTGCTCCCGATTCACTCGAGTATTTAAACGGACATCTACCCCAGTTTTTTCCAGTTGTACTTTAAAATAGCGAATGGTTTCATGGAATTCTTCTTTGCCTGGAATCACTTTGGCCAGATTAAATTGCCCACCCACTTCGTCGGCGGCTTCAAATAAAGTCACATCATGACCGCGGCTGGCTGCGACTGTGGCTGCGGATAGACCTGCGACTCCACCACCTACTACCGCAATCCCTTTAGGCTTTTTGGTTTTGACATAAACCAGTTCGGTTTCATAACCAGCACGTGGATTTACCAGACAGGTAGCGCGTTTATTTTTAAAGGTATGATCCAGGCAGGCCTGATTACAGGCGATACAGGTATTAATTTCATCAACACGATTGGTTGCAGTTTTATTCACCCAGAATGCATCTGCCAATAACGGGCGTGCCATTTGCACCATATCTGCCTGACCTGATGCCAAAATCGCTTCAGCAGTCTCCGGCATATTGATCCGGTTCGATGCAATGACTGGAACAGCAACATGTTTTTTGACTTCTGCGGTGTAATCTACGAATGCAGCACGAGGAACTGAAGTGACAATCGTCGGAATACGCGCTTCATGCCAGCCAATACCGGTATTCAGCAAAGTTATTCCAGCCTTCTCTAATGCTTTAGCGACTGTAATCACTTCCTGCATGGTATTGCCATCATGTACCAGATCTAGCAAGGACAAGCGGAAACAGATAATAAATTTTTCACCAATTTCAGCACGAATCGCTTTAACAATCTCCACCGCAAAACGCATGCGGTTTTCAATGTCCCCACCCCAACGATCAGTACGCTGATTGACGTGACGGCTTAAGAACTGGTTAATCAAATACCCTTCAGATCCCATGATTTCCACGCCGTCATAGCCCGCTTTTTTAGCCAGTTTTGCAGTTTTAACATAGTCCTGAACCGTATCCAGAATCTGGTTTTCAGACATCTGACGTGGTTTAAAAGGTGAAATTGGCGATTTGATCGGGCTCGCAGATACCACAAAAGGCTGATAGCCATAACGTCCGGCATGCAAAATTTGCAACAGAATCTTGGCCCCATGCTTATGCACAGCATGCGTAACCAGTCGGTGTGGTGCAACATCACCCAAGGTATTCATCGTTCCACCAGCGGGCAATAACCAGCCCTGACGATTCGGTGAAATCCCGCCAGTAATCAGGAGACCCACACCACCTTTGGCACGTTCACCAAAATAAGCTGCCAGTTTAGGATAATTATAAAACCGATCTTCCAAGCCCGTATGCATTGATCCCATCACCACACGGTTTTTAATCGTGGTGAAACCCAGATGTAATGGTTTTAAAATATTTGCATAGCGCGTCGTTGTCATAAAATATCCCTGATTCTTATTTGGCTAAAAGCTTAAATCTTATCAATGTACTTTAACTGATTTTCAGAGGCTTTTTATGACTATCATGTCTGCTTTCTCAGGCACAAATACCAATTGTGATATTTATGCCGTACCTTAATGGTGAATTTATTGCTGCCATTGATTTTTGCTCGATTTCCATAAGGCAATTACACCGAGTACTGTACCAATGGGAAAACTGAGCAGCATCAGGATCGCCATAATTCTGGACAAGGTGCGTCCTGAACCATTGCCCTGTTTTACCTTGAGACAGGCCTGAATATTCAAAACAATCAGCACCGCCAAAAGTAGCAACACAATAACCAGACTCAACATGGAAATCGTCGACTGCTGATATTCCAGATATAAAAATGCAACCGTACTAAAAACCAGCAAACCGGCATAGATTCCATGCACAATCGACAGGGTTTCATTTTTGGCAGCCGGTTGCAGATTAGGTAAAGGAGGAATATTCGGGCTCATGAGGGCTATCCTGAAGATGTTTTTTTAATGATGTTATTGAATCTTCCCAGATTTTCCTATTTTTTAAGCATTTGTCAAAAATACGGTAATTTTATGATTATCTAAGCCTATTGAATCAAGATTTTGAAATGAGTTTTTCTTTTCTAAAGCAAACCTAAATAAAATAATGATACAATTGACGCAATATGTGTTTTTTCAGGCCACCACTTCTGGCGTGCCTATTTCATATCATTAGGATGAACAATGTCTGATAATGCAACTATCTTGCAGAATGTCCCAGTAGGCAAAAAAGTTGGTATTGCCTTTTCTGGCGGTCTAGATACTTCTGCAGCTCTTTTGTGGATGAAACAAAAAGGCGCTGAACCTTATGCTTATACAGCAAACCTGGGTCAGCCAGACGAAGACGATTACGATGCGATTCCAAAAAAAGCTGAAGCTTATGGCGCAGTAAAAGCACGTTTGATCGACTGCCGTTTACAGCTTGCATTAGAGGGTATTGCTGCAATTCAATGTGGCGCGTTCCACATTTCTACAGGTGGCGTTCCATACTTCAACACGACTCCTCTTGGCCGTGCAGTAACAGGTACCATGCTGGTAACTGCAATGAAAGAAGATGACGTGAACATCTGGGGTGACGGTTCTACTTATAAAGGTAACGACATCGAGCGTTTCTACCGCTACGGTCTGTTGACTAACCCTAACCTGAAAATCTACAAACCTTGGTTAGACCAGACCTTCATTGACGAGCTAGGTGGCCGTGCAGAAATGTCACAGTTCCTGATCGACAATGGCTTTGACTACAAAATGTCAAAAGAGAAAGCTTACTCAACTGACTCAAACATGTTGGGTGCGACTCACGAAGCCAAAGATCTTGAATACCTGAATGCGGGTATCAAAATCGTTGACCCAATCATGGGCGTTGCATTCTGGAAAGAAGAAGTTGAAATCAAACCTGAAGAAGTATCGATTACTTTTGAAGAAGGTTTCCCTGTTGCAATCAATGGTCAACGTATCGAAGATCCAGTTGAGTTCATTCTTGAAGCGAACCGTATTGGTGGCCGTCATGGTCTAGGTATGTCGGATCAGATCGAAAACCGTATCATCGAAGCGAAATCTCGTGGTATCTACGAAGCTCCGGGTATGGCCCTTCTTCACATCGCTTATGAACGTCTGGTCACTGGTATTCATAACGAAGATACGATCGAACAATACCGTATCAACGGTCTTCGTTTGGGTCGTCTTCTGTACCAAGGTCGCTGGTTCGATTCTCAAGCATTGATGCTTCGTGAAACTGCACAGCGTTGGGTAGCTAAAGCTATCACTGGTACTGTGACTTTAGAACTGCGTCGTGGTAATGACTACACCATCATGAACACTGAATCTCCTAACCTCACTTATGAAGCTGAGCGTTTGACTATGGAGAAAGGTGATTCTATGTTCTCTCCAGCGGATCGTATCGGTCAGTTGACTATGCGTAACCTGGATATCACAGATACACGTGCGAAACTGGGTATCTATACAGATTCTGGCTTACTTGCAGTAGGTACAGGTTCTGCAGTACCTCAATTAAAAAACAAAAACAAATAAGTTTGTTCAGGTCAAAAAAACCGCTCATCTGAGCGGTTTTTTTATAGATTCGATTTAGGTATTCACACTGTTTGGATTTGCAGTGCGGATCGACTGATAATAAATCTGATTCCGTCCTAGCTGTTTGGCTCGATACAACGCCTGATCCGCAATTCCCAACAAAGCATCCTTATCAATGAAGTATTCACCACGATAAACGGTAATGCCCAAACTGATGGTGATATGGTTAGCTACACCAGATTTCTCATGTGGAATTTCCAGACGCTCAATTGCATTAAAGATATTGGGAGCCAGTGCATAGGCGCCATGCGCATCAGTTTCTGGAAGCAGTACCACAAACTCTTCACCACCATAACGGGCCACAAAGTCCATATGCCGGATGGCATTTTTAATGGTAAAGGCAATACTGGAAATGACATCGTCCCCTTTTTGATGCCCATAGAAATCGTTATAGTTTTTAAAGTGATCTACATCGATAAACAAAATCGCCAAAGCATGCTGATTACGACGGGAACGTTCAAAAAAGATATCCAGTGTTTCATCGAAAGTTCGTCGATTAGAGATTTTGGTCAGTTCATCATGCTGGCTTAAATGCAGTAATTCTGTGGTATGAATCCGCTGAATTTTCTCACTGATTCTGGCCCGCATGGTGTATAGAAAAATCATTCGCTCACGGGCAAAAAGCATATAACTAATCACACATCCCAATAGGCTACTGCCAATCAGAATCCGCCCCAAGACTAGCGCATTAAAGTCGATCGATAACATGGATAACAGCCAGACCGTACAAAGTGCAGCAAATAATCCCGTGATTAACATCTGTAAAGGTTTTACTCCGGTCAGAATATATCCCAAGATGTAGATAATGGTGATGATCGCCATCGACTGATGTTGCAAGCTTACTGTTTGAATAGACATGGTCAGATAGGAGGTCGAGACTATCATCCAGAACATCAGCAGCATGGAAGCTTGCGGAAAAAAGCGTTTGATTTTAGGTAGACAGGAGAAGAAATAAAAAGCAAGTAAAGCTAGACTACCATTGATCAGCCCCAGCATACAGCGCACAAAATCTTGTACGAAATATTGTGAATCGATAATCCAGTAGTCCGTTGGAACCATAACGAGCAGAAAAATAAAATAGGTCAGTACACCTGCCCAGACATATTTTTCGACATGTTTACGTGCTCGCTCCAGGTTTTTGCTCCAGAACTCCTGTTCCAGATTCTGAGGGAAAATCGAACCTACACGCTGACTTTGCCGTGTGATTAATTCTTCTATTTTTTCTTTTTCATCTTGCAATTTTGCTAGATTGTACTTGTATTCCATTGCCAAGTATTTATGTAATTTTTTTATTAATTTTAAAATATCATACTTTTATAAATTAATTTATAGATATCCCTTATTTTGTATATATTTCTCGTTACCATTTTGGGCATAGATGCATTATCATTTGTTTTATTTCTCCGATTGAATTCGCCTTGAATACGATTACCCTTCTCCAGCCAGACGACTGGCATGCCCACCTGCGTGATGGTCTCGCTCTGCAACGCACCGTTCCTGATCTAGCCAAACAGTTTTCCCGCGCAATCTGTATGCCGAACCTTGTTCCCCCAGTTAAAACTGTGGAAGAAGCATTAAGCTACCGTGAACGTATTATGGCGCATGTTCCTGAAGGTAGCGATTTTGATCCACGCATGGTGCTGTATTTCACAGATAATACCTCTCCAAGCGAAGTCAAAAAGATTAAAGATTCTGATCATGTCAATGCCATTAAACTTTACCCTGCTGGCGCAACCACCAACTCGGATAGCGGTGTAAGCGACATTAGTAAAGTATATTCTGTCATTGAACAGCTTGAAGAGCATCAGGTGCCTTTATTGCTGCACGGTGAAGTGACGCATAACCATGTCGATATTTTTGACCGTGAAAAACGCTTTCTAGACGAAGTCTTAGCACCGTTACTGAAACAGTTCCCGAAACTGAAACTGGTTCTAGAACACATTACCACCAGCGAAGCAGCTAATTTCGTGCTGGAACAGGATCGTAATGTAGCTGCGACCATTACTCCACAGCACTTACTGTTTAACCGTAATGATATGCTGGTTGGTGGGATCAAGCCGCACTTCTATTGTCTGCCAATTTTAAAACGTCAGACGCATCAGCAAACGTTGCTTGAAGTAGCGACCAGCGGTAATCCTAAATTCTTCTTAGGCACCGACAGTGCACCGCACTCAAAAAATGCCAAAGAAAATGCGTGTGGCTGTGCAGGATGCTATAGTGCGCCGACTGCAATTGAGTTATATGCTCAGGCCTTTGATCAAGTAGGTAAAATCGACCGTCTAGAAGGTTTTGCCAGCCACTTTGGTGCAGATTTCTACGGCCTCCCACGTAATACCAAAACCATTACGCTGGTCAAAGAAGATCAAGTTATTCCTGAAAGTCTAGACTACTTGGATGGTGAACAAATCATTCCGCTATATGCAGGAAAAACCATTCAATGGAGAAAAATGTGACAAATGAAACTCTTCCAGTCATTGGTCAGCGTTTCCGTGGATTTTTGCCTGTTGTTGTCGATGTTGAGACAGCAGGCTTTAATGCACAGACTGATGCCTTGTTAGAAATTGCGGCCATTCCAATTGTTTATAATGAAGATGGTCAGTTTGTGCCTGGTGAAGCTTACCATGCACATATCAATCCTTTCGAAGGTGCCAACCTGGATCGCCGCTCTTTGGAATTTATCGGGATTGACCCGTCAAATCCGATGCGGATCGCAATGGCTGAAGATGAAAAAACCGCGTTAAAACGTATTTTTAAATCGGTTAATGAAGTGCGTCGTCAGCAAAATTGTACGCATGCCGTTTTGGTCGGTCATAATGCGCATTTTGATTTGGGCTTTGTACAGGCCGCAATTGCCCGTACCGGAACCAAAAACCAGAACCCGTTCCACAGTTTTTCTGTGTTTGATACCGTAACTTTAAGTGCGGTGATGTTTGGTCAAACGGTTCTGGCTAAATCTTGTATTCAGGCCGGGATTGAGTTTGATGGCAAAGAAGCACACTCTGCGTTATACGATACGCAAAAGACTGCGGAACTGTTTTGCTATATTTTAAACAAACTCGCACCTCACCTGCTTGACACTTTGGTGGCGGATCAATAAGATACCGCCATCTTCTAAACGTCCCTATCGTCTAGAGGCCTAGGACATCGCCCTTTCACGGCGGTAACCGGGGTTCGAATCCCCGTAGGGACGCCATCTTATTTACCCCCACTCTTCTTTCATTTTTTTCAAGAAAACTCTTTTTCTTATTATTGCTTTCAATCCTATTGTTATAAATTCCGCATGACTGAGTTTGGTGCACTTTCTCGTTTGCTTAGGCTATAATCAAGTTGATGTTAGGTTTTGATCAATTTTCCCATGCTAAAGAAAATCTTGCTTGTTTTACTCATTCTGGCACCTTCAGCGCTTTATATTTATGTGATTAGTCGCGATGATAAAACTGCTGAGAATCAAGCAGAAACTACGCCTGCTGAAAAAACACCGACTGAGCAATACCAGACTCCAGATCACTAGTTTTTAAGAGGCTTTGCAAATATTTATTTTTCAAATTAAAAAAATAACTTTATGAGGAAATTCCAATTTATGTGATATTTCAAATAATTAAAACTAAAATACTTTTTTTAAATCTCTCCTTTTATGAGCTATGCAATCTCCCTCTCCACCTTCACAGCATTCGTCTGTTGAGGGCCAAACTCCGTCATTAAAACGTGCCATGGGCACACGTCATCTGATCATGCTCTCCCTTGGTGGCGCAATTGGTACCGGCCTGTTTATGGGTTCCGGTGAAGTGATTTCACAAGCTGGGCCTTTAGGCGCGGTACTGGCCTATATTATTGGCGGCTTGATCGCCTATATGGTCATGCTCTGCCTCGGTGAACTGGCTGTACATTTACCCGTATCTGGTTCCTTTGGTGCCTTTGCAACCCATTATATTGGCCCGGGTACTGGCTATATGGTGTCCTGGATGTACTGGCTGGGCTGGTCAGCCACTTTGGGTACCGAATTTACTGCCGCAGCAATTTTGATGCAGGAATGGTTCCCGCAAACTTCGATCTGGTTATGGACACTGATCTTTGCTGCAGGTGTTCTGCTCTCCAATCTAAGCTCAACCCGTACCTTTGCCGAATCAGAATTCTGGCTATCGCTGGTGAAAGTCGCGACTGTACTGATTTTCATTATTCTGGGCTTTGCCTGTATCTTTGGCTTTATTCCGTTCCAAGGTTATGAATCTGCGCCACTGTTCAATAATTTGACTGAACATGGCTGGCTGCCAAACGGTTTAATTCCGTTATTCACCACATTACTAATCGTGAACTTTGCCTTTAATGGTACCGAGATGATCGGGATCGCTGCCGGTGAAACCGAAAATCCTGAGAAAAATGTACCGAAAGCAATTCATGCTGCGGTATGGCGTCTGATGATTTTCTTTGTCGGGACCATTATCGTGATTAGCTCACTGCTGACTTATACCGATGCGGGTTTACAGGTCGGTGGTCATGGGGGCTTAAGCAGCAGCCCGTTTGTATCCGTGTTTACCCAAATGGGTATTCCATATGCGGAAGACTTTATCCGTTTCGTAATTATCACTGCACTGCTGTCGACTGCAAACTCTGGCCTTTATGCAGCTTCACGTATGATGTGGGCATTGTCTTCACAAAACCAGTTACCGCGACTGTTTGCTAAAGTCAG
Source organism: Acinetobacter sp. FDAARGOS_724 (assembly GCF_013364475.1). Classification (NCBI taxonomy): domain Bacteria; kingdom Pseudomonadati; phylum Pseudomonadota; class Gammaproteobacteria; order Moraxellales; family Moraxellaceae; genus Acinetobacter; species Acinetobacter sp. FDAARGOS_724. The sequence goes on along the minus strand of NZ_CP054908.1, from coordinate 1,763,262 downwards.
TAAATCCGGCGTGCCTTATGTAGCAGTCTGGGTCACCATGATTGGCGGTTTGCCTGGTCTGCTCTCTGAGCAGTTTGGTGCAGATGTCATCTTTAAAAACCTAATGGGCGTGGCCGCTTTTACCATGGTGATTGTCTGGATGAGCATCTGCTGGAGCCAGTTTAATTTCCGTCGCCAATGGCTGAAGTCTGGTCATAGTGTCTCTGAACTAAAATTCCGTACACCTTGGTTCCCTTTAGTTCCCATTCTAGGTTTTGTAACTTGTACTGCAACCGGTCTGAGTATGGCAGCTGACCCTGAAATGCTCTCTGGTTTTATTGGCTGTTTATTGTTTATGGCAGCATGCTATGCAAGTTACTACTGGCTTTATCATCAAAAAGCTTAAATTCTAAACTTTTGAACTTAAAATAATTTCTTTAATAAACCCAGTTCCGATTGGGTTTATTTTTTCATATCAGGTAAATCCGTTCAGAAAATAACATCTTAATAAAATAAAGTTTTTGTTTTGCCTAATGTTTAAACTGTTAAATACATTTTAGTAAAAACTCTTTTGACAAAGTTCGGCTTAGTCCTTAATATAGCCCTCACCTCGCAACGTCCCTATCGTCTAGAGGCCTAGGACATCGCCCTTTCACGGCGGTAACCGGGGTTCGAATCCCCGTAGGGACGCCATTATCTGATCGCACACGATCAAGTCTTATACATAATCCATATTAATACGTTGCAGATTTGTAGTTTTTCACTACAATAACCCGCTTCATTCTCTTATTTTTTTGACTCCTATGCACTCATCTCCGAATGATGCTACGCATCAGGGCAATTCTGCGCCTTTAAAACGCGCTATGAGTACTCGACATCTGGTCATGATTTCGCTTGGCGGCGCAATCGGAACAGGCCTATTTTTAGGGTCGGGTGAAGTCATTGCACAAACGGGGCCTGTAGGTGCCATTCTTGCTTATCTCCTTGGCGGGATCATCGCTTACATGGTTATGCTATGTCTGGGTGAACTTGCCGTTCATATGCCCGAATCGGGCTCATTTGGCGCCTATGCCAAACGCTATATTGGACCAGGGACTGGCTACACCATTACCTGGCTATACTGGCTGACCTGGTCAGTGACCTTGGGAACTGAATTTACCGCTGCAGCTTTATTAATGCAGGAATGGTTCCCGGATAGCTCCATGTGGATGTGGACGTTGATTTTTGGTGCTTTCGTATTCGCACTGAATATGATTTCCACTCGCTGGTTTGCTGAATCTGAATTCTGGCTGGCACTGGTTAAAGTTGTTACTGTCGTGACCTTTATCCTGCTTGGCCTACTCGCTATTTTTGGTGTAGTAAGCTATCAAGGACAGGAAACTGCTCCGCTATTCAGTAACCTGACAGCTCAAGGCTGGTTCCCGGAAGGTCTGTTCCCAATCTTCACAACCATGCTGATTGTAAACTTTGCATTCTCTGGCACAGAACTGATTGGTGTGGCTGCGGGTGAAACCAAAGATCCTGCCAAAAATGTACCAAAAGCGATTAATACTGCAATTTTCCGCTTACTGATTTTCTTTGTAGGTACGATTATTGTGGTGACCTCCCTTCTTCCGCATCAGGAAGCAGGTCTGGCAGCTGAAGGTGTCAGTAGCAGTCCATTCGTGACAGTATTCCAGCATATTGGTATTCCTTATGCCGAAGATATTATCCGCTTTGTGATTATTACAGCACTGCTGTCTGCTGCTAACTCAGGTCTATTCGCTGCATCCCGTATGATGTGGTCATTGTCTTACAGCAAACAGTTACCAGCAGTATTTTCCCGCTTAAATGCGCGTGGTGTACCTTATATTGCAGTCATTGTCACCATGATTGGTGGTATGCCTGGTTTGCTGTCTGAACAGTTTGCCCCGGAAACTATCTTCACTAACTTGCTAGGTATTGCAGCATTTACCATGGTAGTGGTCTGGATGAGCATCTGTCTCAGCATGTTCAACTTCCGCCGTGAATGGTACAAACAGGGTAAAACAGCGAAGGATCTTGATTTTGCTGCGCCATTGTTCCCGATCGTACCGATTCTGGGTTTTCTGTTCTGTCTTATTACTTGTATCAGTATGGTGTTTGATCCAAGCATGCGGATCAGTTTCTTTGGCTGCTTGCTGTTTATCGCACTGTGCTATGCCAGCTACTACAAGTTCTATCACAAAAATGCTTAAACATTAAAATGACTAAAAGAGCAGCTTCGGCTGCTCTTTTTTATTTATACTGAAAATGTTCTAGGCAGCCAGCGTGGTGTGTCGATGAAAATTATTTATATTCATGGCATGAACAAGCAGAAATTCAGCTCTGCGTCTCTGCGTCAACATTGGCTGAGTCTACTGAAATACGGTCTGGAACAGTCGCATCAACAGGCACATTTTGCTTATCTGAAACGGCATATCCATATTCCTTTTTATGGCGACTTGCTGTCCCGTCATCATTTACATAATGTGCTAAATGCCAGCACCTTGATGCCACAAGACTGGCCTCGCTTTCCCTTCCATCAGCCAGTTAAATCCCAGCCACCATCACCCCATCTCAATCAATATTCACCTGAAATTTGTGAAATTCCCGAGCTAAAGGTTGAGGATGCCATGACCTTTAACCAGAAGGTGAAGTTTATTAGTACTTTGAGCCGGAATACTCTATTACGGGATTTTGTGATCTTATTGAATCATTTCCCTCGCCTGCATGATACGCTGATCAAAAAATTTCTGATTGAAACCTATTTTTATCTGGCAAATTTCACATTCATGCAGCAGGTGCATCAGCGAATTGGCCAGCAACTGCATGGCGATAAACCTTGTATCCTGATGGCTCATTCTTTAGGAAGCGTGATTGCCTATCATTATCTGCTTCTGCACCCGGAACTGAATGTACAGCGTTTTATCAGCATGGGATCACCAATGGCTTTCCGGGTCATTCAGGAACATTTGCCCCAGCCTATTCATCGACCAAAAGCTATTAAAGGTGACTGGATCAATTTTTATTGCAGCGATGACTTTTTAACTGCCTTTCCATTATCAGAACCGCCTTTTCAGTTTCAGCCGGCAATTATCAATCGGGAGATTCGTACTTCAATGTATCATCCGCATGATATTGATGGCTATGTCCAGCATCCGGAAGTCATCGAAGCCCTGCTGGAATTACTCTAAAAAGCATCTCAATTTACAGATTTAATTCTAATATTTTCTTTGTACTATTTTTCTGCTGAGTCAAATTCTTTATCCATACCTACTCATTTTCTGGTTTATTTATGACATTTTTACAAATATACATATGTCTGTTAATTATTGTTTTATCAAAGATAATTTACACATTAACACCACAAAAAGCGCTGCTTTTGCTACGTTAATTTTTTCTATACTGTAAATATAATTCTATCGAACTCAGTGGGGTGTCGATGAAAGTTATTTTTATTCATGGAATGAATCAGCAACATCATAGCGCTGCCTCCATCCGCCAACGCTGGCTCCATATACTTCAAAAAGGGATGCGCAAACACCAACAAGATGCCAGATTTAGCTATTTAAAACGTCACATTCGTATTCCATTTTATGGCGATCTGCTTTCACGTTATAACGTCCGCAATATTCTAGAAGCCGGCACCCTGATACCACAGGAATGGCCCAGCTTTCCTTTTCGCAAGCCAGCTCAACCTCAGCTTCCTGCCCCTGTTCCACGTCCTGGCTGGCGTAGGCCCACAATTACCGATTTTTCCCAACCCGGTTCAAGTGACACCATGGATTTCAGACAGAAATTCAATTATTTTACCGCTCTCGGCAGGAATGTGGCGCTTCGGGATTTTGCCTTATTACTCAATTATTTTCCCACTCTGCATCGCACTCTATTGCAGAGATTTCTGATTGAAACTTATCTTTATCTCGATAACCCTGATTTCATGAGAGAGGTACATGAACGGATTGCCCGACAACTGAGTGGTCGCAAACCCTGCATTGTCATTGCTCATTCTTTAGGAAGTGTGATTGCCTATAATCATCTCATCCAGCACCCTGAACTGAATGTACAGCGTTTTATTACTTTAGGTTCGCCATTAGCTTTCCAGGTGATTCAATCCAGCCTGGCACAGCCAGTGGTACGACCTCAGGCAATTAAAGGCGACTGGATCAATTTCTATTCAACGGATGATTATCTTACTGCCATTCCGCTTACTCAACCGCCATTCAAGTTTGAACCTGAAATCATCAATCATGGCATTCGTACACATATTCACCGTCCACATGATATTACTGGCTATTTACTACATCCTCAGGTCGTTGAAGCTATTCTGGAATTACTTAAAAATCCGGCTTAAATCCGGCATTTTTCAAGTATTCTACTAATATTGTTTTAAATTTATGCACTCAAAAGAAAAATTCCAAAAAACTCTGGAAAAGCGTTTGACACCCCCCTGTTTTCACCCTAATATACGCCCACCTCTGAAACGTCCCTATCGTCTAGAGGCCTAGGACATCGCCCTTTCACGGCGGTAACCGGGGTTCGAATCCCCGTAGGGACGCCAATTTCAGAAGTAATATTTTATTAAGTCCCTATCGTCTAGAGGCCTAGGACATCGCCCTTTCACGGCGGTAACCGGGGTTCGAATCCCCGTAGGGACGCCATTACTTCAAATCAAAAGTTCTAGTTTAAAATATCACTTCTACATTGTCCCTATCGTCTAGAGGCCTAGGACATCGCCCTTTCACGGCGGTAACCGGGGTTCGAATCCCCGTAGGGACGCCATATTCGAGATGGTTAATTTAACTAACTTCTCATAAAAAAGCCCAAGCATGATGACTTGGGCTTTTTTATTGCATGTTCCTTCATTCCTGTTTTTTAATGTTTGATCAAATTGTCTCGATTGCAATTTTATTTGTTTATAAATAATTCATTCAAAAATCTTATTCTTTTACATTTCTCTTCAACTCGTTATCCATTCATTTTCATTTACAGCAATCGCACTATAAATCCGAACAAAAAATCAACACCGGTGGTATAAGCATGCCATTAAGGTAGAAAGCATAATATATCTGCAAGGATCAGATTATGTTCGTCAGTACAAAGTTAAGTTCGCCTGAATCATCTATTAAAAATCATAATCATCAATTTAATAACTTTAAAGATTGGGTCAACTTCTTTCAAGATCAACAGATTTCGACGACAGTAAAGACCGAACAGGCTGAGAACTATTTAAGGGGTTTAATCCATCTAGTTGACGTGGCTGGATTGGAATGGCTGGATCAACCCAGACATGTAGAGCAACATTTTCTGGAACAGCACCACCAAACCTGCGCAATTTTCCAGTCTTATGTAGAGCGGCGTAAACAGCAGCAAGGACGTGAATACTTCCCGACTATTTCACATGCATTTGAGTTCCTGGCCAAAGTCGCACCTGTAAAACTGGTAGACGGCTCATGGCTATATTCGACTGTACAAAACTGGAATCGTCCGGAAAACAAAGACCTGATTTATATCTATCTGGAAGAACTGGGCATGGGTCATACCCGCGCCAATCATGTCACCATGTATCAGGACTTGCTGAATCATTATGAGTTGAACAGCTATGCTGAACAGTTAGATGCCAGCTATTATGAACAGGCAGCCGTTCAACTGGCACTAGCTTATGCACCGCCAGAATATTTACCGTTGGTAATTGGCTTTAATCTAGGTTATGAGCAGCTGCCATTACACCTGTTAATTACCAATTATGAGCTGTCTGAACTGGGTATTGATCCGCATTACTTCAATGTGCACATTACTATTGATAATGCTCACAATGGTCATGCACAAAAATCGCTGCAAGCGTATTTAGATCAATATGCACTCGCTGAAGATCCTGCCCAGTATCTAGACCTGATTAAAAAAGGTTATGTGCTGAATGATATTGGTAAAAGTTCTGCCCAGATCATCAAGCAACTGGATACTGAAAAGCTGGCTTTGAAAGTGTTCCAGAACAAAGCGCTGATTGGACAATATATCCATAACCAGAAGTGCCAGTTTAGTGGCAAGACCATTAATGAATGGTTATCCGATCCGGCACAGATTGCGGATTTCCTGAAAGTCATGATTGAAAAAGGCTGGATTGTAAAAGATGCACCTGTAGAACAAAGCCGTTTCTGGAAAATGATTGATGATCCAGATGGCAAAATGTTTGGTGTATTTAATGCGACTGAAAAACAAATTATTAAAGACTGGATTCAAGGTGAGACTTTAGCTGCTCGTCTGTCATCACGTAGCAGATCTCAAGTACATAACCAGATGGAACCAGTGCTGAACCGTATTGACCAGCAACAGATCCATCAGCTGAAAAGCCGTCTGAATCGCTGTGCCGCTGCCGAACAAAAGATTGATTTATTGATTCCTTATGTAGCACCGCATATGCATCATCAGGAAGTAGGCTTGTGGGCAACGCGTCAGCTTTCCCAGCTGCTCTTCCCTTTCCAGACTCAAGCCATGACTTATTCTTAGAAAGATCATTCATAAAAAACAGGGCATTGTATATGCCCTGTTTTTGCTTCAATACATTGTGCACATTAAGCCGATTTACGTGAATTGATCTGACCTTTAATCACAGCTTTCACATTGCCTTTTACGTAATTTAAAAATACCTTTAAAGGCGACAGTTTTGGATTTGGTCGATAACCTTTGGCAATTTCCTTAAATTGCGCGGCATACCAGATGATTTCCATAATCGCCATCTTATCGATCATTGGAATACCAGTTTTAATTTTCTCCACTGTATAACGTACATCCTGTCCTGCAACCAGACGGTTACCCAGATCAGGCTCGACTGCAAATGGACGTGCAATACCGACAAAATCACATGCGCTACTATCTAGGGCTGCATTCATACCTGCTGCGGTACGGAAGCCACCCGTCACCATCAAATGACAATTAACTTCCTGACGGATCTTTTCGGCAAAGTCAAGGAAATAGGCTTCGCGGGCAACCGTTGATGCTTTACGTTTCTCTGCTTTTACCCCTGCCATTGCGGGTGCTTCATAGGTTCCACCAGAAACTTCAATAATATCGATCCCGGCTGCATCCATCGCCTTAAAGACATAAATAACGTCTTCTTCACTAATGCCACCGCGCTGGAAGTCTGCCGAATTTAATTTTACTGAAATGATAAAATTCTCTGAAGTTGCTGCACGTACTGCCTTATAGGTTTCTAGCAGGAATCGGCTGCGGTTTTCAATACTACCACCCCACTGGTCTTGACGTTTATTGGTCAGTGGCGATAAAAACTGGCTAATCAGGTAACCATGTGCCCCATGTAACTGCACGCCTTCAAATCCCGCCTTTTCGCAAATGGCAGCTGAAGTCGCAAAGCGCTGGATAATATCTAAAATTTCATATTCACGCAGTTCACGTGGCGTACCGAAACTCATCGCCAGTGCTGGACTGAAAGGTACAGCTGAAGGTGCTACGGTTTCTTTATTCAAGCCTTTTGGGCATTGACGTCCAGGGTGAGATAACTGTACCAGTTGTACCATACCATGACGTTTTCCGACATTCGCCCAGGCTTTTAACTTTTCCAGGTCACGTTCAGTTTCTATTACCACTACACCGGGTTCATTCTTGGCACGAAAATCCACCATGACATTACCTGTAATCGCACAGCCTAAACCACCTTTGGCCCAAGCTTCATATAACTTTAAATGGGCCTGATTAGGTTGGCCTGCATCATTGGCCAATGCCTCACTCATGGCACCTTTAATGATACGGTTTTTAAACTGGGTATTACGGATCTGGATAAAATCGGCCAATTGTGTCATGTACTTTCCTGAAATGTTTATCTTATTTTGTATGTGTTATAACCTAACTTGCTATAATTGACAATTCATATTGTCAAATGGATACAAATTTTATTTTTAGATATTAGGGGGTAGTCTTAAAAAAATCATTTTAAATTTTGGGATCGAAAGCATCTCGGATGGCTTCACCGATATAGATAAGCAAAGACAAGACAATGGCTAAGGTCAGAAACCCGGACAAAGCCAACCACGGCGCATTGAGATTATTTTTGCCCTGCAGCAATAATTCACCCAAGGAAGCGGTTTCAGGCGGCAAACCATAACCTAAAAAGTCCAGTGCAGTTAGTGCGCTGATGTTGGCGGTCAGCATGAAAGGAAGTTGTGACAGACTGGAACCTATGACATTCGGCAAGATATGCCGGAACATGATCCGGCCATGCCCTGCTCCAATGCTTCTTGCTGCCCAGACATATTCCAGATTTCTGGCTCGTAAAAATTCGGCGCGCACCATCGACACCAGTGTCGTCCAGCCAAAAAATAGCATGATCACAAATAGCCAGTAAATATTTGGATTAAATACGCTGACCAGAATCATGACCATAAACAGCATCGGCAGGCTGCTCCAGACCTCAAGTGCACGTTGCCCGATTAGATCAATCCAGCCACCATAATAGCCTTGAACTGCCCCAACCAGCACCCCTAATCCTGCTGACAGTAAAGTTAATGCAAAGCCAAACAGCAAGGAAATACGCAAGCCATATAAAATACGTGCTAGCACATCCCTTCCCTGATCGTCTGTTCCTAGCCAATTTTGTCGGCTTGGAGGTGAAGGTACTGGAATATCGAGTGCCAAATTGGGTGTGTCATAGCCGAAGCGGATCACCGACCAGATTGCCCAGCCTTTGGCATTAATCAGCTGCTGTACCGTAGGATCCTGATACTCGGCTTCAGTTTCAAAGACACCCCCAAAAGTCGTTTCAGGATATGACTTTATTACTGGCAGATAATAGGAATTCTCATACTTGACCAGTAAAGGCTTATCGTTAGCGATCAGCTCAGCACCAAGTGACAAGATAAAAATAATGATAAAGGCAATGAAGCAGGCAAATCCGGTTTTATTATTTTTAAAACGTTGCAGGCTGGCGCGTAGCATTGGTGACATTATTTTGACCCTCGCGAATCAAAATGGATCCGGGGATCAATCACCCGATACAGCACATCACTGATCAAACGCAGCACCAAGCCCAATAAGGTAAAAATAAACAAGGTTCCAAAAATGACCGGATAATCCCGCTGCAGAATCGCTTCAAATCCCAGCATGCCCAAACCATCCAGATTAAAGATGATTTCAATAAACAGGTTCCCGACAAATAAAATACCGAGCAAAGCTTCTGGCAAACTGGCAACCAACACCAGCACAGCATTGCGCAGTACATGACGGTAGAGCACTGCTCTGTCCTGTAGTCCCTTCGCTCTTGCTGCCAGCACATATTGTTTACTGAGTTCTTCCATAAAGGAAAATTTCACCAGATAAGTCAGCCGTGCAAAACCGCCGAGTACCATAGCCAGTAGCGGCAAAGCCATATGCCAAAAATAATCCTGAATTTTTCCAAAGAGGGATAATTCAGCAAAATTTTCCGAGCTTAACCCTTGTAAAGGAAACCATTGCAGATAGGAACCACCTGCAAAAAATACAATCAGCAAAATGGCAAAGATAAAGGCTGGAATAGCATAGCCCACAGCCAGCAGCAAAGACGTCATTTGATCAAACAGGCTGCCATGCTTTTTGGCCTTCTGGATGCCAAGAGGAATAGAGACCAGATAAATGAGCAAGGTACTCCAGAAACCTAGAGACAGTGAAACTGGCAATTTTTCCCAGATCAGTTCAGTCACAGCTTGGCCTTTAAAAAAGCTCTGGCCTAAATCAAACTGGGCATAGCTTTTCAACATTTCCCAGAAACGTAAATGAGCCGGCTGATCAAATCCATACTGAATCTTGATCTGCTCCAGCATTTCGGGCGTCAGGCCTTGCTGTCCCTGATACTGCAGGCCACCGATCGCCAAATTATTTGCATGCTGTGCCTGATAGATGGCCTGTTCCACTGGACCACCCGGTGCAAGCTGAATCACCACAAAATTGATCAGTAAAACCATGAATAATGTCGGAATCATAAGAAGCAAACGTTTGACGATATAAGTGCTCATGGCACTCCCCAAAGCTGGAAATCTAGCGATATTTTAAGTACGGCGCCACTTGTCTGGCTTTAGCTGCATCCACCCACCAGTAATCAATACCCGCAGAAAGCTTGGGCTTGATTTTAGGCTGCTGATACATATTCCAGTAAGCATACCAGTATTCACCCGTACCATAAGTCGGAATATGATAATAACCGGCTCGCAATAAACGATCTAAAGCTCGGGTACTATAAATCAGCTGCTCCCGGCTTTGTGGTTGAACCACCTGATCAATCACCCGATCAATCACCGGATTTTGAATACCGGCATAATTATAATTGCCAGGCTGACGTGCCGCCTGACTACCCCAAAACTGTTTCTGTTCCTGCCCCGGTGTCAGCGATTGCGGCATAATATCCACAATCATATCAAACTGATAATTTCTAAGGCGCTCATAGTACTGAGCCGTTTCTACCATCCGAATGTACGCCTGAATTCCTAAACGTTTCAAATGGCGTAGATAAGGCATTAGATGACGCTGCTGTTCAGCCTGATGCAACAGAAATTCAATCTGTACAGGTTTACCTTGAGCAGTCACCAGTTTTCCCTGCTGATAACGGTAACCAGCATTCAATAAAATTTGTCGCGCCTGTAATAAATTTTTGCGGTTAAACCCGGAGGCATCTGATTGCGGATAATGCCAATCCTGTAATACCGTCTGACGTTGCACCGGATGCAATTTAGATAAATTTGGCTGTAATATTTTCAGCTCTTGGGCACTCGGCTTGCCTGTAGATGCCAGTTCACTGTTACTAAAAAAGCTGTTAAGACGCTGATATTCCCCATGAAACAAGGCTTTATTTAGCCATTCAAAATCATAGGCCAGAGTTAAAGCTTGCCGGAAGCGGATATCGACAAAGGGCTGACGCCGCATATTAAAAATCAGGCTTTGGGTTGGAATCGGATTGTGATGGTGAAAACGATAGGTTTTGATCTGGCCTTGCTTTACCGCAGGAAAGCGATAATCACTTACCCAGCGGTTAACCTGTTTTTCTTCATGCAGTGTGAACTGGCCCGACTTAAAAGCTTCAAACTTGATTTCCGGACTACGGTAATAACGATACTGTATGTGATCAAAATTATAACGCCCACGATTGACCAGCAGATCTTTACCCCAGTAATGCGGATTACGTTTATAGGAAATACTGCGTCCTGCATCAATACGTTCAATCACATAAGGCCCAGAACCCAAGATCGGTTTCAGGTTAATGTCTTTGAAATTACGCTTTTGCCACTCCTGCTGAGAATAGATCGGCATTTGCGTCACAATCATGGCCATTTCCGGATTATGGCGAGATTTAAAACTAATCTTAACTTTTGAAGGTGACAGAACTTCGGTTTTTTTAATATCTGCCAGATACATCTGTAAGCCAAAATTAGACTGAGTCTGGTACAGATCAAAACTGTATTTCACATCTTTAGCCGTCACTGGCTGACCATTACTGAATCTGGCCTTAGGATTTAAATGGAAAATAATATAAGCAGTCTGCTTTGGATCGAAACTGACTTTCTCCGCCAGCAAAGGATAATAAACGCCGGGCTCATCCAGGGATTTCGACATAAGGCTGTCAAAAATATAATTAATCCCTTCAGTGACATTCCCCTTACCATTCATGCTGTTCAGATTATCAAAACTGCCATCGGCTGCCTGAATAAGAATGCCGCCTTTGGGCGCTTGCGGATTGGCATAAGGCAGAGATTTAGCCTGTGCATATTTGGGTGCACCATGCACTGCAATATAAGGTGTCGTAATGACTGCTGCCCCGCTAGAACTGATGATCCAGGGGGCAGCAAGAATCCATAAGACATGGACGGGATTAAACAATTTCACGATCCAGAAATTAGTTTGGAACCTTAATCACATCACCAATACGCAATTGCGTATTGGGTTTCAGCTCATTCATTTCTGCCAGCTCATTGGTTGCCATACCATAACGGGATGCCAGACGAATCAAGGTATCGCCACGCTTCACCTTGTATTCAGTGACCAGCTTTGGAAGCTGAAGCGTTTGGCCCACACGTAAACCAGCACGTGGACTAAGATTATTCAGGCTCGCCAGATCAGTAACGGGTACTCCTACACGATTGGCAATCGCAATCAGTGATTCTCCGGATTTTACCGTATAGGATTCTGTCGCCTTAGAAGAGGCAGATTTTGTTGCGACTTTTACTACCGGCTCTTTTTTGGCAATCTGAATATCTTCATTAATTTTTAAACGCTGTCCAATCCGCACATTGCTATTGGTGCTTAGGCCGTTCAGGTCTGCCAGATAACGTAATTGTAGATGATATTGGCGGGCAATCGAGCTTAAGGTTTCACCAGATTTCACGATGTGAGTATCTGATTTGACATTCTTTTCCTGAGTCTCGGTGACCACTTCCTGCACAGGTTCAGGACTACCAGATAATTTCAGATGCTGACCCACACGCACATTGGCACTACGGGAAATATTGTTCAGGTTGGCAATCTGATCCATCGACAGATTATATTTTGCTGCAATCCCGGTCAGCGTATCACCCGATTGAACCGTATAACTGTCAGGAACCTGACTACCGGCCGGAATCTTGATGGTCTGACCAATGCGTAAGCCGCTGTTTGCAGACAGGCCATTTAACGCTGCCAGTTCAGATACCGTCAATTTACTTTGATTGGCAATGCTGTACAGGGTTTCACCACGTTTGACCTGATAGCTTTCTGTTGGCGTATGATCAACCTTAACGTTCTCAAACTTCTGTTCGATTTTTTCGGTTTTCTTGCTGCTCGCAGTCAGTTCATCAACTTCATTGAGAGGAACATTAATCTTCTGTCCGACCATCAAACTGCTACCCGCGGTTAAACCCGGAGTTAGTGCAGCAAGTTCTGCATTCGACAATGCGTAGCGATCTGCAATCAGTTTCAGATACTCACCACGTTTAACGGTATAGGACTTGGTCTGGACTTTGACAGTTTCGACTTTTTTGCTGTCTTCAACTTTCGCTTTGCTGGTACTTTCTTTTAGGGAAAGCTTTTGCCCCACAAATAAACCACTGGTCGTACTCAGATCATTATAATCAGCCAACTGTTTAACACTAAGGCCGAACTGGCTGGAAACGCTGGTCAAAGAATCATTGGCCTGAACCACATAACTTTCCGGTTTCTCTTTGGCTTTCGGTACTTCCTGTACTGGGTTGGCATCATAGAGATAAATTGTGGTGCCCACATATAATGTAGAGTTTGGATCAATCTGGTTCCATTTCGCGACATCACGCCAGTTCACGCCATTCTTCGCTGCAATCAATGCCAGATTATCGCCCGGTAAAACCTTATAGGTACTGCGCTTACCTTTCGGTGCCACAACCACAACTTCTGAATCAGTTTTTACATAGTTTTTGCCCTGATTGAGTCGAGCTTCAACTGAATCTGCACTGGTGTTTACAGCGACTTCTTTCGGATATGAGAATCCTTTGGTCAGTTCCTTGCCCTGCTGCTCGGCAATAGACTGACTGGTCTGAATTGCAGTCAGTTTGATCTTGCCATCATAAGGGTCAACAATTTCTGTGCCTGCAGGTGCCAGTGCTTTCAACTCTTCAATGACCTGTGCCTGTTCAGCTGCAGTCGCCACAGGTTGTAAAAGCTCATCCACGGTCTTATTAATTTCTTCTGCTGACACCACTTTCTGGATTTGCTGACGTTCAGCTGCGGTAATTGGTGGCTCGACCTGGATAGGCTTCACTGAAGCAACTGGCGTCACAGCAACCGGAATACGTGGCGCGCTTGGAATAGGCAATTCACTTTTTGCCGCAAATTCAGCAAGTGCTTCGGAACCACGTGGTGTGCTGACCCGTTTGGTGGTTTGTGCAGTTAGATTAGGTGTCGTCGTGGTTGACACTGCTGCTGGTGCAGTCGTAGCTGGCTTTGGTGATGTAGTCGCAGTTGGAGCTTTAGTTGCTGTTGCAGTCTTAGCAGTCGTAGTGGCAAGCACCGGCGGAGTCTGCTTGGCAGGTACGATGGTGGTACTGGTTGATGCTGGTGCTACAGTTGGATTTGGAGTTACTGTAGTGGTCGTTTTAGGCGAGTTACTGACAGTACCTGCCCATAAGCCGCTTGAACTAGACTGCAGTTTTTTCAGTTTTCCATCAATCGATGGACTTAAGTCAGCCGGAATCAAAATACGGCGCGGACTTTCCGGATCAATACGATCACCACGATGCCCCGGGTTAAGCTGATACAGTTCAGCACGGCTTAAACCGGTAATGGCTGCAATCTCATTTAAATTGGCTGCACCGACAGTCACTTCACGAAAGTGAGGACGGTTGGCAATTGGTGGCAAACTCACGCCATAAGTACCCGGATTTTTCACAATCTGCGCAACTGCCAGGAAACGCGGCACATAGTTCATGGTTTCCTGAGGCAGTTTCAAGGACCAGTAATCGGTAGGCAAGCCTGCGGCCTTATTACGGTTAATCGCCTGCTGGATACGGCCTGGACCGGCATTATAAGAGGCCAAAGCCAATTCCCAGGAACCAAACTGGTTATATAAGCTGCCTAGAAACTCATAAGCCGCACGAGTCGACTCAACGACATCACGACGGCCATCGTAAAGTGAGGTTTGTTTCAGACCATAAATACGGCCAGTACTTGGAATGAACTGCCATAAACCTGCTGCTGCTGCACTACTGGTCGCCGCCGGGTCATAAGAACTTTCAATGATCGGTAATAAAGCCAGCTCTGTAGGCATGCCACGGCGTTCTGCTTCTTTCACCGTATAATAGAGATAGCGCGATGCACGGGCACTCAGGCGGTCCAGATAAGGCTGACGGGAAATAAACCAGCCACGCTGTGCATCAATACGCGGATTCCAGGTATTCAGATCCATCTTGAAACCCACGGTCATCCGTTTCCAGATATCACCATGCTTCAAAATCAGTAAGCGGTCACCTTCAACCGCACGCATATCCGTTGCAGAAAGTAAATCTTCCAGCCCATCCAAACTGCTTGCATCTAGATATTGTGAGCCAACCTGCTTGCTTGACGCTTTTTGGGTCGCACTTTGTGTAGAAGAACAGCCCGTCAGTCCCAAGGAAGCGAGTGCCGTTCCAAGTACAGAAAATTTTAAAAATGTTGGTAATGCAGGCTGCCACAAAATTGCGGTTGGTTTATACATAAAGAAATCCAAACAATTCGTATATAAATTTATTTTTTAGATATGCCATTGTAGTGAAGCATGTCGTGGACACAAGGCATTAATTTACCCCGATTTCACGTTAAATGTTACAAGAAATTAAAAAAACTGGTGCATCTAGACGCATCAAGCGTATTTGCGTTATACAATATCCGCTTCAGCAAGTTCTTTTTTGATCGGATTTTAATTTATGTCTCACACTATCACGCTATATGTTGATGGCGCCTGTCGCGGCAACCCGGGTTTAGGCGGTTGGGGTGCGTACATAATTACCGAACAGCAGGAACACAAAATTTGCGGTGGCGAAGATCATACCACCAATAATCGCATGGAGCTGACCG
This sequence comes from Acinetobacter sp. FDAARGOS_724, assembly GCF_013364475.1. Lineage (NCBI taxonomy): Bacteria > Pseudomonadati > Pseudomonadota > Gammaproteobacteria > Moraxellales > Moraxellaceae > Acinetobacter > Acinetobacter sp. FDAARGOS_724. The sequence goes on along the minus strand of NZ_CP054908.1, from coordinate 1,747,749 downwards.
CAGCGATCGAAGGCATCCAGTTCTGTCCAAAAGATGCCAAGCTGGTCATTTATACCGATTCCAATTATGTCAAACAAGGCATTACCGAATGGATTCATGGCTGGAAAAAGAAAAACTGGAAAGACGTTAAAAATCCGGATCTATGGCAAAAACTGGATGCCATTTGCCAAGGTCGGGATATTGAATGGCACTGGGTAAAAGGCCATGCCGGACATCCTGGCAATGAAATGGCCGATCAACTGGCTAATCAGGGCGCAGATGAAACCTTGAAAAAATCCAAATCAGTTACTGCAATCACTGAAAATAAAAAAAAATCTGAACCTGACTGGCTTCTAGACGACCCTTTCGGGCTGGATCTTGTCGATAGTGAAGAAGAACTCGAAGAGAGCATGGAAATGGCCGAAGAAAAAATGGAACGGACTGAAAATTTAGAAACAATTGAAAATACCGATGAGTCTGCTTCAGTCACTTCAGATTCAACCGAACTACATCCGCAAATTGTGATTACACCGCCGACCTTAGAGCTGCATGGCCCCCGTCAATTGATTCTGGATACGGAAACCACCGGTTTCTATTATCAGGATGGTGACCGGATCATTGAGGTGGGTGCGATCGAAATGATTAACCGGAAACTTACCGGCAGCTCAATCCATATTTATATCAATCCGAAAAAACCGGTTGGTGATTCGGTGAATGTCCACGGTATTACCGACGAGTTCCTGCAAGACAAGCCGCTGTTTGAAGAAATCTCACAGGTACTGTTTGACTATCTGCAAGGTGCCGAAATTATTGCGCATAACGCGACCTTCGATATGAACTTCCTGGACATGGAATTCAAGCGTGCAGGCTTTGTCGCACTTTCTGAAGTTTGTGAAGTAACCGATACTCTGGCAATGGCCAAATCCAAGCATCCTGGACAGAAAAACTCTCTAGATGCCCTCGTGCGTCGTTATGAAATTCCACAACGTGACCGTACCTTCCACGGTGCCTTGCTCGATGCGGAAATTCTGTCCGATGTTTATCTGGCCATGACCGGTGGACAGGTCTCTTTTGATATGGATGCCCTGTCACATACCGAAGAACAAGGTGGCAGTTCAAGCACTGTGAAAATCGAAATTGAATTGCCTGTGATTCTTCCATCAGATGAAGAACTTGCCGAACATGAGAAATGGGTCAAACAATTTGAAGAAAAGCATGGAACGCCTTGCCTTTTTGCAAAATAAAATCTAAATTTCAAGCAGTAATTTCGCTTTTAAAATACAGTTCTTCAGTTATAGTAATTCCAAAGAGGCCCCGTCCGATAAAGCGGGGCTCATATATAGAAAATACTCAAGGAAAGGTGCAGATCCATGTCTTACCAAACCTCTATACATTTTGATCCAACAGCTTTACTGATAATAAAAAATGAGGTTGATAACTCGATCAAGTTAGTCGAATCAGCAGTAAGCACCTTGGTAGAAGATCAAACTTTACCTTTTGGCATTGACGATGCATTAAATCAGTTCGAACAATGTGCACAGGTACTGGCACTGATTGATATGCCGAATCTGGCACAAATTGCTCAATATTCAGCAGAACTGATGCGCAAGATTATGGGGAATCCGGCGCAGGTCAACACTCAGGATGTGATCGCATTGAGTGAAGGCACCACCATGCTGAAACGCTATATCGAATTTATCTGCTTGCGTGAAGTGAAAATTCCGCAGTTCCTGCTCGATACCCTGAACCGTCTGGAACTTGCGCTTGGTAAACCATTGACGACCGAAGGTCAGCATATTGAACCTTTGCTTGATCTGATTACTCCAGACTTCCAGTTACCCCAAGTACCAGGTCTTGAAAAATCCAAATATGTGCAACGCCTGTATAAGCTGTCTCTTAACAAACTGCTAAAACAGGAAGAAAGCGAGATGGATCTGCAGGCGATCAAACTGGTCGGTACTTATCTGGCAGGTCTTTCAGCAAATCATCCAAGCAAGCAATACTGGCATCTGGTGCATGTTGCTTTTGATAATATTGATCATCTGCTCATCAATGAACCACGTTTGCGTACTTTAATAAGTATTGAACGCAACATGGCGCAGTACTTTAGTTCAGCCGACAGCTTCAAAGCCTCTCTGTCCGATCTGGCAAATGTATTAAGCTTATGTATTAGTCAGGAAGATGCAACTGCACAGCAAATCCGTAGCCAGCTGAATATTGGTGATGATCTACTGACAGATATGCAACTTCAAGTATTTAGCCGTCATCTGTATGGCCCAGACTTCGAAACCATGCATACCATTAGCGAACTGGTGACTGCAGAAATGACCCAGATCCGCAATGATATCGAATATAACTATCAGCACATGACACCTGAAAAAACTCAGGAACTCCAGACTCAACTGAATAGCTTAGCCAATATCTTCAAGGTTCTGAACCTGAACGAAGCCTATCATGATTTAAACCGTCAGGCAGCTTCACTCAGCCAGGCGGATATTCTGAAAGATGAGTCTTTTGCCCAGCAGTTGATGAATGTGATTCTGTCCGCGATGAACTCGATTGGTGTATTGGAACGTCACCATACTTCGAGCCGTCTGCAGCTACGTGTGAATAACATGAATATCTCATTGGATCGTCTGGACGAAGCACATAACGCTTTGTTAAATGAAACCAAGGCACTGATTGAATTATCTAGCCAGATTCTGACTGATTATCTGCAGGATCAAGATTTGACCCAACTCGAACCTGTACCCATCCAGTTCTGTGAAATTGGCGGTGCTATGCTGTTCCTGAATGCTGAACATGTGAAAGCTGCATTCAATACAACTGCCCTGTTTATCAAAAACCGTATTGAACAGTCGGTTGCATTAACACCAGCAGAAATTCATCATGCGCTGGATGCATTGGCTAGTGCCGATATGATGATCGATAACTTAAAGAATAAACAGCCTGTATTACAGTCCATGTTTAAGGTAGCATTAGACAGTAGTGAGAAACTGAAAATCGTTGCCTAATGTCTAAAAAATTATCACTTGCTTATATTTTCCAGCAGCAACAGTTGCTGGTCGACCAACACTTTCAACTGCCTCAAGTTGAAGCTCTGGCAAGTGATTTGCTGCTGAATCCGGGTGATCAGGTGGTTGCCCGTGATCTTCTTCCAGATGAGCCAATTCCTGAAGGCTTGCAACTGGTTCCGATCCGTCAATTATTACAGTTCTGGAATGTTCAGCAATTTGAACAGGCCAGCCGTGCTGTGCAACTACTGGAATGGCGCCGGAATCACAAGTTCTGTAGCCACTGTGGCACCCCGACTGAAGCCCATGCTGTTGAATATGCCATGGTTTGCCCAGCTTGCCATTATCGTCAGTATCCAAGGGTGCAACCTTGTGTGATTACCGTGATTACCCGTGGTGAGGATGAAATTTTGCTGGCTAAAAATGCACGTAATACCAAAAGCCAGATGTATGGCCTGATTGCCGGATTTGTCGAAGTTGGGGAAACACTTGAAGAAGCGGTACGTCGCGAGACGCTGGAAGAAGTCGGCTTGAAAGTGAAAAATATCCAGTATCTGGCTAGTCAGCCGTGGCCCTTCCCGAGTAATCTGATGATTGCCTTCAAAGCAGAATATGCTGGCGGTGAGCTGCAATTGCAGGAAGAAGAAATTAGCGATGCGAAATTCTTCAAGTTTGACCAGCTGCCGGAAATTCCGTTTAAAGGCAGTATTGCCCATGTCATGATCATGCATGTGACTCAAGGTACACCGGTCGCAGATGATACCCGTGAATGGCTCTAAGGTTTTCAATTAAAAAAAGCCCGGTTTTCATACCGGGCTTTTTTTGTGGGAATTGCCATGATCACAGATCTTCACTTAAAAGCATCTTCTAGCGCCCACATCACACGCGGCTTGGTTTCAAAGAACCGGCTAAACAAACTGGACAATGAACCGATCATCGTAATATGACCCAGTTTCGGAATGGTAATCAACTCACTATGATTGCCATGGTCTTTGAAAACCCGATCCAGATCCTGACTGTTGAAATGACCGACAATATTGTCCCGCTCGGCCATGAACAGATAATGTTTGGTGGAGGTATTTTCCACAAAATAATATGGCATCACCTGCTGATACGGAATCGACTGGTCAAAAGCATCGGCACAGATTGGATCATCTTTATAGTCAAAATGATACGGTCCTGCCAGACCAATAATGGCGCGGATTTTTTCCCGCTCAATCATGGCCTTTTGTGGATGGTATAGCGCTGACATGACATTAAATGCCCCGGCTGAATGTCCCATCAAGACCAGATTTTCCGTAGAAACATTTAACTGGCCTGCATGCTGCTGCAAATGATTTAGCAACAGATGCAGGTCCTTAATATAGATCGGGAAAATGTGTTCAGGCGCTAGGTGATAGTTCATTACCACCACATCATAGCCTTCTTTGGCAAAGGCCTCGCCAATGAAATGGTAATCCTTTTTATCACCGTGCAGCCAGGCACCACCATGGACAAAGACAATCAGGGGGCGATGCGCTAAAGGCTGATGACTTAAAAACAGATCAAAACGTTGACGGGCTCTTAAGCCATAGGCTAACTGGGTTTCAACACTATAACCCTGTTTTGGGGTTAAACGGTTCAGCGCATAACTGCCAAAATCATAGATCCGGAAATCTTTATAACGTTGCTGGACTTCAAGGATCCGATCTGACAGCTGCGTTTTAAATTGACCGACCTTATGGAACATCAGTCGGTTCAACTGTATCAGGATCAATGGCGACTGGAGTCTGTTCAACACCCGACTGTGCATAAGATGCAGGCGCTGCAAAATTCTGGTTAGTATTATAACCAGAGCGCTGATCCACGTTGTCGATGAGCGTGACAATTTTTGTGATATTCCCCACTTGTTGCAGCACCTGATTCAGGTCATCGATTTCTGCACTATTCAGACGTCCCATCACATACAGCACACCATCTTCAGTATGCACATGCACTTTGCTGTCAGATACTACTGGTGCTTTCATAATCAGGCCACGGGTATTCGCCGTCACGGCGGTATCCTGCATGATCGTAGTGTAGCTGCTCTGGTTACCCACAGTGATAAAGTTATGCACCGCTTTGACGTCACTCATGGATTTGACATTATCTTCTGCCAATTGCTTGAGATGCGCATCCGGCACCTGTCCGGTCAACAGGACATTGCCATGGAAGCTTTCAATATTGACCCTTGACTGTTTAAAACGTGAATCTAGTTTATAAAGATTAATTTTTGCAGTACGTACAATAGAAGAATCGATAAATACCTGTCCTAGCGTCCGAGCTCCATTTTCGGTACCTACAGGAGCCGTACCAGTACCGTTAGAAATAAAGCTGGCACAACCCGATAAACTTGCGACACACAGCATTGTTATTGCAATACGCTTAACCACTCAGCAAGACTCCTTAATTTTAATCAGTCTTATTTCAATATAATAATCTGTTTTTTCAAGGCCAGATGTTCTTCATCATACTTGAACTTTCCCATGATGCTGCAAATTTTATCTACCGCATCAGATCTTATTTTATTCAAAGATTAATAAACTCTTGATCAAAAGTAAAAGCATTTTCAAACCAGTGCAGATCATAAGGGTATTGAGAAAAATCATGCTGTATGGTTTTTGCAAAATACCGATTAAAATCAAAACAAATCACATCAAAACGATAGTAATAATGTGCAAACTGTGGATTCTTTTGAATAAAACATACAGCCGTTTGTAGGACTTTTCGTTGCTTGGCAGAGGAAACCGATTCAAAAGCCAATGCATAAGCTGTTTTAGCCCGTGCTTTTACCTCGACAAAGACCAGTTCCTGCTCACGCTGCATGACCAGATCAAGTTCACCATAGCGACTATGCCAGTTTCTGGCAATGAGATGAAAGTCTTGTTGCTGCATTAGTTGGGCAGCTTGTTGTTCTGCCCATGCACCTAATTGTTTCTGCATCGTTGACCCTTATAGTGCCTTGAGACCTTTGGCACTCTGCTGAAAACAGGACGGCGTACGTTGTATGCCCTGATCCGATACCCGAATCATTCCAGTACGACCCTGGAATTCAATATTGCGTATTTTTTTATTGTTTAAATAATACTGGGTGATTTGCCAGGCATCCCCACCAAAAGCAATCAAACGCTGATAGGACATATTCACCGGTGCCTGTTGATAAGCCTGCATCACATCAGGCCAGTTAGCAAAATAAAGTACCGGCACATCGCAGAACTTGATGCCTCGTGGCGGAGCATGCTGTTCATTAATTGCATTCGCGACTGTGTAAATCCGTTTATGTCCTAAACCCTGTAAGGATGCCAGCCAGTCCGCATTGCCGAGCAATAGGATCCCCTGCTTGCTCTTCAGAAAAAATGGCGGCTTCTGGATCATTTCCAGTTGCAGCTCACTCTGGCTAAGTAGTGACATTAGCAAGAGTTCATGTTCTGACTCACTGCCCGGTTGACGCAGCACAAACAGTTGCTGAATCCCATCTAGCGCAATCTGCTTCTGTAAGGCAGCTGCATCTTCTTTTTTCGACAGGCTAAATTGCCAGATATTTGGGGCCGTTAGGCTAGTTTCATTCAAACTCAGTGTACGAATCTTGGGTTTAGTCTGCACCAGCTGCTCTACATCCTGACGTCCCAGAGGACCGATCACCATTTGCGTCTTTTTACTGACATGCTGTTTGAGTAACTGAGAGATTTTTTTCTGGTCTGAATTGACCCATTTCAATGGTACTTTCTGTCCGGACGCCGTATATGCACTGAGAAATCCTTGCTTGATACTCGAAGCAGCTCGCGCCAAGGGGCCGGTTTCAGGTAGAATAATCAGCACTTCCGCTTGTACGCTGCTGACGCAGACCAGTAACCCCAAGCCCAAAATTTTATTTTGAATCTTCCATTTTTTATTATTCGACTTATTCCACATGGAGAAACCTATGAGTGCTCAGTTATTTGTTGTTGCGACTCCAATCGGGCACTTAGATGATATTAGTTATCGTGCAATTAATGTATTGAAATCGGTGAGTCTTATTGCAGCTGAGGATACACGAACTTCTGCACAATTACTTAAACATTTTAATATTCAAACACCTTTGACAGCCTGTCATGAACATAATGAAAGCAACAAGATTGATCAGCTGATTCAACGCCTGCTCAATGGTGAAGATATGGCATTAATCAGTGATGCAGGTACACCACTGATTAGCGATCCAGGATTCAAGTTTGTCCGTGCTGCGCAAGAACATAATATTCGTGTGGTTCCTGTGCCGGGTGCATGCGCTGCAATTGCCGCTTTAAGCGCAGTAGGTTTACCAAGTGACCGTTTCAGCTTTGAAGGTTTTTTGCCGTCTAAACAAAGCCAGCGGCTCTTGACTCTGGAAAAACTGAAAGATGAAACTCAGACCTTAATTTTCTATGAAGCACCGCACCGCATTCTGGAATGTGTTAAAGATCTGGCAGCGGTATTCGGTGTAGAACGTCCTGTAGGTTTTGCCCGTGAAATTACCAAGACCTTTGAAACCATCAAGAAAACGACACTGGGTGAACTGGTCGAATTTGTTGCCAATGACCATAACCAGCAAAAAGGTGAAATCGTACTGGTGATTGGTGGTTCTATCGAAGAGAAAGATCTGGATCAGGAAAAACTGGATAAATTGTTATTGCGTTTATTACAGGACCTGTCTGTCAAAGCAGCTTCACAACTGGCTGCAGATTTGACTGGGATCAAGAAAAAAATTGCCTATCAACGTGCTTTGGAACTAACCTCTGCCAACGATTAATTTTTCTTTACTCATAAAAACACCACAATCAATGTGGTGTTTTTTTATTCGCGAATATCAAGTGCAATTATTCTCTTGCAACGGATTCATCAGCTGGAACTTCAGTAATACGGCCACCACTTGCCAGAAAAGCTGCAATTTCATCCTCAAGTGCCTGACGTTTTTTCTGCTTAGCAGTTACAGTCAAAGTTTCAGCTTCTAATACGTCTGTATCATTCACAACTTCTTCGCTACTTGCAGCACCTTTTTCTGCTGCTTTTGCTTCATCGTCGTCGATTACAGGATCTTCTACATCATCATAATCATTTACGTCTGTCATTTTGCTCTCCCCACAAACGGCTTCGCTTTTATCTATTGAACCAAGCTTTAAATTAACTGAAATTTAGCAATCTCTTTGGTCTTCGCCTAGCCCTAATTTTCAAAAAATCGTATCTTTTTTAAACAAAATAGTTACTCTTTATAGATGTTTGTTTAAAAAATTTACATTCGGCCACTAGGTTGAATAACGTGTATCTTTGAGTAAACTTAAACCATTCGCCTGAGCCATAAATGCATCTTTCAGGACTGCCTGTTGCTCTACCTGTTTCAGCCCGAAATTACGTGCCCATACCACTGGGAAAAGCTCAGTAGTTTCCATCCAGCCAATCGCCGACATACTATGCATCATCGCATCATTCTGGCCTTTACGACGATGCTCATAACGTTTTAAGGTCTGCACATGGGCCCACACTCCACGCGCTTTGTCATGTAGCAACACCTCACAAAGTATAGCAGCATCCAGACAGCCGATATTAACCCCTTGTCCAGCAAGCGGATGAATCACATGCGCAGCATCACCAATTAATGCTAAGCCATCTTGTACATACTGCTGTGCAGCACGAGCTTTGAGTGGGAATTTAGCTCGCGGTGTCGCTTCCAGCACTTCGCCCAGCATATGATAGCTTTCACGGGTCAATAGTTGAGTAAAGTCAGCATCTGATAATGCTGCATATTCATCGGCATAATCATCAGGTAATGTCCAGACTATGGATTGCCAGTGGCCTTGCTCTTCTTCTTTAAGACCTGCCATTGGCAGATAAGCCAAAGGACCGGTTTCCAGAAAAATCTGACGAGCCACATGCTGATGCGGCTGGACTGTTCTAATTGCACAGCTGATTCCAGCCTGTTTATAGTCCAATACATCGATATCGATAAAGGCTTGTTCACGTACAAAGGAGTTCGCGCCATCTGCGCCAATGACCAACTTGGTTTTGAGCTGGGTGCCGTCTACCAGATGAATGATCCAGAGATTTACACCACATTCCACCCGGCTAACTTTGACCTGTGTGCGGTAATCTTGCACCTCTTCAAGCATCTTTTGCTGTATGGCCAGATTCAGGATACTCGGTTCTACCATCGAGCCTAGCGCCTGCTCTACAGAAGGTGTCCTTTCTGAAGAATGACCAAAGTTAATTTCACCGTAGCCATTTTTATTCCAGACCTGCATTCCAGTATATGGCTGCTGGCGTGCAAGTTTGTCCCACACCCCCACGGTTTTTAACAAATGAATGGTCGCCTGACTTAAAGCCAAAACCCGCGGATTGGCTACGCTTAAAGTTTTGTCTGCATCCAGAATAGGCGCAGCATCCAGCACAGTAGCTTGCACACCACCTTGAGCAAGTAATAAAGCGGTCAGGCCACCTACTAGCCCACCACCAACAATGATAACATCTAATACATCAGAACTCGGATTCAGACTCATGCTTTTAACCCCATGGCATAGTTAGCGACCAGTGGCTTGATGCCAGGAATAGTATCAAAAGCAATCAGTCCGGTATTACGGATCAGTTTCAAGAATGGATTCTGATTACTAAAACCACGTACGACTGAATCACAGAACTTGATCACTCTTTGCTGATCATTCAAGCGGGATTTCTCATAGTCCTGTAATACCGCTGCATCACCTAAGTCTGCGCCTTGTGACTGCTGCTCTTTCAGGTAGCGCACCAATACATGTGCATCTCGCATACACAGGTTAAAACCCTGACCCGCTACTGGATGAATCGTATGTGCAGCATTCCCCATCAAGACCACACGGCCCACAGCCTGTTTTTCTGCTAATACTTGGGACAAAGGGAAACTGAAGCGCTTACCTACTTTCTGGAATTTGCCGGCACGATCGCCATAGGTCTCTTGTAAGGCATTCAGAAAATGCTGGTCACTTTCTTCACCCAGCCATTTTCCTTCCGTTCCTTTTTTCACAGGCCAGACCACAGAACGACGATATTCACCTGGAAGTGGTAATAAGGCTAATGGTCCTAGATGGCTAAAGCGTTCAAAGCCAACATGATTATGCGGTTTAGAAGTTTGAACGGTAGTGACAATGGCGACCTGATCATAGTCATGCTCTGAAGCCCCAATGCCAAGCGCTTTACGACAGAAAGAATCACGCCCATCAGCAGCAATCACCACTTTGGATTGAAGTTTCAATAAAGCATCACCACGTTGTGCTTCAAGATAAGCAAACTCAGCATCTTGAGTCAGAGAAGTCACCTGAATCCCATCAATCAGTTCAATTAAAGGTTCTTTTTTGACTTGAGTTAATAGCACACGGCCTAGCCAGGCATTTTCAATGACCTGACCAAAGCTTTCGACTTTTTCCTGTTCTGCGATTAAGCGCGCCTTACCAAAACTGCCCTGCTCAGTGATATTCACTTCAAGAATCGGCGTTGCATGTTCCTGCAAGGCATCCCAAAGCCCAAGTTCCTGATAAATCTGTACACTACGGCGTGATAAGGCACTGTTACGTGCATCAAAACTGGAATGATAGGGTGCAAGATTTACATCATCATAATCTGGATATTTGATCGCTTCCAAAAGTTTGACTGCAATATTGGTTTTAGCCAACATCAGCGCGAGACTCAGGCCGACCATACCACCACCGACAATGATGACTTCTTGTTGCATGCTGTAATCCTTTTAATATCGTATCTATATACATAGATACTTATAATCATGATGAATTTTATATTAGCCTAAAAAATTTCTTTTTTATAATAAATTAGGTAGCGGTTTCAAAGCGAAGTCTGCTTGTGGTTAATTTATAGCTAACCTCAACGGCCTACTTAAATTTTTCAAAATACAGAAGTGTCGTCTGCCTGATGAAAAGCAGAAGAATTTTGCACTGATTGTTAGGTTTAAAAGCTTGGCTTGGTATGAAATGATAAGGATGAGATCTGGATATATTTTTTTGAATTAACAATATTTATGTTTTTGAATTTATAAAGTATTTTTTATTTAACTTATTTAAAGTAAATACTCATTTTAAAAAATTTTTAAAAAATCATACGATGCAGGGCTAAAGCTTATATCGCATGATGATGTAAGGATTAACTTGCTTTCAATGTATAGGCATGGTCATTCAAACTTGCCAATATCTGAATAAATTGAGGAATGGTCTCGGCATTCAAGGTATAAGGATTGAATTCATCCAGATTATGTTCGGCAAAGAATCCAAGAATATCCTGATGGATATTGGCATATTTCATATGCCAGTATGAGAAGAGTCGATCATTTACATCTTCAAAATACAGTACTTCACAATTTTTATGTCGAGGATCTTTCAAGATTTTTTTATAGAACAGATCTTCAATCTTGTTCCTATCTCCTTCCAGACATTGAACAAAGTAACCATTCCCATAATACAGAGCCCCAAAAATCGCATTACGTGAATTGAAATTCAACGCTTCTGTAAGAATATTGAATAGATCATTCATTGGATCTTCGCAATCATACAACTTACTAACATATAAAAGTCTTGCGTCGCTCATTGTCTACCTCAATATTTTAGATTATGTACATTACTCAATATTTTTCCGTTTAATATATATAACTGATTTTATAAAAATTTTCTATGATTATATACAAAATAATTTATCGAATAGTAAAATAACTTGAAAAATAAAATGAATTTTTATATAAATTCAGTCACTTGCTTTTAATATGCATTTTCCAAATATTTCTATATTAAAAAGCTTCAAAATTTTGCTATTTGAGATCTACCATCAAGTATCAGTTTTTTTACTTTCTAAATGCTCATGTAATTTGAGCACCAGATATCTTTGCCAGAACAGCAGCAAGCCAGCAAAAATGTAAATCAGCGATTTGTTCTCGATCAGTAGTGCAACTGCTACAAATACAATAGCAAAGATGAAGGAAAAGATTAAATGAGTCTTGCTATTCTACTTAGAAACGACAGTCTAAGTCGAGCTCAAGCAACTTATTAAGCATGGACATTCTTCTTCCTCTTTTCTCAAAATATTTTTAAAGGTTAACTGTTTTAAATTTCTAAACGATACAAAAAACATGCCTATTTAATAATCAATCCTGTAGTCTTTGACTTATAGTCATTCAAGTCCTTTACTACTATTTTGGTTAAATGAATTTTCATATGATGATTACATCAGGAACAGGAAGTTCCACATAAGAATAACAATAGATAAGCACAAGGACGGTAAGGTACGACAGGAGTTATACCAAGCTAACCAATACGAAAAACCCCGGCAGGATGCCGGGGTTTTTTATTATCTAATGATTAAAAATTTGAATATAGTACCAAGGTTTCTAAACAGAAATCTTAGCAATTACTGTAAAATATATCTTTCATTTATGTATAGAAAATTCCCAAATTTTGGTGTGAAGAAGATAATGTATACGTGATCTTTGAATTGATTCATAAATGGTTTCTGAAATTTCTTTTATTAAGCTGATTACTTTTACTTTTTATTAAAATTTTGAAATATATTTTAAAGGGGCTAATAAATAATAATAATTAATAAAAAATTCAATTTTCATTTATTTAAAATACTCTAGCAAACAATCGAATTCTCGTAAAATAGGCTACTTTTATATAAAAATAACCGTAATAATTTTAGATTAAATAATCAGTAATATTCACGGTCTTTCACCAGGTATATTTGTGAGACAAACATTGAGTATGATAGTTTAAATTAAATACTTTAATAAAATAATAACTATGCTTTATTCAGTGCAATTTCTTAGGGGGATTGCTGCCTTAATGGTAGTTATAAGCCATACCTCCTTTAAAGGACAACAATACAATGTAGATGCGCTCCAGTGGTATCACATAGGCGGTTCTGGCGTTGATTTATTTTTCATCATCTCTGGCTTTATTATGTGTTATACAACATATAATAAAAAAGTTAATTTTTTAAATTTCATGAGAAACCGATTCATCCGAATCATTCCTCTTTATTGGATTCTCAGTTTTTTTGCTTTAATCGTATTTCTGATTTCTCCAAATCTTATAAATTCATCTGGTGGTGAAACAGGAATTTTCGAATCCTTCTTCTTAATTCCGAATGGCAGTAAATTTTTAATCAATAATGGATGGACCTTAAGCTATGAATTTTATTATTATTTTATTTTTTCATTTTTCCTAATCTTTTTATTAAAAGACTTATATAAATATTTTTTTATCATTCTATATTTTTCAGTTGTTGTGGCTACAGGTTTAATACTCCAACCAAAATCTGAATTTCTGATGTTTTTAACCCATAATCTTTTGCTTGAATTCGCTTTAGGCGTTCTAGCATTTATCATTATAAAAAATACTAACCTTTCACGATTAATGTCTTTATTTATGGTTCTTGTCGGCGCTTCCCTCTTAGCCTATCAAAACTTTTATAAACTACCTGATTTCATCACCTTGAGATCATTAAAAATCGGGATCCCGATGTTTTTCATTTTTATTGGATGCGTAGCTTTAGAGGACTTAATCACTGAAACCAAATCACTAATTTTAAGATTTTTTAATCATCTTGGAGATTCATCTTACTCTTTATATTTGATTCATCCTTTTACTTTAAGCCCAGTTGCTATGGTTTTAAACAAACTCAATATATTAAACCCTTACCTATTTAGCTCTATACTTATTACTTCTTCTATCTTAGCAGGTTCTATTACTTATCTGGTTTTAGAAAAAAGGTTAATTAAATTAGGCAAAGAACCATTTAACTTCTTTAAGTATTTTTATCCGGTTGATAGAAAAAACTTATAGAGATTTTTTGATCACTTTATACGGTTTTTATCAATTTAAAATTTTATATAGGTTGACCAATTTAAAGACGAAAAACGGAGCCTAAGCTCCGTTTCTGTTAAATGCCTTTATATCTTTTAAATTAACTAATCTATTATAGGCATCAGTTAATTAAAAAAATATCAATGATTTCAATTAACTTTCAGTCAGTTAACGTACTACTCGAGCCTGAGACTCATGATGTACATCGCGTCGACCCAATTTTGTACCCGTATAAATCAGATACAAGGCAGACAAACCAACCAATACATAAATAATTCGAGATAGTGCGCTCATTTCACCAAAGATGGCAGCGACTAAATCAAAGTTAAACGCACCAACCAGACCCCAGTTGATGCCACCAATAATCGCTAAAGCATAAGCAATCCAGTCAAGCGTATTTAGTCTCATCATTTTTCTCCTGCTCTTCTTTGAGTTTATTTAAGGAACAGGTCAAGTATGAGAACGAAATCGGAATTAATATGTTGCTTTGATGCTAAAAACTCAATTGCTGTGTTGAATTCCTGTCATCTTATAATTCTCAATTTTAACAAAATTAATTTTATTTGAATAAGTCGCGATTAACGTAAGTAAATGTCTTGCTTGTTTCTCGATAGTATCTTTGTTCTATCTAGCTATTGGATAACTTATTTCTAAGAAAATAATTTACATTTTCTTAAAATTTTATAAATACTCATTTTAATATCAATAGATTAGAAAAATTAATGTCTTCAATAAGTCAATTTTTAGCTTTTTCCTATAAAGATAAAAAAGCCGATGCGATCATCGACTTTTTTATATCTTTTATTTAAGCAGCACGTGCTTGAGCCATTAAGGCTTCAATATCTTCCACAGTTTTCACTACTTTTGCAGTTAGCACTAGTGGGCCATTTTTGGTAGCAACCACATCATCTTCAATCCGGATTCCGATGCCACGCCATTTCGCATCCACAGTTTCATCATCTGGCGCAATGTAAAGACCTGGCTCAACTGTCACGACCATACCTTCTTCATATGCACGCCATTCACCGTTGGCTTTATATGTACCTACATCATGGACATCCATACCGAGCCAATGCCCAGTACCGTGCATATAGAACTGGCGGAAACTTTCAGTCTGGATAATTTCTTCAAGTTCCCCCTGCATAATCCCCAGATCAAGTAAACCTTGAACCAGAATGCGAACCGCCACATTATGCGGCTCTTTATAAGAATTCCCGATTTGAACAGCATTGATCGCAGCAATCTGTGCATCCAGTACGACATTATATAAAGCTTTTTGTTCCGGGCTGAATTTACCATTTACTGGGAACGTACGGGTAATGTCTGATGCATAAAACTGATATTCACAGGCAGCATCAATCAGAACCAGATCACCATCCTTCAGCTCTTTATCATTTTCCACATAATGCAGAATACAGGCATTTTCACCGCCACCGACAATACTGTTATAGGATGGTACGCAGCCATTTTTACCAAAGATATAATTCAATTCAGCTTCTAAAGCATATTCCATCATGCCTGGACGAACTTTCTGCATAGCCAGTGTATGGGCTTCTGCAGAAATATCCGATGCAAGCTGCATCAGTTCAATTTCATTTTCATCTTTATGCAGACGCATTTCATCAACGATACGATCCAGCTGCATGATCTGTGCCGGTGCAGAAGTACCACGGCGGCTTTCACCACTGGCTGTTGCAATCCATTTAGCTACACGTGCATCAAATTCGGCATTGTGCCCAATCCGGTAGAAAAGCTTGTCTTTGTTCTGAAGCTTGTTGAGGATTTCCTCATCCAGTAGATCAATCGCATAAGCTTCGTCCGCTTCATAATCATCAACGGCGCCATCCACTCCGGCACGATAGCCATTCCAGATTTCCATTTCACGATCACGTTCACGGCAGAACAGACTATAGGTATAGCCTTCTTCTTCAGTATCAAAAGTTTCAATGACTGCAACTGCTTCAGGCTCAGCAAATCCGGTCAGGTAAAAGAAACTGCTGTCCGCGCGGTATTTATAATCTGCATCACGATTACGCAGGGCAACCGGGCTGGTGGCAATAATCGCGATACTACGTAATCCCATTTCCCCTGCGAGGATGTCACGACGTTCCTGAAAATTGGCTTGAGTCAGTTTCTTCATTACACCTTACTTCTTATCAATTGCTACTGTTATTTAAAATTTGATTCTGAAAACGGGTCAGATCAATTTACTATCATCTTCATGAGAAGACTCAGCAAAAAATATGCCGGTTTCAGAAACGTTTTTAATTTGTGTCTAAAACCGCTTGAACTTAACTCGGACGTTTCGGCGAGAAAATTTCAACTACAGATTGCGCTTCAGTTGCAGAAGCTGGAGCTGGAGCTTTTTGCGTGAATTTCTGCAATAAAGGTGTTTCCTCAACCTCTACTTTCTTACGACCGACGGACAGGCTTACTGGAATCAGACGAACAAACTCATACAACTCCTGATAACTTTCTTCACCCTCGGCATCGTCATCAGAGTTTTCAAATTCAACTGCTGCAACATCTTGTAAATGTTCAATCAGTTCCATTTCATCATTGCGGATATGACCTGAAGCCAGACCAAAACCAAGCACTACGCCTGCACACCAGTCAGCCAGAGCCTGAACGCGTTCTGCCAAGCTATGCTCATCATCTGGTAGTAATGGCAGATAATCCAGCGCATCTTCAGACAGCGCATGAAAGATGTCTTCTGCCTCACCTGTTAACAATTCTAATGCTTCAGGATTCAGTTCAGGGACATCTAGCGTTTCTAAAATCTGTACCCATTCATCACTTGTAGGTGCCTGAGTGACACAGACAATTCCAGTAAGCAAACCATGCAGTTCGCTTGGGCTAGAAATTTCTTCAATTGAAGAAAAATTGCGGTACCATTCTGACCAACCTGAAATATCGTCTTGCATTCGTTTATCCAATCTCTATACTGCTTTATATATTACCTTTGTTTGCAACACTGTGCGACCTCGATATGTTAGAAGAATTACAGCGTCTACAAGTGCATATTGGCGTTTTAAAAACGCGACTTGCACAACTTGAAAGTGAGAATACCAGTTTACGGGAGAAGCAAGAGGCTTCAAGCGTGCAACATGAAACTCAAATTGAACAAAAAAATAGCTTTATTGCGCAAAAACAACAAGAAATCCAGAACCTCAATCAGCAACTGACAGAATCACGTAATCAGTTTCAGCATTTAAACCAGGATGCTACAGCACTGGCAGATCGTTATAGCCGTCTGGAAAAAAGTTGCACTGATCTAAAGAACCGTTTTCAGGAAATTCTGGCTGAACGTAATGAATTGCGCGTGCTGAAAGAAAAGTTATTGCTGGAACAGCGTCATGCCCAGCAGGAAATTCAGCGCCTGAATCAGGAATCTGAACGTCTTACCCAGAAAAATGAAAATGCCAAAGCTAAAGTTGAAGCCATTATTCAACGTCTGGCGATTTTGGGAACAGCCCAAGATCAAAATGCACAGGAAATTCAGCAATTGGCCCATCCTACTGAAGTGACTGAGGAAGCTTCATCATGAGTGAACAAATCGCAATCGACTTAAAGGTATTGGGTCACAGTTTCCGTCTGGCCTCCACTGCGGATCAGCAGGATGAACTACAGCGTGCAGCGCAATTACTCAATGAAAAATACGATGAATTTCGCCGTAAAGCCCCTCGTATGGAACCAAGTAAACTGATCATTATGGTGGCACTGGAACTGATGCAGGAAGTATTGACGATGAATAAATCCCTGCAACAATATGCGCACTGCGAACGTTTGTTACAAACTATTTTGGAAGAAGTTGAAGAACTAACTGAATAATCGAGTTTTTTGTATAAACTTCGGTCGTTCGACTAAACTGTTTACAGTTCACGAACAGCATAGAGTTGCCACATCGGCATTATCGTTTATACTTAGTCTAACTCTGAGATGTTCGCCAGCGGGTCAGATTCCCCTGAGCCGATATTTAAATCTTAGGATTGAGTTCTGCATATTTAGAGTGTATGCCCATCCGGTATGGGAAACCCAGCAAGTATGCGTCTCGTCCACCTTGAACTTTAGGGTTCAAGGGTAATGACATGCAGCGGCATCCTCGGAGTGCTTCTATTTTTCTCAAAATATTTCATTATTTATCTTCTTTTATAAATCTCAAATTTATTACATTTTCCTGGTTTAGCGTCCTGTATCCGTATCTTTTTTCGTCTTTTAAAAAGTTACCTGGATCTAAGCACAGATCGATTAATTCATCATAAATGTTTCATTATTTTTAAAATTCAATCAAAAATTCATACAGATGCCTATAATACTCGCTATGTTGCTACCCTCTATTTAAGTTATGGCATTTTATTAATCTAATGCCCTAAAATCTTGAAGACCATATTTATGACGACGATGAATCTTTCCGAACTTCGCAAACAGCTACGTAAACAGCGCCGTCAACTCTCTCGATTTACCCAAAAACAGACTCAACAACGTATCCTGAATATGATTCGGACTTTGCCAGAATTTCATGCAAGCAAGTCTGTGGGGGTTTATCTGGATGCTTTCGGTGAGGTTCGCACTCAGGCGCTAATTGAATACTGCTTTAAGCATCATAAACGGGTTTATCTCCCAAATATTTGCAATATGAACCAGCGGCTCACGTGGGTAGAAATCAGTCAAAATCATTATCATTCCCAGCGTTTTGCTCATCATCGGTTGGGAATGCGTGAACCCATGGCTACACGGGGGCTGCATGTCTCAAAACTGGATCTTTTGGTTATGCCACTATTAGCTTGTGATCAATATGGTATCCGGATTGGTATGGGAGGTGGCTATTATGATCGTACGCTGGCAACAGCAGCGCGTCGCCCTTTTCGTCTTGGACTGGCGCATGACTTTCAGCGTGTGTCACAACCTTTAGTCCGAGAAGTTTGGGACCAGCCTCTAGATGCCCTGCTTACGCCTACACTTTTACAACGTTTTAAGCGTTAAATGATGTATTTCCAAATACATAAGTACTTTAAAATCAAATAATTAGTAATTTTTTATACAATTTAGTCGCTATAGCCCTTGTAATTTTTAAATTACCCATCACTATTAAAAACATGGCAACACCGTTGTCACTCATTAGGAGTGCCCATGTCTGAAATTATTATGAATCAAGAAACCTTAGAGCCTCAGGTTCCAAGTGTATTACCACTTTTGGCGCTACGTGATGTGGTGGTGTACCCACACATGCAAATTGCGCTATTTGTCGGTCGTGAAAAATCGATCAATGCAGTTGATGTGGCTCGTAACAGTGACAATCTAGTATTTGTAGTTGCGCAAAAAGATTCGCTTACAGAAGAAATTGATCACGACAACCTATATCAATACGGTACTGTCGCGAAGATTGTGCAAGTTGTGAATCACGAAAATGATGAAAACTGTATTAAAGTCCTGATTGAAGGACTGTATCGTGCCAAGCTCAAAACTATCATTGATGAAAATGAATATTTGACTGCTGAGCATGAACTTAGCCCAATGACTGTATCAGTCGATGAAACAACTCAAGCTACGCGCTTACAGGAGCTGCGTGCCCTGTTCGCTCAGTATGCTGAAGCAAAACTTCGTAATGCTCGTGAGCTGATTGCAGCGGCGAATAAAATCGAAGACTTGCTGCAACTGTTATTCTTCGTAGCGACCCGTGTTCCTCTGAATATCGAAGTGAAACAGAAATTCCTCGAATACGACGAGTTCGATGCACATTTAACTGAGTTAATGACTTATTTATTGCAACAGTCTGAAGAACAGCAGATTGAACAGACTTTGCATGACTCGGTTAAACGTCAAATGGAAAAAAACCAGCGCGAATACTTCCTGAATGAAAAAATGAAAGTCATTCAGCGCGAGCTTTCCGATATGAATGGCGGTGCAGAAGATGACGTTGCGGAAATCGAAAAACGTCTGGCTGAAGCTGATCTGCCTGAGCATGTGCGTAAGAAAGCGGAATCTGAGTTCCGTAAACTCAAAGCAATGCAACCAGCCTCTAGCGAAGCTGCGGTAGTTCGTAACTATCTGGAAGTGATTCTAGATACGCCATGGAACAAAGCCAGCAAAGTTAGCATTAACCTGAACAAAGCTCAGGAAATCCTGGATGCCGATCACTATGGTCTGGACGATGTCAAAGACCGTATTGTGGAATATCTGGCGGTTCAGTCTCGCGTGAAAAAATTACGCGGTCCAATCCTGTGTCTAGTCGGTCCTCCAGGTGTAGGTAAAACTTCCTTGGGTGAATCGATTGCCAAAGCGACTGGCCGTGAGTTTGTCCGTATGGCCCTCGGTGGTGTACGTGACGAAGCAGAAATTCGTGGTCACCGTCGTACCTACATTGGTGCGATGCCAGGTAAGATCGTGCAGTCATTGACCAAAGTTGGCGTGAAAAACCCGCTGTTCCTGCTCGATGAGATCGACAAGATGGCTCAAGACTACCGTGGTGATCCAGCTTCTGCGATGCTTGAAGTACTTGATCCATCACAGAACAACAAGTTCAACGATCACTATCTTGATCTTGACCTTGACCTGTCAGAAGTGATGTTCATCTGTACTGCCAATAGCATGAATATTCCAGAGGCCCTGCTGGACCGTATGGAAGTGATCCGTCTGCCTGGTTATACCGAAGAAGAGAAAGTTAACATTGCTGACCGTTACCTTGTTCCTAAAGCAATCAAGAACAATGGTTTACGTACTAAAGAGTTGACTGTGCATGAAGAAGCGATTCGTGACATCGTGCGTCGTTATACGCGTGAAGCCGGTGTTCGTAACCTTGAACGTGAAGTATCTAAAATTGCACGTAAGGTAGTGAAAGAAGCGGTTAGCAAGAAAGCTAAGAATCTTCAGGTTGAAGTGAATGCGGGTAATCTTCCAGATTACTTGGGTCCACATAAATTTGACTACGGTATGGCGGAAGAAGAAGCTCAAATCGGCCGCGTAAACGGCTTGGCTTGGACTTCAGTGGGTGGCGAGTTACTGACTATTGAAGTTGCAGCAGTACCTGGCAAAGGGAAATTCATTACTACCGGTTCACTTGGTGATGTAATGAAAGAATCAATTACCGCTGCCATGACTGTCGTTCGTACCCGTGCGGCTGAATTAGGTATTGAAGCTTCCCGCTTTGAAGAAACTGATGTGCACGTGCATTTACCAGAAGGTGCGACTCCGAAAGATGGCCCATCTGCAGGTTTGGCCCTGACGACTGCTCTAGTATCTGCATTCACCGGTATTGCGATTCGCCCAGATATTGCGATGACAGGTGAAACCAGCTTGAGTGGCCGTGCAATGCGTATCGGTGGTCTGAAAGAGAAGCTGCTTGCTGCGCACCGTGGTGGCATTAAACTGGTATTCATTCCACAGGAAAACGTTCGCGACCTTGCGGAAATTCCTGAGAATGTAAAAGAAGGCCTAGAAATCAAAGCTGTGAAATCGATTGATGAGATTTTACCTCTGGCTTTGATCGATATGCCGAAAGCACTGGTCAAACCACCAATTGTGAAAGCGAGCGAAGAAGCTAAAGCTGCACGTCATTAAGACCTAAAGGCTTTGAAAAACACCCTGCTCTGGCAGGGTGTTTTTGTATCCAAACGAAGATAATTTTAAAGACGAATCACCATATCGACCAAACCATTCACGACCTGAGCCATCTTGGTCAGATCCAGTTTATCTAAGGTATCTTGCTCGGTATTGTAGTAAGGATTACGATAATGCGCTGTGTCTGTAATCAACATAGTTGAATAGTTAAACTTGGCATAATTCAAATAGCCAGAAAAATTCATGTCCTGAGCAAATGCCGGACTAATAAAACGCTGACAGTCCAGACGCTTGAAACGTTGCATGGACGTGCAGTAATCTCCTGTCAAACCGGCTGATGCCAAATGTCCAATCGCAGCAATGAAGTTACCATGCCGTGGATAGATCCATTTCAAACCTGTCGGATAGGTCTGCACCAGATTTTCATCATAATAGCCAATAGAATCCAGAATAATGACACCTTTCACTTTCTTTTTCTGGGCCTTTAATGCTTTGGCATGTAGATAGCTTCCCATATGTTCAGTCTTGAAATAGGGTGGCTCCTCTAGTGTATAAAAAGCGAACTCAATATTATGTTTGAGTTTTGACTTTTGTAAGGCCAGTAGTCGAGCTGTTTCCAGTACCCCTGCTACACCAGAAGCATTGTTATCTGCTCCATACAAGTCACTAAAGACATCATAATGCGCGCCAATAACCAGTTTGGTTTTGGCTTTGGCATTCAGTTGACACACCACATTTCTATAGCTTAGGCTATTTACAATATAGTTTTGAAATTGGCATGGAATACCCAGCAGACGCATCTGTTCTTTGAGCCATGCGGATACTCGATTCAATTCACTGGTATTTTTAAAATTCCGGTATTCATCAACACTAATAATCTGTTTGATAAACAGTCCCAGATGTTCTGGCTGAGCCTGTTTGGAGGAAAAATTTGCAGGCGCAGCAAAGCTCATGCCTGAACTGGTTAAACCGAGAATAATTAGTAGAAAAGTACAATATCTTTTAATAATGAGACTGGTCCGCATTTCTTATTATCCATTCCTTTATTATCAAGCGGATACTTGAATCATGGATATTAAAGCAACATTAAATTCATGATTTCAATTTCAATTTGTTTCCCTAGTTCAACTTCGTGTTGTTTGATCGTTATAATGAAGTATCTAATTATTGATCCAGTTCTATGAAAATCCGTATCTTGACCATTGGTCAGAAAATGCCGGCTTGGGTGCTAACAGGCTTTGAAGACTATTTCAAACGTATTCAGCCTTTTGTACAGACTCAGGTGATTGAATTGCCGATGGCGAAACGGGGAAAAAACGATTCTGAAGCCGATATTCTGAAATACCGGAATGTTGAAGGTGACAGTATTTTAAATGCCTTAAAACAGAATGAAGTCCTGATTGCACTAGAAGTCGGTGGCCGTGAGTTTAGTACAGAAAAATTGGCTGAAACTATGAAAGGCTGGATGTTGGAAGGTCATGATATTGCCTTGGCGATTGGTGGGCCAGATGGCCATTCTGAAGCAGTCCGAAAAGCAGCAGCCTGGCATTGGTCGCTGTCTAAACTCACCTTGCCACATCCGCTAGTCCGTGTAATGCTGATTGAACAACTGTATCGTGCCATGAGCATTAACCATAATCATCCTTATCACCGTGCAGGCTGATTTGTTGATGCGTTCTGATTATGCAACGTTTTGTTGAACAATCACCCCTGCCTTTACTTCCCTTTTTATTGCATGATTAAAACATTGAATTAATGTGGTTTGACTTATGAACTTACAGACTTTGCCCGGCTTATTTATTTCTCATGGTTCTCCCATGCTCGCGCTCAATCCTGAGCAGGTTGGCCCGGCATTGCACCGTTTAAGCCTGAATCTGCCACGTCCAACTGCCATTATTGTTATGTCGGCACATTGGGAAAGTGAAGCTCTGGAAGTCAATACAGGTATTCGTCCTGAAACCTGGCATGACTTCCGTGGCTTTCCACCTGAATTGTATGAGTTACGCTACCCAGCTCCCGGCAATCCAGAGCTTGCTGAGCAAGTCTTGGGCTTATTGGCCAATGCCGGTCTCTCTGCACATGCCAACAGCACCCGTCCGCGTGATCATGGCGTCTGGATGCCGCTCTTACATATGTATCCAGAAGCAGATATCCCAGTAGTTGAAATTTCTTTGCCGATGTCGATGAGTGCAGAAGAGATTTACAAGATTGGCCAGACTTTGTCGCCACTTCGTGAGCAGCAGGTTTTCCTGATCGGGTCAGGGAGCATTACCCATAATTTGCGTGAATTGTCCTGGCAGGGAAATAGCGATGAAGTTCCGGAATGGGCATCTACCTTCCGAAACTATGTGGCCAATAAATTAACCCATAGTGATTTTGATGCCGTTCTGGACTGGCAGTCTATTCCTCAGCTAAAACGTAATCACCCAACACTGGAACAC
Source organism: Acinetobacter sp. FDAARGOS_724 (assembly GCF_013364475.1). NCBI lineage: Bacteria > Pseudomonadati > Pseudomonadota > Gammaproteobacteria > Moraxellales > Moraxellaceae > Acinetobacter > Acinetobacter sp. FDAARGOS_724. The sequence continues at coordinate 1,723,896 of NZ_CP054908.1, read as the reverse complement.
TTTGCTCCACTGTTCTTTGCTATGGGTACCGGCAACCGTTTCAGCATCGTACACAGCAGTTTTACGATGGGCGCTTTGGGGATGGATATCTACCGTTTTGACTAACCGATAGCTCCGCTTATTTAAAATCTGACTTTTTAATTTGGATACATTTTGTTAGCAAAAGCTACGATTTGTATCCATATTTTTTGCTAATCTCTTGATTATAATCACGTTGAAACTTTAGCACATAGAATATAAACAAATGAAATTCAGTATTTTTGCGCTTGCCCTACTCCCTTTGGCTTTAACTGCATGTCAATCTTCTCATCTTCCTGTCACTTCAGGAGATCCGGCTATTTCTACTCTATCTACTACATTAAAAACGCCTACACAAATTTTGCCTGCTTATACTTGGGAACTTGATCGTGGGCTGCAACGCCCGATTGTTCTGAGCTTTGATCAGCAAGGCAGACTGAGTGTCGCTTCTGGCTGTAATGGCCTTGGCACGAGCTGGACTGTTAAAGATAATACCCTGAGTACGGGTGACATGATGGGCACCATGATGGCATGTGATGCACCATTAATGGAACAGGAACGTTTTATCAGCCAGCTTCTGCAAAAGCGTGATATTCCGTTTAGTCTGGATCTAAGTGGTGCCAATCAGCCGAAACTGAGTATTACTGCAGCTGATAGTCAAAAATATGTCTTTACCGGAAAAATGACACCGGAAACCAAATACCAAGGTCAGGCAGAAACCATTTTCCTAGAAGTTTCACCGCAGACTAAAGCCTGTACGGGTGTAGCTCAACAAACCTGCTTGCAAGTAAAAGAAATCAAATATGATGAAAAAGGCTTAAAGACTCAGGTCGATAAAGACTGGGCTTTATTCTATGATCAAATTGAAGGTTTTCAGCATACACCGAATGAGCTTCAGATTATTCGGGTCAAACGTTATGAAATTAAAAATCCGGCAGCTGACCAGTCTAAATATGCCTATGTATTCGACATGACCGTACAGCGTGAAGCAGTCAAAGGCACTCTATAACGATAAAATCGCAATATAAAAAAACCGAGGCATTCACCTCGGTTTTTTTTCAAGCTTAAACTCAGTCAGACTTAGAATACGCCTTGAGAAAGCATTGCATCAGCAACTTTTACGAAGCCAGCGATGTTTGCGCCGTCTACATAGTTCACGGTACCGTCTTCTTTCGTACCGAATTTTACGCAGTTGCGGTGAATTTCTTTCATGATTGCGTGTAAGCGCTCGTCAACTTCTTCGAAAGTCCAGCCTAAACGCAATGCGTTTTGAGACATTTCCAGACCAGAAGTTGCTACACCACCGGCGTTAGATGCTTTACCTGGAGCATAAAGGATTTTCGCTTCAACGAATTTCTCAACTGCTTCAAGTGTAGAAGGCATATTCGCGCCTTCAGCAACACAGATTACGCCGTTTGCAAGAAGAGCTGCTGCATCATTCGCATCAAGTTCGTTTTGAGTCGCACATGGAAGTGCGATATCACATTTGATACCCCAAGGACGTTGACCTTCAAGGTATTCAAAACCGTGTTTAGATGCAAATTCAGAGATACGGCCACGTTTAACGTTTTTCAGTTCCATCACTTCAGCAAGAAGCTCTTCAGTGAAACCGTCTTTAACGTGAACAGTACCCGCAGAGTCAGATAGAGAAACAACTTTAGCACCTAGGAACATTGCTTTTTCAGCTGCGTACTGCGCAACGTTACCAGAACCAGAGATTGTTACCACTTTATCTTTAAAGCTTTCGCCACGAGTTTTCAGCATTTCTTCAGCGAAATACACTGTACCATAACCCGTTGCTTCTGGACGAGCTAGAGAACCACCGAAAGTCAGGCCTTTACCAGTGAATACACATGAAGTGTCATTGCTGAGTTTTTTCATCATACCAGCCATGTAGCCAACTTCACGGCCACCCACACCGATATCACCCGCTGGGATATCTGTATTAGAACCAAGATGACGATAAAGCTCGATGATTAACGCTTGGCAGAAACGCATGATTTCGCCTTCTGATTTGCCTTTAGGGTCAAAATCAGAACCGCCTTTACCACCGCCCATAGGCAATGTAGTCAGGGCATTTTTGAAAGTTTGCTCGAAACCGAGGAATTTCAAAATAGAAAGGTTCACTGACGGGTGGAAACGCATACCACCTTTGAATGGACCAATCGCTGAGTTGTACTGTACGCGGAACGCACGGTTAACCTGTGTTTGACCTTGGTCATCTACCCAAGCAACACGGAACTGGATCGCACGCTCAGGTTCAACTAGACGTTCTAGTAAACCATGTGCTGCGTATTGTGGATTCTTTTCAATGAATGGCCACAAACTGGTCATCACTTCTTCTACAGCTTGAAGAAATTCGGGTTGATGTGCATCACGTGATTTTACGTAATCTAGGAACTCATTAAGTGTGTTGTATTTCAACGCTTAATCCTCAGCAGAAAATGGATCAAAATTGGTCAAATTTACAATCAATGTTAAATTTTGGCGCAAAATATTAAATATCTTTTGTAACTAATCTACAATACTTTTTTGAAAAATAGTTTAAATTTAATTTGATAACAATTATTTATATTGATTATGAATATTTTTTCTGTGTGCTTAAATACCAACTGAATCAATGCTTAATTGTTAATTTATGCCTGATAATAATGCACAAAGTGACCCTTAATCGTGCACAACTTAGTTCCTTAAAAACATGTTAAAATCATTAAATTGACATATTTTGTTTCATTCACTCTAAGGCTCAGCCCGAGCAGCCTAGGTTATTCATGAATTCGCAGATCTCTCTAGTCCAGTCTATTGATGCTTTATTGCCTCAAACCCAGTGCGGTTTATGTGGTCATCGTGATGGCTGCTTGCCCTATGCTCAGTCCATTGTTAAGGGCGAAGATGCCAATAAATGTGTACCGGGTGGACAGCCCGTCGCTGATGCTCTGGCAGCATTGTTAAATCGCTCTAAACTGCCCGCTGAAGAAAGCGTCTGGCCAATTCAGGCGGATGGTCGTCCTCAGCGCATGAAAGCCATCATCCGTGAAGATGAATGCATTGGCTGTACCAAATGCATCAGTGCTTGCCCGGTCGATGCGATCATTGGCTCAGGCAAATTGATGCATACTGTGCTCACTGACTTGTGTACCGGCTGTGAACTCTGCATTCCGCCCTGCCCGGTAGACTGTATTGATCTGGTCGAAGATCTTCAGCCTTTGCCAACTGAAGCTCAGCGTATTGCTGAACAGGATGATTTGCGTAAACGTTACTATGCGCATATTCAACGTGAAGAAAAACGCCGAATTGACCGTAAAGGTCCAGTGGTTCGTGCAGAAATTAATACAGCCCTATTTGCCCAGTTCTCTGCTCAGGTCGATCAGGTTCCTGTCATTGAAATCGTGAAAAAACCAGCAGATGAAGTGGTTACACTTGATGCCAAAACCACGATTGAGCTTGCTAAATTACGCACACAAATCAAAAAGTTAGAAAAACAGCTTTCTGTTCGTGAGGATGCACGCAAACGTCTGCAACTTGAAGAACTGACGCAGCAATTACAGGCTTTACAGGGATAAGACATGACAACAGTAACAGCTAAGCCTGTAAAAAACATGACTAAAAAACAGATTCAGACTTTCTTTGAGCGCCTGCGTGAGCAGCGTCCGAATCCAAAAACTGAATTGAATTATTCAAGTCCATTTGAATTACTGGTTGCAGTGAGCCTTTCTGCCCAGGCTACGGATGTGAGCGTGAATAAAGCCACTGATAAACTGTTTCCGGTCGCCAATACACCGGAAGCAATTTATGCACTTGGTGTAGATGGCCTCAAGGAATATATTAAAACGATTGGCCTGTATAACTCCAAAGCTGTGAACGTCATTAAAGCCTGTGAAATGTTAATCAAGAAGCATAACAGCGTGGTACCGGACAATCGTGCAGATCTAGAAGCTTTACCGGGTGTAGGGCGCAAAACAGCGAATGTTGTGCTGAATACTGCCTTTGGTCAGCCTACCATGGCTGTCGATACGCATATTTTCCGTCTCGGCAACCGAACGGGCTTGGCTGTGGGCAAGAATGTGCTGGAAGTAGAGCATCGACTGGTCAAAGTGATTCCCAAAGAATTCATTGTGGATGCGCATCACTGGCTGATTTTACATGGCCGCTATTGCTGCATCGCACGTAAACCAAAGTGTCATGAATGTGTGGTCACCGATGTCTGTAACTGGCCCGACCGTTTTGAATTTGGTGCAGGTCACGCAATTCCGGTGAAAAATATTGAAGCTGAACTTTAGGTTCAGCTTTTTTAATTTAAGTACTCGAAATTTTTTTATTTTTTATTTCGCTCAGCCTGTTCTTGCTTGCGCTTTTGCTCAAGCTCGGCCTGTAATTTAGGATGCAGCTGACGCTCAGGTACCTTACCGGCATTTTCGGCACGTTCTTCCTGACGTACTTTTTTCAGCATCTTGAAGCTGACATAGAACAGTGCAAACAGTACTGCCAGAAATACAATCATCAATCCCAATACAGCAAATTTCACAGCAGATCCTTTTGAACAACGCAATAAAAAGAGCCCTAATATGACTTAGGGCTCTTTGAAAGTCAAAATGATCGGAAACCGATTATTTTGCTTGATCCAGAATCGCGAAAAGATCTTTTTGAACTTCTTCGATTGGACGTAGACCATTTAACTTGTCATAAGTCGGTGCATTTTCGCCTGAAGCTGCACGGCCTTGGTAGAAGCCAACCAGCTGTTCAGTTTCAGTGTGGTATGAACCTAAACGGCGACGAATAGTTTCTTCCTGGTCATCTGGACGTTGTACCAGATCTTCACCAGTTTCATCATCTTTACCTTCCACTTTTGGTGGGTTGTAAACGATGTGATAAACGCGACCAGACGCCGGGTGTTGACGACGGCCAGATAGACGTTGAACGATTTCTTCATCCGGCACATCAATTTCAATCACATGATCAATTGCAATGCCTTCTTTTTCCAGCGCTTCAGCTTGAGGAATCGTACGTGGGAAACCATCAAAGATGCAGCCATTTGCACAGTCAGGTTGTGCAATACGCTCTTTGACCAGACCAATGATCAATTCATCAGAAACCAAACCGCCATTGTCCATGACGCTTTTAGCTTGTAGACCTAATTCAGTTCCTTCACGAATTGCAGCACGGAGCATATCACCGGTTGAAATTTGTGGGATATTGTAGCGCTTACAGATCAACTGAGCTTGTGTACCTTTACCTGCTCCAGGTGGTCCGAGTAAGATAATGCGCATATATAAACATCCTCATTTTTTAACTATGTATAAGATACCCAGCTTCACACGACCAAAACGTGTGCTGCTCTTTGGCATCTAATTATAAGAAAGCCACAAACAAATGGATTAAACCCGCAACAAAACCGGTAACTCCCCCCAGGACAATCAAGATCCATTCATCTTCCTGAAAGGCAGGACGTAATAGATTCTGAAACTCGTTAGGCGTCAAATCACGTATGCGGTCTCTAAACATTTGGTAGATCTTCTGTGCACGGCTCGCATTAAACGCAGGGTCGCTTACAGGCACCATCGTAATTTCAATCGAGCGATCGATCAAGTCTGTCTTGAGTTTTGCATACTCTTTTGGCCCTAAAGACAGCTGTAAAGAGGTCCGAACCAGCGGTGTTTCCATAATTTCGTTAATATGACGTTTGACAATACGGCGGGTTTTATCTTTTTTACCACCATACATCATTTCTGTCATGATCGATTTTAGCGTAATCAGATCTTCTGTGACCACACTTGCAAATACGTCAGAGACTTCCTCCTGACGTTTCATAAATGCGCCTTGTATGTTATAGGTACCAATTCTTGGAATCACCGGTTTGATCCAAGGGAATCTGTGATCAGCCGTACGCTTAAAGAATTGCGGGTATTTGATATAGTGCGGTTCTACCGGATTAAACACCATCCAGATCGCAATCCAGTTGGTCAGGAAGCCCCAGATAGCCGCCCAGAACGGTACGGTCCAGTGCCATGGCACCACAAACCAGACCACCATCTGGAACAGGCCAAAGAACATCCCGATCAGGGCACTGATATGCCAGATAAAGTTGATTTCTTTCTGCCCGACTTTCAGGAACATGCGCACCATTAAACGGCGATCGCCTTCCATTTGACTGACCACCATGTCGCGCATATCAACCAGTGACTCGACGTTCATGGTCAGTTCAGTCACTAATTCTTTTAATACCTGTGGCAGCTGTTTATGGGCTTGGGCATAAATACGGCGCTTGATTGAATAAGGCAAGTTTTCCCATAGCACCGCATTACGGTCCATCATGACTTCATCAATCAGATGTTCGAGTTCAAAACCGACCTGTTCCCCGATAATACGTGCCATATCATCCGGATCCATTGCCTGCAAGAACTCCTGGATGGAGCCCAATTTAGATAAGGTATTATCCGTGATAATTCCTGAGATTCTTCCAGCTTTACGCGGCACAATACCTTGCCAACCAACAGGAACAGGCCCGACATGAAAACCCCAAAAATTAATTGGATAAAACACCATTTTTAGCGCCATCCACACGTGAGCCCATGTTACGAATGCGGTCACCGGGATAATGCTGAGCACTGCCCAAAAATCTGGGCGATTCAAGAAGGCTTGCCACAATTCATTGACGTACTCAAGCATGCATAAATTCCATATTTAATTTTTTGTTCACAGAATACAGGTATTAATAAAGTTGAATATTTTGTCTATAAACCGATACTTAAAGTATAGGAGAATTGTAGTCTGGGTTCAGTTTCGGCTACAACACGACCATTACTGTCCTGTAGTTTCTCCCCCGCCCCAATACCGATACTAAAACTGCTGATCCGTTCTGAACTAAGCAAAACATACGCCAGATCAATGCCCCCACCTAAACGGCTTTCGTATTTGCCATCAACCTGTTTGCTATCGATATGACCGGCATAAGCCCCTATATAATAACCATTTTTGTCCTTGCCGGTGAGGTGTGCAGGATAACGAAAGCCAACTTGTGCTCCAACTGTACGATCATCGTTGAGAAAAGCACCACCTTTCACATAAGCAATCCCATAAGGATTCACCCATTCAGTGTTTAGATGGATAAGTTTCTGGGTAAAACCGACCCCAACATTAAATTCTTTAGGCTCACGATCCTCAGTTCTGTTTGTCGTATTATTCACTTGATCATGTGCATATCCCCCATTTGCAAAGAATGCAAATGCCAACAAAGGGTAAACTTTGTTCATTCCTTCACCATCTTCCTTAATTATAGTTTTTGGTAGAGTCCTATTTTTATTTAATTTTGACTTTATCAGAATTATTAAAATTCTTGTATACAGCACTTTACAATTTTCATGTCTGCAAAGTCAAAGTTTAAACACAGGAATTGCTACAGCCAGTTTTTCATTATCAAATCCCGTACAGTTGCGCTAGAATACTCCACTTTAATTCCTTTCCCTCTGGTCTTAAGTCGATCGCGTATGAAGCAGCACTTTCCTTTAAAAAATGCACAACAAGAAAAGCGCATCTATAACAGTCGGGTCTGGATCTCTGTCGGTATTGTGGTTTTCTTTATGCTGCTGCTGGTCAGCCGCTATGCCTATTTGCAAATTTTTAATTTTGAAACCTTCTCTACAGCTTCTGACCAGAACCGTATTCGTCTGCAGCCCTTAGCGCCAGCACGCGGTTATATTTATGATCGTAACGGTATTTTACTTGCCGATAATTATCCTGTTTTCACAGCTACCTTAAGCCGCGCCGATGTGCAAGATATTGATGATACGCTGAAACGTCTTACACCGATTCTGGAATTGACTGAAGAAGATATTGAACGTTTTCAGGCACGAGTCAAGACGGCGCGTAAAACTGAGCGGGTATCGATCAAGCTGAATCTGAATGAAAATGATATTGCCCGTTTTAGTGAGGTAAAATATCTATTTCCGGGCGTCAATATTGAAACCCAGATGACTCGTTACTATCCGCATGGTGAACTCTTTGCGCATGTGATTGGTTATGTCGGCCGCATTAATGACAAAGAACTTAAAGAAATTGATAAGGATCTCTATGCCGGGTCTAACCTAATCGGGAAAATTGGGGTAGAAAAATACTATGAAGATCTCTTACATGGTGTGCCAGGGAATGAGTCAGTCGAAGCTGATGCTTTCGGTAATGTCCTGCGTCATTTAGGCCGTAAAGAGCCGGTACGCGGTAATGATCTGTATTTGTCACTAGATTATGGTCTACAAACTATTGCCACAGAGCAACTGGCCGGTCGTCGTGGTGCTATTGTCGCGATTGACCCACGTACAGGTGAAATTCTGGCGCTGGTTTCCAGTCCAAGTTTTAACCCTAATTTATTTGTCACCGGGATTAGTAGCAAAGATTATTCAGGCCTTCGTGACAGTCTGGATCAGCCACTTTATAACCGTGCTGTTCAAGGGGCGTATCCTCCAGGTTCAACGATTAAACCGATGTTTGGTATGGGCGGTCTGCATTATGGACTGGTCGACTGGAGTACAGCGATTTCTGACCCGGGCTACTTTACCTTGCCGGGCGATAGTCACCGCTTCCGTGACCATAAGAAAACTGGTCATGGTGCTGTGAACCTGCATAAGGCGCAAGTGGTGTCCTGCGACACCTATTTCTATGTCATGTCCTACCGCATGGGCATTGAAAAAATGAATAGCTGGATGCGCCAGTTCGGCTTTGGCGAAAAAACCGGTGTAGATTTACCAAGTGAAAGCTCAGGTCTTTACCCAAGTCCTGAATGGAAAATGCGTACCCGTAAATCCAAATGGTCACGTGGTGAAACCATTTCGGTGAGTATTGGCCAAGGCGCATTTACCGCAACACCTTTACAGCTTGCTATGGCAACTGCTATTACAGCGAATCAAGGCTCACATGTTACGCCTCACGTACTGCGTGAAAGTAAGGGTGCCAAACCTTTTACAGTACATAATGCCCCTAATGGTAAAATCGACTTTGACGGTCAACCAGACGACTGGATTAAAATGCGTGATGCCATGATTGATGTGGTTCAGTCAGGTACAGGTCGCGGAATCCGCACACCAATGTATCAAATTGCAGGTAAAACTGGTACGGCACAGGTGAAAAGTATTGCCCAGGGTAAACGCTATAATGAAGCCCTGCTGACTGAACGCCAGCTGGATCATGGTCTGTTTGTTGGTTTTGCTCCTGCTGAAACCCCTGAAATTGCAGTAGTCGTTGTCTGGGAAAATGGTCGACATGGGGGTTCTGCTGCTCAACTGGCTAAACCGTTATTTGACTACTGGTTACTGTCTCGCGATAAAAATCCGATTCATCCTGCAGGCCATCAAATTAGTGGCGGTCTCATGACAGCAGGTATTAAACCGGGTGAATTGCCAAGTGGACCGAATATGTTAAGTGCAGATCCGAATGCGAGCCCAACCCAAGAAGGCAGTCAGGCGACCCATGCACAGTCAAACAATCCGCAACCTGCAACTTCTCGCTCTGCTCCTGCAGCCAATGACGATCAGGAATAATTCATGAAAAATCAACTTAGAATTATTGGTGGTGACTGGAAACGCCGTCAATTGGCTTTTGCCAGTATTGAAGGATTACGTCCTACACCTGACCGTGTGCGTGAAACTTTGTTTAACTGGCTGATGTGGGATGTCCAGAATGCTTGTGTTTTGGATCTGTGTACCGGTTCAGGCGCTTTATCCTTTGAAGCATTATCACGTGGTGCAGCTTCAGTGGTGATGATTGAGCCGGATCGTACTCAGGCACAATTCCTCACCCAAAATCTGGAATTACTCAAAGTCACCAAAGCACGTGCGCAACTTAAAATTGCGACAGCACAACAAGCCTTAACCAGCCTGAAACAGCAGTTTGATCTGGTCTTTCTAGACCCACCTTATAGTCTGGATTTATGGGAAACTCTGGCTACTCAGACTGATCCACTGATTAAAGAAGATGGTTTTATCTATGTAGAAGCCGATCGTGAACTGAGTACATTGAAGCTGCCAAGTTCATGGCATTTAATCAAAAATACCAAAGCCGGCACAGTACGCGCAGGGCTGTATCAGAAAAAAGCAGCTTAAGACTTACTTATATTAAATACTTAAATAAAAAAGGATTCCTTCCTTTAAGGAATCCTTTTTTATAAATAGAAGATAACGGTTAACGATTACGACGCCAGTCCCTATCGCCTCTATCACGTTTCCAGTCACGATGATCTCTATGTTTTTTCCAGTCCTTATCACCACGATCCCGATCATAATGTCCATTACGATCATGATGACCGCGATAACCTTCATCCCAAGGATCAACCACACAGCCTGTTAGCGTTACTGCCAATACGGATGACAGTAATATCATTTTTTTCATGTTCATCACCTCTATACCGCCCTCAGTTAGTATCAAGTGATTTCATGAAGAGTACGCGGAGCCATTGTTGCACTCTTGTATGATTTTGTTCATTTTCCATACTTAATTAAAGGATTTGTCTCGGATTTAATAAAAATCATTTATGCATATTTACACTTAGATTCGCATAAATACAGCTAAGGATCTGCTTGGTTTTTCTGACCATATTTTGAATACTACAAACTTTTCCAATACCCTGATTTTTATGACGACCTGGCTACTCTTTATTCTTGGTGCAATTATCGCAGGATTTGTACAGGGACTTACCGGTTTTGCTTTTGCATTAATTGCCATGTCATTCTGGGTATGGGGATTGAGTCCTCTACTTGCTGCGCCTTTAGTGGTTTTTGCCTCGGTGTGGAGTCACCTCATTTCATTATCTAATGAGCCTAAACTTCCTCATCTGCACCGAGCCTTATATCTACCTTATTTAATTGCAGGTCTGATCGGTGTCCCACTCGGTACCTGGTTACTGAATATCGTTGAAGCGGGCACTTTTCGTATTTTTCTTGGTATATTTCTCGTGATCTGGTGTCCACTAATGCTGCTGAATCCACAGATTAAATTGATTCAACATTCAGGCAAAACTGCGGATGCAGGGATTGGTTTGGTTGGTGGCATTTTAGGAGGTTTAGGGGGATTCTGTGGTTCTGTACCATCTGCCTGGTTAATGCTGAAACAGCTACCGAAAGAACAGCAGCGCTACATATTGCGTCATTTTAATTTTGCCATACAGGTGTTTACCTTAGCCGCCTATTTACTGCAAGGCAGCTTAAATCAGACTCACCTTCCCTATATGGTGGTACTCATTCTAGCTGTAAGTATTCCCGCTATTTTAGGCGCACGTCTGTTTCATCGAATATCAGAATTACGTTTTAAACAGATTGTCTTAGGCTTACTCTTCAGCTCGGGCTGCTTTCTCCTGATTAAGGAAGGTATTGACTCATTTGCGCGATAGAGCAGCTCTAAAACCTTACATCACTTTGCTTTCAGCCCTATTGCTGTTATGTTAGCCCGAATGATTCTCAGGCGGATATAAGCAATGCAAATTCGTGATCAAATTGCCCTTGTCACTGGTGGTGCACGTGGATTGGGTCTAGCCATTACCCAGCTCCTGATACAGGAAGGTGCACGTGTGGTAGTAAATTACCATAGCAGCAAAACCCAAGCTGAAGCTTTACAAAATCAGTATCCTGATCAGGTCTTTGCCTATCAGGCAGATGTAACACAAGCTGACCAGGTAAAAGCTTTATTTGCTGCCAGCAAGGCCCATTTCGGAGAAGCCGTCCATTCCGTTATTAATAATGCGCTGGTGCAGTTTGAGTTTAATGGTGATGAGCGACCTAAAGTTGAAGATCTGACCTGGGAAAGTATGTCCCGTCAGTTTAGTGGAGCAGTTCAGGCCTGTTTAAATACAACACAAGCTGCATTAGAAGATATGAAACAGGCAAATTTTGGTCGTATCGTGAATATTGGGACTAACCTGGTTCAAAACCCTGTCGTTCCTTATCATGATTATACGACTGCGAAAGCGGCGCTATTGGCCTTTACCCGAACTACTGCGCAAGATCTGGGTCAGTATGGGATTAACGTGAACATGCTTTCAGGCGGATTACTGCAAACCACGGATGCAAGTAAAGCAACACCTGACTTTGTCTTTGACCTGATTGCTCAGTCCACTCCTCTACGCCGCGTGATTACACCTGAGGAATTTGCGTCTGCTATTCTGATGTTCCTGTCACCTTATTCACGTGCAGTGACAGGTCAAAACCTGATTGTCGATGGCGGACTGGTTAAAGGTTAAAGATCGCCAAGGAAGAATGAGATTCTAAATTTTATTCTTCTATTTTTTGACCAGTTGTTGAATAAAACTACTTTTGCATAGCGCATTTACTTCTACAATAGTGCGCTCCCCATCAAAGTTCATCTTTTTCTATGAAACTCCTAACGGCATTGCTCAGTAGCATATTACTGGCAGGTTGTATGTCCAATGATCTTAAAAAGTCAGAACAGCTTCTGCAAAACTTCAATTGTGCCAAGATTGATACAGCGCAAATGCCACACAGTAGTATGACGGATTATTATCAACACATGCTGTACAGCAGCAAAACCAAGGTCGAGTCTTATATTGAGCAATATCATCAAGGTGAAGAGCCTTTTGACCTGCCTTTATATGAAGTGGTAGAACAGCAATACAATCTTTATAAAGATGCCTGCCAGAATCTGGGGGGAATTTTATCTGAAGAGAATCAAAATTAAATTCAGTATTTATATATCGTACAGAAAAGCAGAGTCCATCCCTCTGCTTTTATTTTTCCTGAAATTAAAAATAGCGTTGATCAATAGTGAATTTTTCAGGAAATTTAGGTTCAATATCGGCATAGAACGCCATGATCTCAGCCATATCCTGTTCATAATTTCCTGTTGGATAAATGATTTTACCTACGCCCGCTTCTTTTTTTCCATAATCCATATAAGCCAGCGCAATTGGCACCCCCGCATTGATCGCCACATGATAAAAACCGGTTTTCCATTGTTCCTGACGGGCACGTGTGCCTTCCGGTGTAACCAGCATCACTAGTTTAGGATGCTGTTTAAATAGATCTGTCATGACCTGAACCATGCTTGGACGTGGCTCACCCGGTTGTTTGGGACGACGGTCAATACCAATTCCACCCATTGCACGTACAAAAGGCCCAAATGGAAATTTCATATAGCTGTCTTTAATGGTCAGGCGCACATTCACTTTTAATGCCTTTAAGGCCAAACGTGCATATAGTGCATCCCAGTTACTGGTATGTGGCGCTGCAATCATCACACATTGATCAAGGTCTTCGGGCCATTGGTCATCGGTTTTCCAGCCCATTAAATTTAAAGTTTTCTCAGCTAAATTTTCAAACACAGCTACATCACAATCATTGTCAAAATTTCGCCACAGTCTAACAATGCAGCAGAATATAGATAGTGCATACTGATCAATAAATCACCAATTAATATATATTTGTATTTTTAAACTTTAGGAAGAATTTTCAATTTATTGTTATTTGAATCTTCCTTTTTTCACTTCCTATAGCAAGCTCATTCTTTTAAGCAAATAGTGAGTTCAATTTATTTTACTGATTTATATATTTTTCCATCCTAATTTTAGAATATGTTGATTTTAGCTTTCTTTCTATACTTCGCTGACATAATAAATTTTAGGAAGGTTTTCATGAAAAAGACTTTAATTTGTCTTGCCTTAGCGGGGTTACTTACAGCATGTGGCGGTTCAGATAATGATCGTACAGAGGGTTCATCACCTGTTCCACCTACAGCTCCGGTCGGGACCGAAACTGGTGTACTGACAGATGGAATTATCTCAGGGGTAACATATATCACCAGTAGTGGTGCTGAAGGGGTTACTAATGAAAAAGGTGAATTTAAATTTAATGACGGAGAAAAGGTTAAATTCCTGATTGGTGACGTACAACTAGGTCAAGAAATTGAAGCTAAAGAACGTGTTACGCCTTTAGATTTAGCACAAACTGAAATTGTACGTACCAATCTGATGGTGTTTTTACAGTCTTTAGATACAGACAGTAATCATGACAATGGGATTAGCATCAGTACTGAAGCTGCTAATGCCCTTCTTAATCAAAGTTTAGATTTTTCTAAGGTCCCTACAGCATTTGCTACAGATGTGGTATCAACAGGCGTAGTTACCACAGAAAAATTGATTACACCTGAAAAAGCTGCAGAAAACTTCCAGTCAACTTTCTATAAAGATATTGCCGGTACTTGGGAAATTGGCCGTAATGCAAACAGCGCTGTACTGATCCATATTTTAGAAGATGGCCGTTATGCCTTAGGTCAAGCAGAAGCTGCTGACGGTGATGGAGCGCCTGGCATTGAAACTGGAGAGTTAAACTGGAATGCAACTACAAGCGTGATTTCACCGCGCATTATTCAAGACAGTAATGGTGAATGGGGACTCTCACATCCTGTAAAAGGCAAACCTTACACCTTAAACTATGATGGAACGACCTTAATTCTGACAGAACCTGGGATCAATACCGAATACCGGTTAAGCCGCGTCAAACAGTCTGCTAATGGTCTGGTAGGTGCTTGGAGATTTAGTGACACCCATTTATTTGCCTTCTTTGACACAAACTATTATTTCTTCCTGGACACTGAAGGCGGAGATGATTGTGGCTGGCCTGGAATTGAATATGGCAAATTTACTCTTTCAGGTAATACACTCACAACCACTGAAGTTTTATTCGATACCAATGAATGTGACGGATTACAAGACAGTTCCGATGGCAGCAAGACCATTGCAAACATCAATGTATCGGCTGAAACTCTGATCTTGCATCCACAAGGTGAAGGTCCTGTACCATTACAGCGCGTTAGATAATGAGCACAGCCTACCTAAAGAATTATCTTTAGGTAGGTTTAATTAATATGTTCAAAATGAATCGTACATCCCATCAATAAGTGTATCAGTTCAATTTGTGAAGTGCAGTCAGTTTTTTCATAAATATTCTTAAAATAAGTGCGTACTGAACTTAAAGTGATCCCACATTTCGCCGCAATTTCTTCTAATTTATAGCCATTGATTAAAAGCTCACACAAATCAAATTCACGTTTTGACAGTTGATATGCTTGCTGTAAATAAGCTCTGGATAATGAATAATGCCGATTTTTGTCTGTCATAAATACAGCAATCTGATGCTGAGCTTCAGAAAATTGCTGCATCTTTTTTAATCTTTTAAAAGACACAACAGTGAGCATCAATTGTTGCATTTTAGAATCCTGCAGAGCCAAGACCCCGCCTATTTCACTCGGCATACTGGTCTCTTCCAGCAAAGCACTGGATAGCAATCTTTCCAGACGTTCCTGATCACCTACCGGTGTTTTCAGACGGTTATGTATATCCATTTCCAAACACGTTGAAGCTTCAATCATGCTTTGTGCCAGTGGATTCGAATAAGATAACTTGAGATCCTGATCCAGCAAAATAATACCGATTTTTAAACAGTCCAATACGGTATATAAGCTGATATTGTCTTGTTGTACCAAACTGATTTGCCGATGAATCTGTAAAGAGCGACGCAAATGTATGCCGATCCGTTTGAGAAAATTCAGTTCAGTCGCTTCAAAACCTTGAGTATGCGGAGCACGATGTAGTCCCATGACTGCCCAGCGATAATTTCCTCTGTCCAGCAATACTCCCGCCATATACCCTATCCCTGTAGGCTTAAGACATTTTTCATAAAAGATATACTGCTCTGTTCCAGGTTGATCTGCATAATGACGGCAGTCCTGATTAAGCGCCTCCCCCATATCAATTTCATTCCATAAAGGCATATGCAGCTTCATGTCAATGACCCGAATCCGTTCATCCTGATAAGCAGCCAGACTTTCTTCCGGGATATTGTAAGTATAAACAAAGTCATAAGCAGGATTGAATTGATCAAGGCCGGTAAAAATTGCACTATGACTCTGGGTATATTGCACAATATCCTGAATGACCTCCAGCCATAAAGCAGGCAATAAAGCAGCATCATAAATTTTCGCGATGATATTATTTTCCTGTTCTGCTTTCATGACCGCTCTTTTTAATAATTATTTCTATCAAATCATGACCTTAAGGTTTATAAAATAAAACTAAAGAAAACTAATCGCTTATTTTGTATTTTAATTATCTTAGTTTCTCATCTACATATATTTAATCCGTTTCACTTAACGAATCAATTTTTAACAAGATCTCTCTGTATATTGATAGCTCATACTTCTAATGTAAATCCTAGAACAGAAGAACAAGAGGATGATCTTCAATGAAAAAAATACTATGGTCTGCTTTATTGGTAGTAACGGTTACTAGTTTAAGTGCATGTTCTAAACAGAATGACCGCGATATGGCCAGTGCAGATACTCAATCTAATACCACAAATGCTCCTCTTACTACAGAGACTACAAATAGTCAAAGCAATATGAGTACTGAGATGACCAGTAAAGCTACTGTTAACTCCAACTGGGCAGGCGAATATGAAGGTGTTTTCCCGTGTGCTGACTGCGAAGGGATTAAAGTTGAACTAGATCTTAATCCTGACAAAACTTATGAATTGAGTGAGGAATATTTAGGTAAAACTGGAAATAATGAAACTGAAACCAAAGGTAGCTTCACTTTCGATCCTCAACAACCCTCTATTATCGTCCTAGATGGAAAAGCTGAAAACCGGAAGTTTTATGTAGGTGATAATTTCGTTGAAGCTCGTGATATAGAAACAGGTAAGGAAATACAGAGTAATCTGAATTATAAATTAGTTAAAAAATCACCTTAATCATTTTGTAACTTAATAAAAAATCCCCGCAAAAGCGGGGATTTTTTACATCATATGATCGAACGATGAATTACATCATACCGCCCATACCACCCATGCCGCCCATATCAGGCATAGCTGGTTTTTCTTCTGGAATTTCAGTAATCATACATTCTGTTGTTAACATCAAGCCAGCAACAGAAGCTGCATGCTCAAGTGCAGAACGAGTTACTTTAGCAGGGTCAAGAATACCCATTTCCAGCATGTCACCATATTCACCTGTCGCTGCGTTATAACCATAGTTACCTTCACCGTTCTTCACAGCATTGATCACTACAGATGGTTCATCACCAGCATTTGCTACGATTTGACGAAGAGGAGCTTCGATTGCACGACGAAGGATATTAATACCAACGTTTTGGTCATCGTTTGCACCAGTTAAACCATCAAGTGCAGATGCAGCACGTACCAGTGCAACACCACCACCTGCAACAACACCTTCTTCAACTGCAGCACGAGTTGCGTGAAGTGCGTCGTCTACACGGTCTTTCTTCTCTTTCATTTCAACTTCAGTTGCAGCACCAATTTTGATAACTGCTACACCACCTGCCAATTTAGCAACACGTTCTTGAAGTTTTTCTTTGTCGTATTCAGAAGTAGATTCTTCGATTTGTGCACGAATTTGCTGAACACGCTCAGAAATCTGATTTGCATCACCCGCACCATCAACAATCACTGTATTTTCTTTAGATACAGTTACTTTATGTGCAGTACCTAAGTGTTCAAGTGAAGTTTGATCTAACTGCATGCCGATTTCTTCAGAAATCACAGTACCGCCAGTCAGAATCGCGATATCTTGAAGCATAGCTTTACGACGGTCACCGAAGCCAGGTGCTTTAACCGCACATACTTTGATAATGCCGCGCATGTTGTTTACAACAAGAGTTGCTAGTGCTTCGCCTTCAACATCTTCAGCAATGATAAGAAGAGGCTTACCAGTTTTCGCAACAGCTTCCAAAACAGTGATCAATTCACGGATATTGCTAATTTTCTTGTCAACCAATAGGATGTATGGGTTTTCAAGTTCAGCAGTTAAAGTGTCTTGTTTGTTTGCGAAGTATGGAGAGATATAACCGCGGTCAAACTGCATACCTTCTACAACATCAAGCGAATCTTCAAAGCCTGAACCTTCTTCAACAGTGATTACGCCTTCTTTGCCCACTTTTTCCATTGCTTGTGCAATCAGAGAACCAACAGTGGTGTCAGAGTTTGCAGAGATCGAACCAACTTGCTCAATCGCTTTAGAATCAGAAGCTGGTTTTGCAGTTTGTTTAATATTTTCAACAACAGTTTTCACTGCAAGGTCGATACCGCGTTTCAGATCCATTGGGTTCATACCCGCTGTTACTGACTTGATCCCTTCGTTCAGGATTGCTTGAGCCAATACAGTTGCAGTGGTTGTACCGTCACCTGCGATATCATTGGTTTTTGAAGAAACTTCACGAACCAGTTGCGCACCCATGTTTTCGAATTTGTCTTTCAGGGTAATTTCTTTCGCAACAGATACACCATCTTTAGTGATGTGCGGTGCACCGAAAGAACGGTCGATTACAACGTTACGGCCTTTAGGACCTAAAGTCACTTTTACCGCATCTGCAAGGATGTTTACACCAGCGATCATTTTTGAACGAGCTGAATCACCAAATTTTACGTCTTTAGCTGACATATTTGACTCCGAATATTGTTGTATTTTTACAAAATCTGAATTGGAATGAGTAAAACGATCTGACGCAGATTAAGCTTCTAATACTGCTAGGATGTCAGACTCTTTCATGATTAAAAGTTCTTCGCCGTTTACTTTTACAGTTGTACCTGCATAAGTACCGAACAATACTTTGTCGCCAACTTTTACGTCTAACGCGCGTACGCCATTGTCAGTGATTTGACCATTACCAACTGCAATGATTTCACCTTGTGCAGGTTTTTCAGCAGCAGAACCTGGAAGTAAGATGCCCCCAGCTGTTTTTGTTTCTTCTTCAACACGACGAATAACAACGCGGTCATGTAATGGACGAATGTTGCTCATAAATAACTCCATCAGACTAAGTCTTTTTTAGATCACCGATGACGACTTATTTATTCCATTGGTCATCATCAAAATTTTTTGATGTCCTTTTTATGGAGATGGAATAAAATGCTTCAAGGGCAAAAATGAAAAAAAATTGGTTTTTTTTTAATTTTTTGATGGATTGCGTATTTTTTGTCTATTTATTTATGGGATCAGGCTGTGGAACAAAGGTTTTTAACTGTTCATCAAAACAATATTGCGTAATTTTTCCTGTTGCATCAATTGCATTAAAGCTATTCGGCTGATTCTTATGGAGCCGATGTGACGCAGAAGTCCCGGCATGTACATCATAAACCGGATGATCTCCTCCCAATTCGAATATATGGTTCAAATCATAGACTGCGGTATGATGCAAATGCCCATGCAATACAGCAAACAGACCATGTTGCGACCAAGACTCCAATGCAATTTTGGCCATCAGGGGAATATCCTTAAACCCCCGCCTATTCTGAGATTGCACATAAAAAGGTTGATGACTGACAATAATCTTAATTTTGGAAGCAGGTGCCTGCTGTAGTTTTAGGTCAATCCTTTGAATCTGCTCAAGTGATAAATGGCCTTTGGTATGATATCGACGTCTAATTGAATTTACCCCAATCAGATAAAAATGTTCAGTTTCTAAAACAGGCTCCAGTTCACCAAAAAATAATTGATACCGGGTAAATGGAGTAAATAACCGATTCCATAAATGATAAAGCGGAATGTCATGATTCCCCGGGATCACCAGATAAGGCGTATTCAACTGATCCAGAAACCGTTTACAGGCAAAAAATTGTCCCAAACGTGCTCGCTGGGTGAGATCGCCGCTGACTACCACCGCTTCCAACGGATGATCCCAACAAAATTGCTGGATGGCTTCCAAACATTCAGGCCTCTCTGTACCAAAATGCAGATCAGAGAGATGCAGAATCATGCGGCACCATTACACTTAAACTATTTTTTAAAACTGAAATATTTAACGGTGGTGTCATTTCTACCGTCTCCCCATCTATGGCAACCATTAATTTCTTACGTTTAGACTCAATTCGCACCTGATCAGCAGCAAAACTATAAACATCGGAGGCTTGATCAATCTTGCCCCGAATTAACTGATATACCAGCTTGAATAACGTCAGCTTGTCACTTTTGGAAACTACAACCCCAGCCACCTTGCCTTGCTCAGCAGCTTGGGCAATCCGCATTTTCATGTCTGCCAGTTGAAGTGGATTATTGCCAAAGAAAATCAGTGGAGTTTTGACCGGATATTTTTTCTGATCTACCCAGATTTCCAGTTTTAATTCTTTACGGTCACGAATCAAAACATCGAGTGCTGAGGTATAGGCATGCAAAGGGAAACGGCCAAATATGCGATTATAGTCTTCACGTTTTTTAATAAATAAGGGATATAAGCCCAGACTAGCATTGTTCAGGTAGATTTCCTGATTGATGAGTGCCACATGGATACGTTTGGTTTGACCCGTTGCAATGACTTGTGCGGCTTCAACCAAATCTAAGGGAATATCCAGCAATCTTGCCGCATAGTTAAAAGTACCTAAAGGCAATATTCCGACTGGAATATCAGTTTTAAGCAGGTGTTTGGCGACTGAATTGAGCGTTCCATCTCCTCCTGCTGCCACGACCACACCATGATCTGGCGATTGTTGATGCCGTTGCAATACTTCAGCAATCACTGTTTTGAACTGTTCTGGATCATTGATTTCAAAGGCTTTAGTCTCAAAATCATGCGCTGCAAAAATATCTAGTAATTGCTCATATTTTTCTTGCTGGTCAAATAGACGGAAACCAGAATTATGATTATAAATAATAGATAAGGGTTTAGATTGATTAGACATTTTTTACACAGATTGATGCACACCTATTGGCATTTTGTCCAATTCATAAACAATTAACAGTTGCTTTATGTAAAATTCGAATGGCGACCATTTATTTAATCAATAACAAATACAACTGAACAATTTTAATTAAATATTTGATTCAAATATAAATAATTAAAGTAAATACCACACATAAAGATAATAAATACATATTTAAGGTTTTGATTTTATTTATATCTTATTGTTTTATATAAATTTAAACAGAAAATAGCATAATATTCCAAATAAAATCCAGCACTTCTTTAGTCTTATTTTTTTGATGATTTTATGCTTTAATACAGCCACTTTTTTTTCATATTTCATCTGGCCAGTATTTTATTGACCAGATTGTACTTTGTACAAAATTTTGTACACATTTGAGATAGGCCTCACCATGACCCAAGTGAACGCACCAGAATTCGTTCGTCACCCTAAGCTTATTGCATGGGTGGAAGAAATTGCTAAATTAACAAAACCAGCAAAAATTGAATGGTGTGACGGTAGCGCAGAAGAATATCAACGTTATATCGACTTGATGATCGCTAACGGCACAATGCAAGCGCTTAACCAAGAGAAACATCCTGGTTCTTATCTTGCAAATTCTGATCCTTCTGACGTTGCTCGTGTTGAAGACCGTACTTTTATCTGTTCTGCAAATAAAGAAGATGCTGGCGCCACCAACAACTGGGAAGATCCAGCAGTTATGCGCGAAAAATTGAATGGTCTGTTTGATGGTTCAATGAAAGGTCGTACCCTATATGTGGTTCCATTCTCTATGGGTCCTTTGGGTTCACACATTGCGCACATCGGTATCGAATTAACTGACTCTCCTTATGTGGCAGTCAGCATGTCTAAAATGGCTCGTATGGGTAAAGCTGTTTATGACGTTCTAGGTACAGATGGTGAATTTGTTCCTTGCGTACACACTGTGGGTGCACCACTTGAAGAAGGTCAAAAAGATGTTGCTTGGCCTTGCAACAAAGAAAAATACATCGTGCACTACCCAGAAACTCGTGAAATCTGGTCATTTGGTTCTGGTTACGGCGGTAACGCATTGTTAGGTAAAAAATGCCTGGCTTTACGTATTGCATCTTATATGGGTCGTCAACAAGGCTGGTTAGCTGAACATATGCTAATCCTTGGCGTGACTAACCCTAAAGGCGAAAAACACTACATCGCAGCTGCATTCCCATCTGCTTGTGGTAAAACAAACTTCGCGATGCTGATTCCACCAGCAGGTTATGAAGGTTGGAAAATTGAAACTGTAGGTGACGATATTGCCTGGATCAAACCAGGTGAAGATGGTCGTTTATATGCAATCAACCCTGAAGCTGGTTTCTTCGGTGTAGCTCCTGGTACAAATACCAAAACGAATCCGAACTGTATGGCAACTCTTCATAAAGACGTAATCTATACAAACGTTGCTGTGGCTGACAACGGTGAAGTTTGGTGGGAAGATCTGACTAAAGAAGCACCTGCGAATCTGACTAACTGGAAAGGTCAACCACACACTGGCGAAGAAAAAGCGGCTCATCCGAACGCTCGTTTCACAGTTTCTGCTGGTCAATGCCCTTCTATCGATGCGGATTGGGAAAATCCAGCAGGTGTTCCAATTTCTGCGTTCATCTTCGGTGGTCGCCGTGCAGACACAGTGCCTCTAATTTCAGAAGCATTTGACTGGGTTGATGGTGTTTATAAAGCTGCCACCATGGGTTCTGAAACAACTGCTGCTGCTGTTGGTCAACAAGGTATCGTTCGTCGCGACCCATTTGCGATGCTTCCATTTGCTGGCTACAACATGGCTGACTACTTCACTCACTGGTTAGAAATGGGTGAGAAAGTTGGCGAGAAAGCTGCTGCTGCTGGTAACAAGCTTCCTGGTATCTACAACGTGAACTGGTTCCGTCGTGATGCTGAAGGCAACTTCGTATGGCCTGGTTTCGGTCAAAACATGCGTGTTCTTGAGTGGATCATCGATCGCTGTGAAGGTCGTGTTGATGCTGTTGAAACTCCAATCGGCCGTGTACCTACTTACGAACAGCTCAACTGGACTGGTTCTGATTTCACTAAAGAACAGTTTGACCTGGTAACTTCTCAAGACAAAGATCAATGGATCAAAGAACTTGAAAGCCATACTGAATTGTTCAACAAATTAGGTGATCGTCTGCCAGAAGCGTTGAAAAAACGCCAAGCTGAACTTCTTGAAGCGGTTAAATCTGCTTAATTGCTGATTTAATTTTAAAAAGGTCGCGTAAGCGGCCTTTTTTTATTATTTTAAGGCAAGGTTAAAGCAAATCTTTTAATTTGTTTTACATCTAAATAAAAACCACATTCACTGTTTATTAATCTCCTCAAAGAACATCATTTAACCAGTTAATCCAATATAAAAATCAAGCAATTACTCTAAACAAATGGTAAATCTATGTTTTATAAAAATATTTGAAAATTCCATTATTTATTAAGACTAAAGTCCTATAAAAACAGAAAACTTGGAGGCGTATAAGTATATGAAATCTCCTCACTTTCTCTCTCACTAAAACATAACTTTTTAGATTTTATAGCAATGAAAATTTAAAAAAGATGTGTTTTACAGCATTCCTTTGGAGCAATGTTGTGAATCAGCCACTTCCTGAAGCTGCTACACCGCAGCTTGACCGTAAAACACGGGTTAAATCTATTCTCGGTGGTTCTGCAGGTAATCTAGTCGAATGGTACGACTGGTATGTTTATGCAGCTTTTACCTTATATTTCGCTTCACAGTTCTTCCCTGATGGTGACAATACTGTCAAGCTCCTTCAGGCTGCTGCTGTATTCGCACTTGGTTTCTTGATGCGTCCGATTGGCGCATGGATTATGGGGATTTACGCTGACCGCAAAGGTCGTAAAGCCGGTTTAACACTTTCTGTATCTTTGATGTGTGTCGGTTCCCTGATTATCGCCTGTGCACCTACCTATGATTCAGTGGGTATGCTGGCCCCTGCGCTGTTGTTATTTGCACGATTGTTACAAGGTCTGAGTGTAGGTGGTGAATACGGTTCAAGTGCCACCTACTTAACTGAAATGGCAGGTAAAAATCATCGTGGTTTCTATTCAAGCTTCCAGTATGTGACCCTGATCTCAGGTCAACTATTGGCACTGTGTGTACTGATTTTCCTACAACGCGCTTTGACTGAAGCACAACTCACTGAATGGGGCTGGCGTATTCCCTTCCTGATTGGTGCATTCTTAGCGATTGTAGTGTTCTGGATCCGTCGCGGTCTGGTAGAAACACAATCTTCAAAACAGGCTGTTGAACAGGCGAAAAAAGGTGGTCCTAAATCCGGTGCCTTAGCTTTATTCACTAAATACCCTAAACAGGCGTTTACCGTAATCATGCTGACTGCAGGTGGTACTTTAGCTTTCAATACTTTCACTACTTATCTGCAAAAGTACCTAGTCAATACTTCTGGTTTTGAAAAGACTACAGCGACTGAAATCACAACCCTCGCCATCTTCGTATTCATGTTATTGCAACCAGTTGTGGGTGCGCTCTCTGACAAAATTGGCCGCAAGCCAATCATGATTGCCTTTGGCGTATTAGGTGTTCTCTTTACCATTCCTATCTTTAATGGCTTAGGCACAACTACCAACCCAACTACAGCATTCATGTTATGTATGAGTGGTATGGTGATTGTGACTGGTTACACAGCGATTAATGCCGTAGTAAAAGCTGAGCTATTCCCTGCCCACATCCGTGCCTTAGGCGTAGCTTTGCCTTATGCGATTGCCAACACCCTATTTGGGGGTACAGCAGAACTGGTGGCTTTAAGCTTTAAAAATGCCGGCCATGAAAACTACTTCTTCTATTACATTACTTTTATGATTGGCCTGTCACTGCTGACTTATGTCTTTATGAAAGACACTAAAAAGCACAGCATGATTACTGATGACTAAGTAGCTGTATTGCTCTAGGAGCTTTCCGGATGGAAACATTCGGAAAGCTTTTTTATTGGAATTTTATGTTTAGTGCCATTCCGCTATTTCGTTGCTATGGCATACTTGTCTGATAAAAATACGGGAAATCATCATGATGAAAAAAACAGTTTTTTTACTCGGCTTAACTATCGGCACTTTAGGCCTGACAGCATGTCAGACGGCACCTCAACAATTTAACGGTCAGACCGGATATGAAATCCTAGAACGTTCAGAAAATACTGCAACCTTAAGCTATACATTAGCAGGACGACCAAGTCAGGATGAAAACAGATTACAGGCTGCTTGCAGACAAGTTCTTGGAACCTCTAAAAACTATAATATCCAGATTATCAATAGTCAGGAAATAGTTAACCCAACTCCAGAACAGGTTCAGTATGGCCGTCAACTCGGGGATAGTCGTACCCAGATCAGCTTGAGTAATACACCTGATTTATATAACAGTGAAAATCCAGGTGCCCGAGAGGCATTAGATGCCCGCCCTACCACTGTACGTGTGATTCGTTATACCTGCTCATAAAAACAGAGCATAAAAAAAGGGCTTGATGCCCTTTTTTATTTTTTAACTCTTGTGTTTTATTTGGTTCGATAGAAGCTAACATTGCGAAATTCGGGTGATTCATCCAGATCTGGCCAGGTGGTTGCGCTGCGTTCATCCAGTTTGAGATATTGTGGATGATTAAAGTTTTTAACCCGACTGTCTGCAACCCAGACCTCGGGTGCAAATTTCAGGAATTCATCCAGAAAGAAGCGGTTACACTGATCATAAAGCACGTCAGCCGCTAGCAGTATATCCACCTGTTCTGTTTTATAGAGATCATCCAGATATTCCAGCTCAACATCATTTAGCTCAGCATTGGCACGACAGGCATTCAGACTGACCTGATCGATATCGCAACAGATCACCCGCTTGGCTCCTGCCATTTTCGCAGCAATCGCAACTACACCGGAACCCGCACCAAAATCCAGCACTACCTTGTCTTTGACATGATGCGGTTCAGCCAGCAGCCATTGTGCCATGGCCAGTCCAGATGCCCAGCAGAAGATCCAGTACGGCGTATCATTCCAGATCCGGCGAATCACTTCATCATCCAATTTGTCTGTCGGAAAAACTGGTGGAATCAGCCAGAGTGAAATCGGTGTTTCCGGCAGTTGTTGTGCCGTTAGCTCACAATTGGGAATGACTTTATGTAAGGCTTGAAGTAAATACTCAGGGGCTTTAGGAAATTGGAAGGTACAGCTCATGAAGAAAGCCTTGATGCGAAAATATCTTTATTGGAATTTATACATTAATCGGATACATGACCACGTCATTCGCAGCTGTTCGAGGCAGACTGAAATCTAATTCTTCCTGTTTTTGCGACACATCAACCACACAAGAGAAATATGACGAGTTCTGCGAATGACAAATGGTTTTGGTTACTTTTGCCGAAACAAAAGTAACAAATGAACTTCTTACATCTTAATAGTCACAACGATACGACTCCGCCGTAACTAATTAAATTTCAATTAACCCAAAGCCTTCTCAGCAGCTTCTACAGTTTGACGAATTAAAGTTGTAATCGTCATAGGACCTACACCACCCGGAACTGGGGTATAAGCAGAAGCGATTTCTTCGATACCGACTAATTGAATATCGCCTACACCGCCGCCATCACGTGGGTGGAAGCCAGCATCAACAACAACGGCACCCGGTTTGATCCAGTCTTTCTGGATCAGTTCTGCTTTACCTACTGCACCTACAATGATGTCAGCCTGTTTTACAAATTCAGGCAGGTTTTGAGTACGTGAATGACAAATGGTCACAGTAGCATTCGCTTCAAGTAACATTGCTGCCATCGGTTTACCTAAAATCGCAGAACGACCAACCACTACCGCATGTTTACCTGCGATTTCAATATTGTTTTCTTTCAGGATGGTCATGATACCTGCAGGCGTTGCAGAACCGTAAGCTGCTTCACCCATCGCCATACGACCATAACCTAGGCAAGTCACACCATCTACATCTTTTTCAAGCGAGATTGCATCGAAACAAGCACGTTCATCAATTTGTGCAGGTACTGGATGTTGTAAAAGAATGCCGTGAACATCCGGATTTACATTCAATTTTTCAATTTCAGCAAGCAATTCTTCAGTAGTTGTTTCTTTTGGAAGCTCAACTTTTAATGAATCCATACCAACACGGCGGCAAGCATTACCTTTCATACGCACATAAGTTGCAGATGCGCCATCGTCACCCACCAAAATAGTCGCAAGAATTGGAGTACGACCTGATTTTGCTTTTAGCGCTTCTACGCGAGTTAACAAGTCAGCTTCAATTTGCTTCGCCAATGCACGACCGTCTAGAACTAATGCCACGGCACTTCTCCCAAGTGTTGATATGAATCAATTTTGCACATTCTACATGA
This sequence comes from Acinetobacter sp. FDAARGOS_724, assembly GCF_013364475.1. Classification (NCBI taxonomy): domain Bacteria; kingdom Pseudomonadati; phylum Pseudomonadota; class Gammaproteobacteria; order Moraxellales; family Moraxellaceae; genus Acinetobacter; species Acinetobacter sp. FDAARGOS_724. The sequence goes on along the minus strand of NZ_CP054908.1, from coordinate 1,696,799 downwards.
TAATTCTGAATATTTTCCGCCATATGCTGTTTTTATGTGCATACAAATGAATATCCTATTGTTTTTTTTTCAGAGCTTGATAATATACGCATCAACAAGACGCGGCGGGGTGGCAGAGTGGTCATGCAGCGGACTGCAACTCCGTGGACGCCGGTTCGATTCCGACCTCCGCCTCCAATCTTGTTAAAGCCCGAGTGGTGAAATCGGTAGACACAGGGGATTTAAAATCCCCCGCCCACAAAGCGTGCCAGTTCGAGTCTGGCCTCGGGCACCATTCTTCTACTACTGAAGATGGTGTAAATAAAAAACCCAGCGAAAGCTGGTTTTTTTATGCCTGAAATTTGCTAAATCTAATTCTCAATAGAATTTTATTAGCATTCGCCAACCTGCTCTACTTTCAAAATATTATCCAGCAGAGCGTAAATAACCTTCCAGATCCTGTTCCAGTTTTTCCTGAAAATGAATCGGCTCAATGATCTTTACATGCGGTAGCCAGTAACGTACCAGTGGCAGCAACTGCATTTCATGACGAATCTGACAACTAATCAATAATTCTCCACACTCTGATTCCTGTTCGATCTGCTGTTCCGGAAATAAACGGCGCTCTTTAAAAAATACCGTGACTTCAGGTTGCACCTTCATCAAAACCTGCTGTTTCTGCTGGCCAAACCAGATGCTATCTTCATCTGCCAGCATTTTCAGAACTTCAGGATCATGCTCAAAGCTTTCATTTTCAAGAACCAGTTTGACTTCCTGCAACTGACTTAAACGATAGGTTTTGAGCTCAGCTTCAGTGACACCGGCCAGATACCAGATGCCATGATGATGAATCAACCGGTATGGCTGGATGATTCGTGCTTGATCGGAATATTGCAGCTCAATCTGCTGCCGTTTATAAATCGCCCCTGCAAGCAACTTGAAATGCTCGGCAAACTGTTTGGCATCTTCAAAATAATAGCCTTTTGCCGAAAATACCTGATTTGCCCGCTCATCCAACAATTCACGAATAAAAGACATATCCAGTGCCGGATACAGCTCACTGATTCCGGACAACTGTGCAAAATTCTGGATATCCTGTAACTTGAAACGCCCTAAATATGAAGGCTCAAGATAATAGCGTTTGGTATTTTCATCCTGTATGAGCGGCAAATACGCATTCAGACGAACAAAATCACGCTCAATGGTACGAGTGCTGACCTGAAATTCTCGTGCCAGCTCCTGTACACTCAACTGATGCCCTATATTAAGTTTGGTTAAAATATTTGCCAAACGGTCTGCGAGGCGCTCATGCGTTGACGCATTGTCCTTCATAAATACCCTCTTCATGCGTAAGCGTCCGCTGAATCCCATACCTATTTTTTAATTCGATTTAGGTTTCCAGCAGTGCGGCAGCAATTCTTCAATTTGGGTCACTTTGTGTGTCGGTAACCTTTTCAGCACATCACTTAAATAGGCATACGGATCCAAGCCATTCAGCTTTGCTGACTGGATTAAAGTCATGATGTTTGCCGCTCGCTGACCACTGCGCAGCGAACCTGCAAACAGCCAGTTCTTGCGTCCCAACGCCCAGGGACGCATCTGATTCTCTACCCAATTGTTGCATATCGGTAGATTGCCATCATCCAGATAGCGGCTTAAGGCTGGCCAACGCTTCAGAGTGTAATTGATAGCCTTGGCGGTGGGAGAACTCGATGGCACTGTCAGATGATGTTGGTTGAGCCATTCATATAGTTGTTGCATCACTGGTTGACTATGCTGTTGTCGGTATTCGCGGCGGTCTTCCGCTGTACCATCGGTCTTTTTCCTGAGTTCTGCTTCTATCGCATACAGTTTCTGAATCAGCACTAAGGCCTGTTCAGCAACCTGACTTTTCCCAGTTACATGCAGTTCATGGAATTTACGACGTGCATGGGCCATGCACCCCACCTCAATCACCTGGCCTGATTTAAAACGTGCTTTATAACCACTGTAATCATCACAGACTAGATAGCCCTGCCAGCCTTTCAAGAACTCTTCAGCATGCTGGCCTGAACGACTATCCTGAAAGTCATAGATCACCGCCTGAACTGGATTATACTGTGTGGTGGCATAGGCCCAGACATAACCTTTCTTCGGTTTTTTATTATTCTCACCCATCCGCATGATGGTGACCGGTGTTTCATCTGCATGCAGCACCCGCTGTTGCAGCACCACCTCTTTTAAGGCATTGGCCAGAGGTTCCAGTTCTACACCGCAGCGACCTATCCAGTCAGATAAAGTGGATCTGGACAGATCAATGCCAGCCCGCTGATAGATCAGGCGCTGACGGTACAGCGGCAAATGATCGGCATACTTCGATACCAGCACATGGCTGAGCAATTCAGGTGAAGCAATGCCTTTATCAATCACATAGGCGGGCATCGCTTGCTGAGTCAGAGTGTCACACTGATCACAGACCCATTTACCACGCACATGCTGTTCCTTATAGAACTGTGCCGGTCTGAAATGCAGTTTTTCACTGACATCTTCGCCGATACGACGGAGTTGGCAGCCACAAGCACATTGGGTTGATGCAGGTTCATGCTCAATACGGATGGTGTGTAGATGATCTGGCAGTGGTCGACGTTTAGGTTTATTGGTTTTGGCTTTCTGTGTCGCTGCATTGGTTTTATCTGCATTTAGCCGTTCCAGTTCTAGATCAACCGCGGCAATATCTTCTTCAACCGCTTCATCCCACAGATGGATTTGTTTTGCCGTTAAGTGTTCATTCTTTTGGGCGAATTTGTGCTTTTTAAACAGCGCCAGTTCATGCTCGTATTTTTGATTGAGAATAGAAAGATGTTGAACTTTGGCATCCAATTGTTGGTTTGATTGTGCTAGAGACTGATGCTGCAGCGCCAACTGCCTGGTGAATTCCAGCAGTTGTTCATGGGTCAGTTGGCTTAAGTCAGGCAGCGTATTCATGACCGCAGTATGCCTGAGGTCATGAGAAGAATGAAATAGAACGTTTGGAGAATAGCAGAATGGAACAGCCTGGTTTAAAGCATCGTCACCACCTGCTGTCGTCCAATGCGCTGCCAGGGCAAACCTTGGATCAGTGCCTGTAACTGTTCCGGGCTGAGGGCCACGGTTTCACCTTGGTGAACTTGAGCCCAGTGAAATTTGCCCTGTTCCAGCCGCCGGGCACACAGCCAGATGCCCAATCCATCATGTACCAGCACTTTCATGCGATGGCCACGTTTATTACAGAACAGGTAAGCACAATGCGGTTTGATGTAGCCAAAGGCTCTCACCACCTGAGCCATGGTCGTATCCATACCTGCACGCATGTCCATGGGCTGAGTAGACAACCAGATTTCATCAATGCGGATCATGTTGCAAGTGCCTTGAGTAATTCTGCCAAGGCAGGTATTTCTGATGTCTGCCATTTTAGCTGAATATCATTATTCGTATGAGGCACGGTGATACACAACGTGATCCTCTCATCAATAGGTTGGCTGATTGCAGCAGTGTAAGGCAAAGCAATAAATGCTGGATTCACATGAGTAGGATCCTGCACGGCACCCTCATGATGGCTGAAGATCCTGATCCAACGACTGACAAGGTTGGCATTAATACTATGTTGCAGTGCGACCGAAGCGATCGAGGTATTAGGATTTTTGCAGGCATTGACAATACTGAGTTTGAATTCTTTGCTGTATTTTCGGCGTTTTTTAGCAACAGGAGGTGTTGCTGAATATATATCCATGTTCATGGATTAAGTCCCCACTTGTTTTTAGGTGGGAACTAAATTAAGGCTTATAGGATCGCTTGGTAAGGCTGTGTTAGCCGGATGCTTACCTTCATGCCGCTTGTGCAGCACAATGAATCATCTGCTTAGAATTTTTAAATTATGGGAAAATTATACAGCCAAATAAAAAGGAGATTAGAGTTATTCACTTCAACTTAAGGCTAATAGGCAAGGGGTATTTAAGATTTTTTACGACGTTTGTAGTGTGGTTTCGGTGCTGAGTGGCTCAGCCGTTCCATATAGCGTTCCAGATGCAACATGGCTTGATACAGCTTGTGTAAGTCGGAACGAAGTAACTGATTACGGATAATCGCTTTATGCAAACGCTTCAATGCACGAAAGCCATGTTCATGCGTATAAGGGGTCGACACTATCTTCATAATATACTTCCTTTTAATACGTGACCTTTCATCTAATACCAAACAATTTAGTCAGATTATATTTAAGCGCTAATTTACTCCTCGGTTTTGACAGGTTGTGTCGAACAATCGACACTTTTTACCGTTTTTTAAAATTTATATCCCTATTTCAAACAATTAATTTAAATTAGTTATCGTTTTTTATGCAAAATAAAAGCCAACAAAAGTTGGCTTTTAGTATTTCTATCACAAGAATAATTAGATGATTTCCACCACAATCTTACCAATATGTTCACCCGTATCCATCGTTGCATGCGCATCCTGAATCTGGTCAAACTTGAAGGTTTTATAAATCATCGGTAAACATTCGCCTTTTACCCAGAGTGGTGTCACATGCTCTTTCAGGCCTTGGGCAATTTCAGCTTTCTCAGCCGTATTGCGTGCACGCATGGTAGAACCAGTAATGGTCAAACGTTTCATCATGATTTGACCCAATTTTACATCCTTAGCTTTAGCGCCGCCCAGGAATGCAATATACACCAGACGACCATCACGACGCAGCAGATTCAGATTTTTCTCTAGGTACGGCGCACCCACCATATCCAGAATCACATCTACACCGGCATTATCCGTAGCTTCATTGATGACCTGCTCAAAGTCTTGGGTCTTGTAATTGATTCCTGTGGTCAGATGTGAAATCGCCTGAATTTTTTCATCACTGCCTGCTGTCGCGAAGGTTTTGATGCCTAGAGATTTGCACAGCATTAAGGCCGTGGTTCCGATTCCGCTAGTTCCGCCATGAATCAGTACAGTCTCTCCTGCCTTAGCCTTACCCATCTGGAACACATTTGCCCAAACAGTGAAAAAGGTTTCCGGAATCGCCGCAGCCTGTACAAAACTCACACCTTCAGGAATGTTTAAAGTCTGGCTTTCAGGCACGACGCTATATTCTGCATAACCACCGCCATTGGTCAGACCGCAGACTTTGTCACCTACTTTAAACTGGCTTACTTTACTCCCGACTGCAACCACTTCACCGGCAACTTCCAGACCCGGTACCGGAGTCACTCCCTTAGGCATTGGATACAAGCCCTGACGCTGCAAGATATCCGGACGGTTAATCCCGAAAGCATGTACCTTGACTAGCACTTCGTCTGCTTTAGGTTCAGGGATGGCAACGGTTTCATAAGCGAGTTTCTCTACATCACCCGGTTCTGTAATGATGACTTGTTGCATGCTATGTTGCGTCATGGATTCTTTCCCTAATATTCACGTTTCGTATTTTTCGAACTTATTTGAACATAGAAATGCTATGGATTGAAGCAGCATGGACTTATGTATAATCAGCTGCCTATTTAGTAAATTGATATAAGACCACTGATGACAATAATTACAAAAGCGAAAACCGAGGATATCGAAGCTATTCTTGAAATCTGGTTCCAGGCTTCTTTAAAGGCGCATGATTTTATTCCTGCTAGTTATTGGGAAAATCAGCTACTTCCAATGCGAGAGGTATATTTACCCTTAGCAGAAAACTATGTCCTTAAAGAAAATCATACGGTGCTTGGCTTTGTTTCATTATTAAAATCGGAAAATGTTTTAGCTGCACTTTTCATTGATCCTGAGCAGCAAGGTGCTGGCTATGGCCGCCGTTTAGTTGATTTCTTAAAACGGCAATGTGATCAGCTGCATTTAAATGTCTATGCTGCAAATACATCAGCAGTTCATTTTTACCAAAAGCAGGGTTTTAAGATGATCAATCAAAGAATCGATGAGAATACCGGTCAGGCTGAACTCACTATGAGCTGGTTTAAATCTTAATTTTGAAATGATGAGAGCAAATTCATGTCAGCAGTCATCACCTACAATGAAGATAATTACAGTGACTTCGAATGGTTTGAAGGCCTTGCTGTGATCCGGTTTTATGCTGACTGGTGCAAGCCCTGTGTACAGAATTTTCCAGTTTTTGATGCACTGGCAACACAATATGCTAGACATGATCCAGAAATTAAGTTCGGTAAAATCAATGTCGATCAATCACCGATTCTGACCTTACGCTATAACGTCTATGGCCTGCCTTCTACTCTTATCTTTAAAAATGGACAGATTATTCACCGTATTGCTGGTGTGAAAAGCCTAACTGAAATGAAATCTATTTTATTTCAAGTTCTAAATGGATCATCCGATTCCGACTGATTCGAATAAACAATTTCTTATTTAGCAGATTGATCTGGCATCTGCACAAACTGTATCAGGAATTTACGTACCAGCGGCAAGACAAGTAGAATCAGTGGAAATGCCACCAGCCATGACAGTCCCCAAGCATGTAGCCATAGCGAGATAAACGCATTGCTCCAGCCTTTATTCAGCAGCATGTTAAAACAGGAAATCGCGCCACTCATAATGCCGGAAAGAATCAAGGGCATTAACCAGTTCAGATGTTTTGGGTGAAATTTTGGGAGATTATTTTTCATAAATGACCTTTAGAATACTTACTTTCCTTCACTTTGCGCTTTAGCTGTCTGTTTCAGGGATTTCATAAACTGGGCAAATTGCGGCATGAATTCCTTGAAGAGTGGCAAATCTTTATTTTCCAGCATGACTTCACTAAACAGTTTTAAACCAACAGTAAATGCCTTGGTGCTTTCCGAATCCAGCAACTGACTGGCTTGAAGTTTTTCCAGTATTTTAAAGATGTCATCGTGATTACCTATCTGAAACTGTAGCTCCTCAGTATAGGTTGATGGATTACCTTGAGCATCAGCCAGATGTTTAACAGTCACTTCATATTGATGTTGTTTCATGTCCTGCTCCTACAGTTGACGGATATTAATTGCAGCCTGTTCTATCTGAGCAGCAATATCACTGAGCTGCTCTGGACGAAGTTCATTTTGCAGTTTGAATCGTAATGAAGCTTTCAGGTTTTCCATTGAATTATGGATATCGATATAGCGTTCATCTTCTTGAATACGGCGACGGGTTTCAAAACGGCTAAGCACTTTTTGAAGAGTTTCCTGACTATCTTTAAGATGTTCACGGCCTTTGCCTGTAATGTGATACTGCTTACGCTCATCAGCACTCATAACTACTTGGGTATATTGCTGTTCTTCAAGATAGCTAATTGTTGGACAGATCGTGCCTGTACTCGGTTTATAGTCCCCCCCAACCAAAGCAGCAACATCTTTGATAATGTCATAGCTGTACTTAGGCGCTTGAGCAATAAAATGCAGCACGAGCAGTTTCATTTCACCTGCTTCAAAGAGGCGTTTACGAGGTTTTGCGGGACTTTCTCGTTCTTCTGTTAAGACAAAATGAGGTGTTTTAGACATAACAAAGATATATCTTAAATTTAATTAAGATATATCTTATCATAGATAATATTGAATTTATTTCAAGTGACGCAATAAAAGTTAAATTTAAGAAGAAAAATAGGCACGAAATACTTGTGAAAAACATTCTTCCTTATAAAGCCATTTTCTCAGTTGAGATTACAACACTTAACTAGGAACCTTTTGTATAGTTACTGTCTTATGTAAATGTATAAAAATAGATGATTTATAATCTTAGTGCCTCAACTTAAATTTTAACTTTTATATTCTCGCACCATCCGATCACTAACATCTTCCGGATAGCAAAGTGGTGCATAACCACCAGCACGGTTATAAGCACTACGCTTGCCGCAACGACTACCATTACGCGCTGTATTGTATGGACAAGGACAATTTCCCGGATAGCTTTCAATCGATTGTTGAATAATCTTCTGTTTAATTGCTTCTACACCTTGGCTGCTCTGCTTTGCTTCAGCCCCAAAAGCTACACATAGTCCAACTAGTAATAATAATTTTTTCATACACTCCCCCATCTACGGAGCATTGTATAAAGCAGCGAATAAATTGAAAGATCACATTTTTATTATTCGAATGATTTTCAAACAATCAAAATTCAGACAATAAAAAACCCGCCTTACAGCGGGTTTTTCTTAAATCAGTTCAGCCTTATAGACGAACCAATTCCACAATTTTCTCAGCCAGTTCTTCAACTGCATCGGCTGTGTAAGTCACATCTGTACCTTCTGTAAGGTCAGTAATCACTACTACACCAGTTTCACGAACAAGCGCAACCTGTTCAGCAGTCAGACCCGCTTTCGCAATTGCGACCACACCTTGTTGAATCAACAGGCTTTCAAGTGCTTGAGCATTTTCTAGCGCTTTAGCAGTGACAGTGACTGCAGCAGGTTTTTGACCTAAACGTGCAGCACGTGCTTCAGCAGTGACAGGCTCGTTATGTGCAGTCCATTCCACTGCAGCTTCAACCATACCCGCACCAACCGTCACGTTGCTTAGACGGTCGATGAAGATGAATGAACCTGTGTAACGGCTGTCTTGATAACGGTCAAATACCACTGGCGCATCAAATTCGATAGTGACATCAGCAATCGCATTCAGATCAAGCTGCTCTACTTGTAGTTTTTCCAATGTATTGACATTGGTACGGTAGTTAATTTTCGCAACTTTCGCAGGGATAGTTTGAGTACCAAACTTCACGTTATAAAGTTTGCCAACGACAAGCGGCTGATCGTTCATCCACACTACAGACGCGCGAGCAGAACGTGAGATCAGTGGTTGTTCGCCCGCTTTTACCAACACGTTACCACGTGAAATATCAATCTCATCGTTCAGTGTTAAAGTAACAGCTTGACCAGCTACAGCATGATCCAGATTACCGTCAAAAGTGACGATTTCTTTTACTGTTGATTTTTTGCCAGATGGCAGCGCAACAATTTCATCGCCAACTTTCACTTCACCCAGTGCGATGGTACCGCAGAAACCACGGAAGTCGAGGTTAGGACGGTTGACGTATTGAACTGGGAAACGGAATTCGTCTTTGCTGGTATTACGCGTAATTTCTACAGTTTCCAAAGTCTCCATTAAGGTTTGACCTTGGTACCACGGCGTATTTGGTGATTTGTTTACCACGTTATCACCGTTCAACGCAGAAATCGGTGTGAAAATAATATTTTCAGGTTTACGATCGCCCAACTGATCCACGAACTTGTTGTACTCAGCTTGAATTTCATTGAAGCGTGCTTCAGAGAATTCAACTAGGTCCATTTTGTTCACTGCAACCACGATATTACGAATACCTAACAGGCTCGCAATAAATGAGTGACGACGTGTTTGAGTCTGAACACCGTAGCGTGCATCGATCAGGATGATGGCAAGATCCGCAGTAGACGCACCAGTTGCCATGTTACGAGTGTACTGTTCGTGTCCCGGAGTGTCGGCAATGATGAACTTACGTTTTTCAGTTGAGAAATAACGGTAAGCGACATCAATAGTAATACCCTGCTCACGTTCAGCTTGCAGGCCATCAACAAGCAGCGCCAAATCGGGTGCATCGCCAGTGGTACCTACTTTTTTAGAGTCACGGGTAACCGCTTGCAGCTGATCTTCATAAATCAGTTTTGAATCATAAAGCAGACGACCGATCAGGGTTGATTTACCATCATCCACGTTACCGCAAGTCAGGAAACGCAATAAGTCTTTATTTTCGTGCTGTTTCAAATAAGCCAAAATGTCTTGGCTAATAAGTTCTGATTGGTGAGACATCGCTCATAGCTCCACAAATACGTTGAAATCGGTTTCTTTTGATCCCTCTAAATCTCCCTTTGTTAAGGGAGACTTTTTTCTCCCCTCTTTGAAAAAGAGGGGCCGGGGGAGAGTTCTCTTAGAAGTAACCTTCCTGCTTTTTCTTTTCCATCGAACCTGCTTCATCATGGTCGATCATACGGCCTTGACGTTCAGATGTGGTCGCTAAAAGCATTTCCTGGATAATTTCCGGTAAAGTTGTTGCAGTTGATTCAACTGCACCCGTTAATGGATAACAACCTAAAGTACGGAAACGAACCGATTTCATTTGTGGCACTTCGCCTGGATTCAGGCGCATACGCTCATCATCAACCATAATCAGCGTACCATTACGCTCAACGACTGGACGTTCAGCAGCTAAGTACAATGGAACAAGTTTGATATTTTCAAGATAGATATATTGCCAGATGTCCAGCTCAGTCCAGTTAGACAATGGGAATACGCGAATACTTTCGCCTTTGTTCACTTTACCATTGTAAAGGTTCCAAAGTTCTGGGCGCTGGTTTTTCGGATCCCAACGGTGTTTAGAGTCACGGAATGAATAAACACGTTCTTTGGCACGTGATTTTTCTTCGTCACGACGTGCACCACCAAAAGCAGCATCAAACTGATATTTGTCCAAAGCCTGTTTCAAGCCTTGGGTTTTCATAATGTCAGTATATTTAGAGCTACCATAGTCGAATGGGTTTACGCCCGCATCACGACCTTCTTTGTTCTGATGCACGATCAGATCAAAGCCATGAGTTTTTGCCATGTTGTCACGGAAGGCAATCATGTCTTTGAATTTCCAGCCCGTGTCTACATGAAGTAGCGGGAATGGAAGTTTTGCAGGGTAAAACGCTTTTAATGCTAGATGCAGCATTACCGCGGAATCTTTACCAATCGAATAAAGCATGACTGGGTTTTCAAACTCGGCAGCAACTTCGCGAATGATGTGAATACTCTCAGCTTCAAGCTGTTTAAGATGAGTAAGTCTTTCCTCATTTAATGACATGGACAACCTGCGTATTACACGTGTACTTATTACACTTTATAAAATTTATATTCATTATAGTGATTAACTTCTCATAACGATTGCTTGTTTTGTGATATTCATATATTAAAACGTCATATAAAAATTCACTAATATCAACTATCAGTTTTTATGAATCTGATAGCTTAGCTAAATAAAGACAATTGATTGTTTAGTCAAAGCACTCTGGAAGATTACTTTTAGTAATGAAATGATATATTAATCATCTAAACGGACAGTTCACATCGTGGTGAAAAAAAATTAGAGTAGGATTAGTTCTTCCAATTTATAAACTATGTATGCCTTATAACGAATTTGATTTAGGGCGTGTCCTCATTTGAAGAATTGGTTTTAAATACTTAAAATCCTCCTTTAAGTTATTTTTATTTCTATATTTTCAATGGCACGTACTCTTCTTACCGATGATATCTGGCACCAAATTCAAGATACTATGCGATTACATGGTTGCTACCGTTCAAAGAATAGTAGAAATATCATGGAAGCGATCTTATGGAAACTACGTACGGGTGCGACATGGCGTGATATTCCTCAAGAACTTTGCCCTTGGCAAACTGCTTACAATCGCTTTAATCGCTGGGCAAGTAAGGGATTATGGGATAAATTTTTTTTAGATTACGAGGCATTCTGGATCAGGAACGGGTATTCATTGATGGAAGCTACATACGCGTGCATCAACATGCAAGTGGAGCTCGGCATGGTTTCGAAAGAGCAATTGGACAATCACGCGGTGGACGAACAACAAAAATACATCTTGCAACCGACGCGAATGGATTACCGATTGATTTTAAAATCACTGGGGGTGACGTCCACGACAGTCAAGTTGCAAAACAACTGATTGATATTGTAGGCGAGGCAACTTATCTCATTGCTGACAAGGGGTATGATGCTGAGCACATTAGAATATGTGCCAAAAACAAGAATATGATTCCCATTATTCCATTGAGATCAAACAGTAAAAGATCAAATAAGGAATTTGATAAATATATATAAATTAAGACATTTAGTTGAAAATGCTTTTGCGAGATTGAAGCATTTCCGAGCGATTGCAACCCGATTTGATAAGCTTGCACGAAATTACCAGTCTATGATTTACATTGCTTGCATGTTTATTTGGTGTAAAGCCAAATGAGGACACGCCCTAGATACTTTAAAATCCCGTCTGTAACAGGCAAAACTTGCCGGTTTTATTTACCAGCACCAGCAACATATTTTGGTTCTTCAGGAACCCTATACTGAAGATGGCAGTCCATTAAATATTTATATCCAGCATGAACTGACAACGGATCAGATTGGCGTGCAGTTTGGCCTGCGTAAGCTGAATGGTCAATGGGAATACCTGCTCGGTATGACTTATAGCAACCAGCAGGCAGGTTACGAAATAGGTGCCGGCAATCTGAGAGGCGATCAAAAGGCTTTTAACCTGCTTTATACTTTCTATAACTATCCTAAAGCATTCTTCTTGGTGACCTTACCTTTGTCTGCAAATACTCAGGTATTGGAACAGGCTCTCGACGAACAACTATTTAATCAGCCTGAACTTAAATTTCTGGAGACTGCAGTAAAAACCAATCCAATGGGCGAACAGGTGCAATGGATGAAGAGCTATATCCTGCAACAAGCCCTAGAAATGAAAGTCCGTATCCAGACCGCCATCCTTTAGTTTTTTATACATCTATATAGGGATAGAAAAGCAGACGTACATCAATTGCTTTTCTATTCTTTAGATAAATCCTCAGATTCGCTCACTTATATAATAGTCGACATTTATTTGTAGCTAAGAAAAATACATCACATGTTGTTAAATATTAGTTTTATCAAGTTATCCCGATAGGGATTTTTGTTGTTTTTTTACTTACAATTTTATTAATAACTGTTATCTTTAACAGGGTCATAAAATTTCTATAAAACCATAATTAGAGACAGAAACTCATGTGGGAACTGTTCACTCATCCTTCCAACATTGTATTTAGTATCAGTTTAAGTCTGATGCTGATGTTTGCTGCCTTGGAATGTGTCTTGCTGATGCTGGGAGGCGACTCCCAAAATATGTTCGAACAATTTCTGCCTGAAGAACCGCTTCACCCGGAAGTAGGTGTTGATCAGCATACTGGCCTGCTCAATAAAGTATTCGACTGGCTTTATCTGGGTCGTCTGCCTCTCTTTATCTGGCTCATTATTTTCCTGACCAGTTATGGTCTGAGCGGATTATTAATCCAAGGCCTGTTCGAACGATTTACCAGCCAGCTTTTAAATGCATGGATTATTTCCCCTGCCTGTTTATTTTTATGCATGCCGATTGTACGTGGGCTGTCCGTGCTTGCTGCCAAAATTCTGCCTCAGGATGAAACCATCGCGATCTATAGCGATGAACTGATCGGACGAACCGCTACCATTATTCTGGGAGATGCCAAAGCTAACTCCCCTGCTCAGGCCAAAGTTCAGGATCAGCATGGTAAGACCCATTATGTGCTGGTCGAACCTGAATGCAATGAAATATTTAATCAAGGTCAGACAGTTGTTCTGACTCAAAAAACTAAAAATGGCTTTCAGGCTATTGAACTTTAATTAAACCAATTTCCTATAAAAATCAAGCTTGCCCAAAGAGACTTTAGAACAATGCTAAATTTTGATTTATATAATGTTTTGATTATTGCGGGGATTATATTCGTTGGCCTAGTCACCTTCGGATTAATCATTGCACGTTTATACCGTCGTTCCAGTAAAGAGATTTCCTTTGTACGTACCGGTTGGGGTGGTGAAAAAGTAATAAGGTCATATCAATAGTGTTAAGCAAAATGTCATATCGAAATAGTATAAAAAGTGTTAAACCTAAAAAAGTTAATCAATAAAATAAAAAAGAGACTTATTAGATAAATAGTCTGTAATTTCATCAACCATCGCTCTACTTGTTACCAGATACCCCCTTTCAGTATTGCGGATGCCATCCTGCCCAGTCCACATGTTCTACTAATCACAAGTTAAGTTGCTTAACTGATCTTCCATTTTGAACGTCTACAAGATGATCCTGTGCTACTACACCCAGACTTTCTTTATAATCTATAATGCCTGTTAATATGATCAACAGTCTTTAAGAATGACATCGTTTGGATCGTAGAATGGTGTCATTATGGTTCATTAGAAGAATTAAGATACTAAATTGACTATCATGCCAATAACAAACTATGTTCGATTAATTTTTCTAGGTTCAAGGATAATAGAATAGATATTTCGACCTAGAGCTCCATAAAAAGAGTATATTTAATGAAAAATCTTTATTATTCTATACATTGTTAAATCCAAATTATTAAATTACTAAAATTTTTAAAACTTTAAGGGGTAGAGTTATGATCGAAGATTTATGTGATTTAAATGAAATAAATATAGGTCAGCATACTTTCAAATTTTTAGAGTTAAAAGAAGATAATTTTGATGCTTTAAAAAATTTATTAATTTCAGAATTTCCTGAAACTTATTTATCTAAATTATCATTCGAACGGACAATGGTATTGTTAGGTAAAGAAGCAGCATATATAAAATTAAAATCAAAGTTCCCAAAAGGGAAAAAACTTCGCTCAGGTGATGTTGGTGAGGTAATATCACGAACTTATATTGAAAAGCATTTAGATTACATTGTACCTATAAAAAAACTGCAATGGCGTGATCATCGTGAAATGGCAATGAGAGGTGATGATGTTATAGCAATAAAAATTGATGGTGATAATATAAAATTTATTAAATGTGAGGCTAAATCAGTACAAAGTCTTAATACCAATACTCTAGCGGATGCAAGAAAAGAACTAGATCAGTATGATGGTAAACCGTCACCACATTCTCTAGACTTTATAATTGAACGTCTTTATGAAATACAAAATGAGGAATTAGCAACTAAATTAGAAATGCATAAATATAATAATCAAATTAGAAAAAAAGATGTAAAGCACCTATTGTTTGTATTTACAAAGTCAAATCCTAATAATCTTCAAAAAGCAGCTTTTGAGGCTTATGAAGGTGAATATTGTCAGATTTCAGTAGGATTGAAAATAAAAAAACATCAAGATTTTATTACATCAGTATTTAAAGAATTGGATGATATTTATGCATAAGGAGTTAATAGAAGAATTAATTACAAAGTATTTAGATCCAGAGTTTAGAGGAAGATTGATTGATCGAGGATTAGCACGATCAATGATTTGGAAAAATGGAATTCTACCTGATAACGCCGCGGATTTCTCAGATGAACTATCGTATGACATATTATCTTATGGGTATTCATTGCTATCTCTAGCAATTAAAAGTGTAGATAACAATGTCAGTGAAGTTTTAAGAAATCAAGCTTTTGAAAAAGCTGCTACTGCTTTAATGACCATAATTTATAATGGTGAAACTAGCTACAGTAATTATTCATTTCACGCATTGATGTGTGCTAGCTCCTATCATTTAGCGCATTACTCAGCAAAAAGTTATAGTCTTTTAAAAAAAACTGAAGAGTATCTAAGTGATAATATTCTAGAAAAAAGCTTAAGATTACTTTTAATTAGAGATTTTAATGGGCTATTAGCAAATATTCCTCTTTGGAAAATTTCGTTAAAAACTGATTTAGATTTATTAATAAATGATGAAAATAATGAATTAGATGAAGCCTCTACACACTTAAGTTATTTAAATAGTGTTTTAATTGATAGATATTTAGAAGTGATTTATGAATATATAGACCTTCTTGAAATAGGAAATAATAGCCGTTTAGATTCAATTAATAAAAAATTAAATGAAAATATATCGATCAGTTTAAAGTATGATTTTTTAGAGGATTGGTGGATCTATAGAATAACTTTTTATTTATTAAATGATTTGTGGGAACGCACTTATCATAAAGTATTACCAGTAGAGAATGATAATCGCGATTGGATGAGATACAGATATGAATTTATCAGGCAGTTATTGAAAAAAAATAATGCTGAAATTGACTTATGGCCATCGCAAATTGAAGGTGCTAAAAAAGCAGTAAATGACCTTGAAAATTTAGTTATTTCCTTACCGACCAGTGCAGGAAAAACAAGAATTGCTGAATTATGTATTTTAAGAGCATTATCAAAGAAAAAGAAAGTAATTTATATTGCTCCACTTAGAGCTTTATCAATTCAGACTGAAATTACATTAATGAACTCCTTTCGTGATTTAGGTAATACCGTATCATCTTTATACGGTGGACTAAGTCTATATGGTTATCAGAGACAACAATTTTCAGATAGCGATATATTAATAGGTACACCAGAGAAGGTAGATTTTTTACTCAAACATGATCCTGAGCTATTAAATGATGTTGGTCTAATTGTAATTGATGAAGGTCATATGATAGGACCTGGTGAAAGAGAAGTTAAATTTGAAGTTCTAATACAAAGCTTAGTAAATAGACATGATTCAGATTCTAGAAGAATTGTATGCCTCTCCGCTATTCTACCAAGTGGTAAACAACTAGATGATTTTGTGAGTTGGATAAGTCGTGATGAAGAAGGAAAAGCTATCTCAATAAATTGGAGACCAACAGATCTAAGATTTGGAATAGTGTATCCAAATTCCTCTAGTGCGGCTTTTAGACTTGATTATGTGCTAGGTACACAAAACCCTTTTATACCTCAATTTATTAATAAGATTACAATTACAAAAAGATCAAAGTTTCCTAATTCTCAACAAGAGTTATGTTTAGCAATAGCATCTAAATTCATTCATGAGAATCAAAGTATTCTTATTTACTGTCCTTTAAAGGGTTCAGTAAACTCTTTAGCAAAAAAACTAATAGAATTAAATAATAAAGATAAACTAGATTTTAAAGAAATATACTCAGACTCTCAATATTTCAAAAATGCTTTAAGAATTGCGGATGAGTTGTTCGGTTCTAACCACTATATTGTATTATGTTTAAAATTAGGGGTTGTTGTTCATCATGGAAGCCTGCCTAAAGAATATCGAACAGCTTTAGAATTATTACTTAAGAACTATAAAGTAAAACTGATTATATCGTCTCCCACATTAGCACAAGGTCTTAATTTACAGGTCAATGTTGTACTTTTTCAATCTATCCACCGAATGCAAAAGCTGATACCACAGTCCGAATTTAAAAATGTAATAGGCAGAGCAGGAAGATCGTTTGTCGATCTACAAGGAATAGTCCTTTATGCAAATTACGATAACAGTAACTACAAAGCAAAAGCTTGGGAAGATTTAATCCACGGTAAAGAACAACTTTCATTAGTGAGTGGGTTAAAAGAAATTGTAATAAATTTAATAATCACTCTATTAAATAGTCTAAATGAGGAGGAAATTGAAAAATATTATGAATACATAGTAAATACAAATTTTGGGATAGATTTAACTTTAAAAAATTTTGAAGCTAGTATTCAGGAAGAGAATGAGTTAAAACAATGGCGGGATAAACTGAATCTACTAGACTACTCTATAATCAACCTAATTGGCGATAAAGATATTGAGATTTTTGAACTAGCTGAGCAAATTGATCTAGCTTTACAAAAATCCCTTTTTTACAAGCAACTACAAGAATTTAGTGATAAGGAACAATTATTACTAAAAGGATTTGTTAAGAAAAGAGCCGAAAACTTATGGTTAAAAACAACAAAAGAATCACGAAAACAACTTTATCTTTCAGGAGTTAGTTTAGAAACAATCGATAATAGCAATTCAGTCATTGAAGATATTTTCAGAGATTTATTTCTTATTCAGTCAATTTTAAAATATCCTCATCTTAGTGAAGATCCAATTACAAAATATTTAATAGAGTTATCTCTCAGAATATTTTCAATCCAAGAATTTAGACATAATAATGCACTAAATGATGATGACATTCGACTCATCTTGTCTAATTGGTTGACTGGTAAGAAATATTTCATAAATGACAAGATTGATGCGATAGTAAATTTTATAGAAAAGGATGTCTCTTATACTCTAGTTTGGGCTCTAGAATTTATAAAATCTAGGGATGATATGCTAGATAAATTTCTTATTGAAGAGGAAACATTTGATTTTATTAGCCAAGCACTTGAATATGGGATGATAGATAAATGTGCAATCGTCTTAATGCAATTAGGAATGAGTTCTCGATTGCAAGCTCAAAATTTGGCAAATTATTTGAACTTTAGTGATCCTCAGCAAATGGCTCTATGGATTTCAGAAATTGATCTTGATAGTTTACAAGATCAATTGGACAGTGAGTTAATAGCTTCACTAAGAAAAATTGTTAATAGAATAAATCCATTTGATGAAGCGAAGATAATAGCTGTACTTCCTGATGAACCAGTGATGTGGTTAGTCGACGATCCAGAGACTTATCTGTTCTCAAATTTAAAATTAATAAATATAGACTCTGAAACATTCATATTATCCAATAGAGCTGAAACTATTGGGAAACTTAAAAAATATATTGATTTGGAGCTAATAAAAACTCTACATATTCATATTAATGACGATTCTACAGTAGACATAAGATACCAATGCTTGAATAACCACTTATTGTATAGAGATTTGTAGATTAAGAAAAAGACTAGTTAACTACGTAACGACATTTCCTTAGAAAACTTGACTGAAAATGAATATTTATAAGTCTTTCCTTAACTTAAGTTCAGTAAATTGACTGTCCAAGTAAAGAAAGAATAGGTGTCCAATATTAAGAGCTACTTAGTGTTCATTTATGTATGAATATGCAATTATCACAATTAATTAAACAGATTTATTGTTATTGTTGATAATACTATCCATTAGCTTAATGTTAGACTTAAGTTTTCTTATATCTTTTTCCAATACTTCTTTAACTTCAACGAAATATTTTTCTAATGAGTTATCATTAGATAATAAGTCTTTAATAAAATTTATATTTGCTTCCTTTTCTTCCACTTCATCTAGGAATAATATTTTTTTTCTAGAAAAAATATTATCTAGTTTAGCATTCCTATATTTTTTTCTTAACTCTTCTAATCTTGGAGTTTCACTGTACATGAATAATTGTTTACTTGATTGGTCTGTATCAATTTTCAAGTATTGACATCTTACAAGTACTTTCAAACCAGCATACATTTGACGTCTACATTTTCTTTCTTCGCAAAGCTTATTCAATTCCATTACTTGCCAAAAGTTTTTAGCTTGCCAATTAACAATTTTATGCTTATCAAATATTTCCAAAAACTCATTGTATAGAGGTAGATTTACGGCATTTTTCATAATCATATAGGTATTTAAAAAATACGGATTATAATCCGTGGATATATAGTCCTCAATTCTTGATATTTCTATTTTTGAGCAATTAGTTTCAAATGTCAGACTTATCAGTAGCGATTGGACAATTAATCCGCAATAAAAGAATTGAATCAAAAGTCACTCAAGAATCGTTAGCCCTTCAATGTGGTATTGATCGTAGCTATATGGGGCGTATTGAACGTGGTGAAGTCAATTTGACAGTAGAAAAACTTTATTTAATAGCATCTGTGCTAAAGGTTGATATAAAAATATTATTACCTTGAATTTTCTCCCTTGAAAAATATTTTTTGATCACAATATAAAAAAAATTAATAAAAAAAGAGAACACAATGAATACACTTCAACATCCAGAATCGCAAGGTACATCACCGCCAGACAATTCAGAAAAAATTAAAGTTTTAAGTTTAAATGGCGGTGGTGTACGTGGCCTCTTCACTATCAGCTTGCTTGCCCAACTTGAAACGATTATTGAAAAACGAGAGAAAAGAACTGGTGTCAAAATTGGTGATTATTTTGATTTGATCACAGGCACATCTATAGGCGGCATTCTAGCACTAGGATTAGCAAGTGGTAAAAGTGCGCGGGACTTGCAGGAAACATTTGAAAAAAGTGCACCTCATATTTTTCCTGCGAAACGTTTCAGATTCAAAAAGTGGATTACACCATTTTATCCAATCTACAAAAGTGATCCTTTGTATGAAACTGTGAAAAGTATGATTGGTGAAACCATTAAATTTGACGACCTTGAACGTCGAGTAATGATTACATCACTCAACCTATCTACAGGCAGACCAAAGTTCTTCAAGACACCACATAATCCTATGTTTACGCTTGACGGAGAAATTAAGTTGATTGACGCAGCGATGGCCACATCAGCTGCACCAACCTATTTCAAACCACATTTTATTAGCAAGCTAAATCACTATTTTGCTGATGGCGGATTAGTTTCTAATAACCCTAGTTTTATCGGTATTCGCGAAGTCTTGATAGATATGAAAGATGACTTTCCAACCGCAGAGCCTAAGGATGTGAAAATTTTAAATATCGGTACTCTGAGCGAAAATTACTGTATTGGGCCCAAGACGTTATCTGAAAAATGTTCAAAAGGTTACCTAGGTTTATGGGGAATGGGCGAGCGTCTTGTTTTAAGCACTATGACTGCAAACCAACACTTGCAACGTTTTATGTTGTTACGGGAGCTAAAAGTGCTTGGTATCTCCAATAATTACGTTGAAATTGATGAAACCATTCCAAATGAAGCATCTTCTGACATCACTTTGGATAACGCTTCACAGAGCAGTTTAAATGCCCTCAAAGGTATGGGGGAAAAATTGGGTGCTGAGAGATACAGTGAAGTTAAAGAATTGCGTGACTTCTTCCTGAAAACAGCAAAACCGTTTGTTAAATCTAATAATAATGGAGTAGCAGCATGACTTGGAATTTTCACAGTTACTATACTAATCGTGATGTCGGTCTAATTGGTCAGCTCATCCTTGCTGATCATGAGAAAGAGGGTCTAAAAGCGTTACGACAAATCGTCCGTGAACGAACACGAGATGTATTTGACGAGGCCAAACAACTTGTAAAATCATCTAAGCAATTTGATTCAGCACTACTCTTTCGTAATGAGTTCAAAAATACAAATTTCAAATATCTTCCAATTGATGATCAACGAAATTTATCTGAACTCATCATGGAACTTTCTCCTGATCTCAAAGATGAATTTATGAAGATCAATCCTCGCTTTTGGACGCAAGGAAGCTTCACGTACGACACATTGAATCGTCCATATAAACCTACTCAAGAAATGGACATTGATGATGGCACATATCTTCCGATGCAGTTCTTTGAAGATAAACCTGCAATTGGTCATCAACTTCTATTACTTTTGGTGGATGCATCTCTTAAATCTTTAGCTGCTGAACGCTATGGGTGGTCATTTGAACCTAAGGAAACGTGTGGTCGTATTAATATTCCAGCAAAAAGCGTTCATATAGATGTACCAATGTATGCAATTCCTTATGAGAAGTTTTTGGAAAAAGAGGTATTATTAAAAGAGGCTGCCAACAGACGATTTTCGATGGAAATGTACGACAGCATTTCAGTTGCCGACCATGCTCTCTATGATCAAATTGAAACTGACTGTGTAAATTTAGCTGTACGCAAGAATGATGCAAAATGGATTAAAAGCGATCCGAAAGATGTCCATTTATGGTTCCAGGATGCGTGTCAACGAACTGGTCAACATTTACGAAAAGTTTGTCGCATTCTTAAAGCATGGCGTGATGCTGGTGATTGGCAAGAAGGTAATGGTCCATCCTCAATTTCTTTAATGGCAGCAGTGGTAGACATCTTGGACTGTACTACTGTAGATCCGAAAGATTTTGGATTATTGATGCTGACAGTTGCAAGAAAACTTCCAGATGCTTTCCATAATGGTGTTGAGAGCCCTGATGAAAATGATGATCGCCCTTTGTTCCCTCCATACTATGAGCATGAACCTAGGCACAAAGAAGTTATGCAGAAGCTAGAGCAATTGGTTAAATCACTCGAATCCGCGTACACTGCATATACCAAGCAAGATGCTTTAGATATTCTTAATGGCGAGTACGGTGATCGAGTTCAAGATCTAAGTCTTATCGTGTCTCAAGCAGCAGCTCCTGCTTATGAAAGCGCTCCATCTAAAGCAAAAGAAGCTGCTATTATCAGCACTTCAATGAAAAGTGGTTGATTGAGTGTCAGAATTACATGCTGTGATGCTTGATTGCGGATATAAACACCTAGCAATCAAGCAACGAAATAGATATAAGGCTTTATGTGACATTGATGATAAATACCCTATTTACTTTAAAGAGTATTCAACATCTGAGGGTACTTTCACAATTGCTCTAGAAATTGGCTATGACGCATATACAATTTTGCCGTGGGCACACATCATCAGCAAACCTACAAAGTTTGATGATCTCCTGCTTCCACACGTTAATAATGGTGGATATCTTTGCTATGTTGAGCAAATGGAAGCCGATTGGAACCCGAATGATATTAGCAATCTATATAGGACTATAGATTGCCAGATCCAGCTTACTTTAGATAACTCAATTCAATCTTTAGCTAACGGTCAAATAGACCAAATTGAATTAGAGGGTGAGTTTGTTGCTTATTGGAAAGCTGAGAGAGCAACTTATGCTCTGACTGATTTGAACTCGCTGAATGGCGATGTTGCATATCTAACTCGAAATATTTCTACTGATGGATCTGATTACCTTGAATCTATTTTGTTTGGACAAAAAGATAAAGATATTCAGGCTAAATGGCTAAACCAAAGATCACTTAAGGAATTTGACTCACATAAACTTAATGTATTTCTTCTCAAAGTTAGACCAACAAAACTTTCCGGTATTCCTTGGCCTCCTAAAGATGCCAAAGCATTAATCCAATGGTTAGCTTTCGTAGATCATAATGCTAAAGCACATTTGATTAAATATTTTGTTGATCATCCTTATAAACACCATTTGATTGTTTTAGAGATAGATAAACAAGATACATTCGGGGTAATACTTGAACTGAATCAAACAGCAGTACAGTTTACAACATATGCTAATCCTAGAAAAAAAGGTAAAGGTGGACGTAAACTTAATTTGGTACGAGCAAGTCATGCTCTTACGGGCAAGTATGCCTTTAATAAATTCCAAAGAATTTCTTTTGTGAAGTCAGATAGAGATACAATCCTTTCCCGCAATCGATCTAGACCTGAAATTGGCGATTTACGAACGAAGAAAATTGCTTTAATTGGTTGTGGAACAATTGGTGGATACTTGGCTGAACTTTTAATTCGTGCCGGTGCTGGTATGGGAACCAAAAGTTTAGATTTATTTGATCATGATAAATATGGTCCGCACAATTTCAGTCGGCATACATTGACTAGCAGTAATTTTGGAAGATACAAATCAGAGGCTCTTAAAGATAGCCTTCAAAACTCAACGCACCTTATAGTCAAGATCAAAGCTTATAAGTGTGGATTTCCTATTATTAAAACCTACTTATCATATTACGACATCGTTATTGATGCCACTGGCCGAGCACCTGTATCAAAACGCTTAACAAAAGTTAGTCGAGAGATTGAAGTTAAGGATAGACCTATCATTGTTCATGGATTTAATGACGGCAATGGTATCGCATCAAAAGTATTCATTGATAGCTCAGATGGATGTTATAACTGTCTATGTGGCGATCCGGCTTTCTATAAAAATGGTACTGATATACGTTTTGAGAAGCTATTAAAAGTAAACAAAAAGAAAGTGTCATGTGGTAACACATACACACCATATGATGCAGCAGTTAGTGTTATGACAGCAGCATTGATGCAAGAAGCGGTTTTATCCACTTTAGAAGACAAAAGAGACTGGAATTATAAAGAACATATCTTCATGGGTAGCCGTACTAAAAAGCCGACTTGGATTAAAAAACAAGACTTTTGTGAAATCTGTAATGGTCGATAAAGAACTCGTTTTTAAATCTCTGGATGAGTCCTTAGTCGTAATCTCGACTGAAGTAGCAAATATATTGCTCTCATATCGGCAAATGAATGATTCTAGCCCAGAAAGTGCTGGAGTATTGATAGGTGAACGTAGAGATATCCATATAGTCATAACAGACTTATCTGAGCCAAGCCAATGGGACATCAGAAGCAGATTTATGGTGGATCGAATAAGTAAGCATCATCAAAAGGTTATTGATGATGCTTTTAAGAAAAGTAAAGGTAAATGGCACTACTTAGGCGAGTGGCATACACATCCAGAAGATGCCCCAAAACCTTCTATGACAGACTACACAAGTTGGCATAAAAACCTCAAATCAAAATTACCGCTGATTTTAATTATTGTTGGACGAACACATTTTTGGGTAGGTAAGAAAACCCAAGACAAGATTGAAATCCTTAAACAGATTTAGAATTATACAACTTACATAGCGTTTACTAGAGGCTGTAGTTATTTCTTTATAAACATCAAATAAATATATGCATTTACCTTAAGTTACCTCCTAGGTAAATTGAGAAAAACGTACATCATGATTGAAAATAAGTCTTTCATTAACATTTTTATTAACAATATTGTTTTGACATTACCATAAAAACACCTAGGATATGAACTTGGCCTATAAGTTAAATAAGGTTAATTACATGAAAACTAGGTCTGTTTCCCTCAATATATTCTTACAAAATTGTCAGTATGAGACTAGAGGGACTAATGATATTAAAATTATTTCCAAGCAATTACCTGAACATG
The DNA here is from genome assembly GCF_013364475.1 of Acinetobacter sp. FDAARGOS_724. Taxonomy (NCBI): domain Bacteria; kingdom Pseudomonadati; phylum Pseudomonadota; class Gammaproteobacteria; order Moraxellales; family Moraxellaceae; genus Acinetobacter; species Acinetobacter sp. FDAARGOS_724. Next base: position 1,672,443 of record NZ_CP054908.1, on the reverse strand, counting down.
AGGCATATACAAATTTTCCTCAGCTTATTCACTTAGATAACATTGAAACAAGCATAGAGTTTAACTTGTTCTTAATTGAAAAGTTTAGATTTAATGATTTCTCTGTTAACCATTCTAAAAGAGGGGATGAAATCAGTATATTGAGAATTAAAAGTATTCAAACAGCACTAATCATCTTCTTAACTTGGCTGACTGAGAATAATATTAACTGGAAAGATGAAGCTTATGAAGATAATGAAGATCCTATTAGTTTATTTAGGAACTATCTAATAGATCGCATTAAATCTACGGAGTTTCCTATTGAGTATGAAACAGCTAGAACCTATCTAAATGATGTGAAGATACTATATGAATGGGCCGTTCATAACAGTTTAATAAGTCGTCTTCCCTTTACTTATTCTAATGCTTACTATATAAACGAACATTCAAACATAACTAATTCTAAAAAAGCCCCTATTGTTAAAATTATAAAAAAAAGTATAAATATTCCTAAAAAATACAAAGGAGTTAAAAGTAAAACTTTAAGTGCTTACACCCATGAAGAATATAATTATCTCATTAGTGCCAAATATACTCAAACCCAAAATAGACAGATTTGGATAAAGTTAGCAAAAGAATATGGTTTAAGAAGATCAGAAATTATAAATATCAATGAGGATATTATAGATGAAAGCAATAATGGATTGTATACAGTTACAGGCAAGTTTGGTAAGAAAAGAGAAATATATTTTCAAAAATCAATTCTAAATGAAATAATAAAATACTGTAATAGTGATGATCGAAGGTTAGCTGTACAAAAGTATTTTAAAAAAAATGGATACACATTATCCCCTCCCTTATTTCTGAACAATAAGGGAGAGAGGATAACTTTTAAAACAATCACAAATATTATCTATCCAGTAAAAGACGAGTTAAAAGAGCAAGGAATTATATTCAATAAGACTTTTCACGATTTAAGAGCAACCTATGCCTTAAATCGCGTTATGGAATTATGGAACAAAGGAATTGATATGGAGCACATACGTTTTGTTGTTAGTGATGAATTAGGGCATGTTTTATTTGAAACCACGAAGAAATACCTGACGACGAAAAATACTAGAGAAAATTGGATTGCTCAAAGCGGTATAGGAGAAGTTTTAGAAAAAAATAATATCTACCGTGATGAACAAAATAGGGAGAATTTAAATGACTTTCTATGAGTATATGCAGAGTTTTCTAGAAGACTATGATTTTGTTACCAATTCTGAAAAAACGATAGTTCGTTACTGCTTTGAGATCAAAAGACTAATTGAGGAATATCCTATTTATTTTAGGAATGAACTTGATCGAGATATAGATCTGCTAGTTAACGATAACGAATATCGTTTAGAATTGGAATTAAAACTATACTGTGAATTTAATCAAATTTACAAAAATGGCTACTCACGTATACTAAAACTATTATCACGCTATAGTGGTAATGAAATTAAAAGAGCGTCCTCATTAACAATAGCTGAGAACGAATTTAGATTAATAGATTTATATCTTTTAAATAAAAGTCTTACTCTTAAACTCAGAAATCTTCTAACTGAATTTTTACCTTCTTTATCCCCTTTATCGCAGAAAAATATATTTAAAGATTTTCGTAAATTAATAATTGATAGCAATCAATTTTCTAAATCAACCTCATTAGGAAATTTGGCAGATAATATTGAAAATAACGTAGAAATAGGAGTTAAGAAAAAATATCTTATAAAAAAATTACGTGGAAAGAAAGTCACTATCTTGATTGGGAATACTGTGCATGACATTACACGATATTATAAACTAAACCCAATTGTGTTATCACAATATGAAAAGATCAAAGAAAATTTAACCAACGAAACTGAAATAAAACGTTTTTTTGAATTTAAAAAAATATTAAATAATCATTTAAAAAAATATCCTAATGATGAATCAAAGATAAAAGAACATGGTCTTCTTGCAATTTCTAAAAATAAATACGAAATGCTTATAAAGTTAAGATCATATATATCAACTAAATGTTTTAATTATGTAGTTTTCATAGTTGAAATCTTAACAAATGAAAAGTTTGATTATGAAAAGTATGATCACAAACATTTATATATTAACCACAGGCATCATAATGTATCAGTTATACGTCTAGAAAATCTATATAAAAAATCAGAAAAATTTGCATCCGAATTTTACCAGTTTTTTCATAAATATCTTTCTAAGATTAAATATAATGAATTAAATGAAGTATCTATTAAATATAACATCTCAACCTTGAGACAGATATTCATTAATTATACTGATTCAAATGACCTAGAAAAATATGGGTTAAAAATATTATCAGCCGATAATTATTCATATTTTAGAGATATTAAATCAAAGATAAATGAAAAAGTTATTTTTGAGAAGCTAAAACCAAGCACTAAAAACCATTACTTTATTATTTTAAAATGGCTATGTGATTTAACTAAACAAAAATACATCAGAGACTATGACGACAAAAATTATAATCAAGAATTAGTTAAAAATGATGTACTTACTAATAGTTATTCACAAAAAGAGTTAATGAGTATACTTTATAAATTAATTGAAGTCATTAAAATTAATGAAAATGATTGTAGTAAATCATTAGTTGCTTACTTTGCATTAATTCAAATAACTACTGGCATGAATGTATCTACTTTATGCAGGGCGAATTCAAACATGAGGTGCGACAGTTTGAAAAGTCTTATGATAATCAACAAGCTGAGCAAATTTCTCTAATGGTGTAAGCCAATCTAACGCTTTTCTAGGACGAGTATTCAGTGACATGGCAACTTGATTTAAATAATGCTGATCTGCCTGATTTAAATCAATCCCTTTAGGTAAATATTGCCTAATTAAACCATTCATATTTTCGCATGTGCCTTTTTGCCAGGGTGAATGTGGGTCACAGAAATATACATCTATGCCTAAATCTTCTTCAAGTATTTTATGTTCTGCCATCTCGCGTCCACGGTCATAGGTCAACGTTTTACGCAGTTCTGCAGGTAAATATTTCAGAGCTTCAGTTAAAGCCTTGCGCACTGATTCTGCCTTTGCATCAGGTAATGTTGCCAAGATACAGAGCCGTGTATTTCGTTCAATAAGTGTTGCTATCGAACTTTTATTGTCTTTACCTTTAATTAAATCAGCTTCCCAATGACCCGGTATTTTTCTTTCTTGAACTTCGGCTGGGCGCTCATGAATAGTTTTAATATCCTGTAATATAGAATCTTTTTTAGGTTCACCGTTAGCTTTTCGCTTTTTATTTTCATGACGCAGACAGGATAATAAGTCTTTTTTCAACTCACCCTTTGGTAATGCGCGTATCGTTGAATAAATCGTTGTATGGCTTACATTCATTGTTTGATCCAAATCAGGAAATGTCTTTAAACGCTTTGCTATTTGCTGAGGAGACCATAAACAACGGATCGCTTCAACAATAAATTTCCAGAGGATTGAATCGATTTTGAGTTTTCTGTGACCACGTCTACGTCTAGCGAAGGTGTTATCAGAAGCATATCGAGCTTGATAAACGTCATTGATGCTATTTCTTTTAAGCTCACGATAGATCGTACTAGGATGTCTTTTAATGAGTTCAGCAAATTTTCTGGCTGAAAAGCCTTCTTTTCTTGACTCAAGCATTAATGCAGTACGATCTTCAAAGTTAAGATGATGGTATGACAATTTTATATACTCCATAAACCCTTTAAATTAATTAGGTGGTTTATGTCGCACTTCAAGTTTTACTCTGCCCAGTCTTAAACTTACAGAAGAACAGTATAAACAAGATAAAAATATATTTTATTTAAATTTCTTAAAAGCTAGGGCAAAAAATAATACTGAATCGCATGTTTACTTTAAAAATGCAAAAGACAAAACTATTTATTTATTCCTCTATATACGGGATATTTTAAGAAAGCAAATTCTAGAAAAAGCAACTAATCCCGAATTTAAGACAGATTATTTCTTTGTTTTTCTTTCAAGGTTAGGTGAATTACAAGTTGCTCACCATGAAAACATAGTCAAAAAAGTCAATGAGTTACTAAAAGATGTTGGTTGTGATGTGAGTTACGACACTGTACGAATGCGTAAGACAGTTAGCAATAAAGTCTATAAAATAGTATTAAACCAATTCTCTATTTATCGATCATTAATAAATCATAGTTTTGATGTATATGTTCGTCATTATGAAGAAATAAGTACAGCAGAATGTAATCAAAATCTTTCTAAAGGAACAAAATCATTAGAAATACATTTAAAAAGAGAAATTAATCTAGATATTCCTGAAATCAAGGATATTAGTCCAGAAAGCTCTGCCATCATAAATGACAATATAATCCAATTTACTCCAATAGGTAATTGCTCAGAAGTGCCATTAGATAATATTCAAAACTGTTCTGATTATCTAGCATGTATATTTTGCAAAAACTTTAGCGTAGTAAATAGTGAAGCACAAATTCATAAATTACTAGATTTTAAAAATATCTGTATATCTCAAATGATGGCAATTTCATCATCATACAATCCAGAGTCCGTAATACCTCTCGCCATTAACGAATTTAATAGCCGTATTGAATATATTCTGAACCTTTTAAAACAGAATGATCCGAAAATTTATAATTTAGCTATAATTAATTATAAGCCTAATCAATTCTTCTCATTATAGGGTTTGAAATGACTGATTTACACTTCGTTCTTGATGCTATCACTATTATTGATGGTGAAGGAAATATATCCTTTAAAAGGTATAGTGAAGGATTAATAAAAAAGATTAATTCTAAAGTTGTTTTAATCAATCCTCAGCGAAGAGACTGTCTGCATGAAATTCAATTTAAAGACCCTAGATTTGTTTTTGGTATTAGTGAAAAACCAATATCATTTGCATCTTTAAGTAAAGACTTTGAATATGAATTAAAAGCAATATGTTTAAGTATGGTATTTCTTGGAAAACAAAGAGATTTTAAAAAAATAAAGTGGTCTTCTATGAAGAGAGTTTTTTCTCATTTAAAATATCTAGCATCAATATTAATGAAAGAAAACTTAAAATCTTTTAGAGATTTAAATAAATTAAAATCACTAGAGCTACAACTAATTTTTAAAAAATTCAACCACTCTATTAAAAGTAAAAAAGAGCATTTAGCTGTGTTAATTTCAATTTTGAATAATTATAGATTAATAACTCCTCAAACTTATAGAGTATATGAAACGTATCAACCTAAAATTAGAGATAATCATAAAGAAGAGAATATAAAGACTAATAAATCTAATAGTTATCCTATAATTCCTGATCATGTTTTATTAAAAACATTTGAAGCAATTGAGAAATACAAAAAAGAATTTGAGGAAAAATATAAAATTTGGATAAGATACTTTACTGATGAACTTGAAAATATTAAAAAAGGTAATTATTTAGTCAAGAATGGTGAATATTTATCTAAAAGAGATCATGGGTCTATAAAAGGTTATAGTTTCATAAAATCCCTTAATAAATTTAGAAAAGTTGTTATCTTTAATACTCTTTTATTTACAGGCATGAGAAAAGATGAAGTTAAAGAACTGGAAAATACTTGCACCAGAGGTGGTCCCACTTGTTTGAACAACTAAAAGCGTATTTATAAGTGATATTCCGCTCTAGTTAAGCCACCTTGTTTTGTTGGGGTAGCTGATCATAGTAAAACTCATTTGGTGTCATTTTGTCTAGACTCGAATGAGGTCGTTTCAAATTATAAAACTCAAAATATGCACTTAATTGCTTTTTCGCATCTGTGACACTGCTATAAGCTTTGAGATACACCTCTTCATATTTAACGCTCCGCCATAATCGTTCAACCATCACATTATCTACCCATCGACCTTTACCATCCATACTGATTTGAATGCCATTTGATTTCAATACATCAATAAATGCATCACTGGTGAACTGACTGCCTTGGTCTGTATTCAATATTTCAGGTGATCCATATTTTTCAATCGCTTCATTTAAAACCGAAATACAAAAATCCACATCCATACTAATCGATACCCTATGCGCAAGTACCTTGCGGCTATGCCAATCAATCACAGCACATAAATAAACAAAGCCTTTTGCCATAGGAATATACGTTATATCCGTAGACCACACTTGATTACTGCGCAGAATAGCCAACCCTTTGAGCAGATATGGATATTTACGGTGAGCTTGATTAGCCTGGCTTAAATTTGGTTTGCAATATAACGCCTGAATACCCATTTTCTTCATTAAAGTACGTGTATGACGTCGTCCTATATGATGCCCTTGACGATTCAACAAATCACGCATCATACGACTGCCTGCAAAAGGATATTGCATATGTAATTCATCAATACATCGCATCAGCTTCAGATCTGATGAGCTAACAGGTTTTGGGCGATAATAATAACAACCACGGGAGACTTTCAGCAGCTTAGCTTGCTTAGATACTGAAATCTGAAGTGAGTCGTCGATTAACTTTTGTGGTTGAAGCGGCCCAGTTTCTTCAACACACCTTCTAAAAAATCAATTTCTAATGCCTGCTCACCGATTTTTGCATGTAACTTTTTAAGATCAATGGGGGGTTCTGATGGAGCTTTTGATTGATCGAAAGCTTGCGAGGAAGCTGAGATCAATTGATTTTTCCAGTCAATAATTTGGTTTTGATGAACATCAAATTCAGCACTCAATTCAGCAAGTGTTTTTTCTGCTTTAATCGCAGCAAGTGCTACCTTAGCTTTAAAATCATTTGAATGATTTCTTCTTGGTCTACGTGCCATAAAATACTCCATATATTGATGTTTATAACATCATTTGAGGAGCAGAATATCACTTATAGGAGTTGTTCAAATTTACGGATCCATCTCTCACCTTTGAAGATACAGGTACTTTCTATATAACATCTTCATTAAATAAAACTGTAGATCATAAATTAAAACTTTCATGGATAAGCTCTCAATCATGTAATGAAATGATCAATCTTTTAATTAAGCTCAATAACAAAGTCAAAGAAAGAGTACAAGCTATTCTCGATACGAAAGATTCTCGTTTTAATGAAGAATATATAACACATTTAAAAAGTAATTTAAAAGATGATAAGATATTCTGCTTTAATTATTCATTAAATACTTGTAGTTTTGATACTTTAGAATATATCAAATCAAAAGATCTAAATAGTAATTTTTCTGTTTTTAAAATTACTTTAGATAGGCATGATATTGATCAACTCGAATTCTTAGAGTGCAACTATAAATCTACCCAAGTAATGTCAAAAGAGTATATGGTTAAATATAATATTAATGATTACTTCAACTTCTCTCCTCACCAATTTCGCCATACATTTGCCTACTTTATGATTGTAAACAATCTATGCACAATTAGAGAAATTAAGCATCAATTTAAGCATTTGAGAAGTTCTATGACTTATATTTACTCTAGGAGGGCTATTTACACTGAATTAATTAATCAATCTATGACTCTTGATGAAACTATCAAAATAAAATCACTTATGGGATTTTCTGAATCTATTGCTAAACAACAAAGTATGGGAGGTGGTGTTAAATTTATTTTGAATGCTTTAAATTTGAAAGACTTTAAATATAACATTTCTATTGACCCTATTGAGTTTAAGCATATTGATCAAATCAACTCCTATCTCAATAAAAATAAAGATTTTATTAACTTTTTACCTCATGGCTTCTGTATGAATGGTTCTGATTGTTCTTTAAAATCAGTTGCTGATCCATTAAGCTGTATAAATTGTTATGGCTATATTACTACACAATCAAATCTGCCTTTTTGGAGAGGATTATTAGAAGACCTCAATACAAAGTTGGCTCAAATAAATCAACTCCCTGTTGATCTAAGAAATAAATATACTAATTTATCTTTAAATATTGAGGAAAAGCAGAGAAAAATATCTGAGATAATTGATACTCTGAATGGTAAGAAAATTGATATGACTGAAATTGAGGTAACTTAAATGAAAAAAGATTTAACTGATCTTATTGAAGGTCTACTAATTTATTTGGAACTTACTTCTATTCATGAATTAAGATCATTATCTATTAATGAAGATTTAATTAGAAAAGTAGCAAATTTCTTATCAGGAACAGATGAAAAAATTACTATAGGTAAAATTGCAGAATTATTAGATATAAATCGTGCATCTATTTATAATACTTATCCTAAAACGCTTGAGTATATAAAAGGTCTAATTATTCTTCAGAAAAATAAAAACAATAGACCTCTTGCGAAAGTCGTTATTGCAAGTTCATCCGATTTACCAGTGCAGCGATTAAGTTAATGCGTAAACCGAATCTTTTCCGTCTATTTCGATAGCGTTCACTTAATATTCTAAATGTTTTCAATTGACTATTAATATGTTCGATCACAACTCGTATTTTTCCAATCATTTTATTGTACTTTTTCTCAACATCAAATAAGGGTAAATTCTTCTTTTTCTTTATTGGCATCAATAATTTAAAGCCATCTTGCTCTAATCCGTAGTACCCTAAATCGGTCATAACATATTTACAATGTTTGAATTTTTTAACCGTTCTTCTTGCCAATTTAATGTCATGCTGACTGCCATTCGATATATCTAGCCCTATGATTTGTTTGCTGTTCGGATGATAGATCACTTGTGCTTTTAGCGTATGTTTCTTCTTTTTACCACTGTAGAACTTACTCTGATTTTTTTTTCGGACGTTCTATTGAACATTCTGTCGCATCAATAATGACCCAGTTAAACTGTTCGTCTGCTGTGGTAATGCTTCGTTTTGGCAGAGTAAACCGTCTTGATTTCATCAATGCATCTTCAACCTTTTTAATGGTTCGATTCACATTACTTTCAGCGATATGGTAATTTGCAGCCAACTCCAATTGAGTGCTGTAATTCCGTAAGTAATTGAGTGTTAATAATAATTGATCCTCTATAGCTAAAGTATGAGGACGCCCAGATTTCTTTTTAAGTGATTCTACTTCTTTTAAAACTTCGATCATTTCACTAAAAACTGGTCGAGGTACACCAACCAAGCGCTGGAATTCAGAATCTGAAAAACGATTTAATTTGTGATATCTCATGAAATTTAGATTGAGGTGGTTTTTACTTTCGCAAGAGGTCTAATCAAAGAAAAGCTATTAAAAGTAAAAACTCTGTCAAAAAACCTCTACCTAAAACTGATACGTTTAGAGAACTTAATCAAGAAAAGATAGAAAGATTTATGTCTATTATCATGAGTTTAGAGTATCAGAAACAAAGTCAGGCTAAGCAAATCAATCTACTTAAATCGACTATTGCAAGTTTAAACTCTGAGATCCTTGAGTATAAAAAAATGCTTGGTCACTATTAATTTTCCTACCCCCTCAAGCTTTTAAAGCAGATCAATCTTTGCTTTTATCTATTTTAAAAGAAAACATTTTTTTGGAACCTCAAATTAAATAATTTTTGGTATACATCATGAATAATTGCACATTATGTAATGAAACTATATATAAAACTAATCAGACAGAAGAACATATTATTCCACAAGCGATAGGAGGTCGACTTAAAATTAAAAATTTTATATGTCTTCGATGTAATAACAAATATGGACATATTTGGGATTGTATTTTAGCTGATCAACTAGCTTTCTTTTCTATCTACTTAAATATAAAAAGGGAAAAAAAATTCCATATTATTTAGTTAAAACCTTAGAAGGTAATGAGTATCTAAAAAAACCTAACGGGGATTTTCTTTTAACTCGTCCTATCGAACATGTTCATAAAAATTCTGATGGTAGTTTTAATATTAAAATTGAAGCCAAAGACTTAAAAACGGCTAAAAATATTTTAAAAAAAATATGTAAATACAATAATATAAGTAATGATTCTCAAACTCATATGCTTGAAAACCTAAAGCTTAATAGCTTACCAATGAATCAAGTTATTCAAGGTGAAATAAATTTTGGTGGTAAAGAAGCTGGTAGGTCTTTAGTAAAGACGGCATTAGCTATGGCTTTTTATATGGGGATTGATGTAAAGCAGTGTGATTTGGCTACTGGATATTTATTAGAGAATAAAGAACCTTGCTATGGATATTTTTATTCAACTAGAGCCTGTTGAACATTCATAATTTGAGCCAGATATAAGCACAAGCAAGAGCGACCGTATTTTCATAACTCTGCTTGAGCTTAACAAGTTCAGAGACCAGTTAGGTATAGAAGATCATGAATACAAGCGTATGGGTAACTTTAAACTAAGAGTATTAGACCTTGCTGTTAAAGAAATTAATGAAAAATCAGATATTAAAGTCAGTTATACGCAGGTGAAAAAAGGTAGGACAATTACAGGCTTTAAGTTTGTAGTTCATGAGAAACTGAAAACTAAAACAGAAAAAACAAGTAAGTTGCGTGATGTTGATACTGCTGATATGTTCACAGTTGAGGGTTTAAATGATAAACAGCTAGGACGTATCGTTCGCAATCCTGCTTTTATGGCAGAATACAATCATTTAGTAAGTCCGACTAGCCCAGCTGGAAAGTCGCAGCAAGGATGGGAGTTTGAGATGGTTAATCGCCTTAAAAAAGACGCTTCTCAATTTAAGAAACGTCCAATCAGGGATTATTTAGAGTATTAAGGCTAGCAGTTTATTATAAGTGGTTCTCTTATATTGGTCTGTTTTAGGTAGCCTATTAATAGGCCTAAGAGGCTTTTTAAGTGGTTCCTTTGGGGTATACCGTCTGTTAAAAAGTAATTGACTTCTCACTACCGGCTCAAAGAGTGGTATGCAACTTAATTCTATTAGATAAGGGTCTGATACTTGGGATGATTACCGTTCTAATTGAAGTCATTTGTCATAACGCCCGTTATGCGAACAATAGATATTATGAGTCTGATTGTTTAAGTAAGCATGTTAGCATTAAAGTAGAAGGAGTTAATTGATTATTGAATTGCTCCTTAAAAAAATTTACTGTAAGCAGATTTTTGAAGTTCAAATCATCAATCAAAAAATTACGCCTTCATTTAAACGCAATTGCAAGCTATCAGTAAAGGTGACTGAAAAAGGCGTCGCACCATTTAACTCAAGACTATTGAGCCTTTGTGCCATTGGGTGACTGTTCGTTGTATCAACACTTAGCTTAAGATCACCTTTAGTGGCAATTTTAGCGCCATTTAATGTACGTGTATCTGCGGTTGCCCGTATTAACGCATCATTTAACATTGAATATAAAACTAAGTCTGCCCAAGGTGCGGTAACTGATGCGCCGATCGTACCTGATAATGACAAGATTGATGTTTGAGGATTCTCTGGATGTTTGACAGAACTACTAAAATCCTTATTGTCTAAATTAAAATCAATATCGGTGACGAATTTCGGGTAGCCCCATAATTCTTTACCTGCACGACACGCAACTTCGGTGGTTACCGGTAAATCACAAACCCACATGCCGGTATTGCGTCGATCTGGTGGTAATGTCATTTCCACCAATGGATGAGTCGGTGTGTCTTGGTCTGCAGGATAGACAAGCATACTTGATGCAACTTCGTGATAAGGCTCGCCATCAGTTAATTCACGATAATCATAGAAAGCTAGACTAAATAACGCTTTATTGCCTATAAGCTTAGCAACCTTTAACTTTGGATTGTCCAATACACTGACTGCTTTGTCATAATCGACCATAAAAAAAGCAATCAGGCTTGACGCATCAAAGTACTTAATAGGCAGCTGAGCCTCACCTTGTGACATCTGTCTTGTGTGGGTGGCTTGTTGAAAAAATGGGTCAGCATGCCATTTATTATTCACGTTTTTATTCATTATCATAGGTTAAGTACCTTTGTTATGATCAGATTATTTTTAATCAGTTTTATTTGAACATGACAATAGAAAAGTATAAAGCGTTATTGTGTAAGGCAGTGCGTTCTACTCAATTAATTTAAAGTTTGGAAGTTATAACTAGAGCCTGTTGAACATTCATAATTTGAGCCAGATATAAGCACAAGCAAGAGCGACCGTATTTTCATAACTCTGCTTGAGCTTATCAAATCTGGTGGCAACCGCCCTATACTGTTTTAGCTTAGCGAAAGCATTTTCTACTAGATGCCTGGCTTTATACAAGTCCCAGTCCATATGGTCGTTAGAAGACTGAGTGTTTCGTTTTCGAGGGATGTTATTATGCGTCCCTGCTTGTTCAATATGGGCTCGTAGTGCATCAGAATCATAGCCTTTATCGGCACATAAAACCTCTGTATCGCTCAAATTAACCTTATCTATTAAATCAGGTGCGACTTTGACATCGTGGGTTGTGCCATCTGATAAAAGAAAGATAATCGGATTGCCATGAGCATCAACTGCTAAGTGAATCTTGGTCGCGCGGCCTGCCACACTTTTGCTAATGGATTGTAGGTTCTCGTTGCCTCCATTGCTGTGCTGATGCGCTTTAATATGAGTGCCATCGATAAAGACCCACTCAAGGTCTGCGTCTTTGATCAGTAACGTAAATAATGCAATCAGCTTATTACTGCGAAACCAGCGCTGGTAAGCTTTATAGATGGTATTAGGCTTGCCAAAATACTCGGGTAAGTCGCTCCAAGGACAGCCAACACGCATGCGATAAAGCACGCCTTCAACCGTTTGTCTAAGATTTCCTTTGTTATAGATATTAAGTTCTAGTAATATAGGTTTCAGTCTTGTCCAGTGTTCATCTTTGAGCATGGTGCGAGGCATAGCGAACGATATCTTTTTTGTGTGAGAACTTAAAGATTAACCGTTCGCTATTTTTTTTGCCATTAATTTATACCCAATGTTCAACACGCCCTAATAAAGATTTTATTAAGAACAGAAATAACGATATCCCTTTTTATTGTATTCACATAAAAGCAAGTTCTCAACTAAAACGTATCTTTGGATATATTGAATATTTTGGAGCATTTAGAGTTGTACTTTCTCTTGCTAGTAACTATGAAGGAGACTCAAAGGAACAAACTTATATCATTGACCCAATTAACAATCAATGCATTGATTTAGAAGTAGAAGTTGATACTAATGATGATGAAATTCAACAAATATATAATTATGAAATTTATGATTTAAAGGTATATGAAGAAGTGATAGGAAGCCTTTTAAGTAAAGTAGTAAAAAAATCTCAAGAAAATAATGTAATAAACAGAATGAATGAAGTAATCAAAAGATGGGATGAAAAGAAAACGTATGATCAAAATATGGCAGAAGCATTGACATATTTGAAACCTTTTTTTAATAACTCTTAGCCTAATTTTTCTAAAAAATGTTAAAAAATTTGTTAAATTGCACATTTTCAATATTATTCAATAAAAACAAATCATTAACATTAATACTAACAAAACGATATGACATTAAAGTCGTTTTAGGCGGCGGAGCTTTGGTGCTACCGGTACTACATGAAATCATTCCAGTGAATATGAATACCCTACGTCTGGAAGTCCGTCGTGCCGATGATCAGGCGCTGATTACCCGTGATCGCATGCGTGTCGATGTGATGGCTGAATTCTATGTGCGCGTAAAGCCAACTGCCGATTCGATTGCTACGGCAGCACAAACTCTTGGCCAAAAGACAATGTCACCAAATGAACTGAAAAATCTTGTGGAAGGTAAATTTGTCGACTCTTTACGTGCGGTTGCTGCTGAAATGGCGATGGAAGAGTTACATGAAAAGCGAGTCGACTTCGTACAAAAAGTACAGCAAGTGGTATCTGAAGATCTGCACAAAAATGGTCTGGAACTGGAAACTGTTTCTTTAACAGGCTTAGATCAAACTGGCTTTAAATACTTTAATCCGCAAAATGCTTTCGATGCTGAAGGTTTGACCAAACTCACTGAAACGATTGAAGATCGTCGCCGTAAGCGTAATCATATTGAACAGGATACAGATCTGGCCATTAAAGCCAAAAATCTGGAAGCCGAGCAAGCGCGTCTACAAATTATCCGTGAAGAAGAATATGCCAAACTGCAACAGGAACGTGAAATTTCGATTCGCCGCGCTGAACAGTTAGCTGAAATTGCAGCTCAGGAAGCTGCAAAAAAACGTGAAGCGGAAGAAGCCCGTATTGCTGCTGAACGTGAAGTAGAACTGAAACGCATTCTGGCAGCTCGTGATGTCGAAAATGAAAACATTCAGAAAGCTCAGCTTATTCAAAAAGCCCAAGTTGAACAGAAGAAAACGATTGAACTAGCTGAACAGGATCGTGCGATTGCAATTGCAGAAAAATCCCGTGCTGAATCTGAAGCCAAAGCTTTAGCTGATCAGGCACGTGCTCAAGCGGTTAAAGCGGAAGAAGAAGTCATCACTGTCCGTCAGATCCAGCAAGCTGAACGTCAAAAAGCGGTTGAACTGGTGGCAGCGAAAGAACAGGCTGAGAAAGATGCAATTGCCATTACCGTTGCAGCAGAGGCTGGCAAACAGGCAGCAGCCGACGATGCAGAAGCGGTTCGTATAGCCGCTGAAGCCGAAGCTGAAAAAGTTCGCCTAAAAGCTAAAGGTGAAGCGGATGCCAAAGTATTACTTGCTCAAGCAATGGAGAAACAGTATCAGGTCGATGCTGAAGGTACCCGTGCAGTGAATGAAGCAAATAATGTACTGTCATCTGAACAGGTGGAAATGCAAATCCGCCTAGCAATGCTGAAATACCTGCCTGAAATCATTCGTGAAAGTGTTAAGCCTATGGAAAACATTGATGACATCAAGATTTTGCAAGTCAATGGTTTACATGGCACACATGCGGGTTCTTGTCAGGCAGATGCCCATCATGAAGGCAGCAATGTTGCCCTCTCCGATCAGGTGGTGAATAGTGCTTTACGTTATCGTAGCCAGGCACCTTTAATTGATAGTCTGATGAATGAATTAGGCATTCAGGGCGGTGACATCAATGGGCTGACCCAAAGCCTGAAAGCTAAAGCTGGTGTAGATAGCTAAATACTCAATTTTCGAATTATCATTTAGTTAGACTTTAATTTTCTTTTACAGCAATTATAAAAAAGCCCTCAAGAGTGAGGGCTTTTTATCAGCTTAATAAATTAAGCTAAACCTTTTTCTTTCAAGACCTGAAGCATGGTTGAACCCAGCTCAGCAGGACTACGTGTATACGCCATTCCCGCGCGTTCAAAGGCTGCAAACTTCTCTTCAGCAGTTCCTTTACCGCCAGAAATGATGGCACCTGCGTGACCCATACGCTTACCTTTCGGCGCTGTGACACCGGCGATATAACCTACCACTGGCTTGGTCACATGTGACTGAATATACTCAGCTGCTTCTTCCTCAGCAGTACCGCCAATTTCACCAATCATGATAATGGCTTCAGTTTGTGGATCTTCCTGGAACAGTTTCAAGCAATCAATCTGGTTCATGCCTGGAATCGGATCACCACCGATCCCGATACATGTAGACTGTCCAAGACCTAATTTAGTGGTTTGTGCAACCGCTTCATAAGTCAAAGTACCTGAACGTGAGATAATGCCGATCTTACCTGGCTGGTGAATATGACCCGGCATAATCCCGATCTTACACTCGCCTGGCGTAATGATACCCGGACAGTTTGGACCAATCAGACGCGTGCCATTACCATTGGTTTCCAAATAACGTTTGGCTTTCAGCATATCCAGTGTTGGTACACCTTCAGTAATCACAACGATCAGCTCAATACCTGAGTCAACAGCTTCTACAATAGAATCAAGTACAAAAGGTGCAGGCACATAAATCACAGAAGCATCAGCTTGAGTTTCTTGCACCGCTTCACGCATAGTATTAAATACTGGCAGATCCAGATGTGATTGACCACCTTTACCCGGTGTTACTCCACCAACAACTTTAGTGCCGTAGGCAATAGCCTGTTCAGAGTGGAATGTACCGTTCTTGCCTGTAAAGCCTTGGACTAAAACTTTGGTGTCTTTATTAATTAATACGCTCATTGTGATACTCCTTAAGCTTTTACTGCAGCAACAATTTTTTCTGCAGCATCGGCCAAGCCATTTGCAGAAATCAATTTCAAACCAGATTCATCCAGTAACTTGGCACCAAGCTCTGCATTATTCCCTTCAAGACGAACAACTACAGGCACAGTGACATTTACTTCCTGAACCGCTGCAATAATTGCCTCAGCAATCATGTCACAACGTACAATTCCACCAAAAATATTAATCAAAACACCTTGTACAGAAGAATCTGCCAAGATAATTTTAAACGCTTCAATTACTCGCTCTTTGGTCGCACCACCGCCCACATCGAGGAAGTTAGCTGGTTGACCACCATAAAGCTTGATAATGTCCATGGTTGCCATCGCAAGACCGGCACCATTGACCATACAACCAATATTGCCCTCTAAAGCAACATAGTTCAGGTCAAATTCAGACGCTTTTAGCTCACGCTCATTTTCTTGTGATTTATCACGTAAAGCTGCGACTTCAGGCAGGCGGTACAGTGCATTCGAATCAATGCCGACTTTGGCATCGACACACAGAATATCTCCATTTTCACGAACAGAGAGCGGATTAATTTCAAACAGTGCAAAATCATTTTCGACAAAAGCTTGGTAAGCAGCTGTCATGACTTTGACAAATTGATTGATCTGGTTATCTTTTAACTTAAGTGCAAACGCCACTTCACGCGCCTGAAATGGCAATAATCCCACTAAAGGATCAACTTCCACTTTAATGATTTTTTCAGGCGTTTCTTCTGCCACTTTTTCAATTTCGACACCGCCTTCAGTCGATGCCATAAAGGTAATGCGGCGAGTTGAACGGTCTACCACAGCACCCAGATAAAGTTCACGCTCTACCGGATAAACATCTTCAGAGACCAGAATACTGTTGACTGGCTGACCATTGGCATCGGTTTGATAGGTCACTAAACGTGAACCAATAATCTGATTGGCATATTCAGCTGCTTCTTCAGCCGACTTTACCACTTTTACCCCACCCGCTTTGCCACGACCACCTGCGTGAACCTGCGCTTTTAATACTGCAAACTTCCCACCAAGCTGCTCAAAAGCATGTACTGTTTCTTCAGCATTAGTAGCAAGAATACCTTCTTGTACAGGCATCCCATATTTTTTTAATAACGCTTTTGCTTGATATTCATGTAAATTCATTGATTAACCTTTTACTACTTATTTGACTTTGTTATTACACGTATTCCCAATATTTCTTGGTTCACATCAATCAATATTGGTATTTTTGGATCTTAAATTTTACTTATCTTTATTTTTAGATGATTATTCATTCAAAAACAACCACCAAATGTAAAAAGAGCGGCCGAAGCCGCTCTTTGAAGAATTACTTACGCTTGCGTTGGATCGCGTGAATCGCACGACCATCAACTGCAAGAGCAGCTTCATGTACGACTTCAGAGAACGTTGGGTGACCAAACGTCATCAACTGTAGATCTTCAACTGAAGATACAAATTCAAGTGCAATCATACCTTGGTGAACGATATCAGACGCAGCAGGTCCAATCACGTGCATACCAAGTAGACGGTCAGTTTTTGCATCAGCAACAAACTTCACGAAACCAGCACCTTCACCAGCAGCCAAAGCACGACCATTTACAGCAAAACCGAATTGACCAGTTTTCACTTCATGACCTTTTTCTTTGGCTTGCTCTTCTGTTAAACCTACCCAAGCCGCTTCCGGATGAGTGTAGATGACAGAAATGATGGTGTCGTAGTTCACTTGAGCAGCATGACCGTGGATACGTTCAACAGCCATTACGCCTTCTTCCATTGCTTTATGTGCAAGCATTGGACCACGTACCAAGTCACCGATTGCGTATACGCCTTCAACAGAAGTTGCACACCAGTCGTTTACTTCAACCAGACCACGCTCAGTCAGTTTGATACCTGAATCTTCAGCCAATAGGCCTTCAGCATAAGCACGACGACCCACACAAACGATCAGCTTATCGAAAGTTTGTTCTTTGTCTTCGCCGCCTTGGCTGTATTTAACAGTCACTTCACGACCATTAACTTCAGTACCAGAAACTTTTGCACCGATACGGATATCAAGGCCTTGTTTAGTCAACAGTTTTTGGTAGTCTTTTGCTAATGCTTTGTCAGCCATTGGCAAGAATGCGTCCATTGCTTCAAATACAACAACTTCCGCACCTAGACGACGCCATACTGAACCAAGTTCAAGACCGATTACACCAGCACCGATCACACCAAGACGTTTAGGCACTTCTGGGAATTCAAGCGCACCAGTTGAGTCCACGATCAGGTCTTGATCTACAGGAGCAACAGGAATATTTACTGGTACAGAACCAGATGCAAGAATGACATATTTAGGCTCTAAAACCTGAGTTTCGCCTTCATGCGGTACGAACTCAACTTTTTTACCAGCAAGTAATTTACCAGTACCCTGTAACCATTCGATGCCATTACCTTTAAGTAACTGTGCAACGCCACCAGTCAATTGCTCAACGACTTTGTCTTTACGCGCCAGCATTTTAGACAAATCGAAAGCAACTTCACCCGTTGTAATACCGTGGTCATCTAAATGCTTAACAGTATCTTCATAACGGTGAGAAGAATCTAGAAGTGCTTTAGAAGGAATACAACCGACGTTTAAGCAAGTACCGCCTAAAGAAGGTTTACCTTTATGAATACGTTTTTCGATACATGCAACTTTAAAACCAAGCTGTGCAGCACGAATTGCAGCTTCGTAGCCACCTGGGCCACCACCAATTACAACTAAATCGAATTGTTGAGACATTATTCTCTCCAAAAATGGGCCTAGAGGATCACCCTAAACCCATGGATTTATTCTTTAGAATTAAAGATCAAGGATCAGACGAGCTGGTTCTTCTAACAATTCTTTGATTGTTACAAGGAAACCTACAGCTTCTTTACCATCAATGAGACGGTGGTCATAAGAAAGCGCTAGGTACATCATTGGCAAGATTTCAACCTGACCATTCACTGCCATAGGACGTTCCTGGATTTTATGCATACCCAAGATCGCAGTTTGTGGAGTGTTCAAGATTGGAGTTGAAAGTAATGAACCGAAAGTACCACCGTTGGTAATAGTGAAAGTACCACCAGTCATGTCTTCGATTGCAAGTTTACCTTCACGCGCTTTACCAGCGTATGCACGGATGCCGTTTTCAACTTCAGCATAGTTCATGCGGTCTGTATCACGAAGAACAGGAACCACTAGACCACGGTCAGAAGAAACCGCTACACCAATGTCATAGTAACCATGGTAAACAATGTCGTCGCCATCGATCGATGCATTCACTGCTGGATAGCGTTTCAGTGCTTCAGTCGCAGCTTTAACGAAGAATGACATGAAGCCTAGACGCGCACCATGACGTTTTTCAAACGCTTCTTTGTACTGGTTACGCATTTCCATGATTGGTTTCATGTTAACTTCGTTGAACGTAGTCAACATTGCAGTTTCTTGAGTTGCAGCAAGCAGACGTTCAGCAACACGTTTACGCAGACGAGTCATTGGAACGCGTTTTTCGATACGTTCACCAACCGCAACGCTTAACGGTGCAGCAGCAGGCGCTGCAGGTTTAGACTGATGGTTCGCAACATCTTCTTTAGTGATGCGACCGCCACGACCTGTACCAGATACGTCAGCAGCATTGATACCAGATTCGGTTAATGCTTTACGTACTGCTGGAGCTTGGTCTTGAACCTGTTGACGCTCAACGATCGGTGCATTACCCGCTTCAGTTTTTGCAGCAGCTTGCTCTACTGATGCTTCAGTTTCAGATTGAACTGCTTGAGTTTGAGTTGCGCCAGATACAGCACCTTCTTCAAACTGTGCAATCACTTCAGCAGAAAGCACTGTATCGCCTTCATTTTTAACGATTGATGCAATTGTACCGTCTGCAGGAGCAACAACTTCTAAAACAACTTTATCAGTTTCAATATCACAGATCACTTCATCACGTGATACTGCTTCACCTGGTTGTTTGTGCCAAGTTGCGATCGTACCGTCCGCAACTGACTCTGGAAATACCGGTGCTTTAATTTCGGTTGCCATTATTTAGAATCTCCTGGATTATTCAGCATCGATCGCTAGAGCGTCGTTAACGAGCTGAGCTTGTTGTTTTGCATGCAAGTATGGTGAACCACACGCCGGTGCAGCTGAAGCTTCACGGCCTGCGTAACTAATACGGATTTGTTTGCCCGCTTTCATCACATCGTCATATAAACGAGGCGCGATGAACAACCAAGCACCTTGGTTTTTCGGTTCTTCTTGTGCCCAAATCAGTTCTTTCACGTTTGGATACTGAGCAAGAACTTCTGCAAGACGTGCTTCTGGGTACGGATACAATTGTTCAATACGTACAATTGCAGTGTTGTTCAATTCTTTTTCACGACGTTTTTCAACCAGATCGTAGTAAACCTTACCACCACACAATACCAGACGGGTTACGTCTGCTTTGTTAATGTTATCTACTTCGTCGATCACAGTCTGGAATGTACCGTTAGCCAGTTCTTCCAGATTAGACACCGCTAATTTATGACGAAGCAATGATTTAGGTGACATGATGATCATTGGTTTACGGATCGGGCGGATTGCCTGACGACGTAACGCGTGGAAGATCTGTGCAGGTGTAGTTGGAGTCATCACTTGCATGTTATCTTCAGCACATAGTTGCAAGAAACGTTCCAGACGTGCAGATGAGTGCTCAGGGCCTTGGCCTTCGAAACCGTGTGGCAGAAGCATAGTCAGACCACATACACGTTCCCATTTGGTTTCACCAGATGAGATGAACTGGTCAATCACCACCTGCGCACAGTTTGCAAAGTCACCGAACTGAGCTTCCCAGATGATCAGACTCTTAGGAAGAGTCGTCGCATAACCATATTCAAATGCCAGTACTGCCATTTCAGACAATAAAGAGTCATAGATCGCAACGCGCGGTTGGTTCTCTTTGATGTGGCAAAGTGGAATATAAGTTGAGCCATCTACCTGGTTATGCAGTTTTGCATGACGGTGTGAGAATGTACCACGACCCACGTCTTCACCAGTTAAACGGACCAGATAACCATCATCTAGCAGTGATGCATAGGCTAGAGTTTCAGCAGCACCCCAGTTCAGCGGCATTTCACCAGTTTGCATTTTCAGACGGTCGTCAATCACTTTAGATACCTGACGCTGCATCACGAAGCCTTCTGGAAGCTCACGCATTTTGCGACCAAGCTCTTTAAGACGTTCTAGATCACATGTAGTATCCCACTCGTCTGTGTATTCATGGCCCAGGTAAGGTGTCCAGTCTACGAACATTTTCTTGTTCGGCTCTAGAACCAGTGCATTGGCTACATGTTTACCGGCTTCAAGATCAGAACGGTATTGTTCAACCATTTGATCTGCAGTTGCGCGATCAAGTACACCTTCTTGAACCAGTTTGTCAGCATAAAGCGTACGAGTGGTCGCTTTTTTGTTGATCACCTGGTACATCATTGGCTGAGTTGCAGCTGGTTCGTCCGCTTCATTATGACCACGACGACGGTAACAGAACATATCGATCACGACGTCTTTACGGAAAGTATGACGGAAGTCATGTGCAAGCTGAGCAACAAATAATACAGCTTCCGGATCATCACCATTTACATGGAAGATCGGTGCCTGGATCATTTTCGCGATATCAGTACAGTATTCTGTAGAACGCGCATCACGTGGATCAGATGTGGTGAAACCAACCTGGTTGTTCACTACGATATGAACTGTACCACCTACTGTGTAACCACGAGTCTGTGACATCTGGAAGGTTTCTTGGTTTACGCCTTGACCTGCAAATGCAGCATCACCGTGAACAATCACTGGTAACACGTCATCGCCGCCAATGTCTTTACGACGGACTTGACGTGCACGTACAGAACCTTCAACTACAGGTCCAACGATTTCAAGGTGAGATGGGTTAAACGCCAATGCCAAGTGAACTTCACCACCTGGAGTCATCACGTTAGAAGAGAAACCTTGGTGATACTTAACATCACCAGAACCTTTCTTGTGTAGTGATTTGCCTTCGAACTCACCGAACAGGTCAGCCGGGTTTTTACCCATGATGTTAACCAGAAGGTTCAGACGACCACGATGTGGCATACCGATTACAACTTCTTTACAGCCTACAGAACCGGCACGCTGGATCAATTCATTCACCATAGGAATGAAAGACTCACCACCTTCAACACCAAAACGTTTTGCACCCACGAATTTATTACCGAGGTATTTTTCCAGACCTTCAGCCGCAGTTAAACGTTCAAGAACATGTTTTTTCTGATCAGCACTCAGGCCATATTGACCACGTGCGCTTTCAAGACGTTGCTGGATCCAGCGTTTTTCTTTGGTATCCACGATATGCATGTATTCAGCACCGATAGAGCTACAGTAAGTCGCTTCCATCGCTTGGACCATTTCGCCCAAAGTCGCTGCTTCCTTACCAATCGCAAGGTTACCGGTATTGAATATAGTGTCCAGATCAGACTGAGTTAAACCGTGCGTAGAAAGATCAAGATCTGGCACAACTTCGCGTTTAGCCAGACCTAATGGATCCAGTTTTGCTTTTTGGTGGCCACGGTTACGGTACGCAGCAATCAGCTGTAAAACGCCAATTTGACGACGTTCATGCTCTGAACTTACTGTCGATTGGATAACAGGCTGAATACGGCTTGAATTGCGACCTAAAAGTAGGAATTGCTCACGTACATTGCTGTGTGGTTGATCACCTTTTGGGAATTTATCGAAGTACGCTCTCCAGTCAGCACCCACTGAGTCTGGAGCAGTGAGGTACTGCTCATAAAGTTCTTCAATATACGCTGCACTATCAGCGGAAAGTTCAGTGTCAAGACGCAGAGCGTCAGCAACTTCTTGCATTTGTGGACCCATTTCCTATTGCAAAAACATTTTCAGGATGCTTTTTAAGCAAAACCCAGGATTAGTAATGTCAAATTGATAATTCAACATTAGTCCCCCATAAGGCATAAGCCATGAGGCGTTATCACCACACCAAGAAAATTCTTGATATGTTTAATGAACAATAACGCCCCTCAGCGGCATCATCACTCATTGAATACCCGATCGTGACCGAGCAATTTTTTGCAAATCGACTTAGAAAAAACAAAGATTTAAACTATATTTTTTCTAAAGCGACTTTGACTTACATTTATATACCAGTCTCTACTTTTTCCGTGTTTAAAAAATGTACACCGGCCCACACATTTTTTAAATATGGTCTTGTGCTAAATGCTATCACGATCTCGACTAATCAATTGATTTTTTTGACGAGAAACGCATGTTTTTTAGTCAAATACTTCCGTCAGAAATTACTCTAACATAGGGAGCTTTAAATGAAAAACACATTCAGCGTAGACTAAAGTCCTACATCTTTTTGATAAACAAAAAGAGAGTAAATCTTCCAATCCACTCCCTTTACAACTTTGCGTTATATAATAACATTATTGAAAACCTTTTTCAGTCCAGAATTACATCTAAAAATCATAAATACCTTAGACAACATCATAATAGTGCATAAATCCGACCAAAATGCTCTGCAATGATTCATCACCCGATTTGATCATATGAGATACAGCACCAATAACAGCTGTTTTCACTACTACTGTTCATTTATGGAGCCCTATAAAGCAAAAAGCACACCAAGTGGTGTGCTTTTTGAAAAACTGTTGATTGCAGTCTAAATTAGCCAGCCATATCTAGAAGCATGTTACGGATGTGACCGATTGCTTTAGTAGGGTTCAAGCCTTTAGGACATACAGATACACAGTTCATGATGCCTTTACAACGGAACAGCGAGAATGGGTCGTCAAGACGAGCCAAACGCTCTTGAGTTGCTGTATCACGTGAGTCAATGATGAAGCGGTAAGCATTCAACAATGCTGAAGGACCCAAGAACTTATCAGGATTCCACCAGAATGACGGACATGAAGTTGAACAGCATGCACAAAGAATACATTCGTACAGACCATCAAGATGTTCACGTTCTTCAGGAGACTGTAGACGCTCTTTAGGCGGTGCAGGCTGATTATTAATCAAGAACGGATGAATTTTGTTGTACTGATCGTAGAACTGATTCATGTCTACAACAAGGTCTTTAACTACTGGAAGACCTGGCAGTGGACGGATTGTGATTGTTTCTGGTAAATCATTCAGGTTCCACAGACATGCAAGACCGTTTTTACCATTGATGTTTACACCATCAGAACCACAAATACCTTCACGACATGAGCGACGGAACGTTAAAGATTCGTCTTGTACTTTTAATGCCAGAAGTGCATCAAGCAACATACGGTGCTTATCAGTCAGTTCAAGCTTAAAAGTTTGCATATACGGTGCTTTATCCTTATCAGGATCGTAGCGGTAGATATGAAATGTACGAGTACCTCTACTCATCTTTAATCTCCTGATTAGAATGTACGTGGTTTAGGTGGAATCGCATCAACCGACAATGGACGGTAACGCACTGGCTTATACTCAAGACGGTTGTCCGCAGAGAACCATAATGTGTGCTTCATCCACTCATCATCACGACGACCGTATGGGTATGCAGGATGGTCAGGAGACTCTTCAAAGTCTACCACCGTATGCGCACCACGGCATTCTTTACGCGCTGCAGCTGAAATTAGAGTCGCTTTAGCAACTTCATACAAGTTTTCAACTTCAAGTGCTTCAATACGTGCTGTGTTGAATACTTTAGATTTGTCTTTCAAGTGAATGTTGCGCACGCGCGGTTCAATTGCAAGAATCTGTTTCACACCTTCTTCAAGAAGTGCAGATGTACGGAATACACCAGCGTGGTCTTGAACGATGTCACGAATCGCATCAGCAACTTCTTGAGCATTTTCACCTGTAGTTGATTCGTCAAGTTTACGAATACGGGCAACAGTTTGCTCAAGTACAGTTGTAGGAAGCGGTTCATATTCATCACCGTGGTGTTTAGTCACATAATCGATTATGTGCTGACCGGCAGCCTTACCAAATACAACCAAGTCAAGCAGTGAGTTTGTACCTAGACGGTTTGCACCATGTACAGATACACAAGAACATTCACCAATCGCATAGAAACCTTTCACTGGTTTAGTGAAGTTACGGCCTTCTTGGTTAGTAGAGTATGTATCAGTATTTTTATCGTAGTGAGTAACCAGTGCTTCAGTTTCTGGAGACTCTGGAACAACAACCTGACCATGAATATTCGTAGGAATACCACCCATTTGATAATGGATTGTTGGCACTACTGGAATTGGCTCTTTGGTGATATCAACGTTCGCGAATTTCTTACCAATCTCAAATACAGATGGCAGACGTTTCATGATGGTGTCAGCACCCAGGTGCGTCATATCAAGAAGGATATAATCACCTTTAGGACCACAGCCACGACCTTCTTTGATCTCTTGATCCATAGAACGTGATACGAAGTCACGAGGAGCCAAGTCTTTCAGAGTCGGTGCATAACGTTCCATAAACGGTTCGCCGTCTTTGTTACGAAGGATTGCACCTTCACCACGACAACCTTCAGTCAACAGTACGCCTGCGCCCGCAACACCTGTAGGGTGGAATTGCCAGAATTCCATATCTTGCAAGGGAATGCCTGCACGAGCTGCCATACCAAGACCGTCACCAGTGTTGATATATGCGTTAGTAGATGCACGGTAAACACGCCCAGCGCCACCTGTAGCGAACAATGTAGCTTTCGCCTGGAATACGGCAATTTTACCAGTTTCCTGGTCAATTGCTGTTACACCTAGTACATCACCAGCTTCGTTACGGATCAGGTCAAGCGCGATCCATTCAACGAAGAACTGAGTACCCATTTTCACATTGCTTTGATAAAGCGTATGAAGAAGCGCGTGACCTGTACGGTCGGCTGCAGCACATGCACGTGGAACTGCTTTTTCACCGTAGTTTGCAGAGTGACCACCAAATGGACGTTGGTAAATCGTACCGTCTGCGTTACGGTCAAATGGCATACCTAAATGTTCTAATTCGTATACC
This sequence comes from Acinetobacter sp. FDAARGOS_724, assembly GCF_013364475.1. NCBI lineage: Bacteria > Pseudomonadati > Pseudomonadota > Gammaproteobacteria > Moraxellales > Moraxellaceae > Acinetobacter > Acinetobacter sp. FDAARGOS_724. Next base: position 1,646,464 of record NZ_CP054908.1, on the reverse strand, counting down.
ACTTGCGGTGCTTCGCGAGTCATAAACTCGATCGCGTCTTGGTCACCTAACCAGTCAGAACCTTTAACTGTGTCGTAGAAGTGGTAATGCCAGTTATCTTCTTGCATGTTACCAAGAGATGCACCGATACCACCCTGCGCTGCTACAGTGTGAGAACGTGTTGGGAATACTTTAGTCAGTACCGCAACTTTCAAACCTGCTTGAGCAAGTTGGTAAGAAGCGCGCATACCAGAACCACCACCACCAACGATAACTGCATCGAAAGTTTCGTGTGGAATATTTGTGTAATCTTCTTTAGGGGTTATAGCGCCCATGATTGTTTCCTATCAATTCGCCCAAAAAATCTGGATTGCCCAGATCGCATATGCAAATACAGCAATAATCACTGCTGAAGTCAGTACAAGGCGTAAACCTGATGCTGATGGACCCATTTGACGAGTAGTCACATAGTCAGTGAATACCTGCCACATACCGATCCATGCATGCGCAACAAGAGATAAGACTGCCAACAAAGACATGATCTTCATTGGAACTGTCATCATAAAGCCGTACCATTGCTCGTAGTTGAAGCCACCATTCAGTAGGATCCAACCAAACACCACAACGGTATAAACAGCTAGAACTACAGCACTAATGCGTTGGACAAACCAATCACGAGAACCTGAACCTGTTAAACCAGTAGCACTTTTCATTAGAGTACGATCCATACAAATGCTGCAACAATACCGATTGCAGACAAGATTAATGAAATAGTAGCTGCAGTACGACCGCTTTGCAGTTCTTCTGCAACGCCGATATCTGCAAGTAAGTGCTTAATACCAGTGAATAAATGATAAATTAAGCCGGCTACAAATACCCATACGATAAAGCGAACAAAGAAACCGTTAAAGATTTCCTGCACTTCAGCAAAACCTTCTGCTGAAGACAATGATTTATCCAACAGCCACAAAAGGACCGGTACGAGTAAAAATACGATGACACCTGAAAGACGGTGTAGAATTGATGCAATAGCCACGGGTGATTTTAAGTTTACTTCTAAAACTTGACCCATGGACAAATTGACAGGTCTGTTGCTTTTCACAGCGGGCATCCTGTAGTTAAAAACTCCATCCGGAGTTTGTTGGAATTAATTCGAAGGAAAGCTGGCATTATCAGGCAAATACATGCCTAAACATAAAACGACACTGAATTATAAAACGTGAACTATTAAAATACAAACAACTGTATTTGACTTTTTAAACAAAAAACCTTTAAATAAGAATCATTAACAACAACTTTAAGTTCTCCCTTACTTGCTTTATCTTCATATTTTCATTCTAGATATTTGTTTTTTAATAATTAACTTGATTAATTTAGTCTGCTATTCAGCCGAGCTTAGACTATGTAGATTTAGACTAAAGATGAACGGTAAAAATGTAATTTTGTCCCTAAGTCCTTATTAATCCCAAGTAAAATCATAAGGATATATTTCACAAATAAATAATGGCTATTTATATAAAGGTATCTCAATTTAGAATTTTTGTACCAAAACCCATTTATCTCTTTGTAGATCATAGTTTTTTTGATGTTTTTAGACATTTTAGATTCAAAAAAACACTTATTTATTTTTGTTTAAGTTGTATTAAACAAAGTGAAGCAAATTTGCGAACTATTTTTTAGCCGATTGAAGACAGCTAAAAAGAAAATTTATTGCTTTTATTTATAATTCAAGTTTGAAGTAAAAACTTAAGGAAATCGATGTAAGTTACGAGATTTATATAATTTTAAGTTGCAGCCTTAAAATATTTTCTCAATTTCTCCTTTATTTTTTGCTAGGAAAAAACGCTTACAAATACGGCAAAGACTATATTTTTTTCTGCACCTTCTGTTCAATTTGACTTATTATAAAGGTTTGGTACTGTGATTTTATTAAACTTTTTATACCAAGATAAATGACTAAACCACTATGAGAATGTCATTTTTCATCCATAAGTATAATTGACAAAATTTCAGTAGCCACTAATCTTATAGCAAATTTTTGATCCGTCCGTTTTGTGCATTAAAAGATTGATAGGCAACTCGGATATACATTCACCAGGACAGGAGATCTATTGAATGTCTGAAGCAACTGGCAAGAAAGCCGTTTTACAGCTTGATGGCAAAGAAATTGAATTACCAATTTACAGCGGCACATTGGGCCCAGATGTAATCGACGTTAAAGATGTATTGGCTGCAGGTCACTTTACTTTTGATCCTGGTTTTATGGCAACAGCTGCATGCGAGTCTAAAATCACTTTCATCGATGGTAATAAAGGTGTTCTTTTACACCGTGGCTACCCAATTGACCAGTTAGCAACTAAAGCTGATTACCTAGAAACTTGCTACTTACTTCTTAATGGCGAGCTTCCAACAGCTGAGCAAAAAGAAGAATTCGACGCTAAAGTTCGTAACCACACTATGGTTCACGATCAAGTAAGCCGCTTCTATAACGGTTTCCGCCGTGATGCTCACCCTATGGCAATCATGGTTGGTGTTGTTGGTGCGTTGTCTGCGTTCTATCATAACAATTTGGACATCGAAGATGTTAACCATCGTGAAATCACTGCGATTCGTTTAATCGCTAAGATTCCTACTTTGGCGGCTTGGAGCTACAAATATACTGTTGGTCAACCATTCGTTTACCCACGTAACGATTTGACTTACGCTGAAAACTTCCTGTACATGATGTTTGCTACTCCAGCAGACCGTGACTACAAAGTAGATCCAATTCTTGCGAAAGCAATGGACCGTATCTTCACACTTCACGCTGACCACGAACAAAATGCTTCTACATCTACAGTACGTTTAGCTGGTTCTACTGGCGCTAACCCATATGCATGTATCGCTGCTGGTATTTCTGCACTTTGGGGTCCTGCTCACGGTGGTGCGAACGAAGCTGTTCTTAAGATGCTTGATGAAATCGGCACTGTAGAAAACGTTGCTGGCTTCATGGAAAAAGTGAAAACTAAAGAAGTTAAACTCATGGGCTTCGGTCACCGTGTGTACAAAAACTTCGATCCACGTGCGAAAGTAATGAAAGAAACTTGTGACGAAGTTCTTGGTGCTCTTGGCATCAACGATCCACAGCTTGCTCTTGCTATGGAACTTGAACGTATTGCACTTTCTGACGAATACTTCATCAAACGTAACCTTTACCCTAACGTAGACTTCTACTCAGGTATCATCCTTAAAGCAATTGGTATCCCAACAGAAATGTTTACTGTGATCTTCGCGCTTGCTCGTACAGTTGGTTGGATCAGCCACTGGTTAGAAATGCACAGCGGTCCTTACAAGATCGGTCGTCCTCGTCAGCTTTACACTGGCGAAGTTCAACGCGACATCAACCGTTAATTCGGTTAGCGTTGAAAGACGTAAAAAACCACCCTTCTGGGTGGTTTTTTTATGACTGACAAAAACCAACACAACCAAGATGTGAAAAACTTAAAATAGTAAACCTGAAGAATTTTCAATTTCTGCAAATTTCTAGAAATTACTCTTATATCGTTAAGGATTGAGTTTTAATGCTGCTTTACCTGCTTCCCTTCATCCTGAAAATGATTCGTTTTGATCAGTTTAAAAGCCGGAACTTAACTTCAGGTGAAATCAAGCTTTGCCAACAAGTCTTTGCTGACCTGATTGACTATTCAGCAGTCCGTGTCATGAATCACCCTTTCCTACCCTGGCAATCCAAGCATGTGATTATGGCACCAAGTGGTTATATTCACGTCCGCAACCTGAATTATAGGGACGATTATTCTAAAGAAAGCCGTTCTTATCAGGCGCTTTTCATTCATGAAATGGCGCATATTTATCAATATCAGCAGAATATTAATGTGTTGTTTCAGGGTGCTTTTTTGCAAGCCGCTTATTTTTTAAGTATGGGAAAATATAATCCTTACAAATATCAATTTAATCCCAACAAATCCTTTTTAGACTATAACATTGAACAACAGGGAGATATTGCACGCGATATTTTTCTAAAAAAAATCCCTAATATTATTTTAAAAAATCAGTTAAGCAGATGATATTGAATATTTTTCACTCAAGTATTCTGTTGATTTCTATTTTTGGAAAATAAACTCATTTAAATCCAATTGAGTATTTTTTTGCATTTACCAGAATAAAAAAGCACCATAATAAGTCATTTCTGATCATAACTTTGTATATCTGTTTCAATTCTCCTGAAACAGCTCTAGCATCTGCCTCAAATTTCGATAAAATAAGCCAAGTATGATATTTTTAGCTCGCAAATCAAGATTTAATGATCATTCGGTCATGACTTTTTTAATTTTGGCCATTTGGCATTTTGTTCGTATCAAACTGCACTCAGCTGGATAATTAGAATTTTAAAAATCAGTGATTTAGTGTATTCACCTATAGGAATAGGACTTAATTGGAATGAAAAGTTTTAAAATTGCGATTGCTCAATTCTCTCCACATGTGGGCAATTTAGATGCAAATACGCAGACAATGATAGATTTGGCAAATCAGGCCAAAAAAGATAATGCTGATCTTATTATTTTCCCTGAACTTTCAACTTTAGGTTATCCGGCTGAAGATTTATTAATTCGTCCAAGTCTGGCTAAACGTACAAAACTGGCGTTTGAGAAACTGACTGAAGTAAAAGATATCGTCATGGTCTTCGGGTTTGTCAATCAAACCGAAGATGGTGAACGCTATAACTCAGCAGCCGTCATGAAAGATGGTGAAGTTTTAGGGGTTTATAATAAGCAAACTCTGCCAAACTATGGTGTATTTGATGAGAAACGCTATTTTGGTGAAGGACATCAGCATCTGGTCTTCGAATATCTGGGACACAAGTTTGGTGTTCTGATCTGTGAAGATGTCTGGTCATTATCTACCGTTCAACAGCTGGCTCAATTAAATATTGATACTGCGCTGGTTCTAAATGCTTCTCCATACGAAGTTGGCAAACCGCAACACCGTATCGATACCATGGCTGCACTGGTCAAACAGTTGAATATCAATTTGGTGTACTGTAACCAGGTAGGTGGCCAAGATGACCTCATTTTTGACGGCACCAGCTTTGTACTCAATAAATCAGGCGAAGTGGCTCTACAAGCGCCTAGCTTTGAAAAAGGCTTGTATATCGCTGAATATGATGCAGAAAAATTAGAGTTTAGCAAAGGCACGATTACTCCAGCCCTAGAAACCATGGCTGAGATTTATCAAAGTCTGGTGATGGCAACTCGTGACTATGTACAGCGTTCAGGTTTCCCAGGCGTGATTCTGGGTCTGTCTGGTGGTATTGACTCTGCCCTGACTCTTGCCATCGCAGCAGATGCGATTGGCCCTGACAAAGTCCAAGCAGTGATGATGCCTTATACCTATACTGCTCAGATTAGTGTAGAAGATGCCACTGAACAGGCGAAAACGATGGGTGTAACTTTCGGTATTGCCGAGATTAACCCGATTGTAAATGGCTTTCTGCAAACTCTATATCCGTTCTTTGGTAATGCCCCTGTAGATGCTACTGAAGAAAACCTGCAAGCGCGCGCACGCGGTACGTTATTAATGGCGCTTTCTAACAAGTTCGGCAATCTGGTTCTGGCAACCGGTAATAAATCCGAACTTGCCGTTGGTTACTGCACACTATATGGCGATATGGTCGGCGGCTTCGCGGTATTAAAAGATGTTTATAAAACCATTGTGTTTGAACTGGCAAAATACCGTAACAGCATCGCAGAAACTCCAGTAATTCCTGAGCGTGTCATTACTCGTCCACCATCAGCAGAACTTCGTCCAGATCAGGTCGATCAGGATTCATTACCGGCTTATGAAGTGCTTGATGCGATTCTTTATGCTTATATTGAAGAAGATCTGAGCCAAGATGACATCATTGCCAAAGGCTTTGAAGCTGAAGTCGTGAAAAAAGTGATTCGTCTAGTTGATATTAACGAATACAAACGTCGTCAAGGGGCAATTGGTCCACGTATCAGCTCGCGTTCTTATGGTCGTGAACGTCGCTATCCGATCGTTAATGGTTGGAAAGCAGGTATCTAAGTTTTAACAAAACTAGATTAGCCATAATGCCCAAGTAAATGCTTGGGCATTTTTTTATCTTTAAGCAATAAATAGGGTTAAGAAATTAAAAGAAGATTCAAAAATTTAAACAGACAGAAATTTAGAAGAACTTTCTCTTAATTTTTTATTAATATTTTTATGGTACAAAAAAAGAGACCAAGCTGAGAGCTTGGTCTTTAAAAATGGTGGCTATGACGGGACTTGAACCTGTGACCCCCGCATTATGAGTGCGGTGCTCTAACCAACTGAGCTACATAGCCGTAAACTGTGTGCGCATTATCGTAATTTCAGGTTGTATCGTCAAGCATTTTAAACCACAAATGTTCAGTCTTTATGCAAATTAATCATAAACTCTTAAACTTTGTACAAATCATGCTTTAATTCGAAACCTATTAGCAAATACTATGAAAATTAGTATCTTTTTTTAAAGCCAAATCTGAATCGAAGTCGTATCAAATAATATTTAATCTTAAGAATAACTTGCTGAAGAAACAAAATAAAAAGTGAATCTACTACCTTTTCCTATCGCTATAATGCTTTTCCAAATATGACCAATAGTATCTCTGGATTAAAGCAAAACTGAAGATGACGAAATTCAAAATATACCTAAGCCTGCTCCTATTGAATTTTACAAGTTTAGCCACTGCAACTGTTATTCATCCAAGCAGCAGATTTTTAGGATGTGAAGATGTAAAGGATCTGGCTCAAGAAGTCATGCTTTTTAGACTCAAAGGTGCACCTCAGAAATGGATGATTCAGCAAATAAAGCAGCACTACGGTACAGCGAATGATATCCATGCTCTGATTGGTATAAAACTTACTGAAAAAGCGTTTAAATATGAAATACCACATGATCAGTTTGAACGTTCAGCCTTAATTAAAAACTTTGCAATTGATCACTATAATGAATGTGAGAAATCCATTTCAGATCATGATAAATCTAAACAAGAAAATAACGGTATTACCCTACCCTCGGAAAGGGAAATTTTAGAACACTAAAATTATGCTGATAGAAGCTTACTATTAGAAATAGCAGGCTATCTTTATGCAGTTTGATAGATTTTTTATTATTAAAATCTCAATTTTAAACCTGTCCCTACAGTTTTATATAACAGGGATTTTTTGAATCTAAAATTACAGGTAATAATACATTATTAAAATTAGATGGCTTTCTTAACCTAGTTCATTAATATTCTAAAATCATATTATTTTTATCTTAAAATATAATTATAAATCAAAAACTTATAAAACACACCAACCATTAAAAATTATTGCTTTGTTAAACATAATACTGAGGTATTTACTTGGTTTTATTTTTATAAAATACGCGCTATGATCAAAGTATAAACAACAATTCGTACACGATTTTAACGCGTCATATTTTTATAAAACTTATTTCCGATAAGGAGAATTCTAATGTCATTTGAACATATTTTAGTACCCGTTGACGGTTCAGAAACTTCCTACGCTGCAGTCGATAAAGCCGTCGAAATTGCCAAAGCATTTAATAGTAAAGTGACAGTGGTTCAGGTGCTGGCACTTGATCCCTATATTGCTGCTGAATACATTACAGCAGCTCAAACCAATGATCTGGTTGAACGTGCCCGTACCGCGATTTTAAAAACACTTGACGAAGCAAAAGCAAAATTTGCTGCGGCAGGTATTGAGGCAGAGACTCAGTTACTTGAAGGTCAGGTGATTTATAGCGAAATTGTCAAGGCAGCTGAATCCTTGAATACTGATCTGATTGTAATTGGTTCACATGGCCGTACTGGATTTAAGAAACTGTTCCTGGGAAGTGTTGCGCAAAGCATCTTGGGACAGGCCAATGTTCCTGTAATGGTCATCCGTAAGTAATAAAAAAATCCCCACTTCAATTAAGTGGGGATTTTTCTTTTAAAACAAATCCATCCCATTGAAACTGCTTTAAGCTGACCCGATTTCCAGCACATAGAATCCCTTCTGCGCCTAATTTTTGCTGTTGAATATTATGTCCATATTCATCCAGTTTATTGAGACTGATCTTACCTTGAGCATTCAGGACACGATGCCAAGGCAAATCGGTTTCTGTATCAAGCTGACTTAAAACCCTACCTACCAGACGTGCATGTTTAGGCAAGCCAGCCAGCTTAGCGATCTGTCCATAGGTCGCTACCTTTGCATAAGGAATTTGGCTAACCACACTCAGAATCATTTGTGCCATTTCCTGGCTTGCACTTGATGTCATAGGCTTTCAATCTTGATAGAAACTTCTAACAATTAGAAATTCTCCGGATTCTCTAAACGCTTCACTTCCTGTACTTTGTCAGGATGATGCACTGTTGCTACTCCATCTGCATCTTTCTTATCAATCAGCATTTCTGGCTGGAAGATGGTGATGGTTTCATTTCCATTTGCATCCTCCCCTACAATATACTGAAAACCGCGACGGTTCATTTTGTGGCACATCCGCTGATACCAGCCTTTAAAACCTTGGGTTTCTTCATTCGGGTTGTAATAAAAGGCATTCATTACGGCTGGCAAACCTAGGCCACAAACCACCCCTGAAAGAAGCACCACAATAAAGGTATATCCAATCAGAATACTGCTATATGCTTCCAGTTGTGGAATATTGGCCACTGCCAGAATCAGGGCTAAGGAAATCCCGCCACGTACACCGCCCCAAGACAGAATGGTTAAACTGCCGTTATAACTCTTCTTGCGCATTCTAGGGAATAATGCAAAAGACAGATGGTTGGCCAGGAAGCGTGCCAAATGCAGAATTATGAAAGCGACAATCCCACCTAGAACCAGACTGGTGCTTAGATCAATAATGAACAATTCCAGACCGATCAAGGTAAACAGGAAGGAATTGATAATCCCCTCTACCGTATGCCAGAAATGGTTTACATCACCGATATCTGCATCAGCCAGAATTTCTTTCCATTTATTACCGACGATCAAGCCGCCGATTACACAGGCAATTGGTGCAGAAGCATGCGCCAGTAAAGCAACCAGATATGAACCACAAGCCAACAGTGCAGTAGTTAATATCAGTGATTCCATTTCATGCTTACCGCGCAGAATACGTAAAATCGCCAAACCAAACCCAATTCCGATCAAGACTGCCACGACAATTTCATAAAGCAATGTTTGCAGGACGGCGAGTACGGTAAAGTTTTCACCTTGCAGTACATTTAATAAGGTCATAAATAATGCAATACACATGGCATCATTAAACAGCGACTCACCTTCCAGCTTCACGATCAAATGATGGGGTGCGCGTACCGAACTGAGTACACCTTTAATCCCAATGGGATCCGTTGCTCCGAGCGCAGCACCGAGTAATAGTAGAACCAATATATCGACGTGGTTACCAATCAGAAACTGATAACAGTACAGCGCAATACCAAAGAAAACTGCACAGAAAACCAATGCCAGACTGGCCAGAATACCAATCGGCCGCCAGTGATTGCGTAAATCTGAAACCTTAAACTTCAATGCGGATGAAGTCAGAATAAAACAAATCACACCATTAATCAGGAAGTCATAAAAATCGACATGGCGAACTGCTTTCTCAATATTATCAATATTGATGCTAAAAAATGGATTACCCTGTAACAGGCTGGCACACCATTGCAGGATAAATACAAAAATAGCGGAAACAATCGGCACACCAATGGCTTGAGGAAAACTTAGAACACGTTTGTTGAACATGGTAGTGGCAATTGACAGAGCAAAGACCACCGTCAACAGTTGTAAAAAAAAGAAACTTCCCATTAGGTTTCCTAAGATTTGGCAATTTGCAGCCGTGAGCTGAAAGATTTACTTAAAATATAAGTTTAAAAAAACAGTATATTTTAGCGGATCAAGTTTAGTCCCATTTTTTTCGAATTAAGTTAAGTTTCTTTTCTATATTCACAACTGATGATTTAACATACAGTCTTAAAGCACTTTATTGCTCATCCCTCTTCTTTCTATTTAGAAATTTTCTCCTATGCATCAAACTGTCAAAACCATATTCCGTCTATGTCTCGCTGCTGTCATTTTTTCAATCACACTTTCCTTGATGTTCACCTGTGTTGCCAAAATTCAGGAAATCCTGAAAGCAGATCAATATTATCAGCAAGCTGTGAGCATTCCTTTAAAAAGCAATACCAAAGCGCAATATGTACTGGTGTCCAATAATCAACGTCCAGACAATGCGCTGTTTATCCTGATTGCGGGAAATGGTTATGTAGCAAAAATCAGCTGTGAGCATTATGCTGCCCTATGTACTGATGACTACAATCAGTCACATACCCGGCAGATTCAGAATATTAATTTAGTAAAAGTGAGAAATTATTTTTATATTGAAAATATTCAGTTCCAAGATAGTCGAACTGGTCAGATCACTAAACTTAGCTATTCCAAAAATGAATTGAAGCAATTTTATAATGATGACATCAGCAATTTAAAATATATTCTCTTTGCGATTTCGCTATTTGCCTTGGCTGCCTTATTTGTCAGTATCAAGATTTTGAAAAACTTCCGTCGTTTTCTGGAAAAATAACTATTCAATCATTAGGGGAGCATTTGCTCCCCTTTTTTGATCTTTAATTTTAGATATTTTGATTAAAAGTATCGCAAGCAGACATCTGACCTGATTTCAGGCCGGTATTAAACCATTTTACCCGCTGTGCACTGGTACCATGCGTAAAGCTGTCCGGTACGACACGGCCTTGTGCCTTTTTCTGCAGATAGTCATCACCGATCTTGTGTGCCGCATCCATTGCTTCCTGCACATCACCCTGCTCCAGGAACTGCGTACGCTCATGGTTATGATAAGCCCATACCCCAGCCAGACAATCGGCCTGTAGTTCTTGTCGTACAGAAAGCTGATTGCCCTGTGCTTGAGTAGCTTGTTGACGTGCCTGCTGTACCTGTGAAGAAATACCTAAAATGGTCTGGATATGATGACCTACCTCATGCGCTACCACATAGGCTTGAGCAAAATCACCTGCCTGATCATTGCGAGATAACTCGGTTGAGTTCTGTTCCCCGCTGATTCCCATCTGAGTACGCATATCTTTAAAGAATGCTGTATCAATATAAACTTTCTGGTCTGCCGGACAATAGAAAGGTCCCATGGCCGATTGCGCTGTACCACAACCAGAATTTACCACACCACTAAATAAAACCAATTTGGGTGCAGTATATTGCTGGTTCAGCTGCTGCTGAAATATTTGAGACCAGGTATCTTCTGTATCGGCAAGCACAGTTCCTACAAAATCGATTGCTTCTTGCTGCTCTGGCGTTGGATTTTCCAGACCCCGTGTTTCTGCACTAGAAACACCTTGCGTGACCTGCTTGGTGGTTTGATAGGCTTGCTGTGGATCAACGCCAAAAAACTTCCAGGCCACGAAAGCAATAATCAACCCGAGAATACTGATTCCACCGGCTTTGGCACCACCGCCACGACGGTCTTCTACATTGCTACTAACACGACGTCCTTTCCAGCGCATAGTGAGATTCCTTATAGTTTAAAGTCAGCTTATTTTAACGGGCCTAATTTATGCCTGCTTTGGTTTCGATCTGATTTTTTGAATAAAGCCAATCAATATAAATACGATTAACCCTGCCACAAAACCAATCACCAGATTAATTAATGTAGGCGTAACAGCCCCTACGATACTTCCTAGGTTAGGAATATGCTCTACATACTCAACTGAATCTTCAGTGAAATGATGAAACCATGGAATGGTATGGGCGATAATCCCGCCACCGACCAAGAACATCGCAATCGTACCTACAATCGTCAGGGTTTTCATCAACTTAGGGGCAAAAGCCAGTAATCCACGGCCTATACTTTGCTTGAAGCTAGATACTTGTTTAGTCAGGTACAAACCTAAATCATCAATTTTAACAATCATGGCAACGAAGCCGTACACCCCGACTGTCATTAATATGGCGATCCCTGCCAGTACGATGACCTTGGTGGTAAAAGCTGCGGCTGCCACGGTGCCCAAAGAAATCACTACAATTTCCGCAGACAAAATAAAGTCAGTTCGGATCGCACCCTTAATTTTCTCTTTTTCAAGTGTGGCCAAATCGGTTTCGATCGTAGTGAATTCAGCCTCAGCATCTTCTTCAGTCTTGGCTTTTTTATGCTTTAAGCTATGCAGAACTTTTTCTACGCCTTCATAACAGAGAAACAAACCGCCAATCATCAGTAAAGGATTAATTAACCAGGGCGCAACCACACTAATAAGTAAAGCCAAAGGAACAAGAATCAGTTTATTAATAAAAGAACCTTTCGCTACTCCCCACACTACAGGAAGTTCACGTTCTGCCCGTACACCACTGACTTGCTGGGCATTTAATGCCAAGTCATCTCCTAAGACACCTGCTGTCTTTTTTGCAGCCATCTTGCTCATCACTGCAACATCGTCTAAAACAGTCGCAATATCATCCAATAATATTAATAAGCTGCTCGCCATTCTTGTTATCCTTATCATCTTTAGACATATTTTAATGAAAATATTTAAAAAATATTGTATTCACTTGTTTAATTAATAAGATTTTTTTACTACGACTTTTTTTCTGGCTGACATTCAAAAACAGAATGCCGTACAATGTGGCCATTCGTTAAAATATAGATGTAGTACAGACTACTTTTGGAATAGATAATGAGTAATCAAGATAATCGTCCAGTAATTTTGACTGGCGACCGTCCTACCGGACAGCTTCACCTTGGCCATTTTGTCGGTTCATTACGCTCTCGCGTAGGTTTACAAGATTCTCACCATCAACATTTGTTACTCGCTGATGCTCAAGCCCTGACAGATAATGCAGATAACTTTGAAAAAGTACGTCGCAATATTATTGAAGTGGCGACAGATTATCTGGCTGTCGGCATTGATCCAACCAAAACTACAATCTGTGTTCAGTCTTGCCTGCCAGCCTTAAACGAATTGACTATGCTCTATCTGAACTTTGTGACAGTTTCACGTCTAGAGCGCAACCCGACCATTAAATCTGAAATTCAGATGCGTGGTTTCGAGCGTGATATTCCGGCAGGTTTCTTATGCTATCCAGTGGCTCAAGCAGCAGATATCACAGCCTTTAAAGCCACTGTAGTTCCGGTGGGCGAAGACCAGATTCCAATGATCGAACAGACCAATGAGATTGTACGTCGCCTTAACCGTCAGATTGGCCGTGAATTACTGCCTGAATGTAAGGCGCTGCTTTCTAATGTGGGACGCTTACCAGGTTTTGACGGCAAAGCGAAAATGTCTAAATCATTAGGTAATACCATTGTTCTAGATGCTTCTGATAAAGATATCAAAAAAGCTGTCAATGCGATGTATACCGATCCGAATCACCTGCGTATTGAAGATCCAGGCCAGGTTGAAGGCAATGTGGTATTTACTTACCTGGATGCTTTCGACACCAATAAAGAAGAACTGGAAGAATTGAAAGCACATTATCGCCGTGGTGGTTTAGGTGATGGTACAGTAAAAAAACGTCTGGAAGGTATTCTAAAAGAGCTGATCGGTCCGATTCGTGAACGTCGTATGGAACTGGCTAAAGACCCGGATTACATCATGGATATTTTGAAAACGGGCACAGATAAATGCCGTGATATTACACAGACCACTTTAGATGAAGTAAAAACAGGCTTAGGTGTTTTCCATTTCTAAAATAGACAATATTTAAAAAAAAGCCCTTCATATGAAGGGCTTTTTTTATTTAAGTCCAAAATGCGCAAAAATAAGGCAAGTTTCCACACAGATTCTTCATAGTTTTAACCTTACTTAACATCTATTAACATGAATACTGATGAGTCACATGAGAATGAGTCCTAATATACTTACATACAGTAAGCAATCAAATTTAACTCTCTCCACAGTTAATCTTGATTTAGTTTTGAAAGAAACTTCCTTTTTCTACGCAATGACAACCCCAATCATTGCGTTTTTTTTGTCTGTAATTTTTGAAAATATAAAAAAATCCTGCCAGATGAGCAGGATTTTGTTGTTGGCTCTTGAATATTAATATTTGAACAAGCCTTTTTCTAATGGAATTTCAATTCCAATAGAAGCACCGCCATCTTGACCATTTACATCTGAGTCACTTATCCAAGCATTAATTTTAAGTGGCATTTCTGGACGAATATAATGCGACCAGGTGACATCTAATGCTTTAATTTCATCATCAAAAGCAAAAGCAGCATTATTTGCACTTGCACGTGCAGACTGATTGACTTCAGCAAACAATACCCGGCCTGATAAGCGGTTCATCGGATCAACACGGATATCACCACCTACTGAAACCATCTGCGCATCACCACCTAAAGCATGTGCCAGCGGATAACCATGCTGATAAAAGCCATCAGTATAATTGGTATGGTTATAAGAAATACCGCGCACCTTGCCGTTAGTCCGTGTATCTGCCCATTCTGTATAAAGTTGATATGGCATATTTCTTACAGTTGCAGAATAGTCTATCCCAGCCAGATACATTTTCTTCGCAGGGAGACCACCTGCTTCATCTTCACCAACATATTGCCCATAGAAGCCCATAGGCACCTGTGTCAAAGGAAACAGATTCAGACGTGCATCAAAACCAGCGATCTGGTTCGATGGGTCAGGTTCATCCGTACCACCATTATCTTTATTCCCGACAAAAGCATCCCATAGTGAACTTAAGCTTTCAGGACGTCCTTCCCCACCCCACTGAATCGCACGAGAAGCACCTAGCTCCAAGTAAGATAAAGGTTGGGCAGTTACACGAAGCCCAATAAGTTTGGCATCTGGAACAGCAGTATAATCATCCAATTGGCCCGCAAAAGCCTGATATTGCCACGGCCCAATCCAGGACAGCCATTTAGTTTCAAAAGCGGTTTGTTCTGCACGTTGTGCCATAAATCCATATACTGGGCGGCTAGCATCGCCACGAATCAAGCTGCCATCATGTCCCGGACCCCAATAGGTCGGAATTTGGCCAGCAATCAGCCATTGATTCCAGAGTTTCCCTGCAAGATAAGATCCTTCCAGATTCACATCCTGATCATTCTCAATTTGTCTATCTTTTTCGGCATTAACTCGGAGCTTGGCATCCCAGTTTTCGCCACCTGCATTAAACTCTAAAGCTGCCTGAAATTGTGCCTTTTGCTGATCGCCAAAGGCTTGAGGAATATCTTTTGGATCACTTTCCGCAAATAAGCCTACTTTGAGCTGCTGATTGTCTGCTGTTAATTTTGCCAGAACTGAATCAATAACACGTTGTTGTACTTTGTTACTCACTTGTGCATTGGATAGAGCACGTTGAATTTCATCCCCACTGAGCGGCCAGGTCGAGGTACTGATCTGGATCACCCCTTGCTGGTTTAACCAGTTCAAGTCAGTACGAAGATTTGCATCATTCAGAACCAGCCCTTGAGCAAAAACAGGAAGCGAAAGCGTCGTAAGAAGTGCACTTAATAATGGTTTTTTTAGAAACATGGGATCAATATTCTCAAGTTTATTTTTGCCTAACCATAGATATTTCAAAAACAATATTCAATGGCGAAACTGTATCAGTATAATATGAAACCCTAGATTTAATTGACTTTTAAAATAAAAAATCGCTTCAAGAAATGAGATAGAAATACAAAAATGAAATCACAAATGTAAAAAATAGAATGAAATAATGCTGGTTTTTAATTTTATTTAAAATAAATACTGAACACATAAAAAAGGCAGTTTTAAAAACTGCCTTTTTTCGAATAAGTCATTAGTGTTTATGACGCATATGCGGGAATAAGATTACATCACGGATACTTGGAGCATTCGCAAAGATCATCACCAGACGGTCAATACCGATTCCTTCACCTGCTGTAGGAGGCAGACCATATTCCAAGGCTTCAATGAAGTCAGCATCATAGTGCATTGCTTCATCATCACCCGCATCTTTCTCAGCGACCTGCGCCTGGAAGCGTTCAGCCTGATCAATCGGGTCATTTAATTCCGAGAAACCATTTGCCAGTTCACGACCACCGATAAAGAATTCAAAACGGTCTGTAATATGCGGGTTTTGATCATTACGGCGTGCTAATGGTGAAGTTTCTGCTGGATATTCAGTCACGAATGTAGGCTGACGTAGTTGAGTTTCTACCGTTTCTTCAAACACAATTGTTTGCAGTTTACCCAGACCAAAACCTGGTTTTACCTGTTCTTTCAGTTCGTCCTGAATAAATTTTGCCAGGAACTCACTGTCATTGACATTTTCTGGAGTGAACTGTGGATTGTGCTCAAGAATGGCATCAAACATTGAAATTTTCTTGAATGGCCCTTTGAAGCTAAAGACTTCATCGCCATAAGGCACATCAGTGGTACCTAGAATATCAATTGCCAGTTTTTCCAGCATTTGTTCAGTCAATTCCATCAGGTCTTTGTAATCTGCATAAGCCTGATAGAATTCAATCATAGTGAATTCAGGGTTATGACGAGTAGAAACACCTTCGTTACGGAAGTTACGGTTAATTTCGAATACGCGCTCGAAACCACCCACAACCAGACGTTTCAAATAAAGCTCAGGTGCAATACGCAGGAACAATGGCATATCCAGCGCATTATGATGCGTTTCAAATGGACGCGCAGATGCTCCACCTGGAATCACGTGCATCATCGGGGTTTCAACTTCCATAAAACGTTTGTCATTCAGAAAACTACGAATACCGGCAACAACTTTGGCACGAACTTCAAAAGTTTTACGGGTTTCTTCATTCACGATCAGATCAAGATAACGTTTACGATACTTCACTTCAGTATCAGTCAAACCGTGGAACTTGTCTGGAAGTGGACGTAATGATTTTGTCAGTAATTCAAAATGTTCGATATGAACATACAGGTCACCTTTACCAGAACGACCGATATAACCTTCAACTGCAATGATATCGCCAAGATCCAGGCCTTTGATCGTTGCAAGTACTTCTGGCTCAAGCTCTTTGCGTGGAACATAAAGCTGAATACGACCGGTCATATCCTGAATCACGATGAATGAACCGCGGTTCAACATCACACGACCTGCTACTTTTACATGAACGTGTTCGCCAGCTTCAATTTCTTCTTTAGATTTATCAGCAAACTGGTCTTGTAAGTCTTGCGCATAATGTTCACGTTTAAATGTGTTTGGCCATGGGCTAACACCAGTTTCTTTTGCGTGGTCTTGAATCTGCTTTAACTTGGCATGACGCTGTGCAATTAAATCGTTTTCGGAAATGATTTGTTCAGAAGTCGATTGAGCGTTATTTTGCGTCATCTCTGCCTCGGATAAGATTAGTTAAAAAATAGAAGTTGCATAGAATAGCAGAAATCTGCATCAAATCGTAGCGTAAAGACTTCCCACACGCGGCTTTTCTTGAGAAAAATTTCTGGATATATGAAATTCTTAAAGGCAAATGATTTGCATTATTTTCAGTTTCGAATTTTATGATTGGTTTTTTAAAAATATTGCCAAACTTTTATTAGATGAAAGTCCAAGATCCCAAACCTTCTGCACAAATTATGCCTTTATATCCAGTATCAGCTTAGACCAATAGCTAACTGCTTCCTCAAAATAGACGTTTTACAATAATGACCATATTAGAAGGTGGTGTTTTAACACCCTGACCACGACTTTGCCATGTCCGATAAAAATGAGTAAAAATATGTCTAAAATATTGTTTTTTCATGGCTTGGATTCGTCAAAACAGTCCACGAAATTTCATGCAATTGATTCAATGCATAAATATTGTATAGATGTGGATTATCGCAATCTGAGTTACCAGTCGGTAGCCGATTTCTACCACGAAATGGTTGAAACCATTAAACCGGATATTCTGGTCGGACACAGTCTGGGCGGTTATTGGGCGCTAAAAATGTCACAAGCTCATCAGATCCCTTGTGTGATCGCGAATCCTAGCTTGCAACCGAATTTCCGCGATGATTATCCTGCGATTTGTGACAGTGATTTGCAGCATGATATTCCGCAAATGGGCTATCTGGAATTAGGTGATGAAATTCTGGATATGCATGCAGCACAGGCACAGCTTGAAGATTATATGCAAATTCATGCCATTGAAGGTGGTCATCATCGTCTGGAATATCCCGAACAGATTAACGACCTGATTCAGGAAATTGAATATCATTTTATCCGGCAATAAAAAAGCCCCAATAGTTGGGGCTTTTTTGATCATCCAGACTTAAGCAACTGCAGCTTCAGGCTGAGATTTATCATCAAGTACTGACCAGATGTCCAAGCCTAATTCACCATGTAAATCTGGCAGATCAAGGAAGATGCTCGCACCTAGAACCTGATGCTGACATTTTTCAACCAACTCATGTACTGCTTTTAATGTACCGCCAGTTGCCAGAACATCATCTACAATAATCACTTTTTGTCCCTGAACTTCTGCAGACATTTCCAGACGGTCCAGACCATATTCAAGGCTATAACCTACACCTACCACTGGAGGCGGCAATTTACCTGCTTTACGAACCAGTAATAAGCCTTTGCCCGTACGCTGCGCCAACAGGCTTGCCAGCACAAAACCACGTGCTTCTACTGCCACAAAGCTATCTACTTCAGCTAGCTTTTCTTCAGGAATGCTGGCAATCAAAGCATCAGTTAATGGACCCAGATTATTCATGAATAATGGAGTCAAATCGAAGAAACAAATGCCTGTTTTTGGGAAATTCTGGACAGTACGAATGTGAGACCACAGAGTAGTAGACAAATTGCTCATGGGAGATCTTTAAACAAGGAAGGGAATAGGTGAATTTTAAACTAAATTAACAATGTGTAACAACAACGACTGTGCAATAATAAAGCAGAAAATAATAATAAGAAATTGATTTACATAACTAAATTTATTTTAAAAAATATTTAATAAAGACTTTGCTGAGTCTAAGTTATCTGATTTTAATCATATTTTCTGCCCGACTTTGGTCTACAACTTAAAATCTAAGCCAGAAGCGTGTTTTATAAAACTAAAAATACAACTCTTTGCCTAACCTTAAATATATTTCTAGTAATGAAATACCTAGGGACTGCCCTTTATGCTGTTAATTTCACTGATTAAACTTTTATTCGCTTTACTTTATGAATAGAACTGCGTAAAAATTTAGCCAAATATGTTTACTATTAAAAGTCATATTCTTTAGGGTCTTGCCATTTGTGGATTTTAAGCTGACAGCTACAGTTGGTCAGTTTTGGAGAGTTATATGAAAAAATATCAATGCATCGTTTGTGGATGGATTTATGACGAGGCAGAAGGTTGGCCTCAGGACGGAATCGTTCCTGGAACCAAATGGGAAGATATTCCTGATGACTGGACTTGTCCGGATTGTGGTGTTTCTAAAGTCGATTTTGAAATGATTGAAATCTAATCATGTTCTTTTAAAGGCCATATTGAATGGTCTTTTTTATGTCCTTTATACCTGAAAAAAACTAATTTAAAAAAGCATGGAGAATCGTATGCATCCTATCGTCATCATTGGTTCGGGCATGGCGGGTTATGCTGTTGCCCGTGAGTTTCGCAAACTCAACCCAGACCATGAACTTGTCATGATTTGTGCTGATGATGCGACTAATTATGCAAAACCTACGCTTTCTAATGCTTTAGCAGGAAACAAAGCACCAGAACATATCCCTTTGGGTGATGCAGAAAAAATGTCAGCGCAGCTGAAAATGCGCATCGAAAAAAACACTTGGGTCAAAGTGATTCATCCTGAACAACATCAGCTAACTTTAGAAAAAGACGGTCAGGAAAGCACACAGGATTATTCTAAATTGGTGCTGGCTGTGGGTGCCAATCCAGTACGCCTGGCCATTGCTGGTGATGCGAGCGACGATATTCATATGGTGAATAACCTGACTGACTATAAAGCTTTCCGTCATAATCTGGCAGCCCGTGAAGATAAACGTGTGGTGATTCTAGGCGCAGGCCTGATCGGTTGTGAATTTGCCAATGACTTGCAGCATACTAATCATCAGGTCACCGTGATTGATCTGGCACCCCAGCCTTTAGGTCGCTTATTACCAGCTCATGTCGCAGATGCTTTCCAGCAAAATCTTGAAGAGACGGGCATTCATTTTGTACTGGGTACAACAGTCGAAAAAGTCTCTAAAGTTGAAAATGGTGATTATCTGGTCACACTTGCCAATGGCCAGTCGGTAGTTGCTGATGTGGTGCTGTCTGCTGTGGGCTTACAGCCGAATATTTCTGTCGCAAAAGAAGCCGATATTCATACCAGTCGCGGGATTCTGACAAATACAAAACTAGAAACCAATCAACCGGACATTTATGCAGTAGGCGACTGTGCGGAAGTAAACGGAATGCTTTTACCATATGTCATGCCAATCATGCAGCAGGCCCGTGCCCTGTCTAAAACATTGAATGGCGAACATACTGCAGTTCATTATCCAGCGATGCCAGTTGCGGTCAAAACACCAGCTGCGCCATTGACTGTCCTTCCCGCTCCGGTTGATGTCGAAGTAACTTGGGAAAATGAAGAGTTTGATGACGGTATGCTGGCCAAAGCCTTTGATGCCAGCGGTACTTTACGTGGTTTTGTCCTGCTTGGTGCCACTGCTGCCAAACAACGCCTGGCATTGACCAAGCAGGTTCCTGACTTGATTCCAGCTACAGTTTAGATGTTTAATACAAAGGACATTTTTTAAGCGAAATGTCCTTTAATCAGGAAATATATCATGCATAGTGCCCTGCAGTTCAATCATTCTCCGTATACCGCTTTCATGCGTGAAACCAAGGTCGATCTTGGCAATGGCATCGAATTGCACGTAGAAGTCGGAGGAAATCCTGAACACCCGACCATTCTGCTGATTATGGGACTTGGGGCACAGATGCTGTACTGGCCCGATTTCTTCTGTAAATCCCTCATTGATCAGGGCTATCATCTGGTTCGTTTTGACAACCGGGATATTGGTTTATCTTCCAAGATTCACCATAAAGGACCTCGCTTAAACACCTTAAAAATGATGAGCCGTTTTGTACTGGGTTTAGGCAATCAGGGCGCGCCTTATACGCTGTATGATATGGCAGATGATGTAAATCTTCTGATTGAAAAAATGGGGCTGGGTCAGGTCTATGTGCTCGGTGCCTCTATGGGCGGCATGATTGCCCAGATTCTGGCCGCACGTTATCCTGATAAAGTTAAAAAAATGGGCTTACTGTTTACCAGTAATAACCAGCCACTGTTACCCCCGCCTTTTCCAAAGCAACTTTTTAGTTTAATTGACAAACCCGCTTCCACAGATGAAGATGGCATTGTTGATCATAGCTTGAAACTGTTTAACATTATTGGCTCGCCGGGTTATGTGAATCATCTTGAAGCGATTCAGACCGCCCGTAAGCTATATAAACGAAGTTACCATCCAGCGGGTGTACTTCAACAGTTTTTAGCAATATTATGTACGGGTTCATTGCTGCAACTGGACAAGCAAATCCAACAAGAGACCCTGGTGGTTCATGGTGCTCGTGACAGATTGCTGCCTCCTAGTCATGGTAAGGCTGTTGCAAAAGCAATTTCAGGGGCTAAATTTGAATTAATTGATGGAATGGGGCATGATATCCCTCCACATTTTATTCCATATCTTAGCGAATTATTTGCTGATCATTTTAAATCATAAACATTAGGACACTATGGCTGCATTACCATCCCTAAGACAGCTGTCATACCTCGTAACACTGTCTGAGACGCTGCATTTTACAGAAGCTGCTCGCCGCTCATTTGTTACCCAGTCAACTTTGTCTGGCGGTATTATGGAGCTGGAGCGTTTACTCGGTGGCGTTCTTGTTGAACGCGATCGCCAGAATGTACGTTTAACGCCGCTTGGTGAACAAGTGGTTGCACGTGCCCGTGTTCTACTGGCTGATGCTCAGGACTTAATGCGTTTAAGTCGTGAAATGAGTGAACCATTAACCGGTGATCTGCATCTTGGCGTTATTCCAACCATTGCACCTTTCATCCTGTCGCAATTTCTGGATGAAGTGCATCAGCAGCTACCGAAAATCCAGCTACATTTACATGAAGCTCAAAGTGAGAAAATTGTAGAGAAACTGGAGCATGGTAATCTGGATATGGTAGTGCTAGCGCTGCCTTTCGATACCCGTAGCCTGAAAGTTGCTGAAATTGCCAAAGAGAATCTGTATCTGGTACATCACAAATCTGACCAGAATGCGGCTCAAGCCAAATCTCTGGAAGATCTGGACCTGTCTCGCCTGATGCTTCTGGAAGAAGGCCACTGCTTGCGTGATCATGCATTGAGTGCCTGTCCAATTGGTGAGCGCAAAAATGATCATCGCCTGAAAGCAAGTTCATTACCAACGTTGATTGAAATGGTGTCTGCTGATCTTGGTTTTACCCTGTTGCCAGAAATTGCACTGCATACCAATATGATCAAAGCCAATCCGGATCTGCGTATTAATCCAATCAATGCTGCACCAAGCCGTACTCTGGCGTTGGTCACTCGTAAGAGCACACCGCTACAAAGCGAATTCGATGTGTTATTACAAATTTTGCAAAAAATCACTGCCCACGATGCAGCTTAATTAAGTCCTAATAAAAAAGGAGCACTTAGATTGCTCCTTTTTTCTTGCCTGCGTCTTCTGATACAGTAAATTTTTATACATTTAGTCAATTAAAATGATCCAAAAACTAATTTTTAAACTTTAACTATTTATAATATATAAAAATTAAATTCCTATTTCTTGGGATTGGCAGTTAGAATAATTTAAGCCAAAATACATCTGTATATTAATTACTCTCAGGATAAGATTTCTTTGACCTCATTTTTGCCCGCACCCGTATTATTGGTGCAACCTTATCCACCACCGCTCTCTTCCAATCTTGATCTTGCATTGCTACAGCTCGGTTATCAACCGGATATGCTGTCCTATACCGATCATCTGTCTACTCAATCCCATATTGAACAGTATCTCCCCAATCTAGTGCTATATGAAATTCATGAGCAAGCCCAACTCAATCATCTGTATACGGTTCAAACCCGGATCCAGATTCCTCATCTGATTGCAGTTTTAGCTGATGATTCACTTGAAATGATCAATTTATTCTTGTCATCTGGCGTGGATCGATATCTGATTGCATCGCATCCTGTTTCAAAAATAGTAGCGAGCCTGAAAATTATCCTACGAGGTGGTTCCGATTTACATCCTGAATTAGCCCGTTATTTAGTGAGTCAGGAAACAAAAATACATTTTTTAAATCAGACTGAATTACAGATTTTAAAGTATTTCAGCCAAGACCTGACTTTGGCCGAAATTCAAAACAGATTAAGTCTGCATGATTACCAGATTTATGCTGCTATTCGTAAAATCTATCAAAAACTCGCGAATCCATTTATCCATTCTCAAAATTAACAAAATATAAAAAAGGCTGAATTATCAGCCTTTTTAGTTTGCATAGAGTTATTTAAAGGTTTCCAGCAAGGTACGCTGTGCATTATGCGGTTGTTCACCTTCTGCAACTTGGGCACGCACCCAGGTTCCATCTCCTTGTAACAACCAGGCCTGCTGATTGTCTTTCAGGTAATTTAATAAACCTTGCTGGTAAATGCGTTTCTTCAATGTTTCATCTTCAATTGGGAAACAGGCTTCTACGCGATTAAACAGGTTGCGATCCATCCAATCTGCGCTTGAACAATAAATGCGGGAATTGCCATTATTGCTAAAATAAAACACGCGTGTATGTTCAAGGAAACGGCCGACGATTGAACGTACCCGGATATTCTCTGAAAGTCCCGGCAAGCCTGGACGCAGACAACAGATCGAGCGGATAATTAGGTCAATCTGTACGCCCGCTTGTGAAGCCTCATAAAGTTTATTGATTAGTTGCAGCTCAGTTAAAGCATTCACCTTCACGATAATCTGAGCTTTCTTGCCCGCTTTGGCATTGGCAATTTCATTATCAATATAGTTGATGAGCTGGGCATGCAAGGTAAATGGAGCATGGAGCAGCTTTTTCAGCTTGGCCATTTTCCCCATTCCCGTCAATTCCTGGAAGATACGATGCACATCTTCACACAGATCCTTGTCTGTGGTTAACAAGCCATAATCGGTATAAATCCGTGCATTGCCCGCATGATAATTTCCGGTTCCTAAATGCACATAACGCACCAGCTTGTTATTTTCTCGGCGTACCACCAGAATCATTTTAGCATGGGTTTTATAGCCAACAATGCCATAGACCACGACAGCCCCCGCCTCTTGCAGTACGTTGGCAACTGCAATATTGGATTCTTCATCAAAACGTGCACGTAGCTCGATGACTGCAGTCACTTCCTTACCGTTACGGGCCGCTTCTGCTAGCACCTGCACGATCTCGGAATCTGGACCACTGCGGTACAGTGTCTGCTTGATCGCCAGTACCTGAGGGTCTCGTGCCGCTTCACGTAACAGCGTAATCACTGGAGCAAAAGATTCAAATGGATGATGTAGCAAAATATCCTGCTTCTGCATTGCACTGAAAACATTTTCAGATTTTTTTAGTACTTTAGGCAGAATTGGCGTATGTGAATCATAACGTAAATGTGGACGTTTGAAGTTAGACAGTAATCGCGCCAGATTAACCGGTCCTGCCACTTTATAGAGCTGGTCTTCATCCAGATCAAATTCTTCCAGCAAATATTCATAAATATGCTGCGGACAATTTTCAGTCACTTCCAGACGGACTGCACGACCAAAACGGCGCGAACTTAGCTCGCCTTTTAAGGCTTTGGCCAGGTCTTCAACATCTTCATTTAAGGCCAGATCGGCATTCCGGGTAACACGGAATTGGTAACATCCCGTCGCGGTCATGCCCGGGAACAGGTCAGACACATGTTCATGAATGATGGCGGATAACATCACATGATGTTCTTTACCATCAGTCAGTTCATCCGGTAAACGCACCACACGCGGCAATGAACGTGGCGCAGGAACAACCGCAAGATCAATCTGACGGCCAAAGGCATCTTTCCCTTCTAGCGTCACAATAAAGTTTAAAGATTTGTTGACCAATCGTGGGAATGGATGTGCCGGATCAAGGCTAATGGGCGTTAAAACTGGCGCAACCTGCTCCTGAAAATATTTTTTCACCCAGGTCGATTGTGCCGGTGTTAGCTCTCCACGACGCAGAAAACAGATATCTTCCTCACGCAGTTTCGGCAAAATCTCTTCATTTAAAATACGGTACTGACGTTCAATGGCGGCATGCGCAGTTTCGGCAATCTGTTCTAATACTTGTTTTGGCGTCAAACCATCCGGACTGCGACTTTCATTGCCCAAATCCAGTTGTTCCATGACGCCAGCCACACGAATTTCAAAAAACTCATCCAGATTACGTGAAAAAATCAAAAGAAAGTTCATGCGTTCCAGCAAAGGATGCAGAGGATCGACCGCCTGTTCCAGCACTCGCAAATGGAAATCCAGAATAGACAGTTCACGATTAATGTAACGATCATTATAAGTATATTCGGTTGGTGCCGAAGTCGTACTGGCTGCCGTATTCATATCAAACCTACGCTATTTTCAAGTCTTACTTATTGCTTTTAGTATGCTTCAAATTAATGACATTTTCATAAAAAAAGCCCAAATATTTGGGCTTTATCTTGATATTTTTATTTAAGGGATTTCAGCATAGCGCATATAACGCTGAATCATACGTTTACGTGCTTTTAGGGCTGATGCATTACGATGATCTTCAAAATATTTTGGATTGGTGAGAATCGCTGCCAGGAAGATGGCCTGATCACGCGTCAGGCTCTCTGCAGTCTTACCGAAATAATGTTTGGCTGCAGCTTCTGCCCCGTAGATATTGTCTCCAAACTCAATCGAGTTAAGATACACTTCCAGAATACGCTCTTTAGACCACATGCGTTCCATCATCCAGGTCGCAACAGCTTCCTGACCTTTACGCAGGAATGAACGCTTGTTGACGAGGAACAGATTTTTAGCCAGCTGCTGGGAAATGGTTGACCCACCGGCTACGACACGGCCTTCATTCTTGTTACGGCTGAGCGCAGTCTGAATACCATCCCAGTCAAAGCCATGATGGTGCATGAATTTTCCATCTTCTGCTGTCACTACCGCCCGTTTCAGATTGGTACTGATTTCATCATAAGGGCGCCACTGATGTTGAATGGGCTTGGAGGGCTCAGTCCAATAATCAATCCGCATCATCATGGTGGTATTCACCGGATTGGTTCGCCACCAGGCTAAACTTGCAAAAATCCACAGTTGAACAAGTAGAATCACACTGACAATCACGAGAAAGGTGCGGGTCAGAAAGGCTTTCATGTCAGCGCGTTACTCCTGAAAATTCAATTTTTCGTGTTAAGCTTATTCGAAATATACAATCACAGCAAAAAAATAGCATGCCTGAAAATTCTCCCCCAACAACACATCGCAAACTTGAAATGCAGCTCTGGTGGATGACCGCACTCTTGATCTGCATCAATGTCGGCCTGTTTGGCTGGCAGGTTCTGAATGGTATGGATATCACACAGCCCAGTTCTCCAGATGCCATTCGCTGGGGAGCAGATTATGCACCTTTAACGTATTTAGCGGAACCCATACGCCTGTTTAGTAGCATGTTTTTTCATTTTGGCTTAATTCACCTGATGTTAAATATGTGGGCACTGTATATTTTTGGTAGTGTCGCTGAACAAATTTTTGGCCGGGTCTATTTTACAGGTCTTTATATTTGTGCCGGCCTGATGGGCAGTTTACTCAGTGGTTATATGAGCATCCAGGACAGCTATGCCTTAATCGAAGGCGGTGTAGCCAATCCTGGCTTATTGCCGGGTGTTAGTGCGGGTGCTTCGGGTGCAGTCATGGGTCTCGGTGCCTCACTGACTGTTCTGTCTTTACTGCCGATGTTGCCCCGTCAGCCTTTTATTCTGGATAAAAAGACACTGGTAATGATCATAGGCCTTAACTTGGTGATGGGCTTTATGATTAGCGGAATTAACAATGCCGCACATATTGGCGGCATGATCATGGGGGCCGGACTAACAGCGCTCTGGTATCTCGGTCAGAAAATGCAGCGTGGCCGTTTGGTCAGTCTGGTTGCCTTACTGCTCGGCGTCGCTGCCTTTGTCGTGCTGTATCAATATAATCTGGCCCTGCTTGAACCGATCCGCCCACTCTGGCAGGAAATTTTACAAATGCTACAACAGCAGTTGGCGGATCAGCCCGCAAGATAAATCTTATTGATTCATCTCACGCAGGCTTTGCAAGGGCGGAATCTCGGAAAGATAACTCAGACGATAACGCCCGATCAGGGTACACAAAACTGTCATAAACACAGGCAGGATAATCCAGATTTCCCAATGGGGCTCGATGATCAGATCCATCTTATAGCTGGCAATGGCGCTGATCACTTCTGCAAACAGACATGAAACAATACCTGCGAATAGTCCGATAAAACCGATTTCCAGACTCATCATGGTTTTCAGCTTCTGTTTGGAACTACCAAAAGACCGGAGCAAAGCCACTTCACGTTTACGTTCATCCATGAGCAGGTTTAGACAGGCCATCAGTACTAGAAAACCGGATACGCTGACCAGCACAGCCAGAATGGTAATGATCTGCACCAGTACATTCACAATCCGTTTGATTTCTTCCAGAATCAGGCTGACATCAATAAATACCGTATTGGAAAACCGCTGAACCAGATTCACCAGTTTATCTTTATCTGTTTCCGGTACATAGAAGCTGCCCAGATAACTGCCAGCATTAGCATCCATGGTATTTGGTGCAAAGATAAAGAAGAAGTTTGGACTAAAACTTTCCCACTCTACCGTTCTGAGATTCACCACTTTGGCTTCGAGTATGCCTTCAGGCAAGCTAAAACTGAGCTTATCCCCCAGTTTGATGCCCAGCTCTTGTGCAGTATTGGCTTCGACCGAAACTTCACCCGGCTGTTTCAATCCTGCCTCCCCCTGCACAATGACATTATCCTGAGGATAGCGGTCCGATTGAGTCAGATTCAGTTCACGTCTTAAGGTATTACTCTGCTTGACCAGTTCAGCAGCAAAAGGATGATCATTTTTCGCCACCAGACGCCCGCGAATATTGGGATACAAGGGTGTACTTTTCCAGCCATTCTGTTCTAACTGAGCTTTTAAGTCAGGCATGTCAAAAGGCGGCAGACCATAGACAAACTGGTTGGGTGTCCCTTCCGGCAACTGTTGCTGCCAGCGATCAAGCAGGTCGGTACGTAGCACAGCCAGCACACTGATCAAGCTGAGTCCAAGGGCTAAAGCAGTAATTTGTAAAGCGGTCTGATACGGTGTCCGCACATACGCAGACAGGTTGGATTTCAGATTACGCAGCAGTTTTAAGATACTCCAGACCGTGAAATACAGTACGGCACAGAGCAGGATAATGGCCCCGATCACCCAAGCTGTCAGCAGAATATTTTCCGTTAAAATCACACTGAAAATAATCAGACTTAAGGTTCCGGTCAGTAACATCCACAACATCGAATGGACGGATTTTTCCTGCTGACGAATGACCCGAATCGGAGGGGTATTCAAGAGCTGAAACAGACTTGGCATGACAAAGCCCAATAACACCACAGCACTGGTCAGCATGGCAATTGGCAATGGTCCCAGCAGCATCGCCGTAGCAGAAAACTCAAGCTGCAAGTTTGGAATCAGCTGTAGCATAAGTTGCAATAAGCCATAACCCAATGCTACACCTATTACGCTACCAATCAGCATGGCGATTAAAAGCACTAAACCTAGCAAAGCCAGATAAGCGGCCAGAATCTGATTTTTGGTCGCGCCAATACAGCGCATCAGGGCAATATGATCCTGATTCTGCTGCACATAACGCTGCGCAGTTAAAGCAATGGCAATCCCGCATAACAAAATGGTAAGAATATTGGCCAGTTGCAGAAAAGTATCCAGATTGGCAATCGGCTTCATTAAACGGGTATTGCCTTCGCTGGCATTACGTAAGCGTAGGCTGCCCTGCTGTTCCAGTTCTTGCCCCTCAACCCCAGCATCTGCTTCATCTGAAGTTCCATTTTCAGATTTTATCTTCTGCTTGAACCAGGCTTCATATTGCCGGGTATCGGCTGGATTACCCGCCATTAATAAACGGTAATCAATCCGGCTACCGACCTGAATCGCATTGGTGCGCGCCACTTCTGACTGAGCAATAATTACAGTCGGCGAAAAGCCAGAAAAGCCGAGCTCCTGATTCGAATCCCGCTCGATTTTTGCAGTAACCTTAAATTTGGCATCGGCAATATTCAGTTCATCACCCAGTTTGACCTTGAGTAGATCCATGGCCCGTGAACTCAGCCAGATTTCCCCCGCTTGGATTTTGTCTGCTGCAGGTTGAACCTGTAGCCCTCCTCGTAAAGGAAAAGTCTGATCAATAGCCTTAACATTGACCATGACAAACTGATCATTGGTATAAGCCATCGTACTGAAAAATGTGACTTCAGACTGCTGTAAATCGAGCTGCCTGGCCTGATCACGCCATTCCTGAGCTAGCGGCTCATTATCAGAAAGTACCAAATCTCCCGCCAGCATTTCAGCTGCCTGTAAAGCAACGGCGTTCTGAATCTGTTCATTACTGAACTTTAGTGCCGTTGTGGCACTAATCGCTAAGGTCAGCGCGATGATTAGCAGATAAATTCCTGTCGTATTAAAACTTTGTCTGAGTAAAGGACGAAACAGATGCTGCATATCAGCCTCCACTCGCATGTTCAATCAGCTGACCATTGACCAGTTCAAAATGACGCTGGCATTGTCGGGCCAGATCAGGATCATGAGTAACCAGAACCAGCGTGGTGCCTAATTCACGATTTAACTGAAAGAGCAGCTGTTCGATTTCTTGAGCAGTTTCCCCGTCCAGATTACCTGTCGGTTCATCAGCAAAAATGATTTTGGGCTCACTGACCAGTGCGCGGGCAATGGCCACCCGTTGCTGTTCTCCACCCGAGAGCACTTTCGGTGTTTGCTGAGCTTGACGGTCTAATCCGACTTTTTGTAGCAATGCTAGCGCCTTCTGCTCAGCTTCACCATATTTAAAATATGGCTGTAAACGTAAAGGCAGCATGACATTTTCAAGTGCCGTAAGATGAGGCAAAAGTTGGAAAGACTGAAACACAAAGCCAATATTTTTTAGCCGGACTAAAGCGCGCTGTTCTTCATTCAAGTCTGATACCAGCTCCCCACAGACCGTTAACTGCCCGGCACTGGCCTGATCCAAAGTGGCCAAAATGCCCAGTAAAGTCGACTTTCCTGAACCGGAACGTCCGGTAATGGCGACCTGTTCTCCAGTCAAAATTTCCAGCGAAAGATCTTCAAAAATAGTCAGTTGTTTTTGTGAAAGTTGTATCTTTTGTGTCAATTTCTGGGCAGAAATAATCGCTTGTGGCATGATGGTCGAATCGTTGCTGCTTTGAATCATACGTGTCCTATATGAAAGATCTAAATCAGAAAAATCGTGTATTGCCTTGCCTGGTATTCTTTGGACTGTGCCTGATTCCTTTTAGTCTGTCGGCAAAGACCATTATGATTGTGGGTGACAGTATAAGTGCTGGTTATGGCATGCAACCACAGCAAGGTTGGGTACATTTATTACAAAAACGTTTGGACCAACACTATCCGAAACAGCATAAAGTGGTCAATGCAAGTGTGAGCGGTGAAACCACCAGTGGTGCCCTGGCGAGATTACCAAAACTATTGCAGACTCACCGTCCAGATGTTGTGGTGATTGAGCTTGGCGGGAATGATGGCCTGCGTGGGCAGCCACCCCAAATGATTCAAAAAAATTTAGCAGCTCTGGTACAGCAGAGCCAGAAAGCCAAGGCGAATGTCATTGTTTTTGGAATGAAAATGCCACCAAATTATGGTCAGGCATATAGCAAGGCTTTTGAAAATAACTATAAGGTGGTCAGTCAGCAGTATAAGGTCAAATTACTACCCTTCTTTATGCAAGGTGTCGCTGGCAATAAAGGCCTAATGCAACAGGATCAGATTCATCCCAATGCCAAAGCCCAAACTATTTTATTAAATAATGCTTATCCTTATATTAAAGGCGCCCTCTAAGGCGCCTTTAACTGGATCAAATCTTAAAATTTTCTTAGAAGTCAAAGAAAGTTACTTCACCGGTTTCAAGTGAATATTCTGCACCAACCACCTGTAACTTACCTTTAGCAATCAGGCTTTCCAGAACTGCAGAACCATGACGTAATTGATTTACTGAAGCAAATACATTGGAACGGACTGCATGTTTAGACAGTTTATTCAGGTCATCTTTCAGTTCAGTCTGCATTAGAATTTCAACTGATGGACGTACACGGTTCACAATCGACATCAGATTTGCAGATGGCGGCGTTGCTGGATTGGTTAATGCTTCAATTGTTGAATGAATAGCGCCACAATGTGTATGACCCAAGACAATTACAATCGGACAGCCAAAACTTTCTGCTGCGAATTCGACACTGCCGACTTGAGACGGTGCAACAATATTACCTGCTACCCGAATGACAAACAGATCACCTAACCCTTGGTCAAAGACCATTTCTGCGGGTACACGTGAATCTGAACATCCTAAAACAATAGCAAATGGTTCCTGACTTTCTGCCATTTCAGCACGTTGCTGATGCGATAATAATTTTAAATGCTGCGTTTCACCATTGACAAAGCGCTGGTTACCCTTTTTAAGACGATCTATAGCTTCCTGAGCTGTGAGCATTCTTTTTTACCATCGATGTTTTTAGTGGGAATATCTTACTGCTAGATTTTTTGAATGTCACTTGCAAAAAAAATTAGCTGTAAAATTTTTAGCGCTTTGATTATTTCTTGTTCTGGGAATTTTTCTGTGAAGTTCATCACGTTTTTTGGACAGTTTTTCTGCTTCAGCTAATAATTAACAGATGTACAATATTAAGGAATGCTTTAAAATAAGTGAAAGATTACGATTTGATTCATCTATAAATTGCAAATCGATAACACGGAAGTATTTTGAGCGTTTTTGCTCAGTTTTTTTCAGGGGACAGTGCTAATGAAGAAAATAATAAAATTGCGCTCAAAAATTATCTATTCCACTTTAGTCGCTCTAGGTCTTAGCCTATCTAGCCTGAGCCATAGCCAATATCTGCTTACGCCGCCGAAAGCCAAGTCTGCCGAAGTTTTACAGCTTTATCTGAGCCAGCAACGCATTCAGGCGGGTCTACAATCCAAAACCTTGAAAGTCGGTGATGTGACCTGGAGTTATAGCGAAGGTGGTGCAAAAAACAAACCCTCGATTATCCTGATTCATGGTCTGGCAGGCACACGCGACAACTGGAACCGCGTCGCCCAGTTTTTGACACCCTATTATCATGTCATCATTCCAGATTTGCCGAGCAATGGCGATACCCGGGTTCCAGCAGATTTTGATTTGTCTGTACCCAATGTCACTTCGCAATTACGTACCTTTGTCGAAACCCTGAAGATTGAAAAAAATCTGCATGTCGCCGGTCATTCTCTAGGCGGCTCAATTGCGACAGTCTATGCGTCACAATACCCTTTCGATACCCAAAGCCTGTTTCTAGTGAATAGTGCCGGCATCTATAAAATGGGAAATACGCCTTATACCAAAGACCCGCATGCACTCAAAGACCTGATTGTCAGTAAACCTGGTGATCTGGAAGATGTCTCCAAACAGCTAATGCAGAATCCGCCAGCGATGCCTTACCAGTTAAGACATGCGCAGGAAAAACTGTTGATTGCCCGTTCCGAACAAACCAGCAAATCGATTGATCAGGTGGTAATGCTTAACCGGTTGTATACGCCTGATACCTTTGCCCGTCTGACCCGTACAGTGGAAGCGCCTACCTTGATTCTATGGGGAAAACAGGACCGGATTATTAATGTCGAAGTGGTGAAAGAGTTATATTCTTTATTAAAACGTGCTGAAACTCCGGTGATTTTAAATAATGTTGGTCATATGCCGATTCTGGAAGCAGAAAAACAGGTCGCCCAACATTATTTGCCTTTCCTGGCCAAGACACAGACCCTAAAAAATCCACTAGCTGATAAACTCATTCCTTTTAATTAAGTTTCAGAGAAGTTATGCAGAAACATCCGATGATTGAGCAGTTGATTGATGCTCAACTTGATTTTCTTGATCAGGTATTTTCTCAATCTGAAACCATTCAAAGCGAGTTTCACGAGTTTTATATCTGGTTGCGCAAGCAGACGCTTAAAGATCTGTGGAGCTGTGAACTGATCAATCAGCTACTACAAAAGCAGATTCTTGATACTGCTGCCAGTTCTTTTCTGATTGAGCAGATTGCCGAACATATCCGGTTCGCACTGGTTCATCCAGCCAATGATACGACCAAAATTGCAGATGTCATTCCGGTACTGACCATTGATAAAATTGCACAATATGTGGCCAGTAAAAGTGGTCATCGTCAGCGCCTGATCAAAGCGGTGGTGAATAATCCTGCTTTTTCAGCCATGATTACGCAACTGATCCAGCATTCGATTCAGGATTATCTGGATAATTCTGTGATTGCCAAGAGTGTTCCGGGCGTTTCCCGCTTCATGAAAATGGGAAAATCTGTTCTGGAAAATGTTACAGATTCCAGTCTGGACAATACAGTTGCCCGTTATTTGCAAAAAAATATTTTAAAACTTAGCCAAATGAGTGAGCATGTGCTGAACCAGCACTTTGATGATGACAAGCTTTATCATTTTCAGGCCAATCTTTGGCATAAGATCAAAGACATGCCGCTGTCCGTGCTCAAGAACTATATTGAAACCCAGGATCTGAACCAGACGGTAAGTTTGGGGCACGAAATCTGGGATCATATGCGCCAGACGGAATATATACAGCAGGAACTGCATGACGGGATTTATACCTGGTATGTACGCAATCAGGAACATACATTTGATCAGTTATTACGAGATCTGAATATTGATGAATCGTTGATTCAATATGAGCTGAATGAATTGCTAACACCGATAATTCAGCAGATGATTCATCAGGGCTATTTGCGTGAACGTGCCCGTGCCTATCTAGAAAAATTCTATTATGCTGAAAATACCTTAAAAATTTTAAAGATTGAAGACTAAAAAAAGCCGCTCGAGAGCGGCTTTTTCATATCTATGAATTAGAATTTGATATTCATACCCACGGTGTATCTACGACCATCAAGTACAATGTCATAATCGCCATTGGTAATTTCTTTATTGGCAATGTTATAAATACCAGCAGTCAAACTTAAGTTATCTGTCGCTTTAAAGACTGCACCGGCATCAAAAGTACCATATCCCGGTGTCCCATTATCCATAGAAGTACGGCTTAAATAATCACTGGTTTTGCCACGGTAATTATAGTCCAGCCAGGTCGTCCAGGTATCTGAAACATCATAATTCAGACCGACATTCAGCATATGTTTTGGCATTTTATTCAAAGGCTGGCCTTTAAATTCGCCACTTTTTTGCTCAGTTTTTGTATAAGTATAACTTGTACTCGCGTGAAGATTATCCAGTACATCATAGTCTAATGTGAATTCAGCACCTTTCATTTCTGCATCGGAAACGTTTTTCATTTGGCTAACAAATCGATATGGCTTGCCATTTGCCGAACATTTCCATTCTTCTACAGGAGAACTATTTGTTGTCCCTGGCGTGTCACATAAACGATCTTCAACAATTTTATCTTTAAAATCAGATTTAAAGACCATTAAACTGCTTGTTAAGCCAAGTTCAGGAGCCGAATAGTTAAATCCGAATTCATAGCTCGTGCTTTTTTCTGGAGACAAATCAGGGTTACCAATGATGACAGCACTGCCTTTTCCTGTTCTGCTACCAAAACCTTCTGAAATTTGGCTAATCGTTGCTTGCTTATAGCCTGTACTTACACCACCTTTCAAAGTTATAGCATCTGTTAAATGATAAACACCATAGACACGCGGTGTAATTTCACCACCAAAGTATTCATCTTTATTGTAGCGGGCGCCCACAGTTAAAGCGAAATCATCGGTAATGCTCCACTCATTTTCTGCATATAAAGCAAATAACCAACGGTCGAGTGAAGTGACCCCAGTAATATCGGCTAGACCATTTGTGGTATCAGTGATTTTTTCTTTTTGATATTGACCACCCACTGTTAATGCATGGTTACCCAAAAAGAATGAGCCTTGTGTATTAAAGACTTTTAATTCTTCATTTTTTTCGTCAGCAACGGCACCACTATAAACTTTTTTAGTTGTTTCATCTTGATAGTATGAATCAAGGGTAAAATTATCGTAACGTGCTTTATGCGTTAAGGTATATAGATTTTTCTCATTTTCATTGATAGAGGCTTGAGTGGCAACATCCACACTTTTACCCAGTGTTGTGGTGTACTGCTGCCCTGTAAAATCATATCTCAAACCAATATCGTTATGTTCATCGACATTCCAAACCAGTTCAGTACCGAGCTTTCTAACTTTCTTCTCAGACTCACTTGAACCAGATTTTTGCCCTTCTCCACCGACAAAGTCACTTTCGTCATTCCCCTGGAAGTTACCATCTATACTTAAAGATAATTTATCTTGAATTAATGGGCCTGTGACATACATGCTGACGCCATAACTATCATTTGCATAATCATTATCAGACTTCGTATATTCAGGAGAAATACTTCCATGCCAATTACTAGCAGACGCTTTTTTAGTAATAATGTTAATTACCCCCCCCATAGCATCTGAACCATAAAGTGATGACATTGGACCACGTACGACTTCGATCCGTTCAATCATGTCAATTGGTGGTAAATATGCACCAATTTTCCCACCATCTGTACCATTACCATTCACTGCTCTACCGGCACTAATTGGTCTGCCATCAACAAGGTATTTCGTGTAGGTTGCACCCATACCTCGGATTGTAATCTCTTTATTATTGCCACCGCCTTGTACAGAAACACCTGGCATATTTTTTACAGCATCAATTACATCTGTATATGATTTTTTTTGTAATTCTTCCGCGGTAATGACTGAAATAGAAGCAGGTGCATCTGCAATATTTTGTTCAAAACCGCCCGCTGTGGTTACCACAATGGTCTGCAATTTAGTAGCTTCAGTCTGTAATGCTGCTTTTTGTTCTTCAGTTACCTGGTCTTGTGCTTGTACTGAAACAGCTAATGCTGAAAGCACTGCAAAGGCCAAAGTTGATTTCATAAACAGCTTACTCATATTCGAAGGTGCCCCAAAAGTTGATTTATGAAGAAATATTGCTGGAATTGTGACGCATTGTAACAAAATTAATTACAAATACAATCAATATTGATAATTATTATCACTATCAAATACAAATAAAAAAATACCCCGATCATTCGAGGTATTTCTTACAAGCTAAATTTTATTAGAAACTTATTTGAAATAAGCACCTTCAGCTTGGGTATGGTCAGTCTGGTCAACGACACGTGCCAACTCAGGAATGTGCTGTTTCAAGGTTGTTTCAACGCCTTGTTTTAAAGTCACATCAATTGCTGAACAGCCTTGGCAACCACCACCGAATTTAAGAACCGCAGTTAAGCCATGCTCAGGATCTTCAACCACTTCAACCAGTGCACAGTTACCACCATGACCTGCCAGACCTGGGTTAATTTCTGACTGAAGCACATAAGTAATACGTTCTTCTACAGAGGCATCAGGACCCACACGTGGCACTTTAGAATTTGGTGCACGGAAAGTCAGCTGACCACCAAAACGGTCTTTATTGTAGTCAATAACTGCATCTAGCAAGTATGGAATTGACGGAGAGTCTATATAGGCCGGAAAATCTGGATATTCCTGCTTATAGTCTGTAGGTACAACCTCATCAGGTGCACTATAAGCCATGCAACATTCAGCGCGCGGTGTACCCGGATTTTCTACAAACACACGTACGCCAATACCTGGTGTATTCTGTTTGTCCAATAGATCCTTTAAATACTCTTGTGCTGTCGGTGTAATCAAAAGATTTGGAATTTCTTCTGCAACCGGAGTGTTGCTGTTCTCAGTCGACATAACAATAATTTCCTCAAGCTGAAGCTGCTATTTTAACTGAAGATGCGGGGTAATTATAAAAATTCAACCAAAATTGTCGGATTTATTATAAAAGTCGCACTTTAGATTTGTTTTAATGGCATGATCATTGTCAAATAGATAGAACCAGAATTACTTATATGCTTGATTTACCTTTTAATCATACCGTCACTATTATTCTGATCACCTGTATTGTTTCTTTTATTGCTTTTTCAAAAGAAACGGTAATGAATCGTCTGATTTTCTGGCCGCCTGCGATGCAACGTGGTCAATATGACCGTTTCATTACCCATGGTTTTATCCATGCAGATGGCACGCATTTACTGTTCAATATGATCACGCTGTTCTTTTTTGGCAGCATTATTGAAAGTTTTTATCGCCAGTATTTATATGATCTGGGCTTTATTCTGTTTTATCTTGGTGGTCTGGTTGCAGCGATTTTGCCAAGTTATCTGAAACATAAAAATGATGCGCGCTGGGCCAGCTTGGGTGCTTCCGGTGCAGTATCCGCGGTTCTGTTCGCTTATATTCTGTTTGAACCATGGAAGCTGATTTTCGTGTTCTTTATTCCAGTCCCTGCGATTATTTTTGCTGTTTTATATGTGGCCTATAGTATCTGGTCGGGCAAACGCGGCAACAGCAATATCAATCACAGTGCCCATCTGTGGGGTGCGGCTTATGGTGTGGTGATGACGATTATTCTGGAACCACGACTTATTCCGCATTTCCTGAATAAACTGACTCAAATTCCCTTCTAAAGTTTTGAATGATTAAGGGATAGCCATTATCCCTTTTTTAATTATTCACATATGTAAATGATTTTCATTTCTATAAATTATGCTAATCTTGTCGCGAATTTAAAGGAATAAACATGAAATTTAAGACTTTAGCACTTGCCACAATATTAGGACTGACAACTTCTTTTACAGTTTCTGCACAGGTCACTTTCGACTATAAAGACCAAAATATTCAACTTAAAAAAGCTCCGAAAAAGATCGCAGTATATGACCTATCTGCACTGGATATCTTGAATGCACTAGGGCTTGAAGCTCAGCTGGTGCCTGCAGCAAGCTTTGCAGGCAATTTAAGCAAATACCAGCAGGGCAAATTCACCAAAGCTGGTTCACTGTTCGAACCGGATCTCAATGTACTAAAAACTGCTAAACCTGACCTGATTATTGTCGGTGGCCGTTCGGCTTCTAAAGCAGAGGCTGTTAAAGGTATTGCTCCGACTTTAGATCTTTCTCCAGATACTAGCCAATATATTGCCGATCTGACGGAACGTGCCCATGTCTTGGCACGTGCATTTGGTAAAGAGAACATTGCTACTGAAAAGCTTAGTAAAATCGCAACGCTGCAGCAACAACTGAAAAAGCAGACTGAAGGCAAAACTGCACTGATGCTGTTTGCAGTCGGTGAAAATTTTATGCCACATGCAGAAAATGACCGTTTTGGCTTTGTTTATGAATTAGCAGGTTTTAAACCGGTATTGGACCCCTCTGAACAGTCAAATGCACCCCGTCCAGAAGTAGGCTCTCCGGAAGCATTGAAAGCAGCGGAGAAAAATGTTCAGCGTATTACAACAGCCGTTGAGAAGAATCCGGATTACATCATTGTCCTGGATCGTGGTGCAGTGAATACCCAGAAATACACCGCTCAGGATAATATTCAGAAACACCCTGCCCTAAAAAATGCCAAAGCCTTGGCAGAGAAAAAAGTGATCTATGTGAATGCTGATGCTTGGTATATCACTGGTGCGGGTTTGGACAATACCGCTTTCATGTTGAAAGAACTGATCAAAGGCACAGCGAATTAATTTTTAATCCATTACTAAAAAGGAAGTTTCGAGCTTCCTTTTTCCTTGAAACATCTCGTAATAAATTAACGCTCAAGACTGGAATTTAATGCCAACCCAAGAAGCAACTTAGCAGCGATAATGTATACATCTGTATATTAATTGCTGTAAGTCGCGAGATATTTTGCATGTCCACTTCCCTAGACGGTCTTCAATTTCCCATTTCTGCTTCACAACAAAAACCAAGCACATCGAAAATCGGCCGTAACATTATTTCTGAAGCCTTAGGCGCAGTCGATCCTGTACATGCTACTGCAGCACAACAAGAAAAGAACTGGCGTAAGCAATATCCACTACACTTTAAACATCTGGTTGAAGGTGGATTACGCTCTGCGGGTGCAGCATTGAGTATTGCCAAGCAAGGTCTGGAAACCGCACATGCTAGCTTTGAGTTTTATCGTGATGGCCAGAAGCATCTACTAAAAGATGTGATGTCTCTGCCTGCGCAGAACCTGAATACTTTCCAGCTGAAAGGCCAGTCTGAAAAAGCTCCAGAATGGTATGTGCCTTACCATGGCAAAAAGCTGCAAGGACAAGCATTACTGGATCAAATCCAGTCTTGGGAAAATCGTGGTATCGTCGAACCTAGTCATGCCAATGTGCTACGTGAATGTATTGCCCATCCGGAATGGTTTGACCTATCCGATCGTACCACTGTTCTATTAGGTGCCGCTTCTGAAGCAGGTCCATTGATCTGGCTGTCGAAATGGAAAGCCAATATCGTCGCGATCGATCTACCGAATACCCGGGTGTGGGGCAAGATTTTAGATACGGTTAGTCAAGGCAACGCCACTTTATATGCACCATCAGTTGAAGCGCTGCCAACTGATACTTCACTGGAAGTTTTAAAAGAAAAACTAGGGGCTAACCTGCTCACCCAGATTCCTGAAATTGCCCAATGGCTGATTCAGTTCAAACAGGATCTGGATCTCGCGGCAATTGCTTATCTGGACGGTGAAAAGCACGTCCGTGTTTCTATGGCAATGGATGCCATTATGAAATATGTCAGTGAGCAGAAAGCCAATACCAGCCTGATGTATATGTGCACCCCGACGGATGTATATGCAGTTCCAGAAGAAGTGATTCAGGCTTCACAAAGCAAATACCAGCAGTTATCGAAACTGGAAAGTACTTTAACCAAAGGCATTTCACTGATTTCACGCAAGCATTTTTTCCAGAAAAATAAGCAGGATCTGTTTAAGGTTGGCGACAAGTCCTATGGTGTTTGCGACTGTCTGGTCGTTGAGCAAGGTCCAAACTATGCACTGGCTAAACGCATCCAGCAATGGCGTGCAACATTGGCTCGTGCCAGCGGGCAGCAAGTGAGCATCAATATCGCTCCTTCAACAACGACTTATTCAGTGACCAAGAATCCACTGCTGAAAGCTGCGTTTAATGGTGCCAGCCTGTTTGATGTAGAAGCGTTTGCACCTGAAACCACTAATGCGATTATGGCAGCCCTGTGGATTCATGACTTACGCAACTCTGAGTCTGTTGCAAATCCTGATGTACAACTCAATCACCCACTTGAATTGATGATGTCAGGCGCAAATCATGGCGGTTTATGGCGTGTGGCTTATCTGGCACGTACTGCTCTACCATTTGCCGCGCTTTATGGTTTTGCAACGGATAAACTGCCGAAGGGATTGTTGGGTAAGTTGAAGAAGTAATTTTTTCTGAAATAAAGATGAAATCAATTTTATTGGTCAGGCGACATGGATGTCGCCGTTAGGCTGTCTTGCGTATCTTTCACAAGCAGTGCTTGTAAAGATACTCAGGAAGTATCATCAGCCTAACAAAAGAGTTTTGTTACCTTGCGAAGTGCACTTCTCATCTTTCAAAAGTAAGGCTAAGAAATACTCATTTTTTACATTTAGTTGAAATTAGCTATTAATCTCTCTATTGAAAGTACTTTTACCCTTCTGATTACCCTCACCCCCTTGCGCAGCAATGCTACTCATCCCATAGGGAGAGGGAGCATCATCCCTTATATTTCTAAAAGCCATGAGATAATAAAAAGTCTCTTATTTTCAGAAAGAAAATCGCTATTTCTTAAGGCTAAAACTTTTCTAGCACCCATAAAAAAACGCTGCCTAAGCAGCGTTTTTTACATCGAATTTCTTAGAACACTTTCAATAGAATCCAGTACAAACCACCTGATAAACAGATCGTTGCTGGCAAGGTGAATACCCAAGCAGACAGAATCGATTTCACCATTTTGAAGTTCAAGCCAGACTTATTCGCCACCATGGTACCTGCAACCGCAGAGTTCAGAACGTGAGTAGTAGAAACCGGCATACCAAAGCCATCAGCAGCTGCAATTGTAGACATGGCAACCAACTCAGCAGACATGCCCTGACCATAAGTCATATGTTCTTTACCGATCCGTTCACCAACCGTCACGACAATTCGTTTCCAGCCGACCATCGTTCCCAGACCAAGTGCCAAGGCTGTTGCGACTTTTACCCAGGTCGGAATGTATTGCAGGAATGAATCCAGATTGTCACGGTATTCGTCGACGGTTTTTTCCTGAGCCTCGCTCATTGCCGGTAAAGCTTCTGCTTTATCCAGACGTTTAAACGCTGTGGTGCTCAGGTACATATCATTACGGAATTCTGAAACTTGCGTTTCTGGGACATCTTTAATATTGCTGTAGCTACCGACTTTATCACCCAAGTGATCCGTCAAGCTTGCCAGTGCAGGAACAACCTCAGCATTCAATTCTTTAGTTTGAATGTATGTGGTAATGATGGCACGAGCCTTCTCATCCGGAATATCTTCATGCTGCGGATAAATCGCATCAGCCGTTTGCGCAGACAACTGGCCAAAAGACTGGATATGAGCTGCATCCAGATTTTTGTTCAGTGAATATGCCAAAGGTACACAGCCGATCAGGATCAGCATGATCAGACCCATACCTTTTTGACCATCGTTTGAACCGTGCGCGAAGCTTACACCTGTACAGGTAAAGATCAGAATGGCACGAATCAGCGGTGGCGGTGGCTTGTTCCCTTCAGGTGGCTTGAACAGTTCAAGCTGCTTTCTGAAGATCTTTTTCACCAGCAGAAATAGCACTCCAGCAAAAGCAAAACCGATCAAAGGTGAGAACAGCAATGCTTTACCGACTTTCAGCACCTGCTCCATATCCACACCGGAAGCACCACCACCTGAATTTAGCAGGTAGTTCATGATGCCTACACCCAGAATCGAACCGATCAGGGTATGTGAACTGGAAGCAGG
The DNA here is from genome assembly GCF_013364475.1 of Acinetobacter sp. FDAARGOS_724. Lineage (NCBI taxonomy): Bacteria > Pseudomonadati > Pseudomonadota > Gammaproteobacteria > Moraxellales > Moraxellaceae > Acinetobacter > Acinetobacter sp. FDAARGOS_724. Next base: position 1,604,272 of record NZ_CP054908.1, on the reverse strand, counting down.
AATGCCAAGAAACCAGGTGCCCAGATTCCAGAGAATCGCAGCGATCAGCATGGCAAAGACCATGGCAAAACCGGCACCTGTGCCGACATTCATGATCAGTTCGACAGGCAATAATGCAATGATTCCGTATGCAACAGCACCACTGGCCACCATTACCCCAAGGAAATTACAGAAACCTGCCCACATGACTGCAACCGGTGCAGATAATGCATTGGTATAAATCACGGTGGCAACCGCATTGGCCGTGTCGTGGAAACCGTTGACGAATTCAAAGCCCAGCGCAATGAATAACGCCGTGCCTAAAAGAATCATTGAATACAGACCGATCGGTGGAATATGAGCTAAATCTGAGGTCAATTGGAAGCCGATATAGATCAGCGTGGAGATAATTAGAGTCAGAAACACCGGCATAAAAAATTTCGGTGTTGGCACATGAACATTGGCCGGCTTATCAGAAGGCGACTGTTGTGCTGAACCTAAGGGAGTTTGATTAGAATTCATGCAAGCAGGAATAGAGGATTCAAGAATCCCCATATTGTTCAATTAAATTGTGACAATTATATGACAAAGTGCTGTCATATAAACCAGTTTTTTAGACTTTCTCGTTGCCGTTTATCCTGTAACCACATGCTCTAAATTTTAAAAATATACAAATATAATCAATTATTTATTAAAAATAAAACGCTTGAATCGCCCAGCTTTATTCATGTTTTGCAATATATCTGATCATTCCTACCCGGCTGTCATATTTCCGAGCCTGTCATATTTGATTAAAGATTAGCTTTGTTATATGACACTCTGATGAAAGCTGCTTACATTTTATTTTCCAGTCGCACGCTTTTATCAAGAACTTTAATTTCCAGATTTCCATCTGTTTTCAACTTTCTATACCGGCTTGAGTTTCTTTATCAAATTTTCATATCAAGCATATCCAGCATTCTGTATAAGCGTTACAGAAAACTGCGCACTAATCTGTTAAGATTATTGCCGTTTTTGATGCTTACTGAGAAAGTTTGAATGTCCACACTTGCCACCCTAAAAGAACTTCTTGCCAAGAGAATTTTAATTATCGATGGTGCGATGGGTACCATGATCCAACGCCATAAATTGGAAGAAGCCGATTATCGTGGTGAGCGTTTTGCTGATTGGGCATACGACCTTAAAGGCAATAACGACTTACTTGTGCTGACTCAGCCTCAGATTATTCAAGGCATTCATGAAGCATATCTTGAAGCTGGTGCCGATATTATTGAAACCAATACCTTTAATGGTACCCGTGTTTCAATGTCTGACTATCACATGGAAGATCTGGTTCCTGAGATCAACCGTGAAGCGGCGCGTCTGGCTAAAGAAGCTTGTGCAAAATATTCAACGCCGGAAAAACCACGTTTTGTTGCAGGTGTGATTGGACCGACATCACGAACCACTTCTATTTCTCCAAATGTAAATGACCCTGCCTTCCGTAATATCACTTTTGACGAATTGAAAGTGAATTACATCGAATCAACCAAGGCCTTGATTGAGGGTGGTGTCGATATCATCCTGATCGAAACTGTGTTCGATACTTTAAATGCCAAAGCTGCGATCTTTGCAGTGCAGGAAGTGTTTAAAGAACTTGGCACTGAATTGCCAATCATGATTTCCGGTACGATTACCGATGCGTCTGGTCGTACCCTGACTGGTCAAACTGCAGAAGCGTTCTGGAACTCGATGCGTCATGCAGAACCAATTTCGATTGGTTTTAACTGTGCTCTAGGTGCAGATGCCATGCGTCCACACGTAAAAACTGTATCTGACGTTGCTGATACCTTTGTTTCAGCACATCCGAATGCCGGCTTACCAAATGCTTTCGGTGGTTATGATGAAACTCCAGAAGAAACTGCAGCTTTCATTAAAGAATTTGCGGAAAGTGGTCTGATCAACATCACTGGTGGTTGTTGTGGTACGACACCAGATCACATCCGTGCGATTGCTCAAGCCGTTGAAGGTATTGCGCCGCGTAAAGTGCCAGAAATTGAGCCTGCATGCCGTTTAAGTGGTTTGGAACCATTTAACATCACTAAAGATTCATTGTTCGTTAACGTCGGTGAACGTACCAACGTCACTGGTTCGAAAAAATTCCTGCGTCTGATCAAAGAAGAGAACTTTGCCGAAGCTTTAGATGTTGCGCGTCAACAGGTTGAAGCCGGTGCACAGATCATCGACATCAACATGGATGAAGGCATGTTGGATTCAGAAGGTGCGATGGTGCACTTCCTGAATCTGGTCGCATCTGAACCTGATATCTCTCGTGTGCCAATCATGATTGACTCATCTAAATGGGAAATCATTGAAGCTGGTCTGAAATGCGTCCAAGGTAAAGCAGTTGTTAACTCGATTTCCCTGAAAGAAGGTTATGACGAGTTTGTAGAACGTGCCCGCCTCTGCCGTCAGTACGGTGCTGCGGTGATCGTGATGGCATTTGATGAAAATGGTCAGGCTGATACTGCGGAACGCAAAAAAGAAATCTGTAAGCGTTCTTATGACGTGCTGGTGAATGAGGTTGGCTTCCCGTCTGAAGATATCATCTTTGACCCAAACGTGTTTGCGGTAGCAACCGGTATTGAAGAACATAACAACTACGCAGTTGATTTCATCGAAGCGACTGGCTGGATCAAACAGAACCTGCCAAATGCGATGATCTCTGGTGGTATCTCAAACGTATCCTTCTCCTTCCGTGGGAATGAGCCGGTACGTGAAGCGATCCATGCAGTGTTTCTGTATCACGCGATCCAGAAAGGCTTGACCATGGGGATCGTGAATGCCGGCCAGCTTGCGATTTATGATGACATCGACAAAGAACTGAAAGCAGCCGTTGAAGATGTCATCCTGAACCGTAACCAGGGTGAAAGCGGTAACGAAGCAACTGAAAAATTGCTGGAAATTGCTGAAAAATATCGTGGTCAAGGTGGTGCACAAAAAGCTGAAGAAAGTCTTGAATGGCGTAATGAACCGGTTGAAAAACGTCTTGAATATGCACTGGTCAAAGGTATTACCACTTATATTGACCAGGATACTGAAGAAGCTCGTCTGAAAGCCGTTCGTCCCCTCGATGTGATCGAAGGCCCATTAATGGCCGGTATGAACGTGGTCGGTGACCTGTTCGGTGCCGGTAAAATGTTCCTGCCACAGGTGGTGAAATCTGCACGTGTGATGAAACAGGCCGTGGCTTGGTTGAACCCGTACATCGAAGCAGAAAAAACTCAAGGCGAAGCCAAAGGTAAAATCCTGGTGGCGACCGTAAAAGGCGACGTACATGACATCGGTAAGAATATCGTTGGCGTGGTACTGGGCTGTAACGGTTATGACGTGGTCGATCTTGGTGTCATGGTGCCATGTGAAAAAATTCTACAAACTGCGATTGATGAAAAAGTTGACATCATTGGTTTGTCTGGCCTGATCACCCCTTCACTAGACGAGATGGTGTTTGTTGCCAAAGAAATGCAGCGTAAAGGCTTTAACATTCCATTGATGATTGGTGGCGCGACGACTTCTAAAGCACATACTGCTGTGAAAATTGCCCCTCAATACCAGAATGATGGCGTGTACTACACAGCTGATGCATCTCGTGCTGTAGGTGTGGCAACTCAACTGCTATCTGCGGAAATGAAGCCAAAACTGGCAGCAGACTATGCAGCGGATTATGAAAAAATCCGTACCCGTCTTGCCAACAAACAGCCAAAAGCTGCGAAGCTGTCTTATGCTGAATCGGTTGAAAATGGTTTCAAAATCGACTTCGACCAGAATGCACCATTTAAGCCAAACTTCATTGGTTCACAGACGTTCACCAACTATCCATTAGAAACCTTGGTGGAATACTTTGACTGGACGCCGTTCTTTATCTCATGGAGTCTTGCAGGCAAATTCCCGAAAATCCTTGAAGATGAAGTCGTTGGTGAAGCAGCACGTGATCTGTATGCACAAGCACAAGCAATGTTGAAAGATATTATCGACAATAAACGTTTCGATGCGCGTGCAACGTTCAGCATCTACCCTGCAAATCGTACCGGTTCAGATACGGTTGCTGTGACTGATGAAGCTGGCAATGTAACGCATACCTTCGAGCACTTACGTCAGCAGTCTGACAAAGTCACTGGTAAAGCGAATTACTCTTTGGCTGACTTTATTGCACCGAAAGATGTAGCTCAGGATTACCTTGGCGGCTTTACCGTTTCGATCTTCGGTGCGGAAGAGCTGTCTCAGGAATATAAAGCCAAAGGCGATGACTATAACGCGATTATGGTTCAGGCCTTGGGTGACCGTTTTGCAGAAGCATTTGCAGAGCATTTACACGAACGTATTCGTAAAGAGTTCTGGGGCTATCAAGCAGATGAACAGCTTTCAAATGAAGATTTGATTAAAGAAAAGTATGTCGGTATTCGTCCTGCACCGGGCTACCCTGCTTGTCCTGAACATTCTGAAAAAGCGCCATTGTTTGACTGGTTAGGTACGACAGAGAAGATGGGTACTTACCTGACTTCGAGCTTTGCAATGTGGCCACCTTCATCTGTCAGCGGTTTCTATTATGCAAACCCTGAAACTGAATACTTTAATGTAGGTAAAATCTCTGGCGATCAGTTAGAAGATTATGCGAAGCGTAAAGGTTGGACCTTGGATGAAGCGAAACGTTGGTTAGCACCGAATTTGGATGATTCTGTGGTTTAATCCCCCTCCTTGCGAAGCGATGCTTCTCACCTTTGATAAAGGGGGAAGAATCCATTCGTATCGAATATGAAAAATCCCCTCGAGTGAGGGGATTTTTTGTTTTGAATCTTTGAATCCCCCTAAATTCCTCTTCTCCAAAGGGGGACTTTCACGTATTAATTTAATTACATAACAGCTCCTCCCTTTTTAAAGGGAAGTTAAAAAATCACTTAATATTTTTTGATTTTTCTGATTAATTTTCTTACTATCAAACACAATTAGATCAAAATTCATTCAAGAATTAAAATTATGGACAAAATTGATTTACATAAAATCATTGATGAATATCTTCATAAAATTGTTGCATTAAACAAAATCATCCCATTTCAAATGCATTCTGCATTTCAAAATTTTGATAATTCAAACAAAAATTTTAATGAAAAAATTGAAGAATTTGGAACACGTATCACAGAAGAAGATGGAAGCCATGCTTTTGAGATTAATTATAAACATGCTCGCCTTATACATAGATTAAGCACTGAAAGAAAGAGGGCTCAACTAGCTTTAGAAATCTTACCCAAATCATTTTTGGTAACTTTTGTTTCTGAATATGATGCATTTTTAGGTCAATTAAATAACTATATTCTTAAGCATAAACCTGAATTACTTAAAACAGAGCAAAAAACCATAACTTTTGAAGAACTGCAATCCCTTAATAGCATCGAAGAAGCTCGTAACAAAATTATCAGTCAAGAGGTCGAAAATTTGTTGCGCGATAGCCATTCAAAACAATTCGAATGGATGCAAAATAAATATAATTTACAATTAACAAATGGATTAAATTCTTGGCCTAGCTTTATAGAATTAACAGAACGTAGAAACCTGTTTGTTCACTGTAATGGAATTGTTTCGGAACAATATCTAAAAAACTGCAATAAAGTAAATTATCCTCTAGATTCAAATATTAAAATTGATACTAAGCTTGACGCAGATAAAAAATATATCGATTCTGTTTATCAAACCCTATTTGAAATTCCTGTAAAATTGACCCAAGTATTATGGAGAAAATTATTTCCTAAGGATATTGAAAGTGCTGACAATAGTCTAGGTGATATCACTTATGAACTTTTAATTAATAGACCTCTTGCGAAAGTAAAAACCACCTCAATCTAAATTTCATGAGATATCAGAAATTAAATCGTTTTTCAGATTCTGAATTCCAGCGCTTGGTTGGTGTACCTCGACCAGTTTTTAGTGAAATGATCGAAGTTTTAAAAGAAGTAGAATCACTTAAAAAGAAATCTGGGCGTCCTCATACTTTAGCTATAGAGGATCAATTATTATTAACACTCAATTACTTACGGAATTACAGCACTCAATTGGAGTTGGCTGCAAATTACCATATCGCTGAAAGTAATGTGAATCGAACCATTAAAAAGGTTGAAGATGCATTGATGAAATCAAGACGGTTTACTCTGCCAAAACGAAGCATTACCACAGCAGACGAACAGTTTAACTGGGTCATTATTGATGCGACAGAATGTTCAATAGAACGTCCGAAAAAAAAATCAGAGTAAGTTCTACAGTGGTAAAAAGAAGAAACATACGCTAAAAGCACAAGTGATCTATCATCCGAACAGCAAACAAATCATAGGGCTAGATATATCGAATGGCAGTCAGCATGACATTAAATTGGCAAGAAGAACGGTTAAAAAATTCAAACATTGTAAATATGTTATGACCGATTTAGGGTACTACGGATTAGAGCAAGATGGCTTTAAATTATTGATGCCAATAAAGAAAAAGAAGAATTTACCCTTATTTGATGTTGAGAAAAAGTACAATAAAATGATTGGAAAAATACGAGTTGTGATCGAACATATTAATAGTCAATTGAAAACATTTAGAATATTAAGTGAACGCTATCGAAATAGACGGAAAAGATTCGGTTTACGCATTAACTTAATCGCTGCACTGGTAAATCGGATGAACTTGCAATAACGACTTTCGCAAGAGGTCTAATGAAGAATATGAATTAGCATCAATATTATTGGATTTCGCATGTTGTGTTTTAAAAAAATGGAGTTCAGAAAGTCAAAGATTAGTTTTTGTTATCAATAGAGCTATTTCTTATAAGTTTAGTGGAAAAAATTACACAAAAATTCTTGATACAGAGGATTGGTCTGCCTGCAATACATCATATCAACTTTGCGTAGCTGTACTTAATGAAGATTTCGAATTAGCAAAAAAATATATGATTAAAGCAGGTAAATCTGAAGAAATATCTGAAGTATCTTTTTTAGAATGGCCATGTTTTAGAAATTTTCGTGAGACTGAATATTTTACAGAAGCATTTATTGAAATTTTCGGTAAACAACCCTCCTATATAGAAAGTATCGAAACAGAAACAGAAACAGAAACAGAAACAGAAACAGAAACAGAAACAGAAACAGAAACAGAAAATGATAATTGTGTTCAGCCAATTGAAAAGCTTGCTTAACCCCCTCCTAACCTCGCTTTAAAAAGGGAGGAACCACACGAATCCAAAACCGCGATCAAATTCATGGCAAGTCCCCCTTTGTAAAAGGGGGATTTAGGGGGATTCAGTAGCTAACTGATTCAAACAATACTGATAAATCACTTCCACCACACTATCCAATTGCTCCACCAATTGCCCATTATCAAACCTAAACACCTTCAATCCAAGTTGAGCCAGAGCATCATCCCTCATCCGATCTGCTTCCAAACCTTCATCTGTAAAGTGCTGACTACCATCACACTCAATCACCAAATTGGCAGCAGGACAGTAGAAGTCCACAATGTAATTTAAAATTGGCTTCTGTCTATAAAACTGCAAACCTAATATTTGCTTACCTCGAAGTTTTGACCATAGCAGCTTTTCAGCATCGGTCAGGTTGTTGCGTAAGTCACGCGAGGCTTGTTTTAGGTTTTTATTATAGGGTTTCATTTTTATTCTCTTTTTAGAATCTCCCTTAATCCCTCTGTTCCAAAGAGGGAGACGCCATGTAAATAAATTACGTGACAGCTCCTCCCTTTTTCAAAGGGGGTTGGGAGGGATTTAATTTATCAAATATGCGCCCCTTTTCTAACCACCCAACCCAAATCCACCCGTTTTTACACTTTTAAGTCTGCAAAATTCATCACTTTCATGAATAATAGACCAATAAATTTATCTCCCAAATCAATGACTCTTGGTGTTCCAATGAAGAAACTCATGAACGGTGCTGAAAACATCGTTGTCGAAATGTGCAAAGGCTTTGTCCTGGCACATCCAGAACTGGCATTTAATGAATCTTATAAAATCATTTCTCGAGAAGAAAAACACCAAAATGTCGCCCTGATCAGTGGTGGTGGTAGCGGTCACGAACCAGCGCATGCAGGCTTTGTCGGTCAAGGCATGCTGGATGCTGCTGTATGTGGGGACGTGTTCGCCTCACCTTCACAAATTCAGGTTTATAAAGCCTTGCAGCAAGTGGCGACTGACAAAGGCGTGTTGATGATTATTAAAAACTATTCTGGCGATATGATGAACTTCCAGAATGGTGCTGCCTTAGCGACTGAAGATGGCATCAAAGTTGATTACGTAAAAGTCGCTGATGACATCGCAGTAAAAGACAGCTTATACACTGTCGGTCGTCGTGGTGTTGCCGGTACAATCTTCGTGCATAAGATTGCCGGTGCTGCTGCCTCTAAAGGGTATGAACTAGCACGTGTTAAAGAACTGGCACAAAAAGCTGCGAATAATGTGATTAGCCTTGGTTTTGCCTTTACCTCTTGTACCGTTCCAGCCAAAGGCACACCAACGTTCATTTTAGCTGAAGATGAAATGGAATACGGCGTGGGTATCCACGGTGAACCGGGGATCCGTCGTGAAAAAATCCTGCCGTCTAAAGAACTGGCGCAACGTATTGTCGATGACCTATTTCTGGATCGTCCTGACCTAACTGAAGTGGCTGTTCTGGTAAATGGCTTTGGCACGACTCCACTGCAAGAATTGTATGTGTTCAATAACGATGTATGTGAACATCTGGCAAGTAAAGGCATCAAAATTTACCGTACCTTTGTCGGCAACTACATGACCAGTATCGACATGGCCGGTGCATCAGTTTCCCTACTAGCTGTGGATGATGAACTAAAAACTTATCTGGATGCAGAAGCCAATACGCCTGCTTTTAAAATGGATGGTTCACCTGTACTGCCATTTGAGTTTGCAGCCAAAGGTCAAACGGCTACCCGTACAGTGAATACAGATGTTGAAACACATCCTGAACATGCTGTGATTGCCAATGAACAGTTCACTATCGAGAACATGCGCTATGTTGTGGATGTGATGAGTGTCTGCATCATTAAAAATGAAGTGCCTTTCTGTGAACTGGATGCCCATGCAGGTGACGGTGACTTTGGTATGAGTGTGGCTAAAGGCTTTAAACAACTCAAACGCCAGTGGCATGAACTGGTTCAGGCTGAACAGATGGATGATTTCCTGCTGAACTGCTCCATGATCATCATGGAACATTGTGGTGGCGCTTCAGGTCCAATCTGGGGATCTGCCTTCCGTTCAGCAAGTAAAGCCATTCAAGGTAAACAAACTCTAAGCGTGGCGGATTTTGCCGAGATGCTGCAAGCTGCGGTCAAAGGTATTCAAGTGACTGGTGAGCGTTCATTTGGTCGTGGTGCTGTGGTTGGTGACAAAACCCTGATTGATGCTCTGGCTCCATGTGCAGATTCTTGGTCTGCCAATACTGACAAGACTTTTAAAGAAAACTTTGTTCTAGGTGCTCAAGCGGCAGTTCAAGGTGCAGAATCCACCAAAGAGATCGTAGCGCGTATGGGCCGTGCCGGTACGGTGGGTGATCGTAGCCTGGGTTATCCGGATGCTGGTGCGCATGGTTTAGGTGTGATCTTTACTGATATTGCTGAGCATATTAAATAATTAAAAATCCCTCCTAACCTCCCTTTAGAAAAGAGAGGAACCACGCGAATTTAATATTGTTATTTGATCCATATGGAGTCCCCCCTTTGTAAAAGGGGGATTTAGGGGAATTCCATTCCTTTATTTAAATCTCTCCAAAAACTTCTCCAACTCCTCCGTCACCACCACCCTTTTTCTACCCTTTAATTGATCTTTATCCAGCAAACCTTCTGAGTCTACAACCAGCACTTTATGTCCATCCTGTTTTAAACGCTCGACACCTTCAAATAGCATTCGGGCACCCACATCATGTATCAAAGTGAGATTGGTCAAATCGAGAATAATGGTACTTTTACCTTCAGGTTCATCCTGCAAGATCCGTAGCAGCATTTCAGACTCGGTAAACTGCAATACGCCACGCAGTTCATAAACCACGACGTTATTCTTTTTCCCCACTGTGTAACGACTTTGCAAAATGGTCTGTGCTGACGGCGTACCTTCCATGAGATGCAGTCCCATATCGTGCGACAGATTTTCAAAAATTTTCACACCACGTACACTATTACCATGCTCATCAATTTTTGGGGAAAATACCGCAATTCCCACTTGCCCTGGCAGCACTCCAATAATGCCCCCTGCCACGCCGCTCTTGGCTGGAATACCAACTGTCGTCAGCCAGTCACCTGCAGCATCGTACATACCGCAGGTCAGCATGACACTGAGTAATTGCCGGACTAAAGCCCGATCCAGCATACGTTTTCCTGTCTTGGGATGCACACCACCATTAGCCAAGATACTGGTGATCACGGCCAGATCTTTGACGGTGACTTTAATGGCGCATTGCTTGATATAGCCATGCACGATTTCTTTAGGATCTTCATCCAGCACACCAACAGTACGCAGCATGTAACCAATCGACATGTTACGAAAAGCTGTTTTAATTTCCGAATTATAAACTTGCTCATCAAAAGACAATTCCCGTCCTGCCAGTCCACTAAGAAAACGGCGTAACTGTTCAGCACGTGATACCGTTTTCTTGGCAGGAATCAAAGAATGTGTGGTAATCGCACCAGAATTAATCATAGGGTTTTTAGGAATATTGCGTTCTTTTTCCAACGAAATCTGATTGAAAGCCTCACCTGACGGTTCTACGCCGACTTTTTCAAGTACCTTTGCCAGTCCAATTTCTTTAATGGCTAGCGCATAAGCAAAAGGCTTGGAAAGCGACTGCATGGTAAATTCAACGTCATCATCTCCAGCAGAATAGATGGTTCCATCTACGGTCGATAACGCAAGTCCGAGCTTGTCAGGATTAACCGACGCGAGTTCAGGAATGTAATCTGCCAGTGCGCCTTTTTTATTATCATGGCAAGCAGAAAGCACATGGTTCAAGTAATCCGGTACCGGCGTTTTCATGGCAAATGCTCCCATCTCAATATTTTATATCATTTTTATTAAAACTGAATACTGAAGGCGGTTTTGCTACTTTTATGCAGTTTTGTGTTGTGAAAATGGGATATGGGCAAAAGAGATAGAAAAAATAGAAGACTTAACTAGACTAAATAAGGAATCTTAAAATAGATAAATCATAAAGATGAGCACATTATTTTCAGATTACAGGTCTATTTCTATCAAGCAATAAACCTGTAACCGATGACAACCAGCTTGATCTTTCAAGCAGATTATTTCACCTTAGTTTTGCGAATCATCTTATACAACACTTTTGGCGATAGACGTGAAACTAAAACACCTAGTTTTTCTTTAGAGCCACCCACCACGATATATTCTTCGCCACGTTTCAATGCTTCTACAGTCTGACGGGCAAAATCAGCCGGTTCCAGACCGTTTTCAATTGCTTCATCCTGCTTGGCCTGAGGTTTACCTTCCCCATTTAAGGCGTTAAAAGATACATTGGTTTTAATAAAGCCCGGGAAAATCACGGATACCTGAATACCCTGATCTGCCATTTCAGCGCGCAGGCTGTTGGCCCACATATGAATCGCGCCTTTGGCTGCTGAATAAGACGCCCGATATTGAGTTCCAAGTAGACCGGCCACACTGGAAATAAAGGCAATCCGACCAGATTTCTGTTTTAAAAACGTCGGTAAAACCGTTTTGGTCAAAAACACCTGAGAGAAATAATCAACTTCCATAATGGCGCGTTCAGTCTGCATGGTGGTTTCCTGAATCAGGGCACGCTGACTGAGTCCAGCATTATTGATTAGCCAATCAATGCGGCCTTTCTCACTCAGCACCTGTTCATAAGCCGTGCGTACCTGATTTTCATCAGTAATATCGGCTACGATTGAGATGTGTTGATCAGGTTTCACCAGTCCTGCACGGACTTTTTCCAGTTCTTCCAAACGTCGTGCGGTCAATACTATCTGCGCACCTTGTGCAGCACATTCTTCGGCCAGTGCCTTACCAATTCCTGAAGATGCTCCGGTAATCCAGACGACTTTTCCCTGTAAATTTTCTAGTTTTGCCATTAAATCCTGTCACCCTCTTTATATGAATATGTGCCTGGCGGCATTTCATCTTCCAGAAATGCCAGCAACTGCTCAAAATAATAACTCATGGTATCCGCATCATAGAGGCTACCAAGTTTATCAAAACGTTTATAACCCAGTTGTGTGGTCAGGCGAATCACACCATTCAATTTTTTATCCACCACCACATTAAATTTGAGCATCTTTTTCGGTTCACGCACCAGATGCATCACGCCCTGATCCACCACCTGAATAAAAGCTTTCAATGCCGGTGAGACATACTGATTATTGCCACCTTTCATTTGCTCTACACAGCCTAACAGTTCCGTGATCAGCATGCGTTCTACCGGATAACGAACAAAATATCCATCCTCATTTTCATGGGTCATCTTGTACAGATAGTTCACCATGGGAATTAGCCGGTCATTACCAAAAAACGAAACCGACCACGGCATATATTTGCGAGTCGTTTCTAAAATCTGTTGAATGACTTTTTCAGATTCCTGATCTGGGGAGCTAGAGAGTTGCACCACACGACCAAAAATCTGGTCAATAATTTCACAGGCAATATCGGCCAGATTTTCACCGAGCAGTTTAGCCAGACTTTCCTGTTCGCCAGCATTAAATCGGGAGTGCAGGTCTTTAAAGCGTTGATGGGTATCGGGGTGAATCTTGAGAGAAATGCTATAGCTCATCTTGTTATCCTTTTTTTAATCGTCTGCGATGAGTCGCGTTTTATCAATCTATCATACGTTGAGTTCAGGCAGCTGCCAATTGGCGAAAGTTTGCTTTTGGTTAAGCTGCCGCATGGCTTGATTTTTTTGCTACAATAGATGCAATTTTTTATCCACTTTTGATCTGTTTAGACTATGACTGATTCAGCGCAAAATATTGCTACGACCTACGATCCGACCGAGATCGAGAAAAAATGGTACCAAACCTGGGAAGAGCGCGGTTACTTCAAGCCGTCTCAAAAAGGTGAATCATTCTGTATCATGATTCCGCCGCCAAACGTCACTGGTAGCTTGCACATGGGTCATGGTTTTAACAATGCCATCATGGATGCCTTGACTCGTTATAATCGTATGTCAGGCAAAAATACCTTATGGCAGCCAGGTACTGACCATGCGGGTATTGCAACCCAGATGGTTGTTGAGCGTCAGTTAGGTGCTCAAGGCGTAAGCCGTCATGATCTGGGCCGTGAAAAGTTCATCGAAAAAGTTTGGGAATGGAAAGAACAGTCTGGCGGTAATATCACCCGTCAAATCCGTCGTCTGGGATCTTCAGTAGACTGGTCACGTGAACGCTTTACCATGGATGAAGGTTTATCCAATGCCGTTAAAGAAGTGTTCGTGAAACTGCATGAAGAAGGCCTGATTTACCGCGGTAAACGTCTGGTGAACTGGGATCCTAAATTGCAAACTGCCCTGTCCGACCTTGAGGTAGAATCTGATAAAGAAGAACAAAGCTCATTGTGGCACTTCAAATATTTCTTTGAAGATAAATCGCTTCGCACTCAAGATGGCAAAGACCATATTGTCGTTGCCACCACTCGTCCAGAAACATTACTCGGTGATACTGCGGTTGCGGTCAACCCTGAAGATGAGCGTTATGCACATCTTGTCGGCAAAAATATTGTATTGCCAATTACTGGCCGTACAGTTGCCATCGTTGCTGACGAATATGTTGAAAAAGAATTCGGTACAGGCTGTGTGAAAATTACGCCTGCGCACGACTTCAATGACTATGAAGTGGGTAAACGCTGTGGTCTGGCACTGATCAACATCTTCAACAAAAATGCCGAAGTTCTGGCTGAGTTTGAATATATCGAAAAAGCCGGTGAGCAGATTTCTAAAACTATCCCTGCGCCTGTAGACTATATCGGTTTAGAACGTTTTGAAGCACGTAAAAAACTGGTTGAGCAAGCGGAAGCTGAAGGCTGGTTAGATCAGATCCAACCATACACCCTGAAACCACCGCGCGGTGACCGTTCAGGCGTGATCGTTGAGCCATTATTGACAGACCAATGGTATGTAAAAATTGCTCCACTGGCTGAACCTGCGATTGAAGCGGTTAAAGATGGCCGTATCAAGTTCGTTCCTGAGCAGTACAGTAACATGTACATGGCATGGATGAACAACATTCAGGACTGGTGTATCTCGCGTCAATTGTGGTGGGGTCACCGTATTCCGGCCTGGTACGATGCTGAAGGCAATGTATTTGTCGGTCGTAACAAAGAAGAAGTTCGTGCGAAACACGGTATTGCACCTGAAGTTGAATTGAAACAGGACGAAGATGTACTGGATACCTGGTTCTCTTCTGGTTTGTGGACATTCTCAACTTTAGGTTGGACTGGCGACGAAGCGAAAGACAAAGACAACTATTTCTTGAATACTTTCCACCCGACTGATGTATTGGTCACTGGTTTTGACATCATCTTCTTCTGGGTTGCCCGGATGATCATGATGACCATGCACTTCATGAAGAATGAAGATGGCACACCACAAGTACCATTCAAAACTGTGTATGTACACGGTCTGGTACGTGATGGCGAAGGTCAGAAGATGTCTAAATCTAAGGGTAACGTACTTGACCCATTAGACCTGATTGATGGTGTTGATCTGGAAACCTTGGTACAAAAACGTACTTTCGGTCTGATGAATCCAAAACAGGCTGCGAAGATTGAGAAATCTACCCGTAAAGAATTCCCTGAAGGTATTCAGGCTTATGGTACTGACGCGGTTCGTTTCACATTCTGTGCACTTGCCAACACTGGCCGTGACATCAAGTTCGACATGAAACGTGTTGAAGGTTACCGTAACTTCGCCAACAAAATCTGGAACGGTACACGTTTCGTGATGATGAACGTGGAAGGTCAAACCGTTGGTCAAACTGCACGTCCTGATCTGTGGGAATTGCCTGAACAATGGATCGTAAGCCGTCTGCAAAAAGCAGAACAAGCGATTCAGCAAGCATTCGCGACTTACCGTCTTGATCTTGCTGCTCAAGCGATCTACGAATTTATCTGGAATGAATACTGTGACTGGTATGTCGAGCTGACCAAACCGGTTCTGAATGATGAAAACGTATCTGAAGAGCGTAAAGCTGAAGTTCGTCGTGTATTGCTTGCGGTGATGGAAGCTTCTTTACGTCTTGCTCACCCAATCATGCCGTACTTGACGGAAGAAATTTGGCAGACCCTTGCACCAATGATTGGCTTGGGTGGTGAAACCATTATGTTGGCAAACTACCCTGTTGCAGATGAGGCCAAAATTAACGAACAAGCCGAAGCAGATATGCAATGGCTACAAGGTTTGATTGGTGCGGTGCGTAATATTCGTGGTGAAATGGGTCTAGGTAATGCACGCTTATTACCTGTACTTTTACAGAACACCACTGAAGCAGAAAAAGCACAAATTTCTCGTATTGAGCCGTTGTTTAAAGCATTGGCGAAAGTTGAGAGCATTACCTTCTTGGCGGATGGTGAACAACCACCATTGTCTTCTTCTTCTGTAGTCGGCCATGTGTCTGTATTTGTTCCAATGAAGGGTTTAATTGACCCGAAAGCGGAATTGGGGCGCCTACAAAAAGACTTAGACAAGGTTCAAAAGCAGCATGACCAAATTGCCACTAAACTTAGCAATGAAGGTTTTGTGGCAAAAGCCCCTGCTGCTGTGGTTGAAGGCGAGAAAGTGAAACTTGCTGAGTTTGCGGATCAGTTAGCGAAGATTAAAGCGAATATGGAGCAAATTGCGGCGCTTTAATGTGTTGTTAGTTTGATCTAATTTGTGTATAAAGGGCTGATTATTCAGCCCTTTATTGATTTCAACAATTATGAAATATATTCAAAAAATCAGTGCAAAATTAGACTTCCTTAATCGGGATATAAATATCGACCTAAAAGGACGCAACTTAATTCTCACTGGTAAAAATGGAGTTGGTAAAACTAGATTTTTAAATCAATTAAATAGTGTAGTTCTAAACAAGTTAGTTCATGAAATTCCTCATTTTCCTCAACAGCATTATTCATGTAAGAAACAAATTATTAATATAATAAAGTCAGAGACTTCAAACTTACCGTCTAACAATATATACCAACAGTATTTGACAAACTTAGAACATTTATTAGTTAAAACAGATTATTACAACATTATTGAAAATAGAAAATTTGTAGAAATTGCGACAGAGTTAAAAGATATAATCATCCAACATCAAAATTTATCAAATGATGAGAACTTCAAATACAGACATTCACAGATACATGAGATTGATCATTATTTTAATCAATTAGGCTACATGAATTCTCATGAAAATATTGATTTGGTCGTAACTGGCATTGGTAACTTGAGCGAAAATATTCAAGCATCAAAAGTAACGTTTAATTTCTTCCCAGCCCATAGACAGTCACAAATTACTGCATCCACAAATACAATTGACTTAAATCAATATATTAATACAGCAAAACATGAATATTCTTCAAAGTTAGGACAGTTTCTTGAACAGTATTTATTAAATATCAAAATTGAAAAATCGCTCGCCTTATCAGAAGAGCAAGATACTAATCATGCCGATCAAATAGATTTATGGTTTAAAAAATTTGATGAAGATCTGAAGTTTTTATTTGAGGATTCAACAACTCAATTAAAGTTTGATTATAAATTGAGAAAATTCAGCTTAATACAATCTTATCGAGAGTTTACATTCCAATCACTTTCGTCAGGATTTACTGCCATATTTGATATTTATAGTGACCTATTAATGAGATCTCGATTACTAAATATTCTACCGAATGAATTAAATGGGGTCGTGCTCATCGACGAAATAGATGCTCACTTACATATTTCGCTTCAGAAGAAGATTTTACCATTTTTAAGCCAATCTTTTCCTGAAATCCAGTTCATTGTAAGTACACACTCTCCATTTGTTATCACCTCAACGAATAACGATACTGTAGTCTACGACCTCTCAACAGGTGAGTTCTTTGAAGAAGATTTGAGTCAATATTCTTATGAATCTGTGATTAAAGGATTATTCCACGTAAATCCTATAAGTGCAGACACAATGGATTCAATTAAAACACTAAAAGACCTCTTAAATGAGAATCCAAGAAATTATGAAAATATAAGATCAATTATCAAAAATTTAAGTGAACTAGAAAAAAATAAACTCTTAGATAAAAAATTAAAAAACCTATATTTACAAGGAATCAATCTTCTAGCAGATAACAATCAACTGGAGGGTTTAGATGTTTAAAGTATCCAAATCTGCGAGACCAACGGATTGGACTACGAAGGACTACAAAGATCCCGTGGTTGTTAAGCAATTAAAGAAAGATTTCCATAGTAAATGCTATATCTGTGAACAGAAGCATTTCCCAAACCTAAATGTTGAACATTTCATTCCACATTTAGATGATGAAACACTTAAGCTTGATTGGAACAATCTCTATTACGCATGTTCAAGATGCAATTCAATCAAAAATAAATACTACGATGATATGCTGGATTGTTGTAACGGAGATCATCTAGTTGAAGAATGGATTAAGGCTTATTACAGAATGCCAGATGAAGATATTGAGGTAATCAATGCTTGTCCTGACGGTCATTCATATCACACTAAAGCTGAAACTTCTAAAGAGCTGATAGCTAAGTGTTTCAATAATGCAAATAGTGGTATTCAAGAAGTCAGTAAAGAAGATTTGAGAGATAAAATCATTGATGTCCACAGTGAGTTTTTAGATTTAAGACGTGAATTCTTTAAGAATCTAGATAATTGGCTTGATGAAGAAAAAATCGATCAAGCTAGAAAAATTCGACACCGTTTAAAATCGCATTATCCATTTTCTGCAATTCTACGCGGTCATATAGAAAAGGATTCTAAATGGCGTAATGCTCTAGAAGATATTGATAAAATTGAAATTCTACAGTCGGCTAACCCTCACCCCAGCCCTCTCCCAGAGGGAGAGGGAGTGTGATTTGATTTAATATCTGCATAGATTTCGCAACGGATGTTCCCTCTCCTGAGCAAGTTTTAAAGCACTGCTTTAAAATGAGGCGCAAGTGAGGGCTAGGGAGAGGTCTGCTTTAATTTAGTACGCACCCGCCACAAATCTTCCAACACCACATCCGTCCTTCCCAACACATCAGAATTCCAATATCGAACCACTGTTAAACCCAAAGCCTCTAAAAATTGAGTGCGTTCGACATCATAAGTCCGACCATCTTCCGTATTATGCTGACCACCATCCAACTCAATGACCAAGCCAATTTCATGACAGTAAAAATCTACAATATACGGTTCAATGACCTGCTGACGACGGAATTTCAGATTCATAAAACGTTTGGCACGAAGCAGTTGCCACATGAGGTGTTCTGCATCGGTGGCGGTGTGGCGCATGGATTTGGCGAAAATGAGTAGTTGAGGATCGAGCTTTTTGTTCATGAGATTTTGTTTTTATTATTTTATTGAGGATAACAGAAATTTTAAATGCCCTCACCCCGACCTTCTCCCAAAGGGAGAGGGTGAATCCATCAGAACTCCATATATCATTTGATACGCAATGAAGTTCCCTCTCCTCCTAGGAAAGGGTTAGGGAGAGGTAATTCTAATTAAGTTAAAGCATCCCATGTCTTAAAAACATCTCTAATCCACTTACCTTTTTAATATACATCAGGCGTTCTTTTTCTACTTTAATCTGCTGCTTTATAGTAGAAGTATCTTCATCAATCTGCTTATACAGATCAGCAATTTGAACTTTTCCCTTTGCTTTTTTTACTGCAATTCTGGTTTTCGATGACCAGACCAGTCGATTGATCAATGTATCGATCTGCTCTTGTAACTTCTGGCTCTGCGCATCCAAAGCCAGTTGATAAAACTTGAGTTGCTCTGCACTTAAACTCTTTTGCGAAGGATCTCGATCTTGCTCAATCTGAAGCTGCATTTTTAGTAAGGCAAACAAATCCTGTTCTGCATAGGCCTCATTGGCACGTTGCAACAATTCTGTCTTTTTAATCTTTTTTACATCATTCGCTTCACGATCTGGATGAATCGCGGCAGCAATCTTTAAATATACAGATTTCACTGACTGCTCTGCCATCGCAGCTACCTGTTCCTGCTTTTCCTGCCGGCGTTTTAGTTTGGCCTGCTCGCGGACTTGCTGAAAATGATCAGAAGCCCATTCTTCAAATCTCTCAGCATCTGCCGGATCTAGGACATTTTCATTCTTAAAAAACCTTTCCAGCTCATTGGTCTTTTTTTGGCTTTTTCTGAATTGAGCATGTTCAGCACGCTGCTGATAATAAGTGAAGATTTCATTGACCTTATTGGTTTCTTGCGCTGACATTGCCTGAGAATCTTGCAGATAATCTGCCAGGTATTGAATCTTCTCATCCAGCACTATCAACTCGGCCTTGGTGAAATCTGTTTCCTGTAAATGCGTCCAGAGCTGTTCAAGCTGCTCAAACAGAACACCATGCAATTCATGATAGACCGGCATGAAAGTTTTATGCGTATATTGCTGTAGGTCTTCTTCAGCCTGTTGCCATTTTTTTAACTCCAACTTCTGCTGTTCGATTTTATCAATCAAACGATCCAGCTTCTTCTGCTGTGGCGAAAGCGCTGTGAATGGTTGGATCATGGTTTTTAAGTCAAAGAGCATGGCAGCAGAAAGACCCAAGGAAATCTTATCTATATTAATTCTTTCAGCTTTCGCCACAAAGTTCTTTTCACCTTAGGCTATTGAAATTTGTATCAGAATTAAAAAAAGCAGAACTAAGTCTGCTTTTTTCACGCGGCTCTTTATTATTCCAGTACAACACGGCCATTTAAGGACTGCACTGGGCGGTTATTTGGATGTCCCATTAACTTGGAAAATTCTGAAATCTGTGTCGCAGAGGCCTGCTGGATTTCTTTCAGAATTAACCAGCGCACACCTTCGGAACATGGTGGTGTGGTCAGCGAACCACTAAAGCGATAATAATCCAGATTCTTAGGCAACATCTCATTTACAGGTTGCGGAGTCTTTAAGACGACTTTTTCACCTTGCTTTTTCGGCAAGCGGTTCCACATACGTTGAAGCATCGGATTTTCTGTACCCTGCTCAAACATCATCGCCACTACAGCAAGTTCCCCTTGAGTATTGGCATGGACAAAATGAATCTCTAGAGGATAGCTCTTGCCCTTAATCAGGTTCTCACTTGGGCTATGCAGATGAAACTGTTTCAGCACAAAAGTTTCACCATCCAGCTGCAATTCTCCGCCTTGAGCAAAGTCTACTTGAACGGTATGACCCTTATTTTCAATCGCGTGAATCATGGTGTTATAGCTAAACTTGAGCGGTTCCAATTCAGCTTTGACTGTTCGCTCAATATTGATCGGTGACTGGTTCAGTCCATTACAGGCTGAATATTTCTGGTTTAGAGTCGACCATTGTTCAGGCTGAGTATAGTTCCAGTCTGCATCTGCAAATACTGCTGTACTTAAGCCCATAACCGTTAAAAGCGTGAATATCTTTTTCACAATACATCCTTTCTTGGAAGTCAAAATCAATTTTTTTAATTTAAAAAACAGATTTTTAGCTTGATCTAATCGCTATATTTTTCAGGGCACAACATACAGAAATTTATAAGTATCAAGTTATTTGATTACAAATCATTAAATAGTTCTCATTATTCCAAGGAAATTGCTCAGATTTTATCTTGATATATTTCAGCAGGATATTATTTATGCTGATTAAAAGTCACACAGAGTAAAATGTGAACTGGTTCAAATTTAATCTATTGAATAATCAATCAATATTTACATGAAATATCTATCTTATTTTCTCAAAATCGCTATATCTTTTACTTATAGCGATCACATTTAAAAAACATAATTTATTTTTATTCAAAAACTTACACAATTACAGCAGCAAACTAACAGTCGAGATTGCTAGACTCGGAACAAAGAGTGATCTGGAATAATAACAATGGACTGGGCCACCATATTTATAAATGATACGACCTGGGAATTTGCCACAGAGATTTTGCTGCGCTGTGTAGTGATGTACGCGATGATTATCCTGTTTCTACGGCTGACAGGTAAACGTGGGGTACGACAACTTTCGATCTTTGAAGTCACCATCATTCTTGCCTTGGGTTCCATTGCCGGCGATCCGATGTTTACAGAAGATCTTCCCCTGATCCAGGCGGCGCTGATCATGTCGGTGATCATTTTCCTGTATCGTCTGACCACCTGGCTCATGATGAAATTTCAATGGTTTGAAGACCTGCTCGAAGGCAAACCGATTCATATTGTGGAAGATGGTTTACTGGTCATTGATGAAATTAAAAAAGGCAAAATGTCTCATGATGAATTCTTTGCTGAGATGCGTCAGCAAGGCATTGAACATTTGGGTCAGGTGCGCTTAGGTTTACTGGAAACAGACGGTAAATTCAGTATTCTATATTTCCATCCAGATGATGTTCGGCATGGGCTCCCGCTTTTCCCTAAATCCTGCTGCATAGTCAAAGAAGTCAAGCCAGAAGAGCTTTATGCCTGTATTTATTGCGGTCAAGTCCAGCATTTAGAAGAAGCAGCACAGACGTGTCCGCGCTGTCACTCTCACCAATGGGCAAAAGCCATGAATAGCCACCGGATTACTTAGAGCTGCTTAAGTCGCTGCAAATGATCAAAGATTTCTGGTAGTTGCTGAATCTTGTATTGAATATGCGTAGCATCCGGATGAAAACCTTGCATCCATAAAGCATGCATACCTGCGGCTGTTGCGCCTTGAATATCATTAACAGGATGATCGCCAATATATAGACACTTCTCTGGCTGCACGCCTAAACGCTCTGCGGTAATCTGGAAAATTTCCGGTTGCGGTTTATTAAAGCCGACCAATCCTGAACTGATAATCTCATCGAAATAATCTGCAATACCTAAACCGCGAATGGTATTTAATCGGGTCTCATGTCCGCCATTGGATACAATGGCCAAGCGATAACCTTCAGTCTTAAGCTGTTTTAATACTTGTCCTGCTTGCGGCATCTCTACGGCGAAACGTCCAAACTGGCTAAACCAGAACTGCGCTAGCTCCTCTAGATCTGGTGGAGTTAACCAAGATAATTCCTGCAACAATGCATATGCAGCTGAAGCGCCAATACTGCCATGAGTCAGCAATTCCTTTTTCGGATAACCGCCATTGTCTATGCGTCGCACAATCTCAATAATTTTCTCAAGTTCAACCTGTGCTAGTGCCGAAGCATAATATTCTGCCAGATAACGGCTATAGGCCTGTGTCGTCAGGTCACGGTGCGTCAAGGTATTGTCGAGATCGAATAGAACAGCTTGAATGGTCATAATTTAAAAAGGAATAGAAGGTTTTCTGTCATGGTAACAGCTGGGAACTTTCAGGATTAGACCTAAAATTGCTAAGTTTTGTTGTTTGTCTTGTCCTGAAATAGATTGACAGTATTCTACTTCAAACCGAGTTAAGCAATTAGCTCGGTTTTAGTTTGCTCATACGTCTGATTCGGGGTGTTCATATTTAAACTTAAATGTGGTCTATAGCAATTATAAATCATGATAGATTCCGCAATTAAGTGATCTAACTCTTTCATGGTTTGACATCGTGTAATTAAAAACTCCTGCTTTAATATTCCATTAATCCGCTCTGCTAATGCATTCTGGTAACAGTCTCCTCCATCTGTCATAGAAGGACATACCCCATAATGGCGTAATGCCGATTGATATAGTTCAGAGCAATACTGAGAGCCTCTGTCTGAATGATGAATCATCCTTGTCGCTCGATCCGTCACATGCTGCATCGCCATATGTAGAGCCTGCACAACATTCTCCGCACGCATATCATTCGATAACTTATAACCTTTAATCTGACGGGTATAAGCATCTGTCACTAAGGATAAATAATGTACGCCTTCAGCACTCTCAACATAAGTAATATCACTAACAAAGACTTCGTTGGCTTGCACTGCTGAATAATCCTTTAATAAATTTGGATGCTTCTTCATCCAATGCTTGCTATCCGTAGTTTTTGTATAGCGACGCTTGGGGCGAATCAATAAATTATGCTCTTTCAATATTTTAAATAACTGATCCCGTCCACACTTTAAACCACGCTGCAACAATTTGCCTTTAATAAGCCAATACAGCTTACGTGTTCCGATACTTGGCATGAGACAACGATATTCCATAACCAACTCAAGTATTTGTTCAGTTGCTTGTGCAGCCATTTGAGCACGTTTTTCTGCTTGATAATAAGCTTGTCGGGTGATTCCCAACCACTGACAATAACGTGAAACGCTTAGTCTTCTTTGGCTTTGCCAATCTTTGAAACGTGCTCGGTATACTTTTTTCCAAGATCAGTCCCACATTCTTTATCAATGTGATAAATCACATCCTGAATAAATTCAGTTTTAAGCTTTTCTGCGGCTAACTGCTTTTCTAATTGGCGGATTCGTTGTTGGGGGGTTAATTGGCGTTTAGAAGAAGTCGGCATATTCGAAGTCCAGTCCTGTTGTCCGTGCTTGCGTAACCATACCAGCACAGTTGATCTTCCTTGAATACCATATTTTGCCTGAGCTTGTTTATAAGTAATTTGCCCTTTTTCTACTTCATGTACAACCATCATTTTAAAGGCGAAGCTATAATCACGTTGTGTGCGTTTAACTCGTTGTTCTTGTGCATGTTCCATAAAATAAGTCTCTTAAGGTGTAAACTTATTTCAGGACGGGACAGTTTCAGGCATAAAAAAAGCGATGCCGAAGCACCGCTTTTTTTGCTCTAAAATTAGAACTTGTATTCGAAGCCTGTACCAACAAGTAACTGGTTGTCTTCATCAGAACCTTGTTCAATAGTCAGGTAGCCTGCTGTACCGTACACTTTAACTTGTTTAGATAAAGCGTAGTCCACGCCAGCAAGAAATTGCTTAGCTTCAAAGTCTGAACTTGCATTGTTGAAAGTCACATCGCTATAGCTATATTGGCCTTTTACTGTCCATTTTTTAGCATTTGGCAGGTTATATTCTGCACCAATTAACCATGCTTGCGCATCGTCGATAGTTGCTGCTGCGGCTTGGTTTGCTGCTGGACTAGCAGAAGCATTTTCAATATCAGAAGTTTGATACAATGCACGAAGTGATAGACCATTCTCTAAGTTGACACGACCAATTGCACGAACTGTATTTGCTTCTGCAACAACATTACGGCTTGCTGTAACATCTTGGCCTAAACGAGGAGCTGTATTGTCGGCATTTAGGAAACCACGACCTAAGAAACGAGAAGGAATCGCTTTGTCATAGCCTAGACCTGCGACAAATGTTTTATCGCTATATACTAATGAAGAAGACCAAGAATCACCTAAACCACGACCAGCGACAGTATAACCACCTTTAGTCGAGTTAATAGTGTCGTTACCTTCACCAGTTGCAAGCTGCAGTTTACCTTCAAGTTTACCTTCACCTACTTTAAATGCTGGGGTTTCGTAAACAAGCGTATTATCAATACGGTTTTCACCCGCCATGATGCCGTGTACGTCAGCATTGTTTGCTACATAGTTGTTGAAAGTATCAACTACAGCAGAAAGCTGTTTTACAGGCGTATCAATCTTACCGACTTTTAACGCACCTAATTTCTCATCTTTTAAACCAATGAGAATATTACGCGGTACGAATACGTCATTGCTGCTGTTTGAACCTTCATCACTATAGAATGTGAATTCAGCTTGGTATAACGCGCTTAAACGATCAGTTAATTTTTCGTCCCCTTTTAAACCCAAGAATGAGTTATTAGAGTTCAGGTCAGTAATATGACGATCTTCTACGCCATTTTTATTATCTGCTTGTACATGATCTAGAGAAAGATCGATTTCACCATAGAAAGTTGGTGCTGCAAATGTAGTCCCCGCTAAAAGGCTGAGTGCGATTGCTGTTGCTAACTTAGTTTTCATTAAAAAATCCTTTAACTTATTTTGTTACAAATAATACACACGACGCCTATATTACAAAATTATTAAAAAAATATTTATATATTCTTTTTAATACTTTAGGTGGAGAGTCAATTAACTTACTTATTCATAAGAGATTTTAAATATTTTTCGCTACTTTCATCCATCGGAAAATAGGAATCAGGCAAAAAATCGCGATAATTACGATCAAATTTAGATAGTTTTGGTAACCTAAAGCATCCCCTAGTAGCCCGCTCAGGCTATAAAGTCCCCCGCTTACAGTAGCCATCAAGGCGACCTGAAAGGTGAAATCCGTCCCTGCCAGATGCTTGCGACTGTATTGCATCACCAAGGTCAGCATAACCACTAAGAGCATGGCCGATACCATATCTTCAGCAGCATTGATAAGATAAATGATCCAGTTTTCTACTTTGTTCTGGGCTTCATATCGTGCAGCCAGCCAAGCATAAGCGATTAGACTGAGTATTTTCAGAATAGAGAAAATCATTAAACTCCAACTGCGCGACCAGTATTTCAAACACCAGCCTGCTAGCCCTGCGCCAATCAACGCTGCAAAAGCGCCGAGCATGGTGACATAAATACCAATCTGACCAAAACTCAGTCCCAAATCGACCATCAAAGGTTTTAATAATGGCCCAGACAGACCATCCGCCACTTTAAAGGTTAGTAAAACCAGCAGCCATGTCGCCAAGGTAGAATCAGCTAAAAAATATTGAAAATAAGCTTTAATTCTAGTCCGAGCAGGTAATTTCTCAGGTGATGAAGAAATCATCTTTTGATGATCTGGTTCTTTAAACCATAACACCGGTAAAGTATTCAGAAAGACCAGAACTGCCAGCAGTAAAAAGGTCATCTGCCAATGCAAAAAGTCGAGTAACCACAGGACTGCCCCGCCTCCAACAATAAAGCCCAAGCGGGAACCAATCACCTGAAAGGTATTACCCCAGTGTTGCTGTTCATTTTTTAAAATATTGACTGCCAGTCCATCCGTGGCAATATCCTGAGTAGCACCGATCCCATTCATCACTAACAACGTGATAAAAAAGATCAGCAGGTACAGCGGCTGGTTTAAGGCTTGGATCGGCAAGAAGGACAGTCCAATCAGTACAGAGACGGAAAGCCATTGCAAAGGAATAATCCAGCTTCGATAATGACCTCGAGATTTTGATCCATGTCGATCAACTAAAGGTGCCCAGAAGATTTTTATCGACCATGGCAGCATGAGCAGGCCAAAGCCACCAATATGTGCCAGAGATACGCCTTCAGCTCGCAGAATGACCGGCAAGGCATGGGTCATAAACCCGACCGGAAGCCCCTGTGCCCAATATAGGGAAAACAATAAAATATAAGTATTCCGCATATTCAGCGCAGGTCCTTAAGGTAAAAATGCTAAAAGCATCCATCATCGCTATACATTTTGCCAATGATCCAGATTTTACAACAGTCTAGGACGTGTCCTCATTTGGCTTTGCACCAAATAAATATGCAGGCTATACGGATCATAGATTTATAATTGCGTGCTAGTTTATCAAATCGAGTTGCAATAGCACGGAAATGTTTTAATCTCGCAAAAGCATTTTCAACTAAATGTCTTAATTTATATAGATATTTATCAAATTCCTTATTCGATCTCTTACTGTTTGATCTCAATGGAATAATGGGAGTCATATTCTTATTCTTGGCACATATTCTAATGTGCTCAGCATCATACCCCTTGTCAGCAATGAGATAAGTTGCCTCGCCTACAATATCAATCAGTTGTTTTGCAACTTGACTGTCGTGGACGTCACCCCCAGTGATTTTAAAATCAATCGGTAATCCATTCGCGTCGGTTGCAAGATGTATTTTTGTTGTTGGTCCACCGCGTGATTGTCCAATTGCTCTTTCGAAACCATGCCGAGCTCCACTTGCATGTTGATGCACGCGTATGTAGCTTCCATCAATGAATACCCATTCCTGATCCAGAATGCCTCGTAATCTAAAAAAAATTTATCCCATAATCCCTTACTTGCCCAGCGATTAAAGCGATTGTAAGCAGTTTGCCAAGGGCAAAGTTCTTGAGGAATATCACGCCATGTCGCACCCGTACGTAGTTTCCATAAGATGGCTTCCATGATATTTCTACTATTTTTTGAACAGTAACAACCGTGTAATCGCATAGTATCTTGAATTTGCTGCCAAAT
Source organism: Acinetobacter sp. FDAARGOS_724 (assembly GCF_013364475.1). NCBI lineage: Bacteria > Pseudomonadati > Pseudomonadota > Gammaproteobacteria > Moraxellales > Moraxellaceae > Acinetobacter > Acinetobacter sp. FDAARGOS_724. The sequence continues at coordinate 1,577,018 of NZ_CP054908.1, read as the reverse complement.
ATCATCGGTGAGAAGAGTACGTGCCATTGAAAAAATATAGAAATGAAAAGAGCTTAAAGGAGGATTTTAAGTATTTAAAACCAATTCTTCAAATGAGGATACGCCCTAGTATGATCAAAAATAAAGAAAAATACGTTTCAGGATGAGACATCGATGAGTAAAACACGCTTTCCCAAACTCCCTCCATTGGTTCCCTGTCGCGGAGGTAAATTGAGCCAGACCCTATTTAAACAGCTATTTTTGGCTCAGGGCTGGCAGCTTAAAGGCGAATTCCCTAACCTGCCTAAAGCAGTGGCAATTATTTCCCCGCATACCTCAAATATCGATGCCTGGTTAGGCTTTAATGCCCTGCTTGGTCTGGGTATTCAGATTACGATTTTTGGTAAAGACAGCCTGTTTCGTACTCCACTTAAACCCATTCTGGAATGGATCGGTGTAGTTCCTGTAGTACGCGATACACCGCAAGGTCACACCCGACAAATTGTTGATGTGATTAATAAGACAGACCGGATCTGGGTAGGTATGGCACCGGAAGGTTCTCGCAAGGCGCCAGAAAAAATCCGCAGCGGTTTTTATCATATTGCCAAGGCAGCCAATTTACCGATTGTGATGTTTTCCTTTGACTATGACATCAAGACCATTCATATCCTCGGTGTATATCACCTGACAGGTGATTATGAATATGATCTGGAACAGATCTATAAGCATTATGAAGGTAAATTTTCGGCTAAAAATCCGGATTGGGTCGCCAAGCCGTTACAAAAGCTTTTGAAAAAAGACTAGGCAAAACTGGCTTTTTTTGATGTGATAGCCTGAATTTTGTTGATTTAATCGCCAGTTTTTTTATAATGAAATTAGCCCGTTATGCTCTGATTGGCTGCTTGGGCTTAAGCCTTGCAGCATGTGATAAAGCTACTAAAACCCCAGCACCCTCTACTCCTCTTCAGGCTCGTGAACCTGTGGTAGCTATTGCTCTCGGTGGTGGCGGTGCCAAAGGCTTTGCCCATATCGGGGTACTTAAAGTCCTCGAATCGCATGGCATCAAACCGAAGATTGTTACTGGAACCAGTGCCGGGAGTTTCGTAGGCAGTCTATATGCCAGCGGCAAATCTCCCTTTCAGTTGCAGCAAATCGCCTTGAACTTTAAAGAATCCGATATTCGTGATTTAACCCTGAACCGCCAAGGAATTATTGCCGGACAGAAACTGCAGGATTTCGTCAATAAAAATGTGGCGAATAAACCAATTGAACAGTTCCCGATTCGCTTCGCGGCGGTGGCAACCCGCCTGGACAATGGCCGTAAAGCTGACTTTATCAAAGGCAATGCCGGACAAGCCGTGCGTGCCTCTTGCAGTATTCCAAATGTCTTTGTACCTGCTGTGATTGGCGGTACAAAATATGTCGATGGCGGTCTGGTTAGCCCGATTCCGGTAAAAACGGCCAAAGATATGGGAGCTGATATTGTTATTGCCGTAGATATTTCTGCACGTCCGGACAGCAATAAAGCGCTCAACATGTGGGGCGTACTGGACCAGACGATTAATATCATGGGTCAGCAAAGCATCAATGAAGAACTCAGTCAGGCCAATATTGTAATCCAGCCTAAAGTAGGCCATATCGGCACACTGGATTTAAAAGCCAGTAATGAAACCATTCTCGAAGGTGAAAAAGCTGCGCAATTAAAAATCCGTTCAATTGAAAAAGCCATCAGTGATTTTAGGCAATCTCCGGCTGCATTCAAGCCTGCACGACCGGCAAAATTTTAATCAGAACTTTTTTATATTCATCTGCTGCCGCATCTGCTACATTGGAATTAAATCATATAAAGATGATGATTAATTAAATACTTAGCACTATAGGTCACGATATGGAATTAGTTCTTGAACCTTGGCACTGGTTTGTATTGGGAATACTTCTTATTCTTTCAGAATTACTACTGCCCGCTTTTGCTGCCCTCTGGTTCGGGATTGGTGCCATTATGGTTGGCATTCTGTACTGGATGTTCCCGATGATGGGACTGACCACCCAGATCCTGACCTGGATCATCCTGTCTGTTCTTTGTACCTTGCTCTGGTTCAAGTTTATCAAGCCGCTTTCTATCGACAAGACCAAAGCCGGCCTGTCGCGCGAAGCCACTATTGGCCAAATTGGTATGGTGATTCAGACCGATCTTGAACAGGATCAGATCCGGGTCCGTTTTCCGCTGCCTGTTTTAGGCTCGGATGAATGGGATTGCCGCGCTCTGGATAAAGTTCAGGTTGGAGATCGTGTCCGTGTTGTCGATATTCTGGGAAATGACCTGGTTGTACAGCCCCACAGCACTCAATATCAAAACGAAAAAGGTGAATAAATTATGTCTGCTGGCACTATCATTGTTATTGCGTTCTTGGCCTTTGTTGCGATTACCATTTTTAAAGGTGTACGGATTGTTCCACAAGGCTATAAATGGATCGTGCAACGTCTGGGTAAATATCACACCACACTCAATCCTGGCCTGAATTTTGTCATTCCTTATGTAGATGAAGTGGCTTATAAAGTCACCACCAAAGATATTGTTCTGGATATTCCTTCGCAGGAAGTAATTACCCGTGATAACGCCGTCTTGCTGATGAATGCGGTAGCTTATATCAACCTGACAACTCCAGAAAAAGCGGTATACGGGATTGAGAACTACTCATGGGCAATTCAGAACCTGGTACAAACTTCGCTACGTTCAATCGTGGGTGAAATGGATCTGGATGATGCCTTATCTTCACGTGATCATATCAAGGCACGTTTAAAGTCCAGCATTTCTGATGATATTTCAGACTGGGGTATCACCTTAAAGACGGTTGAAATTCAGGACATTAAACCTTCTGTGACTATGCAGACGGCGATGGAAGAACAGGCAGCGGCAGAGCGTCAACGTCGTGCAACTGTCACTAAAGCAGACGGTGAAAAACAGGCCGCCATTCTGGAAGCTGATGGTCGTCTGGAAGCCTCACGTCGTGATGCAGAAGCGCAAGTCGTACTGGCAGAATCTTCACAGCGTGCGATTGATATGGTGAGTCAGGCAATTGGCGATAAGGAAATTCCTGTGGCTTATCTGTTGGGTGAACAATATGTCAAAGCCATGCAGGATATGGCCAAGTCTCCAAATGCCAAGACTGTGGTCTTGCCTGCCGATGTGCTGAATACCATTCGCGGTGTGATGGGACGTCACTAAATTTCAGAGATACTTCACAATAGGCAGCCAATTGGTTGCCTATTTTCTTTCAAAATAAGAAAATCTCAGCAAAGATTGTGAATTTATGGTTAAATTTCGCGTTTATTTTTGAAATCCTCTGGATTCGATGTTGCTTGGCTTTCGGATTAAAGTCTTTCGCATCTGTCAAAATCCTTGTTTCGATCTACTGTCCAACTTAAAAATGGATACCGTATGAGCTCCCTAAATCCAACCTTAATTACCTTTCTTTTTTATATTGTCGGCATGGTCGTGATCGGCCTGATGGCATACCGCGCGACAAACAACTTTTCCGATTACATCTTAGGGGGCCGACGTTTAGGTAGTTTCGTAACTGCACTTTCTGCAGGGGCTTCCGACATGAGTGGCTGGCTGCTGATGGGCTTGCCAGGCGCAATTTATCTTTCTGGCCTGTCTGAAATGTGGATTGCGATTGGTCTGATTATCGGTGCATGGCTGAACTGGCTGCTAGTTGCGGGCCGTTTACGGGTCCATACCGAAGTCCAGCACAATGCCCTGACCCTACCGGACTATTTCTCGAACCGCTTTAACGATCAGAAAAAAGTGCTGCGTGTGGTTTCTGCATTTGTCATTCTGATTTTCTTTGCGATTTACTGTGCGTCAGGCATGGTGGCAGGTGCACGTCTATTCGAAAGCATGTTCGATATGTCTTATAATACGGCACTCTGGATCAGTGCAATTGCAACGATCAGTTATGTATTTATCGGCGGTTTCCTGGCAGTCAGCTGGACCGATACCATTCAGGCAACCCTGATGATCTTTGCCCTGCTCCTCACACCAATTGTAACCATTCTGACTTTTTCAGATATGTCACAAGTTACGCTCGCTTTGGAAGCCGCACGCCCACAGGCCATGAACCTGGTCGGTGATCTAAGTACCATCGCAATCCTGTCCTTAATGGCATGGGGTTTGGGTTATTTTGGTCAGCCGCATATTTTAGTACGTTTTATGGCCGCCGATTCAGTGAAGTCGATTCCGAATGCACGTCGTATCGGGATGACCTGGATGACACTTTGTCTAGGTGGCGCAGTAGCTGCAGGTTTCTTTGGTATTGCCTACTTTCAGCAACATCCGGAACTCGCTACTGTGGTGAATGCCAATCCTGAAACCGTGTTTATGGAACTGACTAAAATCCTGTTCAATCCATGGATTGCCGGTGTGGTTCTGGCGGCCATTCTCGCTGCTGTGATGAGTACATTGAGTTGTCAGTTACTGGTGTGTTCAAGTACCCTGACTGAAGACTTTTATAAATCATTCCTTCGTAAAAATGCCTCACAAAAAGAGCTGGTTTGGGTCGGTCGTTTGATGGTGCTTCTCATTGCTTTACTGGCGATCTGGATGGCTGGTAATCCTGAATCTAAAGTGCTGGGGCTGGTAGCGTATGCCTGGGCTGGTTTTGGGGCTGCTTTTGGTCCATTGATTATTCTGTCTCTGTTCTGGAAACGTATGACCTTGAATGGTGCTTTGGCAGGTATGATCGTTGGCGCATGTATGGTGATTCTGTGGAAGAATACTGTTGGTGGAACAGGTCTTGGTTTTATTCCAGCCGGCATCTATGAAATTATTCCAGGCTTTATCTGTTCTTGGATTGCGATTGTGGTTGTGAGTCTATTAGGCAAAGCACCAACAGCTGAAATTACAACACGCTTTGAACAGGCAGAACGTCTCTATAACGAAAGCAAATAATTCAATATAAAAAAAAGAGGACTTTAAGTCCTCTTTTTTATGCTCGTTTTCAGCTAATTTCAGGAAGATTAGTTTATTCAAATCAGCTTTTACGTGTCAGCAGGAACTGGGTAATCTGCATCAGATCATCAGCCTGACCATCAAAATGATTCAGTGCAGTCATGGCCTGATCATGTAATTGCTGTGCATAGGCTCGGGCTTTCTCTAAACCCATTAATGCCGGATAAGTTGACTTCTCCACCTGTTCATCCTTGCCCGCCGTTTTACCGAGCACTTCTGTATCAGAAATAATATCCAGAATATCGTCCTGTACTTGGAAAGCTAGACCAATCGCTTGCCCGAATTCACGCAGTTTTGGAATCGCCACATCAGTCCCTTCAAAGATGGTTACCGCTGCCATCATAATCGCTGCACTGATCAGAGCACCGGTTTTATTACGGTGAATGGTTTCCAATGCTTCCTGATCAATTTTTTTGGCTTCGGCTTGTAAATCCAGTACCTGACCATTGACCATTTTCGAGGAAGCAGTAGCCAGAATCTGAATTTGCTTCAAGACAATCGCTGGCTCTACTGCAGGCCCCTGATCAAACAGACGACTACCCAGAATTTCAAACGCCATAGATTGCAAAATATCACCTGCCAGAAGAGCCGTATCTTCACCAAAAGCAGCATGACAGGTTGGCTGACCACGACGTAACAAGTCATTGTCCATGCATGGCAGGTCATCATGGGCTAACGAATAGCAATGAATAAACTCGATCGCAACTGCGGCACGGCGTACCGCAGCACTATTCTGATTCGGTTTTAAAGCGGCAGTGGCATAACAGAGTGCTGGACGTACCCGCTTTCCTCCTAGCATTACGGCATGATGTACTGCCGACTTTAACGGTTCCGGAATGGAAAAGGCTTCCAAAGCAGTCATTAAATCGTGTTGGATTCGTTGTTGTGCTTGAGTTAGTGCATGGGTTGATACGTCAGTGATAGATGACACATTCGCCTCGAATACGTAGCCAGAATAATAAAATGACAGTTTATAAGTACCTGTCTGTTATCAGGCATTGTACCTAGAATTGCTTTGAATTTTCAGTCTTAAATCCAAATGTTGTTTCATAATTCTGTATTGAGACTGAAAATTTGAGGTAGAAAATCTGCATCAATAAAAAACTACCAGAGAACTGATGGTTTTACTTAGGCTAATTTTCTCAAGAAATAATTTTAAGAAAGAACATCTTCAGGAACACGCACCCAACCTTCCATTAGCACACGAGCACTACGACTCATAATGGCTTTTTTCACTTTCCATTCTCCATTTTCCTGCACTGCTTGCGCACCCACTCTTAAGGTACCGGAAGGATGACCAAAGCGGACTGATTCACGTTCACCACCACCCGCAACACGATTGACCAAGGTTCCCGGAATTGCTGCCGCTGTCCCAATCGCTACAGCCGCTGTCCCCATCATGGCATGATGCAATTTACCCATCGATAAGGCACGGACCAGAATATCGCTATCTGCCTCAGTGACTTCCTTACCACTAGAGGACGTATAAGTCTTTGGCGGAGCCACAAAGGCGATCTTTGGCGTATGCTGACGTGTAACAGCTTCACTAATGTCCTGAATCAGACCCATCTGTTGAGCAGCATAAGCTCGGATGGCTTCAAACTTCACCAAGGCAGCTGCATCATTGTTGATATGGTCCTGTAACTCGGTACCGTTATAGCCCAGGTCTTCTGCTTTTAAAAAAACTGTCGGGATCCCGGCATTAATCATCGTCACTTCAAAGCTGCCAATATTCGGTACTTCCAGCGTATCGGTTAAATTTCCAGTCGGAAACATTGAACCGCCCTCGGCATCATCATCGGCAGGATCCAGAAATTCAATCTGCACTTCGGCTGCTGGAAAAGTTACGCCATCCAGCTCAAAATCACCTAGTTCCTGAACCTGACCATTCTGCATCGGTACATGGGCAATAATGGTTTTCTGAATATTCGCCTGCCAGATTCGAACCGTACACAGCCCATTTTCAGGAATACGTGCAGGATCGACTAGACCATTGGAAATCGCAAATGCCCCAACTGCTGCAGTCAGATTGCCACAATTACCACTCCAGTCCACAAAAGGTCGATCAATCGATACCTGACCAAACAGATAATCTACATCATGATTTTCTTGCTGACTTTTAGACAAAATCACAGTTTTGCTGGTACTTGAACTGGCACCGCCCATCCCATCAATCTGCTTGCCATATGGATCCGGGCTGCCGATCACTCTTAATAACAACTGGTCTCGAATTCGGCCTGCCTGTTGTGCAGCATCAGGTAAATCGTCCAGTTTAAAGAACACCCCTTTACTGGTGCCTCCACGCATATAAGTGGCTGGGATTTTGATTTGGGCAGCGAAACTCATGAATACTTTCTTCCTCTGGCTTGTCTTTATTCTGATCAAAATTATTGAATATTTGTGAGACGAGTATAATCGGTTTAAAGCCAAGTAGTTGCCTTGCCCGACCTAAGTATAAAAAAACAGCATTTGTATCGAGTTAAAAAAACAGCAAACTCATCAGTTACATTTTCAATAAAATTAATATATTGATTCACATATCTTTTATTCTATTTATTTTTATAATTTTTTTTGTAAATACGATAATTATATTTCATCCAGACGGGTGCTCTAGGCTTCTTATCTTTGTTCCATTACAATCTTTATACCTATTTCTTACATTGTCGGGCTGAACACTTTGAATAACGAGTCTTCACAACTTCAGCGTGGCTTAAAGAACCGTCATATTCAGTTGATCGCCATGGGCGGTGCAATTGGCACAGGCTTATTCTTAGGTTCCGCACAGGTGATCCAATCTGCGGGTCCTTCTATTATTCTTGGCTATGCCATTGGTGGCTTAATTGCATTCTTAATCATGCGTCAATTGGGTGAAATGATAGTTCATGAACCTGTAGCAGGTTCATTCAGCCATTTTGCTTATAAATACTGGGGCAAATTCCCCGGTTTCCTTGCGGGTTGGAACTACTGGATCTTATATATTCTGGTAGCCATGACCGAACTTACCGCCGTTGCAAAATATATTAATTACTGGTGGCCTCATATTCCTGCCTGGACCTCAGTCCTGTTTTTCTTCATCGTAATTACGCTGGTCAATCTAGGCAATGTGAAATTCTACGGTGAATCAGAATTCTGGCTGTCCATTGTGAAAGTGACTGCAGTCATTTCCATGATTGTCTTTGGTCTCTATCTGATCCTGACCGCTGATGCATCTTCAGGGGCTTCTTTCAGTAACCTCTGGACTGCGGGTGGTTTCTTCCCGAATGGCTTTGAAGGCTTATTCTATATGCTGGCCTTCCTGATGTTTGCCTTCGGTGGTATTGAACTGATCGGGATGGCAGCAGCAGAAGCTGAAAATCCAGAAAAAACCATTCCAAAAGCGATTAATCAGGTCGTATTCCGTATTCTGGTGTTCTATGTAGGTGCATTGACAATCCTGTTGTCTTTGGTGCCTTGGAACCAGTTAGAGCTTGGCGGTCTGGATAAAAGCCCGTTTGTAATGATCTTTAGCCAATTGGGGATTGACTGGGCAGCACATCTGCTGAACTTCATCATCCTGACAGCTGCACTTTCTGTTTATAACAGTGGCATGTATGCCAATAGCCGTATGCTCTATGGTCTGGCACAGCAAGGTAATGCCCCTAAAGTCTTTAAAAACGTGAACAAACAAGGGGTTCCAATTCCTGCAGTTCTGTTCTCTGCCCTGCTGATTTTCGGCTGTGTACTTCTAAATTACTTTGTTCCTGAAGATGCTTTAAGTCACCTGATTTATGTGGTGGTAGGTGCACTGGTACTGAACTGGGCCATGATAAGCCTGACTCACTTCAAGTTTATGCAAAGCATGAAACACTTAGGACAAAAGACCAGTTTCCCTGCATTGTGGTCACCTGCAAGTAATATTCTGGTTTTAGCTTTCATTGCAACCATTCTTTACATCATGTGGACACAAGGTTTTAAAGAATCAGTGCTGATGCTTCCGGTCTGGGTAGTGATCATGTTTATTCTGTTTAAGGCACTGCGTCCTAAGAATTAATCAAAAAATCTTTTAATCGATGATTTTTAAAGTTATTGCTTCGGCAATAACTTTTTTTTTGCATTTTTTACAGTACAATAGCCTTCTTTTCGCGCCCTTAGCTTAACTGGATAGAGCAGTTGCCTCCTAAGCGACCGACGTGGGTTCGAGTCCCGCAGGGCGCACCATCCTTTCAAAATGTGATCTATACTTCAAAAAATTAGCGTTAATCTTCATATTTTTAGAATATTTTTTATACAAAAAATCATTTTTTCTCCATTATTTTATTTCTTTTACTTTCAAATACTTATTTCAAAATAAGGCCATTTTTTGGTGCAAAAACTCTATTTTGGTGCTTTTTTAGACTAATTAGTTTTTTCTAGAGCATTTACTCTTATTTTAATTGTGCTATTTTTGTCACATGGAGTAACAAATGATTGCGGATAAATACCCGAAATCTCCAAGAATTCAATAAGTGCAAACAACAACGCTAGATATAAATTTGTACCTCAAGGAAAGACGTAAATGAAATTAAAAACATTAACTACTGCAATGATTCTTGCAACTGTACCTATGACAGGCGCATTTGCAGCAGCACTAGATCGTTCAGGCCAATCTATTGCAGCCTTCCTACAACCTGGTAACTATTTTGAAGCAGGTATTTCTGTTTTAGATCCATCTGTATCTGGTAAAGCTAATGCAGGTTATACACCTAACGCTGCTATTCCTGCAGCTTTAGCTGGTCTTGAGAATACCTCTCTATCAGACATGGGCGAAGATTATTACTTCCCAAGTGCAGCATTAAAGTTTCAAGTAGCTGATAAATTATCAGTGGGTCTTTTATACGATCAACCTTTTGGTGCTGATGCAGCCTATTCAGTTGGTGATGCTGGAGCAAACCCAGCATTAGCAGGCTTGGGGCTTCCAGCTGCATTATTTGCTGGACAGGGCTTATTGCATGATGGCCAAGAAGCAACTGAAGTAGAAGTTACAACCGAAAATTTAACGTTCCTATTAGGTTTCCAACCAACTGAAAACTGGAATCTATATGGTGGTGCGGTATACCAGACCGTTAAAGGGAATGTTCAACTACGTGGTACCGCATACGGTTCTACTATTGCATTAGGCCAATATAATGCAGATATGAAGAAAGATTCTGCAGTAGGCTGGATTGCAGGTTTAGCTTACCAAATTCCTGAAATCGCATTAAAAGCATCTTTAACGTATCGCTCTGAAATTGATCACGAAGCAGCAACGAATGAATATGGTACAAGCTTAATTTTAACTGGTTTAGTTCCTGGACCAGGTGCGGTATATAACGAAAACACTACTACCAAAATTACAACTCCACAATCTGTAAACCTTGATTTCCAAACTGGTATCATGGCTGACACAGTCGCTTTTGCTAATGTGCGCTGGGTAAACTGGGAAGATTTTTCAATTCGTCCTGAACAGTTTGGTACAGTTTCAGAAGCTTTAGGTGCCGCAGGCTTAACCCCAGATAATCCAAATGGTTTTGACTTAGTGGGTTATACAGATGATCAATGGTCAGCTACTGTAGGTGTAGGCCGTAAATTTAATGAAAAATGGGCAGGTAATGTCTCTGTAGGTTGGGATTCAGGTGCAGGCAACCCTGTTTCAACTTTAGGTCCAACTGAAGGTTACTGGAACGTTGGCCTAGGTCTACAATTCTCACCTGCTGCAAACTACTTTATCGCTGGTGGTGTGAAGTACTTCTGGTTAGGTGATGCTAAAGCTCAACCTGCATCAATGTTTGGTACAGGAAACTCTGTGGCACAATTTGAAGATAACCATGCTTTAGGTTATGGCTTAAAAATGGGCTATCGCTTCTAATTCCTGTTAGTTAATAAAAACCACCTTCGGGTGGTTTTTATTGTCTCATTTATATTTTTATACACCCGTATACTATTCGATGCTTTTATCACCAATCAAATTTTGCCTAAATTTTGTTTTTAATATATTTTGATAAAAATTATTATTTGTTTATTTTCATTAAGTTAATCAAAAAAATATAGTATAAATACTCTAAGCAATCATTTTTTATAACCGCCATAGTTAATTTCTTGGACGAAGTGGAGCATTTACTCTTTTTAAATTTGTGTTACTTTTCCACAACTTTTATTAATATTTATGCAACATTGTCAAGGATGAGCCATGAAGCTTAAGCCAATCTCTATCGCTATTCTTCTTTCTAGCCTGCCTACTTCTCTCGTGTTCGCTGCCGGTTTAGACCGTTCAGGCCAGTCTATTCAGGCTTTTTTACAACCTGGTAACTATGCAGAAGCAGGAATTTCTGTTCTTGATCCAACTGTGAAAGGGACATCTAAAGTATCTGCTTTTGAAGGTGAAAAAATTAACGACATGGGGGAAGATTACTATTTCCCCTCTGCTGCAATTAAAGTTCAAGCAACAGACAAAATTTCTTTAGGCTTGATCTATGATCAACCTTTTGGAGCAGATGCAACATACGCTGAAACTGCTGGTTCTTTTGGTAATGGTGTAGAAGGTACATCAGTTGATGTTGACACACATAATTTAACTGCCCTCATTGGTTATCAACCTACAGAAAACTGGAATTTCTATGCTGGTCCAGTGTGGCAAACTGTTGAGGCTGATATTAAATTACGGGGGGGTGCTTATTCTTTATTAAGTGGCTATAACATTCAGCTTAAACAAGAAGAAGCCTTTGGATGGCTTGCTGGATTTGCTTATCAAATTCCTGAAATTGCATTAAAAGCTTCTGTTACCTATCGTTCAGAAATTAAGCATAAAGCAAAATCTTCTGAACAGTCTGATTTAGCTCTTTTAGGACAACAACTTCCTGATGCAGGTCATCCTTTAAGTCCAGCAAAACCATTATTGGCGACTTTAGGTGAAAGAGAAAGTACTGTAGAGGCGGTTACACCTCAGTCGGTAAATATTGATCTGCAATCAGGTGTCGCTCAAAATACTATTGCTTTTGCAAATCTTCGTTGGGTTCATTGGGATCAATTTGCTGTAACACCATCTTTACTCGCTCAAGCTTCAGCCTTGGCAAAAGGAAAAGCACAAAATCTGATCGATTACTCTAATGATCAATGGTCAGCAACAGTCGGTGTAGGTCGCAAATTCAATAATAAATGGTCAGGTTCAGCTTCTGTAGGTTATGACTCAGGTGCAGGCAACCCTGTAACGACTTTAGGTCCAACTGAAGGTTACTGGAATGTAGGCTTAGGTGCTCAATATAGCCCTGCTGAGAATTACTTTATTCAGGCTGGCGTAAAATATTTCTGGTTAGGCGATGCCCAAGCACAAACTGGCGGTACTATTGTAGGTGATTTTGAAGACAACCATGCCATGGGTTATGGCCTAAAAATCGGCTACCGTTTCTAAGCAATAAAGAGTTTTACTCTAATAAAAAAAGGCACCCTTTGGTGCCTTTTTTTAATTTCAAACTTAAAAATTAAGCTGGAATATTACGTACCGATGCATTACGGATTGCTTCTTTCAATGCGTCATAACCATAAATTGGCGGGAATTGCGGGAATTCTGCAATCACATTCTCTGGTGCGTCGAACAGGAAGCCATGATCTGCTTCACCCAGCATTGTCGTATCGTTATATGAATCACCGGCTGCAATCACACGGAAATTCAGACCGTGTAATGCTTTCACTGCCTGACGCTTCTGATCTGGCTGGCGAAGTTTATAAGCAGTGATCATGCCCTCTTCATCAGTTTCCAGCTTATGACAGAAAATCGTTGGCCAGCCTAGTTGCTTCATTAAAGGATGAGCAAATTCATAGAAAGTGTCAGACAGAATAATCAGCTGAAAATGAGTACTTACCCATTCTACAAATTCCTTGGCGCCTTCAAATGGCCCCATATCCGCAATCACAGCCTGGATATCATTTAGACCCAAACCATGCTGTTTTAAAATATTCAAACGCTGGGTCATCAACACATCATAGTCAGGAATATCACGTGTCGTTGCTTCGAGCTCTTTAATACCTGTTTTTTTAGCAAAATTGATCCAGATTTCTGGAACCAAAACGCCCTCTAGATCTAGACATACGACTTCCATGAAGCATCCCCTCAGTTGTATTGAAAAAATTTTGCCCTATCATAGCTGAAGAAAAAGATTTTGCACTGTTCTTTTTTAAATCTGTTTTTTTCATAAGTATTTATTTTTTAGTGATAAGTAGCTTTGGGCATTTCTATTAAAATAGAATAAATCTGAAATAAATTCATATAGGCCACGTCATTTCCAAGCCTATGTCGCCAGGACTCATATGACCAAAATCCCCACTATTGCTATGGTAGATGCGCTCGCATCTGAATATGCAGATAAATCACCAAGTGAAATTTTAGCGCTTGCTCTCGACCAGGAAGGCGAAATTGCCATTTCATTTTCCGGTGCAGAAGATGTCGTACTGATTGATATGGCATCCAATTTAGGTAAACCTTTCCGGGTATTTAGCCTGGATACAGGGCGTCTGCATGCTGAGACTTATCAATTTATTGAAAAGGTTCGTCAGCACTATAATATTGATATCGAAATCTGCTTCCCGGAAACAGAGGAGATTCAACAACTGACGACTGAAAAAGGTTTGTTCAGTTTTTACCGTGACGGCCATCAGGAATGTTGCGGAATCCGCAAGGTGCAACCTTTACGCAAAAAACTGGCAACTTTAGATGGCTGGATTACCGGTCAGCGTAAAGACCAAAGCCCGGGAACACGGAATGACATTCCGGTGGTTCAATCTGATGAAGGTTTTTCTGGTCCAGGCAAACAGCTGATTAAATATAATCCCCTTGCCAACTGGTCTAGTGCAGATGTGTGGAATTATATCCGAATGATGGAAATTCCATACAACCCACTACATGAAAAAGGTTTTATCTCCATTGGCTGTGAACCTTGTACCCGTCCTGTGCTGCCAAATCAGCATGAACGTGAAGGACGCTGGTGGTGGGAAGAAGCCACCCATAAAGAATGTGGCTTGCATGCCGGGAACTTGAAAAAATAATCTTAAAAAACCATCCGTTCGTCGGGTGGTTTTTTTGTGAACCAATCGGCTACAGAAAAATCAGTACCTTTATGCGACAAAATCGCTATACTTTGTAATGTGATACCAATAATTCTAACAAGGTTGCTTATACATGAGCAGCTGAAGAAAATGCAGTGAGGCAATCTACGCTATGCGTCCATTACATCCGATTGACTTTATTTTTTTGTCTTTAGAGAAACGGCAGCAGCCTATGCATGTAGGCGGGTTATTTTTGTTTCAAATTCCTGACAATGCACCAGCCTCTTTTATCCGGGATCTGGTGACTGATATTCGCAATTCCAAATCCTCACCGATTCCTCCATTTAATAACTATTTAAACGGTTTATTTTGGGATGAAGATGAAGAGTTTGATTTAGATCATCATTTTCGTCATATTGCCTTACCGAAACCTGGGCGTATCCGCGAGCTGCTGACTTATATTTCCCAAGAACACAGCGCACTGATTGACCGCGCTAAACCTTTATGGACCTGTCATATTATTGAAGGCATTGAAGGCAACCGTTTTGCCATGTACTTCAAGATTCACCATGCGATGGTAGATGGTATTGCAGGCATGCGTCTGGTAGAAAAATCACTTTCCCATGATCCACATGCGAAAAGTATTGTGCCACCTTGGTGTGTAGAAGGTCCACGAGCAAAACGTCTGAAAGCGCCGAAAGTCAGCCGCATGAAGAATGTGTTACAGGCGATTAAAGGCCAGCTGGAATGTACGCCACGAGTGGCTTATGAATTATCACAAACCGTACTGAAAGATATGGGGCGTAATCCGGATTATGTGTCCAGCTTTCAAGCACCAAGTTCTATTTTAAATCAGCGTGTCAGTGCCTCACGTCGTTTCGCAGCCCAATCTTTTGAATTCTCACGTTTACGTCATATTTCTAAAGCTTTAGGTGTAACGATTAATGATATCGTGTTAGCGATCTGTTCAGGTGCCTTACGCGAATATTTACTCACACAAAATGCCTTGCCGAAAAAACCATTAATTGCAATGGTGCCCGCTTCTGTACATAGCGATGACTCCGATGTTTCCAACCGTATTACCATGATTCTGGCGAATCTGGGCACGCATAAGGATGATCCTTTGGAGCGTCTTAAAACGGTACGTCGCAGTGTACTCAGTGCTAAAGAACGCTTTAAGCGCATGAATGCCAATCAGATTCTGAACTATAGTGCTTTTGTCTACGGTCTTGCAGGATTCAATATTGCATCTGGCTTAATGCCAAAACGTCAGGCATTTAATGTAATCATTTCCAATGTCCCTGGTCCTCAGGAACCTCTGTACTGGAATGGCGCACGTTTGGAAGCCTTATATCCGGCTTCGATTGTACTGGATGGACAGGCACTGAATATCACCATGACCAGTTATATGGACAAGCTTGAAGTAGGTCTTACTGCTTGCCGTAATGCTCTACCCAAAATGCAGAATCTATTGACTCATCTTGAAGAAGAAATTCAACGCTTCGAACGGATTGTGGATGGTGAACCCGTCCCAAAGTTGAAAGCGGTCAGTTAGCCGCGGACGAATAAAATCTGGCAATAGACTGCTAAAAAGTGTGTGAGCACTTTTGCCAATCATTTAGTAAAAAATAAAGGGGCAATTTAAGCCCCTTGATTTTATTCCTTTTTACAGTTTGAATGAAATTCATACAACTGCAATCTATTTTGGTTTAATTAACTTTTAATAGTACGACACTGTTTTAATAACTGATGGCAAACAGAGCGAATCATAGAAGCTGTAATCTGAACTTCATTCCCGCGTTCATCCACAATATATCCTGCATGCACAGCCTTTGGTTCTAATACGTGTTTCAAGCTTTTATTGATTACAACTTTACTCATACTCATCATAGACTCCTTTTGCTAAGCCTAGAACTGGGAGAAAGGCTTTGGCTAATTTGATGTTTCTAGTATTGTAAATATCAGTAGAGATGTAAAATTTCAGATGTAACAAGTGTTTAACGATATTCTGTTACAATTTCAGCTGAGAATGATATCGTATTGCTCTTGCGTGTATAAATTTTCGACCTGGAATTTAATTACACGATTAATAAAGTGTTCCAGATCCGCCACAGCTGGGGCTTCTGCAGTTAACAGCCGATCAATCACTGCCGGATGGGCAACGACAGTAAAGCCACTTTGTGATTCATAAGCGCGAGCATAGCGCAGGATTTCCCGAAAGATTTCGTAACACACTGATTCTGCTGTTTTCACATATCCACGTCCCTGACAGGTCGGACAGGACTCGCATAACAAGTGTTCCAAAGACTCACGGGTACGCTTACGCGTCATCTCCACCAGTCCCAGTTCAGACACCTGGGTGATCTTGGTTTTGGCATGATCACGTTCCAGCATTTTCATAAACTGGTTCATCACTTCTTCACGATGTTGGGCTTCCTGCATGTCAATGAAGTCGATGATAATAATACCGCCCAGATTACGCAGACGCAGCTGACGTGCAATGACCTGTGTGGCTTCCATATTGGTTTTAAACACCGTATCTTCCAGCGAGCGACCGCCCACATAAGAACCGGTATTGACGTCAATTGTGGTCATGGCTTCAGTCTGGTCAATCATCAGATAACCACCGGACTTCAGTGCTACACGGGTTTGTAGAGCCTTTTGCAGATCTTCTTCGACATTGTACAAATCGAAAATTGGTCGCTCGCCCGGATAATGTAGCAAACGGTCTTTCATATTCGGCACGAACTCATCCACAAACTCTTTCAACTTGCCGTGAATTTCGCGTGAATCGATATAGATCTTTTCGGTTTCTTCATTGGCAAGATCACGAATAACACGCTGTGGCAAAGGCAGCTCTTCAAAGATCAATGAAGGCACTGCGATGACTTTTTGTTTGCGCTGAATGTATTCCCAGAGTTTAGCCAGATAAGCCATATCCTGTGCAATCGCTTCTTCCTCAATGCCGTCAGCGGCAGTACGGACAATGACGGAACCTGGCAGCTTGTGTTCTGCCTGAATACGCTCAATGATCGAGCGTAAACGATTGCGTTCATCTTCGGATTCAATCCGCTGCGATACACCAATATGATTGCCATATGGCATCAGGACCAAATAACGTGAAGGAATAGAAAGATCAGTAGATAGACGTGCGCCCTTGGTGCCGAGCATGTCTTTCATCACCTGAACGGTGAGAATCAGACCCGGCTGCAACAGCTCGAATACATTCGGCGTTGGCTGGTTACGTGGCCAGACCATGTCATTGATATGCAAAAATGCCGTTCTGGACAGGCCAATATCAACAAAAGCGGCCTGCATGCCCGGCAAGACCCGGACCACTTTCCCTTTATAGATATTCCCGACCAATCCGCGCTTGGCCGTACGCTCGACAAACAGTTCATTCACCGTGCCGTTTTCAATCAACGCCACCCGACATTCCATCGGTGTGACGTTAATCAACAACTCGTCAGACATAACAACACTCAAAACATTATAAGAATTCTTTTTCAGCAGTTAATTTAGTGCCTTAACCGTCTGCAATAACTGTACTGTTTCATATAGTGGCAAGCCCACTACATTCGAATAACTACCTTCTATTCTTGGAATATAACGCGCTGCAATTCCCTGTATTGCATAGGCGCCTGCTTTCCCAAGCGGCTCACCTGTTGCCCAGTAACTTTCCATATCATGGCTATTTAGTGGCTGAAATTCAACCTGTGTACGAACTACTATACTGTATTTTTCTTCTTTTGTGCGGACGCACACTCCAGTAAACACATCATGCCATCTCCCTGAAATTTTTTCCCACATTTCAAAGGCATGCTGTTTGGATTCAGGTTTCCCCAAAATCTCATTATTCACACCTAAACTGGTATCCGCAGCAATAATAATGGCATCCGGAAACAGCTTGGCCACCGCTTCCGCTTTGACTTGTGCCAGACGTTCGACATAGGCTGCAATGGACTCATTTTCCAGTACAGATTCGTCTACATCTGGGCTACAGATCTCAACGTTCAGCCCGAGTTGCTGCAAAAGTTCACGGCGTCGGGGTGAGCTGGAAGCGAGGATTAAATGCGCCATTTTCTCAAAAAGTAATAAAGCACTGGCCATATGATGACACTAGTCAGCATGGGAATCCAATGTCGTGCAAATGAGAATTGTACGCCGGTCGAAATCTGGGCAAAGAAGATAATCATCAAATGTGCCAGAATCGCAATTGCCGTAATGACCCATAAATTAGCAAAGGTCAGAATACGGCGCTCACGGGTCAGGAAACGTGCCACAAAAGCAATGATGATAAAGCTAAGTGCATTTAGACCTAAAGGCGCATCAAGCAGTAAATCAATGAATATCCCGGTAGCAAATGCAAACCAGATTCCACACCAGGTCGGCTGACACAACACCCAGAACAGCATGATCATCAGCATAAACTGCGGGCGCCAGCCAGAGAGCGAATAAGATAAAGGATAGACCACCAGAACCGAGGCAAAAATTACCGAAATCATGATCGGCAACAAGGGATCCCGATGGGTTCTTGGTTTCAGTTTAGCGATCGACATGTGGCTGCTCCATCGCTAAAGAATCGGAAAATAACACCACTACATGATGACCACCAGCCAGCTGCGCTGCCGGAACCACATCAATCTGGGCAAACTCACCTGAATTATGACGTTGTACTTTAGAGACGGTGCCGACCAGATAGCCTGCCGGGAAATGCTGTCCCAAACCCGAGCTATAGACTTTTTCACCGACTTTGATGTTGGCACTGGTCGGTACATATTCCATTTTCAGGCGTCCCAGATCCCCGGTTCCCGAGACAATGGCACGCATGCCAGTATGTTCCAGACGTACCGACAAGGAGTGTTCTTTATCAGAGAGCAGCATAACCCGGCTACTATGCGGATAGACATCAATAATCTGTCCCATAATCCCCATGTCATCCAGTACGGTCTGACCGACTTTCAGCTTGTTATTGGAACCACGGTTGATCACGATGATATGGCGTAGCGGATCAGCATCGGTACCAATCACCTCAGCAATTTCCATACGTCCATCAAGAATCAGAGAGGTATCTAAAAGACCGCGCAAACGGGTATTTTCTGCAGAAAGCTCTGCAATTTTTTGTAGGCGAACTTGCGCCTGCAATAGCTCAGCCTGCATCGCGGTATTTTCACGACGCAGTTGTGCTTCAGATTTGGTTTGTTGATTCAGCCATTCTCGCGACAGTACCGGATAGCTGGCCACGGCATAAATGGGATTATAGGCCGCGTACAAGACATCCCTTGCAGGTTGAACAACATGTGGCATGCGCCAGTCAAAGAACAGCACCACCAGACATGTTATCAGTGCAATGATAAAAGAGCGAAAAGATGGCGGTTGTCGAGAAAACAGATGTGCTTGCACCCGCCGAATCCTTGTCTTAGCCTACAAATAACATGTCATGATTTGGATTGTCGAAGAATTCGAGTACCTTACCACCTCCACGAGTCACGCAAGACAGTGGATCTTCAGCAACCACAACAGGCAGACCTGTTTCTTTAGCAAGCAGCTTGTCCAGGTTACGCAGCAATGCACCACCACCGGTCAACACGATCCCGCGTTCAGCGATGTCAGAAGACAGTTCAGGAGGTGTTTGTTCCAATGCAGATTTCACAGCAGACACGATGTTTTGTAGTGGATCAGAGATCGCTTGAGTGACTTCATCCGAGTTCACCACAATCGCGCGAGGCACACCTTCAGCCAAGTTACGGCCACGAACTTCAATTTCCAGCGGTTTTGCACCTTCATCTGGAAGTGCCATGCCAACTTCTTTTTTGATCACTTCAGCTGTGGTTTCACCGATCACGCAACCATGTGCCTTACGTACGTAGTTGATGATCTGTTCATCAAATACATCACCGCCAATACGCAGCGAGTCTGCATATACACAGCCCTGCAATGAAATTACTGCAATCTCAGTTGTACCGCCGCCCACATCGACAACCATCGAACCACATGCCTGCTCAACCGGCATGCCTGCACCAATTGCAGCAGCCATCGGTTCTTCAATCAGACGTACTTCACGTGCACCCGCATTATAAACTGCTTCACGGATCGCACGGCGTTCAACCAGTGTCGATTTACATGGCACGCAAACCACCACGCGTGGCGCTGGCGGGAATAAACGTTTTTCGTGTACCTTACCAATGAACTGATTTAACATGGTTTCGGTCACTTCGAAATCCGCAATCACGCCGTCTTTCATCGGACGGATTGCAGAAATATTTGCTGGGGTACGACCAAGCATTTGTTTCGCGTCAAGACCTACGGCAGCAACAATTTTATGTGAACCACTGTGACGGATGGCTACAACCGTCGGTTCATTTAATATAATGCCTCGTCCTGGCGCATAAATAAGTGTATTTGCAGTACCTAAATCAATAGCGAGATCTGGCGAAAACAAGCCTATTAGTCGTTTTAGAATCACGGGGACGTTCTCAGTTAAACTTTATATGGACGCAAGGTGGCCACTTTAACTAAATGTGATGATTTGGACAAGTCAATCGCTTATCATAACGCATGATAATTTGAATTTTTTTTTAATACTGATTAGGTAATATTATGTCTACATCGGATGCACAGTCTTCTGCAGATTTAAATGCAGAAACAGTTTCAGCTATTGCCAACCTCGCAAGGTTATCTCTTAATGATACGCAATCTGCTGAATATGCTCAAAGTTTAAATAAAATTTTAGGCATGATGGAAACGCTGAAAGGCATCGATACTGACGGTGTTGAACCACTGAAAAGCCCTTTCGACCACCCACAGCCTTTACGTGAAGATGTCGTGTCGGAAAGCAATCATCGTGAGGAATACCAAGCAGTTGCACCTGCTGTACAGGACGGTTTGTATCTCGTCCCACGCGTGATTGAGTAATTACTACCCAGTCCATTCTTTTTATTAAATTAAACGTAAAGAATTATTTCTCATGACAGATTTACACCGCTTATCCATTCGTGAACTGACTGAAGGTTTGGCAAATGCTCAATTTTCATCCTGCGAATTGACTCAACACTATTTAAAACGCATCGAAAAAATTGATGCACAGGTCAAGGCTTATGTGACCGTGACTGCTGAACAGGCATTGGCTCAAGCTGATGCTGCCGATGCTGCAATCAAAGCCGGCAATGCCACTGCCCTGACTGGCGTGCCCATTGCGCATAAAGATATCTTCTGTACCCAAGGCATTAAAACCACTGCCGGTTCTAAAATGCTGGACAATTTTATCTCTCCTTACGACGCGACCGTTGTAGCGAAAGGTAAAGCTGCGGGCTTAGTCACACTTGGTAAAGTGAACATGGACGAATTCGCCATGGGTTCAACTTCTGAGTCATCTTATTTTGGCGCGACCAAAAACCCTTGGGCACTAGATCACGTTCCAGGCGGTTCTTCAGGTGGTTCTGCTGCGGTTGTGGCTGCTGATCTAGCACCTTTTGCAACCGGTACCGATACCGGTGGTTCAATCCGTCAACCAGCATCTTTTTGTGGTCTGACTGGTCTAAAACCGACTTATGGCCGTGTATCACGTTTCGGTATGATCGCGTACGCATCATCACTGGATCAGGGTGGTCCAATGGCACGTTCAGCGGAAGACTGTGCTTACCTGATGAATGTGATGGCCGGTCATGATGCCAAAGACTCAACCTCCATGGACAAAGACGTTGATGACTACGTTGCCAACCTGAACGGCACTTCTGTAAAAGGTCTGCGCATTGGTATTCCTAAACAATACTTCAATGTTGAAGGTCTGGATGCTGATGTAAAAGCACGCGTTGAAGAATCCTTAAAAAAACTGGAAGAAATGGGCGCAACGCTGGTTGAGATTGATCTCAACATGACGGAAGCCTATGTTCCAACGTATTACCTGATTGCCCCTGCTGAAGCATCTTCAAACCTGTCTCGTTATGACGGTGTGCGTTATGGCTACCGTTGTGAAGAGCCTAAAGATCTTCTCGACCTATATAAACGTTCCCGTTCAGAAGGTTTCGGTGCCGAAGTTCAACGTCGTATCCTGATTGGGACTTACGCGTTATCTGCGGGCTACTACGATGCTTATTATGTAAAAGCACAGAAAGTACGCCGTCTGATCCAGCAAGATTTCCTTAAAGCATTTGAATCTGTCGATGTCATCGCTGCGCCTTCTGCACCGACTACTGCATATCGTATCGGTGCAAACCTGTCTCCGGTTGAAATGTACTTAGGTGACATCTACACCATCGCGGTAAACCTTGCAGGTCTTCCTGCGATTAATGCGCCTGTTGGTTTTGACAAAGACAACTTGCCAGTTGGCTTACAGCTGATTGGTAACTACTGGTCAGAATCTCAATTGTTGTCTGTGGTACACCAGTATCAACAAGCAACTGATTGGCATACTAAACGCGCTGCAATTGCTGAGGAGAATGCATAATGGCTAAAAACGCTGCTAAACCAAAATCTAACCTGATTGATGGTTGGGAAGTCGTTATTGGTATCGAGATTCACACTCAGCTTGCGACTAAATCTAAAATCTTCTCTGGTTCATCAACTGAATTTGGTAATGATCCAAACACTCAGGCGAGCCTTGTAGACCTTGCGATGCCGGGCGTATTGCCAGTACTGAACAAAGAAGTCGTTGATCTTGCGATTCGCTTTGGTCTGGGTATCGATGCTTACATCGACCAAGCCTCTGTATTTGCACGTAAAAACTACTTCTACCCGGATTCTCCAAAAGGCTACCAGATCAGCCAGATGGATAACCCGATTGTAGGCTTGGGTCATATCGACATCCAGCTTGAAGATGGCACGGTTAAACGCATTGGCGTGACTCGTGCGCACCTTGAGGAAGATGCAGGTAAATCAATCCATGACCAGTTTGAAGGCATGTCAGGCATCGACTTGAACCGTGCCGGTACGCCGCTTCTTGAAATCGTATCTGAACCGGATATGCGTTCGGTTGAAGAAGCAGTTGCCTACATTAAAGCGATTCACACACTGGTACGCTGGTTAGGTATTTCTGACGGTAACATGGCAGAAGGTTCGTTCCGTGCGGACTGTAACGTGTCTTTACGCCGTCCGGGTCAACCATTCGGTACACGTTGTGAGTTGAAAAACCTGAACTCATTCCGTTTCATTGAGCAAGCGATCAATGTTGAGATTGAACGTCAAATGGAAATTCTGGAATGGGACGGCACCATCGACCAGGAAACTCGTCTGTTCGACCCTGTGAAGATGGAAACCCGGTCAATGCGTTCTAAAGAAGAAGCGAACGATTACCGCTACTTCCCTGACCCAGACTTGTTGCCTGTGGTGATTGCGGATGAGCAAATCGAAGCAATTAAAGCAACCATGCCTGAGTTGCCTGCTGCACGTCGTGCACGTTTCGTGGCTGACTTTGGTGTGACTGAGTACGATGCTCACGTTCTTACACTGACTCGTGAAATGTCAGAGTTTTACGAAGAAGTCGTTAAAGCTGCTGGTGGTGCTGCGCAAGGCAAGATTGCGGCAAACTGGGTGATGGGCGAATTCTCAGGTGCTTTAAACAAAGCTGGTCTAGACCTTGCTGACTCTCCTGTATCTGCGGAAAAACTTGGTGGCATGATCGCACGTATTGTGGACAACACCATTAACGGTAAGATCGCGAAGCAAGTATTCGGCTTTATGTGGGACGAAGGCAAATCTGCGGACGAAATTATTGCTGAAAAAGGCTTGAAACAGGAAACTGATACAGGCGCAATTGAAGCGATTATTAAGGAAGTACTTACTGCTAACGAGAAGATGGTTGAAGAGTATAAATCTGGTAAAGAGAAAGCTTTCAACGGTCTTGTTGGTCAAGTGATGAAAGCAGCAAAAGGTAAAGCAAACCCTGCACAAGTAAATGAATTAATGAAAAAATTGATTGGTTAATGCTGATTAATTTTAGAATAAAAAACCCGCTTTAGAGCGGGTTTTTTATCAAGAAGATATTACGTCTAAAACTAATTTATTCTGTTTATTTCTATCTGTTTCACTAATTCCTAATTCTGCTGCAGTTATTGGCATAACATTCCATGATTTAAAAACTGTATCCAATATTTCATTATGATCCTTAACCAAGATATAGCATGGGGGCTTATTCATGCGATTCTTTTCATTCCACATTTGATTAAGCAGATAAAGAATATTTCTAATATTATAGGACTTACGCACTATTACTTATAGATTCTCTGTGGTAGCAGATGATTTTTATCGAGAATAAAGTCATCAATGAAGTTTTTGATAATTGGTCTAAATAATTTCTTCTGCCAACGATATATATTTTCAAAGATCCGCTCAAACTGGTTCTTTTGTATCTCAACGTAGGCCATCAAGGCTGAAAAAATATGATTCAAAATCAGTTTAGATCGTCTTACTTGAAACTTTTCAATATGACAAACCTGTTTAATCACCCGGTGATATTGCTCTATTTTCCAATGACTTGAATGTAATTCATGAAAACCTTCAAAGGACAATAAATCATCTTCATCTTGATGCACAATATAAAACCTCTGCTGTTCTTTTAACTGAGTCTTAAATAATTGTACAAAGCCAAAATCTTTGAGCCAGACCACTTGACCCTGATGGAAATCTGGCAATAAACGCAGTTGAAACCATTGTCCTTTTTCTGGGGAAACCTTACGGTTACAGTCGATACCAAACATAAATCGAATACCATATTTTCTTATGGTTTTTAGATTTCCAGTCGATGAATACCAACTATCACCTGTAATAAATTGAATCTTTGCACCCCAACTGAGTACTTCACTTAACATATCCATAAAGTAATCATTCTTGGTTTTACTTTCAGATTTGTCATAAATTCGGAAATTAATTGGAATATTTTGACCATTTTGATCTGTCGCATACAAGGTAATGAGATTAATACCCTTGACGGATCGGTGGTGTTTGCCTGACCAAAAATAGCTAACCAAGTCCATATGTTGACTATATGGTTTATCTAAAACAGTATCATCAATACTGACTATAAGTTTATTATTATCAATATGTTGAATTGATTCTTGATATAGGTCGTGAGGTGTGTAGTCTTCACGCTCTAGAAAGCGATTTACACTATCATGCGAGATATTATAAGTCTCGGCAAGTTGTGTGCAGCTAATAGAGTTCGGTTCTGTCATGAGAAAGCCCATATAAATGGGTAATGTACAAGTTGCTGTAGAAGCATGTTTAATTCGTCTGATCACAGATACTTTATAAAGTATTTTAATACTTTTTTGAATCCGTCAATGCGTAAGTCCTATATTATTATCTGTAAGTGAATAACCCATGAATAGAACAGTATTACTTAAGATATCGCTTCTAAACTTTATATCTAAAGGATCTTGAAATGTCATTCTTCTAAAATAACTAGATTCATTTAGAATAATACTATCATCGTCTGAAAAATCACCATGAAACTTAACAATTTGGCTATGGTTGACGTTATGAGAACTTATATCAACAATATTTGTAATTTTTGAATACGGTTTTTTATAAAACTCAAAAGCCTTCTCAATCCATTCATCATAATTAGTTGTGTAAATCAATGGAAAATTTCTATTTGCTAAAAGCTTATGGAATTCAGAAAGCTCTAATTTTTCCTGTTTATCACTAGAATGCCACTCTTGATCCAACTTTGTTCTTAAGCGACCAAAATGAGAATTTCTTTTTAAATAATAGTATTCAGCCAAAATATATGAATTATTGTCAGCATATGACTTAAAAATAGCTGAATCATATCCCAGGTCCTCAGCCATAATCTCTATCAATCGCTCCCAATTAGGTAACCCCAAAGTCGCTGATATACCAGCTCCAAGAAATAATATAAGTTTTCTATCTCTATAAGCACTTTTTAATGCTGTTAATTCCTTTAAATTAGACATAATTATCTCTTATATATTTCTCAAATTTATCAAATGCCAACTTTCTCATAGAAATTTTTAATTTTTCATCACCTAGCTCTGCAAAAGTTTTGTCGTATCCTTTTGGTATAAATACACAATCCCATTGAAAGCTATCATCCCCTCTAGGCTCATTAGCAACAATCCCTTCAATTTCACCTTCGAAATAATGATTTTGCTTTCCATCACAAAAACCTATAACCGTCTTAGCCTTTAGGGGAGTAGATTTAAAATAATGACAAAATTTTTCCTTTTGTAACTTATCCCAAAATGGCTGAGTTAATCCGCCTGGAAAACCATCAAACTCATCTAAAAATAGGCCTGTATGTTCAACTATTACAGGAGATTTAACAAATTGAAAAGCCTTTATCAACTTATCCTTAATTAGCTCTTCTACATTCAGAGTCTGGATTTCATTTATTTCTTTGGCATATTCTTTGACAGATACTTCAGCTAAACTCTCTAAATATTTTCTCAATTCAGTTTGTTTATGCGGATTTCTTGAGACTATATAAATATCCATCACACCCCCTTTATAAAAGTAAATTTTCTTTGATTATCAAAAAAATTTTGTAAAAAATTCACATCCCCAGTTAATTCATAAAATTTTAAATAATCTTCTGATATTCCCTTATTATGTAATTGTGGATTATCTGAACAAATTATAAAAGGCACTTCATATCTCATAAAGTCTAAAAAAGAATATTTTTCATCTTTAATCGAGTTAGTCAAATAATTTGAATTAGGGCAAACTTCGATGGGTATATTTTTATGAGCTACTTCTTCCATCATTTTTTCAGAAGTTACCAATGCATTAGCATGACCTAATCTATCAGCTTCGAAAACATGAATAGCCTGTTCAATATTTTGAAGTATTCCTGTTTCACCAGCATGAATAGTAATTCCAAGACCTAACTCTTCTTTAGACTTTTTGAAAAAAATGGATAAATCATTATTCACAGGAATATTTTCATTCCCTGCTAAATCAACCCCTACCAAGTTAGGAGGATAGTTTAAATTTTTCATAGCATCAAAAATAGCTAAACTTTTTTCTTTTGTAAGTTGAAATCTACTCAAAGTAACTATTAATCCTAGTCTTATACCCACTTTATTCTCAGCATTCAATAAAGCTTCTAGGAGCCACTCCAAAGCCACTTCCAAGCTGATTCGGTTTAATTCTGCTATATAAAAAACAGTATTTCTTAGTTCTGCAAATTTTACATTGTCTTCTGATAGACCTTGAGCTGCATGTAATACTTGAAGATTTAAGTCGCTTTGACTTGTTGGAATTTTATTCAAAACTCGCCACGGCTTTAGATATTCCTCCAAACTCGTTTGCCTTTCTAATATATTTAAATCAGTGTCAATATTGAAATTATCAGGTAGGCTGATGGCATTTTCCAATAGCATTTTCTTAATCAAACTGGTAGGTATAGCCCCGTTTAAATGAAGATGAAGATCCCCTTTCGGCAATTGCTTAATATGTTCGTACATTACATTTTTATCAAAATAAGTAACTATATTATATAAGAAAAAAATATTCTCGTGATACTAACTCTTATACGCTAAAATATTGTTTTTGACTTAAGCCTTAAAAATTCACTCAAAAAACAACATGACCATCAAAAAAGTAAGCTCCATCGCCAAACTCGAAGACTTAGGACGTGTTCAACTATCAAAGTCCTTTTTCATGCGTGACTTCCTCTATAGCGAAATTGCCAATTGGTACGGTGTACCTAACTTCCCAGACCATCCAGAAAAAGCTATCTACACAGGTACACAACTGTGTGAGCAACTGCTCGAACCATTACAAGAGAAATTCGGACGTATTGCCATTCGATCCGCTTATCGTTCGCCACAAGTGAATCAACTCGGCAATGAAAAAGGACATAACTGTGCTAGCAATGAAAAAAACTTTGCCAGCCATATTTGGGACTATCCCGACGAAAAGGGTTATGGTGCAACGGCGTGTATTGTCATTCCGTCATTTTTAGAACTTTATGAGAAAAACCAAGCCAATTGGCAACAACTTGCCTATTGGATTCATAACAATTTGAACTATAGTCATCTGCAATTTTTCCCAAAACTTTGTGCTTTTAATATTGGCTGGCACGAACAACCAGCACGGGAAATTTATAGTTATATTCAACCGAAAGGTTATTTGCTGCGAGGTGAAGCGGTGAATCCAGAGTTTGAAAAGTTTTATCCTGATCTTATTTAATTGTTCCTCTCATCCTCTGCCTTCTCCCAGTGGGAGAAGGAGCTTTCATTACAAATTTGAAATCCCTCTAAATCTCCCTTTAAGAAAGGGAGGCTTTGCCATGTGATTAAAATGATACGCGGTGTTCCCTCTCCTGAGCGAGTTTTAAAGCATTGCTTTTAAAACAAAGCGTAAGAAAGGACGAGGGCTAGGGAGAGGATTTAAAACATGCTATAAAATCAAAAAACAAACCGAAGAAAAACAAAAACATGTCAAATTACATTATCTTAATTAGCATTATCCTGATCATTCTTGTGTTTATCATTGGCGCATATCAGTCAAGACGACGCAAACCCATCAAACCACGGAGGCACACAGCCAGAGAAAGCAAAATTGCTAATCTTTCCGATGGTATCGAGCTAATTTTCACGCCCATTTTCTGGATCATTAAACTCATGATCGGGATATTCAAATCATAAAGCGGTTATTAACGATTTTTTTGAATTTGATCATAAAATCGTGTCTGTCCCATATTGAAAATCACTCAACAGGAATACAATCTGCACATTCTCCCATCCCGCCCTTATCATGTCGAAAAACCTCGCTACGCTGATTGGCTTAAGTGCTATTTTACAGTGGTCATCTATCGTAGGATTGCTCAAAAAAATCAGTTTTAGTATTGGACCTGACCTGGCTGTACTCATGATGTATAGCTTAAGCACCCTGCTCTTACTGGCTGTTTTTGGCGTTCCCAAACTCAAAACCATACCCAAATTTTATCTGCTGAGTGCAGCTGTATTATTTCTGGTATATGAAATCTGCTTTGCCTATGCCGTAGCACTTGCACAAACTGCACAGCAAGCCATTGAAATTAGTTTAGTGAATTATCTGTGGCCCAGTATGACCATCGCCATGCTGATTTTATTTCATGAACTAAAATTTCACAGCTTAGTAGTGGTAGGGCTCAGTATTAGTCTGGCAGGTATTTTTTATATCCAGACGGGCAACGGCGATATTCATTTAGCAACCGTCATTCACAATATACAAGGCAATCCGACCAGTTATATATTGGCATTTATTGGGGCGAGTTTATGGTCGCTATATTGTGTATTTACCAAAAAATACAGCCAAGGACATAACCCGATCGTGTTCTTTTTCGCGATGGTAAGTGTGGTTCTCTGGAGCAAGACGCTGCTGTTAGATCCCGAACAACTACCACAACTTCTTAATATTGACTTGAATATCATGCTATATATGTTGCTGGTGTCGATCGTAACTGGCTTGGGTTATGCAGCGTGGAATATCGGAATTAACCAGGGCAATATCGCAATGCTGGTCGCGTTATCTTATTTTAGCCCGATTTTTTCGTCTGTCATTTCCATGTGGGTACTGAATACCAGTCTATCCCACACCTTTTGGATCGGCACGATGATGGTTACCTTAGGTTCCTTTATTTGCTGGCTATCGACCAACTGGGATGAAATTCGAGACCGCCTGTTTCCAGGCAAGCTCTACAAAACTTAAACCACATTTTTGCGGTTTAAGTTTGGCTGCATCTGCAATTAATTAACGGGTGAGGCTTAATCTATTCCACACGTCAGGTGTCAAAAACGTCGTGACCAATTTGCTCATATCGATATATTTGAGTACGCCACTTAGCTGACTTTTGATTTCCGGATTTTTCAGTATTTCCTCACCTGTGACCTGCCCAAGCTCCTGGAAACTTTCACCCACTGCTTGTACTCCTTCAGCCTGAATCACCGCTTTGGTTTGGGTTGGACATTGCTCAACCAGAATCCGCTGTAAAACTGTCGCTAAATTTCTGTCGAGTGTTTCCTTTTGAGTTGCGGTTACATTGCTAAAAGCTTTCAGATCGGGATGATTACCCAATGCCACAAAGGTCCATTGCAAGACTGTGGTTTTATCAGTGGCTGTCGTGGATTTCATTAAACAGTCACTAAGCTGATCAACTGTTGGACCAGCTGTCGCAATCTGAGTTGCACCCAGTAATGCTGTAGTCATGAAGACTGCCCGAAGACCAGATAAAACTTTAAAACCCATAATCTTTCCTTTTTCACCCGTTCAAACTGCTTGAACAATGTAGTTTCTTTGTAGCATGTAAAAGGTTGGAAAACCTGTAGAACTCTGTAACCTGAGAGATAAAAAAATCCCGACATCAGCCAGGATTTTTGGAATCGAATGAGGAAATCAGACTTACCAGATTTTTACCCGTTTATCTTCTTCCAGATACATCGGATCTTCTTGCTTGACGCTAAAGGCTTCATAGAAAGGTTTCTGGTTAACTAAGGTCGCACGGCCACGAATGGCTGCTGGTGAATGCGGATCTGTTTTTAACAGCTGTAATGCCAGTTCCGGACGAACTTTGGCACGCCATGCTTGCGTCCAGCCAATATAGAAACGCTGATCTCCAGTATATCCATCAATCACCGGTGCAGACTTGCCATTCAGTGACAGTTTATAAGCTTCATAGGCAATCGCCAGACCTGAGTTATCGGCAATATTTTCACCTAAGGTCAGCTCACCATTGACATGATAGCCCGGTATCGCTTCATAAGCATTATATTGCTCGACCAGAGCTTTGGTTTTTTCCTTGAATTTTTTATCGTCTTCTTCAGTCCACCAGTTTTTCATATTGCCGTCCGCATCAAAACGGCTGCCCTGATCATCAAAGCCATGACTGATTTCATGCCCAATTACTGCCCCGATTGCCCCATAGTTCACGGCATCATCGGCATTCATATCAAAGAATGGCGGCTGTAAAATCGCAGCAGGGAAAACAATTTCATTGCCCATCGGGTTGTAGTAAGCATTTACCGTTTGCGGCAGCATATGCCATTCTTCACGGTCAACCGGTTTGCCCAGTTTATCCAGCGCGATGTCATAATTGAAACTGTTGGTACGACGCAGATTACTAATCAGGTCGCCATCTTTAATTTCCAGCTTGCTGTAGTCACGCCATTTATTTGGATAGCCGATTTTCACTCTAAAGCTTTTCAGCTTACGGTGTGCCTGTGCTTTGGTTTCTGCACCCATCCAGTCCAGTTTTTCCAGATTCTGTTCAAATGCCAGCAACAGGTTCTCTACCAGTTTTTCCATGCGCTGTTTCTGTTCAGGCTGGAAATGTTTTGCGACATAGACTTGTGCCAGACTTTCACCGAGTACCGCATTGGTCATATCAACCCCACGTTTCCAGCGTGCCCGTTGCTCGGTCACACCGCGTAAGGTTTTGCTGTACATTTCAAAGTTTGCATCAGCAAATTCCTGACTTAAGTAAGGTGCAGCACCATCAATCAGATGGAATTTGAAATAGGTTTGCCATACATCGAGGGGTGTGCTGCTTAAAATCTTGTTTAAATCTTCAAAATAACTTTTTTGCGCCACAATTACGGTTTTGGTTTTTTTGTCTAAACCCGTCGCTTTAAAATAGGTTTTCCAGTCAAATTCTGGCACCAGGCTTTTGACGTCTTTTAATGTATAGACGTTATACATTTTTTCGAGATTACGGTTCTGCACGTTATCCCAATGAATTTTGGCAATTTCAGTTTCTAACTTCAGAATAGATTGTGCATGTGCAGCCGCTTCTGCCTCTGTTTCACCCGATAGCGTCAACAGCTTAGCAATGTGTTTAACATAAGTTTCACGGGCACTTTTCAGTTTTTCATCGTCTTTTAAATAGTAATCACGATCCGGTAAACCTAAACCACTTTGACCCAAAAACACCGCCATTTGATCAGACTTTTTCAAGTCAGGCATCACGCCAAACTCAAAAGGCGTGCTGACACGGTTTTTTGCATAGTCTGCAAGCAACAAAGTAAAATCTTTCTTGCTTTTCATGGCCTCAATTTTGGCGATATCTGCTTTTAGCGGCTGGATACCTTTTGCATTTAAAGTTTCCGTGTCCATAAAGCTGGCATACAAACTCCCCACTTTCTGCTCATTGCTGCCATATTCCGATTTGGTTTTCGCCAGCTCTTCTACAATGTCATGTAATTGCTGGGTCGAATTTTCACGCAAAATTGTGAATGCACCCCAGTTTGGCATATCAGCTGGAATTTCCTCATGCTCTAACCAGTGCCCGTTTACATGCTGATAGAAGTCCTGTTGTGGTGCGATTTTTTTATCAAAATGTTGAAGATGAATCCCCGAGCCAAGTGCTGCAATAGCGGTTTGATCTGAAGCATAATTTGCAGAGGAAACGGCTAATAAAGCACTTACCAATGCGGTTTTTAGAAAAATTTTCAAAGCTTGCTATCCTCGCGCTTCACTGCGCAGTTAAATTTATCAATACGTGTTGACCTAATAATCAAACACTTAAATCTTTACAAGCAGCATATATGCCAATTTTTAAACTGGTCTTGGCTCTGCCTGCTGGTCGTTTAGATAAAAAAATAGGCCTGTCTCTTTTCAGATAAATAGACCTGTTTTTTAAAACCTGTTACCAGATGGAGATTCGTTTTTCAGATGATAAATACATCTTGTCCCCTTCTTTAATCTCAAAAGCTTCATAGAAACTTTGCTGATTACGGACAGCGCCATTGCCACGTACATGACCTGGTGCATGGCTGGCAAGGTTTAGGCTATTTAACAGATATTCAGGATTACTTTTACTACGCCAGACTTGTGCCCAGCCTATATAAAAACGCTGATCTCCACTAAAGCCATCAATGACAGGTGCTGGCTGACCCTTGAGCGATAACTTGTAAGCCATATGAGCGATCCCTAAGCCCAAGTTGTCAGAGATATTTTCACTTTTATTTAATTCCGCATTCACCTTATGCCCTGGGAGAGCTTCGTATTGTTTATATTGCTCGACTAAGGCTTTAGTGCGTTCATTGAATTTTTTACGGTCGCGCTCGTTCCAGGTTTCTTCACCCTTGCCTTTGGCATCAAAGCGGCTTCCTCTGTCGTCAAAACCATGACTAATTTCATGTGCGATAACAGCCCCTATAGCACCATAATTCACCGCAGGATCATGACTATCATCATAATAAAATGGCGCCTGCCAGATGGCCGCAGGTAATACGATTTCATTGAGCTTGACGTTATAGTAAGCATTGGCTGTTTGTGGCGACATGTGCCAGGCTTCTGGATCAATCGGCTCTCCCACCTGATCCAGTTCACGCTGGTAATTGAACAGCCGGGTCCGCTGAATATTACCAATCAGATCATCTTTACGAATCTCTAGGGCTGAATAATCCCGCCATGTTTTCGGATAGCCGATTTTAATATTGATGCTGTCCAGTTTATGCCGTACTTGTTTTTTGGTATCCGAACCCATCCAGTCTGCCTGATCCAGTTTCAGATAAAAGGCTTTACGGACGTTTTCCACCATTTCCAGCATCGCTGGGCGCTGGCTTTCATTAAAGTGCTTTTCTACATAAAGCTTGCCAAGCACATTGCCTAAAATACCATTAGTTAGCTTCAAGGCAGAGTCATTCCGTGGAGAACGTGCTTGTACACCCTCTAGCGTTTTGTCATAAAATTCAAAATGATGATTTTGAAAAACTTCTGTTAAAAATGGTGAATAACTATTGATCAGGTTGAATTTCAAATAGGTTTGCCAAGTTTCAATTGGAACGACCTTCCATAACTGATCCAGCTGACGCAAATAATTAATCTGCGAGATCGCAACCTCTTTTCTTGCACCTTTTAAGCCCAGTTCTGAGAAATAATTCATCCAGTCAAAAGAAGGCATATAGTTAATGATATTTTTAGTCTCAACGAGATAGGTTCTCACCTCATCATTGCGTAGCTCCACAGCGGACCAGCTAATTTTTGCCAGTGCCTTTTCCAAAGCCAGGATAGTGCGAGCATCTTCAATCGGCTTAGGCTGACCGGCAAAATTCAGGGTATTGGCGATATAAAGCAGATAAGTATTGCGAATTTCCTGTTGTCGAGGCTGCTCACTCAGGTAAAAATCACGATCAGGCATCCCCAAGCCACCTTGCCCTACATACATCATAGCCTTGGAAGAAGCTTTACGGTCCTGATAAAAACGGGTAGAGAAGGGCAAATTCAAATTGATTTTTTCCGCATAGGCAAAAAACTCTGCCAGATCTTTTTTGGTCTTGATACTTTCAATCCGCTGCAGGTCTTGTTGCAATGCCTCAAGCCCAAGTTGTTCCAGCCGATCGGTATCCATATAACTGGCATAGAGATCTGCGACCTTTTGTTCATTGCTACCTTGCGGATACTGTTTTTTAGCCAGCTCATTAAAAATGTCAAATAACTGCTGGGTTGATTTCATACTCACTTCAGCAAATGCACCCGACAATGCCTGATCTTCTGGAATCTTTGCGGTTTTCAGCCAGTTTCCATTCACGAATTGATAAAAATCCTGCTTTGGATCAACCGTCCGATCAATCGCATTCAGATCAATTGCCGATTTTAATGAAGTTGTACTCACTGCATAACTCACAGACGAATGTAGAAATGCACCCACAAGAATCAAATGACTTAAAATATGTTTTCTCAAGCGATAAATCTCATTATTGTGTATGTTAAAAATCAATTAGTTTTTCTTGCTCAGTCCATAAGCACAAGACTGATAATTTTTAAGCAAAAGATATACCAATAATTTCTAAAATATGCCGTTGAATTAGCTTGTATTTAACAGGAGATATAGAAGAGAAAATCTGAGATGGCGATGGGAGATTCACTGTGAAATAAGGTTCGATTTGCAACCTAATACTAATTAATTTTTATTCCTATCAACAGAATAACTATTTATCTTTTATCATTGATCTTCAAAAGAAAAATATTATTTTTAAGTCCGCCTATGCTTAAGAAATACTTTTTTCAATATCACCAATCCTTAAAGTAGATGACTTTTCATGAGCATCTAATCTGCTAAATAAATGATCAAACTGCATGTGAAAATAATAGACTTATTTTAACTGTCTCAACTGATTCTTCGCCCCAGTATGGTTATAGTTGGTGGCCAGATTCTGCAGTATTCGTTTGGCCTGAACCTTGGAATTTGGAATACGGTTAGCATAGACTGGAATACTGCTTAAACAGCGTGCCACTAACATACCTGATTCAGTATAGACACGTGTTCCTTCTGTACCCTGTAATTTGCCATAGTTATAGGCACGCTGGGCATTATTGCAGGCATTGTTCAGGTTCTTGCCGCTATTGATATCACGACGTGCAGCTACATACAATTTCATCTGTTGCTGTTGTGGCGTTTCGATACTAGTTGTACGAGCAGCAGGGACAGCAACCACTGTCGGTTCAACAGCAGGTATTTTTATTTCTTTCTTATCAGCTTCTTTTTTATCTAATTCCTTTTTCTCATCTTTGACTGAGGTTTTGGCTGCATTCTTCTCGGCAATTTTATTAGACTTAGTCGTAGTCTTATGGCCCTGATAGAAATGACGCGCTTCAGCTGGGCTTTGAAGTTTGCTTAAGATCCGGACTACACGCGTAGTATTATTCTTATCTGGCTGATGTTCAGAAATCGGCTCAATAGAAACAATCCAGTTTTGCCCTTGGGGCATCGTACATTGATAGGCACCAATACCCTGAGTGACATAACGGTTTTTGCTTAAACGGTTCTTCTGGGCAGAATCTTTTACTGAAGCCAATTGGCTCTTATACAGTAGAGAAAACTTGCCGCCCCGTTCATGACAATACTGGCTTAAGGTGGTTCGTGGATAGAGGGATTGTGGCTCCAGATGCTGCTTGGATTTTTCCCATGAATAAACATATTCTTTTGCCGAACCGTCAGCCTGATTCAAGTTTCTTTTAACAATCAGTTCTTGAGGACTTACATAAGGATGCTGCATATCTGATTTCATTTGCTGAATACTGTTACATCCAGCCAGGCTTGCTACACATATTGTTGGAATTATTAATTTTAGCTTCACTGCTTATCTCCCCCAAGCCTCTATAACATATAGCAAATGTGCCAAAACAACAATCTCAACAGATTGATAAATATAAAAATATAGCGAGACCTATCACTAAAAATGGGAAATAGAATGCCTAATTCATCTAGCTTAAAGCCAAATAAATTGATCAAATTAACATTCTTCAATATCAATAAATACGCTGGATTACTCATCAATTGAAAGATGAAGCAGTAGAAAAAAGATATAAAAAAACCGAAGAAACAGATCAGTTCTCCGGTTAGTCATTCAACAAAAATTAGAGATATTATTATCATGTATGATAACGGCAATTATGCTCTCTATCGCTGTCTGAATGAGATTATAATTTGAATAATTTCCTTTACGTACACTAATTGTTTTTATACGCCATATTATTGGAAATTAAATACCACCCTGGCTGGCCTTTAAAATTCTAGACAAAAAAAATAGCTTGAATACCCTAATATTGGGATGTTTGGGTACCACTCATCCTATTTTTTTGTACTTCTGCAGATCGTAATTTTCAATTTGATTTTGGATAAAAATTAATCAATAAAAAAGCCAAACCTATGCTGGTCTGGCTTTTAAAATTGTCTATGAATATAAGAAAAAATTATTCGAGATGGGATTCAAATGCTTTCAAACGTTTATAGATGGAGAGTAATTCAATAATCGTAGGCCAGGATAAAATCAGATACTGGAAAGACTCACGAACCTTACCGAAAACATTCAAGATCTGCATCATTAAACCCAGTGTAATCGCACCCGCAGCAATACTTGGAAACAAAATAAATAATCCGTAAATATTATTCAGTTGTAGATACCAGATGCGGACCATATTGAAATAGGCATAGTGGAAATACAAGCGGAAATAATTCTTACGGACCCGGCTAAACAGTTCTTGCAAGGTAAGCGGGTGAGCACGATCGGCATAATCTTCACCATAAACCAGCTCTTTACGATAAGCTGCTTCTACTTTCTGATTATTGAATTCCAACCCAGGTAGTTTCATCCCGACAATCATTAAAATCACAGTTCCCAGAACTGCCCAACCGATCGACGCCCACATTAATGCATGCGGTATTTCACCGACAATCGGCAGTACTTTTACATGACTCGATAATTCATACAGGATTGGCAGGAAAGCCATTAATAGCATCAGAGATTCAATAAGTGAGACACTCAGCTGTTCCGTAGTTTTGGCAAAACGCATGGTATCTTCCTGAATACGCTGTGACGCCCCTTCAATATGACGTAACTTTTCCCAATGCGCCGTATAGTAGTCATTCATCGCCGTACGCCAGCGGAATACATAATGACTGACAAAGAACAGGTTAAACACCGCCAGCGTGACATAGACCATGGCAATATAAATAAAGGTCAATGCACCTTGATATAATAGGCTGACATCTCCGCCCCCTTGGGTGAGCATATTCTGGATCTGGTCATAGAACGGGCTATACCATTCATTTAAGACGACATTAACCTGCACCCCAAACCAGATATTGAACAGGATAAAGGCCGAGCCCCACACGGACCAGCGCTGCCAGGGATGTTTCGCTTTAAAATACCAGAAGGTAGCGAATATCGCGGTACTTACAAAAAACCAGAGATAGAACCAGAGAAATTTTGGCGCCCAGAAACGGCTGATTCCTATCGGCATTTTAAGATCATGATAACCTTCAGTCATACCTAAATAGACACCCCAGCCTGATCCACCACTATGCCAAAGGCCAAGATTGATCAGAAACCACAGTACCAGACTACTAAAAAACCACACTGGTTGTGGAAAAAATGACTTAAACATTGGGGCTTAATTCTCCTTATAGATGTAGGGGTCATCCAAATGACGCACAGTTTATTCTTATTTTCAGACTTTCAACGAACTGCAGCATAAATTTGCAATTCAATGTAAAAAATTACATACAAACACAAAATCGCTAAAGCCAAATTAATATCAGATTATATGATTCTTGCTTTAATACTAGCGCATAACGTATGCAATAGAATGGAGGAGATCATGACTGGCCTGTCAAAAAGTGACAAGCAGATTTTGCGCTAGATTTACTATTTGGGGCCGTTTGTCTCCTTCTCTTCTTTTCGTTAGTAAATGGACTAAAATGTTCGGGTTTAAGAAATACAAATCGTTTGAAAATTAAATCTTAATCTCTAGCCCTTTAAGTTACTGGCTTCAGCGTTTTTTAAGAAAAAATTGACCGACTTGTTGACTTATATCTCGGTTTTTCAAAAATTAGTTAAATTTGCAAAAATCATGTTAAGATTAAAAAATAGCGAAGTATCAATATTTGGGAATAAAAATATGGAAAGTTCTGTGATTGAATTACTTAAGCCAGTGACCTTGGAAAAGGAAAACTGTCACCCGATTATTTTTGAAGCTGGTACTGTTTTAAAAGTTTTGATGCAAACCCCTACCAGTCTTTTAGTCAGTAATGATGATGACTTTAACTTTACTATTCCATTGAAAGATGAGAACGATGTCTGGAGAGAGCTATAAGCACTCTGCTCTCCTCTTTATGATGGGGTTATGTCTACACCTAGTCTCTCAACGATATAAACCTCTCTCTTCTATGTAGCACCAAGATTTTATAATTTATCCTTCCTTTCAAAACCGGCTTTAATAAAAAATTAATAGGCTGCGCTATATTTATATTTTATATTAAATGTGTTTTTAAATATTTCTAATTTAATGCCTATTATTTAATAGAAATCTAATGAATTAATTTCTAGAAATATAAATTAAAACCATTTTTTACACTAAATAATCAAAAGAATCTTATTTATAGCAATTAAACTTACTCAATCACTTAATATGCAATACCTTAAATATCATTATTAATATATTAAAAATCACTGAAAAATTATTTTACAAATACATAAAGAATATCAACCTTTTCTGCTGAATATTTCCAAATTTTACAAAGTAACTTTACATGTCAAAAGTGTTTCTTTTCTGCGCCTAAAGCCATTTAAAAAAATAGAATATGTTATAAAACTAATTAGATTAAAAATCACACAGTTTAACTCTAAATTTTAATCTATTTTATATCATGCACTTAGGTGGATTTATGTCAGGCATACATAGGGAACAAGATTTAGAAGATTCATCTAGCTCATCTTTTTATATATCGCCAAAGATGATTTTAAATGATTGCAACCTGAATATGGACTCAGACCAGGTTGTTTTATTTCTTGATATTGACGGAACAATCTCTGAATTTCACCCAGATCCAGATAAAAGTATAATTCATTCTGAAATTATAAATATATTGGAAAATTTACAACAATATATTCAGCTGATATTAGTTACGGGTCGTTCTATTTTACAAGCACAAAAACTTATTCACCCTCTGCAATGGAATATCGCTGGATCACATGGTCTGGAATTAATCTATCAAGCTGATTTAAAGACATTAATCTCTTTAAATAAGTCGCAGCTACAAGCCCTAAAACAATATATTCAGGAACAGGCAGTTCAAATCCCTGATTTGCGGATCGAGGTTAAAGATTATTCTGTTGCGCTACATTTTCGTGAACATCCTCAACTAGAAGATCGCGTACATGCTTTTGCGCTGGAATGTCTCAACCAGTTTTCCGACTTTGAGTTAAAAGCTGGCAAGTATGTTTTTGAACTGGTGCCCAAAGGCGCCAATAAAGGTTCAGCGATTCAACAGATTATTCAGCAATACCATCTCACTGATCATTACCCCATGTTTATCGGCGATGACCTGACCGATGAAGCCGGATTCAAGGTCATCAATGCCCTTGACGGCTGCTCAATCAAAGTAGGCCCTGGCCAGACCCTAGCACGGTACAGACTGGAAAACGTCTCTCAAGTTCAGGCCTTCCTGAAAGAATTTTTAAATGTAATTGAAGTACAAGAACAACAACGATTGGAGAAATCACATGTCTAAACTCATTGTGTTATCAAACCGTGTGAATCTACCTAACCCAGAAAGTATGAAGGCTGGTGGATTGGCTGTTGCATTGCAGGATGCATTGCAAGATATAGGCGGTATCTGGGTTGGATGGAATGGCTCCAGAGTTGACCAGAACAAGGAACAGAAATTTCAGATTCTGAAACATCAGAATGTGGAATATCATACCAGTGCACTGAGCGAAGCCCAGTACCAGGGTTATTATTGCGGCTTTTCTAATAATGCCTTATGGCCGTTAATGCATGACCAGCATCAACGTGTCGAATATCAACCGCAGGATTTTAAAACCTATAAAGATGTCAATTTGCGTTTTGCCAAACACCTGAAACAGGTGGCTTCACCGCATGACATCATCTGGATTCATGATTATCATTTTCTGAGTGTTGCGCATTACTGTCGTAAATTAGGCATGCGCAACCGGATTGGGTTCTTCCTGCATATTCCTTTCCCGGAACTGAAACTTTGGCAAACGCTGCCTCCTTATCAGGAACTGGCCCGACATCTGGCAGATTTTGATGTCATCGGCCTGCAAACTCCACGCGATCAGGCCAACTGTATCGATTTCCTGGAACAGGTATTAAATATCCAGCATCGCAATGATGAAATCCTGAGTTATCAGTCTAAACGGATTTATGTGAAGGCTTATCCAATCGGTGTACATCCAGCACAAATTCAGAAGCAGGCTGCAGAGAGTCAAGTCACTGACCTGCCCTTTGATCTGGATAAAGCCCATGCCCATAAGACCATCATTTCGGTTGACCGGATTGATTACAGTAAAGGGCTGCTGGAAAAAATTCATGCATTCCAGGAGTTGCTGGATGAACAGCCTGAATTTAAAAATCAGTTCCAGCAATTACAGATTGCCTGCCCATGCCGACTGGATGTGAACAGCTATAAAAAACTTTATGAACAGTTCCAGGCTGCGGTGCAGAATTTAAACCATCAGCATGGTAATGCAAACTGGCTGCCTTTTGACTGTAGCTATGACACTTTGGGTCATGAAGCCCTGATGCAGCTCTATCGTAAGGCGGATATTTGCTGGGTGAATTCAATCCGTGACGGGATGAATCTGGTCGCCAAAGAATATATTGCTGCGCAAGATCCATTAGATCCAGGCGTATTGATTCTGTCTAAATATGCCGGGGCTGCCGAGCAAATGAAGGAAGCCTTACTGGTCGATCCTTATGATCAGGACAGTATGGCCAAAGCCTTGAAAAGAGCCTTGCGTATGCCTAAGTCAGAACGTTTGGAACGTTACCGCTATTTACAGCAAGGCTTAAAGAATTTCGATATCATTCGCTGGCGTGATCAGTTCCTGTCGGACCTGAAAAAATCACAAAGCTTGCGAATTTATCGACCAGTGGCCAAAGGCATCTCGACCCAGTTCAATATGCATGCATAAGTCTGAAAAGCCCATAAAAAACACCAGCTTTATGCTGGTGTTTTATGGTCTAGGCCGGCAATAAGACCTTCTGCTTTTTCTGATTCTTTGTGACCGGCAGTCAGATGGTTCAGGATTACAATGCTCATTAAAGCAACTGCGATGACCGTAAATACTAAACGCAAGCCAATAATTTCACTACCGAAACCTACCAGCGCTGGTCCGATCAATGAACCGGTATAAGCAAATACCGATACATAAGATAATGCTACATGAGAAGCCATAGTTTTTTGACGGCCTGCACGAGAGAACATCAATGGAACAATGTTAGCACTACCTAGACCCAAGATCGCATAACCGGTTAAAACGACTTGCCATACTGGTGCAAAGATCACCATGAATAAGCCTGCTGCAGCCAGTAAAGCACTTAGTAAAATAGTGATTTTTTCACCCAAGCTTTGAATGATGAGATGACCGCTAAAACGTCCAAGAACCATTAAGCCAGCAAAGAAACTATAAGCCAAACCGGTATGCGCTGCAGGTACATTAAACTGGGTTGCCAGATAAATACCGCTCCAGTCCATTGCTGCACCTTCAGACAGGAAAGATACAAAACAGATCAGGCCAATACCTAAAATTGCGAATGTTGGTAGCGCTTTTTTCGCAGGTTTTGCTGTAGCTGTATTAGTTTCTTCTGTAGTTGATGACTGACCACCTAAGCAAAATGGAATTGCAAGCATCGCAATCGCAAGCAACATCACACTTACGACCAGTGCGCCAGTTAAAGGTGCCAGACCAAATCCCATTAACGTGGTCATGCCCAATACACCAACCAGACCACCCAAGCTACATACGCCATGGAAACCCGACATCAAACTTTTATCCATGAGTTTTTCAATCTGGGCAGCCTGAATATTTACAGTTACACCTAAAGCGCCTGCACTGGCCCCAAAGAAAAACAAGGTAATTGCCATCATCAAGCTGGTAGGACTAATCGCTAGCGCTGGCAAGATGAACAGAAATGCAGCCAGAATAACAGCCAGTACTGTACGGCAACCAAACTTGCTCGCCATACGACCTGCCAATGGCATGGCCAGCATTGAGCCAACTCCGGCACATAGCAAAAGCAAACCAAAGTCAGCATGGTTCAGCAATAAGCGCTGCTGCGCATAAGGAATTAATGGCGCCCAGGCAGCTGTACTAAAACCTAGACTAAAAAAACACAGTGCAGTGGCGATTTTCTGCCAGAGATACGGTGATGGAGACTGAAGACGAGAAATTAGCTGTGAATTTAACATTGTCATTCCAAAAGAAAGAGCTCAGGCATCCATTACCAATCATCCATAGAAAAACCCCGCGGACTTATAGCTGAAAAATATAAGTAGCAGGGCTTAATTTGTGTGAATTATAAACAGAATTTTTCTAAATGAAATAGCTTTTAGAGATGAATTTTTAAATTTTTTACAAGTAATTGATTGTATAAAATTTATAATTTTATAGTTTTATTTGTATACGCTAATCGGTTTTTTCATTGCTTCCTGTAACTCAAGATTTTGTAAAAAACAGGCGAAACCTTCAGCAACTTTT
Source organism: Acinetobacter sp. FDAARGOS_724 (assembly GCF_013364475.1). NCBI lineage: Bacteria > Pseudomonadati > Pseudomonadota > Gammaproteobacteria > Moraxellales > Moraxellaceae > Acinetobacter > Acinetobacter sp. FDAARGOS_724. Next base: position 1,534,046 of record NZ_CP054908.1, on the reverse strand, counting down.
GATTGTAGTCGACTACTGGTCGCTACCCTCAATTGATTGGACCAGGTAATGTCGACTCCTGCCTGTTGTAAACGGCGAACAAAGTCGACATCTTCATGACAATCTAGCTGGCGAAACCCATTAAAATCATTATATATACTTGTTTTAAAACATAAATTTGCACCATGAATATGGCGATGATCCATTTTGTCCTGATAGTGACCTAAATATTTCAATCGGGCTTCCACGCTAAAATTTTTCCATTCGTCTACTTCAACGACCCCACAAATTGCGTCAGTGGGTTGGTGCTGCCACATGGTTTTGAACCAGTCCTCCTGAACACATGAATCCGCATCGGTACAACAGATCCAGTCGCATCCTTGTTCAATTACTTTTTGAATTCCTAAATGACGGGTCTTACCCACCGAACGAAAGTCACAACTAATGACTTCTACCCCCAGTTGCACCGTTTTGATCGCGGTTTGATCGGTACAACTGTCTAAGACAACTAAAATCTTAATCTCGGGAATATTTCCAGATGAACCAAGGTATTGATAAAATTCAAATTGTGCTTTTTTTAAGGCCAGCAGGCAACGTTCTATATAGGCTTCTTCATTACAGGCAGGAATGACCACACCAATTTTATTCATTTAAGCCCCTCTTGCTCTGCCACAGACTGTGGGCTATTTATCCAGACATCAACCAGAAAATCAGGTTCCTGAAGTTGTGAACATTTTTTATAAGGCAGGTGAGTATTTAGATGGTCATGAATATCATCACCAGTAAAGCTAAAACCTGAAATCGGTGCCCGCCAGTGACAAACCAGAATACAGCCTTCTGCATCAAGGGCATGCTGCAGCCAGTGGGTCAATTTCTCTAAAGCGGCCTGATCCAGATAATATAAAACCTCACTCAGTACAATTAGCTGGAACTTACGCTCTGGCAAGTCTTCCGGAACAATGCCTTGGACAAAACTGACATGGGAATAATCTTGCAGACGTTGTTGCGCTAGCTGGATCGCTGTCGTATTGGCATCCAGACAGATGAGTTCTCCGGTATGAGGAGCTAGTTCCTGACTTAGCATGCCATTACTGCAACCGATTTCTATGGCAGATTCAAAATGCAGTTTGGGCAAGAGCGCTTTACAAATCTGACGTTTACGCTGTTCATACCAGCGCTGTTCATAATGCCATGGATCTCCCTGATTCAGCGCATATAAAGCATCAAAATAGGCATGATCATAAGTTGATTTACTGTTCATACAGATAAACCTCCCATGGCTGTAAAACACGCTCCAATGCATGTTCAGGGACAATCGGTGCCTGTTCTGTCGTCGGGTCATTCTCAATCTGACTCTTGAAACATCGTGCAGCTCGGGCTTTACATTTTAATTCTTCATCTGTCAGCCTGAGTTTGTGCGCAACAGCCCACGGAATTCGAGTATCTCCTGGTGTGGCCCAGTGCCATGCCCAGATTAAAACTTGAATATAAGGTAACTGTAACTCAGTCGCGAGCTGCTGGACGACCTGACCAGTTATTTCATGGTCTGGATGCCCATCATGAACAAAAGTCGTGACCAATATATCATTAGGCTGCAAATACGAATGCAATTGCTGTTTGAGCAAACCTTGCTGCTCGGCCACTTTTCCATCCTGAATATCCAAAGCAATCCGAAGAACCGGCTGTTCTAAGGACAATTCTTCCAGAGCCTGACGCGTTTCTGCTGGACGAATCTGGTTCAGTTCTTCTGGCGTATACAGACTCGAACCGGGATGGCTGGCCGTACCATTAGTTACTGCAAACAGTACAATCTTATAGCCGAGTTTATCCAAACGTTGCATCAGTCCACCACATCCCAGAATTTCATCATCCGGATGCGGTGCCACAATACAGACTCTGGCATCTGCAGGAATTACACTGGAAATATCAAATTCTGGCATCTGCTGTAATATTTCGCAGTTACGCCATTCTTCTACCCGCGTCCCTTCCCCATGGATCACACGATCTTCGACAATCTCATGTTTTAAAGTGCCCATAGTTCTTCCTCCTGTGCGCTTAGCTCTCCAATACGCTCAAGATCAAAGGCAGCATGGCTTTGACGGATAAATACCGGTAGATCTGCTGCGAGCTGGGCAAAATAAGAATTGGTACAATAAGGCGCTGCGCCAAGCGCTTTTCCAACCTGGTTCAGTACATTTAATGCAGTGGCTTCAACCTGCGCGCGCAAAGCCTGAATCTGAAGTTGATGAGGAAATTTGGGTTGCTGGTCAATCAATTCTGCAACCCGATAAAACAAAGCCTGAGTAGCTAAAAGATCACAGCTGATTTCACCCAGATACATGGCTTTATACATATGCGGTTTTCTTAACTGTTCCTGCTGCAGATATTCAGCAAGAGCTACTGTCGCACCATACCAGCAAGCAGCAACGCCTGCTGCTCCATGCCAGAATCCTACCCGATCCAGATATGCATGTGGATCAGCGACTTTTTTGACAGGAACCTGATTAAATTCTAGCTGTGCAGTGGATGTATGCTGCATTCCCACAGCTTGCCAGACAGTATGATCATGCTGAATACCGGGCTGCTTCATATCTACAATTAGCAATTGAGAGTAATTTTGTTCATCCTGATAAGTCAGTAAGCCTGCCTCTACCCAGCTAGAAGCGGAACACCAGGTCTTAATGCCAGTCAGCTTATCTTCATTCAGCTGCAATGGTTGAGGCCCGCCTTCTGCTGCCCAGACTGCCCAAAGCTGATGAGGATGTGCCGGAATATTTAATTCATGCAGAATCGCAATTGCATCCAGATGCGACTCAAATATTTTGCCCAGACTTAAATTGGTTGCCGAGATCTGGCTTAAAATTTGCCAGCGTTTTAAAGTTTCCCCTGATGCAGGAAAAGGAACCTGATCCGAAAGTTGCACCAGTTCCTTCAAAGTCGTTTGAATATTTTCTTTAGGTTCTAATGATGAATTTTTAAATCTTTCTAATATTGAACTGAGGTCCATAAAAGTGCTTCCTCAAAAATATCGATATTGTGGTCATTTGATGAAAGCCAGTTAAGGAAAAAGTCTTTTCATCTGTTTTAAACGGGTCATTAGTCCTAGTACCTTACGGCGTGCCATAATTTCTTCTTCACTAAAAGGCAATTTTTCTCTAAGTTGACTCATGGGTAGATGGTTATGTTCGATCAGATAAATATCGTGCTCCCTACTCCATTGCGCATTTTGTATCTGTGCCAGTAATTTTTTAGGATCTGGTCTCGCCATAAACTTTTTATTCCTTGAAATAGAGAATAGAAGCCGAAGTTTCTATTCTCATAGTATTTATGCAGGAATAGTTTCTGAGATCAATTCACGCGCCCAAACACGATGATTCATGATCAAGGTCTTGAAGCTATCTTGCACAGTATCGAATTGAGAATTTGCTAAAGTACCCTCATCACTGATCAGTTTTAGATCTTCAATCAGCTGACCTTTATCTCCCAGAAATACAATCGGTTTCAGATGCTTATAAGCTTCAAGCAGATAGTGAGTCGCGATACCATCTTTCAGCACCATGTCATAGTTATCGCCATCGACAATGACTACAGCATCATAGGCAATCGACGGTTCAGCTTTCTGCATACCATCAGATGAGATCACTGTACCTTGCTGGCTCAGAACTGGTCCTGGACGAGGTGTTAACACATCAGCCACAGCACTCTCTGATTCAGCCCAAGCCTGTACAGCTTTAATACTGGCTTCATTGGCTTTGTCATGTGCCAGAATCGCGATTTTACGTGCCTTAATATCGGCAGGTTTAAACGCTTCAAAAGACAGACGCTTAGAAATCAGTACATCAGGCAGTTTGGCAGCTTTTTTCTCAGCTGGGATTTCAATACCTAATTGATCCGCGACCTGTTGAGCCAGCGTCAAGTCAATATTGCACAGCACTTCAAGCACTTCACGTTCACGGATATTTTGGCGCTGTACTTTACTCAGTTCGAAGACATAGGCATCAATAATATGCTTCTGCTCATGCGGTGCCTGGCTTTGATAGAATAAACGGGCATGAGTGAAGTGATCGTTAAAGGACTCACTACGCTGGCGGATTTTATGACCGTCAATACGCTCCTGATAGCTTTCGAAACCACCTGCCTGAGTCACACCTGGTGCTTCAGCTGGCCAGTTGTCATCAATCGAGTTTGGTTCGTAGTTGGCCTGTCCGGTGTGAATAAGACGTTGATGCAAACCATCACGCTGATTGTTATGGAATGGGCAAACCGGCTTATTAATTGGAATCTGATGGAAGTTTGGACCACCCAAGCGGCTCAGCTGAGTATCAGTATAAGAGAACAGTCGTGCCTGTAGTAGCGGGTCATTGGTAAAGTCAATGCCTGGTACAACATGCCCTGGACAGAAGGCTACCTGCTCAGTTTCACCAAAGAAATAATCAACATTACGGTTCAACACCATACGGCCAATTGGAGTCACTGGAACCAGTTCTTCCGGAATGATTTTGGTTGCATCCAGCAAGTCAAAATCAAATTTCATTTCATCTTCTTCAGGAACGATCTGTACACCTAATTCCCATTCCGGGTAATTACCTGAAGCAATTGCTTCATATAGGTCACGACGATGGAAATCCGGATCCTTACCTGCCAGTTTTTGCGCTTCATCCCATACCAGCTGTGTCAGACCTTGTTTAGGCGTCCAGTGGAACTTCACAAAAACAGCTTTATTTTCAGCATTAATTAAACGGAAGGTATGCACACCAAAACCTTGAATAGATCGTAAATTACGTGGAATTGCACGATCCGACATTGCCCACATCACCGCATGTGCAGATTCAGGTACAAGAGAGACAAAGTCCCAGAAAGTATCATGTGCTGACGCACCTGATGGAATCTCGGTTTGTGGTTCAGGTTTCAGCGCATGGACAAAATCAGGAAACTTGATGCCATCCTGAATAAAGAATACTGGCGCATCATTAGCCACCAAGTCGAAGTTACCTTCATCCGTATAAAACTTGGTCGCAAAACCACGAATATCACGTACCGTATCTGCTGAACCGCGAGGACCTTGTACTGTAGAGAATCGAACAAAGACTGGAGTCTGAGCACCGGTATTGGTTAGAAACCCGGCTTTAGTCCATTTTTCATTGCCTGGATAAGCTTCAAAAAAACCATGTGCCCCAACACCACGTGCATGCACAATTCGCTCTGGAATACGCTCATGATCAAAATGGGTAATCTTTTCACGGAGAATAAAATCCTCCATTAAAGTTGCCCCACGAACGCCCGCTTTTAGACTGTTCTGGTTATCCGAAATCTTGACACCTTGGTTGGTAGTCAGTGTCTGTTCGGTTGAGTCGCTACGATATGCATCAAGCTGCTCACTTTTTTTATTGGTATTCTGCTTATCTAAACCATTTTTACCTGTGGCTGGACTGTTCGCCTTAATTTTCATGACATTTTCCTTGCTGATCTTGAGTTTAGTAAAGTCTTTTTTTGCCTATCTCAAATTCGCTTGAGTTTTATTCAACATCTTGCCGTTTTTACAGAAAAATAAAGTTCCACTTTTATCTGTATATGGTGAGCTGTTGCTGAGTATGAAAATCTTTTTATTGATTTCGTCTGTATCCCTAACATAACGAGATTTGACGAATACATTGCTGAGTCTTTGTAGTGGCTTGTTTAATAAAGGCACAGTTCTGTTATTTTTCTTAACTACACAGTTTTTTTTACCGAGTAACGATCACAAAGTTCGAAAAATTTAAAGCTGATAGTTTTTACTAAAAGATAAAATCATGAAATAAAGGCTTAATCATCTAAAAGTGAAAACAATTTTTTAAAAAAACTGATCCAGACATTTGAGTTTTATAAGGTAAAATTAATTTCTTTATACAGTTACAATCCTGTCACCAGGCTATACAGAACGCCTAAACTTATATCTTTGCCCGTCCTATAAACTATATAACTCATAACTCAGAAGTACTTAAATTATTTCCACATATAAATAGTGGCAAAAATCTATTTCATATAAAAGGTCATGTTGCCAAGATTTCCTATCTTTTCAACCATGACTGGCAAACTTCTATTTTAAAAGATATCTCTCTACAAAATTGTTAAGGAGTAAAACATGGGCTCTTCAGAAAAAAATGCTAAAGCTATGAAAATTGATATTGGTATTTCTTACGAAGACCGTGCCAAAATCGTCGAAGGTCTATCTAAATTATTGGCAGACAGCTATACCCTCTATTTAATGACCCACAACTTTCACTGGAATGTCACCGGACCACAGTTCAATAGTCTGCACAGCATGTTTATGACCCAATATACCGAACAGTGGAATGCTCTTGATCTGATTGCAGAACGTATCCGGGCCTTAGGCTTTGCCGCACCCGGCACTTACCAGCAATTTGTTAAGCTGACTGCTATTAAAGAAGTAGAAGGTGTACCAGATGCCCAAGAAATGTTGCGTTTATTGGTAAATGCTCATGAAACGGTAGCTCGTACCGCACGCAATCTTTTTGAAGTTGTTGATGAAGTCAACGATCAACCGACTGCAGATTTAATCACGCAACGTCTTGATGTGCATGAAAAAACAGCCTGGATGTTAAGAAGTACTTTAGAGTAATTAATTTTTCTCATTGAGAAAACAACTGTAAAATCAGAAAATTAGCTTTTCCTAAAATGAATAAGTGTTCAAATTTAATTGATATCCTTTTGAGCACTTATTTATCCCACCTTTCACCCTATAGTGAAGGCTTTGAAAAATAAATATTTACCTTTTAAAAGATTATTTTTTAATCAATAAATCTTTATTTATTATCTATTTAGGGTGTGTTGACACTTTTAGCTTAAAAAATAGCGAAGTAGTAAAATCAAATCGCCAAACCCAATTTTACTATTCGCTATGCCTCGTACCATGCTGACAGATCAACACTGGCAAAAGTTGAAAACTAGTTTGCGTAATTTATCTATTCATCACAACTCAAATTTACGTAATTTTATTGAAGCTATTCTCTATAGAATTAGAACAGGCTGTCCGTGGCGAGATATTCCTTCTTGTTTTGGTCATTCCAATTCTATTTTCAAACGTTTTAATCGTTGGTCAAGCAGCGGTAAGTTGCTTAGATTATTCAAATTATTAGCATCATGCCCCGATATGGAGTGGATTTTTATTGATGGCTCTCACGTACGTGCTCATCAACATTCTGCCGGTATAGCGAATCAATCCATTTCTAAAAGTGTAGGAGGAAACTCCTCAAAAATACATTTGATTGTTGATGCAAATGGCAATCCTGTTGATTTCATGATTACCGATGGAACCACACATGATGTCAAAGTTGCACCTGATTTAATATCAACATTAGATTTAAAAGAGACAAAAGTGGTCTGCGCAGATAAAGGCTATGATTCAGAACCACTGCGTGAACAGATCAGAAAAACAGGGACAAAAGCGAATATACCAAAGAAAATAAATAGCCAATCGAACAATGATCATATGGACTGGTATTTATATAAAATCAGGCATTTAGTTGAAAATATGTTTTGTAGATTAAAGCAATTTAGAGGAATAGCTACCCGATATGACAAGCTCAAAAGAAATTATCAAAGTGCTGTTGCCTTAGCCTGTATATTTTTATGGCTACCTTTATAGGTTTAATTATGAACAGTAAATGTCAACAGACCCTAATTATATTAGGCTAGATAGAAAATTTAGCTTTTAAATAAAATTTTCTTATATTATAAAAATATAATTTTTACTAAATCAGTATTTTATTATTTTTTTGATCTTAGTCTTTTTCCATATCTTTTAAATATATTGAAAAAATGGACCAAACCATTTCTGCTTACAAAATAAGCAACAGATTAAGCTTCAAAAATGCTTACAAACTGAATATTATTCATCTAAAATAGAGAACCACATCACATAATATAATTATTGAAATATATTGTATACATTTTGTATTTCTGAAAGATTTAGGGGATTAAGTTATGAGTGTTCAAAAGTTGCTCATTTCACTCAAACTTAATTTACGTAAATTGATTTTAATCCTTTTACTTGTGAGTCTGGTGATTCTTTTTTCAATTACATTGATTGTGAGCAATGTAATTCACCGACAGCAACTGATTAATAATTCTCTTGCAACTAATTATGAGTATGCAGCTAAAGTTGCTTCTATTTCTGATTTATATTTTAAAAATATATTTAATGATTTAAGCCTCAGTGCCAATATTATTAAGAATGGCTTTCATAATGAGCAGTTATTAAAAACTGAATTAAACAGATTGATTCAACAATCTAATTCTTTTAGCAGTGTTTTGATCAGCGATGCAGATGGTCATGTCATCGAATATGCGCCTGAAACCTTGAAATTAGATAAAGTTGCGATTATCCGGTCTTTGGGCTTTAGCAAATCACTCGAATCAAAGAAGCCTTATATTTCCTCACCCTATTATTCATTAAAAGGTAATCTGGTCGTCCTGGTTAGTTTTCCCATCTTTGATCAGAATAATAAATACCAAGGCTTTATTGCAGGGTTTATCTATTTACATGAAGAATCCTTATTAAAGACACTTTTAAGCGAAAATTATGGTTATAAAAATAGCTATTTATATGTTTTTGATAAAGAAGATAAAATTATTTATCATCCAGAAAGAGAGAGAATTGGAAAAACATTCCAACACAATACCGGTTTAGCTTATATGGAGTCTCATAGCTCAGGAAAAATAAAATTAAACAACGATATGGGAGTTAGCGAACTAGTAAGTTTTGCAAAAATTCCTACGACTAACTGGACCGTGGTGTTTCAGCAGCCTACAGAAGATTTATTCGCCCAAGCCCGTCTTCTTGCCTACAAAGTGATTGGCACAATTTTTGTTATCTATATTATTATCTTTTTAATCATCTGGCGTATTTCAAAATTTATTACCTCTCCATTAAATGATCTTGCCAAAATGGCAAGTCATTTGAATGATCCAGGTATCACTGAAAAGATTAATCATATTAAGCCTTGGTATTTTGAAGTTTTTAAATTCAAGAAGTCCCTATTATCTAGTGTAAACGTTTTTAATCAGGAAATCGAAGAACTTAAACAGGACACTTTAACCGATCCTTTAACCGGCTTTTATAATCGCCGTGGCTTTGAACTATTTTTAAATGATTTGATTAGCAATAAAATTTATTTTGCTGTGGTGGTTTTAGATATTGACTATTTCAAGAAAATTAATGATCGTCATGGGCATGATATGGGTGATGTGGTATTAACCAAAGTTGCCGGATTCATTCGGGAAAGTTTTCGTGAACAGGATATTTGCTGTCGGGTCGGCGGTGAAGAGTTTATTATTCTTGCGCCAGTTAAAGAGATTTCACAAGCCACTAAAATTGCTGAAAGATTAAGGCACAAACTGGCATCGACTTATTTACTAGAAGTTGGTGTAGTGACTGCCTCACTTGGTATTGCACACTGGCCTTTAACTTCTTCTGATATTAAAGAAGTTTTAAAACAAGCAGATACAAATTTATATCAAGCCAAACATTTAGGGAGAAATCGTGTGGTGACAGGTGAAAAAAGTGCCTAGTAATAATATTTTTATACAGTTATTAAGTAGATAATTTAAATATATTATTTTGTTATTGTGTTATAGCGTTTAGATCTTTAATTCCAAAAAACAGTATAATTTCTCTAATACTTCTAGGTTTATATAGAGGTTTATACTTAAGGATACAATATGACTTCTTTTTATAATGGAGGCACCAGCCAAGAGATTTTTAATCTGATTGGTCAAGCTGCTGCCTTAGAGGATATCATAGATGCGATTACCGCATGGTTAGGAGATAAAATTCCGGATGCGTTGGTATCTGTCATGTTGTATTCGGAACAGGAACAAACGCTTAATTTAATAAAAGAACCAGCCTATTTTTCCAGAGAATATATAGCCGCTTTAAAGGATCTAAAAATCGGTCCGAATGTAGGCGCTTGTGGTGCAGCTGCATATCATCGTCGTTTAGTGGTCTGTGAGGATTTACTCAATGATCCAAACTGGGTCGCATATAAAGATCTGGTTAAACAAAATGGTTTAAGAGCCTGCTGGTCCGTACCAATTGCCCATGGGAGTGGCAAACTTTTTGGCTCTTTTGGTACGTATTATCGTTCGATCAAGTCTCCTACTCCCAATGAAATTGACCTGCTGCAATATGCAGCTTCGCTGATCGCCTTAACCTTTGAGCTGTATGAAGAACGCAAAAAACGAAATCAACTCAAAGATAAATATCAGTCATTTTTCTCTTTTCATCCCGATGCAATTTTTGAGCACAATCTGGATGGCAATATTGTAGATGCCAATCTGGCCACCAAGTTTTTTAACGAAGTTGGTGTTAAATCGCATATCGGAACTAAAATTGACCATTTTATTGAACCTGAACATCGCCCTCTTGCCTTAGAAGCCTTTGAGCAGGCCAAGCATGGTTTGACTGGACACCTTGAAGTTCAGGCACATAACTCGGCAGGACAGAAATACTGGCTCGATTTAACTTTTTTGCCAATTAAAGTGAATGAGGAAATTGTCGGTATCTTTAGCGTGGCACGCGACATTACTGAACGCTATCAAAACAATGAAATGCTGCGCTTAATGAAACGTAGTGTCGATGCAAATCCGCATGGCATTATTTTAACTTCGGCAGAAAATGACCAGCCTATTGAATATGTTAATCCGGCCTTTGAGCAGATTACCGGTTATAGCCTGGAAGAACTCAAAGGGAAAAATTGCCGCATCTTGCAGGGACCCGATACTTCAGCGGAAAGCGTCCAGCAAATCAGCGAAGCCATTCAGAATAAATCTGAAATCAAGATTGTCCTGAAAAATTATCGTAAGGATGGACACTGGTTCTGGAACAAGCTGAATCTCGGCCCGGTCTTTGATGAAAATCATAAATGCACTCATTTTATTGCCATTCAACAGGATGTGAGTCAGCATGTTGCCCAGCAAGAACTAATCGCTTATCAGGAATCACATGACCATTTAACCGGCTTTATTAACAATAAGCTGTTTGAAGAAGTGATACAGGAAAAACTGCATTTAGCTCAGACAGGTTCTACAAATCTGGTGCTTTTATATCTGGATCTGGATGATTTTGAACCTTTGAATCAAAGTCTCGGTCATGATATTGGCGATAAAATTTTAAAACTGGTGGGCAATCGTCTGAGTCAAAATCTGCAGCCTGAAGATGTGATTTCCAGATTTTCAGGAGATGAGTTTGCAATTTTATTAACTCAAATGATTGATCTCAAGCAAGTCGCTGTACGTGCCGAAGAAATCATCGCCGGATTATCTCAACCTTTCCATGTGGATGGCTATGATATTCACCTGAGTGCCAGTATTGGTGTGGCTGATGCTGATCCAGACATTAAATGTGTTAAGCAGTTTATCAATGCTGCTAAAGATGCCATGCGTGACGCCAATGCCGAAGGGGGTAATACCTGGCACTGGTATAATTTCACGAAAGAGCCTTTACCGAAGGTAGATTATGTACAGCTTCGTCATGAACTGATGGTCGCTCTGCATGAACAGCAGTTTAAACTGTTTTATCAGCCGATTTTGGACAGTGAAACGGGTAAGGTCAAATGTCTGGAAGCTTTGATTCGCTGGCAACATCCAGAAAAAGGCTTTATTTCTCCTGCCGATTTTATTCCTTTTGCAGAAAGAACCGGGCAAATTGTCTCGATTGGCGAATGGGTACTTAGACAGGCTTGCGAGGAAGTTAAAGCCTGGAATATGCAGCATGAGACTCAAATTTCGGTTGCCATCAATCTATCTCCTTTACAGTTTAAAAGAAGCGGGTTCCTGAGCGATCTACAGCAATTATTAGCAGAAATTGAATTCCCTCATGAGTTACTAAAACTGGAAGTAACTGAAAGTATGTTGATTGCTAGCGGTGATAAGTCGATTGAGATCTTAAAAAATGTCCGGGCTTTGGGTATTAAAGTGTCGGTAGATGACTTTGGCACTGGTTATTCGAGTTTAAGTTATTTACGTAGCTTACCGATTGATGAGATCAAATTGGATCGCAGCTTTGTCCAGCATTTACCCGGCAATCCACGAGATGAGGCAATTATTGAAGCTATGATTACCCTAGCGCATAAGCTGGATCTGGAAGTTGTTGCGGAAGGAATTGAAAATCCTGCACAGGCTGAGTGCTTAAAGTCGCATCATTGTGATTATCTGCAAGGTTTTTACTATGCAAAACCTGCCCGTCTCAATCAGCTGGAGTTAATCAGTTCCTGATTAATATGCCCTGTTTGAACTGTACAGTTTTAGCTTCTAAGTAAGCTAACTCTTCTAAATGATGGGTCACATAAATCATGGGTAGATTTAACTCATCTTTCATCCGTTTTAGAAAAGGTAAAATCTGTTGTTTTAACTGCTGATCCAGGCCTGTTAAAGGTTCATCCAGCAATAAAAGATTCGGTGAAGACAGTAATGCTCGGCCGATAGAAACGCGCTGCGCTTCTCCACCTGAGAGCTGATGTGCTCTACGATATATTAAAGGTTTTAATTCTAATAATTCTACGATGTCTTCAAACTGGAATTTTCGATTTTCTCTAGATACCAGTTTTTCTGCATAGCATAGGTTCTGCTGCACGTTCATATGTGGAAACAGCAAAGCATTCTGGAAAACTAATGCAATCTTGCGCTGATGCATTGGAATATTAATTTTCTTTTCTGTATTGATTAAGTCCTGCTGATTAAACTGAATATAGAGATGGATCCGTAAATTTGAACAACTCCTATAAGTGATATTCTGCTCCTCAAATGATGTTATAAACATCAATATATGGAGTATTTTATGGCACGTAGACCAAGAAGAAATCATTCAAATGATTTTAAAGCTAAGGTAGCACTTGCTGCGATTAAAGCAGAAAAAACACTTGCTGAATTGAGTGCTGAATTTGATGTTCATCAAAACCAAATTATTGACTGGAAAAATCAATTGATCTCAGCTTCCTCGCAAGCTTTCGATCAATCAAAAGCTCCATCAGAACCCCCCATTGATCTTAAAAAGTTACATGCAAAAATCGGTGAGCAGGCATTAGAAATTGATTTTTTAGAAGGTGTGTTGAAGAAACTGGGCCGCTTCAACCACAAAAGTTAATCGACGACTCACTTCAGATTTCAGTATCTAAGCAAGCTAAGCTGCTGAAAGTCTCCCGTGGTTGTTATTATTATCGCCCAAAACCTGTTAGCTCATCAGATCTGAAGCTGATGCGATGTATTGATGAATTACATATGCAATATCCTTTTGCAGGCAGTCGTATGATGCGTGATTTGTTGAATCGTCAAGGGCATCATATAGGACGACGTCATACACGTACTTTAATGAAGAAAATGGGTATTCAGGCGTTATATTGCAAACCAAATTTAAGCCAGGCTAATCAAGCTCACCGTAAATATCCATATCTGCTCAAAGGGTTGGCTATTCAGCGCAGTAATCAAGTGTGGTCTACGGATATAACGTATATCCCTATGGCAAAAGGCTTTGTTTATTTATGTGCTGTGATTGATTGGCATAGCCGCAAGGTACTTGCGCATAGGGTATCGATTAGTATGGAGGTGGATTTTTGTATTTCGGTTTTAAATGAAGCGATTGAAAAATATGGATCACCTGAAATATTGAATACAGACCAAGGCAGTCAGTTCACCAGTGATGCATTTATTGATGTATTGAAATCAAATGGCATTCAAATCAGTATGGATGGTAAAGGTCGATGGGTAGATAATGTGATGGTTGAACGATTATGGCGGAGCGTTAAATATGAAGAGGTGTATCTCAAAGCTTATAGCAGTGTCACAGATGCGAAAAAGCAATTAAGTGCATATTTTGAGTTTTATAATTTGAAACGACCTCATTCGAGTCTAGACAAAATGACACCAAATGAGTTTTACTATGATCAGCTACCCCAACAAAACAAGGTGGCTTAACTAGAGCGGAATATCACTTATAAATACGCTTTTAGTTGTTCAAACAAGTGGGACCACCTCTTATATCCTTGGTCAGGTTTTAATAGTCCGACAATATTTTTGAGTAAAGTACTTTTTCCACTTCCAGATGTACCGACAATCCCTAATAGTTGCTGCGACATTTCCAGTTTAATATTCAACCCGAAATCGGCTTGTTGATATTGAAAATCACATTTCAACATTTCAGCCTCCCAATTTCCGTTGATAGTTTTGCAAAATAAAATAATTGGCAATTAAGGCAGTAAATGCCAAGAAAATAGACAATGTCACCAGACGCATCGCCATTTCTTCACCATTTGGTTGTTGCAATAAGGAATAAATTGCGATGGGAATAGTGCGGGTTTCATCCGGAATATTTCCCACAAAAGTAATGGTGGCGCCAAACTCACCCAGACTGCGGCTAAAACACAAGATGCTGCCAATCAGCATACCGGGAATCGCCAGAGGTAAATTGATACTCCAAAATACTTTCCACGGTGCTGCGCCCAATGAACCTGCGATGTGTTCAAGTTGCTGATTCATGAGCTGAAAAGACAGACGAATCGGTTGCACCATCAATGGGAATGCCACAATCATCGAGGCCAATACTGCCCCTTTCCAGTTAAATGCCAGTTGCAGTCCGAGTGTATTGAAATATTGGCCAATCATGCCTTGATTGCCAAACAGCACCAGAAGCAGATAACCCAAGACCACGGGTGGCAGCACCATAGGTAATTGCAAACATGCTTCGACCACAAACTTAAGCCGAAATTCATATCTGGCCAAAACCCAAGCCAATGCTACTGCAAAAGGTAAGCAGAATAAGGTTGCAAAGCTGGCCACTTTGGCAGACAGATATAGCGCACTTAGTTCTTCTAGACTTAACATCTTGCAGTTATTTCTCCAGTCATTGTCTAGGGATTCAGCCTAAATCCATATTTTTGAAAGATGACTTTGGCCTGTGTACTTTTTTGTATAAATTGTTCAAATTGAATGGCATCCGCATTTTTTTCGCCCTGTTTGGTCAACGCAATCGGATAAATAATCGGATGATGCGAATCTGCCGGGAAGGTACCAATAATTTTCACTTTTTGGCTGATTAAGGCATCAGTTTTATAGACAATGCCCACATCACACTCACCACGTTCAACAAAAGCCAAGGCTGAACGAACATCATCAGTGCCCACAATCCGCCCCTTTAACTGATCTAGCCAGTTCAGTTTGGTCAGACTTTGCTTGGCATATTTCCCGGCAGGCACTGACTCCATCTGTCCAGTACACAATCGTCCTTGAAAGGCTTTGGCGAAATTAAAACTGGATTGGGGTTTAAAAGGAATATTCAAATTTTTCGGGCTAATCACCACCAGCTGATTAAACAATAATGGCTTGGCTTTATTGGCCTGAACGATTTGCTTTTTGACCAGATAATTCATCCAGTCCAGATCTGCAGAGAAAAACAGGTCACTGCTGGCCCCTGCTTCGA
This sequence comes from Acinetobacter sp. FDAARGOS_724, assembly GCF_013364475.1. Classification (NCBI taxonomy): domain Bacteria; kingdom Pseudomonadati; phylum Pseudomonadota; class Gammaproteobacteria; order Moraxellales; family Moraxellaceae; genus Acinetobacter; species Acinetobacter sp. FDAARGOS_724. The sequence continues at coordinate 1,518,598 of NZ_CP054908.1, read as the reverse complement.
CCTGTTTCGCCAAGGCTGATGAAGCACCAAATACCGCTACAACATCTGTTTTAGGATGTTGCTTTTCATAAATTTTTTCAATATCGCTGATGGCATTGGTCAGACTGGCTGCGGCATAAATTTTGACAGTATCTGCATGTGCAGCTGAAAATATAGAGGCTAGGCAGACCGAGAAAAATAGGGATTTTTTCATGATTATTCTGTTCCTTAATGAATAAATAAACCGTGCACAATCTGTCCTTCAGATAAAACTGCTCCCGCAGGAATGCGGACCAGACAATTGGCCTGCATGAGATTGCTCAGCATATGCGATTGCTGTTTGGACAGACTTTTAACTCGTAAAACCGACTGCTCAAAACTGGCGGACATTCTTAAAAAGCGCTCTCTGGCATCCATTTTTAGATCATGGGTGAGTACAGCATTAAACCAGTTCGGCTGAGATTTGTGTCCTTGTAAGGCATTTAATAAAGTTGCGGTGTATATCTGCATGCCCACATACACTGCTGCGGGATTTCCCGGTAAACCCAGCAGATAACAATGTGAACTATCATCGCGCTGTAACTGAGCAAAGAACATCGGCTTGCCCGGCTTCTGTTTTACTTTCCAGAATATCTGTTCGAAACCTAAATTTAGTGCTACAGGCCGAATGAAATCATAATCTCCGACAGATACCCCACCCGTGGTTAAAATCAGGTCATGGCTTGCTGATAATTCTTGAATGAGATTCCGTACTGCCGCCTCAGTATCTGCAACATGAAAAATTTCAACCTGCTGCCCGACTTGCTGAAACCAAGCTTCAATCAAGGGACCGTTGGCATCAAAGATTTTACCCGCTACAAAGTCTTCTATACTTTCAGCAACTTCATCACCTGTAATAACTACAGCCACTTTAGGATATTGAAGAACCTCAACAGTATTGATCCCCGCCATGCTTAAAGAGGCAATTGCACCGACTGACAGTTGCTGACCTTTGTTGGTTAATAATTGCCCGACTGAAATTTCCTCGCCCACATCGCGAATATCGGCATGAACTTTAAGCTGTTCCGTAATTTTGATTCTGGATAAATCGATCGCTTGAACGATTTCCTGACGTGCGACCGTAGTAGTCCCGAGGGGAATTTTAGCGCCAGTAAAAATCCTGACTGCCTGACCATCCTGAAGTTGCAGCTCATCCTGTTGCCCTGCCCGAATTTCACCGATAAGCTGAAACCCACTTTCTGGTTCAATTGCAGATTGGGTACACAACGCATAACCATCTACGGCACTTTGCGAAAATAACGGTAGATTAATCCCAGAATAAATATCTTCTGCCAGATAACGATTTAAGGCCTGATTCAACTTCAATCGTTCAGTTGCTAACACTTGAATATGCTGCAAAATTAATTCTAAAGCCTGATCGACTGTAATCAGACCATGTTCTGCTCCGCATCCAGACATTATTGATAACCGCCTTGATGTGGAATATTTTTTTGCACATCAAATAAATGTACCAACGCTGGTAGTACCGCAATTAAAGATTCTTTGGCTCCTTGTCGGCTGCCCGGTAAAGTCATTACCAAACTGTTATCAATATAGCCAGCAACGCCACGACTTAAAGCCGCATACGGCGTTCGTTTCTGGCCGAAACTGCGTGAAGCTTCCATGAGTCCAGGAATTTCCCGTTTCAGTAAGGGCTGTAAAGTTTCAACCGTTAGATCTTTAGGACCTAAGCCTGTTCCACCCACAGTCAGGATCAATGGGTAGTCATTTTTCTGTTGATGAACCAATGCCAATAACTGTTCAGGGTCGTCTGGAATTACCTGATAGGCAATATTTTCAAAATTGGCTTCTTGTAATATTTCTAGGACATTTTGCCCTGCTGTATCCGGTTTTTTACCGGCAGCGACTGTATCTGAAAGCACAATGATGGATGCTGGCAAGGCTTCTTTTAAGACACGGGTAAAATGCGATTTACCGCCTTTTTTCTTTTGTAATTTACATTGATCCAGACATAGATCTTCCGGTTCACAATGTGGTTTGAGCATATCGTAAAGGGTCAATCCAGCCAGACTAACGGCAGTCAAGGCTTCCATTTCCACACCAGTTGGACCAATAGTCTCTACTGTGGCAATAATTTCGACATGCGCATCACACAGCTCATACTCCACATCTGCACGATAAATTGGTAAAGGATGACACAGCGGAATCAGTTCATCAGTACGTTTAGCCCCTAAAATCCCGGCAATGCGAGCTGTCTTTAGTGCATCACCCTTTTCCGTATTGCCATTCCGTAATAATTCAATGCAATGTGGCGGTGCATGCAGAATCCCTGTAGCTACTGCAGTCCGATAACTTTCTGCTTTCATCCCGACATTTTTCATTGCATGTTCCTATAGTTCATTTCTTCTTAAAACGTGTGTCTATTCTGACTTATATCGGCCATTGATAGATGAATGGTGTATTCTCTTTGGCATGATGACAATGTTGATGCGTCTCATCTGAATGAAGATGCGTATGAGCAGTTTCTACATCTTTACGGATACAACATCCCTCAACATATTGACTGCTGCCATCCATATAAAACTCTTCTTTCCAGACTGGCACTTCATGTTTAACCCGCTCCACTGCTTCCTCACAAGCGGCAAAAGCCTCACGTCGATGTGCAGCATAAGCAATCGCGATAATGGCTTTTTCACCAATATCTAATGCCCCAATTCGATGAATCACCCGCACATAGGACACGCCGTATTTGGCCTGGATTTCCTGTTCAATCTGGCGAATCATTTTTTCTGCAACAGGTGCATAGGCCGTATATTTCAGTGCATTGACCGCTTTACCTTCATGGTGATTGCGTACCGTTCCGATAAATACGCCGACTCCACCACATTCAGGAAAAGACTGGATCGGATCAAAACTTTCTAGATTTAAAGCAGTTTCTTGTATCCTAGAAAATTGCTTGAATTCGCTCATTTCAGCCTCCTGCTACAGGTGACAACAGCACCAAAGTACTGTCAGCATTAAGAGGTGTCTGACGTGAAATGATGTCTTCACCGATGGCACAGGCACAGCGTTCAATCATGCCAAATGCATCTGGATAATCTTGTCCTACCTGATTCAAAACTTCAGATACGGTACTTTGAGATTTACAAATAATTTCGAGATCTTGCGGTAACTGTCGTTCTACCGCACCGAAGGCTTCAATTCTGATTCTGATCTGTGACATCTTAGCCTCCTATCATGTGCATACTAATTTTGCGGCTGTTTTGATTCATACTTTGATTTTTTAAGTGCTGCTCTATGGCGTGAAAGCCCTGTTCTTTGTTCCAGATATATCGGGATAAAGCGCCATACAAATTCAACTCACTTAGAGCGGTAGATGAATTTAGTGATTTGATTTCATTTTTAAGATTCAAGCCTTGAGGTGCAAACAGGCAATTGTAAAATTCACCTTGTGCAGTCAATCGCAAGCGGTCGCAGCTGCCACAAAATGAGTTAGTAATAGTTGAGATAATTCCAATCGGATGGCCATCAATCAAATACTGGCGTGCGGGTTCCGAAGCTGATTGGGAAGCATTATTAGTTTTTTGAGTGAGCCTAAATTCGGTCGCCAAAGTTTCTAAAATGTATTGTTCACTGACTACATGCTCAGTAGACCAATTGTGATCACCATCAAGTGGCATAAATTCGATAAAGCGCAGGACAATATTTTGCTGAACTGACCAGCGCGCTAATGGCAGGATCTGATTATCATTGATACCCTGCATCAATACGGTATTGATCTTAATCGGTAATCCAGCGGCTTGTGCTGCCTGAATTCCTTCCAGCACAGGTGCCAAATCTTTTTGAGTTAGCTGCTTAAACTGATCAGCATCCAGACTGTCCAGGCTGATATTCAGGTCATCCAGTCCTGCCTGCTTTAAGGCTTGTGCATATTGTTTTAAGTAATGCGCATTGGTGGTCATGGAAATACGTTGTAATCCCAGCTTTTTCAACGCTTGCAGTTGTTCAACAAAATGAACCACTCCCTGACGCATTAAAGGCTCACCACCAGTAATGCGGATATACTGGATACCATGACGCACCATAAAATCGCAAAACTGATACAGCTCTTCAAAACTGAGCAGATCGTGTTTTTTCATCCATTCTGGATGTTCAGGCATACAATAAACACATTTGAAATTGCAGCGATCGGTCACTGAAATCCTTAGCTTGCGCTTGCCACGACCGAATTGATCGACAAACAAGACATCATTTTTAAGCTGTGTCATCATATTCATGTTGAACATCCATCTTCAGGCATTGGGTGGGTTGTTGCACATATACAGTGCGCGAAACTTAAATCGCCCAATCTTGTAATAATTAGATTTGCAATAAGTGTTCCAACTTTGTGCCAAAAGCAAAATATTCAGTTTTTAGTGCAGAAATTTGAGCTGTTGATACTGTTGCAGTTCATCCAGCGAGTTAATACTGTGAAAAAATAGCGCACGATTTTTAAAACGTGCCACTTGTGCGTGCAAATCAGCAAAACAGTGTTTAAGGCTGCGCTGTTCCTGTTCAAGATATAAATTCAAGGTTGCCAGACTGCTGCGTTTGACCAGACAAAATGGATAAAGTGGCTTACCGTTAATTTCCACATAAGCCACTTCAGCCAGATTGTTTTTGGCTAGAGCCTGATGCAACTTGAGCAATACTCTGGAAGGAATATAAGTTAGGTCACAAGGAACAAACAGCACATAATCCGACTGTACATGCGACCAGGCACTTTTCATGCCCATTAACGGCCCCTGGAATCCTGGCTCATCATCTTGATAATAATGAACACTAGGAATAAGTTTCTGGTAAATGGAATAGTCGCGATGGCTGTTAATCCAGACCTGTGCAACATTCAATTTCAGCTGTTGGTGAATCTTGATCAGCTGAATCTGGTCATCGAATTTCTGCAATAGTTTATTGATGCCATTCATGCGTCTTGCCTGTCCACCCGCAAGAATCACCAGATCAGTACGTGGATAGGCTATTTTATTATTTTCTCTCTCGGCTCCTTTTTTCATTCTACCGTCTCCAATTGACATGTTTTAATCAGGCCACGGATTTCAGGTAAACACGAACCACAATTCCCTCCGGCTTTTAAACATGCGGTCACCTGTTTTTCATCCGTAATATTTTTAGTTTTAATGGTTTCAATGATGCGGTTTTTACCGACTTTAAAACAGCTACACACCAGTGGACCTTCATTATTTGCCATCGACATCGGCTGTCCAGCAAGTAAGGCTTTACGGTGCATAGCACTTAAACGTTCACGTTTAAACAGACTTGCCACCCAGTCGCGGTTCGGCAATAAGGCCTTCGGTGCAATATATAGACTGGCAATCACATGACCATCCTGAAGTATCACGCTATGACTGATGTGGGCGGTCTGATCTTCAAGATTCAGCCATTCAAAACTTTCATCCTGAAATGGCAATAATTCTTTTAAATGCTCAGTGGTGTAGCTAAATTTCTTCCGGTCTGCCAGTTCATAACGTATTGCCTTGCTGGTAGTGATTTTAGTCCACCACACGGTGGCTTCAATCGACGGCTGTACGATTTTTTCAAAGCCTTGACGCACATAAAATACGCCTTGCCACTGGCTATAAAATGGATGGATGATAACCGGAGTATGCTTGAATTCTGGCTCACCCGAAATAGCATCCACTACCGGATTCACCACCTTGCCAATCCGGGCATCGGATGCGACCTGATCATTCCAGTGAATCGGGGCAAAGACCTGTCCACGGCGGATATTGTCACTAATAGTCGCACGCAAGACACAATTGCCCCACTGCGATTTCACCTCAACCAATTCACCATCCTGAATCCCGTACTTTAGTGCATCATTCGGGTGAATTTCACAGTAAGGTTCGGCACGGTGCGTACTCAAATTCGCCGATAAACCGGTACGGCTCATGGTATGCCATTGGTCACGAATCCGGCCAGTATTCAAAATTAAAGGATATTCACTAGAGGTTTGATGAACCGGATTGACCGCTGAAATTGCAATGAATTTGGCTTTGCCATCTGCATGGCTATACTGGCCTTCGCTATAGAGTCGAGCTACTGAATCTTCTGCCTGATCTTTTCTCCATACTGGCCACTGTACCGGTTTCAGTTCATCATATTCAGCTAGGCTTAAATCGGTTAGGCCTTTTAAATTAAAATAGCGGAAATATGGCGTTTCAGATCGCTGGCTTAAATCAGAGTTTTGCTCGGCAGATAATTGGGCATGCTCCAGAAAAATGTCATGGCTATTATTAAAATCAAAACCTGTGAAACCCATCTTCTGAGCCACTTGACTGATCGCCCACCAGTCAGCTTTGGCTTGCATCGGTGCATCTAAAAAAGCACGCTGTCTGGAAATACGACGTTCTGAATTGGTCACGGTGCCATCTTTTTCCCCCCAACCTAAAGCAGGTAACAAGACATCAGCATATTGTGTGGTATCCGTATCCTGACAGATATCAGACACTACCACGAATTCACATTTGTCCAGGGCGCGTTTGACCTGATCTGCATCTGGCAAGCTGACCACCGGATTGGTGGCCATAATCCAGATCGCCTTGATCTTGCCGCTTTCAACGGCCTGGAATAAATCGACTGCTTTCAGTCCTGCTTGTTTAGGAATATACGGGCTTTGCCAGAAATTTTGTACCAGCTGCTGATGTCCCGGATTTTCTAAATCCAGATGTGCAGCCAGCATATTGGCTAGACCACCGACTTCACGCCCGCCCATCGCATTTGGCTGACCGGTCATGGAAAATGGCGCTGCACCGAGTTTGCCGATTTTACCGGTGAGCAAATGACAGTTAATAATACTGTTGGCTTTATCGACGCCACGTGATGACTGGTTTACGCCCATGGAGAACAACGTTATTACTTTGTCTGTCTGGGCAAATTTTTCAAAGAATTGAGTGAGTTTAACTGCTGAAATACCGGTACGTTCAGCCACATCCTCAATCGAAGCTTCAGTAGAACTGCTCGTTAAAGCCTGTTCCAGCCCCTGGGTATGAGCAGCAACAAATGCTTGATCAACGTAACCATGCTGATGCAAGTACTGTAATAAGCCATTAAACAGCGCCACATCCTGACCCGGGAGAATTGGCAAATGCAAATCTGCTGCTTCACAGGTGCTGGTAAAGCGCGGATCAAACACGACTACAAACAGGTCACGTTGTTCCTTGGCTTTCATAATGCGCTGATACAGCACTGGATGGCACCAAGCGGTATTGGAACCGACCAGTACCACCATATCGGTATGTTCAAAATCTTCGTAGCTGGCTGGAACCAGATCTTCACCAAAAGCTCGTTTATGTGCAGCAACAGCTGAAGACATACACAGGCGTGAATTGGTATCAATATTCGCCGTACCGAGATAGCCTTTGACGAATTTGTTCACCACGTAATAATCTTCGGTCAGCAACTGACCTGAGACATAAAACGCAATACTGTCTCGGCCATATTGATCGATGCATTGCTGGAATTTATTGGCAATGGACGAAACTGCAGTATCCCAACTGGTAACTTCACGCAGATCTTTCCGACCCAGCATTGGCTGCAGTAAACGGGTTTCCAGTCCCAAAGTATCTGCCAGATTACTACCTTTGATGCATAACTTGCCGAAATTGGAAGGATGATTGGCATCACCTTCAACAGTCACTTTAGGGCCTGATGTGGTCGGCGTTACATGTGCAGTCACACCACAACCTACGCCACAATATGGGCAAGTGGTCTGTGTGGTTTTAGTTTTTAATTCTGTGGAGCTATGCAGTTCCACTACTGGGATACTATTCATTGCTGCTGTGCTCCTTAATCATCTAAATTCACTTATCTCGCCAAATCTAAAATGTCTAGCTTTTACAGATTTGATTTAAATTTTTTCTTGGTCTCAAAAGCTTTAATCCTCCCCAACCCTCCTTTGTTAAAGGAGGGAGGTTCCCCTCTTTTTAAAGAGGGGTTAGGGAAGATTTATGTGATGGATTACCCTGCTTTCTTTAATGCAAAATCCCGACCAAACAGCAGTTTATTTCGAATCGAAGTGATCGGTGTCTGATCTGCAATCAGTTCGGCATACCAGGTACCGTCTTCAGTATCACCAAACAGCACTGCACCAATGACTTTATCTTTTTGAATAATAATGCGTTTATAGATCTGACGTTTCTCGTCATTCAGCACGATATCTTCAAAATCCTCTTTTGGTTCGAAGTCACCTGCCGAGAACACGTCACAACCACTCACTTTCAGCTGAGTCAGAACGGTTGGCGCTTTAAACGTCAGGCTTCCATGCTCGGCCAGATGTGATGCACAAATGAACGCCTGGCCCCAAAGTGGTTCAACCAGACCAAAGGTTTGACCACGGTGCTCGATACATTCACCCACCGCATAAATACTTGGGTCAAAAGTCTGCATAGTGTCATTCACCAGCACACCGCGGTTACAACGCAGACCGGCACTTTGCGCCAATGCGATATTTGGACGAATACCCACAGCAAACACCACCAGATCGGCAGCCAGCACGGTGCCATCTTTGAGTTTCACTTGGGTCACATGACCGTCTTCACCAATCAGACATTCGGTATTCGCTTCAGTCAGAATATTGATACCTTTCTGCTCAATCGCTGTTTTCAGCATCTGGCTGGCTTTGCTGTCCAGCTGACGATCCATAATGCGATCCATCAGATGCAATACTGTGACATTCATGCCTTGCTGTTTCAGGCCATAAGCAGCTTCTAGGCCCAGTAAGCCACCGCCGATGACGACCGCATTTTTCTTGGTTTTGCAGTAGTCCAGCATATTGTTGACATCATAAATGTCGCGGAAGCTGAGTACGCCTTTTAAGTCGCTACCTGGAATTGGCGGAACGAATGGCTTGGAACCCGTCGCCAGAATCAAACGGTCATAACTGATCACTTCGCCTTTTTCGGTATAAATCTGCTTACGCGGACGATCAATACGAACCGCCGGATCACCTGCAATCAGACGAAAACCTTTGTCGGCATACCATGCATGCGGATGCAGCATGATGTCATCAATGGTTTTCTCGCCAGAAAGCACTGGCGACAGCATGATGCGGTTGTAGTTGCCCCAAGGCTCTTCACCAATCACGGTAATTTCATAACGGTCTGGTGCCATATCCAGCAGGTCTTCCAGACAACGCATGCCTGCCAGACCATTACCGACCAGTATTAGTTTCATTTTTTCCGGTGAAATACCGTTGTTGGTGATATAGGTTTTTTGTGGCACTGGGCTAATGAACACTTTGCCATTTTCAATTTTGCTCGGGAAAACCAGTAATTTTTGATCTTTATCTTCTAAACAACGGCCAGTCGCCAGACTGAAATGCTGCTTGTAAATTGGTGAAGCGACAACACGCTCGCCTTGCAGATCACCAATGATGCCGCGCGACATCACAAATGCTTTGCTAAATGGATCCTGATTGCTTAAAGCGTAAATACGCTTTTCATTACCCACACGAAACAAAGCAATTTGCTGATCTTCTACCAATGCCGCTACGCCAGTATTTGGTGTAATGTCATCCAGTGCACACACTTCAACCCAATTCAGTTCATTCATATCTTTAAACATTGTCATATTCTTGCTCCTTTATTCTTTGAATCAGGCTTCAACTACTGGAATACGTGTGATATCGCGTTCAGCTTCAGTTTTCGGACGGATCTGGCCGCGTACTTCAGTAAATTGAACATGAGGATCGTTTTGCTGTTCAGCTTTGGCATTGATAAAGGTTTTAAAGCGTTTACGCACTTCAGGATCTTCAATCGCAGTACGCCATTCATCCTGATAAGTACCCACTACATGCTCCATACGACGCTCGAGTTCTGTTGCTAGACCCAGTGAATCATTTACCACGATATCTTTCAGGTAATCCAGGCCGCCTTCGAGGTTGTCACGCCATACCGAAGTACGTTGCAGACGATCAGCCGTCTGGATATAGAACATGAAGAAACGGTCGATATAGCGGACTAAAGTTTGGGTATCCAGATCTGATGCCAGTAGTTCCGCGTGGCGTGGTTTCATACCGCCGTTACCGCAGACATAGAGGTTCCAGCCTTTTTCAGTGGCAATGACACCCACGTCTTTACTTTGCGCTTCGGCACATTCACGGGTACAGCCAGACACGGCCATTTTCAGTTTATGTGGAGAACGTAAGCCCTTGTAGCGGTTTTCCAGATAGATCGCCAAGCCCACAGAATCGTCTACACCATAACGGCACCAAGTGCTACCGACACAAGATTTCACTGTACGTAGTGATTTACCGTAGGCATGACCAGACTCAAAACCGGCATTGATCAGTTTTTCCCAGATTTCTGGCAATTGATGCACTTGTGCACCAAACATATCGACACGCTGGCCCCCAGTCAGTTTTGTATACAGACCGTATTCTTTAGCAATTTGACCAATTGCAATCAGGCCTTCTGGTGTCACTTCACCGCCCGCCATACGTGGCACAACTGAGTACGAACCGTCTTTCTGGATATTACCCAAGTAATAGTCATTACTGTCTTGTAAACCGGCGTGACTTGGCTTCAGTACAAAGTCGTTCCAGCAAGATGCTAATATATTTGCCACAGTCGGTTTACAGATATCACAACCCATACCATGACCATGTTGATGGATCAGGTCATCAAAAGTTTTGATCTCGTTAACACGTACCAGGTGATACAGCTCTTGGCGTGAATAAGCGAAGTGTTCGCAGAGATGGTTGTTTACGGTAACGCCTTGACGTTGTAATTCAGACTTCAGGACTTGCGTCACCAACGATGCACAGCCACCACAAGCCGTTGCGGCTTTGGTGCATTTTTTCAGAGCACCGAGAGAAGTTGAACCATCGGCAATCGCAGAACAGATATCTGCTTTAGAAACGTTGTTACATGAACAAATCGTCGCGCTGTCTGGAAGCAGATCTACACCGCTACCACCCGCTTTTGCAGTCGCTTGATCAAACCCCGGCATGATCAGGCCTTCCGGATTTTCCGGGATTTCCAGACCATTCAGCATCATTTGTAGCAGATCGTTATATTCTTTGGCACAACCCACCAGCACTGCACCAAGCAGTTTGGTTTTTTCTGCATTGACCACAATTTTCTTATAGATCTGTGCCGCTTCATCGGCATAGAAGTAGCTGAATGAACCTGGTGTCATGGCATGTGCATCACCCACTGATGCAACATCAACACCCATCAGTTTCAACTTGGTGCTCATGTCCGCGCCAGCAAATGCTGCACATTCTTCTTGCAGTACATGTTTCGCAGCAATACGTGCCATGTCATAGCCTGGAGCCACCAGACCAAAAATCTTGTTATTCCACAGCGCACATTCACCAATTGCGTAAATGTCCGGTTTCGAAGTCTGGCAGTAATCATTGATCATGATCCCGCCGCGCTCACCAATCGCCAGGCCGCTTTGACGTGCCAGTTCGTCACGTGGACGGATCCCCGCAGAGAACAGGATAATGTCGGTTTCCAGTTCAGCACCATCACCAAACTTCATCACGTGCTTGGCATTGACACCATCTTCAATAGACGAAGTTGCTTTTTGAGTATGGACTTTTACGCCCAGATCTTCGATTTTGCTGCGTAATACTTTACCCCCAAGATCATCAATCTGTACTGCCATCAGGCGTGGTGCGAATTCGACCACATGCGTTTCCAGATTCAGGTCACGCAACGCTTTTGCCGCTTCCAGCCCCAGCAAACCACCACCGATCACAACACCGTTTTTGGCTTTCAGGCTCGCTGCCCGGATTGCATCCAGATCTTCAATGGTACGATAAACAAAGCAATTTTCACGGTCGTTGCCTGGAATTGGTGGAACAAAAGCATAGGAGCCGGTAGCTAAAACCAGTTTGTCATAAGTAATCACATCGCCATGATTAGTGGTGACTGTTTTATTAACAGTATCGATTGCAGTCGCTTTGGTACTCAAACGCAAATCAATTCCATACGCATCTGCAAAGTCATTACGGCAAAGGGTTAAATCCTTGGCTGATTTTCCAGTGAAATATTCAGTTAAATGTACACGGTCATAAGCCAGACGCGGCTCTTCTGCCAGAATCGTGATTTCAACCTCATCACCTGCATGCTCAAGCACAGATTCAATAAATTTGTGTCCTACCATGCCATGGCCAATCATTACCAGTTTCATATTCCTTCTCCTAAATTTTCTAAATCTTGTATCTTGTGTTTTAAGCCAGGTTGTTTCGTTCAAGGACAGCTTCTTCATACAGCTTTTGCTCTTTGGCTTTATGCTCAACCGAGAAGCGAATCATCAGAACAAAACTTGCTGCAATCACGACCAGGCCGCCAAGTGCCATCAGACAGGTTTGAATATCCAGCATGCCTTTAAGTAAGAATCCTGCTGCGACCGCACCCACGTTACCGCCTGCACCGATAATGCCAGCCACCCCCCCTAAAGCATCCCGGTCAATAAATGGCACTAGCGCATACGTTGCACCACATGCCATGTGGGTAAATAATGCGAAGACAGTCATTGTGATGATGGCCAGCATGGCACTGTTCATTTGCGAGAATAAAATCAGGAATAAGCCTTCCATCAAGATCATGGCAAACAGCACTTTGGTACGTCCGTCCAGGCCTTTTTTGATGGCGACTTTATCTGAAACAATGCCACCCAGTGCACGGGCAAACAGTGCTAGCAGACCGAAGATCCCGGCCGTCATACCTGCTTCTTTTAAACCAAAGCTGAAGTTTTCTACGTAGTACATGGCTACGATGTTATGAATGAAGATTTCGATACCGAAACAGGCCGCATAAGCGCCAAATAAAATCCAGACACGGTAGTTACGGGCCGCATGCATCAGAATTGCCATGCCACCTTTTTTCTCGCTACCAACCTGAATTCCTGCTGCACGCAGTTCTTTAAAGTTGCCTTGTGGACAGTCTTGGGTAAATTTCCAGTACAATGCACCGACGATCAGCATCATCAGGCCTGGAACAATTAAGGCAATTCTCCAGCCCATCGCCTGTTCAACACCGAACAGCACTAGCGCAGCCAGAAGTAATGGCATCAAGGCTTGAGTCGCACCGCCACCGGCATTTCCCCAACCTGCTGATGCAGCATTTGCAGTACCCACGACATTCGGCGCAAACATGATGCTGGTGTGATATTGGGTAATGACGAAACTGGCACCAATGGCGCCAATCAGTAAGCGGAAAAACAGAAAGGATTCATAGCTATTCGCAGAGGCCACACCAAAGACCGGGATACTGCCGAGTACGAGTAAGGCGGTATAGGTTTTCCGTGGACCATATTTGTCACATAGCGGACCGACAATCAGTCGAACCAGAATGGTGATCGCGACTGCTGCAATATTGATATTGGCGATTTGATCTTTGGTTAAGCTGAATTCACCCGCGATCACAGGCATCAGCGGTGCACAGGCGAACCAGGCAAAGAAGCAGACAAAAAACGCGAGCCAACTCATATGGAAGGCTCTCATTGCTGCGCTGCTGAAATTCAAAAGACTTATTTTTGTTGCTTTCTTTTCATATAAATTTGAAGACATCACCATCTCCTTCCAGAACTGAACGTATAGGCTTATCTGCTATGCGAATCGCTGCACACCAGATGCGATCAGAACGGACGTCATTGGCCGTCTTACAAATTTCTTTAGAGTCGTCTTTGACTCAAATTCTATTAAGCACAAAGCGTGCCGATAAAATAATTCTATAAATAAGTATTTGTATTTGTATTATTTATCTAAAAGTACTTTTATATTTTTTCTAAATTATAGTGACTTCGAACCAAGCTCTCTTTTATTTTTCTCAGCATATTTATATCTGGATTTTAAAATTGCCACTTCACTGCACTATTTGGCACAGCTTTAGTGCAAGGAAGAACATAATCAAACTAGATATTTTTAATTAAAGAAAAACTTATCGTTAAAACTCGCAGATTCAAATACCAAGTGCGACATATTTGTAGTTAGTTGAAAAAGTTAGGTGTATTAAAATCATTAGACTTTTTTCAACTCGCAATTGGAAAGCACCCAATGAAGCAATACACCCAACTTTCTCAAGATGAAAGATACGAAATTTATGCTGCTTTGAAAAGCAAATCTTCAATCTCTACCCTTGCCAGGGAGCTTGGACGTTCTCGATCAACCCTTTATCGTGAGATCAAAAGAAATACTGGAAAACGTGGATATCGAGCTCAACAGGCAGAGAAATTTTCAAGTCAAAGACGATATCGATCCTCTTCACAAATGACGGATTTTGCTCTCGTTTATATTCGTTATCTGATTGGCTTAGATTGGTCTCCTGAGCAAATTTCAGGTGCTTTAACACAACGAGGTTGGCTTGATGTGCCTTCACATGAATGGATTTATCAGTACGTCTATCTAGATAAATCTAAAGGCGGTAAGCTCCACATTCATTTAAGACATCAAAAGAAATATCGTAAACGAGGCTATAAAAATACAGACCGTAGAGGCCAACTCGTTGATAGAACAAGTATTCACTGTCGCGATGAGGTCATCGAGAAACGTCAACGCCTAGGTGATTTTGAAGGTGATACCGTGATAGGCAAGAATCACAAGGGGGCATTATTAACTCTGGTTGAGCGCAAAAGCTTGTATGTACATATCGTTCATTTGGGACAAACTAGAACCACAACTAAAACGATCTCGTGTGCTTTAGCATGTTTGCGCAGCAGTCATGCCTACAGTGTAACCTTTGATAATGGTAAGGAGTTCTCCGAGCACCGGCGGATAACGGAAGCAGGGATAGAGACGTACTTTGCAGATCCATACAAGTCGATTCAACGAGCCAGAAATGAAAATACCAATGGTCTGATCAGGCAATATCTGCCAAAATCATCTTCGTTTGATGAAGTGTCAAATGAACAAATAAAGCAGATAGAATTTGCTCTCAATCATCGCCCTAGAAAAACACTAGGCTGGTATACGCCTAGTGAAGTTATGGCTGGTTTTTATACTGTTGCACTTGCTGCTTGAATCCGCCACTTAATTTTTTTAAATGAGTTAGCTAATTAAGTATCTAAATGTGTCTAATACACTTAAGTTTGGAAAATTTTAATTTCAGATTGTCTACTTTAATTAAATTTTGGATATATCTAGATCAATAAAAATTTATTCCATATTTTTTAAATAATTACGTACTAGCAATATTAAATAGAGAGCCAATCCAGAAACTGAATAACATAGCAACGATGCCCCAAATCATGACACGCAGTGCGCCTTTCCACATACTGCCACCGCCTGCATAGCTGGCTAATGCTCCCATAATTCCCAGACTAAGCACTCCCACCAGCATGACGCCCTGATCTAGCAAATGTGAAGGCAGAAATAAAATGGATACCAATGGAAATAAAGAACCTACCGTAAATGCTAATGCTGAAGAAAATGCTGCCGTAAAGGGCCGGGCAGCTGTCTGTTCCAGAATTCCAATCTCATCACGTGCATGCGCATCCAAGGCATTATGTGCAGTAAGCTGTTTTGCCACTTCTTCGGCCAGATCAGCTTCTAAACCTCGCTTGATATAAATATTTTTTAGCTCTTTTAATTCATGTACGGGATGCAGATTTAATTCCCGCTCTTCCATGGCGAGATCATTTTTTTCAATATCCTGTTGCGACTTAACCGAAATATATTCCCCAGCTGCCATCGAGGCTGCACCAGAAATCAGGCCAGCAACACAAGCAATCAAAAGTGTTTGTGAAGAAGCGCCACTGGCTGCCATCCCAACAACCAGACTGGTCACGGAAATAATTCCATCATTGGCACCGAGCACTGCGGCACGCAACCAGCCAGAACGTTGTATATAGTGTTTTTCATGATGATGGGAATGAGGCATGTCTTTCTCGTTCTTCTAGCGGATGAAATAAGATTTTAAATTTTAGTCACTCATTATTTTATCATCTTACTTTAAGCCAAATATTTCAAATATAAGTCTTCACTTTCAGAGATAGCTTCGAGTTTTATTTACTTATTTTTGAAAAATAGAAATTACTTATCGAGGATGTTTAAATGGGTTTTAGCCAGCGGTCGCAATAAACAACCCACTGGCGATACCTTAAAGGATGAATTCCTGATTATTATCAATAACCTTTCACTTTAAATAAGTAATAAGGTCAAAAGCTTAAACCAAATGCATTGCATCAAATAATTGATATCAACACCACTTCTTAACCTCGGATGGCAGCTTCAATTGCAGCGACATCAATTTTCTTCATGGTCATCATGGCATCAAAGGCTCTTTTAGCAACACCATGGTTTGAACTGTATGATGCTTCAAGTAAAGCTTTAGGGATGATTTGCCAGGAAACTCCTCATTTATCCTTACACCAGCCGCATTCACTTTCCTGCCCATTATTGTTCACAATCGCATTCCGGTATCGGTCCGTTTCTTCCTGATCTTGTGTGGCCACTTGAAAGGAAAAAGCTTCATTATGCTTAAATTCTGGTCCACCATTTAAACCAATACATGGAATACCCAGTACGGTAAAGTCTACTGTGATGACATCACCTGTTTTACCAGAGGGATAATCTCCAGGTGCAAGAACAATGGCACCTACAGATGAATTTGGAAAAGTTTCTGCATAAAACCGTGCAGCCTCTTCAGCATCGTGATCGTACCAAAGGCAGATGGTATTTTTTGCAATATTCATGATCTCGCCTCTGCGTAGAGATTAAGAGATGACGCATTTGTTTAGCCCTGCTTTACGCTTTTGAGTGGCTAAACAAATTTATCTATGCGTTCTATATTCGACCTAAGCTGGCAAAAGGCCAGTTTCTTTATTGTGTTTTTATTCTTCGAATTGTAATAACAGGTACTTCTTGATCTGCTGCAGATTTTATAAAGTGCTTTGCAGCTGTTCTAAGCCACTAAAATGTTTATAAAGTTGTCGATGTCCAGGTCAACAATATACCTTGCTTTTTTCATTTGCGCTGATTACAGACCGCTACTTTGAAAATACCTTAATGGTCGGAAACTCTATCTCTATCGTCAATGCGATGGCTGGGGTAATTGGTGTTTTCCTACTGTATAAAGGCTGTCTATATCTATCGTGAAAGTATGAAACTGGAAAAACTGACAGATTAAATTCCTTCCCCACAGTAAGGCCCTCAATCATTTAAGGGTTTTTTCTTTCTTTGTGAAAAATTAATTTAAAACCAAGGTCTGGATATTTCAATTTTTCAGGTTCTTTTCCTAAAAACCTGAGCTCAGCAAGCCTTGCAAAATAGCTCGTTTAAGACGACTTAGCCTTACAAAAAGCTACATTTCCAGTGCGTTAATTTCCTGGAATTATCTAAAAAATATTTTTATGAATAACATTAATTTATGTTATAAATTACAGCAATATTTTATTAAATTATTTATTGCGTAACTAAATTACGTATTGAATAATTAAAAAGATCCAGTATGATGAGTTAAATTCCTTCTTTTTCTTGTAGGCATCAGGAATCGATGCAGTTGAGCAAGTCAAAGAAGTCAGGCAAACGGATTTGTCTGCTCAATATAAAATGGCAGTGATACATCCGTGAGCCCTGAACAAGACAGTAAAAGATGAGCAATAGGATTGCTTTTAAATAATGAGGATGTTGTATGAATGAATTAGCCAATCCATTAGAACTGTGCGGATTCGAATTTATTGAATTTGTCTCTGAAGATGGCCAGCTGGATCCTGTTTTTCAAACCATCGGATTCACTAAAGTGGCGAAGCATAAATCGAAAAATGTCTATTTATGGCGCCAGGGCAATATTAATATCATTCTGAATTATCAGCCTGAATCATATGCAGCATTTTTCTATAAAGAGCACGGTCCTTCTGCTTGTGCAATGGGCTTCCGTACCAAGAATGCGGCAAAAGCTTTTCAAAAGGCGATTGAAATCGGTGCAGAACCGATTTATAGCAAAATCGGGCCAATGGAGCTTAACATCCCTGCGATTAAAGGAATCGGTGGTTCTCCAATCTTCCTGGTCGATTGTGACATTTACCAAAATGATTTTATCTTCTTTGATAATGTTCCATCGCGTCCAGCCGGCACAGGCCTGAATGAAATCGACCATTTAACGCATAACGTTTATAAAGGTCGTATGCAGTACTGGGCAGATTTCTATGAAAAGATTTTCAACTTCCAGGAAATCCGCTACTTCGATATTAAAGGCGAATACACTGGCCTGACTTCTAAGGCACTAACAGCACCAGATGGTAAGATCCGTATTCCACTAAATGAAGATTCAGACAAAGGTAATGGCCAGATCGCTGAGTTCCTGAACGAATTCAATGGAGAAGGCATTCAACACATTGCCTTTATCTGTGATGACCTGCTTGAGACCTGGGACAAGCTGAAAGCTTTAGGCACCAAGTTCATGACGCCACCGCCAAGCACTTATTATGAAATGCTGGATGAGCGCTTGCCGAACCATGGTGAGCCTGCGGATGAGCTGCAAAAACGCGGCATTCTGCTCGATGGCAATACCAAAGATGGTAACAAACGCCTGCTGTTACAGATTTTCTCTGAAAATATGATTGGCCCGGTGTTCTTTGAGTTTATCCAGCGCAAAGACGATGATGGTTTCGGTGAAGGTAACTTTAAGGCCTTATTTGAATCAATCGAACGTGATCAGATCAAACGTGGTGTTTTAGACATTTCTAAAGCCTGACCTTTTTAAAACCATACCGGTGTCTATGTAGTCTCATATGCATCGGTATGGTTGCCTCTGTTTCAACGTATACGCTCGTATAACACTTAAGATTCTGCATCGATGACGGCATAAAAATAATAAAGCACATCATAGCTCAGCACTTAATCTCACATGGATGATGAATAAAAATGCAGCATATTGAACAAGGAAACCTGAAAAAAGGTTTAAGTAACCGGCATATCCAGCTCATCGCACTCGGTGGTTCAATTGGTACCGGACTGTTTCTTGGAATTTCACAAACGATCAAGCTTGCTGGGCCTTCTGTTATTTTAGGTTATGCCATTGCAGGCTTGATTGCCTTCTTAATGATGCGCCAGCTGGGTGAAATGATTGTACATGAACCTGTGAGCGGTTCTTTTAGTCATTTCGCTTATAAATACTGGGGCAAATTTGCCGGATTTATGTCGGGCTGGAATTACTGGGTACTGAATATTCTGGTCTGTATGGCCGAATTAAGTGCCGTCGGTCTTTATATCCATTATTGGTGGCCAGAAATTCCGACCTGGGTCTCTGCCCTCGGCTTCTTCATTTTCATCAATATCATTAATTTGCTTCACGTGAAATTATTCGGTGAAATGGAGTTCTGGCTGGCGATCATTAAAGTTGGTGCAATTATTGCCATGATTGCGTTCGGCAGCTACTTGCTTGTCAGTGGTAGCGGCCATAGCCAGTCCAGTCTGGAAAATTTATGGCAACTCGGCGGCTTCTTCCCGAATGGAATCATGGGCCTGATTATGGCGATGGCTATGATCATGTTTGCTTTTGGCGGCATTGAGCTGGTCGGGATCGCAGCAGCAGAAACTGATAATCCGAAAAAGACTTTGCCTAAAGCAGTCAATCAAATTGTCTACCGTGTCCTGTTATTTTATATCCTGAGTCTGGTAGTGATTTTATCACTTTACCCTTGGAACATGATGGCGCAAGGTGGTAGTCCATTTGTGATGATTTTTGATTCTCTCGGCAGTCAGACAGTTGCCGGAGTTTTGAATTTCGTGGTGTTAACCGCGGCGGTTTCGGTATATAACAGTACTAACTACTGTACCAGCCGTATGCTCTTAGGTTTAGCCCAGCAAGGTAATGCGCCGAAGTTCTTAAGCAAGATTAATCAGCGTGGCATCCCTGTGAATGCGGTGATGGTTTCAGCGTTTTTCACCTTGATGTGCGTTTTATTAAATTATCTGGTACCGGAAAAAGCCTTTAGCATGTTGATGATGCTGGTGGTTGCTGCCATCGTGATTAACTGGCTTGTTATTTCCTATACTCATTTGAAATTCAAGACCTCAATGAATCGTACGCAGACTAGAACCGATTTTCCAAGTGTGGCTTATCCATTTACCAACTATTTATGTATCGCATTCATGGGCGGTATTCTGCTGATTATGAGCAGCACCCCGGATATGCGTGTTGCTGTCATCATGATTCCAGTCTGGATTGGTATTCTCTCGGTTGCCTACTTCTTTAAGCGCAAACAGGAATCTCAAACTACAATGTTAGACAACAGCAAAATTAGCACATTACCAGAAGCGTAATCGCTTATTGATTAGATTAGGATAGATTCATGTTTCAACATATTGATACTTATGCCGGCGATCCGATTCTCTCTTTAATGGAAGAATTCAACAAAGATCAGCGTAATAACAAAGTTAACTTAAGCATCGGCCTGTATTACAACGAAGATAATATCGTGCCGCAGCTAGACTCAGTGCAAAAAGCCTATACTTACCTGACCCCTGACTATAATAAAGTTCGTGTTTACTTGCCGATGGATGGTCTGAACAGCTTTAACCAGGCTGCACAGGAATTAATTTTTGGAACTTCCAGCCCTGCCCGCGAGCAAGGCCGTGTAGTCACGATTCAGACCTTGGGTGGCTCAGGTGCGCTAAAAGTCGGCGCTGACTTTTTGAAAAAATATTTTCCAGAATCTGAAATCTGGGTGAGCCAGCCGACTTGGGAAAACCATATTGCCATCTTTAATGGCGCTGGTATTCAGACCCATTTCTATCCTTATTATGATGCAGAAACCAATGCCGTTAATGTACCGGCGATGCTGGATTGCTTAAAACAGCTGCCCGCTCAAAGTATTGTGTTATTACATCCATGTTGTCATAACCCGACCGGGGCAGACTTACAGCCACATGAGTGGGATCAAGTCATTGAAGTATTAAAGGCTCAATCCTTAATTCCGTTCCTGGATATGGCATATCAAGGTTTCGGTCAGGGTCTGGAACAGGATGCCTATGCCATTCGTGCACTTGATCAAGCCAGAATGAACTTTATCGTCAGCCATTCATTTTCCAAAATCTTCTCTTTATATGGAGAACGTATTGGTAGCTTAAGTTTTGTCTGTGATGATAGCAGCAGTGCGCAAAATGTTTTAGGCCAGTTGAAAGCGACAGTTCGCCGGATTTATTCAAGTCCAGCGGCGAATGGTGCGCTATTGGTCAGTCAGGTGTTAAATACTCCAGAACTGTTTGAGCAATGGCAGGCTGAAGTTAAAGAAATGCGCCAGCGTATTTTACGTATGCGAGGCTTACTCAAAGAAAAATTGTCTCAGGCACTACCAGAACTTGATTTCAGCTACCTGACCCAGCAACAAGGCATGTTCAGCTATACCGGCTTAACTGCTGAGCAAGTGGATCTGTTAAAACAGCATTACGGTATTTATCTGGTCCGTAGTGGCCGGATGTGTACAGCGGGTCTGAACCTCAGCAATATTGATTATGTTGCAGAGTCGATGGCTGCGGTGATCAAAATGCAAAATGAAGCTGAACCGTTGATTGCTTAAAAATAATTAAGTTGTTAGAAGCCTTCTAGCTTAAGTGCTGGAAGGCTTTTTTTATGAATAGTGATTTGATCTTTTTAAAGTAAGCATCCGGCTAACACAGCCTTACCAAGCGATCCTATAAGCCTTAATTTAGTTCCCACCTAAAAACAAGTGGGGACTTAATCCATGAACATGGATATATATTCAGCAACACCTCCTGTTGCTAAAAAACGCCGAAAATACAGCAAAGAATTCAAACTCAGTATTGTCAATGCCTGCAAAAATCCTAATACCTCGATCGCTTCGGTCACACTGCAACATAGTATTAATGCCAACCTTGTCAGTCGTTGGATCAGGATCTTCAGCCATCATGAGGGTGCCGTGCAGGATCCTACTCATGTGAATCCAGCATTTATTGCTTTGCCTTACACTGCTGCAATCAGCCAACCTATTGATGAGAGGATCACGTTGTGTATCACCGTGCCTCATACGAATAATGATATTCAGCTAAAATGGCAGACATCAGAAATACCTGCCTTGGCAGAATTACTCAAGGCACTTGCAACATGATCCGCATTGATGAAATCTGGTTGTCTACTCAGCCCATGGACATGCGTGCAGGTATGGATACGACCATGGCTCAGGTGGTGAGAGCCTTTGGCTACATCAAACCGCATTGTGCTTACCTGTTCTGTAATAAACGTGGCCATCGCATGAAAGTGCTGGTACATGATGGATTGGGCATCTGGCTGTGTGCCCGGCGGCTGGAACAGGGCAAATTTCACTGGGCTCAAGTTCACCAAGGTGAAACCGTGGCCCTCAGCCCGGAACAGTTACAGGCACTGATCCAAGGTTTGCCCTGGCAGCGCATTGGACGACAGCAGGTGGTGACGATGCTTTAAACCAGGCTCGACCATTCTGCTATTCTCCAAACGTTCTATTTCATTCTTCTCATGACCTCAGGCATACTGCGGTCATGAATACGCTGCCTGACTTAAGCCAACTGACCCATGAACAACTGCTGGAATTCACCAGGCAGTTGGCGCTGCAGCATCAGTCTCTAGCACAATCAAACCAACAATTGGATGCCAAAGTTCAACATCTTTCTATTCTCAATCAAAAATACGAGCATGAACTGGCGCTGTTTAAAAAGCACAAATTCGCCCAAAAGAATGAACACTTAACGGCAAAACAAATCCATCTCTGGGATGAAGCGGTTGAAGAAGATATTGCCGCGGTTGATCTAGAACTGGAACGGCTAAATGCAGATAAAACCAATGCAGCGACACAGAAAGCCAAAACCAATAAACCTAAACGTCGACCACTGCCAGATCATCTACACACCATCCGTATTGAGCATGAACCTGCATCAACCCAATGTGCTTGTGGCTGCCAACTCCGTCGTATCGGCGAAGATGTCAGTGAAAAACTGCATTTCAGACCGGCACAGTTCTATAAGGAACAGCATGTGCGTGGTAAATGGGTCTGTGATCAGTGTGACACTCTAACTCAGCAAGCGATGCCCGCCTATGTGATTGATAAAGGCATTGCTTCACCTGAATTGCTCAGCCATGTGCTGGTATCGAAGTATGCCGATCATTTGCCGCTGTACCGTCAGCGCCTGATCTATCAGCGGGCTGGCATTGATCTGTCCAGATCCACTTTATCTGATTGGATAGGTCGCTGCGGTGTAGAACTGGAACCTCTGGCCAATGCCTTAAAAGAGGTGGTGCTGCAACAGCGGGTGCTGCATGCAGATGAAACACCGGTCACCATCATGCGGATGGGTGAGAATAATAAAAAACCGAAGAAAGGTTATGTCTGGGCCTATGCCACCACACAGTATAATCCAGTTCAGGCGGTGATCTATGACTTTCAGGATAGTCGTTCAGGCCAGCATGCTGAAGAGTTCTTGAAAGGCTGGCAGGGCTATCTAGTCTGTGATGATTACAGTGGTTATAAAGCACGTTTTAAATCAGGCCAGGTGATTGAGGTGGGGTGCATGGCCCATGCACGTCGTAAATTCCATGAACTGCATGTAACTGGGAAAAGTCAGGTTGCTGAACAGGCCTTAGTGCTGATTCAGAAACTGTATGCGATAGAAGCAGAACTCAGGAAAAAGACCGATGGTACAGCGGAAGACCGCCGCGAATACCGACAACAGCATAGTCAACCAGTGATGCAACAACTATATGAATGGCTCAACCAACATCATCTGACAGTGCCATCGAGTTCTCCCACCGCCAAGGCTATCAATTACACTCTGAAGCGTTGGCCAGCCTTAAGCCGCTATCTGGATGATGGCAATCTACCGATATGCAACAATTGGGTAGAGAATCAGATGCGTCCCTGGGCGTTGGGACGCAAGAACTGGCTGTTTGCAGGTTCGCTGCGCAGTGGTCAGCGAGCGGCAAACATCATGACTTTAATCCAGTCAGCAAAGCTGAATGGCTTGGATCCGTATGCCTATTTAAGTGATGTGCTGAAAAGGTTACCGACACACAAAGTGACCCAAATTGAAGAATTGCTGCCGCACTGCTGGAAACCTAAATCGAATTAAAAAATAGGTATGGGATTCAGCGGACGCTTACTTTTTAAATAAAAATAGGGTCAGATAAGGCTCTTTGAACCGTACCGGGTTTGTCGGAGAGTCAATATTTGGATATAAAAAAGATCCAGTACCCTATCAGGACTGGATCTATGTAATGACTATAAATTATATGTAATAGAAGAAAGTATTAGACAGCCACCTGTGGATTAAACAAGGCATCAATCTGTTTTTGGATCCCTAGCAGATAATCAATAGCCTGTTGCATCTGATCTGCTGGCAACTGGTCTTCTGTTCCGATACAGGTAATCACATGATCAAGCTGTCGGCTAAAGTTATACACCGGAATCGCCACTGCATGAATGCCCGCCATCATATCACCGGTCACTGACGCATAGCCCTGCTGCAGGATTTTCTCTTTAAGCTGCAAGAATTCTTCCCAGTTCGCGGGATATTGACCTGCTTTAGCGCTACTCGCCCACTCTTTTTCCAGCAAAGGCTTGATGATGTGTTCTGGCTGAAGGCAGGCATGTAAACGACCAGTTGCCGACTTTAGCAAAGGCATACGCGAGCCGACCCGGGTAATAATATTAAATACATGGTTGGATTCAAGCGACTGAACCACCACAGCACCATCAGCGAACCATTTACTGACATGAATACTGCAATTTAAATGCTGCTGAATCTGCGCAATATATTTTTGGGTTAATTCCAGCATATCGGTACGTTTTAAAGCATTGACCCCAAATGCGTGAGCACGCTCACCCAGGCCATAACGTCCATCACTGAGCTGCTGGGCATAACCTTTACGTATCAGACTCACCACATAACGATGCACTTTTGCAGGATGCATGGACAGGACTTCTGACAGCTCTTTTAACATCATCGGTGCATTATGTTCAGTCAATGCATCGAGTACAGTTAATCCTACTTCTAGAGACTGCACTCCTCCCTGTAATTTTTCTTCCTCAACGCTCATCGTTCCATCCTGCATATACGCATTAATTTTCATGGTTCTATAAAACCATTGTACTACTGAAATCAAAAATCTTGTTCGGCCAAATCTGATTCCAGATTCAAATCATATCCGCATTTTAACAAATTTACATTATTCATAATCAAATTATTTATTGCGTAATCTAAAAATATAAGTATGATTCTGTATAGAACTTAAATTTTCCACGGAAAGGATCCATATTTATGACGACACGTTTGAAGTCATTTGTCGACATCGCTCCTGATTCAGATTTCCCTTTAGAAAACCTGCCTTATGGTATTTTCAGTAATGAGCAAAACGCCCAACCGCGTGCCGGGGTGGCACTTGGAGAATGGGTAGTTGACCTGGCGGTATTGGAAGCAAAGGGTTATTTAAAGCTGGAACAAGTTCAGCAATTTTTTAACCAGCCAACCTTGAATACTTTTATTGAGTCAGGTAAAGCCAACTGGTCTAAAGTACGTACGGAATTACAAAAGTTACTGTCAGCCGATCATGCCGAATTACGCGACAATCAGGAACTCCGTGATCTGGTTTTCTTGAAACAGTCAGACGTCACAATGCATCTGCCGGTACATATCCCGGGCTATACCGATTTCTATTCATCCAAAGAACATGCCACCAATGTCGGCTGTATGTTCCGTGATCCGAAAAATGCCCTGTTAGCCAACTGGTCAGAACTTCCAGTCGGTTATAACGGCCGTGCTAGCTCCGTGATTGTCAGCGGTACAGAGATCGTGCGTCCATCTGGACAGATCAAATTACCGGATTCTGATCGCCCAGTATTTTCAGCATGTCGCAAACTCGACTTCGAACTGGAAACCGGCTTTATCATCGGCAAGCCAAATAACTTAGGCGAGCCCATTGCAATTGAAAATGCCTGGGATCATATTTTTGGTATGGTTCTATTCAATGACTGGTCTGCACGTGACTTGCAACAATGGGAATATGTACCGCTAGGTCCATTTAACGCCAAGACTTTTGCCTCTTCGATCTCGCCATGGATCGTAACCATGGAAGCACTTGAACCGTTTAAAACCAGTTCACCTGCTCAGGAGCCAAAACCTCTGGCTTATTTGTGTGAAGATAACAGCAGTAATAGCTATGACATTAACCTGTCCGTTGAAATTCAGCCTGAAAATTCAGACCAGGCTGATGTGATCTGTGAAACCAATTTCAAATATATGTACTGGTCGATGGCACAGCAGCTGGCTCATCACACCATTGCCGGCTGTAATGTACAGGTCGGTGATCTGATGGGTTCAGGCACGATTTCCGGCTCTACGCCAGACTCTTATGGTTCATTACTGGAAATTACCTGGAATGCCACCAAGCCACTGACTTTGTCGAATGGTGAACAGCGTACGTTCATTCAGGACGGCGACACCGTGATCATGAAAGGTCATTGTGAAAAAGATGGCCTGCGTATCGGTTTCGGTGCTGTGAGCGGCAAAATTCTGCCAGCGCTTGATTTCGGTTTTAGTGAATAAGCTGGAGTGAAATCATGACCATGAAACTATATACCTATTTTCGCAGTTCAGCCGCTTACCGGGTTCGTATTGCGCTCAACCTGAAAGGACTCGAAGCAAAACATATCCCGGTTCATCTGGTGAACAACGGTGGCGAACAGCATAGTGAAATGTTTCGTCGGGTCAATCCAGGAGAGCTGGTGCCAGCGTTGATTGAAGATGATTTCACGCTGACCCAGTCGCTCAGCATGATTGAATATCTGGAAGAAAAATTTCCGGAAACTCCCCTGTTGCCCAAGAATTTGCAACAGCGTGCACTAATCCGAGCCTTTAGCTTGAATATTGCCTGTGACATTCATCCATTAAATAACCTGCGTGTACTTCAGTACCTTAGCAAAACCCTGAATGCCAGCGATGAACAGAAAACTGAATGGTACAGACACTGGGTCATCACCGGTTTAAAAGCGCTCGAAGCTCAATTAACGCTTTCAAATGGCCAATTCTGTTTTGGAGATCAACCGAGCCTTGCAGATTGCTGTCTGATTCCACAAGTGTATAACGCTAAACGTTTCATCATCGATCTTTCAGATTTTCCGAAAATTGAATCGATTTATGCCCATTGTAACTCACTGGATGCATTTCAAAAAGCTGCACCTGAAGCGCAGCCCGATGCAGCATAAGAATATATAAGGATATAAACATGACTATTCAAATCGAAAAAATTCACCATGTCGCCTACCGCTGTAAAGATGCCAAAGAAACCGTGGAATGGTATAAAAAGAATCTGAACATGGACTTTATTCTGGCTTTTGCTGAGGATCATGTCCCGTCTACCAAAGCTTTCGACCCGTATATGCACCTGTTTTTAGATGCAGGCAATGGCAATGTATTGGCCTTCTTTGAACTGCCCACCCAACCGGAAATGGGCCGCGATGAAAATACCCCAAAATGGGTGCAGCATATCGCCTTAAAAGTGAAAGATCGTCAGGCACTGGTTCAAGCTAAAGAGCATCTGGAAGCCAATGGCGTAGATGTACTGGGCATTACCAATCACGGCATTTTCCATTCAATTTACTTCTTTGATCCAAATGGCCACCGTCTGGAACTGGCTTATGATGATGAAAAAGCACCTCAGAAAATTGCCATGATTACCGAAGAAATGAAGTATGACATGCTGGAACAATGGAGCACAACCAAACGCGCACCATCGCATACCCACTTCCTGCATGCAGATGAATTAGACCATAGCGCTCGCGAAGCCAAGATGGACGCTTGAATTTTAGGAAAAGGATCTCTGATGAATAAAGTCGTTGCCAATGCTCAGGAAGCTTTGGAGGATATCGTTGCAGATTATCAAACGCTCGCCGTTGGTGGTTTCGGTTTATGTGGTATTCCTGAAGCACTTATTGAAGCTTTAAAAAATACTGGTGTCACTGGTCTCACCTGTATTTCCAATAATGCAGGTGTGGATAATTTTGGTTTGGGCAAATTGCTGCAGACCAAGCAGATCAAAAAAATGATTTCTTCTTATGTCGGTGAAAATAAGGAATTTGAACGTCAATATTTAAATGGCGAGCTGGAAGTAGAGCTCACGCCCCAAGGAACACTGGCAGAAAAACTGCGTGCGGGTGGTGCTGGAATTCCCGCTTTCTACACCCAAACCGGTGTCGGCACATTGGTTGCTGAAGGCAAAGAAGTCCGTGAATTTGAGGGTAAAGAATTTATCCTGGAAAAGTCATTAACCGCAGATGTGGCACTGGTCAAAGCCTATAAAGCAGATAAGGCCGGCAACCTGGTCTTCCGTAAAACTGCACGTAATTTCAATCCCGAATGTGCCATGGCCGGGAAAATCACTGTGGCTGAAGTTGAACAAATCGTAGAGATTGGTGAACTTGATCCCGATGATATCCATCTGCCTGGAATCTATGTGAATCGCATTGTCGTTAATGCTTCACCAGAAAAACGCATTGAACAGATGACCTTAAAGGCAGGAGCATAATCATGGCTTGGACTCGAAATGAAATGGCTCAGCGTGCGGCACAGGAGCTGGAAGATGGTTTCTATGTCAATCTCGGTATTGGCTTGCCAACAGTGGTTGCCAATTATATTCCAGAAAATATCAATGTCTGGCTCCAGTCTGAAAATGGCTTGCTGGGTATTGATGAATTTCCAACTGTAGAAACCGTTGATGCAGATCTAATTAATGCAGGTAAACAGACAGTGACTGCCCGTAAAGGTGCTGCCTTCTTTTCCAGTGCGGATTCCTTTGCCATGATTCGCGGTGGACATGTCAATATTGCGATTCTGGGGGCAATGGAAGTTTCCGAAAAGGGTGATCTGGCAAACTGGATGATTCCAGGCAAGAAAGTCAAAGGTATGGGCGGTGCCATGGATCTGGTAGCCGGTGTGCAGAAAATTGTAGTGCTGATGGAACATACAGCGAAAGACGGTTCACCGAAAATCGTTCCTCAGTGTACCTTGCCGTTGACCGGTAAAGGTGTCGTCAATCGAATCATTACCGATCTCGGTGTGATGGATATTACTTCACGCGGAGTGGTTCTGGTAGAACTCGCTCAAGATGTCACACTGGAACAGATCAAAGCTGCGACAGGAGTTGAGCTGATTACGGATAGACTTGAGGCTGCCTGATCTGCTTCTACTGAATAATCAAAGCAGCGAAAGCTGCTTTGATTATTCTTATGAAATATTCCTTTAGCATCGTAATTACATTGAAGGTAAAGAATATTTTTCTATAATATTCATGTTCTTGCCATATAATTTTTAAAAGCCCAATAAAATTTTATGAATGTAATTCACCTTATTGGATCAAATAAAATTATCTTTATTTCTATTCAAATAAGTTTGCAGAAAAACTATTTTTTTTCGGTTTATTATTTTTTTATTAAGCTCAGTAAAACTTATAAAATTTAAGATTCAGAACTACTTTCACACTAATTTATATTTAAATTGATCACTAAAGATAATAATGATAATAAAATTTTAATTAGTAGAAAAAATACTTAATAAAAAAGCCACTTATATAAGTGGCTTTTTTATTAAGTATTTTGGTGGAGATGGCGGGAGTTGAACTCACTAGGGTATAAATCCATCAAATTTAATTAGACTTAAGCCATTGTATTTCATACCATTTACTTAATTTCATTTGATGGTATTTGATAAATATTAAAAAAAGTGTGGCAAAAAATGTGGCAAGTAATTTATATAAACACATTCTTAATAGACCTCTTGCGAAAGTCGTTATTGCAAGTTCATCCGATTTACCAGTGCAGCGATTAAGTTAATGCGTAAACCGAATCTTTTCCGTCTATTTCGATAGCGTTCACTTAATATTCTAAATGTTTTCAATTGACTATTAATATGTTCGATCACAACTCGTATTTTTCCAATCATTTTATTGTACTTTTTCTCAACATCAAATAAGGGTAAATTCTTCTTTTTCTTTATTGGCATCAATAATTTAAAGCCATCTTGCTCTAATCCGTAGTACCCTAAATCGGTCATAACATATTTACAATGTTTGAATTTTTTAACCGTTCTTCTTGCCAATTTAATGTCATGCTGACTGCCATTCGATATATCTAGCCCTATGATTTGTTTGCTGTTCGGATGATAGATCACTTGTGCTTTTAGCGTATGTTTCTTCTTTTTACCACTGTAGAACTTACTCTGATTTTTTTTTCGGACGTTCTATTGAACATTCTGTCGCATCAATAATGACCCAGTTAAACTGTTCGTCTGCTGTGGTAATGCTTCGTTTTGGCAGAGTAAACCGTCTTGATTTCATCAATGCATCTTCAACCTTTTTAATGGTTCGATTCACATTACTTTCAGCGATATGGTAATTTGCAGCCAACTCCAATTGAGTGCTGTAATTCCGTAAGTAATTGAGTGTTAATAATAATTGATCCTCTATAGCTAAAGTATGAGGACGCCCAGATTTCTTTTTAAGTGATTCTACTTCTTTTAAAACTTCGATCATTTCACTAAAAACTGGTCGAGGTACACCAACCAAGCGCTGGAATTCAGAATCTGAAAAACGATTTAATTTGTGATATCTCATGAAATTTAGATTGAGGTGGTTTTTACTTTCGCAAGAGGTCTAATAGATACCTAACTGTTCTTTATGTACATAATGGATGACGTCAATTGAATCCATTAACTAGCCATTGAAATAAATAATATTATATAAATTTAAAAACCTCAGCATACAAAATACCATACAAATAAATTTTGACTAATCTTTGAATTAATCCGTTTCAATCAATGTAAGTTCATTAGTAAAAAATGGTCATTCAATATAGATAGCGTCGCTGAATCAGGCATTAATAAAGACTTTTGAGCTGAAATTCGATATACTTTATCTCGGTCTGGAGAACTAAATTCTATCCAAGTACCTAATCTGGGCGAATTCAAACATGAGGTGCGACAGTTTGAAAAGTCTTATGATAATCAACAAGCTGAGCAAATTTCTCTAATGGTGTAAGCCAATCTAACGCTTTTCTAGGACGAGTATTCAGTGACATGGCAACTTGATTTAAATAATGCTGATCTGCCTGATTTAAATCAATCCCTTTAGGTAAATATTGCCTAATTAAACCATTCATATTTTCGCATGTGCCTTTTTGCCAGGGTGAATGTGGGTCACAGAAATATACATCTATGCCTAAATCTTCTTCAAGTATTTTATGTTCTGCCATCTCGCGTCCACGGTCATAGGTCAACGTTTTACGCAGTTCTGCAGGTAAATATTTCAGAGCTTCAGTTAAAGCCTTGCGCACTGATTCTGCCTTTGCATCAGGTAATGTTGCCAAGATACAGAGCCGTGTATTTCGTTCAATAAGTGTTGCTATCGAACTTTTATTGTCTTTACCTTTAATTAAATCAGCTTCCCAATGACCCGGTATTTTTCTTTCTTGAACTTCGGCTGGGCGCTCATGAATAGTTTTAATATCCTGTAATATAGAATCTTTTTTAGGTTCACCGTTAGCTTTTCGCTTTTTATTTTCATGACGCAGACAGGATAATAAGTCTTTTTTCAACTCACCCTTTGGTAATGCGCGTATCGTTGAATAAATCGTTGTATGGCTTACATTCATTGTTTGATCCAAATCAGGAAATGTCTTTAAACGCTTTGCTATTTGCTGAGGAGACCATAAACAACGGATCGCTTCAACAATAAATTTCCAGAGGATTGAATCGATTTTGAGTTTTCTGTGACCACGTCTACGTCTAGCGAAGGTGTTATCAGAAGCATATCGAGCTTGATAAACGTCATTGATGCTATTTCTTTTAAGCTCACGATAGATCGTACTAGGATGTCTTTTAATGAGTTCAGCAAATTTTCTGGCTGAAAAGCCTTCTTTTCTTGACTCAAGCATTAATGCAGTACGATCTTCAAAGTTAAGATGATGGTATGACAATTTTATATACTCCATAAACCCTTTAAATTAATTAGGTGGTTTATGTCGCACTTCAAGTTTTACTCTGCCCTGGTTTTTCCTGCACCATTTGCACCTACAACTACAATACTTCTTGAGTATTCAACTTTTGATAACCCAATATTGTTGGGTGGAAAGTGTATTTCTTGCTTCATTTTTTCAGCATATAGAGTTAATTGAATGAAATATTTTTTTAAAAAACAGTAACTAATAAAGTATATCCACGACATAAAATATTAAGTACTTTCTACAAGTTCGGAACAAGCAACCCATTCGAATATTTATATCCTTTAACTTCAAGACCAATCCCTTCTAGAATAAACTGATCTATTTGTGCTTGATTATTATACCAATACGAAATATATGTATAATAATCATCAATTTCCCTCTGATCTATCCCTAACATTTCTGGATAACTAATTCGAGATTCAATGTGATATTTTTCAGAAAGTTGTAAAGTACCTTTTTTATACATTGAATTTAGCACTTCCATACAACGGTTATAACTATGGACGCCATCTGCATGACGAAGAAAAGTCAAGACATGTGAATATTTTCCGGTTCTTATTGGTTCAATAATTTCACTTTCCTCAGCACCTGTTATTGCTTTTATTTGAATGCCCGCAGAATTAGTTGTACCTAAAACTGTCGCAGGCTCATCTATGTCTTTTTTAATATTCCTTCGTATAAATATAAGGTCGAAGTTATTTTGAGGTGCGTAAAAGTTTGGATAGTTGGAATTTGTGGACATAAATCCAGTCCCAATTACCTTAAATTGATCTATATAATCATCTTTGCACTGGGCTCGATTCGTACACCACGTAAAGGCTTTCCTGCCAATTGTTCTCATATTTGCATTAAAAGTATTGACTGCATAAGCTTCAAATATAAATCCTGCAAATGAATAAATTGGTAGCTTTGTTTGAAATCGCAAAATATTATACTGATCATAAAAAAAGTGCCCAGTTTCAAGCCCATCAGCAATTAATTTATTGTGATATCTCTCATGCAGAATTTGTTCTTGTATTCTTTTATCTATCGCAGGATGATTAGGATCAAGAAGAGCTATCGGAACTGAAAAAAGAAGCTCAAGATCCACATCCTCACATCGTTCTTGGCTTGAAATAATTAAATTCCCTGTCACAAACAGCTCTCCAAAATTAGGGCGAATTTACTATATAATTTAAATATAATTATTTTTTATATCTTAATATATTGATATTGTGAATATAATTCTCGTTTAGATCAACTTTAGTCTCAATGTAATCTTACGCGGGTGAAGGAAAACCAACTTATACATGTTATAAAGAAACAGGTATTTGTACTTTGGTAGTCAGTTCAATATAAAGAACATCAGAAATATCATCGATTTAAAGGGTATGACTTTAGAATCATCTGACTTTTAACAAACTTCTAGAACTTTTGATTCATGACTATCTAACATGTTTAGGTTTGAACTCAGCATCACTCCCCCTTTCCCTGCAAAGAAACACACTCGCAAGATACAAGATTTATCATTTTTTGATCAAATTAAATAATATGTGAAAAATTCAAATAGACGTCATTGGCCGTCGTTTTAATTCAAAGTTTCTGATAAAAATTGTGTATAACCGTGAAACATTTATGTTTCACGCTGTTGCTTAATTATAGCAAATGCTATAATTTGAATATGTGCAAAGTCTATCTTGTCTTTTGCTATATCTTTAATAAGGAATTTAAAATGTACACCATCACTGTTTTTCGACAATGTTAGGTCTTAGTTTGCTTTATCTAAGTTCTGTTGATTTAAGTGTTTTATGTGAGGTGGGTTATGAATAATTATAATGCAATGGATGTCGCTAACTATATTATTAACTATGTTAATAGTAACAATAAAAAACTATGCACTCTGAGTCATCTTAAGCTTCAAAAACTTCTTTATTATGTTCAGGCCACATATTTAGCTAAGAATGATGGAGTTCCAATTTTTACTAATGATATTGAAAAATGGCAATATGGACCTGTTGTTAGAGAGGTATATTATGAGTTTAAAGACTTTGGTATTAGTCACATCAACACCCCAAGAAGTTATTTAAAAAATACTGATACTGGAGGATTTGAATTAATTACATTTATTCCAGACTTAATAGAAAAAAATTCTGATATTAGTAGTCATATCAAATCAGTAGTAAATAAATTAAAGGATTTGGATGCTTTTTCTTTAGTGGAAAAAACACATGCAGAACCCATGTGGTTTAATTTAAAACATGATATTTTATCTAGAAATAATATTCTTAAATATTCACTAGATGAAATGAAAACTTATTTTAAAACTCACCCTTTATAATAAGGGGTGAGTTTTTGTGTTAGAAGAAAATAAAAAATTTGAACAAATAATTACTCATTTATTAAATAGCGAAATCGAACATACTAATGACAATAAAGAGCACTTAGAAAAAGCAAGTTGGTTAATTATTATGATCCTCAAAGACAAGTTCTTTGATGCTAAAAATGATTTCATAGATGTTTCTGAAAATAATGATGAACATATAGTTGCTTCATTATGTGAAAGTATGAGATCCACACTTAATGATTGTAATAATAAAGAAAAAGTAAAAAAGTTTATTCAAGAAATTGTTGCTATCGATCATTTTAAAATTAAAGTAAATGTAAGATATGAAGATATTACAAAAATAGTTTTTGACTCAAAATCTAAAATATCAATAGATAAGCTTAATGAGCGCATTGAATACTTTTCAATGGTAGTAGGTTTTAGCGTTTTAGGAAATAAAAATAAAGATGAATTATTAAAAATAAATAAAGTCTTAGATAAACTATTTAGACATCTAAAATTAGCAGTTTTTCAAAAAGAATACTTTATGTCTTCGGCCAATTTAGCAGAAACCACCGCTACTGAAGCACAGCGAGTCGCGAAAATAGCAGAAAATTTAGCAAATGAAGCTGATGCCCAAGCCAAATCTACTATTGCAAACTATATCTCTATTCTTGGTATTTTTGCCTCGATCATTTTTACTCTTTTTGGTGGCGTAAATTTAATAGGATCTACAGTAAAGCTGTTAGAAGTTAATTCAAAATGGCCATACTTGACCTTTATCATAGCTCTTCTGATGATTTGTTTACTAACGTTATTAAATATGATGGTTCAGTGGATAAATTCAATGAGCAATTTAAAGAAGGTTTTAGAGAAGTCAAATAAAGAACACAAAGTACCTACTGTAACATGGTGTTGGTATAAGCCCTGGACTTGGGACTTTTATACAAAAGCAGTATCATTTTTCTTAGTTATTTTACTTATTAGCTTAGGCGGTATGTATAAAGTTGATAGAGAAAATTTATTTAGTTTAACAAAAGAAACTACCACTAAAAATATACCTAATCCTGTAACTAATAAAATAATCAATCAATCTAAGGTCGAAAACAAAAATAAAGAAATAACAGTAGTTGAAAAAATTACGTTATCGAATCATACAAATGGTAAAGGTTTTGATAAAGACAATTAAGATTGACTCTTTATAGGGTAATCCTTCCATAAATAACAGAAGTTAAAAGTAGAGGCCGTAACGACTTTACTGATATAAAAAACCTTAAAAAATAAAGGATGGTTGTCCAGATAGTTACGAATTTAGCGTCTTTATTATAATTTTTCTATTAATTTAGCCAACCAGCTTGGCTTTTTAGCCTTTAAAAGCTTTTCATATTCCTCTTTTGTTAATTCCTTTTTAAGTTTCATCAACAATTGTTGATCAACAGCATTGGGGCCACACTGATATAGTGCTGAAATTACCCAACCGACCCTCTCATGAGGATATTGAAAAACGTCATGACAACGAGTTTTTATCAATCTCACAGTATGACCAAAATAATGAAATTCACGAGAATTTTTATTGGTAT
This sequence comes from Acinetobacter sp. FDAARGOS_724, assembly GCF_013364475.1. Taxonomy (NCBI): domain Bacteria; kingdom Pseudomonadati; phylum Pseudomonadota; class Gammaproteobacteria; order Moraxellales; family Moraxellaceae; genus Acinetobacter; species Acinetobacter sp. FDAARGOS_724. The sequence continues at coordinate 1,482,754 of NZ_CP054908.1, read as the reverse complement.
AAAAAACATCAATCACAGGTACTTGAGTACTTAAACCTAAACGATGAGCTGAAACTCCACCATGTTCCTGAAACTTCTCACCTGTACGTTTAGATAAAATTTTTAGAGCAAGCTGTATATCAGGACTCAATATTCTTTCTGGAAAAAATTTATTCATTTGTACTTTGTAATAAATATTAGGAAAGACCATTAAGATTTCTCCCTTCTGAATAAAATTCCTTAGAATCCATTGGAGCTTTTTATCACTTATATGGACACTAAAATCCAAAACCGAGAATAAAATTCCTTTCTCCAAATTTGCATACTCTTCTAGTACAAGTTTTTCTTTAGAAAATCTCACTAAATTAAACCTTTTTTTGATGATTACATAATTGCCATCTTTACTTAACATTATTAAGGGAATTATAACCATGTATTAATTCCCTAAATTTAAAAACATCATTCAATGTAGCAAACACTTAAATTGTTTATGCAAAGAATTGTTGAATTATATATTCTAAATTTTCTTAATAAATTTCATTATAGCCTTTAATTCTTCTGGCATTGGTACTGGTTTATACTCTTCTAATTCAATTTGTTCCTCCTGTCCATTTTCTGGCAAGATGCTTCTTTTAGGTTGTAATATACTGTCACTCTTACCATTTATTAGAGCCTCTTCCTTAATCTTCTTAAAACATTCCATGAATAGCTTTGAATGTAATTCATTGGTTTGATCAATAATTTTATACACTTTCTTTAAATTCAATAAGGTTTGTTTTGTAAAAGCAGTAATATTGGTAGATTCATTACTTTGCTCATATTCTAATGCCTGCAACCAGGCTTCTTGGGCAGTTAATCCTTGTATCCCATAAGAACAACACCACTTCCGAAATTCAGGTATTGTAGGAGGCCATTCATGTAAATTCATCTTATTAAATCCATATTCAATTTGCTCTTCACTTAAACCTGAAATTGAATTGGCAAGCATTTTCTCTAGTAATTCTTGAGGTATTTCTTTCCACTGATCTATAAATTTTTTTCCGTATAACACTTTCATATGTTTTAATAAGTTTTTAGACATTTCTAATGCTTTGTCCATTAGTTAACTCCTTATTCATTACCTGATTTGGCTGGAAAAAGAACAAAATTAAAGTTTTCAGGATTTAAAGTGTTATCATCCTTTTTCACACCAGAATTTCTTTTCCCTGAATTTAATTTTTTCTGCGGTGCTGACTTTAATTTTTCCAATCGATCCAGATTCCGCTTAATCCAATTTATCCATGAAAGCGCCCATCTATGAGGAGTTTTAAAAGAATTATTATGACCTGCTGTTGCTGGTGAAATATACCAATCACAGAATTCACAAAATGTATTCTCTAAGTCTGATTGGTCTAAAGAGGCAAATCTTTTATGTGCGATATTCAAGAAGTTTTCTTCAAGTATTGGATCAAAATTTATTAACTCAATAAATGAAATTTCTTTTGTTTCATTTATAAAGTAGTCCAGAATTTTCGCACCTTTAATATTATAAATATTTAATTGATGATTACCCTGATGGTTAGGAGGAACTTCACGCACCTCCTCTACGGCATTTTCCACATCCTCCCCTGAACTATCTTCCTGAGAGGGTGTACCATCTTCCTCCCCTTCCTTGTTAGTTTCCTTAGGAGGTTCTAAAGTTAGTACATAATGATTTACAGATCCTGTTATTCTGTGCACCTGAATAAACTTCTTCTCTTCTAAGAATGAAATCGCACTTCTAATAGCTCTATCTGAAAACTCAGTCGTCTTAGATAAATGCTGTATAGAAGGAAAACATCTACCCTTCTCATCAGCATGATCTGCCAACATTAATAAAATAGCTTTTGCTGTTGGCTTTCCAACTGTCATTTTTTTTACTGCGTTTGTAAAAATAAAGCTCATTCAATCCTCACTAAGCTTCTAATCACATTATTCAGCGGTTATTTCCCGCGGTTCTCCTCCTATTTTGCATATTTATTTTTTTGAAGATGGATTTGGTTGTAATAATAAAAAAAATGTTCATTTGGATGCTTTTTAAAAAGTCTGAATCGCTCCAACTCTTGCTAAATTGATTAAATAATAGACATTTAGAACACCTAAATATTCACATTCTTTTTAACTAATTTTTAAAATCTTCATCCAGATAATGCATTTAAAAAACACAAGATAACGTTGGTTCTTTTATTCTTTATAACAATAAATAATCTTATAAAATAAACTGTACAAAAGACTATCTACATGATTCTAAACATTTTTTATTTACAATCTCTTAAAAAATATAAACAATAAACTATCAAATCACCTACAAGGAAATGCTTTGAATAAGTTTCAGAATGCCATAAGACTATTTAACTCTTTAGAACAAAATGGTTGGGAAGAATTGAGTATTGATACCGCACTTATGACGAAAAAATCTCAGGATTTAGTTAATGAATGGTGCCAAGAGGTTTTTAATAAGATCCTTATACAGTTTACAGATATACGCCACTCTGCTCCGTGTCATAAATATCGGCCTAATTCATCTAAAGAGGTGAATAAATGGATATTAGAACAAGTAACCAAAATTCGAAACGAATGGTACGATTGGTATCAACACTCCATCTCTTGCCCTACTCCGTTTTATAAAAACGGCACAGCAAAGCCATTTGATAGTATTTTAAAACCAGAAGATTACTTCCAACTAAATGGAATATATGCTCATGTTAGTGATCACAACGGAGCACACATCCGCTATGTTGGAAAAACTCTGCTAGAGCTATATGATTTTTTACAAGATGATGAATCATATGAAGAATGATGTGTGCTGAAAAAACAGGAGGTTTTAACTTGGTAAACTAAACACACTCATCAGGAGTTTACCATGAGCAAGAAATACAAGACTTACACCACAGAATTTAAAGCTGAAGCCATCAAATTAATTGAAGCCAATCAAGGCAATGTCTCGGAAACAGCTAGACAACTTAGCATTTCAATGCAAACTCTTTCAAATTGGAATACCAAAGCAAAGGCTGGAACTTTAGCAGGTACAAAACAGTATTCACCTGATCTAAACGCTCTACTCGAAGAAAATAAAAAACTCAAACAACAGCTCAAAATAGCTGAAATGGAACGTGAATTTTTAAAAAAGGCAGCAGCGTACTTTGCCAAAGAAAGTCAGTAAGGTACGCCTATATGAAACAAAAAAGATATTCATTTCCAATTACCTTAATGGCTCGATTACTTCATGTTTCAGTTTCATGTTTTTATGATTGGCTCAAGAGAGGCGTGAGCAAAAGAACGATTCAACGAAATCAACAGACGATATTGGTGAAAATAGCCCATGAGGAGACAAGGCAGAGCTATGGTTATATTCGATTAACCAAATACTTACAAGCTCAGGGCATAAAAATGAGTATGTACGCTGTACGTCAGATAAAAGCGCTGAACCACCTGTATTGTAAGCGACACAAGCGTTTTAAAAGGACTACGAATAGTGACCATAATCGAGCGATCTATGAAAACCTGCTGGAGCAACAATTCTCAATGACTAGACCAAATCAAGCATGGTCAAGTGATATTACGTACATATGGACTGTTGAAGGATGGCTGTACTTAGCAGCGGTAAAAGACCTTTACACGAAGCAAGTGGTTGGCTATAGCTTAAATGAGCGCATGACAACACAGCTTGTTTGTAATGCGCTAAATATGGCTATTCACAATCAAAAACCAACCAAAGAACTGATTGTGCATTCAGACAGAGGAAGTCAATATTGCAGCCATGAATATCGAAATATACTTGAGCAATATGGTTTTCAAGGTTCAATGAGCAAGCGCGGAGACTGTTACGATAATGCACCGATTGAAAGCTTTTGGGGAATACTGAAAAATGAGTTAGTGCATCATTACAACTATCAAACCAGAGAAGAAGCCAAAGCAGATATTATAAAATACATTGAGTTATTTTATAATCATCGAAGAATTCAAAAGGGTTTGGGTTTTAAGACACCAAATCAAATGGCCGAAGACTTTTATAAGTTGGCTGCCTAAAATCTCCCAAGGGAAAGTCTCCTGATAATTCAGCGTATATCAGAATTACTACACTTTTATTTTGGTAAATCTGAGTTAACCTTTGAAGAGGAAGTTTATCTTTTAAGTTTCTCAATCTAACTAATTAGATTAAAGAACAACTCATCACTTTTGCGTATCTACTTACCATTTAAACTGTGGTAACTGTGGTAACTGTGGTAACTGTGGTAACTGTGGTAACTGTGGTAACTGTGGTAACTGTGGTAACTGTGGTAACTGTGGTAACTGTGGTAACTGTGGTAACTGTGGTAACTGTGGTAATGTTGTTTCAAACTCACAACTGAACCAATAATTTTTCGAATAATTTATCGAGATTAGAAAGTTACCTAATGCCTTTCAAGCATATTAACCTAATAAAAAAAACACCACTCACTACATATCAAACGAGGTCACCTAGTGGAGTACTGACAATATACTCCACTAAGTTCTGTAAAATAATTCCTTACCAATTTGATATTTGATCACACCATTTGAAGACTAAAGAAGAGAAACATTCCTATTTTTCTTAAAGTTTTCAGCTTGCTCAAATATCTCTTTATAAACTTCACGTCGATCGATCGGTGGATAACCCCACTCATCTAGTAACACCATGAGGTCAAACTGTAATTCAGCTTTAATATCTTCTCGCTTGTTCCAGTCAATATATTTTGCCTTATCATCGATAATTGCTTTTACTTCTTTAGAAAGCTCTAATAATTTATCTTTTGGATAAGTGAAATCGTATTTATGAGCTAGTGATATCAATATGTCATAAAAAGCTTTTTCTTCGAAATCTATTCCCAATTTCCCAAATGAAGACATTTCCTCACGTAGCTCGTTATACAACTTAATAATCTCATCTGAGAAATCTTCAATTACCTTCGCCTGAAGTATATCTTGCTCATCACGCTCATTGTACTTCTCAACAAGTGCATTCATTTTTTTTGTGAAATCAATACCTTTAATTTTATTGGTCTTTTTAATTTGAACCGTACCGGGTTTGTCGGAGAGTCAATATTCTGAGAGACTACCCCGATGACAAAATTAAAATATACCCCTGAAATCAGAGAAAGAGCGGTTCAATTATTGATTGAATCTGAAAAAGATTATCCTTCTACTTGGGCTGCAATCACAGCAATTGCGCCTAAGATTGGTTGTACTCCTGAAACACTTCGTGCCTGGCATCAAAAGCATTTAGATCAGCAAAATCCTATTAAAGTACAACAGATATCTGATCAAGAAAAAATGAAGCAAATGGAACGTGAAATTAAAGAATTAAAGCGTGCCAATGAAATTCTACGTAAAGCAGCCGCTTTTTTCGCCTAGGCGGAGCTCGACCGCCCACACAAATAATGGTGGATTTCATCCATAACAATAAAGATCGATATGGTGTTGATGCGATTTGTAGGATTTTACCGATCGCAGCTTCAACCTATTACCGAACTTTAGATCTCGCTGACAATCCAGAACATCGAGCGAAACGAGATCTATATGATGAGCATCATGCTGAACAAATTAAACGAATTTGGAAAGAAAGTTCAGGTCGATATGGTGTGCGTAAGGTCTGGCAACAATTGAAACGTGAAGGTTATGTTATCGCACGTTGTACAGTTGCTCGATTGATGCAGAAGCTAGGTATACAAGGTGTTTGGCGTGGGTAAGAATAAACAAACCACCCGTAGCCGAGATGATCAAAAAAGAGCAGATGATTTAGTGAAACGTAATTTTAATGCTGATCATCCTGACCAACTGTGGGTGAGTGACTTTACGTATATTCAAACTCATTCAGGCTGGGTCTATACCGCCTTTATTATTGATGTGTTCTCACGAGCAATTGTTGGATGGAAAGTATCGACACGGATGAATACAGATATGGTGCTCGATGCATTAGAGCAAGCCTTGCACGATCGAGGCATGCCAAAGAATGTGATTCATCATTCCGATAGAGGTGTTCAATATCTTTCTATTCGCTATACCAATCGTTTAGAAGCTGCAAATTTACGAGCATCAGTCGGTACAACTGGTGATTCATACGATAATGCTCTGGCTGAAACGGTGAATGGCTTATACAAAACAGAGGTGATTGAATATTTAAAAGCAGATTGGCAAGGTTTAGCAGATGTACAACTTGCGACACTAAACTGGGTAGATTGGTTCAATAAAAAGCGTGTACACAGTGCACTGGGTTATGTATCGCCTTTTGAGTTTGAAGCAATGTACTATGATAAGATTAACCCGTTAGGTCAGGTGGCCTAACTTAAATAAAAAAGTCTCCGACAAACCCGGTACGGTTCAGATATTATTATGCGAGACCTGCAATTTTAGATAACTTAAAATTAAAATATACTCCTTTGGAGGATAAAGCATTAGATGTTTAAATATCACTATACAAGATTAAATAATCTATAAAATATGATAATAGTAGATCCTTATTGTAAAACTCTATCTTTGAATAAAAAATGGAGCTATTTAAGCTCGATTTTTTGATTTATCAGAATTTCACATAGAAATTTTAAAGTTTATCATGCATTTTATCTAAAATGACTTTTAAGTCCTCTATAGAAACAGGCTTAGCAAAATAATAGCCTTGCAAGTAATTACATTTGCTCTCTGTTAAAAACTTAGCTTGTACTTCTGTTTCTACACCTTCAGCCACGACTTCTAAGTTCAATGTTTTTGCCATATGAGCAATTGCTATAACAATTGCCGCATCACTTTTATGTTCTGGCAAATGCTGAATAAAACTACGATCTAACTTAATTTGATCAATAGGCAGTTGACGGAGGTAACTCAGGCTGGAATAACCTGTACCAAAATCATCGATTGCTACTTTAATTCCAAGTGCTCGTATAGCTTTTAAAATTTCAACCGATCTTTCAATACCCATCAGTAACATCCCTTCTGTTACTTCTATCTTCAATAACTTAGCATCAAATTTATTTGTTAATAGGGTATTTCTTAGCTCAGCTAAAAAATTAGTGCGTTTAAATTGTATAGGAGAAATATTCACAGCCACACTAAGTGGATCTAGTCTATTGCTATTAAGCTCAGTAATATCTTTGCATGCCTGATTTAATACCCAATTTCCTATTGCTGAAATCTGTCCACTACGTTCCGCTAAAGGTATGAAAGATAATGGAGAAATTAAACCACGCTCAGGATGGCACCATCGAATAAGTGCTTCAACGCCTACAATTTTATTAGTTAAACTATCAACGATAGGTTGATAAAATAATCTAAATTGCTCATCTTCCAAGGCCATAATGAGTTCATGGCGTAACTGGATGTCATTCACTTTGTGAATCGTATTTCTACCACTTGTATACCAGTGCCAGGTGTTACGTCCTTCATTTTTGGCTTCATGCATTGCATGAATTGCATGATGCAATAACTCTCTAAAATTTTCGACTTCTTCTGTATCAGTTGCAATACCAATACTTGCGCTCAGACGAATATGATGACCTTTTATATTAAAAGGTAAAGCTAAAATTTTTAAAATGCCTTCTACTGTTTGGGTTACTTTTTCCTGAGTACATTCTTTATTTAATAATAGAGCAAAGCCATCAGCGGCAAAACGTGATAGAACATCATCTTCTTGTACAATATTCCGTAGACGCTGAGTGACCAGCTTAATTAATTGATCCCCTTCAGCATATCCGAGATCTTTATTTATGGTACGGAAGTCATCTAAATCAATATATAAAACCGCTAATGTATTGTTCATTTCACCCTTTTTGTAAAAGGTAAGATCCAATAACTCTTCAAAAACCTGACGGTTAATTAACTCAGTTAGGCTGTCATGAGTACGCTGATAATTTATATATTCATCATCTATACGTTTCTGAGTCACATCTTGTTGAGTTCCAATAAAATGAGTACATTCACTATTTTGATTCCATACTGGGCTAAGAGTAAGTTGATTCCAGAACCAGGTGCCATCTTTCCTATAGTTTTTTAAGGTGACTTGAATTTCTCGCTTATCCTTAAGTGCTTGGCGAATTTCCTGAACTGTAATAATGTCTGTATCTTCGCCTTGTAGAAAACGACAATTACGACCTAAAATTTCTTTCTCGGAATATCCAGTTAATTTTAGAAAAGCAGGATTAATGTATACAATTTGATGATCTGAAGTAGCCTCAGTAATTACAATACCATTAGGACTTGCATCTAATCCTCGTTTTAATAATTGTAAATGCTCTTCCGTTTTATATCGGTCTGTAATGTTTTTTACAATTGCAAATACACCTACAATTTTACTATTTTGGAATAGTGGTAAAAAGGTGAGATCTGCCCAATATGTTTCTTCTCTAACATCAAAAATCTGTATTTCTAGACGCTGGATATGACCTTCTGTAGCTTTTTTAAAAGATTCCTCTGTTATTTTTTGATATTGAAGAGGAGTAAACTCTAAATAATGTAGTCCTATAATTTGCTCAACTTCAAAACCATTTATTTTTTTTGATGTCATATTTACTTTAGTAATATTACCTTGTAAATCATATTCAAAAACTGCATCTGGATGATCGTTAAAAAAAGAATGATATTTATCATTCATTGCATTTTTTTGCTGACGTTCATAATGTAAATCAAGACCCAAAGCAGTAAGAGATGCCGCATGGTTAAGCTTTTTAATCTCTTCATCTGTTGGGCTCTTCGGTTTTCGATAATAAGTTGCAAAAGTTCCATATAAAGTACCTTCAGCACTAATTATAGGAACAGACCAACAAGCAGAAATATTTTCTTCAATAAGAAATTTTTGATAGCTTTTCCAGTTAGGATGAGCAAAAATATCTTCACAAATAACCATTTTACGATAATGGGCCGCTGCCCCGCATGCACCGACATTAGGTCCAATTCTTAAATTCTTCAATGCATTTCGATATGCCGAAGTAAAATATTGTCCACCACTAATTAAATTTAGATGTTGCTCTTCTTCTGAAAACAACATAATAGACACCATTGCCCCGGGAATTAAACCTTCTAACCAGTTTGAAACTGTATGTAAAACAATTTTCAAATCAGTTTGTTTACCTAATAAATCCAAAATAAACAAAGTGTCAGGATTATTAATTTTTTCAGACATTACACACCATTTAATAAATAATTCTAAATAATAATCAGAAAAATTGTTATTAAAATTATATGCATAAAATAGTGAAATTCCAACAAAATCAGTCTAATTTTTTAAAAAATTAGACACATACAGATTATTACTAATTATCAATAATGTAAAAAAATTAATATTTTTATTAAAATCAATATCTTATTATTAAAACATAAAATAAAACTATTTTATTCAGTAAAAACTTATTTATTATAAATTTAATCAATGGTCTATTAAGAATTTTATAAGAAATAATTATATTTAAACCCAAGATTATAATTTTGAAAACTTATATTGATTCCTCCCCGAGTTTTTAGCCTCATATAAAGCCTGATCTGATTTTTTTATCCATTCATCAATATTTTGTCCTGCTTTAAACATTGAAATTCCAATACTGGTACTTACATTAAGTTTCAAATCACCAATCAAAAATGGATTTCTCATTATTTCAATGATTTTTTCAGCTATAATCTCTACAGTTGCTATATTTTTAACATCCTGAATAAATAAAATAAATTCATCACCCCCGAGACGAGCTAGAAAATCTGAAGCACGTAAAGCAATAGATACACGATAAGCAAATTCCTGAATGACTTTATCACCGACATCATGACCGTAACTATCATTGATATTTTTAAATTTATCAATATCAAAATACATAAGTGCCATGTCCCGACTGACGCGAGCGTGTTCCAGTAGAGTGGTTTCTAATTTATGATAAAAATAGGCACGATTAGGTAATTTAGTCAAACTATCATAATTGGCACGTTTAAATAGTTCTGCTTCTGTTTCTTTACGGTCAGTAATATCATCGATTACATAGAGAATCGAATCAATACCACCTTCTAGACCTCTCACAGGTAAGGTGCTAATTTCTAGCCACTGATAACCAGCATTGGTTTTTAATTGAATTTCTTGATGTTTATATAAAAATTGTCCTGTACGTATGGCTATATCGGCATCAGTAATAAAGATCTGGGCATATTCTTTCCAAGGCATTTCAAAATCAGTTTTGCCTTTCAACTGCTGGATATTATCTAATCCGATAAACTTCAAAAGACTTTTATTTCCACCCTGATAAAAACCTTGTGTATCTTTCCATAAAATAAATTGTGGAATGTTATCGAGTACCAATTGTAAGGTTTGACGAGAACGGTATAGGTCTTGATCTGCCTTTTTTTTCTCTGTGATATTTTTGGCAATTCCAAGAACACTGGTGATTTTATTACCATTAGTGATAGGCACGAGTACGATTGACAAATCATTTACTGTACCATCTGGTTGAGTGAGCCAGTTATGATAAGAAATGGCTTTGCCCTGAAGCGCTTGTTGAAAATAGGATCGGCTCATTTGTGCATTTTCCACACTTAGAAAATTTTCTAGAGAGATCCCGGCTAATTGATTCGCAGTCATACCAAATTCTATTTCTGCTTTTTTATTAACTGCAACAAATCGACGCTGTGTATCCAGCAAATAAACCGGAAAAGGATGATTTTCAAAAAAGGATTCAAAATTGTCAGCTTGCCAAGCTTGCTGCTCTAACATTTTATAATGTCTTCGAATACGAACTCCGATATAAGCAAAGATTAGACTGAGTAAAATACCGAAAAGAATCATCCCGGCATAGGAACTAACCAGCAATTCTTCAAATTTCTGAAGACTCTTTTGATAGATAAAAATTAACCAAGGACGCCCCCCGAAACTGATCTGAGTTTTATTTAAGAGCTGTAAGTCTAGATTTCCCAATAAGCTATGAGTTACTTGATCACCATCATAAATGAGGGTGTTTTTTTTCAGGTTGCCTTCAAACACCTCAAGATCAAACTGTGTATTTTTTAAATCATGGTTGAAGTTAGTGAATAAATCATCAACATAGATAACAGAAAAAATAAAACCTAAAGGCTTTTTATGGGATTTATTGGAAGATAGGTTTTGAATACTACTTAAATTCTCATCATAGATCGGTGTAAATAACAGTACAACTCTTTTACCTGTTGAATCATGCACAGCAGGATGAAGAATCGTAGTACGTGATTCCTCCCAATAAAGAGCATCTTGAATTGCAGACTTTCTCTCTTTAACCGATGCATAGTTTAATCCTCTAAGTACCTTGAGTTGTTCAGGCTCCTTATAGTTCACAGCATAAGCTAAGGGATAAATATAGGATGCTTCATTTTTATCTATTTCCCATATTCGATAATCTGGGAACTCTTGACGCATCTTCACTTCAAATTCAGGAATATTTGCTGAAGCTATACGAGGCAGATAACCCACACTGGTTAGACCAGGTAAACGATCAAATGGTAATACCCCCATTTTTAATTGAGTTAATGAGTAGAAAAATCGAAGCCTTTATCATTGTTTAAATTTAGGTGGTTTACCATCAACTGACATATGAGGTCGTTGATGATTATAAAAGTGTTGCCATGCTGTTGTATAGTCTTGAACATCTTCAAGTTCTCGAAATAAATATTGATTTAAACATTCATAACGTACTGTCCGATTGAAGCGTTCTACATACGCATTTTGTTGTGGATTGCCAGGCTGGGTAAATACATGCTCAATTTCATGCTGCTTACACCATGCCTCCATTAAATCACTGATGTACTCTGGTCCATTGTCACTTCGGATTCGTTTTGGTTTACCTCGCCATTCGATGAGTTGATCCAACCCTCGAAGTACTCGTTCGGCGGGTAAGGAGAAGTCAATCAAGATATCTAATGACTCACGGTTATAGTCATCAATGACGTTGTGCACACGGTAACTGCGGCCATCACTGAGTTGATCGTGCATAAAGTCCATTGACCATGATTCATTCTGCGCTTCTGGTACTGCAAGAGTTTCAGGCTTTATCCGTTTAATGCGTTTGTTGGGTTTAATCCGAAGGTTAAGCTCAAGCTCCTTATAAATGCGATAAATACGCTTGTGATTCCAAGGGTAGCCTTGGACATTACGCAGGTACAAAAAGCAAAGCTTAAATCCCCAAGTCTTATTCTCATTGGTGAGCTTAATCAGCCAATCTGCAATAACCATATTCTGCTCCTTCAATTGAGCTATATAGCGATAACAGGTTTGACTGACTTGGAATATGAGACAGGCCTTATTCACTGATATCTTATATTGCTCAACGGCTTGTTGAGCAAGTGACTTGCGTTGCGTTGGCCTTATAACTTTTTTGACAGTGCATCCTGAAGAATGTCTGCTTTAAGACGTTCATCCGCATACATGCGCTTTAGGCGGGCATTTTCTGTCTCTAGCTCTTTAAGTCGAGTCATCATGGAAAGATCCATGCCGCCATATTTGGACTTCCATTTGTAAAAAGTGGCAGAACTCATGCCATGTTCTCGGCATAGATTAGGCACTGGAGTACCTGCTTCAGCTTGCTTCAAAATACTCATGATTAAGCTGTCCGAATATTTAGTTGTTTTCATAGAAAATCTCCTTAGATCAAGGCTATTCGATTTTCTACTTTTAAGTTCAATTATTTTTAGGGAGCATTACCAAATGGGTTGGATGCCATAACATAGCGTTCAAATGATTTATTAGTCAAATGTGTATTAGCTTTGACAAAAGCTGCCAGATTTTCATTTTCTACTTGATAACTGACAATTAACTGACGTAATTGATTATTAATCAATTTGGTAGTTTGCTGGAGCTCATTTTTTTGACGAGTTTGGCTCTGATTAACCAGTTTTTTCACTGCAATCAGTACTATCAATAAACTAATGATAAAAATTAAAATAAATAAGGATATTTCTACTCCTCTTTCATTTAAATTTTTGCGTCCTGCTACCACTGATGAAACTCCATGTAGTATCTTGCTAGTATCAGCTTCAATTTCAGAAAACTATAGTGACTATAATGGTGTCAGAATAGTTTCCTGCTAAGACATTCTGCCTAGCAGGAATACGCCCATAAAGTGTATGCGTTTCTTTAGTGGCTCCCGTCTGTCCATTTTTAGTTACACTACCACCTGTACCATCTCCCCAGACCAGGTTTTTTGCCCCATCACTATAAATATTGTAGGCTAAAGGCTCTGTTCCATTTAGCATATTCCGTTGAATAAAGTTCCCTGATCTACCCGGATCAAGCTGTAATGTATAAGCAGTTTCTACACTACATGTCACTATCAATTCCCCAGTACTTTCATTAGCATTAGCTGTAAAAACATCATAGTTCCCAAAAGACACCCCGCTGCTACTTACATTACAATCAGCAAAGGTTAGAGCAGGAACATACAGCAGAGCCAATGCCGTTATGCTATAAAAAAATTGCTTAACTTCTAAAACCATTTTGGACCTCGTAGGCCATAGATAAACTAAAATAAGGAAAGTATTGGGTGCTCATCACTGGCATATTACATCCCCCATTTCTAGCATCTGATTCTTGTTTTCAGGTACTTCAAGCATGAATTGACAACCCTGATTCTGCCATTGGGCTTTCAGCTGATTGGTTACATTGAGGTCAGTCAGAAAAACTTCTCCACGCAGACCTACAGGGAAATGTTCACCTTTTTCATTTGTCACGATAGCTCCGACTGGTAAAGGTGTACCATTATCTTGCACAAGGCTGAAGAATGCTTCACGAGTACGAGTAACAGGGAAATTTAACATCACTCCACTACGGTAATAAGGATACACGTCCACATTCAAACCTTTAATTTTTGCATCCAAAGGTAAGTCCGATTGCTCAATACTAATCTGATTACGTTCATAGGGTCTTAATCTCGGAATAAGTGCATCTCCTTTACTGTTGGTACGAGCCACCTGCTGATTTTCTGCATATACACGCACATCAGAAAAACCAGGAACTCTTACTACAGCAAAACTACTATCAATATATCGACTTGGCAGCAAACCACTTCCAACCATTGCAATACCACCACGTATATTGGTACGCACCGCTATTTGATCTTGCATCTGTGAGCCTTCTAGCTGATAAGTACCATAGTTACTTTGATAGCTAATACTCCCCTGACGTGGTTGATTGTCACCTGTACCAATACGTAAGTTATAACCATAGCCAGTCCCTACTGGCAAACTACGCTGGATTTGCATAATCCCTTCGCTCTGCTCTTTCATATGGCTCGCACTTAAATTCACGCTAGTACGTTCGAAGCTTAATGGAATGCTTAGAGAAGCTCGCAGTGTTGGTTGTGGCTCATTCAAAAAATGTAAGGCTGAAAAATGTAAAGAACCAATATTCCAAAGGCGAAAACCATAGTCTGCAGTAATAAACTCAATATCCTTGTGATCATAATAGCGTTGACTGGTATAACTTAAGTTCAAAGCGCCTGAGCCTATCCCTCTGAAGCTGGTATAAATTCTGCTTTGATTGGACGGTAAAGATTGATTCTCCCTCATCCCTAGCCGCATGAAATTTAAACTGGAAAACTGGCTATCCAGACCAAAATTGAAAATGGCTCCTTGATATTGAAATGCCAGACTATAGAATTCTCCTCGCTGTCCATTTATATAGCTGGTCGCTGCAGCTAAAGAAAGAGCTCCCCCAAAAGGTAATAGAGAATGTGCACCTATCCCGATCATTCCTTGTTTAGTAAGTGCTTGCGCATGCCCCTCTAATGTAAATCGATCGTTTAGCCCTCTGCGCCAAGTTGTTGCGGCTATCATTCGACCATAATCACTATTAGATCGGCCATAATTTTCTCTGATTGAGCCGAGTTCGACTGAATATTCATCCAATCCTTTACGTAACAATTTTTGACTAGAATAAAAATCTTTCGTAATTACTTGTTCACGACCTAGAATGTCACGCACAATTAATTTGGTCTGACCAGAGCCTGTAATGGCAGGAATCTCATCAATAGTAAACGGTCCGGGAGGCACTTCTCGCTGTAAACGTAGAGCATCATTAACGTAAAGATCAACTGTTGAAGGCAATGCAGCTTCACCAGCCACACTCATTAAAGGTAATGTGACAAATTCTGGCTGGGTACTATAATTTGTTCCCCATTGGAAACCGCCAAAGCGTACTCCCCCACTCCAGCCAGTACCACGAATGAATGTATCACCCAAAGTTAAAGTGCGCATGGTCTGCGGATTATCTTTACGCCATTGAGTATCCAAACGTATCCATTCCGGTGACTGACCCGCCTGATTATGTTGGGCAAGAAAATTTACCGAGCCACTTCCCCAGCGATTAAAAGCCCCTATCTCAAATAGACCACTACTTCGAATTTCATTATCACTATTACTTTGAGCTACTGAAAAGTCATAATTGAAGAAGGCACCCACTGAAGAACTCAATGTTTTCTGTTGCCATTTGGATCCACTTAGCTCGGTCGTCTTAAACAGATTTGCGGGTGCTTGAAGATTCAAGGTCGAATGACGTAAATCTAGCTGGCTTTGTATACCCAAATCCTGCAAATAATAGAAACGCTCTCCTTGATAATCGACTGTCACAGTTTTGGGTAAGATTAATTTCAAACTTAGCAGATCCTGTTCTGCTAAAAGAATCTGATCATTATGATCTTGTAATGCCAATACAGTGGACTGCTGTGGTTGATTGTTCAGTGTCGTTTCTAACCAGAACTCATTAAATTCGTTGTTTTGACTTTTTTCTGTCAAATGATCGACGGATGTAGCTTCATCTTTTAGTGGATTCACAGTAGATAACGGTTCAGATTGCTCTAAAATCTGTACCTGTTTTTTTGGAAAATCTTCACCTAGAATCATTGGCAATAGATCCAGTCCTAAACGATATTTGTGGGTGCTATCAGGCGCTAATTTAAATACATTTACTTTTTTATAATCATTCAGTGTCAGTTGTAAACGAGTGACAGCTTTGTCATTTTGAATATCAATATAACGAATCAACTCATGATTTTTAGGAATTTTCTTAGCTAGAATATCAGCTAGGTTATGGGCATCTATGCCCGTTAATTCAATAATTA
The DNA here is from genome assembly GCF_013364475.1 of Acinetobacter sp. FDAARGOS_724. NCBI lineage: Bacteria > Pseudomonadati > Pseudomonadota > Gammaproteobacteria > Moraxellales > Moraxellaceae > Acinetobacter > Acinetobacter sp. FDAARGOS_724. The sequence continues at coordinate 1,466,693 of NZ_CP054908.1, read as the reverse complement.
CCTGATCACTCAAAGGATTTGAGAGCAAGTGAAAATTAATATCTTGTTCAGTTTCTACGAGCAGTCGATATCGATCCGGCAACTGCTCGTGATAAACAGCATGTATAGTTACAGATTCCAGCGGAGTATAAGCCAGTACAGGAGAAATAAAGGTCAACATCGTTAAACTTAGTACACATCGCCAACTATTCTTCCATGGCCTTGAAATCTGTAACATGAGCTTATTCCATCCGCAACTCACGAGTGAACGTCTTTCCATTCACCTTTGCGACCAGTTTCACTATCGCACCAGAGAGAGAACCATCTTTAAAACCTATCGACCACTCTTTTTTACTGTCTGGCAAGATATAAGTATTGCCCTTCTGAACCAACTCCTGCCCATCTGGTAACATTAGACGCAACTCTGTCACTTGAGCATGCCCATTGCCACGATTGTAGCTCTCAAGAATAAAATTACTTTTATTGACTTGATGGATACGCCAACTCAAATCAGAACTTACAGGACTTGTAGCAGGCCTAACAAAAACTGGCAGGCTCATTCGCATCACCATTTGTAAACCATTAGTCTTATCAGGGATGGGAGGAGGCAACTCTTGCAAAAACAGCCGATAACTTAATTCTTGCTTTAAATCTACGGGACGACGTAGACCAATACGAATAATTTGAGTTTCACCAGGTGGCACCGTAAAGATAGGGGGAGTCACCAGAATTTCACGAGTCTTAGTCTCGTAAAGATCCTTGCCTTCTTTTTGATGCCAATTCATTAATTCAGCCTGAACCGCTGTCGGTTCAGTACTGCTATTGTGAATACGTAACGCGACAATCCTAGTATCAGCAGCTAAATCGACCTTTACAGGACTTACATTAAAGCTATTTGCTGAAACAAGGGTTGCCATGAAGAGAAACGGCAGTGTACAGAAGCCTGTCAGGCCGTTTATCACGGCCTGACATCCAAATTGATTACGCATCAGAAAGTAACAGTAACGACTACAGTGTCAGAGTAATCACCTACAGGTACATTTTGATTAGAAGCTATACGACCATATACAGTTGTATCCTGTGTCGTTGCTGTAAAAGTATCGAGTGGTATTTGAGTTGAAGGAAGCCATACTTGCGAGCGATTACTATCACTAGATAATGTATATGGAAGAAAATTAGCGCCATCCGTAAGACGACGATTTATACTGTCTAAACTATTTTCCCCTTCACTCAGGGTAATGTAAGCGCCTGCCGTACCATTGGTACAGGCAACGTTGATATTACCAGTAGCATCCAAAGTAGCGCTAGTTACTGGATTATATGCACCAAATGCTAGTGGGGTAGTTGTAATAATACAACTTTTTATAACATTAGCACTTACTTCTAAATCATTTGTAGTAGTGTCTGCCTGAGCAGATACCCCTGTTGCTGCAATTATAGCTACAGTACTAATAAGAGCGAGTTTATTAAGAAACTTGGCATTAGAAGTCTTCATTCTGAACCTCATAATTATGATAAGAAATGTAATTAGCTGAGCTAAAATTAATTCACTGCAACTAAGACTTATGGCTTGCCAAGGCAACTTAAATTTAAGACAAGAGGAACCCTCACCTTAAAATCAGTAAGACGCGTGGTAACCCCTCGACCATGGAATATAAATATTCTTTAGGCAGGTAGCTTTGCGTCCCCGCTTTTCACCGGGTTTGCCTTTTTCAGCACAATTGATATTTGTGTTTGAATAAACTGGTTAGTATTCATTCGTTTCGAAATATATTCGTATTGTTTCTATTTGTAAACATAAACTACAAAAAATAGTTTGATATTATTTAAATATACAAATGTATATTAATATATTCAAAATTCACCATAAATATATATATAATTTAAATCAAACACTTATGTTTAGATTATTTTTTATACTATTTAACTATATTAAAATTAAAACAATGAAAATTTTAGTTAATTTTATGATTATTTAATTTAACTCTATTAAAAATTATTAATTATATATTTATCTCAATTTTGGATATATTTTAATCACAACATTAAGTCTTATTTTATATATGGAATTAACTGATCGCTTAGAATGAGAGTTTAAATTTCAAATATATACAATTAAGTTATTAAAAATTAATAAGATATTTATAGCATTTAGCGAATAACCATAATAAATAGAAGCAAGTTGATAGAAATTGCAAATCATTAAAACAAGGCAAAAAATAAAAATAAAATATTGTTTTTTTTTGAATTTTAAAATAAATATAATTATTTTAACTTAAACCTATTGATTAAATTTAAAGCAAATGTGTGAATTTTAATCTTAAATTTGCAATAAAATGCCAATGAAATAACAATATTAGACCTCTTGCGTTAGTCAAAATTTAATCAGTGATAAACGTTGATTTTTAAATAAATATCAAAGTCTAAAATAGTCAAAAATAATACTTTCGCAAGAGGTCTATTGTAATATAATATTAAAATTAGAAACTGGCTGTAGTTTCTTTATGCCTCCCAAGGCACTTCACTTTCCACACTTTATTAGGTGTGGTTTTTTTTGCTGTATTTTTATGCATCTAATCTAGTTGGACTTACAAGCACTAGAAATTATGGTGAAATTAAGTATATAAAAATCTTAATTATTTTTAATAGACCTTTTTCCAATAAGAGATTAAATAAGTAATCATTATAAAATTTTATTAATATTTATTGATATAAAAAGAAAAGCTATGTTAATAATAGCTACATGTTGTAACATTTTATTAACAACCAAACTGTAAGTTTAACTAAGTTATTAATTGAGTAAAAATTTAGGGAAAGCTTAATTTTCAAGGAGAAAAATATGCCGCGTATTCTTGTAGTAGATGATTCACCTACTGAAGTATTTCGTTTTAAAGAAATGCTTAATAAATATGGCTATGAAGTTATTGAAGCTATGAGTGGAGAAGAAGGTATCCAGATGGCAAAAAGTACATTACCTGATCTGATACTTATGGATATTGTTATGCCTGGAGTAAATGGTTTTCAAGCTACACGCCAAATTACTCGTGATAGCATCATCAAGCATATTCCGATTGTTATTGTCAGTACTAAAGACCAAGAAACAGATCGAGTTTGGGGTAAGAGACAAGGTGCTGTTGATTACCTAACTAAACCTATTGGAGAAAAGCAGCTAATAGATGCTATTAAAGCACATCTTAGCATTGAATAATTTTTTCAAAAAAAGTAGAAACTATTTTTGTTGTCTATCAAGCTTAATTAAGAGAACTTAATTGGATTCTTATATTCTATAGATTTAAAAGCTATAGGTTATGGTTGCTGAATTCAGTGAATTCATTAATTAACGGAACAAAGCTAATGGTCTTAAATCATAATGAAGTTACTCTTGAAAAATATATTGAACTAGAGTTTAAGAAGAGGGATCATCCTAAGCATTTTTCCTCTGTATCGTTAATATAAAGTTCTTTTTTTATGAATCAATTTTAAAGCTTGCACAGGTAAGAATGACTTATACAAGTCAAAATAATGTTTATTAGAGTTAAAGGCTTTGTTGCACAAAGATTTGAAATGCAAAGCGCCCCTAATTGAGCCAAATTTAAGGCGTAACTTGGGTAAGTGGTCGACCTAATTCCGTAAATCTGTTGAGGACTGCTACACGTGCATGAATTTCATTCACCTGACTAGGAAAGCTTCTTGCCATTAATTTATCGCCTAATAATTTGATGCAATGCATCTTGGTTTCCACCAAACTGCGGCAATGATAGCCTGACCATTTTTTCCATAATGTCCTGCCTAAACGTTTAACTGTTCGAAGTAATTCATTTCGCTCTAGCGAGCTACTCTTTGTATCTTTCCATGGTTTCGCATTTTTTCTAGGTGGAATCACCGCATGTACTTGCCGATCTGCAATGACCTGACGGCATTGCTTGGTGTCATAATCTCCATCGGTATAAACAGAGTCAATCTGCTCATCTTGTGGAATCTGATTAAGTAAATCACCAAGCACCTGTGAATCACTGACATTATTGGTTGTGAGCTGAATAGCGCGTATTTGTAGGGTTTTGGCATCTATACCAATATGTAGTTTACGCCATTGGCGACGATATTCAGCTCCATGTTTCTTGCGTTTCCATTCGCCCTCACCTAGAAACTTCATGCCTGTAGAGTCTACGAGTAGATGCAGCCCATCGCTACTTTTTTGGTAGCTGATTGCAATATCAATATGCTTTTGTCTTCTACAAAGCGTGGTGTAATCTGGAGCTATCCAATTTAAACCGCAAAGTTTAATCAGACTTTGCACAAAGCCAGTGACCATACGTAAAGACAAACGGAATAGAGATTTAATCATTAAGCAGCATTGGATAGCTGCGTCGGAGTAGGTTTGATTTCGTCCTTGTTTGCCTTTTGATGGCGCATACCATTGCGTAGCAGGATCAAACCAAATGGCAATATTTCCGCGACTCATGAGTGCTCGGTTATATGCGGGCCAATTGGTTGTGCGGTAGATTTTGTGTGTAGGCTTGGCAGAGTAAAACTTGAAGTGCGACATAAACCACCTAATTAATTTAAAGGGTTTATGGAGTATATAAAATTGTCATACCATCATCTTAACTTTGAAGATCGTACTGCATTAATGCTTGAGTCAAGAAAAGAAGGCTTTTCAGCCAGAAAATTTGCTGAACTCATTAAAAGACATCCTAGTACGATCTATCGTGAGCTTAAAAGAAATAGCATCAATGACGTTTATCAAGCTCGATATGCTTCTGATAACACCTTCGCTAGACGTAGACGTGGTCACAGAAAACTCAAAATCGATTCAATCCTCTGGAAATTTATTGTTGAAGCGATCCGTTGTTTATGGTCTCCTCAGCAAATAGCAAAGCGTTTAAAGACATTTCCTGATTTGGATCAAACAATGAATGTAAGCCATACAACGATTTATTCAACGATACGCGCATTACCAAAGGGTGAGTTGAAAAAAGACTTATTATCCTGTCTGCGTCATGAAAATAAAAAGCGAAAAGCTAACGGTGAACCTAAAAAAGATTCTATATTACAGGATATTAAAACTATTCATGAGCGCCCAGCCGAAGTTCAAGAAAGAAAAATACCGGGTCATTGGGAAGCTGATTTAATTAAAGGTAAAGACAATAAAAGTTCGATAGCAACACTTATTGAACGAAATACACGGCTCTGTATCTTGGCAACATTACCTGATGCAAAGGCAGAATCAGTGCGCAAGGCTTTAACTGAAGCTCTGAAATATTTACCTGCAGAACTGCGTAAAACGTTGACCTATGACCGTGGACGCGAGATGGCAGAACATAAAATACTTGAAGAAGATTTAGGCATAGATGTATATTTCTGTGACCCACATTCACCCTGGCAAAAAGGCACATGCGAAAATATGAATGGTTTAATTAGGCAATATTTACCTAAAGGGATTGATTTAAATCAGGCAGATCAGCATTATTTAAATCAAGTTGCCATGTCACTGAATACTCGTCCTAGAAAAGCGTTAGATTGGCTTACACCATTAGAGAAATTTGCTCAGCTTGTTGATTATCATATGACTTTTCAAACTGTCGCACCTCATGTTTGAATTCGCCCTAATATAAAAGCTTATTTTCAATAAAAAACACATCATAATACCCCCTTGCCTTTTAACCACAAAAATATTGAAGTTATTATTTAGAAGCAATTAATAGAAGGCAGAGTAAAACTTGAAGTGCGACATAAACCACCTAATTAATTTAAAGGGTTTATGGAGTATATAAAATTGTCATACCATCATCTTAACTTTGAAGATCGTACTGCATTAATGCTTGAGTCAAGAAAAGAAGGCTTTTCAGCCAGAAAATTTGCTGAACTCATTAAAAGACATCCTAGTACGATCTATCGTGAGCTTAAAAGAAATAGCATCAATGACGTTTATCAAGCTCGATATGCTTCTGATAACACCTTCGCTAGACGTAGACGTGGTCACAGAAAACTCAAAATCGATTCAATCCTCTGGAAATTTATTGTTGAAGCGATCCGTTGTTTATGGTCTCCTCAGCAAATAGCAAAGCGTTTAAAGACATTTCCTGATTTGGATCAAACAATGAATGTAAGCCATACAACGATTTATTCAACGATACGAGCATTACCAAAGGGTGAGTTGAAAAAAGACTTATTATCCTGTCTGCGTCATGAAAATAAAAAGCGAAAAGCTAACGGTGAACCTAAAAAAGATTCTATATTACAGGATATTAAAACTATTCATGAGCGCCCAGCCGAAGTTCAAGAAAGAAAAATACCGGGTCATTGGGAAGCTGATTTAATTAAAGGTAAAGACAATAAAAGTTCGATAGCAACACTTATTGAACGAAATACACGGCTCTGTATCTTGGCAACATTACCTGATGCAAAGGCAGAATCAGTGCGCAAGGCTTTAACTGAAGCTCTGAAATATTTACCTGCAGAACTGCGTAAAACGTTGACCTATGACCGTGGACGCGAGATGTCAGAACATAAAATACTCGAAGAAGATTTAGGCATAGATGTATATTTCTGTGACCCACATTCACCTTGGCAAAAAGGCACATGCGAAAATATGAATGGTTTAATTAGGCAATATTTACCTAAAGGGATTGATTTAAATCAGGCAGATCAGCATTATTTAAATCAAGTTGCCATGTCACTGAATACTCGTCCTAGAAAGGCGTTAGATTGGCTTACACCATTAGAGAAATTTGCTCAGCTTGTTGATTATCATATGGCTTTTGAAACTGTCGCACCTCATGTTTGAATTCGCCGAAAAATAAACAAATCTTTTTTAAACAAGCTACTAATAAAAATATCTCCATCGAAAATAAAGTATAAAAATTCAAAAACCATTTAATAAAGTATCAATAGAGTTAAAATACATATAGCTTACTTTTAATTTTAAAGAGGAATACAAGAAATAATTTCTTGTATTCCTGTTATAAGATTGGGAGAACCAAGTTGATAATTTCACCCATTTCTTTGGATCTATTAATTTAAGTTTCGACTTTACTTATTTGAGCTTAGCCATTTGGTCGAGTCACAATCGGGAAAATTGAATCTGGACGTTTAAACATTGCAAAGAATTTTCCAATTTTCAGTGGATTACCTTTGACTTTACTGTCTTTAGAAAGCAGGACTTTTACCCCTTCTATTTGACCTGTAATCATTTTTAGATATAAGGGCTTGGTTAAGGTTAATGTAGGGCAATCCAATGCCAAATCTTTACTTTCATCATAACGCTTAAACTGCATGACTGAGTTTTCAACCCATAATGAAAAATGCTCTTTGGTATCCGACAAAACCAGATTGATACACTGGTTTTCATTTTTTAAATTTTCCACATCTAAATTTGTCGCCATAGCTTCAAGAAATCTTTCAGTTGGTGTATGAATCAATAAATCACTCGGATCAGAAGTATTTTGTAGGGGTACATTATTTTGTAGCTCTTGAGCGCCCACCAAAAAGAAATTACGCCAAGTTGAAGCCTCAGCAGCATAGCCCAATTGACGATAAGTATTCGCCAATAAGTCTTTTGCTTGTTGGTTTTGAGGGTTATTCAACACAATATGTTTTAAAATCTCGGCAGCCCATCTATAGTCAGCTTGAGCGTAGGCATCCCGCGCATTTTTCAATGCATTGTTCTCCCCACCTGCTAACTCAATATATTTTTTTGCAACAGCTTTAGGGGGTAATGGATCTAAATTGGAAGGATGGGCATCGAACCATCCCATATAATATTGGTATACTGCTTTTACATTATGTTTTAGGGTTCCATAATAGCCATGAGCATATAGTTTTTGATCAAGTGCCGCTGGAAGCTTAATTTTTTCGGCAATTTCAGCGCCATTAAAACCAGAGTTCATATATCTCACCGTCTGATCATGCGTGAACTTATAAACATCTCGCTGGGTTTTAATAAAATCTTGAATATTGTCATTGCCCCAGACAGGCCAATGATGCTGTGCAATCAATACATCGGATGCTTTGGCATGCTGCATTGCTTGGTCTAGATAGCCCACCCATTTTAAGGCATCACGGACTTTAGCACCCCGAAGGGTATAAAGATTATGCATGGTATGAGATAGAATTTCTGCGCCGTTATAAAGTTTCAATGATGGGATAGAGAACGTTAATTCTGCTGGTGCTTCTGAACCCGGCACGTTATAAAACACAAAATCCAAGCCATCAACCGTCATTTTCTGTTCTGGTTGAGTGATCAGTTGTGTAGGCTCAAGGATGCCCATTTTTCCCACAGCAACAGCCTTACCTAAACCTGTATCCACCAATCCTTCCGCATTTTTAGGTAGAAAAGTTCCATACATATAAGTCGCACGACGTATCATGGCTGAACCTGCCATCACATTTTCACTGGTCGCTTCTTCCATAAAGCCTTTTGGCGCAATAATTGGAGTTTTTCTAGCGTTAATTTCTTCGCTAGAAAGAACGCCTAATGCACCACCAAAATGATCGATATGGCTATGGGTAAAGATAATGGCTGAAATTTTTTGCTCACCTAAATGCTGTCTAGCAAATTTAAGTGCTGCTTCAGCCGTTTCTTTAGAGGTTAATGTATCCACAATAATCCAGCCAGTATCACCCTGAATGATGGTCATATTTGCCAAATCAAAACCACGAATTTGCCAAACTCGATCTGTTACTTTAAATAGCCCAACATTGTTGTTTAATTTTGCTTGTCGCCATAGAGTGGGATTAACGGTATTTGGTGCTTGATCTTGTAAAAAACTAAATGCATCAAAATCCCAGATAACATTGCCTTTCTCACTTTTAATTTGACCTGTTGGCTTGGCAATAAAGCCCTTTTGAGCCTGATTAAACTCAGTCATATCCTCTAAGTTATACTTCGCCTTATATGTATTATTTGATTCAATGACCGCTTTTTCTACTACAGTATTTGCTGCAAAAACAGAAAATGGCAGAATAAGCATCAATGAAACTGTTAAAAACTTAATTTTCATCTTCTTTCCTTTTTTTAAATAGAGGTGGTCCCACATGTTTGAACAACTAAAAGCTTATTTATAAGTGATACTCTGCTCTAGTTAAGCTACCTTATTTTGTTGTGGTAGCTGGTCATAGTAAAACTCATCTGGAGTCATTTTGTCCAGACTCGAATGAGGTCGTTTCAAATTATAAAATTCAAAATATGCGTTTAATTGCTTCTTCGCATCCAAAACATTGCTGTAGGCTTTGAGATACACCTCTTCATATTTAACGCTCCGCCATAATCGTTCAACCATCACATTATCAACCCATCGACCTTTACCATCCATGCTGATTTGGATGTCATTTGATTTCAATACATGGCAGAGTAAAACTTGAAGTGCGACATAAACCACCTAATTAATTTAAAGGGTTTATGGAGTATATAAAATTGTCATACCATCATCTTAACTTTGAAGATCGTACTGCATTAATGCTTGAGTCAAGAAAAGAAGGCTTTTCAGCCAGAAAATTTGCTGAACTCATTAAAAGACATCCTAGTACGATCTATCGTGAGCTTAAAAGAAATAGCATCAATGACGTTTATCAAGCTCGATATGCTTCTGATAACACCTTCGCTAGACGTAGACGTGGTCACAGAAAACTCAAAATCGATTCAATCCTCTGGAAATTTATTGTTGAAGCGATCCGTTGTTTATGGTCTCCTCAGCAAATAGCAAAGCGTTTAAAGACATTTCCTGATTTGGATCAAACAATGAATGTAAGCCATACAACGATTTATTCAACGATACGAGCATTACCAAAGGGTGAGTTGAAAAAAGACTTATTATCCTGTCTGCGTCATGAAAATAAAAAGCGAAAAGCTAACGGTGAACCTAAAAAAGATTCTATATTACAGGATATTAAAACTATTCATGAGCGCCCAGCCGAAGTTCAAGAAAGAAAAATACCGGGTCATTGGGAAGCTGATTTAATTAAAGGTAAAGACAATAAAAGTTCGATAGCAACACTTATTGAACGAAATACACGGCTCTGTATCTTGGCAACATTACCTGATGCAAAGGCAGAATCAGTGCGCAAGGCTTTAACTGAAGCTCTGAAATATTTACCTGCAGAACTGCGTAAAACGTTGACCTATGACCGTGGACGCGAGATGTCAGAACATAAAATACTCGAAGAAGATTTAGGCATAGATGTATATTTCTGTGACCCACATTCACCTTGGCAAAAAGGCACATGCGAAAATATGAATGGTTTAATTAGGCAATATTTACCTAAAGGGATTGATTTAAATCAGGCAGATCAGCATTATTTAAATCAAGTTGCCATGTCACTGAATACTCGTCCTAGAAAGGCGTTAGATTGGCTTACACCATTAGAGAAATTTGCTCAGCTTGTTGATTATCATATGGCTTTTGAAACTGTCGCACCTCATGTTTGAATTCGCCCTTCTTCATTTGAAAATTATATCGCTGAAAAAGCCTTTACAGATAGGTTTGTGCAACAAAGCCAATAATTATTAAAATTTCATCTAACATCTTTCCCTCTACTTTAAATTATATAAATACAGCCATTATGAAGTACTAACTAAAAAATAAAATCGCCGATCATGTTAATTTTTACTAAATAGATCTGATATACGCTGAATTATCAGGAGACTTTCCCTTGGGAGATTTTAGGCAGCCAACTTATAAAAGTCTTCGGCCATTTGATTTGGTGTCTTAAAACCCAAACCCTTTTGAATTCTTCGATGATTATAAAATAACTCAATGTATTTTATAATATCTGCTTTGGCTTCTTCTCTGGTTTGATAGTTGTAATGATGCACTAACTCATTTTTCAGTATTCCCCAAAAGCTTTCAATCGGTGCATTATCGTAACAGTCTCCGCGCTTGCTCATTGAACCTTGAAAACCATATTGCTCAAGTATATTTCGATATTCATGGCTGCAATATTGACTTCCTCTGTCTGAATGCACAATCAGTTCTTTGGTTGGTTTTTGATTGTGAATAGCCATATTTAGCGCATTACAAACAAGCTGTGTTGTCATGCGCTCATTTAAGCTATAGCCAACCACTTGCTTCGTGTAAAGGTCTTTTACCGCTGCTAAGTACAGCCATCCTTCAACAGTCCATATGTACGTAATATCACTTGACCATGCTTGATTTGGTCTAGTCATTGAGAATTGTTGCTCCAGCAGGTTTTCATAGATCGCTCGATTATGGTCACTATTCGTAGTCCTTTTAAAACGCTTGTGTCGCTTACAATACAGGTGGTTCAGCGCTTTTATCTGACGTACAGCGTACATACTCATTTTTATGCCCTGAGCTTGTAAGTATTTGGTTAATCGAATATAACCATAGCTCTGCCTTGTCTCCTCATGGGCTATTTTCACCAATATCGTCTGTTGATTTCGTTGAATCGTTCTTTTGCTCACGCCTCTCTTGAGCCAATCATAAAAACATGAAACTGAAACATGAAGTAATCGAGCCATTAAGGTAATTGGAAATGAATATCTTTTTTGTTTCATATAGGCGTACCTTACTGACTTTCTTTGGCAAAGTACGCTGCTGCCTTTTTTAAAAATTCACGTTCCATTTCAGCTATTTTGAGCTGTTGTTTGAGTTTTTTATTTTCTTCGAGTAGAGCGTTTAGATCAGGTGAATACTGTTTTGTACCTGCTAAAGTTCCAGCCTTTGCTTTGGTATTCCAATTTGAAAGAGTTTGCATTGAAATGCTAAGTTGTCTAGCTGTTTCCGAGACATTGCCTTGATTGGCTTCAATTAATTTGATGGCTTCAGCTTTAAATTCTGTGGTGTAAGTCTTGTATTTCTTGCTCATGGTAAACTCCTGATGAGTGTGTTTAGTTTACCAAGTTAAAACCTCCTGTTTTTTCAGCACACATCAAGGTGCCAGTTTCTGCTTTACCCGGATAAGTACGATTCAAACGAGATAAGGTCTGTACGCACTCTACTCCACCTAGCTTTTTATCTACGTACATGGCACACAGCTTCGGCTGGTCAAAGCCGGTCTGGAACTTGTTTGCCACAATCATTACCTGAAAGTTATCGCTATCAAATGCCTTACGCATTTCACGACCTTTCAGGTTCGGGTTCATGTTACTTTCAGTAAATTTCTGCCCCAGTAAATGACTACAATCAGAATCATTCTGGTTGAATTCAACTTCACCAGAGAATGCCACCATGGCTTGAATATTCTGGTATTTATTCTCGGCAATGTATTTATCAAAGGCTTGTTTATAGCGTACAGCTTCTTTACGTGAGCTGGTCACCACCATGGCTTTGGCCTGACAACCCAATAAACCCATCACGTTCTTTTTAAAATGCTCAATAATCACGCCAACCTTTTGCGAGATATTATGGTCATGCAAGCGCACCCATTGGTTCAGCTTGATCTTGGCTTTCTTGGCATCAACGGTTGCATCTTTTTCTTCAATCTTCTGCTTGAGCTTATAGATGACTTTATAGTTGGTGTAGTTCTTCAATACATCCAGAATAAAGCCTTCTTCAATGGCCTGACGCATGGAATAGACATGGTAGGCTTCAGGCAAATTGGTCTTCGACGGCGGCATGGTTGGGTCAGGTAACCGACCAAAGAGCTGTAAGGTTTTATCCTTTGGCGTGGCAGTAAAGGCATAAAAACTTAAGTTAGCACTACCCTTACGTGATGCCATCACGGCATCGAGTACATCTTCCGAAGATAGCTGTTCATCTTCTTCACGCTCTTCAATCATCAGGGTTTCTTTGAGCTGACGCGCCGTGGAACCGCTTTGGGATGAATGGGCTTCATCGGCAATGACGGCGTATTTACGTTCTTTTAAACTGGTGCTGTTTTCAATGGCACGTAGTACAAATGGGAAAGTCTGAATGGTCACGATAATAATCGGCTGAGCCATTTCCAAAGCTTTTGCCAGTTTCTCCGATTTGGAGCCATCGCCTTCCTTGTTGTTAATCCGTCCCACGACGCCATCTGCATGTTCAAACTGATAAATGGTGTCTTGTAATTGCGCATCTAAAATGGTTCGGTCTGTCACCACAATGACGGAATCAAACATCTTTTTATTATTGGCATCATAAAGGCTAGAAAGCTGGTGCGCCGTCCATGCAATTGAGTTGGATTTACCCGAACCTGCGCTGTGCTGAATCAGGTATTTCTGTCCTGTGCCTTCAGCTAATGAGTCCTCAACCAGTTTACTGACCACTTTCCACTGATGATAACGTGGGAAGATCAGGCTCTCTTTTTTGTATATACGACCTTCCCAGTCTTCCTTTTCTTCAATCTGAAGATGGATAAAGTTACCGACAATATTCAGTAAGCTATCCGGGGTTAAGACTTCATTCCATAAATAGCCTGTTGCATATTCATTTTGATTTTCAGGAATGTCATTGCCTGCACCCTGCTCTTTGGTGCCTTTGTTAAATGGCAGGAAATAGGTGCTATCACCATTCAAATGCGTCGCCATATAGACTTCATACTGACTGACGGCAAAATGCACCAATGCCCCACGTTTAAACATCAGCAAGGGTTCAGGCTTGTTGGTTTCAGGGTCTTTGGGTAAGCGAGTCTTTCTATACTGTGTCATGGCATTTTGCACAGCCTGTTTAAACTCAGACTTGAGTTCTAGAGTTGCCACTGGAAAACCATTGATAAACAGGACCAGATCAATGCGCCATTTTTTGGCTTGTTTGCCTGTTGCCTCTAGTTCGGCTTTGCTCGCGTATGGGCTATAGACCAACTCAGGCACCACACGGCAGATGTTTTGCTGATAGCGTTGATTCAGTTCGGGGTTTAGACCATGTTCAGGTTTAAACTGACAGAATGAAAAGCGTGTACCACGGGTCTTGATGCCATGACGGAGTATGCCCAATGTGCCATAACTGCGGGATTCAACATCGGTGGCATTGATGTCAGCTTTTTTAAGCTGAGCTACCACGGTATCTAAAAAATGGCGTTCGGTATCATTCGGGAAGATGTTTTTAAATTTCTGCCACTCTTTGTCTTGGGTCTTTTGTACGAAGTCTAAAACATCCTGTTCATACAAAGCTTTTTCACGGTCGTAGCCTATACCTGAACCGACAAGCCAACCATGGCTTTGCATTTGCGCAATAATATCTTGCTGGAAGATGGTCTCTAAAGTTGCATCCGATCTCATGTTTCCCCAACCCTCTCAATACTCAAATTTCTTTATTACTGTTCTATTTGCCAAAGTGGATAGCTTTGCCAATCTTCAGGGAAGCCCATCGCTGTTTTTGATATGTTGTGATGTGTCAAAAGCAGATCAACCAGACGTTTACGCCATGTATGCTGCGGGGCGATTTTGTCCATGAAATAAAGCAGAAATACCAGACTGTTATAAATTTTTCGCTCTGCCGAGTTACTAGGTTCAAAATTGCATTGCACCCGAAGCCCCATCGGCTTACTGCGCGGTTTGGCAATGGTTTTGGTAAATTTTCGGTTCCATAGTCTTGAATGATGAGCACAGGTATTTCTTAAGTAGACAAAATGCTGCAATAAGCCTTCAAACTGTTTTTCATCGCAATCAAAATGACTGGAAATGGCTTTACGTGTCTGAATCGGTGCCAAGAGCTGATACCACTTAGACAGTTGCCCAAAACTCATGACTTCGCAGGTTGCCCAAATCGGTGGTAATTCAGGATCATCATAGGTACGTTTATAGTGTTCGATAAAGACTTCATCTGCGCGGGACACTTCAGTTTTTAGTGATTCGAGTAAGCTGTGCCATCTAAAGGCGGGTTTAAAGTATTGCCCTTGCAGATAGGCATGACAACCATGCCGATGTGCCAGTTCATAGGCAAAACGGGTACGAACGGCAACTTCCAGGCGTTCTATGGCATCCAGGATGAGTAGTCTTAATTCACGATCAAAAACATATAACTCTAAAACCTGTTCAAAACTGGTATCTGGTTTAAAGCAGTGTGGTGAATGAGTATGTTCAAATGGAAGCCAATAGGCACCTAAGCGATAATAATTGATTTGTTCTAGGTAAAATTGTGCATCTTGCTCATTGGCAAATTGCATGCCACGCGCTTTTAATAGCTCAATTTGTTCAGCAAAGGTTTTGGCAGGCTTGTTAAAAGATTTCATAGATAGCTTGCCCTGATTGTTATATTTTTTAGGGCACTAGAAACAAGTAACCCGACAGTTTGAGGATGCAATTGCTTGCCTAGCCTTGTCGGGTGTTGTTGAGCATATAGTGAATCATTGCAATTATTTATGCAATGATTTTTTGTATCTGCTTGAGTCCACATTGGTTTGAGCCAGCTCAGCATACTCACGCGCTTAACTCCATTTTCGCCTCATTGGGATATTGCCAATTGCGTACGTCACAAATCGGCAGGGATAGCCGATTTGGACAACAACAAAAACGTGATGGTGTCATTTAGATACCCTCCTTTTGTTTCTTGTCGTTGCCCGAAGGGTGTGAGGCATGATGCCGAACGTCTATTTTACCTGTCACGGCAGAGGAAATAAGGGCTGTACGGCGTTCTTGCATGAGTTGAATAGCTAATTTAGCCTTTTCAATCAGTTGATCAAAGTCTTGAATATTTTTCTCAATAAATTTAGAAATCGCTACCTGTTCATCTAAAGGAGGTACTGATATTTTTACAAATTGCACTTCTCCACAATTTAAGTGTGGATGCATACCACCTGTACGTATTGAATATAAAGTTGCATATCCATAATCTGATTGAAGGCAATAAGCTAAATAACTACCTGATAATTGTTGTTTCTTTGGTTGTAGGATAATCAAAGCATGACAATTAAAACCTTCCTCAGATTCTGATACTAACCCAACATCTCCAGTGCCCGCACCAGTTTGAACAATCAATACATCATCTTTTTTCAAGATTGATTTAGCGTGGTCATTACTCCATTTTTCTCGTACAAAATAGGCATTATCAAAATTCACTTTACCTTTTTTAATATGCGTTGCTTGTACATATGGAATACCTTCCTCCACTAAAATATCTCTAGTAGGTCCAACATAACCATTCGTAATTTTTTGTGTGACCTTGGATATGGCTATAACATCCCAATGCTCAGGCACTTGCCCTAACCATTCCACACCTGAATCTTTCATGTTTACATCAGGATTTAAACCTTTAGTTACGGCATGGCTAATCACCGCTTGACGCTTTTCTTTTAGCAGTTCAATCAGCTTTTCTTGTTTAGCAATTAAGGTATCGATTTGTGCGGTTTCATGGTCGAGGAAGTTGGCAATATTGATCTGATCTTCAAAAAATGGAGCTGAAATTTTTAATGATGCTACTTTTTCCTGATTGATATTCGGTTGCCCACCACCTGATGACAATTGAATAATTTCATTCTTAAATGCCTGCAACCAATAAAAAACATATTTATTATTCAATACTTTTGAAGTCGTCATTACACAACACGCTTGGTTTGTTGTGGCCTCAATACCAAAAATTCCTAATCGTCCAATAGTTGCGCCATACATTGCTATTGCTACTGAACCAATAGGGTATTTTTTTAAAGTCGGAAACTGTTGTATTGTTCGTTGAGATACGTTTTTCTTAGTATCTAAAATTAGATTTTCTCTCAACTCACCTGTTGTTACCCAAGGAATATTTCCTTCAAAGTTTTCTTCATTAGAGGTTGAAGGAGTTGTACCTGATCCAATCTCGGTATAAGCATGGCTCAATTTCCACATTTCCCAATCATTAGGAATCTCACCTAACCATTCAACCCCTGAATCTTTATACTCAGCATATTTCTGATACTTCGCCATTAAGAATGCACCTCTTGTAGAAGTGCCATAATTTCACGACTGACTGCATCCAAATCTGCATCAATTTCCGCTAAGTCACGTGGTGGCTCATACACATAAAAATGACGGTTAAACGGAATCTCATAACCCACAATACCAATTTCACCATCTTTATCATCACGCTTATCGGCATTAATCCACGCATCAGGCACATGAGGTTGCACCTCACGCTTAAAGTAAGACTCAATTAAATCTGCGGTACTCACACTTGGGGCAAGGGCAATGTTTTCCGCATCACGCAAATCACCATCCTGCACAAACTCAACCACTTTGCCTTTATATGCAAACTGACCATACAGCGGATTTTCTGCGCATTTCACCACTTTATTGATCACTGGTTCAGCATCCGCATTCTTCCAAGTGATCGCATCTAAGAATTGTTTCTTTTCTTTAGTTTCAAGTTTTACATTGGCATCTTTGAGTGCTTGTTTGAGGACATCATCAAAGGCATTAAAGTCATCACATTGCGCCGTACCAATTTTGGCTTGTAAGGCTTGGGCTTTATTGAATAACTGACGTTGTTCTAACCAAAGCTTTGGCTCAAGTACAGTCTTAATGTCTTTTTCTTTTAGTTCGCTAAATTCAGCTTTAATCAGCGCACGAATCTCGGCTTCATACTCCGTCAATTGACCATAACTGTCTACTGTCCATGTTGCGCCGTATTGCTCATACAGCTTTTGCATCACGGCATTAAATGGCTTCGGTGCAAAACGTAAGGATGCCACGGCTTCATCACTCACCTGAGCAGATAAACGCAAAGGACGCTCGATGGTCACACGGCGATAGCCAAACTCATAACTGTTAAAGATTTTGCTTGAGAAAGGCTTTTTCTGATCACTTTCACCATCATGGGCTAAGGTATCTACCGCTTCAAATGCGCCGTAGTTTTGGGTAATGGTACGGATTTCTTCATCGGTTAAATAATTACGCTTCGAGCCTAAAGACTTACGCATTTTTGAACTGAGGTTAGTAGCATTAATTAGATGCACCTTTCCTTTACGCTCAGCATCTTTTTTATTGCTCAGTACCCACACATAGGTCGCAATACCAGTGTTATAGAACATGTCGGTTGGTAGCGCAATAATCGCTTCTAACAAATCGGCTTCTAGAATATAACGGCGGATTTCACTTTCACCACTACCTGCACTTCCGGTAAACAAAGGCGAACCATTCAGAATAATGCCGATACGACTACCCTGACCATTGCTGTCAGTATCACGCATCTTGCTAATCAGGTGCATCAGGAACAGTAAAGAACCATCCGATACACGTGGCAAGCCTGCACCAAAGCGACCTTCAAAACCCTTTTGCTCATGCTCATCTTTGATGTCTTGTTCGATCTTCTTCCAATCCACACCAAATGGTGGATTTGACAGCATGTAGTCAAATTTCTCATATGCCAGTTGGTCATTGGAGAGTGTATTACCCAATTTGATGTTACGTACATCCTGCCCCTTGATCAGCATATCCGCTTTGCAGATCGCGTATGACTCTGGGTTGAGTTCCTGACCAAACACCCGCATTACCGCTTCAGGGTTATGCTCATAGACATATTCTGAACCCGAGGATAAAAATCCACCCGTACCCGCTGTCGGGTCATATACGGTGCGGATAATGCCTTCTTTAGTCAAAGCATCATCATCTTTGCTAAAGACCAAACCAGTCGTTAAACGTACAATGTCACGTGGGGTAAAATGTTCCCCTGCGGTTTCATTGGAGCTTTCAGCAAAACGGCGAATTAATTCCTCAAACACCAAACCCATTTCATGGTTCGATACGGCGCTATAACTTAAATCGGTTGCAGCAAACTTTTGCACCACTTTATAAAGTAAGTTGGCATCATCCAGTAGCCCAATGAATTCATCAAATTTGAAATGTTCAAAGATTTCTCGGGCATCTTTAGAAAAATTCTGAATGTAGTTGTTCAGGTTGGCACGGATGTCTTTTTGCCCCAGACTACCTAAATCCAATTCAGAGGTATTAAAGAATGACAGTCCACCTGTTGCCTTGAGAAGCATTTTTTCTTTGGCTTCTTCTGGTAAAGGCATTTGTTTGACTTTTTCATTCGCAGCAAGCACTTCGGCTTTAGTTGGCGCCAACACACACTCAAGACGGCGCAGTAAGGTAAAAGGTAAAATCACACGACCATATTGGGATTGTTTAAAGTCACCACGCAGTAAATCTGCCACCGACCAAATGAATGCTGCTACCTGTGAAAAATTATTATTTGTCATTAAAAAATACCGCTTGCCCTAAGGCTATAAAACTTGAAATTTATAGTGATGATTGTGCCTGATTTACAACATGTTTTGCTAGAGATAGACTGTACAAAAGAATATTAATTAGTAGTACATATGGGTTTTTTAAGTATTATTGAAAATAAAGAAATTTTTAGCTTTATGCTCAACGATGAGCAGTGGGATAGACTCAAATATAAATATAAAAATCTAAGCATGCATATGCCTTGCTGTCAGACTCGTGCCATACCTAAAAAGAGTAAACTAGGTACACAATATTTTGCTCATCATCCTTCTAGTACTTGTCGCATCCCTACTGGTGAAAGCCGTGAGCATCAGTTCTGTAAATATCTCATCTTAAAATATCTTCACGAAAATGGCTGGACTGTGATTCCTGAATATCGTGGCCAAACGCCAAATGGTGAAATCTGGATCGCTGATATTTATGCTGAGAAAAATAAAGCCAAAATAGCCATAGAAATTCAGTGGTCTGCTCAAAACATTGAGGAGACAAAACGCCGTCAGAAAAAATATATTGCTTCAGGAATTCGAGCAGTTTGGTTTATACGCACAACCCAGAAAAACAAATGGGATGTCTTAGACTACCAGAGTTATGATCTTCCTGTTTTTTCGATTTGGCTGAATAAAGAAACTTATCAACTGACTGCAAGCGGTGCATTTCACAATTGGGATGATGCTGATTTAGTTGAAATTGAATTTATAGATTTTTTCAAAGCCCTGATGACTGGTGCAGTGCAATATTCTGTAAAGCCTAATTCGAGCAGGTTTATACAATTGGCGCTGAATACCATTCAATGCTGGAAATGCAAACAATCCACTAACACCATCATGGAAATTAATTATTTCATTCCTCATGGTGAAAAACTGACAAAAATATACCGCTTGGATATTGAAGAGCTATCTCAACCGCATAGTGATGTTTTAAACAGTCCTGAATTCCTGCAAAAATATCAGTACGGTTTTATTATTAAACGATTTAGTAAAACTCGTGGAGAAGCATATTTATCTAATGGCTGTTTTCACTGCAATGCACTTCAAGGTGCATTTTTTGCTCATCACGAACGGGATTCTAAAAATATGATTTATAGTGATCCAATAGAGGTCAAAATGGATCATATAACAAAAATTGATGGGCTTTGGTATTATTTGAAATAGCGATTCAACAGCCTAATTTAGCTATCAACATAAGTCCTTGCATCTTACTTTTAAGCCATCAATTGACATCAATCATAGAGCTTTGATTGCCGAATATATTTAAGTAATCGATCTGTTCTTGGGTATATACGACATTCAGCAATGCCATATTTGAGGTCTAACTCTACACTCTGTAGAAGTTGATGCTGTAGCACATAAGGCTTTCGACAAATCCTTAGCCATAAAGGGTGATCAATTTGAGCAACCAACTTCCTCCTTGCTAGCCATACTTGTTTTTGTATTTGTTTTTTTAATTTTTGAACTACCCTATCTTTAAAATCATATCCATTGTTTTTGAGATAATCAGTGAGTAATTTTGACCATCTTATAAAGTGTTTATTCACCATTGACCGAGTATATTCCCGCAGAATCAATCCATATTTTCTAGCAATATGTTGATCCGGATGTTGAGATAAAAATGCAATTTCCCAAATGGTTAGGCTTTCGCCGTGGGTCATCTTCTCCTCTATTCTCCTCTCATCAATTTCATTTATAAATCCATGCTTAACCAAGTAATGAATCACTTTAGTGTCTAATCGCTCTGCTTCCGACATACAGTTTTGTAATTTAACCCCAAATTTTTTATTAGGTTTTCGAACACCGCTAATTTGGCATTTTGCAGACCATGTTTCATATAACTCTTTTTCAATCGTTATAATTTCCTCACCTGTATAACCTTTCTCAGAAATCACCAAAACATGCAAATGCGGATGCCACCCAAATCTCGCTGAATAGGTAATTTCAAGTACTGTGATATGACCAACTTTAGAAAATATTCTTTTCCATTTTTTCCCCCGAAGTGCATCTGTAAAATTACTCTGAACAAGACTGAGGCGTTCTAGTAAATCACTTAAATTATCTTTCAATGAGTGTGGAATCGTTAATGTCATCATATAGGCATGTAAGGCCTCATCACGCACCACTTTTTGAAGTTGTAATAATTCTGCTTTCTTTTGGGCAGCCAATCGACTTGCACAACGTGGGCATGTCCAACCTTTACGACAGTCTAATATATTGCTGAATATGACTTTATTAGAATCAACATGATAAAAAATATCCACATTTGAATTAAGCCACTTCACTGCTTTACCACACTGCTGAATTTGATTTCCTTGCTTATTTTTAAGTGTTTTTTGAATGATTTCTTGGAGCTTAGCTTTAAATATGCGGTTAGAATTACGCCAATCTAATGATGTTTTTACTTCACGACTGTCGGGGAATATTCTCTTATTAATATCTTAATATCTAAAGAATAACGGCTTTCCTGTGCTGATGAAGATAAAGTTTGCGATGAATATGTACGCTGTTGATCAAATGTCGGTGTATTTGAATCCATGTCTTTTCTGCTTGCTTAAAAACCAGAAAACTACATGTTTTAAAATTTTAAAGATTAATTTCATGCAAAAAAATGAAAAAATGATTATGTATGACTAAAAATTTTGGTGGCTATTAAAGTTTTGACTAGAGTATGTTGACATTTTCTGTTGATAATTAAACCAGCATTATTGCATAAATATTTTTTAAGATATTGATTTTTCGAGTTTTTTATAAAATTTCAATAAAAAAGGCTCTAGACTAGCAGAAAGATATGTTAGTCTAGAGCTAAAATAAATATAATAAAATCATAGTGTTATTTTTTTGTGCAACAAAGTCTCTACATGCCATAATCCCAATCATTATCATTTGATTTAGCCTTTTTGATTTCTGATCTCATCTTATGAATGCTTTTGAGCTCCAATTCATATTCATTTTTATAAAGCTCATATAAGTTTTCTTCTCGGATTTTCTTCACTTTTTCAATTAAGGGCTTTATATCCAACTGATCAATAGGATCTGAACTATAAAGCTTCCAATGTGGGATTTGAGGCGTATCTTTAAGTTTCGTTCCAAATTTGGCATTGTAATCTTCATTAGATAGGCAGGAAACTCGGTTAGGCACTTGAAGTTCAATATCGTATATACGAACTGTCTTCATCGGTGCATATAGTTCTAAAGACTCATTGATTAGTTTTTCGGTGAGTTGCCGCATGTGTCTAATTTGATGTCGTCCCAAACCCAACACATCAGCAGTAATCTTCTGTGCTCCGCCACGTTCAGGATTTTTAGGCCGGTATTGCCTAAAAAACAGCTCGGGTGGTCGTTCAAAATCATCAAGGGTTGTTCGTTCAGAATATTGTAAATGTAAGTGAGGTTGATCATTCTCACCATCTAAAACCCCTTTGTGATTATGAATAGCACAGCTATATGGAAATTTAAATTCCTCACAAAAAGCATTTATTAAACTCTTTGATAATTCTATTCGCTGTTCAGAATTTAATTCCTTAGGTAAAGCAATAGTAATATGACTGGATGTACGACTATTATTTTTTTCATATTTATCAGCAGCAATCCAAAATCTATCCGGCTTATATTCTGCCCACTTAGGCATATTACCTGAGCAAACAAATTCAACTTCTTCATTTAACTCAATCTTGTTTAACTTAAAATGCTTAGTTCGAGTAATATAACAAAAGCCATTAAATGAACTTTTAGAACTTTGTTTACGATTATGTCTTAAATCAAAATAAAACACTTTTTATTAACTCTCTTATCAAAGAGTTAATATATTTTCAAATATTCTTATAATTTAATTTAAAAGAAAAAGTTCAGGAAAGTGGGCAGAGTAAAACTTGAAGTGCGACATAAACCACCTAATTAATTTAAAGGGTTTATGGAGTATATAAAATTGTCATACCATCATCTTAACTTTGAAGATCGTACTGCATTAATGCTTGAGTCAAGAAAAGAAGGCTTTTCAGCCAGAAAATTTGCTGAACTCATTAAAAGACATCCTAGTACGATCTATCGTGAGCTTAAAAGAAATAGCATCAATGACGTTTATCAAGCTCGATATGCTTCTGATAACACCTTCGCTAGACGTAGACGTGGTCACAGAAAACTCAAAATCGATTCAATCCTCTGGAAATTTATTGTTGAAGCGATCCGTTGTTTATGGTCTCCTCAGCAAATAGCAAAGCGTTTAAAGACATTTCCTGATTTGGATCAAACAATGAATGTAAGCCATACAACGATTTATTCAACGATACGCGCATTACCAAAGGGTGAGTTGAAAAAAGACTTATTATCCTGTCTGCGTCATGAAAATAAAAAGCGAAAAGCTAACGGTGAACCTAAAAAAGATTCTATATTACAGGATATTAAAACTATTCATGAGCGCCCAGCCGAAGTTCAAGAAAGAAAAATACCGGGTCATTGGGAAGCTGATTTAATTAAAGGTAAAGACAATAAAAGTTCGATAGCAACACTTATTGAACGAAATACACGGCTCTGTATCTTGGCAACATTACCTGATGCAAAGGCAGAATCAGTGCGCAAGGCTTTAACTGAAGCTCTGAAATATTTACCTGCAGAACTGCGTAAAACGTTGACCTATGACCGTGGACGCGAGATGGCAGAACATAAAATACTTGAAGAAGATTTAGGCATAGATGTATATTTCTGTGACCCACATTCACCCTGGCAAAAAGGCACATGCGAAAATATGAATGGTTTAATTAGGCAATATTTACCTAAAGGGATTGATTTAAATCAGGCAGATCAGCATTATTTAAATCAAGTTGCCATGTCACTGAATACTCGTCCTAGAAAAGCGTTAGATTGGCTTACACCATTAGAGAAATTTGCTCAGCTTGTTGATTATCATAAGACTTTTCAAACTGTCGCACCTCATGTTTGAATTCGCCGTGGTTATATTTCTAAATAGTTTTTTTATGATTGATTCAGTAGCGATATGATCTTAATCAAGACCTGAAGATCAAAAAGTGATCTTCAATAATCAAAAGTCGAACTTCTAGATGATTTTTATGGTGTAACGACTATTTTTATCGTGTAATGCACATTTTTATAGTGTAACGCACCATAAATTATAGTGTAACGCACACAAAAAAGACTCCAGTTGAAATATTTTCAATATATATCAATATCTTAAAAATAATATTAATTGGGCTTTTGGTCCCACAGGGCGAGTAGTAGTGTCTTTTTAGTACAACATTTGCAATGCAAATGATGGAATAAAAAGACACGGAGACGAGATAAGAATTTTTTGTGCGCAGCCCAAAAAATTCTTAAAAGCGCCAGCTTTATTAATCGGGTAACTAAGTGGAGAGCAGGATAGCTATTTTTTTGAGATTTTGCATGAAACTCATCATGCATTTTGGGTTCCTGTTAAAGATAGAGCTTTCCTCTAACGTAAGGCAAGGAGCCTTCAAATGACAGCCGGTAGACCCAAAAAAATTATCAAAAAAAGTGATTTATATAATTTTCTTTATACACAAAAAGAAGAATTATTTATCACGCCTAAATATCCATGTGAAATAAATTTAATTAATATTCTCGAGAATACAGATTTAACAAAAATAGATTTTAAAAAATTTACAGAAACCCATAAAAATCTAATCAATGCATGCCAATATAAGGAAAATCAAAGAATCAAAAACCATCAAACATTAAAATATATAAAAACCATCCCATTTGATAATTTAACAGACATTGAAAAAAACATTCTGAAAAAAGAAAAAGAGTATTTAGATTATAACCCTAATGAATACTTTAACCTGCAAGAACTACTGAGTAATTATCGTAGTCATAATAATGGAAAAATAAAAAAATGTGTTTCTGAAAATACTCTTTCTGAATATGAAAAACATCTTCTAGCTGAAAAATTAAAACAAAGGAAAAAGAGAAATAGTGTAATATTTTTCTTAGGTGCATCTTTCAATAAGATATATGGTAAGCGTCCGCTGAATCCCATACCTATTTTTTAATTCGATTTAGGTTTCCAGCAGTGCGGCAGCAATTCTTCAATTTGGGTCACTTTGTGTGTCGGTAACCTTTTCAGCACATCACTTAAATAGGCATACGGATCCAAGCCATTCAGCTTTGCTGACTGGATTAAAGTCATGATGTTTGCCGCTCGCTGACCACTGCGCAGCGAACCTGCAAACAGCCAGTTCTTGCGTCCCAACGCCCAGGGACGCATCTGATTCTCTACCCAATTGTTGCATATCGGTAGATTGCCATCATCCAGATAGCGGCTTAAGGCTGGCCAACGCTTCAGAGTGTAATTGATAGCCTTGGCGGTGGGAGAACTCGATGGCACTGTCAGATGATGTTGGTTGAGCCATTCATATAGTTGTTGCATCACTGGTTGACTATGCTGTTGTCGGTATTCGCGGCGGTCTTCCGCTGTACCATCGGTCTTTTTCCTGAGTTCTGCTTCTATCGCATACAGTTTCTGAATCAGCACTAAGGCCTGTTCAGCAACCTGACTTTTCCCAGTTACATGCAGTTCATGGAATTTACGACGTGCATGGGCCATGCACCCCACCTCAATCACCTGGCCTGATTTAAAACGTGCTTTATAACCACTGTAATCATCACAGACTAGATAGCCCTGCCAGCCTTTCAAGAACTCTTCAGCATGCTGGCCTGAACGACTATCCTGAAAGTCATAGATCACCGCCTGAACTGGATTATACTGTGTGGTGGCATAGGCCCAGACATAACCTTTCTTCGGTTTTTTATTATTCTCACCCATCCGCATGATGGTGACCGGTGTTTCATCTGCATGCAGCACCCGCTGTTGCAGCACCACCTCTTTTAAGGCATTGGCCAGAGGTTCCAGTTCTACACCGCAGCGACCTATCCAGTCAGATAAAGTGGATCTGGACAGATCAATGCCAGCCCGCTGATAGATCAGGCGCTGACGGTACAGCGGCAAATGATCGGCATACTTCGATACCAGCACATGGCTGAGCAATTCAGGTGAAGCAATGCCTTTATCAATCACATAGGCGGGCATCGCTTGCTGAGTCAGAGTGTCACACTGATCACAGACCCATTTACCACGCACATGCTGTTCCTTATAGAACTGTGCCGGTCTGAAATGCAGTTTTTCACTGACATCTTCGCCGATACGACGGAGTTGGCAGCCACAAGCACATTGGGTTGATGCAGGTTCATGCTCAATACGGATGGTGTGTAGATGATCTGGCAGTGGTCGACGTTTAGGTTTATTGGTTTTGGCTTTCTGTGTCGCTGCATTGGTTTTATCTGCATTTAGCCGTTCCAGTTCTAGATCAACCGCGGCAATATCTTCTTCAACCGCTTCATCCCACAGATGGATTTGTTTTGCCGTTAAGTGTTCATTCTTTTGGGCGAATTTGTGCTTTTTAAACAGCGCCAGTTCATGCTCGTATTTTTGATTGAGAATAGAAAGATGTTGAACTTTGGCATCCAATTGTTGGTTTGATTGTGCTAGAGACTGATGCTGCAGCGCCAACTGCCTGGTGAATTCCAGCAGTTGTTCATGGGTCAGTTGGCTTAAGTCAGGCAGCGTATTCATGACCGCAGTATGCCTGAGGTCATGAGAAGAATGAAATAGAACGTTTGGAGAATAGCAGAATGGAACAGCCTGGTTTAAAGCATCGTCACCACCTGCTGTCGTCCAATGCGCTGCCAGGGCAAACCTTGGATCAGTGCCTGTAACTGTTCCGGGCTGAGGGCCACGGTTTCACCTTGGTGAACTTGAGCCCAGTGAAATTTGCCCTGTTCCAGCCGCCGGGCACACAGCCAGATGCCCAATCCATCATGTACCAGCACTTTCATGCGATGGCCACGTTTATTACAGAACAGGTAAGCACAATGCGGTTTGATGTAGCCAAAGGCTCTCACCACCTGAGCCATGGTCGTATCCATACCTGCACGCATGTCCATGGGCTGAGTAGACAACCAGATTTCATCAATGCGGATCATGTTGCAAGTGCCTTGAGTAATTCTGCCAAGGCAGGTATTTCTGATGTCTGCCATTTTAGCTGAATATCATTATTCGTATGAGGCACGGTGATACACAACGTGATCCTCTCATCAATAGGTTGGCTGATTGCAGCAGTGTAAGGCAAAGCAATAAATGCTGGATTCACATGAGTAGGATCCTGCACGGCACCCTCATGATGGCTGAAGATCCTGATCCAACGACTGACAAGGTTGGCATTAATACTATGTTGCAGTGCGACCGAAGCGATCGAGGTATTAGGATTTTTGCAGGCATTGACAATACTGAGTTTGAATTCTTTGCTGTATTTTCGGCGTTTTTTAGCAACAGGAGTAAGCGTCCGCTGAGCCCCACTTTTTCTAACTCATTAATACCGCGATAGTGTCCACTAAAATTTAAGTGGACACCTATTTATGGATTTAAAGACAGTTATAGACACTGCACCAACGCTAAAAAAGCCCCGTCGAACCTTCACGGCTGAATTTAAACATCAACTTATTCAGCAATGCCAGCAGCCAGATACATCGGTGGCTAAGGTCGCAATGCAACATCAGATCAATGCCAATCTGTTGCATAAATGGATTCGTCAGTCCAGATCAATGGTTCCATCATTAACAATCTCATCCATTCCACAGACCGACTTCCTTCCCGTCATTCTTCACCCGACGCCAGTCAAACAAGAAGCACCTCCGCCACCTGTGCCAGAGAAGAAAGCTACCGCTCATATTAGGATTCCATTACATGATGAACAAGGTTCAGTAAGGGATCAGATGATCGAAATCGAATGGCCGGTGGGGTCTGCAACTGAATTACTGCTTTTACTTCAGGGCTTGATCAAATGATCCGTATCGATGAAATCTGGTTGTCTACCCAGCCCATGGACATGCGTGCGGGTATGGATACGGCCATGGCGCAGATTATGAAAGCCTTTGGCTCAATCAAACCGCATTGCGCCTACCTGTTCTGTAATAAACGTGGCCATCGTATGAAAGTGCTGGTACATGATGGACTAGGCATCTGGCTGTGTGCCAGGCGGCTGGAACAGGGAAAATTCCACTGGGCTAAAGTTCACCAGGGTGAAAACGTAGCTCTCAGTCCAGAACAGTTACAGGCACTAATTCAGGGTTTGCCCTGGCAGCGCATTGGACGACAGCAAGTGGTAACAATGCTCTAAACCAGGCTGCTACATTCTGCTATTCTCCAAACGTTCTATTTCCTCTGCGTCATGACCTCAGGCATACTGCAGTCATGAAAATGCTGCCTGATTTAAGCCAACTGACCCATGAACAACTGCTGGAATTTACCCGGCAGTTGGCGATGCAGCATCAGTCTCTGGCACAATCAAATCAAGAATTAGAAAAATCAAACCAGCAATTGGATGCCAAAGTTCAGCATCTTTCTATTCTCAATCAAAAATACGAGCATGAACTCGCACTATTTAAACAGCACAAATTCGCCCAAAAGAATGAACACTTAACGGCAAAACAAATCCATCTATGGGACGAAGCGGTCGAAGAAGATATCGCAGCCGTTGATCTGGAATTAGAACGATTAAATGCAGATAAAACCGATGCAGCGACACAGAAAGCCACAGTCAACAAACCTAAACGTCGACTGCTGCCAGATCATCTACACACCATCCGTATTGAGCATGAACCTGCATCAACCCAATGCAGTTGTGGCTGCCAGTTACGTCGTATCGGCGAAGATATCAGTGAAAAACTGCATTTCAGACCGGCACAGTTCTACAAGGAACAGCATGTCCGTGGCAAATGGGTCTGTGATCAGTGCGACACTCTGACTCAGCAAGCGATGCCCGCCTATGTGATTGATAAAGGCATTGCTTCACCTGAATTGCTCAGCCATGTGCTGGTATCGAAGTATGCCGATCATTTGCCGCTGTACCGTCAGCGCCTGATCTATCAGCGGGCTGGCATTGATCTGTCCAGATCCACTTTATCTGACTGGATTGGTCGCTGCGGTGTGGAACTGGAACCTCTGGCTAATGCCTTAAAACAGGTGGTGTTGCAACAGCGGGTGATCCATGCCGATGAAACGCCGGTCACCATCATGCGGATGGGTGAGAATGAGAAAAAACCGAAGAAAGGTTATGTCTGGGCCTATGCCACCACACAGTACAATCCAGTTCAAGCGGTGATCTATGACTTTCAGGATAGCCGTTCAGGTCAGCATGCTGAAGAGTTCCTGAATGGCTGGCAGGGCCATCTGGTCTGTGATGATTACAGTGGTTATAAAGCACGCTTTAAATCAGGCCAGGTCATTGAGGTGGGCTGCATGGCACATGCACGTCGTAAATTCCATGAACTGCATGTGACCGGGAAAAGTCAGATCGCTGAACAGGCATTAGTGCTGATTCAGAAACTGTATGCCATAGAAGCAGAACTCAGGAAAAAGACCGATGGTACAGCAGAACATCGCCGCGAATACCGGCAACAGCATAGCCAACCGGTGATGCAACAACTGTATGAATGGCTCAACCAACATTATCTGGCGGTGCCATCGAGTTCTCCAACTGCCAAGGCGATCAATTACAGCCTAAAACGTTGGCAGGCACTCTGCCACTATCTGGATGATGGCAATTTGCCTATAGATAATAACTGGATTGAAAATCAGATGCGCCCCTGGGCGTTGGGACGTAAGAACTGGCTGTTTGCTGGCTCGCTGCGCAGCGGCCAACGAGCTGCCAATATCATGACTTTAATCCAGTCAGCAAAGCTGAATGGACTGGATCCGTATGCCTATTTAAGTGATGTGCTGAAAAGGCTGCCGACGCATAAAGTCACCCAAATAGAAGAATTACTGCCACACCGCTGGAAATCCGACCAAAATTAAAAAATAGGCATGGGATTCAGCGGACGCTTACCAACAGGAGGTGTTGCTGAATATATATCCATGTTCATGGATTAAGTCCCCACTTGTTTTTAGGTGGGAACTAAATTAAGGCTTATAGGATCGCTTGGTAAGGCTGTGTTAGCCGGATGCTTACGATATATGAAGCATTTTTTGCTGTATATGGTCGTCCCGTAATAGATACCCTAATAGATATGATGTACATTTATTTCATATATAAATCTAAGATTGAGCACCATCCAACTCTACGCGACATCTTTGATTCTGAAAAAAACAAGCATCTTCCTAACTTTTCAAAACTTAATAAAGCGCTGCAAGCGATTTCATCAGATCCTAGAAATCCATCACTTAAAAAGGATCTTGATCAGAGTTTAACAAATGAATAGGTCTCCACATTTTTAAGTCACCTTCTAATAATACGCCTTGATTCAATCTTATTCGGCTCAGCAAATGAGTCGAATATTCATCTCTATTTAACTCACACTTAAATGTTAGATTGATCAGAAATTAGTAATAAAAACCGAGCACCTCTGCTTCTTATAAAAATATTTCCATAACTGGAAACTCACAAAATGCCTTAAATTTCAGTTAAGACCATACTGAAACTTACGATCATCTCAAACAGATCCGCTCCATTAGGTCAAACTGATCTGTTCTTCTTTATAAATAAAATAAACAATAAAAATAATTAAATATATTTAGCACATGGTAGCTATCACTCTACTTTTCATCTTTTTAAAAAATTTTATTTCAAGGCCTTGACCTATTTAGCATAGCGGGATAACCTAAATTCAACACAGCAAAATCTGTGTTCAGGCGTGGAAACCTGATATTATCCAAGAGTGCAAAATTAAAGTCGCTCAGGCGGCATTTTTTTTGCCCACTGTTAAGCAGTCGTTATGGCGGCTTGACAGGGCAGCTTTATGCTGGCCGTACTCTTGGAACGGTATTTCCACCCCTGTCATGCTGCCACCACTCTTTGTGGAAAAAGAATGGTGGTATGTTAACAACCGACCAAGAACATACGACTATGAATCACAAATTCAATGGTGCAATCCCTTGCACGCCAAAAAAACTTGCCAAACAACTTCTTGTTGAAAGCGCAAAAATTCTATCGCCTATACAGCGCCAAGCCTTACTTGATATTTACAAAACTTTAGATCAAGCTGAAGATAACATTCCGCAAGACTTACAAGCTGAACAGCAGCATCTAGCATGCCCTCAAAACCAATTTTATGATGAACTCAACCAAGAATATTGGTCTGGTCAGCATTATGAATCTTATAGTCAGGAGTATCCTGAAGATTGGCTACGCCGAACTCAGCAACGTCCGCACCCCAAATCGTCTAATACCACTTACTAAGCCTTAAGTGAGTATTCTCATGACTAAAAAAACAAAACTACTAGTCCAAGGCGACTACCCTCTTATTGCATCTCCTACGCTTGCCCAAGCGTATGGGGTGCCATCAGCGATCTTCCTTCAAAAGCTTCATTACTGCCTGCAAAGTGGTGAAGCTCAAGTAATTCAGCAACAGAAGTACTTTTATCACAGCTATGAGCAATGGGCTAAGACCTTAGGTACATACAGTCCCTCCACGATCAAACGTATAGTTTCCAAGCTAAAGAAAGTGGGCATTTTGGTTGTCAAAAAGCTATCTCAAAATAAATGGATTCAAACCAACTTTTATAGCATTAATTACCGAAAAATCAGCGAGCTATTGAAAGAATCTACTGAACCTGCAAATGCTGAAACTGAAGATCACAATCAGGCTGAATCTCCAACTCTGCCATTATCAAAGTTAATGAAAAAAGGGCTAACCGTTAGCGGAGTGTCTGCTTCTTCTCAACAAGCAAAGACCAAGTCTTGTCAGGCTGAAGGTGGGTTGCTACATCCATTAGAGCCCATGGCTCCACCATCTATTCTAGAAGCAATGTCATCTGAAAAGCGTGGCTTATATAACCAGCTTTTACAACTGAAGATAGACATCCATTATGACGATGCGCGCCTGGATGAATGGCTGAAACAAAAAAAATATATCATCCGTAAAGCCGCTCATCTCAGAGACCAACTAGGACACTTAAAAATGCTTTGGCATTCACCTGAACAGATAGGTTTGAATTTAAGTTAATCAAATAAAGCAGAAAAGTTCAGTTCGCCCTCCTCTTTAAATGATTCTGACTTAAATTTTGATGAATAAAAGAGTTGATATAAAACGCTAGACCATATGCTTAAACTTTTAATGAGATAAGAATAGTGAGTAAACGACCTTATAAAGCAGTAGCCTTTGATGTTTTTGGAACGCTAATTGAAATTAAAAATAGTCAATCACCTTATAAAAAAATGATGAAATGGCTTAAACAACAAGGGCGAAAACCACAACCAAATGATGCTGCGATGATCATGTCGCTAGATGGCAATTTTGAGACAATCGCTTCTTATTTCGGTTATCAACTACCCGCTCCCTTGTTAGCTGAAATGAACAACGATCTTCAACATGATTTAAAGTATATGCGTGCTTTTGATGATTCTATACCAATGCTGCTTGAGCTTAAAAAGCTAGGCTACAAATTGGCAGTCTGCTCCAATGCAGCAACGCCTTATGGTGAACGAGCACAGCACCTACTTCCACTTTTAGATACTTATGCATGGAGCTTTCAGGTCGGTGCAAATAAGCCAGATCCTTTAATCTACCAACATTTTTTAACTCAAATGAACTGTCAACCAAATGAAGTTTTTTTCATTGGTGATACTCAAATTGCTGATGTAGATGGGCCGCAAAAATTAGGCATGTCTGCAAAAATAATTGATCGTAAAAATGGTGAGAGTCTTTTAGATGTGCTCCAACCCTTGTTAAAAAAATAAATTATAAATCATTTTTCGAGCTGATTTTTAAGATACCAAATCTGGTACTTAACTCATGATATTGAGGATTTAAGTACCAAATTTTGTACCTAACAAATGGGATTAAATCATTAATTCAGTAAGCATAAATATGATTTTTTTATTTCATAATTTTTTTGAATAACCATTTTTTTGAAGTTTTAAACGAAACGAGTTTTTAAAAAATGTCATGTGCTAAGTTTTCCACATGGCGATTTATGACTAGGGAAATTTATGCCTAGCCGTGAATAATTTTTAGATCAGCTCAATTGGCTAAGTAATTTTATGCAAAACGAAATTTTAGATGTTCTTTTAGAACTAGGGCTTACAGCTATCGATTGGGTAGATGCTTCAGTGTTCTCAAAGCTTACAGGCATTGAAGGACAAAAACTGACACATCGGCGAAAAAATTGGCCACAAGATTTAGTTTGGACAAAACAAGATGGAAATATTTACTACTCACTTAGAGGTTATAACCAATGGTTGACAGAACAAACTCAAAAACGTTACCAACCGGCGTTAGAATTAGGGAGAATGCACTCGAAATCAACTTCACCTCTAAAAAGCAGCGCTACTACATTACACTCCCACACCCGCCGACTGCGGAAGGTATCCGTACAGCCGCTAAAATTAGAAGTGACCTCATAAATAAAGCCAAATGGGGGATTTTAACTGAGAATGATATAGCACAAGCAAAAGGCCTTGATGTTACAGAAACTGAATCAATGGATGGTCAGCAAGTCTTATTTCAAGATGTTGCACAAAAATTTTTAAAGTTTTCGATTGCCAATAAAGATTCAAAAAATGGCTATCGCAAAATTTTAGAATGTCATTGGATGCCTTATTTTGCATTAACACCAATAGCCAATATCATGACTGAAGATATTGAGGAAGTCATTATCGATCGTAATTTTCAAACAGCGAAAACATTTAATAATTGCGCCACGCCTTTACGTGGAGTTTTCGAGTTGGCTGTTAAGCATAATCAGATTTCTGTAAACCCTATGAATAAAATTAAGAATCGTAAGGTTCAGGTGGAAACACCTGACCCCTTCACACGTAAGGAGATGGAAGCCTTACTAGCTTGGCTCGACAAAAGCTTACATGATGAGGACAAATTTTATCGATGGTATTTTGAGTTTGCCTTCTGGACAGGCTGTAGACCTTCCGAAATGATTGCTCTTAGAGAAAGTGATATCGATTGGTTCAATGGCACATTCAAAGTTAACAAAAGCCGTGTACGTGGTTTAGAAAAAAAGGTGACAAAAACACATACGTCTCGAGAAGTATATTTGAATGAACGATCAACTCTGGCTTTGAAAGCTTTGCTTCAATTTAAAAAGGATCAAGGCTACCAAACAGACTATGTGATGCTATGTCCTA
This sequence comes from Acinetobacter sp. FDAARGOS_724, assembly GCF_013364475.1. NCBI lineage: Bacteria > Pseudomonadati > Pseudomonadota > Gammaproteobacteria > Moraxellales > Moraxellaceae > Acinetobacter > Acinetobacter sp. FDAARGOS_724. The sequence goes on along the minus strand of NZ_CP054908.1, from coordinate 1,432,479 downwards.
AGACTAAGGAACCCTTCTTTAATGAAAAACCACCTAGAGAGCGTCTTGTAGAAGCGATGAAAGCGTGTTCTATACGTCACCGCCCTGCATACAATGCAAGGCATACTTATGCGACGATGTTGCTGATGGATGGCGTCAATCCAATGTTTGTAGCCGATCAACTTGGACATAGTCTACAAATGCTGATCAAACGCTATACAAAATGGTTGCATGGGGATAAAAATAAGCAAGAAATTGCGAAACTTAGCGTAACTCGTACAACCTAAATACGTCGAAATCAAAAGCTCTTGCAATGAAAAATGTGGCAAATGTGTGGCAATAAAAAAGCCACTTAATCCAAGTGGCTGATTTATAACAAGAATTTTGGTGGAGATGGCGGGAGTTGAACCCGCGTCCGCCAACACTACGCTCGAGAATACTACATGCTTAGATATCGTCTATTGTTTTAACACCAAGAGACCCGACGAACAGGGTTCAAGGTGCGATCCTCTAAATTTGGTATAAAGCCCCGAGGCTTGACTCTATACGGACTTGTGTGCGTTCGCTTCAGTCGGGATCTCTAACCACAAGTATTCAGAGATGCGGACAAGCAGCCCTTAGGCTGCTAGAGCGTAAGTTTCGTCGTTTGCGACTATTAAAATGCAAATTTGATTTACGAGAGAAAATGCGCTCTCGGCATGCATCTATGAGTTTCATCATCGGCGTCGAAGCCAAGAACATCCCCAAAGTACAAGCTCATCATAGCATAACTGGCAAAAAATACGATGCATTTTCTACACAAATACACTTTTGAATGCGCCTGATTACATAATTGCGCTAATATTTCATAATTCAAGTCAACATTTAAAAAAATTATGAGCTATTTATTGGCACTCGATCAGGGAACGACGTCTAGCCGTGCAATCATCTTTAATGAACACGGACAGATTCAGGCAACAGCTCAACGCGAAACCCATATCCAGACCCCACACTCCGGTTGGGTCGAACAGGATGCACAGGAAATCTGGAGCTCGCAGATTGCAGTAGTTCAACAGGCATTAGCCACTGCCCGGATTCTGGCGAAAGACATTAAAGCGATTGGCCTGACCAACCAGCGTGAAACGACTGTGGTATGGGATCGTCGTAATGGCAAACCTCTTGCGCCAGCGATTATCTGGCAGGATCGTCGTGCAACAGACTGGTGTAATTTGCTCATTCAGCAAGGCCAGATGGATCAGGTACAACGAAAAACCGGATTACGGATTGATCCCTATTTTAGTGCCGGGAAACTGGTCTGGTTATTAGAAAATATTGATGGCTTACGTACACTCGCAGAGCAAGGTCATGTGGCTTTTGGCACCATTGATAGCTGGCTGATCTGGAATCTGACTCAAGGTGCTGAGCATATTATTGAAGCGAGTAATGCTTCCCGCACCATGTTGATGAATCTGCAAACTCAACGCTGGGATGACGAACTACTCGACCTGTTTAATATCCCCGCTTCAGTTCTGCCACGAATCATCAGTTCTGATTGTCATATTGCAGATACGGCACCGGGTTTATTAGGGGCTACGATTCCCATTACCGGTATTCTGGGTGATCAGCAATCTGCCTTGTTTGGCCAGTCTTGCTTCGAACCCGGTATGGCAAAAAATACCTATGGCACCGGCTGTTTTATGCTGTTCAATACCGGTCATGATATTCAACTCAGCCAGAACAAATTACTTTCTACCCTCGCCTGGCAGGCACAGGAACAGACCAGTTATGCCCTGGAAGGTAGCGTTTTTATGGCCGGTGCTGTGGTGCAATGGCTACGTGATGGGCTTGGCATCATTCAGAAGAGCAGTGATATAGAGAAGTTGGCCTGTAAAGTTAAAGATACCGACGGCGTGGTCTTAGTTCCTGCTTTTACCGGACTGGGTGCACCGCATTGGGATAGTGAAGCGCGTGCCCTGCTGTGTGGCATGTCGCGTGGAACCAATAAAGCTCATATTGCCCGAGCTACACTGGAATCGATTGCCTTTCAGGTCTCTGATGTATTGACAGCCATGCAATCGGATATTGCCCATCCGTTAAAAGAACTACGTGTCGATGGCGGTGCCAGTTGTAATGATATGTTGATGCAGTTCCAAGCTGACCTGCTGAATGTGCCTGTCTTGCGTCCAAAAATGCTGGAATCCACCGCTTGGGGTGCTGCAGCGATGGCAGGATTAAAGTCAGGGGTATTTTCTAATTTAAATGAAATTTCTCAATCCTGGCAGCTAGACCGGGCCTTTGAACCGAAAATGCAGTCCGATGAACGTGAAGCCCATTTGGCCAAATGGCAAAATGCCTTAAAACGGGCCAAATCAGATTTATAAGATCGAAAAAAACCGCTAAATAGTTAGCGGTTTTTTATTTTGGAAAATATTAATGTGATGGCATTCCACCCACACCCGCTTTTGGTCGTGGTGCCAGCCAGACGATTAAGGCAGCAAAAACAAAGACCATCGCCAGTATTAAAAACAGGTGATTAGCTGACAGGGTTAATGCTTCTTTATCCACCAGACTTGAAATATAACCCAAGGCACTATCCGAACTCATGCCCTGAGCCATCAAGGTATTCTGGGTTTCCTCGACATTCAGTTTACCGACCAGCTCACTGCGTGCCACTTTACTATGATCATCCCAGATCGTGACTGCGATTGAAGCCCCGATCGCTCCAGCCATAGTCCGCAGGAAGTTCATCAAACCTGCTGCTGATGCCATTTCCTGAGGCTGTACTGAGGCCAACGCCATATTGGAGAGTGGAATGAAGAAGAATGGCACTGCAAAACCTTGTAGAATCTGTGGCCAGGCCAATGCCATAAAATCCGCATCCGTAGTCCAGAATGCCCGCATCAAAGTCACAACGGCAAGCAAGGTCAAACCGAAAGTCGCCAGAATGCGCTGGTCATATTTGGTCGCCATCTTCGCCACAATCGGTGACATCAATAGGCTACCAAAACCCATAGTCGCGGTTAAATAACCTGCCCAAGTGGCCGTATAACCGAGATTAATTTGCACCCACTGTGGAATCAGTACAATACTGGAAAAGAAGGCACCAAAGGCAAATGCCAATGACAGCACAGCAAAGGTAAACCCGCGATATCGGAAGATCCGGATATCGACGATCGGATGCCGCTCGGTCAGTTCCCAGATGGTAAAGATGATTAAACCAACTATGGCAAGCACCGCCAAGGTTCCGATAAAGGAGCTGCTAAACCAGTCATGTTCATGACCGAGATCTAACATTAATTGCAGCGCACCAATCCAAAGAATCAGTAAGAACAAACCACCTTTATCAATCTTCAATGCATTGGTTTCAGTTTCTGCTGGTTTTAATAGCTTCAATGCAGCCAGACCGCAGAATAGACCTACCGGAATATTGATAAAGAAAATCCAGTGCCAGGACAGATTATCACTGATGGTACCACCGAGAATTGGACCAAGAATTGGACCGACAACGGTGGTCATCGCCCACATGCCCATCGCTTGGGACTGCTTTTCGGGTGGGAAGATGCGTAGCAATAAAGTCTGGCTCAGCGGCATGATTGGACCGCCAAACAGTCCCTGCCCGATCCGGCAAAACACCAGCATTTCCAGACTGGTGGAAATCCCGCATAGAATTGAAAAAATGGTAAAGCCGAGCAAACAGACACCAAACAGGCGCACGCTACCAAAGCGACCCGCCAGCCATCCCGTCAAAGGCACACAAATCGCTTCTGCAACTGCATAAGACGTAATGACCCAGGTGCCTTGAGAGCTGGACACCGCCAGACTACCGGTAATATGCGGCACCGAGACATTGGCAATGGTCATGTCCAGCACGACCATGAAATTAGCCAATGCCAGCACAAAGGCCGCCAGCATCAGCTTGCCGCCGGTCAGATTCCCATATGGAACATATTTATTCATCGGGAATTACTTCTTAAAGTGGATTTCAGCTTCCATCGACAGACCCACACGTAGTGGATGCTCGGCCAGTTCTTTCGGATCCAGCTGAATACGGACTGGCAAACGCTGTACCACCTTAATCCAGTTGCCTGTGGCATTCTGAGCCGGAATCAGAGCAAACGCTGAACCTGTGCCGCCAGAGAAGCCCACCACAGTGCCGTGATATTTCACCGATTTACCATACAAATCAGACGTCAGTTCAGCTTTCTGCCCCACGCGGACCTTCTCCAACTGGCTTTCCTTGAAGTTTGCATCAACATAGAGCTGATCTACTGGTACGACCATCATTAGCATTGTACCAGGCGCAACACGTTGACCCACCTGAATGGAACGGCGTGAAACCACTCCATCAAAAGGTGCTTTAATGACAGTACGTTCTAGATCCAGCTCGGCCTGTTTCAGTTTGGCTTCAGCGACTAATACATCAGGCGTTGAGTTTTCATTCGCACCTTGAATCAAGGCTTCATTCGCCGCTAAATTGCTTTGTGCGGCTTTCTGACTGGATCTTGCTTGTGCCAGACCCGCTTCAGCAGAAGCTACGCCTGCTTTGGCAGTATCCAATGCAGATTGTGCGGTACTGAGTTCTTCTTTAGACACTGCACCGCTCGCACTGAGTTTTTCACGACGCGTATATTCATCTTGTGCTTTATGTAAGGCTGCCTGAGCCTGAGCTAGCTGAGCTTCAGCACTGCGAATCGCATCATCACTAACTCCAATCTGTGAGCTTAAAGCCCCGCTATTGGCCGCAGTCTGTTTATACTGGCGTTTGGCTTTGGTCAGTTCTGCACGTGCCTGAGCCACTGCAATTTTGGCATCACGGTCATCAATTCTGGCCAGGACATCGCCCTGTTTGACCGCTTGGGTATCATGAACCAATACTTCAGCGACCTGACCACTCACCATAGACGTAATAGAAGCCGTTTCAGCACCCACATAGGCATTTTCAGTACTGACTGAATTGTTCAGAAAGAATTTCCAAACCAGAAACAGCACCAGTGCAATCACTATAAAGATAGCAACGATACTCAGGGCCTTTTTACGTTTATTTTTTAAAGCTTGATCCGAAGTTGCATCAGATGCGTTTTCTGGCAGGGTGTCTTGTACATCTGTCATTGATTTTTTCCTAAATCCAACAGACTTGGTCACGCAGCCACACTGACCAATACTGATATGAATGTATAGATTTACATCCCGTTTATTGATCAATGGGTAAAATGAGAAAGCCGTATTAATTTAATTTTCATGCATTCTAATAATAAAAATTAGAAAATATGCAAAAAAATATTACTCCGAAGTTTAAAAAACTAAGCCCCTATTCTAGGAATAAGGGCTTAATTCGGACCCAGAGTGAGCTAGGATCGAGGAGATAAACTTAATTAATAGGCATATGATGCAATCGCTGTAGCAATCGGCTTGTCATCATCATTGACCATGGTCATGCGCATGGTGCAGCCCTTACGTCCCAAACGTAAGGTTTCTGCACGGGCAATAAAATATTTGCCACGACCGGGTGCCAGATAATCCACGCGCATATCTACCGTCGCCAGACGTGATACCTTTTTAATCGTATCGGCAATAGTTTCCGGTTCGGCTTTCTTATACAGCTCACCCATCGCCACAATTCCGCCAATACTGTCGAGTATGGTCGCTGCAAGACCGCCATGCAGAATCTGAAAAGCCACATTGCCAATCATGAAATCCTGCATTTCAACATATGCTTCGATCTGACCATCGACCACCCGCATGGTCATGCCATTATGCTTAAAAAAAGGAGAGGTATTAAAAGCGTGTACCAACTGGTTTAAGACCACTTCAATATCCACTTTTGCACCTAAATGTATATTACCTGTCCAATTTCTTTCTGTCTTAGTCATAAGTCTGCCCGAAGCTACAACAATAAAAAACCGCTAATTTATGCCCAAAAAATTCAGATAGGGTTACAATAGGGGCCTAGTTTAATACTGATTACTGAGATTTTTTATGACCTATACGTTCAATCGTCCCGCGTTTCCTGCAACTCGCATGCGTCGTATTCGTAAAAATGAGCATTTACGTTCTATGGTACGTGAAACCCATCTCAGTGCTGATCACTTGATTTATCCAGTATTTGTGCTTCCGGGACAAAACCAGACCCAAGACATTCCAAGTATGCCAAATGTGCAGCGCCTGTCTGCTGACTTGTTGTTAAAAAAATCAGAACGTTTGCTCGAACTAGGTGTCAATAAGCTGGCGCTGTTCCCGGTTACACCCCAAGAAGATAAAAGCCTGACTGCAGAAGCCGCTTGGCATGAAGATGGTCTGGTACAGAAGACTGTTCGTCTGCTGAAAAAAGAATTACCGGAAATGGTACTGATTACCGACGGCGCGCTAGACCCTTATACCACGCATGGCCAGGACGGCATCATTGATGAAACCGGCTATGTCCTGAATGATGAAACGGTTGAAGCACTCATCAAGCAAACTTTAAGTCATGCCGAAGCCGGTGCTGATATTGTAGCGCCAAGTGACATGATGGATGGCCGCATCGGTGCAATTCGTCAGGCCTTTGAACAGAATGGCCATATCTATACCTCTATTATGGCCTATTCAGCCAAATATGCGTCTAGCTTCTACGGTCCATTCCGTGATGCTGTCGGTTCGGCTAGCAACCTGAAAGGCGGCAATAAATACAATTACCAAATGGATTTCGGTAACCGTGCCGAAGCACTGCATGAAATTGCACTGGATATCCAGGAAGGTGCAGATATGGTGATTGTTAAACCGGGCATGCCGTATCTGGATGTGGTTCGTGAAGTCAAAGATACCTTCGGTGTACCTACCTTTATTTATCAGGTTAGTGGTGAATATGCCATGCTGGCTGCTGCGATTCAGAATGGCTGGTTATCTGATAGCGTGATTCTTGAATCCCTGATGTGCTGCCGTCGTGCCGGTGCAGATGGTATCTGGACTTACTTCGCGGAAGAAGCGGCGCTCAAACTGAAAGACATGAAATAAAATAGAAGGACCTTGGCGCAATGCATATCGCCATTATCGGAGCAGGCATCACTGGCTTGATGTCAGCTCTGGAATTGCTTGAACAGGGATGTTCTATTACGATTTTTGATCAGCAAGCGGCTGGACAGGCAGCCTCTTGGGCCGGAGGCGGTATCCTCTCCCCAATGTATCCCTGGCGTTATCCCGATGCCGTTAATGCCCTCGCCCGCCATGCCAAACCCTTGTATCAAGCCTGGAACCAGAAACTGCAACCGATTACTGGGATTGATTTCCAGATCCATGAAACCGGTATGCTGATTTTTGATGAAACGGATTTTGAAATCGGACTGCGCTATGCCGAGCAATATCAGGATCCACAGCAACATGCCGAATATCTGAATCAGCCTCAAATCCAGCAAATCAATTCCAAAGTAGATCCGAAATTTAAACAGGCGATCTATTTTCCAGAACTTTCCAATATCCGCAATCCGCGACTGTTACAGTCCATTATTGCTTACCTTAAACAGCATCCGCGTGTCACTTGGCAAGAGCATTGCAATATTACTCAGCTAAATATCCAGCAAGATCATGTACACAGTGTTTCCACTAAAAATGGCCTGAGCTTTAAAGCAGATCAGTTCGTCATTGCCACCGGTGCATGGTCTGCACGCTGGTCTGAACAGCTCGGTCTGGACATTCCAGTTCATCCGGTTCAAGGCCAGATGTTACTCTTTAAAACACCAGAAAACTGGCTACCAACCATGTGTATGAACAAGGTCATGTACCTGATTCCGCGGCGTGATGGTCATGTGCTGTGTGGTTCCAGCATGCGTCAGGTCGGTTTTGATACCTCGCCTTCTGCTGAAATCCGTCAGGATATTTTAACTGCTTGCTTGGAAATGGTGCCGGAACTGGCTGATTTTCCGATTGTGAAACAGTGGGCAGGTTTACGCCCAAGTTCACCAGATGGCATTCCCTATATCGGTAAGATTCCGCATCTGAGCAATCTCTGGACTAATTTTGGCCAGTTCCGTAATGGTTTATGTATGGGCGCTGCTTCTGGAAAACTGCTGTCTCAGTTAATCCTGGAGCAACCGACCATCGTAGATCCACAGCCTTATAGTCCAGTACAGCGCTTACAGCCGCACTCTTTAACGGTTTAAAATTTCAATCAAGGCTTCTTTCAGTGTCGGATAGCTAAATTCAAATCCAGCTTCCTGCAAAGCTTTGGGCTGAACATATTGACCATTCAGAATCAGTTGTGACTGTTCACCCAGCATCATTTTCATACTACATGCTGGTAACGGTAATAAAGGTTTTCGTTTCAGCACCTGTGCTGCGATCCGGGCAAACTGCGCCTGACTGAATTTTTCAGGTGCCACCACATTAAATACCTGTTGCTGAGTCGACTGCTGCATCAGGAATTCGATCGCCCGCATGACATCCTGTAAATGTACCCAGGTCACCGGCTGACGCCCGTGGCCAATCCGGCCAAACATATTCAGCTTAATTGGCAATAACATCTGCGGAAGAATCCCGCCACCTTGGCCAAACACTACAGCAAAGCGAACAATTTTGGTGTCCTGCCCGGTATAAGACAAGGCCAGTTTTTCCCATTTCTCACACAGTTCTGACATAAAAATGGATTGTGGCGGACTTTGTTCAGTACACACCGTATCCCAGCGTTCTTGCGGATCGATTCCGTAGTAGCCGATCGCTGAAGTCGAAATAATACGTTTGGGTTTGATCTGATTTTTTTCTAGATAGTCATATAACTGCTTGGTGGTATTTAACCGACTGTCCAGCAATTTCTTTTTGCGTGCGGCTGTCCAGCGACCCTTCCCGATACTTTCACCAGCCAGATTAATCACATAGTCAATCTGATGATTTTTTAATTCTTCCAGCTCATTAATCCAGTGAAAATCAGGATGCTCTTCTCGCAATTTTTTCTGCCGGGTCAGGCCGATTACCGCATAATCACGAGCCAGTAAAAATTTCACCAGATGGCTGCCAATAAAACCGCTGGCGCCTGTCATGAGGACTACAGGTTTATACATGGTTATTCTGAGCCATTATTATTGTATTGCTCAAATTATACGTCACTTCTGATTTTCTATCAGCCTGATTTAGCATTTTGAATTTAATCTCAACAATTTTGATATAAAGAGCAGGAAATCCTAGCCAAACATTTTTGCTGCCATACGCTGTGCCTGTTTGCCATAAAACCAGTAGGTCAGCAGATAAAGCGGAATCGCGATGAGCAGGAACATGATCACGACAATACTCATAAATTGGGGCTGTTGCAGATAAAGTAAAAAGTCCTGCCAGGCATTCGGATTGGAACGCGTCGCAATAGCAATCCCTAGAATTAAAAATACCAGATTATAGCCCCAGTAAATCAGACTGAATCCTAAGGTGATTTTTTTACGTTCTGCTTGGGTTGGCGCCCGTTGTTCCTTTTTTAAAAAATTAAACAGTACCCAGATCATCGCCACCAGATAAGGCACAATGGTTAATACTGCGCCCATGCCAGTCGGCATTAACGCCGCCACAACCCCGCAAATGCAGGTAAAAATAAAGCATAGGAAGAAAAACCAGAGAAAATAGCGAGTTAGAGGCACCATTAGCAGGACTCAAGGACAATTAATCAACTAGTATAAAAAAAATTAATTTTTTTTTCATTTTATTGTCAACCTAAAGCGAGATGCTGACGTTATATAGGGTACAAGGTTCGGAAATTTGGACTGGCATCCACAAATTTTCGTTCTCTTTGCTAAAGCAATAAGTCCAGTGTTTTAGAAAATTTTGAATAGCAGCCAAAATTTTCACTATACACAAATCTTTGACCGACGATTTCATCATCACTCGAATCGTCGGTTTTTATTTTTTGGACGAACCGTTTTTAACAATTCGCCTGCCAATCTTTATTAGCTTCTTATGCAGCATAAAATAATGATTGCCTGTAGTTTTTCAAGTCTGTTTTTAGCAATTTTTATAAAAATATTGGTTCTGCTATTCAGATGTTATGAAATTGCCTGAAGTAAGATTTAAAATAAAAACGCTGTATTCAATACTTTATATATGAGCATCACATTTTATTGATTTCACAAGTATTATTATATTCAAAACTACGCTGAAAATAGTTTTAATGACGGGCAGCAATGAAATAGATCAAAATATTTTTTTCAAGTAGATTTTTAGCTGGGCTTTTTTCTATAGTAGGAAGGCAAAAATAAAGGTGGGTATACATGGCAGTTCATTTTCTACATACTTCTGATTGGCATTTGGGACAGTTTTTCCATAACCATGACCGTGAATTTGAACATGCACAATTCCTGAATTGGCTCCTTGAACAAATCAAGGAAAAACAGCCACATGCTCTACTGATTGCCGGTGATATTTTTGATGTCATCAATCCCGCTTCCAGTGCCCAAAGACAGCTTTATCAATTCCTTGCCGATGCCCATGAACTGGCACCGCATATGCAAACCCTGATGATTGCCGGCAACCATGATTCAGGTTACCGGATTGAGCAGGTTCAGCCTTTATTGACTAAATTCAATGCCAAAGCGGTGGGTATTGTCGGCCGGACTGCGGACAATACTCTTGATCTGGATCGTTTGCTGGTTCCGATTTATGACCAGCAGCAAGAGATTATTGCCTGGTGCCTAACCCTGCCTTATTTACGTAGCGCCGAAATTACCGGTATTAATGAACATACCCATAATAGCCAGAATGCCATCAGCTATCTGCACCAACAGTTGATTGCCGAAGCCAAAGCACGTAAGCAGCCACATCAGGCACTGATTCTTATGTCACATGCACATATGCAAGGCGGTGAAACTTCCGATTCCGAACGTCCAATTATCGTCGGCAATGAAGAGGCTCTCTCAACGGCGCTATTTGATGAAGTCATTGACTATGTCGCTCTGGGACATCTGCATAAACCGCAGAAAGTCGGTCAGCCGCATATTCGCTATAGTGGCTCCCCGATTCCCTTATCCTTTAGTGAGATCAACTATTCGCATCAGGTCGTTGAAGTCAGAATCGATCCTGAACAAAATGCTGAACAGCGTTTTCAGTTTGAAGCACTAAAAGTTCCTCGTACTGTTGATCTGTTTAGAATTCGAGAAAATCTGGAAAATCTGCTCAGCAAAGTAAAAGCACTGCCGACTGGGGAAATTGAGCATCTGGCAGCACGACATTTTCTGGAAATTGAATACACTACCGATGCACCGCCACCGGTAGACTTACGTCAGCAGATTGAACAGGCACTGCCACCAAATCGTTATCGTCTGTTACGCATCAGCCGGATTTATCAACGTCAGGCAGAAGATCAGGCTGATAGCTCTAAAATTGACTTGGCACCTCCAACGCCTGAATCACTGTTTTTCAATATCTGGGAAAAAATGGGCTATAGCCAGGATCATTCGGTACAGCAGGATTTTCAGCAGTTACTGGTCGAAGCCCAACATGAACTTGCACAAAAACAACAAGCTTAGGATCAGCCATGAAAATTATCCGTCTGAGCCTAAATAACCTTGCTTCTCTCGCTGGTACGCATCATATTGATTTTGAATCGAATCCACTGGCGCATGCCGGACTGATTGCAATTACCGGAAAAACCGGTGCTGGTAAATCCACCCTGCTTGATGCCATGTGCCTGGCCTTGTATAACGAAATTCCACGTTTAAAAGGCGCCACAGGTAGCCTGAAAGATGCAGGTGGTCAGGATGTCTCAATCAAGGACTCCAAAAATATTCTGCGCCGCGGTTGTGTACAGGGTTTTGCCGAGCTTGAATTTATTGCCCTAGACCAGAAACGCTATACGGCACGCTGGGAAATTCGTCGTGCCCGGCAGAAAGTGGATGGTAATTTAAAGGTCGATCGTGCCATTACCTGTCTGGATGATCAACGGGTTCTAAACCAGAAGATTTCTGAATGCACGCCGCTGATTGAAAAACTGGTTGGCTTGAGTTTTGAGCAATTTACTCGTGCAGTTTTATTGGCACAGTCCGAAGTTGGCGCTTTTCTGAAAGCCAAAGATAATGAACGTGCCGATCTGTTGGAGTATCTGACCAATTCTCAGATTTTCAGTATGGTCAGCCAGAAGGCTTTTGAAAAACACAGTGAGGTGAAGCAAAAACGCGCTGATCTGGAAAAATTAATCGGTCATCTGGAACTGTTGTCTGAAGAAGATATTGCTGCTCTACAGCAGCAACACACGACTTTAAAACAGGTGGTTGAGCATCTAAACCAGAGCGAAAAAGTACTGGAAAATGACCTGAAATGGCATCGCCAGCAGCATTATCTCTATACTGAAATTCAGGCCAAAAAAGAAATCTATACGGTTCAGCTGGATGCTGAACAGAAAATGACAGCGCAAAAACAGTTATTAAATCAACTAGACCAGTTTCAGCAGATTCGGGAACAGTTTGTCCAGCAACAGCAGTTTCAGAAACAGCGTAGCCATTTAATGACTGAGCAGCAAAATTTTGTTGACGAATTCACGTCAGTGCAGCAGCAGCGTGATAGCGAACAGCACAAATTGCAGCACATTCAGCAACAGCAACAACAGCAGCAACAAGAGTTTCAGAAGATCAAACCTTATCTGGATCAGGGACTCAAGCTGGATCATGAAATGCTGTCGATTGGCGAGCAGTATAAGCAGCTTTTAGCCGAACAGCAGACCTATAGAACCCAGCAGATTCAGCCTGTTCAGAATCAGCTGGTGCAGACTGAGCAACGTTTACAACAGGTTCAGACTCAGTACCATCAGATTCAAAAGCAACTGGAACAACAGAGCTTCTTAGCGGTTTTTGATGACGAGCCACAAGCAACCTTACAACGCTTGCAGGATTATCAGGAACTGCATCAGAAATTCATGCGGCAGCACTCAGCACTTTTCCAATCCAGCCGCACTGAACTGGAACAGCAGCAACAGACTTTATCTGCCAGCTTGCAGGAATTCACTCAGCGCTATACTCATCTGGATCAGCTTGAACAGCAAATCCAACAGTTCCAGACCCAACAACAGCAACTCAGTACCCAACATTCGAAGCATGAAGCTTTAATGCGAACCGTACAGCAAATGGCTCTCTTAGAAACTGAAAGCCTGCAATTGAATCGCGAGTTAGAAAGCTATCATGATCGTTTAAAACAACTAGAAACTAAGCTGGTTCAATTACAGCAACAACGTCAGGAAGCAGAACAGGCCTTTGAACAATTGCAACAAGTACTGGCTCAGCAACGTTTATTTCAGGCACAAAGTGTTCAGGAATTACGTGCACAGCTGAAACCAAATGAGCCTTGTATGGTCTGTGGCAGTCATGAGCATCCTTTTGTACAGCATCAGAAACTGCTAGAAAATGCTTTGCAACAACTACATGATCAGCAGCTTCAGGAAGCTCAGAAAAAACTACAGCAACTGACTCAGGCATATCAGCAAGTACAAATCCAGCAATCTCAACTGCAAACCTTAATTGAGCAACATCAGCAACGCAGCAGTCAGCTTAGTACGACACTACAACAGCAGAAGGTTCAGTTGAATCAGGATCTTCAGCAATTTGATTTGCTGTTGGATTTAAGCCAGAGTACAGATCATTTGCAGCAACAGCTTGGCCAGCATGTGCTTCAACTTCAACAAGAACAACAGCAGCTAGCACAAACCCTGCAAAATCAGCAAAGTGACTGGAAACAATGGCGCCAGCAACAGCAACAGCTGGATCAGCTACGTTTTAGCATGCAGCAGCATTCACAGTTAGAACAAATGATTCAGCCGGTTCTTAATCTACTGCCTGAGTCCTTGCAGAAATCCTGGATTACTGATGCCTCATCAAGCTGTCAGCAGTTATCTCAACAACTGCAACGACGTCAGAAACAGTCTCAGGAATTCAAAACCTTGGAGACTCACATGCAAAGCTTAAACCAGCAGATTGAAAAGGCACGTGATCTGCTCAACCTGCATCAACAATATGATGCTCAGTTACAGCAAAAGATGAATACGGCGCTGAATATGGGCAAAGCACTACGTGAACAGCTCAACCATCTGACCCTCACCCATGCCGGACAGATTTATCCTAAAGCACAGGAATGGCGTGACCATCTGGAGCAACAACAACAGGCGTTGGATGAACAGCTACGGGCACAGAGTCTGATGACCCAGCAGCATGATCAGCATTTGCAACAAGCTGAACTGAAAAAACAGAGTTTCATCACCCAGATTCAGCAACTAGAACAGCAGATTAGGCAATGCCAGCAATCTATTCAAGACTGGCAAAATACACATCCTGAATTTGATGCCGAGCATATCCAGCATTGCCTGGATATTGACTTGCAACAGCATCAGCAAATTCGCCAGCAATTACAGGCACAACATCAGGCGGTTGAAAATGCCAAAACGGCTTGGGACATTCTGGAAGAACAATATCAGCATCATTTGAAGTCCAAGCCTGAACTCAGCTTTGAAGAAGTTGAACTGCGCTTAAGTGGACTGGCACAGGAAAAAGCTGAACAGGAAAATGCCTGTAATGAGGTGGCCACCAAATTAAGAATTCATACTAATAACCAATCGACCTTACAACGCTACCAGCATCAGATTGAACAGGTCAAAGCTGAAGAATATCGTTGGGGCCGGATCTATGACCTGATCGGCCATAAGGAAGGCACCAAATTCCAGAAAATCGCGCAGGAACATCATCTGGATATTCTGGTCGAATATGCCAATCAGCAATTACAGCCCCTGGCTCCGCGTTATCAGCTGTACCGGATTCCAGACAGTTTGAGTCTGGCGATTATCGATCTGGATATGAACAGTGAAGTACGTCCTGTCCTGTCACTCTCTGGCGGTGAAACTTTCCTGGTCTCTCTGGCTCTGGCCTTAGCGATTGCCAATATGGCTTCCGGCTCTATGAAGCTGGAATCGCTATTTATTGATGAAGGTTTTGGTACTTTAGACCCGGCTTCCTTACATATGGTCATGAATGCTTTAGATCATTTACAAAGTCAGGGGCGTAAAGTGGTGCTGATTTCACATGTACAGGAGATGCATGAACGGATTCCGGTTCAGATTCAGGTTAAACCGGTCGGTGCCGGTGCCAGTACTATTCAGATTATAGGTTAAAGCATGAACTCCACCCCGAACAAGCTCTCGCCCTATTTCAGCTTACAGCTTGAGAGCTTGCGGGGTATCAGTGCCATTGTGGTGCTATTCAGTCATAGTTTTCAGGCTTTTATCGCACCTTTTGATCTGAGCCTATATTCCTGGGTACGTCTATTAGGCCAGGCTGCTGTGATGATCTTTTTTGTGCTCAGTGGCTTTTTAATCGGGACTTCGATCCAGAACAACATCCAAAAACATGAAAACTTTAGTCTGCGGCAGTATATACGGCAGCGTTATCGGCGCATTTTACCGCCCTTTCTGTTTGCATCCGCTTTCAGTCTGATTCTATATGCACTAGCACCTACATTTTTTGCTTCACATAGCCATGAGTTCCAGAACAGTTTTGGCATGATGATCCGGACTGCCTATAACATTGATACTCAGGATTTTTTGGGTTCTTTATTCTTTCTCAATGGCTTTATTACACCGACGGTATCTGCCAATGCGCCGCTCTGGAGCCTGAGCTTTGAAGTCTGGTTTTATGTGCTGGCCGGATTTCTGCCTTTTTTAAAAGATTCTGAAATCGCTAAAATCGGCTTTTTTATCTTGCTTCTAGGGCTTTCCATACTGAACTTTCAGTTTCTGTTTTATTTTCTGCTCTGGCTAGTTGCCTTTGCCAGTTCATTCCGGCAGATCCAGCTGCGTTTTTTGAGTCGACTACAACTCGTTAAATTAGTGCTCTTTGGCTTGGCGTTTATAATTGCCTGTGCGGATGCTTACCAGTTTCATGTCATTGAACAGGCTGACTTATATCGTGTAAATTATTTTGTGCCGTTTAACCTGTGTATGGGGCTCGCCTTTGTCTGCTGGATTGTGCAGCTGCAACATCAACAAAGCCAATATCAACCAGTTTGGCCTCAGTCTGCAAATTTCTCCTATACACTTTATGTCACTCATTTCCCTTTACTGCTTTTTATTCTAGGCTGCTTTCCTGCAACGCTTGATCATGGTCTTGAGGGTGCCGTTTTATCCTTATTTATGAGCATGTGCAGCTTAATTTTCTTTGCCTGGCTTATGGCCCAATGGCTGGAACCCCAAAGAAAAAAAGCGTTATCAATTACTCTGCAATAACGCTTTCCCAAAACTCAATTGTCAGTACAAATCAGTCCGTTTTTTTAGGACGTGCGCCAAACAAGGCAGTTCCCACACGTACCATGGTAGAACCTGTTGCAATCGCCTCAGTCATGTCGGCAGACATTCCCATACTTAAAGTATCCCAGTCTTCAGGTTTTGCATTTTGGCTTTTGACCTCTTCGAACAAGGCTTTGGCATCCGCAAAGGCTTGGGTATTTTCTGGCGCAGGAATGACCATCAAACCGCGTAAGCGCAAATTCGGTAATTGACTAATCTGTGCAACTAGATCGGCCACTTCCTCAGGCTGACAACCGTCCTTAGTATCCTGCCCATCAATATTGACTTGCAGGCAGATATTAAGCGCAACTTGAGAATCACTACGCTGATTAGATAAACGTTCAGCAATAATCAGGCGATCTACCCCATGCACCCAGGCAAAATTTTCTGCCAGATGTTTGGTTTTGTTGCGCTGCACATGACCGATAAAATGCCACTCAATATCCAGGTCTTTGAGTGCCGTGATTTTTTCTAGGGCTTCCTGTAAATAGTTTTCACCAAAGGCACGCTGACCAGCCTGATACATTTCTGCCAGCACAGGACTAGGCTGGGTTTTGGAGACGGCCAGAAGTTGCACCGAATCCGGCTCACGCCCCGCCAGAGCGCAGGCGGACTGGATCTGAGCTAAAACCTGATTTCGTGACTGTTGCAGCATATTCATTGATGGGGTTCTCATTTCATGCGGATTTTTTTCCCTTGCTCATCAACTAAGTGTTGGTTAAGCTGTGGGAAAGCCTTATTATTCTAGCAAAATAAATAACATTTTAATGAACTCGGGGACCTTATGGATATTACAGAACTGTTAGCCTTTTCTGCTAAAAATGGTGCGTCGGATTTACACTTATCAGCAGGTTTGCCACCCATGATTCGTGTGGACGGGGAAGTACGTCGCATCAACCTGCCTGCACTGGAACATAAAGAAGTACACAAACTGGTGTACGACATCATGAATGACAAGCAACGCCGTGATTATGAAGAAAATCTGGAAACTGACTTCTCATTTGAAGTTCCAGGCGTGGCCCGTTTCCGTGTGAACGCATTTAACCAGAACCGCGGTGCAGGCGCAGTATTCCGTACTATTCCATCTAAAGTACTGACCATTGAAGATCTAGGTATGGGCCAGATCTTTAAAGATATCTGTGAATATCCACGTGGTATTGTACTGGTGACAGGACCAACCGGTTCGGGTAAATCAACGACGCTTGCAGCGATGCTGGACTATATCAATGACAATCGCTATGACCATATCCTGACCGTCGAAGATCCAATCGAATTTGTACACCAATCGAAAAAATGTCTGATCAACCAGCGTGAAGTGCATCGTGACACGCATGGATTTAATGAAGCATTACGTTCTGCATTACGTGAAGACCCGGATATTATTCTGGTCGGTGAGATGCGTGACCTTGAAACCATCCGTCTGGCATTAACTGCTGCAGAAACCGGTCACTTGGTCTTCGGTACCCTGCATACCACCTCAGCGGCAAAAACCATTGACCGTGTGATTGACGTGTTCCCTGCTGAAGAAAAAGACATGGTCCGTGCCATGTTGTCTGAATCGCTGCAAGCCGTTATTTCACAAACTCTGTTGAAGAAAAATGGGGGTGGTCGTGTGGCTGCACATGAAATCATGATCGGTATTCCAGCCATCCGTAACCTGATCCGTGAAAATAAAGTGGCACAGATGTACTCTGCGATTCAAACCGGTGCTAACTATGGCATGACCACGCTGGATCAAAGCCTGAAAACTCTGGTATCGAAAGGCATTATCAGTCCGCAAGTTGCCCGTACTGCAGCAAAACAGCCTGAATCATTCTTATAAAAATAATTAATTTTTTGGGGTTTTATCATGGACTTTAACGGCTTACTCAACTATATGGTAGAGAAAAAGGCCTCGGATCTGTTCATTACAGCCGATGTTGAACCCTCTATCAAAATTAATGGTCAGATTATACCGATTGGCTCGGTGAAATTACCGGGCGCGGCTGTGGGACAGCTACTTAACTCGATCATGACCGAGAAGCAGCGCAAGGAATTTGCCGACACACGCGAGTGTAACTTTGCCATCAGCAACCCGGACAAATCGGCACGTTTCCGTGTCAGCGCATTCCAGCAACGCGATCAGCCAGGCATGGTATTGCGCCGTATTGAAACCGTCATTCCGACTATGGATGAGCTGAAGTTACCGCCTATTCTAAAAGAACTGGCGATGACCAAACGCGGCATCATTATTTTTGTGGGTGCAACCGGTACCGGTAAATCGACTTCCCTCGCCTCTTTGATTGGCTACCGTAATGAAAATTCCAAAGGTCATATCATTACCATTGAAGACCCGATCGAATTTGTGCACCAGCATAAGGGTTGTATCATCACCCAGCGCGAAGTCGGCATTGATACTGACTCCTTTGAAGTGGCATTGAAAAATACCTTACGTCAGGCACCAGATGTGATTCTGATTGGTGAGATTCGTTCTCGCGAAACCATGGACTATGCGATTGCCTTTGCGGAAACCGGTCACCTGGTTTTTGCGACCCTGCACGCCAACAACGCCAACCAGGCCATCGACCGTATCATTCACTTCTTCGAAGCCGACCGTCACAGCCAGCTGTTTATGGATCTGTCCCTCAACATGAAAGCCATTGTGGCACAGCAACTGATTCCTACCATTGATGGTAATGGCCGCCGTGCAGCGATTGAAATCCTGATCAATTCGCCATTGATTGCGGATCTGATCCGTAAAGGTGATGTGCATGAGATCAAGGATCTGATGAAACGTTCACGTGAACTGGGCATGCAAACCTTCGACCAGGCATTATATGACCTGTATAAGGCCAAGCAGATTAGCTATAAAGATGCACTAAAACATGCTGACTCACCAAACGACCTGCGTCTGCAAATCAAACTGTCAGAAGAAGGTGGAGAGCATTTATTACGTGCGCATTCCAATATTACTTTTGATGGTCAAACCTGATCATTTTCCAAGCATAAAAAACAGGCTTTTAATAAAGCCTGTTTTTATTTCAGCCGAAAGCTGAATTATTTCTTACGGTAAGCTTCCTGACATTCAGGCGCGTCACAATAACCGTAAAGATTAAGTGAATGACCAGTCAATGCAAAACCAAATTTCTTCGCAACTTCGTGCTGTTCATGTTCAATAACATCATTTGTAAATTCAACGACTTTGTTGCAATTTTGACAAACCAAGTGATCGTGATGATCTTCCTGCATAATTTCAAAAACTGAGTGATTATTTTCAAAATTATGACGTTCGATAATCCCTGCTGCCTCAAATTGTGTTAACACACGATACACAGTTGCAAGACCCACATCTTCCCCTTGTTCGAGTAAAGTCTTATAAATGTCTTCAGCGCTAAGGTGATGCCGTCTAGAGTTTTCTAATAGTTCTAATATTTTAATTCGTGGAAGGGTAACTTTCAGTCCAGCTTTTCGTAAATCTTGGTTTGAAATAGGCATGTAAAAAGGTCTCTCAACAAAATCAAAGTTGGAATAGGCAACAAAGTTTAGATGCAGTATGATCTATCCTTGGATCAAATGCATCATAATTAATTTGGGATAGTGTAGCAAAATGCAAAAAATCATGCTGACGTTATTCGTCACTTCATTGCTTGTCGGCTGTTCGACATTAGGTGTGTACAAAGTTGATATTCCTCAAGGAACACCTTTAACTCAAGCACAAGCCTCTAAAATTCAGGTAGGAATGAGCCACCAACAGGTGCGTTTCCTGCTCGGTAGTCCAACAGTATCTGATCCGCTCAATCCGCTACGCTGGGACTACATCTACAACTATACCCCAGGAACCTATGCTAAAAAAGCCAAGATCCCAGCAGCCCAAGGCCAGCATCTAAAAATTTACTTTAATCAGTCTGGTATCGTAGAGCGTATTGAAGGTCTGGAAACCATTCCAGAATCTCAGCCAGGTCTACCAGGTTCCAAAGAAGCGATCTTAAATGCTCCACCACTATAATCGGTTTTGCATAAAAAAACCCCTGTATGATCAGGGGTTTTTTTAATTAAATAGATTGATTTATCAAATAATCAGACCATCTATTCAATAAAGCCACATTCCACTAATCGGAACGTTTATTTTGCTTGAAACGGTTACCTTTGGCATAACGGCCCACCGGATTCTTTTCAGCGCGTTTACGGCGAATATCCTTGGGATTAATGGTTAAAGCACGATAAATCTCTACCCGATCCCCTGCTGCCAATGGCTGGGTGTGATCCTGTAGCTTAACGCCAAAAATACCCAGACTCAGAGGTTCAGGCAATTCCACCTGTGCACGGATTCCGCTTTGCTCAATTGCATCCAATGCGGTCATGCCGGGCTGGAAAGGTACGGCAATATGAAACTGTTGTTCCAAGGTAGCATAGGCTACCCAGATCATTGCCTCAGTCATCAGAAAAATTGTCCTAGTACAGCAATAATGGCCAAAATAATTGAAACTGGCAAGACGATACGTACTGCGATACGCCAGATGTTATACACCGCTTCTGAACTGAAGTTCATCGATTTACGCAAATGACTGATTTTCATGATCCAGCCAGCAAACAAGGCATAAATCAGACTGATCACCAGTCCCCAAAGAATCAGCAGATTATTGAAAACAGGAGCAACATTTGGAATTAACCAGACCAAGGTAGCAGCGATCACAATCGCCCACTGAATAATGATATTCATTTGACGTTGCTGTAACTGCTCACGTGCCATTTGCGTAAGCAAAGCAGCGGCCGCGACAATGGCTGCGATTAAAGCAAATGCAGGGATTTCAGCTTTCACTGCAAAGAAACCAAAGGCGATGATAGCTAATAGCTGCGCCACCCAAATCGGTACGGCTGTTTTAGTCGCAACATCCTGCTGTTTTACGACAGCCAAGCTTGATTGCCAATACAGCCCCATACCCAGCCCACTTGCTACCAAAGCCAATACAGTGGCATTGCCCCACTCTACGAATTGGATGGGTGTTACCTGCCAAGCCGGTAATTCAGTTCCCACTACATTCGCCATAATCAAAGATGCAAGTACGCCGATCGCAGTGATCCCAACCAGAATTAAACGTGGTATCAGCGACAATACAAATGCAGCAATTGCCAGCACCGCAAAAATCACTGGCTGCTGAACATCGAGCTTGGCAACTGCAATCACATTAGAAGCATAATTGAGCATTGCACCCGCAAGGAATGGAATAAATACAACTGCCAACCAGCCGACGATCCGCCAGCGCTGAGAACTATCAGCTTCACGAGTAAGGCTCGACAATGCCTGTAGTGCAGTGGTTTTTGAGCGTTTCGCCAGAGCAATTTCCAGATAACAGACTGGAAGAGCCAGTATTAGCATGGTCGCTAACCACAACATCCAGAAATCAAGCTGACGGTCAATCTGAATACCTGTTATCGGTGCGAGTGTCGCAATGATAAGGAAGGATAAACAGAAAGCCATCAGAGGCGATAACCATTTTGACATAGCATTGTCCTGCATGATGTATTCCTATAAAAATCTAGCGCTATTTTGCCTTGTGAGGCGATGAAAATCAAAAACAAAAAAGCAAATCACCATGCCCGTGATTTGCTGCGCAAATTTATTATTAAGCTTTATTTTTGTTATTAAGCTTTATTTTTTATTTCCCCGATTTGTCTTTATTTTAAGAAGAATCGAGTTATGAGAAGAAACGGGCAAACCAGTTTTTACCCTTTTTCTTTTCCTTATCTTTAATAATTCCCATCATATTTTCTTTTACTGCACCGACATAATCCGCATCATCGTGCTGAATATGATTGATCAGCCATTTAGATAATACTTCATGTAATTCCGCTTCAATAGATTGGCCTAATTCAAAACGGTCACGATAAGATTCAATCTTTTTAATAAATAGGTCATGCACACGTTTATGTGGCACACGATATTTATAACCCGCTTCTTCCTGAAGTGATTCTTCAAAGGTAAAATGTGACTGGGTATAATCAATAATATTTTCTAGAATCTGTTTAATACGAGCACGATCGGTATTGGCATCAACTCCATCAATCTCATTGATATAATCGAGAATTCGTTTGTGCTGATCGTCAATCACATCGATACCAGTATTATAATCTGGAACCCATTTCATTTTCATTACGACCACCTATTGATATTAATGATTTATCGCTTGAAAAAGATCATATATCTAATTGATTTAAATAAAAATGAAGTAAATCGGTTGGTTTTCAGCTTATTTTCTATTTAATTAATGTAAATCCTTGTTTATCCAATAAATTATATTTTAAACCCGACCACAAGAATAAAGTATTTTTTGATCGATTTTATATTTCATGGTTTATTTATTTTAATGATTTCACTATAAAATAAATATCAAATTCAAAAAACAGGAGCGATGGCCTGTTTTTTAATATCGGATTTCAACCAGATTTAATATAAATCTGCTTTAGTCACTCGTTTTAGCGAAGGATCCAGACGCTCTCTTTCCAGACGGGCGACATGTGTCAATTGAGAACGATATTTGGCCCCATCTCTGAACAAAATCATTTCACCTTCTTGAAATGCTGTCCATTCTTCATTCTGCGTTAGCGGTTCCGTAGTAATCACAGCGACCCGATCTTCAGGCGTGGTGACCTGACTAAAATCCACTTCAACTTCGATATCAATCAGTTGGGCTGGCTTAAATGGATATTCACGAACCAGCCAATGCAGTTTAGTCGTTGCATAGGTAAATAATGCCTGACCATTGGACAGACAGAAATTAAAAGTGCCATGCTCTGCAATGGATGGAGAAATATCAGTCAGCAAATCAAAGACCTGATCCAGCTTCGGTTCATCATAACCAAACCGTTTCACCAGTTGATCCAGCAAATAACAGAAAGCGCGCTCACTGTCAGTATTCCCAACTGGCGTAAAACGGCCCGAAGGCTCAGGCAAAAAATCTTTTAAATCACCATTATGGGCAAAGATCCATTGTCGTCCCCATAATTCACGGCTAAACGGATGCGAATTTTCCAGATTAATTTTGCCCTGTGTCGCCTTACGGATATGCGCAATCACATTACGGGATTTGATCGGATAATTGCGCACCAGTTCTGCAATCGGTGATTCAACAGCTGACTGATTATCAACAAATAAGCGGCAAGCCTTATCTTCAAAGAAAGCAATTCCAAAACCATCAGAATGATCTGAGGTAATCCCCGCCCGCTGAGAAAAACCTCGAAATGAAAAGGTAATATCTGTTGGTGTCGCACAATTCATTCCCAGTAGCTGGCACATAATCTTCATTCAGGTCACAGAGTATTCTTAAGGTTATTGTGCATCACAGGCTGAGCCTTTTCAAATCTCGATCATTGCAATGCTATGCGCTAAAAATGCTAATAAACTATTTTTTTATATTTAATTTAGCAAAAGAAGTTTAAGCTTCAAAGCTCAAGTTAAAAATGAATACCTTAAATTTAACTTTAATATTTCTAGTGATCACAATCATAAAATAAAAGAAATAAAAAAGAGCCTCAAGCGAGACTCTTTGATATTCAATTTATCTTTATGGACGATGTGGATTGGAACGATTGGTAATTAAAGTTCCCACACCATGATCAGTAAAGATTTCTAACAGGCTGGCATGCGGTACGCGACCATCCACGATATGCGCACTGATCACGCCGCCTTTTACTGCATCAAGCGCACAGCCGACTTTAGGAATCATACCACCATAGATCACACCTGTTTCGATCAGACGATCAACTTCTTGGGTCGTTAAACCGGTCAACAGATTTTTATTTTCGTCCAGCACACCGGTAATATTCGTCAGAAGAATCAGTTTTTCTGCCCCTAATGCTTCTGCCACTTTACCCGCGACCAGATCGGCATTGATGTTATAAGTATTGCCTTCTTCATCGACACCGAGTGGTGCAATCACTGGAATGAAATCACTGTTGGTAAACATTTCCAGTACGTCAGTTTTTACACCCATCACTTCACCGACCATACCCAGGTCTACTTTCTGGATTGAACCGTCTTCAGCCGTCTTTTCCATTAATAGCTTTTTGGCACGCAGCAAGTTGCCATCTTTACCGGTTAGACCAATTGCACGACCACCATGTTTGTTGATTAGGTTCACGATTGATTTGTTTACGCTGCCGCCTAGAACCATCTCAACCACTTCCATGGTTGCCGGATCTGTCACACGCATACCGTCAATGCGGTCAGATTCACGGCCTAGCTGTTTCAGCATAGAATCTACTTGTGGGCCACCGCCGTGTACCACAATCGGGTTTAAACCCACTGTTTTTAATAAAACGATATCACGTGCAAAAGAGCTTTCCAGCTCAGGATCCGTCATCGCGTTGCCACCGTATTTTACCACTAGGGTTTTACCCGCAAAGCGTTGGATATACGGCAAAGCTTCAGTCAAAATTTGTGCTTTGTCGATGCCTGTATGCTGATTTGGCATTCGCCTCTCCTTATTGAGCATCTAAAATGTCTTGAGCGATCTGTGGATAACGGTCACGCAACATGGATACAAACAGATGTCGAATTTCATTCAGGCCTTGTGCATCATTGGCATCAAAGCGCACCGTGAAATATTCACCCGTATTGGATGCTCGAATGATGCCAAAACCATCATCAAAATCAAGACGTATCCCGTCAATTTTACTGATTCGTGCATTTAATTGCGTAGATTGCTGCTCAACAAAGTTTAAAAGCTCAACAGGCTGCACCTGATGAGTAGAAATATATAAGTCTTCAGTTCCATGACGTTTTGGATAAGCACGTAAGGCTTCACTTATGGTCATACCTTTCTGATCCAGATATTCCATGACCCGAAGCGCCGCATAGAGGCCATCATCATAGCCCCAGCCACGTCCGTCATTAAAAACATAATGCCCCGCATATTCACCACCAAAAATGGCCTGATGCTGGGACTGCGCCAGATATTTACGCAGGAATGAGCTACCAGTGCGAATCATCACCGGTTTTCCGCCCAGGCGTTGAACTGTATCGCGAATCAGGGTTGAACATTTAACATCATAAACAAACTGACATGCTTCTGTGCCAGTCATACAAATTTCTGCGAATAAACAGAGAAGCTGATCAGCACTAATAATAACCCCCTGCTCATCCACCAGTACCAACCGGTCCCCATCACCATCTAGGGCAATACCCAAATCAGCCTGCTGTTGCAGGACGACCTGACGTAAGGTTTGCAAATGTGCTTCCTGAGAGGGATCAGGCGCATGATCAGGAAAATGCCCATTGGCTTCACAACGTAAGGCGGTAACTTCACAACCTAGTTTTTGGAGTACCAAATTGGCACAGCGTCCTGCTGAACCGTTCAGGCCATCCAACACCACTTTAAATGGGTGCTTCAGCTGAATATCTTCAAGCATTTCCTGCTGATATTGCAGACAAAATTCGGGAATAATTTGGTGAGGCAAATCATTCAAACACGATAAAGAACTATTTACATGAAGTTTTGCTTTTTGTGCGACCTGCTGAATCATCTCGGGACAAGGCGGCTCCCCTGCAATAATCCATTTAATTCCATTATCTTCTTTAGGATTATGGCTAGCCGTTACCATCACACCATTGCCATCAAAGTGACGCGCTGTGTAGTACAGCATCGGACTGGAACAACAGCCGATAATAGCGGCTTCAATAGCATAGTCCTGAAAAATACGGCGAATGGTTTCAGCAAAAGCCGGACTGCTGATGCGGGCATCATAGCCAATCGCAACCCGAGTCTGCTCCGCAGCTTGATATTGCTGAGCCAGACCATGCGCAATAGCATCAATCACACCTGTATTGAGTAAACTGACTTTACCTCGGATATCGTAGGCACGAAAAATGTGAGCCGGAAAGGGTTGATTCATGGATCCCATAAACTGTTCTTTTCACTATTGAATATAAGGGGATAAAATAATGATTAAGCAATCATCATGACTTTAAACATTTGTTTTTGTTTTAAGACTCTGTATTTTTATATGAATTGAATGTGACAATCAATTATAAAAGTATAATTATTAATCTTTTATGTATTTAATTTGTATAACTAGTAAAATAAATAAACCTGACTAAAAATGACTTCTTGCATTATTTATCATCTATTTTCTTAAATTCTGAATAATTTTATTTTTCTATTTAAATGATACTAAAAATTTATTTAAATATTTTTCATTAAAATAAAATTCAAGAATAAAGTTTATTAAATAGCTCTGTCATTTTTTTATTATTTTTATGATTAAAACTCTAAAAAAAAGATGACTTAACCCAGAACATCCAAGTTAAGTCATCCTTTAATTTTAGTTTTTACCAGTATGACCGAAACCACCTGCGCCACGCTCGGTTGCTTCAAATTCATTCACCAGATCAAACTCAGCCTGTACCACAGGGACTAATACATATTGGGCTAAACGCTCACCAGGCTCCAGGCTAAATGCAGTTTGACTACGGTTCCATACAGAGACCATCAGCTCGCCTTGGTAATCCGAATCGATCAGGCCAACCAGGTTGCCTAAAACGATCCCATGTTTATGACCTAAACCAGAACGTGGCAAGATCAAGCCAGCAAATGCTGGATCTTCAATATAAATTGCCAAACCAGTTTTTACTAAAACTGTTTGACCTGGTTCAATTACAGTCGTTTCGTTGACACATGCACGAAGATCGAGTCCTGCTGAGCCAGTCGTTGCATAAGTCGGCAATGGCCATTCCTGACCCAGACGTGAATCAAGGACTTTCACCTGAACTTTCATGTATTTATTCCTGTTGTTTAATATCAAAAAATTTAAAGAATCAAAATCGTAGTGTTCTGTTACTTTTAGCGTTTAATCAAGGCACGTAAATTATCCAGATAATGCTGAGCCTGCTGTTTTGGATCAATATTACCAGCCAGTTTTTTCTTACGGCCCAACCATTCCAGCTCATCTTCTGGAAGCTCATCCAGGAAGCGGCTTGGGGTCATCTGTTTCATCTGCCCACCCGCCTTACGTTGCTCAGCCAAGGTAATAGTCAAGCCCTGACGCGCACGGGTAATCCCCACATACATTAAACGCCGTTCTTCTTCGACTGTTTCCGCAGCAATCGAGTTTTTATGCGGCAGAATTTCTTCTTCCAGGCCGATCAGATAGACATACGGGAATTCCAGTCCTTTAGATGCATGTAAGGTCAGAAGGTTGACCTTATCGGTATCTTCTTCTTCCTGCTGCTGTTCCAGCATATCGAGGAGCACCATTTTACGGATGACACTTTCGATATTCTTTTCATCGACATCTTCTGCACGATTGATCAGACTCTGAATACTGCTATACAGCACTTCAATATTATCGAGTTTGGTTTTTTCCTGTGCTGGCGTCGCTGCGGATTCCTTGATATAGTCGATATAGCCTGCTTCCACCATCATCTGACGGATGATCGGTACCGGCTCATCATCTTCCAGCAAGTTACGGGTAAAGTTATTAATAAAATCTGAAAATTCTGCCAGTTGTGTCGTTGCTTTCTTTGGAATGACCATGGTTAGACGTTGATCGCCTGCTGCTGACAGTAGAGACAGATTATTTTCCTGGGCAAACAGACCGAGTTTTTCCAGCGTTACCGGGCCAATGGCACGTTTCGGCGTGTTAATAATTCGCAGGAAAGCGCTGTCATCTTCTGGGTTAATGATCAAGCGCAAGTAACTCATGATGTCTTTGATCTCTGCACGCGCAAAGAAGGACTGACCACCAGAAAGCTTGTAAGGAATCTGCATCTGGCGCAGCTGGGTTTCCAGAATACGTGCCTGGAAATTACCACGATACAGAATCGCGTAATCTTTCCAATTTTTACCATTCATCAGCTTATGCGTGATCAGGTCTTTGACTACGCGTTCTGCTTCATCGTCATCATTACGACAAGTGATGACCCGAATCACTTCACCGTGACCTTTATCTGACCAAAGCTTTTTATCAAAGATATGCGGGTTGTTGCCAATAACAGTATTGGCAGCTTTCAGAATACGACTGGTAGAACGATAGTTCTGTTCCAGCTTGATCACTTTCAGATTCGGGAAATCCTGTTGTAACAGCGCCATATTTTCTGGCTTGGCACCACGCCAGGCATAAATCGACTGATCATCATCGCCTACCGCGGTGAACTGGCCCATGACCCCGACCAATAATTTTACCAGAATATACTGTGCCGTATTGGTATCCTGATATTCGTCAACCAGCAAATAACGTACACGGTTCTGCCATTTATCCCGGACTTCAGCATTTTCCTGTAGCAGACGCGTTGGCATCACAATCAGGTCATCAAAATCGACGGCGTTATAGGCACGCAGATTTCGCTCATAGAGCTGGTATAAATGCGCAAACTGAATATCTTCTGGAGTTTCACAAGTCGTGTGAGCCTGTTCTGGCGGAATCAGATCGTTTTTCCAGTCGGAAATCATCTTCATCGCTTTGGCAATCAGTTCTTTGCTTTCAGCACCAGATAAGTTATCGCGATGCATCAGATCCATCAGAATTCGCTTACAGTCATCGGCATCCAGAATCGAGAAATTATTTTTTAGCGGTGTGTGTTTCAGCTCTAAACGTAATAGGTTCAGACCAAAAGTATGGAAGGTCGAGACTGAAAGGCCCTTGGCTTCTTCTCGGGTCAGCAATTTGGTGACACGCTCTTTCATTTCACGTGCCGCCTTGTTGGTAAAGGTCATTGCCGTGATCCGGTGGGCCGGAATACCACAATGCTTGACCAAGTACGCGATTTTTCTTGTAATTACCGAGGTCTTGCCTGAACCCGCTCCGGCAAGTACTAACAAGGGTCCTTGAGTATATTTCATGGCTTCAAGTTGCTTGTCATTTAACTGACTGGCGAGTGACATATGGCTTCCTCTTCTAGATTCGGCTCCGATTATAGTCATCTCATGCCCAGATGCCTAATTGAAAATTCATTTTCCTGCGTCATCTTTCAGACATAAAAAAACCACCCGAAGGTGGTTTTTCTGCAAAATCAGTGATTACTGAACGGCATATACTGCGATTTCAACACGACGGTTTTGTTCTTTACCAGCCGCAGTTGAGTTGTCTGCGATCGGGTTCGCTGAACCAAGACCTTGTGCATTAATACGAGTACGTGCTACGCCTTGACCAGCAAGGTAGTTCGCAACAGATTGTGCACGTGCTTGAGACAATGGAATGTTGATTGAGTCATTACCAGTGCTGTCTGTATAACCAGTTACCAAAATACCGCTTTGGCTGTCTTCAGTTAGAACTTGAGCAACTTTATTCAATGTTGCATAGAAGTTTGGTTTGATGTTTGACTTGTTAGTGTCAAATGTAATCGCACCAGGCATTACAAGGTTAATCGAACCATCTGCATTACGGTTAACGTCTACGCCAGTACCCGCTGTTGCTTGACGTAATTTTTTCTCTTTATTATCCAGATAGACGCCCGCTGCACCACCTACCACAGCACCAATTGCTGCTGCACGGTTGTTTTGACGGCTAGTATTGGCATTACTTTTAGAAACGCCGTAGCCAGCTGCAGCACCAATTAAAGTACCTAGAGCCGCTTTATCATATTCCACACCACCGATGTTACTGCCAGTTGATTGACAACCTGTAAGTGCTACGGCCCCTGCTACAGCTGCTGAAATGACTAGTGCACGCATCGCATGACTCCTTGTTGTATGCTTTGTTGTATAAACGAGATAATGATTTAAATTGAATGGGCTAACCATTGAATTTTTGTTAATAATAAATCGTTTAGTAATATTTTGTAATGTTTATATGTAACTAAATCAAAGTAGTTCGTCACAATATCTTCATAGTTTCCTGTTCAGGCTTTTTTATTTGCCTAACTGTCTCTATATTACTCAAAATATGAAAAAATTTGAGCGATTAATCTGTGGGGACTGTTTGGATATGTCATCGAATAGCAACAAGCAACCGACTTTAAAAAAACTGGCACGTGGCCTGACGGTCACTTCAGTCATGACTGGTAGTACTTTTTTTCATGGCCCCCCGGTGCTGGCCTTGGGTTTAACCAAAATTTTTAAAAAATCCGCAAAAGTGGATGAAACCAATATCAAGATTACCAACAGCTGGTTAGGGGTCAACAACTGGCTGATTGAGCATGTGCTGAAAAACACGCAATGGCAAATCAGCGTAGATGAATCACTGGATTTGAATATGCAGGGCCGTTATTTGATGACCTGTAATCATCAGAGCTGGGTCGATACTACTGTCAATCAATACTTCGGTCTGACCCGTATGCCCCTGACGCGCTTCTTTACCAAATGGGAACTTATTTTTATTCCTTTTGTTGGTCAGGCCTTTAAAATTTTGGGTTTTCCAATGATGAAACGGCATAGCAAGGAACAGATTGCTAAAAATCCTGCGCTGAAATATCGGGATATGGAAGAGGCACGTAAATCCTGTGAACAGCTGATCAGTCAGCCTTTTACCCTGTTAAATTATCTGGAAGGCACCCGCTTTACCCAAGAAAAGCATGATCAGCAGCAGTCTCCCTATACACATTTACTGAAACCTAAAGCCGGTGGTCTGGCATTGGCGCTCAGTATTCTCGGCGATAAAATTGATGCGCTGGTCGACATGACCATTGTTTATCTTGATGGTATTCCGAGCTATGGTGAATTTTGGTTAGGTGAAGTGCCACGTATTGCGGTAAATTTAAGAAAAATTGATATTCCTGACTGGGTACTGGGCGGCAATTATGAAGATGATGCTGAATATCGTGCACGTTTTCAAAAATGGATTGATCAAATCTGGACTGAAAAAGATCAGCTCATCGCACAAATGAAGCAGAACTTTGCCCGAGCCCCAGTCGGATCTGTAACCGAGTAATTATGAAGAGCGACAATCCGGACATTATGTCCAGCTCATTTAAATTTGTTCGTAAAGGAACATGGGGCTGGAAAATTGCACTGATTTACGACATTTTCATGATGGTTTTAATCATCATCAATCTGTTCTGTCTCAGTGCCAATGCCATTCTGATGAGCGATTTTGGGCAGTGGTTGTTTGACTTCATTCGTTTACCGGAAATCTTGCAGTTTTATAAAAGTGATTTACGCCCTTGGGTCATCATTACAGAGGGTTGGTTTACCACTTTCTTGGTTTGTGAATTACTGGCACGCTGGGTCATCGCAATTGTCCTGCGTCATCATCGACGCTGGTGGTTCTTCCCTTTTGTACACTGGTATGAAATTTTATCCATTATCCCTCAGCTACGTTTTCTGCGCCTGCTACGTGCGGTTGCTATTGGCTACAACCTGCATAGTCATGGTTATAAAGTAATTCCCAACCGCTGGTATCGCCAAGGTAACTTTTATTACAACATGCTGATGGAAGAGCTTTCCAGCCGGGTGGTACTTACCGTACTGGATGGTATCAAGCGTGAACTGACCACGAGCACATCACATAAACAGTTAATTGATGATTTGGTGGAACATCACCGTAAATTACTGGCCATTGCTTTGGCAGATATCTTGCAAGAATCTTTGGGCAAGGAATTACAATCACAACGTTCCATGATCGCTAAAAATGTAGGGCAAGTAGTCAATCAGGCGATTGAAGATACTCCAGAACTGACCCAATTATTACGTTTGATTCCAATTGTGGGCAGCCGGATTGAACAGCAAATTCAAAGTATTGGTCAACGCCTGGGAGAAAATATTACGCAAGGACTAATTGAACCATTTACCCACACAGGTCAAAAAGAAAATCCGACTTTTACCCTAATTTCAGATAAAATCAGCCAGATTCAGATTGAACATAATCCACATATTGATAAATTGGTCGAATCGGCTGTTTTTGAAACACTTGAAGCAATCCGAAAACAGGTGAAAGTCAAACAGTGGCAACAGATTTTAGAAGAACATGAGCAAAATCAGGGCTCAATAGATAGATGAGTTTTCATTTGTGGAATCGGCTAAGATAAGCCGATTCTATTCGTATAAAAAAATAACTTGGATCGCTAGAGAATTAACGAAATTTGTTCTAGGATTTGCACTATTTACAACATTGCTTCGACACAAAACCAGCACGTCAGAAGTATTTAAGGAAGAATTATGGCTGACATACGGATAAAAGGCAGAATGGTCAATGCGATACGCATTAGCCTAGATACCAATGATCATGATGCAATCCGCCAGCAACTTAGCCCAAAATTACAAGCAGCATTTCCGCCAGGCACATTGGCGGTAATTGAAAGTTCGGTTGAACAGGAACTCATTGCGCTGATTCAACTGTTAATCAGTCTGGATGTACAGCCTATGGCTGTTACTGAAGGCTTACTTGGAGATCAGGCGCGCGCCATTCAGTTCCCGGTACTGCCACCTGATCGCCAGTTAGAGGAAATTAAAGCCACCAAAGAACAGGTCGTGGAAGTTAAACCAGAACCTACAGCGGTGAATGATGATCAAGCGCCTGCTGCCCCGATCGTTGCGCATATCACTTCATATCATGATGAAATTCTGCGTACTGGCCAATGTATCGTGCAGTATAATGGCGACATTATTATCAATGCCGGTATCAACAGTGGGTCAGAAGTGATTGCTTCAGGCAATATTCATGTCTATGGCAGCGTGCGTGGTCGTGTCATTGCAGGTGTCGGTGGCAATACGGCGGCACGTATTTTCTGTCATAGCCTCGAAGCAGAACTGGTTTCGATCGCAGGCACCTATTGCGTAGCGGATGACATTCCTCCGCATGTGGTCAAAAAATCAGTGCATATTTACTTGAATGATCAACATGAGCTTGTATTTGAAGCTCTACAATTTTAATGTATAAATAAACACCAAAAACCCCATTTTAAACAGGGGATTTGAACCATAACAGGAGTGGATTCGGTGGCGAAAATTGTTGTCGTAACATCAGGCAAAGGTGGTGTAGGTAAAACTACAACAAGTGCATCTTTTGCAACAGGTTTAGCCCTACGTGGTCACAAAACTGTTGTTATTGATTTTGATGTAGGTTTACGTAACCTTGATTTGATTATGGGCTGTGAACGCCGTGTAGTTTATGATTTTGTGAATGTTTTAAATAACGAAGCACGATTACAACAAGCACTGATTCGCGATAAAGATATTGAGAATTTATATATTTTACCTGCTTCCCAAACACGTGATAAAGATGCCTTAACCGATGAGGGTGTAGCACGTGTAATGGATGAGCTTTCGCAGGAATTTGACTATATTATTTGTGATTCACCTGCCGGTATCGAGCGTGGTGCCATTCTGGCCATGTACCATGCGGATGAAGCGATCATTGTGACCAACCCTGAAATTTCTTCAGTCCGTGACTCTGACCGTATCATTGGTATGCTCGATAGCAAAACAAAAAAAGTAGAACAAAACGAAGGTCGCATCCGTAAGCATCTGTGTATTACCCGTTTCAATCCGGAACGTGCCGATAAACAGGAAATGCTGACGATTGACGATATTTCTAAGGATATTTTACGTGTACCGACCGTAGGTGTTATTCCTGAATGTCCAAGCGTTTTACAAGCATCAAACGAAGGTAAGCCAGTGATTCTTTTCACTGAGGCTTCAGCGGGTCAGGCTTATGATGACCTGGTGGCGCGTTTCCTTGGTGAAGAGCGTCCTTACCGTCATATTGAGGTAAAACCTAAGGGCTGGTTAGCACGATTATTTGGAGCGTAAACATGGCTGGATTCTGGAGTAAACTTTTTAGTAGCGAGGATAAACCATCAAGCGCACAAACCGCAAAAGACCGTTTGAAAGTCATTGTTGCTTCTGAACAGGGTTTGGGGCGCCGTTTGAGTCAGGATAAAATTGACCAGATGAAGACAGAAATCATGCAAGTGGTCAATCGCTACGTCCGCGGAGTTGATGAACAGCACATTCAGATGCAGGTACGTTCTGAAGCAAATATTGAAATGCTTGAAATGAATATCAATTTACCTGAAGAGCGATAATCTGAATTTTGATTAGTCAAGTAAATTGATTCAAGGCAAAATATGAGCCTCAACAAAGCACCGCTTTGTTGAGGTGCAAGACAAGAAGCTTTGCTTCGCGTAGATTTGATAGTAATTATTATTTTATCTAGTCTCAAAACGTGAAGTGATACTTCGAATGGACAAAGTGCATGATAAGACTTTGCCTCTTGCGAACTCATATTTTGCCTTTTTTCATGCCGAAGAATTACATCAAGGAGATTGCGATGGCATTATCTCAACCAGCGACCTTTAACGAAGAATGGTCAGATGAGCGTGTATATGCCTACCTGAATCAGCTTCCTCCTGCAGGCGTCAATGCAGATTTTCATGTGCTTTATCATGCATTCAAGCATATGCGTCCTTTTGACTATGAGCGCCTGTTAACCAAATTTGTCGCAGACGGTCGCGATCTTAACGCCACCAATCCAGAAGGACAGCGCATTCATGACGTGATTGCCACTTATCCACGTCAAAGTGCCGAGTTCCTGGCAGTATTAGAAAAATTTGCATAAATTGAAATGCATAAAAAAGCCTGCTTTAAGCAGGCTTTTTTATCACTCGAGATTCTGGATTTAAACCAAAATCTCACGCTTACCATTGGCACCCATTGAGCTGACAATGCCATTTTCTTCCATCTGGTCAATGATCCGTGCAGCACGGTTATAACCTAGACTGAATTTACGCTGCAAAGATGAAGTTGATGCTTTGCGGGTTTCCAAAACAAAAGCCACACACTGGTCATACAGCGCATCTCGATCTGATCCGCCATCTCCACCATCTTCAAAGCCGCGACTAGACGGTTCTTCATCGAATGGAGTCAGGATCTCATCCACATAGTTTGGTGCACCACGTTCACGCCATGCATCACAGATTCGGTTCACCTCATCATCGGCAATAAAGGCACCGTGTACGCGCTCAGGCTCAATTTTACCCGGGCCAAGGAACAGCATATCACCATGACCTAGCAGGTCTTCTGCACCACCTGCATCGAGAATGGTACGTGAGTCAATTTTCGAGTTCACACGAAGTGCGACACGTGTTGGAATATTCGCCTTAATCAGACCGGTGATGACATCTACCGATGGACGCTGAGTGGCCAGTAACAGGTGAATACCAGCAGCACGGGATTTCTGTGCCAGACGGGTAATCATTTCTTCAGCTTTCTTACCGACCTGCATGATCATATCTGCGAACTCGTCCGCTACGATCACAATTGAAGGTAGTGGTGTCAGACGTGGCGCACGCTCCCCTGCCACAGACTCACTGGCTTTCCAGGTTGGATCAAATAGCTCTTCACCATTGGCAAGCGCCTCTTCCACCTTACGGTTATAATCACTGAGCTTACGAATTTTCAGGAAGGACATCAGCTTATAACGGCGTTCCATTTCATTCACACACCAGTTCAAGGCACTGACCGCATCTTTCATATCAGTCACGACTGGCGTTAACAGATGTGGAATATCGTTATAGTTGGCCAATTCAAGCTGTTTTGGATCGATCAGAATTAAGCGTAACTGATCAGGTGTGTATTTTAATAGCATCGATAGAATCATCGAGTTAACCGCCACCGATTTACCAGAACCTGTAGTCCCTGCTACCAGCATATGCGGTGCTTTACCCAGTTCAGTAATTACGGGATTACCTGAAATATCCTTACCCATGGCCATCGACAAAATGCCATCGGGATCATTGAATTTTGGAATCTGTACCAGTTCAATCAAACGCACCATTTCACGGCTGCTGTTCGGAACTTCAATACCGATATAAGGCTTACCTGGAATAACTTCGACTACACGTACTGAAGCCATTGACATCGAACGGGCCAAGTCACGTGAAATATTAGTGACTTTGGAAGCTTTCACACCAGGTGCAAGGTCCAGTTCAAAACGTGTCACGACTGGACCTGGTTGAGCTTCGACTACTTTGGCTTTAACGTT
This sequence comes from Acinetobacter sp. FDAARGOS_724, assembly GCF_013364475.1. NCBI lineage: Bacteria > Pseudomonadati > Pseudomonadota > Gammaproteobacteria > Moraxellales > Moraxellaceae > Acinetobacter > Acinetobacter sp. FDAARGOS_724. The sequence continues at coordinate 1,396,367 of NZ_CP054908.1, read as the reverse complement.
AAATTCCTGAAGTTTGATTTCCAGAAGTTCTGATAAACGGGATAATTGTTCTTCAGTGAAATTCACTTTTTTGTTCGGATCAACTTTATCCAGCAATTCCAGACCCGGCAATGGTGACAGGTCTTTACGGCGCTCAGCGACCTGCATAGCACGTGACATTGGACGACCAGCGGCATCCGTCAGTGGCGCATCGAAGTCAAACTCGTCTTCCTCCTGGGGCTTACCGGCAGTTTCATGCCAAGCTTCAATAAATTCTTCTTTGGACAATGCTTCCCGAACTGCTGCATTAGTCGCTGCGGTTTGAGCTGTTGTCTCTACACGCTGAATCGGTGCCTGAACAAAAGCAGAAGACTGGGCATAGCTTGATGCACGTACAGGTGCGGGTTTTGGCTCATCAGCTTCAACCAGCAAGTCATCCAGATCATCAAAATCCGCTTCCAGGCTGGTATTTTTAACCGCATGTGCAGCCATGAGCGGAGCAGCAGTGGAACTGACCGTTCCAGCATCTTCTACAATTCTGAGGGATTTTTCAGCTGCTGCTGAATTGAACGGGCTATGCACATCCGTTGCGGTTTTACCTTGCGGAACTGCTGCCAATAACTCATCAAAAATTTCATCATCATCCCAGTCCAGATTATTCTTAGCTGTAGCGGATGATATCACTTCATGAGCACTGTGATTTGTTGGTGTAGCTGCAAATGCGTCAGGAGAAAATTCGGCCTGCTCTTCTTCTGCAGCTTTAAGTAAAGCATCGATATCCTGCTTGTGACGCTGGTCTTCATTGGAATGTAACGCACGCCACACCTCTCCTGTTGCCACCACACGATCCGGCTCTGCTGTTCGCGGTGCTTCCTGAACAGGTTCTGTAACTGATGCCTGTACAGGTTCAGAGATATCTTCTTCATAGTGGTGAGGCTGGTGTGATTCTTTATCTGCAAAATCCTCAAACAGGCGCTCAGCGACATGATCGCGAACTACAGGATCGACTTCTACCAGATTATGTTCAGGTGCGGCAGTGACTGGTACTGTCACTTTTTTGGCAGCTGTTTTTACTGCTTCTTTTTTAATAACAGGTGCAGTACGGTCAAAATCCGACATACCTTCTGGCACATTACGGTAGAACAGGTCTTGCAGATAAGCAGGCGTTGCCTTGAGACTGCTCCAGGTCTTGTTCCATTTCACACCAAATGCCAAGGTAAACAGAACCACCCAAAGCACAAGCAAGAAAAAAGCTGCGCCATAGACAGTTAGTAATTGTTCAAGACTTTGGCCCAGCTCATAGCCAATAATGCCGCCTGAAGAATTGTCCAGCGTATCAGCTGGAACTTGCCAGAATAGAAACAGCAATGCTGATGTGGTCAATAACAGGAAGAATTGGGCAGCATAACGGAATGGACGGTTCAGGAAGCTGCGCGGCCACCAGACCTGGATTGCTTCCATAAACAGATACACAGGGATCAGCAGGCTTGCCCAGCCGAGAAAGCCAAATAACAGGTCTGAAATCCAGGCCCCCGCAACCCCACTCGCATTTGAAACTGTCTGCGTATCACTAGAGATATGCATCCACCCCGGATCAAATGGTGTATAGGTCACTGTTGCAAGAAACAGATAAATCCCAAATGAGACTAAAAATAATGTCATTACTAAGCGCTGTGCATAGGCACTCGACACCGCTGTCATATACTGTCCTGTAACCAATTCTTCATGAATATTCTTTTGCTGGTATGCTTCAAAAAAAGCGTCGCAATAAAATGCATATTATGCACCTGTTGCATCAAAAAAGATGCATTATTGTGTACTTCTTCTATATAGCCTAAATCGATTTCGATGATCAATAATATCGACTTTAATCTCACACCACTGTTATACAGTTTCACGTATAATTCAATAAATTTCTAAATAAAAAAGGATACAGCGAATGAGCGCACGTCACTCACGACTGATTATTTTAGGTTCTGGCCCTGCTGGCTATAGCGCAGCAGTCTATGCAGCGCGTGCAAACTTAAAACCTACCCTGATTGCAGGTCTGCAACTGGGCGGTCAATTAACCACAACGACTGAAGTAGATAACTGGCCTGGCGATCCTGAGGGTCTGACCGGTCCAGCTTTAATGGAACGTATGCAGGCTCATGCAGAACGTTTTGGTACTGAAATTGTCTATGATCATATCAATGAAGTTGACCTTAACGTTCGTCCATTCGTTCTCAAAGGCGATATGGAAGAATTTACTTGTGATGCCCTGATCATTTGTACTGGCGCAACTGCGCAATACCTGGGTCTGGAATCAGAAGCTGCATTTATGGGTCAAGGCGTGAGCGCGTGTGCAACCTGTGACGGTTTCTTCTATAAAGAACAAAAAGTGATGGTTGTAGGCGGTGGTAATACCGCTGTTGAAGAAGCGTTATATCTCTCTAACATCGCTTCTCATGTGACTCTGGTCCATCGTCGTGACACGCTACGTTCTGAAAAAATCCTGCAAGACCATCTTTTTGAAAAAGAAAAAGAAGGCAAAATCAGTATTATCTGGAATCATCAGGTAGAAGAAGTGTTGGGTGATACCACTGGCGTCACTGCGGTGCGTTTAAAATCTACTCAAGATGATTCAACTCAGGATGTTGAAGTTTCGGGTCTGTTTGTTGCTATTGGTCATAAACCAAATAGCACCATGTTTGAAGGCCAGCTAGAACTGCGTGATGGCTATATTCAGGTTCAAAGCGGTACCGCGGGCAATGCCACTCAAACTTCTATCCCAGGTGTATTTGCTGCAGGCGATATTGCAGACAGTATCTATCGTCAGGCGATTACTTCTGCAGGTTCAGGCTGTATGGCGGCACTGGATGCAGAAAAATATCTTGATGCCATGGGCAAATTAGACTAAGCAGCGAAAATAAAAAGACCGTCCATCATGGGCGGTTTTTTTATGTATGATAAAAACAGTCTATTACAAGATCAGGATTCTGCATGCATCTTCTTCCTCCTTCACAGTACATTTTCCCCAATCCTGAAGAAGCGGATCTTGAAGGCGAAGGCCTGATTTGTATCGGTGCAGACCTCTCCCCTTCTACTTTGTATGAGGCCTATACCCATGGTCTGTTTCCCTGGTTTTCTGAAGGTGATCCGATCTGTTGGTGGAGTCCGGAACCACGCTGCATTATCCGGCCAGAGGATTATCATCCAAGCAAATCGCTACTTCGAAGCATGAAAAAGCAGGATTATAAAATTACGGTGAATCATGCTTTTGAAAGAGTGATCCGTTCCTGCTCATTGCCTCGCGCTTATGCAGATGAAACCTGGATTAGTGAAGAGATCATTCAAGGTTATTGCGATCTGTTCGATGCGGGTTATGGTTATAGTATTGAGGTTTGGGATGAAGATCGCGTAGTAGGTGGACTCTATGGGGTGACTATCGGCAAGGGCTGCTTTGGTGAATCCATGTTCAGTACCCAAACCGATGTTTCTAAAATGGCTTTCTATACATTAATGCTGATTGGCAGAGAAAATCAGTTGCCCTGGATTGACTGTCAATTGGTGAATGATCACTTGATGAGTCTAGGCGCCTGTACAATTTCTCGCCATACATATCTTAAATCGTTACAAGATGTGATAAAACAGCCTGCGATCAATTGGAAAAAGTATCAAGACGGTGTATTTTCAAGTAAAACAATAGCGCAGTCTGCGCGATTAAGTGAATGAAAATAACAGAGGGCACTTGTTATGAACTCTTATCAACCACAGTCCCTGCTGAACGATTTACAGTATTATATTACGCCACCGCATGACTGTAGCTATCTGCCAAATAAGTCCGCGCGCATGGTTTTTCTTGATCCAGCGCATCGTATTGATGTAGTCACGCTGTCCGAACTTTCTCGTACCGGTTTCCGTCGTAGTGGTGATTTTGTCTATCGGCCTGAATGCCACCTGTGCCGCCAATGTTTATCTTCACGTATTCCTGTTCATGAATTTCAGATGAACAGCTCGCAAAAAAAAGCCTGGAAACGTAATCAGGATTTGACGGTTAAAATTACCCATCCTGAACAGGCCACAGATATACATTATGCCCTCTATGAACGTTATATTAATGAACGCCATGCAGATGGTGATATGTATCCACCTAGCCGTGACCAGTTCGAAAAGTTTTTACTGCAAAGCTGTACCGATAGTTTCTTTCTGGAATTATGGAAAGATGATCGTCTGATCAGTGTATCGACTTGTGACCTGCTCGATGATGGCGTTTCAGCGGTGTATACTTTCTTTGAACCTGATGAGAACCGCCGTTCCCTTGGTGCCTTTGCAATTCTGAAACAGATTGAACACACTCAAAAACTTGGTTTGCAGTTTGTCTATCTAGGCTACTGGGTTCCACATTCAGCCAAAATGAATTACAAGTCTCAATACCTGCCACTTGAATTATTGATCGACGGGCAATGGCGCCGATTAAACCGCACCCTTACCCCGGTGGAGATTGAACATCTGGGAAACTCCTTGATGACGACTTTGCCTAGCGGATGGAATAATCCCATCATCAAGTAAGTTATTCGTCAAATAAGAGCCGGAATATTATTTAAACAAGCTGGCAAAATCGTCAGTACAAGACTTCACCATAATAATGGCATGTTCCCGAGTGCCATTCGTATTCGGATAATAGTTCTTGCGCAGGTCAATCTGATGAAAACCGGTTTTTTCATACAGTTTAATTGCAGCAGTATTGCTTTCACGTACTTCCAGAAAGATTTGTACTGGACTATTTTTCAGCAACTGGATGGATTCATCTAATAGCTGATAACCCAATCCCTTACCCTGTTGCGCAGGATCAATCGCCATCAGTAATAAATTGGCTTCATCCAGCACTGGCTGTAAAATGCAGAACCCTACGACCTGCCCTGCCTGCTCAATCACAGTGCTTTGATAGGCAGTAACAGCATCTTCAAATTGTTTAAAGGTCCAGGGATGGGATTGTACTTTGGTTTCAATCTTGGCAACGGCTGGTACATCCGCAGCTTGCATCAAACGAATCATCTTCGTTCATCTTATCTAGAATTAACCTTCGCATTATAAAAACTTTATTTAAAAAATCGAGCAAAAAAAAGAGCAACTTAGGTTGCTCTTCAGTCTTTTAATTTAGTTTCAAATTAAAGGCCCAGTTTTTGTTTCCAGCTTTGCAATAAGCTATGGGTGTCATGATCATTTGGATGAAAACCAGGTTTAAAGTACATCAACATTTCTTTGCCCATACCGGTAATAATTCCTTTAGATGGACTATAACCATAAGTATAGATTTCTTTTAAAGATTGAAGGCTTAACTGAAGGTCTTCTTTCAATAAACGTAATACGAAGTAGCTTTGTACAAAGAATAGCGTGACCATCGCTGCAACCAGTGAAGTGGTACGCAGTAGATAAGATTTTAAACCTTTACCAAAAACACCTTCGAATACATCATAGGCCACGGCCTTATGTTCATTCTCTTCAATTGCATGCCAGAGCCACATGGTTTTCATGGTGTCATCTTTCATCAATTCCTGAATATGCTGATTGGTTAGTAACTGAGATGCAATGGTCGCAGTAAAATGTTCTAGTGCAGTCGTCGCAGTGAGGTCGACCATTTCCTGGGTAATACCAACTGGCTTACCGACTGCCGCAAAGATTTTGCGTGCAGTTTGAATGACTCGGTCAGTATAATGATCTAGCCTCTCAACGTCATGGCCATGGCGTTGCGCTGAGGCATTAAAGCCAACATGTTCCTGGGTATGCATGGCTTCCTGACCAATAAAGGCAGAAATTTCTTTTTGCAATGCTTCATTGTCTTTAATTGCTGGATGCTGACGTACAGCGCGAACAGAATCAATAAAGAATTTTTCGCCTGCCGGGAATAATGCAGAGAGTGCAGTCATAAAGTGAGTCAGTCCTGCTGAACCATTCATCCAGTACTCTGGCACTTGATCAAAATCAAAACTCATACGACGTACCGGAAAACTTGCGCCTGCACGGTTGGTAATTTTCACTTGAGCATTCATACACTTACTCCCATCAGTTCTATATAGAGCTGAAATCTAATTATTAAAATTCTTATAGTTATATTACTGCGTTGAATTTTTCACATAAGGGCAGATAAGGTCAGTGAAATATCACTTAAGGACAGCTTGTAAATATATTGTTAGACAATTTAAATATGCTTGAAAATAAGTAAGTTAAATTTACAGATATAAAAAAAGCGTCCCAAAGGGACACTTTTTTTTACACAATCAGCGATTATGCAGTTACTTTAGCAACTACACCAGCACCAACTGTACGACCACCTTCACGGATCGCAAAACGTAGACCTGGGTCCATTGCGATTGGGTGGATTAGTTCTACTGACATTTCTACGTTGTCACCAGGCATAACCATTTCAACGCCTTCTTTCAAAGAAATTGCGCCAGTTACGTCAGTTGTACGGAAGTAGAACTGTGGACGGTAACCGTTAAGGAATGGAGTGTGACGACCACCTTCGTCTTTAGAAAGTACGTATACTTCTGCATCGAATTTAGTGTGCGGTTTGATAGAACCTGGTTTAGCAAGTACTTGACCACGTTGTACGTCTTCACGTTTAGTACCACGAAGCAAGATACCACAGTTCTCACCAGCACGGCCTTCGTCAAGAAGTTTACGGAACATTTCAACGCCAGTTACAGTAGTCTTAACTGTGTCTTTGATACCTACGATTTCAACTTCTTCACCAACTTTGATGATACCAGTTTCAACACGGCCAGTTACAACTGTACCACGACCAGAAATTGAGAATACGTCTTCGATTGGCATCAAGAATGCTTGGTCGATTGCACGTTCTGGTTCTGGGATGTAAGAGTCAAGCGCTTCAACAAGAGCTACAACTGCGTCTTCACCGTATTGACCAGCTTCACCGTTAAGTGCAGCAAGTGCTGAACCACGGATTACAGGAGTGTCATCACCTGGGAAGTCGTAAGTAGAAAGAAGTTCACGAACTTCCATTTCAACCAGTTCAAGAAGCTCTTCGTCGTCTACAAGGTCGCATTTGTTCAAGAATACAACGATGTAAGGTACACCTACCTGACGAGAAAGCAGGATGTGTTCACGAGTTTGTGGCATTGGACCGTCAGTCGCAGCACATACAAGGATCGCGCCGTCCATCTGAGCAGCACCAGTAATCATGTTTTTAACATAATCGGCGTGGCCCGGGCAGTCTACGTGAGCGTAGTGACGAGTTGGAGAATCGTATTCTACGTGTGAAGTATTAATTGTAATACCACGTGCTTTTTCTTCTGGTGCAGAGTCGATTGCAGCGTAGTCTTTCGCTTCACCACCGAATTTTTTAGCACATACAGTTGCAATCGCAGCTGTTAAAGTTGTTTTACCATGGTCAACGTGACCGATTGTGCCCACGTTAACGTGTGGCTTATTACGTTCGAACTTAGCCTTAGCCATGAGATCTTCCTTTTTGAACTGCTCATGCAGGATCACTGCATGAGCGCTTGGTTTTTAACTATGAATTAGTTTGGGCTTATAGTAATCGAAAGATTACTCGTCGTCACCTTTTTTACCGCCAGACTGGAACTTAGAAATGATGCCGTCAGCCACGTTACGTGGAGTTTCAGCATATTTAGCAAATTCCATAGAGTAAGTCGCACGACCTTGAGACATAGAACGCATATGAGTTGCGTAACCAAACATCTCAGCAAGTGGAACTTCAGCTTTAATTGCTTTAGTACCACCAGGTAAATCGTCCATACCCTGAACCATACCACGACGACGGTTTAAGTCACCCATGATATCGCCCATGTAGTCTTCTGGAGTTTCTACTTCAACTTTCATGATAGGTTCAAGAAGAACAGGATCTGCTTTCATGAAACCGTCACGGAAGGCATAAGAACCAGCCATCTTGAACGATAATTCGTCAGAGTCGACATCATGGTAAGAACCGTCGAACAATGTCGCTTTGATGCCAACTACTGGATAACCAGCAAGGACACCATTCTTCATACGTTCTTGGATACCTTTGTCAACTGCACCGAAGAATTCTTTAGGTACCACACCACCTACAACTTCTTCAGCGAATTCGTATTCTTTACCAGCTTCAGGATCAAGCGGTTCTAAACGTACGTATACGTGACCGAATTTACCTTTACCACCAGTTTGACGTACGAACTTACCTTCTTGCTCAACAGTCTTTTTGATTGTTTCGCGGTAAGCAACCATTGGTTTACCAATGTTCGCTTCAACGTTGAATTCACGTTTCATACGGTCAACGATGATGTCAAGGTGAAGCTCACCCATACCAGCAATAATTGTTTGACCAGATTCTTCGTCAGTACGAACGCGGAATGATGGATCTTCCTTAGCCAAACGACCTAAAGCGATAGACATTTTTTCTTGGTCAGCTTTAGTTTTTGGTTCAACAGCCAATGCGATTACTGGCTCTGGGAATTCCATACGTTCTAGAGTGATGATGTTTTTCTCATCACATAGTGTATCACCAGTAGTTACGTCTTTAAGACCTACACACGCAGCGATGTCACCAGCACGGATTTCTTCAACGTCTTGACGATCGTTCGCGTGCATTTGCACGATACGGCCGATACGTTCACGTTTAGATTTAACCGGGTTATAAACAGAGTCACCTTGTTTAAGAACACCAGAGTAAACACGTACGAAAGTTAAGTTACCTACGAATTTGTCGTTCATGATTTTGAACGCTAACGCAGAGAACGGTTCTTCGTCAGATGCTTCACGAGTCGCTTTAGTTTCAGCTTTGTCGTCAAGGATACCTTCGATCGCTTTAACTTCTGTAGGTGATGGCAAGAATTCAATTACTGCGTCCAACATACGTTGAACACCTTTGTTTTTGAACGCTGTACCACAAAGCATTGGTTGAATTTCACAAGCCAATGTTTGAATACGTAGACCAGCAACGATTTGTTCTTTAGTCAAATCACCATTATTCAGGTATTCGTCCATTAACTCTTCAGAAGCTTCAGCAGCAGCTTCAACCATGTTTGTACGCCATTCTTCAGCAGTTTCTTGAAGGTCAGCAGGGATTTCGCCGTACTCGAACTTCATACCTTGTGAAGCTTCGTCCCAAATGATCGCTTTCATTTCGATCAGGTCGATAACGCCTTGGAAGTTTTCTTCAGCGCCAACAGGGATTACTACAGGTACAGGGTGCGCACCAAGACGTGTTTTCATTTGTTCAACAACACGGAAGAAGTTTGCACCAGTACGGTCCATCTTGTTCACGAATGCTAAACGAGGCACTTGGTATTTGTTAGCTTGACGCCATACAGTTTCAGACTGAGGTTGTACACCACCTACAGCACAGTAAACCATACATGCACCATCAAGAACACGCATAGAACGCTCAACTTCGATTGTGAAGTCAACGTGTCCCGGGGTATCAATTACGTTGATACGGTGTTCTGGGAACTGCTTAGACATACCTGACCAGAATGTAGTGGTAGCAGCAGAAGTAATGGTAATACCACGTTCTTGCTCTTGCTCCATCCAGTCCATTGTTGCTGCACCATCATGTACTTCACCAATTTTGTGAGATACACCTGTGTAGAACAAGATACGTTCAGTAGTTGTGGTCTTACCCGCATCGATGTGCGCAGAAATACCAATATTACGATAACGAGAAATTGGGGTTTGACGAGCCATGATTTCTTGCATTCCTAAATTTTGTTGTTTAAAACAGGACGCTTTAAGCTGCTGGGCAGCTTAAAGCGATTCGATGACAAAACAGCGAAAACTGGCTCATCATCCTCCTGAATAGGGGCTGTTTTAACCGCTTAGAAGCGATAGTGAGAGAAGGCTTTGTTGGCTTCAGCCATACGGTGCACATCTTCACGTTTTTTAACCGCTGCGCCTTTGCCTTCAGCTGCATCAAGCAACTCACCAGCAAGACGTAAAGCCATAGTTTTTTCAGAACGCTTAGCAGCAGCATCTACTAACCAACGCATAGCCAAGGCAGTACGACGGGATGGGCGCACTTCCATAGGTACCTGGTATGTAGCACCACCAACACGGCGTGCTTTTACTTCGACCATAGGACGAACTTTTTCAAGAGTAGTCTCGAAAAATTCAACTGGGTCTACTTTAGATTTTTCTTGAACGCGGTCTAAAGCACCGTAAACGATACTTTCAGCAATAGATTTTTTACCATCTTGCATTACGTGGTTCATGAATTTAGCGATTGTTTGGCTGCTGAACTTAGGATCCGGAAGGATTTCACGAGCAGCGACTACGCGACGTCTTGGCATTTTAAAACTACCTATAAATATGACACTTCAGGTTAATCCAGCAGTAGCACAAAGTGTCGTGTGCATTCGCTGGCCTTACTACACGTCGCTTGAATTTTCACAAAATTAAATGCAGAAATCAGACAAGCGAGACGATAAAGGATTGCAGTTCTAGCGAAATAAGAACTTAATCTCAAAAGATTATTTCTTAGGACGTTTAGTACCGTATTTAGAACGAGCTTGGTTACGATCTTTAACACCAGCACAGTCTAAAGAACCACGAACGGTATGGTAACGTACACCTGGTAAGTCTTTAACACGACCACCACGGATAAGAACAACACTGTGCTCTTGTAGGTTATGGCCTTCACCACCGATGTAGCTAGAAACTTCGAAACCTGAAGTTAAGCGAACACGGCAAACTTTACGCATTGCTGAGTTAGGTTTTTTAGGTGTAGTTGTGTAAACACGTGTACAAACACCACGGCGCTGTGGACAAGCCTTCAACGCAGGAACTTTAGATTTTTCAACTAAAGTCGTACGACCCTTACGGATCAACTGATTTGTTGTTGCCATGTGGCAATTCTCCCGTTAATAAAAAGCCCCAAAAAAATACTACTTTTTGAGGGCATGCAATTGTATGTCAAGATGCAAAATCGGTCAATATGCCGGAGTCAGGCAAAATACGATCGCATCTCGACTTTAAGCGTTTATTTTATGGCGAAAATCACTTATTTTTTCGATTTCGTGGCAGCATTTTTTGCAACATCTTCCGTAGTTTCCTCAGCTTGCGTTTGTTTGTCTGCAGTCTCGGAGTTTTCAGGCTTGTTTGTATCCGTCTCTTCTTCAGCGGCTGCCTGTAACATTTCTGTGTCATTTTCCTGCAAGCCGAGCTCTTCTTCCAGTGCTGCATCTGCATCAAAAGAATCTTTTGGAATAGCCGGTTTTTGTTCCTGTTTAGCATCGGCGTGTTCAACCAGTTTATCGGTCAATTCATCCAGACCTTCACTGACCTTTTCATCTTTTTTCACTTCAGCTTCTTCCGGGCTCAAGCTTTCCTGATCTTTCTTAACCAGTTTGACTTGCTTGATAGTTTGATTGCCTTCAATTGGGATTTCTTTATCCAGAATTGGCTTATCTTTATCAGCGGCTGAATGATCAAGATTTTCCATCAGCTTCGGGGTCGCCTGCTGGAGCAGGTCAACGGCTTTTTCATAGGCAGCATATGGCGACAAACCTAGATCCTGATGCTGCTGTAGATACTGACGGGCATGAGAGAATACTTCTTGTGCTTTCTGGTTCACATCATTCACAAAGCGATGACTATAGACTGCGCCAATCCCTGCACTCGCCAATGGAGTCAGTTTGGTTAACTGCTCTAATAAAGACAGTTTCGGGAAATGGTTCATCCATTCCCACTTCATGCTACCATCCTGATTGCTGAGCCATTTTTTCAGTGTTTCCACATCATTGCTTGATCCAAGCATAGTCTGCAACTGGGAAAGGTCATGTGTTTTCAAAGTACTGCTCAGCGCTTTAAGCCCCATCAACAGCGCCTGTTTTTCTGCAATCAGACTGAGATCAATCTGTCTAAAGATATGCTGTACGATTTCCTGATCGTCTTCCTTGCTCAGGTCAAAACCATAAGAGCGTCCCACTTGATAAATTGTACGCAGTGCCATCAGCAAAGAAGCTGGAATATCAATCGCGGTTCCCAATACGCCAGTGATGCCACTTACAGCGCCTTGTACCGTCGCCATCCATTTATTTTGCTCGGCAAACGCCTGAGAAATGCGTTGTGAACGCGTAGTGTCCTGAGTTAGTTCTTCCAGATCCTTCGCCCCAGCTTCATTCAGGATGGCATCAACCGAACTCATCTGGTTGCTGAACTGATTCAGGTGATTATAAAAGTAGTCAGATACTTTGTCGGCCAGCTGGGGAGAAACAAAATGCGCGACATTATTCACGGTATTAAAACGACGGCCCAGCAACTGACGGGAAACATTTGGAAGATGTTCGCGTAGCATGTCTTTGGGATTTTCATATTTTTTTGAAGCAAAAGGGCTTTTGACTTTTGCCGAGCCATCAACAGCATGATCAGTATTGAAGGTTTTAGTCACAGAATCTGGTGCAACATGATTTAGCAGTTCCAAACCTGTTGAACTGAACTTTTTCGCCACTCCAAAGGCATTCGAAATCAGACCATTAGATTGTTTATTATTAGCATTTACCATTTTTTACCTCAGCATGCACGTGCTTGTATTTGGTATAAATACTAGGTGTAGTCAGCATTTATCTCAACCTTATTCTGTTTCATTTAGTAAAAGCTCTACACAGTACTTTATAAATTCAACCTACTGTCACACGGCATAACATTTGCCATAAGATTTCAAAAATCTTTCTGCTATGATGTTCTGCATTGTGAAATAGGGGTTAGCGCTATATTTTGCTGTCTTATCAACGCCAGATATCTCCCGCTGCCCCAGAGATAAACTATAAGGATCTGTAGATGAAACGTGTTGTCATCACTGGTATGGGTATTAACTCGTGCATTGGTAATACATTAGAGGATGTGAATCACTCTTTACAAAACGGGATTTCAGGAACACGTTTTAATCCGACTTATGCTGAACTGAATTTCAAGAGCCATGTTAGCGCTGCTGCTGAACAGGATTTTGATGGTATTGACCGTAAGCTGAAACGCTTTATGGGCGTTTGTGCGATGTATGCCTACAATGCTGCGGTGGCTGCTGTTGAACATGCTGGCTTAAAACAGGAAGATCTGGCGAATAATCCACGTTATGGTATTGCCGGTGGTTCAGGCGGCAACTCGACAGCATCTGTAGTAGAAATGACAAAATTGCTGGAAGAAAAAGGCGCACGCAAAGTCGGTCCATTCTTCGTCCCACGCAACATGTCAAATACCATTACTGCGAACGTCGGTGTGGCATTTAAATTACAAGGGATTGCACACTCGATTACTAGTGCTTGTGCAACTTCTGCCGATGCCATTGGTTATGCTTACAACCTGATCCAACTGGGTAAACAGGATCTAATGCTTGCCGGTGGTGGTGAAGAAGATCACTGGTCTCAAAGCCTGCTATTCGATGCGATGGGTGCATTGTGCTCTAAATACAACGACACACCTGAAACAGCTTCTCGTCCATATTCAGCAGACCGTGACGGTTTCGTGATTGCTGGTGGTGGCGGTTTTGTGGTGCTTGAGTCACTGGAACATGCTCAGGCACGTGGCGCGAATATTCTGGCTGAAGTTGTGGCTTATGCAGCTAACTCTGATGGTGCTGACATGGTTGCTCCATCTGGCGAAGGTGCAACACGTTGTATCCTGATGGCTCTAGAAGAAGCTAAACAGCATGGCGTAGATAAAATTGACTATGTGAATACACATGGTACTTCTACTCCAGCGGGTGACGTTACTGAACTTAAAGCCATGGCACGTGCCTTCGGTGAAGGTCAGGTTCCTCCACTCAGCTCAACTAAATCTATGACAGGTCACAGCTTAGGTGCTGCAGGTGTACAGGAAGCAATCTACTCTATCCTGATGATGCAAAATGACTTTATTGCACCAAACATCAACGTGACTGAACTGGATGAAGGCGCAAAACCATTTGATATCGTACTTGAAAAACGTGACGCAAAATTGAATACTGTGATGAGTAACAGTTTCGGTTTCGGCGGCGTAAATGCTTGTCTCGTTTTCAAAAAATGGGAAGGCTAAGCCGCCCATTTTAGGGTGACTTGATGGATGCTCCTTCTGATGCTTTCTTGTGGGTAAAAGCATTACATATTATTGCTGTGGTTTGCTGGTTCGCTGCTTTGTTCTATCTGCCACGGCTTTATGTCTACCATGCCATGAGTGAAGATGTCGTAAGTCATCAACGCTTTGAAATTATGGAACGCAAGCTGTATCGCGGGATTATGTGGCCAGCCATGGTCGCCACGCTGATAACAGCACACTTTCTAGTCGATTGGGGTGATGCAACGCGTCATTACCATGAAGCCTTATGGTTCTATCTGAAAGTCGGCCTGGTTGGCTTGCTAGTCATTTACCATTTGATATGTGGTTATTATCGTAAGAAACTGATGGAAAATGCCCATTACAAGTCACACAAGTTCTGGCGCTTCTTTAATGAAATGCCAACGCTGATTTTATTTGCTGTGGTGATTTTAGTGGTGGTAAAACCTACTTTCTAAAATTCCCTAAAATTAAAAAATCCCCGATTGATCGGGGATTTTTTATGTCTGCACTTTATTCTCCGGAGAGAATTTGCTGATGTTTACGAAGACGTGGTTTATACAAAGTATGATAGGTAGTAAACAGAATCACCAACCACAGCGGACTAATCATCAGTGCTTTCATGGTATCTGCTTCCAGACTTAAAATAACTAATGCAAAGAACAAGAAGATCAGCACCAGATAGGACATCCAGATTCCGCCCGGCATTTTGAAGGTCGAAGTGGCATGTTTTTCAGGTTGCTGTTTACGGTAACGGATATAACACACCATAATCAGCCCCCAGATACTGATAAACAGAATCACACAGAGTGAGCTGGCCAGCGTAAAGGCTTCCATCGTGTTCGGCACAAAATACTGGAAAGCTGCACCCGCCATGATAAAGGCACAGGAAAATAACAGACCTTTAGCCGGAACTGCGCGACTTGAAAGCTCAGCCAAAGCCTGGGGTGCCTGGCCATCACGTGCCAGACCAAACAGCATCCGGCTGGTAGAGAACACGCCACTGTTCATGGAAGACATTACAGAAGACAGCACCACCAGATTCATGATAATGGCTGATACGGGAATACCCGCATGCAAGAAAAGAGTCACAAAAGGACTTTGATCAGCAGGAATTTCTACCCACGGTGTTACAGACATAATCACCAGCAGAGACAATACATAGAACAGGATGATCCGTGTAGGAATCGCATTCACTGCTTTAGGCAAGTTCTTTTCCGGATCCTTGGTTTCAGCCGCCATCGTACCCAGCAGCTCTACACCTACGAAAGCAAACATTGCAATCTGAAAACCAGCCAGAAAGCCCATTGTGCCCTTAGGGAACATACCATCATAGGCCCAGACATTGGTCAGGCTGGCAGCCGAACCACTTGGTGCCTGGAAGTCGCTGAAGATCATATATCCGCCAATCGCAATCAGGCCCAAAATCGCCAAGATTTTAATCAGGGCGAACCAGAACTCGATTTCACCAAACAGCTTCACGGTCAGCAGGTTAATTCCTAGTACCAGCAATACACAGCCAGCACTGATCATGGCCTGCCCCATGGGTGTAAAGGTCATGTCGGGCGGCAGCCAGAAATTTAGATAATTGATAATTGCCGCTAAGTCAGCAATGCCGACCAGAATCCAGCCCAGCCAGTACGACCAGCCAATATAATAGCCAGCCCCCGGACCAATCAGGTCATGCGCCATATCAATGAAGGATTTATAGTGCAAATTGGATAACAGGATTTCCCCTAATGCACGCATCAGGAAAAAGAACATGGCTCCAATAATCATGTAGATAAACAAGATTGAAGGCCCTGCCAGTGCAATCGTTTTACCAGAACCCATAAACAGGCCTGTGCCAATGGCACCACCAATGGCAATTAACTGCAAATGGCGGTTAGAGAGCTTTCGCTGTAATTCATGGGGAGATGATGATGCATCATCTTTAGAAGAGGCTGTATTCATATTCGGTTCCTTTTTCACATCAGGCCCTCGCTCATCTGATCGGATTTCTTCCTGAAATCCTGATTACAGATGCAGTTTCATTTAATAAATTAAATGATCAGACCAGATGTGCTTACAAAATCAAGTTGGGAGATATAAAAATCTGAAACAACTTAAGGGAGCGCTGCAATCACTGCAATTTCAATTAACCAGGCGGGATTCACCAAATCCGCCTGAATGGTTGCGCGTGCTGGTGTACCACCTCCCTCGAGCCATTCAATCCAGAGCGCATTGACGGTTTGAAAGTCTTCCAGGTTTTTAACAAAGAGCTGTGCAGATAACAGACGGCTTTTGTCTGTACCTGCCAGTTTAAGGAGTTGATCAATCTTCATGAGCACTTCACGCGTTTGACCACGAATATCTAGACTGGTGCTGTCCGGCACCTGTCCTGATAAATACACGGTTTGATTGTGAATGGTGACAGCACTCATCACCTGATTGCTGTTCAAACGCTGAATATCTATATGTTCCGTCATAATTTTATCCTCTCTTATTTCTAATATTTGTTTAATCTTAAACTTTCAATCTGCACGGGCACACGTTGGGTGATGGCACACATCAGCTCATAGCCAACCGTACCCGAACCCGCGGCTACTTCATCAATCGGTAATACTGTGCCGTGAATGGATTGTCCCCACAGCACAACTTCGCTACCAATCTGTGCATCCGGGACAGAATCTAAATCAACCGCCAGCATATCCATACTGACGCGACCGATCGTTTGGGTTCGAATCCCATCTACCAAAACTGGTGTTCCAGTTTGTGTGATTCGCTGATAACCATCCGCATAACCACAGGCCACAATTCCAATCTGCATATCCTGCCCAACTATAAAAGTAGAGCCATAACCAATGCTGTCTCCTGCGCGAACCTGCTGAATCGCGATCAGTTCGCTACGCAGACTCATGGTCGGCTTTAAGTTCCAGTGATCAATCGTATGGGCGGGATAGTCAGGTGAACTGCCGTAAAGCATGATACCGCTACGTACAATATCTGACTGTATATGCTGATGATGGCGCAGAATGGCAGCACTATTGCTGAGCGAGGTTTTGCCCGGCAGATTTTGAATGGTTTCGATAAAGACCAGTTGTTGATGTTCAATACCCTCCTGTCCAAGTCGCATGCCATCCGCATCGGAAAAATGTGTCATATGACTGATAGAGCGTACTTGCTGAATATTTTTTAATTCCTGAAAAGCGGAAGAATACTGCTCAGGTAAAAAACCGAGCCGGTTCATTCCGCTATTCATTTTTAAAAAGACATCAAACTGTACGTCTGGCTGTAATTGGACAAAGGTTTTTAACCATTCCAGTTGATGCTGGGCATGAATTGCAAAACCCATCTCATACTTGGCGCAGTCGAATAAATCCTCAAGGCCAAAAATGCCTTCCAGTAACAATAAGGGCTTGTCACAGCCCAAGGCACGCAAACGCTTTCCTTCAGCAAGATCCAGAAAGGTAAAACCATCAGCACTTTTTAATGCGGCATAAACCCGCTCTATGCCGTGCCCATAGGCATCAGCTTTAACTACTGCAAAGACCTGGCTTTGAGGTGCGCAGGAACGTGCAACTTGCAGGTTATGTTGCAATGCCTGTTGATGAATCACCGCGTGTATTGGACGTGACATAAATTTCTTCCCTGAAACTGATAATCCTTAAAAGCTTAAGCAACCTGCTGATAACGATTCAGCGACAAGCCTTCAGTACTAATTTCAGGTGCTTGGCCCAGTACCAAATCACTGATCAGCTTTCCTGAGCCACATGCCATGGTCCAGCCCAGCGTACCGTGTCCGGTATTCAGGAACAGATTGTTAAAGCGTGTCGGTCCAATAATTGGTGTGCTATCTGGAGTCATTGGACGCAAGCCGGTCCAGAAACTGGCCTGCGCCATGTCACCACCCGGGAACAGGTCACGAGTGACCATTTCCAAGGTTGCACGGCGATCCTCATTCAGGCCCAAATTAAAGCCTGTTAGCTCTGCCATACCACCGACACGGATGCGCTGATCAAAACGAGTCAATGCAATCTTGTAAGTTTCATCCAGCACAGTCGATTGTGGTGCATGAGTCTGATCCACAATTGGAATGGTCAATGAATAACCTTTGACTGGATATACCGGCAGATCCAGGTGTAACGGCTTCAGAAAATCACGGGAATAGCTGCCGAAAGCCAGCACATATCTATCTGCGGTCAACACCTGACCATTGACCAGTACACCTTTAATCTGGTCGCCTTCAAATAGCAGTTTTTCAACATGCTGGTTAAACTTGAATTGTACGCCCATGCCTTTGGCGTAATTGGCCAGTGCATTGGTAAACAGGTAGCAATCACCGGTTTCATCATTTGGCAGATGCAAACCACCCACCAGTTTATCTTTAGCTTCTGCCAGTGCCGGTTCAACTTTGGCTAGCTGCTCACGATCCAGCAACTCAAAATCCACGCCGGTTTCTTTCAGCACTTCGATATCACGTTGCACTGCATCGAGCTGTGCTTCCTTACGGAAAATCTGCAACGTTCCTTTAGAACGGTTTTCATAAGAGATGCCGATATCACGACGTAGATTACGTAAACAGTCACGGCTATATTCAGCGACCCGCACCATACGTTCTTTATTCACTGCATAATGCTGAGCATTACAGTTTTTGAGCATCTGGGCCATCCACTGTAGCTGCCACAGACTACCATCAACATTAATAGCCAATGGTGCATGATGCTGAAACATCCACTTCACTGCTTTAAATGGAATGCCAGGTGCTGCCCACGGTGTCGAATAACCAGGAGAAATCTGGCCTGCATTGCCAAAACTGGTTTCTTCAGCTGGACCTGCCTGACGATCAAGCACAGTCACTTCTGCTCCCTGCTGCGCAAGATAGTAGGCACTTGTTACACCAATGACACCACCACCTAATACAATTACGCGCATGACATTACCCTCAATGACATTTATAGTTTATTTCACCAGTATATTTTTGGATCAATAGTGAATTTCACTGTTTTAAACTGATATATTCAGCAAATTCACTAGATTTTTCGCGTCATTTTTAAAAATTAAGGGAATAATAGATGCGTAAATTAGACCGCATTGATCGCATGATTTTAGATATCCTGCAGCGCGATGGGCGCATTGCAATCAGTGAACTCGCCTCCCGAGTCAACCTCTCCACCACACCCTGTTCCGAGCGGGTCAAGCGACTGGAACGCGATGGAATCATCATGGGTTACCATGCCCGACTCAATCCGGAAAAACTGGAAAAGAACCTGCTGGTGTTTCTGGAAATCAAACTTTCTGCCAAATCGGGCGATGTATTTGAACAGGTCGCGCGTGACTTAAGTGAAATTCCTGAAGTACTGGAATGTCATCTGATCTCGGGAGATTTTGATTATCTGGTGAAAGCACGCCTAAAGGAAATGAGTGCTTACCGGCGTCTGCTTGGGGATTTATTAAAAAAGCTCCCCTCTTCTGCTTCCTCACATAGTTATGTGGTTATGGAAGAAGTAAAGGAAAGTTCATATCTGGATGTAGGAATCTAATTCTGACAAGGGTTCAAGTGGTCGATACAACAAAACCCCATAAGGGGCTTTGTTGTGAACCGTTTATCTGAATTAGATAAGTTTAAAATAAAATTTTATTATTTATATTGATGATTATCTAAAACTAGGCAGGAATACGTAGTACCTGACCCGGGAAAATATCATCCGCATTTTTCAGTAAAGGGCGATTTGCCTCGAAAATCTTGTTGTACTGGTTGGCATCACCATAAAACTCTTTCGAAATTTTAGATAAGGTATCACCCGATTTAACCGTATAGAACTTACTTTGAGGTTCCGGATTCGCTACAGTCAGCTGGTCGTCTACTTTAGCAACATGATCAACATTTCCTACTGCTAAAATAATCTTTTCACGATCCGCCTGACTTTGTACCTGTCCGCGTACGGTTGCCAGATCTGAGGTTGAGTTATAGCTGATCGACAATCCTGTAATTGGCAGTCCTAGGCTTTTAACATGGCCTAATAATTTGTTCGCTATTTCCTGTGCAGAAGGTTCAGCCGATGCTGCTTTAGGTGCAGCGGCAGGTGCCTGTTGAGTTGCTGCCGGTGTTTGTTGTGGCTCCGCAGCTGCAGTGTTCTTTTTACCAATGCCTTTTACAAAATCAAAAAGACCCATAGTGGACTCCATTCTTGTTATTCATCAGATCATTCTTATTTGTACAAGGAAAGCAGCAGATACAAAGTTAGTCATTGGTAAGCAAAAGGTTATCGATTGTAAAATCACCCTATATCTATTCTACAGGCACAAAAAAACCACCTTGCGGTGGTCTTTAGGTTCAGCAAAGCTGAAAATCAGTATTAACCAAGTTTTTTAGTAACATAGTCAATAGCAGATTGAACAGTTGTGATTTCGTTAGAATCTTCATCAGGAATAGTGATGTCGAAGTCATTTTCGAAAGACATAACAAGTTCAACTAGGTCTAGAGAGTCAGCACCTAAGTCATCCATGAAAGATGCTTCGTTTTTAATCTCTTCGACTTTGATACCAAGTTGTTCTGCAACCGCTTGTTTAACGCGTTGTTCGATATCGCTCACAGGAATTCTCCTCATTGCTTGTGGCGTTTTTAATGCCGTTAGTTTAATTGAATCTATAAAATTTGGAAAGTTAATACATGTGCTGTTTAGCTCATGTATAAACCACCATTAACGTGAATGACTGTACCTGTAATGTAACTGGCTTTGTCCGATGCCAGGAAACTTACGGCATTCGCGATATCTTGTGGATCACCTAAACGGTTTAAAGCCACTTGATCACTCATTTTTTTGCGAATTTCTTCACTTAACTGTTCAGTCATTTCAGTTGCGATAAAGCCAGGTGCAACAGCATTGACTGTAATCTGACGACTACCCATTTCTTTAGCCAGACTGCGACCAAATGCTTCAATACCTGCTTTGGCAGCTGAATAGTTCGCCTGACCTGGGTTAGCAAAATGCGCCACCACAGAACTGATATTAATGATACGGCCGAAACGTGCCTTAGTCATACCTTTCAGCACACGTTTAGATAAACGATAAACGGCTTTCAGATGGATGTTTAAAATATCATCCCAGTCGTCTTCCGACATGCGTAATAACAGGTTGTCTTTGGTAATACCGGCATTATTCACCAGTACCAGCACAGGACCATAGTTTTGCTCAATATCGCTGACCAGTGCATCAATCGCAGCACCATCACGTACATCTAGAACTTCACCGGCACCATTTTCAGCAAATTGTGCGTTAAGTTTCTCTGCACCCGCTTCAGAAGTCGCAGTACCTACGACAAAATAACCGTCTTGAATTAATTGTTGTGCAATTGCAGCACCAATGCCGCGGCTTGCACCTGTCACCAAGGCAACTTTACGTTCCTGTGTCATGCAATTTTCCCTTCTGCCACCAATACGGTGTTCAACGCATCTTCCAGACGAGATTGAGTATCTAATGGAAGTGCTTTTTCGATATTCGGTAAACGTTTTGCCATATTGGCTAGTACATTACCTGGGCCACATTCTACAATGTACTCAACGCCTTCATCTTGAAGGAATTGTAGTGTTTTAGTCCATTGTACTGACTCATACAGCTGCTCAGTCAAAGCCTGACGAAGTTCAGTCACGTCCGCAGCTGCTTTTGCGCCTACATTTTGTAATACAGGTATGCGTGGCATCTCAATGGCAGTTTGTTCCAAAGCTGTTGCGAACTGCTCAGCGGCAGGTTTCATCAGTGAACAATGTGAAGGAACTGAAACTGGTAGTGCAATCGCTTTACCGCCATTTTCTTTGGCCAGTGCCATCACGGCTTCTACACGTTCTTTATTACCAGCAACTACGACTTGCCCCTGAGCATTATAGTTGGCTGCTTCAACTGAACCTTCGCCTGCTGCTGTTGCTTGTGCACAAAGTTCGATCACTTTGGCATCATCCAGACCCAGAATCGCCGCCATTGCACCTACGCCTTGAGGTACAGCAGTTTGCATCAACTTACCACGCAGGTTCACCAGCTTGACTGCATCACCCAGACTTAAAGCACCCGCTGCAACTAACGCGCTGTATTCACCGAGTGAATGGCCCGCCATATATTTTGGTGCTACTCCACCCAGCTCTAACCATACACGCCATAAAGCGATTGATGCTGTTAATAGTACCGGTTGAGTAAATTCGGTTTGATCCAGACCTTCACCCGTCTGTGCAATCTGCCACAGATCAAAACCCACCGCTTCAGATGCTTCAGCAAATGTATCGCGGATACCACTAAACTGTTCTGCAAGTTCAGCGAGCATGCCGACTTTTTGTGAACCCTGACCTGGGAACACAAATGCAGTTTTAGTTGCTTGAGCTGCTTGTTCGAGTTGTTTAGCAGACATAAATAAAATCCTTTCATTCAAGAGGTGCGAATCTTTTCTTAGACCTGAAAATTGGCCGATCAGATCACCTTACCCATTGTGGAGCGCAATTTAACACGTAATTTTGGCTTGGGTAATTGCCAAATACAACAAAAACCGCGACTTCACATGACGACCGCAAAACCTGGAGATAAAATCAGGCATAAAAAAAGGGAGCTTAACGCTCCCATTTTTTCTACTAAGCTTTAACGCTTAATACATCATCAATTATTCAGCAGATGCTTTAGCGAATAATTGACGACCACGGTAGATACCATCTTTAGATACGTGGTGACGACGATGAGTTTCACCAGTAGTTTGGTCTACAGTTAATGCATTCTCAGTTAAAGCGTCATGTGAACGGCGCATGTCACGGCGAGAGCGACTTTTACGGTTTTGCTGAACGGCCATGATGGCTCCTTACAAATATCGAAAAAATGGATCAGAACAAATTCGATTGTCTTATACGCATGAGTATAACACAAAAATTAGTTAAGTTTACCCTTCAAAGCTGCCAAAACTTCAAACGGATTATCCCGTTTTTCTTCAACAACTTCTTCTGCGGCAGGTTGATGCTTATGCTCACAAACATCATGCTTAGGAGACAGCGGCATCAACAATAACAATTCATCTTCTATCAGTGCGAGCAAGTCAGCGGTGGCAGGTGCATCATATGAACCTTTCGTCGTTGCTTCACTTTCACCTAAGACGATGAAATCAGCATCCTCATCCAAGCGCTCTATCAGTGACTCATCATCCACCAGAGCTAGATGAAAATCTGAAACGAGTTCGATTTCAACGGTCTCCAGACAACGCTGGCATTCCATTGGAACTTTCGTTTCAACATGACCATCCAACCATGCAATGCGATGATAGGCATCCATTGATAGCTTACAGTCTATGTTAATCAATTGATCATCAATTGATCCAACAGCTTCACGAGCAATACGAACAAAGCGAGATAATGGCAGGTTTCCTGACCATTTAAAGCCCTGTTCAGCCCATTTAAACGGCTCAATCTGTGCCGGAAAGGTATTTGCTGACATAATTAAGGCGGCAATTCTACAAATTCATCAGAACTCTGTCAAAGATTAAGATACAATTTTGTACTTATTTTTAGACAGACCAATTGGGTAATTTCAGTCATGCATCTGTTGCAGCCGCAAACAGAAGTGAATGTTTCATCACTCGTTAGCACACTTTCAACCTCCGATTCTGACAGCTCACTACAGCAAGTGCAACGCTTACCATGGGCGAATTTATCCTCAGAAGCGGAACAGGTTGATTGGCTCATCTTACACTTTAATCACTGGTTTTCCCACCTAAATGTCACTTTAGTCCGTGGTGATTTTGAACCGGAGTATTTCCCGGCAACAAAAGATAGCCCTGCCCGGATCCAGTTTGCGCATGGCTTCTTTAATAGTGCTCTGCATGAAATCAGTCACTGGACTATTGCCGGTGACAAGCGCCGTTTGCTGCCAGATCTGGGCTACTGGTATGCGCCAGATGGCCGCACCAAGGAACAGCAGGCATTATTTGAGCAGGTCGAAATCAAGCCACAAGCGATTGAATGGATGTTCTCCAAAGCATTTGACCGTAAGTTCCGTGTGTCTCTGGATAATTTAACCGGCGATGGTGGCGATGGTTCCAGCTTTAAAGATAATGTCTATGCCCAGGTGCAACGCTATTTTAGTGGTGAAGCCAAACTGCCGCGTGATGCCAAACGCTTCATCGATTGTATCTGTGTCTGTACCCGTGCGGGCAAAAGTTTACAATCTGACGAATTTCTTCGTGAAATGCTTGATTAAATTACACAAATCTACCTGTTTGTCATTGTTACTTTATACAAAGGCATTTCATAATAAGTTTAAGGCAGGTTGGGAGGAATATTTATGCTGCATTTACGTGTACATCCGGATAATCCGCAAGCTCGTCTGATCAGTCAGGCGGTAGAACGTATTCGTGCCGGTGATGTTGTGGTTTATCCGACCGATGCAGCCTATGCAATTGGCTGCCAGATCGGGAATAAACATGCGATGGAGCGAATCGCGCAGATTCGTGGCTTAGGACCTAAGCACCAATATGCCATTATCTGCTGTGACTTATCCGATCTTGCGACTTATGCCAAAGTCGACAATGCCGTATATCGTTTGCTGAAAAATAATACACCTGCTGTGACCACTTTTATTCTTCCGGCAACCAGCGAAGTGCCTAAACGTTTAATGCATCCGAAGAAAAAAACCATTGGTTTGCGTATCCCCACCAATCCTGTATGTCAGATGCTGCTTCAAGAACTGGGCGAACCGCTGCTAACTTCCACACTCATCCTGCCAGATCAGACGGATCCTTTAGATGATCCTTATGACATTGAGATGCAACTCGGTAAGCGTATTGATGTGTTTATCGACAGTGGACTGGGCACATTAAGTACGACTTCTATTGTGGATTTATCAGGAGATCAGCCTGAAGTGATTCGTCGTGGTGTCGGTGATGTCAGTGCTTTTGAATAAATAAAGCTGCTTCTAATGAAGTCTCAGAAGAAAATAAAATGGATTTGTTTTATATCCTCCTGAACCTGAATGAATTTCCTGCCGATCATCTAATCTATGCCGAATTGCCTTGGACACTGGAATCCAAGGCAATATCTATCGATAAAAATTCCAAGCCAGAATTAAATCTGAATATCAACAATATTGAATACTCATACTTTCTTGAGATCGCGATGGCAAGAAAGCTTTTACAAGTTTATTCAACGAACAATGTTTGTCTGGCAGATACCTGCCAACGTGTCATCGAATATGTATTGCGAGAGCAGAATTAAAATAACCTGATCACGCATGCCAAGATTTAATAGCTCGCTGCACGATCCTGAGTAGATGTACTGACCGCTGGTACAACCGAAGGAACCTGATTATTCAAACTTGGCATTGGGGGTAACGGATCACCTTCTTTATAATGTTTTAACTGCAAGAAGTTTGGACATTCCGACAGTTTTTGCTGATGAGTTGCCAGTTCAGCACCAAACCTGTTTTTGACTGAAACATGAAAAGTGATTTGATCCTCTTCAAGCACATTCAATAACGCAGTCCGGGCTTTGGATTCCATAGTCCTAAAAGAATCAATGGAATTACAGCTCATGGTTTTGACCATCGCAGTAACCCCATCGGGTAAATCTTTACCCGTATAAAGCGTATTACGCATATAGAAACGAATATGAGGGTACTGGTCCAGTACGCTAAAATCTAGTTTCATGGCCTGCATCACTGGTTTAGCCTGCTCAACAAAGCTGGAAAAACCGCCAGACTTCAGATTGGTACGCATTTCATTTTCAAGCTGCATGAGCTGATATTGAGGATAGCCCCAGAATACCCCTAAGCCGATGACGCCGATTAACACAAGTATGATTGGCATTTTTATAATTAACCTGATCTATGATTATTATTTATCAATATTTTTTGGCTATATTAGTTTATTTTTTAGGCGATAGATAACTGTTTTTTCTTATTTTTATCACATGTTTCCTGATGAGCTTCCACTCAGTCACTATTTAATAGGTGCTGAGAATCTTTTAAAAATTTTCTATATGAAGTTACAGTTTCTTAAGCCACCCAGACTATATTGCATTTAATTTTAGCTAATATGCTGTTTAATATCAGACTTGTGCGTTTTACCCAATTAAAAAAATAAAATTTCTCCTAAAATAAATATGGTTTTTTTGCTTTTGAATGCATATCTATTTTATTTAACGACAATTTTCCAGTACAATGCCAACTACTAAATTATGTGCTTTCTCTCCTGACAAGAGCTCGGGGAATAAGCCATTTCATGCCTTTGAAAATTCGCGTGGCTTATAATTGTAATGACTCAAATGCCCCATAACGCTATGGAATCTGCTCCAAACATCCGGGTTCTGGATGAATGGCAAAATACGATTCCAGAGGATCTGTATATTCCTCCGGCAGCGTTTGAAATTCTGTTAGAACATTTTGAAGGCCCCCTCGACTTTTTAATTTACCTGATCCAGAAAAATGGTTTTGACCTGTTACAGGTTGATATCGCGCCGATTGCCTCCCAATATCTGTCCTATATGGATGCGATGAAGTCACTTAATATTGAGCTGACCGCAGACTATATGGTAATGGCGGCATTATTGGCCGATCTCAAATCCCGTTTATTACTGCCTAAACCGAAAAGCGTGGCTGCAGTTGAACAGGATCCGAAACAGGATCTGATTGAGCGTCTGGAAAATTATTTAAGAATCAAGCAGGCTGCAGAACGTCTGGGTCAGATGACAATTCTGGAACGCGATACCTTTCAGGCCAATGTTCACTTAGGTGAGTTTATCCAGCCGAATGAAGGTCATAGTGCCGATCTGCTGCGTGATGCCTTACTTTGTGTCTTTAATCGCCCTGAACCGGTCATTCATCAAGTACAACAGGAGCCTGTTTTACTGGAAGAGCGGATTGCCTATATTGAAAGCCGTCTGGAATCTGGTGAAGTCTTGTCCTTTGATCATTTACTCAAGCCAAGTCAGGGACGCATGGGTGTAGTCGTGACCTTTATGGCCGTACTAGAACTTACCCGCCAGCAAAAAATTCAAATTATTGCCTCAGGCATTGAGGCACCGCTCGCAATTCAAGGAGCACACGCATGAACACAGAACATAATATCTCCTTGTCTGCGGAAGATAATCTGCATGAAATTCTGATGCAGCTGGAAGCGATTATTTTTGCCAGTGATTCCCCTGTTTCCTTAGCTCGACTGAAAGAAGCATTTCAGGATCGCTATAGCAAGCAGGAGCTACGCCAGTATTTACAGCAGCTTTCCATGCTGATGCATGGCCGTTCTATTGAACTGGTTGAAACTGTGCAAGGTTACCGTTTTCAAGTGCGTGTAAAATATCGTAATATTATTGCACAGACCTGGCCTGAGCGACCGACACGCCTGTCACCTTCATTACTGGAGATGCTTGCGGTGATTGCTTATCATCAGCCAGTGACCCGAGCTGATATTGAACAAATTCGTGGTGTCACGAATAATAGTCAGATTTTGCGTACGCTGTTTGACTGGAACTGGATTAAAGAATCCGGCTTTCGTGAACTCCCTGGAAGACCTGCGTTGTTAGTGACAACGCCACAATTTTTAAATGCGTTTGGCTTAAATTCTTTAGGCCAATTGCCTCCCCTGCAGGATGCCAAGGAAGCTTTTATGGCGCTCGATGCGAATGCACCGAAGTCATAAATAGGTGAACTGTTGAATAATTATTTCTAAGGTTATGCTGTCATGAGTGAAAAGTTGCAAAAGGTGCTTGCACGTGTTGGTTTGGGTTCTCGCCGTTATATGGAAGAAGTCATTGCCGCAGGTCGTGTGAGTGTGAATGGGCAAATTGCCCAAGTGGGTGAACGAATCGAACCAGGTGATGAGCTTCGCATCGATGGTCGTAAAGTGCAGTTCCAGATTGAAGACGAAATCCGTCGTCGTGTACTGATTTACTATAAGCCAGAAGGTGAAATCTGTTCACGTAACGATCCTGAACAGCGTCCAACAGTATTTGACAACCTACCATCAATTCAAGGCGATCGCTGGGTCATGGTCGGCCGTCTCGATATTAACTCGACCGGTCTGTTACTGTTCACAAATGACGGTGAACTGGCGAATCGTTTAATGCACCCATCCAATGAAATCGAACGTGAATATGCGGTTCGTGTCATGGGTGAAGTGACTCCACAACTGAAAAACAACATGCTGAAAGGCGTGGTGCTAGATGATGGTCCTGCGAAGTTTGAATCATTCTCTGAACTGGGTGGTGACGGGATTAACCGTTGGTATCAAGTTGTCGTGAAAGAAGGTCGTAACCGTGAGGTTCGTCGTATCTTTGAATCACAAGGCCTGAAAGTCAGCCGCTTGCTACGTACCCGTTACGGTACCGTGATTCTGCCACGTGAACTTCGTACAGGTCGCTGGATTGAACTGGATAAACAGGATATCGACAACCTGACCAAATCAGTTGAGCTGAAACCGCGTCAAGGTACCGGCTTATTCGGTATGGCGAAACGTCGTAATGAGCGTATGCAGGAAAAACCAATGGCAGCGCGCCGTGGTGGTTACCTGCGTCAGCAACGCCGTGATACCGATGAGCAGCAGCCACAATACAACAACCGTGAACGTCGCGATGACCAGGGCTTTGGTCGTCGTGAAAACCAGAATGGTACCCAGTTTGCACGTCGTGACAACCGTGAAGACAACCAGTTTGGTCGCCGCGAAAACCGTGAAGGTAATACAGCACGCGGTTTATATGGCGTGAATAAAGGTTTTAAAAAGTTTTAAAATTTCACTAAGATAGAGTCACTTCGGTGGCTCTTTTTTTGCAAGAACAATAATAATGACCCAATATTATCATCCGGTGGCACCTCAGGCTTCCCGGCTTTATGGTTTCTACATACTAATGCTAGTTCATTTTATGCTGGTTCATTACAGCATCTGGCAAAGAGCAGATCCTCAGCGCAGCTCCATCCCTTTCAGCGATATTCATTTTCTTCGTGATTTCAGTATGCAGCCTCTAAAAATACTGGATCCATGGACCTGTATACTGATCGGTTCCTCTCTGTTATTGGTACTGGTAGTCCATATTATAAAAACAAATCGGATATTGGTCATTTCTGAGCATGGTATTGTTTGGTCTCTCTTTGGTCATCCTTACCGCAAGGTATGTAAATTGATTGAAGTTCAACAGTTTGAATATATTGCAATTCCTCCCAATGACCAGCATCAAATGGTATTGCTCCGCTTACATACAGCGGCACAAAACTATGATCTTAATCTCAGTCAATTTCATGTGCTGGACCAAAAATTAATATACGAGCAGTTGGCTCAGCGATTTTCTGAAAGCAAATTTTAGTCATAAAAAATGCCCAACAATGTGGGCATTTTTACTATGTGCTTCAGAAGATTACTGCGGAATACCTTGTGGAATCGCACTTAACAGACGCTTGGTATAGTCGTGTTGCGGAGATTGATACAGATCATCTGAGTTGGCAATTTCCACCAGATCACCATGATTTAGCACCATGATCTGATCAGAAATATATTTCACTACTGATAAATCATGCGAAATAAAGATATAACTCAGACCAAACTCATCCTGTAAATCCTGCAATAAGTTCAGCACCTGTGCCTGTACCGATACATCCAGTGCGGACACAGATTCATCACAGATCAGGATTTCAGGCTTTAAGGTCAGACAGCGTGCAATTGCAATCCGCTGACGCTGACCACCTGAGAACTCATGCGGATAGCGATAGAAAGCTTGAGCTGGCAAGCTGACCCGTTCCAGCAGATCCAGTGCCATCTGTTTACGTTCTGCATCATCCTTGCCGATATGATGAATCTGCATCGGCTCCATCAGGATTTGTCCCACGGTAAAACGCGGATTCAGCGAAGCATACGGATTCTGGAAAATGATCTGGATTTTACGCTGATAGGCTGTAAACTCTTTTTCAGTCATCGACAAGATATCTTTGCCCTGAAACAACGCCCTGCCGCCTGTGGCCTGCTGTAGACGCATCAAGAGTAAACCAATCGTGGTTTTACCAGAACCTGATTCACCAACCAGTCCTAAGGTTTTGCCTTTAGCCAGCTGAAAAGACACCCCTTTCACGGCCTGAAATTCATCTTTGCCAAATAGGCCTTTACGGCTATAGAAGGATTTTTTCAGATCGCGCACATCGAGAATGATCTCTTCATTACCTTTTAAACCACGAGAACGCTCCTGTTGTAGCGGAGCGTTCGCATGCAGGTCATGTGCCAGACTATCCTGTTTCATAAAGTCGCTAATCACCGGCAAACGCAAAGGACGGTGCGACAGCTGTGGACGGCAATGCAACAAGGCTTGGGTATAAATATCCTGAGGATTGTTCAGGACTTCTGTCACCGAACCTTGCTCACGAATCTCGCCATAACGCATTACAATGACCTGATCCGCAATTTCACCAACGACCGCCAGGTCATGACTGATGAATAACATCGACATTTGACGGCGCTGGCGCAGGGATTCAAGCAGATCCAGAATCTGTTTCTGGATAGTCACATCCAGTGCTGTCGTTGGCTCATCAGCAATCAAGAGTTTCGGTTCACAGGCAATTGCCATCGCAATCATGACCCGTTGCTGCTGTCCGCCAGATAACTGACTCGGATAAGCATCAATCTTGGTTTCCGGAGAAGGAATACCGACTTCCTGCAAAAGTTCCAGTGTTCTTTGACGGGCCTGCTTTTTATTCATGCCCAAATGCAGACGTAGAATTTCCGATATCTGCATGCCCACGGTAAACACTGGATTCAATGAGGACATTGGTTCCTGGAAGATCATGGCAATTTCTTTGCCGCAGATCTGACGCATTTCACTCGACTTGAGTTTTAGCAGATCACGCCCTTCAAACAGGATCTGGCTGTCTTCAGCGACCTTCGAGTTCTCAGGTGCTAATAGTCCCATCACTGCCAATGAAGTCACAGATTTACCACTTCCGGATTCACCGACTAATGCCACTGTGGTATTGGCCGGAATTTCAAATGAAATTCCTTTGACCGTTTCCACATACTGTTTATTTTCACCTTTAAAACTGACGCGCAGGTTGTCTACGCGAAGTAACGCGGGTGCTATGCTTGGATTCATTTCAGACATCGCTGCGCTCCTATTTCAGTTTTGGATCTAATGCATCACGTAATGCATCAGTAAACATTGAGAAAGCTGTCACCAGTACCGCCATCGCCACCGATGCCGCAGTTAACTGCCACCATTTTCCTAAAATCAGCTCGCTTTGCGCTTCATTCAGCATACTACCCCATGACACTACCCCAATCGGTACGCCAAAGCCTAAGAAGCTCAGAATCACTTCGGACTTGATAAAGGCCACTGCAAGAATAGACATTTGAACCAAAGCGATATGGCTGACATTCGGGAAAATATGCACGAAGATACGGCGCATATTGCTTACCCCAATGGCTTTCGCTGCCAGCACATATTCACGCGCAGTATGCTTCATATATTCAGCACGAACCAAACGGAACACCCCAGTCCAGCCGGTCAGACCCAAAATCAGGATAATCGATAAGATCCCTTTTTGTTGCAGTACTGCTGCAATCGCTAATACAAGCAATAAGTATGGAATAGAAGTAAAGATATTGTAGAACCAGTTCAGGACATCATCGACCCAGCCACCGAAATAACCAGCAATCGCCCCCAGTACCGTACCAATCACCACCGCAACCAGCGCAGCAATCAGGCCAACCAAGATCGAAGTTTCTGCACCTTTAATGGTTTTCAGTAGTACATCCTGACCCCATTTATCTGCACCAAAGAACAGGCTCTGTTTAAGCTCACTACTCTGATCCAGTAACTGACCACCTAATTCCTGATCAATGGCTTTCATATCTTCAGCCAGTGGATCGACTACACCATAATAATCAATCGCACCTGCACCCTGTTCAGCAGCAATTTCTGCTTTTAGTTCAGCAATCACATCTTTTAAAGGATCAACTGGATTAACTGGCACTACGGCAGATTCAGTACTTTGATCTTCACCTGCAGCTCCAGGTACAGACGGTGTATAGATAAAACTTGGGGGTGCATAACTCACCGCCACTTCCTTATTCCAGTCCTTGGCAATCATACCGGTCATGGAAAGCAGAAGCATCAGCAGATAAAACAGCACCACAAATAGGGAGAACATCGCAATGCGGTCACGTTTCAGACGACGCAACGCCAGCTGCCATAATCCGGTTGAAGCAGACTCAGGCACTGCTGAAGCATGTTGCTCTTTTTTAAATATCGCACTCAGCATAATTCACCTACTTCAACTGTACACGTGGATCGACCCATTTATAGATCAGATCGGCAATCAGGTTAAATAACATGGTCGCAGCCGCAACATAGACCGTAATCGCTTTAATCACCGGAAAGTCAGAACGCTCAACTGCGATAATTACTTCACGGCCAATGCCAGGAATACCGAAGAAACGTTCAATCAGGAAAGCACCGATCAGTAAAGCCGGAAGTCCCGCCATGACATCAGTAATGATTGGAATCGAAGCATTGCGCAGTACATGCACGCCCAGAATACGGCTTTCGCCCAGACCTTTGGCACGTGCGGTGCGGACATAATCCTGATTGACTTCATCCAGAACAAAACTGCGGTACAGACGTAAGGTCGGTGCAATACTCACCACCAGCATGATTAATACTGGTAATAGTGCATATTTGAATAAGTTTTCAGTAAAGTTATCGCTCCAGCCCTGTACCGGAAACCAGCTCAGTTCATAAGCCAAGACATACTGGAACACGATGATATATACCAGAATACTGATCGACATACCGATGGTACACAACATCATGATCATGCGGTCAGTCAACGAACCGCGTACTGAAGCTACCCCGAGTGCCAGAATGATTGAAACGATTGTTTGCAGAATCGTGAGTGGAATCAGAATGGTCAGTGATGGCCCCAAACGAGTGGTAATAATCTGGGATACCGACTCACCGGTACTCCAGCTCACGCCATAATCAAAGGTCAAAATCTGCTGGATAAAAATCCAGAGTTGTACGTAATAAGGCTGATCGACCCCGAGCTGCTGGCGGATATTTTCAATCTGCTCAGCATTGGCCATTTTACCGGCCAGGATATAGGCCGGATCTCCTCCGACCCAGTTAAATAACAGGAATATCAGCAGAATCACCCCCAGCATGGTGGGGATCATTTGCCAAATCCTTCGAATAATATATGCCAGCATCGCTTTCCTTCCTTGACTTAATGTCCTGAAATTTCATTAAAGAAAGCTTTGCTGTCCGGTTCGCGGCCCAGAAAATCCTTAACCATCTGATCGCCCGGTTTTTGTCCGCCTTGTGCCAGTACGGTCTCGCGATAATGCATGCCGACTTTCGGATCCATCAGATGATCACCATAAGCGGATAGCATGTCGAGTGCCAGTACTTCTGACCACATATAGCTGTAATAACCCGCCTGATAGCCACCCATCAAGTGTCCGAACTGACCCGGGAATTGCTGACCTGGAACAGAACCCAATGCAGTTTTACTTTCCATATCTTGCCAGAGTTTTAACGGATCAATGCTTTTCGCATCTTTACCGTGCAGGGCCATGTCGTACTGAGCATATAAAGTCTGACGGGCATAATGCAGGCCGCGGCCATAATTTTTCACGTTCTTTAAGCGTTGGGTCATGGCTTCATCAACACGAGGACAAGCTGGTTCACAGTAATCCGCTACTTTAGATAAAGTCTCGAAACGGCGCGCCCACTCTTCATACATTTGTGAAGGTGCTTCAACAAAGTCACGCTCTACCGATGTACCTGACTGCTCGGTATAACGGGTCTTCGATAAAATTCCATGCAGCGCATGACCCATTTCATGCACAAAGGTTTCCAGCTCATTACTGTTCAGACCTTTACGGTTGAAGTTGGTCACCAAAACAGAGACCGGACGGCGATGATTTAAACGGCTGCCACCATAAACGCCCCAGACTGCAGCATGGCCATATTTGCCTTCACGTGGGTATTTATCGACATAAAGTCCGCCCATAAACTCACCGGTGGCTTTATCATGCACGGCATAATATTCGACTTCATCGTGCCAGGCTTTGACTTTTACCGGCTTGAATTCAATCCCATATAATTCGGAAGACACCGCAAATAACCATTTTTGCGCCGCTTCAGTCGGGAAATAATCACGCAGTTTTTCCTGGTCCACCTTATATTTGGCCTGACGCAGTTTTTCACTCCAGTAACCCTGACTCCAGCGCTCAATCTCTGCTTTTTCCAAAGGAATTTTTAAAGTTTCTGCCTTGAACTGACGTAATTCTTCAACATCCTGTTTTTCTAATGGCGCAACTTTGGCATAAACCTCATCCAGAAAACTATTAACTGCTTCTGGGGTTTTGGCCATACGATCTTTTAAGGCAACATAAGCATAGCTGTCTTTATCGAATAGCTGGGCCAGTTCATAACGCAGATCAATGGCCTTTTTCATGTATTCGAGGTTTTTCTCAGTCCCTCGGCGGGTATAGGCAGTCTGATAACGTTTACGTGCTTCATCACTCTCTGCCAGCTCCATAAACGGCTGATATTCCGGATAGTCGAAGCCGAGCAGATAATTGCCCTTTTCATTTTTCTTTAAACCGGCGATATAGCTCGTAGGTAAACCTTTTAGTTCTGCAGCAGTGAATTCAACTTTTTCAGGGTTATCACGTACATTCTTGGAATAGTCCTGTCCCAGTTTGGTGCTTTCTTCAATAATTTCCTTCAAACGCTTCTGCTTCTCTGCGCTGAGTTGTACCCCGGTTTTTTCAAACTGATTCAGAATATCTTTCAGGAATTTTTCATCGACCGGATCTGTGGCTTTCAGTTTCTTGAACTGGGCATACAGTTTTGGACTCTGATACATGGAAGTCAGGTATTTACTGATTTTCAGCTCACAGTCATCTGCTGCCTGACGCAAGGCCGGATCAGGATCGACATTGCTATATAAACCGATAGGTGAAACAAAATCACCGATCGATGCCTGCAATGTATCCCAAGCTGCCAGATAAGGACGGGCTTCAGCCTTATTTTTGATTTTCTGGCTTTCAAATTTCTGGATATCTTTTTGCATTTTATCCAGATTGGCATCACACAATGCCGGAATTTCTGCAGCCTTGAATAAAGGCAAAAGCTGGGTTTGGGTCTCTGCCATGACGGTTTGAGATCCCCCGATCATCGCCAGACAGAGTGTGGTAAATTTCAAGTGTTTTAATGTCATCATCATCTCCAGCTTTTTCTTACTTTTTAGTATCAATATCGATATACATCCATTCTGTAGACAGAATCGGATGGGACTTGTGTCCAATAATATGAGGTTGCGTTAATGCATTACGATAGGTGCTATACAGCATCATGGTTGGCATATTGACCTCTAGAATACGGGTCATTTTGCGATAAACCAGATCCCGTTCAGGACCCGGTGGCATGCTTTGACTCTGTTCATATAAACGGTCATATTCCGCATGCTTAAAGCAGGCATTATTGGTGACATTGACGTTTTTGCCATAGAACAGCTGCATGAAGTTGTCTGCATCCGGATAATCGGCAATCCATGCAGAGCTTTTAAACATGGTTTTACATTGCTTTTCCAGCTTGATGCCTTCAGCAAATGGCATGGCCTTACTGGTCAATTTGATATGAATATTATCTAGGGTCTTTTTCCAGAATTCGCCCTGTTGCTGCCCACGACTGGTATTGGCAGTAATTAGTTCAATCACCAGAGGTTTGCCTTCAGGAGTTCTCCGCCAGCCATCCGCACTGATCTTATAGTTATAGCGATCCAGCAACATGTTGGCTGCCTTGACCGAATAGGGTGTACTGGTTTTATAGGCAGGTGAATAACCTGCAACTCCTGGCGGGATAGGCATGTGCAGTTTTGCACCATCTCCTTTAAGGAGTACGCTAATCATATTTTCAACAGAAAAAGCCATTGCCATCGCACGACGTAAGGCTATTTTTTCTGGTGTAAAACCACCCACTACCGGGTCTTGCATATTCCAGTAATGGTAGTTAATCGATGGCTCCAACATGCGCGACAGCTTGATGCCTTGCTTGGCCAGCTCAGGTTTTAACTTGTCACCATCCAATGCCTGTACGACCAGATCGCCGTCTATTTCCACCAGATCCAGTTCATTTTTCTTAAATGACAACATCCGTGATTGTGCTTCTTCAATCACACGCACATCAATGGTGCCGATTTGAGGCATTTTTTTGCCCTGCATCGCACTGACAATCGCCTGGTCTTCTGCAGTGTTAGCTTTATAGTTCCAGACAAAACCACGGTAAGCCGGATTCGGCTTTAAGATAATGCGTGACCCCGGTGTCCAGCGGTTAAGCACATAAGGCCCTGTACCGACCGGCTTACTCATCACCCAGCCAGCTTTGTCTTTGTACTTTTCGATGACTTCGCGTGCGACTGCGGCAGCCGGACCGTGGGCCAGCAACATCGGAAAGTTCTGATCCGGATTATTCAGCTTGAGTACCAGCGTATAGCGGTCTGGAGTCTGAATGCCTTCAAATGGATTTTCATAGACCTTGCCATTCTTTTTCGCCATGGCTGTCCAAGCTTCCAGCCCTTTGATCCGGCCATCCAGCAACCAGCTATTTGGTGAATTAAGCTTTGGATCTAAGAGACGCTTTAGAGAATAGGCATAGTCATAGGCGGTCAGTTCACGTTTTTTACCACCAAAGACTGGATCATCTGCAAAGTAAATGCCCTTTTTAACTTTAATGGTATAAGTCAAACCGTCTGCACTGACTTGAGGCATATCTACTGCAGTCAATGGCACCAGTTTCGCCGGTGAGGCCAGATAATCATAGGTATATAAGGTTTCGAAAATCGCTGAGTTAATCTTGGCAGAATAACGATCATGGATATAACCGGGGTCGAAACCGGTTTCAGCTGCGGGAAAGACCGTTTTTAAGACTTTATTCGGATTAGCGGGATTAGCAGCCCATGTGGGTGCAGCACCTGCCATCATTAAACTGGCCACTAAGACCCCACTGGCCAGCTTTTTTAAAGCGTTTGTATTCACATTCATACTGGTTCTTAATCTTCTCAAGTTATTTTTTAACAGGCTCAATATCCAGATATTGCCAAACTGCTCTAGTCACCGGATGTGCCTTAAAGCCCTGTACCTGTGGATGAATCAGCCAGTTGCGTACCCGGGTATTGTGCAAAATCCATGGATTATCGGCCTCCATCTGGCGGTTCATCTGCTCATAATATGGAGTGCGTTGCTGAGGCGGCAGTTTCATCGCAGTTTGATACAGCGCGTCATAGGCTTTAGAGGTATAGCAGCTCAGGTTACCTTGCTGGGCATTTGGGCCATACAGCAACTGGGCAAAATTTTCCCCTTCCGGATAATCTGCAATCCAGGCGCCACCCCACATCATGTGTTTGCACTGGGTGGCTTCTTTTAAATTGTCGGCAAAGTTACTGACTTTAAATTCAACTTTTACTCCAATTGCATCCAGGTTCTTTTTCCATAGCTCCGCAGAAATAACGGAAGAGCTTGAGCTGGTCGAGTTCATTTTCAGAACCAATGGTTTACCATCAGGCAAGGTACGGTAACCGTCGGCACCTTTCTTGTAGCCAAAACGATCGAGCAGTTTATTGGCAAGCAATGGGTTGTAGGCAATACTGCTTCTATAATCCGGGTTATATCCACCCACACCTTCAGGAAGAATCATTTCAGCTTTAACAGCATGCCCTTTATATAGCTGCTGGATGGCTTCTTTCTGGTTATAGGACAAGGCAATGGCACGGCGTAGTGCAATTTTTTCCAGTGAGTCCCCACCAATCACCGGATCACGCATATTCATGATGGTATAGGTGATTTCCGGTTCTTTATTTGGATAATGCAGGATGCCTTTTTTCTTATATTCACTTTTTAGCTGTTTATTCTCCAGCGCCTGTTCAGCACCACTTGCAGTCAGTTTGTCATAGTCTAATTGTCCAGATTTTAAGGCCAGCCAGCGCGACTGTTCTTCTTCAATAATGCTGATCTTGACCTTGCCAATTTGCGGCATCTGCTTGCCTTGCATGGCTTTAACAATCCGCTGATCCCACTCTGAACCATCCCCCTTAAAGTTCCAGACAAAACCACGATAATTTGGATTAGCAGTCAGCTCAATGCGGCTACGCGGTACATATTTGTGTAACTGGTATGCCCCTGTTCCGACTGGATGCTGACCTACTCGATCGCCATAATATTCGATGACTTCGCGTGCAGTACCAGCAAAAGCGACATAGGCCAGAATATAAGGAAAGTTCAGGTCTGAACGGGTCAGGGTAATTTGCAAGGTATATTTATCTAGGGCTTTTAAACCGGCAATCGGAGCATCATAGTTAAATTTGCCCGATTTTTTGGCCTGCTGAATGACTTGATCTGCGCCAAGAATTTTACCTTCGATAAAGGAAAAAGAAGGCGAATGGTTTTTTGGATCCATCACCCTTTGCATGGAATAAATATAATCCCGGGCGACCAGTTCACGCTTCTTGCCCTGAAAGACCGGATCCGGACTGAAATAAATTCCTGGCTTGATTTTAAAGGTATAAACTTTGCCATCCTGTTCAACCACGGGCAAAGACTCGGCGGTATTTGGGGCTAAAATCGCAGGCCGAGCCAGATAGTCATAACGCAACAAAGGCTCGAAAATGGCCTCAGCAACGCTAC
This sequence comes from Acinetobacter sp. FDAARGOS_724, assembly GCF_013364475.1. Lineage (NCBI taxonomy): Bacteria > Pseudomonadati > Pseudomonadota > Gammaproteobacteria > Moraxellales > Moraxellaceae > Acinetobacter > Acinetobacter sp. FDAARGOS_724. Next base: position 1,357,703 of record NZ_CP054908.1, on the reverse strand, counting down.
CACTATAAAAATTATAGGTTTTGACCATATCAAAACCATCATCAGGTGCTTCGAAAGCCAGGTTTAAAACTTTATCCGGATGTGCAGATGATTTTGCCCAGGCAGTTTGCCCCGAGCTCATAGCCAAGGCCAAAATCGTCATGCTAAAAAGTGCTGATTTCAAATTTGTACCTATTCTTTATCTTGAAGTTTTATTGCTATAGGAAGTTTTAAATACATCATCCCATATTTGCTTCAATGGATGGGTCAAAGCTGGACAGATGGAATAAACTGAACAAAGCGAATTTCATGCCATCCTTGCAAAAAATAGGGATTTCTTCCTGTTTTTAACTGAAAAAGTTTATTTTTATTAATTATTTAAAATATTATGAATAACATAATATTTTCCATGCATCATTAATTAAATTTTTATCCTTAAAATTCTCACTAAAGTTTATTTCGCACAAAAATAACTCAACCCTGTTTCATCTTATTGCACTATTGTATACCTTTAGGTAAACAAAAAATAAACATAAGTATCTGTATTTTAAATAATTTAATTTTAAAAAATATTGTATATTTTATGTAAAAATTATGCACCATGATTAAACTTTATTCAATTTCCCTCTCATTTTTGGACTACTTTCTTATTCATTAAATATTTATTTATTGCTTTGACAGGGGTCTCACTTCCTTCTTTCTTCAGATTCTATACACAGATTTCTTAATTTTTCTTCAGTATTTCTCGGCCAGCTCAAACTAAATTCAATTAAATTATTATTTTTCAATTATTTAAAAATATAAAAATATAAAATTTTATAAGTTGGCATTCGCCTTGCTTAGATCAACCCAGCACTACTTCACATAACAAAAGGGTGAAATTTACGATGAAAAAAAATAAATTAGTCGGATCTATGGGGGCTCCAACCGTCAGCAAAAGACTACTCAAGTTAAGCGCACTCAGCTTAAGTATGATGTGTCTGCCGCTGGCCCATGCCGAAGAAGCTGCATCTGCTGAACAGCCAACTAAAGTTCAGAAAGTTACAGTGACGGGTTCATCAATCAAGGGGGTCGCTGCACAAAGTTCTTCACCAATCACCGTTATCAAAGGTGAAGATCTTGCGAACCAGGGTGTAAGTACTGTTGAAGAAGCCTTAGTGAAAGTCAGCGCGAACCAGGCAGGTTTCTCTACTGCTCAAAACGTAGGTGCAAGTAATACTTCAGGTTCGACAGCCAACTTACGTGGTCTAGGCTCAGACAAAACACTTGTGCTTTTAAATGGCCGTCGTCTTGCCTATAGTGCATTTAGTACAGATAGTACGAACTTAAACATCATCCCTATGGCGATGATTGACCGTATTGAGATTTTACGTGATGGTGCTTCTGCAGTTTATGGTGCAGATGCGATTGCGGGGGTAATCAACTTCATCACCAAATCTGAATACAATGGCTTAGGCGTTACCGGAGCCTTACATGAAACCGAACATTCAGGTGGTGAGAAACGACAAGCTGCGATCTTCGGTGGTTTCGGTGACCTGGATGAAAATGGCTTTAACGTCATGGGTGTCTTGGACTACCGTAAATCTAACCAGATCCATGCTCAACAGCGTAAAGTCAGCCGCCGTGGTGGTGTAATTCCTGAATTAGGTATTGATGCTGGCTCTGCAAGCGGCTTCCCGGCAAACATCTATGATCCAACCACTGGTTATTTAGGTAACCCATACCCAGATGACTGTAATAATGTTCCATGGTCTTCTCCAGATGACGGCTTCTGTTATCTAAATACGCAGGCTTTAATTGCGATCAAACCACAGGTTGAAACACTATCTGCATTAGGTAAAGGGACATTCAAGCTTAATGATTCATTAAATGCGGTTGGTGAATACGTGTTTACACGTTCTGAAGTATCCACTTCAATTGCACCAGACGTTTATGGCCGTACCGTGACTTTACCTTCAAGCAGCCAATACTATCCAGGTAATGGTATTACTCCGGCTATTACAGATGGCGAGTTAAGCGGTGATCCACTTCAACTTTACCTCCGTTCTCAGGCAGGTAACCGTCAAAGTATGTCAACCAATGACTCACACCGCTTCTTTGCAGGTATTGAAGGTGAGGCATTAGGCTGGGATATCAACGCAGGCGTGTCATACGCGAAAAGCGAAGCAACTGATGAATTTACAGGTGGTTACTTACACCGTAGCAACCTGCAAACTGCATTGAATGAAGGTCGTATCAACCCATTCGGTCCAGCACGTCCAGGCGATACCCCTTGGGAATCATTTGTGATTAATGGCGAAACTAACATCGCCTCTTTAGAGTCTACAACTGCAGACTTTACGATCAGTCGTCCAATTTTTGAATTACCTGCAGGTGATGTTGGCTTTGCCTTCGGTGGTAGCTTCACGACTCAGGACTGGGAAGCGAAAGTAAACTCTGAAATCGTGGCTCAAGTACCAGGTTCTGGTATTGACCCGAGCAAACCAATCAGTAAGGGTGATCGTGACATCACAGCATTCTTTACTGAATTCCAGATCCCAATCTTGCCAAGTCTGGAAGCTCAAATTGCTGCCCGTTATGATGACTATAGCGACTTCGGTGATACCTTCAACCCGAAAGTTGGTCTACGTTGGGAACCAATGAAGGAAGTCATGTTCCGTGCATCTTATAGCACCGGTTTCCGTGCACCAAGCTTGTACGAAATCAACGCGCCAATCAGTGAAACCTGGACAGGTGCGAAATACAATGACCCTGTGTTATGTCCAGGTGGCACGCCAGTCGAACCTAAATATCAGGTTGAATGTAATACCCAGTTTAAGCGTACCCAAGGTGGTTCACCTGACCTGCAACCAGAAGAATCTACATCATTCACTGCTGGTTTAGTATTTGAACCAATCAAAAACCTGGTTTTCACTGCTGACTACTTCAATATCGAGATCGATGGTCTGGTAGGTACAGTGGGTGAATCATCAATCTTTGATAATCCAGACCTTTATGCAGACCGTTTCATACGTGATAGTGAAGGCCGTATCCAGCACATCCGTACTACCCTGATGAACTCTGGCGGTTTAAAAACTTCAGGTGTAGACCTGAGCCTGAACTACCTGACACCTAAAACATCTACTGGTCGTTTCGGTTTCGGTATTGATGGTACTTACGTGATCAATCTGGACTACCAAAGTGAACCAGGCGGTGAATGGTCTGGTCTGGTAGGCAAATATGAAGACCCGGCAGTAGTTCGCTGGAAACATGTTGCCAACCTGAACTGGTCTTATGAAGACTGGAAAATGATCTTTGAACAACAGTTCACTCGTGGTTATGAAGACTACTCTGGCGAGCGTGATGTGGGTGACTACACACTTTATAACTTCGCAACAACTTATAAAGGCTTCAAAAACCTGGAGTTGACTGGCGGTATCCTCAACATCTTTGATGAAGAGCCTGCTGCATCTGATGTTCTGGATAACTTCCAATACGGTTATGACCCTCGTTACTCAGATCCTACAGGTCGTACTTATTACATCCGTGGTACTTACAAATTCTAAGACAAGCTTTCTGCAAATACAGCGTCATGCTGTATTTGCAGTATTCATATCATTTTAGCCAAACAAAAAATAATGCAGCTACATCAGCTTTGAAATAAACCGTTATTTCTTGTTTGTCTTAAATTCCAGGAGTCATGATGAGCACAACGTTTGAAGACATAGAAAAAAGCTCCGCCAAAAAATTGACTGGAATTGGTGTCGTGATTTTCTTGCATATCCTGGTGGGCCTGGTGCTAATGGCAGGTATGGCAAAAGACATCATCAAACCGTCAGAAGAACCGGTTGAATTGATGATTATTCAGGATATTAAACCACCAGAACCAGAGCCACCTAAGGAAACCCCACCTGAGCCACCTAAAATTGTAGAAAAAGTGGCACAGGTTCCTGAGGTTAAACCAGTAGAAAAAGTGGTTCCAGTACAGAAAACACAGCCTACGCCAACCGTCACTCAACCGGTTGCAGAACCAACGCCTGTAGCTGCAGCAACACCATCCCCAAGTCCGGTGGCTGCACCAGCCCCAGTTGTTGCAGCAGCGCCTGCTGCTCCACCGCAACCAACTGGCGTTACACGTGGCGTATCTCAAGGTGAAGCGGGTTGTAAGCGTCCAGATTACCCGCGCGATGCATTAATGAATGAAGAGCAAGGTAATGTGCTGATCTCTGTCTTTGTGAATACCGACGGCAAAGTGAAAGATGCCAAAGTGAAAAAATCCAGTGGCAGCCGTTCTCTCGACCGTGCAGCGTCCAAGGCTTTCAGCTTATGTACCTTCAAACCTGCAATGAAAAATGGTGAACCACAAGAATCTTGGTACGACATTCCCTACGAATTTATCTTGGACTGATCCAGACAACAGATTAAAAAACAAAATGAGGAGATTCATTATGAAAAACGCACGATACACTTTAAAAAATATCACTGCTGCAAGTGTCATTGCGGCAAGTACTTTACTACCTTTGCAAACCGTATTTGCTGAAGAATCCCCTACACCTGCAACGACCGTCACTGAAACGGCAACCACAACTCCTGCGACTGTCGCTGAGCCTACACCGCCAGCACCTGCTGCAGCTGAAAAACCTGCCAGCAACCCTTATGGTCTGGAAGCCATGTGGAAAGAAGGTGACATGGTGTCTAAAGTGACCCTGTTCATTCTGGTGATCATGTCAATCGGTACCTGGTACATCATGATCACCAAGTGCTTGCAACAAGGCAAGATTCGCAAACAGGCCAAAGAAGCAGAACATCAGTTCTGGGAATCTTCTTCATTGGACAATGCAGCGCAAAATCTGGATGAAGCCAGCGTATATCGTTTTATCGCTGAAAAAGGCATCAAGTCAACCAAAAACCATGGCGGCACTTTACTTGAACGTATCGACTTTAATACTTGGGTTACGATTTCTATTTCACGCGCAGTCGACAAGATTCAAAGCCATCTGAGTGGTGGTCTGGCATTCCTTGCTACAGTCGGTTCTACTGCACCTTTCGTAGGTCTGTTTGGTACCGTTTGGGGCATTTACCATGCACTGACTGCTATTGGTATCTCCGGTCAGGCATCAATTGATAAAGTTGCTGGTCCGGTCGGTGAAGCACTGATCATGACTGCAATCGGTCTGGCAGTGGCAGTTCCTGCAGTACTTGGCTACAACTGGTTAACTCGCCGTAATAAAGCGGTGATGGAAGAAGTTCGTACCTTCGGTTCTGACCTGCATGCTGTACTACTGAGCGGCGAAATCAGCTCAAACAATCCTGTTCACCGCGACACAAAATAAAAATGGGGGTCAACCATGGGAATGATGGTCAATTCAAACGACAGCGATGATGAGGTCATTGGTACCATTAATACCACGCCTCTGGTTGATGTGATGCTAGTACTGCTGATTATCTTTCTGATTACAGTACCGGTTGCAATTCATACCGTACCGGTCGATCTGCCTGAAGAACGTAATGTCCCGTATGAAACCAAGCCGGAAAATATCCAGCTGGCAGTCAATAAAAATGGCGATATCTTCTGGAATGAATCCTATATTCCGGACAAGGCAATTTTACTGACCCGTTTACAGGCAGAAGCCCAGAAACGTCCTCAGCCTGAAGTGCATATTCGCGGTGATCAAAGAACAGCTTTTGAAGCGATTGATCAGGTCATCAGTACTACCCAGCAAGCAGGTATTGGCAAGATTGCATTTGTCACGACCCCGCCCGCTTCACCTTAAGATTGAGGGAGAATCCAGTTATGGGAATGAATGTTGGCTCAAATCAAGATGATGATGTAATGCTGGACGTCAACATGACACCATTGATTGATGTCATGCTGGTCTTACTGATTATGTTTATTATCACTATTCCGTTGCCGAATAATTCGATTAATATCAACCTGCCGAATGGTACACCACCACCGACTGAGGAAAAACCGCCAGAGATTGTGAATTTACGTCTTGATGCTCAAGGCCAGATCTTCTGGAATGATCAGCCGGTGGCGAATGCCCAAGCGCTAGAAGCCTTATTCAAGACCGTGGCGCAAAAAGCCGATCAGGATCAGATTAAAATCAAGGCTGATCGTGCAACTGAATACAAGCATATCGCGATGGTGATGGCTGCGGCTCAGCGTCTGGAAGTAAAAAAAATCGGAATTGTCAGCAACAACAATTCTTAAGTCTACAGAATCAAAAAAACCCAGCATCTGCTGGGTTTTTTATTATTCAATATCTTACATTTGTGACTGGATATAGTTTTGCAGACCAATCAGCTCAATCAAACGTAACTGTTTTTCTAACCAGTAAGTATGGTCTTCTTCCGTATCTGACATTTGCTGGCGCAGCATGTCACGGGTCACATAATCGCCCTTCTCTTCACAAAGTTTTACCCCTTGAGCCAGCTTTTCACGGACATGATACTCAAGCTTCAGGTCAGCTTTCAGGCAGGTCACCACATTTTCACCAACTTCGATGTCATCACGCTGCATATTTGGCGTACTTTCAAGGAACAGGACACGACGAATCAGGGCATCTGCATGCTGTGCTTCTTCCTGCATTTCATGGTCGATGCGTTCAAAGATTTTCGTCAGACCCCAATCTTCATACATACGAGAGTGAATCAGGTATTGATCACGAGCAGCCAGTTCGCCACCGATCAGCATATTTAAATAATCTACGACTTCTGGATTACCGCGCATTTGAATTACTCCCTGCTTTTATCATCCTATTATGGAGAAAAGATTTTTGATTTGCAAAAGCAAAATTATGGTAAATGTCTGATTTTTATATAATTAAAATGAGAAGCACTTGCATTTACGCTCTCTATTCGGACAATTCCCATTTATAAAACAACATCTTGCATTTTTCGTTCCGTTTTTATTCAATCCAGCAAGCTGGAATATTCAAACGTTAATTTTTGTAAATATTAATAAGCACTTATCTTGTTGTTTATTTTTATTTTGGACTCACCTGTTTAGCCTGGTTCATGCATAATTGTGCCTACGATGAAAGAAGTTAAAACAACAACGGTTTAAATATGACATTACAACATAGCACAGCACCTGTTCTGGTCACCGGCGCATCTGGCTATATCGCCAGTTGGGTCATCCAGAAACTTTTGAAACAAGGTTATACCGTACATGCCACTGTACGTGATCTGAATAAAACACAGAGTTATACGCACCTAGAACAAATTGCAGACAGCAGCCCGGGGATCCTAAAGCTGTTTGAAGCCAACTTGCTCAAGCCCGGTTCTTTTGATGCGGCCATGGAAGGTTGTGAAATTGTCTTTCATATGGCCTCGCCTTTTGTGGTCACCAATTATAAGGATGCGCTTAAAGACATTATTGAACCAGCAATTCTGGGCACGCAAAATGTGCTGAATAGTGCCAATAAAACTGAATCCGTCAAACGTGTGATTGTCACCTCAAGTATTGCCTCAACATATGGCGATGCGATTGATATTTTGCAAACCGAGCACACCAGTTTTGATGAATCTCACTGGAATACCACCAGTTCAGAAACCCATCAGCCTTATCCGTATTCCAAAGTCATGGCAGAACGCAAAGCTTGGGAAATGGCGGAAGCGCAGGATCGCTGGGACCTGATCTGTATCAATCCGGCACTGGTCTTTGGGGAATCCTTAACGCCTAATACTCAATCAGGCAGTGTGGAAGTTCTGCAACAGTTTGCCAATGGCATGACTTTACTCGGCGTTCCACCGATGTGGAATGGTGTGGTGGATGTTCAGGATGTTGCTGAAGCCCATATCCGTGCCGCCTTTAATCCGGAAGCGCATGACCGTTATATTATCTGTAGTGAGACTTTAAGCCTGCTAGAAATGGGTAAAATCCTGCGTGAAGCCTTTGGTCCTAAATTCCCGTTCCCGCGCAACCAGTTGCCAAAAACGGCTTTCAAGATTTTTGGTCCTCTGGCCGGCTTTAGCCGCAAGTTTGTTGAACTCAATATGGGTTATCCAATTTTCTTTAATGCCCAAAAAAGTAAGGATGAACTCGGTCTGGAATATCGTCCGGTGAAAGAAAGTCTGGTCGAACATTTCCAGCAATTGCTGGATGATGGTGTGGTGAAAAAATATATTCCTTAACCGTACTCGCTCAAACCTGATCTGACAGTGACCGACTTTTTATTGTGTCTGTCAGATTTAGTTTGAGCTTATGCATCAAGTCATTTATCGGCAAGCTTATGACGACTGCTTAAAAATCTACTTAAGCAGAAGTCCAACGCGCATTTTTCCACGCTTGCTGTTGCTTTACATCTAGAAAAGTCCAAGCTACAAAACGACTCTCTTTTTGCCCCTGGGTCATTTTAATGGTTTTTACATCCACTGCACCGCACTTACGCAAGGTATTTAACAGCATAGGCAATGTGGTTTTCTTAGAAACCAGTGTACTAAACCAAAGACATTGCTCAGCAAACTGTGTGCTCTCTTGTACCATCTGGCAAACAAAGCGTTCTTCTCCACCGTCACACCACAGCTCGTTCTTTTGTCCACCAAAGTTTAACACCACTTTAGACCGATCAACCGGTTTGCCAAGTTTGCGTAATTTTTGCGTTGCTGTGGCATTTGCTTCATCTTGCGAAGCATGAAATGGTGGGTTACACAGGGTCAAATCAAAACGATCTGAAGGTTTAATCACCCCTTTGAAAATATTGCTCGGTGTCTTTTGCAATCGAATCTGAATCCCCTTCCTGAGATTCGGATTTGCCTCCACAATAAATTGTGCACTTTTCACCGATGCCGAATGAATGTCTGAGCCAACAAATTTCCAACCATAACTACGATGCCCAATGATCGGATAAATACAGTTCGCCCCTACCCCAATATCTAATACGTGAACGGCGTGTCCTGTTGGAATCTGACCTTTATTATTATCACTTAACAAGTCCGCCAAATAGTGAATATAGTCGGCTCGACCTGGAATCGGTGGGCAAAGATAATCTTGAGGAATATCCCAATATTGAATGCCGTAAAAATGCTTGAGCAATGCTTTATTGAGCATTTTCACAGCTTGAGGATCAGAAAAGTTGACTGAAAGATCGTTATATTGATTCGGGCTGACAAAAGGCGCAAGTTCCGGACAAGTCTTGATAAGCTCAGGAAAATCATAACGACTGCGATGCAGATTTCGTGCATGTAATTGCGATTTTTGTTGCGGAAAAGATTTCTTTGCTTGCGCCATGTGTATGCCAATCATCAACGGGAGAATAGAATCAATCAGGCAGGATCTATACCTGCAAATGAATCGATATTGTACGTGAATTCAACTTACATTGCCGAACCCGTCCTTGTATTTGTCTATCCTCCCCTCTCATTCACCTATAGTTTTGAATTAGCAATAAAAAAGACACCTTAAGATTCATCATCCTGGGTGTCTTTTTTATTTGAGTCATTGTTTAGAACTGATTATTCTTCGATTTGCCCATGCTCTTTCATCAAAGCAATAAATTGCGCTTCATTGATCACGGGCACACCGAGTTTTTCTGCTTTATCGAGCTTAGAACCCGCTTTTTCACCCGCCACCACACATTTGGTTTTACTCGATACACTGCCACTGACCCGTGCACCTAAGGCTTGCAACAGTTGTGTTGCTTCATCACGTCCCATAGAACTTAAAGTTCCAGTCACTACCCAACTTTCACCATTCAGTGGTTGGCGCGTTGGTGCAATTGGTGCATCCCAATGAATACCGGCAGCCAACAAGCGATCCAATACTTCCAGGTTATGCGGTGCCTGGAAGAAATCAACAATCCACTCTGCGGTAATATCACCAACATCCGGTGTTTTCTTTAAAGCGTCTACATCAGCACTACGTAAAGCGTCGAGAGTCTGGAAAGTATTGGCCAGCATACGTGCTGTCGTTTCACCTACGCCACGAATCCCGAGCGCATAAATAAACGCTGCCAATGTAGTTTTCTTGCTGTTCTCAATCGAATCAATGAGATTTTGAACGGACTTTTCACCCATTTTTTCGATTTGCAGTAATTGCTCACGATGCTCATGCAAGTGATAAATATCCGAGACATCTTTTAAAAGATTGAGATGTAACAGTGACTCCACCCAGCGATCGCCCAGACCTTCGATATCCATAGCCTTACGTGAAACAAAGTGACGGATGGTTTCGATGCGCTGCGCCGCACAATACAGTTCACCTGAACAACGTGCCAGTGCTTCACCTTCCGGCATGACGACTGGAGAACCACACACCGGACAGTTCTCAGGTAAATACACTTCTACAGCATCGGCAGGACGAAATTCTGGCCAGACTTTTTCAACTTTAGGAATCACGTCACCACTACGGTAAACGCTGACCGTATCCCCGATCCTTACATCCAGACGGTGAATTTCACCAATATTATGCAGGGTCACATTGGAAACCGTCACACCGCCCACGGCAACCGGATTTAAACGTGCCACAGGGGTCAACGTTCCGGTACGGCCCACTTGCCAGTCAATATTTTCAACGGTGGTCAATGCCGCCACTGCCGGGAATTTATAAGCGGTTGCCCAACGTGGTTCACGGCTCAAGAAACCCAGTTTTTGTTGCTGTTTCAGGTCATTGACCTTAATGACCATACCATCGATTTCGACACTAAGCTTTGAACGTTCTTCAATGATTTGCTCGTAAACTTTTTGCACTTCCTGGATGCTACTGCAGATAAAATGCCGCTCACCAACAGCAAAGCCAAATTGCTGTAGCCATTCCAAACTGCCTGACATTGTGGTTTGACCATGATGTGGTACACACTGGGCAATTCCATAAGCATAGAAAGCCAAAGGTCTAGAAGCTGCAATATTCGGATCAAGCTGGCGTAAACTGCCGGCCGCAGCGTTACGTGGATTGGCAAAAGTTTTTTCGCCTTTCGCTGCATTGGCCGCATTCAGACGTTCAAAGCCGGATTTCGGCATCAGCACTTCGCCTCGCACTTCCAGTAATTCTGGAATCACGCCATTCACTGGAGACAGAAATTTCGGCAGGTTACGAATGGTTTTGACATTCTGGGTAATATCTTCGCCAGTTTCCCCATCACCACGAGTGACACCACGAACCAGTACGCCATGTTCATACCAGAGGGAAATTGCCAGACCGTCAAATTTCAGCTCAACATCGTATTCAATCTTTTGATTGGGTAAACGCTCTTCAATACGGCGTGCGAAAGCAAACAGATCATCCTGATTGAACACGTTGCCTAAAGACAGCATTGGCACCGCATGCGTTACGGTCAGAAATTTGGAAAGTGCCTGACCGCCTACTTTAACTGTCGGTGTGTCTGGCTGTTGTAAATGTGGATATTGTTCTTCTAAAGCTTTGAGCTGATGAAAGAGCTGATCATATTCACTGTCTTCAATCGTAGGTCGATCCATCACATAATAAGCATGATTATGCTTGGCAATCAGTTGAATCAATTGACGCATTTGCGCAATGACAGTGGCATCTTGGGTCATAATTTCACCATAAAAAAGGGCGGAAAATCCGCCCTATACAATATTCAGCTTTTCGCTATTATAAAAATCGGATTCTGCAGATTCAATATTGGAATATTAAACTTCTGCAGTCTGTCCAGCACGATAATCAATCGCCTGATGACGCCAGAATTCACGTAATTGTGGGGTCATTTCCTGCTGGTTCTGATCATAAACCAGACCATCCACTTCACGCGCAATCAGACGTGAAATGCTGTCCATGGTATCGAAGGCATTCTGTACATCACTATGCGGTAAAGCCAGGAAGAATGCCAAACCTTTGACTTCTTCAGTCGACAGAGTTTCTAAGTCAAAACCTTCCATACCGGTATCTGCCATACGCAATACTGAAAATAGCAGTTTCGAGCCATCTTCACTATAACGATGGAAACATGCCAGCTCACCATAACGCAGGCCATATTTCAGTAAAACTTTTAAGGTTTTTTCACCTGAAAGAGCACGGCCCTGTGGATAAACATGCAAAGAAATAATCGTTTCAGCATTAGCCAGCGAACATTCTTCATCCACAATTTTTTGCTCATGTAGATGTGCATCCAGAATACTACTTTCATCATTGAAGTCAGAAATTTCAGCTTTCTCGATATTGCTATTCAGGCTAAATTCAGCTGCTTTAGGCTCTTTTTCTGTTTCTGCTACTTCTACTGTTTCAGGCTTATTTTCTTGTTCAGCAGATGTTGTGGTTTCTTCAGCTTTGGTTACTTCCGGTTCTGCTTCCTCTGCAACCACCGGTGTATCGAGTGAACTTGCTGCTTTGGTTTCGGGCTGGGCGGTTTCAGTCAAAGTTGGCTCTACTTTGGCTGCTTCTTGTTGTTCTTCCGCAGGTGCAATATTGTTTACCACTTCTTCATTCAGACTCGGTTCCACACGTGCAGCTGCCGGACTTTCTGTTTTAGACAGTTGAGATCGTACATGCCTTGGAATAACCGGAGTCTGGCTGTCAGGATCAATATGCAGATCCGCATCCAGTGACGGTACAGCCTCCGCAGGTTTTTTCAAGATCAGTCTTATGCCGAATAGCATAATCACAATTGCAATAACAATCCCGATAATTGTGGTGATTTCCATGTTATACCTCCGCAGCTAAGCCGTATTCTTTTGCCTGTTCCAAATTTACTGTCACTAATTTTGAGGTTCCCGGTTCAGGCATGGTTACACCTAAAAGATCAGTCGCCATCATCATTGCAAGTTTGTTATGGGTAATATAAATAAATTGCACTTGTTCAGAAAGCTCTTTGACTAACTTACAAAAACGCCCCACATTGGCATCGTCCAGCGGTGCATCCACTTCATCCAATACACAGAATGGTGCCGGATTTAGGCGGAAAATTGCAAAGACCAGTGCTAATGCGGTTAAAGCCTTTTCACCACCAGAAAGCAATGCCAGTGAGCTGTTGCGCTTGCCCGGTGGGCGAGCCATCAGTTTTACACCCGATTGCCATCCATCTTCAAGACTTAAACTCGCTTCACCGCCCTCAAATACTTTCGGGAACAGGTTTTGTAGCTCGGCATTGACCTGATCGAAGGTATTCATAAACAGCTTACGGGTTTCCTGATCAATACTTTTCATTGCTGCCTGCAGCTGTTCAACGGTATTTTCCAGATCCTGAATCTGATGGTTGAGTTCATCATAGCGTTTCGAAACTTCTTCATACTCTTCAGAAGCTGCCAGATTCACTGCACCCAGTTTATCGAATTGAGCCTGTGCTTTTTCCAGTTTGGCCTGATGTACTTTTACATCAATATTCAGCCCTGAAATTACTTCACTATTCAACTCTTTCAGCTGCTCTGAATAATGCTGTAAATCAGATTTGGCAGCTTGCCAAGCCAGACGTTTGGCTTCCAGTTCAGTACGCAATTGTTCATCTTGCTGCTGGAAAGTGTGGCGCTGCTCAGTCAGGTGCTGCTGCTTGCTCTGGATCTGATTCAGCTCGATCTGCCAGTCTGCCCAGGTCTTTTGCAGTTTTTCCGTAATCAGAGCTTGTTCATTAAACTGGCTCTGTAAAGCAGGCAATTCCAGCTGTACCGGATCGACAAACTTTTTGGCCTGTTCTATTTGCGCAATAATCTGCTGATACTGCTCTTTTAAAAACAACTGGTCTTTTTCCAGCAATTCAGCCTGCTGCTGACTTTGTACCGTTTGACGGCGCAGTAATTCCAATTCCTGCTGCGCCTGTTGGGTGACTTGCTGTGAGTCTTCCAGCTGGGCATTAAGTTCTTCTAGCTGGAATTGCAAGGTCTTGTAATTGGGCAGTGCCTGTTCCAGTTTCAGATTCAGTGCATGCAGATCAATTTCCAGATCATCTTTCTGCATCGCATCTTCTTCCAGCTGCTCATCCAGTTGCTGTAACTGGTTCTGCAGTTGCTGTTTTTGTACCGCAAAGGCCTGTGTCGCACTTTGGACTTTGGCAATGTTCAGATCAAGCTGTTGTAACTGCTCTTGTGCCTGCTTCTGCTGCTCATTGATGCTTTGAATCTGGCTTTGCAAAGTTTTTACTTGAGCAGTGAGTTCAGGTAACTGTTGCTCTAGATCTGCGAATTTCGGTTCAAGCTGAGTCAATTGCTGCTCAATTTCATCCAGACGGATACGATGACTCAATGCCCCTTGTCCCGCCTGACTGGCTTCATCATAGTCCAAGGCAATTACCCAATCTGGTCCAACATGATAGCCATCCAGACTTAAGATCGACTGGCCTGTTCTCAGCTGAGTTTGTAAACCAACTGCCCGTTTAAAGTTCTCAGCTACGGCCACCTGTTGCCAGAGCGAATATTGAGGCGCTTCAATCCAGTCTGCTAAACAATGGAGTTCAGCGATCTGAATATTATCCTGTATCATCTGAGCTTTGAGCTGGCGTGCACTATTCTCTAAAAAATGCTCAGTTTCTTCTAATACTTGCGCAGAAAGCCATTTCGCCAGGAACTTTTCAATCAGGCTGGCATGAGCTTTGGCCTGTGGATTCAGCTTCAACACCTGCATTAACTGCACCGCATCCGCTTTGACGTTTGGATTGGCTTTGGTCAGTAACTGGCTCAGGTTTTTGCGTTCTGATTGCAGCACCTGAATTTCTGATTTCATCTGTATGAGCAATTGCTGCTGACCTGCCTGTTCTGCCTGTAGCTGCTCAAGCCCAGTTTTCAGTGTTTTGAGCTGAGTCTCAAAGCCAGTGATTTGCTGTTCAGTTTCAGCTCTATCAGCCTGATACTGTTCCAGCTCATATTGCTGCGCCTGCTGCTGAATTTGTGCTGCCTGCTGTTGCAAGGTTTCTTTTTGCTGTTCAATCCGGACAATATTTTTAGCCAGCTGTTCACTTTGCGCCAGCATTTGCTGTTTACGTTGTTGCTGTTGCTCAACCTGGGTTTTAATCTGAGCAAACTGGGCAGCAATTGTGCCTTGCTGGGATTTCAGATCAGTCAGACCCTGGTTTTGTTCCTGACTTTGACCTTCCTGCTGCTGCAATTGTGCAGTCTGATCTTCGAGTTGTTGATGCAGGGTGTCCAGTTGCAATTCAATCAGCTGTAAACGTTCTTTGGTTTGCGCTTTTTGTTCTTCCAGCTTGACCAGACTGGTCGAGTTCTGCTGCAATAAGGACTGCTTTTGCTGCAGGGTCATTTTCAGTTCGCTGAGCTTTTTCTCAGCCTGTTGCCATTCAGTTTGTAGCGGTGTGGACTGTTGAATCAGGCGCTGGAACAGTTCACTGGTCGCTCCCAGATCATGCTCAACAGTAGTCAATTCAGAACGTACCAGCTTAAAATTCTCGCCCAGTGTATTCATCTGCACAGTATACTCTTCTTGCAGACGCTGGCTTTGTTCACACTGAAATGACAGGATTTCGATCTTGATGGTACGGATCTGGCCTTCCAGTTCCTTATATTGAATCGCAGTTTCTGACTGGCGTTTTAAGGTTTTAAGCTGAGACTTTAACTCTGAGGCAATATCTTCCAGACGCGACAGGTTCTGCGTAGTGTGATCCAGATGCAGCATGGTCTCGCGGCGACGTGCCTGATAACGGGAAACACCGGCAGCTTCTTCAATAAAGACTCGCATTTCTTCCGGCTTGGCATCCACCAGACGGTTGATCATGCCCTGTTCAATGATCGCATAAGAACGCGGCCCCAGACCGGTTCCCAGGAAAATATCGGTAATATCACGACGTCGGCATTTGGTGCCATTCAGGAAATATTCAGACTTGCCATCACGGTTAACCTGACGACGCACTGCCAGCTCATTATAGGCATTATACGCACCGCCCAGCTTGCCATAAGTATTATCAAAACGCAGTTCTACACTGGCGATGCCCACCGGTTTGCGCTTGGCTGTTCCGGTAAAAATCACATCCTGCATGCTGCCACCACGTAGTTGGCGCGCACTGGACTCACCCATCACCCAGCGTATGGCATCAATCACATTTGATTTACCACAACCATTGGGTCCCACCACTGCAGTCCGGTTATCCTTGAAGTGTAAGGTGGTACTGTCAGCAAAAGATTTGAAGCCTGAAAGTTTTAAACTGCTTAAACGCATAGTGTCCTGATTTAACGTCGTGAGCGTCTAGCCCACGCGAGTTCAATTTGTTTCATCCGTGTCAGAGATTCCAACACAAGGTTGCGCAAGTGTCGACAAAAATCTTCCATAAATAACGTCGCCTGATGGGATTTACGAATTAAAATCGCTTCCGTCACCAGTTTAAATAATTCAAAAGATTCCTGTAGCTCACGTCTTGAAATATTCAGGGTCAGAAAATAGCTACGGCGTAAAGATGGCAGCAGTTCCTGATAGTAGCGCATCAGGTAAAGATTACCGACCATCTCCTGTTGCTGGGCCATTCCCTGAAAGATCAAATCATAAAACTTTTCGATATGGCCTTGGCGGGTTTCGGCTTCTAATTGTTCTAATAATAGCTGAATGCGCTCTGCCTCATGACTGCGCCAGGTCTCTGCCATGCGATGTACCATCTGCCCCAGCAATAAAGAGGTCAGGTCAAACAGGGCACGAACCTGCATGGCCGACATTTCCGAAACAATGGCGCCACGACGCGGGAAGATTTCAATCAGCTGGGTACGTTCAAGCAAGAGCAAGGCCTCACGGACTGATCCCCGACTGACGTCAAGTTCCGATGCAATTCTGAGTTCCTGGATGCGTTCGCCTTCAACCAGTTCACCCCGGATAATCTGTTCACTGATATGCTTGGCAATCTGTTCAGACAAACTGTGTGCTTCTTGTTGTTGCATACTGTTCCTGTCTTATTTTTATTGATGCAAGTGCAGTCATTCTGGATGACTTTTCAGTTATTAAACGGCTTTTTTGCAGAAAATACTTTGACATTGTCAGACAATCTTGTGTCTATACAGCCAACCCAGTCAAAAAAAAGGAGAATAGTGACCTATTCTCCTCAAAAATTTAGCTGATAAAAAATGAGTAGTTCAGGCAGTAAAGCCTTGATAGATAAAATACAGACCAACTGTAGTCAGTAAGGCTGCAAAACATTTTTTTAATAGAACTGGTGATAATAAATGCGCCACTTTTGCACCAAATTTTGCAGTAATAAAACTCATCACACTAATACCAATAAACGCATAAATATGAATATAACCAATCGTATTTGGCACTTCGACTTCAGCTTTCTGACCAAACCAGATGAAACCTAAGGCACCGGCCACCGCGATCGGCAAACCGCAGGCAGCAGAAGTGGCTACCGCTTTCTGGATGACGACACCACAACGATTCAGGAAAGGCACAGTCAAACTGCCGCCACCAATCCCGAATATGGCCGATGCCACGCCAATGCCGCCACCCGCTGCCAGCTGTAATGCGGCTGAAGGCAATTTCTGATTCGGATCAACCTGATAATGTGCGCCTCTAAACATTCTGAATGCAATCCAGACTGCAAAGAAGCCAATCAGCAATTGCAGGCCTTGGCCCGATAAATAATCTGCAATACCAGCTCCCAAGAATGAGCCAATGACCAGGCCAGGTGCCAGATTACGCACTACATCCCATAACACTGCTCCTCTTTGATGATGTGCCATCACCGAACTGATTGAGGTCACAATAATCGTGGCCAGAGAAGTTCCGACTGCCATATGCATAATCACGCTTGGATCGTACTGGAGCTGGGTAAAAACAATGTACAGGATTGGCACGATAATCAGGCCGCCTCCAACGCCAAACAGGCCTGCGGCAAATCCTGCAATTGCACCAATCAATAAATATATGATTAACTCCATAACGACATTTACCACGTTTAGATTCAAATGGATGTAGAAACTCGCGAACTGCAGCAATGTTTAAGTCAAGCAGGCCAGCTTCCTGAAGTGCTGCTGATCAAGCCCATTACCACATCGACCAATGACGATGTCCGGGAACTGGCAACCAAAGGGGTACAACAGGTACTGGTGTGTAGCCGCGTGCAAACCCAAGGACGTGGACAGCGTCAACGTCAGTGGATTTCTCCTGAGGGGAACATCTATTTAAGCACATTGCTGCATACACAAAAAGCAATCGATGGTCGTCTGGCGCTGGAAATTGCATTAAATATCCTGCAAATGCCAAGTCTAAAAGGACTGGACTTGCAGGTAAAATGGCCCAATGACCTGTACAGCCTGCAGGGGAAATGGGGTGGCATTCTGATTGAACCGATTTCGACTCAACAGGTGGTGGTTGGTGTCGGGATCAATATCAGCCCACTCATGGAAAGCATTCCAGACCAGCAGGTCACCTCTCTGACTGAATTGGGACTACCGCATGCTTCACGTGTAGATCTGATTGCCGAGTTGTATCTCGCCATTCAGCAAGCGGGTGAATGGTTTAATTACGGCAGTCAGAATCTACCAGCACGGTTTAACCAATATGCTGCATTTTTCCAGCAAACAGTTGAATTTACCGATATTCAAGGCCAATATTCCGGAACTTTCCTCGGCATTCAGGACGATGGTGCAGTCATTATTGAAACGGATGCAGGTACGCAGACATTTTATCAGGGGCAACTCCGTCTTAAAAACGGCGGCTGAACAGGCTTAACTCAATGAAAAAACTATGGTTGGATATCGGCAATACACGACTCAAGTACTGGATTACGGAGCAGAACCAGATCATTGAGCATGCCGCGGAAATGCATTTGCAATCCCCTGCCGACTTACTTCTTGGCTTGATTCAGCATTTTAAGAGTTTGGGCTTGCATCAGGTCGGGATTTCTTCCGTGCTGGACAAAGCAAATAATACCCGAATTCAATCGATTCTGACCTGCCTGAACATTCCTGTAGTTTTTGCCAAGGTACAGGCACGCTATGCCGGTCTGATCTGTGGCTATGATGATCCTTCACAGCTTGGGATCGACCGCTGGTTGCAGGTGCTGGCCGTTGCCAAGTCAGCTGAGAAAAATTATTGTGTGATTAGCTGTGGGACTGCCCTGACCATTGATCTAGCCCAAGGTCAGAAACATCTCGGTGGTTATATCCTGCCGAATCTGTATTTACAGCGCGATTCCCTGATCCAGAATACCAAAGGCATTAAAATCCCGGATGCGGCTTTCGATGAACTCAGTCCTGGGCGCAATACCATTGATGCCGTGCATCATGGCATTTTATTCGGTCTGCTCAGCACCATTGAAAAAGTACTTCAGGATTTTCCGGCACAGTTGATCTTGACTGGTGGAGATGCTGCGCTGTTTGCACAGCATCTCGAACGGTTTCAGCCTATTATTGAACCAGACTTATTGCTTAAAGGCCTGCAGCATTTTGCAGATCATTTGCCAGACACAGTTTGAGCAGCTCGAGCAACTTTGAAAAATCTGTATAACCATCCAGTTTGTTAAAATGCCCTGCATTTTTGATTTCAAAAATCTGTGCATTCAGGCTATGGCCCAAACGCAGTGAAATCGGTGCAGGCACATAAGGATCATTGCTGGAAAGCAGCATTACAAAGCGTTTGGCACCATGTGATAGATTGTTCAGATCTAACTTTACTGCCTGCACCATTTTATTCAGTTCCGACCAAGCCACCAGTGGTGTATCAAAAGCTGCGACTAACATGAGCCCGCCAATTTTCAATTGTGTACGGCTATAGTGTTCTTCAAGAAACTTTAGAGCACTTAAGCCACCCAAGCCATGCGCAACAATGAAACTATGCTCATCCAGATGCGGAATCTGCAGTTTCAGGTTGTGCTGCCATTCTTCCAGATCAGGTTGAAAGGGATTAGCCAGCATGATCCGTTTGGCCTCGAACCCCGCGTCTTTGATCTGCCGGCTTAACCACGGATACCAGTGCTCATTTGAGGTCGCCTGATAATCAGGCACGATATAGACTTTCTTCGTTATATTTTTCATAGCATTGTACTTATTATATTGAGAGCAAAATGCTCCGACTAAAAGTTAAGTTTTTAATTATTAGTGGATGAAATTCAATATTCCTTATTTAATTTCATCCTACCTATTAAACCACCCCGGTAATCACCCCTCTATTCAGTGGAAGATTGGATCAGATAAGGCTGAATCACTCGCCAGACTTCCGGCAGTTCAGTACAGCCTTGCGAATTAATGAAATGCCCTTGATGCTCGGCACAGACCACGATTGCATCCAGACTTTCCGCCTGCTCCAGGCTAAAGTCAGGCTGAACCCGATCGTCACCTTCCGAATAAATCACCACACGTTCATCAATCTGACGTTTCAGTAAATCAAAATCCACTTCAGCCGCGTCAATGAAAGGATTAACTTCTTCCAGACGTCCCAGTCTGCCATTAAAACCGGCCACCAAAACCAGTTGCCTGATTCTCTGATTTTTTAATTCGCGACTTAAATAATGTAATGCAGCTAGGCAACCCAGACTATGCGCAATAAAAATACTGTTTTCGTCAATCCCATCAATCTGTTCACGCATTTGCTGTTCCCAGACCTCTAATTTTGGCGTAGTCGATGGGTCAAGTCTGAGTACTTTCAAGCTGACATGTTCCTGCTGGGCTTTTTCCTGAATCCATGGAAACCAGTTTTCTTCAGGACTTGCGGTATAGCCATGCACCACAATCACTTGAGTCATTAGAAACATCCTTCTGTATTATTTTATTTCTAATGTTTTCGAGTCTGCCTGATTTTTCTGGAAATTTGGGTAAGCAAATGTTGTTTTGTTTAAACCAGATATAAAAGAAAATACAGACAATAAAAAAGGCGCTATACGCGCCTTTCTTACTTAAAACATTTATTTTTTGTCGTTGCCCCCGAACAGTGGGCCCATGCCACCACCGCCACCAAACTGTTTTTGCAGACCGCTCAGTGATTTCATCATTTTTGCCATACCCGACGGATTGGCAAATTTCTTCATCATCTTCGCCATTTGCGCATGCTGTTTGATCAGCTTATTGACTTCTGAGACTTCCATACCACAACCTGCTGCAATACGCTTTTTACGGCTTGGATTCATCAGGTCAGGGTTACGACGTTCCTTGATGGTCATCGACTGGATAATTGCTTCCATTTTCTTCACTTGCTTTTCAGGATTCGCCTGCGCAATCGCATCTTGAATACCAGAATTGCTCATGCCTGGAAGTTTGTCCAGGAAGCCCATCATGCCGCCCATCTTGTTCATCTGCTCGAATTGCATCAGCATATCTTCAAAGTTGAAGCTACCGCCTTTCTGCAATTTCTTCGCCATTTTCTCGGCTTTTTCTTTGTCGATTTTGCGTTCAACTTCTTCGACCAAAGAAAGCACGTCACCCATGCCCAGAATACGCTGTGCCACACGTTCCGGATGGAATGGCTCAAGGGCATCCAGTTTTTCGCCCATACCAAGAAACTTGATTGGCTTGCCAGTAATCGCACGAACAGACAGTGCTGCACCACCACGCGCATCACCATCAGTTTTGGTCAGGATCACACCCGTCAAAGGAAGTGCATCATTAAATGCTTTGGCCGTATTTGCCGCATCCTGACCGGTCATGGCATCAACCACGAACAGGGTTTCAGTCGGATTAATCGCTGCATGCAGCTCTTTAATCTCTTCCATCATATCGTCATCGATATGCAGACGACCTGCGGTATCGACAATCAACACATCAGCAAACTGGATTTTTGCCTGTTCAATTGCACGATTGACGATGCTGATTGGCTTTTCAGTAGCATTCGATTCAAGGAAAATCGCGCCAACTTCGCCAGCCACTGTCTGTAACTGCTTGATCGCGGCCGGACGATAAACGTCGGCAGATACCATGGCTACTTTTTTCTTTTGACGCTCTTGCAGGAAGCGTGCAAGTTTGGCTGCAGTCGTGGTTTTACCCGCACCCTGCAAACCTGCAAGCAGTACCACCACCGGTGGTTTCGCTGCAAGGTCAAGGCTTTCATTGGCCTCGCCCATCATTTTGGTCAATTCGTCATAGACGATTTTGACGAAAGCTTGCCCTGGTGATAACTGAGTCATCACTTCCTGGCCTAATGCTTCTTCCTTAACTTTCGCGATAAATTCACGAGTTACAGGTAACGCAACGTCGGCTTCAAGAAGTGCCATACGTACTTCACGTAACGTATCTTTAATATTGTCTTCGGTTAGCTGCCCTGAGCCAGTAACATTTCTTAAACTCTGCGTGAGTCGTTCTGTTAAGGTATCAAACATTGCAAAATCCGCTTAAAATAGCCAGTAGCAAAAAATTGTTTCTTAAAATAGAAAATTTATGCATAGAATGCTATAGGATACTGTAGTTCGCACTGAATTTATATAAATGAATATTCATCACCCTTAAAAAGGTTTGACATGCTTAGCCTACCCTTGGTTTACACGATCTTAGCATTAATCGCTTATACCTCCTCTTTTTGGTATCTGTTCATTCATTTAATGACTAAACGTACTCCAAATCAATGGTTTGTCGGCTTAACAGCTTTAGTTGGACTGGTACTCCATGCTTTGGTTTTATCAGGTGACATGTATACCCCGATGGGGATGAATTATGATGTATTTGCCTTACTTTCCTTTACTTCAGGGCTAATGCTGCTGCTAAGCATCATTTATAGTACCTATCGGCCGATTATTGCGTTAAACCTGATTGGTATTCCCGTCGCTGCGACTGGCCTGATTCTCGGTTTCAGCTTTACCCAACCAGCGAAAGTTATTGCACAGAATTCTCTAGGTCTGGATATTCATATTATCCTATCCTTGTCCGCTTACGCTGTGTTATTGATGGCGACGATTCAGGCCGTCATTTTGCGGTTTCAGGATCGTGAACTGAAGAAAAAACAGAAACGTCGGGTTTGGGTGAATCTGTTGCCGTCTTATCAGGATATGGAATCTTTATTGTTCGATATGCTGATGACTGGTTTCATTTTACTGACACTGGCACTAGGCTTCGGATTCTTTACCATTGATAATTTCTTTGCCCAGCATCTGGCCCATAAGACCGCCTTTAGTATTGTGTCTTGGCTGGTTTATGGCGCATTACTGATTGGGCACTGGAAATTTGGCTGGCGTGGCCAGAAAGCAGTTCGCTTTACCCTGCTTGGGTTTGGTCTGCTGGCACTTGGTTTTATCGGCTCCAAATTTGTGCTGGAAATGTTGTTAAACAAATAAGCTAATTGATCTTCAATATTATAAAAGCCCAGTTAAGACTGGGCTTTTTATTTAATTATCCTCTTTATCTGGATTTACCCTTCCTACCCGTACAGATAGGGGCCAACTCACCACCCGGGGTAATTCCGGATCTTCCCATTCTGACAATAAGACATCTGCCAGTACATTCAGCGGATTATGTCCGAGTGCTTAGGTGGCTGCTTTTACGGCTGACCAAGTACTCATATAGCCTATCAGACCAAGTACTCATATAGCCTATCAGTTGGTAAAAGTTCCACTCGACTTGTAATACCGGCGGCTGTACAGCAAGTTCATAAAATGGAAATGGCAGATTTTTGTATCCTTCATCGACATGACGGCGTTCAGGTGCCCAATAGGGCGCGATGGTCACTTCATAAAAATGTCTGAAATAATGATTCAGATGTTCCTCATCGATGCTGAATACCCCATAACTAATAAGAGCCAGAATAGCATTGGATTTTGCAATACGGCGAACTTCCGCATAGAACTTGTCTAGATCCAACCAGTGGGCAGCTTGTGCGACTGAAATCAGGTCAGCACTTTGCTCAGCTAAGGGTATATTTTCAGCTAAGGCATGAAGGTATTGAATTTTCAGATGAGGCTTGGCCTGTGCGATTTGTTCGCTACTCGCATCAATGGCAATGACCTGATCAAAATAATGCGCCAAAACCTCTGAAAACTGTCCTGAGCCACAGCCGACGTCTAAAGCCAATTTGGTACTCGTTGATAGCTCTGCCAGCATCTTCCCCAAAGTGTCCGGATAATGCGGGCGAAACAAAGCATAATCTTGGGACTGCTGGGAGAAATGGTCTTTAAATTCCCGACTTTCCATCTGCACTTTCCTGACCTGTTTTCTCACAGCTTAACTCGATCCGGAAAGGTGACAATAGTAATTTGGTTTCATTTCCAATAATTTTAAAACTAAAAAATTAGCGTATTTTAATTACCTAAAATTTTTAAAAATCAGCGAGTTTAACTATTTTTCTTGATTTGATAATCAGCTTTAAAGTTCTGATAACTACGTCGCTCTGCGGAATCTTCAGTTAAAGCTTCTACTTCCTGCAGGGTATTCAAGCAACGTGCAGTGAGCTGGATATATTGCTCGGTGCCATGGCTTTTCCAGGCAATTTCTTTTTCTTCTAAAGGACGGATGACTTTTGCCGGACTGCCAAGTACCAGATTATTTGCTGGCACTTTGAATTTAGCCTTGACTGTACTGTTGGCCCCAACAATCACATTCTCCCCGATTTCGGCCTCATCCAGAATCACACTATTCATACCGATCAGGGCATTTTTTCGTACCACGCAGCCATGCAGAATGGCACCATGACCAACATGGCCATATACTTCCACTAAGGTCACACTGTCCGGAAATCCATGGATGGTACAGGAGTCTTGGACATTGGCATTTTTCTGGATATGAATCCGGCCAAAATCGGCACGCAGCGAAGCGAATGGACCAATATAAACTCCGGCTTCAATGATCACATCACCGATCAGCACAGCCGTAGGATGGACATAAGCTTCAGGGCTAACCACAGGAACCACCCCATCAATCGCATAACATGGCATAGACTCCTCCTTGAGCTATTACATTCATGATTTTTTTAATATTAAAAGGTCAATTCCGGCTGCTTTAAGCCACCAAAACGTTTATAAAATTGTGGATGTGCAGGTGGCATAAGGCCTTCCGCTGTCCGGGCAGTCTCCAGAAAAAACTCATCTCCTGCTGCAAATACTGCCTGATATAGATTGGTACTTAAGTTACGCGCAATCAGTGACAACCAGTTTGTTGGCAACAGTTCAAATGGCAGATTCGGGTCTTTCAGTAAAATACGGCGGTATTGATGGATCAGCAGAATACGAATCTGAAAGGCTTGTACTGGATTCAGTTCCTCTTCATTTTCCACCAGATAGAAAAACTCGCGAAAATCGCTAATAAATTTTTCATAACGCTGATGTAGTTCCGGGATTGGCCAGTTAGTCTCAACCATACGTTTAATGGTTGGATAGGATTCCTGCCAAAGCTGCAGGGTTTCTGCACGGAATACTACCACCTGATCAGTCATCTTGTTATTCAGTAAGAGGTTTTGCAATTTCTGCTGGTCACAACCCGGATAGGCCATGACATTGGTCGCGATATTGACAAAGCCTAGCCATTCCAGTTCTTTTTTCAGTGTCTGTTTATTTTCCAGTTCAACTGAACTGAGCAGAACCAGATCCCATTTCTGGTCCCATTCATTATGCTGGAAGCTGTAAATTTTCTGGTCTGCAGTAATAAAACGCTGACGGCTGCTTTCGGTAATCCGGTAATAACTGGTACGACCAATTTTTTCAGAACTCAGCCAGCCATTTTGTACCAGACGGAATACGGCGGTACGCACAGAACGCTCATTGAAGCCGAATACATCCATCAGCTGAATCAGGCTGGCAAGACTAATGACTCCCCCGCGGTGATAAATACTGTCACCAAAAATCGTCATTACCAATGAGGTTCCACTGAGGGTCTCATTCTGAATGAAATCATCAATTACTTGTTTTAATTTCGGATTCATTACGTTCAACTTACCTTGTCAAAGCCGGATGACAGACCTGAGCCTGTCATCCAGACGTATTTAAGCGGACTTTCGGATATCAAACACCCGCTGAGCCTTACCTTCAGAACGTGGCAAGCTACCTTCCGGTAAAACTTCCACACTGACACTAATCCCGACCATGGTCTTGATTTGTACTTTCAGCTGATTTGCCAATTGGTGTGTCATATTTATAGCATTATCTTTACGCATTTCGGTACGAATATGCAATGTATCCAGATGACCCTGTTTACAAATCTGAATCTGATAATTTGGAATAAGCTGCGGAATATGCAGGATTTGCTCTTCAATTTGTGATGGGAACACATTCACACCACGAATAATCATCATGTCATCACTGCGTCCGACAATCTTATCCATACGGCGCATGGTACGCGCTGTACCTGGCAATAAGCGTGTCAGATCACGGGTACGGTAACGAATCACCGGCATACCTTCTTTGGTAATAGTGGTAAATACCAGTTCGCCCAATTCACCATCAGGTAATACTTCACCAGTTTCCGGATGGATAATTTCAGGATAGAAGTGGTCTTCCCAGATGGTAGGTCCATCTTTAGATTCCAGACATTCCATCGCCACACCTGGTCCCATGACTTCAGACAGGCCGTAAATATCCAGCGCATCAATACCCAGACGTTCTTCGATTTCACGGCGCATTTCATTGGTCCAAGGTTCCGCACCAAAGATCCCGGTCTTGATCGAACAGTCCTTGGCAGTCCCGAATTTTTTCTCCAGACACTCAATAATGTTCAGACAATAAGATGGAGTGACCATTAAAGCTGTTGGCTTGAAATCATAAATCAGCTGTGCCTGTTTGTCGGTCTGGCCGCCTGACATTGGAATTACGGTGGCGCCCAGACGTTCTACGCCATAATGTGCACCTAGGCCACCAGTAAACAAGCCGTAACCATAAGATACCTGAATCGTATCTTTACTACTGAGTCCGGCTGCACGTAACGAGCGTGCCACCACATCTGACCAGGTATTAATGTCATTCTGGGTATAACCGACTACAGTCGGCTGACCTGTGGTTCCTGAAGAAGCATGTACACGGACAATCTGCTCCTGAGGCACAGCAAACATGCCAAATGGATAGTTTTCGCGCAGATCCTGCTTGGTGGTGAACGGGAATTTTGCTAGATCATCCAGTGATTTTAGATCATCCGGATGCACACCGGCTTCATCAAATTTTTTCTTGTAAACCGTACTGTTCTGATAAGCATGCTGCAGCGTTTTTTTCATACGTTCCAATTGCAGGCTACGTAATTCATCTACTGAAGCGGTTTCAATTTGTTCCATTGCATTGTTATTCATATTCTTGCTCCTGCTGCAGTCATCCTGACTGCTGATGATTTCTCTTTTTGATTCAGTCCTTAAGCCACATTTTCCAGAATCAGTGCGACACCCTGTCCAACACCGACACACATGGTACAAAGGGCATATTTTCCTTGCTTGCGTTGTAATTCTTTCATGGCGGTAATCACTAGCCGTGTACCGCTCATTCCGAGTGGATGTCCAAGGGCAAGAGCACCCCCGTTTGGATTGACTCGTGGATCATCATCCTGAAGGCCTAGCTCACGTAGCACTGCAAGTGCCTGTGCGGCAAAGGCTTCATTCAGTTCGATCACATCCATCTGTTCCAGACTTAAGTTTGTCTGTTTTAATACTTTCTGCACTGCGGGCACTGGTCCAATGCCCATATAACGTGGTTCCACTCCTGCACCGGCGATTCCTACTACCTGTGCCAATGGCTTCAGTCCATATTGTTCTGCAAAATATTTGTTACCCAGTAGCACACATGCTGCACCGTCATTGACACCAGACGCATTACCCGCAGTTATCGAACCACCTTCCTTGCGGAATGGCGCTTTTAAAGAAGCTAATTTTTCTAAGGTAGTATCGGCACGTGGATGCTCATGTTCAGCAATCACCTGAGTAGAACCTTTAGCACCTTTGATTTCTACTGGCAGGATTTCTGCCTGAAAAATACCATTCTGCTGTGCCTGTGCAGTTTTTTGCTGACTGCGATAAGCGAAAAGATCCTGATCTTCACGATTAATCTGATATTTTTCAGCTACGTTTTCTGCCGTTTCCGGCATGCTATCTACGCCGAAACCTGCCTTGAATTTTGGATTGATAAAACGCCAGCCAATGGTGGTATCATAAATTTCAGGAGTACGGCTAAATGCTGTGGTGGGCTTGGATTGCACAAATGGTGCACGGCTCATGGATTCTACCCCACCGGCCACTACAAATTGCGCTTCACCCGATTTAATTGCACGTGCTGCCAGACCGACAGCATCCAGACCGGAAGCACAGAGACGATTTACAGTAATCGCGGGTACGCTTTCCGGCAGGCCCGCTAAAAGTGCTGCCATACGTGCGACATTACGGTTATCTTCACCGGCCTGATTGGCACAGCCTAAAATCACTTCATCAACTTCTGCCCATGGCAAGTTGGGGTGCTGCTGTTTTAAATACTGGATCGGTAAAGCAGCAAGGTCATCAGCACGAATACTGCTCAAACCACCTGCGTAACGACCAATTGGGGTACGAATACCGTCAAAAATATAAACATGTTCCATCGTTCTTGTTCCTTAGCCCGCCCTACCTTAGTCTGTTGGCGATACTTGTTGCGCCTGTCCTAGCGCTGTCTGCTTAGTTCAATATATACCAGGTTGTATTACTCTTCACTAAAAATACGATACATATTTTTTAATATTTGTAAATTTATGACATATTAAATTCTATTTACTCATTCAAATTATTTATCTGAATAAATAAAATAAAAAATAATTAATAAATCAATATCTTGATTAGAAAAATAGTACATAAACTCATGTTTTCAGATTTCATTTACTATTAGAGTAATACAACATATAACATAGGACCTAGCTAACCATCAGATCAAATAGGTATCACATTCATACCTATCAGGAATAATTCAACTCGACCAAGTTGCTAAGCGATAATTGTAGGGAAAGATCGTCACAACTTAGAGCTGAGTCAAATCCATCTCTGGCAGATTTAGCAGCCCTTATATTGTGGTGTTCGTTTTTGCATAAAGGCCTGAACGCCCTCACGATAATCACTGGAACGGCCTGCCAGACGTTGCAGATCCCGCTCCAGAATCAGTTGCTCATCCAGATTATTGTCTGCGGCGGCATGAATCGCTTTCTTAATCAGGGATAGACCATAAGTCGGCTGAGTCGCCAGATGTTCAGCCATTTTTTCAGCTTCTGCCTTTAACTGATCATCTTCAACTACCTGCCAGATCATGCCGAGTTGCAGCGCACGTTCAGCCGAGATTTTGTCACCCAGCATCGCCAGACCCATTGCTTGAGCACGGCCAACCAGACGTGGCAGGAACCAGGTACCCCCTGAATCTGGCACCAGACCGAGACGGCAAAAAGCCTGAATAAATGAAGCAGATTTCGCTGCTACCACGATGTCACAAGCCAGTGCAATATTGGCACCTGCACCCGCTGCCACGCCATTCACGGCACAGATTACCGGTTTTGGCATTTCAGTAATCAGTTTAATCAGTGGGTTATAGTATTTTTCAATCGATAGCCCCAGATCTGGCGCATCAGCATTTGGATCAACCACACGATCGTTCAGGTCCTGACCAGCACAGAAACCACGACCTTCTGCAGAAATCACTACAGCGCGAATTGCTGAATCTTGCGCCCAGCGTTTTACGACAGAAGATACTTCCTGATGCATGGTTTCATTAAAACTGTTGAGCTGTTTTGGACGGTTAAAAGTCAGGTAGCCCACTGCATTTTTTTCTTCGACAATAATTGTTTGGTAATCCATTACACACCTTTTAAGTTCTATTGAGTTCATGCATTTATTTGCATGGTGCTTAATTTAAAATCTTTACTCATCAAAACTGAGACGAACATTTTGAGTGGTTGGACGCGCCTGACAGCTCAGCACATAACCTTTCTGGATTTCTTCTTCTTCCAGGCTATAGTTGATTGCCATTTCCACTTCACCTTGCAACACCTTACATTTACAGGTTGCGCATACCCCGCCCTTGCAGGCATAAGGTAGATCTGCTCCAGCACGTAAAGCAGCATCCAGAATACTGTCATCCTGCTTGGATACTTCAATGATCAGCTCACGACCATCCAGAACGATGTTGACCTTTTCCTCAGTACGGCTTTCGATCTGCTGTGTAGAGGCTTTTGGTGCAGTCTCGGTATTAAAGCGTTCGGTGTGAATTTTGCTGCGTTCAATCCCGAGAGTTGGCAATACAGTTTCGACCGCATTCATCATTTCTTCAGGGCCGCAAGCGAAGCAGTGATCAGTTTCTGCTGGAATCAGGCCTGCCTGGAACAGCTGCTGCAATTTTTCTGCATCAATACGGCCATTGAAAATCTCGCTGTCATTCAGTTCACGCGAGAAAATATTAATCAGCTGTAGACGTTCCTTAAAACGGTCTTTCAGGTCCATAATCTGTTCAGAGAACATGGTCTGTTTCCAGGAACGGTTACCATAAACCAGAGTAAAAGTGGCATCCTTCTGACGACTCAACACTGCTTTGACAATAGACAGAATTGGCGTAATACCACTACCTGCAGCAAAGCCCAGATAATGTTTGCCACCAACCTTGGCCGCTTTCTGAAAAAACACACCTTGTGGTGGCATCACTTCTAGTACATCGCCGACTTTCAGATTTTCATTGGCCCAGGTCGAGAACTGGCCCTGATCAATTTTCTTGATCGCGATACTCATGTCTTCATCACTATCACTACAGATCGAATAGCAACGGCGCAATTCTTCCTGTTCTGTCATGTGACGGATGGTCAGGTGTTGGCCCGGCTGATACTGAAAATTTTCGGCATGTTCCGGACTCAGTTCAAAAGCAATGCAAATTGCCTGTTCAGTCTGAGGCTGAATAGATTTAATGGTTAACGGAATAAACTGGCTCATTTCAAAATCCTTCTTAAGCTGTGGCGATCTCACGCTTTATTGTTATGGCTTGTGCGCTTAAGCCCTTAAATACATTTAAAATAGTCAAACGGCTCCAAGCATTCCTGACATTTGTACAGCGCCTTGCAAGCGGTTGAACTGAATTCACTGAGTAATCGGGTTTGCTGGCTATGACAATGTGGACACTGGATGCCATCGCTGAGTGCGACATGGGTACCGCAGCTGTTTGAACCACCTTTGGGCGGGGCAATACCATATTGCTGCAGCTTCTGTTTGCCTTCCTCACTCATCCAGTCGGTGGTCCAGGCTTCTGACAGATCGACCACAACTTTGACCGGCGTCAGCTCATGTGCTGCAAATGCCTGGGTGATTTCCGCCTTGAGCAGATCGGTTGCCGGACAGCCACTATAGGTGGGGGTCAATCGGACGATGATTTCCTCCTGCGAGTTGATCTCCACCCCACGAATCATGCCTAGGTCAAGGACCGACAGGACCGGGATTTCCGGATCGGAAACCTGTGCCAGGACTTCCCAGCATTGATCTTCTACATGTCTAATCAAGTTCATGCCACTCACTCCCTGTGATGTGCTGGATTTACCAGTTCATGCCTGGATAGCTGCGCTGCATATATTGCAGTTCCGCCAGTACATAACCCAGATGTTCGGTATGTAGTCCTTGCTTGGCACCACTACGATAAGCACCGCTTTCTGGCAGGCTCAGTTCAAAACGTTGCAGCTCGGCAGATATGGTTTCCAGCCATTTTGGTTTCAGCAGTTCAAGGTCAGGAATCAGGTGAGCATCAACCAGCTGACGTTCATCTGCAGTCAGGCTGAACAATTCTTCGGTAAAACGCCATAGCTGATTCAGACCATTCTGGATTTTTTCATGAGCTTCTGCTGTACCTAAGCTCAGGCGTTCCATCCATGAGGTTGAAAAACGCAAATGGTATTTCACCTCTTTCAGCGACTTGATGGCGAATGAAGAAATGTTTTCATTCCTGCTATTGCTCAGTGCTGCAAACAGTAAAGCATGGTAATGATCCATCAACCACTGACGTACGATGGTTTGACCAAAGTCACCATTTGGCTGTTCACTCAACAGCAAATTGCGGTATTCACGCTCGGTACGGAAATAAGCCAGTTTATCTTCATCACGACCTTGCCCTTCAATTTCACCGGCAAGACTCAACGCGGTACGTGCTTGACCTAACAGGTCCAGACCAATATTTGCCAATGCAATATCTAGCTCCAGTTCCGGTGCGTGACCGCACCACTCTGCCAGACGGTGTGAAAGGATGAGCTGGCTGTCGCCAACATGTAGTAAAAATTGTGCTAATACCTGATTAGTCATTACTCTGCCCTCCACCTTACATGTGCTCGATGCCATCTGGAATGTGATAGAAGGTCGGATGACGGTAGACCTTGTTCAGTGAAGGATCAAAAAACTCTGGTTTTTCATCTGGTTGAGATGAGGTAATCAATTCAGATTTCACTACCCAGATACTTACACCTTCATTGCGGCGGGTATAGACGTCACGGGCATTTTGCAGGGCAATTTCATCATCAGGAGCACGCAGGCTGCCGACATGGCGGTGGCTCAGACCCTGTTTGCTGCGAATAAATACTTCGTATAAAGACCAGTTATTCTTGTTCATTTGCATATCCTTGTGCTATTCCGTTGCCTTAGGCGATTTTTCGTTGATCTGACTGCTGCTGTTGCTTGCTGGCATAAACTGCTGCTGATTCACGTACCCATTTGCCCTCTTCCCAAGCCTTGCGGCGTGCTTCGATACGTTCGTGGTTGCATGGACCTTTGCCTGCCAGCACATCGAAGAACTCATCCCAGTTCACCTGACCAAATTCATAGTGGCCAGTTTCTTCATTGAATTTCAGGTCTGGGTCCGGCACAGTCAGACCAAGCTGAAATACTTGCGGCACAGTGTTGTCGACAAATTTCTGACGCAATGCATCATTACTGAATAATTTGATTTTCCACTGCATGCTTTGTGCACTGTTTGGAGAGTTGTCGTCACTTGGACCAAACATCATCAGTGCCGGCCACCAGAAACGGTTCACTGCATCCTGTGCCATCTGTTTCTGTTCTGGCGTACCTTGTGCCAGTTGCATCATGACCTCAAAGCCTTGACGCTGGTGGAAACTTTCTTCTTTACAGATACGTACCATGGCACGTGCATAAGGACCATAAGAAGTACGACACAACGCCACCTGATTGACGATTGCCGCCCCATCTACCAGCCAGCCAATCGCAGCAACATCTGCCCAGGTCAGGGTTGGATAGTTAAAAATGGATGAATATTTCATGCGGCCAGCAATCAGCTTTTCCATCATGTCATCACGGTCTGCACCTAGCGTTTCTGCTGCACTGTAGAGGTATAGGCCATGCCCTGCTTCATCTTGTACTTTAGCCAGCAATACCGCTTTACGTTTCAAGGTCGGTGCGCGGGTAATCCAGTTACCTTCTGGCAGCATGCCAATCACTTCCGAATGTCCATGCTGACCAATCTGGCGGATCAGGGTCTTTCTATAGGCATCCGGCATCCAGTCCTTCGCTTCAATAGAAATGTCCTGCTCTATCTTCTGATCGAATGTTTGTTGTTGCTTATTCATGTTTGTCTCACTTATCCCAAGTGCTGATACACTCAAATTAAAACGATACAAATATAAAATCAATACTATTTTTTAAGTATCATATATTTTTTAAAAGCATTTTCAATTAAGTTATTGTTTTTAATATTTTTAAATTTTTAATTACATGAAAGTTACTTTTTTGTTTGCGGATTATGATTGACATTTAAGCTTTTTGATTGCAATTTATGAAACATCAAAAGCAAAAATAAACTCAACAACGTATCATAAATGGAGTTATACAATGTTGGAACTGGACAGCACGACCCAGAGCACGGATCTTCAGGACGACACACAGGCGCATTACTCAGCTAAAGTTAAAGTATTGAGTTCACTGGTTTTAGGCGGTGAACATAGCGCACAAAATGACTTACGTATGGTCTATCACGCCATTAGCGGTGAAGCGATTTATCAGGTCAGTAGCCACGGCATCGACATGCATAACGTAGTGCAATATGCTAAACAGAAAGGTGCAGCCATTGCCAGTTGGACTTTTCACCAGCGTGCCAATGCCCTGAAACAGGTTGCACAATATTTACTAGAACGTAAGGAAGATTATTACCGCCTGGCAGCCGCAACCGGCTGTACCCGCAAAGATGCCTGGATTGATATTGAAGGTGGGATCGGCACCCTGTTTGCCTATTCAAGCCTGGTTCGCCGTGAACTCAGCGATGAAACGGCACTGGTGGAAGATGCCTGGATTCCATTATCCAAACACGGCAGCTTTGGTGCCAAACATATTCTGAGCCCGAAAGCCGGTGTAGCAGTGCATATCAATGCATTTAACTTCCCAATCTGGGGCATGCTGGAAAAAATTGCACCTACTCTACTAGCCGGTGTGCCATGTATTGTTAAGCCGGCAACAGAAGGCGCAGAACTGACACATGCAGTCGTTAAAGACATTTTAGCCAGTAATTTATTGCCAGAAGGTGCTCTGCAGCTGATCTGCGGGCAGACTTACGACCTGTTTGATCACCTGAATGCACAGGATACGGTAACCTTCACAGGTTCGGCTGCTACCGGCCAGAAACTGCGTGCGCATCCGCACCTGAATGCCCACTCTATTCCATTCAGCATGGAAGCCGACTCGGTAAACAGTGCCATCCTGACCCAGCAAGCCAACGATGAAACCATTGACCTGTTTGTGCGTGAAGTCTTCCGTGAAATGACAACCAAGGCCGGACAAAAATGTACTGCAATTCGTCGTGCCTTTGTGCCAGCAGCATTGCTCGATACCGTACAGCAACGCCTGACTGAGAAACTACAGAAAGTGGTCATCGGTGATCCTGCACAGGACGGCGTAACCATGGGTGCTCTGGCCAGCGTTAAACAGAAGCATGATGTTGCTGCCAAGGTAGAACAGCTGGCACAGGAAGCTGAAATCATCATGGGTAGCCACCTGCGCCAGGATTTTGCCATTCAGGTCGCACATCCAGAAAAATCTGCTTTCTATCCGCCAACAGTGCTTTTATGTAAAGATCCGGTTCAGGCCCAGCAGATTCACAATATTGAAGCCTTTGGTCCAGTGGTTACATTGATGCCCTATAGTGACTTACCACAACTGGCAGCATTAGTGGCCCGTGGTGAAGGCAGTCTGGTTGCTTCAATTGTGCGTAACCATGATGAAAATATTGAACAGCTACTCAGCAAGATTGCGCCTTGGCATGGTCGTGTGCATATTCTGGACCGTGAGAGCGCTAAGGAAAGTACCGGTCATGGTTCACCACTCCCATTGTTAGTGCATGGTGGTCCGGGTCGTGCTGGCGGTGGTGAGGAACTTGGCGGCCAGCGTGCAGTGAAACACTATATGCAGCGTACTGCTATTCAAGGCTCACCAAATGCGCTGACTCAGGTCGGTCATAGCTGGACCGCAGGTGCTGAGGTATTTGAAGACCGTGTGCACCCATTCAAGAAATCTTTTGACGAACTGCGAATCGGTGAGCGCCTGCTGACTGCACGCCGTACCATTACTGAAGCTGATATTGTCAACTTTGGTGGCTTGAGTGGTGATTATTTCTATGCACATATGGACAAAATTGCCGCTGCAGAATCCTTGTTCGGTGAACGTGTCGCACATGGTTACTTCATTGTTTCTGCCGCTGCTGGCCTGTTTGTCGATGCCGCTCCGGGTCCTGTTATTGCCAACTATGGCATGGACAACCTACGCTTTGTAGAACCAGTGAAAATTGGCGACACCATTCAGGTAGAACTGACCTGCAAACAGAAAACACCTAAACCGCTGCGTGATGAGCAAAAACCGCATGGTGTCGTGGTTTGGGACATTAAGGTGAAAAACCAGAGCAATGAACTGGTCGCGACTTATGACATTCTGACTCTCGTGGAAAAAGCCGCTTAACCACCATTTTCAGACACTTAAAGTAAGGAGGGAATCTATTTGATTCCCTTTTTTATTGATTTAAAAATAATTGTATCTTTTTAATCCAGACATATTGACGGCTATGCAAATTACTCCTAGATTAGATTAATCGATACATATAAAAAATAAAAATAATTAAATTTGTATCAAATAAACCAATCACTATAACTCGCACAGGATGTTGCATGATGAATGAAAAAACATTGGTCATAGACAAGGTTGACAATGACGTCCAACCACTCGATTCTTATCTAAAAATTACTACGCCTATCCCTGAACAGGTAGCTACAGAAATTCCAC
The DNA here is from genome assembly GCF_013364475.1 of Acinetobacter sp. FDAARGOS_724. Taxonomy (NCBI): domain Bacteria; kingdom Pseudomonadati; phylum Pseudomonadota; class Gammaproteobacteria; order Moraxellales; family Moraxellaceae; genus Acinetobacter; species Acinetobacter sp. FDAARGOS_724. The sequence goes on along the minus strand of NZ_CP054908.1, from coordinate 1,321,789 downwards.
CAGCAGCTCCAGAACGTAGCAGCTATCAATGGTATGTGGTCATCATCTGTATGGTGGCTTACATTCTTTCTTTCGTAGACCGTCAGATTTTATCCCTGATGATTGAGCCGATTAAGGCCGACCTGATGCTCAGTGATACCCAGTTCAGCCTGTTACAGGGTCTGGCCTTTTCGCTGTTTTATGCCTTTATGGGCGTACCGATTGCGGCACTAGCCGATAAGAAATCCCGTGTGAAAATTATTTCAGTCGGGATTGCCTTCTGGAGTCTGGCAACTGCAGCCTGTGGTCTCAGCAAAAACTTTATCCAGATGTTCCTCGCACGTCTTAGTGTCGGTGCAGGTGAAGCCGCACTTTCTCCTGCTTTTTACTCAATCGTGGCGGATCTATTCCCGAAACATAAACTGGGCCGTGCGCTGGGTGTTTATGCCATTGGTGCCTTTATTGGTTCGGGACTAGCGTTCCTGATTGGCGGTTATGTGATTGGTCTGCTCGAAGATGTTAGCTTTGTCACTTTACCAGTAATTGGTGAGATCAAAACCTGGCAGCTGACCTTTATGATTGTCGGTTTGCCGGGTGTATTGTTGGCACTACTCATGATTCTGACCGTACGTGAACCAGAACGTAAAGGCCTCAAAATGGATGCGAATGGTGTCGCAGTGAAAGCATCTTTTAAGAATTCGATAGGTTTTATCAAAACCCATAAAAAGACATTCTTCTGTCATTTTATTGGCTTCTCTTTCTACACCATGATGTTGTATTCCCTGCTCGGCTGGGCACCGGCCTACTATATGCGTCACTTTGGCCTGGATGCAAGCCAGACCGGATATATCCTTGGAAGTATTATTCTTGTCGCAAATACTTCAGGCGCCCTATTCTGTGGCTGGCTCATCGACTTCTTTTCTAAACGTGGCTATAGCGATGCAGCAATCCGTGCCGGTGCAATTGGCTGTGCCGCCCTGATCATTCCAAGCGTATTGTTCACCCAAGTCGACAACATGCAGCTTTCATTCGCACTGATCTTTGTCGCCATGTTCTTCTCCACCTTCCCGATTCCAGCATCAGCCGCTACTACCCAGATGCTGACACCGAACCAGTTGCGCTCTCAGGTATCAGCCAAATTCCTGTTGATTTCTAACCTGATTGCACTTGGTGTGGGTACAACTGCGGTGGCGCTGATTACAGACCGATATTACGAGAATACCTTAATGGTGGGAAATTCAATTTCTATCGTCAATGCGATAGCCGGCCTGATTGGTGTATTCCTGCTGTATAAAGGCTGTCAGTATTATCGTGAAAGTATGAAAGTCGAAAAACTGGTCGATTAAGATAAGATCAGATTTTTAAGATTGAAATCTAAACCTTAAATCAGCCGATTTAAGGTTTTTTTATTTAGATAGCAAAAGATCAATAGATACTCATTCACACTTAATCTTTTTCTGCAATTCATATGAAAATTAAACTGCCTGGACATTCCTACCAAAAAGCCGTATAACACCGTTTTTCGAATTAACAGGTGTTGACCGTTGAAACTTGTTCTTGCACCCATGGAAGGCTTAACTGACCCGATTATGCGTGATGTACTGACATCCGTCGGGAGCTTCGACTGGTGTGTAACCGAGTTTATTCGTGTCACGGATTCGGTGCTGCCGGATCATATCTACCATACCTACTGCCCTGAACTGTTAAATGACGGCAAAACTGCTGCCGGTACGCCGGTACATGTACAATTTCTGGGAAATAACCCGGAAATGCTGGCAGCCAATGCAGTGAAAGTCGCTGCCATGGGCGCGCCTGCAATTGATATGAATTTTGGCTGTCCAGCCAAAACCGTGAATCGTCATCGTGGTGGTTCAGTGCTGTTAGATGAACCTGAAGTCGTCTATGAACTGGTCAAAGCTGTTCGTGATGCAGTGCCCGCGCATATTCCAGTTTCGGCGAAAATGCGTCTGGGTTATATGGATCGCAACTTCATGATGGAAAATGCGCATGCCATTGAAGATGCTGGGGCGGCCTGGGTCACTGTCCATGCACGGACCAAGGCCGATGGCTATACTCCGCCAGCCTTCTGGGACCAACTGCAACCAATTCGTGAAGCCTTAAAGATCAATGTCATTGCCAATGGTGAAATCTGGACCAATGCCGATGCCAAGCAATGTCAGCTAGAATCGGGCTGTGAAGACCTGATGATTGGCCGTGGTGCGGTCACTACACCTGATCTGACCCAATGTATTCGCCAGAATTCTGATGAGCCGCTCATCACCTGGAATGAACTACTGGAACTGCAAATCCGTTTCCTGAATGGTTCCTATAAAAAGGAAATGAATATGGTCGGTCGTTATAAACAATGGCTGGGGATGATGTCCAAGCATTATCCTGAAGCCAAAGCACTCTGGGATGAGGTCAAACGGATTAAACAGCTGGTTGAAATTACTGAAAAGTTAAAAGCCTCGAAAAATTAAGATAAAGCCTTTGAATGATTCAAAGGCTTTTTTGTTCGGATTGTCGCCTGTTTAAATTTGCGACATGTTCACGATTGGTTTTCCAGGATTTTTCTAGTACTTCCTTCTCCAAGCGAATCTGGATACGTTTAATCTTGGTGTCAGAAATAACTCTCTCATTAAAGCCTTTTACATAATCTGTCCAACCTGCACCTCGAAATACATAATTTGGCATTGGGGTTTTGAACACCGCATCTGGCATAAATACAATCACAGAATGCAGCTGGTCTGGCTCGATAATATCAGCCAGCAACTGCTCCAGAACTTTAATGTGCTTATAATTCTGATGAATCGGATTTTGAAATTTATAGCTATTTTTATAAAGTTTTTGCGTCCAGGTCTTTTGTCGCTCGCCACCAAAGATCCAGCCTTTATAGTTTTTGGTTTCAATCACAAACAGACCATAAGGACTTAATAAGAAATGATCAATTTGGGTTGTACTCCCGTCTCCATCCGGAAGAGTCAAATCGTTTAATAATCGATACTCAGGGCCTTTCAGATAAAGTTTGACATGCGTGGCAACAGCGAATTCTCCCAGCTTTCCTTTTAAAAATGGTTTAAATAACTTAAAAACGATGGAACCGATAAAAAGTAGAAGAACCCACCATAAACTGGACCAGAGTTGGCCTAAGATTTGTGTTGCGAACAGATCCATATTTTAATTTTCATTAATTTTATGATTTTGATCTTAATGGGTTCTCTCAATATTTAACAGAATTTCTTTTTTATCCAGACCGCCTGCAAAGCCTACCAACTTACCGCTACTGCCAATCACCCGATGACAAGGTGCAATAATCGAGATCGGGTTTTTACCATTGGCAGCACCCACGGCGCGTACTGCTTTAACATTACCGACCTGTTCAGCGATTTCCCGGTAACTTCGGGTCTGTCCATAAGGAATATTCAGCAAAGCCTGCCAGACTTTTTTCTGGAAATCTGTACCAGCAAAGTCCAAAGGCAAATCAAAAACATTGCGCTGACCGGCAAAATATTCCTGAAGCTGACGCCGAGCTTCTATCAATACGGGATGCTGTGGATCTTCAACCAGAGTTGCCAACCTGACCCGATTAGGTTTTTCACAATCCCAGAGTACAGCTACCAGTGCCGTTTCATTGGCGACCAGTTGCAACTGCCCTACAGGCGAGTCCATATAAATATAACTGAGTTGCATGGCCCTACTCCTACAGAATCAAGCTTGCCAGTTTTTATTTTACTCGAAATCAGAACTGCTCAACAGCTCTTAGGAGGAGGATAATTTCATCAAAACAAGTCCGGAAATAATCAGCACCGCAGCGAGCATACGCATAGCAGAAGCAGGTTCACCTAAAACTAAGACACCGACCAGAAATGAGCCGACTGCACCAATGCCCGTCCAGATGGTATAGGCAGTTCCTAGAGGCAAAGTACGCATGGCATAGGCCAGCAATACAAAACTGAGCACCATAAAAACAATCGTAAAAATACTCGGTGTGAGTTTGCTAAAACCCTCTGAGAGCTTCATGGAATAGGCCCAGACAATCTCAAATAGTCCAGCGAATACAAGTATAATCCAGGCCATATCGACTTCCTCCTAATTAACAGAGTCAGGCCGTCCTGACGATTTTTCTTGTTAAATTTTATAAATTTATTCAACAAGGGAGGTCGTTCCCCCTAAAAAAAATAGGCATTTTATAAAACAGATGGCTAAACCAAACTGCCGTTTACAAAATTTGACTGAATGAGAATTAAATTAACCATGTCTTACTCAAATGCTCAGGACAACCTGAAGATTTCAGCCTATCTTAAGGAACGTCAACATGGGACATCGTGTTATGGCATTACAGAAACTTGAGTAAGAAAAACAAACAAGGGATAAGTCCATATTATTAAGTTATGCACATGAATTAAATTTAAAAATAGCGTGGAGATCTTGCACAATGAAACACAAAACTAAGACCTATTGATCACTTTTTGTTTAGCTTGATTATTAACCTTTGATGAATAAACGACCACTAAAATCAAGGGCTGACATATGTAAAAAGAACTCCAATTGAGTTCTTTTTATACAAATTTTGTCTAAGATACAATCAATCAGGCTACAAACGATTACAAAATATGCAACATATCCATATGGTTATCAACATAGATATCTACACACTTATCCATAAAGTTATCCACAGCCTTATGCACCTTAAACATTTTAGAGATTAAAGCTGGATTTGACCGACTTTAGCCAGCTCACTACGCATTTCATCAATCACAGCTTTATAATCCGGCTTGCCAAAAATCGCTGAACCGGCCACAAACATATCTGCACCAGCTTCTGCAATTTCACGAATATTTGCTGGTCCCACACCGCCATCTACTTCTAAGCGGATATCACGACCTGAAGCATCAATGATCTTGCGCGCCTGACGTAATTTATCCAAAGTCATTGGAATGAATTTCTGTCCACCAAAGCCAGGGTTCACACTCATTAGCAATACCTGATCAACCTTATCCAGTACATAATCCAGATAATGCAATGGTGTCGCTGGATTAAATACCAGACCGGCTTTAGCACCACCCGATTTGATCAACTGTAAAGAACGGTCAATATGATCAGATGCTTCCGGATGAAACGTAATAATATCTGCGCCTGCTTCCAGAAAGTCACCAATCATGCGATCTACAGGTTTCACCATGAGATGCACATCAATAGGTGCCTGAATACCATATTTTTTCAGTGCCTTACATACACCCGCGCCAAAGGTTAAATTGGGTACATAGTGATTATCCATAACATCGAAATGCACAACGTCTGCACCGGCCTGAAGTACATTTTCAACTTCTTCACCTAAACGGGCAAAGTCGGCAGACAAAATAGAAGGTGCAATTAAATAAGGCTTGGACATGAAAGGACCTGGCTAAGTGAAATTGGATTTTTCCCATTATACCAAATCCGCTCCGGCTACTGTGATTCGATGTTGCAAGATTAAAACGCTGTGTAACGCTTTGAGGCTTATGCCAGCATCACCGCTTGGTTTAAAGTACAGGATAATGATGAATAGTGTAGAAAACTGATGAAAAGTATTGCCCATATCCAGACGCAACAAGCTTCACGAATTGCCAAACGCCTGGCCAATCACTGGAAACATAAATTTAATATTGATGAAACCGAACAAAATTTCCTGATTCATTTTCCAAGTGCAGAAGTGAGTCTGACACCCGAGGCAGATTATCTTACCGTAACGATTCGGAGCAATGCTGATTCCACTGACCTGAATAAACTTGAAAATGTAGTGCTGGATCATTTGATCCGTATGGGACAGGAAAATCTGACTGCCGACTGGCAAAGATAAGCACTAAAAAGCCTTGATAATCAAAGCATAATAATGATCAGAAGCTAAAAATGATGATTCGCCTGTTCATTAAATGCATGAATCCGTTCAATTCTTTTGTCCAGCTCGGGATGCGATTCCAGATATTTTTTGAGTTTTCCAATCAAACGTAACCATTTCAGTTCAGACTCGGTAATTTGTCGTTCTTTTCCATCAATATTCAGGGTAAAGTTTTTCATTTTTATCGTTTTATTTTGCTCTGCCAAGATTCTAGCATTTTCAACCCGCTGCAGAAAGTTCGATAAATGGATACTGGAGATCTGCTGTAGATGTAAATGTTGCATGGCATAATCATCCGCAGCAAGTTCAAGCGCCTGTGAATATCCCGCATCAGCGAGTATCGCTATAGATGCCGCCACCACATCACTTAAATCTCCCCTTACCAAGGCAAATAATCCTGCTGCACTCAAGTTGGAAATCACTTTTTGCATGCTATGTTTCTGTACCAGATGACCTTGTTCATGCGCCAGTACTGCAAGGACTTCTTCATCTACACCGCTGAGCTTGACCAGTTCATCGGTAACAATAATGGTATTGTTTGGAATCGCAGCGGCATTAAGTCCCATGGTTTCACCGCCTTGACAGAAAATAATCTTTGCAGGTTGTCCTACCGCAATTTTCTGTTCATACAGTTTTTTTAGACGTGCTTGATGCTCTGCGGAGAGCTTGGATGGCTCAGTTTGCTCAATTAATTTCTGCTCAGTTTGATTTCCTACCTCAACCAAGGTCTGTTCCGGAAGTAATTGAGCGAGCTGATGGGCCGTATAAGGAATCCCCCATTTAAGAATAAAAATTACCGCACATATCACGATAATCATCGAGAAGAAAATCAGGAGTGGAGAACGTTCAAATTTCCATATGGCATGATAGATTTCTTTGGATTTAATCTTCAGCCAATGCGGTGCTTTGGTCAAAAATTCAATCCGTCGATCTTCAGGCAGTTCGATAATTGGTTTACGTCCCCCAACCCCACCAATATACGCCATATCAGGATAAGTAAAATAAAAGTCAGCTTCGCTCACTTGCTTGAGTGTTTCTTCACTAAGCTTCAGGGCAATCCCATGTTGCTGATCAGAGACAATCCATGCACGCTGGGCTTCAGCCAAAACCCCCATCATAAAATCTGACTTCAACAGGTCGCTTCATCCTACTTGCCCCTATAACGATGCATCGAAATCAAAGATATCCAGTACTTCATCGGCTATAGCACTTGGATCACGCTGCAAGATATTTTTTAGATTAGTTTCGTCCTCTGCCAGATAGAGTTCCAGGTTAGCAAGTTGATATTCATATAAACGGATGCTCGCCCAAGGAGTCATGAGTCCCAAACTGAGTGCACGCACCATCCAGTTACTGAGTACAATCCAGCTATAAGGCCATGTCGTTACTCGGGTTTTAAAATAGCTTTGACCAAGCTCTACATGATTCCAGGTATACATATATAAGCGTGCAGATATCATCGGCCAGACCAAGGCCAGACAAAACAAATAGCTCAATACAACACCTAAGGTAAACAGGTTTGTACCGATCAAATCGACCCAGTAAACGATTGCCGCAATCCATGCGATACCAATCACCAGACACAGACATAGGGGGATATAGACTGCCGACATAAATTTAGACCACTGAATCCCCAGCCTGAACTGAAGTTGTCCAATCGATAAATGATTAAAGCAGTAACGTTTATATAGCCAGATCATCACTGGGCTGAAAAGAAACAGGGTAAAAATATTGACCAATATCGCGAGCCATAAGACCCTATAAGCTTCCCGATTGCTTCCACTAAAATGAAACTGGACATTACCATATTTACTATTCTTGGCCTTAAATTTCAGGGTCATCCGAATTAACCAAGGTAGACAGATCGCAGCAATCAGCAATAATGAACTGGTGGCCAAGATGGAGTAATTGGTCAAGATCACTGTTACCACATACAGCTCCAATGCCAGTAGACGACCTAGTAGAATTCGGCTTGGCATGGCAATGAAGTCAAAGCGATGTTTTAACAATTGAGTATTACCGTAGAAATAGCGGATACGGCGTGCCTTTGCCCACGAGCTATACAAAGTAAGCGTAATGATGGTTAACATCAGATTCACCATCCAGATTCCAAAATATTCCGTGGCACTGCCATGAAATCGGAAGTTATGTTTTTCTAGTAGAGGTGATGGCTGGTCAATCTCTGATTCAGGCTTATTGTGCATCTTGTTCTTAACTGCAACTGGTTCTACCTGATTTTTGAATAGCAACTTATATGCCATTTTTATTATATTTATTTGATATTCATATAAAAAACTCCAAAAATATGACCTATTTTTGGAGTTTCATTGTACTTTTAAATTTGCTTCGCTTGTGTTGCTTGGCTTATGGATTTAATTGCACGGCATGGAATTGTAGATGGTCATCTACAAAGCTTTGAATAAAATAGTAACCATGATCATAACCCTGATGTTCACGTAAGGTTAATTTCTGGTTCACGGCATCACAAGCTTGCTGAAATAATGCCGGATTCAGCTGGCTATAGAACTGGTCAGAAAAGCCCTGATCAATCAGGATATCGCTAAACAGTGCACCTTTTTCCTGAACCAGCGCAGTTGCATCATGCTTCAACCATTCTTCGCGGTTTTCACCCAGATAATTCGAGAATGCCTTTTCACCCCATGGACATTGGCTTGGTGCACAAATCGGTGCGAATGCCGAAACTGAACAGAACTTTTCCGGGTATTTAAAAGCCAAAGTTAAAGCGCCATGTCCCCCCATGGAATGACCGAAAATCCCGATCTTATCCGCCTGAACTACGAACTCTTCACACACCAGTTCATACAACTCATCGACGATAAAGCTTTCCATCCGATAATGTTCAGCCCACGGTGCTTGAGTGGCATTGATATAGAATCCGGCACCCTGCCCGATATCCCAGTGATCCCCTTTGGCAACATCATCTCCACGCGGTGAAGTATCTGGTGTAATCAGAATCAGGCCAAGCTGGGCAGCCAGACGCTGGGCATGTGCCTTGATTGCAAAAGTTTCTTCAGTACAGGTCAGGCCAGCTAAATAGAACAAAGCTGGACAATTTTGGCCTTCCAGAGCTTGTGGCGGCAGGAAGATGCCAAATTTGGTTGGTTTTTTTAATATTTTAGACTCAAAGCTATAAATCCGCTGTTCACCCTCAAAGCTTCGATTATTCTGTACCAGTTCCATCATCATTCCTTTTTTCTATTTTCTAAAGTTGTAGATTGGTTTATGGGGTCAAAGCGACAGACGGAGATGCTGAAGTGGTTGTCGCTGGAGGGAAAAGACGCTGTTCCAGTTGTGGCAACATCAATTCCATGTTTTTGCCAATCACCCATTGTGGTTCTGAAGGTTCAAATCCTTGAGCTGCTTCCCATTTAGCCACTGTAGTCTTGGCCTGCTCAAAAGAGGCTTTCAGACTGTTATTTTCACGCATGGCCTCATCAAAGAAAGCACGACCGAAATAGGTATAGTCAGCTTCGTTCGAACAACCGAAAGACTGACGGTCAGCAGCAGAGGCTGTGATAATTAAAGTATTATCATTCTGTAAAGCCGAAGCGAAACTACCTGAGAAACAGGCAGAAATAACAATCACTCGCCAACGCACACCTGAAGCATCTAGAGTATCACGCAACCATTTTGGATCAACTGATGCCAAGTCTAGCGGTGCATTTTCCATTTCAAATTCATTTGACAAGCCATGCGAGGTCATGTACAGGAACAGCACATCACTTTCCCGGTTCATCTGCTGGCCAATACGGCGCAAGGCCAATTCCATGCTGGTTTTGGAAGCTAGTGGAATTTCAGTCCGTGTTGCCGGATGATTGACTAGCATAATCGAACGGCCGAAAGTCCCAAACCGGGTATCAAACTGCTTTTTAATCCGCTCTATTTCTGAATAGAACACATCCTGATAACTCGCGCCAGCGACGCCCATGAAGTACCAGTGCGATTGTGCAAATTCACCATATTCAATTGCATCTAACGCCTTGTTCAGCAAGATCGGCTGAGCATAGAAAGCATCCTCAGCAAAACTTGGTGGAATTTCTTCGACTTTCCAGATTGGCTGATCTTTCACCGAAATCTGCCACACCACCAAAGTAAACAGGGTGGCCAGCATAATCAGTGCCCGTTCCCACCATGGCCATTTTAATTCACGTGAAATCACCCAGACCACAGCCAGACTTTGCCAGACAAACAGCATGACAAACAGGGTTGGAATATAAGCATAGAAAATATAAGGTAGATAATCCAGATCACCCAGATACTGGATCAGGCTCTGGAACAGCATGATATGCGTATCCAGCACCAGCCAGAGTAATGCGGGTACCAACATTAGACGAGGATTATTCACCCGTTGTGACAAGAAAATCCCGACAATCAAGGCAATAAAGGGCCAAAGCGCATAACTGATCAGACCTTGAGAGTTAAAATCTCCCATGCGGCCGGAACTGAGCCAGCTAAACAGACTATTAGCACAGCCGCCCAAAATGCCCCAGAACACCAGTTGTAGAATAGAGGGACGCACCAGTTGCAGCGAACGCCGAGATCCCAGAAATAACCACATCCCGGCAATTTGGTTGCTTTTAAAATCGTGCCAAAAATTGATGGAGGGTTTAAAGTCGATCATATGATTTCAGGGAGATGAGTGGCTCGCTAATGTGCCCAATAAGTTTATGCTTGATATAAGTTTTATCAATGCCAATTTTTAAATATATAACAAATCCTTGATCTATTTTGAAGCAATTCTCATATTAAGTAACCAGTTCATGCTGAAAATAGGCATCAAAACGGCAAGCATCACCAGACCATTGATGATTTGGTTCTTTTCCAGCTAAAAATACAGCCAGACGAGGACGTTTCACTACCACCCGCTTGCCAATTTTTTGTGCCAATTCTAAGAGATTATCTCCCAGATCCATTTCACCATCTTCCGGTAAAAGCAGATGTAATAATTGCATTTGTTTTTTCACCTGTGCCTGCTTTTTCGGTGCCTGCTGGTTCTGGTCGCGTTGTGGAAACATCGGGTCCAGATAAACTACATCGACGACCGCATTCTGCTCAGCCTGTGATTTCAGATAGTCTGTAGAATCTGAAAAAACCAGATGAATCCGCTTAACCACCGAACTTAGAAAAGCATCCTTTTGCGCTCGGTGATGACTGTCTTCAAGTAAGGTAAATAAAATAGGATGTCGTTCGACCAAGGTCACCTGAGCACCCAAATGTGCCATCAACAGACTGTCATGACCTAGCCCAGCTGTCGCATCGATAAGAGTCGGCTTTTCTCCGAGGTTACAAGCACGAGCAATCATTTCCGATTTTAAAGAGGCACGTTTTAAGCGCCCTACTTCTGCTTGCCAATCTGGTTGCATTTTCATGCCATTGGCACAGAGCCATAGGCCGTCAGCATCAACACACAGTGCCAGTTCGGGATGTAAACGCAAGAAACGTGCATTCAGCTTTTCAATAACCTCAATACTAACCTCTACACCACGAGAAGAAAGCACAGCCTCGAAGTGCTGTGCTTTCTCTTGATACTCAGATTCGGTATATAAGCGAATCGTGCTTACCATAATCTCCAACCTGTAAAGGCAAATAATAAAATCAGTAAACCTGAGGCAATACGATACCAGGCAAAAACCATGAAATCACGTTTTGCCACATAGGCTACCAAGGCACGGATTAATAAAAGTGCCGAGATGAACGATACGATGATACCGACTGCCAGAACTGTCCAGTCTTCTGTGGTACTGTAAACATCATAGCTTTGATACAGATCGAGCAGACCTGCCCCGATAATGACTGGAATCCCCAAGAAAAATGAAAATTCAGTTGCGGCCTTGCGTGATACGCCAAGGAACATCGCACCGATAATGGTCGCACCTGAACGTGAAGTTCCCGGTATCAGGGATAAGACCTGAATCAGACCGATCCAGATCGCATCTTTCACGGTTAGATCTTCAACTTCTTGTGCACGCACTTTGGGTGGATTCTTCTCAATCCAGATAATGATCAGACCACCAACGATCAAACCAATGGCAATCGCAATATTATTGAATAGCAGCTCCTTTACGGTTTGCCCTAGGGTCAGGCCAATCAGCACAATGGGAATAGAGGCCAGAATCAGGCCAATCCCTAAACGGCGTCCTTGCGGTTCACCACTTACGATCCCGGTTGCTGCACCCCAAAGCCGTGCCCAATATTCATAAATAACCGCGGCAATTGCCCCCATCTGAATTGCGACGACAAAAACATCGCTTTTTTCTTTGGTCCAGAAATTCATTAATTCTGAAGCCAAAATCAGATGCCCAGTACTGGAAATAGGCAAAAACTCGGTAATACCTTCAACAATACCCATAATTGCTGCTTTCAGCAGCAGTAAAAGATCCATGCTTAATCCTGATTAATTATGCTTTGCCTTGTTCTGGAATTTTTTTCCATGCGTTATCACGTAAATATACCGGAAGTGCCAATTCTGCACTGACCCAATTTTCTGTTTTTGCTGCTGCACGCGCAATCATGGCAATATCCTGCGCTGTTGCACTGACATTTTTATATTCAGATGCTGTTTCTTGAACTAGATTGGCACCTGAACCCACCACAGTAAATTTTACTGCTTCAGCACCTTGTTCATAACTCAAAAGCTGTTCTTCATCAACAGCCTGCATAATCCCTTGAGCATCTAACTGATAACTGGCCACGTAGACTTCATTCATCCGCGCATCCAGTACTGCAGTTACTGCAGTTAAACCATGCAAACGATATGCCGCTTGTGCCAAAGCTTGTAAAGTCGATACCGGAATTACAGGCAGATCATTTGACCAAGCCAAAGCTTGGGTCACAGCCGCATTGATACGAACACCACTAAACGATCCCGGGCCACGACTAAAGGCAATCGCTGTCAAATCAGACACAGCCCAGCCCAGATCATTGAGGCCTTGTTCAATCATTGGAAGAATGGTTTGCGTTTGTGCCTTGGCGCGCGCATCAAGCTGAAAAAATAGTTCTTGAGTATCATCGATCACAGAAACGGAACACTGCTCATTGGCAGTCTCCAATGCCAGCACTTTCATGCACAACCTTAATTCAGAGAATATAAAAACGTCGAATATAATACTCCACTCATATCTTCTAGGCGAGATTTTCCCAAGCTAGATACAAAAATGCCTAGAAAATTCTAGGCTTAACTGAGGACTTTATTCAGATAACAGCCTAAAGCTGTACTTCTTCCAGATCCTGAAATTTCTGGAAATGCTCAGCATAGTGCATGGCACTCATTTTTAGTTTCTGAATACTGGCTTCATCTAAAGTTTTCACGACTTTGCCTGGTGAGCCCATCACCACCGAATTATCAGGAATCACCTTCCCTTCTGGAATCAGGGCATTGGCACCAATAATACAATTCTTACCAATCACAGCATGATTCAAGATCACTGCCTGAATCCCAATCAGGCTATTATCGCCAATAGTACAGCCATGCAGCATGGCCTGATGACCAATGGTCACATAATTCCCAATGTTCATTTCAATCCCAGCATCGGTATGTAGCACCGCGTTTTCCTGAACATTGGTGAAGTCACCTAAACGGATTTTGCTGTTATCGGCACGAACGACGGCGCCAAACCAGACACTCACCTGCTTGCCTAATTCGACCTGCCCAATGACTGTCGCTGTAGGTGCCACCCACCCATCCCATGGCTGATGTATTGCTTTTGGTGTATGTCCCTGAAACTGATATAACATGGCTGAAATCCTGTTCAACGGTTAAAAAATTTTGAGCGTTTAAACGCAGGTGAATTAAGTAAAAATGGCCAGTCTTTTTTATAGTCAAGCCCGTACTGAAATAATGAAATTAGCATACGTGCGGTGAGTCCCCAGACAATCTCATTTTCTACCCGCATACTTGGAAAATATAAAGACTGCTGGGCAAACCGCACTTCATAAGGCATGGGCTGGGCTTCCAGCAAGTGCTGCAAAGAAGCAAAGAAAATCCGGTCAATTTCCGTCGGCTGAGGAATGAGTTGAATCGTAGGCGGAATTAAACCCACCACAGGCTTAACCAGCATCCCATTACGTGCCTTTTGCATCGGGAGATCCCCGATCAGATGCACATCAAATGGATTAAGCGCCGTTTCCTCATACGCCTCTCTCAAGGCCACTACAATATTACTGGTATCTTGCGGGTCACGTTTACCACCTGGAAAAGACACTTCCCCTGCATGATTATTCATATAAGCTGAACGACGTGTCAGCAAAACTTTGGGATCAGCTTCCTCTGTGATCGCAATTAATACAGCAGCCTGTGCAGTTTGAATCCGTTTGGAAAATCGTAAATGTTTCTGCAAGCGTTGTATTAATCCCAGCTCATCCATTCATTCAGCTCCCTATGCGACTATAATTTCATCATAGCTGATTTTTGATTTGGCGGGATAGAAATGATGCCAAATTTTGATTTTTCAGTTATCCTGACCTTACTGTTATCATTGATGATGAATATGAACTTCTGTGTGAACTGTGGGCATAAAACAACAGAGAAAATTCCTTTAGGCGATCAGAAGGTTCGCAAGGTTTGTACTACATGCGGATATATTCATTACATTAATCCAAAAGTGATTTGCGGTGCATTGGTGCTCTGGGAAGATAAAGTTCTGCTCTGCCGCCGTGCAATTGAACCACGTTATGGACTGTGGACCCTACCTGCCGGCTATATGGAACTGTTTGAAACCATGGAACAGGGCGCAGCTCGTGAAACCCGTGAAGAAGCCGAAGCTGAAGTGGATATTGAACAGCTGTACTGCATGTACAATATTCCGCGGATTGGCCAGATTTATGTCCTGTTCAAATCTCAACTGATTGATGGAAAATTTGGTGCAGGTGAAGAAACCATTGAAGCACGTTTATTTAACGAAGATGAAATTCCCTGGAGTGAACTGGCTTTCCCGAGTGTAGAGCATACGCTTCGTCATTATTTTGAAGACCGTAAAACCAATAACTTCCCGATGCACCTAGAGACCTTGGGAACTCGTTTGGATCATACAGGTTAAAATGTCTTTTTATAAAAAAGCCCATCATTGGATGGGCTTTTTTTATTTCATGATTTGTTTTTAGTTTTGATGCTATAACAATCCGCTAATTTAAACGAAACACTTCCGCCACTTAGCTTGGCCAGATTGGTCTCCTCCGTCGTTTCATCAGTATTATTGTTGTTATAGACTTTCTGGAAGCTGGCATAAGTATTCGCCCAACCTACGCTTTCTCCAGCTGAGTTGGTAAAGCCCACACGACTGGTTCCATTCAGTACATTAGATAAGTTGAGTAATGCCCCACCAATCACAATCTTATCATCTGTATTGGTTGAAGCCTGAATAGTGGAGTTCATACCCACCAGGGCACCATTTAATGAACCAAATACAGGATCAGCGAAGAC
Organism: Acinetobacter sp. FDAARGOS_724; assembly: GCF_013364475.1. Taxonomy (NCBI): domain Bacteria; kingdom Pseudomonadati; phylum Pseudomonadota; class Gammaproteobacteria; order Moraxellales; family Moraxellaceae; genus Acinetobacter; species Acinetobacter sp. FDAARGOS_724. Next base: position 1,306,493 of record NZ_CP054908.1, on the reverse strand, counting down.
CAGTCGCATAGATACTGTTTTTTCATCTATAAATGCACGGCCTAATGTACCGAGACGATATTGTTGAACGCCATTATTGTCTTTAAGTCCAGCCGGTAAGATATCTCCCTGGCAACCATTAATACTATCAGTTGCAAGATTGCTCGCGGACTGCATATTGGTACGCACATCACCATTACTATCAATCACAACACCCACTGTAACAGGGCTAATTGAGTTTTCGCTGAATTTAAACTCCATGTTGCCATACATTGGGAAAATATATTCTTCACCTGGCTCTACATTTTCAGCTGTTTTAAAGACTTGACGATCCAGATAGCTGATCGGGAAAATTTTATAAAGATCAATTGAGCCACTATAGTTGTCATCATCAGCATTAAAGCGCCATAAACCAAGACTGGCACGATCAGCATCGCTGAGTTCAGTTTTACCTGTAGCCATCTTATAAAATGCTTCTTTACCGGCAATCACATAATCGCTCAGCAAACGACCTTGGTAAATTTCTAATGGATTGCTGTTGTTAGCCACATTCATTTTATATGGTGCATTTGATGAAAGCATTCTCGTGGCAGGGCTAATCCAGCTGGTTTGCGGTACTGCAGTAATTTGCTGTGGTTTGACCTTACGGATCAATTCCGCATTAATGCCACCCAAAGATCCCAGATTATTGGAGCCCAGTTTTAGCTGAGTGTCACGCCACTGTAGTCCACTGCCGAAGGTATAACCTTGGCGGTCTGTAATCAGGATAAAATGTCCAAATAAATATTTAGTCGTTTTATCTTTAATGTCACATACAGATTTATTACAACCCGCCAGACCATCAGAACCAGTCAAGTTACTGCTAATAATGCCTGAGGTTGAGAACAGAGAAAATTCCGGTTGATATACTGCTGCGCTGGCAATATTGGCCAGTTTTTTTACGACTTCAAAGGCCTGATCATCACTAATCTGGCTAATATCAATAAAAGGTTTAAGGGTTTCTGCCAAATTTGCATCTGTCAGGCTGATATCTTTATTAATTTTGCCCAGATTCTTTCGCATATCCTCTGTGATATACAAGGGCTGTACATCCGTTGGATTATAGATACGGCCTTTTTCCAGTGCCAAGGTCTGCCAGATTTTGACCAGTTTCATCGCCACCTGTACGGTTGGATCTGTCTGTTCGATTCTGGCAATATTACGGCCGGTAATTCCCTTGGCAATATCAAGTACACTTAGTCGGGGTAATTGGCTCGATGTACTGAGGTTCATATATTCAGAGAGCTTGACAGTACCCAATTTGATTTTGGTATCACTAAAACTTTTTAGATAAAATTCAATACTATCTGCTTTTTGACAAGTGCCTGAGGCAACACCATCATTTTGGTCAAATAAAGTAATGAAGGTATTTTCTTTATCACCACTACAATTAAAGTTAAGACCATCAATTGGATATTCAAGCCCCCATTCCAGACAATTCGTTGCAGTAGCAGAGCAGGAACCATTCGTGGTGGCTTCATCATTTTGTTCTGGTATAACATTCGCACTTTCACCTCCGCATCCGCTGAGGGCGGCAAATAAAGCAGTGAAAGCAAATGGATATAATATTTTATTTTTCATCTTATTCTACTCGAATCGTCCTTATCGAATGGCGACTAGTTTTAGTTGTCCATAATTTGTCAGCATCTTGTCTTCAACATCTATAGCTGAAGCGAGTGGGGTCATTAATACATATTGGCTTTGCGCAGGAATCTGAATAATTCCCTGTATCTTCTCATGTTGAATAATATTGGCTTGTGCTTCCTGATTTTTGAAACCGCCCGCCCCTTCTAAAACACAGCCTCGTTCATCCAGAAATACAACAAATGGCCAGTAATAGGCAGGATTATTCTGACGGGAAGCATAAGACTGAATCTGAATATTTTTAATATCAGATTTTAGCTTCACAATTTCATAATCAAACTCATCTGATTTCAGTGGTGCCCGTGGCCACAGATTAATGGATTTACCTGCACTAATCTCTTTCGCATTCTTAACTTTTTTATCTTTAAAACACTGCTTACCTAAGCTTTCTACAGATTCAGGCTGAGAAATACGGTAGTAGGTTTGGGCCAGTACGACTGGACCAGAATCTACAGCAGGTTGTTGAAACAAGGATTTTATAATCGACTGTCCCACTCCTTTTTCACGCTCAATCGTCTGTACACGTGTTGACCCAATATTTTTATCAACTATCCCTTCAGGCATACTGTAGAAACGTTTTTTACCTTCCAGATTAAATTCTTTATTTTCCAGATATTCACTATCCACATATTCCACCCCTTCGATCTGACTAAACCCCTGTTTTTGAACAGTATCAGGTACTGCCTGAATGACAGGCTCAGAGGTTTGAAGCTGTGTCACTGGTGATAATTGTTGCGGTAATTTAGATCCTACATGTCTATCTGGTTGTACTGGTGATAATTGTTGCGGTAATTTAGATCCTACATGTCTATCTGGTTGTACTGGTTGTACTGGTTGTACTGGTTGTACTGGTTGTACTGGTTGTACTGGTTGTACTGGTTGTACTGGTTGTACTGGTTGTACTGGTTGTACTGGTTGTACTGGTTGTACTGGTTGTACTGGTTGTACTGGTTGTACAACCATATTATTTTTTTGCTGAACTGTTGCCACACTTTTTTCGACTATCTTTGGCTCGGATTTTTTCAGATCCTGTGCAGTAGATGTAACTGGTGTAGTCAATTTTTTCGGAGTAGTGGCCGCTTGGTTTTTTGTTGTTTCTTTCTGCTCATTATTTTGACGTGGTACGACTAATGGTCGCCCATCTGGTCCAATGATCGTAATAAACTCTCTGGCATCTGTATAAAAAGACCATGGTACCAGACTTAATGCCAGTACCATCTTTATCCCTAAGTTCCCTGTTCTGATCATTTCTTCCTTACCAACGGGTGCGATAGTTCAAACCTAAAATTGTGATCTTGGTATCTGTTTTGACATTCAAGCCTGCATATGGATTCAGTAACAGGTTATTTACCCCGGTCTGGTTCGCTAGGCTACTGGTATTTGCTGGAATATTATCTTTACTGCGTAAGAAACCAATAGATAGATCCAGATCCGTATCTGCGTCAAAACGGTAGCCCACTCCTAAACCAAATAGCTGTGCACCATTAATCGGTACCATAGTATTGCGTTTATCTTTTGGAATGGCACTGGTACGTGGTTCATAGCCAGCACGAAGTTTCAGTCGGTCAGTTGCTGAATACTCTACTCCGATCCCGAAGTTCCATGGCGACTCAAACCTAAGCGGTAATGCAAGTGAAGAATCCGTTACATTGGCAGATAACAGTTTGGCAATCTTCAAGGCAGACAGGGTACGGTCGAATTCAAACTTGAATTGGTCCCAAGCAGCATAATCTGTCCAGCCAATATCAAAATTGACTTGTAGATCTGGCATTACCTTATATTTGATCCCCGCCTGGAAGTGAGCTGGATATTCGAAGTCCATGGAAACCAGACCTGATTCACTCGAAGGGATATAATTTGGAAAACCAAGAATTGCAGCTAAAATCTGGCCAGTTGGGGAGGTCATCAGACCTTTAATCATTTCCTGTGGTGCTTTGGCATTATCGATATGATATTTACCTTTTAAGCGCATTTTGGCAGCACTCTGGTAAACCATACCAAAACTGAAATCTTCAGTAGGCTCCCATAGAACCCCCAGGTTATAGCTTGGACTTAAATTTTGTTCTAATGAAAGTTGCATTTGGCCAAATTTACCAAATGGGTTCATCCCTTCATCAGCATTACAGATCCCGAGCAACAAGATGTCAGTAATAATGTCAGAATTTTCTTTAAATGGTGTACATACGACTTCATCAATCATACGCAACATACCAATCAGCTCATTGGGAAAACGTAAATCCGTTTTCATGGCAATAGCTTGATAAGACATCCCGATTGAAGCACCAATCGAAAGCTGGTCATTGACTTCATAACCAATTGATGGAGATAAATATGTAATCCGCTCTAAAGCAACCTGTTGTCCCATAAAATTGGCAGGATTACCATCCTCATGACCAAAACCTGCCACTAGCGGTGCATAAACGGCAGTTGCATACGTTGCTTTAGAACCTGGTGGTTTATAAGAGACCCCCATGGTAGGTGCTGCCATGGGGAGGCCTTCCCCCAAATCCACCATTTTTTTCAGGATAGGTACGTAGAGACTGACATACTCTACATCACCCTTCACTGGGCCTTTAAAATCTGTACATAAATCAGAAGACACTTCAGGCCCATCATTACAGACTATGGGATCATCGGAATAACCAAAAACGTTATAGCCAGCTGGAACCGTAAATTCACGCTGAATATCAAAATTTGCAACAATAATTTGCTGTTCGGTCTGTAAGCCCTCAATTTTAGCCAATGCAGCCGGGTTAAAGTGAATTGCATTCACTCCTGGCGGATCCGCAGTGACTGCATTCCCCATTGATAATGCACGCAGGTCAACAGAAAGGTTGGTTCCCAATTGTGCAAAAGTATAACTTGAACAGCCCGCAAGAATAATTCCTGTTAATAACGGGCTAAGTCGAATGTTTTTCATACGACACCCCTATTAACTGAATTTTTTACCAAAACCTAAAATATCAAGTGGGAATGAAAGTCCCAATGAAACATCTGGTGCATCTTCGGTCAGTCCCAATCCGACCGTACCATTTACAATAGTTTCAGGAGATACCCGCACCCCTAAAGAGATTGCAAAAGTAGAACTAGTCTGATCAGCAGCAGAATAGCTTTCACCAGAGCTATAACTAAATTCTGCACCGGTATTAAAGCTTTGTTGATATGACATGGTCATAGAAACATCGTAGTTAAATGAATAGGCAAAACCGAAAGCAAAACCACCGCTGATGCCTGGTTCAAATTCTTCAATAACTCGCGTACCACGACGCTGGTTCAGCCCAGATTCCTTAAAACCATAATTTGCAGAAACTGATGCAAACAGCACCACTGGGTCAATATATTTACGTGTACTCGCACCCACCCCAGCCGAGTAATATCCTTTACCCGCAGCCAGATCTTTTGCTGCATTAATTTCATAGGGGCTATCACCTGTTTTAGTCGACAAATTAGCAAATAAAATAAGTGGTAAACGACCTGCTTTTAAAGGGAATGGCTCCCAACGTGCACCTAGACTAATATCCCCTAATCCTGCTGTAGAGGTATCTTTTAATAAATCTGTTTTAGCCACCAAAGGTAAGGAAGCTGTTAAGGTCAGGTTATCTTTCACCCCGTACTGAAAAGTGAAAGTATTGGTCAGGCTATGTGTTGCATTTTCCTGAACACGGAGCTGATACAGCTGGCCCTGTGCCATTTCCATATCGAGTTGTGTATCTCGATAATAGGTATAATCAATATCGTAATAGGATGAAATTTCGCCTTGTTTAATAAGTGAGTATTGACGCTCATTTGAAGTAAATACTTCTTCTAGACTTGCTTCCTGAGTAGCATCTCCTTCTTTTTTCTGTAAGGCTTGAGATGCATCTACTGCTTGAGTGGCTGGAGCTTTAACAGGTGCAGCTGTTTCAACAACAGCTTCTTCCTGAACGGTTTCATATCCTCCCAGTTCAGGCTCTGCTACAGCTTCCTCCTGAACTGTTTCATACCCCCCAAGTTCAGGTTCTTCTACAGCTTGAGTTGCTGCTGGTTCAGGCTGAATATCAATGGATGCAGCAGTCTCGACTACTTCTTCCTCAACCGTTTCATACTCACCCAGTTCAGGCTCATCCGCAGCCCATGCCACTCCCATAACCATCTGAATGCTGAGCGCCAAGAATGTCTTGTTCATCCATTTACTGTTCATATCCATTTCACCATTTTTAATTTTTCTATAGCCATCTTTTCGTTTTATTTATTCTTGTAATAAAGTCTGAGAAAATTATATTGATATTCCCCAAATTTTTCTGAATCTACATTACGGTTACGATCCATACGGATAGTCGATGCTTTATCAGCAATTTTATCCATATAGAACTGTGGATACTGCATATCAACTAAAGCATAACGGTTAATGGTTGCATCTTCGACATGACGCATATCCGAATCTTTTAATGCCAAAAAGTTTTTTCGATATTGTTCAGGGACATTAATTAAATATAAAGTATTGTTTTCCCAAACTTCCTTAAATCGCTGTTCATCAAAACTGATATTACCCAGTGCTGGATCGGCAACATACACCCGTCCATTTTTATAAGCTTTGTACACGACAAAATGTTTAAATCCTGCATAGGAAATAGGAACAATGGCGGGTTGTCCCTGTTTAACCAGATCTTCAAATTCTCCGCGATAGCCACCACTTTCCAGGCCTAAGGCAGCAACAAAACGCTTCATATCAAGAAGGGAAAAGCTACGACGTTCGATGATTTTATCCGTTTCACCAAATTTCATTAGGCCATTCATGACTTGCTGCTCATCCAGCCGAGTACCCACATAGCCATTTAATAAAGTCGTAAGTGCTGCTGAACCACAACTATAATCGTAAGCCTGACGCACAATCCCCTGAAACTGGTCTAACAGTGCAGGTTTGACTTCCACATGTTCGCGGTGCATACGTACGAAAGAATCATTTCTTGAATCAAGAACTTCGGTATAGTGAACAGCGCCTGGTGGCTGTTTTTTAATATCCAGAGCTTCTTTGGCAGCGTAATACATCAATGCCGAGCCCAATGCAATCTCTAACATATTCTTTTACTTTTCTTATCATTGGCATGATGTGCCTAATTTTTCTTTTTATAGAGTCTTCACTCTACTTCCCTGTAACTAGAAAGATACCTTCTTTTTCAAAAAAATACAGTCTTTTTTTATTTTTTTAGATAGATGTTGTAGTCATAAAAAAAGCGCGTGTAAACACGCGCTTTTTTAAGGTAAGAATTAGTGACCAGAAATGGTAATAATTGCACCTTTTGCATATTGGTTAGGTCCCGGGCTAAAGTAAGTTTGCAGACCTTGGATTTCCATATCACCAATTGATGCTGCATTTTGGCTACCTAGGTGAATACCTTTCACATAGTTATCATGTGCACCACTTGTACTCACAATACGAATGAAACCATCGTTTGCACTTGATTCACCAAATACACTGATGCTTTGGTTCAATGTCAAATCTTTAGTACCAGCATCGGTTAACTTGATGCTTTCAATGAAGATTTCACCTGGGCCTGAGGTGTTTACACCTGCAGCAACTTGTCCACCAGTCGTTGAATTATCGAAAATACCCAAATCTGTAATTGTTAAGCCGCCAGTCATTGTTGCATTCAACTTAATCATTGCACCCTGTGGAGCAGCACCTAATTGAATATTGGCAGACATTGGACCTGTTTTAAATGATAGGCCAGATAAAATCGCATTTTCCTTACCAGCACCACCACGGCGAATACTAGTAGCTGAAGCTAAACCATTTTCATAATCTGTAAGAGATGAAGCTGATCCCACAACCCCAATTTCACCGATGTTAATATCTAAGCCAGATACTTCAGCGGCAATGTTGATGAATGGATTACCAGCACCAGCATCTGAGTCAATGGTTAAATCTGCAAGGTTACGTGAAGCTAGTAAATACGCACCATTGTCATCGTAGTTTGCACCAATCACGATACCATTAGCTGCTGTTCTACCCTTACCATTTGCTTTGATATAGATTGCACCTGCTTCACCAGTACCACCCACAATACCATTAGCAGCCTCTCCAGGGCGAAGAACAACTCCATCATTATTATAAATTTCAATAACACCCGCTGTTGCAGTAGAATCTTCAGCTAAACCATCATTATCATGGATAAATAGTTTTTCAATTTCAATTTTTGAAATACCGATACCGATTTTCAAACCGTCCTGACCTGTAGTCGCGCTTAGAGATGCATCGTCCAGTGATTGCATCGCCATTGCGTTTGCACTAAAAGCAACTGAAGCAGCTAAAGCCAATTTTGTGAATTTTTTCATTGTTTACTCTCCCAAGAGTACTATTTTTTTTGGTTGTGAATCACTCAGTGCTGACGTTGTGTTTTTATTTTCTGACAACGCAAAGCATCTTTCCTTGAGTAATTTTGCTCGCCCACTTAACTTAACGTCGAGTCATATTTTGATCAACTGTTGTTGGTCGCAATATTGAGCTTACCGACAAACGGTATTTAATGATTTAGAAATATTTTTTCCTATTCTTGATATAAAATACCGGGTCATATCGGAATATGCGCTACTGAATGAACGAAGCTCCTTACCATTGTCCTTTAAGTTTTGCATCTCTTCAGCTTAAAGATCTATTGCATGCATTAAGCCCCTTAGATCACCTGATATATTTAAATAATAATGGGCAACCTTTTATTGCCTGCTGTGCACAGAAATATTTTATGGTGCAGGATGAACAAATTCAGTCATTTAAGAGAGTAGATATCGAGCAATATCAGGCTGATATAGCTGAACTCATATTAGAGCTTGAGCAAACTCCAGATATTAAAGCAAATGAATTTTATGGGGGTTATGTTGGGTTTATTGGCTATGATTATGCTGCTCGACAGCACACTCAATACCCGGAGCGAGCTCAACCTGGCCTATTTATCGGTCAATTTGATTCTTATATTAAGTTTGAAGTTGATCAATGGGTATTCTATAGTCATGATCTGCAAGCAGCAGATATTTTCAATCATCTTCAAAATCTATTAAATCAAGCATCCATACCACCGAAGTTTCAATTAAAAACCCTTTGCAGCTCACGTTGGGACCAATCTCGCTATGCACAGGCATTCCAGGATATTCAGGATTATATTCTAGCCGGTGATTGCTACCAGATTAACTTAACCCAAGAATTTACAGCACTTGCTGAAGGTTCATTATTAGAAACTGCACATGCTTTCTGGACATTAACCAATGCGCCTTATGCGGGCTATCTTCGTATAGGTGATTTTGAATTATTAAGCTGTTCACCTGAACTGTTTATTGACTTTGAAGCACATCGAAAAATTGTCACTAAACCGATTAAAGGTACCATGCCACGTTTTTCCGATCCGGTGCTTGATGAGCAATCTAAACAACGACTAAAAGACTCAAGGAAAGATCAGGCTGAAAATGTCATGATTGTAGATTTGTTACGCAATGACCTTAGTGTTTATGCAGAAACAGGTTCAGTCAAGACACCTAAACTATTCACTATTGAGTCATTTAATCAGGTACATCATATGGTTAGCGAAGTCGAAGCCACCTTAAAAGAAGGTGTGCATCCTTTTGATGTATTACTGTCTGCACTTCCAGGTGGATCAATTACCGGTGCACCAAAGATTCGTGCCATGCAAATTATTGAAGAGTTAGAAGGCGCTCCACGTGGAGCATATTGTGGTTCATTAGGCTATTTTAATTTTGATGGAACAGGAAGCTGGAATATCCTGATTCGCTCGATTCAGAAATATCAGGATGAGGTTTCTCTTTGGGCCGGTGGTGGAATTACGATTTCTTCGGATTGTGATGCGGAATATCAGGAGTGTTTTGATAAGGTTGAAGCCATGCTGGATTTACTCAATACCTGGTATAAACCCGAATAAATAAAAAAGCGACTCCATAGAGTCTTGAATCTCCCCTAACCCCTCTTTAACAAAGACGGGAATTCTCTCTCTTTAAAAAGAAAAAGGTTCCCTCCTTTATCAAAGGAGGGTTAGGGTGGATTTAATTAAGCTAAAATATCATTTTTCAATGTATCCACTAAACGCTGATTTTGCTCATCTGTACCAATGGTAATACGTAAAAATTGATTGATACGAGGTTTATTAAAGTAACGTACGATAATGCCGCGTTCCCGTAATTCAGCCGCTAACTCACCTGCATCTTTTGATGGTAGTGAAGCAAAAATAAAGTTGGCACTTGATGGCAAGACTTTGAAACCGAGCTCATTCAGCTGATTAACCAGTTTTTCACGACTGGCAATCACTTTAGCATTTTGTGCTTCAAAGTATTCCTGATCTTCGAATGAAGCGACCGCAGCCGCAATCGCAAAACGATCCATTGGATAAGAGTTAAAGCTGTTTTTTACCGCTTCAAGCGCTGCAATCAGATGTGGTTGGGCAATCGCAAAACCAACACGTAAACCAGCGAGTGAACGAGATTTAGATGTAGTCTGGCATACAACCAAGTTTTCATATTTCTCAATCAGGCTGACTGCTGATTCAGCACCAAAATCCACATAAGCCTCATCAATAACGACTACTGAATCTGGATTCGCTTGCAGAATTTCTTCAATGGCAGACAAGCCAAGTGCAATACTGGTTGGCGCATTCGGATTAGTGATGATAATACCGCCATTTGGCTGTTTATAATCATCTACAATAATTTCGAAATTTTCATTGAGTGGCAAGATTTTGGTTTTGACACAAAAGAACTGGCTATAAACCGGATAGAAGCTATAGGTAATATCTGGATAAAGTAGTGGCTGTTCCTGAATAAAAAAGGCTTTAAAGATATGTGCCAATACTTCATCAGAACCATTGCCTACAAAGACATTTTCAACAGTAACATTTTGCTGTCTAGCTATGGCATGTTTCAATTCAGATGCATCTGGATCTGGATAAAGACGTAAAACATCTGCGCCATTGGCTAAAACTTTTTGCACCGCTTCCACGACTTTCGGTGATGGTGGATACGGATTTTCATTGGTATTTAATTTTAAAAGATTTTGAATTTTGGGCTGTTCGCCTGGGACGTAAGGCTCTAGCTCACGGACTCCAGGACTCCAAAAACGCATTTGATCTGTGGTGATATTCGACATTTTCTATTCTCAAATTCCCTCTCCTTTTAAGAGAGGGTTAGGGAGAGGTCAAATAATTCCCCTTACCTAACCTCTTCCGAAGGGAGAGAAATATTTTTTAATCAATCTAAGTATTTAATTACTGATAACGATAACGCGCTGAGCGTGCATGCGCATCCAGATTTTCTTGCTGTGCCAGAATATCTGAAGTTTTCGCAAGAGTTTTCACACCCTCTTCAGAACACATTATTAGGCTTGAGCGTTTCTGGAAATCATACACACCCAATGGCGATGAGAAACGTGCTGTACCAGATGTCGGTAATACATGGTTTGGACCTGCACAATAGTCACCAATCGCTTCAGGCGTATAACGTCCCATGAAGATCGCACCGGCATGACGGATCTCTTCAGCCATTTCTTGAGCTTCATCCAGACACAGCATTAAATGTTCAGGTGCCACCTGGTTAATTAGCTCAATACCTTCAGCACGATCTTTCACAAGCACTAATGCACCACGATTGGCAATTGAAGTGCGGGCAATTTCTGCTTTTGGTAGAGCTAGCAAATGTTCTTCAATTGCTTGTTCTACTTCATTGAGAAGCTGTTCATCAGGCGTAATAAATACAGCTTGAGCAACAGTGTCATGCTCAGCTTGAGATAACAAATCCATCGCTAACCATTTGGCATTGTTCTGCCCTTCTGCATAGACCAGAATTTCTGAAGGACCAGCAATCATGTCGATACCGACCTGACCAAATACTGCACGTTTTGCCGCAGCCACAAAACGGTTACCTGGACCAGTGATTTTATCGACACGTGGAATGGTTTCTGTACCATAGGCCAATGCAGCAACTGCTTGTGCACCACCAATGGTAAATACACGGTGTACGCCAGCCAGATAGGCAGCAGCCAAGACTAATGGGTTCAGTTCACCATTTGGAGCAGGCACCACCATAACAATTTCACCCACACCTGCCACATGTGCAGGAACAGCATTCATTAATACTGAAGATGGATAAGAAGCCAAGCCACCTGGTACATAGATCCCTACACGATCCAATGGTGTTACTTTCTGACCCAAAGTATTACCTAGAGCGTCGACATACGTCCAACCATCCTGTTTTTGTGCCTGATGGAATTCGCGAATGCGGTTTGCAGCCAATTCTAGAGCTTCACGCACTTCAGTCGTTAAGCCTTCAAAGGCTGCTTTAAGTTGCTCTTGGGTCAGTTCCAAATCTGAAAATTGATGCGCTGGATGTCGATCGAACTGCTGAGTCAATTTAAGAACATGAGCATCACCATGCTGACGTACGTCAGCAATAATTTGGTCTACAGTTTTTAAAAGTTCAGGATCATTCACGGTTTCAAAAGCCAACAAGTCAGCAAACGCTTGCTTGAAGTTTTGATCTTGTGTCGATAAACGTCGCATCAATTTACCCATAAGGTTTGAATTCGAAGGCTTTAGTTTACCTGTTTTCAAAGACTTTGTCGGTAGCTAGAACAGACTTGTGCTATGAGTTTTATTGGAAATAGCTTTTGATAAAATTGATGAAAGCATTGAGCTTCTTACATTTATAATCAGCAATAAAAAACCGCCCAAAGTGGGCGGTCTTTGATCAAGCTTAAATTTAAGCTTTTTTCGCCTGTTCGCGTGCTTCCACTGCTTGCTCAAGCTGAGCAAGAATCGGGTTCAGCAATGCCTGCTTACGTTTAAAGCTGGCTTTGTTCACAATCAGACGTGAAGAGACTTTGCAGATTTCTTCAAGTGGTTCAAGACCATTGGCACGCAGTGTATTGCCTGTATCGACCACGTCAACAATGTAATCACCTAAACCCACCAGTGGTGCAAGTTCCATTGAACCATAAAGCTTGATCACATCAACCTGCTCACCGAGGCTTGCATAGTATTGACGGGTCAGATTCACGTATTTAGTCGCAATTTTTAAACGACCTTTTGGACGCTCCATGCCGACTTTACCTGCTGTCATCAATTTACAGTTGGCAATTTTCAGATCTAATGGTTCATAGACATTTTGTGCGCCATGTTCCATCAACACATCTTTACCTGCCACACCGATATCTGCCGCGCCATTTTCAACATAAGTGGGTACATCAGAGGCACGTAAAATCAGGATACGCACCTGTTTATGTGTAGTTGGAAAAATCAGCTTACGTGATTTATCCGGATCTTCCAGCAGGTTAATCCCTGCTGTTTCAAGCAGAGGTAAAGTTTCTTTTAAGATACGGCCCTTGCTTAATGCTAACGTTAAACCATGATCAAAATTGCCCATTACGTCAAAGTTTGGATCATCGTTTCTCATATCACTCATTAACTTACTCGCTTAATTTGGGCACCTAAACCTTGTAACTTTGCTTCGACATCTTCATAACCGCGGTCAATATGATAAATACGGTCAATCAATGTTTCTCCTTCGGCTGCAAGTGCTGCAAGAACTAAAGAGAATGAAGCACGTAAATCTGTTGCCATCACAGGGGCTGCAGAAAGTTTTTCTACACCCGTTACGACAGCATCATTACCTTCGACCTGAATATTGGCTCCCATACGGGCCAATTCAGGAACATGCATAAAACGGTTTTCAAAAATCGTTTCAGAAATTGTGGCAAATCCACGGCCAATGGCATTGACTGCCATCAACTGGGCTTGCATATCTGTTGGGAAATCTGGATGTGGCAAGGTACGGAAGCTCACCGCTTTCGGACGTTTGCCCATCATATCCAGTTCAATCCAGTCATCACCACGAGTGACTTCTGCACCCATTTCTTCAAACTTATCCAGTACAGCTTCCATTAAAGCCGGATCTGTATGTGTGGTTTTAACACGACCACCCGTAATAGCTGCAGCAGCCAAGTAAGAACCGGTTTCAATACGGTCGGCCACTACTGCATATTCACAGCCATGCAGGCTTTCTACACCGGTTACCACTAGGGTATCGGTATCCAGACCTTCAATCTTCGCACCCATCTTGATCAGCATTTGGGCAAGATCGGTAATTTCAGGTTCACGCGCCGCATTGCGAATCGTGGTCACACCATCCGCCAATACTGCAGCCATCAAAATATTTTCAGTACCCCCTACAGTCACCATATCAAAGACGACTTCACCTCCTTTCAGACGACCATCGACTTTGGCATGGACATAGCCGGCCTCAACCTCAATCTCGGCACCCAAAGCTTCTAGTGCTTTCAAATGCTGATCGACTGGACGGGAACCAATCGCACATCCACCTGGTAAAGATACTTTTGCACTACCATAGCGCGCCAAGAGAGGACCAAGCACCAAAATAGAAGCACGCATGGTTTTTACGAGTTCATAAGGCGCAAACTGGTTATCTAAGGTAGAAGTATCTGCAATAACTGTATCGCCTTCATAACTAATCGTGATCCCAAGACCTGCGATCAGCTTCACCAAGGTATTTACATCTTTTAGATTTGGAACATTTCTAAGCGTAATTGGCGTATCAGCAAGAATCATTGCTGCTAATAATGGAAGCGCTGCATTTTTTGCACCAGAAATACGCACTTCACCGTCGAGCTTAATACCGCCCTGAATTAAGAATTTATCCATTAATTGATTAAGCTCCAAATAAGCTTACTTTACGCCATTCTTCTTTGGTCAATGCACGAATGGTCACAGCATGCACTGCACCACTGGCAATATGGGAATTGAGAGGAGCATAAACAGCTTGTTGACGTGCAACCGGACGTTTACCTTCAAACTGATCATCCACAATACGGAGATCGAATTTTCCGCCCTGACCACTCACAGCAACATCCGCCTCAGGAAAAGCGGCTTTTAAAATTTCAGCGAGCTGTTCATTATTCATCACAAGACCTCTTATAGGACTAAGGGTGTAAAACGAGCCATTTTACTATAAATGTAAAAAATAATTCATTAGTCACATACATTATATATATAAAAAAAGAGGCTTTTAAAAACCTCTTTTTCCCAGTTTGGTCACTTAAATGGCTAAACTCTGATGATTCAGCTGCATTTCGCGATATCGGTCAATTTGTTTTTTTAATTTTTCCGTCAAAATTTTAATCGAGGTATACATATCATCAGCATTGGCATGGGCAAAAAACTCAATACCCGGTAAACGGACAATCGCTTCTGCGATATGGTTACTACTGCCTCTTTTTGAGCGCTTATCAATCTGATGATCTTTAGAAAGCTTAACTTGCATGCTGTTCACCTGATCCAGATGTTTGGTCATCTGTGAAAATTTCGTTTTTATAGTTTCTTCGATCGCTGGCGTAATTGATAAATGATGTCCACGAATTGTTATTTGCATAGTTCTATCCCTCACCTTCGTTAGGATCAGAAGAGTCACAGTTAAAAATGAAAAGAATACAACAACTTGCTCAAGCAAAATCGTGATTTAAAGCATTTATTCAGATCATTTTCACCATTCCTCAAAAGAAAAAAGATTCATTACGTTGTCATAATGAATCTCTAGAATAATCAAATTTCAAAAACTAGATCAAGACTTTTCGCTCAGAAGATGAAGGAATATGTAACGACTCACGATATTTCGCGACCGTACGTCGTGCCACATCAATCCCCTCTTCTTTCAAAAGATTGGCAATTGTATTGTCAGATAAAGGCTTACGTGCATTTTCTTCTGCAATCATTTTCTTAATTTTGGCACGGATTGCAGTAGATGAAGCCTCTCCCCCAGAAGTCGTTCCTACATGACTCGAGAAGAAGTATTTCAGTTCAAATAAACCACGAGGAGTTAGCATATATTTGTTAGTCGTTACACGGGATACCGTTGATTCATGTAATTCAACTTCTTCAGCAATATCACGTAAAACCAGAGGCTTCATACCTTCAGGACCAATCTCTAAAAAGCTTTTCTGATGTTCAACAATACAGGTGGCTACTTTTAATAAAGTTTTATGACGTTCATCGATACTTTTAATAAAGTTTTTCGCTTCCAGCATCTGATTACGCAAATATTGATTATCTTCGCTCTGATCAGCACGACGAATCATATTGGTATAAAAAGAATTTAGTCTCAACTTAGGCATCACATCAGGGTTTAACGTCACCTGCCAGCAGTCATTCTTTTTCATTACCACGACATCCGGGATCTGATAATCAGATTCTTTACTTTCAAACTCCAGCCCAGGATACGGCTTAAGAGTTTTCAGCAAATCAACCGCACAGCGTAATTGTTCCTGATTTAAACCAGTTTGCTTAATGAGTTTTGGTAATTCATTGGTAATCAGCAGCTCATAATGTTGCAGCAATTTAACCGCATCATTACGACAAGGGGTATTAACTGGCAGGCTATCCAGCTGAATCAATAAACACTCAGCGAGATTTCTAGAACCCACTCCTATCGGATCAAGACGCTGAACATGCTTGAGAACAACGAGTACTTCATCCTCTTCGATTTCTTCCTCATAATCCATGGAAGATAAAAGATGCTGTACTGATGCAGTAATTTCAGAAATTTCTGCATCCAGAAAACCCTTTTCATCTAGAGAATCAATAATGCAGTATGCAATCAGCTGATCAATGCGAGAAAAGTGTAGCAGATTAATCTGCTCGAGCATATATTCTTGTAGGCTTTGCCGGCTTTGACGATTGTCTTCGCGCTCTTCGAACTCTGCTGCACCTAGACTTGTCGGTTGATGAGTATAGACATCATCCCAGTCGGTATCTACAGGTAGATCGTCCGGAAGATGGTCTGCATTGAGTTCATTGGTTAAATCCTTTTGACTCGCATCAACAGTTGAAAGACTTTCAACACTGATTTGCTCTTCAACTTTTTCTAACAAAGGATTACTATCAAGTTGTAGCTGGATTTCTTGCTCTAGTTCCAGACTGGATAATTGTAATAAGCGGATTGCTTGTTGTAACTGTGGAGTTAATGACAGCGAGTTGGCAATTCGTAATCCCACTGATAATTTCATATGACCCCCTAATAAAAATCTCGTTTTATAAGCAATTTTCATGCCGTTTTAACTTTTATAACATAGTTTGATAAAAAAACACACAAAACTATAATGATTTCATGAACTTTAACGTCATTTTTATATAATTTTTAAGTATTATTAATCACTTATTTTTATTAAACAGTATTCAACCGATTTGTAAATTAATATAATTTGGCTTAATTTTCTTAAACCCCACACATAAAAAAAGCCCCCTGCGTAAGCAGAGGGCTTTTGGAATAATGAGCTGGCGATGACTTACTCTCACATGGGAGACCCCACACTACCATCAGCGCTAAGAGGTTTCACTTCTGAGTTCGGGAAGGGATCAGGTGGTTCACTCTTGCTATGGTCGCCAGCACAACTGGTATGCTTACTCGCTATGGTCTTATCTACGTTGCTTGCGCTTCGTTTGCCTAGCTTTCTTCAAATAGAATGCATTAACAGATGTATCTGAGTTGCAGTAGTTTGTTCGATTAGCTTAACTAAATCAAGGTTTCGTCTGATCGTTAGATCAATATGAAATCAATTGACGCTTTATATACAACTGCTTGGGTGTTGTATAGTCAAGCCTCACGAGCAATTAGTATTGGTCAGCTTCACATATCGCTATGCTTCCACATCCAACCTATCAACGTCGTAGTCTTCAACGGCTCTTTAGGAGACATAAAGTCTCGGGGAAATCTTATCTTGAGGTAGGCTTCCCGCTTAGATGCTTTCAGCGGTTATCCCTTCCGAACATAGCTACCCGGCGATGCGACTGGCGTCACAACCGGTACACCAGAGGTTCGTCCACTCTGGTCCTCTCGTACTAGGAGCAGATCCTCTCAAATTTCCAGCGCCCACGGTAGATAGGGACCGAACTGTCTCACGACGTTCTAAACCCAGCTCGCGTACCTCTTTAAATGGCGAACAGCCATACCCTTGGGACCTGCTTCAGCCCCAGGATGAGATGAGCCGACATCGAGGTGCCAAACACCGCCGTCGATATGAACTCTTGGGCGGTATCAGCCTGTTATCCCCAGAGTACCTTTTATCCGTTGAGCGATGGCCCTTCCATACAGAACCACCGGATCACTAAGACCTACTTTCGTACCTGCTCGACTTGTGGGTCTCGCAGTTAAGCGCGCTTTTGCCTTTATACTCTACGCGTGATTTCCGACCACGCTGAGCGCACCTTCGTACTCCTCCGTTACTCTTTAGGAGGAGACCGCCCCAGTCAAACTACCCACCAGACATGGTCCTCGCTCCCGATCAGGGAGCAGAGTTAGAACCTCAATATTACCAGGGTGGTATTTCAAGGACGGCTCCATGGCAACTAGCGTCACCACTTCAAAGCCTCCCACCTATCCTACACAAGTAAGATCAAAGTTCAATGTCAAGCTGCAGTAAAGGTTCACGGGGTCTTTCCGTCTAGCCGCGGGTACACCGCATCTTCACGGCGAATTCGATTTCACTGAGCCTCTGCTGGAGACAGCGCCGCCATCATTATGCCATTCGTGCAGGTCGGAACTTACCCGACAAGGAATTTCGCTACCTTAGGACCGTTATAGTTACGGCCGCCGTTTACTGGGGCTTCGATCAAGAGCTTCGCTTACGCTAACCCCATCAATTAACCTTCCAGCACCGGGCAGGCATCACACCCTATACGTCCACTTTCGTGTTTGCAGAGTGCTATGTTTTTAATAAACAGTTGCAGCGGCCTGGTTTCTGAGGCTGCCAACAGCTCAAGGAGCAAGTCCTATCACCGCCGGCAGCGTACCTTCTCCCGAAGTTACGGTACCATTTTGCCTAGTTCCTTCAGCAGAGTTCTCTCAAGCGCTTTGGTCTACTCGACCTGACCACCTGTGTCGGTTTCGGGTACGATTCCAGTGTAACTGAAGCTTAGAGACTTTTCCTGGAAGTATGGTATCAGCCACTTCACCAGTAAACTGGCTTGCTATCAACTCTCAGCATAGAGCACCCCGGATTTGCCTAAGATGCATGCCTACTGTCTTCCACCTGGACAACCAACGCCAGGCTGACTTAACCTTCTCCGTCCTCTCATCGCATTACACTGAAGTATTGGAATATTAACCAATTTCCCATCGACTACGCCTCTCGGCCTCGCCTTAGGGGTCGACTCACCCAGCCCCGATTAACGTTGGACTGGAACCCTTGGTCTTTCAGCGAACGGGTTTTTCACCCGTTTTGTCGTTACTCACGTCAGCATTCGCACTTCTGATACCTCCAGCAGACTTCTCAATCCACCTTCATCGGCTTACAGAACGCTCCCCTACCACTTGCAATAAATTGCAAATCCGCAGCTTCGGTACATAGTTTTAGCCCCGTTACATCTTCCGCGCAGGCCGACTCGACTAGTGAGCTATTACGCTTTCTTTAAAGGGTGGCTGCTTCTAAGCCAACCTCCTAGCTGTCTATGCCTTCCCACATCGTTTCCCACTTAACTATGATTTAGGGACCTTAGCTGGCGGTCTGGATTGTTTTCCTCTTGACTACGGACGTTAGCACCCGCAGTCTGTCTCCCGGATAGTACTCATTGGTATTCGGAGTTTGCATCGGTTTGGTAAGTCGGGATGACCCCCTAGCCGAAACAGTGCTCTACCCCCAATGGTATTCGTCCGAGGCGCTACCTAAATAGCTTTCGGGGAGAACCAGCTATCACCGAGTTTGATTAGCCTTTCACCCCTATCCACAAGTCATCCCCTGGCTTTTCAACGACAGTGGGTTCGGTCCTCCAGTTAGTGTTACCCAACCTTCAACCTGCTCATGGATAGATCACCCGGTTTCGGGTCTATACCCAGCAACTATACGCCCTA
Organism: Acinetobacter sp. FDAARGOS_724; assembly: GCF_013364475.1. Lineage (NCBI taxonomy): Bacteria > Pseudomonadati > Pseudomonadota > Gammaproteobacteria > Moraxellales > Moraxellaceae > Acinetobacter > Acinetobacter sp. FDAARGOS_724. Next base: position 1,286,945 of record NZ_CP054908.1, on the reverse strand, counting down.
TTAAGACTCGATTTCTCTACGGCTCCCCTATGCGGTTAACCTCGCTACTGAATATAAGTCGCTGACCCATTATACAAAAGGTACGCAGTCACCACACAAAGTGGCTCCCACTGCTTGTATGCATGCGGTTTCAGGATCTATTTCACTCCCCTCACAGGGGTTCTTTTCGCCTTTCCCTCACGGTACTGGTTCACTATCGGTCAGTCAGGAGTATTTAGCCTTAGAGGATGGTCCCCCTATATTCAGACAAGGTTTCACGTGCCTCGCCCTACTCGACATCATCATATCAGCCCTTTCGTGTACAGGACTATCACCCACTATGGTTGCACTTCCCAGAGCATTCCACTAAAACTGATATGACTTAATGGGCTGTTCCCCTTTCGCTCGCCGCTACTGAGGGAATCTCAATTGATTTCTTTTCCTACGGATACTGAGATGTTTCACTTCTCCGCGTTCGCCTCATAAACCTATGTATTCAGTTTATGATACCGACCTTATAGCCGGTGGGTTTCCCCATTCAGACATCTCCGGATCACAGGATATTTGCCGCCTCCCCGGAGCTTTTCGCAGGCTATCACGTCTTTCTTCGCCTCTGACTGCCAAGGCATCCACCACATGCACTTAATTACTTGACTATACAACCCCAAACAGTCGTTCATCCCTACAAGTAGGATGAGCAACAGATCCACCAGTAAACTGGCTTCTCTCACAGTTCGTTGTTCCGTGCACTTAAGCACTGTACAGCTTCAATTAGATTCATATACCAAAACGCTTGATTCAGTTAATTTCGCTAGTTCTCATTCAATCACTTCAACAGTCAATCTTGCGATCTCTTGTTTCCGCTCTTGTATGAGTATGAACAAATTATTTCAACTCAAATATATTCTGTTAATGATTTAATGCATCCTCGTCGGACTGCATTACTGTGATAAATCACAGAGATTAATAACAATTCCGCGCATTATACGCCGCTTTCTTACTAAGCTCTATAAGCTATCAAACCGTTTGCTTAATGTTTAACTCATTGCATCGCAATGAGTGGTGGAGACTAGGAGAGTCGAACTCCTGACCTCCTGCGTGCAAAGCAGGCGCTCTACCAACTAAGCTAAGTCCCCAGCTTATCAATAAGTCAATGTTCTGATTTTCTGTTTTCTGGCAGATGGTGGGTCTGACAAGACTTGAACTTGTGACCCCACGCTTATCAAGCGTGTGCTCTAACCAACTGAGCTACAGACCCTCAGATACATCGTCATGAAGAACAACTTGTTGTGGATTCTTACCAATCGTCAATCTTTCGTTAAGGAGGTGATCCAGCCGCAGGTTCCCCTACGGCTACCTTGTTACGACTTCACCCCAGTCATCGGCCACACCGTGGTAAGCGTCCTCCCTAAGGTTAGACTACCTACTTCTGGTGCAACAAACTCCCATGGTGTGACGGGCGGTGTGTACAAGGCCCGGGAACGTATTCACCGCGGCATTCTGATCCGCGATTACTAGCGATTCCGACTTCACGCAGTCGAGTTGCAGACTGCGATCCGGACTACGATCGGCTTTTTGAGATTAGCATCTGCTCGCGCAGTAGCAACCCTTTGTACCGACCATTGTAGCACGTGTGTAGCCCTGGCCGTAAGGGCCATGATGACTTGACGTCGTCCCCGCCTTCCTCCAGTTTGTCACTGGCAGTATCCTTAAAGTTCCCACCCGAAGTGCTGGCAAATAAGGAAAAGGGTTGCGCTCGTTGCGGGACTTAACCCAACATCTCACGACACGAGCTGACGACAGCCATGCAGCACCTGTATCAGAGTTCCCGAAGGCACCAATCCATCTCTGGAAAGTTCTCTGTATGTCAAGGCCAGGTAAGGTTCTTCGCGTTGCATCGAATTAAACCACATGCTCCACCGCTTGTGCGGGCCCCCGTCAATTCATTTGAGTTTTAGTCTTGCGACCGTACTCCCCAGGCGGTCTACTTATCGCGTTAGCTGCGCCACTAAAGCCTCAAGGGCCCCAACGGCTAGTAGACATCGTTTACGGCATGGACTACCAGGGTATCTAATCCTGTTTGCTCCCCATGCTTTCGCACCTCAGTGTCAGTATTAGGCCAGATGGCTGCCTTCGCCATCGGTATTCCTCCAGATCTCTACGCATTTCACCGCTACACCTGGAATTCTACCATCCTCTCCCATACTCTAGCTAACCAGTATCGAATGCAATTCCCAAGTTAAGCTCGGGGATTTCACATTTGACTTAATTAGCCACCTACGCGCGCTTTACGCCCAGTAAATCCGATTAACGCTTGCACCCTCTGTATTACCGCGGCTGCTGGCACAGAGTTAGCCGGTGCTTATTCTGCGAGTAACGTCCACTTATCCCAGGTATTAACCAGGTAAGCCTCCTCCTCGCTTAAAGTGCTTTACAACCAAAAGGCCTTCTTCACACACGCGGCATGGCTGGATCAGGGTTCCCCCCATTGTCCAATATTCCCCACTGCTGCCTCCCGTAGGAGTCTGGGCCGTGTCTCAGTCCCAGTGTGGCGGATCATCCTCTCAGACCCGCTACAGATCGTCGCCTTGGTAGGCCTTTACCCCACCAACTAGCTAATCCGACTTAGGCTCATCTATTAGCGCAAGGTCCGAAGATCCCCTGCTTTCTCCCGTAGGACGTATGCGGTATTAGCGTCCCTTTCGGAACGTTGTCCCCCACTAATAGGCAGATTCCTAAGCATTACTCACCCGTCCGCCGCTAGGAATCAGGTGCAAGCACCCTATCCCCGCTCGACTTGCATGTGTTAAGCCTGCCGCCAGCGTTCAATCTGAGCCATGATCAAACTCTTCAGTTAAAATCATTTCGAACTTTATAAGTAAAGTTCTTAAACTTGGCTCATCAATTTTCTGACTTAAATTTCGCTCAAATAAACTTCGAGTAATTTAAACCAATCAATTAATGAAAATAATTTCGATCAATCAACCAGTAAAAATCCACACAAGTTGTTCTTCATAATCTCTTAATGATCTTCTTACTACTTCATCAGTAGCAAGCTAGGTCGGCTATATTACTCTCTATCTCTAGAAAGTCAACCAGTAATGAAAATTATTTTTAAACTTCCTTTCTAAAACCCAACTCAACCATTTCATGCTAAGTTACTGTTTTATCAGAAGTTTTAATCTTCATCACCGCCGATGGATGTGCATTATAGACCAATCCCAAACAAGCGCAACCCCTATTTTTAAGAAAATACTTCAGTTGATTATTATTTCTACAAAAAGCCCCATATGCATATTCTTTAATCTAAAAACCCTATTTTTAGATATCTTTTTACTATTTCCATTTTTTAATTTAAAAAACAGGGGCTATTTCGTTTCAGCTTAATAAAGTGCAATTTAGTTTTTTATTCCTATAACTACTCTTGCTTAAAATATTCTTCCAACTCACTCGAATAAATATTTTTCTTATTTTCACAATCCCTATGGACCTCCCAATAAATGCGACTCACCCATAAAAAGATCTAGGTACATTTAGCTCGACTTATTAAAAACATAATTCTGGAATGAAGAATGAAGAATGAAGAATGAAGAATGAAGAATGAAGAATGAAGAATGAAGAATGAAGAATGAAGAATGAAGAATGAAGAATGAAGAATGAAGAATGAAGAATGAAGAATGAAGAATGAAGAATGAAGAATGAAGAATGAAGAATGAAGAATGAAGAATGAAGAATGAAGAATGAAGAATGAAGAATGAAGAATGAACTTAATCAATAACCAATTTCTAATCTATTTTTATTTTGATTGATAAATTTAGTTCGTACTTAAATTTTAGACATAAAAAACCCGCCTAATGCGGTATACATATAATTAATCATTTTTATAGATGGTCGGAGCAGTAGGATTCGAACCTACGACCCCCTGGTCCCAAACCAGGTGCACTACCAGGCTGTGCTATGCTCCGATGTTCAACTCAAAAAAGTTGGGGTGAATGATGGGATTCGAACCCACGACAACCGGAATCACAATCCGGGGCTCTACCAACTGAGCTACATCCACCATCACGGTGTCTTCATTATTTAGACATAAAAAAACCGCTTGACGCGGTATCATTAATCCTAACCACCATGAAGAAGATGGTCGGAGCAGTAGGATTCGAACCTACGACCCCCTGGTCCCAAACCAGGTGCACTACCAGGCTGTGCTATGCTCCGATGTTCAACTCAAAGAGTTGGGGTGAATGATGGGATTCGAACCCACGACAACCGGAATCACAATCCGGGGCTCTACCAACTGAGCTACATCCACCATTGCCTTGGTTCTTAAATATCAAGCCACCAAAAATGGCGCGCCTGACAGGATTCGAACCTGTGACCATCCGCTTAGAAGGCGGATGCTCTATCCAACTGAGCTACAAGCGCTTTACTGATGATTTTCACCATCCGCCTTGAAGAATTGGTCGGAGCAGTAGGATTCGAACCTACGACCCCCTGGTCCCAAACCAGGTGCACTACCAGGCTGTGCTATGCTCCGATTCATCTCAGCTTTCGTATCAAGCTTATCGCTTGGTACGGTGTGCATTCTAGGCGTGACGCCATAAGACGTCAACACCTATATTTAAAAAAAATCAAAAAAACACTTCAAGCGTTTATTTATCAAGCATTTCAGACATTTTTTATACAAAATCTTAGCGTTTCAAACTAGCACTAAAATCCAGCATACGATCTAAAGGCAGTTTGGCTCGCTGAGCTAATGCAGGATCAACATGAATCTCCTGATCACGATGTTGTAGAACATGCAAAATTCCATCTAGCTCGTTCATGGCCATCCAAGGACAGTGTGCACATGAACGACAGGTTGCTCCTTCTCCAGCGGTTGGAGCTTCAATCAGAATCTTATCTGGTACAGCCTGCTGCATTTTATAGAAAATACCGCGATCCGTTGCCACGATCAAACGCTGATGTGGCAAGGTTTGAGCTGCCTTGATTAACTGAGAAGTACTTCCAACTGCATCAGCAATTTCTACCACAGACATCGGTGATTCTGGATGAACCAGCACTGCCGCATCAGGATATAAGGCTTTCATATTGGCAATTCCGCGCGAACGGAATTCTTCATGAACAATACAAGCACCATCCCAAAGCAGCATGTCAGCACCAGTTTTATTCTGAATATAACGCCCCAGATGCTGATCCGGTGCCCAGATAATTTTCTCGCCCAAACTATCGAGGTGTTCAATAATCTCAACTGCACAACTTGAAGTCACGACCCAGTCAGCGCGGGCTTTAACCGCAGCCGAAGTATTGGCATAAACGACTACAGTATGATCAGGATGCGCATCACAGAATTTGGTAAATTCCTCTACCGGACAGCCCAAATCCAGTGAACAGGTTGCTTCAAGAGTTGGCATAAGGACGGTTTTTTCTGGTGAAAGTATTTTTGAGGTTTCACCCATGAACTTAACCCCGGCCACCACCAAGGTCGACGCAGGATGGTCACGTCCAAAACGTGCCATTTCCAATGAATCGGAGACACAGCCACCAGTCAGTTCTGCCAGTTCCTGTACTTCAGGATCACAATAATAATGTGCAACTAGCACTGCATTCTGCTTTTCCAGTTCAGCTTGAATCTGTGCGAATTTTTCCTGTTTGGCCTGTGCACTGATCTGATGCTCTTTGGGTTCTCCTAAACGATCTAAATGCGCCTGTACAATCGATTTGGCTTCATTGGCTATTAATTTGGTCGCATCATTCATAACAACTCTTACTCTACCCTCATGGCTCATTATTCAACGAACCTTTCACCCTACATCCCGGTCATCTCCAGCAAAATGCTTTTTGACCAGTCATTAAAAATCATAAGATATAAAAAAAGCCCCACAACGGAGGCTTAAGAAACAATCTGAATTATGAACGATAATCAGCATTGATCTTCACATAATCATAGGACAGGTCACAGGTATAGACTGTATCTTTTGCTTCACCCCGTCCAAGATCAACACGAATCGTCATTTCAGCTTGTGCCATCACACGTGCACCTGCCTCTTCGGTATAATCTGCTGCTGCTCCACCATCCTTGCAGATTTGTACATCATCTAACCAAACCTGAATTTTTGCAACGTCTAAATTCGCCACACCTGCATAACCGATTGCAGCCAGAATACGCCCCCAGTTTGGATCAGAAGCAAAGATCGCAGTTTTCACCAATGGAGAATGGGCGATGCTATAAGCCACGTCACAGCATTCCTGAGTATTGGCACCACCTTCTACGGCCACAGTAATAAACTTGGTTGCGCCTTCACCATCACGCACAATCAGTTGTGCAAGACGCTTCATGGTACGCATTAATACTTCAAACACAGCAGCATAACGCGGATCTTCAACTGATGAAATTTCTGTTCCACCGGCCTGACCTGTGGCAATGAAAATACAAGAGTCATTGGTAGAGGTATCACCATCAATAGTAATGCGGTTGAATGACTGATTCACTGTCTCAGATAAAAGCTGTTGAACCAGTTCACGGCTGATTGGTACATCAGTCGCCACATAACCCAACATAGTCGCCATATTTGGGCGAATCATGCCGGCACCTTTGGAAATCCCGGTCATGGTATAAGTAATACCATCCATCTCGAACTGTTCAGACGCACCTTTCGGTGTAGTGTCTGTGGTCATGATGCCGGTTGCTGCATCGATCCAGGCATCGTCACGCAATGACTCTAATGCAGGCTGTAAACCACTCAGAAGACGTTCCATTGGTAATTGCTCGCCAATTACCCCTGTTGAAAATGGCAATACTTCTTCAGCTTTCACGCCTGCAAGTTCAGCCAGTTTGGCACAAGTGGCGTCAGCATTCGCCATACCTGTTGGACCAGTACCAGCATTGGCATTTCCGGTATTAATCACTAAATAACGTGGATTACCTACCGCCAGATGTGCTTTAGAAACATGTACAGGGGCAGCACAAAAAGCATTCTGGGTAAATACACCTGCAACATTGGAGCCTTCAGCCAGTTCAAATATCACCAGGTCACGTCGGTTCTGATAGCGCACATACGCTTCTGCCGAACCAATTCTCACCCCTTTTACCACATGCATCTGTGGCATAGATACGTCACCAACTGCCATTTTTAAATGTCCAATATTGAAGTTTCATAAAAATACAGCTTAGTTGATCTTCATTAAAAAATCGAGCCAAAGCCAGATGAACACTCACTTTTCTTATGGTTTTTCACAAAAAAAACCAGTCATAGTGACTGGTTTTATTAAACTGGATCAAACTTAGTTTTTAGCCAGCTGGGTTGAGTCACTCAATAAAGCCTGTTTCGCCTGTTGCTGACTTGCCGCAGAAAGCGCAGGGTTAGAAGCAACAATACGGTCTGCATTGGCTGAATTAGCTGCTGCAATCGCTGCAGTCTGCAAAACGATTGGACGGTTTGAATTATTAAAGGTATAGCGAATGCCGGTACGCGGACTTGCAATGGTCACCTGACCATCTGTACCCGTCTGAACCTGAGCCGTAGTTGGACCAATGGCCTGCTGAACTTTAGCAGGTGTCGTTGTTGCTGTTTCTGCAAAACTTAAAGTCGGGATTGCCAAAGCAGCAACCATCATCGTTTTTAATACTTTTGTCATTGTTTCTTCCACTTTGCGGTGTTCAATCTGCCATTAAATACCATTTAATCCAGTACAGTGCAAACAGTATTCACCACCTAAAAGTCCATATACATAAAAAGATCGGGACCAAATAGCCCTGATCTTTTTATAGTTTAGAAACTTAGCAGAAATTAGATCTTGCCATGACACTGTTTATATTTCAGACCTGAACCACATGGACAAGGTGCATTACGGCTTGCCGGTGCTTCAAAGACTGGTGCAACAGGATTAGCCTGCGCACTTTGTTCAGTGGTGATTTCATCTTCTTCAGCCAGTAATCCATCAAATTCCTGATGAGATAACTGCAAACGCATCGCTTCAGCCTGTGCCTGCTGCTGTGCTTCCATTTCAGCCAGTTCTTCAGGTGTTGGCACATGGATGCGTGACAGATCAGTAATGACGTCAGATTTAATCACCCCCAGCATGTTTACAAACAGGTTGTAGGCTTCTTTTTTGTATTCCTGCTCTGGGTTTTTCTGTGCATAACCGCGTAAATGAATTCCTTGACGCAGGTAATCCATCGCAGCCAGATGCTCTTTCCAGTGACGGTCCAGAGAGTTCAACATGAAATGACGTTCGAGTGATGCTGCAGATTCAGCACCCATTTGTTCACGACGTGAACGGTAACGGTTTACCACTTCTTCAGTAATTCGTTCAACCAGTGCTTCTTCATCTAAACGACGATCCTGCTCTAACCATTGTGCGACTGGCAGATCAATCGACAAGTCTTCACGTAGTGCAAGTTCCAGACCTTCAATATCCCACTGGTCATGAATCGATTCAGGCGGAATATAGTTCGCGATCATGCCCTGCATCACTTCACGGATCATCTCTTCGATATAATCCTGCAATGAGCTTTCAGCCAGAATCTCATCACGCTGACTATAAATGATCTTACGCTGTTCGTTATTCACATCATCGTATTTCAACAGGTTCTTACGAATGTCGAAGTTACGTGCTTCTACTTTGCGTTGTGCATTTTCGATTGAGCGTGACACCATTTTGTGTTCAATCGCTTCATCTTCTTTTAAGCCCATTGCACGCATCATGGCAACCACACGGTCACCCGCAAAGATACGCATCAAGTCATCTTCAAGAGACAGGTAGAAACGCGATACACCCGGGTCACCCTGACGGCCCGCACGACCACGCAACTGGTTATCGATACGGCGAGATTCATGACGCTCAGAACCGATAATATGCAAACCACCAGAAGCAAGAACTGCTTCATGATTCGCTTCCCATTCTGCTTTCAGACGTGCTTCATCTTCAGGGGTTGGGTTTTCAATTTTGGCCAGTAGCGCTTTCCAGTTACCACCCAGCAAAATATCGGTACCACGACCGGCCATGTTAGTTGCAATCGTTACAGCACGCGGTGCACCCGCTTGGGCAATAATATCTGCTTCACGCTCATGCTGTTTGGCATTCAGGACTTCATGTTCAATACCAGCTTCTTTAAGCTTGTCAGAAAGAATTTCCGACGCTTCAATAGTGGCCGTACCAATCAGAATTGGCGCAACACCAGCTTCATGAACACGCTGGATTTCCTGAATAATCGCATTGTATTTTCCTTCACGATTCAGGTAGATCAAATCGTTCTGGTCATTACGGATCATTGGACGGTGGGTTGGAATGATTACCACATCCAGACCATAGATCTCTTTCATTTCCGCAGCCTCAGTATCTGCAGTACCAGTCATACCGGATAATTTTTTATACAGACGGAAATAGTTCTGGAATGTTGTGGTTGCAAGGGTTTGGTTTTCCGGCTGAATTTCCAGACCTTCTTTTGCTTCAACTGCCTGGTGCAAACCTTCAGACCAGCGACGACCTGGCATGGTACGACCGGTATTTTCATCAACAATGATCACTTCGCCTTCATGGATGATGTAATGCACGTTACGTTGATATAAATAGTGCGCACGAATCGCAGCAGTCACATGATGCAGCAAATTCAGATTAGAAGCTGAATACAGGCTTTCACCTTCAGCCAGCAAGCCCATTGCAATCAATTCACTTTCAATGGTTTCAAAACCGGTTTCTGTAATTTCAACAGAGCGCTGTTTTTCATCAATCCAGAAATGACCGCCATCCGGTACTTTTTCTTCTTTCTGTGCTTTTAACTTCGGTGGAATGCTGTTGATCGCTGCATAAAGCTGGGAGGAGTCTTCACTTTGACCAGAGATAATCAGTGGTGTACGCGCTTCATCGATCAGGATCGAATCGACCTCATCGATAATGGCATAAGTCAGACCACGCTGTTTTTTCTCAGCCAGCGAGAACACCATATTGTCACGAAGATAATCAAAACCGAATTCGTTATTGGTACCGTAAGTGATATCTGCTTTATAGGCTTCAGATTTTTCTATCGGGTTCTGCATGGAATAGATAATCCCGATGCTTAAACCCAAGAATTCGAACAATGGACGGTTTAACTCGGCATCACGTTGTGCCAAATAGTCGTTCACCGTGATGACATGGACACCCTGCCCGCTCAATGCATTAAGATAACAGGCCAGCGTTCCCATCAGGGTTTTACCTTCACCGGTACGCATCTCGGCAATCTTGCCTTCATGCAGGGTAATACCACCAATCAACTGTACGTCATAGTGACGCATTCCCATGACACGTTTTGCAGCTTCACGACAGACTGCGAATGCTTCAGGAAGTAACTTATCTAGGCTTTCACCCTTATTATATCGTTGTTTGAATTCTTCAGTTTTTGCAGATAAGTCTGCATCGCTTAGGGCTGATATCGTCGGCTCGAGCGCATTAATCTTGTCTACGATTTTACGCATGCGTTTGAGTTCGCGCTCATTTTTGGTACCGAAGATTCCTCCGATCAGACTTGCCAACATGAATAGACTCTCTAAATCTTGCTTGTCAAATAAATATGTTCTTAGTCGTTATTATGGTGCTAGAAATTTGAACTACAAGGGTTTTGCCAGAAAACCAATGAAAAAAACTCATCCTTCGTCCTAGCCCTGAGACCTAAGGCAAGGTAATGTAGCAAATTTTACCCATGCAATATAGTTAATTAGACGACTGATTTGTCTGATTCTGAATCAATAGCCTACTTCTTTATTCGGTTTATTCATAAGAAATTCTAAAAACACTATTTTTAATCATAAAAAAATTGGTTCATATTTATTCTCATCGACACATTACAAGATCAATTGAGGCAAGAAAAATGAGTTTACGTTTAGGCGATACCGCACCGAATTTTGAACAGCAATCTAGCGAAGGCTTAATTAATTTTTATGACTTTCTAGGCGATAGCTGGGGCATTTTATTTTCACATCCAGCCGATTACACCCCTGTATGCACCACTGAACTGGGCTTTACCGCAAAGTTAAAAGATGAATTTGAAAAGCGTGGCGTGAAAGCAATTGCCCTTTCTGTTGATGATGTTGAATCCCATCACGGTTGGATCAAAGACATCAATGAAACTCAAGGTACTACCGTTAACTTCCCGATCATTGCCGATCAGGACCGTAAAGTATCTGAGCTGTATGACTTCATTCACCCGAACGCGAGTGAAACCCTGACTGTACGTTCTCTGGTGATCATTGATCCAAACAAGAAAGTGCGTCTAATTATTACCTACCCTGCATCAACAGGCCGTAATTTCCATGAAGTATTACGTGTAGTCGACTCTCTACAATTAACTGACAACCATAAAGTAGCAACCCCGGCTAACTGGCAACATGGCGATGATGTAGTGATTGTGCCTTCATTAAAAGATGAGGAAGAAATCAAACAACGCTTCCCTAAAGGCTATAAGGCAGTAACTCCTTATTTACGTCTTACGCCACAGCCTGAGAATAACTGAAGCACTGCTTTAGTTATTCGCAAGACAAGCGAAGCGCGTAGTTCAAGATAAAACGAAGCACTGCTTCGCCCGAGCGCAAGAGCCATAGCTATGCTATGGCTGGTAAGGAATTAAAAGGACTCCTTTTTAATTTTGCGCAAGGCAAGCGTAGCGCGCAGTTTCCATAGTACTGCCCTTGCGCAAGACGAGAAGCTATGCTTCGAGTGATAACACCAAAACCACTGCTTTTCAGTTTTGCGCAAAGCAAACGAAGTGCGCAGTATTTGAAGCACTGCCTTAATTTGTGGCAAGACAGTAAGCGTCCGCTGAACCCCATGTCTATTTTTTAATTTGAGTTGGATTTCCAGCGGTGTGGTAGCAATTCTTCTATTTGGGTCACTTTATGGGTCGGCAATCTTTTCAGCACATCACTTAAATAGGCATACGGATCCAACCCATTCAGCTTTGCTGACTGGATTAAAGTCATGATGTTTGCCGCTCGCTGACCACTACGCAGCGAACCTGCAAATAACCAGTTCTTACGTCCCAACGCCCAAGGCCGCACTTGGTTTTCCACCCAATTATTGCAAATCGGTAGATTGCCATCATCCAGATAGCGGCTTAAAGCTGGCCAACGCTTCAGAGTGTAATTGATGGCCTTGGCGGTTGGAGAACTCGATGGCACCGTCAGTTGATGCTGGTTGAGCCATTCATACAGTTGTTGCATCACCGGTTGGCTATGCTGTTGTCGGTATTCGCGGCGGTGTTCTGCTGTACTATCGGTCTTTTTCCTGAGTTCTGCTTCTATCGCATACAGTTTCTGAATCAGCACTAATGCCTGTTCAGCGATCTGACTTTTCCCAGTCACATGTAGCTCATGGAATTTACGACGCGCATGCGCCATGCAGCCCACCTCAATGACATCGCCTGATTTAAAGCGTGCTTTATAACCACTGTAATCATCACAGACCAGATGGCCCTGCCAGCCATTCAGGAACTCTTCTGCATGCTGACCTGAACGGCTATCCTGAAAGTCATAGATCACCGCTTGAACTGGATTGTACTGTGTAGTGGCATAGGCCCAGACATAACCTTTCTTCGGTTTTTTCTCATCATCACCCATCCGCATGATGGTGACTGGTGTTTCATCGGCATGGATCACCCGCTGTTGCAGCACCACCTGTTTTAAGGCATTGGCCAGAGGTTCCAGTTCTACACCGCAGCGACCAATCCAGTCAGATAACGTGGATCTGGACAGATCAATGCCCGCCCGCTGATAGATCAGGCGCTGACGGTACAGCGGCAAATGATCGGCATACTTCGATACCAGCACATGGCTGAGCAGTTCAGGACTGGCAATACCTTTATCAATCACATAGGCGGGCATCGCTTGCTGAGTCAGGGTGTCACACTGATCACAGACCCATTTGCCACGTACATGCTGTTCCTTATAGAACTGTGCCGGTCTGAAATGCAGTTTTTCACTGATATCTTCGCCGATACGACGTAACTGGCAGCCACAACTGCATTGGGTTGATGCAGGTTCATGCTCAATACGGATGGTGTGTAGATGATCGGGCAGCAGTCGACGTTTAGGTTTGTTGACTGTGGCTTTGTGTGTCGCTGCATCAGTTTTATCTGCATTCAGCCGTTCCAGTTCCAGATCAACAGCGGCAATATCTTCTTCGACCGCTTCATCCCAGAGATGGATTTGTTTTGCGGTGAGATGTTCGTTTTTACTGTCGAATTTGTGCTTTTTAAACAGCGCAAGTTCATGCTCGTATTTTTGATTGAGAATGGAAAGATGCTGAACTTTGGCATCTAATTGCAGATTGGATACTTCAAGATGCTGAACTTTGGCATCTAATTGCTGGTTTGATTGTGCCAGAGACTGATGTTGCATTGCCAACTGTCTAGTAAATTCCAGCAGTTGTTCATGGGTCAGTTGGCTTAAATCAGGCAGTGTATTCATGACCGCAGTATGCCTGAGGTCATGAGAAGAATGAAATAGAACGTTTGGAGAATAGCAACTTGGACCAAGCTAGTTTAGAGCATTGTGACCACTTGCTGTCGTCCAATGCGCTGCCAAGGCAAACCCTGGATCAGTGCCTGTAACTGTTCTGGGCTGAGGGCTACGCTTTCACCCTGGTGAACTTTAGCCCAGTGAAATTTTCCCTGTTCCAACCGCCGAGCACACAGCCAGATCCCCAGTCCATCATGTACCAGCACTTTCATGCGATGGCCACGTTTATTACAGAACAGGTAAGCACAATGCGGTTTGATGTAGCCAAAGGCTCTCACCACCTGAGCCATGGCCGTATCCATACCTGCACGCATGTCCATGGGCTGAGTAGACAACCAGATTTCATCGATACGGATCATGTTGTAAGTGCCTTGAGTAATTTTGCTAAAGCAGACATTTCTGATACTTGCCATTTCAAGCCAATTTCTGCTTTTGAGTGGGGTAAAGTAATTTGAACCGTTAACATGCCAGTAGAAATAGGATCTAATGGTGCAGAGCAAGATAAGGCAATAAATGCAGGTTTATTCGGTAGTAGTGAGCGATCATTCCCTGGCTTAGCATCAATTAAGCGAATCCATTTGGATACAAGATTTGTATTCAATCCATGTTGCAAAGCGACCGAAGCAATTGAAACCTCCGATGCTTTACACGCCTGAACGATCTGCTGTTTAAATTCAGCACTATATGTTCTTCGTTTTATCGTAAGAGATGCGATGGATGTCTGGTTATTTGTAGTCATAAATTTAAGTTCCCACTTGTTTTTAAGTGAGGACTAAATTAAGGCTTATAGGACGAATTCATAAGGTGTGTTCAGCGGACGCTTACGCAAGACAAGCGAAGCGTGTAGTACATAATATGTAGAGTGGTGCTTCGCCCGAGTGCAAGACCCACGGCTATGCCGTGGGTGCAAGAGGATAAGCTAAATGCTGTTCTATCCTTTTTGAATATTAAAAAACCGCAATCAACTCCCCACCATGAAAATGATAGTCGTCATGCATCAACCATCATTTTCATGTTTAGTTTGATACCTACCGACGAGCCGGGTTTTCGAACTTTTCCCATCAAGCCTGTCTTCGGACAGGCTTTTTTTTGAAAAAGCCGATATGCTGTTGAAGAGAATGATTAAAAAGGTGAGTTAGGTTGCAATGAAAAATAATTATGTACTTCTTCTGGTTTCTACGCTTGTTTTATCCGGTTGTACTCCAGCGCTGCCTGAACAGGAACGCCCAATGCATTAGGGACAGGAACTGCATGAAGAACATAATTTTTATCAGATCAGCGATGAACTTTACCGAAGTGAACAACCAAGCGATGAACTGACGCCTTTATTAAAACGATATGCCATTAATGTGGTGATCAACCTGCGTTCACGCGACAAAGATACGGATGTTTTGTCAAATGAAGACCTCAAGCTTAAACATGTTCCCATTCATACCTGGGCTATGAATCGCGAGGATTTACTGAACGTAATGCAATTGATTCAACAGGCACGGCAAAATAATGAAAAAATACTTTTACACTGTTATCACGGTTCAGACCGTACCGGTGCCAGTGTGGCCATGTACCGGATTATTTTTCAGAACAGGCGCATTGAAGATGCAGTACAGGAAATGAAGCATGGCGGTTATGGCTTTCATTCCATTTGGCGCAATATTGAAAAATTATTTACCCCTGAAAATGTAAAATGGATTCGCGAGCAACTCACGAATCCATCTACAGAAACTTCGGTTAAGTAAGAAAATTAACGCTTATCTAGCGGCACCCAGTCATTTACCCAGGCTGATTTCATGTTCAGGCTGGCATCAGCCGCGATTTTCTTACGCAGTGCATCTGCTGTTTCACGGTCTTTAGATGGACCGACCATGATACGCACACCTTTAGATGTCTGGCTCTTGGTGACCTTGTAGCCTTTGGCTCGCAGTTTGGCCGCAATGGCATCAGCATTGGCTTCATTGGCAGCCAATGCCACCTGCACCATCCACTGTTTATCACTTTCACCTTCAAGAAGTTTACGGGCTTTTTCAGCTTCAGCCTTTTTCTTGGCCTCTTCTGCTTTATGTTTCTCTTCAGCTTTGCGCTTTTCTTCTGCCTTACGTTTTTCTTCTGCCTTACGTTTTTCTTCAGCAGCTTTATGCTCAGCTTCTTTTTTCTTTTCAGCCGCTTTGTGCTCTTCCTCGGCCTTACGTTTTGCTTCAGCTGCCTTATGCGCTTCTTCAGCTTTACGTTTCTCTTCTAGCTTACGTTTTTCTTCTGCAGCCTTCTGCTCTGCCTGTTTCTTGGCAGTATCAGCTGAAGTTTGGGCTTTTTGCTGCTCAAGTTTCTGCTGTTCTAACTTTTTTTGTGTAGCAGCCTTGTCTTCAGCCAGACGTTTTTGCTTCGTCTGTTCATCTTCTGCCAGCTCAGGTGGAATATTGTCTGAACTTTGCTGTCCCATACGATGGGCATTCAAAGCAGCATATTCTTCAGCCGCACGACGTGCTGCATCTGCCTCAGCCTGCTGTTGCATGGCTAAAAATTCAGCTGCACGGGCTTCCTGTTCAGCCACTGCTTTTTCGCGGTCACGACGCTGCTGTTCCAGCAGACGTTTTTCTGTTTCCACATCGACTGTTAAAGAACCTAATGAATTGTTGACTGTATCTTTTGATTCTACTTCTGCAGCCAGTGCCGGGTTTTGCTGACGATCCTGATGAATTTCATTTTGACCTTTCAGGAGTAATGCTGCCAATAAAACACCACCACCTAGTAAAACAACGCCACCCATCCAGCGTTGTTTGTTATTCATTGACATTCTTCCAAATACTCCCATACCGCTTCTAAGGTATGAAATGATCCACATACCAAAATCAGCTGATTATTCTCTGTTTCATCCAGCGCTGATTTAAAAGCTAATTTTACATTGTCAAATTGTTCTATCAATTCACCTTGCAGTGCATCAGTCAAAAGTGTGACCTCTGCCGCACGTGGTACAGATAATGGTGCAATTTTCCACAAATGAACAGTGTCTTTCAACAACTTGACGACAGAATTTATATCTTTATCTGCCAGCATGGAAAATACACAAATGACTTCTTTATATTTCTTGTTGTAATTTAAATAATTGCGTAATTGTTTTAACAGGAACTCTACCCCATGCGGGTTATGTCCGGCATCAAAAATTACAGTCTTATTCTGAATTTCTCGGACTTCAAAACGCCCCGGCAATTTAGCTGCCTGAACTCCTTCCGCAATCGCTGTCTGGTTGACTTCCAGACCACTTAGCAAGATCGCTGCAACTGCTGTCGAAATATTATCCAGCGCCAGTGAACCTGTCGGCAATTTTAAAGTCGTACCTGACGATGCAAAGGCCCAGGTTTTGCCATCTTCAAAGGCTTCATAGAAATAATCACGGTTAACTGCATATAACGGCGCATTGCATTCAGCAGCTTTATCCAGAATGGCTTGCGGAATATCTTGCTGACCACCAAATATCACAGGAATATTCGGACGGATAATACCAGCTTTTTCAAAAGCAATTTTTTCAATGGTATCACCGAGCCAGTCGGTATGATCCAGTCCGATATTGGTGATGACTGCAACATCCGGATTAACCACGTTGACCACATCCAGACGACCGCCTAGTCCTACTTCCAGCACCCACACATCACACAGTTCATGTTTAAAAATCACAAATGCAGCAAGTGTGGTTGCTTCAAAGAATGACAGGCTTAAATCGCATTCGCGACGTGCCCGATCGACTTCAACAAAAGCATCAATCAGCAACTGGTCTTCGACTTCAACCCCACGTAATTTCACCCGTTCATTAAAACGATATACATGAGGAGACTGATACAGTCCGGCCTTAAAACCCTGAGCATTAAGAATGGCAGCCAGAGTCGTGGTCGTTGAACCTTTACCATTGGTTCCGGCAACCGTCAGGACTTTAGCCTCCGGATTGATCACCCCCAGCTTTTCAGCCACAGGAATGACACGTTCCAGGCCTAAATCAATCCCCGTAACGTGAACATGGCTCCAATAATCGAGCCATGTATCAAGTGAATCAGTTGCTAATGGTGCTGTGTTCAAGGCAGGTTCATCAATTTCGTGATAATACGATAAACTGTATCACGTAATGCATGACGGTGAACAATCTGATCGATTACACCATGATCAAGCAAATATTCAGCACGCTGGAACGGTTCGTCCAGTTTTTCACGCACGGTCTGCTCAATTACACGTTTACCCGCAAAACCAATCATCGCTTTCGGTTCAGCCAGATGCACATCACCCAGCATGGCTAAAGACGCAGTTACACCACCATAAACTGGGTGGGTCAATACCACCACATAAGGCAGACCTGCTTCTTTCAAACGCTGAATCGCTGCTGAAGTACGTGCCATTTGCATCAAAGACAGCATACCTTCCTGCATACGTGCGCCACCAGATGCTGCAAAACAGATCAGAGGTTGATGCATTTCAATCGCACGCTCCGCTGCCTGCACAAAGCGGTCACCCACTACAGTGCCCATAGAGCCGCCCATGAAGTCGAACTCAAATGCGGTTGCAATCATTGGCACGCCTTTCAGCAGACCTTGCATTACGATCAGTGCTTCAGTTTCACCTGTTTTCTTTTGTGCTTCCGACATACGGTCTGGATAAGCTTTGCTGTCGACAAATTTCAGTGGATCTTTGGCCGTAAATTCCTGACCCATTTCAGTCTGTACCTGATCAAAGAACCAGTTCAGACGGTCACGTGCTTTCATTTTCAGATGTTCATCGCATTGTGGACAAACATAAGCATTAAATGACATTGCAGTACGTGTCACCAAAGCATGACATTCAGGGCACTCAATGGTTGGCTCTGTGAATGTCGCTTTTAGGGTAGTTTGCTCATCAGGTACATGAATGCCCGGAACAATACGCTCCGTCCATGGGGTCGATGGGCTCAGAATTTTGCCTGATTTCACTTGTTGACTCATACTATAACTCATCGAGCGCTGCTCGAAGCTCCTTGACTTTATTCACCGTCGCAATAACGGCTTGTTCTGGCGCGAGGGTTGCAAACTGTTTTACAAACGCACTTCCCACAATAACTGCATCGGCAGCAACACCCATCGCTTTCGCAGATGCAGCATCACTGATACCAAAACCCACGCCTACAGGAACATCTGTCTCTGCCTTAATTTTCTGAATACGTGCAGCTGCTTCAGATACATCTAATGTTGCAGCACCCGTCACACCTTTCAACGACACATAGTAAATAAAGCCACTGGCCTGTTTCACTACATGCTGAATACGCTCATCAGTTGAGGTCGGAGCCAACAGGAAAATCTGATCCATTTCATATTTTTCCAGCACCTGCCCCAAATCTTGAGCTTCTTCAGGAGGAAGATCGACCAGAAGCACGCCGTCGACACCGCATTCATAGGCATAAGCCACAAACTTTTCATAGCCAATGACTTCAACCGGATTGAGATAACCCATGAGTACCACTGGTGTTTCGCGGTCTTTCAAGCGAAATTCTTTCACCATGTGCAGGGCATCCAAGGTATTAGTGCCACCGGCCAGCGCGCGTTCAGCGGCCAGAGCAATCACCGGACCATCTGCCATTGGATCTGAGAAAGGAAGACCCAGTTCAATCACGTCGACGCCAGCGTCTACCATCTGGTGCAGCAAAGGTACGGTTACCTCTGGATGCGGGTCACCAGCCATAACATAAGAAACTAAAGCTTTACGCTGTTGAGATTTAAGTTGTCCAAATCGTGTGGCTAAACGTGACATAGGGCTGAGCTTTCCTTAAGGTGTTTCAAACTTGAGACATTGACTATGTAGAAATACAAGACATCGCATTGTAACGCTATTTTTTGTACATTGAACAGTGTGCAACATCGACCTCTGGCATTTCATTTCCTGTGCGAGGATTTCAGAACAACCCGAAGGGATCTATTTACGATTATTTTGATTTTTTTCTCAATGATCAAAGATGCCTAATTTTGGCATTCCCTAAAATGTTGAATATTTAGATAAACTTATTTTTATCATGGAAAAATTAATAAAAATGCAGATGTTAGCGCATTCATTTAAAGTTTTCTGAAATTGCAAAACCTGTTTTATACTAGCCCCATTCTCTTATTTTTTTATCTCCTATGCAGACTGACTCTGAAGGTACAGTGCAGGCACGCGCCATTGCACTGTTGCCGCTTATTGTATTTTTAACCATCTTTTTAGGTAGCGGGATCTATCATTCTCTTATCGGAACTGAATTTGCGTTCTATCAGATTAAAGCACCTGTTGCCGCCCTGCCCGCGATTATCTTGGCTGCATTAGTGTATCGCGGCAAACTCAACCAGGGTATTGAAGAATTTCTGAAAGGTGCCAGCCATCCCAACCTGATTCTGATGTTCATGGTGTTTATGCTAGCCGGTGCTTTTGCTAGTGTCAGCAGTGCGATTGGTAGTGTTGATGCTACTGTACAAATGGGCCTGTCCGTTATTCCTCCGAGTTTTGTCTTACCGATGCTGTTTGTGATTTCAGCATTTATTGCGACGGCGATGGGTACCTCGATGGGAACCATTGCCGCCTGTGCACCCATTGCCTTTGGCTTTGCACAAGTGACCGAGATTCCGGTGGTTTATGCGATCGGCGCCGTGGTCGGTGGGGCAATGTTCGGTGATAACCTGTCTATGATTTCGGATACTACCATTGCTGCAACCAGCAGCCAGAAAGTGCAGTTACGTGACAAATTCAGAGTCAATGTCTGGATTGCTGTGCCGGCTTCTATCGTCACGATTTTGATCTATATCTTCAATACTGGTAGTTCTAGTCCAGTCGAATACAAGGACTTTAACTGGATTCTAGTCCTGCCTTATATTGCGGTCTTTTTACTGGCTTTTAGCCGTCTGCATGTTCTGGCGGTTTTAACCATCGGTGTCGTGTTATCGGGTTTATTCGGGCTATTTGCTACGCCAGATTTCAATATCCTCAAGCTGAACACTTCCATTTATGATGGCTTTGTCGGCATGTTTGAAGTGGCATTGTTATCCATGTTCCTGGGTGGCCTGTCTGCGATCATGCAACGTGAAGGTGGTTTACGCTGGCTGATCGAACGCATCTACGCGCTGACCCGCTTATTTAAAGTGGGCCGTCAGCGGGCCGGTGAAATCGGGATCAGTTTCTTGGTCGTATTTTCGAATCTGTTTGTAGCAAATAACACTGTCGCGATTATTCTGGCTGGTGATATGGCCCGTGAAGTGGCGAAAGAATATGGGGTTGATCCGAAACGTGCCGCCGCCCTGATGGATATTTTCTCCTGTGTGGTACAGGGGCTGATCCCTTATGGCGCACAATTATTACTGGCCTGTTCGATTGCCAAACTTTCTCCAGTCGAGCTAATCGGGGGCGTGTATTACTGCTGGATTCTGGCAATATTTGCGGTGATCGCAATTACTTTCCGATATCCTAAATTAAAAACAGCTTAAATTAAGTCATGAGATAAAGCGGCCAATGATGGCCGTTTTTTTATGCCTGATCCTGTTTTAATTGTTTTCTATATTGCAATAAAGTCCTGCCTGTTGCTGCCTTATAAGCGCGGGCTAAAGCGGACTGGTCAGAATAATCCAGTTGTTGGGCGATTTCGGTCAGGCTTAGGGGCTGATGCAATAAGCTTTCACAACGCCTGATCCTTTCCTGTTCCAACAATTTTTTAAAAGATATGCCCTGTTCATTTAGCTGACGCTGCAAGGTTCGAGTCGATACAAACAGTTGCTCGGCCAGCTGTTCAATTTTAATCGCCTGTTGTCTGCTTCTTAGATGCTCCGCAACCACTTTTTGAGCCTGAGTCAAAATACTTTCTACAGGTGGTTTGGCTGCAATCGCTTCTTCAGCTTGACGAATCAATAACTGTAATAACATTGGATCGGCCTGTTCCGATTTCAGGTTCAGTCCCTGTATATCCAGTTCAAAGCCATAATCCTGCTGTGAAAACTGCACTTCCGCAGCATAGAATTTTTGATAGTGAATTCGGGCAATTTCTGGCGCATGGGCAAAGCGCACCCGACGCAAGAGCAAAGGATGATCCTGCAAAATAAAACGTCCTAATTGCACCATGGCTGCGATGGTCAGCTCGTTCAGCAGGTTATAACGCTCATCCTGATAGATCCAATACAATTCAATACTCTGCGCATGCTGTCTTAGTTGCAATGGGACAAATTCACTCCCATCAATGACCAGTCGCTGAAAACGCATGATGTAGCCAATGATCTCAGGAATACTGCTGCTTTTAGATACCATATAGCCCAACACACCAAAATGTTCTGGCCGAATACATTGCACAATTTCAAAAATTAACTGGGGGCATGCTAACTGTTTTTGGGTTCTTAACAGGATGCTATTGAGAAAATCCAGCGGAACTTGCGCATCAAAAGGCTGATCAATCAGTTCAATGAGCTGAGGTCGTAGATCTGCAAGAAACTCTGCAGTTAAAGGTTCTATATTTAAGCTACGCAAATAGGTGGTCCATAGCTGGATATAACCATTGGAGATTTTGATGTCCTGCATGAGCGCGTCCCTGTCTCCGCTGCGAATGTATATTTTATTTTTCTCTGGCGTAAAATGTATAAAAATTGGCCATATCTGTCAAAACAATTTGTGCAATTCTGAACATACTGTCAGCATCTCCAGAAAAAGAATGAAAGCAGATGAACGCACCTTTAAAATCTTCCATACCGCCTGTGGTACGTAGTAATCTTGATTTTAAGCTGAGTGAAATTCCACGCTACTGGTTTGGTGGCGATCCATTCCTGACCCGTATGTTTGATGCACTGAGTCTGACCTTTCCAGACGGTGAACGTTATTTCATTCAGAGTGTGCGTCTGTTCCGCGACCAGATCAAAGACCCAGATTTACAGAAACGGGTAGCTGATTTTATCCGTCAGGAAGCCCAGCATGGTATTGCCCATGACAAGATGAATAACCTGATGCGCGAACAAGGCATGCCGGTCGATCAGTTTATTCAGCGTCTGAACTACATGATGAACTATGATCTGAAGAACCGTTCGCCTGAGTACAATATTGCAGTCACTGCAGCCGCGGAACATTTGACCGCGCTCATGGCTGAAACTTTTTATGGGCAAAAAGATACTTTAAGAAATGCCCATCCTTTTGTTCGCGCCATGTTTGCCTGGCATGCGATTGAGGAAATGGAACATCGCGATGTTGCTTTTGATGTCATGAAAGATGTGGCAAAAACGCCAGAATGGCTGCGTCAATACACCTTGCTCATCACGACTTTGCTGATGTTTGGTTTTACCATTTACCGTGCCAATGTCATGCTCAAACATGATGGCTTTAGCCCACTGCAACGACTGCAAATGAATATCCGTGGCCTACCTTGGTTCTTTGGTAAAAAAGGCACTTTGACTCGTATGGGTAAACAGTATCGTGACTGGTTTAAAAAGGATTTCCATCCATCCCAGCATCCAGTGATTGCTCAATATGATGTCTGGGTAAAAACGCTGGCAGAAACCGGTGACCCGATTCAGGCAGGAGAAGCGTTCTGGCAAGCTGCAGAAGATTAAACCTAGAAATCAAAAAGCCTTCAAAATCGAAGGCTTTTTTAGATTTAGAAGTTGGAAAAATGAATTACCATTTAGCATAGTGCTGTTCTAAAAGTCCATATTCATTAACCAGTACAATCTCCTGACCATTTTGCCGGATAGTCCCTGATACTTTTGCCTGCCACTGGCTAAACTGACTGCCGACCAGACGTAAATTCAGATTTTCATAACGGCGCCAGCCTGTGTGCACATTCAGGTTCAAGCAGCCATCTAATGACTGGATATTCCAGCGTTCGTCAGATTCCTGCTGAAACAACACATCCGCCACAAGATAAATTTTACCATTTACCCACAAACAGTTTTCATTACCAAAGCTTTCATTAACACCGGAAGCGAGATTGATCCCGATACGATTATGATTGGCATCCCAGAAATTACAAGATAGCCAGAACCAGGCAGTTTCAGGACGCAAAAAGCCGCAGGTATCATCCAGAGAGGCGAAGGTGCGCTCATTAAACTGGATGGTTTCACCCTGCTTATTTACGAAATAACCTTCACAACCCAAAGTGGTCAATTTCTGGGTATAGGTCCAGCCATTGATTCCGGTCGGACTGCACATACTCAGCGGGTCTGTACCTGCACAGAAAATTCGGGCACTAAGCTTGATTTCACCATATTTGGTCACATGGATATAACGCACCCCATTGGCATGCTGGATATCAATCTGAAAGGGAGATTTGTGAAAATAACTATGATTAAATAATGGCTGTTCGTCTAGCACCGTATTGCGCGAGAAGAAATTGATCGCATTCCATTCCTGCACTTCGTTGGTACTATGGTTATAGATGTAGAAAAAACTGTGCCCAGCCCAAGCGATATCAGCAATCGCAAGGCCAATTGTATAATGTTCGTGTTGAATACTACAGAATTTAAATTTTTTATATTTTAGTTGCTTACGCCATCCCTTGAGTACATCACCATAGGGATTTTTGTACTGGTACGCATTGTAATCAATACTTTTTGGAATTTCTTTGAAACGTCCGTAACGTGGTTGTCCATTTTCCTGAATTAAATCCATTAAGACATTCCATCTCAATCAAAAACTATTTTTGCTTGAAGCTATTATGCCGATTATTGAGATTTGATAAAGAATTTTTTAAAACCGTTCGTCAGCTCTTCCAGCCAATTCTACTTAAAATAATCATTTTAATTTTTTGAATGAGAAACTGATTTTTTGCCGTTTTATCTAGAACTTGAATAGTTTTTATCCCATTTTTAGCCAGATTGCTTCTTCCTCTTACTCTCTAAAAATTTTCTTATCTATAAAAATAAAAAAATCGTGCTGAATAATTCAACACGATTTTTCTTAATCCACCCTGCCCTCCTTTTAGAAAGAAGGGTTTTCTCCCCTCTTTGAAAAAGAGGGGCTAGGGGAGATTTTACATCTCGACCATTTCTACACCATCAATACGGGCAACGGTCATCAAGTCTTTATCACCACGACCAGAAACGGTCGCAATAATGATTTGATCCTTGTCCATGGTTGGTGCAAGTTTAGTGACATAAGCCATCGCATGTGAACTTTCAAGCGCAGGAATAATCCCTTCGATCTTGGTTAGATCACGGAAACCTTGTAACGCTTCCTGATCATTAATCGGCACGTAGTTCACGCGTTCCATATCTTTCAGGAAGCTGTGTTCCGGACCTACGCCTGGATAATCCAGACCAGCAGAAATTGAATGCGTTTCAATGATCTGACCTTCTTTATCAGACATCAGATAAGTACGGTTACCATGCAGTACACCGACGTGACCCGCATTCAGTGGTGCAGAGTGCTTGCCAGTTTCGATCCCTAAACCTGCGGCTTCAACACCATACATTTTCACATCCTGATCGTTCAGGAATGGATAGAACAAACCCATTGCATTTGAACCACCACCGACACAAGCAACCAATGCATCTGGAAGGCGACCTGCCTGTTCCTGAATCTGACGGCGTGCTTCACGGCCAATAATGGACTGGAAGTCACGAACCAATTGTGGATATGGGTGTGGACCTGCCACGGTACCAATCACATAATAAGTTGAGTCAACGTTGGTAACCCAGTCACGCATCGCTTCGTTCATGGCATCTTTTAATGTTTTAGAGCCACTTTCTACAGGAACAACTGTTGCACCCAGCAGACGCATACGGTAAACGTTCATCGCCTGACGTTTCACGTCTTCAGCACCCATGAACACCACACATTCAAGACCTAAACGCGCTGCGATGGTTGCAGTTGCTACACCATGCTGACCGGCACCTGTTTCCGCAATAATGCGTTTTTTGCCTGAAAGTTTAGCCAGTAAAGCCTGACCAATCGTATTGTTTACTTTATGCGAGCCGGTATGGTTCAGATCTTCACGCTTTAAGTAAATTTGCGCACCACCCAACTCTTTCGACCATCGCTCAGCATGATATAAAGGACTAGGACGACCTACGTAGTAGGCTAGATCACGGTCGAATTCTGCCAGAAACTGTTTATCATCTTTCATGCGGAAATAAAGCTTTTCCAGATCTTGTAAAGCCGCCATCAGAGTTTCTGACACAAAACGCCCGCCATGGATACCGAAATGTCCACGCTCATCCGGGAATTGGGTATAGTCAATCACGGGCTTGTTGTGATTAGTACTTTGCTGATCCACGATGGACTCCTTGCATAAAGCGTTCTATGAGTTGTTGGTCTTTTATACCTTTTGCGGATTCGACACCACCACTAACATCAACAGCATAAGCCTGTGTGGTGTGAATTGCCTCCTCGATATTGTCCGGGTTTAAACCCCCAGCCAGGATCAAGGGAATATCTAATTGAGGGAAGGTGCTCCAGTCAAAGCTGTGTCCGGTGCCACCTTTTAAATCAGGATGCCAAGCGTCTAACAGTACTGCGCTGGCTCCTGCTGCCTGATAACGTTGAATTTCAGCGACTACGTCCAGATCAGGTTTGACCTGAATCGCTTTGTACCAGCGACGTCCAACTTGCTGGGCAATGGCCTGACATTGTTCAGGGCTTTCATCACCATGAAACTGTAGAATATCCAGCGGAACAGTTTTTAAAATATCCTGGATGTCATCTGCCGTACTATTAACGAATAAGCCAACCACTTGAATATAAGCTGGTACTGCTTTGACCAGCGTTTCAGCCTGTGCCTGAGTCACGCTACGTGGACTCGGTGGATAGAACACAAATCCAATGGCATCACAGCCGGCATCAGCAACAGCCTGGACGTCTTCAGCTCGGGTGATTCCACAGATTTTGGCACGGGTTCGCATATAGTGTTGGCTCTGATTTACCAAGATATCAAGTAATCTATAAGATTGGGGTGAATCATTGTAATGCAAATCATCGATCTTGCGTAAAGTTCATACGGATTATTCTTGTTCTTGATTGTTTAAGTCCTAAGCAAACTTTATACTTGCTACAATTTGCAACGAGTCAAGGCCTTAAGGCTTTAGGGAAGTTGGTGCAAATCCAACACTGCCCCCGCAACGGTAAAAAATGAAAAGCTTGTCTTTATAAATCTTCAGGATTTACACCACTGCATCAATATGTGGGAAGGTGGATAAATAAGTATGAGTTTCAATACTACATTTAAGTCCGGATACCTGCTTGTTGTGTTCTTTAACTCAATCATTCACGGGGAGTGAATGTATGGAGCACATCTCATGTCTATTCCATTTCAACCTACTGCCTTGGTAGGTGCGATCGCACTTGCGTTGGGTTTTACTTCATCTGTTCATGCCGCCGAGCAAAAAGTTGCAAAAGCCTCTTTAGATACCATTGTAGTCACGGCAACTCGCTCTGCAGAAAACATTGAAAATGTACCTGCGCGAATTTCAGTGATTGAACCTGCGACTCTTGAGCAATCCCCTATTGCTTCATTGCCAAACTTATTGAAAAAAGAGGCTGCTTTAAACGTCGCTCAACTAGGCGGTTATGGACAACAATCCTCTATTTTTATGCGAGGCACAAGCTCGTCACATACACTCGTTCTGCGTGATGGCATGCGATTGAATACTGCTTTAAGCAGTTCAGCTTCTCTCCCTTTTATTGATACTACCGATATCAAGCAAATTGAAATTCTGAAGGGTCCAGCATCAGTTTTATATGGTACAGATGCCATTGGCGGCGTCATTCATATGATTTCTAAAACACCTGAACAATCAGGTGCATTTATAACAGGTGAAATTGGCGAGAATAAAACTTACAAATCACTCGTGGGTGCCGATTTAGCTGAAGATAGTTTTTATGCCCAAATCCGTGGTCAACGCCTGGAAACTGACGGAAAATCTGTTCTAGATGATGAAGATGAAAATTACTCCTTTGACCAAAAAGGTTTCAGCACAAAATTTGGCGTCCACAAAGACCAATATGGCTTATCTCTCGATTACAGCCAAAATAAAGGCACAAGTGATTACAATGCAGGTAGCCTCACTTCACAAGATTTTGAAAATGAAATGGTTAACCTGAGAGGACGAATTAACCTAGGCTCACAATTAGAACTCAATGCTCGCTTATCCCAGTTTGACGATCAATTAGATCAAAATGCTACGAATTATCTAGGTCAGGTCGATTATTCATATAGCACTACTCAAGAAGCAGAATTGTATGCCAAACTCAATCTAAATGATCAGCATCATATTTTACTAGGGACAACGCATAGCAATCTTGATGGTGATGTTCTTTCTTATGGAGTTGCCTACAAAGGTGATGTTTCCTCTCAAGGATATTACACACAGCATCAATATCAATCAGATAAACTCAATACACAACTCGGCATCCGTGTTGAAGACAACGAAAAGTATGGCTCTCATACTGTAGGGCAAGCTGCTGCACGTTATGCAATATCACCTCAACTCAGCGTCTATACGAATATTGGTTCAGCTTTTCGTTCACCAAACTTAAACGAGCTGTACAGTGGTGAATCTGCAAATCCAAATTTAAAAGCCGAAGAAAGTCTGTCTTATGAAATTGGCTTAGACCAGGCCCTCACTCAAAACTCATCTGTTTCATTTTCCGTGTATCAAAACGAAGTGGATAACATGATCCAAAAAGTTGATGGCAAGTTAAATAATATCAGCGAAGCAACGCTTCGTGGTGGCGAGCTGGCATGGAACTGGAAACAAGACGATTGGTTCATCGATACTGCTTTTGCGTATGTACAAGCTAAAGATAGCAAAACGAATATTGAGTTAGCTAAACGACCACGTCAAACCCTCACTCTGACCACAGGTTTGGAAAATGAAATTTATGGGATGAGTGCTTCTCTTATTGCCCGTTCCAAGTCAAAAAGCTGGAGTGATTCAGACCATAATCCGGGCTATGCGACCGTCGATTTAAATGCTTACTGGAATATCAACCCACATGTCAAAGTATTTACCAACATAGAAAATGTCGGTGATGTGCGTCATAAGATCGAATACAACTGGAATAATTATTATGTTGATGAAGGCCGCCTCGCTTCTGCCGGCGTGACTTTTAAATATTAAGCTCATTCCAATCCAAGCAAATACTTTTGAGAATCATGTCATGCCTATGGCATGATTCTTTTTATTTACAGCATGCAATAATTTAAGGAACTCTCATGGGTCACCGTTTAAGTAAAATTTACACGCGCACAGGCGATTCGGGCACTACCGGACTGGGTGATGGTTCACGTGTAGCCAAAGATGATTTGCGTATCATAGCGCTGGGTGATGTCGACGAACTGAATGCCATCATTGGGGTTTTACGTGCACAAATTTCAGCAAGCACAATTGAAGATCAAGCCGCTTGGGATAAATCTTTAAGCCTGATCCAGCACTGGTTATTTGATCTGGGCGGTGAAGTGTGTATTCCAGGCTTTAATCTGGTGCAACCGGTATCAATTGAGTTTCTGGAAAATGACATCGACCGTATGAATGAAGCTTTGCCGATGCTGAAAGATTTTATTTTGCCTGCGGGTACTTTAGTTTGCAGTTTCGCCCATCAGGCCCGTGCCGTATGCCGTCGTGCAGAGCGCAGTGTGATGTCGGTTCACTCACGTGACCAGAATATTCAAGCGACTTCCCTGCAGTTATTAAATCGCCTATCTGACTGGCTGTTTGTGGCTTCACGCACCTTGCAACGTGCTGAAGGTGGTTCTGAGGTGTTATGGCAAAAAAATATTAATGAGACCATTGATCAATAAATCCGCTAAAATGTATTAAATTGCACGGAAAATTCTGCGCCAACGGTATTTGCAACAAAGTGTTTCAGGCGCAGAATATTGCAATACTCCTGTCACAACTCTTCATCATTATGTTTTCATCTTCACTTCTTCAGGTTATCGCAGCATGCGCATAATCGGACATCGCGGTGCGCGTGGGGAAGCGCCTGAAAATACACTAGGCGGTTTTCAATATATTCAGGATATCGGGATTCGTGCGGTTGAATTTGACGTACGCCAGCTTAAAGACAATGCCCTCATCATCATGCATGATGATAACTTTGTACGAACTACCGGTTTGCAGAAACCCCTCTACGAATGTAGCCGTCAGGATCTCAGTCAATATAACCACGCAGTGAAATGGTCAGAATGGAATAAGGTCGAAGCGACCCCCATGCTGGATCAGACCTTAACTGTGATTCACAACTTTGACCATATTGAAGTCGAAGTCAAAAGTGTAGCGAGCCAAGCCGATGCCGAAAAAATCACGCTTGAGCTTGAACAGCAGTTACAGGGTTATGAGCAGTCAGTCGTGATCACTAGCTTTGATCCTAAAATCCATCAGGCCTTGCAGCAGCAAAATTCCAGTTTAAAGCGTGGCCTTCTGATTGAAACAGATGTGAAATATCAGGCGATTGATCAAGCCTTGGAACTTGGCTGTTGTCAGATTGGCTGGATGAATGAGCTAGCCAGCAAAGATATTATTCAAGCCACACAAGCTGCCGAACTTACCATCAGCGTCTGGACCGTAAATGATGTTAATCGTGCCAAAGAATTGCGTGACTGGGGTATTCAGGGTCTCATTACCGATTACCCGAAGTTAATGATGCAACATCTTTAAGTAACCCAAAATACAAGATTCTATACATAGATTATTTTTCTTTAAGCCTTGAAAAATAATTTAAAGAAGAATGCCTGTCTGTAATCTTGTTTAACTTTGGGTTACGGGTTTGCTTACAAATTTATTTCTCTGCAATCTAGTAGAAAAAATGAACATTCATTTGACCCATTTTAAGAAAATAAATTTGATTAAAAGCTTTAAAAATCTCAGTGATTTACTCGGAAATCAGAGCCTGTCTAGCCTGCGAAAATGGTAGTTTTCATCCTGCTTATTCTGTTACCGACAAGTACAATACAATCGTACAATAATGCTAGTGATGCCCTAGGGGGCGTGCTAATATGAATGACTTAACCGCTGTTAAAATAAACAATAGCGGCCTCTGCTTTTTGTTATGCCTTCCCAGGTTCCAGGAGTGCTGTTGGAGATGAATGCTCCCCTACCTCAAGCCCCAATTAACTGGGTCGCTGTGTTTGCTTTGGTAGTTTTACCCATTGTAGCTGTTATCGCGATTCCGTTATATGCGTATCACCATGATTTTAGCCTTGCTGCTTGGATCAGTATGTTTGTTTTGCTCGGCGTTAGCAGCCTGGGGATTACAGCGGGCTATCATCGTCTTTGGGCACATCGTGCTTATGAAGCGACTTTACCTTTAAAAATCATTTTAATGATCATGGGTACCTTTGCGGTGCAGAACAGTATTCTGTACTGGGGTTCAGGTCACCGTACCCATCATCGTCATGTCGATGACGTGGAAAAAGACCCATATTCAATTAATAACGGCTTCTGGTATGCGCACCTGGGCTGGATGCTGCGTGACTATCCTGCTGCAGAACCAAACTACAAAAATGCACCAGACCTGCAAAACGACAAAGTTGTTATGTTCCAGCACAAATACTATGTACCTTTAGTGATTGCAGTACATGCTGCAATCTTGTTGCCAATCGGCTGGGCTGTAGGCGATGTCTGGGGTGTATTGTTATTGGGTGGTCTGGTTCGTTTAATCCTCAGCCATCACGTGACCTTCTTCATTAACTCATTGTGCCATATGTGGGGTTCACGTCCTTATACGGATGAAAATACTGCACGTGATAACTTCTGGTTAGCGATTGCAACTTGGGGTGAGGGTTATCATAACTATCATCACATCTTCCAGTACGATTACCGTAATGGCGTGAAATGGTGGCAATATGACCCAACCAAATGGTTAATCTGGACTTGTTCTAAACTGTGCCTTGCGAAAAATTTACGCCGTATTCCAAGCTTTAATATCAAAAAAGCTGAACTGGCAATGAAGTTTAAATATGCCGAGCAGGATCTGGCGGTATATGGTCATAATGTCAATGAAGACATTATCAATGTGAAAAGTAAGATTGCTCAAGAATATGAAGCCTTTACTCAGACATTAAATGACTGGGCTAAACTGAAAGAACAGGAAATTCAGGTGAAAAAGGCTGCTGTGGCAGAAAAGATTCACCAGATGGATGACAAGCTTAAAGTTGAATTTCAACTAGTCGAACAGCGTCTTTCTCATCATCGTGAAACACTCAATCTGTTAGTGCGTAATTTGAAAAAAGCGCCTATCTCTCAATAAGATTTGAAT
The DNA here is from genome assembly GCF_013364475.1 of Acinetobacter sp. FDAARGOS_724. Taxonomy (NCBI): domain Bacteria; kingdom Pseudomonadati; phylum Pseudomonadota; class Gammaproteobacteria; order Moraxellales; family Moraxellaceae; genus Acinetobacter; species Acinetobacter sp. FDAARGOS_724. The sequence goes on along the minus strand of NZ_CP054908.1, from coordinate 1,255,281 downwards.
TCTCAAAAAAGCTCCTGAAATCAGGGGCTTTTTTTATTTCTGCCTGTCTTATCTATACTTCCCTTTTACAACAGTTTTAAACAGAGATCTTTGTTATATTGCTTTTATTGCCTAAATATTTTAACTGCCATGTATTTTAATTCCCGATATCAGTCTCTCCCTCCTCGCTTTTATCATCATCAGCCCCCGCTACCTTTAAAAGGCGCTAAAGCAGGACATTTTAATGCTGCGCTTGCTGAGCATCTGCAATGGTCTGAGGAAGATAAAGCACAATGGGTCGAAATCTGTAGTGGTCAAAAAACCTTTGTCGAATTTGAACCTTTGGCCATGGTTTATGCCGGCCATCAGTTTGGACAATGGGCAGGACAACTGGGTGATGGACGTGGTTTATTGATCGCTCAGATTCTGGATAAAGATAACCAGACCATTGATCTGCATTTAAAAGGTGCTGGTGCAACGCCTTATTCACGTATGGGAGATGGCCGTGCAGTCTTACGCTCGGTGATTCGGGAATATCTGGCTGGACACACCTTAAATGCGCTAGGTGTAGAATCCAGTAATGCGGTTGGTTTTACCTCTTCCGCTCAAGGTGTACAGCGTGAAAAACTGGAACCGGGCGCGATGCTATTACGGACATCTGACTGTCATATCCGATTTGGACATTTTGAATGGATCAATCAGTATCAGCCAGATCTGTTACCTGTATTCACACAAAAATGCATGGAATGGCATTATCCGCAATGTCTGCAAGCAGAACAGCCTATTCTGGCATTTGCTACCCAAGTGATTCAGCGCACGGCAGTGATGATTGCCAAATGGCAACTGGTCGGATTTGCGCATGGTGTCATGAACACCGATAACCTGAATATTACCGGTTCAACGCTAGACTTTGGCCCGTATGGGTTTATGGAGCGGTTCCGTCCCAACTGGATTAATAACCACTCGGATTATCAGGGTCGCTATACTTATCAGCAGCAACCAAGCATCGGCCACTGGAACTTGTGGATGTGGCTGAATAACCTGATTCCATTATGTCCTGAAAACTATGATGAAGAACAATGGAAACAGGATCTGGCCCAATGTCTGGAACATTATGAACCGACCTTCCTGGAACATTATAAGCATGGCCTAAACCAAAAAATGGGCTTACCGAGTTTTCACAAAGACAGCTTTGACTGCGCCATGGCTTTTCTCAGAATCTTACAAAGCGAGCAACTCGACTATACGCAAAGCTTTATTCGCCTGCAGAATCATGAATATGAAGCAATCAAGGATGATTGTTTGGATCGCCGTCAGTTTGAAGCATTCCTGACTCAATATGAAGCGATCCGCGAACATCAGGATATTGAAGAATTAGATGCCGCCATGCAACTCGTCAATCCACACTATATCCTGCGCAATCACATGGCACAGAAAGCAATTGAACTGGCTGAGCGGGATGACTTTTCCGAAGTCGATCGCCTGTTTAAATTATTGAGTCAGCCTTATTTAAAACAGCTGGATCTGGAACACCCTGAAGATCTAGGGCCATTGCCGAGTGATGTACCTGAAGTCATGGTAAGTTGTTCATCTTAATTTATTCACAAGACGACCAAAAACTGTGGATAATTTAAGCATTATCCACAGTTTTATTTTGATTTATTCGTAACTTATGACCTTACATCAAATCTCCGCAAAGATAGCGATAAGTTTACCTGAAGTCACTGTGACTCAGCCTTTCGGTGAAGGTTGTGATGTATTCAAGGTGCTAGATAAAGTCTTTATGCTTCAGTTCTATCTTCAAGGCAAAGCTGTCATTAATTTAAAAGTAGCGCCTGATTATGGTGCTATGCTGCGAGATACTTATTCTTATATCCATGCGGGCTGGCATATGAATAAACAGCACTGGATTTCAGTGTATGAAGATAATGAACTGGATGAATCTCTGGTTGAGGATCTAGTACAGAATTCTTATGAATTAGTAATATTGAAATTAAAGAAAGCAGAAAAAGTACGGATTGACTTATTACGAACATTAGAAAAATAAGTGCAGATACCACCGATGACTAAGATCAAACCAATAACATTAAAGACAAAGCGTTTAATTCTTCGCTCCTACCACTGTGGTGATGAAATCAATTTATTTCAAAACTATTTTAGCGATCTAGCAGCATCAAAATATTTGCAAAGACATCCACATCGGAATCAAACTCAAACTCGACAAACTTTAGAAAACTGGGCGGGACAAAAGTGAGAAGACTCAGATCCTGAGTTTATGTGGATTATTGCAGATCATTTAATTCAGCAACCTATGGGTATTTTGATCTTTATACAAAGGCATGATATTGGAGAAATTCTCTTCGGGCTTGGAACTCCTTATCAAGGACAAGGTTTGATGTGTGAAGCGATGACTTCGGTAATCCAATTTCTAAAACAAAGCCAAAAACTGACGAAAATTGAAACCTTTTGCGCTACTGAACATTTAGCGTCAAGACAAGTATTAGAAAAAACAGGTTTTCGGCAAGTTCAATTACTTACTGCTTATGCAAAATTTCCACTTTTAGGTGATAAGGCTCAAGACTGTATTCAATATTGTATAATATTCAATTCATAATTTATTTGGATAATAATTAAATAAAAATATGAGATTGAGAAATTAATCTATTTCATTAAATATAATTTATAATTTTATAAACTCTTTAAGAAGTTATTAGGGTGTGTTGACACTTTTAGCTTAAAAAAATAGCGAAGTAGTAAAATCAAATCACCAAACCCAATTTTACTATTCGCTATGCCTCGTACCATGCTGACAGATCAACACTGGCAAAAGTTGAAAGTTATTCTGCGTAATTTATCCATTCACCACAACTCAAATTTACGCAATTTTATTGAAGCTATTCTCTATAGAATTAGGACAGGTTGTCCGTGGCGAGATATTCCTTCTTGTTTTGGTCATTCAAACTCTATTTTCAAACGTTTTAATCGTTGGTCAAGCAGCGGTAAGTTACTTAGATTATTCAAATTACTAGCCTCATGCCCCGATATGGAGTGGATTTTTATTGATGGCTCTCATGTACGTGCTCATCAACATTCTGCCGGCATAGCGAATCAATCTATTTCTAAAAGTGTAGGAGGAAACTCCTCAAAAATACATTTGATTGTTGATGCACATGGCAATCCTATTGATTTCATGATTACCGATGGAACCACACATGATGTTAAAGTTGCGCCTGATTTAATATCAACATTAGATTTAAAAGAGACAAAAGTGGTATGCGCAGATAAAGGCTATGATTCAGAACCACTGCGTGAACAGATCAGGAAAACAGGGACTAAAGCGAATATACCAAAGAAAACGAATAGCCAATCGAACAATGACCATATGGACTGGTATTTATATAAAATCAGGCATTTATTTGAAAATATGTTTTGTAGATTAAAGCAATTTAGAGGAATAGCTACTCGATATGACAAGCTCAAAAGAAATTATCAAAGTTCTGTTGCCTTAGCCTGTATATTTTTATGGCTACCTTTATAGGGTTAATTATGAACAGTAAGTGTCAACAGACCCTAAATTATTAAACTTTTATTTTTTTGTATCTACTCAGATAAAAAGAAATATAAATAATTGATTTCATAATAGATGCTAGTTAAAAGCTATTTTACATTTTAAAACTCTATAACTTCTAAATAGAAATAGCTCTTTTTGATGAATTATTGTGTCGCATTAAACGCCTCATGGTAAACCACTTCCCCATGAGGAATAGATCCATTAAATGCAATGATTTGAAAATATTCTGGTGGAACATCCTTGAGGTAAAGTTCTGAAAAAGCCTTAAACCCGAAACGACCATAATATTGAGGATCACCGAGCACTACACATCCTTGAGCACCCAAATTTTGCAAGCGATCTAAAGCTGCCTGCATAAGTAAAGTGCCGATTCCCTGTCCTTGTTTTGCAGGTAATACCGAAATTGGACCAAGACCGTACCAGCCAGTTTCACCTGAAGAGATACTAACAGGTGAAATAGCCACATGGCCAACCAGCTGGTTATTTTCAATAGCGACTAAAGAAATCGTTAACTGCCCATGCTTGCGCAAACTATTTACAATAAATTGTTCAGTATGACTTGAATGGGCAGCATTTTGAAAAGCTGCTTGAGTCAATGCAGCAATGGCTGGAATATCCTCTAGCTGTTCATCCCGAATGATGATTTTCATTATTTTGGCTCTCTTATATTGATCATTTTCAGAAATAAAAAAAGCGAACAAACCAAGAAGTCTATCCGCTTTTCTTTAACGAATTCGAATATCAGTCTTCAGGATATTCAAAACGATAACCTACCCCATAGACGGCCTGAATCCATTCATGACGGTTTCCGGTTTCTGCCGCATCTGAAATTTTACGACGCAGGTTTTTGATATGACTATCAATCACACGGTCTGCCACATCAAAACTGTCCGGATTGATATGATCAAGTAGCTGCGCACGTGAATACACTTGGCCGACATGCTCCAAGAACAACTCTAGTAAACGGAATTCAGTCGGGGTCAGGTTCAAGGCTTTTTGCTGGTACCAGATACGCTGTTGTGGATTTATCCATACGGAACAAATCATTGCTTTCTGGCTCAGCTTTACGGTCTAAACGGCGTAATACGGCCTGTACACGAGCAACCAGTTCTTTTGGACTAAATGGTTTACAGATATAGTCATCCGCGCCCATATTCAGGCCAAGTACACGGTCAATTTCTTCAGTACGCGCAGTCACCATAATGATCGGCAAGTCTGACTGTTCACGTACTTTACGGCAAATGGTCAGACCATCCATACGCGGCACCATCAAGTCCAGGATCATCAGGCTCGGTTTACGCTGGGTAAAACTGTTATATGCTTCTTGCCCATCATGAAACACGCTGACTTCAAAACCAGCAGCCTCTAGATAATCTCGCACCAACAGGGCAAGTTCGACTTCGTCTTCAACCAGCATGATATGTTTCATGAATATATTTTCCTTTATGGTTTCATTTGTTTAGGAAAGCTTAGTTTGCATCGTAAACCACCTAATGGTGAATGTGCAAAGCTTAAGCTACCACCCATAGCCTGAGTAATTTTACAAGATAAGGCCAGACCCAAGCCTGTTCCACCGGTGGCACGGGTACGCGAATCATCAACACGATAGAAACGCTCACCAATGCGAGCCAGCTGCTCATCGGTCAGACCGAATGGACTGTCATCGACATATAAGGTCCATTCTTTCTCATTCTGTTCGGTATGAATATGTACCTGGCCACCAGCTTCTGTATAACGAATACTGTTGCTGAGCAGGTTGGCTACAATCTGCTTGAAACGGTCCAGATCCAGATCAACTTCAGCACCGTCACCTTCAACAGTCACTTTCAGATCAGCCTGTTCAAATTTAGGCTGGAAGTTCATTAATTCCTGCTGCACCACATCCCATGGATTGACAGTTGCATAATAGAACTGTAATTGCTGTGCATCAGCCTGCGCTAGAGCTGCCAAGTCCTGAGTCAGTTTTTTCAGGCTGGTTACCTGTGCCAACATCGACGCAAAATGCTCTGGTGTCGGTTTACGGATTCCATCTTGCATCGCTTCAATTTGTGCCTGCAGGACTGCCAGCGGAGTTTTCAGTTCATGTGAAGTATCTGCTACCCACTGACGGCGTGAAGTTTCATGCTGATCCAGAATCACTGCCAGTTGATTCAGCTCATTAGACAGATCACCCAGCTCATCATTACGTTTCACTTTCACTTGATGCTGATAATTACCGCGAGTCAATTCACGCGTACCGTTCAACAAACGCTGAATCGGTTTTTTAAAATAAGTTGCCAGTAATAATGCAGCAATCAGACTGGCTAGAATACTTAAACCATAAACTAAAAATAGGTAACGTTTCTGATTACTAAAGAAATTAATACTTAAAGCATCATCTTGGTCTAAAACCGGTTTCAAGCCCAGATAACCAACCACCTGGTTTTCGACCATAATCGGACGATAGGAAATCTGCTCATCTGACGCCTCACCTACTACAAAACGCCGTTTGGCATCATAGAGTGACAGGCGTGAACTTAGACCCAGACGGTCTGGCATCTGGATGAATTGTTTTTTACCTGTAGGCTGCTGAACTGGCTGTTGACCGCCATTATTGTCTTTACGATCGGTTCTAAACAGGTTCTGATTAGAGCTAAGTGGAAATCTTAAACCTTCAAAGGGCTGGAATTGTGAAGGCAAATTAGACGCTAAAATACGCAATTCTTCTTCATTGACTGAACGTGGTGTTAAATTTGGCTCGACCATGCTTGAAGGCGCTACAGTGGCTAAAGTTTGCTCCTGAAAGTAACGCTGCTGTAAGGCAATATCATACTGACGGCGCAACCACCAGCGCGATAAACGGTCATAATCATCCGGTGCAGCTTCACCTTCAATTTGCAGAATCTGCGCCTGAATAGCGTTACCCCAGTCTTCATATACCGTATAGACATCGGCCAGATTCTCGATCACATGATCCAGCTTCTGCATTTCTACATCCGCCACATAGCGGGTAAAGTTGCGCTGCATATTCAGATGCAATACGCCCAGACTCACCGTGGTAATTACCAGGGTGGTCAATAAAACAGTCAAAAACAGACGTAATGCAATCGGAATACGGCGAACCTTCAAAGTGAAAATCTCAGTTTTTCTTCTCTATATTCATTATTGTAGCGAACACAGACTTAAAAAACTCTCCATTGTTTCTTCATCTTTATTATTTAATCTTTACTCATCAAAAAGAATCAGCTCTTGAATGGGGTAAAAACATGAAAGCAATGACAAAAATCGCCTTAATCAGTGCCAGTGTTTTATCGATGGGTGCATTGACTGCCTGTCAATCTACGAGCAACGTGAATGAGCAGAAAGATCATTCTCGCATGATGAAACATCATGAAGGTCAAAAACAGCATCGTCTCACTCCAGAGCAACGCGAGCAGTTCAAAGCCGCTCGTGCAGAACGCATGCAATTGCATAAACAGATTCAACAGGCCTGTGACGGCAAAGCTGCAGGCAGTGCAGTCCAAATCAAGGCGGGTGATAAAACCATTGATGGTCATTGCAAGATTTCTTTCAGACCTGACCATAAAGGCATGAAAGCTCAACGTGGTGAATTCCGTGGCATGCGCGGTGAACATCGTCCGATGCGTGATGAATTCCGAGGTGGTATGAACCGTGGAGAAGCATTAACGGATAGTCAACGTGCAGAAATGGTTAAACAGTATGATCAGCGTTTATCAGAACGTCAGGCTTTACAAACTGCGTTTGCCAACGCTTGTAAAGGTCAAACCCATGGCAAGGCAGTTCAAGTGAAAGCGGGTACTCAAACCATTGATGGTCAATGTATCGTGCACTTCCAGCCGAATGCACCCATCAAGATGACTAAAGCTGCATCTTGATCTTCTTCTACGTTTCTTATTCCTTCAAATTCAGGCACCTTCGGGTGCCTTTTTTTATGGCTGACTCCTCAGTCCTCTTTTGACCATTCATATTCTGCTAATTCCTACAAAAGTCTTTGCAGTCAATATGTTTACTGTTCTGTGCAGATTAATCTTTGACTTTATAGTCACCAAGAAAGCCGCCTGAAAGCTTGTATGGCCGGGCAAGATGTTGCACGATTAGATTCATAGCAATACGTGTCACTGAAGGCACGTTTCAATTAATTTAGGATGATAACGCTGGTCTAAACCAGTATTGAGGAAACCGATATGCCACAATACAAAGCGCCTTTACGTGACATGCAATTCGTTCTACACGAATTATTAAATGCTGAAGAACATTACGCAAAACTTCCTGCGTTTCAAGAAAACGTAAGCCGTGAGTTGGTTGATCAGTACCTAGAAGCTGCAGCTGACTTCTGTGAAAATGAATTATCTCCTCTAAATCAAGTAGGCGACCGTGAAGGTTGTACCTGGAATGACGGCATTGTAACAACACCGACTGGCTTTAAAGAAGCGTACCAAAAATACATCGAGCTAGGCTTCCCTTCTCTTTCTGCGGAAGAGCAATACGGCGGTCAAGGCTTACCAAATTCTTTAGGTATCACTATTTCTGAAATGGTGGGTACTGCGAACTGGGCTTGGGGTATGTACCCTGGTCTGTCTCATGGTGCAGTTCGTACTTTAGAACACCACGGTTCTCAAGAACAAAAAGACGCTTATCTGCCTAAACTGGTTTCAGGTGAATGGACAGGTACCATGTGTCTGACTGAATCTCATGCAGGTTCTGACCTCGGCATCATCCGTACTAAAGCTGAGCCACAAGCTGATGGTAGCTATGCAATCTCTGGCGAGAAAATCTTTATCTCTGCTGGTGAACATGACATGGCAGAGAACATCATCCACATCGTACTTGCTCGTCTGCCTGGCGCGCCTAAAGGTACTAAAGGTATTTCTCTGTTCATCGTACCAAAATTCAACCTGAATGCTGACGGTTCAATCGGCGAGCGTAATGGCGTACGTTGTGGTTCAATCGAACACAAAATGGGGATCCATGGTAACGCAACTTGTGTCATCAACTTCGATAACGCAAAAGGCTTCCTGATTGGTCCTGAAAACCGTGGTCTGAACTGTATGTTCACGTTCATGAACACTGCACGTATCGGTACTGCTATACAAGGTCTGTCTGCATCTGAAGCCGCGTTCCAAGGCGCTTTAACTTATGCTAAAGACCGTCTGGCAATGCGTTCTCTTTCTGGTCCTAAAGCACCTGAAAAAGAAGCTGATCCAATTATTGTTCACCCAGCTGTACGTAACATGCTTTTAACTCAAAAAGCATTTGCTGAAGGTGGTCGTGCACTAGTTTACCTGTTAGCTCAATATGCTGATGTGGTTGAACAAGGTACTTCTGAAGAAGAACGCAAGTTCGCTGACAATATCCTGTCACTATTAACTCCAATCGCGAAAGCATTCCTGACTGAAACCGGTTCAGAAGCTGCGAAACATGGTGTTCAAGTCTTCGGTGGTCACGGCTTTATCTCTGAGCATGGCATGGAACAAATCGTACGTGATACACGTATTGCCTGCCTGTACGAAGGTACCACTGAAATTCAAGCACTGGATTTGTTAGGCCGTAAAGTACTGGGTACTCAAGGTGCGATGTTGAAAGACTTCACCAAGATCATCCACAAATTTGCGGAAGCGAACAAAGACAATTCTGCAATGAAAGAATTTGTTGAACCGCTTGCGGCATTGAACAAAGAATGGGGCGACCTGACCATGCAGATTGGTATGCGTGCGATGCAAAACCCTGAAGAAGTGGGTGCAGCTGCAGTGGATTACTTGTACTTCTCTGGTTATGTAACACTGGCTTACCTATGGGCTCGTATGGCACTGGTTGCTCAAGAGACTCTTGCTGCAGGTACCACTGATGCAGACTTCTACAATGCCAAATTGACGACTGCACGCTTCTACTTCAAGAAAATCCTGCCACGTGTTCGTTCACACGTTGACGTGATTGCAACTGGTGTAGAACCGCTTATGTCTTTAGATGCTGAACATTTCGCATTCTAAGCTGATGCAGTTTTTAATGCATAATAAGAAAAAGGACGGTCATCTTCAGGCAGTCCTTTTTCTTTATAAAGAGTTACAGAATTAACCTTTAGTCGTCTAACATTCAGATTTTTAATGCTTTAGACTGAGCCAAAACAATCCAATTAAACAATAAAACAGGTGACATACTATGCCAATTTATAACGCGCCACTTGCTGATATGAAATTCATCCTGAATGATGTTTTCAATGCAGAACAGTTCTGGCAGGCGAATGAAAATCTTGCCCACTTGGATACTGCCACAGCAGAAGCTATTCTTGAAGAAATGGCGAAGTTTGCGCAAAACGTCATGCTTCCTCTGAACCGTACCGGCGATGAAGAAGGCGCAAAATATGAAAATGGCAATGTCACCACACCTGCTGGCTTTAAAGAAGCATTCAAACAATATGCTGAAGGTGGCTGGATCGGTCTGGGTGCCGATGCAGAATGGGGCGGCCAGGAAATGCCGAAAATGCTCACCGTACTTTCTGATGAAATGCTGTTTGCAACTAACCCATCTTTCATGCTCTACCCGCTTCTTTCTGTGGGTGCAGGTATGGCTTTAAACAGCTATGCATCTCAAGAGCAAAAAGAAACCTATCTGCCTAAAATCTACTCTGGCGAATGGTCAGGCACCATGTGCTTAACTGAACCACATGCTGGTACTGATCTGGGTATTATCAAAACCAAAGCTGAACGTAATGAAGATGGTACGTATAGCATTACCGGTACCAAAATCTTTATCACTGGTGGTGACCACGATCTTGCTGAAAACATTATTCACCTGGTACTGGCAAAAACACCTGATGCGCCTGCCGGCTCTCGCGGTATTTCCCTGTTCATTGTACCGAAGTTCCTGGTCAATGAAGACGGTTCAATTGGTGAACGTAACCCGGTTGGTCCAGGTTCAATCGAACACAAAATGGGGATCAAGGCATCTGCAACTTGCGTAATGAACTTTGACGGTGCCAAAGGTTACCTGGTGGGCAAAGAAAATGAAGGTCTGGCTGCCATGTTCGTGATGATGAATTACGAGCGTCTGTCTATGGGCATCCAAGGTCTAGGCGCCTCAGAATTTGCTTATCAAAATGCTGCGCAATATGCGACAGACCGTTTACAGGGTCGTAGTGCACTTGGTGCCCAATCACCGGCTAAACCGGCAGACAGCATTTTAGTACATGGTGATGTACGTCGTATGTTGCTGAATGTTCGTGCGAACAATGAAGCATCTCGTGCATTTGCCGTGTATGTAGGTCAACAACTGGACATCACCAAGTTCTCGACTGATCCTGAAGCCGTGAAAAAAGCCAATGACCGTGTGGCGCTGTTAACACCAATCGCGAAAGCTTACCTAACGGATACTGCATTCCAAGCAACCCTAGATGCACAAATGGTCTTTGGTGGACATGGTTATATCCGTGAATGGGGTATGGAACAATGTATCCGTGACCTGCGCATCTCACAGATTTACGAAGGAACCAACGGTGTCCAGTCACAAGATTTAATCGGCCGTAAAACCATTAAATGTGGCGGTGCGTACATCGGTGAATACATCGAAGAAATCCGTGACTTTGCGAACCAGTTGGACGCAGACCTGAACTTCATTAAAGATGCAACTTTAGATGCAGCTACTGAAGTCGAATCGTTAACTCAGTTCGTGCTTGAAGCTGCTGGCGAAAATGCAGAATTCCCGAATGCTGCAGCGGTTGATTATCTACACGCAGTAGGCCTATTGAGCTTCTCTTATATGTTTGCGCGCATTGCCAATGCTGCAAAAGACAAAGATGGCGAGTTCTACCAAAATAAACTTGCGCTTGCGCGTTACTTCACGCAACGCATCTTGCCTGAACTTGCACTGCGTATTACCAAAGTAAAAGCAGGCTGTGAAGTAGTGATGAATTTCTCTGAAGATTACTTTACGACTCAAGCTTAATCTTGACGTGAATCCATATAAAAAGCCCTGCATCTGCAGGGCTTTTTATACATTATACTTTTTCAATCAAGATCGTATCTGGTTGCGTCGTTATTTTAGGATTGAAATGCTTATTCACGATTTTAATTCCCCCTTGCGACTCCAGAGATTCACACAGTTCAAGTACCTTCTGCATCTCTTCAGCCTTGATCCCCGCGCCCAGGATTAATTTTTTTCCTGCTTCTAATTGACTAATTTTTGTTTGAATTTTGTCCAACATTTTTTTTCTCCTATTTATTCAATGTAGTTCTCATACAATATAACAAGTTAGTGCAAAAAAGTGCAAAAGTTCGAATATTTTCACTTTTATTTTATTTTTCTCTTTTTGTGCATGATCTTTGCTAGTTCTTTCCTGTTCATATGTTATTTCACATGAAAAATCTGGAGGAGAACATGAGTAAATCTGAGTCTAAAGTAAAAAGAATAGAAACTCTCCTCGACCGTTTTGGCAACCTTGCCGTTGAAAGTTTCCATTATCTTGCGCTGTTTATTATTGGCTGTATGGTGATCTGGTCCGCAGGTCATACCGTATTTGAGATTTTAACCGTCAAACAGTTTGCCACCATTGACGATATTCTTTTGCTGTTTATCTATCTGGAACTTGGTGCCATGGTCGGCATCTATTTCAAGACCAATCATATGCCGGTCCGGTTCCTGATTTATATTGCAATTACTGCCCTGACCCGTTTACTGATTTCTGATATTCAGCATACACACAAAGCCAGCATGGATCAGGTTATTATTACCGGTTCGATTCTGATTCTGGCTTTTGCCATTCTGGTGGTCCGTTATGCGTCCTGGACCTATCCATCTGTCATTCGTGACAAGCATAGCGAAAAGCCATTACCAGAAGGTAAAACTCCACGTCCTGAAGATGATGAGTTGGCATAGTCATAGAAAAGTCCCTCTTTGCAAAAGGTGAGAAGCACTGCTTCGCAAGAGGGTAATTAATCACCTCTCCTAACAAGAGAGGGAATTTCTTTTAACGATTATTCATCAATACATAACGTCCATTTTCATAAATCCAGTAACTTCCGCGTGGTGGTGCCGGTAATCCCAAATGCTGCCAGTCACTAATCACTGTATATCTCGAACTTTCAATGCGAGCCACATTTGGATCACCATTGACCCAGCTATAGCTATTGGAATTCTGGTAAATCGTGGTCGGTGCCTGATACTGGATATTGAACCCGCTTTGGCTCTGCGCAGGAGGATAATATCCGCCATGGGATGGACGTTGCGGATAATAAGGCCGCTGCGAATGAGGAGGCTGTGGTGCATAATGAGGACGCGATGAAGGGCGATGTTGAGGTTTAGAACGATCAACACCTGTATAGCCTACCCAGGCATTATCCGCCCAAGCGGGCACCGCAATACCGAACAGGAATGAAGCCAGCAATGCACCTGAAGCTAATGTTTTCATAAGTGCGTCCTCCAAAGATTTCTGACCATATTTTAACCAAAACCCATGCAGAAAATATGGATAAATCTCCTGCTGCTGCAAAGTTTTGTAATTGATTCCATGACTTTAATAGGCTTGCGTGATGAGCGCTGAAGTGCGTATGCTAATATCACTTTTTTAATGCTTTGAGTTGCATACTGTGTCTGATTTAAATTTCGATCGTTTATATGAATATTTTTGCAAGGTACCCAGTGTTCAAAAAGGACTGATTGATAGCTATGGCTCGGATGGGAAACAGGCCTGGTGGTTTAAATTTCAGATCAATGTCGATCATCCTTTAGCATGGCAAACTGTGCAGGAATTGGGTCATGTCCTGAACTATATTTCTAAAAATGAGCGCCTGCCGACTCAGTTTATTCCAGTTTCTCCACCGCCTTATATGAATGGTGTAGCCAAAGATTTCCTGTCTTGGGTGATCCAGTGCAATCATGCTGACTTTTCACCAGATGTGGTATGTGACTGGCTAGAAGCACGTTTACCAAATCCGGTGGATGATGAAGCACAATGGAAAATCAAGACTGATATTTCTGAACTGGATGAGCTGACAGATAAGGAACTGGATGAGCTGACAGATAAGGAACTGGATCAACTGGTTCCGCCTAATCCAGAATCAAAAAGCTAATACTAGAAATCTTCCTAAATCCCTCTTTGATAAAGAGGGACTTTCCTCCCTTTTTTAAGGGGAGGTTAGGAGGGATTTAAAATCAAAACGTCGACCAACCACTCCATTCCATAAAACGGTATAACCAGTATTTCCAGAATGACTCTTCAGCATATTGAGCATAGTCCACGCTCATGGAACGACCATTCAAATTAGACCAGGCCGTATTGAAATACTGCTGCGCATCGCTAAAGACTTCCGCCTGAGGTTGTCCCACCACACGCAGATTGGTCTCCAGATTATAATTTTTTAGGTTACGTGCCGTGAAATTAGCGGAACCTAAAATCATTTCAGATTGCTGGGCACCATATTTCATCAGAATTTTATTATGACATTGCTCGCCTTGAGTATTACACCAGCGTACCGGAATACCAGCTTTATGCAGTTCTGAAGCCACCTGCCGGTTAGGAATGCCATTTTTTTCACGCCCAAATGCATCTTTGTTTGGATCAAGTAAAATCCGAAGTTTCACTCCGCGTTCATGTGCTGCAATCAACCCTTTCACAATCTTACGTTCTGACAGATAGAACATGGCCAGATCAATCTGCTCATCTGCTTTCGCCGTTTCAAGCAGCTTTAGAACCCCCTCATAAATGGCTTTTTCAGTCAGCACCTGAACTTGAGGCTGGTTTTTTTCTGCTTCAAATTCACCTGCAATCACAGCCGGCATATTGGCTTGAGACATGATCCCGACTGCCTGTTCTGTTGCAAGAATATCAATTGCTGTTCTGCCCCAGACCAGTAGACCAATATTGGAGTGCCGTGAACTGCCATCATGTGGGTTCATTGAAGTGACCAGTGCTTTCCAGCCCTGATCTGTATCAACGACCAGTGTTTTACGATGATTGGCTTTGAAATTAAACAAGTCGAAATAGCTGCGTAAGGTCACTTTTTCTGGACCAAACGGATTCGGCAACCAGCCTTTTTCCGGATTATTGCCAATCCCCTGACAGCATAGATACCAGAAACCTGACCAGCTTGGATTAGAAGCACGCAGCGGTGTCAGATTGGTTTCGATTACATCTACTCCTGCCTGACGCAGTTCACGATAATGCTGCGCTGTAATTCCACCATAGACAGAATTAATCGGATCGGTAATAAATTTGATTTCCACTTCAGGCTGCATCAATCGCTTGTTGAGTAAGGCCTCTGTGAGCTGTTTGCTGAGTGCCTGATGTTCCTGTTTAGAGGCACCGGTTTGCTGATTAAACAGGAACATATCCAGCACGATCAGGGATTTTGCTTCCTCAACCATCTTCAGCATTTCATTAAAAATCTGATGATCCAGTTGTTGCTTGCCCTGTGCATCCAGATAAGTCTGATCGACCAGAAATTTCACCTGTGCATGGCGCAGCTTACCCGTGTAATTCAGCCCTTCAGGTAACGGTTTATAAGTATGATAAATTGCTGAAGCCAGATAGCTGGCCATCAGCACACCAATGATCAAGGCCGCATAACGGCGGTTTGACCAGTTCAGTTTATTGTGAATTCGTTGAAAGATACGCATAAGAAAAAACCTAACCCAATATGCTCAGGCTAGGTTTAATCTGATGATTTTTCAAGTCTATTTCAGTGACAGTACTTGGATTCGGTCAGTTATTTCATCTGAATCCTAGAAATCATATTGTACGCCGACTGTGAAATTACGTCCGACTTGCGGAATATTCGACAGGAATGAGCTATGCGAATAGACCTGATCATTGAGCAGATTATTGGCTTTAAAATAAACCCGATAGGCATTTTTATCAGCAATGCTATTGGCATAGCTTAGGCCGACATTGACCATATTATAGCCTTGGGTCTCATCTTCATATCTGGCCGTTTTGTCCTGATTAAAGACATGATAATACTCTGCCATTCCTGACCAGCCATCAGCAAAGTCTGCTTCAACCTTGGTTCCTAAGCGGCCTGCTGGAATACGGGGTGCATTTTCACCATCAATTTTGCCGCGCACATAATCACCGAATACACCAAGCTTGTATGTATCATTTAATGCATAAGTAGCTTCCGCTTCAGCCCCATAGAAACGGGCTTTATCTTGGGTATATTCTACCCCACGCAAATTTCCATTTCTGGCGGTTGTCGCACCGTAGATATAGTCATCAAACCAGTTATGGTAAATATGTGCATGATAATCCAGCTTAGCACCTTCATATTCGAAACCCAGCTCCAGGTTATTCGAGCTTTCTTTATCCAGATCAGGATTACCGACTTCATAGGTATTGGTGGCAAAATGCAGGCCATTGGCATACAGCTCTTGCGCCAGTGGTAAACGTTGCTGATGTGAACCTACAATGGATAACTTATAGTTCGGGGCAAATTCCCAATTCGCAGCGGCAGAAGCAGAGACGCCTGTGCCTGAATAATTTTTCTGTTCAGATTCAACTTGTACTTTTTGATGATCAACACGTGCACCCAGTTCGACATGCACATCACTGAGTTGTTTATGCTCTAAGGCAAACAGACTGTATTTTTCAGTTTTAGTATCTGGCATGACCACGCTTGAACCATGGACATGATGTTCTTCATCATCCTCGTCACCATCTTCATGATGATCATGTTCTGTAGCAGCCAGATTGATTTTCTGCTGGCTATATTGGGTGCCAATTACGCCCTCCCAACCAGCAACCGGAACATGGACTAGTTCTAGACGGCCATCGTAGCCTTTGCTTTTGAAATTACTGATGACTTCATTTTCTTCCAGCTCATCATGCTCATAATCAGTAAAACTGGCATGGGCACGTAACTTGTCAAAACCGGCAAAAGGCTGTTCCAGTTCAGTACGTACTTCATAACGTTCAGATTTCAGATCTACCCATGGTCCGCCATGCTCTTCTTCATGCTCTGCGGTAGCACCCGGCTCTGGACAGTCATGGAAATGATCACCATGCAATACACAGCCATGATATTCATGACTATGCCCCGGCAAGCCATATTCATCCTGACGGTTACTATAAGATAGCCCCACAAAACCACGATCATGAATCCATGACCCACCAATATTTACAGTCTGGCCTTCAGCAAAGGTATTACCTACACGACGTTTTTTTTCCAATTCATCACCATGCTCATGAACATAATCCGGAGCAATATAGTCATTGGCCTTATGTTTAGTACCTTCGACACGCAGGGCAAAATTTTCACCGACTGCAGCAGTCACGCCTGCACTTGCCAGTTTTTCATCACTGCCCGAGTTGTAACGTAGTCCAACAGTTCCTTCCAGACCATCTTCCGGCATTTGAGTGGGGATTTTCTGGTCAGTGACATTGACCAGACCACCGACTGTACCGGCACCATAAAGCAGCGTAGATGGACCACGAATCACTTCAACCTGTTTGGCAAGAATCGGATCAACGGTGACAGCATGGTCAGGAGATAAAGTGGACACATCCGCTGTTTCAGACGCATGCTGCAATACTTTTACGCGTGGGCCATCCTGACCACGAATAACGGGACGGCTGGCACCGCTGCCAAACTGATTAGAATAAACACCAAGCTCATCTGCCAAGGCATCACCAATGGTGGTGGCGCGTTCAGACAGTGCTTTCTGACCCACGACCTGATCCGCAACCGCAAAATCTGCCGCAGTCTGCACCAATGGATGAGCTTGCACCTGAATCGTGTCCATGGTCTGAACCGGGATAGAAGAGGAAGATTGCTCTGCAAATACTGTAGGCGCAACTACAGCAAAAATTGACAATGTTATTAGATTCTTAGGGAAGGACATGACCGAAGCTCAAATTCAGTAATCTGGGTGAATGTTATAATATAACATTTCATTATTTTTGCAATCCTTTACGATACTCAGTGCTATATTTTATTAGAATGTCCTTTGAATATTTTTGATTACATTAAAGCATTATCTTTATGCCCTTTACCTTGTCGCATGCTGTGCTTGCTCCACCTATTTCATATTTGACTGGGAATAGACTTCCTGTTGCTGCGCTGGCGATTGGCTGTATGGTGCCCGATTTATATCGTCTCTTTACTTCGAGTAATTCAAATATCACGCATTTATGGTCTTCGCTGATACATCCTGACCTGTGGATCGGACTTATTTTCTGCATGATCTGGTATGGTCTATATCGCCCAGCTATTTACCGTTTCATCGGTATTCAGCATGATTTAAAGATTCACAATATCCTTTCAGCACTAAAATTCATCCTGGTGATGTGTCTGGCAGTCATCATTGGTACAGCCACCCATTTAATCTGGGATGGACTAACGCATGTCGACTTTCGAACTTTTGCCTTTCATAACGTCTTAGCCCAACATTTTCAGTTGCTTGGACAAAGTTATCCGCTGCACCGAATTTTACAGATTGGCACCTCAGTGATTGTCTTGCCTCTTATCCTGTGGATGAGCCTGCATTACTACAAAACTCATCAGCACTATCTTGCAGTCAGTCTGAAAATCAAATCGTTTGCCTGGGGCTTATTGCTCTTTTCTATATTTACCGGCCTATTTTCTGTCTGGGATTATGCACGCTATATCTCTACGGAAGTCTGGCAATCGGACCTCTATTATTTTACTGGTCGCTCGATCAATGAATTTAGCCAAGGCTTTCTGATCACCTTCAGTCTGGGCTGTTTATTGTTTTTATTTTTAGACAGAGATCGCAGGATGGGTTAAACAAAGCACTGGCTTTTCCCCTATTCACTTTAAAATGATATTGTTTTTGACCCAAGTTCTTGTGACAACATGCCCAAAGAGGCATAATCCTACCTTTACTCAAAGCGGTACGCTGTTTACGTATTCGCTGACCTTAACCCATATAGTTGGATTTCTAACGCTATGATGCGAACTCATTACTGCGGTTCTTTAACCGAAGCTCAAATTGACCAAACCGTAACATTATGCGGTTGGGTACATCGTCGCCGTGACCACGGTGGTGTAATCTTCCTTGACATGCGTGACCGTGACGGTCTTGTTCAAGTGGTTATTGACCCAGATACTCCTGAAGCATTCGCAACTGCTGATAAAGTACGTTCAGAATTTGTATTAAAAATTACAGGCCGTGTACGTCGCCGTTATGAAGGCACAGAAAATGCCAATATGGTGAGCGGTCAAATCGAAGTCTTGGGTAAAGAAATTGAAGTTCTTGCTCAGTCTGAAACTCCGCCATTCCCTTTGAATGACGAAAACACCAATATTTCTGAAGAAATTCGTTTGAAATACCGTTTCCTGGACATCCGTCGTCCAGAAATGCTAGATCGTTTACGCTTCCGTTCTAAGTTAACCAACCTGATTCGTAACTACTTCGAAGACAATGGTTTCCTAGACGTTGAAACCCCAATTTTGACTCGTGCAACGCCTGAAGGTGCGCGTGACTATTTAGTACCAAGCCGTGTATCTAACGGTAGCTTCTACGCACTGCCACAATCTCCACAGCTGTTCAAACAGTTGTTGATGGTGGGTGGTATCGATCGTTACTACCAAATCGCGAAATGTTTCCGTGATGAAGACTTGCGTGCGGATCGTCAGCCAGAATTCACCCAAATCGACGTTGAAACATCGTTCATGAGTGACGATGACATCATGGATTTAATGGAAACTTTAACCGTGAAGATGTTCAAAGAACTTCTAAACGTAGAGTTTGATAAATTCCCACGCATGACATACAACGATGCAATGCGTGACTATGCGTCTGACAAACCAGATATGCGTATTCCTTTGAAACTGGTTGACGTTGCAGACTTAATGCAAGACGTTGAGTTCAAAGTATTCGCAGGTCCTGCAAAAGACCCTAAAGGTCGTATCGTTGCGCTTCGCGTGCCGGGTGCTGGTTCACTGCCACGTAGCGCGATTGATGAATACACCAAATTTGTAAGCATCTACGGTGCACGCGGTTTGGCCTACATCAAAGTCAACGAACTTGAAAAAGGCATCGAAGGTCTTCAATCTCCAATCGTGAAATTCATCGAGCCAATCGTGCTTGATCTATTGAAACGTGTTGGCGCTGAAAATGGCGACATCGTATTCTTCGGTGCAGACAAAGCGAGAGTTGTAAACGATGCGATGGGCGCGCTTCGTGTGAAGATCGGTCATGACCTTAAATTATCAACTTGCGAGTGGGCGCCACTTTGGGTGGTTGACTTCCCAATGTTCGAAGAAACTGATGATGGTAAATGGACATCTGTGCATCACCCATTCACGCTGCCTAAATCTAGCGTAGAAGAAGTGAAGAACAATCCAGGTGCTGCGTTGTCTGTTGCTTACGATATGGTATTGAACGGTACTGAAGTCGGTGGTGGTTCACTGCGTATTCATAACCTTGAAATGCAAAAAGCGATCTTTGAAGCACTTGGTATTGGTGAAGAAGAAGCGGAAGAGAAATTCAGCTTCTTATTAAATGCATTACGTTACGGTGCTCCTCCGCATGGTGGTTTGGCATTCGGTCTGGATCGTCTGGTGATGTTGATGACTGGTGCATCTTCTATTCGTGACGTGATTGCATTCCCGAAAACCAAGACTGCTGAATGTCCATTAACGCAAGCGCCTGCTCCAGTTGAATCAAATCAATTGCGAGACCTTGGTATTCGCTTACGTGAAAAACCAAAAGCTGAATCTCAGGAATAATTCTTGACGTTTTAAGTGAAAAAGCCCTGCCTCGTGCGGGGCTTTTTTGTGTGATTGAGTCACATCTGGAACAGTGGCATAATAGCCACAGTTTTTAATCTAAGGTAATTAGCAATGGCTATGCGTCCTGCAGTTCGTAATCGCAGCATTATGCTTATTGTATTTTCAGTGGTTCAATGGCTGTTCATGCGCTATATCCTTGCCAACAACCTGTTCAACCTCGATACCAATGAGCGTATTGTGTATTTTTGCCTGAGCAGTATTTTAGGTGCTCTGCTGATCTTTGTCGGTTTGATTTATATGGTGCTGAAGGGCAATCCGGACAAAGACCTATAATCTGACCATCTGAATACCATGTACACCCTACTCAAAAATTTCTCCAAGCTTCCATTAAGATTCATTCAAAATCTTGCGCAACTGGCTGGGTCTCTTTTGTATCTCAGTCATTCTTCTGCACGCCGAGTGACTGAGATTAATCTGGCCTCTGCTTATCCTGAACTTTCTGAAGTTGAACGGGCTGATTTGACCAAACACAGCCTCAAAAGTCAGTGCATGACGTATGCAGAATCAGTCAAAATTTGGGGTTCATCTTCTGAATATGCGCTGTCTTTAATTCGAGATGTGCATGGCGAAGACATTTTCCTTCAGGCTTTACAAAATCCTCAGGGCTGCTTGGCTGTGGTGCCTCATTTTGGCACTTGGGAGCTGTTGAATGTCTGGGTGAATCAACACACCGCCCCTGTGATTATGTATAAGCCTAGTAAGAATCAAGATGTCGATCGTTTTATGCTGGAAGCTCGGCAACGCCTGAATGCGACACTGGTTCCAACCGATGACTCTGGTGTACGTGCTGTGTTTAAGTATTTAAAACAGGGTGGTTTTTCTGCAATTTTGCCGGATCATGTTCCTAAAGAATCTGGTGGAATCTATTCTTATTTTTATGGTCAAAATGCGCTGTCCTCTACGCTTCTTTCCAAACTGGCAGCTAAAACACAATGTTCAGTCGTAGGTTTAAGCTGTCTCAGACGTAATGATTTATCCGGCTATGATATTTACGTGACTAAATTATCAAATGATATTTTATCTAAAGATTTACGACTGTCGGTTGATACCTTAAATAAAGAAATGGAGCGAATGATTAATGTCGCTCCAGAACAGTATTTGTGGGGGTATAAGAGGTTTAGGAAAATAATTGATGAAAGTAATATTTATCAATAAATTTTAATTATTCAATTAAATCACTTAAAGTTAACTTAATATCGATTCCTAACTTTGTTGTTCGTGCATTAACTTCATTAGACCTCTTGCGAAAGTAAAAACTGCCTCAATATAGATTTCATGAAATATCAGAAATTAAATCGTTTTTCAGATTCTGAATTCCAGCGCTTGGTTGGTGTACCTCGAGCAGTTTTTAGTGAAATGGTCGAAGTTTTAAAAGAAGCAGAATCACTTAAAAAGAAATTAGGGCGTCCTCATACTTTAGCTATAGAGGATCAATTATTACTAACACTCAATTACTTACGGAGCTACAACACCCAATTGGAATTGGCGGCAAATTACCATATCGCTGAAAGTAATGTGAATCGAACTATTAAAAAGGTTGAAGATGCATTAATGAAATCAAGACGTTTTACCCTGCCAAAACGAAGCATTACCACAGCAGACGAACAATTTAACTGGGTAATTATTGATGCGACAGAATGCTTAATAGAACGCCCGAAAAAAAAATCAGAGTAAGTTCTACAGTGGTAAAAAGAAGAAACATACGTTAAAAGCCCAAGTGATCTATCATCCGAAGAGCAAACAAATCATAGGAGTAGATATATCGTCTGGCAGTCAGCATGATATTAAATTGGCAAGAAAAACAGTTAAGAAATTCAAACATTGTGACTATGTTATGACCGATTTAGGGTACTATGGATTAGAGCAAGATGGCTTTAAATTATTGATGCCAATAAAGAAAAAGAAGAATTTACCCTTATTTGATGCTGAGAAAAATTACAATAAAATGATTGGAAAAATACGAGTTGTAATCGAACATATTAACAGTCAATTGAAAAGATTTAGAATACTAAGTGAACGCTATCGAAATAGACGGAAAAGATTCGGTTTACGCATTAACTTAATCGCTGCACTGGTAAACCGGATGAACTTGCAATAACGACTTTCGCAAGAGATCTATTATGTCGTTTAACAATCTTTTTAGTACTTTTTGACAGTAGAGAAGAACGCATTATCCATTGATAAATTGAATTTCTTTGCTCATATTTCTGTATCCAACGCTTATCTCTACTTGCTTGTAATTGTTCAATACTAGGTTGAATCTTATCCCCATATAAATTACGAGATGTATCAAAAATAAATGTATAGTTTGGTGGTAGCTTTTTTAATGTAATAAGGCCTGCATCATGCCACTCATCAACCAAGTTTTGTAAAATAATCTGATCCCAAATAGTTGGATTTTGCAACATACGCTTCTCCCATTCATCCATCAGAGAATGTGCATTTTTAGTGTCATTTATAAAAATAGTACTACTAATTAAACGCTTATTATCTATGTAATGTACTGCAATATCTTCTTCAATTGCATTGAAGTATGGCCGGATATCCTCAAGAATTATAGCATCAGCATCAACAAATAAAAGTGGGCCATGAGTTTCACGACGCATTTGCGAAATAAACACAGGCTTAAATGCAATAATGGTTTGCCAGTCATCTTTTGAAAATTGCTTTAATAGAATATGAATATTAAATTTTTTTGCTGATTCAGCTAAAATTTGAGCATGCTTCGTATATAGTTTATCATCTGTATGAAAACCAAAAACTGTCAACATTAAGAATCCTTTTAATTTTCTACCAATTTAAGTTTAAAATCATAGATAAAAGTGTGATAAAAAACTATAATTTTAAATTTTTTTCGTAATTATATAACAATATAATACACATAAGTTATTGTAATTTATTTAAAAACCAAAGAAGTCATTGAAATAAATTCGATTATTTTATTTAAGTTTTAATTATAATAGAATAAATAAAAAACATAGTAAATCTTATGTAGTCTTTGTTTTTATATAGTCTTTGTTTTAATATACATTATCATATCACAAAATAATTGATAAAAATGAGTCTCAAAACAATCAAAATTTTTATAGGCTGTGACCCAAACAACTGTGATTTAGAACAAATGATGGTTTTAGACTACAGCATTAAAAAACATACCCAGCAGCCTGTAGAAATTATTTGGATGCAACTTTCGCGTGATCCTTCTAGCTATTGGTATTCTGATCCGAAATCGAATCAAGGATGGAGAACAGAAAACTGGGCGACACCTTTTTCCGGATTTCGGTGGGCTATTCCAGAGTATTGTCAATTTCAAGGTAAAGCCATTTACATGGATACAGATGTCATTGTACTCGATGATCTTGCACTACTCTGGGAACATCCTATTGAAGCCAATGCTATTGTGGCAGCCAAGGGGGGGGGAAGCTCAGCCCGTTTATGCACTTGTGTCTGGGATTGTGAAAAGGCCAAACATTTTCTTCCTAGAATTGAGGAATTAAAAAGTAACCCTGCCAGTCATCAAAGTCTGATGAGACAAATTCAAAAAGAACCGTCATTGGTTCAAGCTTATAATGATCATTTTAATTGCATCGATGGTGAAAATCTAAGTATCAACGAGATTAAAATTTTGCATTATTCCGATATGGGCACCCAGTTTAGTCACAAATATTCAATTCCTCGTCTTCAACACAATAATTCAACACATTGGTTTGATGGCGAAATTATTCCTCACCCCCGAGCGGACCTGACAACACTTTTTGACCAATACTATCACGAAGCCCTTTCTGCCGGATACCAACTTGAGGACTATACAATTACACCCTACGGAAAATTTCACAAAGCATCTCAAAAAAAATACTCGGGCAATAACATTACTCGGTCAGAAACATCCCAGCCTTGGTTTAAGAGGCTCCTGAGCAAGTTTAAAACCAAGCGTGATTCATTTAATTTAGATCATTAACCCTCTAAGCAACTGAATCATCTTATCAATTAGATTATTCTCAAATAAACTTGATATAACTCATAGAAATAAGCTATGAAAGAGACAAGAATATGTGTGGTTTAATTTTCAACCATTTCGTTCGAAATTTGACAAAATATACCTATAAACTTTTAAAACCGAGTACTTACAAACACAACAGACGCTATTGGCCTTTTTACCGTGTGGTTCGTAATGCATCGGGTCAAATTGATCAAGTTTTTTTTAGGAATACCTTAATTGCAGACCATACGCTTAACTTAAAGAATAAACATTCAAAATGTATGCTGATCGCAACAGGACCATCGATTAAAAAGATTCCTGATAAATTTTTTAAATATGAGAAACTGGACTATATTGGCGTCAATGGAGCAATCGCTTTGAATGAGGTCACTTTTCAACACTATGTCATTATTGATCATGATTTTGTACAAAATCGTTTTGATCTCGTTGAGCGGGTTTTAGACACAGCATGCAATTTTTTCACCACCGCACGTTGCTTAGACTATATTCTAAGAAAAGTAAAAATCGAACAGATTCGTTGCCAATTTAAAATTATTGAAATCACGAGTAACTGTAAAAATGAACTTTTTATGGGAAACACTATTCATGTTGATGAAAAAGTTAAGAGTAATTACTTCTACAATGGTTTTGGCTTTTCTACACACATGTATGACACAGTATTTGACTACTATACCGTGGCTTATACCGCATTACAGATTATGTCAGGATTAAATTACCAACATATCTATATTGCAGGTGTGGATATGAATAACTTCGACCTACCACGATTTTATGAAACTTTAGATGCAAAACAACCTACCTTATTAAACCAGCACACCCAATCAATCATAGCGGCATTTGAAACAGCAGCCTATTTCTTTGAAAGTCAAAAAGTGTCTGTTTATAATCTTTCACCCCATAGTCTTATCAAATCATTTAAGAAATTAACGCTCGAACAAGACACCATCCTCTAAGTGGTTCAGATCATCCAACCTGATAGAGCGTTAAGATAAGGTTTTACTCTGATCATCATGGAAATCTAGCAGTGAATCTTGAAAATACATTCCTTTTTCATAAAATTCGCCTATATGTTTACGCTCTTTACCGGCAAATTTAATCAATTTAGGGTATTCACCTGAATGATGATTGATTGCCATTTCAATTAATGTTTTTTCTTTGACCCATTTATTTTTTACCTGATAGTAAAAGGCATTTTGATCACAATCAATTAAAGTAATACTAGGCAATGCTTTCAGCATAATCACCTGACACACTACATAGGAAATCAGGTACTCTAAATTACTAATCTTTTGAAATATTCTCTCATAATTTGGCACAGCACGTTTAATTTCATTGATATATGTTTTAGGGCCAACCTGCATGGCGTTCACCAACTCATCAAACCAATCTTTAAAAAACCTATTGTTAGGAGCCGTTGCTAAAAGCCAATTCTCGATGACTGGAGAATCAATATTGGTAGTGTTTTTTTTACGATAATAGGCAAAACTTTCGGTCTGATTTTGAGAAACCAACTCTTGAATCCAATCTAAATTTTCATAAACGATAATACTTGCATCTAACCAGATTCCTCCATAAACATAAAGTAATTTAAATCTGATTAAATCAGCTTTATGCTGAGGTAGATGAATATTTAAAGAATCAAAATCTATCTGTATAAATTGATCAACAGTTGTTGGTGTTAAAAAATGAACCTCATAATTTGCATTTATTAGCTTTATATTTTCTATGCATTTTTCCACAAATAATGGTACATCCCCCTCCCAATACAGCCAAATCAGCTTAGGTATTTTAACTTCTTCTGGCTTTGGATTAAGCGTAATCATATTTGCGTAATTATGAATTTTTAAATTCGTGCCTCTAATCTTGTAAAAATACATGATATAAAACTTAAGCATATAATAAGTTTTTTTAAATATTTTCATCTAAATTATTTCCAACATGCTCATTGATTTATTCCTTTAATGATAAATATTCAATTATTAAGATATTCGATGAATTTTAAGAATTTAGCAGATATTTTAGTGCATGATAACGATCACGCCACATACGCTTCTGCTTTTTAAAGCCATAGGAGCTGCTTCTATTTTCAAGTGCTTTACGAGAAATCCCCTGAGTAGCAACTGTTCCCAAAATATCACTATCGACCCCTGCTGGCTTCACTAGTGGTGGCCAAATCCCTAAACCTTTGCCATTTTGACTTAACCAAGACTGGAAGAAGATATCAACCGGCATATTTATAGTTTTGCCTACCTCAACAAAAGACTGTGCTCCCTGCCGCGACCAGATTAACCCTAAGCCACGAATTGGGAAATAAAAAGCATGCCATAGACTTATATCCCCTATTTGCGTAATATCTTTTGCTAGTTTTTTCTTTTTTGCAGCAATATTAATAAGATACCAGTTTAAATCTTGATGTTGGTGCAAATATCCAATGATGCTGTCAATTTTAATCTTAAAGTCACTATTAATTTTAAGGTCATCTTCCAGAACCACTAAATAATCTGCATCAGTGGCTAAAAATTTTTCAGCGCATCCATAATGACTTAAATAACAACCTAACTCGGAATTCATTAAACTACGACCTAATACCTTATTAGTTTGATCGTCATTATAATTTATGAATTCAGAGAGTGCTTTACCCCGACCATCATAAGCAGCAAAACGTTCAAACCTCCAGCCCACACTATTAAGCTGCTGAGTTGCTGCAGCTAGACGCTCATCACTTCCGTCTAAATTAATTAAATAAGTTACAACTTTCATGATTAACTCTTAATGCTGAATAGATAGAGGTAAATAGTTTTTAAATTTAGCAATTAAAGCAAAAGATACCTTTTCTGCTTCTTTTGGATCAAATTGATCTAAACTCTGAATACAACCGAATTTAACAGCTGGATTATTCAGGTCTGATAAAAATGTAGATACTGAAGCTTCATTTTTTAAGTAAGCAATATTTATATCATTACACAAGATTGTTTTTTCTTCTCGAATTTTTAAATGATTATTCAACCCTACTGGTAAAAATTGAAAAGCACTTCTAAAACGATGCTTAATCTGTTGAGCTAATGTTGTAGGGTATTTTTGAAAATACTTTTGTAGTACATTACGATCCAATATATGGGGACGATGATGAATTTCATAATATTTATTAAATCCACATAATTCAGCACTAAGCATTTGAGCAATTGTATATTTAGGCTGTAAAGGTTTACCAAAATATTTATTAAGACCTTTACGTAGATTAAATTTTGCTTTAATTAAGGAGTTATTTTCCCAATGTCCATAGACTTTTATCTGGTCACCAACTAAAAAATCATCTAATTCAGATGAGACATTAAAAAAGAAATCATCATTCAAATAAATAAAATACTTTGATAACCCTGGAATATTCCAAAGCATGGTTTCAATACTTAAAGAATTAAATGTAGGCAAGTATTGCTCATGACCAGCAAATATTGTTCTATGATCAATTATTTTTATCTGCTCAGGAGCACATAATCCCTGTTCGAAAAAATCATGAATATGTGCAGGCTGCTGTTCATCCGTAATAATATAAATTGTTCCAAAATAGGGAACATATTTAAGAATTGAAGCAATTGAAAAATAGATTTCATCATTACTAGCAAATCGAGTTTCTTCTGCTGAACCTTTTACGATATTAGTAGATTGAAACTGTTGCCTTTTAAGTCGATGCTTTACATCATTGCCATCGACCCACGCAATAACAAAATCTATTTTTTCCATAATACTTCTAATCAATAATTAGCTTGAATAAACTCTATAACTTACTGCCAAGCATCCTTAATCCACTGCGATGGCAATACATAACGGTACCACTTCCCACCACCACCATTCACTGCATCGGGCGGATTAATTTCACCATGGAATACAATAATTTTAGCACCTTCAGGTTTTACCGGCGGCTTAAAATAAGCCATCGGAATTTTTTGCAGGCAATGATATTTATAGCTCTTGCACCAGCTTTCTGGCCAGTATGTCTGTTTACCTTCACGGTCTACGTACCAAGACAAATAGGCTTGCTCATTACGGAATTTTTTACGGATTTCATCAAAGTTTTCACGGAAATAAGGCAAAAGTCCCGGGAAAGCACCCAACTTAAACCGGTAAACCGAACTATTACCGGTAATACGCCACGGCCGTTTCCAATCATGGATAATCAGGAAGTCGCCCGGATAGGTAAAGAACTCATCGATATTATCGACAATCACTACATCAAGATCTAGAAATAATGCATTACCTTCCAAACCATACAGATCAGGCTCAAAAGTGGACAGCTTGTTCCAGCCACGCTCAGGGGCACCTTCAGGCAATGCCAGAGGTGGAATAGGGAAACATTGTACTGCAGAATCAATGCCTTCAGTACGATCCGTCAGACAGACCATTTTAAAGTCGAATGTCGTATGTCGTTTAACCATATTGTATAAACGATTGACGTATTCCGAACCGTATTTGGTTCCCCATTTCATACAAATAACGATGTTACTCATTGCGTATGCCTAAGCTCATCTTAAAATCTTCTTGATGCTGAATATGATGACATAAGTTCAGCAGAATAAGTACATCCGTTAAAAAAAACCTCTCAAATGAGAGGTTTTTTCAATCAGTAAATTCTTAATTACTTCACATACGTTAACCAGTGTGCATATTTCGGGTCTTTGCCCTGAACTGCATCAAAATAAGCTTTCTGGATTTGTGTGGTGATTGGACCACGTACACCTTCACCAATCTGACGGTCATCGTATTCACGGATTGGTGTTACTTCTGCAGCAGTGCCGGTAAAGAATGCTTCATCTGCGATGTAGAACTCATCACGGGTAATACGGCGTTCAATTACGTCATAACCCAAGTCTTTAGCAATCGTAATAATCGTTTGACGGGTAATACCATCCAGCGCACCACCTGCGATATCAGGCGTATGAATCACGCCATCACGCACCAGGAATACGTTTTCGCCTGAACCTTGGCATACATAGCCTTGTGGGTCGAGCAGCATTGCTTCATCATAACCTGAATGCGCCACTTCCTGATGCGCAAGAATCGACAAGGTGTAGTTACCTGATGCTTTTGCTTTACACATGGTCACGTTCGGATGATGGTGGGTAAATGAAGACGTTTTTACGCGAATACCCTTCGCCATCGCTTCTTCACCGAGGTAAGCACCCCAGCTCCATGCCGCAACTACGGCATGAATGGTATTGTCAGTTGCAGCGATACCGAGTTTTTCAGAACCAATAAAAATAATTGGACGTAAATAGCAAGACGCTAATTTGTTTTCACGAACAACATCAATTTGAGCCTGTTCTAATGCTGCTTGATCAAATGGAACTTTCATTTGATAAATTTTTGCAGAATTCAACAAGCGCTTCGTATGTTCTTTAAGACGGAAAATAGCCGTTCCATTCGGGGTTTCATAAGCTCGGACGCCTTCAAACACACCCATGCTGTAATGCAAAGTATGTGTTAATACGTGAGTTTTTGCCTCACGCCAGTCAACTAGTTGTCCATCTTGCCAAATGAAACCATCACGATCAGCCAAATTCATGCCACAAACTCCAATTTCTCACAATTATTCACTATCCAGTGCAAAGTCTGCACTTGGATCAATCAGTCTTTGCCATAACTTGCAAACGGTCATTCGGGTATCGTGCCAGTCGCTTGCAGACACTTGCATGGATTGATTTGCAAGGGCTAAGCGGTGGCTCTCGGCGCGTTCACGGAGATAAGCTTGAATCAGAGCAGTCGCATCGTCGCTGGATAAGCAACCTGATTTTGCGGCATCCTCAAGGATTCTTACATTGTCGGAGTAATGGGCGAGATCTTTATTCGTCCCACTCCAAGCTAACACCGCATACTGTGCCATAAATTCGATATCAACGATACCACCTGCATCTTGTTTTAAATGAAAAATCCCATCTTTTTTTTGCTCTTTGGAAGAACCCAGATGATCTTTCATTTTCTGACGCATTTTCAGAACTTCACTACGTACATGACAGATATCGCGTTTCTGGGTAAGAATCTTACAGCGTAGTGCTTCAAATGTCTCTCTCAGGCTATCTTCCCCAGCAATGGAGCGTGCACGTACTAAGGCCTGATGCTCCCATAACCATGCATTTTTCAACTGATATTGCTCAAATGCTTTCAGACTAGTGACCAGTAGCCCTGCTTCTCCAGAAGGACGTAGACGGGTATCGACTTCATAGACACGCCCATCCAGTGTTTGTGTGGTCATGAGCGACATAAACTTCTGTGCCACACGCATGGCAAACTCAAAACCGCTAATCGGCTTGAGACCGTCCGTATCTGCCTGCTCACCCATATAATGAATGAAGACTAGATCCAGATCCGAACCATAACCCAACTCAATGCCACCGACTTTGCCATAGCCAATGACGGCAAAAGCCGTATGTTCTATTGAGCAGCGCTGCCCTTCTGCATCCAGCGGAAAACCATGTCGTTTGGCCACAATCTGATAGGCCAGATGCAGCCCAGCATTCACCGAGACTTCTGCAATATCTGTTAAGGCATCCGAGACTTTCATTAAAGGACTTTCTGCCAGTACATCACTGGCAGCTACCGCAAGGACATTGGATTTTTTAAACAGGCGCAGCACTCGCATCTGGTCTTCGACTTGGTCAATTTCAATTCTGAGCAATTGCTGACGCAGGCTGTCTTCCAGATCCTGACGTTTAGGCAATTCGAAATCCATCGACAGGAACTCATCCAGCAATACCGGATAATGGGTAAGTTCCTCACAGATCCAGGGGCTGACAGTCGCCATCTTGACCAAACGCTGTAAAGCACCTTTACTTTCAATCAGCATCACCAGATACACCGTACGACGCATGACTGATTCAACCAATGGCATCAGGCGAACCAGTGCAACTTGCGGTTTATCTGATTCTAGAATCGCCTCTATCAGATAAGGCCAAAACGTTTTTAAACGTTGAATGGCTTTAGCTGGCAATTTTTTTAAGGCATGACCATGCCAGAATTCATGCACCAGATTTTTTGCATGATCATCCAAGACTTCATTCAGCTGTTGTTCCAACTGAGAAAAACTTTTGCCTTGAGGCTCTGGTCCATTTTCCTTGATCAAGTGCTCAAACTGGTAAATCACTTTAGCGCGTTTTTGATCCAGCACTTCCATAAAGGCGGACCAGTCTGCAAAGCCTAAAGTATCCACAATACGTTGACGTAAATCTGGCTCAGTCGGCAAACATTGGGTTTGTTGATCATGCAGCGCCTGAATAGCATGCTCTACCCGACGAAGGAATAAATAGGCATCTTCGAGATCAGTCACCGCCTGTTCATCCAGAAGTTCAGCCTCATCCAGATGATTCAAGCTGACCAGACATTGCCGATCTTGCAGCTCTAACTTGGCTCCGCCATAAATCAGCTGAAAAACCTGCACGATAAATTCAACCTCACGGATCCCGCCTGCCCCAAGCTTGATATCGTCTTCAATATTGCGGCGCTGTACTTCACGCTCAATCATTGCTTTCATTTCACGCATCGCTTCGAAAGCACTGTAATCGACATATTTACGGAAGACGAAAGGACGGGTCATATCCAGCAGTTCATCACCTTCTGGACTCGGATTGACGATGCGGGCTTTGATCCAGGCATAACGTTCCCATTCGCGGCCATGCTGGCTGAGATATTTTTCTAGTGCGGCATGACTGATGGCTAAAGCAGAACCATCACCCCAAGGGCGCAAGCGCATATCGACACGAAATACAAAACCTTCAGCAGTGATATGATCCAGCAGATAGATTAACTTTTGTCCCCATAGGATACAGAACTGCTGAACGTCAATGCATTTACGCCCATCCGTTTCACCCTGTTCATCAAAGGCAAAAATCAGGTCGATATCACTGGAAAGGTTGAGTTCCTGAGCGCCCAGTTTGCCCATCGCAATAATAATAAGATCTTGAACTTTACCGTTATAACCAACTGGCTGACCATATTTGGCGACTAGAGGAATACGGGCAAACTCTTTGGCAGCGCAAATGCAGGCATCGGCGAAATCAGACAGCTCGCGAGTCAGCGTGATGACATTGGTAAGTTGATTGGCATCCTGCCAGATCCAGCGAAACATCAGACGAGCACGTAGAATACGTAAACTACGCATCCACATGGTTTCATCACTGATATTTAATAAATTGGCCTTAATTAAGTTTTGAATCTGTTCAGTGCCGAGTGATCCCTGAAACTGATCAATTGCATAATCCTGATTCAATAGATCTTGATGATTGGCCAATACCTGTTCTGCATACTGACTGGCTCTTAAGGTTTTCTGCAATTGTACCGCGTCCATCACTCGGTGATTCCCTCAAAACTTTTATTTAGTTATAGCAGGAGTTCAGGCCGAGTGGGAACGGTTTTAAAAGAAATTTATGATTTTCAGGACTTTTCAGTATGCAGATCTTCAAGTACCAATGCCTGATGATCATTGGTCACTTTAGGTAAATACACAATAAAGGTGGTTCCAGCGCCTTCTTTAGAATCTACGGCAATCTGTCCATGGTTCAGATCTACAAAACGCTTACATAGTACCAGACCTAGACCTGCGCCTTTCTCATTGTCTGTGCCTTTTAAGCTCACCGTGAGATTTGGTCTAAACAGATTTTCCATCTGTTCTTCAGTCATACCGAGACCAGCATCCTGAACAGTGATCTTGACTTGCTCACCTTCCATTTCAGCAGCCAGAATCACCTGTCCACCCTGATCCACTGGAGTAAATTTCAGAGCATTCGATACCAGGTTCTGCAAGACCGAAGTAATCATGTTGATATCAGCATGTACCTTGATATCTTCAGGAACCTGGTCAATCAGCTCAATATTCTTTTTCAGCGCCAGACTTTTCAGTACATCACAGACAATTTTAGTAGACTGTTTTAATTCATAATTAATCGGATGATAAACAAAACGTCCACCCTCTGCCATCGCCCAGGTCAACAGACTTTCTAACAAGTTATACGTCGATTGAGCCGTATCATATAAATAATCAGAAATACTCTGGATACTGGATTCATCCAGAGTGTCACGTTCCTGCGCCAATACTTCCGAGAAGCCTAACAGGCCATGGAAAGGTGCACGCAGGTCATGAGCAATAATCTGGAAGAATTTGGTTTTACTAAAGTTTTGTGCACATTGTTGTTCGTATAACTCTTTTAGTTCAGTATGCTCTTCATTCAGTTTGACTCGCTTGACTAAAGTTTCAGCAAATTGCTGAACAATAATAATATCTTCCTGATCAAACCCTTCAGTCTGATCATCAAAGAAAACCACCTGCCCTAAAGACTGCCCTTGAGCTGATTTTAAATTAAATGCCACCAGCCGCTGATGGGCGACACCAAGGCTTTTTACGTAATCTGATAATTCTGCATATGCAGGATGATTTTGATCGATCACATCCATTTCTTGTAAATATTTAGGGATGTCCACATTCTGTGGTACGTGTAAACCGCGAAAACCGAGCGGACAGCTGTGCCAGATATAGGGTTCCGTATGGAATCCGATGATACAGGTCTTGGCGCCGAGTACTTTACGCGCGACTTTACAGAAGGTGTCTAATAAATTGTCAGAGGTATAGACACCTAAAATGAGAGATATACGGCACGAGCTTAACTGCTCCGTATTCTGACCGATCTCTAGCAGTTTTAGTTCCATGTCTGCCTCTCTGGATGTTATGGAATAGAGAATAAAAATTACAACCGACTAAATTGATACAATCAATAACAAAGATTCTATATTTACTCAACGTTAAAATCTCATTTATGGACCAAAGGATTTGTTAACTTATTTCTCTAAAGATACATTCATTGTTTCAATGCATTGATATTTAAATATTAAGAATTACTTGAGAAAATATTCTCCTTATAAAAAATTACATATAATTATTTGAAATTCCTGAATTCATTTCAAATTGTTTCGATATCACCTTAATATCCAAATTATACGAAGATAAAAACAGCTCACTTTTCTTCTGATCTTCAGGTAAATAAAAGCCTTTGAATTTTCAAATATATAGATACTACCTATTGTCACTTTCTAGAAAAGTAGAGCGCTGATAATATTAACTTTGACCTAAATCTATTTCTACCTTTTAAATATTCTTAACAATCATAAAATATTGAGAAATTTAAATAGTTTATTTATGCACTAAAACCTATTTCTTAAGTAATCAAAAATATTAAAAGTTTACATTTTTTTACAGTTAACAATGACTTATAGGAACATTCTTGAATTCTTATAAAAAATTAAAATTAATTAGAGTGAATAAAAAAGCGACAAAATGTCGCTTTTCTTTAATTCAGATTACAATCAGTTATCTGAAATCAGGGCAACTTGCTGCACATAGTTAAACAGCTTTTGCTTTGAGGCTGCCACTTCTTCTTCCGGTGCCTGATTTTTTAGATCACGATGCACACGTAAATAATGCTGACGTAAGGTATGACGCTCTGTCGCATTATAGGTTTTGGTAAATTCGTTAATCGCAGGATCACCATCTTTCACGATACGGTCAACCCAACGCTGCAATTGTGCTGTCTTTTTCAAACCCTGTTTCGGAGTCAGATAAGACAGAATCACGGTTTCATTTTCATTACGGAGTAATTTACCAATACGTGAAAATTGACGACGGCGTGCTTCATGTGAACTGATTTGCTGGACATCCAGCAAAGCTTCAATCAGACGCTCTTCAACGGGTAAATTTTTAATTTGTTTCGCACTCAGTTCTGCCAACTGTGCGCCTAAAGCAGCCATACGCTGAACTGCTTTTTTCTGTTCGGTTTTACTTGCGCGTCCCTCTAAAGATTCAAAGTCTTCTTCAGTTAAACTGCTCGGTCGACGTGCCACGATTAATCTGCCTCATAAAATTTTGCCGCAAACAGTGCCTGAATTTCAGATAAAGCCTTTTCCTCATCTGCACCTTCAATCACTAAGCGTAAAGTTGTTCCTTTGCCCGCACCAAGCATCAGCAAGGACATAATATTTTTGGCATCAACCAATTTGTCCGACTTGCCAATCTGGATACTGGAACGAAATTTGGTGGTAACTTCAATGAGTTTACCTGACGCACGCGCATGTAAACCTAGTTTATTAATTACGTCAACAGTCGTATCAATCATGACCAGTGCTTCATTTCTCGGTGGAGGACTTGAATAGACCATTTTGCCTCAAGCGCTTTTTTTAGTCTATCCACAATATAAACAGAACGATGTTGGCCGCCAGTACAACCAATTGAGATGGTCATATAATGACGATGACCCTCAGCAAAGGTCGGCAGCCATTTGTCTAAAAAGTGATAAATATCCTGAAACATGTCTTCGACCTGATCACTTTTCTCCAGGAATTCCTGTACTGATTGATCGAGGCCTGAGTATTTGCGCAGTTCGAGTTCCCAATGCGGATTCGGCAAATGACGGACATCAAAAACATAATCAGCATCCAAAGGAATTCCATGCTTATAGCCAAAAGATTGCAGAATCACAATCAGGTTATCGGTCTGCCCCAGCTTGTACAGCAAGGTATGTTTCAGATCATGCACGCTTTTATCGGTGGTATCGATATGCACTGTGGAACGGAGTTGGATCGGCATTAGCAGGACTTTTTCTTCCTGAATACACTGATGCAGGCTCTTAAAACGAGCAGCCAAAGGATGCGGACGGCGTGATGCACTGAAACGGGCAATCAGCTCCTGATCCTGCGTGGTCAGATAGATGACATCTACCGTACCATGCTGTTGCAACTGTTCAAATACATGGTCGAATTCCTGCAAATCTGCACGGGTACTACGTACATCCACCCCAAGCGCTAACTGTTCCAGATTATTTTCACAATCCAGCTTCGCCACAATTTCAGGAAGTAAGGCCAAAGGCAGATTATCAATACAGTAATAACCCAAGTCTTCAAGTACCTGCAATGCAGAAGATTTACCTGAGCCAGATTGTCCTGTCATAATTAAAATGCGCTTCATGCCTTACGATCCTTTTACTTATCCAGCTGCGTATTTGATCTGCAGATTATCAATCAGACGAGTTTTTCCTAATTTTGCCGCGATCAGAATCACGACATCCTGATTAAACTCATCAATTTTCTGTAATTCCGGTGTACGGGCTTCTACATAGTCCACTACCAGACCTGCATCTGTCAAAGTTTGGCGGATACCTGCCAGTGCTTCCTCCAAAGTTTTACCTGCATGTAACTGCTGCTCAGCAGTTTTCAGACTTTGAAAAATAACCGGTGCTGTCGCACGTTCCTGCTCGCTTAGATAGCCATTGCGTGAACTGAGTGCCAGACCATCTTCAGCACGGGCAATTGGTACACCAATCACTTCCAGCGGAATATTGAGGTCTTGAACAAACTGACGAATCACAGCCAGTTGCTGATAGTCTTTCTGACCAAAGAAGGCATAGTTGGGCTGAACAATATTAAATAATTTAGTCACCACGACCGCTACACCATCAAAATGACCTGGACGCTGTAAGCCGCACAGGTCATTGGTGATACCAGACACACTGATATTGGTTAGACGTGGCTTGTTACCATACATCTGCTCTACCGTTGGGGCAAAGACAATGTCACAACCTACATCTGCCAGTAACTGCTGATCCTGTTCTAAAGTACGTGGATAATTATCAAAATCTTCATTTGGTCCAAACTGGATCGGATTAACGAAAATACTCACAACAACGACATCACACAGTTTACGCGCCTCACGCACCAGATTCAGATGCCCCTGATGCAGGTTACCCATGGTCGGGACAAAACCAATAATTTTACGCGCAGAACGTGCAGGATTGAGCGAAGCAGATAATCCTTGGATGGTTGTTTCTGTTTTCATGTTACAACTCGACTTGGAATGTTTGTTCAGGTGCTGGGAATGAACCATCTAACACAGCCGCATGATAGGCCTTAAATGCATCCAGAATTGCAGTCGCACCAGACTGTTCTTTCATAAAGTTACGTACAAATTTTGCGGTGTGGCCAAAGGTCAGACCGAGCATGTCCTGAACGACCAGTACCTGACCATCAGTGGCTGCCCCTGCTCCAATGCCAATCACCGGAATATGCGGGAATAGTTCAGTAATTTCCTGACCCAATTGTGCAGGCACACATTCCAGTAACAACACTGCTGCACCGGCTTCAACCACCGCCTTACAGTCAGCAATCAGTTGATCGGCCGCTTCACGGGTACGAGCCTGTAGCTTATAGCCACCAAAGACATGCACCGACTGTGGAGTGAGACCCAAGTGAACACAGACTGGAATCCCGTTACGGGTTAGAATCTGAACGGTTTCCGCCAACCAGGTACCACCTTCCATCTTGACCATTTGTGCACCGGCTTGCATCACCGTTTTTGAGCTTTGTAACGCATCATTCAGAGTGGCATAACTCATAAATGGCAGATCAGTCATAATCAGTGCATGCTGATTGCCACGGCGAACCGCTGCGGTATGGTAAGCCATATCTTCTACAGTCACAGGCAAGGTTGAATCACGACCCTGAATCGACATACCCAAAGAGTCGCCAATCAGAATACTGTCAACTTCAGCAATTTCCATGGCTTTGGCCATACTGGCATCATAGCAAGTCAGGCAAGAAAATTTGCGTCCTTCCGCTTTATATCGTCTTAAATCACTGAGACTGATCATGAAGATGTTCCTCTATTATTGAAGTTCTCTCGAACATGCCAATAATTAAAAATTAAATATTTGCCCAATTCGTGCGATCAAAAACCCTTAAGGTTGATTGCTTGACGATGTCCAGGTCTTTTAATGTATTTCCATTGAGCTGCAAGTTGGCATCAATATCCAGTAATGGCACCAATACAAAATCACGTTCCAGCACGCCCACATGCGGTACGGTTAACCGTTCATTTTGAATCTGCTCATCACCGTAAATGAGCAGATCCAGATCCAAGGTACGCTCACCCCAATGGCGTAGACGTACACGCCCAGCCTCCTGTTCGAAGGTTTGCAAACGATCCAGCAGATCCAGCGGTGCTAGATCCGTAATTAACTGTACGACAGCATTAAAATAATTGGGCTGATCTTGTGGCCCCATAGGTGGGCTTTGATATAGATGCGAGGTTTTGACCTGTCCCAGACTTGCCAGCTTTTGCACGGCTTCAGCCAGAATCTGGCGTGAATCGCCCAGGTTACTTCCTAAACCGATATAGGTCACTGTCATTGTGTAGGCCCAAAAATAACCTGGCTTAAATCACGCTGCACCCGTTTACGCTTGGTAATTGGATGGTCTGCACCAATGTCACCGCTGGCACCGGCCGCCACATGAGAAACCGGTTTGCTACGCTCATTCTCAAATTTGGCTTTACGCGCACGACGGCTACGTGGTTCCGGCTCATTCACCAGAGGTTCAATCTCGGTTACTACATCTTGTGCAGCCAGACGCTGTTCCAGATGTTCTTCCTGAGAAGCCTTGCGACGGCTCTTGGCACGCTGACGATTATATTGGGCAATGGCACGCTCTTTTTCATCGCTGCTCATTTGCTGATAGGCTTCCCACCAACTTCCCATGCCCTGTGCAGTTTCATCGCCTGATTTTTCACGCAGCAACAAAAAGTCAAAGCCGGCACGGAAACGTGCATGACCTGATAATGCTTCAATTTGCTGTGGTTTTGGATTGAGCAAGCGGGTTTGCATTTCCCAGACTTCACGAATGAAAGTTTCCGCAAAGCGTGGAATCACGGTACGAGTGGCCTGACGTTTCAGTACATCCAGTCCTGCCTGCGCACGTGCTTCCGCCGGCACTACACCTTTGGACAGATAGAAATCACAGCGCTCCAGGAACGGTTGCCACAACAATACCGCATAGAAGAAAGCCGGGTTGATGGTCTTGCCAATTGAAATACGCTGATCGGTATTTTTCGCTGCCAGTTCAATAAATGCAGTAATGTTTGGTTTGATATCCGCAAACAGCTGACGCCAGATGCCAAAATCGATCAGCATTGGCATCACACGATTCAGATGTCCCATAGTGAATAGCTTTTGCGATTCATCATAGAGACGGTGTGGAGACACATCACGTAGAAGCTGGGTCATTTCCGGAGTGAAAATATCCAGAATGGCTTCATCAATACTGAAATTGAGTTTGGCTGCAAAACGTAAAGTTCGCAGCATCCGAACCGGATCTTCCTCAAATCTTAAAGTCGGATCACCCAGTAAACGCAGTGTTTTATGTTTAATATCATCTACTGCATTGCAAAAATCCAGCACGATACCTTTGCGTGGCTGATAATACATGGCATTGATTGAAAAATCTCGACGAGCAAAATCCTGCTCAATGGTGCCCCAGTTATTATCGCGCAGGATCATCCCTGCTGCAGAGGTCACCGCTTTTTTAGGAGGCGCACGGAAAGTTGCCACTTCAACCAGTTCACGGCCCGAATAGACATGCGCCAGCTCGAAACGTCGTCCGATAATCCGACAACGCCGTCCGAACACTTCTTTAACCTGAGCTGGTGTAGCATTGGTCACTGCATCGAAATCTTTGGGATTTAAACCCAGCATCAGATCCCGGACACCACCACCTACGATATAAGCTTCATAGCCTGCCTTAGTTAAGGCATCAATCACATCGAGAATATAAGAAGGTAATTGAGCGGTTGATAAACCACATTTTGACGCGCGCAAAGTTTGCAAAAGACGCTGTCTCCTACGTCTGAACGTAAAATTCTAAGATGACGCTAATCATATCGCTTACACCGCTAAAGGGCAATTTGATTATGTCATTCTCATGGTTCAGATGGATGGCTTATTTACGCTAAATTCAGCAGGGTTACAAAGCCAGTCTATCCTTGTTTTTGGCAAATAAGGCCGGCCCGATTCCTTTGACCTGTTGAATATCTTCAATTGTTTTAAATTTACCGTTTTTCTGCCGGTATTCAATGATCGCTTCCGCTTTCTTCTGCCCGATGCCATTTAACTGCTGTAACTGCTCGATACTGGCCTGATTCAAGCTAATTTTATCAGTAGCTGAAGAGGCGGATAATGCAGGTTTAGCCAGATAATGATTGTTTTCAGAAACGGGGGTAGCAGCAGCAATTTTCTTCTTCAGGCGTGCATCATGCTGCTGCTGACGTACTTTCCATTCTGCATAATCGGTTGCAGTTGCATGTACTGTTTCAATTGAAGTATAGGCCAGCCAAATGCCTAGCAGGACAGTATTAATCCATGCCGGACCTATGCGATGTTGTACTTTGTTCATGAGCGGCTCTTTGTTTTAATTCTAATTTGGCCTGTTCCCAGAGCTGATCCAATTCAGCCAATGACAGGCTTTCCAGGTTGAGTTGCTGTTGTTCTGCCTGATCTTCCATCAGGGCAAAGCGGGTCCGGAATTTATGGATTGTGCCCAATAATGCCATCTCGCTTGAGACACCAAGTTTACGACCAACATTCACCAGTGAAAATAAGCAGTCGCCAAATTCTTCGAGTATTTCATCGGAATTTTGTCCAGCAACGGCTTCTTTTAGCTCATCCAGTTCTTCTTCCAGCTTGCCATAGGCACCCGCGACATCTGGAAAATCAAAGCCGATTTTGGCGACATTTTTCTGGATCTCATCCGCCTGTTGCAGTGCGGGTGCATGCTTAACCTCATCCAAACGTGAACGTGGCTTACCCTGTTTTTCTTTCTGCTTGATTTCTTTCCAGAGCACCGAGACATCTTCAGGGCTCAGCTGTGCAAACTGTTCCGCCTGAAACACATGCGGATGACGACGGATCAGTTTATCGGTAATCGCCTGCACCACATCCTGAAAATCAAAAGCGCCCTGCTCGCTATACATTTGTGACTGAAATACGACCTGTAAGAGCAAATCACCCAGTTCATCCCGCACCTCATCAGCTTGGCCAGAACGCACCGCTGCTTCAACTTCATAGGC
The DNA here is from genome assembly GCF_013364475.1 of Acinetobacter sp. FDAARGOS_724. Taxonomy (NCBI): domain Bacteria; kingdom Pseudomonadati; phylum Pseudomonadota; class Gammaproteobacteria; order Moraxellales; family Moraxellaceae; genus Acinetobacter; species Acinetobacter sp. FDAARGOS_724. The sequence goes on along the minus strand of NZ_CP054908.1, from coordinate 1,214,065 downwards.
CTCCTCAATCGCATATTTGGTCAGAGATTCGGGAGTTTGCTGCCGATCCCATGGACATTTTTCACGTAACTCACGCATGACTTGGAGTAATTGTTCCACTGTAAAACCTCTTCTTTACCAAATAGCCGCATTATTTTGCCTGTTTCTTGCTATGCTCAAGAAAAAAAGACAATAAGGAGATCAAGCACATGCACAGTATATTGATTAGTGGTGCAGCACAAGGAATTGGTGCCGCGACAGCTAAGCTATTTTACCAGCAAGGTTATAAAGTCGGAATTTATGATATTAATCATGAACAGGCAGAACAATTGGCCCAGCAACTCGGTGAACATGCCAAAGCCGGCTTTCTGGATGTAACCGATTATACTTCATGGGAAAGAGCCTTATCTGAATTCGCATCCTGGGCCGGTGAAATCAATATTCTGGTAAATAACGCCGGAATTTTATATTCCGGTCCTTTTGAAGAAACCAATATTACAGATCACCATCGTACCCTTGACGTGAATATCAAAGGCGTCCTGAATAGCTGTCATGCTATGCTGCTTTGCCCTATTTAAAGCAGGCTTCCTTTGCTCGGGTCATTAACCTATCTTCAGCATCAGCGATTTATGGCCAAGCGGATCTGGCTTCCTATGCAACCAGCAAATTTGCGGTTCGTGGTTTGACTGAAGGCTTGGATATTGAATGGCAAAAATATAGCATTCGGGTATTCGATGTGATGCCGCTTTTTGTTAGCACTGCAATGGTGAAAGATATGCAGGCTGAAAGTATCAAAAAAATGGGCGTGCATCTAAAAGCTGAGGATGTAGTGCAGGATATTTTCAAACTGGCACAGCTAAAAGATTCAATTTGGCAAGTGACGCATCATCCGGTCGGATTCAAGAGTAAGTTTTTATTTCACTTATCTCGAATAAGTCCACAGTTCGTTAACCGGCTGAGTAATTTAATGATTGCCAAACAATAAGAAATATTTTGGGCTTACTCTACTTTTAAACAGCTTGATGAATCTGAATCGCTGGAAATCTTAGGCCTTTACAGGAATGCTCGCTTTGCCAGGCCACAGTGAGCATGCAACCCGCTAAGATATAGTTTTGATAGGCATAAATTCCAATTTCTGGATGTTCACAACGTCCTCCATCCTGATGTGGATGAATCTGGGTATTCAGCTCATTCAGGTTTATCCGGATTCCAAGTCCTGACGCTTTTAGGACTGCCTCCTTGGTGGTCCAGACTTTAAACCAGTATTCAGGATCATAATGTAATGCTTGCCACTGTTTCAGCTCTTCAGGATGAAAAGCATGTTGGGCTAAGGCTTCAAAACGTACATTTCGATTAAGTTCTTCGATATCGATCCCCAAATTCTGAATACTTTTGCTTGTTGCTAATGCATAGAAGTTTTGGCTATGAGTATGATTAAAGCCAAAGTCTGGATAGGCCGGAAGATAGGGTTTGCCGTATTCGGTGGCAGCAAAATCTGAAGACTGGACCGGTCGATTGAGTTGTTTTGAAAGTAACTGATTACGATAGTTATAAATTAATTGTTTACGCTGCTGAATATAGGTTTTCCGATCTAAGTCTTGTAAATGTCTAAATCGTGGTGCCAGCGCAATCCAATCAATATGAATAATAAACTTCAAAAATAGTCGCCCTTATAAAAAATGTTACTTTTAGGGCTTTCAGTATAAATCAACCTGATTGCCTCTCTGACAAACTATAGCTAATATCTTAAAATATATTTTAATAAAACTTAAATAAAACAATAAAATATACTGTAAATCAAAATAAATAATTGAGCTTTCAAGCTATTTTTAATTGAATAAAAAATAGTTACAATCCAACTACAATTTTATACATAGAAAAAACAGAGGGTCATATCTTTAAGCAAATCATACTCAGTACTGCAATTGCTGCACTATCATTTTCAACACAAGCTGGCTCTTGGCTAGAAGCTGCTACTGCAGTTATGGGAGCTAGAAACGGCGCAATCATGGATCAGGCTGAAGCAAATATGGAGCGTAGCCGCGCACAGGCGAATGCTGCTGTTGCACGTGCAGACCGTGCTTATGCTTCCAATTATAATAATGCTTCAAATCAAAATAACGGTGTCTACTCAACAACATACTTAAAAGGATTAGATTGTACAGATTTGGCAGTAGAAGCGCGCAGCTTTGAACGCACCTTAGAAGCAAGTCAAAATGCACTCAACCAGGCGAATGCTCAAGCCAATAATCCTGTTTCTAAATTGGCAGGTATTGCAAGTGGTGCATTATCTGCTTTTGCAGGTCAATCACAAACAGTTGCGCACGCAACTGAAATTACCAATGCTTTTACTGGCAATAACAATCAAAATAATATTGCTGCTTCTCAAGCCGATGCTGACGTAGCTTTAGCTAATCTTGAAAATATCCGTATTTATCAAAAAGCAAAAAAATGCTCAATCTAAAATATGAATAAATAAAAAAGCCTGCTTTTGCAGGCTTTTTTATTTAAATATGGCAATTAACCACGTTTAAATTTTTTCTCGGCTTTCTTGAATTTTTGTACATAACGACGGCGACGCGCAGCAGTACGTTCATCCAATTGTGACTTACGGCCTTCAAACGGGTTCTCTGAGGTTTTAAATTCAATTTTTACCGGTGTACCTTCAAGTTTGTACACTTTACGGAATACGTTTTCTAGGTAGCGGCGATAGTCCGCAGGTGTCTTATCTACCTTATTACCGTGAACCACGATGGTCGGTGGATTCTGTCCGCCCATATGCGCATAACGCATCTTGATACGACGACCTTGTACAGTAGGTGGTTGGTGCGCTTCAGTGGCATCATTCAGGATCTGGGTCAACTTCGCTGGTGATACTTTCAGATGTGAAGAATCATAAGCACGGTGAATCGATGGATACATCTCCCCGACCCCTGTACCATGTAACGCAGAAATCAGGTGGATTTTAGCCCAAGGAATAAAGTCAAAACGACGCTCTACATCGAGCTTACATTGTTTACGATCATATTCAGACATGTTGTCCCATTTATTGATCGCAATCACCATGGCACGGCCAGCTTCCAGCGCATAACCGATCAGGTGCAAGTCCTGCTCTACAATGCCTTCACGAGCATCCACCACGATCACCACTACGTGCGCGTCTTTCATCGCCTGTAAGGTTTTCACAATTGAGAATTTCTCAATCATTTCATCAACCTTACCTTTACGGCGTACCCCAGCGGTATCAATCAGGGTGTATTGACGACCATCACGCTCAAAAGGAATATAGATCGAGTCACGCGTCGTTCCTGGCTGGTCAAACGCTACAACACGCTCTTCACCCAATAGACGGTTTACCAGTGTCGATTTACCTACGTTTGGACGACCAATAATTGCAAGACGTAGACCAGTATTCTTGTCATGTTCTTCCGGACTTTCATCTTCAGGCACACCTTCAAGTACTTCTTCCAGCATTTGCTGTACGCCACGGCCGTGGCTGGCAGCAACCTGCATAGGCTCACCCATACCGAGTTTATAAAACTCAACCAGAGCAGCTTCAGCATGTACACCATCAACTTTGTTAGCTACAAGGAAAACTTTCTTGCCCAAAGTACGCAGTTCACGAGCGATCTGTTCATCAGATGCCAGTAATCCGGCACGTGCATCGACCACAAAAATGATCATGTCAGCTTCATGGATCGCGGTTTTAGACTGCTCAGCCATGTAGGAGTCAATACCACCTTCATTTTCACCGATACCACCGGTATCTACGACAATGAAAGATTTGTTTTGATAGATCGCATCACCATATTTACGGTCGCGTGTCAGACCTGCAAAGTCTGCCACCAATGCGTCACGGCTCTTGGTTATCTGGTTAAACAGAGTTGATTTTCCGACGTTCGGACGACCAATGAGCGCAATTACGGGTTTCATAGATTAACCTTTATTCAATATCAGGCTGTCTAAAAATGGCCTGAACATCAGAAAGTTTTGGAAGAAAAAGGGAATAGGATTAAAGCCTAAAATAAATAAAAACACGGGGCATTGAATATTCAATCACCCCGCGTAAAAAATACGGTTGGCTTATTTTAGCATAAGCCAAACAAAAATTAACGATTCTGCCAGATGCTTAATGCACCCTTGCGAGTCGAAACATAGAGCTGGTTGTCAATTACGCGTAAATGACGCACTTCACCAGAAGTTTTAGCACGGCCAATAATCTGTCCTGTTGATGGATCTAACAGGTGCAGTACTCCGTCCAGATCACCTACGACAAGTTCAGTTCCAAGCATTACCGGATTGCTCAGCTGACGATTCAACAACTGGTCATTTTCCCATAAAGGCTGGCCAGTGGTAATTTCATAAGCGCTGATTTTACCATCGGTTTGGGCAACAAACACGCCATTACCAACCACTTCCGGTCGCTGGATACTGCTAGCATCTTCACTCCAGATTACCTGTTGTGAAGCCAGATCAAATACAGTCACCTGACCTTGATAGCTAGTGGTCACAATAAACTGACCTGCTACGACAGGATCACCGTCAATATCGATCAAACGCTGAATGTCCGAACGACCATCAGAAATCGCAACACGGCGCTGCAATTTAGGCACACCACTTAGGGCATCGATTGCATAAATATAAGCATTTGAAGTCGCAATCAATACATTACGTGCATCTAAAGGCACTGGAGCCGCCATGCCACGCAGGCTAAACTGGACATTCGGTAAATCGTAGGTCCATACCTGAGCGCCTGAAGCCACTTCGTGGGCATATACAGTACCATCATTAGTAACAGTAATTACGCGACCTGCATGAACCAGTGAAGGCGCCAAAATGGCACCAGTCAATTGTGCAGTCCAGCGTTGTTCACCAGTCTGCTGATCTAGTGCGATCAGTTGGCCTTTATTACTGCCAACCACCACGATCCCATCAGCGGCTTCAACGCCAGAGCTTAAAGTATCTTTGCTGACTTTTTTCTGCCACAGGCGCTGCTTGCCATTAAAAGCAGTGACTTCACCCTTAGGGTCGATCGCAAATACGACTCCGTTATCCGCATCCAGACGTAAACGTAGCGGATCAGCCTTCTCTGTTGAAGAAACACTGGTCGAAAATACAGGAACAAGTGTTTTAGTCTGACTGATTTTTGGAAGTGGATTCGGTTTTACTTCTGGTACTTTATTGGTCTTACCCGCACAGCCAGCGAGTGCAAGAGTTAAAACAGTTAAAGCACAGGTGATTTTATATGTTCTGTTCATTCAGCTTCTTCCACTTGTGTTTCTATAATTGGGCGTTCGATTTCCGGGTCATCGACCAACACGCCTACGCTTTCGAGCTTAATTTGTAAAATTTGACGTTCTTCTTTACGTTCAATCAAAGCATCCCATGCACTTTGATATACTTTTTTGGCATTTTCAATATCATTTTTGGCAACATAGATATCGCCACGAGCTTCATCAGCGGTTGCTTTAAATGCAGGTTCAGTGACTGCATCTAAAGTTTTCAGGGCTGCATCATATTTTTTCTGTGCTAATTGTGCATAAGCCAGACGCAATTTAACAACCTGAACTAGGCCTTTATCGTCAACTTTAGAGTTTTCAACTTTTTGCAATGCTTTCTCAGCGGCAGCATAATCTTGCTTGTCATAAGCCAGTTTCGCCATGACCAGCTGGGTTTGAATCGCTTGGGCCGAATCCGGTGCTTCTTTAACAATCTTGTCTGCAGTTTCAGACAGCTTGGCAAAAGCATCACCATCTGCAGCCTGTGCTTCATCCATCAATTGCTGAACCTTGGCAGTCTGCATTTGCGATTCTGCCAAGTTTTTCTTCTGCCAATATTCCCATCCGAAAAAGGCAATCAGCGCAACCAGAATCCCGATAATGATCGAAGAACCATACTTCTTCGTGAAGGATTTCAAACTTTCAAGTTGTTCATCATCAGTCATTGCGCTCATGCGATTACCTTTTTCCTAATGTTTTATCGATTATTTTGAAGAAATTTTAGTACTGAAAAATGCGACAAAGTCAGCAAATGGCACAGTAGATTGCTCTGCAGTCGCCAGCTCTTTCACCGTAAAGCTTTGTGTTTCAAGTTCACGCTCACCGATAATGGCTGCATATAAAGCACCGGCCTGATCGGCTTTTTTCATTTGCGATTTCATTGAACCCTGAGAGCCGACTTTCAGACGAATATTACTGCCTGCAGCTTCCAATTGATCACGAATCTGTTCAGCCAATACCAGTGCTTTACCTTGAGAAGCAGGATCGGCAACCAGGAATACTTCGCAATCACGTACTGGCGTATTGTCTTCCACCTGTTCCAGGAGAAGCAATAATCGCTCCATCCCCATCGCGAAACCAACTGCAGGCACAGATTGATCCGCTTTGCCTTTCAATTGACCGACCAAGCCATCATAACGACCACCAGCACACACAGTACCTTGCGAACCTAAGTGAGTAGTGGTCCATTCAAATACGGTTTTGTTATAGTAGTCCAGACCACGTACCAGTTTCTGATTGATGACGAAGCTAATACCGGCATCTGACAAATACTGTTGTAACTGGTTAAAGTGTGCCAGTGTTTCTTCACCCATAAAGTCGTGAAGTTTTGGCGCATTTTCTAGAATGCTTTGAGTTTTGGCATCTTTGGAATCCAGAATACGCAGCGGATTAGTCGTCAGACGACGTTGAGAATCTTCATCCAGATCCGCTTTATGCGCTTGCAGGAACTCTACCAGTGCCGCACGATACGCTGCACGTTCATCAGACTCGCCCAGTGTATTCAGTTCAAGTTGAACTTTGTCAGCAACGCTCATACGTTTCCAAAGGCGCGCAGTCATCAGAATCAGCTCTGCATCTTGATCAGGTGTTGCCACACCAAAGGTTTCCACACCAAACTGGTGGAACTGACGATAACGGCCTTTTTGCGGTTTTTCATAACGGAACATCGGTCCGATATACCACACTTTCGGTGTTGCACCACGAAGCAGGTTATGTTCCAGCATCGCACGTACACAGCCCGCTGTTCCTTCAGGACGTAAAGTCAGAGACTCAGGCGGATTACCTTTGTCCAGGAAGGTGTACATTTCTTTTTCAACGATATCTGTGGCATCACCGATCGAACGTTTAAACAGATTGGTCTGTTCAACCATCGGCAAACGGATCTGTTGATAGCCATAGGCATCCATCAGACCTGACAGATGCTGTTCAAGACGTCTCCAAGCTGGGGTTTGCGTTGGGAGAATGTCATTAAAACCTTTGATTGCGACGATTGAACTCATGATCTACTCAGAAAAACTTGTGCGAATAATTTCTTTTGATTTGGCTTCTTCAAGCTCGGAAACACGTTGACGAACCATTGATTCGATTTCATCAACCAGTTGATTGGTATCGATTAAATGACTCTTTTCACCATTACGATACACCAGTGAGCGCGGACTTGCACCTACTACACCAATATCGGCTTCTTTGGCTTCACCCGGACCATTCACTTTACAGCCAATCACAGACACATCCATCGGAACACGGACATCTTCCAGACGTTCTTCAAGGGTCTGCATTACTTTAATCACGTTAAATTCCTGACGTGAACAGCTTGGGCAGGCAATGAAGTTAATTCCATTAGAACGAAGACCCAGCGATTTCAGGATATCAAAACCAATCTTGATTTCTTCTTCAGGCTCGGCTGCCAGAGAAATACGCATGGTATCGCCAATGCCTTCCATCAGTAGACCGCCAAGAGCAATCGCTGATTTTACTGAACCGGTACGATACACACCCGCTTCAGTCACACCCAAGTGCAGTGGATTATCAATCTGTTTAGACAGCAGACGATAAGCATCCATAGTCAAAAACACATTTGAAGCTTTAACCGATACTTTAAATTCATGGAAATTCAGACGATCCAGAATGTCGATATGACGCATCGCAGATTCCAGCAATGCTTCACCTGTTGGCTCGCCATATTTTTTCTGGATATCTTTTTCCAGTGAACCGGCATTCACGCCAATCCGCATAGAAATGTCATTATGACGTGCTGCTGCCACGACTTCACGAATCTTGGCTTCCGAACCGATATTCCCCGGGTTAATACGCAGACAGTCTGCACCCAGATCAGCAACAGCCAGCGCAATTTTATAGTCGAAGTGAATATCTGCGACCAGTGGTACGTCAACTTGCTTACGAATTTCACCAAATGCGGCCGCTGCTTCCATACTTGGAACAGAGACACGCATGATGTCTGCGCCTGCATCCACACAACGCTGAATTTGAGCAACAGTTGCTGCGACATTGCAGGTTTCAGTATTGGTCATTGACTGAACAGTGATCGGTGCATCACCACCGACATAGACAGAACCGACACGGATTTTACGTGTTGGACGGCGCTGAATTGGATTTACGATCATGATTTCGCCCTATCTGCTCACCATTAACGTGATAAACGGAAATCTGCTTTTCCGTTAACCGTATAAGGTGACAATGCAATACTTTCATTATTTAAACTGAGTGATACTGCTGTCGCATCATCCAGTCGGATCTGGAATGGCGCTTCACCGTTCAGCTCTATAGTAGACGCCTGACGACCAGTGGCCAGCACGTTACCACCTGCATCTACAATATGCACAGAGGTCGGACGGCTAAAATCAAGCTTGAGCTGATCACCGGACATGGCAGCACCGGCATCCAGATTTAAAATTTCGACATCAGAAGAGGTGTCCGCAACTTCGGCACTATTCTCGCTGCTCTCTGACCAGTTCTGGATCATGGCGACCAGTGCACCCAAGATCAGTACTATAACCAGTGCAATCAGGCCACGCTTTAACCATTTGCGGTTACGATCACGTTTTGAACCTGGCAATTTACCCATGATCTTGATTGGAGAATCTTTCAGGGCGTGCGTTGCAACCATACCGGTATCATTGGCATAAATTTCATCAAAACGCTGAATCAGGCTAGAAGCATCGACACCGAGATATTTGGCATAGGTGCGGTAATAGCCCTTGATAAAGGTCGCTTCAGGCAAAGATTTATAATCATCCTTTTCCAAGGCATTCAGGGTCTTTACCGGAATATTGAGTTCTTTGGCAATGTCTTCAAGCTCACGTTGCTGATTAATACGAATCTTGCGTAAGTACTCACCTGGACGCTGAACATTTCCTAACGCGTTTGGAGCTACGCTCGAATTATTCGAATCTGAATTAGGATTTACTTCCATACGGCCTCAGTACTGTACTGTAATTGCAAATAACGTTGGTATTCCGGGCTTTCAGGGAACAATGCACGTAATTGATTGACCAATACCTGCATGCCTAACTGATCGCCACTGGCACGCGCAGTGCGAATGCCAATCCAGAGCGCACGGGCACTCTGGTTTTTCTGCCCCGCGCCACGTACAAACTGTTCATACATTTGAGTCGCGGCCGGGAACTGCTGGTTCAGATAAAAAATTTCTGCCAACTCTAACATTGATATATACGAAGCGCGATTAGCCTGTAGTGCCTGTTTGAATGATTTTTCAGCATTCACCAAATCACCCTGTTTCAGGTAAATCCGTCCCATATTTTCAAGGGCACGAAATCGCTGGTCATAACCTAAAGTTGCGCCGGCAATTTCGAACTGCTCGATCGCATCTTTATAGCGCTCAAGCTGATATAAATAGGTGCCGTAGTTATTTCGTGCCTGGGCATTTTTGGGATCTGCCGAAATTGCACGCTTGAAATAACCTTCGGCCTTTTCAAGATTAGGTTTGCTGCCTTCCTGCTGAAGCAGCACGCCCATCATCATATTGGCTTGCGAATCACGCGGATTAGTTTCCAGTGCCTGATCCAGCGCACGTTTAGCTGAATCCAGATCACCGTTTTTAAGATATTCAACCGCCAACTGAGTACGAACCTTGGTGGCTTTTTCCGGGTCCTTCTGACCCAGATCTGGCGTTTGACACGCAGTTAAAACCAAAGACCCACATACTACTGAAACCAAAGCAAGTTTAGATGTCAGATTACTCAATTGGCGACCTCTTGTTATCCTTGTGAGCGCATAATCTCGTTGGACTGCGCAATTTTCTTTTTCCACTGTTCCGCACGACGGGTACGGTCAGCGACTTGTCCTACCAGTTGTCCACACGCAGCGTCGATATCATCACCACGTGTCTGACGAATCGTACACACAAAACCGGCATCAGACAAAGTTTTTTGGAAAGAAATAATCCGGTTACGGCTTGAACGGCCATATGGCGCATGCGGGAACGGGTTAAATGGAATCAGGTTAATCTTGCTTGGCAGATCTTTGAGCAGCTTGATCATCTGCTGGGCATGTTCAGGCTTGTCATTTACGCCATCCAGCATTACGTATTCGATGGTTACGTGCTTACGCGCACTTTCATTACCATCTTTAGTGATATAACGCTGACAAGCGGCAATAAGCTGCTCTAGCGGATATTTTTTGTTGATTGGCACCAGTTCATTACGCAGTTCATCATTGGTTGCGTGTAATGAGATCGCCAAAGCCACATCAATATCTTGTGCCAACTGGTCAATTTTCGGCACGACACCAGACGTTGAAAGCGTCACGCGGCGTTTAGACATGCCATAAGCAAAATCGTCCAGCATAATGCGCATAGAATTTAATACAGCGTCATAGTTCAGCAATGGCTCGCCCATACCCATCATCACCACGTTGGTCACTGAACGCTCACGCTCAGCCACAGGCACTTCTTCCATATAGGAGTAGTTTGCCATCCACAACTGACCGATGATTTCAGCTTGAGTCAGGTCACGCTGGAAACCTTGCTTACCGGTTGAACAGAATGAACAGTCCAGGGCACAGCCTACTTGTGAAGAAATACACAGGGTCTTACGTGAGCCGGTCTTGTCTTCTGCCGGAATCAGGACAGTTTCAACCAGAGAGCCGTCACCATCACCGACACGGAATACCCATTTACGGGTACCGTCTTTGGAATAGTTTTTATGCACCACTTCTGGCGCTTTAATTTCACAAATCTTTTCCAGTTTTTCACGCAGCTTGCCTGAGATATTGGTCATCTCGGCAAAATCAGTCACGAAATACTGATGAATCCATTTCATCACCTGACCGGCACGGAACTTCTTCTCGCCCATATCTTCGAAGAATTTTTCCATTTGCGGACGTGACATGCCTAGTAAGTTCACTTTTTCCACAGAATTTTGCTGTGCAGGAGTGGACGGAGATTGTTGCTGTGCATCAGAAACTGCTGATGTAGCGACCACTTCAGTACTCATGTGTATACCTAAACCATGTCTAAAGATGAAAGGAGAAGCTCAATATCTGAGCAAAGAATTATTCAGAGAATAAAAAAACCAGATAAGTATAATAACACTTATCTGGTTTGAATACTGCGTATTAACGAGTACGTGGAGCAATCTCAGTTTGCGCGAAGAAGTAGTTAATTTCGCGGTCAGCAGATGCTACAGAGTCAGAACCGTGAGCAGCGTTTTCGTCGATGCTTACAGCGAAGTCTGCACGGATTGTACCAGGAGCAGCTTCTTTAGGGTTAGTCGCGCCAAGGATGTCACGGTGAGCAAGAACAGCGTTTTCGCCTTCAAGAACTGAAACAACAACTGGACCAGAAGTCATGAATGCAACTAGGTCACCGAAGAAACCGCGTTCTTTGTGCTCAGCGTAGAAGCCTTCAGCTTCAGCTTGAGTCAGGTGTTTCATTTTAGTCGCAACGATTTTAAGACCTGCTTTTTCGAAACGAGCAAAGATGTCACCGATGTGGTTTTTAGCAACTGCGTCTGGTTTTACGATAGATAATGTACGTTCAATAGCCATGATTGGCTCCTTAAGTCAATTGTTGACATGAAAATTTGCCGCATTATACCGAATAATGGACTTTTTTCTGCCTTTAAACTGTAAAAAAATTGCTTTTTTCAATTGGCAATTAACGTGCTTCGTCAATCCATGCCATTTGAATGGCTTCCAGAAGCCCTTCGGTTGATTTGGTTGGATCATCTTCAAAATCAGGAAGTGCACATACCCAGGCATGCAGGTCAGTAAAGCGAACCCATTGCGGATCCACGTCTGGATGCGCTTCATACAATTCAATCGCGATATCGAGGGTATCAGTCCAACGTAAACCCATGTCTATTCCTAAGCCTATTTACTGTGATGTAGTACTTTAGCAAATCTGCAAATTTCTGCGAGCCTTTGCCAGATCATCTCGTAATTTTTTACAACATGATATTAAAAAAAGGTGCCGTAAATACAATCATGGTGGCTACCAGTGCGCCCAATATGGCTCCTACCGCCACATCACTCGGATAATGCAAGCCTAAAACCATTCGAGAGATCGCCACCAGAATGGCAAATGGCAACATTAAAAACAGCAAGAAAGGTACGATATAACCCAGTACGATTGTGACCATCACCGCATGCAAGGTATGTCCCGAAGGAAAACTAAAATGGTCCAGCGGATGCTCACAAAGCCGAATCACCTGATGCACCTGGTAAGGACGTGGCCGTACTGTTTTGGTTTTTAAGAGTTTATAAATCAGGGTCCCAACCATACTGCCAAACACCAGATAAACAATCTGTAAGGTATACATCAGACCCTGAATCAGCCAGACGGCAATGAGCATCAAATACCAGAATACGCCATTGCCCAACCGGCTAATGATTTTAAAAAAAGCCGCAATGCGTTCTGAATGTGAAAAATGATTAAGATAAATACAGCCTTTTAAATCAATTTCTAAAAACTTTAATTTTGCATTCTGAAATTTCATTGTAGAGCTCTTATTGTTTTATGCCCTGCATTTCAGGTTTTGTACGACTGAAAAATAGAGCTTGTTCAAATTGACGCATGAGATAATCGCTATTCACCTTTTTTAGTTTCTTAATACCTGCATCCTTCTGTAATCGTTATAAATCGCCTAATTCAAACATCTAACAGATGAATTCTTACTACTATCCCAACCTACTCAGCCAACTTTTCCGATCATGTTGCAGCTGTAAACAAGTACATCCATGATCATTAGCGATCATTGCTCCACCGCTGGCCATCGCCTCCTGCACTATATTTTCTAAGCTTTCAATCCGACCTATCCCTGAACTGTTAATAGATAATTTATTTATACTGGTATTCAGTGAAATAAGTCTGAATTACCACATTCAATTCATTCTTTGAGAATAATTATCTAGCCTTTAACAAAACCTGAGAAGGATCGAATGTGCTTCGAGTATAGTGCAGTTATAGCGCCCAAGACTTTGGTGAAAATGTATCTGGAAGCCGCTTCTTGCCTTGCTCTTACTCAAAATTTGGTTATTTCAAAGCATTTAAAAGTTAAAGAGATATAACTATCCATACTTTTGATCAAGTATGAAATTAAGGTGTGACTGTTTTATGAATTGATTTATGGGAGCTGAATATTTCTTACATTATTAAACTTGCTGATGCTTTACGCCTGTTCTATCTGCCTTTTCAATTTCTTTACTATACTTCTGCTCAACTAATAACCGATTAAATACCTGATTCATGCCGATGGATTCAACTTATAAAATAATTGCCATTTTGGGATATGATTTATTTTTTGAGATCACCTTTTATCCTCAAATTCCCAGTCAGGCAACAAATCTACTCCAAACAATAAACATAAAATTGGAATTAAGACAGCTAACAATAAACTTAATGAAAACCAGCTAAATCCCCAATACATCACGATAAATAATCGTTTGGATTTGTTGCTATAAAGTTTCGGTATTTTTAAATTCGACTCCACATTGCTCAAGCTCTTAATCACCTACTCCCACTTCAGTCCAAGCATAGATATGATTTTCCATATTAAAAATTCAGTTCGATCTTTCATCTTATCTTCTTATATTTATTTAAATTATTATTTGACTATATAAAAACCCACTCTAGTGAGTGGGTTTTCGCATTCAAATCAAATGATTCAAGAAATTAGTTTTTCTCTTTATCTATGATTTTGTTTGCTTGAATCCAAGGTATGAACGAGTACAAAACACTGTTTTGTACGAAGTGCAAGGAAGCAAAGCATTGCTTTGAATGAAGCGCAAGGAATGAAAACCACTGCTTTCCTTTCTTTGAGACACACAATTTTAACTAAGGATGTCAGTAAGCGTCCGCTGAACCCCATGTCTATTTTTTAATTTGAGTTGGATTTCCAGCGGTGTGGTAGCAATTCTTCTATTTGGGTCACTTTATGGGTCGGCAATCTTTTCAGCACATCACTTAAATAGGCATACGGATCCAACCCATTCAGCTTTGCTGACTGGATTAAAGTCATGATGTTTGCCGCTCGCTGACCACTACGCAGCGAACCTGCAAATAACCAGTTCTTACGTCCCAACGCCCAAGGCCGCACTTGGTTTTCCACCCAATTATTGCAAATCGGTAGATTGCCATCATCCAGATAGCGGCTTAAAGCTGGCCAACGCTTCAGAGTGTAATTGATGGCCTTGGCGGTTGGAGAACTCGATGGCACCGTCAGTTGATGCTGGTTGAGCCATTCATACAGTTGTTGCATCACCGGTTGGCTATGCTGTTGTCGGTATTCGCGGCGGTGTTCTGCTGTACTATCGGTCTTTTTCCTGAGTTCTGCTTCTATCGCATACAGTTTCTGAATCAGCACTAATGCCTGTTCAGCGATCTGACTTTTCCCAGTCACATGTAGCTCATGGAATTTACGACGCGCATGCGCCATGCAGCCCACCTCAATGACATCGCCTGATTTAAAGCGTGCTTTATAACCACTGTAATCATCACAGACCAGATGGCCCTGCCAGCCATTCAGGAACTCTTCTGCATGCTGACCTGAACGGCTATCCTGAAAGTCATAGATCACCGCTTGAACTGGATTGTACTGTGTAGTGGCATAGGCCCAGACATAACCTTTCTTCGGTTTTTTCTCATCATCACCCATCCGCATGATGGTGACTGGTGTTTCATCGGCATGGATCACCCGCTGTTGCAGCACCACCTGTTTTAAGGCATTGGCCAGAGGTTCCAGTTCTACACCGCAGCGACCAATCCAGTCAGATAACGTGGATCTGGACAGATCAATGCCCGCCCGCTGATAGATCAGGCGCTGACGGTACAGCGGCAAATGATCGGCATACTTCGATACCAGCACATGGCTGAGCAGTTCAGGACTGGCAATACCTTTATCAATCACATAGGCGGGCATCGCTTGCTGAGTCAGGGTGTCACACTGATCACAGACCCATTTGCCACGTACATGCTGTTCCTTATAGAACTGTGCCGGTCTGAAATGCAGTTTTTCACTGATATCTTCGCCGATACGACGTAACTGGCAGCCACAACTGCATTGGGTTGATGCAGGTTCATGCTCAATACGGATGGTGTGTAGATGATCGGGCAGCAGTCGACGTTTAGGTTTGTTGACTGTGGCTTTGTGTGTCGCTGCATCAGTTTTATCTGCATTCAGCCGTTCCAGTTCCAGATCAACAGCGGCAATATCTTCTTCGACCGCTTCATCCCAGAGATGGATTTGTTTTGCGGTGAGATGTTCGTTTTTACTGTCGAATTTGTGCTTTTTAAACAGCGCAAGTTCATGCTCGTATTTTTGATTGAGAATGGAAAGATGCTGAACTTTGGCATCTAATTGCAGATTGGATACTTCAAGATGCTGAACTTTGGCATCTAATTGCTGGTTTGATTGTGCCAGAGACTGATGTTGCATTGCCAACTGTCTAGTAAATTCCAGCAGTTGTTCATGGGTCAGTTGGCTTAAATCAGGCAGTGTATTCATGACCGCAGTATGCCTGAGGTCATGAGAAGAATGAAATAGAACGTTTGGAGAATAGCAACTTGGACCAAGCTAGTTTAGAGCATTGTGACCACTTGCTGTCGTCCAATGCGCTGCCAAGGCAAACCCTGGATCAGTGCCTGTAACTGTTCTGGGCTGAGGGCTACGCTTTCACCCTGGTGAACTTTAGCCCAGTGAAATTTTCCCTGTTCCAACCGCCGAGCACACAGCCAGATCCCCAGTCCATCATGTACCAGCACTTTCATGCGATGGCCACGTTTATTACAGAACAGGTAAGCACAATGCGGTTTGATGTAGCCAAAGGCTCTCACCACCTGAGCCATGGCCGTATCCATACCTGCACGCATGTCCATGGGCTGAGTAGACAACCAGATTTCATCGATACGGATCATGTTGTAAGTGCCTTGAGTAATTTTGCTAAAGCAGACATTTCTGATACTTGCCATTTCAAGCCAATTTCTGCTTTTGAGTGGGGTAAAGTAATTTGAACCGTTAACATGCCAGTAGAAATAGGATCTAATGGTGCAGAGCAAGATAAGGCAATAAATGCAGGTTTATTCGGTAGTAGTGAGCGATCATTCCCTGGCTTAGCATCAATTAAGCGAATCCATTTGGATACAAGATTTGTATTCAATCCATGTTGCAAAGCGACCGAAGCAATTGAAACCTCCGATGCTTTACACGCCTGAACGATCTGCTGTTTAAATTCAGCACTATATGTTCTTCGTTTTATCGTAAGAGATGCGATGGATGTCTGGTTATTTGTAGTCATAAATTTAAGTTCCCACTTGTTTTTAAGTGAGGACTAAATTAAGGCTTATAGGACGAATTCATAAGGTGTGTTCAGCGGACGCTTACGGATGTCAGTCATTTTTACAAGATATAAAAAAGCCCCTGTTATAAAACAAGGGCCTTGTAACTCAGAAATTAGAACTTAGTTCTTTTCTTTGTCTACGATTTTGTTTGCTTGAATCCAAGGCATCATCGCACGCAGTTTAGCACCAGTTTGTTCGATACCGTGTGCAGCGTTTTGACGACGACGAGCAGTCATAGATGGGTAGTTCAACGCACCTTCCTGGATGAACATCTTCGCGTATTCACCAGATTGGATACGTTTAAGCGCATTACGCATTGCTTCACGAGACTGTTCGTTGATTACTTCAACGCCAGTTACGTATTCGCCGTATTCAGCATTGTTAGATACTGAGTAGTTCATGTCCGCGATACCGCCTTCGAACATCAAGTCAACGATCAGTTTAAGTTCGTGTAGACATTCGAAGTAAGCCATTTCAGGCGCATAACCAGCTTCAACCAGAGTTTCGAAGCCCATTTTAACCAGTTCAACAGCACCACCACAAAGAACTGCTTGCTCACCGAACAAGTCAGTTTCAGTTTCTTCACGGAAAGAAGTTTCGATGATACCAGTACGGCCGCCACCTACACCTGAAGCGTAAGAAAGCGCAACATTACGAGCATTACCAGAAGCATCTTGGTGGATCGCGATTAAGTCAGGAACACCTGAACCACGTTGGTATTCAGAACGTACAGTGTGACCAGGAGCTTTAGGCGCAACCATGATTACATCTAGGTCTTTACGTGGAACAACTTGGTTATAAAGAACAGAGAAACCATGAGCAAATGCAAGAGTCGCGCCTTCTTTGATGTTTGGCTCGATCACGTCGCGGTAAAGTTGAGCTTGGAACTCATCTGGAGTCAAGATCATTACTACGTCAGCTTGAGCTACAGCAGCAGGAACTTCAGCAACTTTAAGACCAGCGTTTTCAGCTTTTTTCCAAGAAGTAGAATTCGCGCGTAGACCAACAGTTACGTCAACGCCAGAATCTTTAAGGTTAAGCGCGTGTGCGTGACCTTGTGAACCGTAACCAATGATTGCTACTTTCTTAGATTGGATAATAGATAAGTCGCAGTCTTTATCGTAAAAAATTTGCATTGCTGTCTCCGCTTAAATGCTTGTGTGTCCGTTTCATCAGGCAATGATCCTTGATCACATTGCCTGAAGCCCCCTTCTTATTAGAATGAGGAAATAATTTAGAAAATTTAGATGGTTAGTACTTTTTCGCCGCGTGCGATACCTGATACGCCTGAACGCACCACTTCCAGAATCGTGTTTTCCGCTAATGCATCAATAAAACCGTCGATTTTCTCAGTCGTACCCGCGATTTGAATCGTGTAAGTTGTTGGCGTTACGTCAACCACCTGACCACGGAAAATATCGGTCGTACGTTTGATTTCATCACGGGTTGCGCCTAAAGCTTTCACTTTGATCAACATCAATTCACGTTCAATATGCGCACCTTCAGACAGATCCACCACTTTAACCACTTCTACCAGCTTGTTCAGCTGCTTAGTGATCTGTTCGATCTTGTGATCATCACCATAAGTCGTCAAAGTCAGACGTGAAAGTGTTGGGTCTTCAGTTGGCGCAACGTTCAATGTTTCAATGTTGTAGCCGCGTTGTGAGAATAAACCTACCAAGCGAGAAAGCGCGCCTGCTTCGTTTTCTACGAGTACAGAGATAATATGTCTCATTTCGTGCGCTCCCCTTTTGCTAACCACATATCCTGCATCGATTGACCCGCAACCAGCATTGGATATACGTGTTCTGTACGGTCAACCATTACGTTAATAAATACGCACTTGTCATTGATCGCCATCGCTTCTTCAAGCTTAGACTCAAGCTCGTCTGCATGGTCAATCTGAATACCTACATGACCATAAGCTTCCATCAATTTTGCAAAGTCAGGTAAAGACTCTACATAAGAGCTAGAGTGACGGCCTTCGTAGTTCATGTCTTGCCACTGTTTCACCATACCCAGGGCACGGTTGTTCAGGCATAGAATTTTAACGTTCAAGCCATATTGCTTACAGGTAGAAAGTTCCTGGATACACATCTGAATAGACGCTTCACCAGTAATACAAACCACTTGCTGATCTGGGAATGCAAGCTTAGCCGCCATTGCATATGGCAGACCCACACCCATGGTACCTAGACCACCAGAGTTGATCCATTGACGAGGACGCTTGTAGCGATAATGCAATGCACCGAACATCTGATGCTGACCAACGTCAGAGGTAATGATCGCTTCGCCATTGGTGACTTTGTCTAGAGCACGAACCACTTGCTGAGGCTTCATCGAACCATCAGTCGGTACATCGAACTTCAAGCCATGAACCTGACGCCATTCATCAATCTGTTTCCACCATGCCGCAATCGCTTCAGGATTTGGCTTGGACACATTCATTTGCTTCAACTGGTTCAGCATTTCGTTCAGCACAGGTTCTACTGCACCCACGATTGGAATGTGCGCCATGATGGTTTTAGAAATGGTCGCCGGATCGATGTCAATGTGAATGACTTTCGCATTCGGGCAGAATTTCGCCGGGTTATTGGTTACACGGTCATCGAAACGCGCGCCTACACACAGAATCACGTCTGCATTGTGCATGGTCATGTTGGCTTCGTAAGTTCCGTGCATACCCAACATGCCGATGAATTGTGGATCATCGCCCGGGAATGCACCAAGGCCCATCAGGGTATTGGTAACCGGGTAACCCAATAGATGTGCAAGCTCAGTTAATTGTGCTGAAGCATTGCCCTGAACCACGCCGCCGCCTGAGTAAATCACTGGGCGTTTCGCATGAATCAGTTCATCAATCGCTTTACGGATTTGACCTGAGTGACCACGATATGGTGGTTGATACGAACGCATCTTCACTTTTTCAGGATATTCGTAAGCAAATTTCTCTGCCGGGTTAGTTGCATCTTTAGGAATATCAACAACCACCGGACCTGGACGGCCAGATGACGCGATATAGAATGCTTTTTTGATAATTGCCGGAATTTCGCTGGCATGGCGAACCTGGAAGCTGTGCTTAACGATTGGGCGAGAAATACCGACCATATCAGTTTCTTGGAACGCATCCTCACCGATCAAATGGCTTGCAACCTGACCAGACAGGATCACCATTGGAATGGAATCCATATAAGCTGTTGCAATTGGAGTTACGGTATTGGTTGCGCCCGGACCTGATGTCACAAGCACGACACCAGTTTTACCTGTTACGCGCGAGTATGCATCTGCCATATGGCCGGCAGCCTGTTCGTGACGTACGAGGTAATGATTAATTTTGTCTTGTTGAAATAGCGCGTCGTAGATATGTAGAACTGCGCCGCCTGGATATCCAAAAACATGTTCAACGCCTTCATCCGCTAATGCGCGAACGAGCATTTCACCACCAGATAAAAGTTCCAACGTGATTCACCCTAATATTATTCACTGCACAAATGGGAGGCATTTGCAGTGTTCATTCATTAACTGTCTGCACTGTTATAGCACATAAATTTCATAGTTTTCATAGCAATAGGAAAAAAAATCTGGTCTCTTTACTGTTCGAGCAATACAAGACCTAAAACATGTTGGGATAAACATATTTTGCTTAGCTTTGTTCAATTTCTCGGCTAGAGAAATCGCCCACTGCATGAAATGACACTTGTTCGAAGGGTGATCGATCTAAGGCATATAAAACTACTGCAGCATTCTTGTGTTTTCAGTCTGTAAAGTCAAGTTTAAAAAACAGGCTATTATTGTTTATACGTCTAAAATTTGCTGCTTTTACAGACAATTTCGACTTTAACTGTGGTTTTTAGCTTTAAAATTTTAATTTAAATCAATAAATTTCATATACTTAAAACTTTAATTTTATAAATTTTTAATATGTCTTATATAAAAAAATTGAATGAATTTTTAAGAAATTCAATGCAACTGTTTATAAATAAATTTCTTTTTATATAAAATTACTCTTTTTTAGCATTAGCTTGAAACATAAAACCACTACTGATCACAAAATTAATTGAATTAAAAATCATCTTATGGCAAAAAACTCTCTACAATAAAAACTCTATTTAACCGCTTGAAATTTTCAGGACTTTTACTGATGAAAAGATCTTTCCTGACCGCATTAAATTTTGCTACTACGCTTGTTTTAGGTGTAGCGAGCAGCTCTGCTTTAGCGATTGAATATTATAAATGGGTAGATGCCAAAGGCGTGACTCACTACACTAAAACCCCGCCTCCTAAAAATGCCAAGCACAAAAGCAAAGTAGAAACCTATGGCTGGACCAATTCCGCGCCTACACCATCAAGAACAACCGAAAATGAGAACCAGACCGAAACGGGTAACTCAAATTCATCTGCACCTGTGCCTGTCGTTTCTGAAAATGAGCAGCAACAGCGTGAAGCCAATGAAGCTTTACAACGTGGTCAGTCTGAGCGTGTAGCTTTCTAATCATACTCGTCTGTCAATTTAGATTTTTCCTGCAGAATCCCATCCGCAAAATTCACTATAAGTGCATTTTGCGCTATGCTGTGCCTCATAATTTTTTAACCGTTCTCTTGTATTACGTATATGACTACTCACATTGACTCAGAATACCAAGCCAGTGCGATTGAGCCTCAAGTCCAACAGGACTGGGAATCTCGCAAAGCCTTTAAAGTTGCCGACACTATAGAAGGTCCACGTCGTTATATCCTCTCGATGTTCCCTTACCCAAGTGGCAAACTGCATATGGGTCATGTGCGTAACTATACTATTGGTGATGTAATCAGTCGTTTCCACCGTTTAAAAGGTGAAACTGTATTACAACCAATGGGCTGGGATGCTTTCGGTCTTCCTGCAGAAAACGCTGCTATTGCACACCAGGTCGCTCCTGCAAAATGGACGTTCGAAAATATTGATTACATGCGTAATCAGTTGAAGAAACTTGGCCTGTCTGTAGATTGGGATCGTGAATTCGCAACCTGCACACCAGAATACTATCGCTGGGAACAATGGCTATTCGTTCAGCTTTATAAAAAAGGCCTGATCTACCGTAAACTTTCTACAGTCAACTGGGACCCAGTAGACCAGACCGTTCTTGCCAATGAACAGGTTGAAAATGGTCGCGGCTGGCGTTCAGGTGCATTGGTTGAAAAACGTGATATCCCAATGTACTACTTCCGCATTACTGACTATGCGCAAGAATTATTGGATGACTTAGACACACTCAAAGACGGTTGGCCACAACAAGTCTTGACCATGCAACGTAACTGGATTGGTCGCTCACAAGGGATGGACATTACCTTCCCTTCAGCGAATCCAGACATCTATGCAGATGGTTTAACAGTATTCACCACACGTGCTGACACTTTAATGGGTGTAACTTATGTTGCAGTTGCAGCAGAACATCCAATGGCATTGAAAGCAGCAGAAAATAATCCTGAGCTTCAAGCATTCATTGAAGAATGCCGTATGGGTTCTGTGGCAGAAGCGGATCTAGCGACTGCCGAGAAGAAAGGCATGGCAACAGGTCTTTCTGTAAAGCACCCTGTAACAGGTGAAGAAGTTCCTGTTTGGATTGCAAACTATGTATTGATGTCTTATGGTTCAGGTGCGGTGATGGCGGTGCCTTCACACGATGAACGTGACTTCGAATTTGCCAATAAATATGGCTTAACCATCAAGCAAGTGATTGATGCCAAAGGTGCTGATGATAGCGAGTTTGATGCAAAACAATGGCAAGAATGGTACGGTTCTAAAGAAGGTAAACTGGTTAATTCAGGTGAATTTGATGGTTTAGATTTCCAAGGCGCATTTGATGCTTTCTTGGCAAAACTAGAACCACAAGGTCTTGCCAACGTGAAAGTTCAATTCCGTTTACGTGACTGGGGTGTTTCTCGTCAACGTTATTGGGGTTGTCCAATTCCAATGATCAACTGTGACACGTGTGGTCAAGTTCCAGTGCCTGAAGACCAGCTTCCTGTTGTACTGCCAACTGACGTGGTTCCAGATGGTTCAGGTAACCCACTGAACAAAATGCCTGAATTCTACGAAACCACTTGTCCTTGCTGTGGTGGCGATGCGCGTCGTGAAACAGACACGCTAGACACATTCGTAGAATCTTCTTGGTACTATGCACGTTATGCATCTCCAGACTTTACCGATGGCATGGTGAAACCTGAAGCGGGTCAAACCTGGCTTCCTGTCAATCAATACATCGGTGGTGTTGAACACGCGATTCTACATTTGCTTTATGCACGTTTCTTCCACAAATTGATGCGTGATGAAGGTGTGGTACAAGGTAACGAACCGTTCACTAACTTGTTAACCCAAGGTATGGTGCTTGCTGATACGTATTACCGCGAAGCGGAATCAGGTAAGAAAACATGGTTCAACCCTGCGGACATCGAGCTTGAAAAAGACGAAAAAGGTCGTATCACTTCTGCGAAATACAAAGAAGATGGTCAAGACGTTGTCGTTGGCGGTCAAGAGAAGATGTCGAAATCGAAAAACAACGGGATCGACCCGCAAGCGATTATTGACCAATACGGCGCAGATACTGCACGTGTGTTCATGATGTTTGCTGCACCACCTGATCAATCACTTGAATGGTCTGATGCCGGTGTTGAAGGTGCAAACCGCTTCCTGAAACGTGTATGGCGTTTGGCAACAGGTTTCCTTGAAAAAGGTAATACTGCGACTGAATTCGATAAAGCCGCTCTTTCTACAGCTGCGCAAGACTTACGCCGTAAGACTCACGAAACCATTCAGAAAGTGGGTGATGACATCGAACGTCGTCACGCATTCAACACTGCGATTGCAGCAATGATGGAACTGTTAAATGCGAACAACAAGTTTGAAGCGAAAGATGATAATGACGTTGCTGTAGCACGTGAATCGATCACTACGCTTTTAATTTTACTTGCGCCATTTGCACCACATTTAAGTCAGACTTTATTGGCTCAGTTTGGAATCGAGTTAACTCAAGCGCAGTTCCCACAAGTGGATGAATCTGCATTGACTCGTAATACCCAAACCATCGTGGTTCAGGTCAACGGTAAACTTCGTGGCAAACTTGAAGTGTCTGTGGATGCATCTAAAGATGACATTCTTGCGCAAGCGAAAGCCTTGCCTGAAGTTCAACAATTCCTGACTGGTCCAACCAAGAAAGAAATTGTGGTGCCGAATAAGCTAGTGAACTTGGTGGTTTAATTTAATCCCCCTAAATCCCCCTTTGCAAAAGAGGGACTTCCCACTTCAAATAAAAAATGAAGTCTCCTCCCTTTTTTAAAGGGAGGTCGGGAGGGATTAAATTTAACCTATCCTTAACCATCTCCTTGTAGGAGAGGGAAATTCCTTCTCCCTTTGGAAGAAGGTTAGGATGAGGGAAAGGATTTCACAATTCCAAACAAAGCCCGTTGCCAGCCAACGGGCTTTGACTTTACAATCCGGTTCAGGATTTCAAATATTTCCCTGAGGGAAAAAGAGGATACTCATGCATTTAGGCAAACGTTTAGCAGCAATTGTTTTAACTTGTGGTCTAAGTGCAGGCCTCGTTGGCTGTGGCTTTCATTTAAAAGGAACCAATCCGAGTTCCGCACCTGTAGCTTACTCAGTCATGAGTCTGGCCTTGCCTGACAATACTGAAGATCTTCAGGAAAAACTAGCCGTTTATCTGGGTGCTGCCGGAGTACAGCTGAGTAATGCACCTAATGCTTATGTCTTACGTGTCCTAGATTACACCCCTCGCCGTCTAGAATTGAATGGCAAACTGGTAGAAACCTTATTGCGTCTGAATGTTACTTTCCGAATTGAAGATGCACAAGGCAATCCGGTGACTGAACCTCGTACAGTAATCGCGACCCGTACCTATCAATATGATATTGAAACCGTGAATACGGATGACCAGGAACAAAAATTCTTAAATCAGGTCCTGATTGATGATGTGGCCCAGCAGATTGCCCGTCAAATTTCATCGAATCGTTTGCCATTGGCAAAACCAGAAACTTCGACTCAACCAGCCAAATAAGACGACCCAATGAAACTTGATTACCTCCAGGCATTAAAACGTGTCAATGAAGCTCGCGGTGCCTGGGTGTTGCATGGTCAGGAACCTTTGCTGGAACAGAATCTGGTAGATGCCTTTCGTAGCAGCTGGCAAAGCCGTGAAGTTGAACGCCAGCGTTATGATATTAGCTCTGCCTCTGACTGGAAAAATGTCTTCAATGCTTTAAACAGCCTGTCATTATTTTCTAGCCAATTGGCAATTGAAGTGCATGGCAATATCAAACCTGATGCCAGCGGTCTCAAACTGTTAAAAAACTATCTGCAACAGGACAGTGATAACCTGCTGTTGGTGGTCATGCCGAAGCAGGATTCCAGCAGTCTGAAATCCAGCTTTTTCCAGACCATTGATGCCAATGGCGTGAATGTATCACTGGTAGCGAACTACCCAAAAGATCGTCAACAGATCCTCGGGATTGAAGCGGAAAAACTGGGAATTAAGCTGGCCAATGATGCCTGGCAATGGTTAGAGCAGCATCATGAACACAATTTACTAGCTGCCAAAAATAGCCTGATGCGAGTGGCGGATACCTTTGCTGAAGTAGATATTATCCAGATTGACCATCTGTATGCCTGCTTGCAGGACCAGTCCCGTTACAACACCTATGACCTGAGTGATGCCCTGCTCAATGGGAATCTAGCGCAATCAATTAAGATTTTCCAGTATCTGATTGCATCAGGCGAGCCAATGAGCCTGATTTTGTGGAGTATCAGCAAAGAAATGCGTCTATTGATGCAATTATTTGAACAGCCACAAAATGCCTTACAAATCGGTATCTGGAAGACTAAAGTGAGCTTATATCAGCAAGCCTTGCGTCGTTTAAGTCCACAGCGCTTTTTAAGCTGGCCTCAGCTTTTGATCCGGATCGACGCTGCAATCAAAGGGATGTCCAGAGAGAACCCTGAACATCTGATCTTGCAGGCCATTGCTGAAATGTGTGGTCAAAGCTTGTTTACATCCCCGAGTGCCTAACTAAAGAAACGCGCGAACCAGCCTTTGCCTTTTTTCTTTTCCTGTGTTCGCAGATAACTCAACATATTGTCCCGTACTGCTTCGACATAATCCTGATCATCGTGCTGAATATGGTTGATGAGCCATTTGGACAGAAGACAATGCAAATCTTTTTCAATGGACTGACCTTGCTCAAACTTCAGGCGATA
Organism: Acinetobacter sp. FDAARGOS_724; assembly: GCF_013364475.1. Lineage (NCBI taxonomy): Bacteria > Pseudomonadati > Pseudomonadota > Gammaproteobacteria > Moraxellales > Moraxellaceae > Acinetobacter > Acinetobacter sp. FDAARGOS_724. Next base: position 1,188,243 of record NZ_CP054908.1, on the reverse strand, counting down.
ATCATTTAATTTTTTGACAAATAATTCATGTATACCGCGATGTGAAGTCAAATATTGATAACTCACCTGTTCCAGCAGGTTTTCTTCAAAGCTGAAATGTGACTGGGTATAGTCGATTAAATCGTCTAAAACCTCCCTGATTTTATCGCGATCTCCGGTACTTTTGACCTGCTCTAAAGCATTTATATAGTCCAGAATCTAGCGATGTTGATGATCAATCACCTCAATTCCAATATTGTAACTTTCATTCCATCTATGAACCTCATCAATTTTCTTAGTAAAGTCGTATTATTTTTTCGCTCATTAGCAGCATTATGGCGTATTTTTATCAGCAGTTTAGTGGCCAGGTTTTTGCATGTAGTCTATCTAAGACGTACTTTATACTCCCATGAAGTTTTAATTGATTAATCATATGATCAATATTTTTCAGATAACTAAATCGTATAAAATTTCATCTAAAAAAGATGATTTTAATAGGAGTAGTTCAATGAATCCCTTATATAAAATCAGGTTTTATCTTATATGTTTTTTTAAACCAGGCAGTGGAAAATAGTTCTCATTTTAAATAAAAAAAATTCACGTTTTATCCTAATTTCGCTTTTATAATCAACTGTTATCCTACGACCCAAATCTGAATCCATATGCCAAAAATAAAACCTACGAAACTCATTATGGCGATTGTAATTGCCATCCTGGTGGCAGCCACTGCCTGGTATTTTCTGAAACCTAAAGAGCAGCAGCCACAATACATTACAGCTGAAGTGACCCAAGGGGATATCGAAAATTCGGTACTGGCAACTGGTGTACTTGAAGCCACCAAAATGGTCAGCGTCGGTGCCCAGGTTTCGGGTCAGGTTAAAAAAATGTATGTGCAACTTGGCGATCAGGTCAAACAAGGCCAACTGATTGCCCGAATTGACTCTGTTCGTCAGGAAAATGATTTAAAGACTGCTGAAGCCAGTATTAAAAACCAGATGGCACAGCTTGCCGTGAAACAGGCCAACCTCGCTAAGGTGGAAGCCGAGTATAAGCGTCAGCAAGCCATGTATGCCCAAGATGCAACCTCGCGTTCAGAACTAGAATCTGCATTAGCCAGCTACAAAACCGCTCAGGCAGATATCACCGCGATTAATGCACAGATCGAACAGTCACGTTTAACTCTAGCCACTGCGAAAGAAGATCTCGGTTATACCCAAATTGTGGCGCCAATGGACGGAACCATTGTAGCGATCGTGACTGAAGAAGGTCAGACTGTAAACGCCAATCAAAGTGCACCAACGATTGTGAAACTGGCGCAGCTGGATACCATGACCATTAAAGCGGAAATTTCTGAAGCCGATGTGATGAAAGTTCAGGAAGGTCAAAGTGTTTACTTCACCACTTTAGGTGACAGTGAAACCAAACACTATGCAACATTACGTCAAGTTGAACCTGCACCGGACTCGATCAATACCGAAAGCAACAGCACATCGACTTCATCATCAAGTACTGCGGTGTATTACAACGCCCTATTTGATGTACCGAATGAAGATGGTAAATTACGTATTGATATGACTGCTCAGGTCTACATCATTTTAGATGAAGCGAAAAATGTGCTGACTATTCCTGCCGCAGCGGTGCAAACCTCAAACCGTCCGCAGCGCCGTGCACAAAGTCCCGATAGCGATAAAACACAAGCCAATAATGCTGCCGCTCCTGCTGATGCGAAACAAGGTGAAAATAAAACGGATCGACCTAAACGCTTAGAACTCACTGAAGCAGAAAAAGCCTTGGTTAAACAAGGAAAAGCAACTGTATCGATGGTTCGTGTATTACAAGCAGATGGTTCTGCAAAACCTCAACCTGTATTAATTGGTCTGAATAACCGCGTCACAGCTCAAGTCATCCGCGGCTTAAATCAAGGCGATAAAGTGGTGATTGCAGATGGTTCAGATACTTCAAATGATTCAGCTAAACGCAGCAATCGTGGTGGTGCTGGCGGCCCAATGAGAATGTAATTATGAGTCAAAATCAAACACCTCTACTTGAGGTTAAGAATCTGACTCGTGAATTCCCCGCCGGTGAAAGCACTGTTCAGATTCTTAAAGGGATTAATCTTGAGATTTATCCCGGTGAATTAGTGGCAATCGTAGGTCAGTCGGGTTCAGGTAAATCAACCTTAATGAATATTTTAGGTTGCTTGGACAAACCCACCAACGGTAGCTACAAAGTTAAAGGACGTGAAACCCGCGAGCTTGAGCCTGATGAATTAGCTCAATTGCGTCGTGAGTATTTCGGCTTTATTTTCCAGCGCTATCACTTATTGGGTGATTTAAATGCTACGGGCAACGTTGAAGTACCCGCAATTTATGCCGGTGCCGATGCGACCGAGCGTAATGCTCGTGCCAAGCAATTACTGACCGATCTAGGACTGGGAGACAAAACCCAAAACCGTCCGAGCCAACTGTCTGGTGGTCAGCAACAACGTGTATCGATTGCTCGTGCCTTAATGAATGGTGGTGATGTGATCTTGGCCGATGAACCCACCGGGGCATTGGACAAAAACAGTGGTATTGAGGTCATGCGCATTTTGCGTGAACTGAATGCCAAAGGTCATACCATTATTTTGGTTACCCATGATCATAACGTTGCTAAAAATGCCACGCGCATTATCGAAATTTCAGACGGGAATATCATTTCAGACAAACCGAATGTGCCTGAAGTTGATGATGGTTTCGAGAAAGAAAATCTGGTTCGAAATGAACAAAAGAAAATCTCGAGCTGGCGTTCTGCAGTAGACCGTCTCGGTGAAGCTTTCCGTATGGCCTTATTGGCCATGAATGCACACCGGATGCGGACCTTCCTGACCATGCTCGGCATCATTATCGGGATCGCGTCGGTGGTTTCAGTCGTTGCCCTCGGTAATGGCTCACAAAAGCAGATTCTGGAAAATATCAGCAGTCTTGGGACCAATACCATTACCGTGTTCCAAGGCCGGGGCTTTGGGGATAATTCCCGAACTGCACAAGTGAAAACCTTGATTCCTGATGATGCTACTGCCCTATCGGAACAACCTTATGTCGATGGTGTCAGTCCATCGGTCAACAGTAGTGTCACCGGACGCTTCAAAGAGATCGAAGCATCGACCACGGTCAACGGTGTCAGTGAAGACTTCTTCTATGTCAAAGGTATGAACTTCGAGTCAGGTCAGCCCTTTGATAAAGAAAGTGTGACCGAACAAGCTCAGGACGTGGTGATTGATAGCAATACCAAAAACACTTTCTTTGCGGATGGCACTAATCCTGTCGGTCAAGTCATTCTATTGGGTAGTGTACCGAGTCGGGTGATTGGCGTCATTGAAGAACAAAAAAGCATGATGGGCAACTCAGACAGCCTGAATGTGTATTTGCCTTATTCAACCGTCATGAGCCGTATGCTGGGACAATCCAATGTACGCAGTATCATTGTGCGTATTAAAGATGAATATCCAAGTGCGGCTGCGGAAAATGCCATTTTAAGCCTATTGGTACAACGCCATGGTGCTCAAGATGTGTTTACGCAAAACTCCGACAGTATTCGTGAAACCATTCAAGAAACCACTCAGACCATGACGCTTCTGGTTTCGGCTATCGCCGTCATTTCCCTAGTGGTCGGTGGTATTGGTGTGATGAACATTATGCTGGTTTCGGTGACTGAACGTACGCAAGAAATCGGGGTACGGATGGCGGTCGGTGCGCGCCAAAGTGACATTCTGCAGCAATTCCTGATTGAAGCTGTTCTGGTTTGTATTCTGGGCGGTATCTTAGGCGTATTGCTGTCACTCGGTATCGGTCAGCTGATTACCCATTTTGCTGAAGGAACCTTCCAGATGGCATACTCAACCACATCGATTGTCGCGGCCTTTGTCTGCTCAAGTCTGATCGGTATTGTGTTCGGCTTTATCCCGGCACGTAATGCAGCCCGTTTGAATCCGGTCGATGCACTTTCTCGAGAATAAGGAATCTGATATGCATACTCTTACCAAACTTGCCAGTGCCCTGATTCTAGGGAGTTCATTGGTCGGCTGTGCGGCCGTGGTGAAAACGCCGTATGAACAACCTGCTGTACAGGTACCTAATAACTTTCAAAACAGTAAAGCTGTAAGTCAGCAAATTCATGCTGATATTCTCGCAGATCAATGGTGGACTCTATTTAAAGATCCCCAATTAAATAGTCTGGTGAATGACGTACTGGCAGCCAATAGTGATCTGGCCGTGGCCGGGATCAATTTGCAGCAAGCCCGTATTCAAGCCAGACAGACACAAAGCCAGCAAGGTGTACGTATCAGTGATGCTGGTTTAACCACACGTAGAAGCTTTGATCTGGAAGATGGCAGCAGTTCATCCGGTTTTGGGGTTAATTTCCCTGGCTTAAGCTATGAACTGGATCTGTTCGGTAAACTGGCCAATCAGACTGAAGCAGCGCGTTGGGAGGCCCTGGCATCTGAAGAGGACTTACAGGCGACTGCACAAAGTCTGATTGGTACGACTGCTCAACTGTACTGGCAGCTGGGTTATCTAAATGAACGTTATAGCGTGGTTCAACAAAACCTGGCGACTGCACAGCGTACGTATGATCTGGTCAATGTCCAGTATCGTGCCGGTGCAGTGTCTGGTCTCGATCTGACTCAAGCTGAACAGGCCATTCAAAGCCAGCAAGCGACCTTAAGCCAAATTGAACAGCAGCGTGTGGAAACACGTACGGCACTGGCAGTACTCATGAATATGCCTGTGCAACAGCTTTCGATTCAGGAACCTCAACGTTTACCGAATATTGCCTTACCGTCGATTGAAGCTGGCTTGCCTGCTAGCCTTCTCTCCCGCCGTCCTGACTTGAGAGCCACTGAACTGCGTTTGCGTAAAGCCTTGGCCAACAAGGATGCCAACAAGGCCAGTTATTATCCTTCGATCAGCCTGACTGGCAGCCTAAGTACTGGCGTAGGCACCAGTTCATCATTGTCAGATGCACTTAAAAATCCGGTGGCGACCTTAGGCGCAGGACTCAGCCTGCCATTCCTGCAATGGAATGATATGAAACGTGATTTACAGGTGAATGAACTGGAATACGAAAAGGCAATTATCCAGTATCGTCAGACCATGTACGAAGCTTTTGCCGATGTAGAGAATGCCCTGTCTAATCGCACTGAACTCACCAAACAGGTTGCGTTACAACAACGTAATGTTGAACTGGCTGAACGTACAGAACGTTTGACTGAAGTGCGTTATCGTAATGGTGCAGTGGCATTGAAAAATCTGCTGGATGCACAAGAGACTACACGTAATGCCCGTCTGTCTTTGGTGCAAACCCGACAAAGCCAATACAATGCTTATGTGACCCTGATGCAAGCTTTGGGGGGTAGCCCGATCAAGCAACTGCCTTAAGCAATACATTTAACTCAATAAAAAACCGCTGTTAGTCAGCGGCTTTTTTTGAAGTTTACATATGCAGATAAGCATTTACATTGTTGAGCTGTTCAATAGAAGGCTCATGTCCTAACAGACTGCCTTTTTCCAGCCATTGACGGGCAATTGCAATATCACGTTCTACACCAATGCCTTTGGTATATAAGCACCCCAGATGACTATAAGCATCGGCATTCACCTGCGCAGCCGCTTTACGATAGCACTGGATTGCCTGATCCAAATTGGCTTCAATACCAATTCCTTGTTCCAAAGCTTCACCTAAAGCATTTAGTGCGAGACCATTATGCTGGCTCGCAGCCTGTTGCAGATACTTCAGTCCTAAAGCCGTATCTTGCTCCACCTTCTTGCCCTTTAAATGCATCATGCCCAATTCGGCCTGTGCTTGTGCATTTCCCAATTGAGCTGCCTGATGCAGATAACGTTTGGCCTGTTCCTCATTCACTGCAAAGACTGGATAAAAATCACTATAAGCCTGATACAAATACCAGGCAGCCTTACTTGAACCTTTCGCCACCGCCTGATTCAAATATTGAATTGCTTTTTCTCGTGTCGGTAGTGGATATTCAGGCAAGCCATAAAAACGTCCCACTATATAAATCAGATCAGCTTCAGACTGTGCTGCAAGTTGCTCTTGCTGTGCGATTGCCTGAATCATTTGGGTAGCTTTAGTCGTATCTTTGGCTACCCCCACTCCGTTTAAATAGCAGAGTGCCCGACCCATATGACTAAATCGATGACCAGGATCGCTTTGCAAGGCATGTTGATAGAGTTCAAATGCTTTCTCCGGTTCATGTGCGACCAGATAGGATTCAAAATATAGTGCGGCAATCAGACTCAAGGCCTGAGGATGCTGAGTTTGTGCTGCTTCAGACCAGTAACGAAATGCCATGGTTTCATTTTTTTGCACATACCAACCATGAAAATAGGCCAGACCGATCAGAGTTTTGGCCTGTGCATCTTTATGTTCTTTGGACTGCTGTAATAGATGCTGAAACACCCGTTGACGTTGATCAGGATCAATAGTGCCGAGTAACACGCCAGCATAGTAATCATATAAACCACTCTGATCACCAAGATGAATACAGCGTTTAATGAAACTCAAAGCCTGCTGTTGATCTTTGGGCAAGATTTTGCCATTTGCATAGGCTTCGGCAATATCCTGATTGGCCGCCAAGTGATCCTGCTGTGCTGCCAGAAACAGATAATGGATCCCCAAACTTAAATCTTGCGCTGCACCATCTGCCAAATAATATTGGGCTAACTGATACTGTGAATTGGCATGTCCCTGCTCGGCATTTCGAATTAACAGTTGCAGACGTTGCTGTTCTGCAGTGTCATGATCAGATTCGGACAGCTCAGTGATGCGATACTGCGCATCCAGATGACCGCGCGCGACCGCATACCGATACCAGTACAAGGCTTTTTCAGGATTATTTAATTGGTATTGATGACCATCATAGATCTGACCTAAATGATAGGCTGCATCTTCCCCACCTAAACTATAAGCTTTTTCAAGAAAGCTAATCGCTTTTTCCGTGCTCTGCTCACGCCCCTGTCCGTTTAAATGCATCAAGGCCATACCCACATAAGCCTGTGGCAATTCCTGCTGCTGGGCCAGCCCCTGATAAATTTGATAGGCGCGTTCATAATCCGGATAATGTGGATCCGTACTTAGACGGGTTGCATATTTCAATTGAGCATCAATCTGCTCAATCCATAGATCATGATGCACGGCTTTGGCCTGATCACGTTTCACCGGATCAGGACGTTTCCACATCCAGATTGCTAAAGCCCCAATCCCCAAAACCAGCACTAGCAAAAACCACATAGCTGCTCCAAAACCAAAAGATTGTTTTTGTTATATGTATAAAAATTCATTTTAAACTTAGCATAAAAAAAAGCACAAATTGTGTGCTTTTTTTGTTGACTTAATTAGGCTTTCAGTCTTTTGCTATCAAGCTTTTTCAATACTTCCGATACCGCAACCATGGCGAAGCTAGAAGTCACTACCACTGCAGAACCATAACCACCACAGCGCAAGCCTGCGCTTGCACAAACATCTGCACTCGAGAATGGATTATCGATAGAGTAGACGCAAGTGATCCCAAATTTTTCTTTTGGCTTTTTACAGATGCCTTTAGCACGTAATTGCGCACGTAATTTTGCAAGCATTGGATCCTGTTCGGTTCTGGATAAATCGGCTACCCGGATTTTTAACGGATCCAGTTTACCGCCTGCTCCACCGGATACAATCAATGGAATCTTGTTAAAACGGCAATGCAGCATCAAGGCAAACTTTGCTTTGACGTCATCGATACAGTCCAGAATGATGTCAGGATTTCCTGACAGAATTTCTTTCACATTTTCTGGCGTCAGATAATCATCAATCAGATTGATTTTAATTCGAGGATTAATCGAGCGGCAGCGTTCTGCCATGATCTCGATTTTTTCACATCCCAGTGTTGCGGTCATGGCTGGTAACTGACGGTTAATATTCGATGCTGCGACCACATCCATATCGACCAGTGTGAGCTCGCCAATCCCGGTACGTGCCAGTGCTTCGACTGCCCATGAACCAACACCACCAATTCCGATCACCATCACATGACTGTTTTCATAATGATGAAAGCTATCGTCACCATAAATTTTGGCTACACCCGCAAAGCGGCGGTCATACTCATCATCTTGAAGCAGATCAGTCATAGGTCATCAATAGCAAGAAAAACACCAGAGTATTTTAGCAAAATCATGGGCACTTTACTGCCACTAAAATCCAGATACAAAATCAGTCAAAAAAGCCTTCTTGCGCCATCGCTAAAACACGTAAAATCGATCAAATTACAACCATAATAAACTTCACAATATTTCAATTAGGATTACCTTAAAGGGAGTCAGATCAGCATGCTATTTAACGCCCTTTTTGCCCTGATGGTTTTACTGTTCCTGCTCTATCTTTACGGTTTAACCTTTAAAAAGCAGAAAAACTATTATCTTAGTATCATGATCCGTATCCTGACTTTGGGATTATTTGCCTTGATTATTTTGGATCAATATGAAACCCAGACCCATCTTGCTCTGGTGCTTCTGACCTGGGTACTGTTTGAGAGTAGTGAAAACTTTTATCGCAAGAAACTTTCTGCGAGCAAATAAAAAAGAGGCTTTCGCCTCTTTTTCACTGTTCGGATTATTTATTCATAATGAAGAAATATTCACGATAATATTTCAGTTCAGCAATCGAATCACGAATGTCATCCATGGCTAGATGCGAAGCATTTTTCTTCAGGCCACTCATGATTTCAGGACGCCAGCGTTTTGCCAACTCTTTTACTGAAGATACGTCCAGATTACGGTAATGGAAATACTGTTCCAGTTCAGGCATTAAACGGTGCAGAAAGCGACGATCCTGACAGATCGAGTTACCACACATAGGCGATACTTTTGGATTCACCCATTTTTTCAGGAATTCAATGGTTTCACGTTCTGCATCCTGAGCAGTCAATTTACTGCGGCGTACGCGCTCAATCAGGCCAGACTGACCATGCTGGCGAGTATTCCACTCGTCCATCGCATTCAGGATACGGTCAGATTGATGCACAGCTAGCACGGGCCCTTCGGCAAGAATATTTAGGTTATCGTCCGTTACAATCGTGGCAACTTCAATAATCTGGTCATTGTCTGTATCCAGACCTGTCATTTCCAGGTCAATCCAAATCAGGCGGCTATCCGGGGTGCTGCTCATAAATGTGCAATCTTATTAGGCTATAAAACATTTATAGTAGCAAATTTATTACGTCGATGCTGTAACTGACACCCCGCTTCATGCTATTTTTGCCATCTCGCTCCCATGGTTTTTTAGGATTTGAATGGCTTTAATACGTAAACGTCGTTTAACTGAACAACAACAACGTCGTATTCAAAAACAGCATAAAACGCGTCAGGAAGAGATCGATACCTCTCAAGACCTGGAAGGGCTGGTCGTGCAGCATTATGGCCGCCAGCTTGAAGTCCAGGCCTTGTCCGTACCTGAACAGCATCCTGAAAAACCGGTCGTGGCTGAAGGCGAACCTGAGCCCTTCTGGAAGCCGATTGAACTGGGTAGTGTCTGGCGCTGCCATACCCGAACCAACCTGGAATTGCTGGTAACAGGCGACCGAGTCAGATGGCAGGCTGATCCAAATACCGGACTCGGCATTATTACGGCGATTCATCCGCGCACTTCTTTGCTGACCCGTCCTGACCGTTACCACAAGGTTAAACCGGTTGCCGCCAATATTTCCCTGATTGTGATTGTGTTTGCACCATTGCCTGAGCCAGCCCCGGGTTTGATTGACCGTTATCTGGTGGCTTGTGCAGATGCAGAGATTCCAGCACTTTTAGTGCTCAATAAATCAGATTTGCTTAAGGAAAATGATCCGATTCTGGATTTGTTTAAAGAATATAAAGATTTGGGTTATGAAGTCATGCAAACCCAGTCCGATGGCGATCTGACAGAACTGTCCGCTCGTCTGAATGAGGAAACTGTAGCGTTTGTCGGTCAGTCTGGTGTGGGTAAAAGTACGCTGATTAATGCGATCGTTCCGGATGCTGCACAGAAAACCAATGTCATTTCTGAAAACTCAGCACTGGGGCAACATACCACGACCTCCACACGTCTGATTTCCTTTGGTAATGACGCTGCTCTCATCGACTCACCGGGAATCCGTGAATTTGGTCTCTGGCATCTGACCTTGGACAAAGTCCAAAGCGGTTTTCCGGAAATTGAAAACCTGCTCGGTCACTGCCAGTTCCGTAACTGCACACATAAACATGAAAAGCAGTGTGCCTTACGTCAGGCAGCCTCGACAGGGGAAATTTTGCCGCGCCGACTAGACAGCTATTTACGTTTAATTGACGAAATTAACGAAGCGCAGCAAAAAAATTAATTTTCTTAAGGCTTAGCCCTTGAAGCGGTGATTTTGATCACCATATTTATGAGCTATACTCTTGGCAATTTTAAAATTGTAATTAGGTGAATTGTGGAACGTTGGTTCGAGTTTATGGGGAATCACCCCTTCTTGTTTGGAACACTCGCGGTACTCGTGGTTGTATTCTTCATCATCGAAGGTCAACGTAATGGTCGCAAAATCTCTCCGCAATCGCTGGGAATTTTAGTTAAAGCAAAAAATGCCATGCTGATTGATTTACGTGATGCCAAAGACTTCCGTGAAGGTCACATTAGTGGTAGCCGTAACATTCCATATAGCCAAATTACAAAACACGTTGATGAGTTAAAAGCATCTGATCGCCCGTTGGTGTTCATTTGTAATCTTGGGCAAGTTGCAGGTTCTGCGCTTCAACAGGTAGGTCATGCAGATGCCTACCGTCTGGATGGCGGCATTACAAACTGGAAAGCTCAAGGTTTACCTTTGGTGAAAAGCAAATAATCTGCGAACAGGAGATTGATCATGGCTGAAGTTACTATCTATTCGACGACAGTATGTCCGTATTGTATCCGTGCAAAACAGCTCCTTGAGCGCAAAGGTGTTGCATTTAAAGAAATTAATTTATCCAATGAAGCCCCTGAAGTACGTCTTGAATTGATGCAACGCACCAATCATCGTACCGTGCCACAGATTTTTATTAATGAACAATTTATCGGTGGTTTTGATCAACTTTATGCCCTAGAGCGTGAAGGCAAACTAGACGAATTATTGGCTTAATCTACTAAAACCTACCTCATATCAAGGATTAAAGAATGAGTGAAGAACAACAAGCTCAACCACAATTGGCATTAGAGCGTATTTACACTAAAGATATTTCTTTTGAAGTTCCTGGGGCACAAGTTTTTACCAAGCAATGGCAACCTGAGTTAAACATCAACCTTTCTTCTTCTGCAGAAAAAATTGATCCGACTCATTTTGAAGTGGCTTTAAAAGTTGTGGTTCAAGCGACCAATGAAGGTGATACAGCGTTTATCGTTGACGTGACTCAAGCAGGGATTTTCCTGATTGATGGCGTTGAAGAAGAGCGTCTGCCATACATTCTTGGTGCTTACTGCCCGAACATCCTGTTCCCGTTCCTTCGTGAAGCGGTGAATGATATGGTGACTAAAGGCAGCTTCCCGCAATTACTGCTTACACCAATCAACTTCGATGCTGAATTTGAAGCGAACATGCAACGTGCGCAAGCTGCTGCTGTTGAAGGTCAAGCTTAATCACTTGATCTTGAAGTTAAAAAAGGCCGCAATAGCGGTCTTTTTTATGGCTTATTTAAAGGCTTGATGCCCCTGCTTTTTAATCTGATCCATTTTCACTGTGAGAGTTTGGGCTTTGGTTAGCTGATTGGCTGCAACAAATTGTTCAGCTTGTTTAATCTCTTTCAATAAGTCAGTTAACAATCCCTGATAAGCCGTAACTTTCGCATCTTTGGATTTTAGCTTTTGCAGACCTGAGGGTAAATTTTTCTGGCAAACTTCCACAGATTTTTGCATACCTTGCAATGCTGCCCGCGCCTCTTTGCTATCTTTGGCAGATTTGAAATTTTTTAAATGATGGTCAATTTCATGCATATTGTCATGATAGTGATTTTCTTCTGCCATGCTCGACGTGGTGATCCCCACTGTGTCCATCACAAAAATCATGCTGATTAAAAAATTTTTAAACATCCTTATTATCCTGTATTGTTTTTATATTAAACATCTTAGTGGGAAAGTCCTGAAAGATAAATTATTTTGATCCGAATTCTTGTATCCCTTGTCATCAGACTTACATCATTAACAATTAAAGTTAAAAATAAAAACCCCTCAATAATGAGGGGTTTTCTTTGCTGAAAATTGATCTTTTAAAAAGACTTATTCTGCATCCAGCATCAGTTCAGCACTCATGCCTACTGTGTTATAACCCGCATCGACATACATGATTTCACCAGTGATCCCGTTTGCCCATGGTGAGCACAGGAACAAGGCTGCATTACCGACATCTTCAATGGTCACATTGCGTTTTAGTGGAGCCACTTTTTCATTCAAATCCAGCATTTTACGGAATGATTTAATGCCAGACGCCGCCAATGTACGGATTGGACCTGCTGAGATCGCATTCACACGGATACCTTCTGCACCCAGGCTAGATGCCAGGTAACGTACACCTGCTTCTAAAGAGGCCTTCGCCAGACCCATCACGTTGTAGTTTGGCATCACACGCTCAGAACCTTGATAAGTCAGCGTTAACAGGCAGCCTTGACGTACAGCCAGTAATGGCTTCGCAGCACGTGCCATCGCGATAAAGCTGTACGCACTGATGTCATGGGCAATCTTGAAACCTTCACGGTCGGTTACATCAGTAAAGTCACCATCTAGGGTATGTGCTGGCGCAAAACCGATTGAATGTACGACGCCATCCAGACCATCCCAGTGTTTTGCCAGTTCTGCAAATGCATTGTCAATTTCTGCATCTACTGCCACATCACAAGGAAAAACCAATTCAGAACCGAATTGTGCAGCAAAATCATCTACACGTTTTTTCAGCTTTTCATTTGGATAAGTAAAAGCGAGTTCTGCACCTTCACGATGTAATGCCTGAGCAATACCAAAAGCAATTGATAATTTACTTGCAATACCTGCGATCAAGAAGCGCTTACCCGCCAATAGTCCTTGTGCCATGTGAATCTCACTCAAAATAATTTATATGCATGATGCCAAGTCTAAAGCATTTTAGAAATTGCATAATGCGCCTTTTTTCACTGGATCATAAATTGGAATCCAGTTTCCGACCGATGTAGGGTTTTATCTTAAATCGCCAGATGTAAAGCCTGATGGGTATTTTTCCAGAGCTGCTGTGCTAGTTCATCTTGATCCATGTGCAGACTCTTGGCCAGGCCTTGCAGGACATAAGGCAGATTGGCAGGCGTATTGCGAGTTCGCTGCTCAGTAGAATGCTGGCAACATAAAGGCGTCATGTCCGGACAATCGGTTTCAAGCACCAGATATTCCGGCCCTACCTGTTGTACCACCTGATGCAGTTTTTTAGCATTCGGATTGGTGATTTGTCCTGTTATTCCAAGCTTGAAGCCCAGCTTGATAAAGGCTTTGGCTTCTTCAATCCCGCCACCAAAGGCATGGGCAATACCGCCCTGTTTAAACTGATGCTGTTTTAGAATCTGTAAAACATCGGCATGAGATTTACGGATATGCAGTAACACAGGTTTATCAAACTGCTGCGCCAGTTCCAGCTGTGCAGCAAAAAAATCTTTCTGTTTCTGAAAAAGTTCCGGCTGTTTATGCCGTTTATCGAAAGTATCCAGACCAATTTCACCAATGGCAATACAAGGCTCTGTGCTTAATAACTGCTCCAGATCCTGTAAATGCTCAGGTTGATGCTGCTCAATATAAAATGGATGCAGGCCGGGTGCCAGATGACTTTGAGGCGCATTGTCTAACTGATTAATAAAATGATGCGTCTGCAATAAATCCTTAAACCGGCTCTGTAAAAAACCAATTAAGACCAGATGCTCCACCCCTGCTGCTTTGGATGCATAAGCCAGCTGTTCCCGATCATGATCGAAATCGGGAACATCAAAATGGGTATGGGTATCAAATAACGAAACCATCAGCGTGCTTTGGCAGGAGTTGCAGGCTCGGCTTCTGAAGCAGCGTTCTCTGTTTGAGGCAGATATTCAGGTTTCAGAATGCCATTCAGCTGTTCATAAGGAATGACCAGACGTGGCAAACCCACCACATAAGGACCAATCTCATATTCGGCATATTGCAGCGCCAGTCCCTGTTTAGACAGGTAAAAATTATCTGTCAGCTTAAATTTCCAGGCCTGTTCATATTCAGCTACATCATTGGCCAGTTTGGATTCCATCACCCAGATTTTAAAAGCCTCATAAGCTTTGGCTTCGAGCTGAGCCTTTTGTTTAGGCAGAATGATATCATCCAGCTTAATCAGCTTTTTCTGCTCAAGATCAAAATTGTAGTAGGTTTGAGCAGAAGCGCCATGCGCACCACCGAGATAATGGGTACTGTTTAAGACCACAGTCGCGAGTGGATCACCAGATTGTAGAATTCTCGGTTTGATCATCAAGCTGATACTATGGCTGGCACTGAGTGCTTTCAACTCCTTATCCAGATTCAGGAAAGTCTGCATATGCGGCTGAATCTGCTGTTCAAGCTGCTGTTTTGGAGTTTTGACATTGGCTAATGCAGTTTTTGGTTCGGAAGCAGCGGCTTCAGCTTCACTTGCTGCAGATGCTTTCGCCGGTTCAATCGCATCAATAGACAAAATGCCCTGTAGCTGCTGCAGAATCTGCTGATCTATCCATTCATCGATAAATGGCTGATTGCTTTTCAATCTCTCGATAGAAATCTCAGGACAGTTTTTTCCTTCACATTCAGGCAAGGCCAGTTTCAGCTTCTCAGTATCACCACTCAGCTTCAGCACTTCAGGCTGAGCCTGTACCACTTCAGGCGCAGCAGGCTCTTTCGGCTCTTTTTCCTTAGGCTGGCAGGCACTCAGCAAAACCGCTGATGCCAATACTGACAGACATAAAACATTCTTATAATTTGACATGCATTAACCTTTGTTCAACATCATTATTTATCCTTGCAGGACCTACCTGTTAGAACATATTCTGATAAATATCCACTTTCAAGACTTGTTGTGTTTGTTCTTTGGTTAAATAGATGTCCAGTTGTTTGGCATCTTTGCTAATTTCCTGACTACGATAATGTAAGCCAATTCCTTCCTGATCGAAGAACCAGTCCGCCTGCCCCCAGTACAGTTTTTTTGGTGCTTTCTGCTGGACTTCTGCATTATTGTCCTTTAACCATTTTTGGTAAGCCTGCTGCACAATCTGATCCATCTGCAATTGCTGCTCAGGATTGATAATATCTAGCGGACTGAGTATTTTTTGCTGCACACGGTCAGCCACAAAGAAATAATAGCGTTCATTGACGCGGATATTTTCCTGAGTGCTGTCTACCCCAATTTGCATTAACACAAATTGATTGCGCTGATAAGGAATACGGGTATACAGCGATAACTCATAGGCTTTATTCAGTTTGAGCTGGGCTTGCCAGGCATCTGATTTTTTTACATACGCATTAACCGCCTGCTGCAGACTCATATCCTGCTTTAGGCCAATCTGATCCTGAATGACTTTTGCTTGCTGCTTTTCAATAGACTGGTTTAGCCAGGAATCAGCTGTCTTTAAGGTTTGAATATCCAGATTAATACAGTTTTTAGTTTCACAAAATGGCAAAGCAATATCGGCCGATTTCTCCTGGATATTCAGATAAGGCAAAACTTTGGCTTTTTCTTCAGGGGTGACTGCTGCAGATTTTTTCTGTTCCGTCACTGGCTGTTCTTTTTCATTTTTATCACATGCACCAAGTAACAAACTGCAGCCAATGACTGAACCGAGCAGGATTTCCTTACTAAACTTCATGATTTTTTAGAGATATAAGTAATGAGTCGTCTAAATGTAGCACAAAATAAAACAGCTTCCGGAGAAGCTGTTTAACATTTTCCAAGCCTGAAGGCTTAGTGTTCGCGTGTGTTACGGAATACGATATCCGGATAACGTTCCTGCATCAGCTGTAAGTTCACTCGGCTTGGTGCAAGATAAGTCAAATGACCACCACCATCAACAGATAACTGGTCATGGGCTTTTTTCTTGAATTCATTAAATTTCTTCTCATCTTCGCAAGATACCCAACGTACTGTATTGATGCTCACCGGCTCATAAATACAGTCCACCTTGTACTCTTCTTTCAGACGATACGCCACCACTTCGAACTGCAGCACACCCACAGCACCAACAATCAGGTCATTGCTGTTTTGTGGCATGAAGACCTGAGTTGCACCTTCTTCAGACAGCTCTTTCAGACCTTTTTGCAGCTGTTTTGACTTCAACGGATCTTTCAGACGGACACGGCGGAACATTTCCGGTGCAAAGTGCGGAATACCGGTAAATTGCAGTTTTTCACCTGAAGTGAAAGTATCACCGATCTGGATGGTACCGTGGTTATGCAGACCGATAATATCACCCGGCCATGCTTCTTCCAGATGCTGACGGTCACCAGCCAGGAAGGTCAAGGCATCGCTAATGCGGATATCTTTATCGATACGCACATGCTTCATTTTCATGCCTTTTTCATACTTACCTGAACAGATTCGCATGAAAGCGATACGGTCACGGTGTTTCGGGTCCATATTGGCCTGAATCTTGAAGATAAAGCCTGTAAAACCTTCTTCATCTGCCTCTACTTTACGGTCTTGAGTTGGATGCGCTTTGGGAGGCGGTGCATATTCGCTAAATGTATCCAGAACATGGTCGACACCGAAGTTACCTAAAGCTGTACCGAACAGCACTGGAGTTTGACGGCCTGCCAGGAATTCTTCACGATCTAATGGCTCATTGGCCATTTGTACCAGTTCCAATGATTCTTCAAATGCCGCCCAAGCCAGCTCACCGACTTTTTCACGTAAATCAGCATGGTCATAGCCATCACGAACTTCGATATCAGTAATCACTGAACCAAAACCGGCTTTATAGACATAGAACTTTTCTTCGAGCAGATTATAGACACCAGCGAAGTCACGTCCTGTACCGAGTGGCCAGGTAATCGGGACACATTTAATTTTCAGGACATTTTCGATCTCATCCAGCAGCTCTAAAGGCTCACGGATTTCACGGTCCATTTTGTTGACGAAAGAAATGATAGGAGTGTCACGCATACGACACACTTCCATCAATTTGATGGTACGTTCCTCGACACCTTTTGCACCGTCAATCACCATCAGCGCTGAGTCTACCGCAGTGAGGGTACGGTAAGTATCTTCCGAGAAATCTTCATGCCCCGGGGTATCCAGCAGGTTAATCATCTTGTCCTTGAACGGGAACTGCATGACGGACGTGGTGATCGAAATCCCACGCTCTTTTTCCATTTCCATCCAGTCAGAAGTGGCTGCACGATCCGATTTACGGCTTTTCACCATACCTGCAACCTGAATGGCCTGACCCCATAACAGCAGTTTTTCTGTCATGGTGGTTTTACCGGCATCGGGGTGGGAAATAATGGCGAATGTACGTCGCTGAGCGACCTGCGCCGCTAACTCATCTTTAAAACTCATGGAAAATACCTACTGCAGAACCGCAGTGCTCAAGATCAAATACGATCAATATGAAAAAATTGACGATATTGTAGCAGATTTCTAGAGCCAATAAGCAGCCCTATAAACTGGAGAAATCGTAGTTTCCCATTCTCTTTTCCGGTTGAACTGATATTTTTTTGACTCGTTTATTTAGCAGATTGAATTCACTACTCAATCTAAAAATTATAAATCGATAACCACATAAATTTTATAATTTACAATTGATTAGTTTAATAAAAAAAAATTCTAAATAGTGATTTAATGAATTTAAGAAACAAAGGTCCTAGCTTCAAGTTGCTCAACATCCATCGGTTTACCCAGCAGATAGCCCTGCATCTGCTGACAGCCCAAACGGGTCAAAATTTCCGCTTGCTGCACAGTTTCAATTCCTTCAGCCGTTACTTTCAGGCCGAGTTTAATGGCCAGCTGAATAATACTTTCCAGAATCATTTCTTCCTTGGAACCTGCACTCAGACCCTGAATAAATTCCTTGTCAATTTTTAACTCATCGACAGGCAGGTTTTTTAAATACAGAAAGCTGGAATGCCCAGTACCAAAATCATCAATCGCTAGCTGGATGCCCATTTGACGCAACTGCTGCAAAGCCCGGATACTCGAATCAATATGATGCATGGCAGTCGATTCAGTAATCTCAATCATCAAATGTTGAGGATCAATTTTATATTGATTCAGAAGTTGCTCCAGCGTACTGATCAGATGCTTATGCTCAAACTGAATTGCAGATAAATTGACTCCGATCGGGAAAAAATCAGCATGATCAGCTTCCCAAAGCTGAATCTGTTTACAGGCCTGCTCCAAAGCCCAGTAGCCCATCGGAATAATCAGACCGGTTTTTTCTGCTCCGGGAATAAACATGTTCGGACCCAACAAACCATGCAATGGGTGCTTCCAGCGGATTAGCGCTTCTACACCACAGATCTGCTCATCATGGGTAAATTTTGGCTGATAAACCAAGATAAATTGCTGCTCTTCTACTGCTTTATACAGATCATTGATCAGTTTGCTCTGGCTTTTGCTTTCATGCTGATCGGTCGAGAAATTAAAAACAGAATAGGTATTCCGTCCCTGATACTTGGAAGTCAACATGGCAGCATCTGCATTGATCAGCAGATCCTGCAGATTCTGACCATGCTTCGGATACATGGTGATCCCGATACTGCCCGAGATATTAATGGTCTTGCCACTGATCTGGAAACTTTCCTGAATCAGTTCCAGAATCTTTTCTGATATTTTCGAGGCCTGTTCTACTGAAGTATTTTCTAGCACCAGCAGAAATTCATCACCACCGATGCACAGCAGTTTGGAATCATCTCCCAGAATTTGATGAATACGATAAGCCAGCTGAATCAGTAGCTGGTCTCCAACGTGATGGCCAAATACATCATTCACGGCTTTAAAGCGATCTAGGTCAATGTATAGAAAAGCGATTTCATGCTGGGCATCTTGCTGCCGGTCAGAAAATAGCAATTGTGCATATTTGACCAGATATAATCGGTTTGGCAGTTTGGTGAGATTATCCTGAATCGCCTGATTCGCCAGCTCTTTATTGGCCAGCATCAGCTGACGGTTACGTGATTCAAAGCGTAACTCCAGCATGGCTACACCAAATGCAGTCACCAGTACCAGACAACTAATCAGGATGACTGAAAATAACAAGTCATAATGGGAATGACTGATCTGGCTCAATGGATGGGCATCTTCATAAAAACTGAGTGCCGCCATACCCGTATAATGCATCCCGACAATGGTCAACGTAAGCATACTCGCGACCACGAGCTTCATCCGGATCGTACTTTGTACTGCCTGTCGATATTTGAATGCCACCCAGAAGCTGAGTCCCGCTCCACTCGTTGCAATCAGGATCGAACAGATCATTAATAAAGGGTGATAGGTAGTCACATGATTTTTAACATTCAGGCCCAGCATCCCCACATAGTACATTCCTGACATGCCTAGCCCCATCAGAACAGCACCTAGAATCAGACGGGCACAAGGCAAGGTTTTACGGGTGGTGAGCCAGATGGCAAAGGTTGCTCCTACAAACCCAATCATATAAGAACTTAAGGTGAGTGCAGTATCGATATCATAAGCATCAGGAAAATGAGCTGCCGTCATGCCGACATAATGCATTCCCCAGATCGCCAGTCCCAGCAAGCCACCGCTAAACAGTAAAATAAGGGTTTTCAACCTTAGCGACACATTACGAAATAGAATCTGCTCAAGCGTAAGCGTCAAATAGCAGGCAATAAATGCCACAGCCATCGATCCAATAAGCAGACTGACATCATGATGAGCATGAATCATATAAAATGTTCCATCTGGGCGATCATTTTTATTTTATTGCGCAGCTGTATTCGCACGATTCCCCGCTAAATTTACGCCCTATAAAAAATAAAATACTCTTTTCAGAGTTCATCCCGGCTGCTTCAAACTTGAAGCTATATACAAAATTTATTGCAATATTTTTATCTCTTCAGTAGCTGGAGTGGAGTTTAAAATTGCCCTGAATCGATAAAATAAAAAATTCAGCTTATATATTAGAAGTCTTTGAGATTTTATCAATTGATTAACTTTAATATTCCAGCTTTTTTATTCGACATAAATCACAAATTTTTCTTTTTTATTTAGTTACATAGCACTTTATATTTAATTGATATTGCATTTTATTTGCACAAAAAAACAGCCTATCGAGATAGGCTGTTTTTAGAAATCATATTATTTTATGTGAAAGTTACTGTTTAGACTGTGCTTGAGCATAGTCAGCCAAGACATGCGCGGCTTCCAGTACAAAAGCTTCTTCTTCCGGTAATGCTGGACGCTCTTTGGCTTTCATTTTTGCTCGAGCTTCAACCATGGCATCCAGAGAAGCCTGATAACTTTCCCAGTTCGGATAAGGTTTCAGGCCGGTTGCAGCACGGCGGGCATTTTCAGCTTCTAAAGCTTTACGCTCGATATCCAGCAACTCAGCTTTACGCTGTTCCAGATCCAGAACTACACGTTTTTGGTCTTCGACTTTTTTCATGGCCGCTGTACGCTGTTCCAGATACTTGAATTGAGGGTTCTGAGCGACACGCTGTTGAGATAACTTGGCCAGTTCCGGTACATATTTCTGTACCACACCTTCACGTTTAAATGGTGCAGTTGGAATCGTATCCCACTCTAGGGCATTTTTAGCCTTACGTTCACCAAATTCTTCGTTATAGATATCGACCAGTTTGATATCCGGAATCACGCCCTTATTTTGGGTACTACCACCGGTCACACGGTAGAATTTACGCTGAGTCAGCGTTGCTTGACCATGCGCCAAGCTATCCAGCTGAACCTGTGCAGTTCCTTTACCTGTTGTGGTACTACCAATCACGATGCCGCGTTCATAATCCTGAATTGCTGCTGAATAAATTTCACTTGCAGATGCAGAAGCCAGGTTCACCATTACTGCCAATGGGCCAGCATAGGTTTGTGCGCCGCCATCATCATCTTCAAAGACGCTGACATTACCGTTACCATCACGAATCTGAACTACAGGACCCGATTTGATGACCTGTCCCAGCATGCGTGCCACTTCTTCAAGTGAACCACCCGGGTTATTGCGTAAGTCCACAATAATACCGGCAACATTCTTCGCAGCCAGTTCTTTCAAAGCTTTATTGGTATCTTCTGATACTGAACGATAGTCGGTACCCGCACGACGGGCACGATAGTTCAGATAGAAAGATGGAATTTCAATCACACCGTACTGATATTTTTTACCATCACGCTGGATTTCAACGGTACGGGTTCTAACCCCGGCATCTTCTTCCTGAATCACATCACGTACAAGACTGACATTACGCGCCTGTCCCATGGTCGCACCCGGGCCTAATAACTTCAGCGTTACTTTGGTGCCGCGCTTACCACGAATCAGGCCAACAATTTCATTGCTCGGCCAGCCGATTACATCGACCATCTGTTCGCCGTCTTGAGCAACGCCAACAATACGGTCACCTGATTTTACCTGTCCTGATTTGCTGGCAGGCCCACCTTCTACAATGGTTTCAATCTTGGTGTAATCTTCATTACCACGTTCCGGACGAATCGACACCCCAATCCCTTCCAGCTGCAATGTAGTCTGACGGTTCAGCTCCATCGCATCTACAGGCGGGAAATAATTACTGTGCGGATCATAAGTCAGCATCATCGCGTTGAGGGTTTTGTCCAGTACATCATCGCTCTTGATCCGGCTAAGACGTTCTAACTGACGGGTATAACGCTTAGTCAGAGTTTGAGCAGGTGTTAAATCTTCCGGCCCAGTCAGATCCTGGCCATTTGCCAGTTCTGGATTGGCTTTGAGTGCATTCTGCTTAGCTTGCTCTTCTTCCTTACTGATCGTCAGGTTAATCAGCTGAGAAAGCAGCATTTTTGACCAGTGAGCACGTTGTTCAGCCTGAGTTTTAAAGAATGGCGCTTTTTCGCGATCCGTTTCGATATATACATTCTTCTGATTCAGGTTTTGCGGTTTTTTCAGTTCTTCCAGCATAAAGGTATAGAACTGGGCTAAACGCTCACGATACTGTGCATGAATTTCATAAGGGCCAGACAAATTACCAGCTTTCAGATTGGCACCGAAAGTAGCGCCATAGCGTTTTTTATAATCTTCTATTTCAGATGCCAGAAAAAGACTGTGATCTGCATCCAGACTGTCAATATAAAAATCAAAGATACGCTGTGAAGTCTGAGCATCCAGACGCATATTCAAATAATGTTGGCGATCAACGAGAGTTGCCAGTTGTCGGGATACCAATGCCTGTTCTTGAGAAGGTTGAAGCACTGCTTTGCTGACTACTTCTTTACCATCAGCTGCAATTGCATCATTCACCACATGGGTAAAAAATAATCCGCCTGTCGCAATCGCAACTGCACAAGCTATTGTTTGAAATTTCATAAATAATTCGTACTTCCTTGGCCTCAAGACCAATTTGACCGTGTTGCTTTTCGAGCAGAACTTAAAGTATTCAGCATCTTAAACAACTTAATATGTTTATGTCGTGTAGTTTTATCATATTCTGTGCTGACAAAGTGTAGCAAATCATTGCAGAATTCAGGTATTGTTTTCCCCGAAAATTCTAAAATGGATTCCGCATATGATTGGCGCATTGATGCTCGACATCGCAGGCACTACCCTTACTCAAGAAGATATTGAACTCTTGGGTGCACCACAAGTCGGTGGTGTGATTTTATTCGGTCGCAATATTGAATCTCCTGCCCAAGTCCGTGCCTTGACTGATCATATGCGCCAGGTTCGTCCAGATATTCTGATTGCAGTGGATCAGGAAGGTGGCCGTGTACAGCGCCTGAAACAGGGCTTTACCCTGCTGCCTGCTACGGGTAAATTTGGTGAGCTTTACCAGACTGATCGTGAAAAAGCACTGGAACTGGCCGAGAAATGTGGCTGGTTAATGGCCACCGAAGTACTGGCTGTCGGAATTGACTTTAGTTTTGCGCCTGTGCTGGATCTGAATTATATTAGTGATGTGATTGGCGACCGTAGCTTTGCTAAAAATATTCAGGATATTATTCCACTGGCTGGTGCTTTCCTGAAAGGTATGAAACGTGCTGGTATGGCTTCGACTGGCAAACATTTCCCGGGACATGGTTCGGTTAAGGCCGATTCGCATGTGGCCGCTGCCATTGATATGCGCAGCTATGAAGAAATCCAGCAAAAGGATATGCAGACTTTTATCCAGTTACAATCACAACTCGATGCGCTTATGCCTGCCCATGTTATCTATAGTCAGGTTGATCCAAATCCAGCCGGTTTCTCAGAATTCTGGATTCAGAAAGTGTTACGTCAAGAACTTGGCTTCGACGGCGTACTGTTCTCGGATGATTTAAGCATGCAGGCTGCCTGTGTGGCTGGCGGTGCTGATGCCCGGATTCAGGCGGCATTAAAAGCAGGTTGTGATATGGGATTGGTCTGTAATGATCGCGCAGCACAGTGTATTGCACTTGAGGGCATTCAGGATCTGCTATTGCCCAATCAGCACCGCCTGGAACGCATGCGCGGAAAAATTCCAGAGATTCGGATCGGCACTGAACTGGATCTTGGAGATGAATGGCGCCAGATCCGTGATGAAATCAGCCAGTTTAAAGATCAGGTTCTGTAATTTTTTAATGATCTGAATACGACAAAGGAACACGACAAGGTGTTCCTTTTTTATTATCATGTTGAAAAGACTGCTATATTAATGAGCAGCATTGAATTAAAACAACAATAAGGTCAGGACGACATGACAGAATCTCTTTCACAACATCGCCATATTTCTTTTACTGCACACTATACTGGCTATATCTGGTACAAAATGGGGATTTCACATCCGGTATTTGCTACCTCTAAAGGTAAATTCCTTGCCAAACTGGTTCATCCACTGGAGTCATGGGCTGAACGTCATGTAGGCGGCAGTATGCGCACCACCCTGAAACAGCGTCATCAAATGATTGACGAACACCTAGGTCAGTTAATTAGTGAATATCCTCAATTACAGGTACTGGAAATT
Organism: Acinetobacter sp. FDAARGOS_724; assembly: GCF_013364475.1. NCBI lineage: Bacteria > Pseudomonadati > Pseudomonadota > Gammaproteobacteria > Moraxellales > Moraxellaceae > Acinetobacter > Acinetobacter sp. FDAARGOS_724. Next base: position 1,164,117 of record NZ_CP054908.1, on the reverse strand, counting down.
GCCAGTGGCTTATCCCCACGCAGCTGGAATTTTAGACAGAAATTTCCCGGGATTAATTATCGGGAGCTGGATCTGCCCGATATGGCTAGGATCAAAACCAATGCTTTGCAGCAGATTGATCAGGATGCCCCGGAAGTATTGAGTGCCGATATTTTTAGTGCAGAACTGGCGAATATTTTTAAAGTCTTTGACCCGCAGCAACCTCTCGTTATTATTAGTGAAGGCCTGATCAATTACTTTGATCAAAAAATGCTGTTTACTTTACTCAAAGGCATTACCGAATATGGTCAAGACTTTAGTGAAGTGCATTATCTCAGTGATATTTATCCTGAACCGGTCAAAAATAAACTGGCGAGCTTTATCTGGGCCTGCAGCCGTCTGCTGAAATTCATGTCACGCAGTGCGTTTACCTTTCATTTTAAATCACCTCAAGAACTACAGCAGTTTTTTCAGCAAGCTGGGTTTATGCAGGTGGAGGTCGAACAACCAAAACGTTATTTTGCAGAGCCTCGACAGCAGAATCCTCATTATGAACAGGATGAACATCTAGGCGATTTGGTCTGGATGATTCATGCAGTGAAAAAAAACAGCGTTTAATTACGCTGTTTTTTTATGAATTCTATTGTTTAGATGACTGCATCGAATACTTCAGCCTGTTGAAGGGCTTTCTCTTTCTGGACAAAGCGTAGTAAACGCTCTGCCACATCAAAACTGCCATGCTTGAACAAAGCACGTAACTGAGTATCATCATGTTCGAAGATCAAACATTCGATCTTGAATTCGCCTTCTTCATCTTCCAGATACAAAGCCAGATCACGTGGATATGCGGCTGCCAGATCGGTTAATCCAGGTTCCAATTCCAGCAATACCCCAAAGAAATTCATATCAATAATTTCTGCCTTGAGTACCAGATCAGAATGACGATGACTTAAATAACGCTGTGGATCCTGAACCGTAATCCGCTCTTCACCGCGCCGTTCGATCTGCTGCATCTGTTCACGGGTGAACGGGATAATACCTTCGAGCTGATCAACCGGTTCATCACGCAAGAAAGTTGCAAACAAATGCATGGTTTCTTTACGGCGCTGTAACTGAGGCACATGATCTGCAGAAGCAATCTGCACATACTGCATGTTTGGACATTGCAGGGCAAAATTGGCATTCTCATGTGGCAAGGTAAAGCTGTCATATTGCCCACAAGCCACCAAAACTTTGCATTGAGGAATCGGTACATTGGTCAGTCTTAAAAGACGGTTACAGTTGATATCATAGCGGTCCTGCTCAGTGGCAGTAAACTCGGACATCTGCTTAAAGAACAACCGTTTTGCTGTTGGCGACATACGGGTTTCTTTTAAACGTGCATGATTGACCAGATACAGAATCACCGCTTGGCCGAATTCATCCATGCGCTGTTCTTTCATTAAATGCAGAGATTCTTCCAGCAGCATGCGCCAGCTTTTACGGGTCTTTTGCATCACACCCATTAAAATCATACGGTCTACCAGTTCAGGGCGCTGATCCGCCAGACAGGAAGCCACCACTGAACCCAGAGACATTCCCAGAATAGCCACCTTAGGCAATTGCATCTGATCCAGCCATTGGCCTAGCATCGCGGCCAGATCTTCGAGTTCAAGTGTTCCTGCAGATAAGCCGGTATCAACGTTAGTAATTTGCTGGTTGGCCCCCATGGAAGGTAAATCAATTAAAATAATAGGTCCCGCATCAAATAACTGTTCTACACAATATTTGTAAGAATTAAAGTTCTGAAAAGCTCCCCCAATAATCACCATTGGGCGCATATGCAAAGTATCAGGACGCGCAATGGCCATATACTCGATTTTCCAGCCATCGATCCATGTCGTACGTGCTGGTTGCTTGAAACTGTGCTTATCATAAAGATCAAAAAAACCATAATGGCTATGTTGGTCCAATGCCTGGGCATCCATCTGGATAATGGAATTCATATTCCTTTCCTCCGTCCTTGCCTTATTTTTATTGTGCAAGTCATTATTTACAGATCTTATGCTTCAGGATTATTCCGATTATCCTGAACACGCATCCTGCGCTGTAGTAATTATATCAATGACATCTATGTCGCTACATTTCATTCTATACAGAGCGGCTTTTCACAAGCAACTGATTCGACAACCACTTATCTGCTTTTAAAGATAAAACAATTTCAAAATGTTTAGAAACAGTGAAAAGCTTATGATTTTTAAGTGATGGGCTTCATTGTCCGGCATCAGACTGTTAATATCAAAGTGAAATTTCTAAGTGATTGAACCGCTATGCAAGAGTCTATTGAACAATACATGCAAACGGTAGGACAGCAGGCACGCCAGGCTTCTCGCATTTTGGCTCGTGCGTCTACCCAAACTAAAAACAGCGCATTGTCAGCAATTTATACCGCTTTAGAAAACAGTCAGGCCGCTATTCTGGCTGCCAACCAAATTGATATGAATAAAGCTCACCAGAACAATCTGGACAGTGCCCTGCTTGATCGCTTAGAACTCAACCCCGCACGCTTTAAAGGTATGTTACAGGGCCTGAAAGATGTGATCAGCCTGAAAGATCCAATTGGTGAAATTACCGATATGGCTTACCGTCCTACAGGCATTCAGCTTGGCAAGATGCGTGTGCCTTTAGGCGTAGTGGGCATGATTTATGAATCACGTCCCAATGTAACTCTGGAAGCTGCTTCACTGGCATTGAAATCCGGAAATGCGATTATTCTGCGTGGCGGTTCAGAAGCTTTGGAATCTAACCAGGCCATTGCAACTGCCATCCAGCATGGCTTGAAAGTAGCAGGTTTGCCTGAAGCGTCAGTTCAGGTGATTAACACAACTGACCGTGCTGCGGTTGGCCAGCTGATTACCCTGACTGAATTTGTCGATGTGATTGTACCGCGTGGTGGCAAAGGCTTAATTGAGCGCATTACTGAAGAGGCACGTGTGCCTGTGATTAAACATCTGGACGGGAATTGTCATGTTTATGTTGAAGCACAGGCTGATCTGCTCAAAGCACTGCCCATTGCTTTAAATGCCAAAACCCATCGTTATGGCGTATGTAATGCCATGGAAACTTTGCTGGTTGATGAGAAAGTTGCAGAAGACTTCTTGCCTCGAATTGCTGAGCTGTATCAGGAAAAACAGGTAGAGCTTCGTGGTTGTCGTGAAACCCAGCGTATCTTGGGCAATCAGGTAGTCGCAGCAACAGAGGAAGACTGGTACACCGAATATCTAGGTCCGATTCTGGCAGTTAAAATCGTATCAGGTGTTGAGGAAGCTATTGAACATATCAATAAATATGGCTCGCATCATACCGATTCAATTATTACGGAAAATTACAGCATCGCTCGCGAATTTTTAGCTGGTGTAGATTCGAGTTCAGTCATGATCAATGCTTCTACCCGTTTTGCTGATGGTTTTGAATATGGTTTGGGTGCGGAAATCGGCATTTCGACAGATAAAATTCATGCCCGTGGCCCGGTTGGCTTAGAAGGCCTGACTTCCCAGAAATGGGTAGTCTTCGGTGATGGTCAGATTCGTCAGTAAATAGATAATAAAATCGGCCTTGTTCGCAAGGCTGATTTTTATGCATTGAGTTGATAAAAGACATGTTCAAGTAAATATGCAACCTTTATAAAATTGCATATAATTTCTTCATATCCATACCTAAAAGATAGAATAAATAAACATTATTTTTAAGAAATATAAGCTACAGTTTGATAGATCATTTTTTAACAGTATTTTATTTATAAATGAAAACTATGAACTGATAAATTTTAATTATTATTGTCGCTATGGTCGATAATGCTTAAGTCTAATCGGCTAAAGTCTATCTAGGACAGTAAAAAAACCCATGTTAAAACATGATCACAGACCTATCTTGTGTCGCTTTTGCCAGCAGACAGGTCAACGAAATGGATGAGAATTTTAATTAGAATCGGGTAAACAATCGTGTCTAAATCAGTATTAGTTATTAATTGTGGCTCTTCTTCAATCAAGTTTGCCCTATTGCTTGAAGAACAGAATTTCCGTATTCACGGCTTAGCTGAGAACTTAGGCACAGAAAATGCCCGTATTAAAGGTGTGACTGTCGGTAATGAACCCGTCGATATTCATATTCCTTTTGCAGATCATAAGAAAGCGCTAGAAGTAGGTTTAGAGCGTCTGGCGAATTACAAGCCGGATGCCATTGGTCACCGTGTGGTACATGGCGGCAGCCTGATCAAGGCAGAACTGATTACTGACGAAATTATTGAAAAAATTCGCGAAGCAACTCCACTTGCGCCTTTACACAATCCGGCTCACCTGATCGGAATCGAAGCGACTAAACGTTTATTCCCAGATTTGCCACAAGTCGCAGTATTCGACACAGCTTTCCATCAAACCATGCCGGCACATGCTTACCGTTATGCCCTGCCTAAATTCCTTTATACCGAATATGGCGTACGTCGTTATGGTTTCCATGGTACCAGCCATGCTTATGTATCAGATCGCGGTTCTGAACTTGCGGGCAGCTTCAAACAAGGTGGCTGGTTAACAGCGCATCTCGGTAATGGTAGTTCGACCTGTGCCGTATGGAATGGCCAAAGTGTAGATACCTCAATGGGTCTGACGCCACTTGAAGGTGTGGTGATGGGGACCCGTAGTGGTGATGTCGATCCAAGTTTGCATAGCTTCCTGGCTGCAAACTTAGGCTGGGATGTATATAAAATTGACAAGATGCTCAATAAAGAAAGTGGCTTGCTTGGTTTATCTGACAATCTGTCTAATGACATGCGTACTCTGATTGAAGCCTCAGAACAAGGCAATGAAGATGCGACTCTTGCGATTGAAGTATTCTGCTACCGTCTGGCGAAATCTTTAGCTGCTTTAAGCTGTGGTCTGCCACGTATTGATGGTCTGTTCTTTACCGGTGGTATTGGTGAAAACTCGGCGTATATTCGTGAAAAAACCATGGCTTATTTACCACATTTCGGTTTCAACCTGGATAAAGACGCTAATAGCAGTTTGAAGCGCGGCACTGAAGGCCGGATCGATAACGGTACAGGCCCACAAATCTGGGTAGTTCCGACTGATGAAGAAGGCCGAATCGCGAAAGAAACTCATTATGTGGTAGAGCATGAAGTGGAGCAAGCTACTGCAAAAAAGTCTGAACCTGAAGCTGCGCTTGCATAAGCAAGCCCGGTTCCCTTTTACCTAATTTCTATTATTGCGCGACTGATATTACTTATGAAAACGATTTTATTGGTGCCGACCGGAGAAGGCGTCGGCTTAACTTCAGCCTGTTTAGGTTTGGTATATGCTTTAGAATGCCAAGGGGTAAAAGCAGGTTTTGTGAAACCTTTTTCACAGGAAAAAAGTCAGGAAACAGATCGCACTACAGCACTCTATCGTCATTTATCCCAAAGTGAAACCGTTGAACCGATTACTTATGAAAGTCTGATTCAGCGCTTTAATCTGGGTGAAACAGATGAATTGCTTGAAGATGCAGTACGCCTGCATCGTGAGATTGCCAAAAATCACGACCTGATTATTGTTGAAGGTTTGGTACCAAATAGCCGCGATACCTTTGCGCCAAGCTTTAATGCAGCCTTGGCGCAGGCACTAGATGCCAAAGTCATCATTGTCAGCAATGCTGATATCAACCAGCCTGAAGTGGCAGCTGAAAAAGTTGAAAGCCAATTACGTTATTTAGGTGGGTCCTCTTCTACCCGTATGGCTGGCGTATTATTTATGCGCACCAAAGGCTTACCAGAAGATTCTGCACAGATCCCGGTGACTATTGATCCCGGTTTACGCCTGATCAGTGATACCAACAAATTTATAGCAGCTATTCAGAAAACCCATGCCCATATTGGTTCTGAAAAGCTTCCAGTCATTGGTCTGGTTCCATTCAGCAATACTTTAAGTGTGCCACGTATTTCTGACCTAGCAGCACATATTTCAGCAGACTGGGTCAATCTGGGTGAAGCAAAGCAGCGCCGTGTTTTACACAGCAGTTTAATTGCGTCCAATATTGAACATGAATTACATAAATTCGTGGCTGGCGAACTGATTATCAGTGCATCAGACCGGATTGATGTCTTGCTGGCAAGTAGCCTGGCGAGCAGCAATGGCATTCCATTGGCAGGTTTGGTGCTGACTGAACATTATGAGCCAAATTCGACTGTATTGGAGTTCTGCCAGACAGGGATTAAACATGGTCTGCCTATTCTGCATACGCCACTCAGCACTTTTGAAACTGCCCAAAGTCTAGCCAATTTAAGCAATGAAATTCCATGTGATGATACTGAACGTGCTGAACAGGTCACTCGTTTTGTGTCCAGTCATTTAAATGAAGAATGGATTGCACAGCTAATTAATGGTTCTTACAAGCCACGTCTGTCTCCTTCTGCATTCCGTCATGAGCTAGTACAAAAGTCGATTACTGCGAAAAAACGTATTGTGCTTCCGGAAGGTGATGAGCCACGTACTATTCAGGCGGCTGCGATCTGTCAATCTCGCGGGATTGCGCACTGTATCTTGCTGGCAAAACCGGAAGAAGTGGTTGAAGTTGCCAAAGCACGTAATATTGACTTACCGCACGATCTTGAAATTATTGATCCCGACCTGATTCGCGAGAATTATGTCGAAAAAATGGTTGAACTGCGTAAAGGCAAAATCAACGAATTGCAGGCACGTGAACAGCTACAGGATACTGTCGTACTCGGTACTATGATGCTGGCACTTGATCAGGTGGATGGTCTGGTTTCTGGTGCAGTACATACCACAGCAAATACCGTTCGTCCTGCTTTCCAGTTGATCAAGACAGCACCTGAATATTCATTAGTCTCTTCTGTATTCTTTATGCTGCTGCCAGATGAAGTCTATGTCTATGGTGACTGTGCGATTAATCCAGATCCGGATGCCGAACAACTGGCTGAAATTGCAATTCAGTCTGCTGACTCTGCAAAAGCCTTTGGCATTGATCCACGTATTGCTATGATTTCTTACTCTACCGGGACTTCAGGCACAGGTGCAGACGTAGAAAAAGTCGCGAAAGCGACTGAGATTGCTAAACAGCGTCGTCCTGATCTGTTGATTGATGGTCCACTGCAATACGATGCCGCTTCAGTTGAAAGTGTGGGCCGTCAGAAAGCACCTGACTCACAAGTGGCTGGTCGTGCCAATGTGTTTATCTTCCCTGACCTAAATACCGGTAACACCACTTATAAAGCAGTACAACGTGCGGCAAATGTCGTAAGTGTCGGTCCGATGCTACAGGGTTTGAACAAGCCGGTGAATGACCTGTCACGTGGTGCGCTGGTCGATGACATTGTGTTTACCATTGCTTTAACTGCGATTCAGGCAGATCAGCAAGCTAATTAATTTTCTTTAACACTCACAACCATCCGGTCAAAAGATCGGGTGGTTTTTTAGTGATCTATTTAACAAACTTTCTCAATAATCATTGAAGGAGCTATAATCTACAGATTGTCTAGCTCAAAAAATTATGCAAGTTCGTAATCTGCTCTATGAGTAAATAAAATTAAAATAAAAATATTGATGACACAAAAGAAATGCCAGCCGATCGGGCTGGCATTTACCACTTTAACAGATCAGATTTGCCTATTTTAAACTTACATCCAGTTTGAGTATTTAAGCCAAACCAGAATAAGTCAGGCAACGATCATACTTATACCGTGGTCCATTCTTTGTGCACATCTTCTGCTGTTTTATTCAAGATCACGCTGTCATCTTTCACTTCGCTTACCCAGCTAATCGGAATCAGATGATGCTCATTATTCTCGTCATCACTTCTTGTCAATTTAATCTTGTCCTGACCTTCTAAATGATCCACTTTACCAACTTGAGTACCATCTGAAGCAATTACTGAAGCATGTTCTTTGATGTCATTTGTATTAAAGTTACTCATTCCAATTGCCCTATTTATAGAAGTTGAGAGACCTCAGTTTAAGCCCTAAAAAATTGGCTGTGTGTAAGGGTTTTCAGGCTTTGGGTTTTTCTAGGTTAATAATGTAATGAAGAAAAATAACTGTGTCACAGGCATGTTGTGGCAAGACCAAGATGATTGAAATATTGTTTTTTTTATTAAGGTAATTTGAAGATTTGAAGATTTGAAGATTTGAAGATTTGAAGATTTGAAGATTTGAAGATTTGAAGATTTGAAGATTTGAAGATTTGAAGATTTGAAGATTTGAAGATTTGAAGATAGGCTAATTTTTTAGCTCTTAAAATGTAAAAAAGAAGATAAAGCTTAAGCTTGATCTTCTTTCTGGCCGTAGAACCAAGTAGCAGCGATATAAAGACTAAAAGCAATTACCATCAATACACTAGTCAGGGTCATAAAGAAAACTCATCATTCATTTGATAAGCGCATTATGTAAAAGTTTTATGACAGTTATATGACAATGATGAAATTTCCATAATTTTAATTAATTAATAAAAATCATATATTTATAATAAATTTAATTATATTCAAATAAACTTTAAGCTGAAATATGACAGTAAATATGACAAAAACCGGTCATTTTTAACCAATCTTTCAGCCAAAGTAATATGCCTTATTGCTTAAACTATAAACTTTTGGCCAATGTCCCTGCAAAACGCCCACAACCAGATTCATTTGTCTTATAATTTAGCCCGCTAGCTAACAGCCCGCTCAAGAGATATTTGTATGACAACTATTATCAAGCAAGATGACTTGATCACATCGGTTAAAGATGCGCTTCAGTTCATTTCTTACTATCATCCACAAGACTTCATCCAAGCGATGAGCCGTGCGTACGACCGTGAAGAGAACAAAGCTGCGAAAGATGCGATCGCGCAAATCTTAATTAACTCACGCATGTGTGCAGAAGGCCACCGCCCTATCTGCCAGGATACTGGTATCGTCAACGTATTTGTTGAAGTGGGCATGGATGTTAAATTTGATTTAACCATGAGCCTGGACGATGCGATCAACGAAGGTGTACGTCAAGGTTATCTTGAAAACTCTAACGTGCTTCGTGCATCTGTACTGGCTGACCCTGCTTTTGGCCGTAAGAACACCAAAGACAACACGCCTGCTGTGATCTATCACAAACTTGTTCCAGGTAACAAAGTAGACATCACTGTTGCTGCTAAGGGTGGCGGTTCAGAAAATAAATCTAAACTGGCAATGTTGAACCCGTCTGACTCAATCGTAGATTGGGTACTGAAAACTGTTCCAACTATGGGTGCAGGCTGGTGTCCTCCTGGTATGCTGGGTATCGGTATTGGTGGTACTGCTGAAAAAGCCATGATGCTTGCAAAAGAAGCATTGATGGAAGAGATCAACATGGACGAATTGCTGCGTCGTGGTCCACAAAACAAACTTGAAGAACTTCGTATCGAAATCTTCGAGAAAGTAAACGCATTGGGCATTGGTGCTCAAGGTCTTGGCGGTTTAACCACTGTTCTAGACATCAAGATCAAAGATTATCCTTGTCACGCTGCGGGCAAACCAGTCGGCATGATCCCGAACTGTGCTGCAACCCGTCACGCACATTTCACGCTTGATGGTTCAGGTGTTGCGCATATTCAAGCACCAAGCCTTGAAGACTACCCATCAGTCACTTGGGATTCCTCATCTTCTAAACGTGTTGACCTAGACAACATTACCCAAGAAGAAATGAACTCTTGGAAACCAGGTGATACATTACTTCTTAACGGTACGATCTATACTGGCCGTGATGCTGCACACAAACGTATGGTAGACATGCTGAACAACGGTGAAGAACTTCCTGTTGATCTGAAAGGCAAATTTATCTACTACGTAGGCCCTGTTGATCCAGTAGGTGACGAAGTTGTAGGCCCTGCAGGTCCAACAACTGCGACTCGTATGGATAAATTCACTCGTCAGGTATTAGAAGCAACTGGTCTTTACGGCATGATCGGTAAAGCGGACCGTGGTCCTGCTGCTGTTGAAGCAATTAAAGACAACAAAGCAACTTACCTCATGGCGGTTGGTGGTGCTGCATACCTCGTATCTAAAGCAATCCGTGAAGCTGAAGTGGTTGCATTTGCTGATCTGGGTATGGAAGCGATCTACAAGTTCGTAGTGAAAGATATGCCTGTTTCTGTTGCAGTTGACGTAAATGGTACATCTGTACACGCGACTGCTCCAAAAATCTGGCAAGCGAAAATTGGCAAGATTCCAGTAGTTGACGCTGCTGCAGGCTAATTTAAGCTGCATGAAAAAAGCACCCTTAATGGGTGCTTTTTTATTGGAATTTTAAAATTAATTACCAGGTTCTTGGATCCCAGAGTTTAAACGGTGTGGTTAACTGTACATCTGTAGATGGATCATATTCAGTCGCCTTAATTTTCTGGGCTTTCTTGCGGATTTTCCCAGTTTCCTGATCCTGTGCAAAAAAGTTAAAACTGTCCGATTTTAACTGGGTAAAAGCAATTTCATTGAGTCCCATACTGCTTGGCATTAGCATCAGAGGTCCCGGAACACTACGACGGGTGCTTAAATTTTCTTCATCATACTTAATAAAATAGGATTGACCCGCTTCTACTGTAAAGTCCAAATACTTAGGTTTTTGGAAGTGCAACGCACCTAAAGGGCGACTGGTACTCAAGCGATAAGTACCTGCAGGCAACTCAATCCAGTAATGATGATTATGCAATAAACTCGGAATACGATGCTGATTGATAAATAGGCTGGCAGCGACAATTTCCTGACGGTTCCATTTGGAATCCGGGCGGTATAAATAAACGATTGCAGCATCCTCATGCTGAGGTTTAACTGCCTGAAAATGATTACCCTGTTTCTGGTTGACCCAGCCACCAATCGTAAACATCCCCACCCGATGCTGTTCGACGAAGCCCGGTTTTTTTTCAAGATCAATATTTTTTAAAGTGCTGAGTGGCTGTGTAGGCTCAACTACGGCTTTTTTACCGTGACAACCCATCAGCGCCAAACTGCCGATGAGCACCATTGCGACTCCACGCATGCTTATCCCTCACTGCGTCTTTATTCTTGTATGTAAGTACTTTGCGATATATTTTTATAGCTTTCGGCGTCCACGCCTAGATGTTGAGATTAGCATCTGCTTTTATCTTTTGGAAATAAAAAACGTGCGAAAACACGGGGTTTTCACACGTTTCTGACGAATAGCAATCAAGCAGATTTGCTATTCACCACCTTTAAATCAACTTTTACCGCTGTTTCTGGTTCATCATGTGGTTGACGTTCAGCAAGAAATTCTGGTGCAGCTTCACCATTAATGACTGCTTCATTGACTACCACAGTGCCTACATCGCTACGACTCGGCAAGTCATACATGGTTTCTAACAATGAATTTTCCAGAATCGAGCGCAGGCCACGCGCACCTGTATTATGTTCCAATGCTTTTTTCGCAACCGCACGTAGTGCTGAATCTTCAAAGATTAAGTCCACATTTTCCATCTCAAACAGATGTTTATATTGACGGGTTAATGCATTCTTCGGCTCAGTCAGAATCTGCATTAAAGCTTCTTCATCCAGCTCATCTAAAGTCGCAATCACTGGTAAACGACCAATGAATTCTGGAATCAGACCAAATTTCACTAAGTCAGTCGCTTCGACCTGACGGAACAATTCAGACAGCTTTTTGCTTTCGTCTTTATTACGGACTTCTGCAGTAAAGCCAATACCACCTTTCTCCTGACGCTGCTGTACGATTTTCTCAAGACCTGAGAATGCACCGCCACAGATGAACAGGATATTCGAGGTATCAATCTGAATGAATTCCTGCTGCGGATGCTTACGACCACCTTGTGGTGGAATTGAAGCAACCGTACCTTCGATCATTTTCAGCAAGGCTTGCTGTACGCCTTCACCTGATACATCACGTGTGATGGATGGGTTTTCAGATTTACGGGTAATCTTATCGATTTCATCGATATAGATAATGCCCTTTTGCGCTTTTTCGACATCGTAATCAGCTTTTTGCAAAAGCTTTTGTACAATGTTTTCAACATCTTCACCCACATAACCCGCTTCAGTTAGGGTTGTTGCATCTGCCATGGCAAATGGAACGTCCAGAAGACGGGCAAGGGTTTGTGCCAGCAAGGTTTTACCTGAACCGGTCGGACCCACCAGCAGGATATTACTTTTGGCAATTTCAACGGAATCATCTGCTTTCTTACCATTGGTCTGTACTTTCAGACGTTTGTAATGGTTGTATACGGCCACAGATAATGTCTTTTTCGCTACGTCCTGACCAATCACATATTGATCGAGCGCCGCACGGATTTCATGCGGTTTCGGCAAAGGACGGTTCGCCCAGTCATTGGTTTCGACCTGTTGACTGGTTTGAACCAAATCTAAGCATACGTCCACACATTCATTACAAATGTATGCGTCCTCGCCTGCAATCAGCTTTCCGACTTCAGACTGCGTTTTACCGCAAAATGAACAATGCTTTTGTCCTTGAGGATGTTCGGACATATTTACTCCAATATCTCAATCTCTAAAACTTATGGACGTTTCGTTAGAACTTCATCCACAAGACCGTATTCTTTCGCTTGCTGAGCAGTCATGAAGTTGTCACGGTCTGTATCGCGTGCCACTTTTTCATAGTCCTGACCGCTATGTTCAGCCATTAAACGGTTTAAACGTTCTTTAATGAACAGAATTTCACGTGCGTGAATTTCAATATCTGATGCCTGACCTTTGAAACCACCCAAAGGCTGGTGAATCATGACACGTGCATTTTCAAGGCAATAACGTTTGCCTTTAGTTCCTGCATTAAGCAGGAATGCGCCCATTGATGCTGCCTGACCCATACAGTAAGTCACAACATCCGGTTTAATAAACTGCATGGTATCGTAGATCGCCATGCCAGCAGTCACCGAACCACCCGGTGAGTTGATATATAAATGAATATCTTTATCTGGGTTCTCAGCTTCTAAAAACAACATTTGCGCAACGATCAGGTTGGCCATATTGTCTTCAACTTCACCTGTCAGAAAAATTACCCGCTCACGTAAAAGGCGTGAATAAATATCAAAAGAACGCTCACCACGAGAGGATTGTTCTACCACCATTGGCACTAAAGCGTTTTCAATCGTTGGAACATACATAGGTTTATTTATTCCTAAATTTTTGTGACTTAATCCATAATCACAATATGAGGGATAATCAATGAAATTGCAAAATAATCGCGAATAATTCCATCATATTTTTTGCATTAGTTTTGTGAAAATCAGATATGTCAAGAAATTACTAATATGAAAAAAGGCGCACGAAGCGCCTTTTTAGGGAAAGCTTGAATTAGCCTTGTTGACGAGCTTGTTGCTCTTTCAATAAGTCTTCATAGCTTACAGTCGCATCAGTCACTTTAGCAGATGCTAGGATGTGATCAACAACTTGGTCTTCAAGTACAACTGCTTCGATTTGAGCACGTTGTTGCTTGTCATTTTTGAAGTATTCGATCACTTCATTTGGATCTTCGTAAGAAGAAGCCATATCTTCGATATAAGCTTCAACGCGCGCTTGATCTACTTCGATTTTCGCATCAGCAAGAATGCGGCTTACCAATACGCCAAGTTTAACTGATTTCTCAGCTTGTTCTTTGAACAGGTCATCTGGAAGCATGCTTGAATCAAATGCTTTCGCGCCTTGAGCACCGAACTGTTGAGTGAACTGCTGGATCATTTGTTGACGTTGACGGTCAATTTCTTGAGCAACCATTGCAGATGGAAGTTCAACTTCGTTTGCAGCTACAAGTGCATCGAAAGTTGCGCCTTTAACCTGGTTACGCAGGCCGTTTTTCACTTCACGTTCCATGTTTTTACGAACGTCAGCTTTCAGTTTTTCAACGCCATCTTCTTCAGAAATACCGAAGATTTTCAGGAATTCAGCATCAATTTCTGGAAGTTTTTGTTTTTCAACAAGTTTTACATTGATTTTGAATTGAGCTTGTTTACCAGCAAGGTTTTCAGCTTGGTAATCTTCAGGGAAAGTAACATCGATCACTTTCTCTTCGCCTTTCTTCATACCGATGATACCATCTTCGAAGCCAGGGATCATACGGCCAGAACCTAAAACAAGTTTAAAGTCTTGCGCAGCGCCGCCTTCAAATTTTTCGCCATCAACAGTACCTTCGAAGTCGAAAGTCACTTGCATGTCTTTTTTCGCCATGCCTTTAGTTTCAGCCCAAGACGCGCGTTGTTTTTGAAGATTTTCAATCATCTTCTCAACGTCTTTGTCATTTACTTCAGACGCTTTACGTTCAACTTCCAGACCTTCGAATTTCACTTCAACTTCTGGATAAACTTCAACAGTCGCTTCATAAACTAAAGCGTCGTCTTTCATTTCAGTTTTTTCGATATTTGGCATACCAACAGCGTTAATTTTTTCTTGTTGGATTGCTTCGAAAACAGTATCACGAATGATGTCGTTGACAACTTCTTGGTAGATACCAGCGCCGTATTCACGACGAACTACGTTTACAGGTACTTTACCTGGACGGAAGCCGTTGATCTTCGCAGTTTTAGCAGTGCGTTTTAAACGAGCTTCAAATTGCTCATTAATACGGCTCGTCGGTACAGAAACATTTAAACGACGGGCAACGCCCGAAACCGCTTCAGAAGTTACTTGCATGGCTTCCTCTATATATTTGGTAATAACAGGTTTATAAAAATGTGCCACATTATATGACAACATTTGCAGATATACAAAACACAATACTTGAATCGTCTTTATTAATGCTGTAATAATCAAATTTATTCAGTCAAATTCATTTTTCTTTGATTAAATATCCCTTTCCTCAAATAAGAATAGATATATTGATTACTGAAACTGGACAGATCATCTCTTTAATCTGCATTTATGGATTTTTATAGTGCTTTTAGTAAACTTTTCTTTATCTTTTCTTCAATTTTTTTAAACTCTAATAATCTCAATAAAAGTAAAGATAATAATCTATTAATCAGATTTAGTTTAAATACATTAACTTAGAAACATTTTGATACACTATAACATCGCTAAAGGCAATTAATATAATTTTTAAAATCGTCATTTCCTATCTAAAAGTAATTCTTAATTTAAATAAGAATTATTATTATTCGCATACATAAATTTTATGCTTTTTTCGGGTTCCCACATGTCGTTTATCAAATCACGTAAAAAACTCGTTTCATCGGCGATTGCCTCTTCCCTCTCGATCGTAACTGTAAATGCTGTGGCTGATGAAAATGTGGTCAAGCTCGAAACTATTCATCAAGAAGTTAAAGCTGAACAGACACCAAGTTTAAAAGTAGATAATTCCGCAAATAAGAAATTTGTTGCACCCTTACTGAATACACCTAAATCTGTATCAGTCATTTCTAAACAACTGATTGAAGACACTCAAGTCACTACACTTTCTGATGCTTTACGTACTGTACCGGGTATTACCTTGGGTGCGGGTGAAGGCGGCAACCCGAATGGCGACCGTCCATTTATCCGTGGCTATAGCTCTGAAAGCTCAATGTATTTAGATGGTATTCGTAATTCAACCTCACAAAACCGTGAAATGTTTGCCATAGAACAAGTTGAAGTCACCAAAGGTTCTGCTTCTGCTATGGGTGGTGCAGGTACTGTTGGCGGTAGCATCAACATGATTTCTAAAGTGGCCAAAAAAGGTGACTTTTTAGAAGGTACTATTGCTGGCGGTACAGATGCTTACGCACGTGTGACGCTTGATGGCAACAAAGATTTTGGCAATGGGATTGCTACACGTGTTGCCGTTATGGGCCACATGAATGAGAAAGCAGGTCAATCTGATGGTGCTGAATATAAACGTGCTGGTATTGCCCCTAGTATTACTTTCGGCTTAGACACCCCTACTCGTGCAACTTTAAGTTATTACTATTTAAAATCGGATGATACTCCCGATTCAGGTATACCATATTGGGATGCTGGTTTAGGTAAACCACAAGGTAAACCTGCGGAAGTAAAACAAGGCGTTTATTATGGTTGGAAAGATCGTGACTTCCAAAAACAAGAGAACCAAGCAGGGACAATCAAGTTAGAACATGATTTAACTGACAATCTAACCGTTACAAACACTGCAATGTACAGCAAATCTAAAAATGATTATGTCTGGACAAACCCTGATGATTCTAAAGGCAATGTAGCTAATGGCCAAGTATGGCATCGTCAAAACTCTGCCATCACAGATAGCGATACCTTTACAAATCAATTAGCATTGATAGGTAAATTTGCTACAGGTGCCATTAATCATAGCTTTAATGTTGGTGCTGAATACAGCAAGCAAGAAACTGACAAAGGTGGTTATAACATCATTAACAGTAAAGATGGCAAAGTTTCCTCAACTGGGTTTTACAGCGACTGTAAAGACCTTTCAAGCAATTGGTGTACTTCTCTAAACAATCCAACTCAAAAACCATTTTTAGATCGTCTAGAAGCCCGCCAAGACTTTGATGCCACGGTTGAAAGCACTTCTGTATATTTATTAGATAGTATTGAAATCACACCACAATGGTTACTTGATCTTGGTGTGCGCTGGGACAAGTTTGAAGCTGCACAAAACTTTCGTGCTACATCTTCAGCTGCTGCATATACAGCTAACAATGATTCAGACTTTTTTACATATCAATCAGGTATAACCTTTAAACCTGTTGAAAATGGTTCAATTTATGCAAGTTATGCTACCTCTGCCAGTCCTGTTGGCTTAAATGCTGGTTGGGGAGATAACAGCGAAACCATAAATGCTAATAACCAAATGATCGATCCAGAAGAAGCACAAACTTACGAGTTAGGTACTAAGTGGGACTTGTTAAATGATCGTTTGAATTTAACAGCAGCGATCTTCCGTACTGAAAAACAAAATACTCGTGTACAACTTGACCCAACAACTTATGCGAATGTAGGTGAAAGTAAAGTTGATGGTGTTGAATTAGGATTAAATGGTCAAATTACCGATAAATGGGATATTTCGGCAGGTTATACTTATCTTAATAGTGAATTAACAAAAAATGGTAAATCATGCCGTGGTTCAGGTTCAACAGCAACTTGTACAGATAATGCCATTTATAATGGCAACCAAATGCCTAATGTACCTAAACAAGCAGCAACATTATGGACTACCTATAAGATATTGCCGCAATTAACTTTGGGTGGTGGTGCAGTATATTCAGACAAAGTTTATGGTGATGTTGCAAACATCAAATGGGCTCCATCTTATGTACGCTACGATGCTATGGCGCGTTATAACGTTAACAAAAATGTGGATTTACAGTTGAATGTAAATAACCTTTCTGACAAACGTTACTTCACTAAAGCCTATGCTTCTCACTATGCTACTGAAGCAGAAGGACGTAGTGCAGTGTTAGCAGTCAACTTTAAATATTAATTCAATGCAACCGCATAGCCTCCTGATGGGGGCTATGTTATTTTTAAAAGACGATTATTCAGGGGTTTCTCGTGCTGCATCATATTCCAAATGTACTGAGCAAAGAACAGGTGCAATATTTCCGTGAGGAGATGAATAAGATTGAGTGGGTCAATGGCAAGGTTACCGCGGGTACGCTCTCTGCCACCGTGAAACAGAATCAGCAATTACCTGAAGATCATTCACTCACTCATCATCTCAGCAATATTATTCTGGAATCGCTGGGACAGCATGCTCTGTTTTTATCGGCGGCGATTCCACTGGATATTATTCCCCCGCTTTTTAACCGCTATGAAAATAATGAATCTTTCGGCTTTCATGTCGACAATTCAATTCGTCGTATTCGCGGCAGCAGTGAACGCCTCAGAACGGATTTATCCTGTACGGTTTTTTTAAGCGAGCCGGACGAATATGTCGGTGGTGAACTGGTAGTCGAAGACACTTACGGTTATCACGAAGTAAAATTGCCTGCCGGCGATATGATTCTTTATCCATCCACCAGCCTGCATGAAGTTACGCCAATCAGTTCCGGTTGTCGAATTGCTTCATTTTTTTGGGTACAAAGCATGATCAGGGATGATGCAGAGCGGCATATGTTGTTTAATCTGGATCAGAGTATTCAAAACTTGAGAATGCAGCTGGGTGATCAGCATGCAGAAGTTATGAAACTGACCAACCTGTATCATAATTTAATGCGTAAATGGGCTGAACTTTAAAAGAGGCTCTGTCTTCAATGATCTTTAAAAACAACTGGATCTATTGTTTATTAAAATATACTGAGTTGTGGCACAATTGAACGTAATAAATAACGCTTTATGTCCAAATTAAGAAAATATAAAATACAATATTTAGAATAAGTGAAAATATTTTTCAATTCTTAAAGTTTATAAGAAAATCTTTATTAACATACGACTAAAATCCATAGAAAAAGCAAAAACTTTTCACGTTTTCTGGACTAAAATTAATCTTATAGGTTCACCATGCAGGTGTCTGGTCGATCCTGATGATCAAGACTTTAAAAAATACAGGATTGATCTTATTTACCCACACCTGCCTGTAAACGAATATATAGACAAAATCTATACTGTAGACCGAGCAACTGCTGCACCAAGCGAATTTGCCAGGCTACCTAAGGAGCTCTCTCATGATGTTGGCTGATCCAAGTAAAAAATACCGTCGCATGTATCAACGTGTGGACTTACCAGACCGTCAATGGCCGAACAATGAAATCACTAAAGCGCCAATCTGGATGAGTACTGACCTGCGTGATGGTAACCAGGCGATCTTCGAGCCAATGAACATCGAGCAGAAGTTCAAAATGTTCCAGATGTTGGTAAAAATCGGTTTCAAACATATTGAAATCGGCTTCCCTTCTGCATCTCAAATTGATTTCGACTTCACCCGTAAATTGATTGAAGAAGGTCATATTCCGGCTGATGTTTACATTGAAGTACTGGTTCAGGCACGTGACCATTTGATCGCACGTACTTTTGAATCTTTACAAGGTGCGAAACGCGCAATCGTGCATATCTACAACTCTAACTCTCCAACCTTCCGTCAAAAAGTGTTGAACGTAGATGTTGAAGGTGCAAAACAGTTAGCGATTAATGCAGCGCAAAAAGTGAAAGAATACGCAGCAAAACAGCCTGAAACTGAATTTGTTTTCCAGTACAGCCCTGAATGTTTCTCTGCAACTGAATTGGAAGTGGCGAAAGACGTTTGCGACGCTGTGACTGAAATCTGGGAAGCATCTCCAGAAAACAAAGTGATCTTGAACTTGCCAGCCACTGTCGAAGTCTCTACACCAAACGTGTATGCCGACCAAGTGGAATGGATGCACCGTAACATCGAGCGTCGTGACGGCGTGATCATTTCAGTTCACTGTCACAATGACCGTGGCTGTGGGATCGCAGCGTCTGAATTGGCGATCATGGCCGGTGCTGACCGTGTCGAAGGTTGTGTATTCGGTAATGGTGAGCGTACCGGTAACGTGGACGTGGCAGCAATTGCCTTAAACATGTACACCCAGGGTGTTGCACCAAACTTGGATTTCTCAAACATCAACGAAATCATTGCGACTGTTGAAGAATGTACTGGCTTGCCAGTCCACCCACGTCATCCATATGCGGGTGACTTGGTCTTCACTGCATTCTCTGGTTCACACCAGGATGCAATCAAAAAAGGTTTTGAATTCCAGAAAAACGAAGAAATCTGGGATATGCCGTACTTGCCAATCGATCCGAAAGACCTGGGCCGTGACTATGACGCCGTGATTCGCGTGAACTCACAGTCAGGTAAAGGTGGTATCGCTTACTTGTTAGAATCGAACTATAACGTGACTTTACCACGTCGTTTACAGATCGAATTCTCGCAAATCGTACAGCAAAAAACCGATGAAGATGGTACTGAGATTTCAGCACAAGCGATCTGGACATTGTTTAAAGACACGTATGTTGATGCTAAAGATGCACATTACGCTGCCAAGAACTATAAATTGTCAGATGAAAATGGCAACCAGGTGATTGAGCTAGATGTTGAAGTCAATGGTGAAACTCAGCGCTTACGTGGTGAAGGTAACGGTCCAATCTCTGCGATTTTGGATGCATTACAATTGCCAATTGACGTCTTGAACTATGAAGAACGTAGCATCAGCTCAGGTGCACATGCCAAAGCATTGGCATTGGTTGAACTTCAAGTGAAAGGTACCGGTAAATCCGCCTTTGGTGCTGGTGTCCACGATAACATTGTGACCTCTTCAATTGAAGCGATTATTGCATGTACCAACCGCCTGATCGACCAGGATGTGTTAAGCACTGAACAGGTGATTGCTGCTGCCGTCTAAACCCGGTATTTGAATTAGCGATAATTCATAGCAGTAAAAAGACTTTAGAAGGATACCTGCAAATGGTATCCTTTTATTTATTCATACTAAAGATTTAAGGCGAATCATTCCCGTGTCTTTTCCAGCTGACTCAGTGGGCCTTGTTGTCCCACAAAAGTTCCAATTCGAACAGCCGTTAGAGCTTGAATGCGGTCGCATCCTCCCACGTTTTGAACTGATGGTAGAAACTTATGGCGAACTGAATGCCGATAAGTCCAATGCCATTTTGATCTGCCATGCCCTGTCTGGCCATCATCATGCTGCAGGTTATCATCATGAAGATGATAAAAAACCAGGCTGGTGGGATGCCTGTATTGGCCCGGGTAAGGCAATCGATACCAATAAATTCTTTGTGGTGGCGCTAAATAATATCGGCGGTTGTAATGGTTCTACTGGTCCTACCTCTCCTAATCCCGAAAATGATAACCGCCCATATGGTCCAGACTTTCCGCTAGTCACTGTGCGTGACTGGGTGAAAACTCAGGCGATGCTGTCTGACCGTCTGGGGATTGATGTGTGGTATTCCATCATTGGCGGCTCACTCGGGGGCATGCAGGCCTTGCAATGGTCGGTAGATTATCCGGACCGTCTGCAAAAATGCGTGATTATTGCCAGTGCACCGAAACTGTCTGCACAAAATATTGCCTTTAACGAAGTCGCGCGTCAGTCGATTCTGTCTGATCCGGACTTCCATCATGGCCGTTATCTAGAAAATGACAGCTATCCAAAACGAGGCCTGATTCTGGCACGGATGGTCGGTCATATTACCTATCTGTCTGAGGAAGCCATGAAGCAGAAATTTGGCCGTGATTTAAAATCTGGCAAATTCATGTATGGCTTCGATGTGGAATTCCAGGTCGAAAGCTACCTGCGTTATCAGGGTGAACAGTTTAGCCGTAACTTTGATGCCAATACTTATCTGATCATGACCAAAGCACTAGACTACTTTGATCCTTCACGTGAATATCAGCAGTCACTGGTCAAAGCGATGGCGCAAACCAAATGTAAGTTCTTGGTGGTTTCATTTACCACAGACTGGCGGTTCTCACCTTCACGTTCTGTTGAAATCGTAGACGCCTTAATTACCAATAATAAGCCTGTCAGCTATCTGGATATTGATGCTGAGCAAGGCCATGACTCCTTCCTGTTCCCGATTCCTCTGTATGTAAAATCCTTGCGCGCCTTCCTGGGCGGTGAAGAACATCTGCGATCAACACCGAAGGAGGCTGTGTAATGCGTATTGACCAACAACTTGCTGAAAAATGGATCAAGCCCGGTTCACGTATCCTCGACCTCGGTTGTGGTGATGGCGAACTGCTGGCCCATATGAGCAAAAAGCACAATATTCGTGCATATGGATTAGAAATTGATCAAGAAAAGATTGCAATTGCGATCAGTCGCGGGTTAAATATCATCCAGCAGGACTTAAACCTCGGTTTAAGCCGTTTTGCTGACCAGTCTTTTGACTATGTGGTGATGGCACAGGCTTTGCAAGCTGTAGATGCACCAGACGTATTATTGCGTGACATGGTGCGTGTAGGGAAACAGGCCATTATTACCTTTCCAAACTTTGCGCACTGGAAGACTCGTTCTTTCTTGGCATTAAAAGGGAAAATGCCGGTTTCGGAAGCCTTACCCTATATGTGGTATAACACCCCGAACATTCACCTATGTACTTTCCGTGACTTTGAAGCATTATGCGCGGAAAACAACATAAAAATTATTAATCGACTCGCTGTGAATGGGAATCAAGAAGATAGTTTGCTTAGCAAACATCTCCCAAATCTGTTTGGTGAAGTCGCAATTTATCGAGTGAGCGCTCTATGAAAAAATTATTATTAAGTACGACGCTACTGGCTGGACTTTTTGGCATGCAGGCCCATGCCGATTACGTTGCACCAACGCCTTCTGTGGCCAGCCAAGCAGCGCAATATTCAGTAATGGACATTCATAGTCTGACTAAAGCAGCTAAAGCGGGTCAGCCTGGTGCACAATTTTATTTAGCAACCAAATATCAATATGGCAAAGACGTCCAGAAAGATGAACGTCAGGCCTTTGCATGGTACAAAGCTGCTGCCGACCAAGGTCTGGCAGTGGCTCAACTGAATGTTGGCCGTATGCTGGCAGATGGTATTGGTACCAAAAAAGATGAAACACTGGCTCGCCAGTACTTCGAAAAAGCAGCTAGCCGTGGTGATAACCGTGCCAGCTTCAATCTGGCCATGATGGAAGAAAAGAAGAAAAACTACATGGGTGCTTACCAGTGGTATGAACTCTCTACCCGCGATGGCATGCTGGACAATAAAGTGATTACTTTATCTGAAGGTAAGAAAACTGCATTGGCAGCTAACTTAACCCAAGAACAGATCCGTCAGGCACGTGACCGTGCAGACAAATGGATTCAGGCACAATAAGCTAAAATTTTTAAAGAGCACCTTCGGGTGCTTTTTTTATACTTTAAAAAAACTGTAACATATTAAAAATAATAAACTATTTCTAAAGCCTATAAAGGGAATTTACATGAAAAAATTTAAGGGATATGCATCATTGCTGTTATTTTTTCCATTAGTCGCATGTACAGTCTCAACAACTTCTTACAACACTTGGAATAAGCCTGGCATAACTAGATATGAAGCAGATAATGCTCTCGCAAAATGTAAATATGATTTAGGCTTAGCCAAAATTGATGCAATGGATAGAGAAGATATGGTTAATAACTGTATGAAGGCTCAAGGTTTTAGAAATAGATAAAATTAAAAGCACCTTCGGGTGCTTTTTTATTACCGGTTTATTTCACGTAAATTGTAAGCGTCCGCTGAACACACCTTATGAATTCGTCCTATAAGCCTTAATTTAGTCCTCACTTAAAAACAAGTGGGAACTTAAATTTATGACTACAAATAACCAGACATCCATCGCATCTCTTACGATAAAACGAAGAACATATAGTGCTGAATTTAAACAGCAGATCGTTCAGGCGTGTAAAGCATCGGAGGTTTCAATTGCTTCGGTCGCTTTGCAACATGGATTGAATACAAATCTTGTATCCAAATGGATTCGCTTAATTGATGCTAAGCCAGGGAATGATCGCTCACTACTACCGAATAAACCTGCATTTATTGCCTTATCTTGCTCTGCACCATTAGATCCTATTTCTACTGGCATGTTAACGGTTCAAATTACTTTACCCCACTCAAAAGCAGAAATTGGCTTGAAATGGCAAGTATCAGAAATGTCTGCTTTAGCAAAATTACTCAAGGCACTTACAACATGATCCGTATCGATGAAATCTGGTTGTCTACTCAGCCCATGGACATGCGTGCAGGTATGGATACGGCCATGGCTCAGGTGGTGAGAGCCTTTGGCTACATCAAACCGCATTGTGCTTACCTGTTCTGTAATAAACGTGGCCATCGCATGAAAGTGCTGGTACATGATGGACTGGGGATCTGGCTGTGTGCTCGGCGGTTGGAACAGGGAAAATTTCACTGGGCTAAAGTTCACCAGGGTGAAAGCGTAGCCCTCAGCCCAGAACAGTTACAGGCACTGATCCAGGGTTTGCCTTGGCAGCGCATTGGACGACAGCAAGTGGTCACAATGCTCTAAACTAGCTTGGTCCAAGTTGCTATTCTCCAAACGTTCTATTTCATTCTTCTCATGACCTCAGGCATACTGCGGTCATGAATACACTGCCTGATTTAAGCCAACTGACCCATGAACAACTGCTGGAATTTACTAGACAGTTGGCAATGCAACATCAGTCTCTGGCACAATCAAACCAGCAATTAGATGCCAAAGTTCAGCATCTTGAAGTATCCAATCTGCAATTAGATGCCAAAGTTCAGCATCTTTCCATTCTCAATCAAAAATACGAGCATGAACTTGCGCTGTTTAAAAAGCACAAATTCGACAGTAAAAACGAACATCTCACCGCAAAACAAATCCATCTCTGGGATGAAGCGGTCGAAGAAGATATTGCCGCTGTTGATCTGGAACTGGAACGGCTGAATGCAGATAAAACTGATGCAGCGACACACAAAGCCACAGTCAACAAACCTAAACGTCGACTGCTGCCCGATCATCTACACACCATCCGTATTGAGCATGAACCTGCATCAACCCAATGCAGTTGTGGCTGCCAGTTACGTCGTATCGGCGAAGATATCAGTGAAAAACTGCATTTCAGACCGGCACAGTTCTATAAGGAACAGCATGTACGTGGCAAATGGGTCTGTGATCAGTGTGACACCCTGACTCAGCAAGCGATGCCCGCCTATGTGATTGATAAAGGTATTGCCAGTCCTGAACTGCTCAGCCATGTGCTGGTATCGAAGTATGCCGATCATTTGCCGCTGTACCGTCAGCGCCTGATCTATCAGCGGGCGGGCATTGATCTGTCCAGATCCACGTTATCTGACTGGATTGGTCGCTGCGGTGTAGAACTGGAACCTCTGGCCAATGCCTTAAAACAGGTGGTGCTGCAACAGCGGGTGATCCATGCCGATGAAACACCAGTCACCATCATGCGGATGGGTGATGATGAGAAAAAACCGAAGAAAGGTTATGTCTGGGCCTATGCCACTACACAGTACAATCCAGTTCAAGCGGTGATCTATGACTTTCAGGATAGCCGTTCAGGTCAGCATGCAGAAGAGTTCCTGAATGGCTGGCAGGGCCATCTGGTCTGTGATGATTACAGTGGTTATAAAGCACGCTTTAAATCAGGCGATGTCATTGAGGTGGGCTGCATGGCGCATGCGCGTCGTAAATTCCATGAGCTACATGTGACTGGGAAAAGTCAGATCGCTGAACAGGCATTAGTGCTGATTCAGAAACTGTATGCGATAGAAGCAGAACTCAGGAAAAAGACCGATAGTACAGCAGAACACCGCCGCGAATACCGACAACAGCATAGCCAACCGGTGATGCAACAACTGTATGAATGGCTCAACCAGCATCAACTGACGGTGCCATCGAGTTCTCCAACCGCCAAGGCCATCAATTACACTCTGAAGCGTTGGCCAGCTTTAAGCCGCTATCTGGATGATGGCAATCTACCGATTTGCAATAATTGGGTGGAAAACCAAGTGCGGCCTTGGGCGTTGGGACGTAAGAACTGGTTATTTGCAGGTTCGCTGCGTAGTGGTCAGCGAGCGGCAAACATCATGACTTTAATCCAGTCAGCAAAGCTGAATGGGTTGGATCCGTATGCCTATTTAAGTGATGTGCTGAAAAGATTGCCGACCCATAAAGTGACCCAAATAGAAGAATTGCTACCACACCGCTGGAAATCCAACTCAAATTAAAAAATAGACATGGGGTTCAGCGGACGCTTACCGTAAATTGGCAAGCAAGGTTAAAATAGTCCCTCCCTTAAAGTTCAACAACGAGATTCAACATGACTTCAACTGACTGGTTATCCCAAGGCACACTGGTATTAGCAAGTAATAACAAAGGCAAAATTGCAGAATTCGAAAAGATGTTTGCCGAGCTTAAACTACCGGTTGAAGTGATTCCTCAAGGCAAGCTAAATATCGGAGATGCGATTGAAGACGGTTTAAGCTTCGTAGAAAATGCCATTATCAAGGCGCGTCATGCGTCCAAAATTTCGGGTAAACCAGCCATTGCCGATGACTCAGGAATTTGTGTGCCCGTACTCGGTGGTATGCCAGGAATTTATTCAGCCCGTTTTGCCGGTGAACATGGCAATGATGCAGCCAATAATGAAAAGCTTTTAAACAGACTAAAACCGTTACGCAAAGATGGTGAAGCGATTGAAGGTATGTTTGTGTGTGTACTGGCCTTAGTCCAGCATGCTGAAGATCCACTGCCACAAATTTTCCAGGGCATCTGGAAAGGTGAAATTCTGGAAGCACCACGCGGTGAAAATGGTTTTGGTTATGATCCATTATTCTGGTTACCAGAACTAGGAACTTCTAGTGCGGAACTGAGCAAAGAAGAAAAAAATAAAATTAGCCATCGTGGTCAGGCGATGAAACTGTTTAAGGCGAGTTTGGAAAAATAAATCTAATTCCTAAAAGGAGTCCTCCCTCCTTTTAGGAGGGAGTTAGAGGTCATTCCCTCACCCTTGGGGAGAAGGAGCCCTCCCTTTTTCAAAGGGAGGTTGGGAGGGATTCTTCCATCTCACCCCTTACTTTTTATTCTCATTCATTTCTACAAAGAACTTAATCCTCCTCAATCCCTTCCCTAATAAAGGAAGGACTTTCAAAAACTTTATACCCTCTCTCTAACTCTCTCCCAGAGGGAGAGAGAACTTTTAAATTTATAAACCCGGTACCAACATATGCACCACCACCCCATATACTCCAATCAAAATTGAACTCGCAATCGTTCCTGAAGCGATATATTTGGCTGAATAACCTGTGCCCTGATAATGGGTCTCCAGTGCCACAATATTCGCGGCGGGTGGAAGCAGGAAATACATCATCATCACAGCATAAATCAGGGCTTGATGTGGAATCGGTAACAAGAAATAAGCCCCTGCCGCCAGACCTAGAGCCAGCACAAAACGACCGCTGATCAAGATCAAACTACGTTTTAAATCACTCAGTTGAATCCTGACTTTACTCAGCCACATTCCCAGAATACACATACCGGCAAAAGTCACTAGAAGCTTGTTGGCTGCATAGCCCCATTGAATCAGCGGATGCGCTTCATAGGCACTAAAATCCCAGAAGGACAGAATCGCTGCAATAGAAAGCGCAATCACTGGCGGGGATTTCAGCATATTTTTAATAATGAATTGGGGAGCCTGTTTTTCAGCACTGACTGCCACTACTGCACTGACATTGCCAAATAAGGAACCACCAATATAAAGAGCAACAATAGTATTTAAGGCATCCGGACCAAATACAGCTAAGGCAAAAGGAAAGCCAAGCCAGACCCCATTTAAATAACTAAAACATAATGCCCGCAATTTATCTTTGGAGAAAAGAAAGAACAGGCCAAATAGAAACAGTGAGCTAAAGATACTAAAACCGATCAGCCACAAACTGCCCGGCTTATAAAACACCATGTTGTAAATGACAATCAAGGGAATCAAAAGACGTGCCAGCAAGGCCGCCATGAATGGACGGATCGACTTTAAATAATGAACGCCCCAGAATCCAATCAGAAATGAAATAAGCGGAAGGAGCAATGCCATAGGAAAGCTGAAAATGCGTAGATAGATGGGCTTTATCCTAGCATACCTATCTGTTTTCAGAGTTCACTGTTTAAACTGATCTTTTTATAAATATCATCACCAATACTGTTATTTAGCTAATAATCGGAATAACTTGTTCAACGATCTGTCCTGCTGTTTCACCCTGCTGGGATTTTTCCAGCCACTGCCACTCATCGGTTTTCATTCTCAGGAAATTGGAACAGCGCGTGCCATAAGCCGGACTTTGAATAAAGGTTGAAGACAACAACTGTTCCAGTTCATGTGAAATCCCGGTCTTCGGCAACAACTCCGGAATGATCTTGCGTTCATCTTCCAGAATATCCCAAACGGCATAATAAAGATCAGATTCAGGCATATTTGGATACTGCAGCATGGGCAGAAATTCCTGGGTAAAACGCTTGCGCAGGTGTCGAGTCTTTTCCCAATGTTCCGTGAGCAAGCCATTGGACACTACATACACGCCATGTGCTAGTACTTGTGGTGCCTCACCACGGTTACTCATATAGACTGCCTGCTCTCGATCGCCGACAAACAGGTTAAAGCCCGCATAATCACATTGACATTTTTCCAGTTCTTGAGCAAACCGGATAGGTGTCAATTCGGATTCCAGAAAATGCTGAATGATATGTCCACGTGAAGTTGGGTAGTTATTCTTGTCATTACCATCTCTGAAATTGGTAATCACTGCCCATCGTCCTGAAACCGTTATACCCATCCAGGTACCACCAGACTGAAGATCCTGCCCGGCAATAATCGGACTGTTCTCCCATTCATGTAATGCCTGGGTTGGACGTTGATAGAACTCATCACGATTTGAAATCAGACATAATGGCGTTTCATCCAGAACCCGCCAAGCCAGTGCCACAATACACATAATTGATGCTCTCGATCTTTACACATTGAATGTACAACATTTTTCTTCGCTTTCAGCTAAAATCTGTGCAAAACAGAATCACAAGGAACAGGAATGCTCACCTATCCAAACATAGATCCCGTTGCAATTTCGCTCGGACCTTTGCAAGTCCACTGGTATGGACTGATGTATCTCTTGGCTTTTTTATTTGCCTGGGGACTGGCGACTTATCGCTCTAAACAACGCGGCTGGACACCAGATATGGTCTCGGATCTGATTTTCTTTGGGGCGCTAGGTGTGATCATCGGCGGCCGGGTTGGTTATGTTTTATTCTACGGTTTTTCTCAGTTTTTGGAAAACCCACTCTGGCTGTTCCAGATCTGGACCGGTGGCATGAGTTTCCACGGCGGTTTCCTCGGCGTAATCCTGGCAATGTTATGGTGGTGCAAGAAATACAAAATGGCCTGGTTCCAGACGCTAGACTTTATTGCACCCTGCGTTCCGACAGGTCTGATGTTTGGCCGGATCGGTAACTTTATTGGTGGTGAACTCTATGGCCGTCAAGTGACTGATCCAAACTTTGCCTTGGGCATGATTTTCCCAACTGATCCATTACAACTGGTACGTCATCCCTCACAACTGTATCAGGCGCTCTGTGAAGGCCTGATTCTGTTTATTGTACTGTGGTGGTTCAGTAGCAATCCACGTCCACGTATGGCGGTTTCTGCGGTATTCCTGACCGGCTATGGTCTGGCCCGTTTTATCGTCGAGTTCTTCCGTGAACCGGATAATGGTCAGCTCTTTATTGGCTGGATGAGTAAAGGACAATTCCTGAGCCTGCCAATGATCCTGATTGGTCTGTGGATGCTATGGTACGCCTATCAGAAGAAAGTTTATGACTGGGGTCCACAGAAAAATAACGTATAATTTTTATAAATATTGCGAGGCCTCTGCCTCGCTTTTTTATATTTAAAATATGCTAAAGTGCTTTTTATCTTTTCTGTTCATACATCATCATGCTTGAGTTCTGGTTCAATCCGCAGGTGTCAATCCTAAAAAAACTGCTGTTCTTTGTTGTGATTGCTGCAATTGCCGTAGGTCTGTACTGGATGGAACCTTTGCCTTTAGATGCCATCCTGATGTTTGCCGGTACCGGAATTATTTTCCTGATTTGTCGTTACTGTAAAATTCATTTCGCAGCAAAAAATCCGACTGGCCCGTTCTATCGTGTCCTGACCTGGATTCCGATTGCCTTATTAATCAGCCTGATTTTTATGAACATGAAACAGGGTGAAATCTTGCTGCCAGGCGCTCAGGGAATTGCCTTTATGGCTTTGGCAATCTGCCTGTTTTCGCCTCTGTCTTTGCTTAATCAGAACAAGCCGGATTCAGGTTCACCACATGCTTGAATTCTGGTATTCCGAACACTGCAATCGTCAGCTCAAGCTCATCATTATTATTGCGGTATGTATCGTAATTTACATAGCATCGACTGTAACGAAACTGGGTTCGATATTTGTTGGAATCAGTCTGGCGATTGGAATGCTGATGCACGTCTTGCGTGAATTCAGATTAAAGCTTTCTCCTGAAAATCCTTATGCTGAAGGTTTTCGTGCTTTAACGATGGCGATTCCGATTGTGGCAGTAATTAGCCTGATCGGTTATTTACCCAAAACAGGTGAGATCGGAGAAACTGTAGCGCTAGGTCTACAATGCTTAGGCTTTGTGGCGATTGGACTGTTTATCGTGTCGATTTATAATCAACGTGCGAAACGCTTCGAAGATTGAACCATTTCGCGACTTTCATTTTTAAGTTCTGAAATTTTCAGCGTCGGATTTAAAGATAGGA
This sequence comes from Acinetobacter sp. FDAARGOS_724, assembly GCF_013364475.1. NCBI lineage: Bacteria > Pseudomonadati > Pseudomonadota > Gammaproteobacteria > Moraxellales > Moraxellaceae > Acinetobacter > Acinetobacter sp. FDAARGOS_724. The sequence continues at coordinate 1,133,929 of NZ_CP054908.1, read as the reverse complement.
ATCCAGACGGTAATACGTATATTTCACATTGGAATTACGATAGACCGCATAGCCATTCTGTTTAAAATCAGAAACCCAGGCTGAACCAGAATACGCTGCAATATGACCATACTGATGCTGTGAAGTCCGGTCGATAATATAGATATCACCTTTTTTCGGACGGTCAAAAGACAGGTTGATTTTTCGATAGCCCAATTGCTGCAGGGTGTTACCCCAGTCAGCTGCGGCAACAGGATGATTCACAATTTTTGCACCTGAAGACTGCAATCCGACGCGAATACTGCGTGCACATTTCTGTGTACTGGTACTGCGGGTAATGCCTTGCAGGTAGCTGGTGAATTTTTCAATATCGAAACGCTGGCCGTTCATTGCACCGAAAGTCTTGCGAGATTCAGAGTTTTTGTTACGAGCTGACGCAGAGGTATAGCGCTGAGGCTGACGTTTGGAATTTTGTCCCGATTGGGAACGAATTATGACGTTCGCTTGAACAGGAGCATGCACTTCGCTCATATTCACTTGATGATCATAAATCATATTGGACCAAGTACTCCTCGCCTGTAAGTTTGGCTTTCAAATCTTCAACACGCGGTGAATACTAGACGGTTAAATGTTACTTTTCACGTTAAAAATGTAAATATATTTTTCCGCATTTATTTAATTTTACTTAACTTGTTATTTCTTTTAGATTTAAAAAATTTACAATTTTCACAAAAAAGTTATAAATTCACTACTTTTCAAATTAGGGCGTGTCCTCATTTGAAGAATTGGTTTTAAATACTTAAAATCCTCCTTTGAGTTATTTTTATTTCTATATTTTCAATGGCACGTACTCTTCTTACCGATGATATCTGGCAGCAAATTCAAGATACTATGCGATTACATGGTTGCTACCGTTCAAAGAATAGTAGAAATATCATGGAAGCGATCTTATGGAAACTGCGTACAGGCGCCACATGGCGTGATATTCCTCAAGAATTTTGTCCTTGGCAAACTGCTTATAATCGTTTTAATCGTTGGGCAAGCAAGGGATTGTGGAATAAATTTTTTTTAGATTACGAGGCGTCTTGGATCAAGAATGGGTATTCATTGACGGAAGCTACATACGCGTGCATCAACATGCAAGTGGAACTCGGAATGGTTTCGAAAGAGCAATTGGACAATCACGTGGTGGACGAACAACAAAAATACATCTTGCAACCGACGCGAATGGATTACCGATTGATTTTAAAATCACTGGGGGTGGCGTCCACGACAGTCAAGTTGCAAAACAACTGATTGATACTGTAGGCGAGGCAACTTATCTCATTGCTGATAAGGGGTATGATGCTGAGCACATTAGAATATATGCCCAGAACAAGGATATGATTCCCATCATTCCAATGAGATCAAATAGTAAAAGATCGAATAAGGAGTTTGATAAATATCTATATAAATTAAGACATTTAGTTGAAAATGTGTTTGCGAGATTGAAGCATTTCCGAGCGATTGCAACCCGATTTGATAAGCTTGCACGAAATTACCAGTCTATGATTTACATTGCTTGCATGTTTATTTGGTGTAAAGCCAAATGAGGACACGCCCTAATTAGCAGTTCTGCTCAGACTATTTCTAAATCAATATTTGAGCGCCTTTCTGACTAAATCTGTAATTTTACTCACGATAATAAAGTCAACATTTCACTACAGGATTACATCATTCCGGCTAACAACTCTCGTATTAGGCTGATTTAGTAAATTTAAATTGAGATGATGAGGAAGAAAAATATGAGTCATGATGTAAAGACTATTTCAAATTTCAATTTAGAACAATATTTAGGGATCTGGTACGAAATTGCCCGTCTGCCTATGAAACACCAACCTGAAGACAGTACTGATATTTCCGCAGCCTACAGCCTGAATGAAAATGGCACAGTCCGCGTCCAGAACCGTTGTCTAGATGGTGCGGGCAAACTGGATGAATCTATTGGGGAAGCCACTATTGTTGATGCGGAACATGGCAAACTGGAAGTCAGTTTCTTGCCTGAAGGTTTGCGCTGGGTACCTTTTACCAAAGGGGATTACTGGATTCTCAAACTGGATGACAACTATGAGACCGCCTTGGTTGGTGAGCCAAACATGAAATATCTATGGCTCCTGCATCGTAAGCCGACACTAGATGAAGCAACCAAACAGGATTATCTGGCCTATGCTGAATCTCTGGGTTATGACCTGTCCGATCTGATCCATACGGTACACACCGGTAAGCCAACAGCTTAAAAAAAGATGATAAAAAAGCATCCATCATGGGTGCTTTTTTATACCCTTTTCTCTCATGTTTAATCATTTTCACTGCTATGCGGAAGTGCTCAAAAAAATGTTATGATGAGCGCAATTTTAAATTGCCCAATTCAAAGAAAAGCAATTTGCAACAGATTTTAAGAGAGACCTATGCGCCAATATCTTGACCTTTTACAACATATCCTCGACAACGGCGGCGATAAAGGCGACCGTACCGGCACAGGTACACGCTCGGTATTTGGTCATCAGATGCGCTTTGATCTTTCCAAGGGCTTCCCTTTACTTACCACTAAAAAAGTTCATTTCCGTTCGATCGTGATTGAACTGCTGTGGTTCCTGAAAGGCGATACCCATGTAAAGTATCTTCAGGATAATAAAGTGACCATCTGGGATGAATGGGCCACTGCGGAACAGACCTCACGCTTTGGTCGTCCAGAAGGTGAACTTGGTCCAGTCTATGGCCATCAATGGCGTAATTTTGGTGCCACTCAAAATTCAGATGGCAGCTACAATCAGGATGGTTTTGACCAGATCAAATGGCTGATCAATGAGATCAAGACCAATCCAAATTCACGCCGTCTGATTGTGTCTGGCTGGAATCCGAATGAAGCGAGTCAGGTGGCTTTACCGCCTTGCCATACCCTGTTCCAGTTCTTTGTACATAATGGCAAATTGTCTTGCCAGCTTTATCAACGTAGTGCTGACGTTTTCCTTGGCGTTCCGTTTAATATTGCCAGCTATGCCCTGCTGACTCATATGATTGCGCAGGTGTGTGATCTGGATGTAGGCGATTTTGTCTGGACGGGTGGTGATACGCATCTATATGCCAATCATTTTGAACAGGCCAAACTTCAATTGAGTCGTGAGCCTTTAGGCCTATGCCAGTTAAAACTGAATCCTGAAGTTAAAGACCTGTTTGATTTCAAATTTGAAGATATTGAAATTGTGGGTTATGAATCACATCCAGGAATTAAAGCGCCAGTTGCAGTTTAATTCCTGTTAAACCCCGGAAAATATTCAAATCCCACTTTGCTTAAAGTGGGATTTTGCATTTTAATAGCAATAATTTTTATCTGTTTTTGAGTATGGGTATGGCATTTCAGGATTTAGAAGTCGTTCATGTCGTGGCAATGGATCAGCAGCGCTGTATTGGTAAGGACAATGACCTGCCTTGGCATATCTCAACAGATCTCAAGCACTTTAAGGAAATCACTCAAGGCGGCGTAATTGTCATGGGCCGTAAAACGCTTGAGTCGATGGGCCGTGCGCTGCCTAAACGTGTGAACTGGGTGATTACCCGCGATCCTGACTGGTCCTTTGAAGGCGTCAAAGTCGCGCATACGATTGAAGATGCCTTGACTCAAGCCGTGGCCGATGTGCAGGCTTCAGAAAAACCGAATGCTATTTTTATCATTGGCGGCGGTGAAATCTTTAAACAGACTCTGGAGATCGCTGATCGTCTGGAACTGACCCATGTTGAACTGGATGTACAGGGTCATGCCTACTATCCGGAAATTCCGGCCGAGTTCAAAAAAGTTGCGTCAGAACAACATATCGATGACAAAACCGGTATTGCATTTGAGTTCGCAACATACAGAAAATAAAGCCTATTTTCTATAAAAGATCGAACATGCAAGGACAAGACAATTCAGAAAAGCATTGGAGCCTGTGGTTATTAGGGAGTCTGTTTAGTGTATTTGTCCTGTGTTCAAGCCTTTGGCTGAGCCTGATGCTCTGGGTACAACAACCCTTGGGCAAAATTGGCAGCATCATTCTGGTTGGTCTCTGGCTTGTGTTTGCCTGTGTGGTCTTGGGCATTTATTTCACCAAGCATCTGATTTCCCGACAGGTGGATACAGTGCTTTATTTGCTGGCCTTTCTGTTCAGCTTACTGGCTTATTTAAGCATGGAGCCTCGTCAGGATCGTGACTGGAATCCTGAAGTTTCCCGACTGCTCTCCTATGAGCAGCAAGGCAATCAAGTCACCTTGCACAATATCCGTAATTTTGACTGGCAAGCAGAGGGGCAATATACCGAACGCTGGGAAAGCCGGAGTTTTGACCTGAACGACATTACCGGAGTAAACATCATTACCTCTTACTGGATGGGGCCTAAAATTGCCCATACGCTGGTCAGTTTTGATTTTGCCAATCAGAAACCACTCGCCTTCTCGATCGAAATTCGCAAAGAAAAGAATGAGAAATTTTCTGCCATTGGCGGCTTCTTCCGAAAATATGAACTAAGTCTGGTCGCCTCAGATGAAAAAGACATTGTATATACGCGTAGCAATATTCGTGGCGAGCAGGTCTATTTTTTTCCGTTAAAAATGCCACAAGCAGAAGCTCAAGCCCTATTTAAAGAATATCTGCGTAAAGCTGATGAACTGGCCAAAGAGCCTAAATGGTATAACACCCTGAGCAGTAACTGCACGACTCTGGTCTTTGATATGGCTCAGGCAGTATCTCAACAACAGCTTCCTTCAGATTACCGCTTGCTGGCTTCTGGGTATTTACCTGATTATTTATATGATTTAAAAGCGCTAGATCAACGCTGGGATATACAAACCTGGTATCAGCGTGCACATGTTAATCCACGAGTTAGAGATACCGGTCAGATCTCCAGTCAGGAGTATTCACAACGCCTGCGTCAAGGCCTACCTGAGTCGAATTCCAGATAATTTTCCAAGTTATCTAACTTAAAGAAAGATACAAAATCAACTGGCATATATTTAATTTTTTTGTTTATATACAAATAGCTAACTCAGAATTAGAGTCTCTCTCATGCTAAAAAAATTAACAGCAATCATGATTTTAGGTTCAGTCTTTGCAATGTCGGGTTGTGAAACTGTACCTAGTACCTCATCAGTCAAAACTGAAAATAATTTACAGCTCCTGCAAAATCGTACCTGGATTGTGAACCAGATTGGTAATACCGAAATTACTACAGCACCGACAGCACGCAATATTCCAAGTCTGCAATTCGATGCAGTGACTCAACGCGTGTCTGGCGCAGATGGCTGTAACCGTATCATGGGCAGCTACACTGCCGGTAAAGATACTCTCAACTTAAGCCAGATGGCGAGTACCGAAATGGCTTGTCTGGATAATGACGGTCTGGATCAAAAATTTAAGGAGGCACTGAGCAAAGTGACCCATTATCAGGTCTACGGTAAAACCCTGAAATTAATGGACCGTCATGGCAATTTACTCATTCAGTTAGAAAGTGCAGTACAGCCTCGCTAAGTTTTGACTACAAAAAGCCTGTGTCGTGCAGGCTTTATATCTTTCATACTCATATGAACATTCAATAATCAGCACTCTACAATGATGAGGACTTAACCATGCAACAAGCACTATTTGGTGGTGGATGTTTTTGGTGTACCGAAGCAGTATTTTTACAGCTTCAGGGCGTACAGAAGGTCGTCAGTGGCTATGCGGGCGGACAAAATCCTAATCCGACCTATGAGCAAGTCTGTGGCGGTGATACCAATCATGCCGAAGTGATCCTGATCGATTTTGATGAAAATCAGATTACGTATAGTCAGTTGCTCGAAGTTTTTTTCGCAACCCATGATCCAACGACATTAAACCGTCAGGGCAATGATGTCGGCACGCAATATCGTTCTGTGATTTATTATTTTAATGATGAGCAAAAAGAAACTGCACAGCTCACAATAGATTCATTAAAAGCTGAAGGGCTGAATATTGTGACTGAACTTAGCCCTGCACCGACTTTCTATCCTGCCGAAGAATATCATCAGAATTTCTTTGCCAAGAATCCGAATCAGGGTTACTGTAATTTTGCGATTCCGCCCAAGCTGAATAAATTACAACACAAGTTTATGACGCTGCTTAAAACTCATTAGACTGGATTCTGCTTGATCATATGCCCTATTAAATTAAGGCAATAAAAAAGCGACTGAGATCAGTCGCTTTTTTATTTGAGAGCAAAAAATTAATTATCGGTTGCAAAGGCAATATCGCTGAGTCCGGCTCCACTCGCGCGTGACATCACTTGAGCAACAGTGTCATAACGTGATTCTTTATCTGCTTTCAATACGATGGTCGGTTGACGCTGTGCCTGGCTCGCCTCATTGAAACGGGTTTCAAGTTGATCCAGGGTCAGTACATCGCCATTCCACGCTACATCACCTTTGGCATTGATGCTAATGGTGACATTTTCAGGTGGTAGGTCAATAATTTCTGCAGTGGTTTGCGGCAAAGTTAATGGAATTGATGGGTTCGCAACGGTCGCTGTCACCAGAAAGATGATCATCAATACCAACATGATGTCGATCAAAGGAATGAGGTTCATCTCATTCATGCCTGTATCGTTGTCTTCACCCAATTGAAAAGCCATTAAGCTTGACCTCCAACTAAACTGTCTTGTGCTACTTTTGCATCAGCCTTCTTTGCAGAAGAATCCTGTTGCAACATGGTATCAATCAATAAGCTATGCGCATGGTCTTGCAATTCATTGCTTAAAGTACGGTTAACACGTACACAGATGTTATATGCAAGTACTGCAGGAATTGCCACAGCCAGACCCAGACCGGTCATGATTAGCGCTTCACCCACTGGAGTCGCTACTTGTGCCAGACCTGCCTGACCACTCTTACCCACGGCAACCAGTGCGTGAAAGATCCCCCATACTGTACCGAATAGACCGACAAAGGGTGAAATTGAAGCGATGGTACCTAGGACGGATACACCTTTTTCTGCATTGCCTTTTTCTAATGCGATCTGACGCAATAAAGCCTGCTCAGCTACAGCTTTACGTTGTTCAAATGCCAAAGGAGTCATTTTATTTTTCAATTGTCCTAATGCTTTAGATAATTGAGCATAGGCAATCTGTTTAAGTTGGCGAGTGCCCATTAAACGCAGCACAAAAATGGTCCATGTCGCAATCGACATTGCCAATAACACGAAATACAGTGTCTTACTGACTGCATCAGCATGTTGCCAATAAACTGAAAAGTTCATATTCGAACTCCTAATGGGTTAGCCGTTATTTGGTAATCTGAAAATCGAAAGGCTGTTCCACTCGGGTTGGATAAGCCACACCATTTTCAATATATTTGGTCAGTTGTGCACGACGTACCGCTGATTCAACTTTGCGCGTAACGGCCGGACTACAACTCGAATTTCGTGCGGTCGCAGAGACCACTTTCCCCTGCTCATTTGCAGATACATCCACCATCAATGAACAGGCTGATTTTAACTCTCCTGCCGAGAGCGACACTTTTGGTGCACGCTGCCACGATACGCCGCCGCCAATTGCAACACTTTTTGGTGCTGGCGGAGCAGGTGGAGCCGGCGGTGCGACAGGTGCTGGTGGCGCAACCGGCACAGGTGCAGGTGCTACTTTTTTAGTTTCAGTCACGACCGCAGGAACCACTGGGCTTGGTGCCGGTTTGGCTTCAACTGGCGGTGCAGTAACAGGTTTAGGCGTTTCTGCTTTCTTCACCTGCTCAATTTTTTCTACTTTTTTGGGTGGCGGTGGCAGCGGTTTTTCTACAATTTTAACTTCTTTCGGCTTTGTTGGCTCTTGTTTAGGCTCTGGCGGCTTTGGCTTCGGTAGTAAAGGTTTTGGTGCTTCCTGAAGTTTGACGAAACGGACTTTTAGAGGCTCTTTATCGACTGGTTTCAGTTCAGGTGCTTTCATCTGGCTGACTGCCCATAAAAGACCCACGTGTCCAACCAGAACCGCCGCCAGAATAGAAACGACTTTCTTTTTCATCTGATTTGACGGTGGTGGTGTCATGGGAGCAGCAACTTGACTCATTAAATCTATTTACCTCGAAGAGATGATACGAAACAAACTATCAAGCTCATCGGTTAGCACAATTAAAGTACGCCAATAATAAATGAGAAGTGTTTTCATTTGCAACTACTAATCCCACTTTTCTCCATTATTTTTGTTTCAAACAAAAAAGACATACTTAAAGTATGCCTTTTTTAAACAGAGATGCAAGTGCTTATTGGAACACGACAGTTTTATTGCCGTCGACAATGACACGGTCTTCCAGATGCCATCTCACTGCACGTGCCAGTACATTACGTTCAACGTCCTGACCCAGTTCACGCAGCTGTTCCACAGTAAAGTCATGGTTCACACGCTCTACATCCTGCTCGATGATTGGACCCTGATCCAGATCAGCTGTCACATAGTGTGCAGTTGCACCGATCAGTTTTACACCTTTGTCATACGCTTGTTTGTAAGGATTGGCACCCACGAACGCTGGCAGGAATGAATGGTGAATATTGATCACTTTCATTTCCCATTTACTTACGAACTCTTCATCAAGAATCTGCATATAACGGGCTAATACCAGCAGATCGTTGCCCTGCATCAGTTCATCGATCTGTGCATAAGCTTCACGTTTGTTCTCTTTGGTCACCGGAACCACTTCAAACGGAATACCGAAGTTTTCGACTGATTCACGTAGAGTCTCGTGGTTAGATACTACTTTAGTGATTTCACATGGCAGACCGCCGCGTGCATGACGCCATAGCAGTTCAAGCAACGCATGGTCGACTTTAGAGACCAGAATACCGACCTTTTTCACATCACTAACCAGTGCCAGACGCCAGTGCATGCCATAACGCTCTGCAACATTGGCAGCAAAAGTCTGCAACAGGCTTTCTTTACGGCTTTGCAGATTGTCCAGTTCAAACTCAACACGCATGAAGTAACGTCCGCCCTGCGCTGCTGTCGCGTATTGATCAAGCGCCGTAATGTTGGCACCCTGATGATACAAGAAGCTTGAAACAGCCTGCACGATGCCCGGCTTGTCTTCACAAGTAATCAATAAACGTGCGGTATTAGCAGTCGTCATATTCATGTTGGTTAAGGTCACTAATTAGTTAAATTAAAAAAATAAGCCGAGTATTCTAACGCGTTTCTTAGATATTCTGAATAGTTTGTTCAGATTCAGGCGGTTTAGGCGACGATAGACTGGCAAATAGCTCTGAAGAACCAAACGAATTGAGCAGGCTCTCATACGTTTGACGGCTTTCACCACGCAGGTAAGCACCTTCCAGAAACACCATCTGACGCAGTGCTTGCCAGACCCATTTTTCTTCCAGAGTGTTGGAATCGGTAATATGCCCCGACATATACAGGAAGTTGGTCCAGTTGGTCAGTACAATCCATAGGTTAATGATCAGCGCTTCAATTTCTGAATCGGTCATTTCCATCAAGCCGGCATTTACGAAGGCTTTATAAATTTTTTGTCCCTGCTGCATGACCTGTCCAGCAAAACGCGGATAAAGCTTGCGGAAATCTTCGTTATTTTCGACCAGATGGTATACATCACGGTGCAGAAAACGATAAGCCCAAAGCTGACTGCTCAGTACCTGAAAATAATGAATCTTATCATTGGCATCCAGAGCACGATCTTCCGGAAGTGCTAGCATTTCCAGCGTCTGATGCTGATACTGCTCCATCAGTTCCTTGATAATTTCATTTTTATTACGGAAATGGTAATACAGATTACCTGGACTCATGCCGAGTTCAGCAGCAATATGATTGGTGGTTACAGATCGTTCGCCACGTTCATTAAACAACTGCAAGCTGAGCTGTAAGATACGCTCTTTGGTTTTTAACGTTTTGGTTTGGGACATCCTAAAATAACCATTCAGTTCATGCATTAGCAAGGCTAACACACAAAGTAACTTGACTAATTAGAGTATTTGCTCTAAAAATTAATTAATCGATTTTGAATAATGGTAGTGCGGCATGAACAGTCACACAAAAACAACTTCAATGACACCACATTTTCTTGATAGCCAGCACCTCAATGAAATTCTGGCTCAACAAAAACACGCCTACTTACGCTACCCACTGCCGACTGCAAAGGAACGTATCGATCGTTTAGCTCGGCTTAAGCGTATCTTAGTTAAGTATCAAGATCAATTTGCCGATGCAATTAATCAGGACTATGGTAACCGCTCTGTCGGGGAAACCAAAATTGGTGAGTTACTGACTTGTCTTGAACATATTAAATATTACAGCAAAAACCTGACCGGCTGGATGAAACCGTCCAAGCGTCATGTCGGTATTATTCACCAGCCGGCAAAAGCCTGGGTACAGTATCAGCCTCTAGGCGTGATCGGCATCATCGCGCCGTGGAACTACCCTTTATTATTATCCATCGGCCCTCTGATCTGTGCGTTGGCTGCGGGTAACCATGCCATGATCAAAATTTCTAGTTCATCGGCTGCTTTTGGCAAGGTATTGGAAAAAGCCTTAGCTGAAGCTTTTCCTAAAGAACTGGTTGCCGTGGTGAATGGTGGCGGTACGGTATCTGATGCCTTCTGCCGACTGGTTTTTGACAAGATGATCTTTACCGGTTCAACAGCTGTCGGTAAAACCGTGATGGCAGCGGCTGCTGAAAATCTGGTACCAGTAATTTTGGAACTGGGTGGCAAGTCCCCTGTACTGGTGCATCCATCGATTGACCTGCGTGATGTGGCTCAGCGTATTGCCGTGGGCAAGCTCTGGAATGCCGGACAGACCTGTGTAGCGCCGGATTATATGTTCCTGCCACGTGGCAAAACTGCCGAGTTTATCGATCATTTTAAAGCCTGTGTCGAAAGCATGTATCCGGACATCAGCCATAATCAGGATTACACCTCGATTATCAATGACAAACAGTACAACCGCTTGCAAGGTTATCTGGATGATGCCCGTGAGCAAGGTGCGCAGATTATTGAAATCAATCCGCGTAATGAATCGCCAGCAGACCTGCGTAAAATTGCACCGACTCTTGTAACCAATGTCATGCCAAGCATGCAGATCATGCAGCATGAAATCTTTGGGCCGCTCCTGCCGATCATGGAATATGATCAAATTGACGACGTCATCGACTTTATTAATAGCCGTCCGCGTCCACTTGCATTATACTATTTCGACTTTGATCAGGCGCGTGCTGATTATGTCGCACAGCGTACCCATTCAGGGCATTTCGGGCAAAATACTGTATTAACCCATGTCGCACAGGACGATCTGCCATTTGGTGGTGTCGGTGCTTCCGGTATGGGTAAATATCATGGGCCAGAAGGCTTCTTCAGTTTGTCGCATGAACGGTCAGTAATGTCGAATCCTAAGCTGTATAGCTTGAAATACATTCTGCCTCCGTTTAATAAGCCGATCCATAAGCTGATTTCGAAGACACTTCTTCGATAAATGATCAAGGCATGAGCTATCACACGGGCTCATGCTTCGTTTTAGATAAAATCGCTTGTCTTTTAAGCGCATTTTTGATATAAAACGCCCCTTGAATGAATTCAATCCGTTTATTTTTGACTGGCCATACAGATTTGCTGTTGGCTAAATCAATGGAGTTACACCATGTCTAAGGTTTGCCAAGTTACCGGCAAGCGTCCAGTCGTTGGTAACAACGTCTCACACGCCAACAACAAAACTAAGCGCCGGTTCGAGCCGAACCTGCACCACCACCGTTTCTGGTTAGAAAGCGAAAAACGTTTTGTACGTCTTCGTTTAACCACTAAAGGTATGCGTATTATCGACAAATTGGGCATTGAAAAGGTTGTTGCTGACCTTCGTGCTCAAGGTCAAAAGATCTAAGTAAGGAGTCAGGACAATGCGTGATAAGATTCGCTTAGTTTCTTCAGCTGGTACAGGTTATTTCTATACCACTACTAAGAACAAACGTACTATGCCGGAAAAAATGGAAATCAAAAAATTTGATCCAAAAATCCGTCAACACGTAATCTTCAAAGAAGCTAAAATCAAATAATTTTAGTTTTTTGAAAAAAGCGACCTTCCCGGTCGTTTTTTTTTGCATTTTTTTTATGCGGCTTGATAAACTTTCTGTTCCTTCTGGCATTTTCTGTGCTTATTTCCCATAAAAAACTGAAATTTCATAAAATTTATTTTAAAGGAGTGTTTAGTGCCACATGACGTAGAGCTCATTATCCTGTTAGCTGTCGGTTTTGGCTTGGCCCTGGTTTTTGGCTATATCGCTGCACGTCTACGCCTTCCCCCCCTGATTGGTTATCTGGTTGCCGGGATTCTGATTAGCCCGAACACCCCAGGCGTCGTCGGTGATGTACATCTGGCGAACCAGCTAGCCGAACTTGGCGTCATGTTCCTGATGTTTGGTGTCGGGATGCACTTTTCTCTCAATGACCTAATGCAGGTCAGGCGTATTGCTTTGCCAGGTGCGGTCTTACAGATTGCAGTCGCAACACTGCTCGGAGTCGGGGTCTCCATGCTCTGGGGCTGGAATTTTGGCTCTGCCCTGATCTTTGGCTTAAGCCTGTCCTGTGCCAGTACCGTCGTGCTTCTCAAAGCCCTAGGGGATCGTGGCCTGCTCGAATCCATTAACGGAAAAATTGCGGTGGGCTGGTTGCTGGTTGAAGATCTGGTCATGGTGCTGGCACTGGTATTATTACCTGCAACTGCAGTACTGCTCGGTGGTCAGGCCCTGGAAGGCAGTAGTAGCGATCAGAATGTCTGGATCACCTTAGGCATTACCCTACTCAAAGTAGCCGGTTTCATTGCCTTCATGCTCATTATTGGTAAGCGTCTGGTACCAATGATCATGCAAGTAGTCGCACGTTTAGGCTCACGTGAGCTGTTTACCTTAACCGTCGTAGCTGCAGCCGTATCGATTGCCTTTGGGGCTTATAAGGTCTTTGGCGTATCCATGGCACTCGGTGCGTTCTTTGCCGGGATGGTGGTCAAAGAGTCTGACTTCAGCCACCGTGCTGAGGAAGAAACCTTACCGTTGCGTGAAATCTTCTCGATTCTGTTCTTTGTTTCGGTTGGTATGCTGTTTGATCCGCGTATTCTGATGGATCAGCCGCTTCATGTATTGGCGGTGCTCGGTATTATTATGATCGGTAAAACCATCGCAGCGATGGCACTGGTGCTGTTCTTCCGCTACCCAATCAATACGGCACTCACCGTCGGTGCATCTCTGGCACAAATTGGTGAATTCTCTTTTATTCTGGCCGCACTTGGTGTATCGCTAAATCTATTATCACTCGATGGACAAAACCTGATTCTGGCGGGTGCCCTGATTTCGATTACCCTGAACTCGTTTATTTTCTCAGCAGTAGAACCAGTACAAAAATGGATTCGCGAACGTTCGTCTCTCGCGCGTTTATTGGAGCGTAGTGGTGATCCGCTTGCCATGCTACCGGATGAAGTCTCGCAGGACTATCTGCGCGATCAGGTGGTGATTGTCGGGCATGGTGAAGTCGGTCGTCGGATTACCCTATCCTTAATGGAACAAAATATTAAGGTAGTTATTGCCGAAGAAAATCGTGAGATCGTAGAGAACTTGCGTAAAAAAGGCATTGCAGCAGTTTCTGGTGTCGCAACTGAACCTGGTGTGCTGATTCAAGCTCATATTCAGCATGCACGTCTACTGGTGATCTCACCAATGGATATTATTGATATCCACAAAATCGTGGATATTGCCAATACCCTAAATCCTGCTATTCAGATTCTGCTATGTGCGGAAAGCAAGGAAGAAGCTGAAGTGATTCGCCGTGACAATATTGGCGAGGTGTACTATGCCAAAGAGGAGATGGCGAGAAATATGAGCAATCATATTTTGAACCAGATCGAGATTGCGCATAACCATCCACCTACGCATTATTCAGGCTGATTTTTTAAAGAAGTTGTCAAAATTGGCAACTTCTTTTTTTATTGATTGGACTGAAATTTATCAGATCGCTAAACTATAAAATTTTAAATTGCTTCTCTAATTTAACCGACTTAATTTTTCTCTTATTCTCTATTTTTTTATTTCATAAAAACAGAAAAAGCACACTTCAAGTGTGCTTTCCTGCTCGCCAGGGTAGGCAATTTAGCTCATATATTTTGGCTCTTCATCCACAACTTCAGCTTGCCATTCATTGACCTGCTGTTCCAGCAAACCATATAAAGCGGCTTGAATCATGTGTTGTGCAATCACAGGCGTTTGATCACCCAACAGGGCTTTCACCTCGTCATTAAACTGAATCATGACTAATGGCTGTTTTTTTGAGCCCGCATTTCGTAATGCCAACGCGCCACCTTCAAGTTGAACGAGTTCCAAAATCGCGTCTTGATTACCAAATAAATCTTTCAACTGTTCTATAGACATATATCCTCCATGTTCAACATGGTGGCAAAGAGCGATTGCACTTTGCATCATTAGAGTAATTGATATAGGGTTAATAATCGCAATTTCAAGTACAGCTGATCAGATTAAAATTCAACCATCTCATTACGAAAACCATCAATAAGCTGCGTCAGGTCACGATGCCATTCTCGTAATATAGCAGTATCAGGTAACCAGGCTTGTGGTGTCTGTGTGACTTTAATGATGAGATTTGAAGAAGTTTCGTCTTCAGGTTGTGGCGAACTTGGCTCGGGCGCATATTGGCAGAGACGGTAAGCACGTTTCAGCTCAGCCAGAAAACCATCTTTGGATAAATGCTGTAATACGGTCACTTCAGGTGATACCTGACCCTTAGTCGCCATGAGCTCTTCAATTGATTTCAGCGTCGGGCTCAGGTCATTCAGACGGTAATAGCGTACCAGTTCCTGTAAAAAGGCCAACAGTGCCCCATGCAGATGAAATACGGCAGCTTCACGATGAGCTTGTGCCTGCTGCACATGATCAGTCTGTTCAGCCTGCTGACAGGCCAGACGGGTGAAATAAAGTTTTTGATTGGTACGGTCCGCATGATAGCGAGCAACTCGTGTCATCGAGATTTCCTAAGCATTAAAACAAATTTTGGCTCTTATAAAGTAAAACGTACGCTCGCATTACGCAATGCAAGATTGTCTACGCTGTCGATCTATTCTGCATGATCTTGATACTTCAGACTGCTGATATTGACTCTTCAGTAAAAATCCAAACCTTTTTAAGGGCAAAAAAAAGAGCATCACACATGCTCTTTTTTATAAGGTATTATTAAGCCTGTGGCTTTTCTTCAGCTTGCTTCACACGAATCCCCTGACCATGCAAGCGCAGTGTATTTAAACCTTTAATTGCTTTAACAGCTTCACGGCCATGCGGCATTT
Organism: Acinetobacter sp. FDAARGOS_724; assembly: GCF_013364475.1. NCBI lineage: Bacteria > Pseudomonadati > Pseudomonadota > Gammaproteobacteria > Moraxellales > Moraxellaceae > Acinetobacter > Acinetobacter sp. FDAARGOS_724. Next base: position 1,118,603 of record NZ_CP054908.1, on the reverse strand, counting down.
CTACGAAAGCAAAACCTTTAGACTTGCCTGTTTCTGCATCCATGACTAGCGCACAAGATTCAACAGTACCGTATTGCTGAAACAGGGTCAGCAATTCAGCTTCTGTTACAGTGCGTGCCAAGTTACGAACTAAAATTTTCATCGGATAACCTTAGGAAGATAGGCAAAAATAATCAAAAAGCACGTGCCTACTCTACTTTTTGCGTCAAACCCAGAAAGGATAGTTTAATCGAGATCAATCCCAAAATCTAAATTAATCGACTGGCGCTCCATTAAAGCACTTTTCACAGTCTGTTGACGGGTTTTGTAATGAGTTTCTGTAACACATAAATTACGGTTCAGATTATTAAGAAAATAGCTTTCAATTTTACGTCCCTGCTCATCTACCGTTTCACGCGCCCAGTGATTGAGGTTTTGCTTGGTCAGAATTAGCTCATTCTGTGCACGAGTCAACGCTACATACAGCACACGACGCTCTTCCTCGACATCATCGAAATCTCCTTGCGCACGTGCATGCGGATATTGTCCCGGCGTGACATTGGCCACATAACAAACTTTCTGTTCCGTACCCTTGGCCGAGTGAATGGTAATGAGGGTCACTACATCCGTATCCGACTGGCGTTCAATTTCAGAAATAGAGACCGGATCGAGCACATATTCTTCCAGAAATTCACTCACTTGAGCATGTTTAGAAGCTAGCTGTTTAACCAATTCAAAATCACCCTGACGGCGATTCCAGTCCTTTTTATAGTTCTCGGCCAGTTGTGCTTCAATCGCCTGTACTGCCAGACCAACACAGGCCTGTACTTCGGTTTTGAGTACCGCCATTTGCTTCATGATCAGAATGGTTTCTAGCGGGATCTTGCCAAATTTTTCCAGCTTGTCGGCAATCTTTTCCATCTCTGGCTCAGCTAAAAGCTGCTGTGACAGTTTGCTTGCACCGACATCACCGATACCATTCCATAATGTCAAAAAGCGCATCCAGGCAATATCGTCCAGCGGGTTCGCCACCACACGCAACAGGCTGAGCAGATCTTTTACATGTGCAGTTTCTAACAGTTTCATCCCGCCAATGAATCGATACGGAACATTGGCCGCGATACAAGCTGCTTCAATATGTCGCGCTGCATAACTGGAACGTACCAGCACCATATGATCGGACCATTTGCTGCCTTGCAGATAATGGCGCTCTTTTATATCAATCGCGATCCATTTGGCTTCATCAAATTCATTCGGGAAAATGTGCATCTTCGGCTTAATGCCTTCACCACGATGCGCATCCAGACGTTTGTCATATTTGATTTCGGACTGATCCAGTAACCAATTAGACAGGTCCAGAATTTCCTGGGTTGATCGGTAATTCTTTTCTAGTTTAAAAATTTTTGCATCCGGCACACGCTCTTTGAAATGGTGAATATTTTCAAAATCGGCACCGCGGAAACCATAAATCGACTGCGCATCATCCCCAACACAGAATAGGCTAATATGTTCTTTGAGAGGTTCCAGCAATGCCCATTGCAGTGGATTGGTATCTTGCATTTCATCCACCAGCATATGTCGACAGATCGAAGCCACATAGTCCACCAGACCTTCAGACTGTGCCAAAGCAGTCGCCACCACAGCGAGGATATCGTCATAATCCAGAAAGCTACGCGCACGCTTACGCGCTTCATATTCCTTCATAATGTCGGCAATCTGGTCTTTGAGTGCCAGATATTCCGGCATCTGCTTTTCCAAAGACAGACTCAGTTTTTGCCGGGTATTTCGCGCAAAGGAATATAAATCACAGAGTTCCTGTGGCTTTGGCAGGTAATCCGGATTTTTCTTGTCATCCCGACCACGGATCAGGCGGAACATCATCAGCTGATCATCACGGTCAATAATTGAAAACTGTTCCAGACCAAAAGCCTTTGGAATTCGGCGCAGCAGATACATACAGAAGGTATGAAACGTCGATGCACGTAAGCCTTTGGCCTGTTCATCGAGTGCCAGTTCCACCCGTGCCACGATTTCACTCGCCGCACGACGAGTAAAGGTCAGAATCTGAATCTGATTCGCTGGTACACCCTGATCAATCAGATAAGTTGCACGCGCCACGATAGTTTTGGTCTTGCCACAGCCCGCCCCAGCCAAAACCAGACTGTGCTTGGCATCAGTCGTCGCAGCTTGTTTTTGTTGGGGATTTAATTCATCAATCAGGGTGGCTAAACTCATTTTCACTCATCATTCTGTGGATAGGTGTAGTTTAACAGATCACTCTTATTATAGCTTTGAGCTGCTCTGAAACAGACCGAACTTTTATTCTTAATTCGCTATAGGGTTGACGGCATGAATGCCGTCTTCTGGATTGGGGTATAGGGATATACCCTCAACCTAGCAAAGGATTTTTGTCACCTTGCGAACTCAAAATATATTTTGAGGATTCTCATCCTTGAAAAGTAAAATCTGCTTAGGCATTTATATTTGTCTTTTTATCAAGCTTTTGCGGCAATGACCATCTTACTCAAACACCCTGTTCCTGAATATTTTGAACAGTTTGAACAACTGCTTTTTCCAGATTAATTTCTGCATTCTTTAAGGCTTCTTCCAATAAACAATCTGGTGGATTAATTCCGATAATCTGGCTAAATCCAGTCTGATACAGTGACTCAATCCCTTCACCGACCAAACCTGCAAACGCAATTACCGGTTTATTCAATTGCTGGGCGACCTGAGCCACACCAAATGGGGTTTTTCCTAAAGCGGTCTGATGATCGATCTTGCCCTCGCCAGTAAGAACATAATCTGCATCTGCAATTTTTTCCGCTAGTCTATTTTGTTCCGTAATTAACGTTACGCCGGATTGCAGCTTTGCTCCTGCAAACGCCATCAACCCAAAACCTAACCCACCGGCTGCCCCTGCGCCGGGAAAGTTTTTAAAAGAAATATCTAAGCTTGTTTCAACCAGATCAGCAAAATGTCTTAGATTTCGATCCAGCTGCTGTACCATTTCCGATGTTGCACCTTTCTGCGGCCCAAAGATCACTGAAGCACCAGAAGCACCATTCGGTCCACACAATGGATTATTCACATCTGAAGCAATCAGGATTTCTGTATTGTTTAAACGAGTATCGAGTTGGGAAAAATCAATTTGATCAATCTGATCCAGATTACCACCACAGACCTGAATTGATTCTCCCGCAGTATTTAAGAATCGGGCTCCTAAAGCCTGAGCCATTCCAGCACCACCGTCATTGGTCACACTACCACCGAGCCCGATAATGATTTTCTTTACGCCAAGCTCCAGCGCCTGTTTGATCATTTCCCCTGTGCCATAAGTCGAGGTCAACATGGGATTACGTCGAGCAGCTTCGAGCAGATGAATGCCATTGGCTTTCGCCATTTCAATCACTGCGGTCTGACCAGCATCAACCAAGCCAAAGTAAGTTTCGATCGACTGACTGGCTAATGGTCCAGTGACTTGGCACGTTACTCGTTCACCTTTTAGGCTTAAAATTAATGCATCTACAGTTCCTTCACCACCATCTGCCATTGGTAAAGTAATACAATTTGCATCAGGAAAGACCTGCAAAATACCACGCTGCATCGCCTGACAGGCCTGTTCGGCAGTCATACTTTCCTTAAATGAATCGGGAGCTAGAACAAAGATTTTCATGAATATGATCGGCCGCGTTATAGGTTTTATACTAATTTGAAATGCATACCCATCTTACAGGCAAAGCTGAACATGCCAATAAAAAAAGAGCGCTCATTGCACTCTTTTTTATACTGGTCTTACTTAAATATCTGCGGAGCTTTTTGGAACACGATGCTTGATATAGGAAGCTAAAGTCAGATAGTTAATCCCTTGGAACAAAATATCGATTGCCAGAAAAGCACCTAGAACCCAGAACGGTGCATTCGGTGACAATAGAATCAGGATACCTGTAGCTAAAGTTAAAATCCCGGAAAATAAAGTCCAGCCCCAGCCGCGAAATGCTTTAAAGATAAAAGCATTCAAGACGCGAATTATTCCCGCCACAATCAAAGCAATCGCAAGCAGATTGGTCAGTACAATCGCAGTTTTCGCTGGCGTGCTAAAAGCATAATATCCCGCAATAAAATAGATGATACCGAATAGCAGCCAGAGCCAGCGAAATGTCCCATCGAAGATTTTAATCCCGGCAATCAGATGAACTACCCCACCTATCATCATCAGGACCCCAAACAGGAATACTACAGATAAGGTGGCAAAAGGCAGCGACGCTAACAGTACAATTCCAAATAACACTAATAAGGCACCCAGGCCTAAATACCATTTACGGTTTTCATGCAATTGATGCCGAACCAGATCATTTCCAACAGTCTTCATATTCTTCTCAAGTAATTGGCTATGACTTTGATTATGCTCTTAAATCATGGAGAAATTTGTTAGAAATTGACTGAGTTTATCTATAAAAATGGTAACTTATGCCGGTTTATTCAGCACTTCGTTAATTATTTTTTCCAGCCAAGTTCAATCGCCGTGATTTCATTAATCAGAGTCTGATTTAAAGATTCTGGCATTTTACTGGTGCTTTGCGATACTGGAATGTGCCCTGCCATTAGCTCAGCTTTGGTTTGGGGAAATAAAGGCTGCTGATTGGGATTAGCATAACCGACGGGGTATATCGGCTGGCCTGTAGTGAGATCATATTTATCTGAAGCGCCAAAGGTATGCAGTAATTCATGCACCAGCACAATCTTATTCTGGTCAGACTGTCTGCTTGAAGCAAATAGATTGACTGAACCAATCCGGCCTTTTTGCAGAGCCGTTGAATGTTTTAATTGCTGGGTGTGTGCAGGATCATAATAATTTAAAAAGAGAGTAACGTTCGAGGAAGGATCTGAACCTTGCTGCTGTTGCCAGGCATAGAAACGGAATTTCAGACTCCATAAAATGGTGCCAAGTAAGGAGGCCTGCTCCGGCACTTTAGGTGGCAATTCTTTGAGTTCATGTCCCAGATTAAAATAAAAATAAGTGGGCTGTCCACGGTACTGCTGGGCCGCTTTTTCCAGATATTCTTGTGTCCCTTTTAGATCCTGAGCAGACAATTGCTGGATATATTGCTGTGTAGTCGCCAATCCATCTGCATTGATCGGATGCAACAGAACAAAGATTGGTTTGTTCCAGTCCTGATTCTGATCTCGATAAGCATTTACTGCCACCACAAATAAAATCATCAATAAAATCAGGATTCGGATTTTTTTCCACATATGAACATGCCAATATATAGTTTATTTAAAAGTTATTTTTGTTTCGTTTTTTGATCTTCAGAGCGCAGATATAAAACACAGCTCAAAGTAACCAGCGACATAATAATCACCAGAATAATCATCATTCCCCGATCCATAGGAATACCCATTTCATTAATCTTTCCAAGCATGAAATACAGGATAGATCCTAATCCGATACTTAAGAACAGGAATTTATCTAGCCAAATCATGGATGATTCCTATTTTAATCTTTTATTATTTAACGCCTAGAATATCCTAGAACTGTGTTGATCAAAAATACTTAGTCATAAAAAAATGCCGACTTTCGTCAGCATTTTCTTGATGTCTTATAGCTTAGGCTTCAACCCATTTGCCATCCTGATAAACCAGCGACCATTTGGTTTGCTTGCCTTCCGGGGTTTCTGATCCAATATATTGAGACTGGTTCTTACGGCTAAATTTCACTAGAGTTGGATTCCCTTCAGGATCCACATCTGGCGCCTGCAGAATAAACTGATATTTTGGATCCAGCTGATCCGCCACAGTACGCAGTTCTGCCACTTTCGGTGCGCGAGTTTCACGGACTTTCGGAAACTTGCTCGCAGCCAGGAACAGACCTGCGGCACCATCCCGCAGAACAAAGAAATCGTCATGCTTGGTTGAACGCAGGTGTTCCATCTTGATCGGATCAACGCGCGGAGGTGCAGGCTGACCATTCTTTAAGACTTTACGGGTATTTTCACAGCTGGTGCAGGCAAAATATGGACCAAAACGGCCAGTTTTCAGCTGCATTTCACCATCACATTTGTCACATGGAATGGTTGGGCCATCATAACCCTTAATCTTGAATTCGCCTTCTTCCAGCTCATAACCTGTACAGTCCGGGTTATTACCACAAATATGCAGTTTACGGCCGCCATCAATCACATAGCTGTCCATTGCAGTGCCACAGACTGGACAACGTTTCTTCGACATCAGATCAGCGGTTTCAGCGGCATCATCATCAGACAGTGCTGCCAGAGATTCAACCGGAGTCAGGTTCAATGTACCTTTACAACGTTCTTTCGGTGGCAGGTTATAACCTGAACAGCCCAGGAAGACACCTGTTGTGCCGGTACGGATCTGCATCGGACGGTCACATTCTTTACAATGGACTGCTTCAACTTCTACAGGCTGATTGCGGCGCATGCCGTTTTCACCCTGAGCATTGGTTAGACGTTTCTTGAAATCACCATAGAAGCTGTCTAACAGATCTTTCCAGTTGCGCTCACCATCTGCCACTTTATCCAGCTGACCTTCAAGGTCTGCAGTAAAGTCGTAGTTCATCAGATTATTGAAACTTTCATCTAGACGGTCAGTAACGATCTCACCCATCTTCTCGGCAAAGAGACGACGGTTCTCCAGTTTTACGTAACCACGATCCTGAATGGTCGAGATAATGGCAGCATAAGTCGAAGGGCGACCAATACCTTTTTTCTCAAGCTCTTTGACTAAAGATGCTTCAGTAAAACGTGCCGGTGGCTTGGTAAAATGTTGAGATGGATCTAGTTTTTCCAGCTTCAGCACTTCACCGACTTTCACTGCCGGTAACAATACATCATCATCAGATTTGTTCTGACCACGAACTTTGGTGAAACCATCAAATACTAAGGTACGACCTTTGGCTTTCAGCTCGACACCATTGGCATCGACTAAAATCGTAGAAGATAAATATTCAGCAGGTGTCATCTGACAGGCCACAAACTGACGCCAGATCAGGTCATACAGACGCTGTGCATCACGTTCCACTCCAGCAAGACTATCGCCTTTCAGCGCGACATTAGATGGACGAATGGCTTCGTGAGCTTCCTGCGCACCGGCTTTATTACCATAACGGTTCGGCTTGGCTGGCAGATATTTCTCGCCGTATTCAGACTCGATATGACCGCGCACCATATTGACTGCATCATCACTCAGGAAGGTGGAGTCAGTACGCATATAGGTAATGAAACCAGCTTCATACAGGCGCTGCGCCAGCATCATGGTTTTCTTCACCGAGAAGCCTAAACGTGTGCTGGCTGCCTGCTGTAGCGTTGAAGTGATATACGGCGCGCTTGGATTGACCTTGGTTGGTTTATCCTCACGGCTCATCACCTTGTATTCGGCATCTTTGATCAGGTTCAACAAAGCATCAGTTTCAGCTTTATTGTGCAGCTTTAAGGTCTTGCCATTTTGCTTCACTGCTTCCAGGCGAATGTCATCTTTTTTCGCTTTGGTATCAGCAAATACTTGCCAGTATTCTTCCGGAATGAACTTACGAATTTCACGTTCGCGTTCCACGACCAGCTTTACAGCGACAGACTGTACACGTCCCGCAGACAGACCACGGGCAATTTTTTCCCAGAGCAGTGGTGAAATCATGAAGCCGACGACACGGTCTAAGAAACGGCGCGCCTGCTGGGCATTGACCTTATTGGTATCTAGACGAGATGGTTGCTTAAACGCTTCCTGAATGGCATTTTTGGTAATTTCGTTAAAGACTACACGCTGGTAGCGTGAATCATCGCCGCCGATCACTTCTTTTAAGTGCCAGGCAATCGCTTCCCCTTCACGGTCCAAATCCGTTGCGAGATACACTTCATCGACTTGCGATGCCAGTTTTTTTAGTTCAGCGACTACGCCTTCCTTGCCCGGAAGGACTTCATATTTGGCTTTCCAGTCATGTTCTGGATCGACACCCATCCGGTTAATCAACGCCTGCTGTGATTTTTCTGCTTTTTCTGCTTCAGTCAGCTTGGATCGGGTCACCGGTTTTTTCTCTGCAGTTTTCGCAGAGCCGCCCGTCGGTAAGTCACGCACATGACCCACCGAAGATTTTACGATGTAGTTTGAACCGAGATACTTGTTGATTGTTTTCGCTTTTGCAGGCGACTCCACAATCACCAAGGCACGTTTACTTCCAGCGTCGGAAGACTTCGCCGTGCTGCTTTTTGATGTGGACCGAGGAGCGTTCGCCATATTAACCGTTTAATCCTGTTTATTTCTAAAATTAAAGTTCAGCCAAAGAATGTAATAGTGCCTTGATGTCATCAAGTTGTGTGGCTCTAAGATCAGATTCTTCATCCCAATAGAGTCCTACACAGTTTGCCTGCATATCAATAGCATAAATGCCCTTTAATGCAATGGGAAAATCTTTAAATTTGTCATCCCCATGCACCAGTTCAAGTTTGTTATCAACCACGCGGGCACGCATCAGCGGTAAACGGGCATCTGGAAGCAGCACACTATAATAGGCCACCATACTGGCACGACTTTCAGTCACCTTGGGAATATTAGTCCAGTCAGGTGCAACCACCAGACGTGGATGTAAGCCCATCTTGCGGGCTTTATCACGCATGAGTCCTAATGCCTTTTCTCTAGGACTCACACGCAGACCAAAAATAGACCCCAGTACGAAAACGATGATGACAACTGCCACCCAGATTCCGGTATTTTCCATAGTTCAACCTTTATGTTCTTATATTAGATTTGCATAAGCCCGCTATAAAAGGCAAGCACCGCTGGATAAATTTAATTTCCCAGCAGCTGCGGACTATAAATAATTTCCCGTTTATTTAACTGTATTAGCTGATGTTTGATGAGTAAATTGAATGATTCTCGGACCTCTTCCTTAGGCACGCATCGCTCTAGTAACACCTCGAAACTGGCAATAAATTTAGGCCGACGTTCTGCAACAACATTGAGATAAGGCATCAGGCGCAGACGTAAATGACTTAATTTTCTTTCAGTCACTTCATCTTGAGTTTCGACGGTTTCGACGGTTTCGACGGTTTCGACGGTTTCGACGGTTTCGACGGTTTCGACGGTTTCGACGGTTTCGACGGTTTCGACGGTTTCGACGGTTTCGACGGTAGCTAAATGCTGTTTATAAAATTTTTCAATTGCTGCAGTCTGATATTGAAGCTTACTAGACTGATTTTTAATAATTTTTATTCTGATTAACTCATCCACTAAAAGCTGAGCACATTTTTCTTCCACTTTTAAATTGGCTTTAAGCGAGTTGATTAAACTTTCTACTTTTGCAGGCTTAGAAAAGTTACTTCTTACTAAATTGGAGCAGTATTGAAAAATCAGTTTTTGAATGTCTATTTCTGCTTTTATTTGCTGAGCAATATTTGGATTGACTAATGGTTTAGCTGAAATAACTTTAGCCTGAAATTTGGCAATTTTAAGTAAGTCCGCCACATATTCCATAGAAAAGTCATTCGACATAATCTCGAAGCAAACTTCAGAGCTTTTATATTGGGTAGAAAGCTGTCCAGCAATAAAACATAGGCCAAAATCAGCAGCGTCTTTACCTATTTTAGGCATCTTCAGGACTTTTAGTTTTCCTGCACTGATTGCAGCTGCAAGCCTGACGACACCGTCTAGACTAAACCCCATGGGCGTTTTGGCATAGACCAGATAAACATATTGATATTGGGCAAGATATTGAAGGAGCTCTGTTTCAGTTTTGTGTAAGTTTTCAATATCCAATAACAGTATTTTTTTCATATGCCCTCATGAGATTATTCTAATTTAGAAACATCTCATGACTATATAACACTTCGTGACCATTCCAATAAATATATCCTTTTTCAATCAACTCTTTAAGTAAAAGACGGACATCTGATTGTGGAAATAACTGCTCGAGTAAATCACGTAATTCATAAATATCTTTAGGCTTATTTCCCTGTAATTCGCACAGCTTGCGTGCGACTTCGAGCTGTACCGGATCAATTTTATTAAAGTTTTTGAACAGACCTTGCTGGGCAGACTGGATTGGAGATTGAGCAGGTTCAACCACAGGCTCTTCAGTATTGAGCTTCGAGACTGCCTGATCCAAAGCTCGTTTTTCAGCAGGTTGGTTGTCATTGAGATCTAGTTGCACCCACTGTTTCAAAACTTTTTTACGGAAACTGATCTGCTCGTCATAACGTTTGACTATTTTCAGATTAATCAGCATGCCAACTACATGCTGCGCTTTGCCTGGTAAAACTTGCAGAATATTGGTGACTGAATTTTTTAAGGTTTCGAGCGTGGTCGGTTTACCACTCATCTTGCCGAGCGCATCACAGTACTTTTTCACCAGCTGCAAAGCCGGTTTTGCTTTAATGGCTTCAATACTTGGCAACTGGATTTTAGGTTTATCTTGAGCCCCTGTGGATGCATCCTCTGGCAGCACCTGAATCAGGCTGCAATCAATATCCGAAGCCTGAAGCATTTTCATCAGCATTTCACTGCTATCCATGGCTGAAATCAGCTCGACATGAGTATCTGCTTCTAGCAAAGCCATCAGCTGACCCACAATCAGGGCATATTCATATTCTTTATGCTCTGCTTCCAGGACATTCAGAATAATAATTTGTCCGCTGCTGATCCAGCTGGCCAACTCAGTCAGTTCTTCTAGAGCAAACTCGAATTTTCCGGCACAGTTAAACAGATACAAGGTCGGATAATGTTCAACGATGTCACGTAACAGTTTGGCTGTAGGAAAGTTATTTTCGAGATCAAGAAGGACAACTTTTTGGTGCATAAGGCAAGATTAAAAACTGAGCTAGAAAAATACTATTAGAGTAGGAAGTGTGTGAAAGGTCAAATAGTTTCCACCTTCCATGACGATATTTAGATTTTAAAGATCATCTTGGACGAAGTAAAAGTGGTGACTTGGTTTAGGTTTATCGAGCTTCACCTGCTTAAAAGAAAGCCCTCACGACTGGAGGGCTTTCTTTTTGCTTTCTTTTTAAAAATTATTTGTAAATTAATAATGCGGTGGACGGTTGGTGACCGGATCAAAAGCATCAATCCCTTCGGACAAATCTGCAGACTCAACACGTTGATATAACAACTGCATTTGTTTTTTTAAATCGGCAATTTCCAGATTCTGGCGAGTGACCTGCTGATTCAGCTCTTCAACTAAATCATCTAAAAATGCAATTCGCACTTGCAAATCTTCAATGGGTGCGGAAAATGACGCCTGATCATTTAGATTTTGTTGTTTAGTCATTTTAAGTCCTCATTTGGGATTTCAGGAAACATTAACATTATGGCCTATATTACTTTAAGGGATGTCCAACTGGCATTTGGCGGACCTGCCTTGCTCGACGGCGCCAACTTTAATTTGGAACGCGGTGAACGAGTATGTTTGATTGGCCGTAATGGTGAGGGTAAGTCTACCTTACTTAAACTGATTGAAGGAAGTTTACTCCCGGATAGTGGTGAAGTTTCGTTACAAAATGGCATCACCATTTCCATGCTGGCCCAAGACGTGCCAATGGATTCTGGCAAGGTTGCAGATATTGTTGCTGATGGCGCCGGTGAAGCTTCAGAAGTGTTGCGTGCCTATCATGAAGCCAGTGAAGCTTGCGTGCTCGGTGATATGGAAGCCTGTGACCGCATGGGACATTTGCAGCATCAGATGGATCAGCTGGATGGCTGGGCTTTGGAAACTAAGGTTAATTCAATCCTGAGTAAAATGGGATTGGATCCGGAAGCGGATCTTGCTGATTTATCCGGTGGCCGTAAACGCCGTGTTCTGTTGGCACGTGCCCTGCTCACTCAACCTGATGTGCTGTTACTCGACGAACCAACGAACCATCTGGATGTCGAAAGTATTGAATGGCTGGAAAAATTCCTGCTAGAACAGAATAACCTGACCTTACTGTTTATTTCGCATGACCGTGCCTTTGTGGACAGTATTGCGACCCGTATTGTCGAGCTGGATCGTGGCATTTTGCGTAGCTATGAAGGCAATTATTCACGTTACCTCGACCTAAAAGCTCAGCAGTTGGAAGCAGAAGAAAAACAAAATGCCCTGTTCGAGAAAAAACTGGCTGAAGAAGAAGCCTGGATTCGTCAAGGTATTAAAGCGCGCCGTACCCGTAACGAAGGTCGTGTTCGTGCTCTGAAAGAATTACGTGAAGAGTCTAAAGCACGCCGTTTCCAGCAAGGCAAAGTCAACATGTCAACTCAGGAAGCACAGCGTTCAGGTAAAGTGGTGTTCGAGATTGAACATCTGAGCGTGAAGTTTGGTGACAATGCACCGATTATTAATGATTTCTCGGCGCTTGTAATGCGTGGTGATCGTATTGGTCTGGTAGGTGATAATGGTGTCGGTAAAACCACACTAATCAAAGCCATTCTGGGAGAAATCGAGCATGGCGGTACAGTCAAAACCGGAACCCAGCTGGAAATTGCTTATTTTGACCAGCTACGTAATGTGCTGGATCTGGAAAAATCAGTTAAAGATAACGTTTCGGAAGGTTCAGATCATGTCGATGTGAATGGCCAACGTCGTCATATCTACAGCTATCTGCAAGACTTCCTGTTCTCGCCAGAACGTGCCCGTACGCCAGTTAAAGCTCTATCTGGCGGTGAACGTAACCGTATTCTGCTCGCCAAACTGTTACTGAAACCATCAAATCTGATCGTGATGGATGAACCGACCAACGATCTGGATATGGTAACGCTGGAACTGCTGGAAGAAATGCTAGCGGAATACAAAGGCACCCTGCTACTGATCTCGCATGACCGTGCCTTCATGGACAATGTCGTCACATCGACTTGGGTCTTTGATGGCAAAGGTAATATTGATGAATATGTCGGTGGCTATCAGGATTATCTGGAACAACGTCCAGATCAGACTGTGGTTGACCAGAAAATGGCAGTCAAAAAAGCTCAAGCCAAGGCTGAAGCAGCGGTTGCACCTGTAGCACCTGCGCCAAAGAAAAAACTTAGCTACAAAGATCAGCGTGAACTGGAACTGTTACCGGCTGAAATTGAAGCACTGGAAAAAGAACAAGCTGAACTTTCCGACAAACTGGCGGATGGCTCGTGGTTTGTCACAGATGCCGCAGCAGCGACCAAAGCCTCTGAACGTTTAGGCGAAATTGATGAGATTTTGCTGGAAAAAATGGAACGTTGGGACGAACTGGAAAATATGACCAAAGGTTAATCTTTAAATCGCCTAGTCACTAAGCATCTGTATTCATACAGGTGCTTTTTTATTTTGCAGTTTTTTATTTCAAAAAGCTCTTCTGCTACACTGCTGACATCTTTGATTTTAAATATTGAATTTATGAGTCGAACGCCAGAATACCAACCCGGTGAATTTCAATGGTCATTCCTGTTACCGCAATACTGGGGTATCTGGGTGGGTATTGTATTTCTGATGATTCTGGCCATCTTACCTTGGGCGATTCAGCATCGTCTGGCAGATCTACTCGGCCAGATGGCATTTAAATATTTGAAATCTCGCCGTGAAACCACGCTTCGCAATCTGGAAGTCTGTTTCCCGGAATGGTCAGCTCAAGAAGTTCAGGACAATGCCCGTATGGTCTTTATTGACCAGATGCTCGGTGTATTTGAGACCTTGAATGCCTGGTATTGCCCAGAATGGTTTAAAGGCCGGGTACAGATTGAAGGGCTGGAACATATCCAGCAGGCTCAGGCAGAAGGTAAAGGGGCTTTATTGCTTGGCACCCACTCGACTTTACTGGATGCCGGCGGTTATTTATGTGCACAGTATTTTGAGCCGGATGTGGTGTATCGACCACAAAATAATCCCTTGCTCGATATGCTGATTTACCGCTGCCGTGCCACCATTTATGTCAACCAGATTGACCATGATGATATGCGCGGTCTGGTGCGTAACCTGAAAAATGGCCATGCTATCTGGTACAGTCCGGATCAGGATTTTGGTTTAAAACAAGGCGTAATGGCGCCCTTTTTTGGGGTACCTGCAGCCACAGTAACTGCACATCGTCGCTTACTCAAAATAACCAAAGCTGCTGCCATTCCACTCTATTTTTACCGGACTGGGGATATTAAAAATCCACGCTACTGTGTATTGATCGAACCTGCGGTAGAGAATTTGCCAAGTGCGGATGAAGTCAATGATGCAACCCGGGTAAATCTGATTATTGAACGCCAGTTGCGCATTGCACCGACGCAATATATGTGGTTCCATCGTCGCTTTAAGACCCGTCCTGAAGGCTACGATAAAATCTATTAAGAACTAGAATTAATATGAACGGTATTATTGGCAAGAAAAATCAATGATCTGTTCCCTGATAAATCCACATTGCTTGTGTATGCCCTGCACGCTCAAAACCTAGAGTTTTATAAAATTCAGTGGCATGCTGATCAGCTACCAGAATTTTCTGATGAAATCCTGAATAACGTTGCAGCATTTCTTGCATGATCAGACGACCAATGCCCTGTCGCTGCACCTCTGGGTGAACCAATAAATGCGGGAAATACACCACCAGATAACCGTCTGAAATCGCATTTCCCAAGCCGAACAGCCGACCGTTGATACGTGCCGTCACCAGACTATGAGAATGCTGCAAAGCCTGTAAAAGTAACTGAGGTTTTTCTGCAGCTGACCATTGATTGACTAGATAGAGCTGTAGCACTTCGGATTCATTAACTGAATCATGATCGGGAATCATAACTTCCATTCAGGTAATATCCATTTTTTAATTTAAATTTTATTTTAATAATCAAATAATTATAATAAAAAAATGAACCAAAAATAATTTAACCCGAGTTCTACATCCTGTAAAACCCGGGTTAATGAGGTTGTGCTTTCATATATTATAATTGCTTCTTCGTTGTTGTGATTTCCCTTTCAGCATCATTTCCATGATGTTTTCATTCAGCTTCGTCTTCCTTATGAGAATATCCTTTCTCGACTCCCTGTGCTGATGAGCTTAGAATACGTGGATTCCTCTGTACTGCCCATTCGCAAGAAGCGGAAACTGCTGTAAGCAATATCGTACACTTTTCAGCTAAAACTATAAGAATTTCCCCTCATTCTTATAAGCCATCGCAATCTTATCAGTGACTTTTTTCTCTTCTTTCTCTGCCTTTTCAATTCCTTCCTGAATCGCTTCTTTGGCTTCCTGATCATCCTGATCCGTTTCTTCCAGCGCTTCCTGATGATGCTCAAATACCCGCCCAGTTTGTAAAACCAGATAAACCGGAAAATGATCTGACCCGACGTGTTTTAAACGCTCCATATGCACCAGAGCGAAATCGGTGCTGTGAAACACATGGTCAAGCGACCAGCGTAATAAAGGATAATCGGCATGGAAGGTATTTACATAGCGTCGACCGACACGTGGATCCAGCAAACCGCTGATACGCTGGAATAAACGTGTCGTGCGTGACCAGGCCACATCATTCAGATCTCCCATCACAATGCAGCTTTCATCCAGATCCTTAATCTGATCCCCTACAATCAGTAGTTCCGCATCACGTAAGGTTGAATCTTTAGCTTCAGTTGGGCTTGGCGGTTTCGGATGCAGACAATAAAGCTGTACCGGCTGTCCGGAACGTAACATGACTTTGGTATGAATCGAGGGAATTTCATCACTCAGAATAAATTTAACCTCGGTTTCACTCAGCTCAAGTTTGCTGTACAGATGCATGCCATACAGATTATCCAGAGGTACGGGCACCCGATAGGGATAATCTGGCTCAATGACGGCCAGTGCATCCTGCCATGCCTTATCGGTTTCCAGCGTTAAGACCAAGTCTGGCTGATGGGTCTGGATCTGTTCAATCAGTAAATGATATTTGGTATTGGTGGTGAGGACATTTGAGACAATCAGGGAAATCTGACGATCCGGATCCAGCTGATCCTGCTTGACCTGCTTGACCTGTTTTTTCCAAACAAAGGTATAAGGCAAGACCATTTTCAGCTGATACGCCAAAGCAGCGATCAGGCCGACAAAAAGCAGCTGATTGAAGGCCGTCCATGGGTGATCGACGAGGAGAAAAAGTACAAAGGCAATGAAGCCCAAAACCAGAATCTGTAAACGTGGAAAATCTGCACCACGAATCCACCATTCATCTCGGGGAATCAGCGACCAGAAACTTAACCAGATGACCACGATTGCCATGATCTGGATAAACCCTACCATAAGATACACTCTTCACTAAGTTATTATTTTTTCTAAAAGAAAAATTGCTTTATCAATTTTGTATGTATCATAAAGCAGATATTTCGCTCAAGAATATTGATGTTTTGATTGTGTAGCTCTTGCAGTCACGTCCCTTTTTGATACACTCGAATCCCTTTTGATTTTTTAACGCACCGAGGCAAAGTGACATGAAAGTAGGTCTGGTCGGTTGGCGCGGGATGGTGGGTTCCGTCCTTATGCAACGTATGGTTGAAGAGAATGATTTTGCTCATTTTGAGCCATTCTATTTTTCTACCAGTAATGCGGGTGGTGAAGCTCCGGCATTTGGTGGTAAGACTGCCCCAGCACTTATGGATGCAACAGACATTAACAGTCTGAAGCAAATGGATGTCATTATTACCTGTCAAGGTGGCGATTATACCACTGAAGTTTTCCCGAAAATGAAAGCTGAAGGCTGGGATGGCTACTGGATTGATGCAGCATCTACCCTGCGTATGGATGATGAAGCAATCATCGTACTTGATCCGGTGAACATGCATGTGATCAAAGACGGTCTGGTCAAAGGCACCAAAACTTTCGTGGGCGGTAACTGTACCGTTTCTCTGATGTTGATGGGCTTAGGCGGTCTGTTCCAGAACAATCTGGTGGAATGGGCAACTTCAATGACTTATCAGGCAGCTTCGGGTGCGGGCGCGCAAAACATGCGTGAGCTGATTACTGGTATGGGTTATTTATATAATAACACCAAAGACTTGCTAGATGATCCACGTTCTCCAATTCTGGACATTGATTCTAAAATTGCTGAATTGCAACGTGGTGAAGGCTTCCCGTCTGCAAACTTCGGTGTACCTTTAGCGGGTTCTCTGATTCCATACATCGACAAGCAGCTGGAAAGCGGCCAGTCTAAAGAAGAATGGAAAGGTCAGGCTGAAACCAACAAGATCCTGGGTAACCAGCAGATCGTACCGATTGATGGCCACTGTGTACGTATCGGCGCAATGCGTTGTCACTCTCAGGCATTAACGCTGAAACTTCGCAAAGACGTTTCACTGGATGAGATCGAAGATATCATTGCAAATGCAAATGACTGGTCTAAAGTTGTGCCAAACACTCGTGAAGCATCAATGACTGATCTGACTCCTGTCGCAGTCACTGGTACATTAACTGTACCTGTTGGTCGTCTGCGTAAACTGAACATGGGTAAAGAATACCTAGGTGCATTCACAGTGGGTGACCAGTTACTTTGGGGTGCTGCAGAACCTTTACGCCGTATGCTGCGTATCTTGATTGATTATAAAAATTCTTAAGTTTCCGTCAGGAAATACAGCACAAAGCCGATCTTTATTGATCGGCTTTTTTGTGTAACTATTGCGTAAGTATTTTACAAAAAACAAACATCCCGTTAATCTATAATTTTCGCTATGCGATAATGACTGAGCTCACAGATGACTGTATATAACAAATTAAAGCTTGCCATTTTAGCCATTGTTGCTTCACAAAATATTTATGCGATTAATGTAGATCCGGTACAAATCCAGTCTGCACCTGGGGAATTGCTTTATGCGGAAATGAATTTCCGTCAATCAGATATTAACTTGCCCATTGAGGTAAGTTTAGCCTCGCCAGAAGACCTGATTTCTCTGGGTGCATCGCATCAGCCACCGGGTCATTTGAATTTTTTCACCCGTCGCAACAGTAATGGTACTGGGGTTATTACCATTACCTCCTCGCGCCCGGTCACTGATCGTGAATTAAATATCATTGTAAAAATCAAGGAAGGCAATGCAGCACGCCTACAGCATATCCGTACTGCATTAAGACCTAAAACTGATTTGTTACAGGCCAGCCTGAAACAGAATGAACAGCCACTCGCGCCTGTCGTAGTCGTGAGTGAAAAAGATATTGCCCTAAACTTACCGGTGAGTACGCGCTATACCAATGCTCAATCCAAGCCAGCCACCTCGTTTGGGGCAGAAAAACCGTTAGCCTTGCAAAACACAGCACCTCCTGCATTATCAGCCAGCTCTATCTCTAAAACCGCGATAGCTGCTGTGACCCATGAGCCGACATCGAGTATTGCAGCTCAAGTCACAAGCCCAACAAAACTTAATACTGAAACTGCGGTAGCAGCGACAAGTCATAGTTCACAGCAAGCTGGTACTGTAAACACTGCGCCAGTGAATACTCCATCCAAAGCAATCAACACGGCTGTAACTCAAGTAGATGTAACGCCAAACTTACAGGCTGCAGCGACAAAAGTTCAGGCTGAAACAAAACCAGCTGAAGTTGCAGTAGTCCCAACAAATAAAAATACAGCCTCAGCGCAAGCTTCTGCACCGACAAACACTGAAAACCAGATGGTGTCCAGTGATCCACTTGTCAAAAAATATGCAGAACAGCAGGCACGCAAGCAGGCGGCATCTACCACTGCACAGGACAAACCAAATTTAGCGGCTAAAACTCAGGCACAGCTGGCAGCCATCAAGCAAAGCACCTCAACCCAGGTCAAACCGACCTATGTGGTACAGTCAAATGAGTCGCTTTGGGGCATTGCCTCCAGGATTGCCAATGAACAGCAGCGTCCAGTGAGTGAGGTCATGCAGCAGATCAAGCGTGAAAATGAACATGCTTTTATTGGGGGTGATGCCAACCGCTTGCATAAAGGTGTAGCGCTTAATTTAGCGACCATTCATACTGCGAAAACTCCGATACAGGCCGCAGCGACTAAGTCTGTTCAAGTACCCTCCAAACCTGCTGCAAAAACCAAATATCGTCTGAATGAGGCAGAAATGAGCCTGGTTGCCGAGAATCAGCGTGATTCCGGCCAGGTTTCTGCCAACTCAAACACAAAAGAAAATCGAACTTCGAAAGAGTTGTCATTAAAAGTTATGACAGCCCGTGAAAAAACCGTTAAATTAAAGAGAAACGTAACTGAACTAGAATTGGCACTCAATCAGAAGGATCACAGAATTCAATTATTAAATGCTCGTCTTGCCCAGCTGCAGAAGCAGCTTAAAGCACAACAGGCAGATAAAAAGCCAATTAATTAAAAAGTTACACATGACGATTTATTGGGATAGGCGGACTTAAGGACTCTATCCCCAAGGGGTAAAACATGCTGATTTATGTGATTCCATTAGTGATATTGATCATCGTATTAATTGTCGTAAAAAAACGACAAGATGCTCAAGAATCAGATAAAGCAAAAACTAAAACTGTAAAAGCGAAAAAACCTGGCGCTGCGTCAAAATCCACTTCACAAAGAACCAAAGTGGTCGAGCCAGCCGGAGTCGTTAAAAAATCAGCAACGCCTCTATCAGCAGAAACACGCAAGAAAATTGAAGGTCTGATTCAGGAACGTAATTTCTTTGCAGCTGAAGCTCAAATCAATCAGGCACTGAATCG
Source organism: Acinetobacter sp. FDAARGOS_724 (assembly GCF_013364475.1). Taxonomy (NCBI): domain Bacteria; kingdom Pseudomonadati; phylum Pseudomonadota; class Gammaproteobacteria; order Moraxellales; family Moraxellaceae; genus Acinetobacter; species Acinetobacter sp. FDAARGOS_724. Next base: position 1,099,017 of record NZ_CP054908.1, on the reverse strand, counting down.
CGATAATTCTCAACATGAGTTATATTTACTGCTACTCGACATTCATATCCTGCAAAAAGATGAATTTGCGATTTCACAACTGATTAACCATGTTCGCTCTCTGGAACTGGAAGATATTCTGGCTCAGGCTGAGGTCAAAAAGCGTGAGTTTGAAAACTCTTCGGTCGCTGTTCAGGATACTATTGATTTCCCAAGTGCTCAGCCACAAACCCCTCCTGTACAGGAAAGCAAACCTTCTACAGATGCCTTTGCAGACCTGGTTGCCACTCCTGCTTCAAACGAACAGGCATTTGATGCATTACAACAGGAACTGCAACCAAGCAAACCAGCTGCTGTAGCGGAACCAGTACCTGATATCCAACCCTTAGAGTTCAACTTTGAACCGAAGATTCCAGCGGCTGAGCCAGTAAAAACGGAAGAAGCTTCGCCTGTATCAGATAATTCAGTTGAATTTGATCTTCAGATGAGTACTGCTGAAACCCAGACTGCTCCAACAGCAGCAACTGAGTCAGCACCGGTTCTGAATTTTAAGCTTGAGCTTGAACCATCTGTATCTTTAGAAACAGAATCAGCGCCTGCAACAACAGAAGAAATCCAGCCTTTAGATTTTTCTTTCTCTCTAGACACTCCAGCACCTGCTGCGGAAAAAACAGCCGAACCTGCGACTGAGTTTGATCTTTCTGGCCTTGATATTGCAACGCCTGCAACTGAAACGCCTGCTACGACTGAAACATCTGGACTAGATTTCAAACTTGATAATATCGAAGCTGTAAAAGAAGCTCCTGTTTCTACAGGGGTGAATTTTGAGATTCCGACAGCGCCAGTAAATACAGCAACCGATCAACATGATCCATTGGTGCAGTCTTTCCCGGAGCTGATGGAAGTTAATGAAGCGAACCTTAACCTGGAGCTGGCACAGCAATATATCCAGTTAGGCGCTTATGCAGCTGCCCGTGAAGTCATTGCTGAACGTGAAGCTGAATATACAGCAGCACAACGTCAGCAAGCCGATCAGTTGCTGAATCAAATCGCATCTTAATCAATTTCCCTTTACACTAAAGCAGTCACATTTGGCTGCTTTTTTTATGATGAAAGATATTGCACTGATTTATATGGGCGGCACCTTTGGCTGTGTCGGTGACCCGCTCTCCCCTATGTCTGCCGATTTATTTATTCCAAAACTGGAACAGCTGCTTGCTACGGATCAACCGTTGATTCAGTATTACTGCGCTCCTGTGATTAAGGACAGTAGTGCCTGTACTGCTACAGACTGGTTAGAACTGGTGCAATTTATCCAAAATCTGCAATCTGAACAGCAGATACAACATTTTGTGATTATTCACGGGACAGATACCCTGAGCTATGCCAGTGCAGTATTGGCACATTTTATGGGGAATTCAGCTCATATTGTGCTGACTGGCAGCCAGTATCCCCTCCTGAATGCTGAAGGCGATGCGCAACGCGAATTTAGCGATGCCATGGACAATCTGAGCTTTGCGCTCGCTTCAGTAACTCATTGTAATGCAAATGTTTATCTAGCTTTTCATCAGCAACTGATTCATGCTCAAACTACCTTAAAGCAGCATACCACTGAGCTGAATGCCTTTACTGGTCTGGACGCTCATATCGCTATTCGGGCCAACCAGCAAAGTTGTCAGGTTACGGCAGACGATATTACCAAAGCTCCAGATTTTAACTGCATGAGCTTGATGATGCAGCCGATTGATTTAGTCCAACAGTTCAATAACCTGAAAAATATTTTAGCCCATCCGCCACACTTCCTATTCCTGCAAGGTTTTGGAACCGGCAATCTGGCCGTCAATCCAGAGATCGTAGATTTCATCAATCAGCTCTATGCCAAAGGCTGTATCTCGGTCTTAACTACTCAAGTGCCTTTTGGTGCCACCGATCAGCGTTATGCCATTGCTGAATGGGTGCATGATTGCAAAATTCTGCTCAATGAAAGTTATGGCCATGCTGATCTTTATGCAAAAGCCCTAAAAATGTATTTACAATATGACACGGTAGAGCAATGGCATGCCCATTGGTACGATTAGTCAGGTTTTGAGGTCATTATGCAGCGTTTTGCAGTGGGAATTGAGTTTTGTGGAACGAATTATCGAGGTTGGCAGACTCAACAGCCGGGCGTAATCAGTGTTCAGGAAACCATCGAGAAGGTACTCAGCAAAATTGCCGATAAACCGATTATTCTGCATGGTGCAGGCCGAACCGATGCCGGCGTGCATGCGACGAATATGGTTGCACATTTTGATACCCATGCCTTGCGTTCTGAACGAGGCTGGTTAATGGGCTCAAATAGCCAGTTACCTAAGGATATCTCGATCCAATGGATCAAGGAGATGGATAATGGCTTCCATGCACGCTTTAAAGCACAGGCACGCCGTTATCGCTATATTGTCTATAACCATCCGGTACGCCCTGCCTTGCTGCATAAACAGGTCACGCATATTTACTATCCACTTGATGTCAAAAAGATGATTGAGGCAGCTGCAAAGTTTGAAGGCACGCATAACTTTGAAAGTTTCCGTGCAGCAGCCTGCCAGTCCAATCAGCCGGTACGTCATGTACGTCATTGCCGCCTGATCCAGCATGGGCCTTATCTGATTCTAGATATTCAGGCGGATGGCTTCCTGCATCATATGGTACGCAATATCATGGGCTGTTTACTGGAAATCGGTCAAGGCATGTATGAGGTTGACCATATTGACCATATTTTTGCAGCAGAAGATCGTAAAGCAGCCGGAGTTACCGCACCACCGGACGGTCTGTATTTTATTCAGGCTGAATATCCAGAGCATTTTGACTTACCCAAAATACCTTTGGGTCCATATTGGTTGAATATGCCGGAATAAGCTAATTATTTTTAATTTTTAAATCCCTCCTAACCTCCCTTTAAAAAGGGAGGAACTCTCCTCCTGAGCAAAGCTTAAGCACTGCTTTAAGCTGAAGCGCAAGAAAGGAGGGACTTAGGATGGTAATTAACGCTGCTTCCGCTTCCGATATTCCACTGGTGTTTCATTGGTCCAGCGTTTAAAGGCACGGTAGAAGGTACTCGGTTCCGAGAATCCAGTCAGATAAACAATACGCTCCACACTTTCATTGGTACTCGCTAATAAACGTTTAGCCAGACGACAGCGATAATCGGACAGAATCTGCTGGAAACTAGTATTAGCCTCACTGAGCTGGGTACGTAAACGACGTGGAGTAATATTCAGTTGAGCGGCTACAGTTTCCAAAGTCGTTTCACCGCTTTCTAAAGTAGAACCGATTGCACGACGCACTTCCCCGACTAAATCGTAACGAGCCAGTTCCTGTAATTTTTCAATCGCCAGCTGTTCATGTAGCTGCAACAGTTCCGGTTCTGCCTGCCAAAGTGGAAAATCCAGAATACTTGGATCAAAATACAAACGGGTTTCTTTCTGCCCCAAACTTACCGGACATTCATAAACCCGGAAATATTCTTCATCTGCCGCGCCTTTGGAAAAATTAAAATCGATATAGATCGGTTCAAAACGGCCTTCAGTAATAAATTTAAAGAAACGCAACACACCTGACATCGCACATTCGGTAAAGTGACGATTGACCAGACTTTCAGCAAAAGGCTGTTCACCATTGGTCAGATAGCAGCGATCATCTTCGACCACCAGCTTGGCATGAAAGGCATCACTGATCAGACGCTGATAAGCCAGTGCACGTTTCAAGCCTTCACCAAAATTCTCTGATGAAATAAACAGATGCTCAATCACCTGTCCGCGATAGAGTGGCAAATGTTCACCCAGATGCAATCCGATATCCGGGTCCTTACTGACCTCTTCTGCGGCAACCCAGAAGGCATACTGAGCACTAAGCGGAGTACGGTCATTGGTCTCCACCTGATTTAAAGCGACTCCTGCTTTCGTCAGAAGTTCTTCTGTTGGCAAACCTGCACGACGAATCGCCTGATAGCCTAAACGCAATACGACTGATGCATCCGTTAGCTGACTCACTCAAAAACCTTCCTTGTATGTACTTCATTTATACTTAAAAAGATTGAAATTAGATTAACTGTGATTGACCAAACTGACAACAGATACCATACGCTTTTTAGTTAAAAAAGTTTAAACTCATACTTCGCTTATTTTACTGACAGATGATCAGTCTAACGCCCATTACACCTTGTGTTTTGCGAAAAAATTGACTATAATTTGCGCCTTTCCAATTTATTCATTCAGGTAGGCTATGGCCAATAAAGAGGAACTCATCGAGTTCGAAGGCGTTGTCACCGAGACGCTTCCTAATACTATGTTCCGTGTACGTTTAGAAAACGGTCACGAAGTAATTGCCCATATTTCTGGTAAAATGCGTAAACACTATATTCGTATTTTGACTGGCGATAGCGTGAAGGTCGAAATGACTCCTTATGATTTGACTAAGGGTCGTATCACATACCGTGCGCGCTAAGTTGTAGCGGAAGCAAAAGCCACTCATCCAGTGGCTTTTTTATTGCCTTTTCTTTTATATCAATTCCCCTGCACATTCCCTATACTGCATTCGAAGATAATCATTTCTATTTTTCCTCTAATAAAAACAGTGAATCATTCATGCAAAAAATCTTGTTTTCTCTGATCCTAGGAATCAGCCTGAGTGCCTGCGCCACTACCAATTCGACAAAATCACGACAACTAGATCAGCAACTACAGCAATATATCGGCCAATCTGCAGAGTCAATTCGCAAGGATCTGGATTTAACTGCACTCGGTTTTAAGACCTCAAAAGCACCTGTACAAACGGAAAACGTCTGAGTTATACCGTACTTCGCACCATTTAACTTCCGTTGGGAACACCCGCCATTCAGCAAAGTGTCAGTATAGGTGCCCCTGTACGACTCGCAACTGCACCCGGCCCGGGTTATCAGGTTGAAATGCCTTGTCAGATTCATTTACAGCTAGAACAAGGGACTGCCCAATCCGTGCAATATAGCGGACGTGCCTGTTAATACTCATTTTTGCTTTTTATTCATTTTGAAGTGAATATAAGAACATTCTAAGTTGTCTTGGATTTGATGGCTACAGCTAACATCTAACTGCCTGATTATTGTTGTCTTACCTAATAATAAATTACAACAGTTCCTCTCACACTTTGCTACTACACTGTTTTTAAGCGTTCCTTGAGTAGGAGTGATGTGATGTTGTTAAGCAAAGGGACTCCTCTGGTATTGGGCTTGAGCATCCTGTTGCTCGGTCTGTCAGGGTGTGCACAGACACCCACGATCAGCCAGGCCGACCGTGAAGCTTATTTACAGCAATTTATTGGCCAGAGCAGCCAGTATATTGATCGCAATTTAGATTTGAAACGTTTGGGTTATCAGCAAATCAGTGAACCTGAGCTCAGCTCCCAACAGCTCAGCTATGTCGTAGAACGTCCTGTGACCGTGCCCTTACCGATTGCCCAATTTCCGGCAGCAGGTACAGGCACAGTTCCGGTTCCAGTCACTGTGAGTCCTGCATCAGGGTATGATGTGAATTTGCAATGCAAGATTACCTTTTTGCTTAAAGACAATATTGCAACTTCTGTCAGCCTTACGGGTCGAACCTGTTAATCAAAATCAGTCATAAAAAAACGCAGCTCAAGGCTGCGTTTTTTACGTAGAAATACTGAGTAACTTAATTCAATGCAGTCACAACTGCCTGACCCATTTCCACCGTACCCACTTTAGTCATGCCTTCAGACATGATGTCAGCCGTACGCAGACCTTGGTCTAAAACATTACCTACCGCATCTTCAATAGCTTTTGCAGCCGCTTCTTCACGGAAGGTATAACGCAGCATCATGGCTACAGACAGAATGGTTGCCAATGGGTTTGCCAGGTTTTGACCTGCGATATCTGGTGCAGAACCATGGCAAGGTTCGTACATCCCTTTACCATTTTCATCCAATGAAGCTGATGGCAACATACCGATTGAACCAGTCAGCATTGCAGCTTCATCAGACAGGATGTCACCGAACAGGTTTGAAGTCACAATCACATCAAACTGCTTAGGCGCACGTACTAATTGCATCGCAGCATTGTCTACATACATATGAGACAAGTTAATGTCTGGATATTGCTCTTCTTTCAGTGCAGTCACGGTTTGTTTCCAAAGCTCAGTCACTTCAAGCACGTTGGCTTTATCGACTGAACATACTTTACCGTCACGCAGGCCAGCAAGTTCGAACGCAACTTTGGCAATACGCTTGATTTCAGATTCTGCATAAACGTCAGTGTTAAAACCTTGTTTTTCGCCATTTTCCAGTTCACGGATCCCGCGTGGCTGACCGAAGTAAATACCGCCGGTCAATTCACGTACGATCAAGATATCCAGACCAGAGACAATTTCCGGTTTCAAGCTAGAGGCATCAGCCAATTGTGGATAAAGAATCGCTGGACGTAAGTTCGCAAACAGATTCAACTCACTACGTAGTTTTAACAGGCCACGTTCTGGACGGATTGAACGCTCAATCGTATCCCATTTTGGACCGCCTACAGCGCCGAGCAGAATTGCATCTGCTTTTTTCGCCTGTTCAGAGGTTACCTCTGGATAAGGTGAACCGTGTGCATCAATCGCAGCACCACCTAAAAGACCTTGTTCCCATGTTAAACCCAGATTGAATTTTTCATTAACTCGTGTAAGCACCTGTTCTGCGGCTTTTACAATCTCAGGGCCAATACCGTCACCAGCTAAAATCAAAATTTGTTTAGACATGAGCTTTTCCATTTATAAGGTCAGGCATCCACCTGACTAGGTTAAATTTTTTTTTCTACAAACTCTGCAATGCCATTGATGACATTATAGGGTTTGCAAAAACGACGAATCACTTTCTGCTCTTGCAACAGGTCCACACACAATGGATCAGGTGCAGAGGCATTTAATAAACTGGTGCTACGTGCATTTCGGTCACGGAACATTTTCAAGGTATAGCGTTTATTCGCCTTAAACTGCTGGAACAGATGCAAGGTCTCAGCCTTATCCTTGCTAATCGGATAGAAACGCACCACCAGTTCATGCTGCCCTTCCGGCACAGATAAATAAATCGGATTATCCTGTTTCAGGTTTTTGGCCTGCAAACGAACCAGACGCTGATCTAGCGCTTCTGGGCTGATTCGCTTGGTGGACTCATCCACAATCATGGTCCGATCTAAACGTTCAAACTGACAATCCGGTGTGCCTGCACAATAAATCAAAGCATTGGATTTGCTTTCTGCATCTTCTTTGGCATGTTTAAGTTTGAAGGTATCAATGCTCTGACACGCGGTCATCAGCACTGATACTGCACTTAGAGCAAGCCACTGTTTCCAATACGTTGCCATGATGTCTGTATTAACCTATCAAAAAAATTAATAATCTTCTGATATTAGCAAGGCCTTCGCAGTCATGCCATGACAATTTTTGCTGTTTTATGAATGAATTTCAGCAAATACCCATGGGCGTGATTGTTTGGTTTTTTCTTCGTAGGCACGAATATCATCTGCCGCCTGCAAAGTTAAGCCAATATCATCCAAACCATTTAACAAACAATGCTTACGGAATGGGTCCACTTCAAACTTGAAGCTTTCGCCATTTGGTGTACGAACTTCCTGCGCTTCCAGATCAATCGTTAACTGATAACCTTCAGCTGCTGCACATTCCTTGAATAACTGATCAACCGTTTCTTCCGGCAAGATCACCGGCAACATGCCATTTTTAAAACAGTTATTAAAGAAAATATCAGCAAAGCTTGGCGCAATCACAGTACGGAAACCGTATTCATTCAAGGCCCAGGGCGCATGCTCACGGCTTGAACCACAACCGAAGTTAGCACGTGAAATTAAGATCGATGCACCTTGATAACGTGGCTGGTTTAATACGAAGTCCGGGTTAATCGGACGAACCGAGTTGTCCTGACCTGGATAACCTTCATCCAAATAACGCAATTCATCAAACAGGTTTTCACCGAAACCGGTACGTTTGATCGATTTCAAAAACTGTTTTGGAATAATTAAATCTGTATCGACATTGGCACGGTCTAAGGGTGCAACAATACCTTGTTCAACGGTATAAGCTTTCATATTTCTGCTCCTGCGTACCAATTAAAATGAACGGACATCAACAAAGTGACCGGCAATCGCTGCAGCAGCAGCCATGGCTGGGCTCACCAAATGGGTACGACCGCCATTACCCTGACGACCTTCAAAGTTACGGTTTGAAGTTGAGGCACAATGCTCGCCTGGCTGCAATTTGTCAGCATTCATTGCCAAGCACATAGAACAACCTGGTTCACGCCATTCAAAACCAGCTTCGATAAAGACTTTGTCCAAACCTTCAGATTCTGCCTGCTGTTTCACCAAACCCGAACCCGGAACGATCATGGCCTGTTTAATGCTAGAAGCCACTTTACGACCTTTGATCACTTCAGCCGCAGCACGAATATCTTCGATACGTGAATTGGTGCAGGAACCGATGAATACACGGTCTAACTGAATATCTGCTAAAGCCTGACCTGCAGTTAAGCCCATATATTGATAAGCACGGTTCCAGTCATTGCGCTGTACATCATCTTTGGCCTGTTCTAAAGTTGGGACCGCTTGAGACACCGGAATCACCATCTCAGGAGAAGTCCCCCAAGAGACTTGTGGTTCAATCTCTTCACCTTGCAACACCACAACTGTATCGAAGTGCGCGCCTTCATCAGAATGCAAGGTATTCCAGTACGCAACCGCCTGATCCCATTGCTCGCCTTTCGGTGCATATGGACGGTCTTTGACATACTCAATGGTTTTTTCATCGACTGCGACCATACCGACACGTGCACCCGCTTCAATTGCCATGTTACATACGGTCATACGGCCTTCGATCGACATGTCACGGAATACCTGGCCACCAAATTCAATTGCGTGACCTGTACCGCCAGCAGTTCCGATTTTACCGATAATGGCTAAAACCACATCTTTCGGTGTTACGCCCTGACCTAATTTACCGTCAACGCGTACCAACATGTTTTTCATTTTCTTTTGAACCAGGCATTGGGTTGCCAATACATGTTCAACTTCTGAAGTCCCGATCCCGTGTGCCAAGCAGCCGAATGCACCATGTGTCGCGGTATGTGAGTCACCACATACAACCGTCATACCTGGCAAGGTTAAGCCCTGCTCAGGACCAACAACGTGCGCGATCCCTTGACGAATATCGTTAATATCAAATTCAACAATATCGAACGTCTTACAGTTGTCATCCAAGGTTTGTACCTGGATACGTGAAGTATCATCTTCAATCCCAGCCACGCCCTGCTCACGCTCTTTTTTAGAGGTCGGTACGTTATGGTCAGGTGTTGCGATGTTGGCACTTAAACGCCATGGCTTACGGCCAGCAAGTTGCAAGCCTTCAAAGGCTTGTGGTGAAGTCACTTCATGCAATAAATGACGGTCGATATAAAGTAGAGCTGAACCATCATCTCGTTGTTTTACTAAATGATCATCCCATAACTTATCGTATAATGTTTTTGCTGTTTGGGTCTCGCCTGCCATGTCGATGTGCTCCACTGGACTGGGTAAATTCTTTCGCTAATTTTGATTATATCGCTGCATTCACATAAATCTAATTTATCATTTTTATTAGTTAAAAAACTTTTTGGAATCTTTTAAAATTTAAATTAAATCATAGTTTAGCTCTCTTTTTATAAATCTAATTTTCCGATCGTTTTATTAAAAATATTCGTTTTTACAAATTAAATGAGAATTATTATTATTTCCTCATCGGCACAAATTATCTGTTTTGAGGAAGATCCACATGGCACATATTCAACGTTTCGTAGAAAACAATCAGCGCATGTTCAAAAAGACATTTAGCTATTACATCATGCACATCACCGTTGCGATGTTAGTGGGCTATTTTGTCACAGGCAGTTTAACCATGGCGATTGCCTTGAGTTTATTAGAACCGACTGTACAGGCGGTTGCTTTCTTCTTCCACGAGAAAATCTGGGAAGCAAAACGCCAGCAACAGGATGAGGAAATCACCGCATAATTTTTTGTCGATCTTCCTCTTTTAGCCACCTACCCTCGGTGGCTTTTTTTATGACATAAAATAAAACATTTAAAAATGTGTATTAATTCAACATTAAACCAAGAGTTCTATATTTTTACTTTGATTTATTCTTAAATTATTACAATAATAAACTTAAGCATAAAAAAACTTTATAGGTGATCAAGATGAATCTCGCAGCTTTTGAAGCCTTTGTAAAAGTCATGGAAACAGGTTCGATTTCTCTGGCTGCAGATCAGCTTTTTATTACCCAACCGGCTGTGACCAAACGTATTCACAGTCTGGAAGAATATTTCGGGGTGAAATTATTTGAATCTGCGGGCCGTGGTGTACAGGCTACTCATGCGGCACATTCCCTGCTGCCTAAGGTAAAAAACTGGCTGAACGAGCTGGGTGATATTCACTATACCCTGAGTCATGAACAGGGTCAGGTACAAGGTAAACTGAAAATTGGCACCAGTCATCATATTGGCCTGCATCACTTACCGAGCCATCTGCGTGAATATGTACAGCAATATCCAAATGTGACGCTAGATGTACATTTTGTAGATTCAGAACAGGCACATGAACAGGTGATGGCGGGTGATCTGGAACTGGCTTTCCTGACCTTGCCACCGCATGGTGATGAACGTCTGAAATATGTCACCATCTGGAATGATCCTCTGGTTTTTGTGGTAGCGCCGTTCCATCCGCTGGCTCAGCAAAAAAACCTGTCTCTTGAAGATCTTGTGAATTACCCGAGCCTTCTACCTTCTGCGCAGACCTATACCACGCAGATTACTATGGCCGAGTTTGAAAAACAGGGTATCAAGCCGAAAACGACCATGAGCAATAACCCGCTTGAATCCATCCGGATGCTGGTTTCGATTGGTTTAGGCTGGTCAGTCTTACCCAAAACCCTGGTCAATCATGACCTGCAAGAACTGGATCTGAATCTGGAAATGAACCGTCAGCTCGGTATGGTCTGGCATCCGGGTCGTACTCAATCCAAGGCAGCTGAAGCATTGGTTCAACTGATGCAAGGCCCGTCAATTTAAAACTAATTTTCACATTTCTCTGCTGCATCAATATCGGTGCAGCATTTTGTTACCTAAATACATCGCATCTGTCACTTCCTTTCAAGTACTTTTAAAAGCATCAAATTCATTTTCCTGAAGATGAAAAATTAAAACGTACTCAAGGAAGCACAGAATGCAGATCAAATCTTCTGATTCCAAAACTTTATTATCTTCTTCTCATGACCTGCTCGAAGAAATGGGTTTATGGAAACCGCTTAAACCAACGCTACAGCCTACTCCCAACCTTGATTTTGAAGATGAACCGACGACGCGTGCCGTATTACGTAATTATTTTCTAAATACCTTTGACACCTATGAGCAACTGTTTGACTGTCTGAAGAATGAAGAAGCCTTTTATGTCAAACCGATTGCCTTACGTCATCCACTGATCTTTTATTTTGGTCATACTGCCACTTTTTTTATCAATAAGCTGTTGCTGGCTCAACTGATTCCGGAACGTTTAAATCCGCATATGGAAAGCATATTTGCGATTGGTGTAGATGAAATGAGCTGGGATGATCTGGATGAACAGAACTATCACTGGCCTAGCATTCAAGCGGTACGTGATTACCGGCATCAGGTACGTGCCCTGGTCTTGAAAGTGATAGAACATGCGCCGCTACAACTTCCACTAAACTGGCACAATCCTTGGTGGACCATCATCATGGGCATTGAGCATGAACGGATTCATCTGGAAACGTCTTCGGTTTTAATCCGCCAGCATCAGTTACGTTATGTACAAAATCATCCGCAGTGGCGTGCCAATGTCATTACCGGTATTGCACCTGAAAATAGTCTGGTAAAGGTACCGGCAGGTCAGGTCAATTTACATAAAAATTTCGAACATGCTTTTTATGGCTGGGACAATGAATACGGCCACCATCATGCCGAAATTGAAGAATTCGAAGCCTCTAAATATCTGGTATCCAATCAGGAGTTTTTAGCCTTTGTGGAAGCAGAGGGTTATCAGACAGCTAACTACTGGACTGAAGAAGGCCAGCAATGGTTGGCATTTTCTCAAGCCACACATCCTACCTTCTGGATCAAAACTGAACTGGGTTGGTCCTTAAGACTGATGCTGGAAGAAGTTCCGATGCCTTGGGACTGGCCAGTCGAAGTGAATTATCATGAAGCCAAGGCTTTCTGTAACTGGAAATCAGTACAGACCGGAGAGTCCATTCGCCTGCCAACTGAAGATGAATGGTATCGACTGTATGCAGTTTCAGGACTGGATCCCAAATTACCAAGTCCTGAGCAAGCCAATATTGAATTAAAATATGGCCCTAGCTCTTGTCCGGTGGATCATTTTCAGCATGGCGATTTTTATGATGTTCAGGGCAATGTCTGGCAATGGACCGAGACCCCGATTTATCCTTTCGAAGGCTTTCAAGTCCATCCCTTCTATGATGATTTTAGTACCCCTACCTTCGATGGCCAACATCATCTGATTAAAGGCGGTTCCTGGATTTCGGCCGGTAATGAAGCCCTGCACAGTTCACGCTATGCATTCCGGCGACATTTTTTCCAGCATGCCGGTTTTCGCTATGTTGCCGCGGAAGAGACATCACTGCAGTTTCACTCGCAATATGAAAGCGATCAGCTGATTTCCCAATATCTGGAATTCCAGTATGGGGCGGAATATTTCGGTGTTCCAAACTTTGCACAAAGCCTCATCAAACTAGCCCGTCCTTATTTTCAGAACATTCCATGCCATAAAGCACTGGATATCGGGTGTGCGACTGGACGTGCCAGCTTTGAACTGGCTCAAGATTTTGATCAGGTCACCGGTCTAGATTTTTCTGCCCGTTTTATTCAGCAAGGCGTAGTACTGGCCCAAGGAGAGACCCTGCGCTATAGCATTCCTGTTGAGGGCGAACTGGTGGAATATAAATCCTGCTCACTGGCAGAACTTGGACTTGAGCAGGCTGCCAATAAGGTCGAGTTTTATCAGGCCGATGCCTGCAACCTGAAACCTCAGTTTACAGATTATGATTTTATTCTGGCAGCTAACCTGATTGATCGTCTGCATCATCCTAAAGCTTTTCTGAGTGAGATTCATAAGCGCCTGAATATGGGCGGCATTTTGATGCTGGCCTCGCCTTATACCTGGCTGGAAGAACATACAGCACGCAGTGAATGGATCGGCGGATTTAAGCAGGCAGGAGAAAACCTGAGTACCTTAGAGGGCATCAAGGCTTTACTTAGTTCACATTTTGAAATGCTAGACGAACCTGTGGATGTGCCTTTTGTGATTCGGGAAACAGCGCGTAAATATCAACATACCCTGTCCCAAGTAACTTTATGGAAACGAACACAGTAATACCCAAATGAAAAAGCCAATCAACTGATTGGCTTTTTGTTCACTACTCAATTCCGCTAGTGGCATCCTCGTGCAGAGATTCATTGAGCTGATCTACCACAATGGCCCATTCTCCATCTGAAGCAATTTTTTCAGCCAGGAACTGGCGCTGCGCATCTGACCAGTACGGCGCCTCCATCAGGTTTACATCTTTGGGTAATTGATGCTCATGAATAAATTGGGCAATCCCTTCTGCACTTGAATCCAGACCTAACTGTGCAAATAGATGAGTCATACGCGGTCTAACTTGGGTCATTTTCATTACCTCGGCGCTTGCTATCGTTATTGTCGACTTGCTTTATTTGCTCTGAGCATAGCATGTTTATGCAGCAACAGGCATGTCAAAAAGTAGCCTCTTCTGCTTATAAAAAAGCACAACCAAAGTTGTGCCTGATTAAATCGAAAGAATTACTTAAATCGACCAGTTCTGAATTTCCCAGCCCTGTTCTTTAGCCAGTGCTTCCAGACGATCATCCGGATTCACAGCAATGGCATGATCTGCATGTTCCAGCAGAAAACGGTCATTGATTGAATCTGAATAGGCCCAAGACTCGGTCACCTCACGACCAGCCAGCCATTGTTCCAGACGGGTCAGTTTACCTTGCTGATAGCAGGCGATATTGGTCACCTTACCGGTATATTTACCGTCAATGACTTCAGCATTGGTGGCAATAATTTCAGTAATCCCAAACTCACGGAAAATCGGTGCAGTAATAAAGTCCGAAGTTGCAGTAATGCCGACAATTTCATGCCCTGCATCTTTATGGCGCTGAATCGCTTTAAAACCTTCCGGACGCATCTGTGGGCGAATGACTTTTTGCATGAACAGTTGATGTAATTCGGTCAGATAATCATGGTCATGTTGAGTCAAAAACTGGAATACAAATTCATTATAGGCATAAGGATCCAGTTGACCCTTTTTATAGTCCTCATAGAACTTGTCATTCATGGCGCGGTGATGAACGGGATCCACCAGGCCTTCATTGACCAGGAATTCCCCCCAGGAATGATCCGAATCGGTGTTTAACAGGGTGTGATCGAGATCAAATAGCGCCAATTTCATGAAAATACTCGTAAAAACTGAAATTTAAGAAAAAAATTGTAAATCTATCTCCGCTAGTCGATAGAAATTCGTTAAGATCATAGCAATTTTAACATTTTTAAACTTTGCTTTTTTTCGAGTTGGATAAAGAAATAATATTCCCCGAAAGCAAAGGCATAAATTAAACAATTTTAGGTAGCCAAATGATCGACTCAGAAGGTTTCCGACCGAATGTCGGGATCATTTTGGCAAACGATGCTGGACAGGTTTTATGGGCAAAACGCATTGGTCATAATGCATGGCAATTTCCACAAGGAGGTATCCAATATGGAGAAACCCCTGAGCAGGCACTTTATCGTGAGCTGAGAGAAGAAGTTGGCTTACTGCCTGAACACGTCCAGATTATCGCGCAGACCAAAGGATGGTTGCGTTATCGTTTGCCGTATCGATACATTCGCACGGATTCAGATCCGGTATGTATCGGTCAAAAACAGAAGTGGTTTTTACTCAAACTGACGGCACCCGTACAGAACATTCAGCTTGATCTGTCCGATCCGCCCGAATTTGATCAATGGCAATGGGTCAGTTACTGGTATCCATTAGGCCAAGTGGTGAATTTTAAACGCGATGTTTATCGCAAGGCCATGATTGAACTCTGTCAGCAATTACCACAACAAAAACCTTAAAAAAATCGCGTGCATGTGCAGATTTTTTGCTCGGCTATTGTTATAAATAAACTAAATTACCGGACTTCTAAAAAAATACGGAGCAGCACCCATGTCGAATATGCAACTGGATACCCTGAGACGCATTGTCCAAGAGATTAATGCGTCTACCAGTTTGCATGAATCACTCGATATTATGGTCAATCAGGTCGCTGAGGCCATGCATGTGGATGTTTGCTCCATTTATCTGCTCGATGAACGCAACCAGCGTTATCTATTAATGGCATCTAAAGGCCTGAAGCCCGAAGCTGTCGGTCATGTTTCTCTACATACCGGTGAAGGCCTGGTTGGTCTGGTCGGTCAGCGTGAGGAAATCGTTAACCTCGACAATGCCCCTAAGCATGATCGTTTTCTGTATTTACCGGAAACGGGCGAAGAAATTTATAATTCCTTTCTGGGCGTTCCGGTCATGTACCGCCGTAAAGTCATGGGCGTACTGGTTGTCCAAAATCAAGAATCCCAGGATTTTAGTGAAGCAGCCGAATCTTTCCTGGTTACGCTATGTGCTCAGCTTTCGGGCGTAATCGCTCATGCACATGCAGTCGGCAATATTGATGTATTCCGAAAACCAAATAATTTACCGGCATATAAAACCTTCCAGGGCGTATCCGGTTCTGGCGGGATCGCACTTGGTCGCGCCATTGTGCTTTATCCCCCTGCAGATCTAGGCGCTGTTCCGGATCGTGAAGCAGATAATATTAGCGAAGAACTGGCTTTGCTAGATAATGCTTTAAATTCGGTGCGTGAAGAAATTCAGTTCCTGGATGACAAAATGCAGGATGCGCTGATGGCCGAAGAACGTGCTTTGTTCAGTGTATTCCTGCGTATGCTGGATGAAAATGCCCTGCCATCAGAAATTAAAGCACTGATTCGTGATGGTCACTGGGCACAAGGTGCGGTTCGCATCGTGATTGATAACCATGTGGCGCAGTTTGTCCAGATGGAGGATGATTACCTGCGTGAACGTGTCGCTGATCTAAAAGATCTGGGACGTCGTATTCTGGCCAAGTTGCAGGAAGCCGATGAAAGCCATCGCGAACTGACCGATGAAAGCATCCTGATTGGTGAAGAAATTTCAACGGCTGCACTGGTGGAACTGCCTGTTGATAAGATTGCCGCGATTGTCACCACTGAAGGTGCCATGAATTCGCACATGGTGATTGTGGCACGCGCACTCGGTATTCCGACTGTCGTGGGTGTGACTGAACTGCCCATCAATACTCTGGATGACGTCGAGATGATTGTCGATGCGCATCAGGGCCGTATCTTTATCAATCCACCACGTCGTCTGCGTACCCGCTATAAAGAAATTCAGAAAGAAGAAGAACAGATTGCCAAAGATCTACGTCAATACGAGACCAAAGATGCAATTACGCCAGATGGTACCGCTGTACGTCTGTTTGTAAATACCGGCCTGATGATTGATGTGGTTCGTGGTGTACAGCGTGGTGCCAAAGGTGTTGGCCTATACCGTTCGGAAATCCCGTTCATGCTACGTGACCGCTTCCCGGGAGAAGAGGAACAACGTGCCATTTACCGGCAGCAACTGAGTCACTTTGCCAATAAACCGGTAGTCATGCGAACGCTGGATATTGGTGCAGATAAAGACCTGCCATATTTCTCGATTAAGGAAGAAAATTCAGCATTGGGCTGGCGCGGAATTCGTTTTACGCTGGATCATCCTGAAATCTTCTCTTCACAAATTCGCGCCATGCTGAAAGCCAGTATCGGTCTGAACAATCTGCATATCCTGTTGCCGATGGTGACCAGTGTCAGTGAAGTTGAAGAAGCACTGTATCTGTTAGAACGTGATCATCATGCCGTTCAGGAAGAAGAACAGGTCAAAATTACCAAGCCGCAAATCGGGATTATGGTGGAAGTGCCGAGCGTACTGCATCAGATTGATGAGTTTTCTGAACTGGTTGATTTCTTCTCGGTCGGTTCTAACGATTTGACCCAATATTTACTTGCTGTCGACCGTAATAACCCACGTGTGGCCAATGTCTATTCACATTTGCATCCAGCGATTCTGCGTGCTCTGACCCGTCTGGTAGAGGATTGTCACCGTAATAACAAACCGATCAGTATCTGTGGTGAAATGGCTGGTGATCCTCTATCGGCCGTACTATTAATGGCCATGGGATTTAATACCTTGTCCATGAGTTCTAGCAATATTTTGAGAGTCCGAAAAACGATCTGTCATGTACCGATGCCGGATGCACAGGAATTACTCAAACATGTACTAAAACTGGACAATCCACTCATGGTAAAAAGCTGGATGGAGCATTATTTTAGAACACATGGTTTAGGAGATATGGTGAAATCCACCACCCGTATGGTCAGCGCTTAAGGAGGAACTTTTCCAGGTTCCTCTGCATCAGTCGAGGTACTTATGGAATTTGTACTTATCCTGCTTATGCTGGCTGCAGCATTTTATTTTATTATTGCACCGGCCTTACGTTCGCAAAAATCCAGATATACATCTTCTGGTGGTCGTAATAATACAAGTACCAGTCACCAGTATATCCGTGAAACTGAACGTCCTAAAGCCTGTCCCTTATGGGGAATTGAAATTTCTCGTAGCCAGCAACGGCGTTTAGGCAAGAATGATCCATCGGTCATTGCGGCAAAACTGTATCGGCAACAGCTAGGAAAATTTGCCAGTTTTCAGCAGACTCGGCCTATGGCTGATGCTGATCGAAATAGATCTTCGAGTTCTGCGACCCTGCCTCGTTTTTTTCAAAATATGTTTCCCGAAGAAGCTTCTTCAACCACCCGGAGGACTTCACCGCATTCTTCGAAAAGAAATTCATCTTTTAACTATACCTGACAGAATCCCTTAAAATCAGCTTCTGCCCAAAACAGATCTACGTCTTCCTGGCCGCCCTAAGCCGCCCATAAAAAAGGGCGATCATCTTGTTGATATCGCCCTTGTTTGTGCTTGGTATAACCACGTTTTGCATTTTTCTTCCGGTCTACAAAAACCTGGCTTTTGTTGACTTCATGCATGTGTTTTGCCACAAAATTGTGGATCACCACCTGCTTGGCTGTTTTTTTCTTGGCCATTTTGCTCTCTATGTGACTTGGAGGAAGGAGTGAGATAATTATAGGGCTGACTGACTAATTTTCAAGCATATTTGCCAATGCTTTTTTAAAAATAAAGCCCATTTAGCTAGGATTTTCTGTATGCAACAATGCGAGCTATAACCAGAAAATACCCTTATTCCATTCATTATTGTTATGGGTTTCTTCAGCCAAACAAAACTCAATTAAAAAACCATTTAAAATAAACCAGTTATAAAATTCATTTTAAATACCACTTTTCACTTATTATTTTTATCCTTTGATAAAAACATATTATGGACTTAGATATTGTTATTTTCGTTTAATCCCATTCATTATTCGAGTTATTCAAAATATATAGAATTTGATATTGTCAGAGAGTGGAAAACCCATTACTTTTTAAGAGTAACCATTTAATTTTCAATATTTTAAACTTTATTAACTTTAAAAATATTTTTTGAGTGAGCTCACTCAATTATATCCTGAATTCTATTTTGTGCTGTCACACCCTTTATTTAAAGATATTGTAAATATAGTGAAACCTGATCTGATTAGCATATATTTCAATATTTTATGAATACTAGATAAACGACACAAGATATTCAAAACTTGGAGAGGAAAGATGAGCCAAGATTTTAAAAAATGCCCTGTCACCCACCTGACCACTGAAGCTGGTGCGCCTGTGGTCGACAACCAGAACAGTATGACGGCAGGTGCGCGTGGACCTTTACTTGCTCAGGATTTATGGCTGAATGAAAAACTGGCTAACTTTGTTCGTGAAGTGATTCCTGAGCGCCGTATGCACGCAAAAGGTTCAGGTGCATTTGGTACTTTTACTGTGACCAGTGACATTACTGAGTACACCCGTGCAAAAATTTTCTCGGAAGTTGGCAAAAAAACCGAAATATTTGCCCGTTTTTCGACCGTCGCTGGTGAACGCGGTGCAGCTGATGCAGAACGTGACATTCGTGGTTTTGCCCTGAAGTTCTATACTCAAGAAGGTAACTGGGACCTAGTCGGTAACAATACGCCGGTATTCTTCCTGCGTGATCCACGCAAATTCCCTGACTTAAACAAAGCAGTAAAACGCGATCCGAAAACCAATAAGCGTAGCGCCACCAATAACTGGGATTTCTGGACTTTATTGCCGGAAGCTCTACATCAGGTCACCATTGTAATGTCGGATCGTGGGATTCCAGCCGGCTATCGTCATATGCACGGTTTCGGCAGTCATACCTACAGTTTTATCAATGCCCAAAATGAACGCTTCTGGGTAAAATTCCATATGCGTACCCAGCAAGGCATCAAAAATCTGACTGATGCTGAGGCAGCAGAGCTAATTGCTAAAGACCGTGAAAGCAGCCAGACTGACCTGTTTGATGCGATTGAACGTGGTGATTATCCGAAATGGAAAATGTACGTTCAGATCATGCCTGAAACCGATGCCGAGAAAGTGCCTTATCATCCGTTTGACCTGACCAAAGTCTGGCCGAAAGGTGATTATCCGCTGATTGAAGTAGGTGAATTCGAACTCAACCGTAATCCGGAAAACTATTTCCAGGACGTAGAACAAGCAGCTTTTGCGCCAAGCAATCTGGTACCAGGCATTAGTTACTCACCGGATCGTATGCTACAGGCACGCTTAGTCAACTATGCTGATGCTGCACGTTACCGCGTGGGCGTGAATCATGCCCAGATTCCGGTCAATGCTGCACGTTGTCCGGTACATTCAAATCATCGTGATGGTTTGGGCCGTATGGACGGCAACTATGGTTCATTGCCGCATTATGAGCCGAACAGTTTCAGCCAGTGGCAGGAACAGCCAGAATTCAGAGAGCCACCACTCAAAATCACGGGTGATGCAGATTTCTGGGATTATCGCAAAGATGATAATGACTACTTCAGCCAGCCACGTGCCTTGTTCAACCTGATGAATGATGAGCAGAAACAGGCTCTATTTAATAATACCGCAGCCGCAATGGGTGATGCGCTTGATTTCATCAAGTACCGTCATATCCGTAACTGTTATGCTTGTGATCCAGCCTATGGTGAAGGTGTTGCCCAAGCTCTTGGGATGAGCGTAGCTGATGCCCAGATGGCTCGAGCAACTGATCCAGCCAAAGGCCTACCAAGCTTTCTCTAAGTTTTTCAGCTTGAACTGAGTGAATAAAAAAACCACCCGAGGGTGGTTTTTTATTGGTGTTAAATTAAAGCATCAGGAATATGAATTGTAGTTCAATTTAAGCGGCTTCACGTTGATGTTTAACATCATAACGGTCAGCGTTCATGACTTTGGTCCAGGCTTTGACAAAGTCACTTACAAATTTTTCCTTATTGTCAGCCTGAGCATAGACTTCAGAATAGGCAGGTAAAATTGAGTTAGAACCGAAGACCAGATCGACACGGGTTGCAGTCCATTTCAGGTCATGCGTTTGACGGTCACGGGTTTCGTAAAGATTTTCTTCTACCGGCACCCAGACATTATTCATATCCATCAGGTTCACAAAGAAATCATTGCTCAATACACCGACCCGATCAGTCAGTACGCCATGCTTGCTTCCACCATGATTAGCACCTAGGACCCGCATTCCACCAATTAATACTGTCATTTCTGGTGCTGTAAGTCCCATCAATTGAGTACGATCGACCAGCATTTCTTCTGGCTGAGCGGAGTAGTTCTGTTTTAACCAGTTACGGTAGCCATCATGCAACGGTTCCAGATCTTTAAATGAATAGACATCGGTTTGTTCTTGAGTCGCATTTCCTCGGCTTGGAATAAATGGCACCTGAATATCTACCCCAGCTTCCTGTGCTGCTTTTTCTACTGCGGCCGATCCGCCCAGTACAATCAGGTCAGCGATACTGACTTTTTTCTCTAGACCTGCCTGAATTTCTTCAAGTTTGTTCAGAACTTTATTCAAGCGTTCCGGTTCATTACCAGCCCATTCACGTTGTGGCTGTAAACGAATACGGGCACCATTGGCCCCACCACGATAAGTCCGTGCACTGTCCCAAGCGGTATTGATCAGCTCAAAGCGACTCAAGCCGCTATCCAGCAGTTTTTCTTTCAGGTCCGCAATTTCGCTCTCATTTAAGGTGTAATCTACTGATGGAATTGGATCTTGCCAGATCAGGTCTTCTTCCGGTACATCCGGCCCCAGATAACGAGATTTCGGCCCTAAATCACGATGGGTCAATTTGTACTAGGCACGGGCAAAAGTTTCGGAAAAATACTCCGGATCACGATAGAATTTTTCGGAAATTTCCCGATATCCCGGATCGATTTTCAGCGCTGTATCAGCATCGGTCATGATCGGATTACGGCACACATTGGTGGTATGCGCATCCAATGGGCGATCTTCTTCTTTAATATTGATCGGCTCCCATTGCCATACGCTGGCCGGGCTCTTTTTTAGCTCCCAGTCATAGGTCAGTAGCAGATAAAAGAATTCATTGTCCCAGCGGTTCGGGTTAGTCGTCCAAGCATCTTCCAGACCACTTACCATGGCATAGGCGGCATTACCGGTTTCTTCCGGGTTATTCCAGCCCAAACCCTGTAATTCGAGTGGTGCAGCTTCTGGCTCCGGTCCAAGTACATCTGCCTTATCATTTCCATGTGCTTGCCCGACGGTATGTCCACCTGCCGTCAGAGCGACGGTTTCTTCATCATTCATGGCCATACGGTCGAAGGTGGTACGCATATCCTGTGCGGTTTTTAACGGATCCGGTTTGCCGTCCACCCCTTCCGGATTGACATAAACCAGTCCCATTTGTACTGCAGCAAGAGGATTTTCCAGCGTATTCCGGTCTTCTTCATTGTTATAACGTTCGCGGGTCGCATCCAGCCATTTATGCTCTGCACCCCAGTAAATATCTTTTTCTGGATGCCAGATATCTTCACGCCCACCGGCATAACCAAAGGTTTTTAACCCGGCAACTTCATATGTGACCGTACCAGCCAGAATAATCAAATCCCCCAGGAAATTTTATTGCCATATTTCTTTTTCACTGGCCATAACAGACGGCGGCCTTTGTCGGTATTGACGTTATCTGGCCAGCTATTCAAAGGCGCAAAACGCTGATTGCCGGTATTTGCCCCCACGTCCATCCTGTTTACGGTAGGTTCCGGCCCGATACCAGGCGGTACGCACCATCATGCCAATATAGCTGCCCCAGTCCGCGGGCCACCAGTCCCGGCTGGAGGTTATCAGTTCTTTTAGATCCTGTTTAATTGCTTCCAGATCTAGTTCGCTAAAGGCTTTAGCGTAGTCAAAATCAGGGTCCATGGGGTTCGTTTTGCGGTCATGCTGATGCAAAATATCCAGATTCAGTGCATTGGGCCACCAGTCTATATTCGAGCCACCAGCGACAGTATGCGCACCTTGATAGAAGGGACATTTACTTGTGCCAGGTTGTGTAGGCTTATTCATGAAGGCTTCTCCAGCTTTATAGTTAACCTGCTTGTTTTTCCAAGCTATCTCCATTATGAGCTATTTCACCTTACTGGCTTTTTTACAGAGCTTAAAGATAGACTCACCAAACACTACAATCCTGATGCCAAGCCATAATATTGTAGTAGCCATCCAATTAAGAAAAGTTGATCACTCCCATTTTTATTTTCAAATGAGCCAAAGAATTTAAAGTGACGAACATCCTTGTTAAGAAGTTTTATATTGATGCTTGTAGCACTACACTATCAAAGCTATATCACAAAAAAGAAGTATAACGATGAGCAAAAATATTGAAGATATCATTCAAAGCCATGACATCATTTTATTTGATACGGTTTGTGTGATTTGTAATGGCTGGGCAAAATTTCTGATTAAATACGATAAAAAAATCCAGTTTAAACTGGTCTCTGCACAATCGGAACTGGGCACTGCCCTGCTTAAACACTACCAGATGTCGACAGAGCATTACACCACCATGGTAGTCATTAAGGATGGCAAACTTTATACCGAATCTACTGCTTTACCGAAGGTGATGCAGCATCTCGGTTTTCCATTTTCTTTGATGAATGCTGGCTATTTCATTCCACGTTTTATTCGCGATTTTCTATATCGTCTGGTGGCTTTAAACCGCTATAAGCTATTTGGCAAAACCGATTCTTGTCTGATTCCTTCTCACGAAAATAAATGCCATTTTCTGGAAGAGGCTGTCCGTGAATTCTGATTCTGTATTGATGCAACCGCTGCGTACAACCCAGTTTGCCTTAGCTGCACTCTGGCTGTATCAGGGCTTAGTTCCAAAAATTCTGTTCCAATCTACTGCTGAACTGTAAATCTGGCAAAATATGGGGGTTAGCCTACTGCTCGCTAAAAGCTTGGTAGGCTTATCTGGGTTGTGTGAGATACTGTTTGGTTTGTGCTTTTTAAAATGGAACAGATCCCTTCTATTACATGGTTTGAATATTGCTGGACTGGGCGGATTATTACTGCTGATCGTACTCACCGACCCTTTACAGCTTATAGCCGCCTTTAATCCTGTAGTAATGAATATCGCGATGCTGATGCTTTTTGTTATCGCCATTCAAATAATTCAACAAGAACAAAGAGAAGCCCTTAGACAATAATCCGTTTGCCTTCACGAATACAGTAAAACGGGTTAATCAGCTTGGATGAATGCTGGATAATATGCTGCAGTTCATTTTCAGGCTGGTCACGTGCTTCATCGGTGAGCTGGAAGGTTCGATAATGGATCGCCATTGAACAACGTGCCATTAAGTCCTGATGGGCATGAAAAGCATCTTCCGGATTCATGTGAATATTGCGCATCAATTCACGTGGTTCATAGGCACCGATCGGCAACAGCGCAATTCGTGGTGGCCCAAGGCGTTTTCGAATTTCCTTGAAATGCAGCGCATAACCGCTATCCCCAGCAAAATAGCAATGATCCTTGCCATTCAATAAGGAAAAACCGCCCCATAATGCACAGTTCTGATCGCGCATTCCACGTCCTGAAGCGTGCTGTGCTGGCGAATAGACAATCTGGATATCTTCAAAAAATGCATTTTCCCACCAGTCCATTTCAATGACATTATAGTCTTTAGGCAGGTACCAGCCATTGCCAAGACCAGTATAGATCGGCATTTGATAGGTTTGATGCAGCCAGGCCAAGGTCGCCAGATCCATATGATCATAATGGTTATGGCTGAGCAATACGGCATCAATATGCGGCAGCTCATCCAGGGCAATGCCAGCAGGAATAACGCGCTGTGGCCCTCGGGATGCAAAAGGACTGGCATATTCACACCAGACCGGATCAGTCAGAAAATTATACGGCCCGATCTGGATCAGAGCGGTGGCATGCCCAATAAACCAGATTTGCCAGTCATCTAAAGTGGCTTCCGGCCGGTTTTGTGGCAAGGCACGCGGACGTGAAAAAAAATCGGCACGTTCCTGTTCCAGATTCACTTCCCAGGTGCTGGATTTTCTGGTGAATAACCATTTATACAAGTCAAAGCGACTCTGCTCGAGCGAATGATGCTCCAGGTTCTTAAACCGCTCACCATCAAAATGATCGGAATGTAGATAATCAAATACCGGCTTGGACCAGAGATGTTTCCAACTGGACTCAGTCTCAAGCTGAAATTTTTTAGTCTTGAAAAGATCTTGCATAAATATCCACTATTTATTATTTGTTATATGCAAGACAGCATCCACCTGGAATTTTCAAACGGAGCATCTCTTTAAATCGCATACAAACTTATATACTTCGGTATTCCAGCATAGTATGAAATACGTGCCTAAGATTCATTTATGTTTTTGTTATTTTTAGCAAAACATCGAGCCAATGGAAAGACCAAAACCGATGAAAATCTTCTAAAAAAATAAATACTGGTGATCAAGTTTGTGCCCATTCTGCTTTCTAAAAAGACAGGAGAATGATCGATATTCATCCGATAATTCTCACTCCATACCTGACTGTACATGATTTCATGACCTAAATTTTTATCCCGTATTCACGTAATCACGCTTGATGCCCTTCTGACTATCCGACGAAAGTTAACTGCTGAAAACTTCATTTCCTTAAATACGACCTTGAGTCCGTTCCAGCCATACCGCTTTGGTTTGAGGTTTCACAAATAGAGTAATAATTTCTGGGTGTAGCTGTTTGATTTGCGCTTCAATCCGGTTAACGCAAGCTTCAATTTCATCAGAAGTCAGATCGTCTTTGAATTCCAGACTTAAGGAGGCAATTACCTGATGTGCACCCATTTGCTCGGTTAATACACCATTGGCGCTATAGACCGCAGCATCCTGCTGGGCAATGTTAAGTACATTTTCACGCAGTCTAGGATCTGCTGTTTCACCCAGCAATAAGCCTTTGGTTTCACGTGCCAGTAACCAGGCTGATACCGCCAACACGACACCAATCAGAATAGAGGCAGCACCATCCAGTTCAGGAATATTCAGTTGATGAGCCAAGAAAATCCCGATCAGGGCAATAAAAAGACCTACTAGCGCAGCAGTATCTTCAAATAATACGGTAAAGGTGGTCGGATCTTTACTACGTCTAAAGGCTTCGAAATAGCCCATCTTGCCTTTCATTTTACGGAAGGTTCTTAAAGCCACTGTCCAGGAGAATCCTTCACACAGAATCGCAATACCCAGGACAATATAGTTGATCATCAGATCCTGCATTTCTTCAGGATGAATGATGTGCAGGATGCCTTGATAGATGGATACAATCGCACCCAGTGCAAAGACCATCAAGGCCACAATAAAGGCCCAGAAATACAGTTCACGGCCATAGCCAAAAGGATGTTGGGCATCTGGGCGCTGCTCTGCCTTTTTCATGCCGTAAAGAAGCAGAATTTCATTTAGAGTATCGACCACCGAGTGAATCGCTTCACTGAGCATCGCAGAACTATTGGTAATATAGGCTGCGACGAATTTGACCAGTGTAATAGCGAGGTTGCCAAATAACGCTGCATAGACCACAATTTTATTAGATTCAGATGACATTCAAAGTTGTCCTAGTTTTTCCTCAAACAGATGGATCTATTTGATTTTTCATTTTATCTCTTTGCATCTTAATAAACTGCTGACATAAATTGTTTATTGTTTTGTTGTTCTCATTTTTAATCGGAAACTTCATGGCTGTGATTGTCCTTACTTCTGCCGATCGGCATCCTCAGCTCCTAGAACTGTGGGAGCAATCTGTCCGGGCTTCGCATCATTTTCTGAATGACGAGCAAATCATGAAGATTCGCCAGCAGATTATCCAGCATGGTTATTTTGATCAGGTGCAACTGTTCCATGTGGAACATCAGCAGCAGATTCTGGGTTTGATGGGTATACTGAACAAAGCTAGCAATACTGTTTATTGTGTCTGATGCGACTATCCTTGACTTAAAGCCTGGATTTGAGCTTATCTGCCGTTCTCAAAGGGATAGAAAAGACATCCCTACCCGGTTCTGCATCAAAAACCAGAAAGGAAGCCCTAGCTTCCTTTCTAAATATTTTTTAATTTGAGTAATACGGCTTAGGATTTAGAAAAATACTGCTCTCGCCACTCTTTCCAAAAATACATCACGATCCCAAACATCACAATCACGATTCCGACAAACGCATTTGAACTAATATGTTCGTTGTTCAAGGTTGCCCCTAGCACCAGGGCAATCACAGGTGTCATCACGTTGCTGAGTGACACTGTCGAGGCTGCCAAACGACGAATCAGCCAGAAGTAACACAGCATCGCCACAATCGAAGACAGGATCATGGTAAAACTAAAGCCGAATAGCGCCTGCATACTTGGCATTTGTGTTGGGAAAGATTGCCAGATAAAAGGAATGATTAGTAATGATCCCAATGAAGAGACAATCAAAGAACCGGTGGCTTGGGACATCGGTTTTAATGGCGCATTGATCTGTTTTACCCAGAAAATCGAGCTGATATAAGACACCATACTAATCAGCATCAGGACCACGCCCCACGGATTCACTTTACTATCTGCTGACTCCGCAAAGACAAAACTTAAACCACCGACGGCAACAGCCATACCGAGCCATTGCAACCAGATTAGGTGGTTAGTTTTCAGGATGACATGCCCAATCAGGCCAGCAACCAGTGGTGAGAAACCGAAAATTAAAGCCATTAATCCAGAGGTCAAATAATTCGCCGCCAGATAGATAAATAACTGTGCACCGATCAGGTTTAGACTGCCTGCTACATAACTCATCATTGAGGTTCGATCGAATGGCAATGGATTACGCATGGCAGCCAAGATCACCAAAGCCAGCACAGAAGCACCGAAATAACGAATGATCAGCACCCACATCGGATGAACTTCTGCAACGCTCCAGACGATCGCCAATGGCGTCGCTGCCCAGATCAGCACCAGCAAGGCATAAATACTTGCCGTCACCAGCATGGGAGATGAATTTGAATTCATAAAGGACTCAATTAAATTTTAATCAGAAAGAATTGAACTAACTTCTCGCCCAAATTCACAATCAACAATACTGATGGAGGCAGGGACGCCGCCGCTAAACTAGGATATAGGGATATATCCTCAGTTTAGCAAAAGATTTTTGTTACTTTTCATCTTTGAAAAGTAAGCCAAACCTACACAAAGCCATTTCAAATCACAATGGAATGTAAGGTCATGACAGCACAATCTGACAGACATAAAAAAGCAGACCCAGGTTGCCCGAGGTCTGCCCTTTTGTAAACTCAGATTACTTCACAAGTTTACGAAGATCCTGGCTGAGATCTAAATATTTATCTGCTTCAAACGCTGCATTCTTGCTGATCAGTTTTTTCAGGTGACGCATTTCTTTTGCCGCATTTACAGTGATACCGCCAACAATAACGCCATCAGTCACACCAAACATCACGAATGATGATTCAGCGCGAAGCTCTGGATTGATTTCACCACGAACTTGCCATTCAGCAGCCGCCATGTCACCCACGAACTGGTAGTTGATGTCCAACTGATCTGTCCAGAACCAAGCTGGATTAGGCGTCGGATGCTCAATGCCCATCACATGGCGCGCAAAGATCCCTGCTTGCAGGTTGGCATTTTCCCAAGTTTCGACACGACGGTGGTTACCACAGTCACGTAATTGAGTTGCCACATCACCTGCCGCATAAATGTCTGCATTTGAAGTCTGGCAGTTTTCATTCACTTTAATCGCGAAATCAACATCCAGGCCAGCTTCTACAGCCAATTGTGCATTTGGCACGATACCGATACCATAAACTACAGCATCAGCACGAAGCTCTTCACCACCCTCAAGGGTAATCACAACTTCTTCACCGTCTTGATTTTGTTCAAGTCGGCAGTCTGCAATCTTGGTTTCCAGACGAACATCGATACCTTCCAAACGTTGTTGTTCTAACAGGAACTCGCTCAGAATACGTGGCGAACAACGGCCCATGACCATAGGCCCCATTTCGATCACAGTTACTTGGCATTCTTTGAAACGTGCAGAAGAAGCCAGTTCCAGACCGATCACGCCACCCCCAATCAAGACAATACGACGGCCTGATTGCAACACAGGTACTAAAGCTTGTGAATCTTCAAGGTTACGCAAGGTATAAACGTGTTTACCCAGCGCATCGAAGTTTGGCAGACGACGTGCTGCGCCGCCAGTGGCAAGCAACAGTTTGTCATAAGCAACAACGTCCCCATTTTGAAGTTCAACCGTTCTCACTTCAGCGTTGATTTTTTTCACGCCATTGCCACGAATGGTTTCTACACCAAGTTCCGCCAGTTTTTCTTCTGACAGAATTTCAATCTTGGTCTCTTCAGGTTTTAGAATCACGTCTTTAGACAGTGGTGGACGCTCATAAGGAAGATGCGTTTCATCACCGATCAGAATGATTTTACCTTCGTATTTGTTGCCACGAAGTTCTAAAATCGCGCTTGCACCTGCCTGGCCAGCACCTACAATTACGATGGTTTCGATGTTGCTCATGTCTTTAACCTTTTAACTCTGCAGATACGATGCCGAAGCCCGCAATCCATTCACTGATTTCTTCATAACAGTGCGTTGTCATTTCGTACTCACCCATTTCGCTTAAGGCAGCGAAGGCAGCCATCCAAGAACGGACTTCCTGACCACCACGACCACCATCACGGCGGATTTCAGCTTCAGTCATCGCTTCTAATGTTGCAAAATCAGCATTCTTGAAGGTTTCCAGCAGGGCAATATCCCATTCAGCATTCAAAGGCACGGCAACTGACGTATCCCCTGCTGCCAGCTTTTGACCCACTGCAATAATTTTGGATTGACGTGCATAACGTGCTTCAGGCGTTGGATAACGGCCTGCAATCAGGAACTCTTCCACTTCTGGTGGTACAGCACCCATTTGCGGTGTAGGTGGATCATGTGACAGACCACCGGTACCTAAAACAAGCACACGCTCGTTTTCAAGGTTTAAAGACTTGATGTATTGACCCACAGCACGGCCTAAAGCGATGGTACGCTTGGTAGTTGGCATCGGTGCTGCAGCGCCATTAATAAAAATTGTAATCGTTGGATAACGGTCAAGTTTGCCTTCACACAGGAAATGTAAGGGCTGAGTCACACCATGGTCGGCTTGCATGCGATAAGAATATGCAACGTCCACACCCTCATCGAGTACACGGCGAATCAAAGCCAGTGCTTTGTCTTCTGGCACATCAATGTGGTCATTGTCTTTACCATAGTCCCAGTCCCCTGCAGCCCTCGCGCGGATCCCCACGCAGAAACTTGGCATCAGGTCATAGAAGAAACCATTAAAATGGTCAGGGCCAAAGGTAATGATCAGGGTTGGGTCGTAAGCTTTTACTTCAGCCGCCAGTTTTTCAAACGCTTCACGAACAGCCTGTTCTTTGCGTTTTTCTTGGGGTGAAGCAAATTCCATTAAAGGACTGTGCGAAGCACAAATAAGTTTAACGGCCATGAGAGACTCCTTAAAAGGAAGGCAGCCAAGAACAGGCTGCCGAAAAGTCCATTTCAGACTAGATTTTTATTCATCAAAGAAACCTGCACGTGGTTGACGTAAACCACGGATGCCCAGGCCGCATTCTGCGTTAATCAGAACACCAGTCAGCGGGCGGTTATTTTGACGAGATGCTAAGAG
Organism: Acinetobacter sp. FDAARGOS_724; assembly: GCF_013364475.1. Classification (NCBI taxonomy): domain Bacteria; kingdom Pseudomonadati; phylum Pseudomonadota; class Gammaproteobacteria; order Moraxellales; family Moraxellaceae; genus Acinetobacter; species Acinetobacter sp. FDAARGOS_724. The sequence goes on along the minus strand of NZ_CP054908.1, from coordinate 1,068,638 downwards.
CACGTAGGAACCAGTCATGTCTTCAGGTTCAGGTAAGAAGTTCAGTGGCATACCACGGGCGATTTTCTCAGGATCACGTGCATCGAGCAGACCAAGATTTTCCTGACCCAAAGATGCAGCACCTTTGATGTTCACATTCATACCTGATGGCGCAACGGCATTGACTCGTACTTTAGGTGCAAGTTCGTAAGCCAGTTCTTTCATAATGCCTACACCCGCATGTTTTGATGCAGTGTAAACCGGACCGCCACCTGCAGAATACAATGCAGAATTTGACAGTGTGAAAATGATCGAACCTTCAGATTTAACGAGCTCATCCAGTGCAGCTTTCGCACCTAAAATCAGAGATTTGGTGTTAATCCCCATAATCTCATCAAAGGCTTTTTCCAGCTGCTCACCTGAAGTATTGACGATATCGGCATAGTGATCCCAGATACCAGCATTACCCACGAAACAATCGAGTTTACCGAAACGTTCTACAGTTGCTTGAACAGCACGAACGTTATCTGCATAGCTGGCTACATCACCTTCGATCGCAAGAACTTTTCCACCGAAGTGTTCATTTAATGCATCTACTTTAGCTTTTGAACGCTGAAGAACGGCCACTTGTGCGCCCTCTTCCAGGAAACGTTCTACGAGTGCCCAACCGAGACCTGAACCACCACCAGTGATCAGTGCAACTTCGCCTTGTAGCCAACCCATGATTACTCTCCTGCCATCTCTACGTATAACGCACCATCTTCAAGTACAACTGGGAATGTTTGAATTGGGTCAGTTGCTGGTAAGCAAAGTGCCTGACCGGTTTTCAAACAGAAACGAGCTGAATGTAATGGACATTCCACAGTACCGTCATCTTCAAGGTAACCTTCAGACATAGAAGCATTACCATGACTGCATTTATCGTTCATAGCGAAGAATTCACCGCCATTGTTAAATACAGCCAGCGCATCGATACCGTTTACGCCACAATCCACTTTTAATGCTTCGCCTTCGTCTAATTCGTCAACTTGGCAAACAAAAATCTTATTCATTAGAAGAACACACTCAGGTTATGTGAGTTATAGGTAACTTGGTCAAGCATGATCTTACGGTTGAAAATCTGGAAGCCTAGGCCACCTTCAACTTTACGGATCTTGTCATGACGTTTACCACAGTAGATAACCACGTCTTTCTCTTTTTGCGTACGGTACAATAAATATGTCACGTACACGTCGTATTCGCCTTCAACCTCAGTCGACTCAACAATCACGTTGCTCACCATGTGAGTGGTACGTGATGGAGGCTCTTCAGCCCAAGCCATACCAGTTTCCAGACGTGCAACACGACGTTCCAGAAGATCTTTCGTATCGTTGAATACCCAGGTAGTAGGTGGTTCAACTGAACGACGACGGTCACGCGTTTGAGCGTTTGGTGTAGTACGTAGCGTGTAAGAGATATCTTCAGCTAGCGTGTCTAACCATTCGCGGAATTTCCAGTCATCAAGAAGCTTGGCTTCTTGATATAGGAACTGACTAATTTGGTGATGAAGTTCTAAACTGATTTGACTCATTTCATAAGCTCCTTCTCATATTCGTCAGCCGCAGCTTCAACGTCTTCCCATTTTTCATGAATCAATAAATCTGCCCAGCGGCGGTACATACCACGTGCTGCAGTTTCAGAGAAAATATAGTTCGTGATACCCGGGATACCATCTTCACGTACTTTCTCGTTGCCTTTACCCATTTCCATAATGAGTTTGTTTTGACGCGCTTTATAACCACGTAAAACTTTTTGGATCTCAATCCAGTTTTCAGAGTCATCTTGCTCCAGGAAACCGGCTGGACCAAAGGCACGCGTTGCAGAACGTTCAAATGCTGCTTGTACATCTTCTGGTGCGTCCGCATCACAGATACAGAATGCCCAAACTTCAGTTTTGTTTGGACCACGTGGGTGCCATACACGAAGCGTTGCAGTACCGTTCAACCAAGACAATGTAGGGAACATGGTGTTGTGACCCGCTAAACGAAGCGCACGAGTTTCACCTAGGCGTTCTTTCACTTCTTCGTAAGTTTCACGGAAGTAGTTCGCTACTTCACCGTCCACCCATACGTTTGCATCTGGTTTCTCTGTGAAGAAGAAGCCTGAACCGTGACCGCGTGAACCGTATTGGATCGCGTCTTTCGCAGTTTCCCAAACTGGACGAGCAGTTTGTGCAGCACCTAATTTCTTAGAAGATTCATCGTCTGGTTTTGCACCCAGCACCTGAATTGCAGATGCGTGAGAGAACAACGCGTGGTATTGGTCAGATGCGAACTGTTCGGCTGCAAATTTCCAGTTACAGTCGATTTCCCATTTGTGTACACCACCCACGATCACAGTACCGCCTTCACGACGATCTACAACACCGTCCAGGTACCAAGCGATATCGCCCATGTATTCTTCTAGGTCAGGTGTGGTTTCATCCCAACAAGCGAATACCAAGCCTTTGTAAGACTTCACACGATTAACTTCAACCAGACCCCATTGCTCTTTACATGCACCATGTGGGTAAGCACGCTCTTCAAGCGGGATGTCTTTTAGAGAACCGTCAATACCGTATGACCAGCCGTGGTATGGGCAAGTGAACGCACGTGTGTTACCACAGTCTGCGAAGCTTACGCGCATAGAACGGTGACGGCATTGGTTTAAGAATGCTTTGATTGAGCCGTCTTTTTGGCGTGCCACGATGATTGGATCTTCACCCATGTAGGTATTGAAGAAATCGCCAGCCTTAGGAATTTGACTTTCATGGCAAAGGAATAACCAGGTACGACCGAAGACACGTTCAAGTTCTAATTCGTAAATGTCAGGATCTGTATAGATAGATGGCGTGATACGTCCATTTTGTGCATCGACTAAAGCGTCGATTTCGCGCACATCAATTTTTCCACTCATGAAAAGCTCTCCTGTGACCAGATATGGCACAAAGTAATAGACTCAACTTTTCAACGATGATGGATTTTTGAGTGAATTTGCGGAAATATTTTTTTTGTTTTGATTAATAGTTTTAAGCAATTATTCTAGGCGTGTATTTTTATATTAAAACACTAATCAATCCCTCCAAGGCATTTACTTTCTAAATGACAAAATAATCTTCACGACATAGTTGCTTATAGATTATACTCTTCTGAAATTATAGTAAGACATTTTTTGGATTACTCGACGGACTGATGATATGGAATTACGACACCTCCGCTACTTCATTACTGTGGCTGAAGAACTCAACTTCAGTAAGGCAGCACTCAAACTTTACACGGCTCAGCCATCACTTAGTCAGCAAATCAAAGATTTGGAAGAGGATGTCGGTGTCAAACTGCTACACCGTACCAAGCGTAAAGTCGAACTGACCGAAGAAGGTGCTGTATTCCTTGAACAGGCCCGCCTAACGCTGGCACAAGCCGACAAGGCGATTGCCATGGCGCGTCAGGTCTCACAAGCCAAGCAGCAAATGCTGCGCATCGGTTTCGTCCCTGTCGCAGAGATGAAAATCTTCCCGTATATCCTGCCAAATCTGCGCGTGCAAAACCCTGATTTAAAAATTGAATTGCTTAGTCTGAATAATAATGAGCAAATGCGATTATTGAAGAAAGGCGAACTGGATCTGACCTTTACCCGTCACAATTTCCATAGCGATGAAATCGAAAGCCAGTTTGTGATTCATGAGCCATTGATCTTCATTTTGCCAAAAGATCATCCTTTAGCAAAATACGATCGAATTCCAGTTAAATTACTGAATGGTATAGATTTTATTATTCCATCTGCAGAACAGTCACAGACCCTGCATCATACTATTCTGGATTTTGCCAAAGCCAACGGAATTGAATTTAATGTTGTCCAAAAGGCGGATAATATTCTGTTCAATATCAACTCGATTGGTATGGGCTTGGGCTGTACCATCCTGCCAGGCTATATCGCACCATTGACCATGAACAATACCGTGATCCGCCCGCTGGATGTAGAACTTCCCTTTTTAAATCTGTATGTTAGCTATCGCAAGGATACTAATTCAGTCGCAGTGAAGAAGTTCCTGGAACTTCTGACTCGCGTATTCTACCTAGACATTAACCGCGACGAACCACATTAATTTTCTATTCTTATAGCAGCACACGTAATTTCCTCTGAGAATACGTGTGCTTTTTTGTTTTTATTTTTTCTAATCAAAATTTCATTTTATATTCATTTTTCCTATAACAGACCACATCTAGCTTGGCTTCCAACATCTCCGACCATGGCTTATTAGGTTTAATTTTTGCTCAAATTAGGCTTCTTTTACAACTTAAGTCTAATAAGAAGTCTAAGGCCCATTTTAATTTTTGAAATTCTGATTAATAGCTAAAAAGCATTAAAAATGTTTAAAAAATTCACTGAATGAAATGGTGTTCATTTGGCAGCTGTAAATCTAATATTTTAGAAAGAAAAAAGGATGAACGAAGCCATCCTTTTTTAAACTGAGTACGACTTATTTTACGCCGTGTACAGCCAGGTAGTTTTTGATCACAGTGTTGAACTCATCTGATTTTTCAACTTGAGACCAATGACCACATTGACTGAAGATGTGTGCATCAGCATTTGGCACGATGTTCAGGATATCCCAAGTACGAGAAACCGGAATCACCACGTCTTGAGTACCATGAATCAATAATACAGGTACAGTGATGTCTTTCATTTTTTCGAAGTCTAACGGGAATTCGAAACGGTCACGGTCACGTGCGCCCACTACATCCATCAAACGGTTTGATGCATAGTCATTTGCAGCAGAAGCAAAACGTACTTTAACCAGTTCGTCAGTGATCAGGTCTTTGTTCACCACGAACATAGACAGGGTTTTCTTGATACCCTCTTCAGTCAGAACAGGGTTTGCGTGTGCTTTCAGCGCAGCAGTCTGTTTTGCACCGCCAGTACCCATAGATACGATACCTAGAACACGTTCAGAATAATCAAGTGCCATCTGGAATGCCAACCAGCCACCCAGAGAGTTACCCACTAACCAGGTTTTTTCGATACCTAAAGCATCTAGAGTACGTACGGCATGATCCACCCATGCACGAATACCATAAGCAGTACCTGGTGCAACCACAGTTTGACCATAACCAATGGTATCGATTGCGATACAACGTGCTTGTTCACCAATTGAAGGCAGGTTTAACCACCAGTTTGCAGCAGCAGACACACCCGTACCTGAACCGTGCAGGAACAGAATAGGCGTACCCTCACCAATTTCATGGTAGTGAGTCAACTCACCTTCTGCAGTTTCAATCCATTTGTCTTCTAAGCCGAAGAAAGGATCTGTTTTATAATCAGGGATTTGAACAGTGCTCATCATGATTCCTCTTACAGTTTCTTGCTTGCGTGTTCCTCGATGACGAGAACTCGACGTCAAGTTGACTCATTAAAAATGATCTTTTTACAGTCTTATATTAACCGCTCTACTGTCTTCAACTGATATAAAATTACGCTTGCATACTACAAAAAATATATTATTTAAGTATTTGTTTTAACTAATTATTTTAAATTTAAAACACTGTTTAATTTAAGGTTTTGACTAGATTCTCAACTCAAAAAAAGCAGCCAGAATACTGACTGCTCTTAAAATGCGCTTAAATTAGAATTTATGAGTATAAGTTGTCGCTACGCGGTATTCCTGAAGATCTGGTTTAGTAGGATTTGCAAAATTTACATCAATATACATCGCTTGGATGCCTAAACCTTTTAACTTACCCTCTGGAACAGTGTAATTCGCAATCAGATTTAGCTCATCAGTATTAAAGTTTTGATCACCTGATTTAGCATCATAACCTTTGAAATAAACTGCAGTTGCGTTTAATCCTTTGGCACCCATTTCAGAGAAGTCATAGCCATAAGAAACATTCCATGACTTTTCTTCTGGTGCAGTAAAGGTTGCAACGCCCCAGTTCACCAGATAAGGCTGCGGCACCCAGCCACCAAGTGTTGGAAATGCAGTAGCACCAAACATTTGCTGATAACCCAGACCTACAGTATGCGCACCATGATTAACTTTTGCCCCTACTGACAGTGCCTGATTATCAATCTCACCATACAGTTTGTCACCTGACTCCGAGTTATCAAAATAACGCACATGGCTATCTAATTTGGTTTTTTCACCGAGCGCAGTTTTGTAATTCATACCTAAGTAATGCTGTTGGTAGATATCTTGAACATCTGCATACCAATAACTTGCACCCAACTCTTTTGTTAGTTGATGATCTACACCAACAATCCACATACCATCTGATTCAGCGCCATTATCAAATTGTGGTGGATTAAATTTAGTTAAATCACGGAATTGATTATCATAACGATTGTTAATCTTATCAATGTAAGCCACAGTGAATTTAGTATCTTCCAGAATATCCTTAGATTCTAACCAGGCACCGCTATAAGTTGTTAACAATTGACGTGATGGATCAAACACTAGAACTGGCGACACAGGTAATAATTCACCTACTTTCAGTTCAGTTTCCGAAACCTTAGCTTTTAAGGTTGCACCAACTTTTCCAAAATGATCCTTTGATTCTTGGCCATCATGCGGTAAAACCCAATCCGGATTCTGATCACGACCTTTAAGTTTGACTGCATGTTGAACTAATACATCAACACCGACCTCAACACCAGCACCGATATCATGGTAACCAGATTTGGCATCTAGAGTAATCCCTTGTGACCAAGAACCCCAGTTACGTGATGAATAGTCATCTTGATACTGACGGTCTAGATAAAAGTTTTTAAATTTGAGTTGAACATTGCTGTCGTCAATAAAGTCTGCATTCGCTGCAGTTGTTCCTAAACTTGCTATTGCAGCAAGCATTGCTATCCATAAGTTTTGACGACGCATGGCTTATTCCTAGTAATCAAATTAAGCTATGCCGCTATCATGCTCAACTCTAGTTTTTTTAAAAATCCGACTACAGTATTAAAATTTTTCTATTAATCTCTATAGATAGAATAAGTATGCTGAAATTTGAAAAAGACTTATATTTATAAACAATTAACTAAAATAAAAAATTAACCAGATAATCAATATAAATCCATGTTTTCTCTTATATAAATAGCCATTAGACCTCTTGCGAAAGTATCGTTTTACCTAATTTTTGAATTGGCTAAAACCTTATAAATTGTAGCTTTAGGCTGTTTAAATTTTAACTAACGCAAGAAGTCTATTATTTTTTTATAATTTAAAAATAACTTTTTATTTATCGTTTTTATGTTTAAGGAAATGTGCATGATTATTTTCTTAAAATAAATAGTAATAATTAAAATATCTTATTCCATCATTTTAATATCTTATTCATTAGACCTCTTGCGAAAGTATCGTTTTACCTAATTTTTGAATTAGCTAAAACCTTATAAAATGTAGCTTTGGGCTGTTTAAATTTTGACTAACGCAAGAAGTCTATTTTATTCCAATAAATAAAAAGCGCCCTTTCGGACGCTTTTTTTTAAAAAATTTAGCTTTTAACTATTAAGCTTGAAGCTCTTTCGCTTTAGACATAGTCAATGCCAAATCTTCAATCATATCTTCCTGACCGCCAACAGTACCACGACGACCAAGCTCAAGCAGAATTTCACGAGCAGATACGCCATATTTTGCTTCAGCACGTTTAGCAAACAGCAGGAATGAAGAATAAACACCCGCATAACCTAAAGTTGCAGCATCACGGTCAGCACGGATCTGATGAGTCATCATTGGAATGATCAGATCTTCTGCAACGTCTTGTACTTTAAACAGGTCAACACCAGTTTCCATTTGCATACGATTTGCAACCGCAACAAACAGTTCAAGTGGCGTATTACCTGCACCAGCACCTAGACCGGCAGATGCCAAGTCAACACGTGTTGCACCGGCTTGAACCGCTGAAACAGAGTTGGCAACACCCATACCTAGGTTATGGTGACCATGGAAACCGATTTCGATGTCTGAATCCAGGTTAGCACGTAAGATACCTACACGGTCAGTCACGTCTTGCGGAAGCATGTAACCCGCCGAGTCAGTCACATAGATACAGTTTGCACCGTATGACACCATTTTTTGTGCTTCTTCGAGCAGTTTTTCTGGAGAAGCCATATGTGCCATCATCAAGAAGCCCACAGTGTCCATACCCATTTTACGCGCTGCAGTAATGTGCTGTTCAGAAACATCTCCTTCAGTCGAATGTGTCGCCACACGAATGGTTGCCACACCTACATCATGCGCCATTTTCAAATGATCAACTGTTCCAATACCTGGCAATAACAGCGCAGATACTTTCGCCTGTTTCAGGTTTGGAATCACTGCTTTCAGGTATTCTTCATCAGTTGCAGCTGCGAAACCGTAGTTTACAGAGTTACCGCCAAGGCCGTCACCGTGTGTGACTTCGATTAAAGGTACACCTGCATCATCCAAAGCAGTTGCAATCGCAACCATTTGCTCAGGTGTAGTTTGATGGCGCATTGGATGCATACCATCACGTAAAGTCATATCATTAATAATAATCTTAGACATGAAGGTGCTCCTTAAGCTTCAACTGCATTTAAAACACGTTCCGCGAACATTTCTGCGGTACGTGCAGCTGCTGCAGTCATAATGTCGAGGTTACCTGCATATTTAGGCAGGAAGTCACCCAGACCTTCAACTTCAAGGAAGATCGATACGCGGTTGCCATCAAATACAGGACCGTTCACCAGTTTGTAACCTGGTACGTATTTCTGAACTTCTTTGATCATCGCGTGTACAGATTCAGTGATTGCCGCTTGATCTGATTCACCTTCAACTAGACAGTGAACAGTGTCGCGCATCATCAGTGGTGGCTCAGCAGGGTTAATGATGATGATCGCTTTACCTTGTTTTGCACCACCCACTTTTTCAATCGCACCAGCAGTAGTACGCGTGAATTCGTCGATGTTTTTACGAGTACCAGGACCTACTGATTTAGTGGATACAGTCGCGATGATTTCGCCATAGTTCACAGGTTGAACGCGAGAAATCGCTGCAACCATAGGAATCGTTGCCTGACCACCACAAGTTACCATATTCACGTTTGGCACTTCGCCTTGTTCAAGTAAAGCTTCAAGGTTCACTGGTGGTACGCAGTAAGGGCCGATTGCAGCAGGAGTCAAGTCAATCATTAACACGCCAAGCTCGTTCAGCTTACGGCTGTTTTCAGCATGTACATAAGCAGAAGTTGCATCAAATGCAATTTTGATATCGTCTTCAACAACATGAGGAAGCAGACCGTCTACGCCTTCAGCCGTAGTTTTCAGGCCCATTTTCGCTGCACGAGCAAGACCTTCAGAAGTTGGGTCGATCCCCACCATCCATACTGGCTCTAACCATTCGCTGCGTTGCAGTTTATAAAGCAAGTCAGTACCAATGTTACCTGGACCGATCAATGCACATTTAATCTTTTTCATGAACGTACTCTCTTGTATTCCCTTATTCAGCAGCAAAAGCAGCTGTTACTGAACCAAAGCCTTCAATTTCAACTTTGAATTCATCGCCCGGCTGAGCCACGACCATTGGACCCAAAGCACCAGTCAAAATGATGTCGCCTTTTAATAATGGACGGCCACGGCGTACCATTTCGTCTGCCAGCCATACCGCAGCATTTAATGGATTTGCCAGACATGCTTTACCCACGCCTTGAGAAACCACTTCGTGGCCACGTGTCATGACCATCTTGCAGTTCACAAGATCAAGATTTTCCAGTTTGACAGGCTTAGAGCCCAGAACGAATGCAGCAGAAGATGCGTTATCAGCCACGGTATCAATCAGGCTGATTTTCCAGTTTTCGATACGGCTATCGACCACTTCTACAGCAGGAAGTGCATAGTCAGTTGCACTGATGATGTCTGCATACGTGTGTTTTGCTTTGGTCAGGCCTTCTTTGATGACTAATGCGATTTCAGCTTCAACTTTCGGTTGAATCAGCAAACCTGCAGGGATTGCTTCACCATCGCCATAGGCCATGTCGGCAAACAACATACCGAAGTCAGGCTGATCTACGCCAAGCTGTGCTTGAACCACTTTCGATGTCAAACCAATTTTACGACCTACCAGACGGCGACCTTCCGACAGAGCACGCTCGGTATTTACTTCCTGAACGGCATAGGCAATATCTACGTCAGCACTTTCACCACCAAGTTCCGGGCGAATCGGTGCGATCGCAGTTTTTGAGAGTTCAGCAGTACGTAATGCTTGTGCAACTGATTCAACAACAGCAGAATTCGACATCAATATTTCCTTAAACTGCAAAAATGAGGCTTATGCCGAGAACTAAGACAGGCAAAATGTTCTGGCCTGATCATTTCGATCATTCCAATAAACAATTGCGCCTAGTATGGGCATATGAATAAACAGTTTTAGGATGAGAAAAATACGACGTGAATGCCAATAGTTATTTTATTTTTTGCAATAGCTATTATCTATAAATTAAATTTATAAAAATCAATTAAGAACATAATCTTATAATTATGAATTAACTTATATCCAACTAAATAACTCAACAATCATGACAGAACAAAACCACTGTAATCACAACTTTAGACTAAAAGATAAGACCAGTTGTTCAAATCTACAGCATTGATCCGCATCTTCTATTTCAGAAAATGCCGGATCTTGAATAATGACTAAGATACTGAATTAAATGGCTTCTTTCCATTGGACTTTAGCCAATAAAAAGTCATGCAAACTGCTGACATCGTTGACAATCGATAGCGGATTAAACTGCGCCAAGGTTTCCGGTGTATGTACGCCATAAGTCACACCCACACTTGGCATGGCAATATTCATCGCCATTTCCAGATCATAAGAAGTGTCACCGACCATAATCGCTTCATGCGCACTAATACCAGTTTCAGCCAGGATTTCAGCTAACATTAAAGGATCTGGTTTAGAGCGGGTTTCACTGGCAGCACGAGTGGCATGAAACAGATCCATACTCTTGGTTTGCTTTAATACACGATCTAAACCTTTACGACTTTTACCAGTAGCGACTGCTAATTTAATGCCTTCATCCTTTAATGCATAGAGCATTTCAGACACGCCATCGAACCAGGCATCTTCAACAGAGTTCGCCACATAATGATCTGAATAGGTCTGCAGAATATCGGCATGTAATTCTGGCACAGTTGGGAAAAGTCTCTGTGCGACTTCTGGCAAACCTAATCCGATAATGCTTTTTGCATCTGTATCAGTTAAAGGTTGCTGAAACTGTTGTGCAGCAAACTGCAGGCTCGAGACGATCTGCCCCACTGAATCAAATAAAGTGCCATCCCAATCAAAAATGACCAATTTTACAGGTGAATTCATATAAGGTTCCTAGTATTTGATTCAATGTTAATCCACCCCGACCCTCCTTTTTCAAAGGAGGGAGAGTTTCATCACAAAATAACTTTTATTGTGATATCACAACAGCTATTGGCTATCCAATGGCGACATGGATGTCGCCGTTGATCTGTGGCATAGAGAGGTGCCATCAGATCAACAGAAGGGGTTTTGTTACTTTTGCCCCCGTCAAAAGTAAAACACTGCCTACGCGATAAAATTTGATTTTATAACTACAAAACTCGGCTGTGCTTTACTTTTACCTCACCCCAGCCCTCTCCTAAAAGGAGAGGGAGAATTCATTACTGAACAACGTACAGTACTAAATAATAAAGATAAATTCTTAGCTATTTTGACTTATCACTAGCACATGCGAACTCAACGTTCCCTCTCCTGAGCGAATTTTAAAGCATTGCTTTTAAAATTCGTGCAAGAAAGGAGACTTGCGCAGCAGTGCTGCTCAGGGAGAGGGTTAACTTAAAAGCTAAAAATTACTCGTCATCTTCCGCAGGCGTTACCACCTTATCCGCCTTTTGCGCACGAAGCTGAGCCACAAGACTCTGCATATCTTCAGGCAAAGGCGCTTCAATGGTCGGATAACCCGGAATTTCCAGACGCATCGCATGCAGACATAAGCGGCGTGGCTTTGGCCCACGATATTCAGTCTCGTGACCATATTTCTCATCGCCTACCAGCGGATGACCGATGCTGAGACCATGTACACGAATCTGATGGGTACGACCAGACAATGGAGAAGCATACACCAGTGTCGCATGCATAAAACGCTCTGCTACATTCCACTGGGTTTTAGACTCTTTGCCTTCTTTAGAGACACGTACACGACGCTCACCATTAGAAAGTTCATAACGGTGTAAAGGCGCGTCAATGAGTTGTTTATCTAGCGTTACCTGTCCTTTCACGACAGCGGCATAAGTTTTTTTAATTTTATGTTCACGTAATAAATCTTGTAGCGTTTTTAAGGTACTACGCTTTTTCGAGATCATCACCAGACCAGAGGTGTCACGGTCAATACGGTGAATCAGTTCCAGGTATTTTTTACCGGTTGCAGCACGCAAACCTTCAATCAGACCATATGCCACACCGCTACCACCATGCACGGCAATTCCAGATGGCTTGTTGACGACCATCAAGCCTTCATCTTCATATACCACACGGGACAGAAGACCTTGAGCCACCTTGTCCGAAATCGGCGCTTCTGATTCATCTTTTTGCTCATAACGAATCGGTGCCACACGAATCTGGTCGCCAATCGCCAGTTTGGTTTCGGCCTTAATGCGTTTTTTATTGACGCGAACCTGTCCTTCACGAATCAGACGATAAATCCGACTTTTAGGCACCCCTTTCAGACGACTGAACAGGAAATTATCGATTCGCTGTCCATCTTGATGTTCATCCACTTCAAACCAAGTGACGCTTTGCCATTGTTGTGTAGAATTCATACAGTTACTATGACCCAAAAATACTAAAATTGATTAAAAAATGATCACTTAGGTTATGCTTTACACAAGAAACATAAGCTTAGCCCATAGGCAGATGATGCAAGGTTTGGTATAGTCAGCGCACGGAAACCATCGTTTGTGAGTAAAAGTTGAAGCATTTCAGATTTCTCTGAACTTGATTATTCAATTAAAGACTCACATGATACGGGAAGGTCCCAAAAGAATTATGCCGACGCCGAAGGCTTATTATATCGGCAAACAAAGCAAACTGTTGCGTTTAATTGTACCTCAGGTACATAAATCAGTTTGTCTGAAAAATATGTCGCCAACCTAGTTGGTTTTTAAACGTAAACTGATACACATCAGATTAGTCGCACCCTGAAGACGACTTCAGGCTACAGCGTTTGATGCATTGGATCTGCACAGTTTGTAAAGATACGACGACAATTCCGTATCAAGACACTTTCTATAAAGAAGGGATGATCTTCGAGCAATGTGACAGTGAAAGTTACTCACATCTAATGCACCGCTTGTCCGCCAGTGAAACGTTCAGGTGACTTTAATCGTTTAAAGATTGAAGCCGTATTGCCATCATCAATACGTGAATCAAAATACCGAAGCTGATCTATATTCAAGTAGACGCCGGGAATAAAAGACTCAGACCACAATGAAACTCATTGGAGATCTGGGCCATTGATCCGTGATGTGTGATGTTCGCTACGTGAATAGCGATTTTTTGCTGTGTATCACTATAAGGTGTTACACCCATGAAACGTATGTTGATTAATGCAACACATGCCGAAGAAATTCGCGTTGCACTTGTCACTGGTCAGCGTCTTTACGATTTCGATTTAGAGAATCGTACCCGTGAACAAAAAAAATCGAATATCTATAAAGGTCACGTGACTCGCGTTGAACCTTCTTTAGAAGCTGTATTCGTTGAATACGGCGCAGGTCGTCAAGGCTTCCTGTCTATGCGTGAAATCGCAAACTCTTACTACAAAGCCGATCCTCGTCAAACTTCAAATATCCGTGAACTGATTACTGAAGGCACTGAACTTCTGGTTCAGGTGGAAAAAGAAGAGCGCGGCAATAAAGGCGCTGCTCTCTCAACTTTCATCTCTTTAGCTGGTCGTTATCTGGTTCTGATGCCAAACAACCCGAAAGGTGGCGGTATCAGCCGTCAGATTTCCGGTTCAGTACGTGAAGAACTGAAAGAAATGCTGGCTTCTTTAAATGTGCCACGTGGTATGAGCGTCATTGTTCGTACCGCAGGCATTGGCCGTTCTCAAGAAGAGCTACAGCTTGATCTGCAACATTTGCTAGACCTTTGGGCACAAATTCAAAGCACTGCAAATTCAGGCCCATCACCTATGCTAGTCCATCAGGAAGCAGGTGTGGTAACTCGTGCGATCCGTGATTACCTGCGTGATGATGTAGCAGAAATCCTGATTGATTCTGAGCAAGCCTATAACGAAGCATATAACTTTGTTAAAGCAGTAATGCCGCTTCAGTTAGATAAGCTGAAAACTTATACATTGAATGAGCCTTTGTTTGCGCATTTCGGTATCGAAAGCCAAATCCAGACTGCTTATGAACGTGAAGTAAAACTGCCTTCAGGTGGTTCGATCGTGATCGACCAAACTGAAGCTTTAGTTTCAATCGATATTAACTCAGCAAAATCAACTCGTGGTCAGGACGTTGAAGATACAGCGTTAAATACCAACCTTGAAGCTGCTGAAGAAATTGCTCGCCAATTACGTTTACGTGATATCGGTGGTCTGGTGGTAATCGATTTCATCGACATGACCAAAGATCGCAACCAGCGTATGGTAGAAGCGAAACTACGTGAAGCGACTCAAAGCGACCGCGCACGTATTCAGTTTGGCCAACTGTCTCGTTTCGGCCTGATGGAAATGAGCCGTCAACGTCTGCGTCCATCATTAGAAGAAGCGACTGGTTATGTCTGCCCACGCTGTCATGGTACGGGTATGGTACGTGACCTGCGTTCTCTTTCACTTTCAATCATGCGTAAAGTGGAAGAAATCGCCCTTCGTGAACGTCATGGTGAAGTTCAGGTTGAAGTACCGGTAGAAATTGCAGCATTCATGCTGAATGAAAAACGTCACAGTCTAGTATATCTGGAACAAACTTCAAATACACGCGTAACTGTACTTCCACATCCACACCTGGAAACGCCTCACTACGAAATTTCGTATAACCCTGAAGGTTTCGCACCAACCAGTTACGAGCGTACTGAAGCAACCCGTTCAAGCGAAAAAGAACTGGGTTATGAGTCTTCTGAGTGGCATTTAGAAGAAGAACATACGCATACTGCTGCGCCAGCACCTGCTCAGCAGCAAAACAACGGCAAAAACAATAAACGCCGCAATAACCAGAATCAGCAAAACGTACAGCAAGCACCTGTTGCACAACGGGCACCTGCTCAAGTTGCAGCACCTGCAGCCAGCCCATGTGCATGGTTAGAAAACCTGTTTGTACAAAAACAGGCAACTACTGTTGATCAGTCTCGCACAGCGAACAATGCTGCTGCTGCTATTGAACAGATGGTGAATGGCGGGGCAGTGAGTCGTGGTCAGTTCGGCCAGGTTGCTCCTGTAACACCAGCAGTACATGCACAGCCAGCAGCTGTTGCAGTACCGGCAACTACCGGTAATGCTTATCTGGCGCCATCGACTGTGGCACATAAACCAGAGCGTGATCAGTCTGAAAAAACTGAACGTGAAGAGAAATCACAGCGTCATAACAAAAAAGCACGTAGCAACAAGCACAAAGAGCCACGTGAACAGGCGCAGTCTGATAATGTATCACAACATCAGATGCATGAAGAAGTGGTTCAGGTTTCTCGTCAGGAAGCGCGTGAAAACAAACGCAACTCTCGCCGTCAGCACCACAACGAGTCTGCACAGCAAAGCGATACTCACGGCAATGAGCAACAGCAAAACGTGCCACGTCGTGACCGTCGCAACCAGCAACGTCCAGAACGTCCAAATCGCCACCGCGATCCAAGTGTTCTGAATGAGCAAGCTGTACCTCAAGCACCTGCTGCCGTTGAAGCTCCAGCAGTCAATGAAAAGCAAGTGCGTGTAGAACTGGTCGATGCTCCTCGTAAAGAAGTGATGCCAACAGCAATGGTGGTAAATATTGACGAGGCGAAAAGCGAAATTGTGGCATTGAATGACACTGCTCCAGTCGCAAAACCTGCTGTTGAAGTGACTGCCCCTGCCGATGCTCCTGTAGAAGCGCCAGCTGCGGAAGAGTTCCTGGCTGAAGTGACTGCATCTGCTCCTGCAGAGAAAGCACCGGAAGCTCAGTCATCATCAAAACAGCGTGCCAGCAATGACCCACGTCAACGTCGTCGTGACCGCCGCCGTGCTGCACAAGGCCAACAGGCGAAAACTCAGCAATTGACACCATCACAGGTGCCAACACTTGGCCAATACACCATTGGCAGTCTGATTCGCCATGTTTATGGCGAAGACTGTTCAGTCCTGATTGAACAGTTTGGTCTGTTGCCAACGTTTAACCGCGCATTGCAAAAGTTCACGCAGGAATATAATGCGACTTTAACAACGGTTTCGACCGCGACCACAGAGAAAAAACCTGTAACTCGTGATGTAGAAGTCAGCAAAGCACAACCTGAAGCAGAACCTGCACCTGTGCTGGATTTAACTCCGCCTGCACCGGTTTCAGAGAAACGTGTGGCGAATGATCCACGTGAGCGTCGTCGTCTCGCTAAACTGGCTGCCGAGCAAGCATTACAGCAGGCTAAACAGCAAGCACAAGCTGAAGCAGAATCTACTGCAGCTGAACCTGCTGCAGAAGCAACGGCTCCAGCGGAAGAGGCGAAAGCTGAAAATACTGAAGCTGCACCTGCTGAAGCTCCGGTAGCCGCAGTAGAAAGTGCTGATACAACTGAAGCGACTCAAACTCCTGAGCCAGCTGCTGAAGCGCCTGTAGAAACTGCGAACGCTGAACAGGCTCCAGCTGAAGAAGTCACTGAAACGGCTACAGCTGAAGCAACTCCAGCAGAAAACGAAGCTGCGCCTACTGAAACTCCGGAAGCCGATAAAGCTGAAGAAACTGTAACAAAAGCTGAAAAACCGGCTGCCCGCCCACGTCGTCCACGTGGCCGTCCACCGAAAAAAACCAATACTGCAACTGAGTCATAATTCACCCAATTGCAGTTAACTAAAAAAACCTAGTCATTTCGGTGGCTAGGTTTTTTTTGCTAGATTTTGTCAGAATAGGTTGATTACTCTAGTTTCAACACGCTAAAAGATGGCTATCATCCGTTTATTGCATATAAATTAAACGCATTGGATACGAAAAATGATAGGACGCCCATGACCCAGACGAACCAACCCGATCTTATTGGCATTGCAGATGTCGCAGCCAAAATCCCTGCCTTCATCAGTAAGGTCCCTAATCTGCTGAACGGACTGCGACAGGCTTATTTACGTACTCCCAATACGCCCGCAGGCCTGGGTTTAGCTTTTGAAAAAGCAACACAGCGTAATCCTGAAGGTATTGCATTACGTTTTGAGGATCAGTCCTATACCTATGCTCACCTAAATGGCTGGGCGAACCAGATCGCACATTTTTACCTCTCTCTCGGTGCACAGAAAGGTGATGTGGTGGCCGTGATGGTCGAGAACCGTCCGGAGTTTATTGCCAGCGTGATTGGTCTAGCCAAGCTGGGCATCACGATTGCGCTGGTGAATACTTCTCAGGTCGGCAAAGTCCTGACACATAGTATTAATCTGGTGAAACCGATTGCGGTCATTGTCGGTGAAGAGTGCCGTGCTGCGGTTGATGAAATCCGTCATGATCTCAATATTGCCGCTGACCGTTTTCACTGGTTTGCCGATCAGAACACACAAGAAAATGCCGGACAGGCACCTGAAGGTTTTATTAACCTGGCAGAGCAGATTGACCAGTTCCCTAAATTCAATACACCGACCACACATTCGGTACAGGGTAAAGACGGCCTGTTCTATATCTATACTTCAGGTACCACTGGCTTACCTAAAGCGGTGGTCTTTACCAATAGCCGCTGGACACTCGCCTATGGCACCTATGGTCATGTTCTGAACCTGAATAAAGATGATGTGATGTACTGCACCCTGCCGCTTTATCATGCGACAGGCATTGTGGTGTGCTGGTGTGGGGTGATTGCCGGAAGCAGTACTTTTGCCATCCGCCGTAAATTCTCCACCTCTTCCTTCTGGAAAGATGTCAAAAAATTTGATGCTTCAGCGATTGGTTATGTCGGTGAACTTTGCCGCTACCTGATGGATGCAACACCGTCTGAACTGGAAAAAGGCCATCGTGTCACCAAGATGATTGGTAATGGAATGCGCCCAAACATCTGGGATAAATTCAAATCCCGTTTTGGCATCAAGGAAGTACTGGAACTGTATGCCTCCAGTGAAGGTAATGTCGGTTTCAGCAATGTCTTTAACTTTGACAATACTGTCGGTTTCTCACCAACGCCTTATGCCATTATCGAATTTGACAAAGATAAAAATGAGCTTGTGCGTGATGCCAAAGGTCGCTGCAAACGGGTGAAAAAAGGTGAAACCGGTTTATTGATTGGTAAAATTACCCGCCGCTCCCCTTTCGATGGCTATACCGATCCGGAAAAGAACAAGGCAGTCATCATGCATGACGTGTTCAGTAAAGGTGATTCCTACTTCAATACGGGCGATCTGGTGCGTAATATCGGTTTCCGTCATGCTCAGTTTGTCGACCGTCTCGGTGATACCTTCCGCTGGAAAGGTGAAAATGTTTCAACGACTGAAGTCGAAAACATGCTGACCGAGTATGACAAAATTATCGAAGCTGTGGTTTATGGCGTAGAAATTCCGCATACCAATGGCCGTGCAGGCATGGCTGCAATTACCCTGCAATCAGGAAGCACCCTAGATGAGCAAGACCTGAAAAATATGGTCAGCACCTTTAAACGCTGTCTGCCTACATATGCAGTTCCGGTTTTTCTACGCATTCAAAAGCAAGTAGAAACGACCGGTACCTTCAAGTATCAGAAAAACAAACTGAAAGAACAGGCTTTTGATCCAAACAAGACCGATGAACGCCTGCTGGTTTTATTGCCAGGGAGCGATGCGTATTGTGAGCTGACTCAAGAAATTTTTGAGAACATTCAAGCCTATCAATATCGCTTCTAAGTGCCGAAGTTGCCTATTTTTTGTTTAGATAAAGCAGAATTGTTGTATTTATAATCAAACATAGGCAACTTTGTTATTTTTTACTTGCGCTGCAATGAGATCTTGCTACAATACGCTCCATCAAACAAAGTGGTGCTTTCAGAACTTTTTAGTTTCTCTTGCACTGCACGATTAAGCCTTGCTTAATTGTTGGTTCAGGGCCGTTAGCTCAGTTGGTAGAGCAGTGGACTTTTAATCCATTGGTCCCGCGTTCGAGTCGCGGACGGCCCACCATTAAATTTGATATCCCCTGATGGGCCGTTAGCTCAGTTGGTAGAGCAGTGGACTTTTAATCCATTGGTCCCGCGTTCGAGTCGCGGACGGCCCACCATCATTTCTAAAATCTCTTTTTAGAAAATTCAATCAAAGTAGCTTTGATTACCCGAATGGGCCGTTAGCTCAGTTGGTAGAGCAGTGGACTTTTAATCCATTGGTCCCGCGTTCGAGTCGCGGACGGCCCACCATTCTCCCCTCTATATTTATCTTCTTTCAATATTCTTATAATATTTCCTATATTATTCAGTTCATTCTTTTTATTTAAGCGCAATTCATCCTGACAATTTTAAAATCGTCATTTTCATTTATGCTGTTTTTAAATTCTTTGGAGACTTTATCGCTTTTATTCAGTGATCTTAAATTCAGAATCTTTGACCAACTCATAAGCTTTAGAAGGCGCAGGATAACCCTGATCAAATAACTGCTGGTTTGCCCGTTCTTTTTCGTCGTAAATTTTTTCCAGATTCATGACCAGATGCGTTGGGCTTTTAATCATATAGTAGAACTTTGCTCCTTCTTTACGGTCCACGATCAGTTCAGTTTGTTCCGGATTAATTGTCCAGCGGTCCTTACGATAGGTCATATTGCTTTCGGTCTGAACCCGTCTGGAATTATTCACAAATACTTTGCCATAATGCACGATACTGCGATGCACTGTACCATCTGGCAATAAAGTCAAAATAAACACCGACTTCCCTTCCGTACAAGGCGCAAACCGCCCGTCACAATCAATCTGGGTAAGATAACGCCCGACATAGCTTTTGGCATAATCCGGTACAGGTTTAGGATCGACATTTGGTTCTACAGGCAATGCATTATAGGTTGCAGTCTGGGTGAGCGATTTAGCATTACGGGTGTCATAACTTTCATTGGCGGCGGAGATGACTACGCCATCTTGTGCCAAAGTTTTCGTAGTATCAGGTAAGGGTTTGCTTTGATGGTCATCACAGGCAATCAGTCCTGCAACACTTTCCAGCACAAATCCAAGCCGGCATAAACCACTTAAATGATGCGATACATTCGATTTCATTTTAAAAATATACCTGAAGGGGTGCACATCCATATAGGCAGACGACTCACTGAAAACTTATAAGTTTTAATAATGAATTCAATGGAATTTTTATGATCTTAGTGATTTTTTAAGGATTATTTAATCTCCCGTAACATTACTTAACGAATTTATTTTCAATAGATACTTTAAAAATTTAGATAAAACTCCATTCTTATAAATATGAGTCATTTTTTAGACTCAATTTTATTTTTTTCTATCAGGAGACTTGGATGGCCAATGTTGGTTTATATCGCTCTAACCGCTCAAACATGATTGCAGGTGTAATGGGTGGTATTGCTGAACGTTTTGGTTGGAACGCAAATTTATTACGCTTGATCTTCGTGATTATTTCGGTCATGAGTGCTGCTTTCCCGGGTATCTTAGTTTATCTGGTTCTATGGTTAGTGATGCCAAAAAAGAATTCTATGCCTGATTATGCTACGAGCAGAACTGATTATGAACGTCCTGTACGTACCGTGAATCAGGATAAAGACTACCGATAAAATCGTTTCCTCTTTCACCTAAATATTCATATGGTGAAATTTTTATGCCACGGTCCTTCCCCCAAAAGATCGTGGTTTTTTTTGCCTGATTTTTAGGTTTTGGCCTTATTACTATTTTACGCTTTACCCTGCTCGCCTATTCAGGATAAGTTGATACTTTATTCTTGAAATGGATTTCAGATGACGCAGGCAGAATGGGTTGTGCTTTGGCTGTGTGCGATTGCGGCATTACTGCATGGGGTCAGTGGTTTTGGCTTTCCTATGCTAAGTACGGCTGCCTTATCCAGTGAATATGCCTTAAGTACAGCAGTCACCTTGGTGATCCTCCCCTGCCTGTTATTGAATCTTTGGATGCTCAATAGTGATCCAAAACATAGCCTGTTGCAGAGCATTCGCTATTATGTCTCACGCTATTGGCCACTCATGCTCAGCAGCTTGGTCGGTAGTGTGCTGGGGGTCAAATTACTCATCTGGATCAATGAAGGCTATCTTAAATTATTACTGGGTCTGGTGATTATTTTCTATGTACTGGATCAGTTACGCTCTACTCCGCTTCGGGTCAGTAGCAGTCAGCTTAGTATGCTGGGATTCGGTTTACTGGCCGGCATGATAGGAGGTGCAACCAATGCCATGGCACCCTTCCTGATGATGTATCTGCTTAGCTGTCAGCTCTCCAAAACTGATATCGTCATCATCAGTAATCTTAACTTTATTGCCAGCAAACTGGTGCAGTTGACTTTACTCTTCCCGATTCTCATTTCTTTGCAAACCCATCAGCGACATATCCTGCTTGGAATCACGTTATTTGCTCTCATCGGTGTCTGGTTAGGGGGGAAAATACGTCATCGACTTTCCCAGCAACATTTCAAATATCTGGTGCTGTTTTTTCTATTTGGACTGGGGATTTACGCACTTTGGCAAAGTGTGGGATTATTACAACACTCTACTATACTGTTTAAATAATATCTTTTTTAATCAAACCACATATTTACTTTTATAAGAATTTCAAAAACGCTTTTAAATAAAAAAGTTGAGCAAGGAGGTTGTATGAACGACCCTTTACGCACCCCGACTGATGCCATGCCAAAAGGAATTCGAAAGGGTTGGATTTTAATTGTGATCGCTGCAGTGGTCTCTTATGGCTTGTATCATATTTTGCCTTATGACGAAAATGCCAATAAGGGATTGGCCTTACTGACCTTTATCGCCATTTTATGGCTGACCGAAGCGATTCATATCACCATTACTGCCCTGCTGATACCTATACTGGCCGTCGTCCTCGCCATGCCCATGGCCAAAGGCGATGAACTGGAACCAATTACCACACAAGCAGCACTCACCACTTTCGCAGATCCCACCATCTTCTTGTTTTTTGGTGGTTTTGCCCTGGCCTCGGCGTTGCATATCCAGAAACTGGACAAGAAAATTGCCACGTGGATTATCTCGCTTTCCGGTGGACATCTCGGTGCGTCAGTACTGGCTATCTTTTTAGTGACTGCTGCACTGTCGATGTGGATTTCCAATACCGCCACCGCAGCCATGATGTTGCCCCTAGCGCTGGGTTTACTTTCACATCTGGATGTTGAAAAAGATCGTAAAACCTTTGTGTTTATTCTGCTTGGGATTGCCTATTCGGCCAGTATTGGTGGCTTGGGCACTATCGTCGGTTCTCCACCGAATGCGATTGCAGCCAAAGCCCTCGGTTATGACTTCGCCGACTGGATGAAAGTTGGCCTGCCGATGATGTTCATTATCCTTCCGGCAATGTTAGTAAGCCTGTATCTGGTGCTACGTCCAAAACTGAATCATAAGGTGAATTTTGTCACTGAAAATATTCCCTGGACTACGACCCGTATTGCCACCATGATTTTATTCCTTTGTACCGCGACTGCCTGGATTTTCAGTAAAAAATTGACTGAAAATTTCGGCATTACACAGCCCGATACCTGGATCGCGATTCTGGCGGCCTGCATGGTAGTGATTCTGGGTACGGCTACATGGAAACAGGTTGCTGAAAATACCGATTGGGGTGTGCTCTACCTGTTTGGTGGCGGCTTGACCTTAAGTGCTGTCTTGAAGGATTCAGGGAGTTCTCTGGTCTTAGGTCAGACGCTGGCGAATGCTTTCGGTGACTCCTCTCCTCTCGTGATTATCTTTGTGGTGGCAACCTTCATCATCTTCCTGACTGAATTTACCAGTAATACTGCCTCGGCTGCCTTACTGGTTCCGGTCTTTGCCGCCATTGCCGACCAGATGGGCATGCCTAAAGAGATTCTGGTGATTGTGATCGGGATCGGTGCTTCTTGTGCCTTTATGCTACCTGTGGCGACACCACCGAATGCCATTGTATTTGGGACTGGTCATATTCAGCAAAGTGAAATGATGAAAGTCGGCTTTGTCCTGAATATCATGTGTATTTTCTTGGTTTCCCTGTTTATTTACTGGTTCTTTATCTAAGTTGAGATAAATCCAGATTCCAAATAAAAAAGCACCCAAGGGTGCTTTTTTCAGAATTATTTATATAAGAGTTCTTAAGCTCTCATTTTAAAATGGTTCAGTTCCTGATTCAGGGCAGCGATGATATCTGCGCGGCTAATAATTCCGACCAGACGCTGTTCACTCACCACCGGAATATAGTTAAAGGAACGCTCCACAAAATAGGGCACCAGATCCTGAATCGGCTGTAATGGCTGCACAGTGACTACCTTGCGGGTCATAATATGTTTGACCTGATGTTCCCAGCTGCTGCGCACATCTGCAGCACGTTTAAACCATTCTACCACCTGATACATGGCCAGCGTTCCCACCAGCTTGCCTTCCGCACTAACCACTGGCAGGCTCATCAGGTTCATTTGCTTAAACTTGTCCAGTGCATGCTGAATATCATCATTGGCATCCAGGGTCACCACGTCTTTGGTCATAATGTCCTGACAGGTAAACTGGTTGACCGCACGGGCATTGGCTCGGTCCTGCGCTTCCAGAATAATCTTTTGCAGGTCATATTCACTAATGTCCAGCAGCTCGGTTTGCTGATCCAGTACTTCCTGAATATCCTGTGGCTGAATGGTGACTTTCTGGGTCGGGGTCGGATCTTTGGAACGGGTATTTAATTGCGCCTGCTGCGGATAACGCTTGCCAATCATTCGGTTAAAGACGATCGCAATCACCATCAATAAAATCGAATTCAGCAGCACCGGATAGAAAACAAAAGCATAGCCGAGTTCATGCACCACATTGCCGCCGAGTACCGCTGTAATAGCCACAGCACCACTCGGTGGATGCAGGGAATCTGTGGTCATCATTAAAATGATTGCTAATGCCACTGCCAGACTAAAAGCTTCGGTCGGACTGGCAATAAACAAGGCACAGGTCACACCCACCACAGCAGCAATAGTATTACCTACCAGAATATTCCAGGGCTGTGCTAAGGGACTGGCCGGAACCGCAAACAGCAGCACAGATGACGCCCCCATCGGCGCGATATACCAGGCTTCAAAATCGCCCAGAATCCATAAACTCAGTAATGACGATACCGTGAGACCCAGTAGTGCCCCAATACCGCAGAGTAAACGGTCTTTGAGTGGAAGAACTTTAAAATTCGGTTTTAAGGTATTGAGCCAGTCGAGATTGGAATGGAACACGGCGCGCCTGATTTTAATGGTTACAGATTTTGCGCATTATAAAACTAGTCGCTTTAAAGATGTATTCATTTTATATCTTTTAATTACACTTAAATGGATGCTGTTTAAAAAGCTAAATCTCTCTCCAGGCGACAGCCATCCATCTAGTCCTCTTTTACGGTTCAATCCCTCATAGAATTTTCAATGAGATAATTCATGTCAGGTGATTTTAGCCTTAGCTTCGCTATGAGAATCAGGTTTAATCAGAGGTTCGATTTCGAGTAGTTCGACCTGACCATAATAGGTTGAGAAGGCCACATCTCCGGCATCTACCCCGGTGCCAATGCGAATCAGCTCGTCAACCGGAGCCAAACGGGTCGGATCAAACTGCACCCATCCTCCTTCCAGATAGGCTTCAAAAATGGCATGAAAATCGGGTAAAAATTTTTCAATTTCCACATAACCGACCACCATGCGTGCCGGAATTCCTAAAGCACGGCATAGTGCAATACCTAAATGGGCAAAGTCACGGCATACCCCTGCCCGGTGGACCAGTACATCTGTTGCAGTCGTAAACTGGTCAGAGCAGCCAGAGACATAAAAAATATTGTTATAAATCCACTGTTCAATGGCTTTTACACGCGTATAGCCGGGTGTCATCCAGCCAAATGAACGTTTCGCCATTTCAAGTATTAAATCTGAATTGCAATAGCGGCTGGCCAGCAAATAAGGTAGTACTTCATCCGGCAGGTCTGGAATTTTGACTTCATTCAGATTTTGCCTCAGATCAACCGGAATGCACGGCTGACGGGTAACTGTCGCGCTATAATTCAGTTCAAATGCTTCACAGGGCTCGAGTTGCAACCGGATATGGCGGTTTTGATGCTGAGCATCCCGAAATTGATGCCACTTGACCGGCATATTCATGGTGAGCTGTTCTTCGAGAATATTCTGATCGGGATGATGGGCGACCTGAACCATAAAAATAAATTCGGTAGGTTGCACAATCTTGTATTTTAAATGGCACTGAATTTGGTAAGTGGCCATGAAGTTCCTTATTATTAGGCATTATTATATTGTGTGAAGATTAAACTAATTCTAAGACCCCAATCGTATGAGATCAGTTTAACTTTATCGCGCTTCAGTGACCAGGATGCTATACATCTGATTTATTCCTGATTTTTAGATCTCACCCCATTGCTATTCCAGCATAAAATTGCAGCAAAGCCGCGCAAAATCTGGCATGAATGAAGACCATTTTAATTTTTTCCAAAATATTTTCAGCGTATTAACCCTTTGCCACTCCCCTGTAAAATCCTTATAATCAAGCACAATTTTTCTCTAATTTTAAGTGGATGACCATGAGTCGCGCCATATCGCATATTGATACCTTCCAAGGCTTAATTCTTGCCTTACAAAACTACTGGGCGGAGCAAGGCTGCGTCGTGTTACAGCCTTACGACATGGAAATGGGTGCAGGGACATTCCACACTGCAACATTCCTTCGTGCACTAGGTCCTGAAACCTGGAATGCCGCTTATGTTCAGCCATCACGCCGTCCGAAAGATGGCCGTTATGGTGAGAACCCGAACCGTCTGCAACACTACTACCAGTTCCAGGTTGTGCTTAAGCCAAACCCGGACAATATCCAGCAGTTGTACCTGGATTCCTTAAAGGCAATCGGTATTGATCCTTTAGTTCACGACATCCGTTTCGTGGAAGATAACTGGGAATCTCCAACACTGGGCGCGTGGGGTCTAGGCTGGGAAGTTTGGCTAAACGGTATGGAAGTGACTCAGTTCACTTACTTCCAGCAAGTCGGTGGTGTTGAATGCTACCCAGTTACTGGTGAAATCACTTACGGTCTGGAACGTCTGGCCATGTACCTGCAAGGTGTAGACTCGGTTTATGACTTGGTTTGGACCAAAGGTCAGTTCGGTACTGTGACTTATGGCGATGTGTTCCATCAAAATGAAGTAGAACAATCGACTTATAACTTCGAATATGCACCAGTAGAAAAAATGTTCGAACTGTTCGACTTCTACGAAGCTGAAGCAACGCGTTTAATCGAAGCTGAACTGCCATTGCCTGCTTATGAGCAAGTAATTAAAGCATCACACAGCTTTAACCTGCTGGATGCGCGTGGTGCGATCTCTGTGACTGAACGTCAGCGTTATATCCTGCGTGTTCGTACTCTGGCACGTTCAATCGCGACTAGCTATGTGGCTGCACGTGCGAAACTTGGTTTCCCAATGGCAGAACCTCACCTACGTGACGAAGTCCTGGCTCAGCTTAAAGCACAAGTTGAAGCAGAAGCGGCTCAAGCAGAAAAATCAGCGGAGAACAAATAATGTCTAAACATACAGTTTTATTTGAACTTGGCTGTGAAGAACTTCCACCAAAAAGCCTGAAAAAATTACGTGACGCTTTAAAAGCTGAAACTGAAAAAGGCTTAAAAGATGCCGGTCTTGCTTTCGACGCAATCGAAGCTTATGCAGCACCGCGTCGTCTGGCACTAAAAATCATCAACGTTGATGCTGCTCAAGCAGATACGCAAAAACGTTTTGACGGCCCTGCTGTTCAAGCTGCTTATGATGCTGAAGGTAAACCGACTAAAGCGCTTGAAGGCTTTATGCGTGGTCAAGGCATTACCGTTGATCAAGTTTCTACTTTCCAAGCCGGTAAAGTTGAAAAAGTTTGCTACTTAAAAGATGTCAAAGGTCAAAGTCTAGATGTACTTTTACCGCAAATTTTACAAACAGCTTTAGATAACCTGCCAATTGCAAAACGTATGCGTTCAGCGGCTAGCCGTACTGAATTCGTTCGTCCTGTAAAATGGGTTGTGTTATTAAAAGATAACGATGTGGTTGATGCAACCATTCAAGACCACAAAGCAGGTAACGTGACCTATGGCCACCGTTTCCATGCACCTGAAGCAATTACGCTTACACATGCAGACGAATACTTAGCGAAGTTAAAAGCGGCTTACGTTGTAGCGTCTTTTGAAGAGCGTCAAGCAATCATTGATGGTCAAGTGAAAGCACTTGCTGATGAAGTGAATGCGATTGCGATTGTGCCAAGCGACCTTCGTGATGAAGTAACCGCACTGGTTGAATGGCCTGTCGCGCTTCGTGCCAGCTTCGAAGAACGCTTCCTAGCTGTTCCTCAAGAAGCATTGATCACTACGATGCAGGACAACCAAAAGTACTTCTGCTTAGTGAATAGCGATAATAAACTGCAACCATACTTCATTACTGTGTCAAACATTGAGTCAAAAGACCCGACACAAATTATTGAAGGTAACGAGAAAGTGGTTCGTCCACGTTTGTCGGATGCTGAATTCTTCTTTTTACAAGACCAAAAACAACCGCTTGCTTCTCGTAAAGAGAAATTGGCGAACATGGTCTTCCAGGCAGAACTCGGTACGCTTTGGAACAAGTCTGAACGTATTGCAAAACTTGCTGTGGCACTTGCACCTATTACTGGCGCAAACCCTGCGGATGCTGAGAAAGCTGCCCTTCTTGCAAAATGTGACTTAACCTCTGAGCTTGTCGGTGAGTTCCCAGAACTTCAAGGCATCGCGGGTACTTACTACGCACGTCTTGAAGGTGAAAATGCGGAAGTGGCTGAATCTCTAGGTGAGCAGTACTTACCTAAATTTGCAGGTGACGTTTTACCGAAAACCAAAACAGGTACAACGATTGCCCTTGCTGACCGTTTAGACACCTTGACGGGTATTTTCGGTATTGGTCAAGCGCCAACAGGTTCTAAAGACCCGTTTGCACTTCGTCGTTCTGCGATTGGTATCTTGCGTCTGGTGACTGAAAATGAGCTTGATGTTTCAATTGAAGATTTGATCAAACTAGCACTCGCTGCTTATGGCGATGTACTCAAAGATCACGACAAGACTTTAAATGATGCAGTTGCATTCCTTGAAGGTCGTTACCGTGCGAAATACGAAGACCAAGGCGTTGCTGTTGACGTGATTCAAGCGGTTCAAGCCTTGTCACCAAAATCTCCGCTTGATTTTGACAAGCGTGTAAATGCAGTCAATCACTTCCGTACATTACCTGAAGCGGCTGCTTTGGCTTCCGCCAACAAGCGTGTTGCCAACATTCTGGCAAAAGAAGCTGCGCCTGAAGGTCAAGTTGTTCAAGCAAACCTGGTTGAAGATGCTGAGAAAGCATTATTCGCTGAACTTGCGAAAATTACGCCTCAAGTTGAGCCGTTATTTGCTGCCAAAGATTATACTGCTGCCTTGTCTGCACTTGCTGCACTTCGTGCGCCAGTCGATGCGTTCTTTGACGGTGTAATGGTGATGGCAGATGATGCTGACCTGAAAGAAAACCGTTTACGTATGCTTGCTCAACTTCGTGATTTGTTCACGAAAGTGGCTGATATTTCGGTGTTACAGCACTAAGTTCTGACTAAAATAAAAAACCCGCTTTAGAGCGGGTTTTTTATTATGAAGATAAAAACTCTTCAATGATAGGAAACATTATTTCTTGATATTTTTGAAATATCTCTTGATCATTTAAACTACAAGCATAATCACAAAATTTTTGCTTCATTAATTTAATCTTAACTATTTTTCCACCATCCCCTGTATTTATCTCATCTGTAGAATAATAGTCATCAATAAACAACTCTTCAGGAAATAGATTCTCAACTCCACTTGGAACCTTTTTATTCAATTCATTATAAGGAACTTTTATTTTAAAAATATGTTCATCTTTGTATTCTTTAAAATTACTAACATCACAATCAAATAAAAAAAGAACTTTTCTATTGAAAGATTTTTTATTCGATAATAAAAAGTCAAATCCTTTTTTTAAATTATCTTGACCACTATTTTTACTGCCTGATTTAATAGAAATTCCACCTTCATCTATTTCTAAATTTTCTAGCCAATCATTTTTTTCAAAAAGTTGAAGGGCTTTTTTAAAATATTTGGCATCCGTTTCACCTTCAAACAATATCAAGGGTTTATTCGTAGATAGAATCTTCTGATGTAATGTTTCTTCAAATTTTGAAGTTTTTTGATAGCATTCGAATGATTCTTCAAACTCTCCAAATCGTTCTGAAGTAATATTCATACCGGAAGGCAGGTCAATCAATTGAATATTCTCTTCACCAAATTCTTTCTCCATTCCTAGAACAAACAATGGTGAATGCGAGGTCATAATGAACTGTATATTAGGGAATAACTTTATAAGCTTAGGTAAAATCTCTGACTGATGTTTCGTATGTAGATGTGTATCTATTTCATCAATAACAACAATACCCTCAATGTTCTTTAAAAGAATACTATTATTAATATTATAGGACTTACGCACTATTATTTATAGATTCTCTGTGGTAGCAGATGATTTTTATCGAGAATAAAGTCATCAATGAAGTTTTTGATAATTGGTCTAAATAATTTCTTCTGCCAACGATATATATTTTCAAAGACCCGCTCAAACTGGTTCTTTTGTATCTCAACGTAGGCCATCAAGGCTGAAAAAATATGATTCAAAATCAGTTTAGATCGTCTTACTTGAAACTTTTCAATATGACAAACCTGTTTAATCACCCGGTGATATTGCTCTATTTTCCAATGACTTGAATGTAATTCATGAAAACCTTCAAAGGACAATAAATCATCTTCATCTTGATGCACAATATAAAACCTCTGCTGTTCTTTTAACTGAGTCTTAAATAATTGTACAAAGCCAAAATCTTTGAGCCAGACTACTTGACCCTGATGGAAATCTGGCAATAAACGCAGTTGAAACCATTGTCCTTTTTCTGGGGAAACCTTACGGTTACAGTCGATACCAAACATAAATCGAATACCATATTTTCTTATGGTTTTTAGATTTCCAGTCGATGAATACCAACTATCACCTGTAATAAATTGAATCTTTGCACCCCAACTGAGTACTTCACTTAACATATCCATAAAGTAATCAACCTGAGTTCGACGAAATCTGCTTAGCCTTTTAGCATATTTTGGAAAGTTGGTTTATTGGGATTCAAACAATAAGCCACTACAGCAGCCATGATATTCACCATGAAGTTATTTACCGAACGATGACGTGAATGTTCAAGTTGATGTAAATTTTTTAATTGATCATTCACGGTTTCGATCAATCCTCTTCTACAAAGTAATTGTTTTTCTTCTTCAGTTTGGATAGGTTTATTTTTCATATTCCGACGTGATGGGGTCAATATTTTCAGTCCTCTTGCTGCTAAAGCTTCGGCTTTTGCTTTACTCAAATAGCCTTTGTCTCCGAGTAGGATTCCTTTTAATTCTTGAGTTAAAGATTCTAATATAGCAACATCATGAACATTTCCCGATGTCAGTTTGAGATTAATAATTTCACCTAAATTATTGATAACGAGATGTAATTTAAAGCCATAAAACCAACCCGTACTACTTTTTCCACGACCGGCCAAGCCTTTAAATACACGATGCCTTTTAATCCGAAGATTATGGCAAACTACCAATTTAGTGGAGTCAATGATACTGATTCCCGTATCTTTTCCTTTCACTTGGTGGAAGAAACTACTCAGAGCTTGCAAACAACGGGGCATGATTTCAATAAATCGGTTGTAGCTAAGCAGTTTAGGAAAAGCAGATTTCCAGAATGGAATGATCATTTGGCAATAAAAATATTTGAAGAATCTAAAACCGGATTGATGAAATAAAATGACAATGGTCATTGCCTCAGACAAGCTTAAAGCTGACTTTTTCAACTTGGTTTTTTGATCAGAAATTAAAGCTTTCTCTAAAGATTCATTAAATTTTTTGCAGAAATCATCCAAAATACAAAATAATTCGGTAATATGATCCATTGAGAAGCCTTGTTTTATAAAATTTTGTCTTGAGAACCAATATGTTACAAAAACAGGGCTTTTTTCTACTCTTTTTTTATATCGAACTCAGGTTAATCATTCTTGGTTTTACTTTCAGATTTGTCATAAATTCGGAAATTAATTGGAATATTTTGACCATTTTGATCTGTCGCATACAAGGTAATGAGATTAATACCCTTGACGGATCGGTGATGTTTGCCTGACCAAAAATAGCTAACCAAGTCCATATGCTGACTATACGGTTTATCTAAAACAGTATCATCAATACTGACTATAAGTTTATTATTATCAATATGTTGAATTGATTCTTGATATAGGTCGTGAGGTGTGTAGTCTTCACGCTCTAGAAAGCGATTTACACTATCATGCGAGATATTATAAGTCTCGGCAAGTTGTGTGCAGCTAATAGAGTTCGGTTCTGTCATGAGAAAGCCCATATAAATGGGTAATGTACAAGTTGCTGTAGAAGCATGTTTAATTCGTCTGATCACAGATACTTTATAAAGTATTTTAATACTTTTTTGAATCCGTCAATGCGTAAGTCCTATATTATTCAAATCTGAATGACGAATAATTGTAATAAATAAATTTAGTAGAATTAGTTGGCCTGTTGAAAGTTGCTCTAGAGTTGGGACAGCCACTTTCCCTTTACTATGCAAAGATAATCTTGATTGAGCTTGATTTCTCCACCCTGTCTTTAAATAAATTTCTTGATTATCCAAGATAGTTTGAAAAACACGATTAATATTCCTATAAGAGTTATTTATAGCGTGTTTATTTCTTATAGCTTCCTCTCTATCACCAGAATTTTGTAGATACTCCAACTCAGCAGGTAGGATAGCAGAGTCTAAGATCACATCTAACATCCATTGAATATTTTTCTGAAAGGTATCTATACACATAATTTCCTTATTAAGCATCCCACTATATTTTTGTTCAATATCAAATATTTCCTGGGTTTGTGCTTTTAAATTCAACCAATGTGGAATAATTTTTCTAAAACTAGGAAAAAAAGTAATTGTATTTGAAAATAGTTCCGTTATGTCTGTGTCAGCAGCTGAGATAGATTTATCATTTTCAAATCCACCATTCAAATTGAGTTTATTACCATACAAATTCATCAGCTCTTGCGCTTCGTCTAGACTCCCTATCTTTTCGCAATAATGAATTTCCTTATTATTTTGATCATTAGTAAATCTTAAGTAAGCCGATGCACTACTATTATTGCTATTAGTATTTATATCCCTACCAGAAATTACTCTAAAATACGGCGAATCCATACTCGCCGTCCTATTTACAGCATTACTAAACTTCTGCTTTGCTAATTCATAAAAAGCATCAGCAATATAAGAAAGTGTATACGTTTTTCCTGATCCATTCTTACCAACCAGTATTACAGGCTTAGGATTTGAATTTTCCTGTAACTCAAATTCAATATCTAATTTTTCTAATGGACCAATGTTCCTAATATGAAGATTTCTTAAATACATATAACTCTCTTTTTCTTATTTCAATTATTTGAATTTTATCAAAATTCGAGTTTTTCTTTAACCTTTAATAAATTATATTTTTCATTTAAAAATTGATAAGCTTTGAATTTGAAAAATTTTACCGCTATAGGCATTTCACTATATATTTCATATACTCAAACCAACAACACTCAACAAGAAAGAAGCACATGAAATTTAAAACTCTTATGATAGCGACTCTTGCGGGTATCGCAGTTACAGCGTGTACATCTCAACCGACTATTCCACAACTAGAACTTGGGGTATTACAGGAAGTTCAAAATCTTGAGGCTTACCCTGAAACAACAAACAACAGCGCAAAACTGACCAAATTCATGGACAAGTGCGTGATCGAATTTACCGGCAATATCGGTAATAACCGTGTCATTGAACAATGGTCATTTAAAGGCTTAACCCTGATGGATGCCGGTTCAGCAACTTTCCAGACTGACAACACCAGCACTGCACAGAAATTTGACCTGTATAACGCAACGACTCAAAAGAACTTCCTGGCATTACGTAACCACTTTGCCGAAGAAGCCATCGAACAGTGTAACTAAGCGCCCTGCCCTATATTTACATCAAATATGGGGCAGTTTCTCTTGCAAATCATTTTCCCATCAAATTCATCCTCTACTTATTCTTGAAGTCAGCCAGCTTTACTCCCTTTTTTCTCAGATCATTTAAGTGAATCGCACAGAATATTCATTGTTTTTACATTGGCTTCTATTACACTGAAAACAGAATCAAGACCGTTATCTCAATCTGCGAGGTCGATCCCTTATGACCCTGAAAAAAACGACGATGAAAAAAACCAAGATCCTCAGCACTGCATTATTAATGTGTGCACCTATTTTTATCCAGACTGTTCAAGCCAGTGAAACGCAGCAAGATGCAAAACCGATTGTTCCTTATGGTGATAATCCCAATCTGCTGCATGTGTTTGCTTATAAAACCCAACAAGGTGTAATCAATACCGCTGAAAAAGTGGGTGCAGCAGCAGAAAAAGGCATTGCCAAAATCAAGCCGGGTGTGGATCGTGCCTGGGACAATACCAAATCCACCGCAGCCACCACCATTGAAAAAGTAGACCAAGGCGCAACACAAGTGGCTCAGCAAACCGGTCAGAAAATCCAGCAGACCAAAGATGTCTGGCGCGGTAATCAGCAACAGCAAGTCCCGATTGAGCAGCAGCCTTTAAGCCAGTCTTCAACGGCAACGCAAAGTATCACACCGCAGTCACCATCCAGTTCAGGTGGTGCAACCAGTTATGCAGTGGATGATCTCTAAAAAATAGAACATTTTAAAAAGCCCGTTAAGGGCTTTTTTAATCTGAAGAGAATAATATCTGGTTTAACTAAATCAGATCAGTTCACCTGGCGAATCGGCTGGTCCGCCTGAAAGGCTTTAACATTTTCCACCATCTGATCCACGATGCGCTGGCGGGCATCGACACTGCCCCAGGCATTATGCGGTGTAACGATCAAATTCGGAATGCCTGGATCGAGCAGAATATTACCCTCTTTCGGCGGCTCTATCGTCAGTACATCGGTGGCAGCACCTGCAATTTTGCCTTTACGTAATGCCTGTGCTAGAGCCGCTTCATCAACAATACCACCACGCGCACAGTTAATCAGGAAAGCACTTGATTTCATAGCTTCCAGCTCGGCATGGCTGATCAGGTTACGGGTATCTTCAGTCAGTGGGCAATGCAAACTCAGGAAATCAACCTGTGGCAATAACTCCGCGAATGGTACACGTGAGGCACCCCCCGGACGGTTGGGTAATGATCCGATCATTACCTTCATACCAAACGCTTCTGCCAGTTTTGCTACTGCCTTGCCCAGTTCGCCATAACCCACAATGCCGAGAGTCTTACCAGACAGCTCTACAATCGGTGCATCCAGCAAACAGAATTGCGTCGCCTTTTGCCATTCGTCTTGTTGTAATTTTTGCTGATAAGGCAGGAAAGACGTCGCCAGATTGAGCATTAACATGAGAGTATGTTGGGCGACAGCGGAAGTGCCATAGGCCTGGCAGTTACACACGACAATACTGCGTGCTTTGGCTGCGGCCAGGTCGACATTATTGGTGCCAGTCGCAGAGATTAAAATCAGTTTCAGTTGAGGGCATTGCTGAATGGTTTCGGCATTTACCATGACTTTATTGGTGATGATGACTTCGACATCTTGCACGCGTGGCAAAAGTTCAGCCACAGAGGTAGCAGGATATAATGTTAACTCGTCAAATACGCCATGCAGCGCCTGAAAGTCGAGATCCTGTTGATCTAGAGAAGCATAATCCAAATATACGGCTTTCACGGCCTGACCCTCAATCCTGTTAGACAATTTATTTTGATTGTCATTTAAAACAAGTCCTGCAGGGTTTTCAAGCAACTTACTGTCAGAAGTGGTTAATCTACAGACTTATCAATATGGTTACGCAAAGAACGGCGCACCTTATAAATCACATATACACTGAGAAAGATCAGAAAAATAAGAGAAGAACTGAGCAAGATCATTGCAGGATGCACACTTTCCGCGTGTGCAAAATTAGGCAGCATCAGTCCAAGAATAAAACAAATACTCGTAACTCGTATGGATTGCATATATTTACTCCCTTGTCATATAAACAACCAGGAGCGGTGTGACTATTTTTCATACCGCCTAAGACCATATTAGGCCTTAGCAAACATAAGTCAAGTATTTGTTTTTAGAAAAATTTTTCGTTAGTTCATTTCACTTCGTGTCACAAACTGTGTATTTTTGTCACTTGCGTCAACGAAACCGGAAGCGCCGTATTCATCTGTATGCAAATTTAGATGCTTATAGCTGAACATATAAAAATCAGCATAGCGTTTCATGATAATCGGATGCATGCCTACATTTAATTCATCCTGCTCCTTGACCAGTTTCATGATATGCCGGTCATTCATCACTACCAGATAACGCTCATCATTTAGGTTAATGGTCAGCAAGCCATTACCTTTGGCATAAATCGGAATCAGGAATTTATGGTTCAGTGCAATCGCATCACCGGTATAGCTTTCGATCTTGTTGCTGATGACATTAAAGACCAGCGCATGACCATAGGCATCCAGCAATAACTGACGCTTTTCCTGCGGCAGATTGACGTGAATCCCAAGCTTGAGCAGATCCTGCTGATCGACCTGTTTATTACTCAGCAATTCACGCAAAATCACCTGTTTTTGCGCTGCATCAAAAAACTGGGTATCCAGCAGCAGATCATTATTTTTCAGGATACGTCCTAAAGCAAAACGATGCCTCGGCAAGATATTCTCAATCACCTTGCGATAATAGAACTTGCTGTTTTTCTTGACCCGACGCATTTTCTGGTAGAAATAACTTTCATCATATTCATGCAATAAAAAGTCATACAGCAGCTCGGAGCTGGCCAGAACAGCGATGGCATCATGGCCAGTAAATGGCAGATGCAGTACATGATGCTGCGGAAGTACGGCTTCCAGTTTCAGGTAATGTGCCCGGTCTTCGGTACAATACGGGTCATAAACCAGAATATATTCCCGTTCCGGACTGACATCTTCTGCCTCGATCCGCATGCCCTCATTTAGCTCGGGCTGATAAAACATGTTGTAGCGGGCATCTTCGACATCTTCCGGATCGATCGAATATTGCGGCACCATCGCGACCACACGCTGAACATTCAGCAGATTGGAATATTTAATCGCGGCATAGCCCCCCATGGAGCCACCATAGGCAATGCGCTGCTGAAACGGCGCAATCAGCTCGGCAATGGCTTGCAACATGTTCCACATGGAACTTTTTGGAAACCAGGATTTATGTTTGGGCATGATTCCCAAAACATTAAATTCAAATTTCGCTAATGATTTTTCGGCATTGATGCTCAAGCCCTTGGCACGGGTAATCAAATCTCCAAATGAAAAAATCAATTCTGAAGATGACCCCGGCATAAAAATTGCGCGTATATGCTCATCTTCAAAAACAATCTGCTTATCCATAACTTTCCCGTGCTGGTGAATCTAACTTTTCGGCAACAATTCACTCAATGAATAGGGCCGAAAAAGTGAATATGCTATTTTATATCGATGAAAAAGATTAAAAAGCGCAAAATATGACACAATCACTGCATCCTGCAGCTCAACAGGGGTTTAGTGCAGCGGCTGAGCTTTATCAGCAGGTACGTCCTGACTATCCGGCAGATCTTAGTCCGTGGCTCGCCGAGACACTGTCATTGCCTGTAGATGCAAATCTTGTCGATTTGGGAACTGGAACTGGTAAATTTATTCCCTATTTGCGTCCGCTCAGCAGCCACATCACCGCCATTGATCCTGTCCCTGAAATGCTGGCCCAGTTAAAACTGGCACATCCGGATATTCATACCCTAGAAGGGATGAGCCACCAGCTTCCCCTGCCCGATCATAGCGTGAATGCCGTGTTTTGTGCACAGTCATTTCACTGGTTTTCCAATCTGGAAACCTTAAAGGAGCTAGATCGGGTACTTAAACCTCAAGGCTTTCTGGTACTGGTCTGGAACCAACGAGATATTACAGTCGACTGGGTCAAAGCCCTGGCAGATTATATTGCACCACTGGAAGGCGATAGACCACGCTATCATAGTGGTGCCTGGCGTAAAGTATTTGAAGAACAGAATCTCTTTCAGCCTTATGCTGAAACGCTAATGCGCCAACTGCAGCATGGCCCTGTCGAGCAGGTAGTTTCCAAACGCTTATTGTCAACCAGCTTTATTGCCGCACTACCAAAAGAACAGCAACAGCAGCTCAAGCAGCAATTCGAACAAATTATCAAAAACTATACGGACAAGGGTGCAGAAGATATGATTAATTTCCCTTATATCACCTATGTTTATGTATTCAAGAAAAATAATTAGGAACAGGATTCAATCATGCACACCATTCAATTGATGTCACGAACTGCACTTTTCACTGCTGCCATGTTTTTGATGGCCTGTGACCAGAAAAGTTCACAATCTGTAGAACAGCAAGCAACAGAAGACTCTGCATCAGAGGAAATCATGCAGGAATTGAAAACTGGACCCGTGAAAAACTTCCCTAAAACGGAAGATGATCCCCATGATATTGCTGTCTTGAATGACTATGAAGAACGTTTTCAGGAAATGAGCGCGGATCTGGAAGCTGAGCTCAATGGCATGCGCAATGATGACAATCTGACTCCGGAATTTGTCCAGCAACGTCAACGCGATCATGTCCAGTCTTCGCTAAATATGCTCAAAGATCTGGAGCTTAAAACTGAACAGGGCCGTTATATTCAGGGTTTGATGTATCAATACTGGGAACATCAGGAAAAACTGGTGAATAGTCCGAAATCTCAGGCCACTACCGTAAATGAAGCCAGTGAAAATGTAAAAGGTCTGGGCAAATATCTACATGCCCAGGAGCAACTGGAACGTTGGCGTTCACAATATCCAGAGATGACCACTGCAAATAAAGTCCCAGCACAATAAATAATACAGTTCAGGAAGCAGGCACTTCCTGAAATTTTATAAGCAGCACTAAGATTTAATTTTCACTTTCTGAAGAATTCGTATTATTGAGCTTGAACCAGATAGTGCTGCACCCCTTCTGCGGCTGCACGTCCAGTGGCAAAACAGGCAGTGAGTAAATAGCCTCCTGTAGGCGCATCCCAGTCCAGCATCTCACCACATAAGAACACATGGGGATTGGATTTAAGCTGAAGTTGCTCTGACAGAACCTCGCGTTTAACCCCACCTGCACAGCTAATCGCTTCCTGTATAGGACGGAAACCTGTTAATAATATTTTTAGATGCTTCACTTGCTGTGCTAGCTCAGCTGCTTCTTGCCAAAGTGGTTTTGGTACCAGTTCACGCACCAAAGCAGCTTTTGCACCCTCTAAACCTGCTTTCCGCCAGATATTATTCAAAGACTGCTTTTTACTTGGCTGTAATTTTTTAGCCAGCTGCTCAACTGTTTGATCTGGAAAAAGATCCATATTCAGCTGCATTGGCTGCCCCTGTTTCAGCTGTTGACGCAGCCCCCGGCCTTGTTTATAGATCAGACCACTTTCCAGACCATAGTGACTGATCACAATATCACCCATAGTCTTGTCGCCGCCATCAACCCAAGCCTCGACCCGTTTTAGGGGCTGGCCAAAGATCGGCTGCATAAACTTGGACCATGGATATTCCACACCCGCATTACTGGCTTGGAAAGGTTCAATCTCGCTGCAATCAAGCCATGCTTGCCATTTTCCATCACTGCCGAGTTTTGACCATGAAACTGCACCACATGCTAAAACAAGCGCATCAAAGTTTTCTGTGAATGCGCAATCATTTTTTAAATCATGGATCTGTAGCTGATGATTTTTTAGATCTAGAATTTGATGGCGATAATGAAACTGGATGTCATGCTCGGTCAGACGTTTTAGCCAGGCACGCAATAGTGGAGCGGCCTTCATTTCCCTAGGAAAAACTCGACCTGAAGAACCAATATAAGGTTCAATACCAAGATCTCTCATCCAGTTTTGAATCCATATCGCATCCCAGCGTTTGATCCATGGCGCTAACCAGTCCACTTGATCATAACGCTGCACAAACTGTTCGACTAGCTCGGCATGGGAAATATTTAGACCAGTTTTCCCAGCCATCAGAAATTTGCGTGCAGCCGAAGGCTTTTGTTCAAAAACATGCACCTCATAATCAGACTGACTCAGAACTTCTGCAGCCATCAAGCCTGCCGGGCCAGCACCCACAATTGCAATGCGCTTCGTCATGGCTTATTCCGCTGGACTCGCATTCTGCCCTTGTAGCGGCTGAAACTCATCAAAACGCGTTGTATAGCCTTCCGGTTTACTAATAATCAATTGCTGGCACAACTCACCACGTTCTAGATATTTAATTTCAAAATGAGTTCTTGCCGAGTCTTGGCCAATGACTTCTTTAACGAAAGGCAGTTTCCACAGATTTTGAACCTGCTGCTCTGCCTCCTCAATATATTCAGGAATATTACTCGCTAAAGTGATCGTGCCACCAGTTTTTAAACGCGATAATAAAAACTCAAAAAATGGCATATTCAGCCAGCGCTGTGCCGGGTTATGCGGCTCAGGGTTCGGATATAAAATAAAGAACTGTTCGACTTGCGCTGGATAGAGTGCATGCACAATCCAAGGCAAGGCATCAGCATGAACCGTCTGTAAATTCGGTTGTCCTTCCAGTGCATGCTGTTTTTGCATGGCTAAAAATTTTTCTCGAGTTCGCTCGATCGCAATCAGCTTGCTGTTCGGATTGGTCTGAGTGAAGAGCAAAGCATGTTTACCTTTGCCCGCACCGATTTCCACACAAACCGGTTCAGAACTGATACTTTGGAAATCACGAGGCGCATGCATACGCTGTGCTTGAAATTGACGAATCGACATAATCAGATCAAACTAATAAAAACTGTATAAGTCTAACAAGTGCAGTTATATTTGCCTAATCGAAGCTTTATTTTTCTAGGGAGTGCGCTGATGTCGACCACTTTAAAATGTCCACGCTGTGGCAAACTGACCACTTGGGAACATAATGAATTTCGTCCTTTCTGCTCGGAACGATGCAAAATGATTGATCTTGGCGCTTGGGCCAGCGAAGAATACAAACTGCCAACCCAAGATGCTCCAGCGGCTGAATCTTCTGAAGAGGACTGAATTTTTTAAAATATCCCATATCATTAAGCACATCCTAAATAATTACATGATTTTTATAAAAGGCTTGTAGAAAACCAACACAAGTTAACAGCACATATGCCAGTTTAATACTATGTTCTTACGCAGAAATATCACATTATTTTAGAGCAAGAACATGGGCTACATTATTCTAAAGATCATTTTAATTGGGGTAGGAATACTTGCGATATTGTCATTAGGAATAGGCATTTTCCAACAGGATGGCTTATTTATTGTTGTTGGAATTCTCCTTGCCATTATGACTTGGCTGATCTACGCACAAACCCGTCAGTCTTTAAATAATCCTTTTAGCAAATAAAAAGACCAGCTAGGCTGATCTTTTTATCTACTTTAACCCGCTTTTCCTGCAACGAAAGGGTTATGCTGCTTTTCAAAACCAATATTGCTGATCGGACCATGTCCTGAAATAAATTGGGTTTCATCCGGCAGGCTAAAACATTCGCGCTGGATTGAATCGAGTAACTGCTGGTGATCGCCACGCGGGAAATCTGTCCGCCCAATTGAACCTTTAAACAGTACATCCCCTGTCCATAACAAAGCATGATTCTTGTTATAGAACATTACATGACCTGGAGTATGGCCTGGGGCAAAACGTACTTCAAACTCTTCATCACCCAGCTTGAGAACTTCTCCACCTTCCAGCCATTGCGTGACTTCTACTTTTTCCGGAATCGGAAAGCCATAACGGGCAGACACTTCCTGAATCATATCCAGCCAGAATGCATCGTCCTTATGCGGACCAATCACCGGCACATCCCAAACTTTTTTTAAAGCACCAACTGCTCCAGCATGATCGAGATGACCATGAGTCAGCCATAAAGCCTTGACTGTTAAGCCCAGTGCTTCTATTTCCGCTTTTAATTTCTCAGGTTCGCCCCCTGCATCAATCAAAACAGCCTCTTTACTGTCACTATCCCAAAGAATCGAGCAGTTTTGCTGAAATGCAGTCACAGGAACAATTTTGACTTGTAACATAGGATAAGAAAC
Source organism: Acinetobacter sp. FDAARGOS_724 (assembly GCF_013364475.1). Lineage (NCBI taxonomy): Bacteria > Pseudomonadati > Pseudomonadota > Gammaproteobacteria > Moraxellales > Moraxellaceae > Acinetobacter > Acinetobacter sp. FDAARGOS_724. Next base: position 1,027,068 of record NZ_CP054908.1, on the reverse strand, counting down.
CTCAAAAGATTAATGGGCAAGCGTCTGATTTAATGCTTCAAGATTAGCCTGTAACAGCGTATTGAGCAATTGCACATGATCTTCACGGTTGTTCAAGGCCGGAATATAACTGTAGCTTTCCCCGCCATTAGCCTTGAAGGTCTCCCCATTTTCCATGGCCAGCTCTTCCAGTGTTTCCAGACAGTCAGCCGAAAAAGCCGGACTCATCACCTGAATTGATTTCACGCCCTGTTTGCCCCACTCTTCAATTAAGGCATCCGTATAAGGCTTAACCCACTCCTGTTTACCAAACCGGGACTGGAAACTAATTGCATATTGATCTTCAGATAGACCTAAAGCTTCTGCAACCAGTTTGCCTGTGATCCGGCAACGATCCGCATAAGGATCACCTTTATCGGCATAGGGCTGCGGGATACCATGAAATGACATCAACAGTTTTTCTGGCTGCCCATGAATCGCCTGATAATCCCGAACACTTTGTGCCAGTGACTGGATAAATAAAGGATGCTGATAATAATCGCGGATAATCGACAGACCAGGTAGATTGCGCTGTTTCAGCACCCATTTTGCGACCGCATCATACAGAGGTGCGGTAGAAGTCGCTGAATACTGGGGGAATAACGGAAACAGAATAATATGATCTTGCGGTTGAGCCGAAATCTGATCAAGAACAGCCTGAATATTGGGATTGCCATAGGTCATGGCAGGTACCACATTCAGTTCAAATTGCGGATATTGTTCAATGAGCTTAGCCTTTACTTGACTTACCTGCTGCAGCAGAATCTCACGCATCGGTGAATCCTGGCCCCAGACCTGTGCATAGGCACGGGAAACCCGCTTAGGACGGAACGGTAAAATAAATAAACGCAGGATGAGTTGCCAGATTGGCTTGGGAATTTCAATGACACGCTGATCAGATAAAAACTGCTTCAGGAAATCGCGTACTGCCGGCACAGTCGGTGCATCAGGTGTGCCTAAATTTGCCAATATAATCGTAACTTTCGGTTTAGCTGTAGAAAACATGCAGTACGCCCGTCGTAGTATCAACCTGCTTACTTTAACAGCTTTTTACTTATTCTCTATATGGATTAATACACTGACTTATATTGAAAAGTACGATCTTTATCCAGCAAGTTACTGTCTAGCAGCTTCTGTGCCTTAGGCGTAATCTGCCAAAGCAGACGTTGGCGGTCATCACGGCCCGACGGTATAATCCAGTCATTCTGGCGCATTTGCAATTTCAGGCTATGCAGGGCACGGATATTAATCTGGGCACGGGCTACAGCATGCGCGCGCGGCATTTCCGCTCGTGCATCTGCCAGACCGGTTTCATTCAAATACTCATTCATACGCTTGGAGAAAAATTCCTCCGGCGTTGGATTAATGAATGTAGAACCAAGAATAGCCAGCAATTGTGCCCAGGTCAGTCTTTTCTCAACTTTCAGCTCTTTAAAGTTACCATCCTGATAAGCATGCATACGGTATTCGAAAGAGAAAACTTCATGCATAGACACTTTCGGCAGGCTCAGGAAAGGATCCACTTCACGTGTCCCCCCATCGCGTTCCAGTTGGGCCACTTTGGCTTTGAGCTGGTCAATCTCGTCATGCAAGGCTTGAGTATTCTGCGGACGTACCCAGCCACTTACCGGATAGCGTTCCAGCATTTGCGGCATGTTCAAACGTACCGCCATTTCCAGATCACGCAAGGTGCGATAGCAAAAGACCTGATCAGCTTCCTGCTGCAATAACTGACGAAATTCTTTAAATTTTTCTTGTAATTCAGGTTTCGTATCGTGCAATGAAGGATCACGTGAAGCCGGATCTTCATGCATAAATACAATAATCGGTTTCTGCTTGGTCACAGCATAAATATATTCCAGGTGCATATAACCCACACCGGAAACCGACTGCTCACCATACTGGCTACCCAGCAGAATCATCACATAATCACAGTCATCAATCTGGCGACGCGCAAATGCAGTATTTAAAGGAGTGCGTTGTTCCAGCCCCCAGGAAAAGAAACCCATGCCGACCAAAGTTTGTGACAAGATGATCCGCTCTGGCTGCATTTCTGCACCAGAGGTGGAGATAAACACCTGATAACGTTTATCGAGCATTGATTATCCTCTTTTACTGCGCATTGATCTGGCCGGCTACACCCTGCCCTGACACAATATGACGACCCCAGTATAAAAATATATCTTTGAAAATTATAAGATGAGTGATGGTCGCCTAGCTGACTTCTGTCTCCATATTGCTGACCTGCCATTTAATATCGGCTGGAATCAGATGCCCTAAAATCGGCTGGAGCTGTTCAGCATTTTGACCACTAACCACAAGTCGGATTTTCAGACTGTCCTTGCACTCATGTTCAAATAATAACCCATTTTTAATCAAAATTCGGGCCGTTTGTCTCGCAACCGCGAATCCTGAGTCAATTAATGTCAGCTTTTGACCAAAAATATACTGAATTGACGATTTTAGGAAGGGGTAATGTGTACATCCTAGCACTAAATAATCAGCACCCTGATCAACAACCGGTTGTAAAATCTGAGTTAATGTCGCTAGACACTCAGGACTCATCTGTTGGCCGGCTTCTACAAAAGGCACCAGATCCAGACAGGTCACCGGAATCACTTTGACCTTTGCCGGCTCGGCAAAACGGGTCATGACATCCTTAATCAGCTGGCCACGAAAGGTTGCAGGTGTGGCCAGAACGGCCACCGTTTTGGATTGGGTATTGAGGACTGCAGGTTTTAGCGCTGGCACCAGACCAATGATCGAAAAGTTTTCACCGTAATGCTCACGTAAATAATCCAGGCTAAAAGCAGAAGCGGTATTACAGGCGACGACTGCAACTTTACAGCCTTCACGATACAGCCATTCAATCGCTCGCGCAGTCAGGTCACGGATTTCCTGATCTTTACGCGGTCCGTAAGGTACGTAAGCCGTGTCGGCATAATAAACAAAGCGCTCATTGGGCAAATACCGGGCAATTTCCAAAGCAACCGATAACCCTCCTACACCAGAATCAAAGATCCCGATAGGTGCATCAGCACTGGCTTTAGGCATGGGATCTACTAAGGGATAAATCGGTTGGATAGCGCTCATAACGTTGCTAGTTGCTTGTTTCAAATGACCTTGCGACAAAGCTTAAACCTCAGGTGCTTAAATGCAAGTCTAAATCACCACTTTTCAAGCTTAAAACCGTCTCTCCAGCAGCATTTTCACCGAGCTCGCCCATCTCCACCAGATGTAAAAAAGCAGCCCGCTGAATCAGCGCATTGATTCCAAAACGGACATGCACATAAGGACGCAATTCATCCTGATACTGACGCATAAAGATAGGATGTTCGCTATCGACAATAATGATGTCCTGAGTTGTGGTGGTTAATTGCAGGTAAGTCTTGCCTTCAATCTCGACCTGATCCACCTGATTCACAAACAAAGGTTCATCTTCGACCTCGATTTCAATCATTTCAACCGGCGTTTTTAGATAGAATTTTCCTTCTTCTTTCCAGAGTACCGTTGAAAACAGGTCTATCATCGGCTGACGCTTAATCAATTGACCTTCGTGCCACCATTCTCCATTGGCCAAAACCTTGAGATCCATTGCCCCACAATGCTTTGGCTGCCATTGATCCAAAGGCGGGATTGACCTTTTGTGACTGCCCTGTGCATCTTTTAAGTATTGTGCGATATCCATTAAATTTTTATCATCGCTAGAAGCTACTTTTTTCGTCGGATTTTTCTCGGGTGCTGACTTATTCATATAAAGAAGACCTTGATGACGGAAAAATAATATGTTTCAGCCAATTGGCTTAACCTGGGTTTAAAACTATACTAGCCCAGATGCTTAAAGACACTACTATTTTTGTGTCTAGGAATTCAGAACACTCATGGCAGCACCCAATCATCCGATTATGGTTGCCACCGAATAGAAATATGAGGAGTCCTACATGGAACACATCGAACGTGAATCGATGGAGTTTGACGTTGTGATCGTAGGTGCGGGTCCTGCCGGCCTGTCTGCTGCAATCAAGATCCGTCAACTTGCAATTGAAAACAATTTAAATGATCTGTCCGTTTGTGTCGTAGAAAAAGGCTCCGAAGTCGGTGCACATATTCTTTCAGGTGCTGTGCTTGAACCACGTGCCATGAACGAGCTGTTCCCGAACTGGAAAGAAGAAGGTGCGCCTTTAAATGTGCCAGTCACAGAAGATAAAACTTTCTTCCTTCTTTCAGATGAAAAATCACAAGAAGCCCCGCACTGGATGGTGCCGAAAACCATGCACAATGATGGCAACTATGTCATCTCTCTGGGCAACGTGGTGCGCTGGTTAGGCCAGAAAGCTGAAGAGCTGGAAGTATCGATCTTCCCGGGCTTTGCTGCTTCAGAAATTCTGTATCATGAAGATGGTACGGTGAAAGGTATCCAAACCGGTGACATGGGGATTGGTAAAGATGGCGAACCAACACATAACTTTGCGCCAGGTTATGAGTTGCATGCCAAATACACCATTTTTGCTGAAGGCTGTCGCGGTCACTTAGGCAAACGTCTAATCCAGAAATTCAATCTGGACAAAGATGCTGATCCACAGCACTACGGTATCGGCATTAAAGAACTCTGGGAAATTGATCCTGCCAAGCATAAACCAGGCCTGGTAATGCACGGTGCTGGCTGGCCTTTATCTGAAACTGGTTCTTCAGGTGGCTGGTGGTTATACCATGCTGAAAATAACCAGGTGACGTTAGGCATGATTGTGGATCTTTCTTATGAAAATCCACACATGTATCCATTCATGGAAATGCAGCGCTGGAAAACCCATCCTCTGATTAAACAGTACTTGGAAGGCGGTAAGCGTATTTCTTATGGTGCGCGTGCGGTAACTAAAGGTGGCTTTAACTCTCTGCCGAAATTCACCTTCCCGGGTGGTTCACTCATTGGTGATGATGCGGGCTTCCTGAACTTTGCCAAGATCAAAGGCTCACATACTGCCATGAAATCCGGCATGCTCTGCGGTGAAGCGGTATTTGAAGCGATTGCTGCCGGTGTGGAAAAAGGTGGTGACCTGGCGATTGCACGTGTGACTGAAGGTGAAGACTTCTTTGTAAAAGAGTTGACTGCTTATCCAGACAAGTTCAACAACAGCTGGCTGAAAGAAGAGTTATATAGCGCACGTAACTTTGGCCCGGCAATGCACAAGTTCGGTCAATGGATGGGTGGTGCATTCAACTTCATCGACCAGAACGTGTTTAAAGTGCCATTCACCCTGCATGATCTGGTGCCAGACTTTAAAACTCTGAAAACGGTTGATGCAGTGAACTTCAAGCCGAACTATCCAAAACCGGATGGCAAGCTGACCTTTGACCGTCTGTCTTCTGTGTTTGTATCGAATACGGTGCATGAAGAAAACCAGCCTGCGCATTTAAAACTGACCGATGCTTCGATTCCAGTAGATGTCAACTTGCCAAAATGGGATGAGCCTGCACAGCGCTACTGCCCGGCGGGTGTTTACGAAATCATGGAGAATGATGACGGTTCAAAACGTTTCCAGATCAATGCAGCGAACTGTGTGCACTGCAAGACCTGTGACATCAAAGATCCATCTCAGAATATCACCTGGGTAACACCGGAAGGTGGCGGTGGTCCGAACTACCCGAATATGTAATACTTAGTTAGCTTGCATAAGCCTCTAAAATAATTAATTACTTTAGAGGCTTTTTTTATATTTATAAGATTATGAAATAAACATCATTAAATTTTTTTGTGCAAGAAAAAATTAGTATTTAATAGATTTAAATATTTTATCTGCATCATGGCGCTGCCAAATATGAAATAGGCTGTTATGGGTACCATTCATAGCTTTTAATATTTCTGCTTGGGTTTGAACTGAGTTGTAACCTTCTATTTTTTTATTAAGAACCTCAAAAAATAATTTATCTGTATTATTTAATTCATTCGGTATATCAATAATGTCTTTTATTGTTTGCACAGTCCAGATTGGTTGAGGGAGTAAATCTTCCTCATAAACCATAATAGATATCCTTACTATGTCTATATAAGGTATTTTTATTATTACATCATCTATATTTACACCCACAATCTGATCATGCTCTAGGCTAAAATTTTTAATTTTAGTTTTATAATTATTCGCATCTAAATTTTTATTAGCTTCTTTTCTTACTAACCTTTTAAAAAACTTAAACATACAGGCTACCTACTGGAATTAAAATAAAGTCCATTCTGTAAAAGCTTCCAACTCTTCATCATAAGCTTCAACTAATTTATATGCTCCATACCCTCCCGCTAGACTGCCAATTATTACACCTACTGTTGAACATATGGGAGACCCGGGGCCACAAATTCCTCCTGCAATAGCGCCGCTCACAGCGCCAGCTGCCACTCCTGAGCCTATGGTTGCGACTTCTTTATAAAATTCCTTTTCTTTATTCTCAGCTGAATAAATCTCATACCAAGCATAGGAAATTGAAATAACTACAATTACTCTGCCTAGTGGTTTCATATACTTTGCTGCTTTATCAAAGGTTCCATGGGATGACCCTGATCCTTTAACTACACTATAAAAAACTTTATTTTTATCTGCTGTTGAAAGCGCCTGAAAATATGAATTTCTTGTACCTATTGATGCTTTTACATAATTATCCAAGGTTTGTCTTGACTGATCTTTCAGTTTTTTCCATTTATCAGGATCTTTTAATTTCAATGCATAATATTCTAAGAATTGATCTAAACTTTTAGCCGCTATTTTTTCTTTTTGTGATACTGCTAACGCGATTGGAGAATTCTTTTTCCTGGTCTGTTCTAAAATATCATTTCTTAATGTATGAGCCTCTTTCGAAGCGTCTTTTACAGTCATTCTTCCATTTTCGACATCCTTTAAGTAATCATAACTCATTTTTTTAATTGCTTTCATATAAGCAATTCTTAAGGAGCTATCATGATCTAAAAAGTTATTACTAAAGTAAAGTGCTGTACCATGTAAAGCTTCAAGTGCTATTTCTAATTCATTTTTAACTTTAACAGGTACTTTATTTGATTCTGCTTGTTTTGTTGTACCTGTAGTTGATTTTAATCTACGCAGATTCAAATACCAAGTGCGACATATTTGTAGTTAGTTGAAAAAGTTAGGTGTATTAAAATCATTAGACTTTTTTCAACTCGCAATTGGAAAGCACCCAATGAAGCAATACACCCAACTTTCTCAAGATGAAAGATACGAAATTTATGCTGCTTTGAAAAGCAAATCTTCAATCTCTACCCTTGCCAGGGAGCTTGGACGTTCTCGATCAACCCTTTATCGTGAGATCAAAAGAAATACTGGAAAACGTGGATATCGAGCTCAACAGGCAGAGAAATTTTCAAGTCAAAGACGATATCGATCCTCTTCACAAATGACGGATTTTGCTCTCGTTTATATTCGTTATCTGATTGGCTTAGATTGGTCTCCTGAGCAAATTTCAGGTGCTTTAACACAACGAGGTTGGCTTGATGTGCCTTCACATGAATGGATTTATCAGTACGTCTATCTAGATAAATCTAAAGGCGGTAAGCTCCACATTCATTTAAGACATCAAAAGAAATATCGTAAACGAGGCTATAAAAATACAGACCGTAGAGGCCAACTCGTTGATAGAACAAGTATTCACTGTCGCGATGAGGTCATCGAGAAACGTCAACGCCTAGGTGATTTTGAAGGTGATACCGTGATAGGCAAGAATCACAAGGGGGCATTATTAACTCTGGTTGAGCGCAAAAGCTTGTATGTACATATCGTTCATTTGGGACAAACTAGAACCACAACTAAAACGATCTCGTGTGCTTTAGCATGTTTGCGCAGCAGTCATGCCTACAGTGTAACCTTTGATAATGGTAAGGAGTTCTCCGAGCACCGGCGGATAACGGAAGCAGGGATAGAGACGTACTTTGCAGATCCATACAAGTCGATTCAACGAGCCAGAAATGAAAATACCAATGGTCTGATCAGGCAATATCTGCCAAAATCATCTTCGTTTGATGAAGTGTCAAATGAACAAATAAAGCAGATAGAATTTGCTCTCAATCATCGCCCTAGAAAAACACTAGGCTGGTATACGCCTAGTGAAGTTATGGCTGGTTTTTATACTGTTGCACTTGCTGCTTGAATCCGCCCTATATATCGATTTGGCTTTGTTGCATAAAGATTTTAAAGATAGAGCTTTCCTAAGTTGTTTAAATTTAAGTGACAACTTGGGTGTGAGGTCGGCCGAGCTCCGTAAACTTATTTAAGATGGCCACACGTGCATGAATCTCGTTGACTTGGCTATCAAAATTCCGAGCACTGAGCTTATCGCCTAATAATTTGATGCAGTGCATCTTGGTTTCTACCAGACTTCGCTGATGGTAGCCCGACCATTTTTTCCATAGTGTCCTGCCTAAACGTTTAACAGTGCGAAGTAATTCATTTCGCTCTAGCGAATGAACTTTTGTATCTTTCCAAGGCTTCGCATTTTTTCTGGGTGGAATAATCGCATGGGCATTTCGATCTGTGATCAACTGGCGACACCGCTTTGTGTCATAAGCACCATCGGTATAAACGGAGTCAATATGCTCATCTTGAGGAATCTGATCGAGTAAATCACCAAGTACTTGTGAATCACTGACATTATTTGTCGTAAGCTGAACGGCACGTATTTGCAGTGTTTCAGCATCTATACCAATATGCAGTTTACGCCATTGCCGACGGTATTCAGGCTGATGCTTCTTACGCTTCCATTCGCCTTCACCTAAAAATTTTAAACCCGTAGAGTCGACGAGTAGATGTAACCCATCACGACTTTTCTGGTAGTTAATTTGAATATCAATATACTTTTGTCTTCTACAAAGCGTCGTGAAGTCTGGTGCTGTCCAATCTAATCCGCAAAGTTTAATTAAGCTTTGAACAAAACCAGTAACCATGCGTAAAGTGAGTCTAAATAGAGATTTGATCATCAAACAGCATTGAATCGCTATGTCGGAGTAGGTTTGACTTCGACCTTGTTTGCCTTGAGGTTCTGCATACCATTGTGTTTTTGGATCGAACCAAATGGCAATATTCCCACGATTAATGAGAGCTCGGTTATATGCGGGCCAATTGGTTGTGCGGTAGATTTTGTGTGTAGGCTTCTTCATTTGGAAATTATATTGCCGAAGGAGTCCTTAAGAACAGCTTTGTGCAACAAAGCCTATCGATTTATTAAATTCGCCATTTTCTAGTGCGGGAACACGTACTCTGGCAATTTTTGAATTATTTAAAATTAACTCTACAAAGATTAAATCTAATTTATTGCAATTATAGATTTTGGTACAACCATTCGGATCAATTTTTCCTCCATAACTTTTTTGAGTTGTCGTATTTAGTAAGGTATAGCTTAATTTTGATAAAAGATCTTTATTATCACAGGATACTTTTAAACGAGCCGTATAAGTCATTCTTCTAACTCCGATATCTCTGCATCATATTTATGCACCATAACCGTATATTTTTCTTCCTTATTTTCTGAGGTAACTCTAATAATTCCATCTTTGGGAATCTCTGCTGTTCGTACATTCCCCTTAGAATCGATAAGACTAAAAATTGGAGAGCTTTCTAATAATTTATTGTTTATTTTATGTCGCACATCGAACTCTAAAACATAGGAACTATTATGTGAGGCAGGGAGATAGGGAATATCATTTATTACCTTTTCCCCTGATAAAAATTGATGTTGTCCTGCCTTTATCTCAAACTGACCACCTGTCGTCGGCAAAATTCCGGCACTACTGATTTCAATTTGAGAACCGCCCGCAGTTAAAACAATTTCCTTCGCTGCTGTAATTTCGATCTGATCTTCAGTAGAGACAACTTTGATACCTTTACGCGCAATAATATCCATCCCATCATTTTGCGCCTGTAGTTCAACTTTGCCTTTTGCGGCATAAGCTCTTAAGCCTTGTTGGGCTGCAAACAGACTCACTTTAGAAGAGGCATGACCAATAATCTTTTTCTGCGAACTTAGGTTAATACTGTCCGCTGCCTGGTGGCTAATTTGACCCTCCGCAGACAAATGAATATCCTGCTGAGTACTCAGCGTAATGGATTTTGGTGCTGTCAGAATCATGATTGCCTGTTTAAAGGCAGCTGCTTTGTCTTGATCTTGCTGTTCAATTTGCTCAATAAAGCTTTTTAGGGTCTCAAAGATTTCAAGCGGATCAGTTTGCTGGTTTTTAGCAACATCACTCAGTGCTTGGCTCATCTGCAAGCCTGATTCAAGCTGGCTTTTCGCTGGTTCAGCATCCATATGTGAACCATCTGCAGCTTGCTGTTTATGAGCCGAAATCAATAACCCTTCACCTGCACGGACTGCACCCCATTGGTCAGTTCTAAGTTCAAAACCTTCACCCCGTCCTTCACTTTCCGCCTGTTCTTTCGGATGACTCAAGTTACCCAGATTGAGTTGACTGGTAGCTTGACTACTATGTAACTGTATACTGATCTGGCCAGTCGTATCATCAAAACGTAGCTGGTTAAAGCCTTGCCCCTGTACTTCTTGCGAGCGAATACCGCTGAGTTTTTTGGTGTCTGGGAGTTGTCCTTTTTGATCAAACTTCGTCGGAGAACGCTGGCCTTCATGAATCCGACCTACCACAAAAGGCCGATCAATATTGCCATCGAAAAAGTCGACAGCCACAATTTCACCAATGCGTGGCAAGAAACGGACCCCATAACCTATACTTGCCCACGGGGCCAGAACATCTACCCAGGCTGAATCTGTATCACTGTCATTGCTGCCTGCGCCACCATCGTGAGCATGGTCATTCGGACGAGTGAACAGAAAACGGATTTTGATCCGCCCCCATTCATCCACATAAATTTCTTCATCTTCTGGCCCGACTACCTTGGCGCGTTGCGGATAGGCCTGTGGCCGCTGCAATAAAGGCTGGTATTCAGGGACCAAGTGGATATGGCGACGTTGTAAGACTAGCTGGTTGGCCTGACGCTCACCTGCGTCCTTGAATTCTGTCATCTTCCAGCAGCTTTGCTGAATTAAAGCATGGACCTGCTCATTTAAGTCTTTAGGCAAATTATTCTGGTTATAAAATTTCTTGGAGATGATTAAAAATTCTTTATCTACTGCTGGATGCTGGTCAATTTCAGGATGCTGATCCAGCCGAAACCAGTAACCCACTTGGGCATCACGTACTGTGGATGTTGCTAAAAATTGTTTGGCCTGTGCAGCATAGAAATGCTGCAAATTTTGGTTTATTTTTTCGATTTGTGCATCTGAGGCTGGAGTTGCCTGATCTGCATGCCTGAGATCAGTGACCCATGCCGGACTGATGTTCCAGGCCTGTTCCAATGCCAGGCTGGCATTATCCTGAACCTGACTCTGCTGGTGCTTGCTTTGTACTGAACCAACGCCTTCTTCCTGATTCAAGTGATCGGCATGCCAGCGCTGGATATGTACAGCGGTCGGCTGCAACTGTCGTTTTGCAATAATACTGGTAATGCTATCTTCTTGTTCAGTAGCACTGGAACGATGGAAACGGATCGCCCTGCGGCTTAAAGCTTGGTAGTGGCTATTATCATCAACTAATCTAAGCTTTTGCGCTGCAATCTGTGCAGATGAATGCACGACTATAAACTCAGACTCATCAATCAACCAGTTAATCCCTTCACTACGCCATAAACGGGTTAAAAAGTCATAGTCGCTTTCATTCAATTGCATAGTAAAAGGACGCACATCATAAGTTTGCTGCAAACCGGATAAATCCAGCTTGAGTGCAGCCGCAAACAATGGACTCTTACGCTGCCATTCTTTGAATAAGATTTCAGTAATCTCTCGGACACTTTTGTCCATGAACACACGACTATTACGGCGTTTATGCCATAGCGACGTTGCATCTTCTAGGATGAGTTTATAAAGCGTTAATGCGCCATCACTCTGTCCCTGAGTTGCTGCAGTAATAATTCCGGAACTGCGAAATAACTGTCTTTGATCCGTAACCTGATCTATCGCTACTTGAGTTCCAATAAATTCTTTAAGGGGAATCAAGGCATTAGTCGACACACAAATCAGCTCAATCTTTAGTCCCTGATTCAGGGCATGTTGGCCATCAATACGTTGCAGAAAAACTTCGGAATTAAGTTTTTGATGGGAAAACTGAACAAGCAAAGCACGCTTCTGTGCACTAAAACCCAATTGCTCTAATACTTGAGCGATATGATTTTTTATCATTTTTAATTGTTATAAATATTTTTACGGCATTATAGTGAATTATTTATATCCAGCCTAGGTTCATTGGTCTGGCCATGGTTCCGATTCATCACTGTAATTCTGGAAGAGGCTTGAATATCAAATTTTTTATTTTCTGAAAGTCAGGAATTTCAAGCCGATCAAGTATTCAAAAAAATAGTTTTTTTAATTTTAGGGTGTGTTGACACTTTTAGCTTAAAAAATAGCGAAGTAGTAAAATCAAATCGCCAAACCCAATTTTACTATTCGCTATGCCTCGTACCATGCTGACAGATCAACACTGGCAAAAGTTGAAAACTATTTTGCGTAATTTATCTATTCATCACAACTCAAACTTACGTAATTTTATTGAAGCTATTCTCTATAGAATTAGAACAGGCTGTCCGTGGCGAGATATTCCTTCCTATTTCGGTCAATCAAACTCTATTTTCAAACGTTTTAATCGTTGGTCAAGCAGTGGTAAGTTACTTAGATTATTCAAATTACTAGCCTCATGCCCAGATATGGAGTGGATTTTTATTGATGGCTCTCACGTACGTGCTCATCAACATTCTGCCGGTATAGCGAATCAATCCATTTCTAAAAGTGTAGGAGGAAACTCCTCAAAAATACATTTGATTGTTGATGCAAATGGCAATCCTGTTGATTTCATGATTACCGATGGAACCACACATGACGTCAAAGTTGCACCTGATTTAATATCAACATTAGACTTAAAAGAGACAAAAGTGGTCTGCGCAGATAAAGGCTATGATTCAGAACCACTGCGTGAACAGATCAGAAAAACAGGGACAAAAGCGAATATACCAAAGAAAATAAATAGCCAATCGAACAATGATCATATGGACTGGTATTTATATAAAATCAGGCATTTAGTTGAAAATATGTTTTGTAGATTAAAGCAATTTAGAGGAATAGCTACTCGATATGACAAGCTCAAAAGAAATTATCAAAGTGCTGTTGCCTTAGCCTGTATATTTTTATGGCTACCTTTATAGGTTTAATTATGAACAGTAAATGTCAACAGACCCTAATCTTTCAAAAATATGGGCAAATGAATCACTCATCTACCCAAAAAAATCTTTTAACCGCCTTTTTTCACCAGATAATGGAACTCTTTATTGCCATTTTCATCCAGACGCTCTTCTTGGAGCAGTAGTTCATGGCCGAGATGCATACAGAATTTTGGAATATCCCAAGAGGTCGAATTATCCGTAGCAAAAACTTCAACTACATCACCAGCTTTAGACTTACGGATGGCTTGATGCAACATCATGACTGGCTCAGGGCAGCGTAATCCACGGGTATTCAATTGCAGGCTTGGCGTAATTTCGGCTTCAGACATCGACAGACTCAGGAATTCAAGATCAGCCTTATTTTAGCATAAAGCGGCTATGGCATTGCAGCCCACGCTTTGAGCCAGTTCACAAAACCAGACTGACCCGTAAGATCAAGTCTGCGCAGCATAATTACAATAGACAAGCGTATTTTCTGCGGTATGATAAAATCACGTTTTTTTAGATATTAAGAGTCTTTAGGAAAGATCATGCACGAGGAATCAGGCCCGTCGTGGGGTATGCGCGGCTTACGTAAATGGCTGGGAACTGCACCCGAAACTCGCGACGAACTGCTAAAATTAGTACAAGATTCACGTCGATTTTTAGAACCCGATACTGTTGCAATGCTGGAAGGCGTACTGGATCTGCCGGCCACCAAAATTCGTGAAGTCATGACGCCAAGAACGTCCATGATTAGCTTGCAGGAAGATGACCAACTTCTCGAAATTTTGCATGTTTTAGTTGAATCTGCGCATTCGCGATTCCCTGTGTTCTCATCGGATCAACCGGATAATGTAGTTGGTATTTTGCTGGCCAAAGATCTGCTTCCTTTCCTGACCGAGCCTTCTTCCAAAGTCGATATTCGTGCCTTGATGCGTCAGCCATTGTTTGTACCGGAAAGTGCGCGTTCCGACCAGGTTCTGCGTATGCTGAAAAATACCCAGACTCATATTGCGGTAGTAATTGATGAGTACGGTACAACTTCAGGCCTGGTAACCCTAGAAGATATTCTCGAAGAAATTGTGGGTGAAATTGAAGACGAACATGATATTGCTGATGAAGAAGCACAATATATTGTTCCAGACCAAGACCCGAAAACAGCCAATACATGGGTAGTACAAGCGCTGACACCAATCGAGCATTTTAACAATATGCTGGATGCCAATTTCTCCGATGATGAAGTTGAAACCATGGGCGGTTTGTTATTGCAGGAAATCGGTCTGGTAAATGATCTGGAAGGTCAGACGATTGAACTGGAAAACTGGCAATTTACCATTCTTGAGGCAGATTCACGTTCTATTCGTTTAATTCGAGCTGTGCGCCAATGAGAGCATATTTCGATAAGCTATTAAATCCAGCCCAGCAGCAAAAGCAGTTAGCCTTAATTTATCCTGTATTGATTGCCTTATTTGCCGGCGCTATTTTTAGCCTGGCTTTGGCACCTTATCATTACTGGTGGCTGGCGATTCTCTCTCCTGCCTTACTGTATGCTTGCGTCCGTGGTCGTAGTGCGAAACAGGCCTTTGGTATTGGCTGGGCTTATGGAATTGGATTGTGGTTTGTGGGTGCATTCTGGCTCTATACCTCTATTCATGTGTATGGCGATACCAGTGCTTTCCTGAGCGTAATCATGATCCTGATCATGGCGATTGTCATGGGACTGTTTACTGCGCTTCAGACTTGCATTTATCGTCGATTTTTCCCGGAAACACCTCTTACCTTCGCACCACTTTGGGTGATCTTTGAATGGGCCAAAACCTGGGTATTTACCGGTTTCCCATGGCTCTTTGCAGGTTATGCTTTTACTGAGCTCTATCTGGATGCCTACGCGCCTTTATTCGGTGTATTTGGGGTGTCCTTTGTAGTGATTGTTCTGGCCTGTGCACTGGTTGAAATCTTAAGTAAACAGGTCTTCTGGATCGTTCCTTCTGCATTCCTGTTATTGGGGGCTTGGGGTGCTGCACAACTGACTTTTGTGCAAGAAAAAAATGAAAAGCCGCTCACCGTTTCTCTGATTCAGGGCAATATCCCTCAGGACCTGAAATGGTTAACTGAATATCAGGTAAAAACCTTACTGATCTATGCAAATCTAAGCAAGACAGAATGGGGACGTGACCTGATTGTCTGGCCAGAATCTTCGATTCCGATGTTCCAGACTGATATCGAACCTTTCTTGGATGCCATGAAAGTTCAGGCAGAAAAATCTGGAACAGCTTGGGTCACAGGTATTCCGTTCTGGGATCTGGCTGAGTCACAGGAAGCAGGCACGCCAAAATATTACAATAGCATCATGGCCACTGGTGATGAGTCGAGTGGTCTTTATAAGAAGCAGCGTCTGGTGCCTTTTGGAGAATATATTCCACTCTCTGGCGCACTCAGTTGGGTACTTCCAGCTCTGCAAAACGACCCTTCGGTGAGTGGTTTCTCGCGTGGTGCGGATATCCAGAAACCATTAAATGTGAAAAACCATCCTTTAGGTGCAGCGATTTGCTATGAAGTGGCTTATCCAAACCTGACTCGTCGTAATGCCAGCCAAAGCGATTTTCTGGTGACCGTATCTAATGATGCCTGGTTTACTGGCACTGCCGGTCCACAACAACATTTACAGATGGTACAAATGCGGGCCAAGGAAAATGGTCGCTGGTTTATTCGTGCTACCAATACTGGGGTAACTGCGTTCATCGACCACAATGGCCATATTGTGAAACGTGCACCTATGGATAAAGAAGCTATACTCCGCGGTGAGTTACCCGCCATGCAGGGTGAAACGCTTTACATGAAACTTAGCGACTGGCCAGTATTGATTTTCTCCGTATTGTTATTATTACTGGGTTGGCGCTTCCGCCCACGTAAGGTGGATATCAGCTTTAAGTCGAGAAGATAATTCTCTCAAAAGTCCCTCTTTTAAAAAGGAGGAGCTATAAAAAACCGAGGTTCATGCCTCGGTTTTTTATCTATATGTTATTAAAACTGGATCACCAGATAAGATAACATGCTCGCCAGTGACAGCATTGGAATATAGCGATAGACCTGTACAATTCCGTTTTCAAATGCAGAAGCCTGTTCCTGTTCAAACTGTACGACAGACGCTTTTAATGCTGACCAGAAGCATAGTACGAATAAGGTACTCATGATGCTAATGGCAAAAAAACCCACCATAATCTGGCTGCTGCCTTCAGTGGTCTGCCATAAATGCAAAATTCCCTGACTGGCTGGAAGAATGCTTAAAACCAAAAGAACAGATTTCAGCATCGACCAATGAAACTGGTTTATTTCATCCGATAATATTAATGCTTTCATACCATTCTCCTTTGGCTAAAAAAGGGCCATTAAGAATATTATGAGCTATTTTTTGTAAATAGAAAGTCTATATTTATTCACATTTTACGATAATTGTAATAGATAAATATGGGAATAATTCTTATTATAACTATCAAATCATCAATATTATAATAATATTATTAAATTCATCTACTTATATTATATTTTATGATTGAGAGTTATTATCACTTCACCCAATATTGAAACAACCAATCAAGTGAAGTGATATATTCAATAACCTACTAATTTATAATAATTATCAGTTAAGGTTGGTAATAAATATCAGCATCAGTTCCTTCCCCACCTGCCTGTCCATCGGCACCAAAAGAGTACAAATCAAAAGCACGACCATTGGTTCCTGGAATCACGTATTGCAGGTCATTATCCCAGCTGTCTTTTGGGTAACCTCCTTTCACATAGCCACCTGGCAACCAATTCTTCGCTGTTGCTGGCTGATTTACCAGTGCATCCAGACCACCTTCTTGCATGCTTGGATATTTGCCATTGTCCAGCTTATATTGATCCAGTGAACCCGCAATACTCTGCAATTTGATGACGGTAGTATCCACTTTAGCTTTTTCACCGCGTCCCATTACATTTGGAACAATCAGCGCTGCAAGTACGCCAAGAATAACAATAACCACCATTACTTCAATCAGGGTAAAACCTGAGGCACGATGGGCACGTAACTGGCTCACACGTACGGTAGGTTCAACCGCTATAGTTGAAGGGTCTTTGGCTTGATTTGGATTCCTTTTCATTCAATATCTCTCATTCATCTTTAGAAAGTTTCAGGCACTTTCAATTCTTTGTAGACGTTACACATGTTATTTAAATCATATTATTCATATTCACGATTGGCAGCATCACTGCGATCACAATTACCAGCACAATACTGGCCATGAATACCAGCATCAGCGGCTCTAGAAGTGCGAGTAATGTCGAGATCAGCGTGGTCACTTCCCGATCCTGCATGGTCGATGCCCGTTCCAGCATACGATCCAGCTCCCCCGAGGCTTCACCACTTTTGATCATTTGTACCATCATCGGGGGGAAATAACCACTACGTTCCAGCTGGGTAGCCAGGTTCCCGCCTTCAGTGACTTTTTCAGCAGCCAGATTAACCGAATCCCGAATCACCCAGTTATTACTTACCGCTGCCCCGATACGTAAGGCATCCACCAATGGCACACCGGACTGGGTCAGAATCGATAGAGTACTGGCAAAACGGGCAGCATTAATGCCACGTGATAATTTTCCGAATAAAGGTAGTTTCAGCGTCAGGCGATCAAAAGCATAATGCCCAGCCGTTGTTCTTAAAAACCGTACCAGAAGAAAAATACCTACCGCACTCCCTATCAATAAAAATGGCCACGCGATCCGGATAAAATCGCTGGCTTTCATTAAAGTCACTGTAATCCAAGGCAAGGCATCTTTACTTTGATCAAAGGTCTTGACGATATCCGGTACTACATAGGTCATCAGACCCATCACAATTGCAAAAGACATCAAGAGCAAAATAATCGGATAGATCATCGCCCCTTGAATCTTTTTCTGCATGGCGAAGCGGTTTTCGGTATAGTCAGCTAACTGATCCAAGATCAGGTCCAAGTGACCAGAACGTTCACCAGCCGCAATAGTGGCAATATACAGCTCTGGAAAACGTCCAGACTGTTGTAGCGCCTGAGCCAAGCTATGTCCTTCCAGCACTTTAGAACGTACTGACATCAGCAGATTTTGCACATGAACTTTTTCGCTCTGCTTGCCGACGGCGCGAATAGCTTCTTCCAGCGGAATTGCGGCAGCGACCAGTACCGAGAGTTGTCGGGTCATAAGAGCCAAATCATAAGCAGTAATGCTTTTTTCAAACCATTTGCGACGGTAGTGCTGGTCTTTTTTCTCAACTGGATCTACAGAGACCGGAATCAGCGCCTGATCCCGAAGCTGTTGCCGGATTTGTCGTGCTGAATCCCCCTCAAGCACGCCTTTTTGCTGCTTCCCTGAAGCGTCAAGCGCAGTAAACTGATATGCAGGCATTGTAATGCTCTAATTTTCCAAAATTTTGCTTAACGCTGTTGCGTCAGACCATCAAAATCATTCATATTCTTCAATATAAATTATCTGCTCACTCTAACATAACTGAACTTTGAGCACGACGAAATTTCATCAGGACCCACTCTGTTACTATGCCAAATTCTGTTCCCGTTACTGCCCCTGTTTATCGTGTTCGTGTTGCAGTGCCGGTGCATCTGTTTGACTGTTTTGACTATAGCTTGAGTCAGGAACAATATCAGCAGGCAGAAGTGGGTGCCCGAGTCGCGGTTTCTTTTGGCCGGCAAAATCTGGTCGGCGTAATTACTGAAAAATTACCGCTAGATGCTCCGATTGATCCCAGTTTCAAACTGAAAGCCATTACCGAGCTTTTAGATGACCGTGCCATTATCAATTCCCAAGTTTTAAGTGTATTGACCTGGTCAGCACAGTATTACCAGTTTCCCATTGGGGAAGTGATCCAGACTGCCTTGCCGACCTTATTGCGTCAGGGCAAACCTTATAACCTGCTGGCCCGAAACTGGAAATTGCTGGATCATGAGGCTGAAGCCAAAGTTCGCCGTTCCGAGAGGCAACAGGAAGCTTATCGGATTCTAAAACTGCATCCGGTGGGAACAACTGAGAATCTCTTAAATCTGGCCGGAATAGAAACAGCGACTTTAAAAGCACTCGAAAAAAAAGGGATTTGCGAATGTGTACTGGAAGCACAGGATTTTAGCCCGCAACCTGTACAACTGGCCCAGATGCCATTAACGGCCAATGCGGAACAAAAGCATGCGATTCAGCAAGTGCTGAAATACCGCAAGCAATATCAGGCCTTTTTACTCGATGGCCTGACTGGCAGTGGCAAAACTGAAGTCTATCTTCAGATCATGGAACAGGTACTCAAACAGGGCAAGCAGGTGCTGGTACTGGTGCCTGAAATCGGACTGACGCCACAAACCATTAGCCGCTTTCAATCCCGCTTCCATTGTCATATCGCCCTGCTTCACTCTGGCCTGAATGACAGTAAACGCTTACAAGCCTGGCAAGCCGCTGAAACCGGTAAAGCGTCCATTGTACTTGGCACCCGTTCTGCGATTTATACACCGATGCCGAATCTAGGCCTGATCATTCTGGATGAAGAACATGACCTGTCTTTTAAACAGCAGGAAGGCTTTCGCTATCATGCCCGTGATGTGGCATTGTACCGGGGACATTTGCAGCAATGTCCAGTCCTCTTGGGTTCGGCCACCCCCAGCATTGACAGCTATGCGCTGGTGCAGCAAGGCAAAATGCAGGTGCTGGAACTGAATCAACGCGCGGGTACAGCGCTAATGCCGAAAATCCATATTCTAGATTTAAAGGTAGCGCCAAAGCAGCATGGCATCAGCCTGCATCTGATTGAAGAAATTAAAAAGCGCCTGGCTAAAAAAGAACAGGTACTCATTTTTCTGAATCGTCGTGGTTATGCGCCCGTACTGATTTGTGGCAGTTGTGGCTGGCAGGCGCAGTGTCCGAACTGTGATGCCAATTTCACTGTACACCGGCAACCTTATCAGCATCTGCATTGTCATCATTGTGGCACCATTCATCGTATGCCTGAACAGTGTCCGCAATACCAGCATCAGGAGCTGGCCACTTTAGGTATGGGGACTGGAAAAGTTGAAGAACATCTGAATGAGCTTTTTCCAGATTTTGAAGTGATCCGGGTCGATCGCGACTCGACCAGCCGGGTCAGTAGTTGGCAAAAGATCTATGACAAGATTCAGAAAAGTGAGCCTGCGATTCTGCTCGGCACGCAGATGCTCGCCAAAGGCCATCATTTTCCTTATGTCACGTTGGTTGCAATTTTGGATATCGATTCTGGTCTTCTCAGTGTCGATTTTCGGGCCACAGAACGTACAGCACAATTGATCGTACAGGTCGCAGGTCGTGCAGGACGTGGGGAACATAAAGGGGATGTATATTTACAGACCCTAAGACCTGATCATGCGCTGCTGAATACCTTAGTCACTGAAAATTACCGTGCCTTTGCCAAGCAGACTTTGACCGAACGGCAAATCGCCCAGATGCCTCCTTTCCGTTATGCCGTGCTGATTCGCTGTGAATCCAAAGATCAGGCACAAAATACCGAATTCTTACAGAAACATGCTGCTCTGCTCAGGCAATATCCCGATCTGGTGCTGGACATCTGGGGTCCTATTCCTGCTCCGATGGAACGCAAGGCCGGACGCTATCAATCCCATATGGTGCTATTGTCCGCAGACCGTGCCCGTTTGCATTATTATGTCCGTAGCTGGTGGCAAAACCTGTTACAAGATAAGCCATCCAATATGAAGCTGACACTGGATATCGATCCACAAGAACTCAGCTAAAAATATTGAGCCCATCTTCATTTGAGAAAGGCTCAACTTTAAGACTGGATGAAAATAAAATTTAAGGCGGAAAAATGTCGATACTGTTACAAATAGCGCTGGTTCTGGTGATTGCACTATTAATGGTGCCACTGAGCTATAAACTCAGACTGCCAACAGTGCTGGGCTATTTACTGACAGGTTTAATCATTGGGCCGAGTGCCTTAGCACTGATCTCTGCTCCTGAGGTGATGCAGACTTTTATTCAAATCAGCCTGTTGGCCCTAATGTTCTGGATTGGTCTACAACTCAGACCACAACGAATTCTTCAGCTTAGACAATCCCTGTGGTTTATGGCCATTTTACAGGTACTGAGCACGACCCTGATTTTTGGCCTGCTGGCCTGGTTCTTTCTCGATCATAATCTGGTTTCCAGTATTGTTATCGGACTGGCAGGCAGCCTCTCTGCCATGACGTTGGTCACGCAGTTTTTAAACAATCAGCAACAACTGGCGACCAGTTATGGTCAATCCGCTTATGCCAACACCCTGATTCATGCACTGATTGCAATTCCTGTCATTGCAGCAATTCCGCTCTTTGCAGGCGTCAGTTCAACAGAACATGGCATAGCTTATTTTGCTGCCATGATGGCTACCTTTACTGGCTTATTTCTATGTAACCGCTATTTCATGCAGCCGCTTTATCGCTGGATTGCCAAAAGTGGTCGTCATGAATTGCACAGCATTGTTGCTATTGTCATTTTCCTGGGCTTACTAGTCCTGATGGATACGCTGGGACTGAATCTGTACCTGGCGGCATTATTTTCCGGTATGTTACTAGCAGATTCTGATTTCCGGATTTCGATTGAAAAGAGTCTGCAGCCTTTTAGTGGATTATTGATTGGGCTAGCCTTCATCAGTCTGGGCATGTCATTGCAGTTTGCCGATGTACTAACGCAACCTGGATTGATTATTGCTGGAACACTTTCGCTGATCCTGATTAAATTTGCGATTACCTTAGGATTGGCACGTTATTATCAGCATAGCTGGCGCAACAGTACGCTACTGGCTGCCAGTGTGGCACAAAGTGGTGAATTCGCTTTTCTGGCACTCATCATTGCACTTTCGCAGCAGATTATCACTCCAACCCGGCTCTCCCCATTGATGTGGATGGCAAGTATATCCATGCTACTCACACCGGCATTTTACTGGTTATTGCATAACCAAATTTTGCCACGACTGGATCGGCAAAATCATTTGGCAGCGACCTTTGATATTGAAAGCCTTCCACCAAATACTGCACCAATTTTATTAATCGGTTTTGGCCGTTTTGGCCAGATCATTGCCCGTATTTTTCTGCAACAGCAGCAAAAATTCAGTGTAATGGACAGCAATATCGAAGCAACTGAATTGCTAACCTCTTACGGTATTACCTTCTATCAGGCTAATGCAACTGAGCCAGAGGCTTTAGCTCAGGCACATCTGGATACGGTTCAGCATGTGATTGTCGCCATTGATGATATTGAAGATTCGCTGCTGACCGTCCGACATCTGAGATTAAATTATCCTGATATGTCTTTATGGGTACGGGCACGTGACCGGCATCATGTCCATTTACTTCAGGAGCTGGGCGTGGAACGAATCTGGCGAGAAACCTATGCTTCTGCACTAGAACTAAGTCAGGGTCTGCTAGGTCAGCTGAGTGGGTTGTCTGAAGAACAGGTGCAACAAAAGATCCATGAGTTTCATACTCACGATGAAAACCTGCTCAATAGTCAATTTCATCCGGATACGGAGAGCCCGTTTAATTCCGCAGGCTCAAGGAATACACTGGCAGAACTGGAGCATCTTTTTGCTCAGGATCAGCTAAAAAAAGTATCGGAACAGGATACGGACACGCAACAGGACAACAACGCTTCAGGAATTGATGTCATAAGAGATGATCTGGCATAACTTGTGTTTTACAATAATGCCACCATTAAAGCAGGGTTATGGAGAATTTTATGTCTGATTTACGCCAACGCTTTTTTATTGAAGATAGCCCTGTTCGTGGTGAAGTGGTGCATCTTGAAGAAGCTTTACAAACAATTTTGGCCCAGCGTGATTATGCGCCTGCAGTAAAAATCCTGTTAGGTGAAATGCTGAGTGCCACTGCACTATTAGCCAGTACCTTGAAGATTAAAGGGCGTATCAGCCTGCAAATTCAGGCTTCAGGCACATTTAAATGGGCAATGGCTGAATGTAACCATCGCGGTGAAGTACGTGCACTGGCGGATTATGAAGAAGATCCACATTTTCAGGCAGCAGAAGATAGCAGCACAGTTTTAAAATCACTGACTAATCCAGTGCTGTTTATCAATATCGAGCCTGAATTTGGTGAACGTTATCAAGGTATTGTTCCGCTTGATCAGGAAAATTTGGCTGGCTGTCTGATGCAATATTATGACCTGTCTGCCCAGATTCCGACACGTATCGTGCTGGCCAGTGACAACAACCGTGCAGGTGGTTTGCTGATTCAATTGCTACCGCGTAACAGTGAAGAAGAACAACGCCGTGTCGATGAAGACTTATGGCCACGTCTGACTATGCTGACTGAAACATTAAAAACAGAAGAACTGGTCACTCTGGAGGCCAATGAAATTCTCTATCGTTTATATAACGAAGAAGAAGTGCGCTTACCAGAAGTAGAACATTTACAGTTTGGCTGTACCTGTTCTAAAGAACGTTGTGCGATTGCCTTACAGCAGATTGGTGTAGAATCGGTTCGTGAAACTTTAGAATTCCAGAATCCAATTGAGATGGACTGTCAGTTCTGTAATAGCCGTTATATTTTTACGGCTGAAGAAGCTTTGAGCCTGTTTGGCGAACACCTCAGTTAATAACAGCCCCTGTTCGACTCAAAAAAGCACTCAATATTGAGTGCTTTTTTCATTTTATATTTTCATAAAATATTGACCAAAATTTCTCATAAAAAAGACAAATGTACTTAATTTCAAGCTTGCCCCATGATTAAAATTTGCACACCGATAGAATCAGAAGATCAACGGTATTTTCAAAGTAAAAAAAATCAAAAAAATAAGTGGAATATTTTAAATGAAATTTCGATATTTAATGGGTGTGATGTTATGTGCTGTGCAGAGCTTCAGCTATGCAGCCGAAATCACGGGCACATGGAAAGCCATTGATGACAAAACGGGCTATGCGCGTGCTGATGTTGAAATCAGTAAACTCAATGATGGTACCTACCAAGGTAAAGTCATTCGTATCCATGCCATTCCAAATCGTCCTGCACATACCCATTGCTCTAAATGTAAGGAGGCACTGAAAGATGTACCTATTCTGGGTCTCTCTGTCTTATCAGGTCTAAAGCCAAATCCAGAAAAGAAAAATGAATTCGTTAATGGTTCAATTCTCGATCCACTAACCGGCAATGTCTATAAAAGCAAGGCAACGCTGAATTCCCGAGGCAATGTGCTGACGCTTCGTGGCTATGTAGGTACACCCATGCTCGGACGTACAGTGTCCTGGGTGAAAGTCGAATAAACCTCATTTTTTTATAAATTCTCATCTGTAAGCTGTCTGACCAGATCAAAGGCTTGGACAGCTTAAAATCATTATCTTTATTCCATTCCTTATCACGAAAATATTCCCCCCTCTCATTAGGATGAATGAACGTAATTTTTAACTCATATTCATTTTTCTTAATTTAATGTGATGATTGACTGGTATTTAGTGTATTTTTCACGTTATATTAATCCCATAATTTTTTTATGACTTTAAGAAATTAAATATATTTTCAATAACATGGGGTAATGTGGCAATGAGATTCAAACTGCTTTGTTCTATCATTCTTACAGCAGCAAGCACCATCAGTCTATCTGCTTTCGCCAACAGTGACCCATTACTTGGCCACTGGAAAACCATTGATGACCGTACCGGTTATTCCTTGGCAGATGTGGTAATTAGTAAGGATGCCCAGAACCGCTATATTGCCAAAATTGTGTATGTTCGTGAGATTCCTGGGGCAGCTCGACAGCAGACTTGCACTCTATGCAAAGGCGCATTGAAAGATCAGCCTCTCATTGGACTGACGATGCTCAAGGGATTGAGTAGTCATCCCGACCATAGCAATGAATTTATCAACGGCACTCTGCTCGACCCGGCTTCTGGTCAGCTTTATCAGGCCCGTGCCCGCCTGAAAAATAATGGCAGGCATCTCGCCATTCATAGCCGCGCTGAAGGTGCAACGGTCGGACGCAATATGACCTGGATTAAAAACTAGTTTCGAATTCAGACTATTAAGAAAAAAAGCTCCTAAGGAGCTTTTTTATTTTTATCTCATGTGATAATTCACATGTATTCATTAATTTTATGCCAATCTCATCACAATTTATACTATTGATTTTGTTACAATTTATAAATAAATTAGAGTAATAAGTCTAATATGAATAATCATTGATCAACAGGCATGTTATGAAGAAAATTTTAAGTCGCTTAATGATGGGGATCACATTGGCAACAGTAGCAGGTTTAAGCCTTGCTTCTGAAGATCCACTACTGGGGAAATGGAAGACTATCGATGATCAATCCGGTTATTCTCGTGCTGATGTCGAAATCCGCAAAAAACCAGATGGTAGCTATGAGGGAATTATCGTAGAAACCCGCAGCCTGCCAGGTGCAGAAAAACTGGGAATCTGTAGCAAATGTCCAGGACAGCTTAAGAATAAACCATTTATTGGCTTGCCATTTATCTGGGATTTTAAGGCAGACCCAAAAAAACCTCGCGAATTCCATGATGGCAAGGTACTTGATCCAATCAGCGGTAAAGTTTACAAAGGTAAAGCACGTTTAAGCGCCAATGGCAAACGCCTGACCCTGCGTGGTTATGTAGGCGTTTCGGTTATCGGACGCAGTGTTACCTGGATAAAATACTAATTTTTTTCAGTTTTCCATGCCCCTGTTTCAGGGGCTTTTTTAATGGTTATGATTTGAAACAATTAAGTACAAATAAAAACTGTTTCCCTTAGCCCAAACTCATAATAATGAATCGAAGACGGTTATTTTTTATTCACACAATGATCTATCTTCAGCTGCAATTCAATCTGCTACGGACTCTGGAACAGAGTATCCATGCAACATGTATTCCTCAATTGATCGGCATGGGTAAATGTGTGTTGCAAACAACGGATGGTTTGCAAATGACAGATAAAACTATAAAAACAGATGCCCGCCTAGATCTTTGTTTCCCTGCTCAGACTGAGCTGTTCAGGTTCAAGCAGGATTTCCATAGGATAAGAGTTCCTCTTCTAGGTAGGATGCTGGTTCAAATAGCATCCCATACCGTTAGGGCACAGCGCAGCGGCCATAAAATATTATGGCATTCCCCTACTTCAGGACGACCTTCCTTTCTGAATGTCTCAAGCCTGGCTGTTTAAGGAGTAGAGCTATGACTACAATTCAATATAGAGAAAACTTTTCCAACGGTTATATCCCCTCTGAAATCATGGATGATCGTACCTTTGATTTGTTCCACTTTTCTGAAGCATGTGGCCAAAGTCCGGAATGGGTGATGCAACTCATTGAACATGGAATTTTGCCGAACCGTTCTAAAACGCATCCTGGTACCTTCCTCGGGGAAGATATTACTCGAGCACAACGGGCTTACCGTTTGCAGCGTGATTTTGATGCTTCCTTTAGTGCCGTTGCCATGATGCTGGATCTCATTGATGAAGTGCAGGAATTACGTCGCGAGGTGAAACATCTGCATTTCAAGTAATGTCTTTTAATGTCCGGTCTGCTTGAGTTAAATCAATGCGGACTAGGGCATATTTTGCTTTTTTCTTTTATTTTTTGAGTGATAAATATCCCTATGAAAACCAAAGACTGCAATAAAAAGATCAAATATATGTTCCCAGAATACCGTGATTTAATTGTGCAATTACGTGAGGAAAATCCGTACTTTGCCCGACTGTTTGAGGAACATAGTGAATTGGACAAACAGATTAGCCAGCTTGAACTCGATCCAGTCAATCATATCAATGATGATATCGATGCGATTAAACGCAAAAAACTGAAATTAAAAGACGAGATTTATCGCATGTTAAAAAATTCTGAAGCCGATCCGCTTACCTGAATGAGAACAGCTTTCTCAACCAAGAGTGTTTCAATACAAGGCTTAATCATCCGTTTTACTTAAAATGTGATTATTAAATGATCTTGGCTCTGTAAGCGTCCGCTGAACACACCTTATGAATTCGTCCTATAAGCCTTAATTTAGTCCTCACTTAAAAACAAGTGGGAACTTAAATTTATGACTACAAATAACCAGACATCCATCGCATCTCTTACGATAAAACGAAGAACATATAGTGCTGAATTTAAACAGCAGATCGTTCAGGCGTGTAAAGCATCGGAGGTTTCAATTGCTTCGGTCGCTTTGCAACATGGATTGAATACAAATCTTGTATCCAAATGGATTCGCTTAATTGATGCTAAGCCAGGGAATGATCGCTCACTACTACCGAATAAACCTGCATTTATTGCCTTATCTTGCTCTGCACCATTAGATCCTATTTCTACTGGCATGTTAACGGTTCAAATTACTTTACCCCACTCAAAAGCAGAAATTGGCTTGAAATGGCAAGTATCAGAAATGTCTGCTTTAGCAAAATTACTCAAGGCACTTACAACATGATCCGTATCGATGAAATCTGGTTGTCTACTCAGCCCATGGACATGCGTGCAGGTATGGATACGGCCATGGCTCAGGTGGTGAGAGCCTTTGGCTACATCAAACCGCATTGTGCTTACCTGTTCTGTAATAAACGTGGCCATCGCATGAAAGTGCTGGTACATGATGGACTGGGGATCTGGCTGTGTGCTCGGCGGTTGGAACAGGGAAAATTTCACTGGGCTAAAGTTCACCAGGGTGAAAGCGTAGCCCTCAGCCCAGAACAGTTACAGGCACTGATCCAGGGTTTGCCTTGGCAGCGCATTGGACGACAGCAAGTGGTCACAATGCTCTAAACTAGCTTGGTCCAAGTTGCTATTCTCCAAACGTTCTATTTCATTCTTCTCATGACCTCAGGCATACTGCGGTCATGAATACACTGCCTGATTTAAGCCAACTGACCCATGAACAACTGCTGGAATTTACTAGACAGTTGGCAATGCAACATCAGTCTCTGGCACAATCAAACCAGCAATTAGATGCCAAAGTTCAGCATCTTGAAGTATCCAATCTGCAATTAGATGCCAAAGTTCAGCATCTTTCCATTCTCAATCAAAAATACGAGCATGAACTTGCGCTGTTTAAAAAGCACAAATTCGACAGTAAAAACGAACATCTCACCGCAAAACAAATCCATCTCTGGGATGAAGCGGTCGAAGAAGATATTGCCGCTGTTGATCTGGAACTGGAACGGCTGAATGCAGATAAAACTGATGCAGCGACACACAAAGCCACAGTCAACAAACCTAAACGTCGACTGCTGCCCGATCATCTACACACCATCCGTATTGAGCATGAACCTGCATCAACCCAATGCAGTTGTGGCTGCCAGTTACGTCGTATCGGCGAAGATATCAGTGAAAAACTGCATTTCAGACCGGCACAGTTCTATAAGGAACAGCATGTACGTGGCAAATGGGTCTGTGATCAGTGTGACACCCTGACTCAGCAAGCGATGCCCGCCTATGTGATTGATAAAGGTATTGCCAGTCCTGAACTGCTCAGCCATGTGCTGGTATCGAAGTATGCCGATCATTTGCCGCTGTACCGTCAGCGCCTGATCTATCAGCGGGCGGGCATTGATCTGTCCAGATCCACGTTATCTGACTGGATTGGTCGCTGCGGTGTAGAACTGGAACCTCTGGCCAATGCCTTAAAACAGGTGGTGCTGCAACAGCGGGTGATCCATGCCGATGAAACACCAGTCACCATCATGCGGATGGGTGATGATGAGAAAAAACCGAAGAAAGGTTATGTCTGGGCCTATGCCACTACACAGTACAATCCAGTTCAAGCGGTGATCTATGACTTTCAGGATAGCCGTTCAGGTCAGCATGCAGAAGAGTTCCTGAATGGCTGGCAGGGCCATCTGGTCTGTGATGATTACAGTGGTTATAAAGCACGCTTTAAATCAGGCGATGTCATTGAGGTGGGCTGCATGGCGCATGCGCGTCGTAAATTCCATGAGCTACATGTGACTGGGAAAAGTCAGATCGCTGAACAGGCATTAGTGCTGATTCAGAAACTGTATGCGATAGAAGCAGAACTCAGGAAAAAGACCGATAGTACAGCAGAACACCGCCGCGAATACCGACAACAGCATAGCCAACCGGTGATGCAACAACTGTATGAATGGCTCAACCAGCATCAACTGACGGTGCCATCGAGTTCTCCAACCGCCAAGGCCATCAATTACACTCTGAAGCGTTGGCCAGCTTTAAGCCGCTATCTGGATGATGGCAATCTACCGATTTGCAATAATTGGGTGGAAAACCAAGTGCGGCCTTGGGCGTTGGGACGTAAGAACTGGTTATTTGCAGGTTCGCTGCGTAGTGGTCAGCGAGCGGCAAACATCATGACTTTAATCCAGTCAGCAAAGCTGAATGGGTTGGATCCGTATGCCTATTTAAGTGATGTGCTGAAAAGATTGCCGACCCATAAAGTGACCCAAATAGAAGAATTGCTACCACACCGCTGGAAATCCAACTCAAATTAAAAAATAGACATGGGGTTCAGCGGACGCTTACTTGGCTCTTAAATAAAGAATCTGTCCAAATAAAAAAGCCCGCATGATGCGGGCTTTTTCAGACTTAAAAAGTCATCGAATTATGCTTGTTCGATGTCTTTCATTGTCAATTTAATACGACCACGGTTATCAACGTCAGCAACTTGTACTTTCACTTCCTGACCTTCTTTCAATACGTCAGCCACGTTGGCAATACGTTCGTTAGAGATTTGAGAAATGTGAAGCAGACCGTCAGTACCCGGCAGAATGTTCACGAACGCACCGAATTCAACGATACGAATCACTTTACCTGTGTAGATGGTACCTGGCTCAACTTCAGCAGTCAGCGCTTGGATTTTTGCAATCGCAGCTTGTGCAGCAGCTTTAGTTTCACCAAATACGCGTACTGTACCGTTATCTTCGATGTCAATCGCAGCTTTAGTTTCTTCAGTGATTTGACGAATCGTTGCACCACCTTTACCAATCACGTCACGGATCTTGTCAGGGTTGATGTTGATCACTTGGAAAGTTGGTGCGTGCATAGAAATTTCTGGACGAGCACGTGAAATCACTTGGTTCATTGCATTCAGGATGTGCATACGACCTGCATAAGCCTGGTTCAATGCAACTTCCATGATCTCTTCGGTGATACCTTCAATCTTGATGTCCATTTGTAGCGCAGTAATACCGTTAGCAGAACCCGCTACTTTAAAGTCCATATCACCAAGATGGTCTTCGTCACCCAGGATGTCAGAAAGAACTGCGAAACGTTCGCCTTCTTTCACCAGACCCATTGCAATACCCGCAACTGGTGCTTTAAGTGGAACACCGGCATCCATCAATGATAGAGAAGCACCACATACAGACGCCATTGAAGATGAACCATTAGATTCAGTGATGTCAGATACGATACGGATTACGTACGGGAAGCGGTCAGCTGCTGGAAGCACGGCTTGAACACCACGACGAGCTAGACGGCCGTGACCGATTTCACGACGTTTAGGACCAGATTCACGACCTGTTTCACCTACAGAGTATGCAGGGAAGTTGTAGTGAAGCATGAAGTTATCAGTTTTGGTACCAGCCAGGGTATCTACCATCAACGCATCACGAGTATTACCCAGAGTAGTAGTGACCAATGCCTGAGTTTCACCACGTGTGAATAATGCAGAACCATGAGCACGCTCTAATACGCCAACCTGTACATCAAGGGCACGAACAGTTTTAGTATCACGACCGTCAATACGTGGTTTACCAGACAGGATGTTGTCACGTACGGTACGGTATTTAAGATCTTCAAATAATTCGTTTACGTCATCAGCAAGACCAGTTTCGTCGCCTTCTGGAACGAACTGAGCTAGCGCTTCTGCTTGAAGTGCATCAAGTGCTGCATAACGGTCTTGTTTCACCGCAACGGTATATGCTTCAGAGATTTTCGCTTCGAATGCTTCTTTCAGTTTTGCACGAAGGTCTTCGTTTTTCTCAGGTGCAACCCAAGTTGATTCTTTCGCACCAGCTGCAGTCGCGAATTCTTTGATTGCTTGGATCGCGATTTGCATTTCATCATGACCGAACAATACTGCACCCAGCATTTGGTCTTCCGAAAGTTCTTTCGCTTCCGATTCAACCATCAGTACTGCAGATTCCGTACCTGCAACGACAAGATCAAGATCACTTTCCTTCAATTGTTCAAAGCTTGGGTTTAGAACGTATTCACCGTTGATCAGACCCACACGTGCCGCACCGATTGGACCACGGAATGGTGTACCTGCAATCGCAAGTGCTGCAGAAGTACCCAGCATTGCTGCAATGTCAGCTTCCATAGTCTTGTCAGAAGACACAACAGTCGCAGTCACCTGGATTTCGTTATAGTAACCTTCTGGGAACAATGGACGAATTGGACGGTCGATCAGACGTGAAATCAGCGTTTCAGCTTCAGATGCACGGCCTTCACGTTTACCGTAACCACCAGGAATACGGCCAGCTGCGTATTGTTTTTCTTGATAATTAACAGTCAGCGGGAAAAAGTCTTGACCTGCTTTAGCAGTGGGTTGAGCAACAACAGCAACTAATACAGTTACGCCGCCCATGGTAATCAATACGGTATTGGCTTGACGCGCAACACGACCTGTTTCTAGGACAACCTGATGTTGGCCAAATTGGAATTCTTTACGAACAATATTAAACATCGACATGTTTTATTTTTTCCTGATTTTATTCTAGTGGAGACCCCTAAGGTTTGGCATTCACGTCCAAATGCACGGGTAAATGACAAAGCTTAGAAGCCGACCTCACCAGAAATAAACACTATTTTTAAACACAAAGAAGGAGCGAACATTCGCCCCTTCCCCTGATCTAGCCAAAGGCTAAACCGACTTTAGTTTTCAGTAATAAAGCACAAGGCATGCAATAAACCCGAAAATAAAGTTTAAATCGAATTAACGACGTAAACCTAAAGCACCGATCAATGCAACATAACGACCGTGGTCTTTACCATTTAGGTAGTCAAGAAGCTTACGACGTTGGTTAACCATACGGATCAGACCGCGACGGCTATGGTGGTCGTGTTTGTGCTCTTTGAAGTGACCTTGTAAGTCATTGATTTGAGCAGTTAAAAGAGCTACTTGAACTTCTGGTGAACCAGTGTCGTTTTCAGCGCGAGCAAATTTAGCAATGATCTCTGCGCGATCTGCGTTTGTTAAAGCCATTCGATTTCTCCGAGATGCTTATATATCTTGATAAAAATCAAAGTAATGAGAATTCAATACATTGACTGCCGTGCATCACTACAGCAAGTTGCATATTTTAAGGGAAATTGCGTCAGATTGCAAAAATAGATCATGAATTTTGATGGTATTGGCTGCCAGCTGCCTTGGCTTATTTACTGATATGAATAAATTCCATATGGTTCAATTTACACATAATTTCAGGAATTGGACTTGATCTGGCTTATGAGTAGCTGTTTAGATAACTGCAGAAATTAACTGATCTTTTTATATTTAAAATATTTCTGGTCGCGCTTAGAAATAAATGATAAAAAAAAGCCCGAGTAAACTCGGGCTTTTTCGCGCTGTAGTTTCTTCTATTATCATTTTTTATTTATTGTTTTTTTAGTGCGTTTTACGCTTTATTATTTTCAAATCTTCCTGACTAAAAATAACTTCCTTGTGTGGTAGATTTTGCCATATTGTCGAAATGCTCATAGAGGCATTTATCCTCACTGGCTGTAAGCCATTACGTACAAAATTATCATCGAAATTTGCAAAATATTACACTTATATATCTTTTAATTACGCTATTTACTTAAATTTACTTATTCTGCCAATTTTATCGTTCTATAAGATTACGGCAAAATTCTATTAACGGCAGATATAAAAAAGCCTTGTAGTCTCTCCCAAAACTACAAGGCTTAGCGGCTGTAAGCTTCCTCTTTCACTTACTTCACTGTAAGTTCGCTGTCTGGTGACATTCTTGTTCTTATTATGCGATTTATACCCAACTTTCCGTGTTGAGTTCTTTTGTGTGACCAATCTTCTCAAAAACCGATTAAAAGCTCCATGCGCCAATTTCCTGAATCCATGTAAGCATTTACCTACAAAAGTTATTTATTTTTTGCCAATACATTGTTACATTGTTCAAGTATTTTTTTGCTTAAACCACTCATTCGTGTGGTTCTTACACATAGCGCTTGTGTAAAAGCATCACGATCTACCAGCAAGCTCACGACTTTTTTAGCTCGAGTAATCGCTGTATAAATCAGTTCCTTACTCAGTAAATTTTTGGCTTGTTGATCAAGTACTACAGCCGTATGAGTAAATTCTGAACCTTGCGATTTATGAATCGTCAAAGCAAAAGCTGTTTCTATACTTTTTGGCAGGCGTGTCGCCAGCACCCATTTTTCCAGACTCGGGAAATATACTTCAAATTGTGATTGTCCTTCTTGTTCTCTCCAGAAACAGATTCCAATATCACCATTGGACAGACCCAGCTGATAATCGTTATAAGTCATCATCACTGGTCGGCCGGTATACCAGTCGCCCTGTTTTAACTTGCCTACACTGGCCAGAAAACGCTGTTCAATCTGCTGATTGATTTTATTCAAACCCAGATCACCATGCCGGATTGCGGTGAGAATCCGGTAATGATCAAAGTGCTGAATTGCCTGCTGCACATATTGCTCGAAATCAGTCTGATCCTGAGCCTGTTTGATCGCGTCCGCATAAGCCTGATAGCCATACATCAGTTGATCATAATATGGGTCTAATTGGAGACCTGTAGTTGGGTTTATTTCTGGCAGATATTGCAGTTGCAGCTGGTCAATCTCTACCTGGTCCAGTGCAATTACTTGCAGCTCACTCGCAGCAACCACTTGCTGTTCAAACTGGTTTAAAACTGATGCTGGAACATGCTCCTGCTGGATAAAGTATGCCATCGCACCAATTCGGGCGCCTGAGGCAAAACGGCGCGTCGTGATTAAATTGACCCGGTTATCTGCCAGAACAGAAGTCTGCTGCAAGTCTGCCAGTACAGTGCCGACATCCACCGAGGCCAGTTGGTCTGCATCGCCTAACAGAATTAAGCGGGCTGAATCTGGCACTGCAGCAAGGAGCATCTGTGACAGGCTTAAGTCCAGCATGGATGCTTCATCGACCACGATCACATCATAAGGCAAAGGCTGCTTGGCATGAAACCGGGAGCGTCCCAACCGCCCCAAGCCCAGTAAGCGGTGCAAAGTAACAGGTTGAACCTGCTTTAAAGTCTCCAGCTCAAAAGCTTGTAATTTTTCACTATGTAAAGCTTTCTGCAAGGCTTCCTGCATCCGCTGCGCCGCTTTACCCGTCGGAGCGGCCATCGCAATCCGGATATTGGGTAAGGCTTCATGCAGTACCGCAATCATATGTGCCAAGGTATAGGTTTTACCTGTTCCTGGCCCACCAGTAATAATATTCAGTCCCTGCTTAGCGACCATTTCCAGCGCTTGCTTTTGCTGTGGATCTGTCAGGAGGTTATGATCACGCTCACTTAAATTTACTGGCGTGATGGCTTGTGACTTGATCCGGGCGATCTGGGTGGCGACCGCCTGCTCCAGCTGCCAGTAGCGGTATAAATACAATTGCTGGTTTTCAAAAATAAAGGGTGCAATACCCTGAGCCTGCTGACTCCGATCCAGCACCAGATGATGCAATAGAGCTGTTTGCTCGGCACTGGCCGGAATACAACTATTACCCTCCTGCATCGCCTCAAGGAGCTGCTGAATCAGCAATTTTGCGGCAGCATCAAAAGTCGCCGAACTGAATGGTGGCTGACATAGATAGTCAATCCAGGCCATTAAATGGGCTGATTGCTGAGACACGTGAATTTGCTCATTTTCCACACAGTTATCCTCAAAGTTATCCACAGGATAATCTTCTGTTTAAACTCTTAAAATTTTATAAATCATCAAAATTATGCTGATTTTTTCTGCTCAAAATAGCCCAGAATTTCATCCAGTTTTAGAATAAATTCCAGACTAGGCTGCCAGTGATAAGCGCCTTGTTCAGCCTGACCATTCATACCGCGCAGATACAGATAAGTCGCTCCACCTAGATGCTGCTGCATGTCATATCCCTGCATGTTCACGCTTAGATAACGATGCAATGCCACCAGATATAATGCCGCTTGCAGCCAGTAACTGGAGTGAGTCATATTCTGCTGGATGGCCTCGGCCGTGTAATGCTGCTGATCCGGCCCGAGAAAATTGCTTTTATAATCGGCAATATGATAGCGCTGCCCATCAAAATAAACCAAATCGATAGATCCGGTCAGATAGCGTGCTGATTTTGCCTCATTAAAATCAGGCATGAGAATATCATGCTCGGCAAACAGGTGCTGGATCTGACGAATCTGTAACGGCACATCGGTTAAAGACAGGTAAAACGGGAATTCAGACAAATAAGTACCTTGCTGCAACTGCTCCAGGCTGAACTCTGCCTGTAGGGGTGCAGCCAGAATTTCTTTGAGCCAGTCATGAACCCGATTGAGCAGAAGATCTTCAATCATCTCATCAATGAAATGATCGAATGCCTGCTGAAAAACGGTTTCTACATCCAGTTGTGCTGCTGTCTCAGCAGGCGTCATCTGCGCCATTTCCTGTTCGAAAAACTGGATAAAAGGCTCATCATCCAGTTCTGTAACATAGCGTTGAAACTGCCCTAAGAAGTTCAACCATTCAGAGTGATCGAATGTTTGAGCGGAACGGAAAAACTGCTGCCATTCCTGACGATAAGCTTCACTCTGATCATGCAGGCGAATTCCGGTCAGGATTTTATAATTCAGGCTGGAGAGTACTTTTTGCATACTCTGCTGCAATTTCTCCGGCTGCATTTGACCTTGACGGGCCACCTGACTGAACAGGGTCTGTAAATTCACACAGGCCGTCTGATAGCCCGGAGTAAATGCCTGCTGTAACAATGAACGAACATGAAAGGCCTGATGAAATTTCTCTTTCAGTTCCTGCCAGATCTGTGGCGCTGTATTTTTAAAACGGCGACGGATTTCCAGATTCCAGTAACTGCGATCCTGAAAATCGATATGCTCAAAAATACTGTGCAGGAAAGTTCCCGCCACCGTGCCTTTTGGAAAATTTAGCTTGATCCAGTCCAGTGGTTGACTGGCTACCTGCTGTTCTAGTTCCAGCAGATTCATTTCATCTGCGGCACTGTCTGGACGTTCAGAAGCGATGACTAGATCATCCTGCAATATTGCCTGATGCGGGAGATGCTTTGACAGTGCAGTAAAACTGGTTTTGGTCCGCGGATAGAACTGTCGCTCCGGTAAAGGATGAGCCTGCATCTGTAACGGTGCTTCTGTCTGTTTTGCCACAATTCTAGGCGGCTCAGAAGCCAGAGGTGGTTCAAGCAGACTTAAGGCATGCTGAAAGACCGCCTCACCTTGTCCACGCCAGAACGCCAGACCTGAATCCGCCTGTCCGCTCTGATCTTGCAGCATGGCATAAACCCGGTGACTGGCCCGGGTCAGTGCCACATACCAAAGCCGGTGATTTTCTGCGGCATTCCGAGCCGCATTTTGCAAAATCGCCTGCTCATGCAAGTCCTTATGATTGACTGCAATCACCCGGGATTGTTCCAGTACATTTTCCGCAGCTGACAGGGAAAAGTTCAGATTCCCCTTATTTACATCAAAAGGTGCATCGGCACCCAACAGGAACACTACTTTGAATTCTAGTCCTTTGGAAGCATGGATGGTTAAAAGCTGTACCCCATGATCGCCAGAGAGTTTGCGTTCTTTTTCGTTGTCCTTGCCGGAAGGTGATTGCAACTGACGCAAATACCAGTGATACAGCTTTTGAGCACCCTGATAATATTCACTTTGCTGACACAGAATTTCGGTCAGATGACGTAAATTCACCACTACCCGTTCATTGTCCAGACTCTGACTCGCGACCAGATTAGTCCAGACCTGAAATAGGTTTAAGGCATAATTCCAGGCCGTCAGAAACCCTTTTTCAAACCACATTTCCCGGATGGCATCAAAATCGGCAATATAACGGCTTAGACCTTCACTCTGCTCTTGCAGTTCGATTAGCTTTTTCAGGTTAAAACCCAATAAACGGGTCAATAAGGCACGTTTGACTTTGGCTTCATTAAAAGGTTCCATGATCGCGGTCAGAACAGCTGCAACATCCTGAGCCACCGGGCTGGCAAAGACGCTCTGCTTGGATTCCTTATAACAGGGAATACCCATGCATTGCAGACACTGCTTGACCTGTTCCAGCGCATAATGGCCAAAACTGAGGACGGCAATATCATCTGCTTTTAAGTACTGAACGTTGTCACCTTGCTGGAAATATAGTTGCTGCTGTTCAGACTGATTCAATAACTGGCGAATTTTCCAGACCACCTGATCGGCTTCAACGTCCTGTTCACCGAGCTGAATCCAGCGCAGTGGATACGGATTACTCAGCGTTTTATCGATTAAATCCGGATGGGGCCTGCTTCCCGCCTGAATCAGGGTGTAATGCACCTGTTCACCAAAATCCATCTGGCGTTGAAACAACGCGTCCACCACCTCGACCAGAGGTTTTACCGAGCGATGGTTCTGGATCAAGGTGTATTCACGGCCCTGCTTTTTCAGCACATCAGCACGCGCCTTGTTATAGGTCAACATGTCGCCGCCACGGAAACCGTAAATCGCCTGTTTCGGGTCCCCGACCATGATCATACAGCCGGCTTTTACCCGGTTCGGATCGCGCCAGATTTTAGCCAGCAGATCATCCTGATCCTGATTGGTATCCTGAAACTCATCCACCAGAATCAGTGGATAACGCGCCTGTACAAACTGGGCAAAACGCTGACCTTGCTGTCCCTGTAGAGCTTCAGCCAGAGTACGGATTTGTTGGGAAAATGTTGTTTCACCCTGTTTTTGCAAGGTTTGTGGCAGACGGTTCTGCACACTGCGAATAATATGATATTCAAGATAGGTGGTCAGCTGCTTCAGCTGTGCATCCATCTTCTCTTTGACTTCGCACAATCCATCAATGGCTTGAATCAGATTATTATGTAGAATCTGCTGCTGCTCTGCTTCCGGACAGCTTTTGTTAAACACTTGAGTCGTCGGCTGAAAATCGGTTTTCTTACGGCGCAAATAACACAGATTCAATAAGATCGCATGCAGTTCTGGATCAAAAAAGCTCATCACGCCTTTGATTTTCAGTGCCGCCATCCAGGTCATAAAGTTTTCACAAACGTCACTTAATCTGGTCAAAAAACTTTTATGAAAATACTTGGGAGAATTCTGGCAATACTCCCGAATGATCTCAATTTCATGTTCATGTACATCGAACAGGCGCTGGATGCAGTGCTCTAGTTCAGCCAGATCCCATTCGACTTTTTCTACCTTCTGAAAGTATTGCACACGGAAATTCAAGGCATCACGAACTAGTCCGGTATAGTGTTCTACTGGTTTCAACAGGTTTTGCAGATACAGATGATTGACCATATATTGCGGCTGCTGCTGGATCCATTCCCGCAGTACATCATGAATCAGCTGCTGAATGTACAGGTCCTGATCTTCAGTCAGTTCCGCCCGTTCAATCCTGCCGCTTTCAAAGGCAAATTCACGCAATAATTTCTGGCTAAAGCTGTCCAGAGTCCCGACAAACAGCTCATCTAGCTGGTTCAGTACCAGACGTAAACGGCGCCGGGCGTAATCCATGCGTGAGCCATAATCTTTCAACACCTGCTGGAACAGCGGATCCGATTCAGCCTGGATTTTGGCGGTGATTTCGACTGAATTCAGCTCCTGATGACGCTGAATGAAGGCCAACGTTTCCTCGACTCTGAGACGTACCCGGTTTTTCAGTTCAGCTGTGGCCTTACGGGTAAAGGTAGTGGCAATGACCTGATGCGGATAATACTGATCCAGAAAAATCCGTACCATCAAACTGGATAAGGTATAGGTTTTACCCGTACCCGCGGAAGCTTCAATCCAGTGCAGGCCGCTAAAGCGCATGTCCTGAATCGGATTGGTTGAAATCTTTTTGTTCTGGTTGGGTAACATGGTCATTATTCTTTTATCCATTCCAGATATTCATGAATCGGTGCATATAACGCATGAGCAAAGTCATGGCAGCAGCGTTGCAAGGCCAGATCCGGGTCCTGATCCTGCAAAATAAACTGCCAGTCCTGATGTAGCTGAGTAGATTCATCTGAGGTCAATGGTTTGGCACTTTCATAGCTGTTGTTCCAGGCCTTTAGCAGTTCCTGCATCTCGGCAATGGTAATCTGCCCCTGTTCATTTTTAGTCCATTCCCAGGCCTTTTTCATCAGCAATTCGGCTGGCAATACCAGCGGCTGAGTCTGTCCCACTTTCCAGGCTTTCAGCCAGGCCTGTAAATGATGACGTGCCTGACTAGAACGCAGTCCAGAGAATTTCAGGGTTTTATTGCTGAAAATGACAATCCGTTCCAGCTGTGGCGACAACTCGTCATTATTCAGATAGGCCAGCCAGAGCAAATATTCCAGCCAGACCTGTGCTCGACGTTTCTCTGAAGCCGAAGAAGACTGCATGCTGAGCCAGTAACTGCTGTGCGGCACTTGTGGCAAGGTAATATGGATCAGCAGCTCAGGATTATATTGCCAGGTTTGCTGCGTTACAGGTGTCAGTTCTTTATTTAGTTGCAATAAACGTTCTTTCAGTGATTGCTGTTCCTGCTGACTGCTGAGCCAAGTCGCTTCCTGAGTTTTTCCGACCGGCAAGCGGTCCAGCATCAGCTGTGGCTCAATCTTTTGATCCTGTTGCAGCAGAAAATCCCGAACCTGATACTGTTCCAGTTTATTCAGCAATAAGGGTTCTCGTGAACTTGGCAGATCGGCATATCTCACACTGGAAATACCGACACTTTTCAGGAATAGGCGTGCCGGGAAAATCATGTCACGAATCCACTCATCCCCTTTGAGCACCCGGATTTCTTTCTGCATCAGTGCCGGATAATGGGCATTGATCCAGCTGCTGCGCTTGCCCTCTGCACTGCGAATATATTCTGCTACAGCAAACCACTGAGTCTGATAACGTGGAGTATGAGATTCCACATAACCGATCGGGTCAAAAGGCTGTAATGAATGCACATGATAGAGCTGACGGATATGCTTGGCCACGCTCAAACCATTGAGCTCAACCGTTTCATCGACTTCAGCATCGGGCTGGTCTGAGTGACAAATCAAGGCAATATGCTGGATCAGTTCCTGCAATGAAGTGGATGGATCACGTGCTTCTCCGTCATCAACATCAAAACCATTATAGAATAGCCATAAATTGTCCTGCGCCAGTAGCAATGCATCCAGAAAAGCACCCTGGTCATCATCCAGACGGGAACGATCCCCTAGTTGCGGCTTTAGGCTGTTCATCAAGTCAAATGGCACCTGCTGATTCCGGCTCGGGAATTTACCGGTATCCAGATTTAGCATCACCACCAGCTTATACGGCAACGGACGGATCTGGCCGATTTGACTAAAGGTAATTTGTCCGGTCGGCTCGGCCTGATCCAGTTGCATCTCCAGCGTATTCTGAATTTCTTCCAGTACATAAGGCAATGGCAGACTTAAGGCGACCAGCTCCTGGCTGGCCTGCGGATCATCCTGATCATGGTAATCGGCCAACGTCAGCATCCGCATCTGCTTGTCAATGATTTCTGCGACCGTCTTTGAGGACTTAACCCCGGCTTCACGGAACTCATTCAAGTCTTCACGCAGATATTCCAGCCAGGTTTTTACCGGGGTACGTTGTCCCTTTTCATGCAAAATCAGCCAGTCACGGCGTTGTACCAGATCCTGATAAATCTGGATCAGAGTCGAAATGAGAGGAAAATCACTACTCAAGACCTGAGCATAGCTTAAGGTGTCCTGAAACAGAGCATGTTCTGGCACTGCAAGTCCAAGTGCCAGCCGATCCAGCGCAAACTTAAAACTGAAGCGGTAGTCTTCATCACCGGCAGTCAGGCTTTGCTGTAAATGCTGCTGATCCAGACCGCGTTTAAAGCCCGCTTCACCCAGTAACTGCAACATGCGCTCAACTTGGGTATAGTCCAGTGCATAAAGTTGCTGGGTGGCATTCAGGCTGAGCCAGTCGGCAAAATCTTCAATACTGAAACGTCGATGCACCAGCTGAATCCGGCCCAGTACCGCACGCCAGGCATTACTGACATCGAGTCGGGACACCCCGGCAATCTGGATTGGCAGATACAGGCTGTCTTTTTGCAGACGCTGACTATTGCCTTCCCGTTCTCGCGGTGGTGGTGCAAAGACACTCCGAATCGCCGGCTCCAGCTCTTTCAAGTTCGGGGCCAGCACCAGAATATCGCTCGGCTGACGTGGGGCATCTTCGGTACCTTGAGCCAGCCAGTGAATCATTTGTTCTTTTAAAACTTCCAGCTGGCGCAGTGAAGAATGGCAGACATGAAGCTGCACCGAATCATCGTCGGGTTTAAGCGGATACTGGTGTTTTTCCGGTTCCAGCAGGTACAGAATATCCGACTGGATCTTGGCCAGCAATTTGTCTTGATACTCATCCACGAAAGCATCAGCCCAGAGACCTTCTTCACCTGAAGACAGTTTAGACAATAACGAGAAATGATCACGCGCCTGCTTGCCAAAGCGGGTCAGCAAGGGATGCCGCGATTCCCGGTCTTCGGCATTAAAGTTCAGCTGAAAAGCAGCAAAGAAATGCTGGATTTCGGTATCAGTCGGCAAACGTCCCTGAGATTTTTCAAATTTCTTGATGAAACGTTCCTGCACGCCAAGGTCATAACGTGCTTTCCAGTCCGGATCGACACTATCGGCCCAATATTCCTGTGATGGGTTAAAGTGGAAAATATAAATATCGATGTATTGGCCGAGACGGCGCAAGAAATCCAGTTGACTCGGTGGCAATTCTAGCAAGGTAAAGACCACGACCTGTTGTGGCAAACGTTTTAAAGCCTGTGCCTGAGT
The DNA here is from genome assembly GCF_013364475.1 of Acinetobacter sp. FDAARGOS_724. Lineage (NCBI taxonomy): Bacteria > Pseudomonadati > Pseudomonadota > Gammaproteobacteria > Moraxellales > Moraxellaceae > Acinetobacter > Acinetobacter sp. FDAARGOS_724. The sequence goes on along the minus strand of NZ_CP054908.1, from coordinate 984,806 downwards.
ATCTTCATTTTCCAGACGTTCCCAGTACATCTGTTCGATGTCCAGAATCTTGGCATAATCATCCTGAAAGACATGCTGCCACAGCCAGCGCTGCCAGGCTTCCAGTTCGCGTGCCTGAATCTTGACGAAGTCTGCCACCGGAATTTCATGGCCATTTTCATCTTTAGGAATATAGATCATCTGCTCAAGATCGAGCGCGATATCCTGCCCCCAGGACGCTAACCAGTTGGTGGGACAACGGCATTCCTGTGGCGGGCAATTCCGCGCGCAATAACCACGATAATCCATATAATGGCTAAACAGGCGCGAGACCTGTTCGGATACCCAATACAGCATGCTCTGTTTTTTCAGCTGCTTTTCTGTGCCCTGCTCCAGGCGATCTGCACTGTCATAAATCCGTTTGATAATCGAATACAGCGGATGATCGATCTCTAATGGAATCTGCTCAGGCAAAATACATTTGCGTAGTGCCTGAAATACCCGCCATTTAATAATAATTCTGGGAATATTGGCTTCACGAACCTGTTCGACTTCTTTGGGATTATTCAGCACCCACTGATAGGAAGTCCATTGAAAGGCACGGATCCGGTGATGAAACTGGGTATTGGCGCTGATGCCTTTTTTCTCAGCAATTTTTTGAGTGAGCCAGGCCTCGACTGCATGAGACGGCACAATAAAATGCCGCGGCTGTAACACGGCTAAGGGATTTTTTGCGCTCTGGTTGACGATACGCAGCATACTATCCAAAAGCACATCAATGCGTTGACTCTGAATAACATGAATTGCCATCGTTTCCCCTGAAAAATGAGATAGAGCAGTACTACAAAATGATAAAGATTATTTACTATACTTACCGAACTGTCTATGTCACTTTAAAACTCATACTCCAGTCAAAAAAGTTCTTTGAAAAAAGCATCTTATTGATGTTTTAACAGAAAAAAACAACATCTAGCTTTAGGTAATGCCCATGAAATTAGACAAAATTCCAGATCGTATCGATCCAAGTTTAGATTTAGACAGAATTCGCAACGAGTGCTTAGAGCTAACCAAAAAACGTGCCTACTATTCTGCCGGAGCAGCCGTGATTCCGGTACCATTTCTGGACGTGGTCATTGATGTCGGCATTCTGTCGCAACTGATCCCGGAGATCAATGCCCGCTTTGGTTTGGCCCCTGAACAGATCAGTGTGTTTGATCCTGCAACCAAACAGGTGCACTGGAATGAACTGCGTAAACGCGGAATCGAGTTTTCCGGCTTGGTGGTAGCACGTACAGCAGTCAAAAAATCTTTGAACAATGTTGCAGCGAAAGTGATCACAAAGCAAGTCACAAAATTCATTCCACTCGGTGGTCAACTGGTAGCTGCGAGCCTCGGTTATTTTGTCATGAAAAAAATTGCTGAAGCACATGTTGAAGATTGCTATCGTACTGCAAAAAATATTCAGCAAAAACAGATTGCTCAAAGCAAATAAATTTCCCGTCCCATTTTTTATCCCCCAAACTTTTCAAAATTCAGGCAGATTAATCTGCCTGAAGCTGCTTTAAAATTGTTTTTAAAATTTCAACCCGAGCGGTGTTTTTATCATCAGTGGCGATAATGTGCCATGGTGCCTGTTCTGTCGACGTACGTTCAAACATATCGGCTGCCGCTTTTAAATAATCATCCCAACGTTCCCGGTTACGCCAGTCTTCATCGGTGATTTTAAAGCGCTTATGCGGAGTATCTTCACGCGCCTTGAAACGAGCGGCCTGCTCTTCCTTGGAAATCGCCAGCCAGAATTTGATAATCACGGTTTGATGGTTAATCAGGCCCTGCTCAAATCGGTTAATTTCATCATAGGCCCGCTGCCATTCTGCCGGGCTGGCAAAGCCTTCTACCCGTTCTACCAGCACCCGGCCATACCAAGAGCGGTCAAAAATACAGATATCATCATCGGTTTGCAGCTTGTTCCAGAAACGCCATAAATAAGGTCGATTCAGTTCATATTTTTCCGGCGCCCCGATGGTCTGGATTTCATATTCACGGGGATCCAGCTTTTTCACAATCCGCTTGATCGCTCCACCCTTGCCCGCTGCATCCATCCCTTCAAACAGCAAAATCACATTACGTGGGTCTGAGCGCAGCGCCTTGGCCACCTGAGGAGACAGTTTTTTCAGTTCCGCCTTATAGTCCTCTGTCTTAGCAAGCTCTTGCGAAGGATGCTGCAATAATTCTGGAATTTTGGCCTGTTTCCATTGTCCCTTGGCTCGAACCGGATGATTCGGACAATGTTTTAAAGATTGCAAAATATGCTGCGCAAACTGCTGGTCGCGCCGTTTCTCATCTTCCCCGTCAATGATCAGCCAGTCTTCGTCTTTAGTAAACCGCTCTCGCAAACGCTGCACGGTGTCGTACTTTTTTTTGTCGCGCCAGTCCAGGCCATGCAGTTTGTGCCATTGCATTTCACTCGGATCAATCTGATCCAGGCGTTTTTGTAGCACTTTCCAGGGCAAGTCGAACCAGACCTTGACCACATCCACATAGTTATTTTTTAGATCCTGCTCAAAGACACGCATATCTTCCAGATAGGCATCAAACTGGGCATCATCAATGGCACCAGTCTGCATGGTGGTTCTGAGCAGATCACTGTACCAGTTGCCAAATAGCACCATAATCTGGCCTTGGGCAGGAATAAACCGTGTATAGGGTTGCCAGAAGGTCTGTTTTTCTCCTAATACTTGCGGCTGATCGGCCTTCACCTGCAAATAACGAGGATCTACCCATTCACGTAACTGTTTGACTGCTTCGCCCTTACCTGCCAGCTCAATTCCATTGACCAGAACAATTAGGCTTTTGCCATTTTTCTGACCTTGGGTTTTTCTCAGATCATACTGGGCATTGATCAGCGTAAGGGATAGCTCGTCTTCATCCATTAACTGGAAAATTTGTTCTTCTGTACGCATGGAGATCCCTCATCTTTTATTCTTGTGGACAGTATAGCGAGGAGTCTGAAGGCAAAAATAGCGTTAGCAACGTTTTTCACACGATTAGATTGTCTGTTTAAACAGCAAATTGACATTCAAATAAGGAATCATTGATCAATTTGTCATAGCGAGATTGCTCCACACCCTCTAAGATTCTGAGATCGAAAAATCATATTTGAAAATACATGTCCAAACTTGCCCGATTAGATGAACTCTTAGAACAGTATTATCAGCTGAAGTATCACACTCAGCCTGAAATTTTAAGCCGTTTACAGGATGTGCAGGCATGGCAAAAGGCACGGATGCAGCGTAGCCATCATCAGCATTTTTCTGAAAAAAATAACCAGCTGATGGCCGAATATTTCCTGAACCGGCTCTACGGTGGCCCGGACTTTGACGCACTGGCCGAGCAGATTGCCCGACTGATGAAATATGCGCATAAAGCAGAAAAAATGATTCCGGAAAATGCCCTGAAAACCGGAACCTCAGGCGTCGAGCTGGCGATTCTGGCGGTACAACTGGATGAACAGGTCGCAATCCAGCTTTTAGAGGATTATCCTGCCAACGCACCACTGACCGATGAAATGATGCGTGTGACCTATCTAAAACTGGATCAGGGGGAAGCACGCTTGAAACAGCTGGCATTGCTGGATCAGCTGGGTGTCAGCCTGGATAAATATATGCGTTCCTTTGTGGTTTATACGGCATTCAAGATGTGTAAAGGTGCAGCCAATAAATATTATTTTCAGGTGATGTATGAGTTTATGCAGGACGGTTTCCAGGCCATGAAACCCTTAAAATCGGCAGAAAAATTCGTGCATGACTTTACTGCGATTGAACGTGGCATTATTGATAAGGTGCATTCAGGCGATCCAACACCATTCTAATAATACACTCCTTTCCCATCCATGATGAGGAAGGCTTGCGGTCCTGCCTGATCCTGATATTTTCGGGTTTGTATGGCAGGACATTGCCAGTGATAAATCATATGAATTATTCGATCACTGGCGGTGAAGATTTCCGCCCATATTCCTATTTTTCTGTATATTATTCATAACAATTGCATCATGATTGCTGAATAACATCCAAGAATCTGTCATTATGCAGGCAATGCAAGATTAACCCGATTGATATGTTAGGAGTGACTCCAATGTCGAATGAAAATCAAACGCCTACCCCTACACCCGAGTCGGCACAACAGACAGACAAAATGAGCCCATTCTTAACCACTCCGCTTCCGCAAGGCGCTCCACAAGGTCAGCAACAATCTCTAGAACAACGCCTGACCGATACGCCTGTGACTGGAACTGTCCCTAAATATAACCTGCCACGCGGTGCCAATACCGGTAACGTCGGTCCAACTACACACTTCGGCTACAAGACCGTGAGCAGTGATGAAAAAGCCCAGAAAGTGGCTGAAGTATTCCATTCGGTAGCCAGCAAATACGACATCATGAATGACCTGATGTCATTCGGTATTCACCGTCTATGGAAACGTTTTGCGATTAATATGTCAGGCGTGCGCCGTGGCCAGCATGTGCTGGATATTGCGGGCGGTACAGGTGACCTGGCCAAAGTATTTAGCCGTGAAGTGGGCCCTACCGGTCATGTAGTACTGTCTGATATTAACGAATCCATGCTGAATGTTGGCCGTGACCGTCTGATTGATGCCGGCTGTACCAATGTTGATTTCGTTCTGGCGAATGCAGAAACTCTAGAACCATTTGCCGACAACAGCTTTGACCTGGTAACGATTTCTTTTGGTCTGCGTAACGTGACCGATAAAGATGCAGCACTGGCAGCCATGTATCGCGTGCTTAAACCAGGCGGTCGTTTACTGATTCTGGAATTCTCTAAACCAGTTTTTGAGCCATTCTCAAAACTGTATGATCTGTATTCATTCACCGCTTTGCCAATCATGGGTAAAATCGTGGCGAATGACTCGGAAAGCTATAAATACCTGGCTGAATCAATCCGTATGCATCCAGACCAGCGTACTTTAAAAGGTATGATGGAAAATGCTGGCTTCCAGAACTGTGATTATCACAATCTGACCGGCGGTATCGTTGCCGTTCACCGTGGCTTCAAACTTTAAGGGTCGTACCCGATATGTGGTCACTTCTCGCACTCGGTGCTGTTGAACGCCTGATTCATCATATGATTGATCTGGATGCGATTACCCGCATTCAGCTCAATGCTTTGGCTGGAAAAATGCTGCGAGTGGTCATTACTTCACCGCAGCTGTCCGTCGATGTCTTCTTTGATGAAGGCAAGGTTCGTCTGGAGCCAACGCCAAGCGGTCATACTGAAGACTCTTCGATATTTGAACAGCGCCCTTATGAAGCCAATAATGTTCAAACTCCTGAAGCAACGGCGACACTACAGGTGAATAATGTCGTAGAGCTGCTCAAGCTGCTGCTTGCTGATGACGTCGGCAATATTCCATTGCAAGGTGACTATAAACTTCTGCAAGAAATCCAGCGCATCATGCAGCAAGCGGAACCTGATCTGGCGGCGCATTTAAGTCCCTGGATTGGCCCTGCTCTGGCACATGAAATTGGCAAGTTGCAGCTGGCTCCGAAGCATTTAAAACGCACTTTACAAAGCCAGTTATTTTTTGCTGAAGATGCTCTGAAAGAAGATAGTGGTCTCTTTGCCCCGCGCTGGCAAATGGATGACCTGAATCAGGATACTCGTATCCTGAACCAGAATTTGGATCGCGTTGAAGCCAAAATCCGTCAGCTTCAGGCACAGATTGAATCTGACGATTCTACTGATCAGCCATTTACTCCTGCTACACCTCATATTCCTTCTCAATACTAGGTACACCGCTTTATGATTCCGCATGTTTCACGTTTACTCGAACTTTGGCGCATCGCCGCGCACTATAGACTCGACACGTTGTTTCCTGCGGAAGAACTTCCTGAAAAAGCCCGGCACATTTTATCTTTAATCCGTATGCATCCGGCAGCCTGGTCCAGCCGTGAGCGTAAAAATCCGCTCAAGCTGAAACTGGCACTGGAAGAAATGGGACCGCTGGCGATCAAGCTGGGACAGTTACTTTCGACCCGTCGTGATCTGATTCCACCTGAAGTGCTGCAACAGCTGGTATTACTGCAAGATCGCGTTAAGCCCTTTGACAACGATGTCGCCAAGATGCGCATTCAGGAATCGCTGAAAGCCGATGTAAATACCCTGTTCGCCCGTTTTGATGCCCAGCCACTGGCTGCTGCATCTATTGCGCAGGTGCATACCGCTGCCCTGCATGATGGTCGTGAAGTCGTCGTCAAAGTCACGCGTCCGAATATCCGCAATCAGATTTTGCAGGATTTTGAGATTCTCACCTGGTTAGGTGATTTTCTGGAAAAGCGTCTGGAAGCAGCACGTGCCCTACATTTGTCGGAAATCATTCAGGATTATCGTCAGATCATTCTGAATGAGCTAGACCTGACTCTGGAAGCGGATAATACCCGCCGGATGCGTCATTACTTCACTGGCTCCAGCATGATGTATGTGCCTGAAGTCTATATGGACAGCAAGGATGTCTTGGTCGCAGAACGGATTACCGGTGTACCGATTTCAGATATTGCTACCTTTGATAAGCTGGGCATGGATCGTGCTGATCTGGCGCGTAAGGGTCTGACCATTTTCTTTACCCAGGTGTTCCGTGACAACTTCTTCCATGCAGACATGCATCCGGGCAATGTCTTTGTAGAAACCATCAATCCGGCCAATCCGCGCTTTATTGCGCTGGACTGCGCGATTATGGGTGAGCTATCCAAGCACGATCAGATGACCGTGGCGCGTATGCTGCTGGCAGTCATGAACAGCGATTTTATGCAGCTGATTCAGATTGTGCATCAGGCAGGCTGGATTCCACCAGGTACCGACCAGGACGCGCTAGCACGCGAAATGCGTCGTACCGTGGGTCCAATGGTTTCCAAACCGATGCATGAACTGGATTTTGCCGGTATTCTGATTCAGGTCATGGATATTGCCCGTCGTTTCCACCTAGAAATTCCGCCACAACTGATGTTATTACTGAAAACGCTGGTTCATGTAGAAGGTCTGGGAACAGACTTGTATCCTGAGCTGGATATCTGGAGTCTTGCCAAACCGATTCTGACGGACTGGATCAAGGCTCAGGTAAATCCGCAAAAGAATATTAAAGAACTGGGGCAAAAAATCCCGGATCTACTTTTGGGTGCGCAGGACTTACCGACTCTGATGATCGACAGCCTGAACGGTTTGAAAAACCAGTCCGCTTGGCATGCCAAGCAGCTCAATGAATTACAAAGCATGCGCCTGCAAATGGAACATCAGCAAAAACGTAGCTGGATTTTTGGCAGTATCATGGCCATTCTGCTTTCGATTGCGATCATTTCACCATGGTTTGTATCAGTGATTCTGATTGTGCTAGCAAGCATACTCGCGGTCTGGCGGATTGCAAAATAACTGAAATAACCTGCTTAAAAGACCTGACATTGTTCAGGTTTTTTTATTTTTCTCCTCTCCTATGACTGCAAAGTCACCTTAGGATACATCTTGCCATTGGGCTCTGTGACTAGATGCTTAAAATATGTCCTCACTGGTCGAATATGGGTTGAACCTCTATGCATATTTTACAAAAACATGCGCCTGCTCTGAAAATCCGCGCTGGGCATCAGGCTCGTGAGCTGATTTTGAAAGAAGGTTTGCAACCCGAACAGATTGATATCGTGCCAGGTGCCGCAGGTGGACCCAAAGGTATTGGTATTCAGGGACTGGATCAGGCCATTTTTGGCGAGTTTTTCCCACGCGCTCCTCAGCGTAGAACCTTAGTCGGTTCATCCATTGGTAGCTGGCGTTTTGCCAGTGTCGCGGCCTGGGGAGCCAAAGCAGGCACTGAACGTCTTGCCGACTTGTATACCCATTTATACTTTCACAAGAAAATGACTCGCCAAGAAGTCAGTGACGTTTGTCGTGGCATGCTGCTGGATCTGGTACAAGGCAAAGAAACCGATCTGGTGAATCATCCAGATTATCATTTGACGGTATTGTCGATTAAAGCCCAACACATTTTTCAGAGTGATAAGGCGCTCCCCCTGCTCGCCTCTGTAGCCGGAATTGTCGGAACTACCGCTGTGGCACGTAAACACAGTCGCCATTTTATGCAACGTGTGATTAGCCAGCCAAATACGGGTGAACAGTTTAAAATTGCCGATGATGGATTTACCACACACTATCATGCTTTAACTGAGCAAAGTGTTTTGTCCTGGCTGATGGCCTCTGCCTCTATTCCGGGCGTCATGGCAGCGGTCAATAATATTCCGGATGCACCGCAAGGTTATTATCGCGATGGCGGCTTGATTGACTATCATATTGACCTGCCATTTCAGAGCAAAGGCATCGTGCTGTATCCGCATTTTACTGACAGCATTACTCCTGGCTGGTTCGATAAACTGTTTAAACGCACGGCAAGCCCAGAAAATCAGGCACGAACTTTGCTAATTTCACCTTCTCAGGAATATCTGCAAAGTTTGCCTTTGGGTCGTTTACCGGATCGTAAGGACTTCACTTTGAAAGGTTTGGATCAAGCCCAGCGGATTCAGCTCTGGAAGCAATGTATTGCTGAAAGTCAGCGCCTGGGAGATGAATTTCTGGAGCTGGTCGAGAAGCAGAATTTTGCCGATGTGATGCAAAGCTTGTAATGGGCGCAGACTGTCCGAATTGTTTGTATAATTGCCTTAATTTTTTGAACTGTTGAAATTTATGCAGAAATTTTTAGTGATCCTGCAATATGCATGTATAGCCTTTGGACTTTATCTGATTTATAGCGTTAGCATGTCGCTCTATACCCAGCAATTTGAGCTGATGGAACTGGTGGCAGATATTGGCACCATTCTGATCTGTCTGGATTTGGGTGTGTTTTTATATACCAGTAAAGGTAAACAAGGCATCACCATGGAAGAGTATGCCAAACAGCTGGAACAGCCACCGTCTAAACTGGTTTATGTGACACGTAAACTGGGACATCTGGGTATTTTATTGATTATTACCAGCTGGATTGTTCCGATAATTAACTCATAAATATCCAATAAAAAACCTCCCCATCGGGAGGTTTTTTATTTAAATACGATATGGATTTTCAGAGATAATTGTTTTGGGTAGTTTTTTTACTCCTGAATCTTTCATTTTTTTCAATAAATCAGACATTTTATATGAAGACGCAAGTCCAATATAAATATTTCTTATATCTCTATTAGTGGGCTGACTATATTCGATATACGACTTAGTTTTATCATTTTCATCTAAAATTACATGATCGCTTTCAATTTTATCTATTACAACCATTCTACATTCTTGTTCTTCTTGAAATGCAAAATGTTTAAAAAGAAAACTTATAGGTGAAATAATTTTATTAGCTGATTTTAGATCATCTACTTTTAGATTATGATTTTCACCTTTTATAGCACTTAATGTAACCAATATAAAACCCATTGAATTATTTACTTTTTCTTCGATACCCGACATTTTTCTCGTATAGTCTTCCCAGCTTTTGACACTTAAAGATTTATCTTGAATCTCTTGAAAAAAAGTAAATTTATTTCTCTTAGCAACCTCAAAATATCCAGTAAAAGAATCTAAATATACACAGCGAAATAAAGGAATTTTAAGACCATTTTTAAAATCTTCTTTATTTACAGAATCTAAGTTATTTTCGTTAATAGAATCAATAATCATAGTATCGGTATTAAAGAAAAAATTTGAGTTATAAACTAAACTTACACCTGTACACGGTTTATTATCCTGCAGACCATATAACCTGAATTGATTTAAACTATTATGATTAAAAGTAAAACAACTTAAAAAAGTTTTATTATGTGAATCATATTCAATTTTATTAAGATGCAAGTATTCAAATAAAATATTCCCTTCAGATGGATCATTCATAAAGTCAGTTGAGTTTAGTCTAAATTTAGTTTTATTTGTTCCTAGCAATTGAGCAACACTAAAATTAGTATAATGTGCAACTTTTCTTTCATATTCACTATCAAAATCAACTAAAAGATTAGTTAGCATTTCAATAACATGATTTTGAAGATCTAGCATTTTTATATTAGCAACATTTTTTAAAAAAAGAACAAAATCTAAGTCTTTTCTAACTCTCACCCTATTGTTTAAATTTTCATTATAATTTAACAGTATAGAGGTGAAGTTCTGATCATAAAATCTATCCGGGAAGTAATATACTTTAAAATAATCATCACTAAAGTGTGTAGATATATTTAAAACTTTATAATAGATCTCTTGCGAAAGTATCGTTTTACCTAATTTTTGAATTGGCTAAAACCTTATAAAATGTAGCTTTGGGCTGTTTAAATTTTGACTAACGCAAGAAGTCTAATTTAGAAAATCGGAAAAAATCTTTTCAATAAAATCTAAATCATTAAATCTTATTGAGTAGAAATTTATTAAATATAGATAATAAGTTAAATTATAAAAATAAACTCCACTTCTAAAATCTATTTTATTAATTATATTAAAAAACTCATCTTCATTGATTTCATTCTTTATTTTGAGTTCCAACACCCTATATATTAAAACAATACTTCTAATATTTTTAAAGTATTTTTCTTGTAACTAACAAAACTTTAAATGATTTTCCTTTTTTATAGTATTATTATCAATATCTTCTTCATTATATAAAAAATCTATATTTTTATAAAAATCATCATTTTTTTGATCATAAAGACCTTTTTTAAGAGACTGCTTTTCATTTCTTATATCAATTAACAATTTATCAATATCTAATAAAAAAATATTAAAATCTACTTTTTCAGCACTCTCAAGGTTTTGTTGTAATAAATTTTTTATTTCTGCTCTATAACGATGAAAATTTACTATAACATTAAGCTTTTTATTCACAAACCACCCCAAAATATAAAAAGAGCCTTTCGGCTCTTTTTATATTAAATTACTTCTCAAACAAACTCATCAGTTTATTTCGAACCTTTAATTCCTGCTTGCAATAACAATGCCCCTAAACCACCAATTTTATTTTCTTGTGGTTTAGCCGCTTGAGGTTTCTTGCCATGCGGACGATCACCTTGCGGACGCGCATGCTGTGGACGTTTACCTTGTGGCTTGCGCTCACCGCGTTGCTCATTGTCACGGCGTGGTTGACGTGGTGCTTTCACTGGCGCTTCGGAACCTTCAGGACGCATCGACAGATTGACACGGTTACGTTCAACATCGACGTTCAGTACACGAACTTGTACGATTTGACCTGGTTTCACCACTTTATGCGGATCAGCCACAAATTCATTGGCTAATTCAGAAATATGTACCAAGCCATCCTGATGTACACCGACATCCACGAAAGCACCGAAGTTAGTCACATTGGTGACTACACCTTCCAGCTGCATGCCTTCAGTCAATTGAGCCACTTCAGTAATATCATCACGGAATTTTGCGGTACGGAATTCTGGACGCGGGTCACGGCCTGGTTTTTCCAGTTCAGCCAAAACGTCCTGAACGGTTGGCAAACCAAATTTATCATCCACAAATTCTTCTGCATTGACCTGGCGAATGATTTCAGTATTGCCAATAATGTCTTTTACCGTTGTTGCTTTCGCTTCAACAATTTTAGACACAAGCGTATATGACTCAGGGTGAACTGCAGATGCATCTAGTGGTTCTGAACCTTGCTGAATACGCAAGAAACCCGCTGCCTGTTCAAAAGTACGCTCGCCTAGACGTGGCACTTTTTTCAAATCCTGACGATTGTCAAAACGGCCATTTTCTTTACGGAAGTCCACGATTTGCTGCGCGATTGATTTGTTCAGACCTGCGATATAACCCAAAATCGCAGCAGATGCAGTATTTACATCCACACCGACCGAGTTCACACAGTCTTCAACCACTGCTTCAAGAGTTTTTGCCAGACCGGTCTGGTTTACATCATGCTGGTACTGACCTACACCAATGGATTTAGGATCGATTTTCACCAGTTCAGCTAATGGATCTTGCAGACGGCGTGCAATTGATACTGCACCACGGATCGATACATCCAGTTCAGGCAATTCCTGAGAAGCCAGTTCAGATGCTGAGTAAACAGAAGCACCCGCTTCTGAAACAGAAACACGAGTCAATTTCAGATCGCTATTTGCAGCCATCATTTCAGCAACCAATGCTTCAGTTTCACGGCTTGCCGTACCATTACCGATTGCAATCAGGTCAACATTGAATTCGCGGCAAAGACGTGCTAATTCAGTCAGTGAAACTTCTTTATCATCTTTCGGTGCAAACGGGTAAATGGTGCTATGTGCCAGTACATCACCAGACTCATTCACCACCGCCAGTTTCACGCCGGTACGGATGCCAGGGTCTACACCCAGAGTTGTACGGGCACCTGCAGGCGCAGAAAGCAGTAAATGACGCAGGTTTTCAGCAAAGACCTGCATTGCTTCAGCTTCAGCAGCCAGACGTTTTTCAGTCAATAATGAATGTTCGATCGTTGGACGAACTTTACCAAGCCAGAACAGTTTCGCAGTTTGCTTTAAGAAATCCTGACGGGATTGCGGCTGAATGGTATCCAGGTTGTATTCAGTTTCAATACGTGCCAATGGTGCATCATCTTCACCATCTACTTTAAGGCCCAGTACATTTTCCTGGCGGCCACGTAGCATTGCCAATAAGCGGTGTGAAGGTACCTTGTTCAGATTTTCAGAGAAATCGAAGTAATCACGGAATTTTTTACCAACTTCTTTTTTCTCTTCGCTAGCGACCAGACTTTTCAGCACAGCAGTTTTAGCAAACATTGCTTTAAGTTCAGTGGTCAACGCAATATTCTGTGCCCAGTCATCAATCAGGATGTGCTGGATCGCATCGAGCTGGCTTTCCTGATCTGGATAATCTTCATGGCTAAAGCCCGCCAAAGCTTCTGCCGGATCCACGGCTTCAGTAAAGATTTTTTCTGCAATCGGACCTAAACCGGCTTCTTTCGCTTTAAACGATTTGCTGGTACGTTTTGGACGGTATGGTGCGTAAATTTCTTCTAGGGCATTTTTAGTTTCTGCCGCATTCACCCGTGCCAATAAATCATCAGATAATTTATTTTGTTCTTTTAGTGATTCGATCACCTTTTCACGGCGTTCATACAAATCACGCAAATACGATAAACGTGTATCGAGCTGGCGTAGTTGCGTATCGTCTAAGCCCTGCGTTACTTCTTTACGGTAACGTGCAATGAAAGGAACGCTGGCACCCTCATCAATCAGTTTGATGGCAGCTTCTACTTGATTTGGACGTACGGCAAGTTCTTTTGCCAACTGCTGAACTAAGTCAGTCATCGTGTTTGATCCCACAAGGATAAGTACTAAATGGCATGATTATAAAGACCAGGTCTATAAAATCCACCATTGTTTTTATTAATTTATATAAGCTTCAGATAACCGTATACGATCGTTTTCCAGTTTTTCCACTAAAGTTTGCATGAACTTTGCATTTTATTCTTGTTCCGGGACGATTTTTTTCGCATATAGATGTATATATTTGGTATCTATGTCTTGATTTTAACTGCAATATTTGATGCTTTAGAGCATAGTCAATTAATAGTAATGAATCGTATACTCAAAGCATATTTCATTTTTTGTTTATGACGACAATAAAGAATAAAGGAGCACCTCATGAGTTTAGTGGTACCTGCTGAAAAACCCGATGCTGTACATACCGAAACCGACCGGGTCGAGCGCATCCTGGTTGTCGATGATGATGTGCGTCTGCGTACCCTGTTACAACGTTTCCTTGAAGATAAAGGCTTCGTCGTTAAAACTGCGCACGATGCCACCCAGATGGATCGATTATTACAGCGGGAACTGTTTTCTCTGATTGTGCTCGATTTTATGTTGCCTGTAGAAGATGGCCTCAGCATCTGTCGTCGCCTACGCCAATCGAATATTGATATTCCAATCATTATGCTCACCGCACGTGGTAGCGATTCAGATCGTATTGCAGGTCTGGAAGCTGGTGCAGATGATTACCTGCCTAAACCATTTAATCCAAATGAATTGCTAGCACGTATTCGTGCAGTTTTGCGTCGTCAAGTCCGTGAAGTTCCAGGCGCTCCTAGCCAGCAAATGGAAGTGGTATCCTTTGGCCCATGGTCACTGGATCTGTCCACTCGTACTCTGACTCGTGAAGGACAGGTCGTCACCTTAACTACCGGTGAATTTGCCGTATTGAAAGCCTTAGTCCAACATCCACGTGAACCTTTAACTCGTGACAAGCTGATGAATCTGGCACGTGGCCGTGAATGGGGTGCGATGGAACGTTCAATTGACGTTCAGGTATCACGCTTACGTCGACTGATTGAAGAAAACCCTGCCCGTGCGCGTTATATTCAAACCGTTTGGGGTGTCGGTTATGTGTTTGTTCCAGATGGTGCTGAATAATTTTCTTATTAGAAGAAAGTAAAATATTCGTCCGTCTATAAATCTAGTTTTGAATTACGTGACAAATTCATTCGCAATTGTCTGAGGCAGGAGGTATTCATCTCTAATGTTTCTGCGATAAATTGATTACTTGCCGCAATTTGACGAGTTTTACAAATGAAAATGGTTTTGCCTACTTTTGCCGAAACAAAAGTAGGTCGAACCAAAGGTTTTAACCTATATCTAAATTACAGATGGTTTGACTCCGGTGTGATAAGGCCTTTTAATCAACTTATAATAATTTGCTGAAGTCATAGCACAGGATTGCTCAGTGAAACTCGACCCCATCGACCCACAAAAATTTACCGATTTTGTCAGCTATTCAGAAAAAAAACGTACCCCTTGGGAACGCTTTCTGGACAAAGTCAAACCGCGCTCTGCAGCAATGCGAACCACTGTATTGGTGGTCTTTGTGGTCTGTTTCAGCCTGTTCATGTCAATCTGGTTTTTCTGGCGTACGCTTTATTTACCTGAAATTCAGCAACACGCGCGTTATCTGGCCATGGAGCTGGAGATTCTCAACAATCCGGACCTGCGTCTTTATCATAAAGAACAGGAAGTCGATATTGATAGCTGGCTCAAAAACCGGATCGGAATCGAATATGTCACCAATCCTGCTGAATACCCCAATGTAAAAGACAAGGTCATTGCCGAATTCTTTACCAATCAGATTGAAACCAAACTAGCCAAAGAATTAAGAATCGAACAGGCAACCGTTTATTTCCAGTTCAAGCCAAGTCCACGCATCTGGATTCAAACCCCTGAAATGAATGGCAACTGGGTACGTGAACCTCTTAAGACCTATGCCAACTATAGCCCTGAACTGATTCTAGGCTGGCTGCTTGGTACACCACTCATTGCCGGCATTATTATTCTGACCCTAGTGCGTCAGCTGAACCGTCCTTTACGCCGCTTGCAGAATGCAGCAAACAGCTATAGTAAAAATGGCTCTGCTCCTTATCTGGATACCAATCATGGTCCGCTGGAAATCCGTCAGGTGAATCATGCCTTTAACCAGATGATTTATACCTTGGATCAAACCGAGCGTGATCGTCGAATCATGCTCGCGGGGATTTCACATGACCTGCGTACACCGTTGACCCGTATCCGTCTGAGCGCAGAAATGATGCCGGATGAAGACTTCCTCAAAGAAGGGCTGATTTATGACGTCGAGGATATGGATGCCATTCTGAACCAGTTCATTTCCTATATGCGGGATGGCTCCGATGAAGAGCTGCAAGAAACCAATGTCAATGTACTGTTGCAGGAACTGGTCAAGCAGTTTAAGCCACTCGATATTCGCTTTACACCTCAAGAGATACCACTGGTTGAAGTACGCAGTATGTCGCTGAAACGCCTGATTGGTAACCTGATCAATAACTCGAAACGCTATGGTGCGGAACCAATTGAGCTTGCTGCCTATGTGCAGGACCATAAACTGATGATCAGTGTGGCCGATCATGGTGAAGGGATTCCAGAAGACCAGATTGAAGCGCTGATGCAACCCTTTGTTCGTGGAAATTCTGCGCGTACCGTACAAGGCAGTGGTCTGGGTCTGGCCATTGTCAAACGTATTGTAGATATTCACTCAGGTGAGCTGCATATCCAGAATCGGCCTGAAGGCGGTCTGGAAGCCATTATTGCCTTACCTCTGAAAACAGCAGATTCAGAGGCACCTACTGCCCCAACCACCTTGGATAAAATTCGTCAAACGCTCACTGATCACTTCTAGTAAGTGATCACAAAAGCATCAAAATACTTTTTAGTATTTCTATACAATTCATTTTAATTTTCAATAATTCAATTATTTAAAAAACATCATTTTTCATTATACCTACATTTAGCTAAAAAATTAGACCTTAGCCTAACACCTATGCAAAATACATTTTTTGATCGGTACAATCCGTATCATTATTTAAGAATTTATGAGAGTTGAAATGTCTTTAGATCGTATCCGTTTAGCCTCCCTACACAACAAAGTCATCAGCCCTGAACAAGCTGCTGAATTCATCGAAGATGGTATGACTGTGGGTATGAGTGGCTTTACTCGCGCTGGTGAAGCGAAGGCGGTTCCTTTAGCTTTAGTACAACGCGCAAAAGCAAATCCATTAAAGATCACGTTAATTACTGGTGCATCACTAGGGAACGATCTAGACAAACAATTGACTGAAGCTGGTGTATTGGCACGCCGTTTACCGTTCCAGGTCGATAACACTTTACGTAAAGCGATCAATAAAGGCGAAGTGATGTTCATCGATCAGCATTTGTCTGAAACAGTTGAACAGATGCGTAACCAGCAGTTGAAAAAACCTGATGTAGCGGTAATTGAAGCAGTTGCGATCACTGAAGATGGCGGCATCATTCCAACAACTTCTGTAGGTAACTCTGCAAGTTTTGCAATTTTTGCAGAGAAAGTGATTGTTGAAATCAACACGAATTTAAGCCCAGCGTTTGAAGGCTTGCACGATATCTACATCCCGACATATCGTCCAACGCGTCAAGCGATTCCATTGACTCAAGTGGATGAGCGTATCGGTACGCATGCGATCAATATCGATCCATCTAAAATTGTTGGTATCGTATTTAACAGCGAATTGCATGACTCTCCATCTACTGTGACCGCACCAGATGATGAGACTCAAAGCATTGCCAACCATTTGATCGCTTTCTTTGAAAAAGAAGTGGCTGAAGACCGTCTACCGAAAAACCTCGGGCCTCTTCAAGCAGGGATTGGTTCAATCGCAAATGCGGTATTGACGGGTCTGAAAGATTCAAACTTCGAGGACTTGATCATGTACTCAGAAGTACTACAAGACTGTACCTTTGAATTGATCGATGCAGGTAAGATGAAGTTTGCTTCAGGTTCTTCAATTACACTTTCTGCTAAATATGGCGAGAAAGTATTTAACAACCTGGAGCAATACAAAGACAAACTGGTATTGCGTCCACAAGAGATCTCTAACCACCCTGAACTGGTACGTCGTTTAGGTATTATCGGTATCAACACTGCGCTTGAATTCGATATCTACGGTAACGTGAACTCAACTCACGTTTGTGGTACCAAAATGATGAACGGTATTGGTGGTTCAGGTGATTTCGCACGTAATGCGCACTTGGCAATCTTCGTGACCAAATCAATTGCGAAAGGTGGCGACATCTCTTCAGTAGTACCATTCGCGTCTCACGTAGACCATGCTGAACACGATGTAGATATCTTGGTAACAGAACAAGGTCTGGCAGATCTTCGTGGTCTGGCGCCACGTGAACGTGCTCGTGCGATCATCGACAACTGTGCCCACCCAATGTACCGTGATGCATTGAATGATTACTTTGACCGTGCATGTGCAAAAGGCGGCCATACCCCTCATCTTCTTCGTGAAGCGCTTTCTTGGCACTCAAACTTCGAAGAAAATGGTCATATGCTTGCTGTTGAAGCTGCGGTAAAAACTGCATAATTGACTGCATTCACAAAACGCCCTACGGGGCGTTTTTTTATGGCATTTTTATATTTTTTTGAGTAGCGGGAACCAGATTCTTTTGACGGACTCATCTGGCTATCACCTGCTCTTTCTTCTTTTATTAACCTGCTGATCCGCCGTAGAAATACACTTCTGACGATCCAGGGCTTTAAATTCTGATTCTTCACCCTCATACTTGAACATAAGAGCAAAATTAGAGACATGACATGCGCGTAGATATTTGGTCAGATGTGGTTTGCCCCTTCTGCTATATTGGTAAAAAACGTTTAGAAGCTGCTGCAAAGGAAAGTGGGATTGAACTTGAAGTCCATTGGCATAGTTTTCAGCTAGATCCTGAAGCACCAGTCCGTCAGGAAGTTTCTAACTCTGAGCGTTTGGCACAAAAATATGGCCGCTCAGTGCCAGAAGTTGAAGACATGCAGCGCAATATTGCAGCCATGGCTAAACAGGAAGGCATTGAATTTAACTGGGAAGGTGCCAATTCTGGCAATACCTTGAATGCGCATCGCATCATTCACTTGGCACAAAGCAAAGGTCTAGGCAATGAAGCTCAGGAAGCCTTTTTCTACAGCTATATGACGCAAGGCCTGCCAATTGGTGAACGTGAAACGCTGGAAGATGTCGCAGCGCGTATTGGCCTGAACCCGGTTGAAGTAGATGATTTACTCGACTCGGATGAATTTGCGGACTTTGTTAAATTTGACCAGGAAGTGGCGCGTAACCAGCTCAAAGTTACCGGTGTTCCGTTCTTTGTATTTGATCAACGCATTGCTTTGGCAGGTGCTCAGCCGAAGGAAGTTTTCTTGCAAGTTCTTGAAAAAGCTTTAGAGGAGCCACAGGAACAGCCAACAGCTAATCAGTGTTCTACAGATGCTTGTGATGTTCCGGCAAAGCCTGAATAAAAATTAAATCAAATCAAAAAATCCCCATTCAAGATGGGGATTTTTTATGAATGATGTGAACTATTCAACCAGAAAACTAGGGTGTGTTGACACTTTTAGCTTAAAAAATAGCGAAGTAGTAAAATCAAATCGCCAAACCCAATTTTACTATTCGCTATGCCTCGTACCATGCTGACAGATCAACACTGGCAAAAGTTGAAAACTATTTTGCGTAATTTATCTATTCATCACAACTCAAACTTACGTAATTTTATTGAAGCTATTCTCTATAGAATTAGAACAGGCTGTCCGTGGCGAGATATTCCTTCCTATTTCGGTCAATCAAACTCTATTTTCAAACGTTTTAATCGTTGGTCAAGCAGTGGTAAGTTACTTAGATTATTCAAATTACTAGCCTCATGCCCAGATATGGAGTGGATTTTTATTGATGGCTCTCACGTACGTGCTCATCAACATTCTGCCGGTATAGCGAATCAATCCATTTCTAAAAGTGTAGGAGGAAACTCCTCAAAAATACATTTGATTGTTGATGCAAATGGCAATCCTGTTGATTTCATGATTACCGATGGAACCACACATGACGTCAAAGTTGCACCTGATTTAATATCAACATTAGACTTAAAAGAGACAAAAGTGGTCTGCGCAGATAAAGGCTATGATTCAGAACCACTGCGTGAACAGATCAGAAAAACAGGGACAAAATCGAATATACCAAAGAAAATAAATAGCCAATCGAACAATGATCATATGGACTGGTATTTATATAAAATCAGGCATTTAGTTGAAAATATGTTTTGTAGATTAAAGCAATTTAGAGGAATAGCTACTCGATATGACAAGCTCAAAAGAAATTATCAAAGTGCTGTTGCCTTAGCCTGTATATTTTTATGGCTACCTTTATAGGTTTAATTATGAACAGTAAATGTCAACAGACCCTAATCTTTAGATTGACACGATATTCGGTAATTTTATTGTCATTAATCACAACTTTCTGTTCATTGATCCAAGCACCTTGAACATTTTTAATCGTCTCTGTGACTTTCGCGATGCCAGTCTGAATTGCATCCTCAAAGCTTTTACTACTGCTTGAATTGACTTCTACCACTTTTGCAATTGCCATGATTTAACACTCACTCTGTGAAGATAGAAACATTCATCTTAGTTGATTTAAATTTCTCTACAGCTCTTAGCAAACAAGCGATAGCAAAAACTTACAGGGAATGAACAAATACTAATCTACCCTTACTGCTTTAAAAAAATTTAAATCTAGATCTCTAGTTTTAAATAATCAACAAATAAATATTTACTTAAAAACTTCTAAAACATCTAAAAAATGTATAAAAAACAACCTAAAACCGTCTAGAGCAAATACTCTAAGATATTGTTTTATAGAGTATTTTATCTAAATTTAGTTGCTTTTCTTGCCGATTTGATCATTTTTTATTAATTGCCATTTGATATTATTTTTCACGTGATTTAGGACTAACTTTTTTCTTGTTCAAACTCTTGAACACCCAGATATCAAAAGGTCATGTTATGAAAACTGTTAAATTTTTATGCGCAGCAACTGTGATGGCTTTTTCTCTACAAGCTTCAGCACAAATGGCTCAAGTGGTTTATCTTCCAGATTTCCCTGTAAGCAAAGCACCAGTTGAAACTGTAGCAACAGATACTGCAACTGCAGAAACTGAAAAAGCGGCTTAAGTCTTTAAGCAAAATCTCCCAGCAGGCTGAATTATTCAGCCTGTTTTTATTTCAGGGCTTCGAAAATTTAACTTGTTCTTCTATTTAAAGAGCATTAAAAACCTCATTATTTTTTATTTTATTTTGATTTCGTTCACTTTTTATTCAAGAACAACTGCCAAATTCGCTTAAAAAATACTCAAAATAATCAAGCATTTTGTCAATCAGATGCTTATAATCAGAACCTGATCTTTTATGGATTTCAGACTTTCTTGTTATGAACCAGCTTCAAGCATTAATACAGGGAAAAATTTCTCCGCAGGCAATTTCTGTGGATTTTTTGATTGAAATGGCTGAGCGTTATCCAGATCCCAACTCTACCGAATACAAACTGGTAGAACTTGCAGTCAACATGATCATGGCCAAGTCACTGGATAAAGCACTCAAATATATCTAGAGAGCTAAAATGAATGCTTTAGAAAAAGCAAAATTAATTAAAGAATTAAATGAATTGGGGCAGCAATTAGAACATAAATCCCTTAGTTTATATGAAGCTGCCCGAACCAAAAAAAGACTTCAGGATATTTTTCATCTCTGTGATGAACCTGTTTTTAAAAATCAGATTTTAAGTTTTAAATCCCGTGTTCAGCCTGAGCTGGCAGCACATCAGTTTGCAGCGAGCACCGAGTTTCATCATCGTTATCGCGGTTATTTTAAGGATCCTGTCCAGCTGCAACAGGCACTGACTATGCATAGAGAAACAGGCTGGGCCTTTTTGCATCAGCCACAACAAGGCTGGCAAATCTGGCTGGGTCCTGTAAAGCAATCTGATTTTTTACATAGTGAATGGGATGAATTAGTAAATTCCCACAACTGGCTTTTGTAGCAACAGCAACAAGGCGCATATTTTCCTCTCGATCCCCAACTGGATATTCCGGCTTTATCTTGTTCAGGATGCCGAATTCGATACGCTTACCCTGGAAATCGCGCGTTATCATCAGGGCAGTTTGCAGATTCAGACCAAGATCACTGTACCTCAACTATCTGAAACAATTAAACCTGATTTAGACAGAGCAACTAGCGAAACAGAAGAAGCCAAAACAGCTGAACTGCCTATAGAAATAGACAATACGGATAGTTCATCCTCTATTTTGATAATAGATGAAAATATTACTTTCCCTGAATCTATAGAGCTAGGTGAATTCTCTGCCCTGCTGCATCCATTAGAACATGCTGGAGCGACTATACGGCGTCTCTGCGTCCTAGAAGTGCAACCGGCTACCTCCCAACCGGCTGATCTGGAAATGGCGCTATATTATGCTGAGGAAGACCACTGGCAGGCACGTCCTGTTTATCTTGCCATGCAGACCGATCAGCAAGGGCAAGGTTTGAAATATCTGATGCTCTTGGGTGCACCGAGTCTCTTGCAGGCCAATTCATGTATCCAGCACTGGGGCATACAGCGTGGATGGCGTTGTATAGAGATAAAATCCATATCATGGGCAGCTTTAGGTGCCTGCCTTGATCAGATAGACCTTTTCAGTGAAATGTATCTGCAACACGCCGAAACGGTCTGGATGCCTGAGGAAAGCTATGCCTATATTCCGGCTCGGCGTATTCATCAAAAGAAATTTATCAATTTTGAGGAAGCACCCGCTGATTTTTCCACTCCAATTTTATTACTACAGGAACATCAGAAAATTCGGGTGATTCATGGGGAAAGCCGCCTGGCATTATCCAATCAGGAAATCGCTTATCCTTATTTAATATTCAAGCGTGATAAGGATTTGAATTGGCAAAAAATTCATCAAATTGTTTTAGGATTGTCACAGCCGGTACAGGTTTTAGATCTTTATATGGCAATTCAGGCACAAATCATTAAATAATTGATGTAGTTATGTAGTTTATCCTTGCTTTTTTTCCTTATTTTTTAGAAAACTAGCGCAGTAAATAAAATACGATAAGAGCAAGAATCAACTCATGCGAATAAACCAAATTACTCGAATCTTATTGCTATCATTTGGCGTGGGATTAAGTAGTAGCCCAGTTTGGGCAGAAGTATCTCCTACAGAACCTATAGAAACAGAACAGCCTACAGGTACAGGTACAGGTACAGGTACAGGTACAGGTACAGGTACAGGTACAGGTATTTTAGATCAGATTCCACGCTTGATCGATGCCACGCCCACGATTTTACCTGAACAGTCAGACGAAGCGATGGTGCCCACTACTGAGGAAACAGAAGATAAATCTTGGGCTGACAAAAAGCAGAAAAGAATCCGTGAATGGGTAGACCGCACCGCATATAAGATTGATAACTGGTTTGGCCAGACCAACCCGGATGAGCCAGCAACTGCGACTTTGCGAATTATCTTGGATAATAGCTGGGACAAATATGAAAACTATGAAATCAAGCCGAGGATTCGAGGAAAAATCAAGCTTCCAACCTTGGAACAAAAGTTAAGTCTGGTCTTTGGTGATGACAGTCTGGATAACGAACTGGACACTAATGTCGCGATTACCAATGAAAATCCTGGCAATGCCCGGGATAAAAATCTGGATATTCGCCGTACCCGCGAGAACAACAGCTCGTTTGCACTCCGCTGGTCAGAATTTTCGAAAGGTCTACCTTTCGATAGCGATCTGGATCTGGGGGTACGTTCTGGGGATGATATCTATGTACGGGCCAAAATCAGTAAAGACTGGGCGATGCAGAATGACTTCTCTTTTCATGCCGAACAGATTTATCGCTATGGATTGCAGAGTGAAAATTATTTGCGGACCAACCTGGAACTGATCCATGCTCGTCCCAATGAGGCTTTTTTTTCCAATCAGTTAAGTTTGACCTATGCAGATGAGCAGGAAGACGATCTGACTTGGGATAACTATACCTTCAGACAGCATCAATTTTTCCAAGGCAACCGCTTTAACTATGGTATCTATACGGGCGGCTATCTGGATGATAAAGATTTACGCTTAAATCGCTGGGGACCTTATGTGTCCTGGAGACAGCCTTTCTTACGTGAATGGTTCTTTGTGCAAGGCGACCTGAACTATCTGAATGATGACCGACTGGACCGCAGCCATTATCTGGGTGCGATGGTACGTCTTGAGGCCATTTTCTAAATTTGAACAAATCCGAAACTATAAAAGCCCATAAAATATGGGCTTTTTAATGTCTGAATCCAATGAGTTTTTATTGGCGGTGCTCAACCGTTGTAAAAACAATACGATCACTACGAATCACACGTTTTTGCTACAAAGAAGGTTGTTCCATCTGTGGCATATTCCATACTGCGCGGTCTGTACGCTGAATTCGTTTTACTTTTGGTGCTTCTTTTTTCATTGGTGCGTGAAAACTAATACGATCACTGCGAGTCACTTTTTTGGACTCAGTATTAGCCATTGTGGCTGCGCTCATTGACATTAGAATGATTGTACTCAGACTCATCATCAGTGATTTTTTCATGGGAGAATTCTCTTAACTTAATAATCGTTATTATAAATTAATATTTTAATTATTATCTATTTTATAGATTTAAAACTTAAAGGTATTTTTTTATTCTAGCTATCGCTTTTTTAAATCATTAAGGAAAAATTGAAGTTTTAAACACTGGATTCAGAACATAAAAAATCCCTCCGTAGAGGGATTTTTGAAGTATAAAAAATTAACCCAATAATAGACTATTAATACGTTTTACATACTCAGCCGGATTTTCTGGTAGACCACCTTCTGCAATCATCGCCTGATCAAAGATCACATTGGCCAGATCATCAAACTGGGTAGAACCTTCTAGTTTTTTCACCAGTGGATGTTCCGGGTTGATCTCCAGAATCGGCTTCACATCCGGTACAGGCTGACCTGCATCTTTCAACATACGGATCAGTTGTGGAGAAAGCTCCCCTTCCCCTGTGACCAGACAGGCTGGTGAATCAACCAGACGAGTCGTTACACGTACTTCTTTAGTTTTATCTTTCAAAGAATCTGTCAGCTTTTCAACCACAGGTTTGAACTGTTCAGCAGCAGCTTCAAGTGCTTTCTTCTCTTCTGCATCTTGCAGATCACCTAGATCGACTGCACCCTTAGAAACATTTTGCAATGGCGTACCATCAAACTCATGCACAAAGTTCATTGCCCATTCATCAACACGCTCTGACATCAGCAATACTTCAATGCCTTTTTTCTTGAACACTTCCAGTTGCGGTGAGTTTTTCGCAGCATTCAGGCTTTCAGCAGTAATGTAGTAAATCGCTTTCTGGCCTTCTTTCATGCGTGCTTTATAGTCCGCCAATGAAGTGCTTACTTCATCATTCGTTGAAGTTGCATAGCGCAGCAGTTTCAAGATACGTTCGCGATTACCGAAATCTTCACCCAAACCTTCTTTCAGTACCGCACCAAATTCGCGGTAGAAAGTTTTGAAGTTTTCCTGATCTTTTTCATCTTCAGATTTTGCCAGATTATCCAAAGTGGTCAGAATACGGCGGGTATTGCCTTCACGGATGGTTTTCACATCACGGCTTTCCTGTAGCAATTCACGGCTCACGTTTAATGGAAGATCGGCACTGTCCACCACACCCTGTACAAAGCGCAGATAGTTTGGAATCAGGTTATCCGCATCATCCATAATGAAGACACGTTTCACATACAGCTTGATGCCGGCTTTGGCTTCACGGGTGAAAATATCCTGTGGCGCCTTGCTTGGGATATAAAGCAGTTGGGTATATTCAGTACTACCTTCAACACGGTTATGCGCCCAAGCCAATGGTGCAGCAAAATCATGAGTCAGGTTCTTATAGAATTCGGTATATTGCTCTTCAGTAATCTCAGATTTATTCCGAGTCCACAGTGCGCTGGCTGAGTTAATCGCTTCCCACTCATCGGTCTTCACATATTGACCGCCTTTTGGTGTTTCACCTTCAGCAGCTTCTTCTTCCTGCCAGACTTCTTTTTGCATCTGGATAGGCAGGCTGATGTGATCTGAATATTTATTGATGATCTGTTTGACTTTATAGCTTTGCAGATAATCCAGCGCATCTTCACGCAGATGTAGGATAATATCGGTACCACGACCTTCTTTAGTGATCTGTTCAACTTCGAATTCACCAGTACCGCCACTGATCCAGCGAACCCCTTCTGAGGTATCCGTACCGGCACGACGTGATTCTACAGTAATCTTATCAGCCACAATAAAGCCTGAGTAGAAACCGACACCAAACTGGCCAATCAGCTGCGCATCAGCTTTCTGATCACCCGTCAGTTTTGACATAAAATCTTTGGTCCCTGATTTGGCAATCGTCCCCAGATTTTCAATGGCTTCTTGCTGGCTTAAACCGATCCCGTTATCTGAGATGGTAATAGTTTTATTTTCTGGATCGAGGCTGACACGAACGCGGAGGTCAGGATCATTTTCATAATACTCAGGATGATTAATGCCTTCAAAACGTAATTTGTCACACGCATCTGAAGCATTAGAAATTAATTCACGCAGGAAAATTTCAGGATTTGAATAAAGCGAATGGGTCACGAGGTGCAGTAACTGTGCTACCTCAGCCTGGAAACTGTGTTTTTGTACGCTCAAATCGCTCATGAATCACTCCTATTATTTTAGATACAGATGTTAACTGCTGCCTATATGAATGGAGTGAGTTCAATAATTTTCAATAGCCTCAAAATAATTTTTTCGCAAAAAATATTTTTATGGTTTTCATTTTTATCAGTTTAATTGATGGGATGGACAAGACTTAATAAGGCCCCATTTTATAGATACGATCAAAATGCAGATCCAGCTGCTGCTGACGCATGTTATAAACCTGACTCAAGCAGGATACAGATTCCTGACAGCGGTCACGAAACTGCAGCCATTTCACCTGATCGCGTTGAATCACCGAACGTGTTCCCATCGGCACCATACGGCGCAAGATGTTATAGCTGGTACTCATTTTGACATCCGCATCATTCAGCAAACGATGTTCACAAATTGTTTTCTCAGTCGCGGTTGTCGCTTTCTGACAATTAAAACTGGCAGCATAACTCTGTGAAATAAACAGCGTGCTGAAGATCAAAAGACTCTTCGACAAAAAACTCATGCTTTGATCTTCCTTATTATTAAGTCGTATTCAATTAATATTTACTTTATTCGTTTTAATATATTTGAGTATTGCCAATCTGCTCAATTTCAATACGTTATAAATCGTTGTTATTTTGAAAAAAGCCCCATTCAGCATGAGGCTTTTGGAAAAAGTGAACCAAAAAATTGGAACTTAGAATTTATAACTATAACCGATCGTATACACCCAAGGATCGATCCCAAATTCACCTAAATTAATTTTTGTACCATCAGCAGTCTTTGCTTCCAGATCTGTATCTAAGTCTGCATAACGTGCATCAACAAATACACCCCAGTTTTTTGCATCCGCTGGCTGGAAGTTAAAACCGACTTGACCAGCTACCCCATAAGCAACATCTGCATCAAGCTTTGCTACGCCTAATGCGTCTTTTGCAGTTTGGCTAAATTCCTCATCCCATGGAATGAATACTGTAGCACCTACACCGATATATGGAGTAAAGCGGCTTGAATTTTTAAAATTATATTTGGCTGTGATTGTTGGTGGTAGATGTTTTAATGATGCAATTTTCACATCACCCGCCATCTCAACATCATGTTTAAATGGGGTAGCCAATAATAATTCGGCTGAAATGTTGTCATTGAAGAAATATTCGACTGAAGGAGTAAAATTGAGTTCGCTACTTGCTTTAGCATCTTCAACTACACCAGGAATCAGGTCAGTTTCCTGAGTAGGTGCTAATACAGAAGCCCCCACTTTCATTTGCCATTGACCTGCCATCGCAGATGCTGAAAGACCCATTAATGCAATTAGAGCTATTTGCTTTAACATTTTAAAATACCCCAAGGGAAGAATAATTATTAAGAAAATATTTCTTAATTAATAATAAACATGACTTAAATTAATATGCAATAGAGATTATAAAACTAAATTTTATTTATTATTTAAGTATATGTAATTATTAAATATTTATTTTAAATTGACTATATTGGTTGGTTTTAAATACCCAGCAAATTAATCAGGTTAATATAACAATATTCAGAGTAAAATAATCAGGTTTATATTAATTTTATATTTAAATATATATTTTAAATACATCTTATAATTTATTTTAAATCTAGGAAAATCTGCTCCGACTTATATCAGAGCAGATTAAAATTGACTTACAGAACCATGGCTGCAATCCATCCAAAAATCATAAGTGGAATATTAAAATGAATGAAGGTTGGAACCACACTATCCTTCATATGGTCATGCTGACCATCCATATTCAGACCGGATGTTGGGCCTAGGGTTGAATCTGATGCTGGAGAACCGGCATCGCCCAAAGCAGCCGCAGTCCCGATGATCGCAATAGTTGCCGCAGGACTAAAACCAAATTGAATACAGAGCGGTACATAAATAATCGCCAGAATTGGAACAGTCGAGAATGATGAACCGATCCCTAATGTAATTAACAGACCAATCAACAACATCAGGAAAGCAGCCAGTGCCTGGCTATCGCCAATCCAGTTCACCGAAGCTTCGACTAAGGCTGGTACCTGATTAGTCGCTTCAATTACGGCAGCAAAACCTTGCGCGGCAATCATAATAAAACCAACCAGGGCCATCATACGCATACCGGTAATGATCACATCGTCTGCTTCTTTCCATTTAAAGATTCCGGCACAGCTTAAGATTGCTACACCGACCAGACCGGCAAGAATCATCGAATCTGAATAGAGCTGTACTGCAAGGGTTGCAAAGACAGCAACCGCTGCCATCCAGATAGTAAATTTAGCAATTTGTGGCTTTGCTGATTTTTGTTCTACACCCAGTTCAGCAGAGATACTTTGCTGCTGTTCCACATGGATATCTCTATACAGACGCGGCTTACGGTAGCTGATAAACATGGCCACCAGCAAACCCACGAACATACCTGAGACCGGAATCGCCATCGCAGCGGGAATCTGGTCATAAGTAATCTCAAAGCCATAGGGCTTACCAAAAGTATTGATGTTATGGCCCAAAATATCGTTCAGGAAGATGGCACCAAAACCGACTGGAACCAGCATATATGTTCCCACCAAACCAAAGGTCAGCAGACAGGCCACCAAACGGCGATCCAGCTTCAGATGGTTAAATACTAGCAATAACGGTGGAATCAGAACCGGAATAAAGGCGATGTGTACCGGAATCACGTTTTGCGAAAAAACGGCAGCCAATGCCACGGTACAGAAGATCAGATATTTAACCTTGTTCTGTGCCTTTTCTGATGCCTCACCTTTTAAGGTAGTAATCATTTTATAGGCCAGCAAGTCAGGCAGACCGGAACGTGCCAAGGCCAAAGCAAAGGCACCCAGGATGCCATAAGCCAAGGCAATTTTAGCGCCACCACCCAAACCATTGTTAAATGCGTCTAAAGTTCCCTGGAGGCCAAGACCTGCCAGCAAACCACCCGTAACAGCACCAATGACCAGGGCAAAAACCACAGGTACACGTGCCAATGAGAGTCCAAACATGACTCCAATAGCAGCAAGAATTGCGAACATAATGAATTGGGAATGAGAGAAAACGGCTATTTTATCAGAAAATCCGGATAAAAATTCTTCCACTTATCCCTTGCCGAGTCACATTCCCAATCTCCGTATCAAGTGGCCGCTGTTAATTTTTGCTGAATAAAATTATGAATCAGATGAGCCACCTGTTCCGGTTGGCTCAAAATTGCCCAGTGATTGGCATTCAGTTCTACCCGGGAAAAATCTTCTACCCATTTTGGCATTTCATCAATCAGATCCGGGCCAACAAACTGGTCCTTCTTGAGCACAATTGCCTGTACCGGACAGACCGCAAAACGCTGTCTAGGCCGAGATAAACGCGGCAAAAAGTTGGCCCGATACAGATTGACGCCATATTTGCCGTCTTTCACAATATTCTGGTTTAGCGGCAGATTTTCCTGCTGTTCCAGCTGACTGATCATTTTGCCCCAACGTTCTGCATTAAAGAAATTCCATGCTGTAGGCGCTATAAAAGGCAACTGGAATACCGCGATATACCAGGACCTAGTCATCTGTTTAAAAAACTTGGCCTTATGCTGTTTAAACTGTTCACGCATCCAGAAAGCAGCATGATCCAGACATGGGCCTGACATGGTGCTAAAAGACAAAATCCGACCTTTAAATTTAGGTTCGGTGGCTGCTTCCCAAGCCTGGATTGAACCCCAGTCATGAGCCGCGAGGTGGAAAGCTCGTCCCGGCAGGACCTGATCAACCACTTGCTCTAAATCTGTACACAGACGTTCCAAACGATAGTCCTTAATTTTTTTGGGAACGCTGGAGTCTCCTGCTCCGCGCACATCATAGGTCACCACAAAATAATCCTGAACGAGGTGAGAAATCACCGCTTCCCAAACATCCTGATGGTCAGGATAACCATGAACCAGCACCAAAGCCGGTCGCTCAGGCTCGCCCCAGGTTTTCACATAGAGACGTTGATGATCGCTGGTATCTACCCACTGGCTATGTCTTTGCATAGATGCATCCTTATTCGCTGATTGACTCTTTTATTGTTGAAATAGGCACGATTTATCAATGCCAGCTTATTTTTGTTGTTCTAGTATGCATACAAGACCAGAAAAAAGAATATCCGCATGAGCCTATTACGAAAAATTCAGCAACTGCCTTTGTTATCCAAATTTATCCTGAATCGCTATGCCCCCTATCGTGGAGCAGGCATTGTCATTGATGAAATGGACTTTGCCAATTATCACGTTCGCGTGAAAATGCCACTGACTCGCAAGAATCAGAATATTGTCGGAGTACATTTTGGTGGTAGCCTGTATTCCATGGTCGACCCTTTTTATATGTTATTACTGATGCACCATCTGGGCTCGAAATACATTGTCTGGGATAAAAGCTCTACCATTCAGTTTCTAGCGCCAGGACGTGGAACGGTCTATGCGGACATCCGGATTTCTAGGCAGGAAGTGCAAACAGTGAAAGAACTGGCAGCTGACCATAGGCCGGTTTATCGCCAGTATCAGCTCAATATTTATGATGATTCCGGTGTGCGTATCGCTGAGGTACAAAAGACCGTTTATATCCGCCTTAAACAGAGTAAAGGCAAACCTCGAGCCTCGAGAAGCTAAATAACGAAATTGAATAAACTAAAAGCGCCATTGAGGCGCTTTTAAATCTATCTGGAGGATAGTTCTGTCGATTAACGACGACGGTTATTCTGTTCGATCGCTGCACCAGCACCACCACCGATGGCACCACCAATTGCAGCACCACCTGTACCGCCAAAGATGCTTTTACCCACAGCAGAACCTACAGCACCACCGACACCGCTATAGGTCGCATTACGGTTTGAACCGCCTTGAGCTTTACTGCCGACTGCTGCACCGGCACCACCGCCAACTGCTGCACCAACACCACCACCCACTCTGTTACCTACACCACCACCCACTGCACCACCAAGCGCAGCTGCGCCAATACGCTGATCTTTAGCAGACATATTTTCACAGCCTGCCAACATAAAAGTAGAGATAGTTGCAACAGCCATTACGCTCATTAACTTTTTCATGATCTTGGCCTTCCTTCGTGCTTTGACTTAAGATTAACCTGATTTTAAGGAGCGATTCATAACAAGATGTTAAATCTTGAAACCCTCATGATTTATTTTGTAAAGAGCGCATGAAAGATCATGTTTTATTAATGATTTATCTATATTTAGAACAAGTAACTTCCAGATCATTTGACCTTTTCTAGCAATATAAATATGAATAATTTTAGGAAATAGAAAAGCCACCCGAAGGTGGCTTTTTAAAATGATTTAGCGGCTAATTACAGACCGTTAAATTCATCGCTGAATGCTTGGCTCAATGCTTGATCTACATCAGAGAAGTCATTGTGCAGTTCAAATTCTGCAGCTTCTGCTTCTTGACGACGACGCTCTAAGTGGTAAGCCAGACCTGTACCCGCTGGGATCAGACGACCTACAACTACGTTTTCTTTCAGACCGCGTAGATCATCTTCTTTACCTGTTACAGCCGCTTCAGTTAACACACGAGTGGTTTCCTGGAACGATGCAGCAGAGATGAACGAGTCAGTAGAAAGCGAGGCTTTGGTAATACCCATTAATTGACGTTCAAACTTCGCAGGGAACTTGTTCTGCGCAAGAACAGCTTGGTTCTCTTGCATCACACGGATGTAATCCACTTGTTCACCTTTAATGAAGCTTGTATCGCCACCGTCAGTGATGTCCACTTTACGCAGCATCTGACGTACGATCACTTCAATATGCTTGTCGTTGATTTTTACACCTTGCAGACGGTAAACGTCCTGAACTTCGTTCACGATGTAGTTGGTCAACGCCACTTCACCTTTCAGACGTAAGATGTCATGCGGGTTCTGTGGACCATCAGAAATGGTTTCACCACGGTTCACATGTTCACCTTCGAACACGTTAATGGTACGCCATTTCGGAATCAGTTCTTCGTAGATCTCAGAACCATCATCCGGAGTAATGACTAGACGGTTTTTACCTTTAGTCTCTTTACCGAAGCTTACAACACCTGATACTTCTGCAAGGATTGCGTGTTCTTTCGGTTTACGTGCTTCGAACAAGTCAGCAACACGTGGCAGACCACCGGTAATATCACGAGTACGTGAAGATTCTTGTGGTACACGACCAATTACGTCACCCACACCAATAGTTTCGCCATCACGGACAGAAAGAATGGTGTTTTGTGGCAAGAAGTAGAACTGTTCGCCGCCATCTACTGTGTCAAGCACAACAGCTGGACGTAAATCTTTACCAGAAGCAGGACGTGCTGTTACAGGCAAGATTTCAACAGTGGTCATACCAGTTGCATCATCAGTTTTCGATGTTGCAGTTACACCATCAGCGATTTGGCTGAAGCGAACTTTACCGGCAACTTCTGTAACCAGTGGATGTGTATGCGGATCCCAAGTCGCTACGATACCGCCTGCTTCTACAGCTTCGCCATCTTTCAGCAAGATAGACGCACCGTATGGCAGTTTGTAACGTTCACGTTCACGACCTAAGTCATCTGCAATACCGATTTCACCTGAACGTGAAGTTGATACCAAGTGACCTTTGGCATGTTGTACAGTTTTCACGTTGTGGAAACGTACAGTACCTTTATTACGAACTTGTACGCTGTTTGCAGCAGAAGTTCGGCTCGCAGCACCACCGACGTGGAAGGTACGCATGGTTAACTGTGTACCCGGCTCACCAATCGACTGAGCAGCCATAACACCTACAGATTCACCTGGGTTTACCAAGTGACCGCGTGCAAGGTCACGACCGTAACATTTCGCACAAACACCGAAAGTAGATTCACAAGATACCACTGAACGTACTTTAACTTCGTCGACACCTTGCTCTTCCAGGTAGTTTGCAAGTTTTTCGTCGATCAATGTGTTACGCGGCAGAATAACTTCTTCAGTACCCGCACGTTTCACATCTTCAGCTACTACACGACCTAGTACTCGAGTACCCAGGTTCTCGATCACGTCACCGCCTTGAATGAACGGAGTCATGACAAGACCAGACAACGTACCACAATCCGGCTCAGTGATGACCAAGTCTTGCGCAACGTCTACCAGACGACGAGTCAGGTAACCAGAGTTCGCTGTTTTCAGTGCTGTATCGGCCAAACCTTTACGCGCACCGTGTGTTGAAATGAAGTACTGAAGTACTGTCAAACCTTCACGGAAGTTTGCTTTAATTGGAGTCTCAATGATCGAACCATCCGGTTTCGCCATCAGACCACGCATACCAGCCAACTGACGAATCTGAGCTGCGGAACCACGGGCACCAGAGTCAGACATCATGTAGATGCTGTTGAATGATTTCTGTTTCTCGTCTTCACCCTGTTTGTTCTTAACAGTTGTGAATGACAAGTTGTCCATCATCGCTTTCGCTACCTGGTCGTTAGTACGCGCCCAGATATCGACCACTTTGTTATAACGTTCGCCAGCAGTTACGAAACCTTGTTCGAACTGTTGTTCGATTTCACGAACTTCAGCTTCTGCTTTCCCGATAATCGCTTGTTTTTGTGGTGGAATGACCATGTCTTCCATACCAACAGAAACACCAGAACGAGTCGCTTGACGGAAGCCAAGGTACATCAATTGGTCAGCGAAGATAACAGTGTCTTTCAGACCCAGTTTACGGTAGCAAGAGTTGATTAACTTAGAGATGTTCTTTTTGGTCATCTCAACGTTAATTTGCTGGAAGTCCATACCTTCAGGCACAACTTCCCAAAGCAGACAGCGACCAGGAGTCGTATCTACGATAATCGTTTGCTGTTCACGTTCGCCGTTTTCGTTGATCACGGTTTGGTGTACACGTGCTTTCACGCGAGCGTGCATATCCACCTGACCAGTCGCAAGCGCACGGTTTACTTCGTCAGTATCCGCGAACACCATGCCTTCACCTTTAGCATTTACCGCATCACGAGTGATGTAGTAAAGACCCAAGACAACGTCCTGAGACGGTACGATGATTGGCTCACCGTTCGCTGGAGACAGAATGTTGTTGGTCGACATCATTAACGCACGAGCTTCTAACTGAGCTTCAAGTGTTAATGGTACGTGTACCGCCATTTGGTCACCATCGAAGTCGGCGTTGAACGCAGCACATACGAGTGGGTGAAGACGGATCGCTTTACCTTCAATCAGGATAGGTTCAAATGCTTGAAGACCTAGACGGTGAAGCGTCGGCGCACGGTTCAACATCACTGGATGCTGACGAATGACTGATGCTAGAACGTCCCAAACTTCTGGAGTTTCACGCTCAACCATTTTCTTCGCAGCTTTAATGGTTGTAGCCTGACCAGATGCTTGCAGTTTCGCAAAGATGAATGGCTTGAACAGTTCAAGCGCCATTTTCTTAGGAAGACCACATTGGTGTAAACGCAGGCTTGGACCTACGGTAATTACCGAACGACCAGAGTAATCGACACGTTTACCCAATAAGTTTTGACGGAAACGACCTTGTTTACCTTTGATCATATCTGCCAAAGATTTAAGCGGACGTTTGTTAGAACCAGTAATCGCACGACCACGACGACCGTTATCCAGCAATGCATCTACAGATTCCTGCAACATACGTTTTTCGTTACGTACGATGATGTCTGGAGCCGCAAGATCAAGAAGACGTTTTAAACGGTTGTTACGGTTGATCACACGACGGTAAAGGTCGTTCAGGTCAGAAGTCGCGAAACGACCACCTTCAAGTGGTACAAGCGGACGAAGATCTGGTGGAAGTACTGGAAGTACGTTCATCACCATCCATTCTGGCTTGTTGTTCGAATCGTTAAATGCTTCCATCAATTTCAGACGCTTAGAGGCTTTTTTAAGCTTAGTTTCTGAAGTTGTATTTGGAATTTCTTCACGTAGACGCGCAATTTCAGCTTCAAGATCGATATCTTTAAGCAAGTCTTGAACTGCTTCTGCACCCATTTTCGCGGTGAATTCGTCACCGTGTTCTTCTAACGCATTGAAATATTCTTCATCGTTAAGAAGTTGGTATTTCTCAAATGGAGTCATACCTGGGTCAGTGACAACATAAGATTCGAAATACAATACGCGTTCGATATCACGTAGCGTCATGTCTAATAAAAGACCGATACGGCTAGGCAGTGATTTCAGGAACCAGATGTGCGCAACTGGAGACGCAAGCTCGATGTGACCCATACGCTCACGACGAACTTTTGCAGTTGTTACTTCAACGCCACATTTTTCACAAATGACGCCTTTGTATTTCATACGCTTGTATTTACCACACAAGCATTCGTAATCTTTTACTGGACCAAAGATTTTGGCACAGAATAAACCGTCACGTTCTGGTTTGAACGTACGGTAGTTAATGGTTTCTGGCTTTTTAACTTCACCATGAGACCACGACTTAATCATTTCTGGTGACGCAAGACCAATACGGATGCGATCAAACTCTACTGGAGCATGACCGTCGGAATCCGTCTTTTTGCGCATGATATCGAGCAAGTCTTTCAATTTTTTTCTCCGTGTGTCGGGGAGATTTTCACTTCCCGACTGGGTCACAAATATTGTTTTTTAACTGAAATTTGGAATCTCCCCTAACCCCTCTTTACTAAAGAAAGGAACTCCCCCTTTGAAAAAGGGGGCCGGGGGGATTAATTAGTCACCATTTTTCAGTTCAATGTTGATACCTAAAGAACGGATCTCTTTGGTCAATACGTTGAACGATTCAGGCATACCTGGGTCCATATAATGGTTACCATCTACAATGTTCTTATAGATACGGGTACGGCCTTCAACGTCATCCGACTTCACAGTAAGCATTTCTTGAAGCGTATATGCTGCACCGTATGCTTCCAGTGCCCAGACTTCCATCTCACCGAAACGCTGACCACCGAATTGTGCTTTACCACCCAGCGGCTGTTGCGTTACTAGAGAGTAAGAACCAGTAGAACGCGCATGCATCTTGTCGTCAACCAAGTGGTTCAATTTCAGCATGTACATGTAACCTACAGTTACAGGACGATCGAAACGTTCACCAGTACGGCCATCGTACAATACAGTTTGACCCGTACGTGACAAGCCAGCAAGCTCAAGTAATTCTTTGATCTGACCTTCTTCAGCACCGTCAAATACTGGAGTTGCCAAAGGAACACCTTTACGCAGGTTACCAGACAGTTTCAAGATTTCTTCATCAGTCAGGCTGTCAAGATCTTCTTGCTGACCGCCAACCTTATTATAAATCTTGTCTAAGAAATCACGCAGTTCAAGAACTGTACGCTGTTCTTTCAGCATCTTGTCGATTTGATCGCCAAGACCTTTAGCAGCCATACCCAAGTGAGTTTCCAGAATCTGACCCACGTTCATACGTGATGGTACACCGAGCGGGTTCAGTACGATATCTACTGGCACACCATTGGCATCATGCGGCATGTCCTCAACAGGCAGGATGTTAGAAACTACACCCTTGTTCCCGTGACGACCCGCCATCTTATCACCAGGCTGGATACGACGTTTAACTGCCAGGTAAACCTTAACAACTTTCAATACGCCAGTTGTCAGTTCGTCACCTGTAGAAAGTTTGCGTTTTTTCTCAGCAAATTTCTCATCAATTTCAAGACTCTTCTCTTTCAGGAACACTTGAATTTGAGTTAAACGTTCAGCAATTGCTTCATCACTTGGTTGGATATCAAGCAGATCAACAAGCTCTAAACCAGATAACAATTCTTCAGACAGT
Source organism: Acinetobacter sp. FDAARGOS_724 (assembly GCF_013364475.1). Taxonomy (NCBI): domain Bacteria; kingdom Pseudomonadati; phylum Pseudomonadota; class Gammaproteobacteria; order Moraxellales; family Moraxellaceae; genus Acinetobacter; species Acinetobacter sp. FDAARGOS_724. The sequence goes on along the minus strand of NZ_CP054908.1, from coordinate 947,994 downwards.
TTGTCACCGCGTTTAGTGGTACCGCCACCGTTAGATTCCTGACCTTTCAACAGACGTACAATACGTTCACGTGCTGCTTCTTCGAAGATTTTGTATTCTTCTTTCAAGTCTTTACGGTAAGCATCAAGCTGAGCTTTTTCAATTGCTTGAGCACGTTCGTCTTTCTCAAGACCGTCACGTGTAAACACTTGAACGTCGATCACAGTACCTTTAGTACCCGATGGAACACGTAAAGAAGAATCTTTTACGTCAGCCGCTTTTTCACCGAAGATTGCACGAAGCAGTTTTTCTTCAGGAGTTAACTGAGTTTCACCTTTAGGCGTTACTTTACCTACCAGGATGTCACCCGCAGTCACTTCAGCACCGATGTAAACGATACCTGACTCGTCCAGTTTAGAAAGCGCTGCTTCACCCACGTTCGGAATATCGGCAGTAATTTCTTCAGCACCCAATTTGGTATCACGTGCCACACATGAAAGTTCCTGGATGTGAATAGACGTTAAACGGTCTTCTTGAAGAACACGCTCAGATAATAAGATCGAGTCTTCGTAGTTGTAACCATTCCAGGTCATGAACGCTACACGCATGTTTTGACCAAGCGCAAGCTCACCGCCATCAGTTGATGGACCGTCAGCCAGAACGTCACCACGACCTACTTTATCGCCCAGGTTCACAAGAACTTTCTGGTTGATACAAGTGTTCTGGTTAGAACGTGTGTATTTGATCAGGTTATAGATATCTACACCTGCTTCGCCTGCAACCATTTCGTCTTCGTTGACACGAATTACAACACGCGAAGCGTCAACAAATTCAATACGACCACCACGTTTCGCGATTACACATACACCAGAGTCATGTGCTACGTTCGCTTCCATACCGGTACCAACCAGTGGTTTATCAGCAATTAACGTAGGAACAGCCTGACGTTGCATGTTCGAACCCATCAATGCACGGTTGGCGTCATCGTGCTCAAGGAACGGAATTAGTGATGCTGCTACAGATACAACCTGCTGAGCAGATACGTCCATATGCGTCACTTTTTCAGGAGGCATACGTACGAATTCACCTTGGTGACGTACAGAAACGAATTCTTCAGACAGGTTGCCATCTTTATCTACTGCAGAGTCGGCCTGTGCAATCACAGTACCTACTTCTTCAATCGCAGATAAGTATTCAACGTCATCAGTTACGCGACCATCAACCACTTTACGGTATGGAGTTTCTAGGAAACCGAAGTTGTTACATTTCGCATAAACAGACAGCGAGTTGATCAAACCAATGTTTGGACCCTCAGGAGTCTCAATTGGACATACACGACCGTAGTGAGTTTGATGGACGTCACGTACTTCGAAGCCCGCACGTTCACGAGTCAAACCACCAGGCCCCAGTGCTGATACACGACGTTTGTGTGTAATTTCAGACAACGGGTTGTTTTGGTCCATGAACTGAGACAACTGGCTTGAACCAAAGAATTCTTTGATTGCAGCAGCCACTGGCTTCGCATTGATCAGGTCTTGCGGAGACAGGTTATCAGTTTCGGCTTGAGACAGACGTTCTTTAACCGCACGCTCTACACGAACCAGACCTACACGGAATTGATTCTCGGTCATTTCACCCACAGAACGAACACGACGGTTACCCAAGTGGTCGATATCGTCGACTTCACCCTTACCGTTACGGATTTCTACTAATGTTTTTAATACATCAGTGATATCTTCGTTCGAGAGAATGCCTTCAACTTCGCGTGACTTCTGGTCAGTACCCACTTCGTAAGGACGACCCAAACGACGGTTGAACTTCATACGGCCGACTGGAGACAGATCATAACGCTCAGAAGAGAAGAACAGGTTATTGAACAGGTTCTCAGCAGCTTCTTTTGTTGGTGGCTCACCTGGACGCATGACTTTGTAGATTTCTACAAGCGCTTCATCACGGCTTACTGTGGTATCAGCACGTAATGTATCCGCAATAAACGGACCACGGTCGATATCGTTAGTAAACAGGATATTGAACTGTTTCACGCCGCCTTCTGCAATTTTCACCATGATTTCATGGCTCAGAACAGTATTGGCTGCAATCACCTCACCATCTTTCAGTGGAATGTCTTCAGCAGTGATACGTTCGTACAGGTACTCATCAGGAACAGAAAGCTTCTCAAGACCAGATGCTTCCATTTGACGTACATGACGTGCGTTAATACGTTTACCTTGTTCAACAATGACTTTGCCGTCTTTGTCAGCAATGTCGAACTGTGCCATTTCGCCGCGCAGGCGCTCTGGAACAAGGTCAATCTGATAGCTCCCCATGTCCAGATACACAGGTACTTTCTCGTAGAACATGTCGAGAATTTGTTCATTGGCATAACCCAACGCACGAAGCACCACAGTCGCAAGCAATTTACGACGACGGTCAATACGTACGTAGACCAGGTCTTTAGCATCGAATTCAAAGTCTAACCATGAACCACGGTAAGGAATGATACGAGCTGAATAAAGGACTTTACCGCTTGAGTGAGTCTTGCCTTTATCGTGGTCAAAGAATACGCCCGGTGAACGGTGCAATTGCGATACGATTACACGCTCGGTACCGTTAATCACGAAAGTACCGTTGTCTGTCATAAGCGGCATTTCGCCCATGTAGACTTCTTGTTCACGTACGTCTTTGATTGATTTAGTTTCGCGATCTTTCAGGATCAAACGAATTTTTACGCGCATTGGTGCTGCATAAGTTGAGCCACGAAGGATACATTCGCGTACATCAAACTCAGGCTTACCAAGACTATACTCAACGAATTCTAAAGCAGCATTGCCAGAATAACTTTCAATAGGAAAAACTGAACGAAATGCGGCTTGGAGACCGATATCTTCGCGGTTTTTTGGTGATTTGCCATCTTGTAAGAATGTTCTGTACGAGTCGACTTGAATCGCGAGCAGGTACGGAGCATCCATGACGCTAGGCAATTTACCAAAATTCTTACGGATCCGTTTCTTTTCGGTATATGAGTATGCCATCTGGAGTCCTCGGAAAGTGTAAACCAAGCCCGCCTGCAGAACGGGCTCAGAAGGAATTACGCTGGCCGATATGGCCACCACTCTTTACAAATGCTGCAATTTTTAGTGGTATTAAAACGCTTAACAATATTTTTTTAATGAAAAATATTGGTAAGCGTTTGTTCATTATGTTTATTTTTAATTTGTATGAATTTTATATCATGCAAACAAAAATCGAGCCGATTATTGTAACGCAAAAAGGCTGATGACCCAAGAGCCATCAGCCAATTTTTGGAGCCGATTATAAAAAACCGGCTCCTTTAAGAAATTACTTAAGAGTAACTGTAGCACCAGCTTCTTCAAGTTTTTTCTTAAGCTCTTCGCCTTCTTCTTTAGAAACGCCTTCTTTAAGAACTGTAGGTGCGCCCTCAACCATGTCTTTAGCTTCTTTCAAGCCAAGACCAGTAGCTTCACGAACTGCTTTAATTACAGCAACTTTGTTAGCACCGAAAGAAGTCAACTCAACGTTGAATTCTGATTGTTCTTCAGCAGCAGCAGCAGCGCCAGGAGCAGCAGCAACAGCAACAGCAGCAGCAGATACGTTGAATTTCTCTTCGAAAGCAGAGATTAGTTCAACAAGTTCAAGAACAGTTTTTTCTGCAACTGCGTTTAGGATTTCTTCGTTAGTTAAAGCCATGAGAATAACTCCAAATGGAAATTGAATGGTGTGGAAATAAATTTAAGCTTATGCAGCTTCTGACTCGTTTTTCTCTTTGAGCGCAGTAATAAGGCGACCCAATTTCGAAATAGGAGCTTGAAGAACGTTTGCAAGCATAGTAAGCGCTTTTTCTTGGTTCGGAAGGTTCGCGATTACGCTAACTTCAGCACCTTCGTAAACTTTGCCATCAAATGCAGCAGCTTTAAGTTCGAATGCTTTGTTAGTTTTTGCGAATTCTTCGAACAAGCGTGCAGCTGCACCCATGTCGTCTTCAGAAGTCGAGAAAGCTAAGATTGTTGGGCCAACAAGGCTGTCGTTCAAGATATTGAATTGAGTATCTTGAAGAGCACGTTTAGCCAGAGTGTTACGCACGATACGTGTTTTAACACCTAGTTTACGAGCTTCAACACGAAGAGCAGTTAATTGCTCAACTGTTAAACCTTGGTAGTCAGCAACAACAGCGGCAAATGCAGTAGAAGCAATTTCACTTACTTCAGCTACGATCTGTTTTTTGCCTTCAATAAGAAGAGCCATTGTAAAACCTCCTAACGGTGATTTATGTGCCTGATACAAGCACACTCCCAATTCGTGAATTCATCTCTGAAATCACACGCGGAGGATGAACAAATCACACCACCGCGTCTACGCAGGCTGAAATATTAAGAAAGAAGCATAAAACTCCCCTCGCCTGAGGTCTTTGACGCTGATAAATTTACATTTATCAATTCAAAGTCTGCCTAAGTTCGCAAGAGACGGAGCGTTTCTTGCGTAAAAATCAAAGCAGCGCTTTGATTTTTACTCAGGGCTTTAAAATTCTGTATAAGTTTAAAACTTATTTAGAAACGTTTGCTACATCAACGATCAGACCAGGACCCATAGTAGAGCTTAGAGTGATCTTTTGGATGTAAACACCTTTAGAAGTAGCAGGTTTTGCTTTCTTAAGGTCAGCTACAAGAGCTTCAACGTTTTGACGAACAGCTTCAGCAGAGAAACCTACTTGACCGATCGCAGCGTGGATAATACCCGCTTTGTCTACACGGTAACGTGCTTGACCAGCTTTTGCATTTTTAACTGCAGTAGCAACGTCAGGAGTTACAGTACCCACTTTAGGGTTTGGCATTAAGCCACGTGGACCAAGAATCGTACCCAGTTTACCAACAACGCGCATTGCATCAGGAGCAGCAATCACTACGTCGAAGTCAAGGTTTCCGCCTTGGATGCTTTCAGCAAGATCGTCGAAACCAACAACGTCTGCACCAGCTTCTTTCGCAGCTTCAGCAGCAGCGCCTTGAGCAAATACAGCTACGCGTACAGTTTTACCAGTACCTGCAGGAAGAGTAGTCGCGCCACGAACAACCTGATCAGATTTACGAGGGTCAACACCCAGGTTTACAGCGATGTCCAAAGATTCTTTGAATTTCGCAGCTGGAAGGCTAGTAAGAACTTCTACAGCTTCTTCTAAAGTGTAAACTTTCTGTGCTTCTACAGCAGCAGCAATGGCTTTTTGACGTTTAGTTAACTTTGCCATGTCTTATAGCTCCACTTCCAAGCCCATAGAACGTGCAGAACCAGCGATGGTACGTACACGCGCGTCTAAATCAGCACCAGTTAAATCTGGTTCTTTAGTAGTCGCGATTTCTTCCAATTGAGCACGAGTCAACTTACCAACTTTAGTTTTGTTAGGTACAGAAGAACCCTTTTGGATACCAGCAGCTTTCTTAAGAAGAACAGCAGCAGGTGGAGTTTTCATGATAAATGTGAACGACTTGTCGTTGTACACAGTGATCACGACTGGAATTGGCAGACCAGCTTCAACTTTTTGTGTAGCAGCATTGAATTCTTTACAGAATGCCATGATGTTAACACCACGTTGACCTAGTGCAGGACCAATCGGTGGAGATGGATTCGCTTTACCAGCTGGAACTTGCAGCTTGATATAGCCGTCAATCTTCTTAGCCATTTCAAATTACCTCTGGGTGCAAACGCCGCTAGGCTCCCCAATGATTTCAAGTAACGATACCGTTACAATAACAATGCCTGATTTGCACGCAAATCAGGCGTTTTCAACCCGAACAAATTAAACTGTTTTTTCGACTTGGCGAAATTCCAGTTCAACCTGAGTTGGTCGGTTAAATACGTTAATAGTCAGCGTTAAGCGTGACTTGTCGTAAAGCACTTCTTCCACCACACCTTTAAAGTCAGTGAATGGACCGTCAATTACGAGTAATTCTTCGCCTGGTTCAAACATGGTCTTAGGACGCGGTGCTTCACCAGTATTGCGTACACGTGCAAGAATTGCATCAGCTTCTTTTTGCGTAATTGGAGCCGGTTTTTCAGCCGTACCGCCAATAAAGCCCAGCACTTTTGGACATTCTTTCACGATATGCCAAGTGTCATCGTTCATTTCCATTTCGACTAATACATAGCCAGGAAAGAACTTACGCTCTGATTTACGCTTCTTGCCATCCTTCATTTCTACCACTTCTTCGGTAGGAACAAGGACTTCACCAAAGCTATCGGCAACAGCGCTACGCTGGATTCGATCATTAAGCGAACGCATTACTTGTTTTTCATAACCTGAATAGGCATGAATAATGTACCAACGTTTCATAGCTCTCTTACCCGATAATAAACTTCATTAACCAGCCTAAAACATAGTCAAAGCACCATAGAACAATGGCTGCTATCACTACAACAGCAAGGACTTGCCAAGATGTGGTCATAGTCTCTTGTTTGGTAGGCCAGGTCACTCGACGTAACTCGATTCGTGCATCCTTAAGAAGACGAACAAAGCCTTTGCCTTGATGGGTGGCGTATAATAAACCGAATGCCACAACGATACAAGCCAAAATTACCCCAACGCGCACCCAAATATCATTCGCAGGCGCCCAGTATGCAGGTAAGTATTGGTTTACCATCATAGCACCGACCAATAAAATCAAGGCGATAACCCATAGAACAATGTCTAATGGAGAACTAGAACTTACATCTACAGCAGGATTATTTCTTTGAGGAATTGCCGCTTCGCTTAATGCGTCGCGTGATTTATCATTCGACATTTTTGTACTCGTCGTAGGTTTCGCGACTTATTATATGACCAGTTTTGCCGACATCAAGCGTCTTTTGAAAAAAACTTGGCAGGCCAGGAGGGACTCGAACCCCCAACATTCGGTTTTGGAGACCGACGCTCTACCAATTGAACTACTGGCCTGTAGATAAACTGGAGCCGAAACTCCAGCTTATTTTCTATTCTATGATTATGCAGTTACTTTAGCAACTACACCAGCACCAACTGTACGACCACCTTCACGGATCGCAAAACGTAGACCTGGGTCCATTGCGATTGGGTGGATTAGTTCTACTGACATTTCTACGTTGTCACCAGGCATAACCATTTCAACGCCTTCTTTCAAAGAAATCGCGCCAGTTACGTCAGTTGTACGGAAGTAGAACTGTGGACGGTAACCGTTAAGGAATGGAGTGTGACGACCACCTTCGTCTTTAGAAAGTACGTATACTTCTGCATCGAATTTAGTGTGCGGTTTGATAGAACCTGGTTTAGCAAGTACTTGACCACGTTGTACGTCTTCACGTTTAGTACCACGAAGCAAGATACCACAGTTCTCACCAGCACGACCTTCATCAAGAAGTTTACGGAACATTTCAACGCCAGTTACAGTAGTCTTAACTGTGTCTTTGATACCCACGATTTCAACTTCTTCACCAACTTTGATGATACCAGTTTCAACACGGCCAGTTACAACTGTACCACGACCAGAAATTGAGAATACGTCTTCGATTGGCATCAAGAATGCTTGGTCGATTGCACGTTCTGGTTCTGGGATGTAAGAGTCAAGCGCTTCAACAAGAGCTACAACTGCGTCTTCACCGTATTGACCAGCTTCACCGTTAAGTGCAGCAAGTGCTGAACCACGGATTACAGGAGTGTCATCACCTGGGAAGTCGTAAGTAGAAAGAAGTTCACGAACTTCCATTTCAACCAGCTCAAGAAGCTCTTCGTCGTCTACAAGGTCGCATTTATTCAAGAATACAACGATGTAAGGTACACCTACCTGACGAGAAAGCAGGATGTGTTCACGAGTTTGTGGCATTGGACCGTCAGTCGCAGCACATACAAGGATCGCGCCGTCCATCTGAGCAGCACCAGTAATCATGTTTTTAACATAATCGGCGTGGCCCGGGCAGTCTACGTGAGCGTAGTGACGAGTTGGAGAATCGTATTCTACGTGTGAAGTATTAATTGTAATACCACGTGCTTTTTCTTCTGGTGCAGAGTCGATTGCAGCGTAGTCTTTCGCTTCACCACCGAATTTTTTAGCACATACAGTTGCAATCGCAGCTGTTAAAGTTGTTTTACCATGGTCAACGTGACCGATTGTGCCCACGTTAACGTGTGGCTTATTACGTTCAAACTTAGCCTTAGCCATGTTAATCTTCCTCGTTTACGTCGAACACAATTCTGAGTAAAACCCAGCTCCGACATATCGTTTAAAAAAAACCAAACACCAAATACTTGAAAAGCAGACTAAATAGCCTGCTTTTGAAATATTTTTGCAACCACGTTGCCAAACTGTAATCTGGAGCTCTTATCGAGATTTGAACTCGAGACCTCTCCCTTACCAAGGGAGTGCTCTACCACTGAGCTATAAGAGCAAATATTAGTACTTCAAACAATGGAGCGGGAGACGAGGATCGAACTCGCGACATGCAGCTTGGAAGGCTGCCGCTCTACCAACTGAGCTACTCCCGCACGATGTTGGTACTTACCACTTTGAAGTCTTAAAATTGGTGGTGAGGGAAGGATTCGAACCTTCGAAACTTTCGTAGCGGAGTTACAGTCCGCCCCCTTTGACCGCTCGGGAACCTCACCATTTTTTACACTTACATCAGTGTCGTTCTTTACTTCGCATTCCAAACTCTCTAAGATGGTGCCGGCACACGGATTCGAACTGTGGACCTACTGATTACAAGTCAGTTGCTCTACCAACTGAGCTATGCCGGCGTTTCCTAGTGTTTCGTACGTTTCGTATCGGAACGGTGTGCAGTTTAGCAAAACTTAGAATCCGTGCAAGTGTTTTTTTCAAAAAAAACGCCAAAAACTCACAAAATCAATCCGTTTGATGATAATTCAACCGCTTTGATCACTGCGCGAGCTTTTATTTGGGTTTCATTCCATTCTGACTCAGGATTTGAGTCCGCAACCAGCCCTGCTCCCGCCTGAACATAGACCTTATTTTCACGAATCACGCAGGTACGAATGGCAATCGACATATCCATTTCACCATGCCAGCCTAAATAACCGACAGCGCCGCCAAAAATTCCGCGTTTTACTGGCTCAACTTCGTCAATAATTTCCATGGCACGAATTTTTGGCGCACCAGAAAGTGTTCCCGCAGGGAAAGTTGCCTTAAAAACATCCAGTGCATCGACATCATCACGTACTTCACCTTGTACATTCGACACAATGTGCATCACATGCGAGTAACGTTCGATCACCATTTGATCAGTGACTTGTACTTTACCGATTTTGGATACACGACCGACATCATTTCGGCCCAAGTCAATCAGCATTAAGTGCTCGGCAATTTCTTTTTCATCAGACAGCAAATCTTTTTCCAGTGCCAGATCTTCTTCTTTGGTCTTGCCACGTGGACGCGTACCCGCCAGTGGACGAACAGTCGCAATGCCATTTTCCAGACGAGAAAGAATTTCAGGCGAAGAACCCACAATATGGAACGGCGTATTGTTTTCTAGGGTCTGCCCTTGTACCAGGAACAAATAAGGCGATGGATTAAGGTGACGTAATGCGCGATAGACCTGTAAAGGCTCACCATCGAAATCAGAAACCATACGATGACCTGGCACGACCTGCATCACATCTCCGGCACGAATGTACTCTTTTACCTTTTCAATGGAGGCAATAAAGTTGTCATGTCCAGTTAAAGACTCAAAATGCGGTGCTGTATGTTTTTCTGCTTTCAGGCTTACCGGTGTGGCCAGAATATTTTCCAGCTCATCCAGCTGCTGCTGTGCTTTGTCATAAGCTGCCGGATCCGTTGCATCGGCATGTACAATCAGGAACAGAGTATCTTTCAGGTTATCAAATACGATGACGGTTTTGGACAGCATCATCCAGATATCTGGCAAGCCTACAGGATCGGCTTCAGGCACATTTTTTAGCTTAGGTTCGATATAACGTACTGAGTCATAACCAAAATAACCGACAAGACCACCGGTGAAGCTTGGCAGACTTGGCAGCTCTGCCTGGGTTGGCACCTTAAACTGCTTCTGGAAATCACGAATATATTGGAAAGGATCGCTGCAATGCTGCTTTTCAATCGAGCCATCTGGATGCTGAACTGTGAGTTCACCTGCATTGCAGGAAAACACAGTAGATTCACCCAAACCGATAATTGAATAGCGCGCCCAGTTCTCTCCCCCTTCCACAGATTCGAACAGATAAGCCTGTTGGTGTTGTTTCAGACGGGCAAAGATAGATAAAGGAGTATCTGTATCGGCTAGACGCTGACGGTATACAGGAATCAGGTTGTAGCCTTGAGATGCAAGTTGCTGGAATTGAGCTGACGTTGTCATTCGGTTTTTCTCTTTAAATTGGAGTTACTCAGTATGAAAATGGAATTGGACTGAGCGACGCCATCGAAAAACCTTACAACTATTCATCTTATTTCCTTCGTACCTTATTTAAGCAAGCAACTCACGTAGATCATCGACAATTTCTTGAGGATCACAGTCTGCTATATTTTCACCATGATTATAGCCATAGCTGACTACAATACAATCTATACCCGCACGGCGCGCAGCTTCAATGTCATTGACCGAATCACCAATCATCAGCACCTGATCTTTGGTCACACCATAATGTTCCACACAATGCAACAACTGACGCGGATCTGGCTTACGCTCGGCAAAGCGATCACCAGCAATGGTGTCATCAAAGTATTTCGCCATTTCGAGGATATCCAGAATACTGCGTGCCGGTTCTTCTGGTTTATTGGTCACACAGATCAGTTTTTTGTCATTAGCCTTACCCCATTCCAGAAACTCGATAATTCCATCAAATGGCTTGGTATCTACACAAGGATCGGCATTATAAATTTCCAGGAACGTCGTAAGTAATTCCTGATGCTGGGCAGGTAATACTTCTCCCACCAGATGTTGGAGTACACTTTCACAGAACTTGGACGTTCCTTTACCGATCCAGACCCGTACCTGTTCCTCAGTCACCAGTGGTAGCTGCAAGACATTCAGGCTCATATTCATGGCCCGATACAGATCATGGGCTGAATCCACCAAGGTGCCATCCAGATCGAATAAAATCAGCTTACGTTGTTCTAGTTGTGCAATTGACATCCTGACCCTCATTTTCTTTATTTGCAGCCATAAAAAAGGCATGCGTGATGCATGCCTCGATTGTAACCAATCATGGGCTTATTTAAACAACACCCAAGCGATAATCGCCAAAATAATCAGAACGATCAGTGAAATCAGTCCAATAGATGCATTTTTCTGTGCTTCTTTTTCCTGCTCTACACGAGAAACAGGCTGTTCCACCGGAATTGGGGCTGGTTCTGGCTTAACTGAGCTCAGGTCTACACCCTCAGCAATAGGCGCAGGTTTTGGGATACCTACATTGGTCGGCATACCATCACGGGTCAAGTTGACTGAAGCACCACGCTCTCTCAATTCTGGAATACCCTGATCATTCATCTGCTGGGCAGGGGTTTTCTCAACCGTTTCGATTTCTTCAACCACTTGCTCTGCTGTTTCTTCAACTTCTGGCGCCACTTCAACAGGCGCTACAGGTTCAAAAACCAGAAATTTCAAGCTGGCAAACTGGACTACATCGTCTTGTTTTAATCGCGTTTCCTGCTCAATACGCAAGTCATTCACGAAAGTGCCATTAGATGAGCCTAGATCCTGTACCCACAGTGCATCGTCTTTCAGTAGAAAAGCAGCATGCTTACGCGAGATTTCCGCAGCCTGCAGCACAATATCAGCCGCCTGATGACGCCCCACCAGCATGTCACGGTCAATCGCTATTTCCTGTCCGGTCAAATCGTCGGTAATTGCCTGTATTTTCCAAATCATGAAATCTACTTCTCTATTCTCTTTGACATTATCATAACATGCTGTATGCAAATGCGAATGGTCTAGCTTTTGGGTCTAAGTGTGGTTGTTGTAACGGTATTTCTACTTTTTTCAACCTGCTGGACTGGCTGCTCTACCACTTGTCGCTGAATCCCCGGCTCAATTGCTACCGGTGTAGCCACTACTGAGGCTGACGGCGTTGGCGCACTCGGAACATTCTGGTAGGACGAATTCGTCAGTGGTGTCTTGGAAACTGGAATACGCTGTTGATACACATCTTCAACACTTTCCGGTAGCTTGGCAAAATTACCGTCTGAATCGAGTGCCAATTGCAGGCTATAGAGTTGACCATAACGTTGCTGCGTCAGTTTACGCACTTCATTTCTATCTCCCACAATCGTTGGATGGATAAAGATCAATAAGTTACGTTTCTGATTAGACTTACCTTCTGAGCGAAACAAACGTCCCACCCCTGGAATTGCTCCCAGACCTGGTACTGCCTGGCGTCCATAACTGGTATTGTCCGAAATCAAGCCACCTAATACGATCGTTTGTCCATGTTCTGCCAGAATCGAGGTTTTGATCGCACGTTTGCTAGTGACCAGATCTTGCGCTTGACCCTTATTGGCTTTTACATCTGAAACTTCCTGTTCAACTTCCAGACGTACCGTACCATCTTCACCAATGTGCGGCACGACTTTTAAGGTTACGCCGACATCTTTACGCTCAATGGTGGTATAAGGATTAGCAACACCTGCGGCTCCTGTAGAAACTGAACCTGTCACAAAGGGTACATTTTCACCGACAACGATGTAAGCCTCTTCATTGTCCATGGTCACAATCGACGGTGTAGACAGCAGATTAGACTTGGTGGTTTCTTTTAAGGCCTGAATCATCGCGCCGTATAAACGGCGTGAACCATCACTGCCTTCACGATAATCACCAATCACTAGCGAACTGCCTGCGCCTACGGTACTCGCTGCACCCGTACCACCGCCAGTAAGATAACCCGCTGCAATATTTTTCAGGCTGGTGCCAAAATTATCAAAATTGATCAGACCAATTCCGCTGCTGATATCACCCAGGGCCCATTGCACACCCAACTGATCCGCATCTGTCCCTTCTACTTCAATAATTGCAGCTTCAATCAGAACCTGTTGACGGCGTACATCTAACTGATCAATGGCAGATTCGATTTCACGCATCAGTTGCGGGTCTGCTTTAACCACCAGAGAATTCTGCGTGGCATCCGCAATAATACTGACGCCATTGGCATTAAAGCTGCTAATCCCGCCTTGCTCGGTTTTCATGCCAGTATTGAGCTGAATATTGGATGCGGTTGAGCTGTTTGAGTTAGTAGTACTGTTGTTATTCAGGTTATTAGTCGGATTATATGAAGACGAACTAGAAGAAGAATTATCTAAACCAGTATTGACTGCTTGCCCTGTCACTAATCCCTGCAAAATTTCCGAAAGATTCTTGGCACTGGCATATTTCAAACGGAAGACTTTTAAGCCACCCAGACGGTCTGCTGCAGGCACATCCAGCGTTTCAATAATCTGACGAATGCGCTTGCGTGTCGCCGGATCACCCTTAATCAGAATCCGGTTAGTACGCACATCTGCCATGACCCGCACCCGCGAACCACGCAAATCTTTAGCTGCACCAGTTGCTGCCATAGAGTCAATCAGCTCGATCATTTCTTCGGCCTGGCTGGATTGCAGACTAATGGCTTCAATATCATTCTGACCCGTGCCATCCAGATTACGGATGATGGTTTCCAGCTGATAGATATTGGTCGCCCTGTCCGACACAATCAGTGCATTGGTACCTGGAACAGCAGCCAAATGAGCAAACTGTGGCATCAATGGACGCAGGGCCGGAATCAGGTCATTCGGATTGGTATTTTCCAGCCAGATCACACGTGTGACAATCTGGTCACCAGTCGCACGATGACGTGCATCATAAGGAATCCCGGAGCTTTTGACATTACTATCTGGAACCAATTTGATGGTATTTCCTGAAGGGATGGCCACTACACCATTGACATTCAAGACCCCTAAAAACAGGTCATAAACTTCATTTTTATTCAGTGGCTTGTTGGAAATGACCGTGACATTGCCTCGAACCCGGGGATCTACCGCAAAATTTTTACCGGTAATATCCGCCACTTCATTAATGAATGCGGTTAAGTCTGCATCCCGAAGATTGATTTTCCAGGTTTGCGCATAACTTGCCGTACTGACCATAGCAACCAATGGTGCGGCCACACAGAATGCCCATGCTGATCGATTATTATTAAATAAAGCCATAAACTTTTGTGTTTCCTAACCCTATGCGTGATGACACATCACTTCAAATCCTGTTGTATGGTCATCACCTGATCACCACGTTTTATTTCGAGTTTGACCTGACCTTCACGTCGAGCCTGTTCCAGTAACTGTGCTTCGGTTTGTCCTTGTGACAGGGTCTGACCATTCAAAGACAAAATCCGGTCTCCCGGTCTTAATCCCAAGCGATTACGCAGTGCAGCCGGTGTCCGTGAAGTGACTTCATAACCACCCTCTGCTGCACTTACCCCCATATTCTGTAAATACTGGTCCTTATTTTCCTGCATCTGCTGGATGGCTCGATTGATTTCACTCTGTGGCGAAGGTTGTTCGGGCATATCACTTTCCGTATGTGTCGGAGGCATCGAATTTGAAGATGCTGCTGAGGTATCCGGCACGATTGGCTGGTTTAAACCATTTTCCAACCCTTTAAACAGGATTTCTTGGGTAGCACCGCTTGATTTACGCAAAATCACCCGGTCCCAATACACTTCAGCCAGCGTAAAACCGCTATTCCCTAATACTTCTCCGACCCGATAACGGTCAGACTGGTCATTAATTTTCAAGACTGCTGAAGAGTTATAGCTTGGGCTCGCTACCACAACCCCCTGCAAGACAATATTGGCAGTTTCAGCAGTATTCGTTGCGTAAGTATTTTCCTGAAATAGTGAAAAGGCACTAATGTTCGGCACTTGAGCCTGTTGTGACCCCAGTTCTACCTGATCAATCTGCATCGCTTGTGGTGGAGCCACCAGAAGCCAGAATAAAGCAGCCAATTTCCAGCATAAATACAGAATCAGCAGAAACAGTAAAATTGGAGCGATACGCTCTGTCTGTTTCAAATCAATATTTTTAAAATAATCAAGTGGGCTTGCCATCAGTTGAAGCCCCCCATTAAAGGCTGACGGGTACTAATCACATAAGTATCCAGTCCAGCTTTACCGGTATAAGAAGGGGTATTGAGTAAAAAGCGCTGTGTCAGTTGAATATCCAGCATCAGGCTTGGATCCAGTTTAATACTCAACATACGTTGATCGCGATTGTCGCGCACGTCCAGCAGCAACTGACCATTCTCATCGGATAGCTGACCACTCAGAACTGGCACATTCATACGCTCCTGACGCTGGGCAAACGTGTAAATGAGCTCACCACCGCTCCACTGCATCTGGCCATCTACATGGCTAAAGCCTTGCTCTTTTTTATATTTAAAATCAAGTTCTTTAAACTGAATCGGGTTGGTTGGCCATTGCCAGTCAGCTATCTTCTTTAAAGTTTCAGGTGCAAGTTGTCCCTCAAGATTTTTGACGGTTAAAGTTTTATTCAGACCATAGCCCATCACACCCGAAAACTGGGTATTACCGCTATGCAGATCAATATTCGCCCCTAATCTCAGCAACAACAGGTCCAAAGGACGAACCTGCCAGTTCAGACTTCCCTGAAGATTACCTTTTTTCCAGTCCGCACTTCCCTGCCAGATATTCCCGCTAACATTATGTAAGACCTGATTATTCTTATAAAATTTTGAAATTAACCAAGCTGCAGGAACTTGCAGAATTACAAAGACAAAAAAGGCTAGAATTGCAAATATCAACCATTTTAATGTTTTCGGCTTATTGCTCATCCCGCCACGACCAACCTATCCAATCGAAACCCCTAAATTTATAGTTTTGTCATTTTATAATCACATTATGCACACTTTTTCTCTGACGCCAATTCATAGGCATAAAAAAACCAAGCAGGATGTGCTTGGCTGATCAATCACAGGCCGTTTGTAAATAACCTGATGATGAATAATAAGGCAGAAGGATTAGATTACAAAATCTTCCAGTTTTGCGCCCTTCTCTAATTCAGCAACTAACCAGCGTGGCTGTTTACCGCGACCAGTCCAGGTGTCTTCCGGATTGCTTTTACTGCGATAACGTGGCTCTACAGACTTACGTGCAGTTTTTTTACGTTTAGAAGCACCAAATTCAAGAAGCTGTTCAATCGTTAAGCCTACCTTATCGGCAATCTCCAATACCTGATGATAAGCATCTTCAATTTCCTGATCTTTTTTCAAAGCAATTAAAGACTCAGCTTCTGCTTGTAAACGTTTTAACTCTTCAACTGATAAATTTGTAATGTCTGGCATCATGTTCTCCAATAAATAGCATTATTTCTTTTAATAAATAACGGACCCATCATATTTATATTAAGTGTAATATTCAATATAAAATTTTAAATGTATAACAATAAACTTAAAGGTCATTACAAAATTAATCATTAAATTAGAGATGAAACACTAATATTAAATGGCATGTTGTACAGTTAATTCCAGCGATTTTATTTTTTCTCGAATATTTTCAGGTATTTCAGTTTTCTGCATATTTTTATTTAAACATACAATTACTGCTTCTGAAGTAGCCACGATACTTTGCTGCTGTTCACTCCATAATAAATAATGCATTCTGACTGCACTATTCCGAATTTCATCAATTCGTGCCGCCACTTTTAATTGATCTGGGTAAACTACAGGTTTTAAATAACGGCATTGATTCGAAGCCACCACTGTTAAAATATCTTCATCAAAAATATTTAATTTACCCAAATAAGCCAAACGGGCACTTTCTATATAACGGTAATACGTGGCATTATTAACATGCCCAAACGCATCCATGTCTCCCCATGCAACAGTTTGCGAATAAATCACCGGATATTGTTGTAATTCTGACATTATTTCCTCAAATTCTGATTTCGATAAAATTAACATTCGATTCAAATACGGCATTTAACTGCTGTATTAAATCCTCTCTTCCCTGCAATACAGATTTAATTCTCAAATAGCTCATGCGGATGTCATCTGGATAGAGATCCAGCAATTGCTGAGCTTCTTCTACCCGGCCAGTTGCCTGCAGAATATGCCATTTGGCAAAACTTAATATAGGCAGTGCAGTATATTTTGCACCCCAAACTGAGATCTGCTGCTCAATATCTGCATAATCTGGAAACTGCTTTAATAACTGCTGCTGGAACCATAAATAAAATACATCCTGATTAAATTGGAGTTCCAGTAAATGTTTAGCAAGGCTTTCATGCTCAACACTCATTTCCGGTATTCTAAATAACAGTTTCAACCATAATAGCTTGACTTCATAGTCACGGTTAAATATGTCCTGTTTTAAATCCAGATAACGTTGTTTTAAATATTCTAAATCATCTTCAGTGGCCTGGTCATAAGCTATTAATAATTGCTGCAGCCATATTTTTTTTACTTCTTGGTCTAAATGTCCATATTTGGTTGAACGTAAATATAACCAGGGAAACTGTAAGGCAAATTGCCCCCATAAAGCATTTAAACGCTGCTCATAAGCGGTTTTGACTCGTCTTAACCAAGGGGATAACTCATGCTGATTTAAAAATTCTAAATGCGTTAATGCCTGCTGACCATCCTGCTGCGATAAATAGATTTCAATTCGCTGTAATTCTGCCAGTTCAAATGCCATAGGATTGGACTGATTTAAACTACTCAATGCTTCGCTATATTGTTGCTGTCCCCAAGATAATCGGGCATCAATAATATGCTTGAGCAATCCCGACTGATTAAAAGACTGCTGGATAAAATCCCGTTGATCCTGTGCAGCATTTAATAACCAAACCACAGCTAACTGCTCATAAGGATGCAGGCGTGCAAAGCTGAATACCGTTTCATGTTTACGCCGTTTAAAGCTGAGATAACGTTTGGTCGCATACCACAGCATATGCATCAGGAAGCTGATTGCGATGAGTAGGCCCACCAGAAACCAGAAAGTGGTCTGGATCTGTAGTTCGCGCCAGTACAAATACACATAGCCCGCACCATAACCATAGCTCAGTACACTCAAGATCGCTAAGCCCAACAAACCAACCAGTAAATAAGCAAGTAAAATCTGTTTCATAAGCAATTAACCGATCAGGGTACGCGTATTGAGCTGAGGAGTAGGCGTCTGAGGTGCTGCCTTAATTTGCTCCAGTCGTTGAATCCATTGTTTGCTTTGCACATCTGGAAGTTGAGCCAATACCTCGATCACACTTTTCAGGGCTTGCTGGAAAGCTACCTGTTGTCCTTGTTGCACACTATTTTCTGCAATCAGTAAACGCAGCTGAGCTTCTTTTAAGACCAGATTACGCTGCATTAAGACTGCACTCGGCTTCTCGACTGATTCAATCTGAATCCAGCGCTGCCAGAATGAGCTTTGGGATGTAGCGCGGTGCTGATGCTGCACCTGGATTTCCTTTTCCATCTCAACATCAATCTGTTGCAGTAATTCTTTTAATTTATTCTGTTGTACTAAACGATTGTTGATGAACTGCTTAAGGACTTCTCGATCCTTGTCAATCGCCTGATTCAGGCTACCCAGAAGAGCAGGTGCCAGTTCTAGATGTTCAAGCTGATTGGATAATTGATTCAACTTTTCCATAGCCATTGCATATTGTTGCTGCTGCAAGGCAAACTCAACCAGATCCAGATATTGCTCGACCAAAGGCAGATCATCCTGCAAATCAGCTACAGGAGTATCCTGAACTGTCCCCTTGTTCGGTGTTTCAGGGTTTGCTGCTTGGCTCGTAGCAACCTGACGTTTTAAAGCCACTAGCTGATCATTCAGATTGGTATTCTGCTGTTGCAGCTGCTTAAAATTCTGGGTCAATTCAGTCTGTGCTGAATTCAAACCAAACAGGTCATAGCTCAGCTTGGCAATCCACGCCAAGCTCAAGATGAAAAAAACAATGAATAATTTTTTCATGCGTTTCCTAGTACATCAGTAGCTGCTGCAAAATCGTCGATCCGCTTAAGTCCTCTAACTGAGCGAATTGAAAACCAGCCTGATGTTGCTGTTGATATTCCCCAAGCATGGCAGCCAAACGTGGCCCTAAAACCAAATACAATGCCCGATTGATGAGATGCGGATAAGGCTGCATCAAGGCTAGCCAGTTAAGCCAGCTCGCTTCACTGCTGACCAAGACTGCATAACAAGGATTAGCTTCAAGACTCGTCAAATGTTTAGCTAATATCTTAGAAGCAACTGGCGGACACTGACGATCATATAAAATGAAATTCAATATATGAATTTGCTGATCCTTTAAATGCTGCATCATAAACTGACGCCCACCCTCACCTCGCCAAAAAGCGACGGTTGATCCGGTAGCTAACTGCTGCAGTACAGGCAATTGCAGCATCCCTTCCGAAGTCTCCACATCAGGCACATAACTCTGGATACCGTAGCTTGCTAAAGCCTGCTCGGTAGCTTTACCTACAGCGACCCACTGGATACTTCCAAGATCATGCAATGATAGACCTGCCTGCTGCAAATATTGCATGCCAATCTGGGCAGCGTTCGGACTCACGACGACAATCAGTTTTGCTTGGGGTAGCCGCCTAAACAAACTGGCCAGCTCATCCTTATAAGGCTGCTGTACCAGTTCTAGCAAGGGCAACTCTATCACCGGAATCTGCGCTGTCTGTAGGGCTTGCGTTAAATTTGCAGCACGATCACTCGGACGGGTATTAATGAACAACATTATTTTGAATAAAGGGCTTTCAATAACTCGCCTGCGCCCTGATCTAGCAAAGCTTTGGCCAGCTGCACGCCCAATTGCTCTGCATCTGCCATGTTTCCGCTTTGCTGTGCACGTAGCAAAGTTGCGCCATCTACACTACCGACCCGGCCTTCAATCGAAATGACACCTTCGTTTAAAGTGGCATAGCCTGCGATTGGCACCTGACAGCCACCTTCCAGATAGGCATTAAAGGCACGTTCGGCACGGACACACGCATCAGTTTCTGCATGTAATAGAGGCTGGATTAAATCTAATACCGCTTGATCTCCACTCCGGCATTCCAGGCCCAATGCACCCTGTCCTACTGCGGGTAAACTTACTTCAGGCACAATACTATGACGAATACGATCTGCAAGGCCCAAGCGTTTTAAACCGGCACTGGCTAAAATAATTGCATCATACTGACCTGCATCCAGTTTGGATAAGCGTGTACCGACATTACCGCGTAAATCGATAATCTCAAGGTCCGGACGCTGTTTTAAAATCTGCGTTTTACGGCGCAAGCTCGAAGTTCCGACTTTGGCACCTTGAGGCAATTCGTCGAAACTGGCATAAGTATTTGAGACAAAAGCATCCAGTGGATCTTCACGTTCACAGATAACTGCCAAAGATAAGCCTTCAGGCAAGGCCATCGGGACATCTTTCATTGAATGGACTGCCAGATCGGCACGGCCATCTAGTAAGGCTGCTTCTAATTCTTTTACAAATAAGCCCTTACCGCCAATTTTAGCCAATGGCGTATCAAGAATTTTATCGCCCTGTGTAACAAAAGTGACTAACTCGACCTGAAGTCCAGCATGCAGGTCCTGTAAGCGTGCACGGATATGTTCCGCCTGCCAGAGCGCAAGTGGACTTTGTCGAGTAGCAATTTTTAGGGTCTTCATAAATTTCAATAAACAGTCAATGAGAATAATAGTCTAAACTTAACCTGCTCACTTGAAAATGCAAGCGAATTTATGCATGTTTCAATGCTGTTCCAGACGAACTCATTGATCCGTTTAGAGTTTCTGAATCCGTTCCCGCAAGAATGGCAAATGACGCCGACTGACCGCCAGACGCTCTTCCAGTTCACGACAACGCACCTGATACTGGCCGGAACTTACCACTTCCAAGCCTTCCAGATAGTGAACCGAAACCAGTGCATTACGGTGAATCCTGATGAACTGATGTCCAAACTCCTGTTCCAACTCCTTCAGGGTTTCATCAATCAGGACACTGCCGTTTTTATGGCGTACAGTCACATATTTTTGATCCGCCAGAAAATAATAGATATTTTCAACTGGCACCAATTCGACCCCGCGATAGGTCTTTGCCGCAATTTGATGGCGGCTGATATTGATTTCTTCCATATTTTCTTTTTGTTTTAGTTGGCTCATTTGAGCTTGGGTAAGTTTAATTAAATGCTCTAAAACCTGTGCCAATTCCTGTTGCATCACCGGTTTAAGCAGGTAGCCGTCTGCATTAGACTTGAATGCATCCAGCGCGTGTTGGTCATAGGCCGTACAAAAGACAATAGCCGGCATTGGGTCGAGCTGACGCAAATGCTGCGCACAGGTCAAACCATCCATTTCAGGCATTTGAATATCTAATAAGATGACATCAGGTTCATGCTGATGAGCCAGATCAATTGCTTGACGACCATGTGTAGCTGTTGCAACCACATCATGCCCCAGTTGAGAGACTAAACGTGATAGTCGCTCGACAGCCAAAGGCTCATCGTCACAAATCAGGACGTCCATTTCTCCTCCTTAATCCAGTCAACATTATTCATTTGATTATAAGTTAACTGTGATTTCCTTGATTTATTTTTATTTATAGCGATATTGCACAACCGTGGTAAACACCCCTCCACCGGCGAAAGTCTGAAACGTCATCGTAGGTCCGTAATAAGCTTCCAGACGCTGTCTGACATTTTCAATTGCAATACCATGTCCCTTTTTTAATGTTTTATTATCCTGCGTATAAGGGTTTGTTATGATGATATTAATTTGATTTTGCAAGATTTCAATCAATATGCTTATGGTACTCTTTGTCAAAATTTTTTCAACTCCATGGAAAATACTATTTTCCACTAGGGGTTGTAAAGTCAATAATGGAATTTGGACTTGTGAGTATAAGTCTTTGTTTTCTAATTTCCATTCGACCTGTAAACGCTCTCCCAGACGAATCTGTTCAATCTCCAGATAGCGCTGGCAGAGTTCAATTTCTTCCTGCAATTTGACCAGTTTCAATTCCTGAAAACTGGCCCGAAATAAACGGGACAAATTCAGCAACATTTGTTCGGCTTTGTCCGGGTCGATACTGATCAGGCTGATTACACTATTGAGACTATTAAACAGAAAATGCGGATGAATCCTAGCCTGCATGGCCTGAATCCGTGCATTTAATTCACTGTGCTGCTGCTGCGCCCATTGTTCACGCAAATACAAATAGCGAAAACAGAACATACCTAACAGGATACCAAAACTCAGATGTAGGCCGACCTGTTCCAGTGCGATTGCCAGACTCAGTCCCTGAAAATTCAAATTACTGCCAAAATAAGTCAGTACATTCAGACTGGTCGTAGTTACCAAAACAATCGCCTGCAACAGCAGAAATCCGCAGATTAATGCCAGCTTAATCCCCATGCGCTGAAAATGCTGATGAAAAAGCTCGACCAGCGCTGCAAAACATAACAGTATCCAGTTGATATACAGCATATATTGAAGCAGATCTGCCAGATTGAGCGCTTGCCAGGATTGTGCTTTTGCCAAGGCCAAGACCATGGCCAGCACATTGCCGCCAATAAACATTTCCAGTAAATAGTGCAGCTTGCCAATCTGGCTAAAAAAATAGGAGCTTTGCGCTGATCCAGTCGGAGATGTAAAAGATTGATCGACTTGGACTTCGGCAACGGGCTTTGAATTTGTTATACTCTTTTTCGTTCTACTGCTTTTAATCTGATTGAGCCGACATGACCACATCTTCTAATTCCTCAAATCCATCACAAGCCCAGACTTCGGGTATGTGGGGCGGTCGTTTCTCTGAAGCGACTGATGCTTTTGTTGCTGAATTTACAGCATCTGTTCAATTTGACCAACGTTTTTATAAACAAGACATTGCAGGCTCGATTGCACATGCAACTATGCTGGCAAAAGTTGGCGTACTGACCGAACAGGAACGTGATGACATTATCGAAGGTCTGACTGCCATTAAAGCAGATATTGAAGCAGGTAACTTCGAATGGCGCATTGACCTTGAAGATGTGCATATGAACATTGAGTCGCGCCTGACTCAGCGTATCGGCATTACCGGTAAAAAATTGCATACGGGCCGTAGCCGTAATGACCAGGTTGCCACAGATATCCGCCTGTATGTACGTGATGAAATCGATGCGATCCTGGAATTACTGAAAAAATTGCAAAAAGGCATCCTGGGTCTGGCAGCGAAAAATACCAATACCATCATGCCAGGTTTTACCCATCTGCAAACTGCACAGCCAGTGACTTTTGGTCATCACTTAATGGCTTGGTTTGAAATGCTGGTACGTGACTCTGAGCGTCTGATTGATTGCCGTAAACGTGTTAACCGTATGCCACTCGGTTCTGCTGCTCTGGCAGGTACGACTTACCCAATTGACCGTGCTTATACCGCTGAGCTTCTAGGTTTTGAAGCTGTAGCTGAAAACTCTTTAGATGCCGTTTCTGACCGTGATTTTGGTATCGAATTCAATGCTGCGGCATCTTTAATTATGATGCACCTATCACGTATGTCTGAAGAAATGATCCTGTGGACATCGGCTCAGTTCAAGTTCGTAAATATTCCAGACCGTTTCTGCACTGGTTCTTCGATCATGCCACAGAAGAAAAACCCGGATGTACCTGAACTGATCCGTGGTAAAACCGGCCGTGTATATGGTGATCTGATGAGCCTATTGACCTTAATGAAAGGTCAACCACTTGCTTATAACAAAGATAACCAGGAAGATAAAGAGCCATTATTTGACGCGATTGATACCGTTCGTGGTTCATTGGTGGCATTCGCTGACATGATTCCTGCATTGGTTCCAAATATTGAAATCATGCGTGAAGCTGCACTTCGCGGTTTCTCAACGGCGACTGACCTGGCAGATTATCTGGTAAAAAATGGCGTGGCTTTCCGTGATGCTCATGAAATTGTGGGTAAAGCGGTAGCTCTAGGCGTACAGGAAGGTAAAGATCTGTCTGAACTAACACTTGAGCAACTGCAACAGTTCTCTGATCTGATTCAGGCAGATGTATTTGAAAAAGCCCTGACTTTAGAAGCATCTGTGAATGCACGTAATCACATTGGTGGTACTGCACCTGCACAGGTTGAAGCTGCGATCGAACGTGCGCATGCTCGCCTAGAGAAACTTTACGCTTAATTGCTTTCGCTTTAAATTGGAGTATTGATATGTCTCGACAAGTTTTTTGCCGTAAGTATCAACAAGAAATGGAAGGTTTAGACTTTGCACCATTCCCGGGTGCAAAGGGTCAGGAACTGTTTGATACGATATCTAAACAGGCTTGGCAAGAATGGCTGAAACACCAGACCACGCTGATCAATGAAAAGCGTTTAAACGTGTTTGAACCGGATGCGAAAAAGTTCCTTGAAGAGCAACGCGAGAAGTTCTTTAACAATGATGAATCATTGGAAAAAGCTGAAGGGCTAAAGCCTGAGTAAAAAACAAAGCACTGCTTTTCTTTTTTACGCAAGACAAGGACAAAGTCCGCGTAGGCAAGCATTTAAAAAGAGTCTCTTTTAAGGCTCTTTTTTTATTGGAAAGAGTACTGCTCTAAAAATTACGCAAGACAAGCAGCTATGAGTTCATAGAATAAAAAACTCCTTACATGGAAATTTTTTTATCTAAGCTCAAGCTTTTCTTTTACGTAAATTAAGCGAAAGGTATCACTTCGAATGCCATAAAAAAAGTAACCTATAAAAAGAATTCCCTTTTTAATTTGAAAATTATTTCTTCACCAGAACATGAGTTAAATACCTGGCAAGAGACTCCTCGAGTATTCTTTTTCTATAGATATTCTATTTCTCTTAAAAGCACTCTAAAAACTATTCTAACTTTCATGAAATCGAAAATTATTGAGCTAAAAAACAGGCTTAAAACCTGTCATTTTCCTACCGTGTTTTTTAAATTTAAGCAGCTATTATCTTACTGAAAAGCAATCAGATTTGTATCAAAATAATCAATTGTAAATTCTGTATACATTGCTCTCACAAAACACAACATTCAGCTACAAGAAACCACATGATTTTGTGTAAGGCGCTCCCTATAATGACTAGCAAGAAGATGAGATATCTTTGAATAACTATAATAATAACTGAGAAATACCCCCGATTTCATCCCAGTTCTTCCCCCAAAGGCTGGGTATTTTTTTGCCTGTTATTTTTATATTCTCTATTTTTAGCTATAAAAAAAGCCCCTTTTAAGGAGCTTTTATTGATTAAGGCTGTTTCAGATATGGCCAAGCTGCTTTTAGGTAAATAAACATCGACCATAAGGTCAGTACCACAGCTGTATATAGCAACGCATAAGCCAGCATTTCTAGCGGTGGCCAGTTCAGCAGAAATACTGTAATCGCAATCATCTGAAACGCGGTTTTGTATTTACCCACTGTAGACACCGCCACACTGGTACGCGCACCAAGTTCAGCCATCCATTCACGTAAAGCTGAAACTGTAATTTCCCGTGAAATAATCACAATGGCTGCAAAAGCCATAGAAACTGAAGGTTGCCATTGTACCAATACAATGAGTGCAGCAGCGACCATCAACTTGTCTGCAACCGGATCTAAAAAGCGACCAAAAGCAGACGTCTGATTCAGAGTACGCGCTAGATAACCATCAAACCAGTCAGTGACTGCAGCCACTACAAAAATTGTCGTTAAGATAATATGCCGAGTCACATCAGGACTGGTTTCATTAAATCCCATTGCCGGTGGCCAATATGCGACCAATAAAAAAACCGGAATCAGGATAATACGAGCCAAGGTCAAGATATTTGGAATATTCAGGATACGACCTGTAGTCATAGACACCGCCAATTGTTCCCCTCATGTACGATGAAAATGCACACTTTTTTCGAGGTTTAATCCATCATTAATACGCTTCACTTTATACGAATTGACTTGAAGTGTCACTAGGCAAACACCGTCACTGTCTGTCTGGCCATCGCAATCAGCCGATTTTCTGCATCCCACAGATAGGCATGTTCTGTTGAATAACCATCAGCCGCATGGTCGGTAATCACTTTATATTTAAACCAATCATGTAGCTGATGCTGCACTGGATGCACATAGGTTACAGTCCAGGTCAGGCTGCTCGCCGGGGCCAGTGTCTGAAACATCGGTAACACCCCAGGTGGCCAGATATCAAAAATGGCCATCAGGTCAGCTAACTGAAATTCACGGTCAGAATGTTGATCTGGATGGAAGCGGCACCAGCCTTCAAAATCAGGACGTACACTTGAACTGCACGGCAGATTCAAATCCGCCCATCTGAGTTCAAAATGATCAAAACACTTTGGAAGCTTGAACTGTGCAGGAATCTGGAACAGGATTTCAGGAGGAGCATAATCCGGAGCCTGGATTTCCTGATGTACCTGAATGCTAGAATCGCGCGCTACGCCGAAACTGGCAATCAGAATGCTTTGAACAGCGTCATCCTGCCATAGACGCACTTCGATGGTAGTGACCGATTTGCCTTCACGCAGAATTTCCTCAGTCAGGCGTGCTTTGCCTTCCTGTACCGGGCCAACAAAAGTCACACTGGTACTCAGCAGACGTTTAGCAGGATCATTGATTGTTACCACGGCTTTTTGCATCATGACTGCAGCCGCAAGTCCGCCGTAGATGGTTCTCCCTTGCTCCCAGCCTGTCGGCATTTCAATCCATTCTTGCTGCGCAATTTGTGCGTACAGTGCTTGCAACGACATATCGATCCTTCAACTTTGTCTGATGAACCGATATATTGCTGGAAAAATCTATGAATAGAAATGACCTTTGACTCGAAGGTCAATGTGCATTTTTGCACTTGTAATTGATATAAAACGATTACTCATGCAGAACTTTATAAATCATCCGGGCCATCACAGAACCCAGACCTGGTACGAGTTGCAGGTCTTTTTCTGAAGCTTTAAGCACGCCCTGAATCCCGCCAAAATGGGTCAATAAATCACGACGGCGCTTCGGCCCCAGTCCCGGAATCACCTCCAATACCGATGAGCCACGTTTTTTATCGCGTTTGGCCCGATGCCGGGTAATAGCAAAACGGTGGGCTTCATCACGTACCTGCTGGATTAGATGCAGGGCCTTATGATCTTCTGGAAGCTGAATCTTGCTGCCATCGGTAAAATGCAGAGTTTCCAAACCTGGCTTACGCCCTTCACCTTTAGACACACCAACCATAAAGGCATCCAGTCCAAGTTCCTGCATGACTTCCATCGCCATATGCAACTGCCCTTTACCACCATCAATCAGCAGCAAATCTGGCAGCATGGCTTTTTTATAACGACGGGTTAAGGCCTGACGCATCGCGGCATAGTCATCACCTGCCTGAATATCATTGATAGAAAACTGACGATAATCGCGTTTGCGCGCGCCTCCACTATCAAAGACTACGCAAGAAGCAACCGTATCTTCACCCATGGTATGCGAGATATCGAAACACTCAATCCGATCTACCGGCCGTCCCACCACCTCTTCTAACTGATGGAAACGTTCATTCAATTCAAAGTGATTAGCCAGCTTGCCCTGAATGGCATGCTGCACATTCATCTGTGCCAGTTCCAGCCATTCGGCACGGGTTTCCCGGACTTTGGACTTGATCTGAATCTTCTTATTAAAATGTTGAGAAAGTGCGGCTTCAAGTTCCTTCCGATCTGGCATTTCAATATTCACGATCAGTTCAGATGGAATTTCATCAGCAACCTGAAAATAGAAATTGGCAATAAAATCCGAGAGCATTTGCCCCAGATCATCACTCAGCATATCCGGAAAATAGCCTTTACCGCCGAGCATCTTGCCATTACGCACATGCATGATCTGCACACAAGTCACCCCTGCCTGATAGGCAATCGCCAGAATATCTGCCTCACCTTTGACTTTATAAATCGCTTGCTGGGCCTGTACATCACGCAGTAACGCCATCCGGTCACGATAAAATACCGCTTTTTCAAATTCCAGATTTTCTGCGGCTGCTTCCATCTTGGCAATCAGTTCCTGATTCAGCTCTTTAGTATCGCCTTGCAGGAAGCGAATCGAGTTATTAACATCTTCCTGATAATCCTCAGGTGAAATCAGGCCGACACAAGGGCCGGAACAGCGCTTGATCTGATATTGCAAACAAGGTCGAGTACGATTGGCAAAGAAACCATTCTCACAGGAACGTACATTGAATAATTTTTGCAGAATAACCAAAGTATCGCGAGCATTGTAAGCACTCGGATAAGGTCCAAAAAACTTGCCGACCTGATGTTTGCCCTTGCCGCGACCGCTGGCAATCCGCGGATAAGGCTTGTCTGCAGAAACAAAAATATAGACATAGGATTTGTCATCACGCAGCATGATGTTATACGGCGGACGATGCAGCTTGATCAGGTTTTGCTCTAAGAGTAAAGCTTCAGTTTCTGAACGCACCACCAAAGTTTGAATGTCATAAATCCGTGCCACCAAAGCTTGAGTCTTGGGATGATCAAGGGTTTTGACAAAATAACTGGACACCCGATTTTTCAGGTTTTTGGCTTTTCCCACATATAAGAGTTCGCCATCTTTGCCATACATCCGGTAGACCCCGGGTAAGGTGGTCATATTGGCCAAGATTTTTTCAATATGAGGGCGTGCGTTCTCGTTCACCTAAAACCTATTTTTCACCTGCAATATGCAGATATATGTGATGTTTAATGTGTCATTTTCAAGCGATGACACAAAATTCATCCGAACTGTCATCCAAAGTGAAACAGGTTATGCCCAGACCGCCGTATTTATAAGCAACCCAATATGGTGTGATTGCTAAAAGCTATAAGTCGCCTGAACTAACTATGCTATGCTCGACAGGTTCAATCTCGAGATGATCCAAGATGACAAGTTCCCAATCCGGTATTCATGTTGTGCAACCTGCCACCTCTAGCCATAGCCAGTCTGAGCGTGACCGTTTGATTGGGAAACCGCGTTTTCATTTTGAACCTCAGACTGTGATGCAGTTGCTAGGGAACGGATCATCGGTCAGGATGCCGCCTTAAATGAAATTGAAAAAATGCTGCATGTGGTCAAGGCTGACTTTTCCAGTCCAGAACGTCCGCTTTCGGTTACCTTAATGCTTGGCCCGACCGGTGTCGGCAAGACTGAGACGGTACGCCTGATTGCTGAAGCGATTTATGGCCGTCCAGATGCTTTCTGCCGGATTGATATGAATACTTTAGCGCAGGAACATTATGCAGCTGCCCTGACCGGCGCGCCTCCGGGTTATGTGGGCTCTAAAGAAGGCCATAGCCTGTTTGATGAAACCGCTATTGCCGGAAGCCATACCCGCCCCGGCATCATGCTATTTGATGAACTGGAAAAAGCCAGTACTGAAGTAATTCGTGGCCTGATGAATGTACTGGATACCGGCCGACTGACGTTGACTGCTGGTACCAAAACCATCGATTTTCGTAACTGCATGATTTTTATGACCAGTAATGTCGGTGCACAGGCCGCGCAACAATATCTGGAAAAACTCAGCTATCTGCCGCAGAAAATGCAGCAATTGTGTCTAAAAAAAGTACCGACCCAGCAGATCATTGAAAAAGTCATGCAGCGCAAGTTTGATCCAGAGTTCCTGAACCGGATTGACCGTACCTTGCACTATCAGGCCATCCAAAATGATGTCCTGCCACGACTGGTTGAGATTGAGCTGGATAAATTAAATCAACGTCTACAACACCAGAAACGACAGATTCACCTCACTGATGCAGCCAAGGCTCATTTTTATCAAGGCCATGACATCCGTTATGGAGCCCGTCATCTGGGCCGAAAAATACGGACTGAACTGGAACCAATCTTAGCGATTTATTTCCTGAACCATCCAGAACAACTGCAACTCCATCTGGACTGCATTAATGGTCAATTGCTAGTTCAGCCTCAATCATCCAATTCCAATTAAACTGTTTGATGCGCTCGAATCGCCTGAATCAATGCATCCGGGTCTTTAGGTGAAATCAGGACATATTTTTGCCGATCTGCCAATGTATAGCTGACTTTTAAACGCTTGAAAGACAAAGCAGGTGCAATTTCTGAGTGATCTGTAGGCTGGATATTTTGAATCGAACCAAGTGGAATTTGCCAGCTCAGCCATAGGCTTTTAATGGTCAATTGCCCATCTTGGACGATATAACGGGTACTCCAAACCGGCCACCAGACCAAGATGATTGTGAGTATATAAACTGCGGTATGTACCGGATATTGAGCCATCGTCCCTTTGGCCTGCATGGTCAGTAGTAATTGCAATAACAAACCGCTCATACAAATCAAGAATGCCAGCAGCCACCAGTCTTTTTTGGAACGAAATACACGCATCATCTTCCCCCTATTTTGTTTTATCTTACACAAAATCAGAATGATGTGGTGAATCTCTATAAGTAATAAAAAACGCCCTGAGGGGCGTTCTATATTTTGTTTTGCAGCTTAGGCAAACAGATAAGGACGAACAAAGATCAGGAAGAAAATACCTAGCATCAGGAACCATTTCAGGAAATAGTACAGCTGGCGGTTTTGTGCTTTTAAAGCCTTAGCCTTGACACGAAGTTGATAAACATAACCAAAGACCTTGTTTAAGCCACCGGTCTGATCTCCGACTTCATTCGGTGAACTGGCTGCCGTCATTACCTTTTTGCCAAACCAGTGATTAAAGCGTTCCATCCAGCGGGTTTTTAAAGGTCGCTCGACATCTGCAAAGAAAATGATCCGGTTCTGGTCAGTCTTGTTTTCGGCATAGTGGATATAAGTTTCATCAAATACCACGCTCTCGCCGTCGCGCCAGGAATAACGCTGACCATCGACATCGATAAAGCAGCGGTCATCATTCGGGGTCATTAAGCCCAAGTGATAACGCAATGAACCGGCATACGGGTCACGATGACGGACCAGACGGCTGTCAGGTGCCAGCTCGGTAAACATGGCCGCCTTAATCGTTGGCAAGGTTTTGAGCAAGGCGGTAGTTTTTGGGCAGAGTTCTGCTGCAGAGGGATGCGCCGAGTCATACCATTTTAAATAGAAGCGTTTCCAGCCCGTCTTAAAAAATGAGTTAAACCCTAGGTCATCATATTTACTCGAAGCCTTGATCCCACCTTTCTGATAGAGCGCCTGTGCTTCGTCACGAATCATTTCCCAGTTTTCATCCAGCACTTTTAGGTCTTTAAAATGCTGCGTATCGATATAAGGCTGATTCGGTACGCGTGAAAAGGCGTACATCAGAAAATTGATCGGTGCAAACAGGGTCGAATGGTCAAAAAACTGGCGATAAAAAGAATGCCGAACTGTGCCACGTCGCTGAATATATAACGCTGAGATGACAAAGATGGCCAAAATAATCCACTTAAACATATCAATACCCAAAAAGAACGGGGAAAAAATAAAAAAGTCACATCTGAGCCGCATTATAACAAAGCTGCTTTTGCTCTCCCTACCCGCTTGTAGAACACAGCGTTGCATACATTTTCTTACATCCATAGCGGCTGATTTGAATCTCAATTGACTATTTTGACCAAAACACCACACAACAAACATTCCCTATCTGGTCAATTTGCGTTATAAAAACACCGCGACAGCAATAAAAAAGTGAAATTGAAACAATAACTTCATTACACTGCGATAACGGTTCACTGTATTCCTGATATGACAACACCTTGATTGAGCGATAAAAATTGATGACCCTTGCGTCACGGCTTGATACAACTTGTGTTGTTCTTTTTGGATATAGTTATCGTAAGATTAGCGAAGTAAAAAAGTGCGCGGGAAATGCGCGCTTGCTTCACAACATCAACTTAGAAGTCCTCCAAAATAAAGGAGATCAGGGCATGATCCACGCTGGCAATGCCATTACCGTCCAAATGCTTGAGGACGGAATTGCAGAATTCCGCTTTGACTTACAAGGTGAGTCGGTTAACAAATTCAACCGTGCAACGATTGAAGATTTCAAGGCTGCGATTGACGCAGTTTCCGCTGCTGACATTCAGGGTTTAATCGTGACTTCAGGTAAGTCTACATTTATTGTAGGTGCTGACATTACTGAATTCGGCGATAACTTTGCTCAAGGCGAACAGGCAATTGTTGACTGGGCACTACCAGTTCATGAAATTTTTAACAGCTTCGAAGACCTGGACATTCCTAAAGTTGCCGCGATTAACGGTATGGCACTAGGTGGCGGTTTCGAGATGTGCTTAGTCTGTGACTACCGTGTGATGTCAGAACAGGCGCAAGTCGGCCTGCCTGAAATCAAACTTGGTATCTTCCCTGGTTTCGGTGGTACGGTTCGTTTAAGCCGTCTGATCGGTATCGACAATGCAGTTGAATGGATGGCCATGGCTACTCCGAAAAAACCGGCTGCTGCACTGAAAGATGGTGCGGTTGATGCGGTTGTTGCTGCAGACAAACTGAAAGATGCTGCGATTGACCTGGTGAAACAGGCGATTCACGGCCGTTTAGACTGGCAGGCAAAACGCCAGGAAAAACTGGATCCAATCAAGCTGAACATGCTTGAGCAAATGATGGCGTTCAATACGGCGAAAGGTGCGGTTCTTGCAAAAGCAAACCCTGCTCAATACCCAGCGCCTAAACTATTGCTTGATTCTCTTCAGGCAGGTGCAAGCTTACACCGCGATGAAGCGCTTAAAGTTGAAGCTCAAGGCTTTGCGAAAGCTGCGGTAACTCCACAAGCGGGTGCGTTAATCGGTCTGTTCCTGAACGACCAGGTGGTGAAGAAAACTTCTAAGAAATATGAACAAGGTGCACATCCAGTGAACCAGGCTGCCGTTCTAGGCGCAGGAATCATGGGTGGTGGTATTGCTTACCAGGCGGCAAGCAAAGGCACTCCAATCATCATGAAAGACATCGGTAACCAGCAACTTGCACTGGGTATGTCTGAAGCAAACAAACTGCTGACCAAGCAGGTTGAACGCAAGAAGATGAAGCCGGCGCAAATGGGTGAAACCCTTGCCCGCATCCGTCCTACTTTAAGCTATGACGAGTTTAAAGAAGTCGACATCGTGATCGAAGCAGTAACTGAAAACCCGAAAGTGAAAGGCATCGTACTGAAAGAAACTGAATCCAAAGTACGTGAAAACACGATTATTGCGTCTAACACATCTACGATTTCAATCACGCGTCTGGCTGAAAATCTGGAACGTCCTGAAAACTTCGTCGGTATGCACTTCTTTAACCCGGTACACATGATGCCACTGGTAGAAGTGATTCGTGGTGAGAAGACTTCTGCTGAAGCGATTGCAACGACTGTTGTTCTTGCTCAGAAAATGGGTAAAACACCAATCGTGGTCAATGACTGTCCGGGCTTCCTGGTAAACCGCGTACTGTTCCCTTACTTCGGTGCATTTGACCTGTTACTGAAAGATGGTGCTGACTTCCAGCAAATTGACAAAGTGATGGAAAAATTCGGCTGGCCTATGGGTCCTGCTTACCTGATGGACGTGGTTGGTATCGATACTGGCGTTCACGGTGCAGAAGTCATGGCTGAAGGCTTCCCGGATCGTATGAAACCTGATTTCAAAGGTTCAATCCAAGTAATGTACGAAAACAACCGTCTGGGTCAAAAGAATGACGTTGGTTTCTACAAATACGAACTTGACCGTAAAGGCAAAAAAGCCAAAGTGGTTGATCCAACTGCATACGAGCTTGTGGCATCTGTTGCAACTGCTGAAAAACGCGAATTTGATCCTCAAGAGATCATTGACCGTATGATGCTGGCTTTCTGTAACGAAACTGTTCGTTGCCTGGAAGACAACATTGTTGCAACTCCAGCTGAAGCAGATATGGCGATGATCATGGGTGTAGGTTTCCCTCCATTCCGTGGCGGTCCATGCCGTTATATCGACCAGACTGGTGTAGCTGAGTATGTTGCACTTTGCGACAAATACGCGCACTTAGGTAAGGCTTATGAAGCGCCGCAATCATTGCGCGACATGGCTGCTAACAACAAAAAATTCTACGGTTAAGGAGTGACGTGAATGGCTACTTTAAATCCACGTGACGTTGTGATTGTTGATGGCGTACGTACTGCCATGGGCAAATCGAAAAACGGTATGTTCCGCAATGTACGTGCCGACAGCATGTCAGCTGAACTTATCCGTGCGTTGATGGTTCGTAACGAATTTGACCCGAATGAAGTTGAAGATGTGATCTGGGGCTGTGTGAACCAGACTCTGGAACAAGGGATGAACATTGCGCGTAATATCGCATTGTTAGCTGATCTTCCTAAGACTGTTGCAGGTCAAACGGTTAACCGTCTGTGTGGTTCTTCTATGCAGGCAATCCACACTGCGGCTGCACAGATCGCGACTAACCAGGGTGATATCTTCATCATCGGTGGTGTAGAGCATATGGGCCACGTAGGCATGATGCACGGCATCGACCTGAACCCTGCTGCATCTAAGCACTATGCAAAAGCATCAAATATGATGGGCCTGACTGCTGAAATGCTGGGTCGCATGAACGGCATTACTCGTGAAGAACAGGATGCGTTTGGTGTAGAATCTCACCGCCGTGCCTGGGCTGCGACTGAAAATGGTATGTTCCAGAATGAAATCGTAGGCATTGAAGGTCATAATGCTGACGGTTACAAAGTTCTGTGCGATATCGATGAAGTGATCCGTCCGGATGCGAACCTTGAATCGTTCAAATCTTTGCGTCCAGTCTTCGATCCGAAAGGCGGTACAGTAACTGCAGCAACTTCTTCAGCCTTGTCTGATGGTGCATCTGCAATGTTGCTAATGTCTGCTGAACGTGCTCAAGCTTTAGGTCTTAAGCCACGTGCTGTAATTCGCTCTATGGCGGTTGCAGGCTGTGATGCTGCGATCATGGGTTATGGTCCGGTTCCGGCAACACAAAAAGCGTTGAAACGCGCTGGCCTGTCAATTGCTGATATTCAAACCTTTGAATTGAACGAAGCATTTGCAGCACAAGGTCTGTCTGTTCTTAAAGGCTTAGGCATTTATGATAAGCAAGACATCGTGAACCATAACGGTGGCGCGATTGCATTGGGTCACCCATTGGGTTGTTCTGGTGCGCGTATCACAACAACATTGTTAAACGTGATGGAACAGCAAGATACACAAATCGGTCTTGCGACGATGTGTATCGGCCTAGGTCAAGGTATTGCAACAGTGATCGAACGTGTTTAATTCTTAAATACTTCGAGATAAAAAACCCCGCTTATTGCGGGGTTTTCTTTAGGTTTTTTGATCAGTAGTTATTGTGCGATACAAATCTTTTATATGCATTTAATATGTGTACAGATTTTCTATTTAATTCTGTTTTTGCTTCTTCTATTGGAAGCCCATCTAATTTTAACAATTTTTTTAAAGGTTCTATTAATCCCTCTATAACACTGTTCAATTCAGCTGAGAACTCAAATTCAAGTTCATAAATACATTCTGTAATCTCTTGATATGGCATAGGGTAAAAAGTTTCCCCAGTACTATTATCAATCATATTTATTTCATTACATAAAAAAAGAAACGACTGCAGAATTTGCTGTTGCAGTTCTGCAGTCATTTCAAGTGGTATTAAATGTGATTCTATTAATTCATTAAGAGTAAGAAGCTTTATGGATGTATTATTCACAAAAATTTAACCAATTAGTTCTTCGATATCAGTACTTTCAAGACGTAGTTCTTCTTCTGAATATACAATATTTTTTTCGCCTTTTTTAATATTAGGCTCAGCTCTGATCCAAGATTTTTCCTTATGAGTAAGATTAACTAACTCAAAAGCTTCTTTTTCCACTAAGTTTTGAATTATAAAATCTAGTCTATCTCTTTGCTCAGTACTCAAATTTAAAATATTGGGGTTAAAATCATCGCGCTCAAAGCGGAAACCATTTTCATCATTAATTAGTCGGACAGAAGTTTCTGGTGTACTAATTCGGTTGAATCCATACGAACGAAAACTATTATAAACACTAGGAACTACCGGCCCATATTGCCACTTTTCGATTTTATCCTC
The DNA here is from genome assembly GCF_013364475.1 of Acinetobacter sp. FDAARGOS_724. Lineage (NCBI taxonomy): Bacteria > Pseudomonadati > Pseudomonadota > Gammaproteobacteria > Moraxellales > Moraxellaceae > Acinetobacter > Acinetobacter sp. FDAARGOS_724. The sequence goes on along the minus strand of NZ_CP054908.1, from coordinate 912,026 downwards.
AAAAAGTGGAATACCTTTCTTCAAAAAATCACAATAAATATAATAAAGAATTTTTTGAAGTTTAACGTGAGTAAAACTAGTATTTGGAAATTTCTGATTCACATACCAAATAATATAGTTAGCAAAGTTTAGAGCATTCATGTCATACCTCCACTAAATTACCCATAATTAATTTACGCCGTATTATAGATCTCTTTCATAAATCAAAAAACGATCTTCTTTTTGGTTAATATTTGCACTCCGGATTTCTTGGCATTCGTGCATAATCTGCGGATGAAATACATCGATTCAAACAAGCTTTCTGATCTTCAGTTCAAGCGATACACAGGCATCTCATGGTCAACTTTCTATTTGATGGTTGAGCAATTGCAAAAGCATGTCTCTGCCAAAGGCAGACCGCCCAAGTTAAGCCTGGAGGATCAGGTTCTGCTCTGTCTGAGCTATTGGCGGGAATACCGAACCTTATTTCACGTTGCGACGAGTTACGGGGTTTCAGAGCCTACAGCCTCAAGAATTGTCCGTCATATTGAAGACTGCCTGATTCGGTCCAATCTGTTTAATTTACCCAAAGATTTACCCGAGGGCGAAGGCATCGACTGGAATGTTGTGATCGTGGATGCCACGGAAATTCCAATCCAAAGGCCTAAAAAAACAGAAGAAAAGCTATAGCGGCAAGAAAAAGACGCATACCTTTAAAGTACAGGCCATGATTCACTACAAAACTCAGCAAATTCTGAGTTTATGTACCAGTCGCGGTGCAGTGCATGATTTCGAGTTGTTCAAACGCAATTTAAACCAGATTCCTTCAGGAGCCTTTGTTCTTGCGGATAAAGGCTATCAGGGGATTTATGTGTTGTATCCGAATAGCCTGTTGCCCTTAAAAGCCAAAAGACACTGTAAATTGGATCCTGAATTGAAAATCTATAATCAGGAAATCAATAAAAGAAGAATCGGAATTGAGCATGTATTTGGCAGCCTGAAAACCTTCAAAATCCTTGCTGAGCGTTATCGAAATAGAGGTAAAAGGCTTGGTTTGAGATTCAATTTAATCGCTGGAATCTACAACTTGGAACTGAGCAAAAATGATTTATGAAAGAGGTCTTATCTATGTTTTTATATTTTTATAAAGAGAAAATAACTTTTTCCTTAGTTTCTTTTTAACATGTGCGATCCAGCTTGTCACTCTCATTTTACATCTCCACTATTAATCAAAATTATAAGTAGAAATATATGTTATCCCTTTGTAATTTTAGTTGAATATTCAACCAATAAAATAATATTTATTAATCACTTAAATTTCATACGTGTATGATCAAGCCTCTTTTTTCCTATTTCCTTAAAAGGGTTTATATGAACATGCTTAAAACAATGATCGCAACTGCAATCGTAGCGACTTCTGCATCTGCAATGGCAACTGAAGCTCAAGTTGCGCCAGCAACTGTTGTAACCAAAACAACCCAAACTATTGCTAAAGAAACTGCTGCACCTGTACAAGCGAAAGTTGAAGCTGCTCAAGCGACTGTTGCTGCAACTCAACAAGCGGCTGAAACTAAAGCTGAAGCAGTAAAAACAGAAGCAACGACTCAAGTAGAAATGGCTCAAGCTACAGCAGAACAACACGTTGAAGCTGCGCAAACTGAAGCAGTAGAAACCAAAGATACGGCTGCTGAAAAAGCAGAAGTAAAAGCCGAGAAAAAAGGCTGGTTCTCTTGGTTTAAAAAAGCAGCTTAAGATTTTTTAAGCATAAAAAAAGATGTCCGGGTGACATCTTTTTTTATTTTTGGCTCTCTCTGATTTAAAGCCAAAAATCTAAAAACTGTATAAATCTCTTATTCGACTTTTTGGGCTAGCATAGTCGCAAAATGCTGCTTGATCCGGTTGCCCTGTTCATCTACACGATGTAATTCACCTACATTTTCATTGTATTTCACCAGATTCCAGCCTTTATAATAGGCACTAAGCTGTCCCGGCTTAAAACTAAACGGAAAGTCTGGCTGTACCGGAATATCATCGGTATCCATCGCACAGACAATCAGGTTATAACCGCCCGGCACTGTCGCCTGCTGCATCTGTGCAATAAGAGGTGGAATGGTATCGGCCTGTAGGAACATCATCACTACCGTACAGCAGATAAAGTCATATTGGCCCTGAATACTTGGGTCAAGATTTAAATCTCGTTGCTGAACCTGAATATTCCCGATTTCTTCGGCCTGAATGATCTGTCTTAAGGTCTGCAGACTATTTTCATTCACATCCCAGGCATCAACTTCAAAACCGTTCTGGCTCAAATACAGCGAATTGCGGCCTGAACCACAACCGACATCCAGCGCACGGCCACCCTTTAAATACGGCATAGCCGCCAGAATTTCCGAATGAGTCGGGCTTAGCTGATATTTTTTGCTGAAGTAATTCTCAGGTTTGCAGTAAAAACGCAGCTGACATTCTGCATCTTCACTGGCAGAAATAATCTTATGCCATACCTGTGGTTCAATAAACGGTGGTTGCTGCTCTGGCGTAAATACATGTTCAGACTGTATATGACCTGACTGATCCAGCATGGCAAAATGCAGCTCACCTTTAAGAACGGTCAGCTTTGCCCAAGTCCCCGCTTTGGTATTATGTGGCTGCTTGAACCCTTGTGGAATAGCTTGCTGTGACCAGACCGGAAATTCTTTATAACATCTCAGTTGTTGCATAAAAGCTTGTGCTCCCTATCTTCTCTTTCCGTCTGCAAGTATGCTTCTGGATATTCATTTTTCTCAAGCATAGTTGGTTCTATTACAGATGAGAACTGGTACATCTTTGATGTAAGCAATGCAGTAAGACTGATCGATCTAGCAAGAAAACCTCAATACAATTTAGCGCATAAAAATCCATAAGACCCTTATATTTAGAGTTTGTTCTCTGCTTCTTTAAGAGCCTGCTGATCCACTTGAGTCATTTGCTGGTTAAGCTGCACTATTTCCTGATAGAGCTTATTGAATTGCTTTAAGGGTGCATCTTCATAGAACATAAAGGTCTGGTCTTTCTTTTCCCATTTATTGTTTTTCAGCACCAGAAATAACTGGTCTGCTTTGGCCAGACTCTGTTTCTCAATTTCAAAAATTGCATGGGCATTATCCTGCTGCTGATTGGCTTTCAGATTATCTGCCAGCTGCTGACGATAACGGCTTTTAATGTCCAGCTGTTTCACCTGCTCTAACTGCTGGGTTGCCCGCTGTTGAATTATCTGTTCATAGCCATCGACAATTTCATGCACACGCTTCAGCATGGCTTCGGTTTCTTTATAGTCTTGAGCCTGATCTTTGGCTAAGCGGTCAATATCCAGAAAACGATCCCAGTCCGCTGCTTTGAGGTCACGTAAATACTGATTGCGAGCCTCGGCACGATCACGCATCTGACCCAAAATAAACTGAGCCATCACAGCATAATCCCCGTCCAGGCGATTATCTTCCAGATCAATCTGAATCGGTTTAGACCAATCCTGTGCCTGCTGCAAAATAGATCCGGTTTTTTCTTCCAGTACCGTTTCATATTCCTGCAAATCGGCCTGCTGTTTTTGCTCTACAGAATTTTGATAAAATAACCAGATCAAAATTACCAGTACCACTCCAGCGATAATCATAAAAACACGGGGCATCTACACGCTCCAGGTCTGTCATCCAGATCTTATTGATTTTTTACACTATGCTTATTTTTCCAGCATAATTCAAGACATAGAACTTTTCACATTTGTGAATGTGCTTTCTCAATACTGAAAAATGAATCCAGTAAAAAGCCTGAAGAAAGGAAATAAGTTTTTAACCCACCCTTTCTCCATGACGTGATCTGGCTATACCGAAACTGACTGACCTGATCAGCCTGGCCCACCGGATTGTGTGCTAGCGCGAACCAAAAGGCAGACTGAGCTCAAGCCGATTCGGATCAAACTGTTCCCGGACGATCTGGACATTGGTGGCATTCCGGTCAATACCGAAAGGTTGCAGAATTACATAGATTCCGTTTCTTGGATCTGAAGACTGCAAGCCTTGCGCTACTGCCAGTACATATTCTCGGAACACAGTAGGCAAACTGTCCAGATCAGGATTAGGCGCTGCTGCCCCTATGTCAATATTTGCAACAACATCACCATCGACACTATAAGCTTGGATATCGCGTTCAATTTTCATCAGGCGCATCTGCAAAGCCTTACGCTGGCTGGCACCTTCCTGATAAGGCGTGATTTCCGTCACAGCACGCATTTCAGGCTCTGCCATGACAGTTAAGGTGGGAAGTACCGTTGTTTCAGAATGAGCAGGAGTTGCGTGACTCAATATAGGGAGAGTAAAAGCAGTACAGGTCAGCATCAGGCCCAAGCTTTGAATGGATTTTAGGAGATTCATCTTATTACCCCTCGGTTGGAAAAGGGAAAGCGTCAGATTAAATCTTACAAGTAATACAGCTTCTTATTGTTAAGTTTGATAAACGGTCAATCGAACCCATTACACCCTGATAAAACCAACCATCAAATCAGGAACAAAGCTCCTAAAAAACATAAATTAATCAAAGGTTAAATTTAAAAAAAGCAAAAATCCCCGGTTTGCGGGGATCGATCTGCATTACTGGCTCGTCCTTTAAGGAGATCTTGGAAATTGTGCTACAGGGGATGGATTGTTGTAGTTTTCTAATAAGCCCAGATTCACCTTGTCCAGATTGATCTGTAATTGAAGGCCACGCCCTGGCTGCATGCTGCTGCTACGATCGATCCCGACATTCTCCAGCAGTGTATACAGCCCTTGGGTTGGATCACTAGATTGTAAGCCTTGGGCGATGGTCATCACATACTGTTGCAGTGCAGGTGACAGTAGACTCAAATCTGGAGCTTGGGTCGGCTTGATATCGAGGTTTGCCAGCACATTTGGATTGACCATGAAATTCTCTGCATCCTTGGTTCCTCGGATTACCTGATGCTGCAAGGCAAGACGATTGGCTTCATTCTCAATAAATGGAACATAGCCAGTTTCATTACTCATTTCAGGTTCAGCCATAATGGTCATCGTCGGCAAGGATAAGCACCGGTTTCTGTTCTTCCGCGTGTACTCCTATGCTCAATGTACCTAACAGAATCCCAAATAAAGATGTTTTTATACTATTCATGGGCTTTCCCCTACTTCAAATTTCACAACCTGAATGCCTTCATCGGTTGCTAAAGTCTGTATTTAATCTAGTTATCTATTAGATTACCTTGATTATTTAGAGAACTCATTCCTGTTCAGATGGATGGCAAAACAAGTTAATTCTTGGGCTGAATCAAAAATTACAGGCAAAAAAAAACCTCAAACAATGTTTGAGGTTTTTTCGAATATGGTGGCGAGACCCAGGATCGAACTGGGGACACACGGATTTTCAATCCGTTGCTCTACCAACTGAGCTATCACGCCGATGCGGTGTATTAAGCCGTATCTGGACACATTAGTCAATCAAAATTATGAAAAAAAAGATTGAGTGTCTGAATTTTGGCCTAAAAAAAAATCCCTGATGGGATCAGGGATTGAAAACTTTAAAATCGTTTTGAATATGGTGGCGAGACCCAGGATCGAACTGGGGACACACGGATTTTCAATCCGTTGCTCTACCAACTGAGCTATCACGCCGATGTCGCGTATTAAACAGTTTCAGCTCTTAATCGTCAAGTACATAACGTATAAAAATCACCAAATGTTTACTTTTCCATCGATTTGCATGTTTATACAGCAATATTTTTCAATATTCTCAGCAAATACCTGACTAATAAAACAAATTGAATCTGTTATTTACAAAAAAAGCAGCCCGAAGGCTGCTTGAAATTTATCTGTATTTAAATTTTTTCAAGATTTGCCAGACAGCGGTGAATGGCCCCACATCCCGGTACGAATGCTTTTACTCCTTTTTCCTCTTCCATTCGGCATGCCTCACTCACCAGCCTTTCTGCAACCCCGCGTCCACGGTTGGCCGGATGCACCACAATATTTTCCAGGGTTCGGCTTTCGCCTTGTCCCGTGCACCAGATGGCGCCGATGATTTTGGTGTTAAATTCTGCGGTATAAAGTAAGGTATACTGTGCAAGGTTTTGCTCTAGATGTTCAATGGCATCTGCCCCATCACTAAATTCAGGGCTAGTGTCATACAGTCGCTCAAGCTGGCTGCGCACTTCGTCGTTTTCTAGAGAAGTATAAGCATGTACGGTAATAGGCATTGATAAACCCTCCTGAGCAATCTAATATGCGGTGACGTCGTCACGGCGAAAATATTTTCTACATCAATCATTTTGACGTATTTGAGGAACGTGTCTATGACAGATCGTATCAGTGAAGTGGTAAGAAATACCAACGAAACCAAAATTCGAGTTCGTTTGAACCTCGATGGTACTGGTCAAGGCACTTTAAACACTGGTATTCCATTTTTAGATCATATGATTGATCAAATCAAGCGACATGGGCTGTTTGATATTGATATTCATTGTGATGGAGATCTGGAAATTGATGACCATCATACCGTAGAAGACTGTGGTATTACCTTAGGTCAAGCGTTCGCTCAGGCTTTGGGTGATAAAAAAGGCTTACGTCGTTATGGACACTTCTATGCGCCGCTTGATGAATCTTTAAGCCGTGTGGTGGTGGATCTGTCTGGTCGTCCGGGTCTGTTTATGGACATTCCATTTACCCGCGCCATGATTGGCCGTTTTGATGTAGACCTGTTCTCTGAGTTTTTCCAGGGCTTTGTCAACCACTCGCTGATGACTGTACACATTGACAACTTAAAAGGTAAAAACAGTCACCACCAGATCGAAAGTGTATTTAAGGCATTTGCCCGTGCACTGCGTATGGCATGTGAAGTTGATCCACGTGCTGCGAATACTGTTGCTTCAACCAAAGGTACCTTGTAATGACCCGTATTGCCCTTCTTGACTATGGCATGGGAAACCTACACTCAGCAGCCAAAGCACTTGAACACGTCGGTGCAACGGTAGATGTAACCAATGATCCAAAACTGATCGCCCAAGCCGACAAAATCGTTTTTCCGGGTGTGGGTGCGATGCGTGACTGTATGCAAGGCATGCATGAAGCCGGAATTGATGAAGTCGTGCGTAATGCCGTGTTCAACAAACCGGTGTTGGCCATCTGTGTCGGCATGCAGGCCCTGATGCGACGTTCCGAAGAAAATGGCGGTGCGGATGCGCTGGGTATTTTTGCAGGTGAAGTCAAACATTTCCCTGAAATGGCAGGTTTGAAAGTACCGCATATGGGCTGGAACCAGGTACATCAGGCCGATCCAAGCCATCCAATGTGGAAAGACATTGCTCAGGATGCACGTTTCTATTTCGTGCACAGTTACTATGTAGAACCGCAAGATCCAAGCATCGTGGCAGCGACCTGTAACTACGGTATTGATTTCTGTACTGCCCTGCATAAAGACAACCTGTTTGCGACTCAGTTCCATCCGGAGAAGAGCCATACTGCAGGCCTTCAATTGCTAAAAAACTTTGTGGATTGGAATATCTAATCCAATATATTCAAAAAGCTCGCATCATGCGGGCTTTTTTATGGGCTACAGTTTAAAATTTTATTTTTGAAAAATAATTCACATCCAAGCTTCCTTCTCTAAGGTATGCTCTATTCAACCTGAATATTCATCAATGGAAGATTCTTTAATCATGGATACACAGCCAAATGATGTCATACCGAGTAAAGAGACAATAGCGACTTTTCCACCTTTTCAAAATATCGCACCTGAAAATATTGTGGTGATTAACAGCATTCAGCAATGTGAAGCTCTACGTGAAGAACTTGAGCAGATTTCGGTCTTTGGTCTGGACACTGAGTCCAAACCGACTTTCAAGGTCGGTGAAGTTTCCACTGGTCCGCATTTGGTTCAGCTGGCCACTCTAGAAAAAGCTTACCTGTTTCAGATGAATGCTGCCATTTGGGATTTTCTGAAACCGATTTTTGCCAATCGAGACCAGATCAAAGTCGGTTTTGGCCTGAAAAATGATGCGCATCTCTTCCGTAAAAGAGGCATTGAGCTGAACAGTGTCATTGAACTGTCAAAGTGCTTTGGTGCGTTCGGCATTAAAAATCCTCTTGGATTAAAAAATGCGATGGCTTTGCTATTTCAGGTGAATTTTCCTAAATCGAAACGGGTTACGACATCGAACTGGGCGAAAAAACATCTCAGTCAGGCACAGATTGAATATGCGGCTGCAGATGCCTATGCACCTTTACTGGTCTTTGAAGAATTGCTGCACCGTGGCCTGAGTCCCAAGGAAGTTCCCAATACTTCACTAAAATTGAAAATTCGCCCGCATTCAAAAATTTGAATGAACAGAAGATCAGTTTTCTAGCGAAATATCATTTTGATATCAGACTCCCTCAGGAGTATTGCAAAGAATAAAAAATTGAAGAATAAAATCTTGTCACTCCAGCATATCTTCAGACAGGTTTTCTTTTTTCATACCGTTTAAGAGTTAGAAATTTCGACTTTATTTGCTAAGATGAACTCACTGAAATTCATTCTAAAGATTGAGCAAGGAGCGAAAGCATGCTGATCATCCCTGCAATTGACCTGAAAGATGGCAAATGTGTCCGTTTAAAACAAGGTCGTATGGAAGACGATACCGTATTTTCTGACGATCCAGTGGCAACAGCACAGCATTGGGTAAATGAAGGCGCTCGCCGCTTGCATTTAGTAGATTTAAATGGTGCTTTCGCAGGTACACCGATTCATAAGCCAGTGGTAGAAGCGATTGCTAAATCACAGCCAGAATTGCCTATCCAGATTGGTGGCGGGATCCGCTCACTGGAAACTATTGAGCACTATCTGGAAGCAGGCGTGTCTTTTGTGATTATTGGTACAAAAGCAGTACAAAATCCTGAATTTGTAGAAGAAGCATGCAAGAAATTTGCAGGCCATATTATTGTGGGTATTGATGCCATGAACGGCATGGTAGCCACTGATGGCTGGGCGAATGTCACTGATGTAAAAGCGACTGATCTGGCAAAACGTTTTGCGGATGCAGGCGTGTCTAGTATTGTTTATACCGATATTGCTCGTGACGGCATGATGCAGGGTGTCAACATCGAGCAAACCGTACATCTGGCACAATATTCAGGTCTGCCTGTGATTGCTTCAGGTGGTGTAACAAATATGGATGACGTGCGTAACCTGAAAGACCAGCCTGGTATTTTAGGTGCGATTACTGGTCGTGCGATCTATGAAGGCACTTTGAATCTGCGTGAAGCACAATTATTGCTGGATGAACAAGAAGCGCTATAATAGCGTCTGCTGAAAAAGAGGTCTGTGGACCTCTTTTTTATTGTTCAATTTTTTGATCCTCTCTCCCATGTCGACACCTGTTTCCCAAACTCCCTCTACTTGGAGAACGAAAGTTCCTCAACTTGCTCTGATCCTGATTACCATCATCTGGGGCGGCAGTTTTATCACCGTACAATATGGCCTGCATTTTAGCAGTCCCGTGATCTTCGTCGGGCTACGCTTTGCAGCGGCGGCAATTGCCGTTACCTTGCTTTCGCTGAAGCATCTGAAAGGCATAACACTCAAAGAAGTGGCAGCGGGTGCCCTCATCGGGGCGGTGATTGCAATCGGTTATGGAACACAAACGGTGGGTCTGCAAACGATTAGCAGTAGTGAATCGGCCTTTCTGACTGCACTATATGTTCCATTGGTGCCCCTACTACTCTGGCTGCTGTTCCGTAAGAAACCGCATTTTATGACCTGGATCGGGGCTCTATTTGCCTTTCTTGGTCTGGTGTTTTTGACGGGCAATGGCTTTGGTGCCATTCAGCTGAATTTTGGTCAGGCGCTGACTTTACTTGGTTCAATTGCCATTGCGCTTGAGATTATTTTTATCAGTCATTTTGCTCCAAAGGTGAATACCCGGCGTGTCACCGTGCTACAACTCATTTTTGCCTCGCTATTTTGTTTTCTGATGGCACCGATGCTGGGTGAAACTCAGTTACCTGACTTTCACTGGCATCTGGCAGGTATTTTGGTCGGCCTCGGTATTGTCAGTGCCTGTATTCAGCTGGTGATGAACTGGGCACAAGAAATGGTAGATCCTTCTCAAGCTGCGATCATTTATGCGGGTGAACCGATCTGGGCAAGTTTATTTGGACGTATGGCGGGAGAACGTTTGCCTGCGCTGGCACTTCTAGGCGGATTGATGGTGGTACTTGGGGTGATTGCCAGCGAATGGAAACCAAAATTTTTCAGAAAAGAAAAAATAGAAGAGTTGAAGGAAGATCTTTCCTAAGCTTATGAACTCCCCCTCTTAAAAAAGGGGGAGTTATTTATCTAAAGAAATATAGCTAACTTTATTTGGTATACATCGGTCGATTGTCATTCAGACGCATAATGCCGCGAATCGCGCGATAGACAATCCAGATCCAGGAAACAAAGACTATAACCAGACAGAAAGTGGATGCGCCAAAAGCGACGCCTGCAAACAGGTCCGGATCTTCATGGGTAAAGAACAGGAATAGGAATGGCACAAAGGCTACAATATTCCAGAATAGATACCACCAGAAACTGCGGATTTGCCAGGTAAAGTGACTTTCAAAAATCGAACCTCGTACATCCGAGCGCTTCACATAGTTAATAATCAGTGCAATCACTGCCAGCAAGCCACCACTAAAAATGGCCACGATATATAAGATATAAAGAATCAGGGTTAGCGTGCGATTTGAGTCTTTATCAATTGAATAGTTCATCTACGCTCCTGTGGTTGTTTCTAGATATTCAGGCTGTTGAAGGGAGAAATCAGCCATATAATCAAAATGATGTTAAAAGCTATAGTACAAAAATAAATTTGCCGGAAGGGTTGTTTTTGTGTTTTATGCCGTAATTTTTGCTGTGCCAGCCAAGCTGCCGGCCACCCTCCTAGAAATGCCACCAGATGCAGGGTATTTTCTGGAATACGGCGATTGCCCAATTGTGCCGCTTCCTTATCCTGGGCATATAGCCAGTAACTGAGAACATTCATCAGGCTCACCAGCAACAGGATCATTCCACTCAACAAGCCGGCTAAACTTAGTCCCACTAATACCAGAATATAAGCCACAGAAGCAACCTGCATCGGCTGTAGTTTTTCTTGCTGGCTTCGGCCTGATGTTTTAGTTTTTGTTTTTGCCGTTTTGGTTTGTGATGCTTTCAGGTACATAACCTGCTGGGCACGATAACGGCCCTGCTCGTCCAGAATCACCAGATAATCCAGCGCACAGCCGACAATTGGCCGTGGACCGGGACGGGCAAAATCCTTGATATGCAAAAACACGCGATCTTTGGCCGGATCATTGGGCTGAATAAAGCCATAGCCTTTGTCATCAAACCATTCCACTAAACGTCCCTGATCGCGCATTTTGCCTGTTCCTGTTTATTTTAAAGTTAAGCTGTCACGAATTTTAAACGTTCAATCAGCATGTTACGCATCTCTTCCGGATTTTTTTGCAGAATATCTTCACCGGTACGACCTTCAGCCGCATTTTTCTGTGCCACTTGTAAACGCATCATCCAGAAACGACCCGCAGCCATTGCCAGGTAAAGCTCCAGACATGATTTTTCATCTGCAGTTAAAGGGCGAATAGTTTCATAGGCTTTTAAAAAGGCATTGGCCTTTTCTTCATTTAAAGTAACCTCCGGATAATTGGTACAGAAGTCATTTAAAGTAATCGCGATATCAAACAGGAATTCATCTTTATTCAGTTCATAAAAGTCCAGAATTCCTTTCAGCTGATCACCCTCAAACAGGGTATTGTCACGAAACAGATCCGAATGGATAAAGCCACGTGGACGATCTGGATATACTGCGGTTAAAGCTTCATACAGGCCCAGAAGTTTGCCTAGTAAGACTTTATCTGCTGCGTTCAGGCTTGGTTTAATTTCCTGTGCTACGTTATACCAGTAGGCATGGTCACGGACAAAGGCACGCTCAAGTTTAAAATCTTTCAATGCCACATGCATTTTGGCCTGAGCAATGGCAATCGCTTCCACATGCGCAACGGTAGATGGCATCGGATGCTCACCCATCATACGTGGCGCAATTTGTGCGGGCTTATTTTTTAGCGTGTGAATGGCTTTACCTGAGTGGGATAAAGGCACCGGTACGGCCAGACCTGCCTGCCCCAAATGCTGCAAGACCGGCACCAGTTCTCCGGCGGCCTGTTCATCCATATCTTCAAAAACGGTCAGCACATATTGCTGGTTTTCGCAGACCAGAAAATAGTTCGTATTCTGGATACCTCCTTGAATGGGAATCAGATCAATCACCTCAAGTCCATAAGGTGCTGCGAAATCCTGAACTTCCTTTAAAGTCAAAGTGGTATAAACCGACATAGAAAACCTGCGAAAAAACTTACATATTTTTGCTAGAATACCGTTTCCATCTACCAAGGTGTAGCGCTTGCGTGGGTGAGTTTCATAATCGGCTGTAATAATTGGAAAAATTTATGCTAGCTAAACGTATTATTCCTTGTCTGGACGTCGACAACGGTCGCGTAGTCAAGGGTGTTCAGTTCCTTGATATTCGTGATGCGGGTGACCCGGTAGAAGTGGCACGCCGTTATAATGAACAAGGTGCCGATGAAATCACTTTCCTTGATATTACCGCTACACATCATGGACGCGACACCACTTACCGTACCGTTGAGCGTATGGCTGAATCTGTATTCGTACCGCTTACCGTAGGCGGTGGCGTGCGTAAAGTCGAAGATATTCGTTTACTGTTAAATGCAGGTGCGGATAAAGTCAGTATTAACTCGGCAGCAGTCTTTAACCCTGAGTTTGTACAGGAAGCCTCACAGCGTTTTGGTGCGCAATGTATCGTGGTGGCGATTGATGCCAAAAAAACTGGCGAGAATAAATGGGAAATCTTTACCCACGGCGGACGCAAACCGACCGGTATTGATGCCCTGGAATGGGCAGAGAAAATGGCCAGCTACGGCGCAGGCGAACTGTTAATTACCTCTATGGATGCCGATGGCACCAAAGCAGGTTATGACATTCCACTCATGCGTGCTATCAATGACCGCGTCACTGTACCGACGATTGCCTCTGGTGGCGTAGGCAACTTGCAGCATCTGGCTGACGGGATTATCCATGGTGGTGCCGATGCAGTACTTGCCGCCTCTATTTTCCACTTTGGCCAGCATACCATTCCTGAAGCCAAGGCTTATCTAGCTGCTCAAGGCATTGAAATGCGTCTCTAAACAACAGCCTTCAAATGAAAAAGAGCGTGAATATCACGCTCTTTTTTTTATGGATTATTCTTAGGAATCATTTAAATTCTGGACAAAAAAAGGAGTCTTGCGACTCCCTATAAAAACCAAGAAGAACTACAGCACTTGGTATTTTTGACATTTACAATATAACTCAATCTGTATGCAGGTTGATAAGACTTTCAATCATCAACAGACGCAAATATAGGTGAAATCCTGAGCACAATATTGACAATATATACAGAATTTATTGACAAATCACGACAGGGCTAACCAAAGTGAGAAATGGTTAACATTTTATGTGGCAGATTACTCGAATTTTAAGTTATTTAATCACGATCTTTAGCCCATTTAGCCGGGAAATAACGCTGGGTTAAGTGGGTTAAGCGCGTAGAGATCTGCTCCGGCAAGGCAATACCAAGGGGATTTTTTTCCTGTAAATCTGCTGAAGAAATCACCCGGGTTCCCATCAAATAATCAAACCAGGGCTTGGTTACACACCAGTTGGCATCTTGGTTACTGTTCATATGATGATCATAATGCCAGGGAATTTTTTTTCTGGCCCATTCTGGTTGCAGATGTGCCCGCCGATGCATATAAAAATAATTGCCTGCACTATATAGCGTGGCCAAAAACATGCCTTTGGACAAGGGATAAAAAGCCAGCCCGAATACGCTCGCTGCGACGGCCAGTGAACCGATTTCATTACGGATTCGCCAGTTTTTCAAACCTTCAACATAGGCATAATCAGAAAATCTGGTCTTGCGAACTTCACGATGATGTTCCCAATGTGAGCGCATGCTGTCCGGCACTGGGCTATAACGCGTCTGCCCTGCCCGATGGGTACCATGCAGCACATATTTATGCGCGAACCATTCAAAGCCATTGGCTACGACCAGTCCTGCTAGAAAGCCTTTCCACATGATCTTTTCCTCCCTGTTTGTTTACACTATAGGTCAAAAAAAGGGCTAGATATTGACCGATAATTTCAATATCATTGACAAAAAACGACAGAACAAAAGAATTAAAAAATGCACGTTCCCCAAGATTATGTCGGTTCGGTATATGGTGGTTTAGGACATTTGCTTTTGGACTATTACCAGCTCAAACAACTGGACATTCCCAAGAAATTGTTTGCGATCCAGAACCTGGAGCGTTTTGATTATATTCTCTGGCGTGATCTGCTCAGCCAGCTGGACCAGGAGTTGCAGCGGCCAGCACTCGGCCTGGAAATCGCGCAACTGGTGCAAGCCAAGCATCTGGGTATTATTGGCTATCTGGCATTATCCAGTGAAACGCTGGGCGAAGCCTTTATGCGTTATCATGACTATCATCGCCTGATCTATGATGGCAGTCCCTTACAGGTCAGTCTGGATCGAGATTACCTGTCTATTTCCTGGAGTGAAATTCCGTTTAAAGTGAGTACGCAACTCACAGATGAGATTGCCATCGCGCTCATGACTGAATTTATTCGCTCAAGCATTCTGGACCAGCATCAACTGCATCTGCATGAAGTCCATTTTCAGCATCCGGTCAATAAAAATATTGCGGTCTATGAACAGTATTTCCGCTGCAAGGTCCGTTTCGGTCAGGCCAGAAATCAGGTACTGATTCCTGTGAGTGAAATGTCGACTCCTTTAAAGAAAGGTGATCAGACCTTACAGAAATTACTGATGCAACAGGCAGAAGCGGTGCTGGAAAAACTTCCGAACTCCACCCAGATTGATCAACGCTTGCAACAGGCGATTCTGGTGGGTCTGCAGAAAAATATGTTCCAGATTGAACATATCGCCAAACAGATGAATTTTTCTGTACGTCAGCTACAACGTTACCTGCAAAAACAGGGCCAGACCTATCAGCAGCGTATACAGGAAATCCGCTGCATGATGGCCATGCAATATCTAAAAGATCCTCATCTGAGTTTGCAGGAAATCAGCATGCTGCTTGGCTATTCTGAACAAAGTGCATTTCAGCGTGCCTTCAAGCAATGGACCGCTCAGACACCACAACAATGGCGCTCAGAATATCTGGAAACCCAGGTGCAGGAAAAATTTCTGGACTATCCTGCTACCGCAGAGATTAATGTCCCATATCAGATTTAAAAGTTTGAATAAAATAAAAAAGCTCCTCATCAAAGGAGCTTTTTTCTAGCCGGAATAGTGATTAAGAAATTTCTATAAAAATGGATTTTCAATTTCATCTGCATCATTGCGTTCAATTTTTTCTGGCAGATCCGGTGTTTCTTCGAGCTGCTGCACAATATCATTTAACAGTGCTTGTAAGACTTTGGCTGCCTTGAGACCGGCCTGGTCTTTGGTAATTTGCAGATTGCCATACACACTGACACAGTCCAGATCATTCTCAACTGTCAGGTCATGAAT
Source organism: Acinetobacter sp. FDAARGOS_724 (assembly GCF_013364475.1). Taxonomy (NCBI): domain Bacteria; kingdom Pseudomonadati; phylum Pseudomonadota; class Gammaproteobacteria; order Moraxellales; family Moraxellaceae; genus Acinetobacter; species Acinetobacter sp. FDAARGOS_724. Next base: position 896,398 of record NZ_CP054908.1, on the reverse strand, counting down.
CGCATGCGATTCGGTTCCATTTTCAAATGCTTTAAACATTAATTTCCACTCTGTTTTATTATTGTTACTCACCTGTCTTCAGCATGCTACCTGAAGCCTGCTTTTTACAGCAAGCTCCTTTTCACTATTTCAGCAGCTGCAGTATGTATTGTAGTAAGGCCTCAATCAGCTGTTTAACAATCGTATCCTGGGTATCATGATCGATCCCGTTCTTATTGACTGATGAGCTCGTATTACTTGTACTGGCCGAACTTGAAGCCGACGGTTTGAACTCACGCTGCAATTTTTCCAGATCTTCTTTCGGCACGTCTTCAGCACACTGGCTTTCTGCATCCCAATTCGAATAGGCAATTTTCTGGTTAGCCTTCACAGCATTCGCAGTCAACGGCAGATGATAGGTATTACGTTTCTGTTCTTCAGTTAACTGAGGAAACAGGTTAATGCCAAGCTGCTCTTCCAGATAACAGACACTGACAATGCGAACCTTGAGCGAATTATCATTAGGAGCATAGTAGGCACCAATGGCTCCAGTTTTCGGCATATAGATTGCTTTGTACACGGCAGTTGGTACAATCACACCCTTGCCAATAGTTTTCAGTTTTTTGGCTGCAAAGACAGGCCCAGTCACTACATATACGTCCTGCTTCTGCTTGGTCACAATGGCCCGGGTCGCTTCTTCTAGCTCGCGCCAAACCTGCTGATTGTTCTTTGGTGCCTGCGGAACCATATTGGCCAGCGAGAAACTGTCAGACTGTGAAGCTTTATTTGGCATATCTGCATTTGGCGCCATATGGCCACGGTCATAGCCTGAGCCACGATAGTCAGCCAAAGTCGCACGATGAGCAGCATTTAGTCGTGTTTCTTCATGGAAGTTGTCTTCACGTGGAATTTTCTGGCTCAGACGCTTCGGTGTTAAAGCCTCCGCCACCCACAGTGGCGTTTTGGATACACCCGAATAACCCACATTAAAGCCATTAAAACACAGTGAATAACTGTCTTTTTTCAGGCTGTCTTTCATCAGGTAAGGCGGGATGTCCCGGTAAAACTGTTCCAGACAGCTCGAATTCGATGTAGAAGGCAGAGAAATCCACTGACTGATTTTTTCCTGGCCAAACGCAATCGCAAAACTCCCGGAAGCGACCATTGCCAGGATCACTTTCACGCTATTTTCATTAAAAAACTGAAAAACTGAATTCTTCGACTTACGCTGCTTCTTTGCCATGCTACACATGCTTTTAAGATCAAAATCGGGGATTTTGCGAGCTTAACAAGCCATGTATATGAAGTATATCTTACCCTCTTTATTTGCCTAATAATTACACAATCTACCCCTATATTCTTAAATCTTGTAACAAAGTGTCGTTTTTTTAGTGAGCTTTCAGCGCGGTTTTTTAACCTTTAAGTAGCTTTGATTGTGACCTCTTCTTGAGTGTGCAAAGCTATTTGACTACTCAAATTACGTACAATTATTAGCAATGGAGTTAATTTATGAATTCCAAACTATCTAAGTTATTAGGTCTCGGAATATTTACAAGTGTGATCAGTGCCGGCGCCTTCGCTGAGCCTCCTGTACAAGCGGGTGAAACACTTGAAAGCTTGTCTAAAGCTAAAATTAGTACCACTGTAAATGGTCAGCAAGCCTCACTGGAAAGCCTGGTAAATTCTGGACAGATCCGTCTGGTAAACCAGCCAATGTCTGCACCTGCTCAGCCAGGCCAGCAGCCACAACAATCAATGCCAAATCAGCCAATGCCAACTTCAGGCATGCCTAATGCACCTGTTGCACAACCAGAAATGCCGGATACCAATCCAGCTCCAGCCAATCTTGAGTCTGAACCAGCAGCTTCTGCTACAGAACAGGAAATGACCATGGGTGAGGCTGTAGAGCAACCAGCTCTTGAAGAACAGCAAGCTGCTGCACCTGAAGCGGCTGCGATAACTGAACAAACTGAAATTGCGGTAGAAGCTGAAGCCGATCCTTCGGCAGATGCACCTTTAAACGCCGCCCCTGAAATGCCGGCTGAGACAGAAGCAACAGAACAATAATTTGTTATAAAGCTTTCTAAATTTCTCTTCCCTAAAAAAACCAGAGCCTTGCTCTGGTTTTTTTATTTTTACATCTCGATCTGGCTACCCAGTTCAACTACCCGGTTGGTCGGAATCTGGTAGAAGTCGCTGACTGGACTGGTATTACGCTGCATGGAAATAAACAGTTTTTCCCGCCAGGGTGCCATCCCCTCTCCCACTGTATGCATAATCCGTTCCCGGGAGATAAAGAAACTGATCTGCATCAGGTCATATTCAAAGCCCCATTCTGCATACGCATGCTGCAATGCTTCCGGGATATTAGGCTGATCCTTAAACCCGTAATACATCGTGACTCGATAAAAATGCTCACTGAGTTTTTCCAGTTTGATGCGTTCTTCATCACCTACAAAAGGAATATCCCGGGTAATAACCGTTACCAGAATATTGCGCTCATGTAGCACCTTGTTGTGCTTGATATTGTGCAACATCGCATGCGGCACAATGGTCGGGGTTCCGGTCAGGAAAATCGCTTCACCCGGCACAAACTTGGTACCTCCTCCAATTGAAATACTCTTAATAAACAGGTCAATCGGTAGCGCATCTTTTTCCAGACGGTTCAGGACCAGTGCACGACCATCTTTCCAGGTCATCAGAATCGTAAATAATGCCGCCCCGAGCAGAATCGGTACCCAGCCACCTGAGGCAATTTTTAAAGACGTTGAGGCTACAAAAACCAGATCCAGCATCAGGAATGGTGTGGCAAATAACACCACTTTCCAGATCGGCCAGCGCCAGAAACCATAAGCCAGAATGCTGATTAAAATGGTGCCACAGAGCATGGTCATAGTGACTGCAACCCCATAAGCACTCGCTAGGCGGGCGCTATTTTCAAAGAGTAAAATCAGAATCACTACAGAAATAAACAGCATCCAGTTAATGAAGGGCAGATAAATCTGGCCACGCTCTTCGGCTGATGTGTGCTTTACACTAAGGCGTGGCAAATAACGCAGTTGAATGGCCTGATTCACCATGGAGAATACCCCGGTAATGACGGCCTGTGAGGCGATCACAGCAGCTGCTGTGGCCAAACCAATCATTGGATATAAGCCCCATTCCGGAAGCAGCATATAGAAAGGATTTTCCAGTGCTTCAGGACGGCGCAGCAATAATGCCCCTTGTCCGGCATAATTTAGTAACAGACAGGGCAACACAATAATGAACCAGGCCAGACGAATCGGCAGACGACCAAAGTGCCCCATATCCGCATAAATAGCTTCCCCCCCGGTCATGGTCAGAATCACGGCGCCCATGGTCAAGAAGGCTACAAAAGGCTGATCGACCACAAAATGATAGGCCCAGTATGGATTCACCATGGCCAGTACTGTCGGGGTCTGGATAATGCTCCATAAACCAAAACCACCAATCGACAGGAACCAGAGTAAGGTCAGTGGACCAAAAAATTTACCCATGGTTCCGGTACCATGACGTTGCACCAGAAAGAGTCCCGCAATAATTCCGATCGATAAAGGCTCTAACCAGTGATTAAACACAGGCGTGGCAATACTCAGCCCTTCAACCGCAGATAATACGGAAATCGCCGGGGTAATAATTCCATCACCAAAAAACAGCGATGCCCCAATAAAGCCGAGCGCAATCAGGTAAATTTTCTTGTCATCAGAAATACGTGTGGTTCGCAAGTTGAGAGCCAGCAAGGACATGATCCCGCCCTCACCATTGTTATCGGCACGCATGATAATGGTGACGTATTTAAAGCTCACCGTCAGCATGATGCACCAGAAGATCAAGGACAAAATGCCCAACACCGAAGCTTCACTAATGGCAAGGTGCGACGTCAGAAAACACTGGCGTAGTGCATACAATGGACTGGTTCCAATATCTCCAAAAACAACCCCAAGCGCAGCCAGTGTAATTACCGGGAGAGCTGCTTTCTGTGCAGTGCTTTGCATATATCGTCTTCGTTTTTAACAAGCATTTTTGCGAATCATAGCACTGCGCTCAAAGTTTTTCCGCAAATCAATTGTTTCAAGCTTGGCAGACTGGCTTTTTTTCTATATCATCCACGGCCATGGTGAGGTGTCCGAGTGGCTGAAGGAGCACGCCTGGAAAGTGTGTATACGTTTATAGCGTATCGAGGGTTCGAATCCCTCTCTCACCGCCAAATATCATTCCCACGATGTCTTATGGGATCTTAAAAGACTTAAACCACAAGGGTTTAGGTCTTTTTTTTGTCTTATGCTATCTCACAACATCTATTGAAATCCTGTTCCAGTTGGGGGTATAACTGGGGGTACATATTTATACCCCCAATTTTTATACCCCCAATTTCTGCGGAACTTCAAAATGCTTACAGATGCAAAAGTACGAAAGCTTAAACCCCTAGAAAAAAAAGCTCGTTATTCCGATGAGAAAGGTATGTACTTAGAAGTCACACCATCGGGCGGTATGTATTGGCGAATGAAGTTCCGCTTTAACGGTAAAGAAAATATTTTCAGCATCGGTACCTATCCTGAAACCTCACTGGCTCAAGCAAGAAGAATTCGAGACGAAGCTCGGTTAAAGTTAAAAGATGGGATTAATCCCAACGAAGCGAAGAAGCAAAAGAAACAACAAGCTGCTGAAAATACGCTTTTCAAAGCACTTGCTATGGAATGGATGGAAGACCGTAAAGCTGTTATTAAAGAAAATACCTATTTACGTGATTTATCCGTATTTGAAAAAGACCTTTTCCCAGATTTAGGCAATATGCCTATTGATCAAATCAAAGGTAAAGATGTGCTTGCCTGTGCCAAAAAAATCGAAGAACGTGGCGCACAGGAAATGGCTAAACGCTCCATACCTTTAGCAGGTCGTATTTTCCGTTTTGCGATTCGTAAGGGTCTCATCGAGAATGATCCGACACCTCATCTTCATGAGGCTTTAAAACCTCGTAAAGTGAAGCATATGGCACGTTTGGATATTTCTGAGTTCCCACCCTTCCTTGAGCGAATGGACCGCTATCATGGCAATCCAATGATTAAAACAGCCATTCAACTAATGACGCTGACTTTTGTACGCACAGCTGAACTCAGAATGATGGAGTGGAATGAGATTGATTTTGATAATCATTTATGGCGAATACCTGCTGAGAAAATGAAAATGGCTCAGCCTCACATTGTTCCATTATCCAAACAGGCAATTGAACTCATTGAAGGATTACGGCCTCTCACCGGCAATAAGCAGTACGTTTTCTATAACCATAGCACGGCAAAGCCCATGAGTAGCAATGCACTCCTCTGTGTGATCCGTACGATGGGCTATAACGGTAAAATGACTGGTCATGGATTCCGTGGACTTGCATCAACGACACTTCATGAGCAGGGCTATATGCATGATGCAATTGAAATTCAGTTAGCACATCGAGTTGGTAATGCCGTATCTCAAGCTTATAACCATGCTCAACACTTAGAATATCGAATCAAGATGATGCAAGAATGGTCTGATTTTATTGATAGTTTGAGAAATAAAATTGTGCCTTTTCCGAAGCAAAAGATAGGGTAAATAGTCTATGCAATAGGCTAAATTTTGGGCTATTTTGCAACGATGATATTTTTCTCTTCAAAACTTCTAAAAGTTTCTATGGTAGGCTTTTTTTGACATATTAGATTTTTGATGTGGGGAAATATTACATTTGAGACTATTTAAAAATTTTATACATCTATAAAAACTATTGATGGCTACAAGCTGATCATTTTATTTAATGAGAATTATTATTATCTTTTTGTATCTTTACTGAGCAATATTCCTTGTTAAACAAAATAAATTCAATGATTTAGTGTTGTTATTCTAGGTTCTTTTATGGAATTGAAATAGTAAATGATAATAATTATCATTTGTTCTATCTTAACTACAAACTCCCTTGTACTTAAGATGTGTTTCAGGCCTAAAACATTTCGAAAAACAAATTAACTCTTTTGAAAGAGGATATCGACAGATGCATTCACTTGCTAATCGGTTGGCGTTACAACATTTCGTCAATGCATATACGCAAGAAACTGGCAAAGGTCACTTGCTTCATAAAAGTCAGCAATCTCTTCAACTACAGACGTTTAGCCAAGGTTTGACGCTGTTATCAATACCGATTACCTCTATTCAAGCACGTTGCTTTTTCCCTTTATCTTATGCAGCTGTGGTGGCAGAGCTTTGCTATGAAAGTCAACGTTTAATACCGATGCCTGAAAAAACTGCAATGTTGTATTACTGCTTTAGAGAAACTTTTTATCACAAGTTTGGGGAATATTACCAAACATCACAACAACAGCTAGCAGATCGGCCAGCCAAACTCCTGAGTGTTACATGAGCTTATATATCAATGAAATGCATATTTTAGACATGCGCTTTGCGGCGAATGTCTCTGTTGCAGAATTTGAACAATGGTTAGCACGGATTCAGCACTATTTCGAACATAAGCAAAATTTCGTGTTGATCATGCAAACCGATGTAAATACTGAATTTCCTGAAGAATATAGAGCAATCCAAGGCAAATGGTATAAGCAATATAAACAAGATTTTTACCAATATTGCTTGGGTTTTGCTCGTATTGCTCAAGATGAAGAAGATCGTATTCGATTGGATACACCAGCTCTGCACAAAGCTTGGCATGTTCCATATTTTGTGAGCGTAGATAAAGCTGAAGCCACACAATGGGCTTTGCAGAGGTATTTATGAATCAAAATTCATTAAATATTCAGAAAGTCTCAGCCTTGAGCCTGAGTGTCGTGGTGGTTTTATATCTCGCGCATGCCTTACCACTGTATTTTTATAATGTGGCCTTACCTGCGATTCTGCGTCATCAAGGCGTAGATTTACGTTGGATTGGCATGTTGTCGCTGCTCTATATTCCTTGGGCATTCAAGTTTTTTTGGGCACCACTAATTGATCGTTTTTATTTCAAAAAACTCGGTAAACGTAAAACTTGGCTTTTGTTTACGCAAATAGCTTTGGTGTTGGGGGTCGTTGCTTTGGCACTTACCCAATTCGATTACGGTCTTGGTGTATTTGTTATTGTCGGTTTATGGATTTCAACTTTTGCTGCAACTCAAGATATCGCAATTGATGGCTATACGGTCGAAACCTTTTCAGAATCTGAGTATCGACTAGGCAGTATGGCGCAAAGTATAGGTGTTGCGCTTGGCAGTATGGTTGGTGGAGCAGCAACTTTATGGCTGTATGAGCTTTATGGTTGGCAAACTGCACTGATTTCCTTAGCCGCTATGACAGCATTGACGATGTTGGCTATTTTCCAGATTAAAGAAAAATCAAATGTAGAGAAAATCTCAAAACAGCCGCCAAGTCTGATCCGTGCATTTAAACGTCCAGAAATGTTATGGGCATTAGCCTTGATCGTATGTTATCGAATTGTCGAAGCACCGGCTATGGCGATGCTGAATCCGATGCTGATTGATCAGAAATGGTCGTTGTCACAAATCGGCGTGCTGATGTCTGTAATAGGTGCAGGGATTGGATTATTAGCCGCTGTTTCAGCTGCATTTTTATTAAAAAAAATAGCCGCAACACAATTACTGATCTGGGCAGGCTGGGCACGTACTTTGATTTATGCCTTGTTGGGTGCAGCTGTTCTACTCAGTTGGTTTGATCAATGGCACAGATTACTTGGTGTATTTGTAGTTGTCATTCTTGCAATTCGTTATATCGCGATGACGGCGTTATATGCACATTTCATGCAGACCAGCTCTAAAGATCAAGCAGGAACGGATTTTACGATTTTGGTCTGTTTTGAATTATTGGTTTATTTCATTGGTGGTGCGATGTCAGGTTTCTTAGCTAAAGCGTTTGGCTATGGAAATTTTTATTTAATTCTCGCCGCTGCATCCATTTTAAGCGTTTTACTCAGTCAAGTTTTGATTTCTAAAGCAAAACAATCGAAACAACTTATCTAGGGGCTAATTATGAAAGTTCATACACTTTCGACAACACTAACACTTCTAAGCTTGGCAGTAAGTGCCCAGCTTTATGCTCAAACAACTGAGATCGATACCACGATTCAAAATAATGTTGCAGCAGAAGTCCAAAAACCAACACAACTTGCGCCAATTGTTGTAACAGCAACTCGTTCAGCACAAAGTATCGCTGAAATTGCAGGGACTGTTTACAGTATTAGCCAAGAAGATATTGCCAAACAAGCTGCTGCTGGGAAAAGTACCGCCGATATTTTAGGTTTGTTAGTTCCATCTTTAACTCCAAGTTCAGGTACGACCAGTAACTACGGTATGACCATGCGTGGTCGTACAGTGCAATATATGATTGATGGTGTTCCGCAAACGGGCTCACGCGATAGTTCACGCCAATTAAATAGCATTAGCCCAGACATGATCGAACGTGTTGAAGTCGTGTCAGGTGCAAGTAGTATTTATGGTGCAGGTGCTACAGGTGGGATCATCAATATCATCACCAAAAGAGGTTCGGGTGATGGTGTAAATTTTGAAACCAAACTCGGCGTTACTTCAGGTGATAATTTCAAAAGTGATGCTTTAGCTTATGAAGCGTTTCAGTCTGCATCATTTAACCAAGGGGATTGGAGTGGTTTTATAGGTGCTAGCTATACACAACGCGGTGAAATTCAAGATAGTCGAGGTGATCGTGTAGGTCCAGAAGTTGCACAAACAGATCGTCAAGATACTGAAACTGTAGATGTGAATGGTCGTTTAAGCTGGCAGTTGGCAGATAAGCAAAAATTAAGTATCGGTGCGCAATACTATAACGATGAGCAGGACAGTGAATATGGCGCTGATTATGGTCCAGGCTTATCTGTTTTACTTCTAGGGGCAAAACCTAGTCAAAAAGCTGTAAAAGGTTTAGAGCTTGATACTCAACCACGTACTAAGCGCAGTGCAGTAAATGCACAATATGAAAATCAGGATTTTCTTGGTCAGACTTTAAATGCAGAGGCGTATTATCGTACTGAAAAAGGGCGATTCTTCCCAAGTGCAAATGCTTTAGCACATGCATCCATTCCAGGTGGAAGAACATTTATTGTTACCCAATCAGAAACAGATATTGATGTTTTTGGTGCTCGTTTAGCACTTCAAAGTAAACTCAATCTGGCAGAACGTGCATTAAATCTAACTTATGGTGTGGATTACGATAAGGAAAATGGCAAACAAACAGCACAACTTTATGATCTAAATACTTTTATCAGTAGTAATGGTCTAAAGTTTAAGCCCCTAAATAATTATGCTTTTGGTCCTGAGGTAGATACTGAAAAGCTTGGTTTCTTCTTACAAAGTCAATTTGAAGCAACTGATCGCTTAAATCTACAAGCAGGTATTCGTCATGAGCGCATCGATAGTGATGTTAAAGACTCAGTTCCATATTCTGAAGCAATGGTTGCCGATTTCGTTCCAACATACCAAGCTAAAACCTTAAAAGGTGGTTCAGTTAAGCATGATGCAACACTCTTTAATGTAGGCGCACTTTATCATTTAACTGATGCACAACAGGTGTTTGCAAATTTCTCGCAAGGTGCAAATTTACCTGATGTACAACGTATGCTAAGAGATGTCCCTGCAAACTTTGTCGTAAGTAACCAAACAATTGATCCAATCAAAGTAAATAGTTTTGAGCTGGGCTGGCGTCTACAAGATGATGCGTTAAGCACAGGGATCACTGCGTTTTATAACAAATCTGATAAGTCATTGAAATTTGGTCCTCCAAGTTTTGCAATTGAAGTTATTGATACAGATGAACGCGTGTATGGTATTGAAGGTAATGTCAAATATACCGTTTCAGATGATTGGAATGTAGGTGGGACTTTAGCTTATACACGTGGTCAGTTCAAAAACTCAAATGGTAAATGGCAAGAGTTAGATGCAATTCGTGTAGCACCTTTGAAAGCAACGGTTTATTCAGACTGGCAATTCAATGATGGTTTAGGTTTACGAGTACAAGCTTTGGCTATTGATGGTACGGATGAAGCACGTAAAGATGCGATTGCGAATGGTAGTACTCGTCCTCCAGCAGAAATCAAAGGTTTTGCAGTGATGGATGTGATTGCCAATGCAAAAGCAGGTCCAGGAACTTTAGGTTTTGGTGTATATAACGTGTGGAATACGGACTATAAGTCTGTTTATAGCCAAGCAGTTTCAACGGTTTACGGCGATATTTCGAGCTTGGCTGCTCAAGGTCGTACCTATGGTTTGAGCTACACTCTCAAGTACTAATCTTATCCAGAAGGCATCTTTTAGATGCCTTTTCTTTTGATGAATACTACCTATGCAACAAAATTTTAAATTATTGGCTTGGGCAACTCTAGCCAACGGTACTTGTTTTTCAATGATTTTACCTTTACTTGCCCCATTAATTCGTGAGCTTGGCTTAACAGAAGTACAGGGCGGAGTAATTGTTTCAGCGGGTGCAATTTGTATGGCGATTGCATCTATTCTGATTGCCAGAGGGGAAAAAATACAGACTCCTTATCAATTAATGAATTATGGTTTCTGGGGCATGACCATTACTTGGGCTATATTTACAGCGATTCTTTATTGGGGAATACAACAAACATTACCCGTAATGATAGTTTTTGCTTTGTTGGTGATTAGTCGAGCAAGTACTGGTGGTTTTATGGCTATGCCACAAATAGGTCTACAAAGTTATGTCATGCAACATGTCACAGAGGAACAACAACGCAGTCAAAAAATGGCAATGTATGGTGCGATGAATAGTTTAGGTATGATCGTCGGCCCATTTCTAACTTCAGTGTTATTGTTCGGTGGAATTTTATTGCCAATGTGGATTGCAGTTATTTTATTGGTGATTTTTAGTTTGATTATCACAATGTATTTTAAACATGATGAGGGTAAACAAAACACAATATTGGATCAAAAACAGCCTGTAAAAATAGAGCATTCATTTTCATTAAAACCAGCTATTCCTTGGCTTATTTTAGGATTTACTACCTATATGGCTATCGTGACGCTCAATATGACGGCAGGTTTTTATATTCAAGACCATTTTCATTTAAGCTCACAACAAAGTGCGATTTATTTTTCCCAATGTATGCTCATTGTTGGTTTTAGCTTAGTGATTACTCAGATCCTGATTGTAAAAGTACTTCATTTAAAACTGAAAGCTTTGGTATTGGTGGGTACGTTTAGCATGGTTATTGGACTCATCCTATCTTTAAGTGCAATCCATATTTGGATGTTTCAAATAAGTTATTTATTTTATGGGGTCGGAGTGGCAAGCCTTTTGCCTGCATTTACCACAGGGGCGGCTCAATCTGTTACGCAAGCTGCTCAAGTCAAAATGGCAAGTATTTGTACAGCTACTCAAGCGATTGGTCTCATTGTGGCGCCTTTACTGAGCACTTTTCTATATCAGTTCGGCATTCACTTACCTTTTTATTTACTCTTAATATTGATGGTCACAGTGGCGGTCTACTTGTTGATCATATCCTATTCAAATCAGAATACGATGATAAGCAATAAGGTTAACTCCTAAATCAAATATGCTTGAAAGACAGAGAATATTAAATTTTTATGATTGCAGTCTCGTAAGGCTTTGTTGCACAAACCTATCTGTAAAGGCTTTTTCAGCGATATAATTTTCAAATGAAGAAGCCTGCACACAAAATCTACCGCACAACCAATTGGCCCGCATATAACCGAGCACTCATGAGTCGCGGAAATATTGCCATTTGGTTTGATCCTGCTACGCAATGGTATGCTCCATCAAAAGGCAAACAAGGGCGAAATCAAACCTACTCCGACGCAGCCATCCAATGCTGCTTAATGATTAAATCTTTATTCCGTCTGCCTTTACGTATGGTCACTGGCTTTGTGCAAAGTCTGATTAAACTTTGCGGATTAAATTGGATGGCTCCAGATTACACCACGCTTTGTAGAAGACAAAAGCATATTGATATTGTAATCAGCTACCAAAAAAGTAGCGATGGGCTGCATCTACTCATGGACTCTACAGGCATGAAGTTTCTAGGTGAGGGCGAATGGAAACGCAAGAAACATGGACCTGAATATCGTCGCCAATGGCGTAAACTTCATATTGGTATAGATGCTAAAACCCTACAAATACGAGCAGTTCAGCTTACAACCAATAATGTCAGTGATTCACAGGTACTTGGTGATTTACTTAATCAGATTCCACAAGATGAGCAGATTGACTCTGTTTATACCGATGGAGCTTATGACACCAAGCAATGCCGTCAGGTCATTGCAGATCGGCAAGCGCATGCGGTGATTCCACCTAGAAAAAATGCGAAACCATGGAAAGATACAAAGAGTAGCTCGCTAGAGCGAAATGAATTACTTCGAGCAATTAAACGTTTAGGCAGGACACTATGGAAAAAATGGTCAGGCTATCATCGCCGAAGTTTGGTTGAGACTAAAATGCACTGCATCAAATTATTAGGAGATAAACTCAGTGCAAGGAGCTTTGATAGCCAAGTCAATGAGGTTCATGCACGTGTAGCAGTCCTCAACAGATTTACGGAATTAGGTCGACCACTTACCCAAGTTACGCCTTAAATTTGGCTCAATTAGGGGCGCTTTGCCTTTCAAATCTTTGTGCAACAAAGCCCTTGGGCATCAATTTGCATTCTCTTTCCCCCCTCTCCCTCTCTAAAATTACCCACCACTCAACATATCAAAAATCACCCGTGCAAATATGCTGGCTTTCGCCGGATCGGACAGCAACTGCATCATCTGTTCCTGATGTGCCGCACTACTGCCAAGAATGGCATCATCCATCGCTTTCGGGAAATCCCCCAGCATGGCCTGTTCGCGGGTATTGTTGGCGATCTGCTTCATGACAATTTCATTCTCAGCCAACTTGTCACGTACCGTATAGGCATAGTTGAGCATATCTTTATCAGTCAGGTTATCGGTGATAAAGACATCATTCAGACGCTCAATGATCTGTGACAGGAACTCTTCTTTCTTATCGCGTGGCTTGGCTGCACCGAGGTCATTGCCCGGCTCAAGCTGATTGTCTTCGGCATCTTCTTTCAGCTTGATGTCCTGCTGACGGATCTTGGACAAGCGGTAATGGCTCATACTGACATTACTTAGATCCACCTCATCGTCTTTCGTTGCGGTTTCACGCAGCAATGGACGCAAGTTACGCGCATACAGACTGAGCTTCTCCAGTTCTTTGTCATCGTAGTCCACGATCTGCGACATAAACTCGTAAAAACGAGTAAAGCTTCCCAAGTCTTTTTTAAAGATTTCCAGCTTGTCTTTTTCAAGCTTGGCCTCTTTAAAGTCATTGTCGGCATTGGCAATCAGCACCGCATCATTGGTTTTCTTGCAGCGTTCCAGCATATCGCGACTGGTGTTATAGGCTTCGATGGCTTGGCTATAGCGTTTCTGCCAGCGTTCAACCGCAGGCTTGCAGATATTACTGATCGCAGCATTGGATTTGTTCTTGGTAAAGAAGGCTTCTACAAACTGTTCAACTTCCGTCCACAGAAAAATCTTGGTAGCTTTCAGCTTTTCAAACAGGTCAAAGATCTGATCTGGATTGGAAACATCGGCCAGTTCAGCGGTTTGGTAATACGGTTGGAAGGCCGCCAGGATATCTTCAGGATCGTTAAAGAAGTCCAAGACAAAGGTGCCAGATTCCGCTTTGCCCGGATAGGTGCGGTTCAAGCGTGACAAGGTTTGTACGCACTCAACACCACCCAGCTTTTTGTCTACGTACATGGCACACAGTTTTGGTTGGTCAAAGCCAGTCTGGAACTTGTTGGCTACCAGCATCACCTGATAATCATCACTGTCAAAGGCTTTGCGCATTTCCCGACCTTTTAGCCCCGGGTTCATGTTGCGTTCATTAAAGGTCTGCCCGACTAAACCACTGCTGTCGGTATCCTTGTCATTAAACTCAACCTCACCCGAGAATGCGACCATAGCCTGAATAGACTTATAGCCCTGATCCATCACGTATTTGTCAAAGGCCAGCTTGTAACGCACCGCTTCTTTACGTGAACTGGTCACCACCATGGCTTTGGCCTGCCCACCCAATAAGCCCATCACGTTATTTTTAAAATGTTCGACAATGACTTTCACTTTCTGGGAAATGTTGTGGTCATGCAGGCGCACCCACTGATTCAGTCTGATCTTGGCTTTTTTGGCATCGACCTGTTTGTCGGCTTGTTCAATTTTCTGTTTGAGCTTATACACCACTTTATAGTTGGTATAGTTTTTTAGCACATCCAGAATAAAGCCTTCTTCAATGGCTTGGCGCATGGAGTAGACATGGAAAGCTTCCGGCTTGTTTTGCTTGGATGGCGGTAGCTCAGGATTGGGTACACGGCCAAACAGTTGCAGGGTTTTGTCTTTCGGTGTCGCGGTAAAGGCATAGTAGCTGAGGTTGTTACTGCCCTTACGTGCAGCCACCACCGCATCCAGAATATCTTCCGAGGACAGTTCTGTATCCTCACCACGCTCTTCCAGCATCAACACTTCTTTCAATTGTCGTGCCGTAGAGCCGCTTTGTGAAGAATGCGCTTCATCGGCAATCACCGCATAACGTCGCTGTTTCAGATTGGTACTGTTTTCAATCGCTCGCAACACAAATGGGAAAGTCTGGATGGTCACAATGATAATCGGCTGTGAGGTTTCCAGTGCCTTGGCCAGTTTTTCCGATTTGGAGCCATCGCCTTCTTTATTGTTGATGCGTCCGACCACGCCATCGGCATGTTCAAACTGGTAGATGGTGTCCTGTAGCTGGGCATCCAGAATGGTACGGTCAGTGACCACAATCACCGAATCAAACAGTTTCAGATTATGTTGATCGTACAGGGTCGACAGCTGATGTGCTGTCCAGGCAATTGAGTTGGACTTGCCTGAACCTGCACTGTGCTGAATCAGATATTTCTGTCCAGTGCCCTCCTCTAATGCGGCATTGATCAGTTTGGTGACCACATTCCACTGGTGGTAACGTGGGAAGATCAGCAGTTCTTTTTTGTACTTGCGGCCTTCCCAGTCTTCTTTTTCTTCAATTTGCAGATGGACAAAACGTCCAATGATATTCAGCAAATTGTCCGGGGTGAGAACTTCATTCCACAAATAGGCCGTAGCGTACTGATTCTGGTCTTCTGGCACATCATTGCCTGCGCCACCGTCATGCGTGCCTTTATTGAATGGCAGGAAGAAGGTATCTTCTCCGGCCAATTGGGTCGCCATATAGACTTCGTATTGACTCACGGCAAAGTGTACCAATGCGCCACGCTTAAACATCAGCAAGGGTTCAGGCTTGTTGGTTTCCGGGTCTTTCGGTAAGCGGGTGCGTTTGTATTGCAACATGGCATTCTGCACCGCCTGTTTAAACTCGGACTTGAGTTCCAGTGTTGCCACAGGAAAGCCGTTTATAAACAGCACCAAGTCAATCCGCCATTTCTTGGCCTGTTTGCCCATGTCCTGTAACTCGGCAGCCGTAACATACGGGCTATAGACCAATTCTGGCACAATGCGGCAGATGTTCTTTTTGTAATTGGCTAAGGTATCGGGATTTAGCGCATGTTCTGGTTTAAACTGACAGAGGAAAAATCGTGCGCTGCGGGTTTTCACTCCGTGACGCAGCACACCTAAAGTGCCATAGCTACGTGACTGTTCATCAGTGGCATTGATGTCGGCTTTTTTCAGCTGGGCAACTACGGCTTCTAGAAAATGCCGTTCGGAATCTTGTGGAAAGATGCGCTGAAACTTCTGCCAGTCTTGTGCTTGGGTCTGTTGCACAAAATCCAGTACGTCCTGCTCATACAAGGCAGTTTCACGGTTATAGCCTTGTGGCGTACCGAGTTGCCAGCCTTGTACCAACATCTGTTGAATAATATCGTTCTGGAAAATGCTTTCACGGGTAGCGTCCATGATTATTGTTCTCCATCGGCGAGCAAGCGTTGTTTAGCACGTTCCCTCGCAAGGTGTAAGCGCTGTTCCAGGATTTCTTTGGGTGGCAAAACCGTCATATATTCAGCCACATGAATATCCGATTTTTCCAAGTCCAGCAATTCAATTTGTTCATGTTTTTTGGAGGTACAGAAAATAATGCCCAGCGGTGGGTTTTCACCTTCTTCCTGTTCGTATTTGGCCAGCCAGCGTAAATACAGTTCCATCTGGCTTTTATGCGAATGGCGGAATTTTTCAGTTTTCAGGTCAATCGCGACCAGTCGTTTGAGTTTGCGGTTATAAAACAACAGGTCAATGTAGAAATCATCTTCATCAATCTGAATACGCTTCTGGCGGGCAATAAAGCTAAAGCCTGAACCCAGCTCTAAAAGAAACTGCTCAATATCGCGCAAAATGGCATCTTCTAAATCTTTTTCCAGATAGCGGTCATTCAGATCGAGAAAGTCCAGAATATAGGGATCTTTGAGCAAGAGCTGCTGATGTACAACCCCTTGTTCCTTGAGCTGTTGCAGTTCATGCAGAATGGTTTCATCCGGTTTTTTGGAAATCGCGGTACGTTCAAACAGCATTGAACCGATGCGTTCATCCAGCGTTCGCGTAGACCAGCGTTCCTGCACTGCCATGTTGAGATAGAATTCTCGTTTGATGTGGTCATCTATATACATCAGGGTTTTAAGATGCGTCCAGCTTAATTGTCCACGCACTGCATGGACAATGTTGATATCATCAAAAACTTCGGCAAATTTAACATAGTAGTTGAGCTGGGACTTTCCCCAGCCTCGGCCTAATTGCGCTGTCAGGGCTTTGGATAAATTGCCAATGATGTGTTGCCCATATTCTGCCCGTTCACCTTTGAGGATTTCCTGTCGGATACGTTGTCCCACGTGCCAATACAGCAAGGTCAGTTCGGCATTGACGGCTACGGCTGCACGCTGTTTGGCGGCATGGACAAGTAAAACAATATCTTGGGTCAGTTGTGGCAAAGCTAAGCTCGTTAATGAATGCTCACTCATGCGCTTAACTCCGTGTGTGCCTCAGTAACGCTTGGAGCTTGCCAGTTGCGGACGTCAATCTTGCCAGTGACTGCGGCTGAGATGAGAGCGGTTCGGCGTTCTTGCATGAGTTGAATTGCTGATTGCGCCTTATTCATCAAGTATTCATTTTTTATCAAGTATTGATTTAAGTATTTTGTGATAGCTATCTGTTCTGACAAAGGCGGTAAAGCAAATTCAAAATTATTCAAAAATTCTGATGGTACTCGTTTTAGTCCGCCTGCTCCTGTCATTGCACCTGTTCCCAATTCCATAAATTGGTCTTCTTGCAAACGATAGTATAAGAATTGAGTATTAACCTTATGATTCGTTCTCAACACATAAATTTCAGAAGAACCAAAACCAATTCCATTCTTTAAATCACTTGCAACGACCATATTTTTGTTCTCAAAACATGGTGTTACCTTAGCTAAAAGTAAATCACCATTTTTGAAATATGTATATCCGCCAATAACTTCAGAAATAGGTTTTTCTTCATCCTTAATTAGACTACCTAGTTTTAATTTCTCCATTGGGACGAAAGTACACAGTCGATTATCATTGCTTGATACTTCACTTTTCTTCGGTGTTAGTTCCGCAACATATTTAATTTTGGTTGTGTCCCAATGCTCCGGCACTTCCCCTAACCACTCCACACCCGAATCTTTCATCAGGACATTCGGATCGAGTCCTTTGGTTACGGCATGACTAATCACCGCCTGACGTTTTTCTTTCAGCAGTTCAATCAGTTGTTGTTGTTTTTCAATCAGGTGATCGATTTTGGCGGTTTCATGGTCGAGGAAGTTGGCAATAGCTATCTGTTCATCACTAGATGGTAGAAAGATAGGAGAACCTTCCAACTTTTCAGCCGTATAATGAGCAATGGTCGCCTTATTACAAATGATATTAATAAAATCAGTAGATTTTAAGAATTTCATCCAATACAAAAAGTATTTTGAATTATTTACATACTTAGGACGAACACGGTTAATTGCATTCTGAATATAGCATTCTTCTAATTCACAATTCCAAATAGCTGATCTTCCTGCATCACCACCTTCGCTTACTAATACGTCACTTTTTTGCAAAAGAAGTTTTTTACATTCATCAGGTGAAAACCACATTGATTCAACTTGATCAATATTTATTCCGTTAGGCTGAATATTCTGTGCTTTTAAATATAATTTAAGTTCATCTAAACTCGACTTCGGAGTGCTTTGCAGCATTTTCCCTAAAGTAACTAAATAACCATATTTAACTTGAGTAGCTAACCAATGACTTGGAATTTTCCCCAACCACTCAACCCCTGAATCCTTATACTCCGCATACGCCTGATACTTTGCCATTAGGAATGCACCTCTTGCAGCAGCTGCATAATCTCGGCACTCACCGCATCCAAATCCGCATCAATCTCACTTAGGTCACGTGGTGGCTGGTACACGTAGAAATGACGGTTAAACGGAATTTCATAACCGACAATGCCAATCTCACCATCTTTCTCATCGCGCTTGTCGGCATTGATCCAGGCATCCGGCACATGGGGCTGTACTTCACGTTTAAAGTAATCTTCAATCAGCTCTGTGGTGCTGACTTTTGGATTCAGCGCAATGTTCTCGGCATCACGCAAGTCACCATCCTGCACAAACTCGACCACTTTGCCCTGGTAGCTGAACTGGCCATATAGTGGATTTTCCGCCTGTTTCACGACCTTGTTTATCACTGGTTCTGCTTCCGGATTCTTCCAGGTAATGGCATCTAACAGTTGTTTCTTCTCTTTGGCATCCAGCTTGATGTCGGTTTGCTTGAGGGCTTTTTTCAGCACTTCATCGAATTGGTTAAAGTCATCAAACTGCTCAGTGCCAATCACATCCTGTAAGGCTTGCGCTTTTTCCATCAGGGCTTTCTGGAATAGCCAGATTTTGCTGTCCAGTACCTCTTTAGTGTCTTTTTCTTTTAGCTCAGGGAACTCGGCTTTAATCAGGGCACGCACCTCAAGCGCCACGTCCTGCAACTGACCATAGCTTTCAGCTGTCCATGCTGTACCAAAGGCAGTGCCCAATTGCGCATCGATGCTTTGCATCACGGCATTAAACGGTTTTGGCGCAAAACGTAATGCAGCAATTGCGCTATCCGTGATCTGTGCCGATAAACGTAATGGACGTTCAATGGTCACGCGACGGTAGCCAAATTCATGGTTATCAAAAATCTTGCTGGCGAATGGTTTTTGCTGTTCGGTTTCGCCATCATTTGCCAAAGTATCTACCGCCACAAAATCACCGTAATTTTGGGTAATGGTGGCAATTTCAGCTTCAGTCAGATAGTTACGCTTTGAACCCAGCGACTTACGCATTTTGGTACTGAGGTTTGAGGCATTGATCAGCTGTACCTTGCCTTTACGTTCAGCGGCTTTTTTATTGCTGAGTACCCAGATATAGGTGGCAATCCCGGTGTTGTAGAACATATCGTTCGGTAAGGCAATAATGGCTTCCAGCAAGTCGGCTTCTAAAATGTAACGACGGATCTCGCTTTCGCCACTGCCTGCACTACCGGTAAATAAAGGTGAACCATTCAGGATAATCCCGATGCGGCTGCCACTCTCGGTACTACTGGCATCACGCATCTTGCTGATCAGGTGCATCAGGAATAATAGTGAACCATCCGATACCCGTGGCAAGCCGGCACCGAAACGGCCATCAAAGCCTTTTTGTTCATGCTCATCCTTGATGTCCTGTTCGATTTTTTTCCAGTCCACGCCAAAAGGTGGGTTAGACAGCATGTAGTCAAACTGATCCACAGCAAGCTGGTCATTCGACAGTGTGTTACCGAGTTTAATCCGGCTCACGTCCTGGCCTTTGATCAGCATGTCGGCTTTACAGATGGCGTAGGATTCTGGGTTAAGTTCCTGACCAAAGGCACGCATCACGGCATTCGGGTTCAGCTCATGCAGATATTCCATACCAGAAGACAGGAAACCGCCTGTTCCCGCAGTCGGGTCATAAATGGTACGGATAATGCCGTCTTTGGTCAGCACGTCATCATCTTCCATAAACACCAGTGCAGTGGTCAAACGTACGATGTCACGCGGGGTAAAGTGTTCCCCTGCTGTTTCATTAGAACCTTCGGCAAAACGACGGATCAGTTCTTCAAACACCAAGCCCATGTCATGGTTGGATACGTTCTTTGGACTCAGATCCGTGGTGGCAAACTTTTGCACGACTTTATACAAAAGGTTGGCATCATCGAGTAAGCCTGCAAATTCGATGAAGTTAAAGTATTCAAATATCTCGCGGGCATCTTTAGAGAAACTTTGCACATAAGTGCTTAAGTTGGCCTTGATATCACTTTGCCCCATTTTGCTGAGATCCATTGGGGAGGTGTTAAAGAAGGCTAGACCGTTGGTGGCACGCAGCAATAACTTTTCTTGAGCTTCTTCTGGCAGATTCAGCTTGGAGACTTTTTCATGTTCTGCCAGTACCGCCGCCTTGCTTTCTTCCAGTACACACTCCAGACGACGTAACAAGGTAAATGGCAGAATGATGCGGCCATATTGCGATTGTTTGAAGTCACCACGCAGCAGGTCGGCAACCGACCAGATAAAAGAAGCGATTTGCGAAAAGTTATTGTTGGTCATAGTGTTCTGAAAAATCCTGGTTCTTATTTGACGCAGTAGCATCAACTGAAAACTTGCTTACCTTTATCTTACTGAAATTTTGTTGAACTTTTGGAAAAAATAGTGATTAATCACTGAATTGATTTCACTCAGCGACAGAAAATGTCGTTTAAGCATCTTTTGATTGTAGTAGTGAATGGCTTGATTCATTTTATTCTTTAGATTTTTAATATTTCCATAGTTTACTGAAAACCAAAAAATAAGGGAGCCGAAGCTCCCCACTTTTATTCACGATTTTCCAGCTTATCTTCAATCCATTGATTTATTTCCCAAGCTGACCAGCCAATACGAGATTCACTTAGCCGCACAGGCTTTGGAAAAGTAGAATCGTAGTATTTTGATTTCTCATTGATCATTTCATAGATTTTAGCTCGACTGATACTTGTAAATTGAACTACCTCTTTAATATTAATGATTTGATTCATCGGGAAAGTTTGACCAACAAATGCATTCATGATGTTTACTCCTATCTCATGATTTCGAGCAACTCGCTCATGAGATACGGCAATCTCGTAAGGTTTTACCCTGTACGATTTAATTTAAAGCCGTCACTGATCCTTTCAATCCCTGTTGAATATCAAATGCAGTCTGCGTTTCCTCAATCTGCTGGCCTTCAACAGGCTGATAAAACTCCTCAACCACATCCAAACCTTCCTCCATGTCTACGTCCATCCTTCCATTCCCAAAGCCCTTCCTTGCGGTAAAGTCCACAGCCTCCTGATAAAACCCCGCCTGCTTACTTTGCTCATCAATTTGCTTCGCCTGAATAATCGCTTCATTTAAACTGATCCCCTCCCTTAACGTTAGATCCACGTAATACACCGGCTGACGATAACTCTGTGTCGTACTCTTGCCCCGCAATATCAATTGCAAGGGGAGACATGACAACAAGCCTCCTGAAGCTGCATGGTAATAGTTCAACCGTGCAGCCAAAGTCCGAATACTATTAAAGCCCGTGGTTCTAAAGATGAAGGTGCCAAATTCATCTGAGTCATCCAGGTTCACATGTAAACGTCCATAAGGTTTGCAGTTACCACCTTGTGCCAGAGGACATAAATCTGGCGATAGACAGGGATGTTGCTCTACACCTTGATTGGTTAAACGCTGGCAGGTTTCACCGTTGCCGACACAGACTGGCCGTCCTGTCTGTCGGTCAAACAGGCTATATTCTGCACGCAGGTTTAAATCAGGATCATTAAAGATCATTCTGACAGGGATTGAACGTAGCTTTTGATTCGGAGCATTAGCTCTCAGCTGATCATCCAGTGGATGCTTCACCCAGCCTTCTTTGCTTTGAATCTGGGAAGTAATGGTGAACTGGTCATCCTTTTCCGGTAGGCGTTTGCCATTCTTCTCGATCATCCGACCGATACTGATCCGTCCGAGTATTGGAGGAGTAATTACTAAACCTTTAATCATGTTGATATTCCTTAATGTATTACCTTACAAATTTGGGTCTATGTATGTAGGTCGGAACAAGGACCAAATAAGCTACCCAAACAATGTAGAGCCAGATAAAGTGCTACAGAGATCGCGACCGATTTGCTCTCTACCGAAGGGTAGAGAGCGGGGAGCGATTTTTGTGAATTTTTGATTTGGTGCTGTGTAAATAGGGCTTAGTCGGTATAGATGTTAAATCGACGACTGCCTTGCTTTTCAAGTGGATAAAGCTCGATGAGTTCAGGCTGGTGCTGAAGCAATGCTTTGGTATTGAGACTGATAGAATCCTTGGCTTTCTTCCAAACTACCGAGCCATTTGCAAAGACAGCCCTTTCCTTGTCTTGCATCATCATCTGGATTTCATGTTTAAGCTGGTCAAAGCGTTCCTGCTGATGCTGAATCTCTTCCTTCATTTTGATGAGCTGGTCGAACATCAAATTGGCATTTTCATTTTGCGAGAGATCCTCTACCGTTAAAGGTACATGCGCTGGATAGAGTTGTTGAATCGCTTTAGCTGCGGATTCACTGGCATCAACTGATGGCGGAGTATCCTTCTCCACACACTCCCAGAAATATCGTTCTGCTTGAACAATATGCTCAATCACGGATTCAGACCGCGTCACCTTGAAGATCTTGGTTTCATGCCCACAGATCAAGACACAAACATGCGCTGCCTGTTTACCAGTCACCGCCAGTTGATGTTGTACCTGACAAAGCACATATAAAGGCACACCATCACGCCACAATTTTGCTCCATGCTCACCTGCTGTTTTGCATTCCAAAATTTGGACTTCATCACTGCCGACCACGCTGTAATCCAGATTGGCTAACATAAAGTATTTATCGGGATCAGGATGCTGAAGTACTGCATTGATCCGTCGCACCTTGTTATGGGTGTGCATGCTATAGAACTCTGCCACCAAAGGTTCCAGCTGCTTACCCCAATACAGCGGTGCTACACCTGAGCTTTCATCTTCTATGGATTGAGCCTGTCGTCCAGTTTTGATTAGCCAGAGTTCCAGCATCGACATGTAGGGATTGAGACCACAGGCAGTCGCGGCATCACTGCTACCGATACCTTGTTTACGAACTTCGAGCCAGTCCTGATATTCCATCCCTTTGGTGTTGACCAGCCGCTTGGCTGCTGTTGAGCGTTTGGTGGTGATGGTTGGATTGACTACAATTTTTGATCCTACCGTCGTAGGCTGATGGGAAATAGATACAATTTGATTCATGGAATTATCCTTATAAATTCTGATCTCTGTAAAAGAAATGCATAAAAAAGCCATACCCGACACGAGGTCGGGTATGGCGATTTGTTTGCTGTTTTAATTGAGAGGGGTTACATGAGTGCTCTGATGAGCATTTGTTTGGGGTGACTTGATTTCAACATAAGTGAGTTAGTTAATTTCACGCGATCAAAGCAAGTGCTTGCTCCAATCCTCGTTGTTTCACCCCCGCACCTGCACCGAACCAAGCTGAATCAAGACGGTGATCTGTACTCATGGCACGTCGTTCATGATCCACAAATTCCGTGATCGAACACAGTAAACCATAAGCAGTGTCTTTGGCGGATGACAGGTCAGCACCACGTCCTTGCCCATTGAACATGTCCAAAGCTTTATTCATGGCACGACCATTGGGTTCAGGCTTTTTCTCCTGAACTTGCTGTGCGACATTACGATAGAACTGAATGATGTTTTCTTCAGGATCGGAAATTGACATGGTGCTGTTGTTGAATACGGCATCAAAATAAGCTTTGGCCTCCTGCTGACTCACCTTACGCTGTGTGAGCTGTTTCATCTCATACATGTGCTCATCCCATGCACGCACTGAAATACCCAATTGCTGTTTCACTTTCTCTGCTTCAAACTTGGTACTATGCGGAACCTTTACCACACCTGCACTACTGCTCTGACCACGTAGAGCAATGGCTAACGTGTTGTTACAGACCACTCGAATACTGGTGAATTGTGCTGTCGTTGCCAAGGTGCCATCACACGCAGTAGCCAGCAGGATATAACCATTACTGACATCCTTAGACTTTAACGCGGTACTTTGCCCGGTACGTGCCAAAGCCCAGAACTTCTTCCCACCTTTCAAAACCCCTGCGGTTTCTAACTCAAAGCCAGACTGCTCAGTCAGATCCCGGTAGAACTCTAGAATCTCTTTAGGCTGAACTTCCTGATAACGCTGACTGACTACAGATAAAGGTGCATGGGTATCTGAACGATACAAGACACGCTGCTCTTCAAATGGCATGATGATGCTCTGACCACGCTCATTCTGTGCCATATAGCTGACGTTCGAGGATTCAATCCGCCAGTCCATTCCAGCTTGCTGTGCCCATACTTCCAGTGGTTGATTCGGACTCAGCTGATTACCGAGACCATGCCAAGGGGTTTCGCCAACATAGGCAATTTGTTCGATTTGATGTGCCATCGTTCTTATCTCCTATGATGATTCAACGAAAATTCTGCTGACAGTGGTTGCAATGGTAATAGGTCATAGTGATCGGCTTTTTAGGCTCATCAAACACGCTGCTAAATAAGCCGCCAATGACTGCACCAGCGATACCACCAATGAATGGGGATACAGGCAATGGCAAACTCTTTGAAATGGATGCACCGATGGTTGCGAATGAAGCTGATGCTGCTAGACCTGTAGAATCAGATCCACTCACCTGCTGATTGACAACCTGAATAACCTGATCCGAAAAACAATAAGGACAATTTAAACTCATAATATATACCTCTAGAAATGACAAAGGCTCACCGATTGGCAAGCCTTGCAAAGTTTAAAAACTCGTTTTCACCTAGATAATGTATATCTGAGATTATTTTCATTTAGCGTTTAGGGCGTTTACGACCATCGGGTAATCGTAAATCCAATCTAACCCTATTTATAGTATCTACGCTATTACGTCTTGATGGTCTATTAAACTTACCGTGACCAAAACTCTGCATGTTTTTGACTCTTACCCGAAGGTACTGCTCTGTTTTGGTAGGCTCTGTGAAATACCTGACTATCTTCAAAACATTAGCTCTTTTAGCATCATCTCCCCGAATTAAAGGACCTAGAGCATCGTTTCCACTTTCTTTGTAACTTCTACGATTCTGCTTAGTATTGCAGTTGTACCCTTGTCCAGTTTCTTCTGTTATTTCTTTCCAAGTATCAATAATACAATCTGCAATATGGCGATCAAACTTAACACGACTACCATTATAGAAAAGTAAGAAATGTGCGTGATATCCTTTTTCGGCACCTTGCTCTAAAGCATACATATAGCCTAGCAAATCACTAAAATGACGATCTCTATCCTGTAATCGATCTAGTAGTTTTCGGATATCTTGCCTAAAGTCCGAAATATCAATGAATCTTCGCTTATTCTGTTTATAAGATAAATCAACCCGAATAACAGCTAATTTAGAATGATGTTCTAGCAATAACTCTGTGTACTCCATAGCCTTACATCGATTCTTTAGCTCATCCTCTTTGAAACGTTGAACTTCCCTGTCATGTTGTCTTTGAAACTTTTGAAATCTTGACTTCACATCACGAAATCTTAGTTTTTCTAAGATTGAACTATCGATATATTGAAATGCTCTTACATCTTTTTCCAACTCTAACATTAGCTCAATCATGGCTTGGTTATAAGCAGAATATATCAGGTTTGAATTATATTGCTCTTGTAACTCTCTGAGTAAGTCAACTAAATCAGACCAATAGTCATTCCATGGTCTTTGTCCAGTTAACGTATCTTCTACAAAGTTTTCAATTGCAGTAATCAATGAAGAATGATTGATCTTGGTTTGTTCCATTGCTATGTACCTGTTATTAATACATAGCAATAGGGCTAATCAATAAGAAATTACATATAGGCTTAAATTAGATAAAAGCTCTATATAATGAATATGCATATAAGTGCATATATTTAATTAGTATTAGTAATATTAATAATATAGCCTTATAATACCCATTAAGACTTCAGCTACAAATGCAGTGATTCATTAGGCTTTCATAGTCATATTTCTAGTTGTGTACACATTTTGCCGATCATATTGTGAAGCGACAACTTTTTATACCCATCTTCTCAAATTTCTGTATCAAACTTTCGCGTGCCTCTGCTAAATCTACTTCGAATTTCTTCATCATCAGTAAGTTCTAAAAATTCCTGATATACAAAAAAAGGTAATATTTTCTTTTCAAATACGTTCCATCCATCACGATCATTTACTTCAAGTAATATCTGAGAAGGTAAATCTAAATGTCTCATTAATGAAACTGGCTCTACTTCAATTTCGGGCACTTTATCATTTTCGAAGATGAAGCTTCCTCTACGCTTTAGTAATTCTACAGCATAATCTTCGAATTCTTGCCTCACATTTCGAATACTACCATTAAGTTTGCTTTCACCTACTTGTAGCAAAGTATCGCTATCTATTATCAACACAATATCTTGGAACCATTGATCATCATGTTTATCCCAAAAATAAAAAAAGTTTAAATATCCTTCAAAACCTGCCACAGGCTTACTTGCCTTCTTATTTAGTTCACTAAAAAAATCTTTAAATTGATCTAGGGTAATTTCATGGTTCTCAGCACTCAAAAAAATTTGAAATCTATAGAGAGTAATATTACTAGATCTATAGCTTTTAAAATAAGTAATAGCTTCTTGTAATTTTTTCGAATACTTATTAACGGCTGTCTTGAAATTTTCAGCATTTATTCCGCTCACAGTATCATTAAAAGATTTTTTTCTGCTTGACATCGATAATTGAAATGTTGGTCGCTTATCAAATTCTCCTTTACTTATTGCATTTTTAAGATCACACACAATATGATTAAGTTCGTTTAGAGGTTTAAAGTAAATTTCCTGATTTAGTAAATTACGTTCCTGCCCAGTATGCCTGTCAGGTGAAAATTTATAATCTTCCATAAATTTTAAGAATAATTGAATGTGTGAGGACAGGTATTTCCCTCCATTCATTGCACGTATAGTGTTCAGATTATTAAATAAATACAGTAATTCATAACCTAGAGCCGTTATTCGCTTTTGGACCTTTTCCAATGGCTCTTTATCCAAATCTTCTACATACTCATCATCAAATAGGTAGGCTGGTGTGGCGCTATAAGCTAATACCAGTACAAATCGTTCAAGGCGAGATAGCAATCCAACAGTATCATTTTGATCATTTAATATCCTATCCACTATTTCTAGGTACGTATTATTAGAGCTATCCGTTTTATAAAAATTTTCGCCAAGCTTAGTCTGTAGCTCAGTATAAATCAGCTCAATTACATTCAAATACTCTTGAGCAAATTTGACTTTTTGACTTAACTGTAGCGGTTTTCTGTTAGGATCAATTAAATCTCTAATCTTTTGAATTTTTCTTGAAGGATAACTCCTTTCCTCTTTGGTTGATTTCCTAATTTCAGTGGGATGGCTCCTCTCCTTTAAGCTACCCAATACTTTATCAAAGCGACTATCTGCTAAAATTTTTTCCACTAGTAACGATGCAAGATCGTCCATTTTTTCATCAAGAGCCATGACAAAATTTTCGTCTTCGCAACTATCCAATTCATTAACTGTATCAATTACGTCATTTTCAGTATCGTTATTAACTTGCTCTAATTCCATATGCTTTTAAGTAAATTACTACTTTCACCCCTGATCAGATCCTTTAAAATAGCACTTCAATTCCTAGATTACAAACCATTAATTCCTAATAATTTTTACCCCGATTCCTAGGTTTTTCACTATAAATTCCCAGCCCAAAATTAAATATCAGGCAAAAAAAACCACGCTCAAAGGCGTAGCTATACAATCCATTCTTTCACTTGTTTCTCATACAACTTCAGCAACCTTACTTTCTCATCCCAGTACTGTACTCGGTTATAGGCCGAGCGAATCCTATTCTGAGGTACATGAGCAAGCTGGCGTTCAATTGCATCTGGATTAAACAGATTTGATTCGTTTACAACTGTACGGAATAGAGATCTAAAACCATGTGTGGTCATTCGTCCCGCATAGCCTGAATGTTTGATCACAGCCAAAATCGATTCACTGTGAGTAAAATAATTCAGATATACCAACTGGTTGTTATTTGTTCATTTAATAATAACCATCAGATGACATAAGAGCACCCTTATATAGTTGGGGGTATAAATGTGGGTATAATTAAAAATATATATTTTTATTTAATTATATTTCATTTACTTATAAAACAAATATGACTCCCTCTCTCAGCCAAAATTCATAATCATGTAGTCACATGATGTCCTAAAAGGTTTAAATCTAAAGGGTTTAAGCCTTTTTTGTTGCCGAAATTATTAGGGAATGGATTAAAAATAAAAGAATAACTATATAAGTTACATAAATGATGCCGGATGGCTGTTGAATGACACTGAGGAATATTCGAGCATGATCCTATCTTAGTAAAAAAATGATGGATTGCTATGAAAGATGATGAAAAACCCCTAAATTTTGATGATGATAACGAGCCTCTGGATTTCGAAGATGAAGAGTTCACTGACGATAAAAAAGAGGACGAAATGTACAACCCGATTACTAAGGATGGATCAAGTGTAGATCCTGCGGATGATGGCACACGTCATCTTCGTCCTGAAGATGGTGATCCGCTAGAAGTCGAGCCTTAAGCCCAAGCCCAATTTTATATTGGGCTTTTTTATAGTCTAGAATACTAAGAGTGAGCACTTTGGACAGATGAGTTGAAA
Organism: Acinetobacter sp. FDAARGOS_724; assembly: GCF_013364475.1. Taxonomy (NCBI): domain Bacteria; kingdom Pseudomonadati; phylum Pseudomonadota; class Gammaproteobacteria; order Moraxellales; family Moraxellaceae; genus Acinetobacter; species Acinetobacter sp. FDAARGOS_724. The sequence goes on along the minus strand of NZ_CP054908.1, from coordinate 867,551 downwards.
AAGGATAATTCGTTTTACTGGTTATTTTTGAAGTGAGTATCGCTTGCTTTTTCTTTTTACAGATTTAAAGGCGTCAGGATATAGGCTGGGATATATTGAAATAAATTCTCTGGATAAAACCATGATATATCTATTTTTATTGCTTTCTTAACTTTATGTTCTTCTTTTAGTTTATTTATATGATAGAGGTAAAAACTGGCATAAAAATAGCTTAACTTCATTGTCATCATCGCTATGTTATGGTGGAATCAAAACAGGATAAAAGGAGAATAAAAAACCAAAAGATAGAAAACGTTATTGCTTGAGTCTTCCTTATTTGGGTTAGAAAAAAAGTGGAAACACTGCTATTCGGAGAGTGGACATGAATAACAGCGCAAACTACATGAAACAGATAAAAAATGCCAAACGCGGTGGTTATACCCCAACCATTGCCAAAGACGTCAACAAACATAAGATTCAAAAAGCCCTAAAACTAATTGAACAGTGGAGAAGTCTCGCTCAAGAACTCAAACCTCAAATGCAGTTTGATATGGCCTTTACTTTAGAGGAATGCGCACAAGACCTGGATCGGATACTCAAAAGCAGATAATTCCCTTTTAACTTATTCATAATAGATTTTAAATATCAGTCCTTTACCCTTGCCCATATCACCGATGTGGGCAATTTCATGATTTAAATGTAGATGCCTGAGTGCAGATGATTCAATGATCAGCAATAAAAAATTGGTTATAAGATTGAACGGTTATTTTTTGGCTTGCGCCCTTAAGAAAAATCTGTAAAATGCACTCCACAACGCCGGCATAGCTCAGTTGGTAGAGCAACTGACTTGTAATCAGTAGGTCCACAGTTCGAATCCGTGTGCCGGCACCATTTTCTTAGCCTCGCTTTTTAGTGAGGCTTTGATGTTTCTAGGCTTGGCATTTTTATATAGCTGTTTTTTGCCTTGAATATTCAGATCGCCTGCGCTGTCACCTGTACATATCGCACGATCCCATCCTGATATAACTTCCGACAAAGCTTTGCCGTCATCTGAAGTTTAAACTGATCCAGTCTTTTGCCTTTCTGTTTCAATTTCTTTGAATTTAAATTCTGATTTACATAATCAGCAAAACCTGAAAATACCGCTTCGGACAGATCTTCAATCTGAATATTCTTAAATTCAAAATTTTCCAAACAATGATAAAGCTCATTTTTCAACATCAGGTTTTTTAAATTGACATCGGCGGATTTCAGCAGAAACTGATATTTACGCTTTTGCAGCGCATTCAAGCTGTTCCATTTTTCAGACAAGATCAGATGATGAAAGCCAATCCGTGCATTGGTGTTCAAAACACTGCGTACCTGATCTAGAAGTTCGGGAACGGAACTATGATAGGCAGCATCCAGACATAGCACCACATCAAAGCGCTGGGAAAAATGCATGTCTTTTAAACGCAGGAAAGAAGCCAGATAGATGGCATTGAGATCAGGTAAATGCTGTTGAATATTCGCCACACAAGCAGGCTGAAGTTCTACACCGGCCAGATATTGCACCTGATAGTGTTGCTGCCAGTGCAACAGGCTGGCACCCTGGCCACAGCCCAGATCCAGCAATTTATCCTTTGAATTTAAACCGACCGTTTCTGCCAAACGGTCGGCCAAAGTTCGACAGGCAGCTACATAATTCTGCTGCCCTGCCCACCAATAACCCAGATTGCTCCAGGGCAACTGTGACTGATCTCCCAGCAACGATGCATCAATTGCATATTTATGTTGAGGAAGACGCTGACGAAGTGCCTGAAACCATTGCATCAATCAATAACCGAGTTGGGGTGCTACCTCGATCTTAGGTTTAAGTCCTTCAAATGGCAACGGTGCCCCCATAATTGCGGCAATTTTCATAGCAGAAGTCACAGCAGATTCCAGAATTGGCAAACCATCCGATGACCACGAACCGCAGTAGAACACTTTACGGTTCATTTCCAGATGACGATGCTGTAATTCCTTATTGAGAGCGATGGTATTGGCATCTACTACCGCACGGGTCAAGGTCACTGATGAAATCACTTTTTTCGGATCAATCTCAGTCACAGGGCGCCAGGTCTGGAATACCGGTGATTTACCCACCAGACTCGGTTCAACCGCATTCAGCCAAACCGTAAATTGCTGACGGGTAAACTTGCGATCCATCATATAGCTGAGTACAGCCCAATCCTTACGCTTTGGTGGCATCACGCTGCTATCGCGGTGAATGACCAATTCACCCTGTTCAAATCTGAATTTCTTTAACAGCTCGATATCACGGCCAAACTGTTCATGATCCAGGAATTCATCAATATGATTGGTTGGTGTCGCAACCACCACGCGATCGAAGGTTTTCGACAGACCCGCTGCATTTTCTACCAGTACTTTGTCGCCCTGCTCTTTCACTGAGACAATTGGTGCACCACTTTCAATGTGAATGCCTTCAATCAGTTTGTCTACCAAAGCCGGAGTACCGCCCTGCATACGTAACAAGGCATCACCATCCGTTAGCTGACGCAGGAAAATCAATAGCGGTTTGGCTGGCCATTCACCAATAGTTTTCGGGTTACAGGTACAGATGGTATACAGCACCGGCATCACCGCACCATGCCAGAACACTTCTTCAATCTCATTGCGATTGATAAATTCTGCCAGGCTGATGTCCTGATTTTTGGATTTAAAGAATTTTGCCAAGGCTGTTTTGAGTTGCAGCAAACCTTTAACCAGACGCCAGCCATATTGCTGGATGCCTTTGCGGTTATTGATAATCGGAATATTACCGATTCGGCTACGTGATGTGGTTAGCCAGGTTTCTACCCGGTCTTCAAACAGCCAGCTACAGGCCATATAGGTACGTACCGGGTAAGTTTTAATGCCCAGATGAGTCGCCAGACTTAAGGTATTTTTCCACAGATAAGGATTCATCACACGTAAAGGTGCGTCAATGAGGCCTCCTTCAAATTCGAGACTATGACTGTCCATGCCACGACCTTGAAGCGCTTCAAAAATAGTAATGCGATGTCCTGCGTCCTGAAGAATTCTGGCAGTAGCCAGTCCAGCCATGCCACTACCAATTACTGCGATATCCAATCTGATCATCCGTCATTGAAAAACTAAAAGAAATTATGAACCATGCTTTCGGCAAATAGGTTATTAAAATCTTCCAGAATACTTTTTTTTCGTAAGTCTAGGTTAACGCAACTTTACAAATAAATTACATTTTTTGAATAGCAAAAAACGTCTTTATATAGAGTGACTTAAACTCTCGTCATATTTAAATATTTAAAAATAAATCTTTAAAAAACAAATGGCTTAATTAACCGATTTTTTAATCATCGGTTTACAAAGACTGCGAAATACCCTATAATATGCAGCATAAGAAAGAGATAAATTCATAGAGATAAACAAAATGAATTTATTTCAGAAACTCGTAAAAACGACAAGAAATTCCAGCGCATTAGAAAAAAAGCCTCTGCTTGTGCAGAGGCTTCTTTGTTTTAAGACTGCCTGTATTATTCGGCCTGTACCACGATTTCACCAAATTTACCCTGATTAAAATCTTGAAATGCCTGAATAATTTCTTCCTTGGTATTCATCACAAATGGGCCATAGCCTTGAATAGGTTCATTCAGCGGCTCACCGGTCAAGAGCAGAAATTTAGTGTCCTGATAGGCCTGTAGCTGAATTTCAGGATCATCATCGCGCGCAAACATGACAATAGAGCTATCCAGGACTTTTTGACTGCCATTTACCATCTGCTCACCCGCCAGTACAACCAGCAAAGCATTATGTCCGGTAGGCACATGCAACGTAGTTTCATACTCCGCTTTTAGCTCGCCGTCCCAGACATTTACCGGACTAAAGGTATGTGCTGGCCCATGATGGCCTCCGAACTCTCCGGCAATCACCCGAATATGTCCTGCGCCTTCATCCATTTCAATCCGTGGAATCTCAGCTGCAGCAATGGCCTGATAACGTGGCGCGGTCATTTTGTCTTTAGCTGGCAAATTGACCCAGAGTTGAACCATTTCAAACAGGCCACCCTTTTGAGCAAAATCTGGAGAATGAAATTCTTCATGCACTACACCTGCGCCTGCGGTCATCCACTGTACATCACCGGTCTGTATCGTACCGCCACCGCCACTGGAGTCCTGGTGGGTCACTGCACCCTGATAAGCCAAGGTTACAGTTTCAAAACCACGATGCGGATGCGAACCTACACCATGCTGCTCAGTAGTCGATGCAAAATGATACGGCGCTGCATAGTCCAGCAGTAGAAATGGACTAATGGCCTGCCCCAGACGATCATAAGAAAACAGGTTTTTCACCGGGAAGCCGTCACCGACCCAGTGCATGTTTTGATTACGGTAAACACCAATAATTTTTTTCATCTTTTACTCCTATACACAATAGGATCAACATGCAGCCATTTTAAGCTTTATCAGCAGTCATCAATACCGTACTTCTAGAATGCAGTATTTCAAATATAAGACGATTCGACTCTTAGATTTCTGTGTAGCTACTTATAACTTTAGCTTTGCTATAAGACGTTAATTTAGGTAGTCATGAGCAGTAGATAATAAAAAACCCAGCGCTGAGGGCTGGGTTTTTTCAATTTCGATAAAGTGTTATCGAATTAGATTTTACCGACCAGGTCGATTGAAGGAGCAAGAGTCGCTTCACCTTCTTTCCATTTTGCAGGACATACTTCACCTGGATGAGCATGTACATATTGAGCCGCTTTTACTTTACGAAGCAGTTCTTGTGCGTCACGACCGATACCGCCCGCGTTGATTTCAACGATCTGGATTTTACCGTCTGGATCGATCACGAAAGTACCACGGTCCGCCAGACCATCAGCTTCAATCAGAACTTCAAAGTTTTTCGCCAAAGTCCAGGTTGGATCGCCAATCATTGGATACTGGATTTTACCAATTACGTCAGACGTGTCATGCCAAGCTTTGTGCGTGAAGTGCGTGTCTGTAGATACTGAGTAGATTTCTACGCCCAGTTTCTGGAATTCAGCATACTGATCAGCAAGATCGCCTAATTCTGTTGGACAAACAAATGTGAAGTCAGCAGGATAGAAGAATACTACAGACCATTTGCCTTTCATGTCTTGCTCAGACACTTCAATAAATTGGCCATTGTGGTAAGCAGTTGCGTTGAATGGCTTAACTTCAGTATTGATTAAACTCATAAGTCTATTCCTATCTATTCGTGAAAGTGTGTGTTCATTTGATGTAGTTAAGAATACGCAAAAACCACCAACAGGTAAAACCGTAACTTTTCATAAAAACTATCGGTTTTTTAGATTTATAATTCCTTTTATTTTTATCTTTCTGATTTGTTTAATCGATTTTGGCGGCTTCACTTTCTTGAAAATGCTGTATAGATTGCCAGGCCGATTTTGCTAAGGCTGCTGCATAGTATTTAGGGTAGGTTTGAACTCGACCAGATAACCAGCTCCGGCAATAACTTTCAGTGGGTCCAATGATCAGTGACATAAGCAGTTCTAAGGGAACAGCTTGTAATTGCCCGATATCTGCCTGCTGAGCCAGCCATTGTTGTAAGTCCTGATTGCGCTGCTGATTCGACTGCTGCAATTCTTCTCCGAAGTCACTGCTTTGAACTGTATGATGCGCGGCATAAAGAAAGCGGGCAAAATCAGGATACGCTACAACCCAATCGATATAACTCTGAATCACCGCCTGTATACCTCGTTCAATACCCTGAACTTGTGACAAAGCCTGTAAACGCTGCTTCGACTGATCCGTAAGTGCTGCAATATATAGTGCCGCAATGATCCCCTCCTTGTTTTTAAAATGATGGTAGATCGCCCCAATACTGGTATCGGCCTGATCACGAATCATTTCAATCGTAGTCGCAGCAACACCGGTACGCAGAAATTCTGTCAATGCGCATTCCAGAATCTGACGTTTGAGTAAAGCCCGTCTTCCCTTAAGAATCCTTTCCAGCAATTCCATGTTTTGCATTTTTAATATTTAAATCCTCTCTATTTTTAAAAGCAGGCTGGCAACCTGATGTCTGGTTTTTGTCAGATGTGCCAATACAGAATAATATTCTGTATGAGAATATTATTCTGATTAAAATAATATACAGGAAGTTATAGATGAGCCAAGCCCTAAAAATCTGGAACAGCTTAGAAAATAAGCCAGCCGGTAAGTATCTTTTTTCTAAATTACTTTGTCTAAAAGCACCCTATTTCGGCAGTATTTCTCCACTGTTTGAAGATTTAAAGCCTGGATATTGCGCAGTGAGCATTAAGAAACATCGTGCCGTGCTGAATCATTTAGGCACTGTACACGCGATTGCCATGTGCAATATGGCTGAACTGGCAGGCGGCACCATGACCGATGCAACCGTTCCAAAGACCCATCGCTGGATTCCCAAGGGTATGCAGGTCAAATATGTCAAAAAAGCTACCACTGACCTAGTTGCGATTGCAACACCCGCCGAGCCTAACTTTATATGGAATGAAGGCAGCGATTATCTGGTCAATGTAGAAATTAAAGATATTGCATAAGAAGTCGTGTTCCGGGCGGTGATCACCATGTGGGTTTCAGTGAAAAAATAGAAGAATCCAGATATGAAAAACCCGCCAAATGGCGGGTTTTGTTGATGATTTACCTTTCTAATATCGGGATTAAAATGGAAGATCATCATCCAGATCGGCTGCCGGTGCTGCTACTGGAGCAGGTGTAGACTTCGGCGCATAACCACCCTGGTTATTTTGGTTATTGTTGCCATAACCACTGCCTTGATTATTGTTAAAACCGCCTTGCTGAGGCGCTGAGCCATAACCACCTTGTGGATTATTGCTATAACCGCCACCCTGGTTATTGTTATTAAAACGTGGCTGGTTAAACCCGTTATCGCCCTGCTCACCTTGTGGACGACCAGAATCCAGCATTTGCATTTGCTCACCACGGATTTCCGTTGTATAGCGTTCTTGACCGCTTTGATCTGTCCATTGACGGGTACGTAATGAACCTTCGATATAAACTTTAGAACCTTTGCGCAGATATTGCTGTGCAATTTCACCTAAACGGTTATGCAGCACAATACGGTGCCATTCGGTTTGCTCTTTACGTTCGCCCGTATTTTTATCAGTCCATGAATCGCTGGTTGCGATAGAGAATTGAGTGAGAGAACCACCATTTGGGAAAGTTTTGGTCTCAGGATCTCGACCTAAAGTACCAACTAAAATGACCTTATTAACACCACGCATCAGACGTACACTTCCTATTTATTTCTATATTTTACTTTATAAGAGTTATGTTTAAATGGCTACCTCTTTACCTAACAAGTGCGTTAATTGTTGTCGCGAAACATCATCAACCTGCTGTTTATCGACCTTGACAAAGGCGACTTGCTGTTCAGACATGACCACAACCTCTTCAATACCACGAATCGCCAAAAGTTGAGAAGTCCATTCATCTGTTTGTTTACTCTCTGGCAGACGAAGCACGAGCGATGAAAGATAGCGTGGTTGAGCCAACCCAAAACTCATGAGTAGCCAAATTATAGCAATTGCCGATAAAATACTCCAACCGAGCGAAGTGTTGTTGAGTAACAACAATTGTCCACCGATAATCCCGCCAAAAAACGCGCCCAGAAACTGACTACTGGCATTCACGCCCATCGCAGTGGCTTTAGATTGAATCGGGGCTGCTTTGGACAACCATGAGGGCAATAAGGCTTCCATGACGTTAAAGGCAATAAAGAATAAACCTAATCCACCGATCAGCACATATTTGGATTCAAAGCCAAAAATCATGATCAACAGACCCAGAATAATCCCGCCAATCGCTGTCAGGAAAATACTGCGCATCTTGCGATATTTCTCTGCCAGTACAATGCTCGGGAAGGCAAAAAACAGACTGACGACCAGCAGCGGCAGATAGACCCAACCATGGCTCGATAATGGCAGTTCAGCAACTTCAATCAGTTGCGATGGCACATAAATAAACATGGCTGTGAGCAGCAAATGCAGGGTAAATACTGAAATATGCAGACGGTTCAGATCCCCCATTTTCAGGACCTGTTTTAGCTGCTCCAGATAGCCCTGCTGAAAATTTTTATGATGACGGGTAACTTTAGGGACCATCAACAACATCGCAATCGCAGCCAAGCCCATTACGGTGGTCACCCAGAACAGACCGGAAATGCCGACCAGTCCTGTCACCCATGGCCCCATGGTAAAGGCCACCACAAAGGACAGGCCGATACTCATGCCCATCACCGCCATGGCTTTCATGCGGTTTTCTTCGCGGGTCACATCGGCCAGTAAGGCCATTACCACTGCTGAAACTGCTCCACCACCCGCAATCGCACGACCGATGATCACGCCATAAATGGTGTCAGACATTGCAGCAATCGCACCACCTAGAGCGAATAGCAACAAGCCCAAAACCACCAGTGGCTTACGGCTATAGCGGTCTGCAATCAGGCTAAACGGAATCTGTAAAATGGCCTGTGTCAGGCCATAAATACCCACCGCCAGACCAATCAGTGCCGGCGTAGCATATTCATATGACTGCCCTGCTACCGAGAATACAGGGATGATCATAAACAACCCCAGCATGCGCAGTGCGAAAATACTGCTCAGGGCAAAGGTCGAGCGACGTTCTAAGGCATTCATCATAAAGTCTGGCGATCGAGTTAGTTAATCTTGATGCGTAGATTATAGGCCATTCCGCTCAAAGGAATGCATGAATTTTATTTGAAATAAAGATGAGGACTATCTGAAAATTGACATCCTCCCCCAGCTAAAGCAAGGGGATTCCTACTGCTAGACGCTCATGCCCGAGCGCAAGAATATTCAGTGCGGAATTTACATCCCGATCCCATGAGCTACCACACTCACCACACTGCCACTCTCTTATTCCTAAACCTGCTCTACCTTTCGGACTACTGGAGCGTGAGCCACAGCACGAACAAGTTTGGGTGGTATAGGCTTCATTGACTTCTTCATACCATACCCCTGCGTTCTCGCATTTATACTTGAGCATGGTTCTTAGTGTTGTCCAACTGGCATCTAACACAGACTTGGCTAGTTTGGTTTGCGCTAATGCTTTGGCATTCACATTGCCAACGAAGATTGCTGCATGTTCTTTTACTAGTTTATGGCTGAATTGATGCAGCATGTTTTGTCTTACATTTTTAATCTTGGCGTGAATTGCTTTCACTCGTTTTTTATTTTTTGCACGTTGAGCAATACCAAGTTTTTGTTCATATTTCCGATAGATTTGAGGGGCTTTAAGTTTTACACCATCTGAACAAGTGGCTAAATCTTTTAAACCTAAATCTATGCCAATTGAGGTTTTAGCGGTGGTTTTCTCTGTTTTAGCATTGTCAACTACAAGACATACATACCAACGGCCTCGGCTATCTTCAACGAATGAGCCTGTTTTAACCCTGTATTGACTTAAACCGTAACTATCCCATAACTTGAATTGGTGTTTACCATATTGAACACAGCCATCAGCATATTTGATTGCAACCTTTTTAAACGGTATCCAACCTAGTGAACGTCTAGCTGATTTTTTATTACTGACACGCCATTTTAGTTTTGCTTTTTTGAACTGCTTGCGTCTTGTGACCAATTCTTCTGTCACTGCCAGAGATGGATCCGTAAATTTGAACAACTCCTATAAGTGATATTCTGCTCCTCAAATGATGTTATAAACATCAATATATGGAGTATTTTATGGCACGTAGACCAAGAAGAAATCATTCAAATGATTTTAAAGCTAAGGTAGCACTTGCTGCGATTAAAGCAGAAAAAACACTTGCTGAATTGAGTGCTGAATTTGATGTTCATCAAAACCAAATTATTGACTGGAAAAATCAATTGATCTCAGCTTCCTCGCAAGCTTTCGATCAATCAAAAGCTCCATCAGAACCCCCCATTGATCTTAAAAAGTTACATGCAAAAATCGGTGAGCAGGCATTAGAAATTGATTTTTTAGAAGGTGTGTTGAAGAAACTGGGCCGCTTCAACCACAAAAGTTAATCGACGACTCACTTCAGATTTCAGTATCTAAGCAAGCTAAGCTGCTGAAAGTCTCCCGTGGTTGTTATTATTATCGCCCAAAACCTGTTAGCTCATCAGATCTGAAGCTGATGCGATGTATTGATGAATTACATATGCAATATCCTTTTGCAGGCAGTCGTATGATGCGTGATTTGTTGAATCGTCAAGGGCATCATATAGGACGACGTCATACACGTACTTTAATGAAGAAAATGGGTATTCAGGCGTTATATTGCAAACCAAATTTAAGCCAGGCTAATCAAGCTCACCGTAAATATCCATATCTGCTCAAAGGGTTGGCTATTCAGCGCAGTAATCAAGTGTGGTCTACGGATATAACGTATATCCCTATGGCAAAAGGCTTTGTTTATTTATGTGCTGTGATTGATTGGCATAGCCGCAAGGTACTTGCGCATAGGGTATCGATTAGTATGGAGGTGGATTTTTGTATTTCGGTTTTAAATGAAGCGATTGAAAAATATGGATCACCTGAAATATTGAATACAGACCAAGGCAGTCAGTTCACCAGTGATGCATTTATTGATGTATTGAAATCAAATGGCATTCAAATCAGTATGGATGGTAAAGGTCGATGGGTAGATAATGTGATGGTTGAACGATTATGGCGGAGCGTTAAATATGAAGAGGTGTATCTCAAAGCTTATAGCAGTGTCACAGATGCGAAAAAGCAATTAAGTGCATATTTTGAGTTTTATAATTTGAAACGACCTCATTCGAGTCTAGACAAAATGACACCAAATGAGTTTTACTATGATCAGCTACCCCAACAAAACAAGGTGGCTTAACTAGAGCGGAATATCACTTATAAATACGCTTTTAGTTGTTCAAACAAGTGGGACCACCTCTGCCTGAATAGTTTGACTGTGCAAGTTGCATTCTTTCGATGTGCCTTTCGTGTATTTTGCAATATCGTATGCTGAAAAGAATTGTTGTTTTTTTTGAAGATGTTTAAAACACAAATCATTGACATAATTCCAAACAAAATTTACTTCGGATGCTAACTGATTTAGCACCTTGCAATGTTTGTCTTTTATGCGTAATTTGAGTGTCTTCATCCAATTATTTTAACAGTATTTTTCTTAATAGTGACTTAGGACTTACGCACTATTACTTATAGATTCTCTGTGGTAGCAGATGATTTTTATCGAGAATAAAGTCATCAATGAAGTTTTTGATAATTGGTCTAAATAATTTCTTCTGCCAACGATATATATTTTCAAAGATCCGCTCAAACTGGTTCTTTTGTATCTCAACGTAGGCCATCAAGGCTGAAAAAATATGATTCAAAATCAGTTTAGATCGTCTTACTTGAAACTTTTCAATATGACAAACCTGTTTAATCACCCGGTGATATTGCTCTATTTTCCAATGACTTGAATGTAATTCATGAAAACCTTCAAAGGACAATAAATCATCTTCATCTTGATGCACAATATAAAACCTCTGCTGTTCTTTTAACTGAGTCTTAAATAATTGTACAAAGCCAAAATCTTTGAGCCAGACCACTTGACCCTGATGGAAATCTGGCAATAAACGCAGTTGAAACCATTGTCCTTTTTCTGGGGAAACCTTACGGTTACAGTCGATACCAAACATAAATCGAATACCATATTTTCTTATGGTTTTTAGATTTCCAGTCGATGAATACCAACTATCACCTGTAATAAATTGAATCTTTGCACCCCAACTGAGTACTTCACTTAACATATCCATAAAGTAATCATTCTTGGTTTTACTTTCAGATTTGTCATAAATTCGGAAATTAATTGGAATGTTTTGACCATTTTGATCTGTCGCATACAAGGTAATGAGATTAATACCCTTGACGGATCGGTGGTGTTTGCCTGACCAAAAATAGCTAACCAAGTCCATATGTTGACTATATGGTTTATCTAAAACAGTATCATCAATACTGACTATAAGTTTATTATTATCAATATGTTGAATTGATTCTTGATATAGGTCGTGAGGTGTGTAGTCTTCACGCTCTAGAAAGCGATTTACACTATCATGCGAGATATTATAAGTCTCGGCAAGTTGTGTGCAGCTAATAGAGTTCGGTTCTGTCATGAGAAAGCCCATATAAATGGGTAATGTACAAGTTGCTGTAGAAGCATGTTTAATTCGTCTGATCACAGATACTTTATAAAGTATTTTAATACTTTTTTGAATCCGTCAATGCGTAAGTCCTATGACTATAGTACAAGTATTTAAAACGACATTTCGTGTCGTTCATGTGGTTTACTCCAGTCGCTTATATCCTCGTGCTGAACCACGAGGTTTTACGCTCCAATGGATAAAAAAGCGTAGCCGGAGCTACGCTTCTGTTCAGCGATCACGGGGCTATTTGCCTGCTTTTAATAACTGACGCTTGGTATATTGAATCGAAGCAATGACTGCCCAGATAATGAAAGCTACACCGATCAGACCGGTCACTACTTCAGGGATATGCACACCGGTACTGCTTGCCAGCATGATAAATGCCAGAGCACCAATCGCATAGTGCGCGCCATGTTCCAGATAGATATAGGCATCCAGCGTGCCTTTATCGACCAGGTAAATGGTCATCGAACGCACAAACATCGCACCGATGGCCAAGCCCAACATGATGATCACCACGTCAGACGTAATCGCAAAGGCACCGATTACACCGTCAAAACTGAAAGATGCATCGAGTACTTCTAGGTAAAGGAAACCACCAAAGCCGGCTTTCACCACGCCAGTCGGTACGCCTTCAGCATCATGACGAACGGCGTTGCCCTCTTCGTCTACTTCCGGTTCCCCACCTAACATATGGCTTAGGACCTGTACCCCGATATAAATCACGATCCCCCAGATCCCCGCCAGAATAACATCCAGACGTTTCGCTTCTTCGACCTGGAAATCCATGATCAACAAAGCAATCAGGGTAATAAAGACTGACATCGCCGGAACGTTTGCCAGATGTGCCAGACGGCGTTCCAGCATGCGGAACCAGTGGGTATCTTTTTCTTCATCCAGGAAGAAGTTCAAGAATACCAGCATCAGGAAAGCACCACCAAAGGCAGAAATCTCGGCATGATGTGCCATCAGTTTGGCCGAATATTCTTTCGGTGCATTTAAGGCGAGCTGCACCACTTCCATAAAGCCCATATCCGCAGTCACGGCTACAATGACCACCGGGAAAATCAGGCGCATCCCGAAAACTGCAACCAGAATCCCGACCGTCAGGAAAATCATTTTCCAGAAATGATCCCAACCGCGCAGGACGGATGCATTGACAACCGCGTTATCAAACGACAACGACACTTCCATAATCGCCAGAATAGCGGTGATGGTCAGTGCTGTGAACATGGTTTGCAGGCCCGCTTCCGGACCATGGGTAAATCCCCAATAAGCAGACAAACCAAGGCACACGATCGAAAATACGATTGAGAAACCAAAGTGTTTCAACATATATATCGACCTTAGATAAATTTCATTAAATGCATTTCTTTAAATGTAGAGAAATACTAAAACTAAAAGTTGTCCCAATTATGAAACTTTTGCCGCATAAACCAAAGCACTTCCTGAACCATTTTTAGGTATTTTCTGCTTTTCAGATTTGCTGATTTTTTAAACAGATTCATCTTTGCTATAGTGCTGGATGTTTTGACTTCAACTGCTAAGGATTTCAGTATGAGTTTCTCTCAAGACGTATGGCAACGTAATCTCGGACTTTATCAAAAGACATTGGCGCTGCCTTTTAACCAGCAACTGGCGCAGGGAACATTAAGCCGTGAAGCTTTTAGTCATTATGTGATTCAGGATGCGCATTATCTGCTGGCCTATGGCCGTGCGCTGGCGGTGTGTGCAGCCAAAGCTTTTGAAGCAGATGACGTGATCCAGTTTAGTGAAGCCGCTAAAACTGCCATTGTGGTCGAACGTAGCCTGCATGATGGCTTTATGCAGGATTTTGGCATCAGCAAAACCCAATTTGAAAATACACCTTTGACTCTGGCCTGCCATCATTACACCGCTTATTTACAGGCAACGGCCTGGGCAGAAAGTTATCCAGTGGTTCTGGCTGCCCTACTGCCGTGTTTCTGGATCTATGCAGAAGTGGGTAAGGATATTGTCGATAAGGCAGCGCCGAATAATCCGTATCAGGCCTGGATTGATACCTATGCTGGGGAAGATTTTCATACAGCGGTACGCAATGTAATTGCTACTGTAGATCGGGTGGCAGCGCGGGTCGATGCTGATACTCTGGAAAAAATGCATCAGGCCTATACCCATGCAGCACGTCTGGAATGGCTGTTCTGGGATAGTGCTTATGAACAACGCCAATGGCTAGGTCTGGATGATTAATTTTAGTTTCTATTGACTGAGTCCTGTTTAATACAGGGCTTTTTTATTTTTAAGCCAAACCCTAAATGATGGAAAGTGAAGCTAATTTCGATGGAGTTATGCATCATGAAATTTTATCTATTAGATGTTTGGAAAAGAGCAAATCTAATCTACGTTTTCCCCCAGTTGCTTTAGTACTGATCTTTTGACCAATATCCGACACAACTTGACGTTTAAAATACTTTTATTTGCACTTGAACATTTTTCATTCGGTATCATATAAAGGTTTTTGATGAATTTTCTAGGATCATTGCATGAGCCAAAGTCACATCCGTATTCGAGGTGCACGTACCCATAACCTGAAAAATGTGAACCTTGATATTCCACGCGACAAGTTTGTGGTGATTACGGGACTGTCTGGTTCAGGTAAGTCCTCATTGGCATTCGATACGTTATATGCGGAAGGTCAACGTCGTTATGTAGAATCTTTGTCTGCCTATGCGCGTCAATTCCTTTCGCAAATGGAAAAGCCGGAAGTTGATTCGATTGAGGGTTTAAGCCCAGCCATTGCTATCGAACAGAAATCGACTAGCCATAACCCGCGTTCGACTGTAGGTACCATTACCGAAATCTATGACTATTTACGTCTGCTCTATGCACGCGTAGGTACACCTTACTGTCCGGAACACGATCTGCCCATGGTGGCACAGACCGTAACTGAAATGGTCGATGCGGTTAAAGAACTGGAAGAAGGCACTGCGCTGTTATTGTTAGCGCCTGTCGTGCGTGAACGTAAGGGTGAGTACACAGCGTTATTTGAGCAACTGCAAAGCCAAGGCTTTGTGCGTGCACGTGTCGATGGCGAGATCATGGAAATTGATCCGCCACCTGAGTTGGACAAAAAGAAAAAACATACTATTGAAGTCGTGGTTGACCGCTTTAAGGTGCGTGATGATCTCGGTAACCGGATTGCAGAAAGTTTTGAAACTGCGCTGCGTCTCGGTGGAGATATTGCGATTTTGTCCTGGATGAAAGGTGAAAATGATGATCGCGTATTTTCTGCCAAACACTCCTGTCCGGAATGTGACCGCGCTGTGGCAGAACTGGAGCCACGCCTGTTTTCATTTAACAATCCTTTTGGTGCCTGCCCGGTCTGTGATGGTCTGGGTACCCGCAGCCATTTCAGTGCGGACAAACTGATTCCCAATCAGGAAGTTAGTATCAGCCAAGGTGCGATTCGTGGCTGGGATCGTCAGCGTCCGTATTATTATGGCATGCTGCAAAAAGTAGCCGAGCATTTCGGTTTTTCTCTAGAAACGCCTTGGAATGAACTGGATGCCAACACCAAGAAGAAATTCCTTTACGGTACCGGCAAAGAAAAAATTGACCTGAGCTATATTGATGAACGTGGTCGTCGTCATAACCGGGTGATGCCATTTGAAGGTATTTTGCCGCATCTGGAACGCCGTTACCGCGAAACCGAAAGCAATTATGTGCGTGATGATCTGGCGCAGTATCTCTCTAATGCTGCCTGTGATGCTTGTGATGGTTCACGTCTGAATGAAATCTCACGTAATGTGAAAATTCTGGACAAGACCATTGCCGACGTTACCCGCATGTCGATTGGCGATGCCGAGAGCTATTATCAAGGTATTAATCTGGAAGGTGCGCGTGGTGAAATTGCGGACAAGATTTTCAAGGAAATCCGTGAGCGTCTGCACTTCCTGGTATCTGTCGGTCTGAACTATTTGAGCCTGTCCCGTTCTGCTGAAACCCTGTCTGGTGGTGAAGCACAGCGTATCCGTCTGGCCTCACAAATTGGTGCTGGTCTCATGGGCGTGATGTATGTGCTGGATGAACCTTCGATTGGTCTGCATCAGCGTGATAATGATCGCCTGTTACAAACCCTGATTCGTCTACGTGACCTCGGTAATACCGTTTTAGTGGTCGAACATGATGAAGATGCGATTCGTGCCGCTGACCATATTATTGATATTGGTCCGGGTGCCGGTGTGCATGGTGGCCATGTGATTGC
The DNA here is from genome assembly GCF_013364475.1 of Acinetobacter sp. FDAARGOS_724. Taxonomy (NCBI): domain Bacteria; kingdom Pseudomonadati; phylum Pseudomonadota; class Gammaproteobacteria; order Moraxellales; family Moraxellaceae; genus Acinetobacter; species Acinetobacter sp. FDAARGOS_724. Next base: position 851,124 of record NZ_CP054908.1, on the reverse strand, counting down.
AGAAGGAACCTATCAGGAACTCGCTGAAAATAAAGATTCCCTGACCGGTAAATATCTGTCTGGCAAACTGAAAATTGAAGTGCCGAAAAAACGGGTTCAGCCACCAAAACCGGAAGAACAGATCAAATTGATGGGTGCTGCCGGGCATAACCTGAAGAAAGTCGATCTGACCATTCCATTGGGAATCATGACCTGTGTTACCGGTGTTTCAGGTTCTGGAAAATCTACGTTGATTAACCGGACTCTGTTGCCACTGGCAGCGACTCAGCTGAATGGTGCAACCACACTGACTGCCGAGAAGTTTGATTCAATTGATGGTCTGCAATTTCTGGATAAAGTGGTTGATATTGACCAGAGCCCGATTGGTCGTACGCCACGTTCGAACCCAGCAACTTATACCGGTTTGTTTACTCCAATTCGTGAACTGTTTTCACAGACTCCGGAAGCCAAAGCGCGTGGTTATACCGCTGGCCGTTTCTCGTTTAACGTGAAAGGCGGACGCTGTGAGGCCTGTGAAGGTGATGGCATGATTAAGGTAGCGATGCACTTTCTGCCGGATATGTATGTGCCGTGTGACGCCTGTCATGGCAAGCGTTATAACCGTGAAACGCTGGAAGTGAACTACAAAGGCAAGAATATTTCTGATGTATTGCAGATGACCGTTGAAGATGCCATGCATTTCTTTGATGCGATTCCAGTGATTCATCGTCGTCTGGAAACCTTGCATCAGGTCGGTCTGGGTTATATCCGTTTGGGTCAGTCAGCGACGACCCTTTCTGGTGGTGAAGCGCAGCGCGTGAAACTGGCACGTGAGCTGGCCAAACGGGATACCGGCAAAACCCTGTATGTACTGGATGAGCCAACCACTGGTCTGCATTTCCATGATATTGCCAAGCTGCTGGACATCCTGCATGAGCTACGTAATAAAGGGAATACCATTGTGGTGATTGAACATAACCTGGATGTGATCAAGACTGCAGACTGGGTGGTAGATCTTGGCCCTGAAGGTGGTGCGGGTGGCGGTATGATTATCGCGGAAGGTACTCCTGAAGATGTTGTGAAAGTTAAGGCTTCACATACAGGGAAATTCTTAAAGCCGTTATTGAAGTAATTTTATTCTCTCCACCCCTCCTTTTTCAAAGGAGGGAGTGCCCCTTTTTTTAGAAGAGGGGCTTTTATTTTTGACTATGCGATTGAGCGAATATTTTCAGCCAATTGTGCCAGCGTTTGATCATCCGCCCTTCGAGCATCATGTGATGAAATATATCCCTCATAAGCATCAAAATACTTATCGATCGAAGAATTAATTGGCTGCCAGTTTTCATGGGTATTTTTAGTCTGATGTATTGGAAATAGCTTTGCATGCACATGATCGACACCAAATCCCTCGAACACCATTGCTGTTCGGCCAACATCATCAAAATAACGATCCAATTTTAGGGCTACCTGCTTGGTATATAAACCAGATTTTTCAGCACCTGGTCACTCAGTTCAAAGGCATAGCTGGAATAATGCTGTTTTGGAATCACTACGCTTGCGCCTAATGTATTGGGAAATATAGTAAGAAATGCCATAAAATCATCATTTTCATCGATTAAATGACATGGCAATTCCCCTTTTACCATTTGACAGAAAATACAATTTTTACTCATTTTAAGATCCCCTAAATTTTTATATTTTTTAAAAATTTCAGTGAAATTTACTTTATTTTTTAACAATATAAACTATAAAAGTTATGACTCTTCAGAATATTTAGCTTAAAAAATTCAGTTAACTGGCTTAAACCTCAGCCACGACATTGCGTCCTTTCGCTTTAGCCTTAAATAGCGCCTCATCGGCCTGTTCCAGTAACGCAATCCATGACTCTGCGCCAATCGCCACCCCAATACTCACCGATACATGAATATCTTCATCAGCTGAGGTCAGAATAAAATGCTCAGCGACTTCAGTCCGGATTTTATTCGCCAGCATGAAAGCATGCTGCATCTCGATATTTTCAATCAGGACCAGAAATTCGTCTCCGCCATAGCGAACCAGTAGATCCGAAGCTCGAATATTGGCTTTTAAGCGCTCTGCAACCAGCTGAATGACCTGATCACCAATAACATGCCCATATTGATCATTCACCTGTTTGAAGTGATCCATATCAATAATCATCAGGCAGGTTCGCTTAAACTGGGTCGGATGCGTTTCCATAAAACGGATATATTCATCGAGCGCAAAACGGTTAGCCAGTCCGGTCAGGGAATCGGAATGGGCAATATTTTTCAGTCGAAACTCTAATGCTTCACGCTCTTGCAGCATGTGCTGCAGTTTTTGAATTGCTGTAAATAAGGATTCAGTAGGCCGGTCTGTTTTTAGTTTTGATTGTGCTTGCTTCCGTTCAGATCCAGTAGACAAATCAAATAAAATTTTACGTGCGCGAATTAAAGAAATAAAGATGCGTTTACGCGCAAAAATCATGGTCAAAATTGCCGTAATCAGGGAAATTCCAGATAAGGCCACCGTCCAGATCAAATGATTCAGACTGTGGCGCATTTCCTTAATCGCCACATCTTTGGTGTATTGCAGTAAATAGTTCTGCAAATCAATCACTGTTGTAAATTTATCTACAATGGCTTCAGTCAGCTGAGTTCCAGTTAAATAATAAGGACGCTGTTGTCGACTATCTTCAATCAGTCGCTCCACAATCGGTAAACCTTGCTGAATAAATTCAGTACCGACCCGTTGATGTAAACGAATAAATTCATCGGTTTTGTCCTGAACAGGCTGTAGCGTATCAATAATATCCCAGAGGTAGCGTACCTGATGCTGGACCTGCAAGGAACGGGTAATGTTTTGCTCTGGAATCTGGGTTCCAAATGTCACATGTGCCATAACATTTGACGCTACCCGACCCGATTGATCCCTGACATCAGATAAAAATAGGATTTCACTCATGTAATTATCCAAACGGGCAGATGGCGTAGCAGAGGCAATCACTACCCCTTTCAGAATTTTACGACTACTATCCCAGGCACTAAACATGGCAAGAATGGCCTGATCCATTTCCTGTGCAGTACGTTCCGGGCGAGGTATCTGAGTATAGAGATCGACCTGCTTACGCCCATATTGCAGACTAGGCTTTAACTCAGATAAAAGTTGCTGGCTTAGGTGATTAAAACCGACCTGATCGAGTGCCTGAGCTGTCATCTGCATCTGTTGATCGACTTCCTGACGGTAATCGCTTAACTCCTGCTGATATTTGACAAATTCCTCAACCGAACTGGACATAACTTTGTTGGCGGGTGCCCGTTCACGGGAGATCTTATTGGCGAGATCGGTGGCCTGTTGTAAGGCATCAAGCTGCTGATAGGTTTGTTTTGATTTTAAATAATGTTGACTACTATCAATAATCAAGGGAATACAAATACACAATAAACATAAAATAATGATCGACATCGACCAGTACAGATGTTTGCTGATTTTCTCAGAGCGCAAAGTATTCATCTTGATTTTTAGTCCTTCACATCAATCAAGGACTCCCCATCTAATAGTAGATAGATTATACAAATAAACGTCTGCTCATCATCAATATTTCTTCCCAATTACGTTGATTTTCAGAAGGTTTTTCTTATGTTCTTAAAGGTTTTAGCTCTTTATATTTTCAGGATTTTCTATCTGTTATCACTAAAACATAAATAGGAATGAAAATTTCATAATTTAAAATATAAGAAAATTAAAAAACTCGCTTTCTGAACTATTTACACATGCAACAATTAGGTGCATAATGCACCGCATTAGGGCGAGTTAAATTATTCCTCAGCAGATTTTTTGATTTACCCGCAAATTTTGGCGAAAAAACCTCAATTCTTTATAGAAATTGAGGTTTTTTTTTGCAATTTTATAGAACAAGGCTATTTTTAAATTGACTTAATGCACCATTAAGGTGCATTAAAGAATCATCTTTGACGGCTTTCTATACTCGATTTTTAATTTTCTTTTTATGAAGTAATCAGCGAAATGAGGCTTCCAAAAAATTCAGGCAAAAAAAAGCCCAACCTTGGGGAAAGCTGGGCGATAAAACAAAAAATTGTGGAGAATCAGGCTAAATCACTATGAAAGTGTGAACTCTAACTTGATTTTCATATTATGTAAAATTCCCCCAAAAATGTAAAGTCGATTGCTTCAGTCAAGATTATAAAACATGCCCATCTAGCTCAAAAAACAGACATTCATTCTGAAGCTCGAGCTGATTATGCTCTAAAATTAAGCAATCCAGTCAAGACATGTTGCGCCAGACATCTTGCACTTCTTGACACATTTATGAATTAGCTCACCGATTATTAATTGTTTTAATAGATTATTAAATTAAAATTGATCGTACTAAGTGATTTAAATAATCACACAATTTCTCCTTAATTTTTAGTCAAAATCTATATTTAAATTCTAGCTTTTTGTTATACAAGAGTTTTTATCTAAAATGGCTTCCGAGCCTGATACTTGAATTTTACACAAAATTAATACAATGATTTAGCTTAAAAAAATAGCGATTTCGAATTGGATTGACTTAATAAATTGTCACAATACAATACGTTCCTGTTGTACATCTTTTGTAACAAAATGGTAAATATCATGAAAAAACTCGGTTTAGCCACTGCTTTATTATTAGCCATGACCGGTGCTCAAGCATATCAATTCGAAGTTCAAGGTCAGTCAGAGTACATCGACAACACTGCGAATGACAAAGACTTCACTGGCGCTGTTCAAGGTACTTACTACTTCAAAGATGTAGACGCTTCTAAAGGCCCTTTAGCTGAAGCTGCTTTCATCAACCAGGCATCTAATGTTTCTGCTGCTTATACATACGGCGAAAACGGACAAGAATTTGGTAATCGTACTGTACACCACACTTTTGGTGCAAAAGGTGAAGCTTACATCCCAACTAAAGTTGTTCCTGCTTATGCGAGCGCTTCTTATAGCCATACCATCACTGATAACAAAGCTGGTAACCCAGATGACAATGGCGACCGTTATGCATTAGAAGTAGGTGTACTTCCTATTCCTAACTTCCTGGTAGCTGTAGGTTACACAAGCGTTGCAGACCAAACTTCTTATGACGCTTTTAACATGTTCAACAATGGCGTTGCTAAAGCTGCTATTGAGTCTCAAACAATCGCTGAAGACCAAGATGCAATCACTGCTCGTACTAAATATGTAGGCGCAATTGACGGCACTAACATGTCACTTGGCTTCGAAAGCGGCTTGGTTTATGGTGAAGATACTGCTTACAATCTAGGTACTACTTTGTACATCAACCCTAAATTAAGCGTTGGTGCATCTTATATGGAATCTAGCTACGCTAACTCTCCAGACAAAGCTTGGGGCGCAAACGTAAACTACTTCATCACTCCAGCAGTTGCTGTAGGTGCTAGTTATGTGAACTCAAACTACGAAGCAAATCTTGCTCAAAATGCTGTAGTTCGTGATACACAAACTGTAGGCTTAAATGCTAAATTCCGTTTCTAATTTCTGAATTAGTGACTGAATAAAAAAAGGACGCTGATGCGTCCTTTTTATTGGATCAAATATTTATTCTGGAGAACGGACCAGACTTAAAAAGTGCAGATGACGTTCATATTGGTCAATGATGTCCTGGATTAAATCTTCCTGAGTCCATTCCATCACATCATAATTTTGCCCCCCTTCCCTTAAAAAGACTTCTGCCTGATAAGACTGCGGAGAATCTGCATCCGGCATAAAGCTCGGTGCTAAAGTTTGGGTAGCAATGACCTGATAAATGAAGTTCATTTCATTCTGATGATCGACACGTAACTCGATCCCATCTTCCAGTTTAAAGATTTTCACCTGGATGTGACGACGCTTCAGTTCAGCCTGAAAACTGTTATAGGCTTTGCTGACCACCGTATCAATATAATCACGTACTTCATCATGCGTATGCGGATAATGCATAATTAAACCGAGTCGCTGTTGCCAGCTACGCGGGTTCTGAATGGCTCGTGGGGTAATGCGTGCAGCTTGTAGCGCATGCATTTTCGTTACATCCAGATGCAGGGCCTTAATCAGTCCCCAGCAAATCAGCAGCATAATGAATGTGAACGGTAAGGCACTCATAATCGTAGCCGACTGCAAGGCTTCCAGCCCGCCTGCCAGCAACAGAATGATGGCCAATAAAGCCATTAACACGGTCCAGAACAGACGCTGCCAGGTCGGTGAATTCTCGGTTTTAGCAGTGAGATAATCCGTGACTAATGATCCTGAATCTGCTGAAGTGACAAAGAACAGAATAACCAATACCGTAGCGATAATACTGGTGACTGAATTAAATGGCAGATTACCTAAAAATTCGAACAGCGCTACAGAGGAGTCACGTTGTACTGCTTCAAGCAGATTGGTATTGGCTTCATGCATGATGCTGAATAATGCAGCATTACCCATAAAGCCCATCCAGATCAGGGTAAATCCGGTAGGAATCAGTAGAACCCCAACAATAAACTCGCGGATACTGCGGCCTTCGGATACTCGGGCAATAAACATCCCGACAAATGGCGACCAGGAAATCCACCAGGCCCAATACATAATGGTCCAGCCACCAATCCAGCCACTAGGCTGATAGGCATACAGATTAAAGGTCATGCTAAACAGATTAGAGACATACTGGCCGGCATTTTGGATGGTGGTCTGCAGAAGATAGATGCTTGGACCGGCAACAAAAACAAAGATGAGTAGCAGTAAGGCAAGCAGCAGATTCAGTTCAGCTAGGCGTTTGATGCCCTTATTCAAACCAAAAAATACGGACATTGATGCCATTACAGTGACGGCAATAATCAAAATGACCTGAGTACTGGGGGTCTGCTCAACTCCAAATAGGTAATTCAGACCCGAATTAATCTGAGTCACCCCAAAACCTAAAGTTGTCGCAACCCCAAATACTGTCCCTAAGGTGGCAAAAGTATCTACCCCGTCTCCGATTGGGCCATGAATCCGGTTGCCGATCAGTGGATATAAGGCGGAGCGAACTTTTAAAGGCAGATTATGTCGATACGCAAAATAGGCCAATGACAGACCCACAATGGTGTAAATCGCCCAGGCATGCAGGCCCCAGTGGAAGAAAGTCACGCGAATAGCTTGCTGCGCGGCCAGTACAGTTTCTGGTTCACCAGCAGGCGGTGTGACATAATGCATAACCGGTTCTGCAACACCGAAAAACATCAGGCCGATCCCCATGCCTGCGGTAAACAGCATGGCAAACCAGGATGCCTGGCTGTATTTTGGCTGACTATGGTCGGGCCCGAGTTTGATTTTCCCCATATCAGACAGGGCAATATAAATCAGGACAATCAGAAAGATCGCCACGGAGAGGACGTAAAACCAGCTAAATGAAGTGGTAATCCACGCATTCATTTGCTTGGTCAACAGGTCAAATGAATCAGGTGCCAGTATTACCAGTCCCAAAAAAATGGCGATAATCACCACTGTACTAATGAAGACATTCGGATTGATATTGGCAAACCAGGATGAAGGTTTGGAAGGCATAGATCCCCCATTTTTTTAATAGATTGAATGCCGGGAGGCTTGAATCATTATTGATAAGTAAAAACATTCTGATCGAGAGAATTACGATCAAAGATACGTTTTGGACCTTAAGATTTTAAAATATTCAGGAAAATAAAGCCGTTAAGTTACTGTAACCAAGCTATACAGCTCTGTACGTTCTATTCCTCAGGCTTTCTATGCTTATGTTGTATATGAGTCTGTTTAGGAAGATGGGAAATATACTGTAAGGCAATCAGACGCGAGACTATTAAGGCCAGATACATCACCCCGACAAACATCTGGATAATGGCCAACATCCGTGCGACCGGGCTGACCGGCATCACATCAGATAATCCTGTAGCAGACTGTACACTAAAGCTCAGAAAGAGCAGATCCAGCCACGGCTGATAAGCCTGCAACTCAGGATCTGAAAAGCTGTAAGGCACCCATAACTGGCAAATGCTATAGAGAAAAGCGAATCCCCAAGCCAGTAGTGTAAAGACTGCTCCTGCTGCAAACAGCTCATCCTTGGTCAGATAACGGTCATGAAACATATAACGTAACAAGCCATATGCTGCACTGAAATAGGCGCTGGCTTCAAACAGATGAGCAACGATCATGATCCAGGTATAGCGTAGCCCCAGCACAATCAATGACGAAAAGAAGATGGCGCCTGCGACAAAGATGAGTCCCAGAATGGTAAACATCGGAGTCTGACGAATCACCTTGGCAATTACCAGCAAGACCACCACCCCTAGCATCCATGTACCCGCGCGATAAGACACACTGTCATAACTCAGCATCGACAGGGTCAGAATCAGTAATTGTAGGCATAGCAGCCACGCAGAAGGCAGATACTTAAAATGGGTCCAGAATCGTAGCAGAGAGTGCTTCATGAGATTTGTCTTGATGTCCTATCGCACATCATTATTGTTATCGCTGGCTTAACATAGCATGATCTAGCCAATGGTTAGAAACAGGATTGTATAAAAATTATTGAAATCTTAGTCAAAAATGGTCGTATTTAATTTTAGATAAACTATCCCAACGTCTTCTTCAGGGGGTACTCAAGTATTTTATCGCTATAAAAAAAGCCCCCATCAGGAGGCTTTTTTAGGACATCAGATCTTAGTGATCAGATGCACCTGAGATTCCAATACCTGTTTGTGAACGAACAAACTGTGCATCGAAAGCTTTGCGTTCTGCCTGTGCTTTCACTGAGCGGTCTGTGATGGAGAAGAACCAGCAGCAGAAGAAAGACAATGGCATTGCAAATAATGCAGGACCATTAAATGGAACGACTGGTGTATCTGAAATCGCGAAAGTATCTACCCAAACGGCTTTAGACAATACGATCAGTACTACCGCAGTCACCAGACCAACCACGCCACCAATGACAGCACCACGTGTAGTCAGGCCTTTCCAGAACATAGACAGTACCAGTACCGGGAAGTTGGCACATGCGGCTACCGAGAATGCCAGACCCACCATGAAGGCAACGTTTTGCTTCTCGAACAGGATTCCCAGGATCATCGCAAAGATAGCAAGACAAAGAGTCGCAATTTTAGACATGCGCAGTTCAGATTCAGGTGTAGTACGGCCTTTCTTGAATACGTTTGCATACAAGTCATGTGAAATTGCTGAAGCACCTGACAAGGTCAAACCTGCAACTACCGCAAGAATAGTTGCGAATGCTACTGCAGAAATGAAGCCCATGAACAGGTCACCACCAACAGCATCTGCCAGGTGAACCGCAGCCATGTTGTTACCACCCACCAGCTCTAGCTTGCCTGTAATTGCCATTTTCGCAATGTCCAGGAACTGCGGGTTATTCGCTACATATAGAATCGCGCCGAAACCGATAATGAAGGTTAACAGGTAGAAGTAACCGATAAAGCCTGTTGCAACCACCACTGATTTACGTGCTTCTTTGGCATCTTTTACTGTAAAGAAACGCATCAGGATATGTGGCAGACCTGCTGTACCAAACATCAGCGCCAGACCAAGAGAAATCGCATCGACCGGATTCGAAGCGAGATTACCCGGACCCATAATCTTGGTTGCATCTGCAAGGCTCAAGTCATGTACTTTAGAGTAAACCTGAATCGATTGTTCAAACATATTGGTAAAGCTGAAACCTACGCCCTTCATTACCATGAAAGCCATAAATGTCGCACCAGACAACAGCATTACTGCTTTAATGATCTGTACCCAAGTGGTCGCTAGCATGCCACCGAAGATTACGTAAGCCATCATCAACAGGCCAACAATCACCACAGCAATATTGTAGTTCAGACCGAAGAGTAACTTGATCAACTGACCTGCACCTACCATCTGTGCGATCAGGTAAAACGCAACCACAACCAGTGAACTTAATGCAGCTAGAGTACGCACCGGTTTTTCTTCCAGACGGAACGACACTACATCAGACAGGTTAAATTTACCCAGGTTACGCAAACGTTCTGCCACCAGGAATAAAACGATTGGCCAACCCACCATAAAGCCTAGTGAGTACAGCAATCCGTCAAAACCGGACAGGAATACCATCGCGGAAATACCGAGGAAAGATGCTGCAGACATGAAGTCACCAGCAATGGCCAGACCGTTCTGGAAACCAGAAATGCCGCCGCCGGCAGTATAGAAATCATTGGTATTTGTGGTTTGTTTGGCAGCCCATTTGGTAATAAATAAGGTTGCTCCAACGAAAATCACAAACATGATAATCGCGTGCCAGTTGGTCGCTTGCTGCTCCGCAGCACCCAGATCTGGTCCAGCAAATGCCATTACCGAGCTGAGCAAGGTCAGCGCTGCAGCAGCAAGCGCTTGATATGAAATCCCTTTCATCTTAGTGTTGCTCCTTTTCTTTTGTAATCGCTTCCACTTCCTGAATCGCTTCTTTGTTCAGCTGATCAAGTTTGTTATTGGCAATGTAGGAATATACCCAGCACAATATAAAAGACAAAATAATGATACCGATACCTAGAGGTACACCCCAGGTCGTTACACCGCCAGAAATTGAAGACAATAGAAATTCTTTGTTGTAGCCAACAAGCAACATGAAACCGACATAGACAAATAGCATGATGCCGGTTAAGGTCCAGCTCAGCGTACTTTTTCTACGTACCATTTCTTTGAATTTGGGATTCTGTAGAATTCTTTCTACTTGTGCCTCATCCATAGTTACACTCCTGTAGCCCCACCATGGGCTTACTATTTTTTAATTCGAATTATCACTGTTGCAAAATAACAACATTTAGAATGACTTGTAATTTAGACTTTGGTCGTTAAAAAATGATCAATTTAAACTGCTGAGTGCATGATGCGGTATCATAGCGTCATGCACAGTACACATCAGGCTATATGAACAGTTGGCTCATCATAGGGGTGCTCGCCCTCTATATCACTTTACTCTTTACTTGCGCTTTCTATGGGGAAAAACATGCCAGCCGGCTCAGTACCCGTGGCCGTATGCTATTGTTTAGTTTAACTTTAGGCGTCTATTGTTCTTCCTGGACATTTTATGGCGCGACCGGTGCTGCGGTTCGTGAAGGAATTATTTTCCTGCCGATCTATCTTGGTCCCCTGCTCTTTGTCGCGATTGGTTACGATATCTGGCGCCGTCTGGGACGGGTACGCCAGCATCATGCGATTTCCTCTATCGCCGACTTCGTCGCTGCACGTTATGGTAAGAGTGGGCCTCTGGCTTCGCTGGTCACCATTCTGGCGGTGATTGCCATCATTCCCTATCTGGCTTTGCAGTTACGTGCAATTGCCTTGAGTGCGGCGGTCATTCTGGAACCTTCAGCCGGGATTGCCAGTACCACCAATAGCGTACTGTTCCTGACTGGCGTCCTGGCGATTCTGGCGATGATTTTCGGTACCCGGCAGATTGCCAATACCGAACAGCATGGCGGCCTGATGCTGGCCGTGGCCTTTGAGTCTTTCGTCAAGTTATTTGCCTTGCTGGCCGTAGCCTGTTTCTTTATTTTTGAAGCACCAGAAAATCTGCCTCAGATCAGTAGCGATATTCAGTCTACCTTCCATGATGTACAGCTGTTTGGCGTACCGGAAAGTTTCTGGGTACAAACCCTGTTGGCTGCACTGGCGATTATCTGTTTACCGCGTCAGTTTCATGTGGCTGTGGTTGAATTACGGGATGAAAAACATATCCGTGGTGCACGTCGCTGGTTTGCCATTTATCTGATTCTGACCACACTGGCAATTATCCCGATTGCCAGCTGGGCACTGCATGCGGCTCCCCAATATTTAGCGATTCCAGATGTCGCGGTACTGTCTTTACCGCTTAGCTATAATCAGGACTGGCTGACCTTATTGGCCTTCTTAGGCGGTTTCTCGGCTTCGACTGGTATGTTACTGGTGTCTTCAGTAGCCCTGTCGATCATGCTAAGTAATGACCTGATCATGCCAGCGCTCTGGCGGTTAAACCTGATCTCACGGCATGACAAGCGTTTACCACTGGTACTGAAATTTACCCGCCGGATCTGTATCCTAGCCGTGATGTTGATGGGCTTTCTGTTCTTCAATTTCTTTAATGATATTGACCAGCTTTCTGTTTTTGGCCTGCTGGCCTTTAGTGCCGTGGCACAATTCGCCCCTGCCCTGATTGGTGGCTTGTACTGGCGTGGTGGAAGTAAGCAAGGTGTGTATGCGGGTCTGTTGACCGGTTTTGCACTGTGGTCTTATACCCTGTTATTACCAACGATTTTGCGTAGCCTGCCGGAAGGCTATCAGCAATTTAGCCAGAGTTTTCTGGAACAGGGTCCTTTGGGCTGGAACTGGTTACGTCCTGAAGCCCTGATCGGTTTCGAATCTTTTGATCCTTTAACGCATGGTGTGGTCTGGGCACTAGGTCTGAACACATTCCTATATATCTGGGTTTCCCGGATGTTCCGTCCAAGTGTGGCTGAACAGATTCAGGCGGAAAGTTTCTTCTACTATGAAACCAAGCCGCTTCCTTCTCAAAGTCCATCTACTGATGTCAGCTACTCGCATCAGGATGTGGCCCGTTTAAAAGTTGGTGACCTGATTACGCTGGCCAAGCGCATTACCGGTGAAGGTCCAACCATGCAGGCCTTCCAGCAGTTCTGTGCTCAAAATAGTGTGGAACTGAATGAAAATAGCAGTGCCAATGGCATGTGGTGGCGTTTTACCGAGCAGTATCTGGCGGGTACCATTGGTGCAGCCTCGGCACGTACCCTGCTGACTACAGCGATGGTGAATAATGGCCTGGCCCTTGGTCAGGTGGCGAATATTCTGGATCAGGCCTCACAATGGCAGCGGTTTAACCAGAACCTGATCATGACCATGATCGACCATATGACCCAAGGGGTGAGTGTGGTTGATGAAAACATGTGTCTGGTCGCCTGGAACAACCAGTACCTGAAACTGTTCGATTATCCGAAAGATATTGTTTATGTTGGCTGTCCGATTGCTGACCTGATCCGTTATAACGCTGAACGTGGCGAATGTGGTCCAGGTTCGGTTGAAGAACATGTACGTAAACGAATTCACTGGATGCAGGTCGGTAGCGCGCATGAATTTGAACGGATCCGTAAAGATGGCCGCGTGATTCAGATGCGGGGTAATCCGATTGAAGGTGGTGGTTTCGTGACGACCTTTGCCGACATTACTGCCTTCCGCGAAAATGAAGCGGTACTAGAAGCCCGGGTTCAGGATCGTACCCAGCAGCTCGCCGATGCCCTGTCTGAACAGCAACTGGCGCGTGAACAGGCCGATAAAGCCAATATGTCCAAGAGCCGCTTTATTGCTGCCGCCAGTCATGACCTGTTACAGCCAATGCATGCTGCACGTCTGTTCAGTACGGCGCTGGAGCAAAGCGTACAAAGCAAAGAAGATCGCAAGACCCTGCAGCAACTAGATCGTGCTTTGCATGGTGCAGAAAGCATGCTCTCAGCCCTGCTGGATATTGCCCGACTGGAGGGCGGTACGATTCAGCCGAAACGCCAGGCTTATCCACTGCATGATTTATTAAGTGATCTGGAACTGCAATTCAAATCCATTGCGGCACAGCGTGGCATCAAACTGCGAGTGCATGATGCCCAGTTCTGGATTGACACCGATCCACAATGGATTCGCCGGATTATCCAGAACTTTGTCAGCAATGCCCTACGTTATACCGCCAAAGGTAAGGTCGTGGTCGGTGTACTGCGTTCTAGCAACCGGCCAAATCATATCCGGATCGGGGTTTGGGATACCGGTCCCGGTATTGCTGAAGAACAGCGCATCAAGCTGTTCCAGGAATTCGAGCGTTGTGGCCATACTTCGCCTTGGGGTGAACAGGGTCTGGGGCTTGGCCTCGCTATCGTGCAACGTATGACCGGACTACTGGATTATCCAGTTCATGTTTCTTCCGAACTGGGCAAAGGTTCCTGCTTCATGATTGAAGTACCGTTGACCGCAGCACCGAAAGTCGTTGCCGCCCCTGTTCAGGCTGTGCCATTGAAGTCCAAGGCCTTTAAGATTCTATGTCTGGACAATGATGAAACCATTCTGGAAGGCATGTCGACCTTATTGACCAAATGGGGCTATCAGGTCTTTAAAGCCACCGAACCAGAACAGGCCGCCGAAATGATCCAGCAGGAAAATATTCAGGTCTGGCTGGTCGATCAGCATTTAAACCAGGACAAGATCGGTCTGGACTTTATTCTGGAACATCGTAGTAGTGATATTCCGGTGGCATTGATTACCGCAGATTCTGATCCGGAACTGCCACAGCGCCTGAAGGATTTAAATATTGTCCTGCTGAAAAAACCGTTAAAGCCTGCTTCACTCCGTTCCTGGTTATCCGGTCTGAAAATCTCCGGTAACTAGAACTTTTTATTTCCATCTCAATGCCTATTTTAATGATTTAAAAATGGGCATTTTTTATACTGAATAAATACCTTTCTTTACCTGGCTGGCAAAAAAATCAGGCCAATGTGCTAAAAGCACCAAATTTCACATAATTCCTGCTGATAAATTGCTCAAAATTATCATTTCAGCATTCTCTATGGCAAAAGCCACCAAATCTATTAATATACATGTGTACAACTAGTTACAATTATTTAAGTTACTGTTTAAATTAATTTTTAATCCTATTTTATGGCAGATAGAACTTTGGTCGTATTTTTAATACAACAGGCTTAGCTCTAAAAATAGACAATATAAGAAACGATCAGTTTCCATCTGACAATGCCTAAATCCTTTTGGCAGCTGGTCTATTTGCACTGCTAGATAGGAGTTATAAAAATGAAACTCGATGAATCAATTGCTCAGCTTCCCGCACAGACTCAGCAATTCCATCGCCAATATGGTGCTAATGCCTTATTACCCAGCATCGACTGGGCACAAATGTTTAAATACAGCAAACTCGACGATACCCAGATTCAGGCACTTGAAACCCTGTATCAGCATGCAGTTCCTTTAGCCCTGCAAGTTTTTGATGAACTGCATTTTGATGTCTTTGAACCTTATGCCTATAAACCGCAAGGTTTAGGTTTATTTGAACGTCTGGCTGAACAGGAAAACAAGTTGATTGAATCTCTGGAAGCGGAAGCCGAAGATTTACCAGCAAAAACCCGTCATCAGATCTGGAGTATGCTGCTGCGTGGTGGCGCTGTTCTGGTCTTTAAAGCGTGGCTCGGTAAAGTAAAGAATGAAGAAGATTGTCTGGACACGACCCAATTTGATGAACTCTCTGATCTGCTCTTTATCAAAACTTGCCCGCATGAACTGGCAGAGCACCTACAGGTCGATCCGAATAGCACAGACGAGCATGTGTTCCTGATGTATGAGGATGAAGTTTATCTGGACCGTTTCAATAGTCTGGAAACCGCTGCCCTGTTTGTTGATCTTGGTGTTTATGATGCGACTTTCCTGAGTCTGCGTGATGACCGCGTGGCAGAATATCTGATCTCCAAAGGCTATGTCACTCAAGAACAAATTGATGAATTGCAATCCGCACTGAATCCCATGTTCTGTACTGATGTTACCCAAAAACAGGATTATATTGCTTAATCCGCAATATTCTCTCAATAAAAAAGACCTCTTCTGAGGTCTTTTTTATTATGTAAGCTGCATCACTTACATTTTCTTTTCTTCAATATTCAAGGCATTAATAGCAAGCACAGCTTGGGTACGGTTTTGTACACCCAGCTTACGGAAGATTGCTGTCACGTGCGCTTTAATGGTGGCTTCTGAAACATCCAGTTCATAAGCAATCTGTTTGTTCAGCAAGCCTTCGGCTACCATCATCAAGACACGGAACTGTTGTGGTGTTAAAGACTGAATCCGTTCTGCCAATGCAGTTTCATCTGCAGCACGCGGATCGAAGTTCATGTTGGCTGGCAGATTGGGTGGTAACCAGATTTCTCCTTCGAGGACTTCGCGAATTGCTTCACCAATATGGCTTGGATGTGCCGATTTTGGAATATAGCCCATCGCACCATGTGCAATCGCACGCTGGATAATGCTAGCTTCTTCGTGAGCAGAAACGACAATAATTGGAATCGAAGGATATTGTGCGCGAACGTGGACCAGAGCAGAAAAGCCCGATGCACCTGGCAGGTTTAAATCCAGAAGGACAAGATCAGGCTCAGGACCATTTTCTAGACGTTCATAAAATTCATTGACTGCTGCAGTTTCATGAATCTGCGCTTGTGGCAGACTATAACGAACAGCTTGGATCAGAGCATGACGAAACAGTGGATGATCATCAACGATTAAAATATTCATAGGACGTGAGAGAGATCTTGTGCACAGTAGCTCCTATTCTAACCACACAAGCCAGTTTATGGATATGCAAGATCGCCAATTTTTTAAATAATGTGGAGTTTTTCTTTAATTTTTTTAAATTTTGGCTTATTTCAATAATCCTTTAATTCTCATCACTTTTTTATATATGATTTATTCCTATTCTGCATAGCTTATCTTTATTCAATATAAATATAGTTATCAGCCATTTATCCAGCTCTATCCGTTTCAGAAGCACATTTTCCGCTTATATAGAAAAATCAGATAACTTTTCAGCATTTCGTTATTTTACACCTACTGCGGCAATCGGGATTAATAGGGTCATTCCGAGCTTAACCATTTTTAGGTACTTCACATGTCCCATTTTTCCGAGCAAAAACCTTTAAACATCGTGGCTGTTTCTGGCGGCCTGAATCACCCATCTAAAACCGAAGCATTGGTTCAAGCCATTCTGGATGAACTGGGTGAAGCGACGCCAATCAATGTACATTTCATTAAATTTAGCGAAATCGGCCAGCTTTTAGGTGGTGCAATTTACCGTAACCAGTTACCGCAACGCGTGCAGGATGATCTGGCAGCCGTTGAAGCAGCAGATGCCCTGATTGTTGGTACGCCTGTTTACCGCGCTTCATTTACGGGCCTGTTCAAGCATTTCTTTGACTTCGTAGAACAAACGGCGCTGGTAGATGTACCGGTTCTTTTAGCAGCTTCTGGTGGTAGTGACCGTCATGCGCTCGTTCTTGAGCACCAATTACGCCCATTATTCAGCTTCTTCCAGGCACAAACCTTACCAATCGGGGTATATGCCACAGATCGTGACTTTACGCCTGAATACACCATTCACAGTGAATTACTTCGTGCCCGTATTACTCTGGCAGTGGCTCGTGCCCTACCAATCCTTGAATGGGCACCAGCAAAGGGGCAGCGTGCTGAGGTCATTAAAGAAAAATCTCAGCAAGCCAACCAGAACCTAGGCATCAACAAGCAAATCGAACAGGAAGAAGTTTTACCTTCAGCTGCAGTGCCAAGTCTGGATGCCGCAGAATCCCGTTTGCACAGCAAGAAAGCGCCAAAGACTCAAGTGGCTTAATAGCCGCTTCATTCAGAGGGTAAGAATAATGTCTCAAGATAAAAATATTGTATTTGCTTACTGGGTTCCAAATGTCAGCGGCGGTCTGGTGGTCAGCGACATCGAACAGCGTACTGACTGGAGATATGACTATAATGTCCGTCTGGCGCAAACTGCTGAGAAAGCAGGTTTTGATTATGCCCTGACCCAGATCCGTTTTACTGCGGGCTATAACGCTGAAAACCAGCATGAATCAGTCAGCTTCAGTCACGGCATCCTGGCAATAACTGAACGCTTAAAAGTGATTGCCGCGATCTTGCCGGGCCCATGGAAGCCTGCGCTGGCAGCGAAGCAGCTGGCCACCATTGACCATCTCACCAACGGCCGAATTGCGATTAATGTCGTAAGTGGCTGGTTCCGTGGCGAGTTTGATGCAATTGGTGAAGAATGGCCGGAACATGACGAACGTTATGCACGTTCAGAAGAATTTATTCGCAGCCTAAAAGGGGTCTGGACTCAAAATAATTTCAGTTTTGATGGTAAATACTACCAGTTCAAAGACTATACCTTGAGTCCAAGACCGCTACAGAAACCGCATATTGAAATCTTCCAGGGGGGAAATTCTCGGGCAGCACGTGATATGGCATCTCGCGTGTCTGACTGGTACTTCACCAATGGCAATACGCCGGAAGAGCTGAAAAAACAGATCGATGATATTCGTGAAAAAGCCAAAGCGAACAACCACTCTGTAAAGATTGGCGTGAATGCGTTTGTGATTGCACGTGATACCGAAGAGGAAGCGCAAGCAGTACTGCGAGAAATCGTGGCCAAAGCCAATGTTCAGGCGGTGAAATCTTTCGGTGAGGCAACGCGTGAAGCGGGTGCAGCCAGTAAGGAAGGTGAAGGTAACTGGGCCAAATCTACGTTTGAAGATCTGGTGCAATATAACGATGGCTTCCGTACCAACCTGATCGGGACGCCACAGCAGATTGCGGAACGTATCATCGAACTGAAAAAAGTCGGTGTTGATCTGGTTCTTTCAGGCTTCCTGCACTTTATTGAAGAAGTGGAATACTTCGGTAAAAAAGTCTTGCCACTCGTGCGTGAACTCGAAGCGCAGCAAGCTGAACAGCAACAAAAAGAACAAGAAGCTGAGCTCGTTTAAACTATAATAATGCTCAGCATAACGATTCATTCCCTCAAGGCTCGGCTTGAGGGATTTTTTTTATGCAACACAGTGTTCTCGGCATAAAGATAGCCGCCTGCTTTATTCTTGACTAGAATGAAGCCAAACTCGATGAGATAGAAATTTAAATTATGTATACCGGTATCGTACAAGGCTTGGAAAAAGTCGTGGATATTCGCCAGGACAATGGCTTCATTACTATTGTTGTGAGCAACGAAAATCAGTTTTTTCAGGATGTCTTTATTGGCGCCAGTGTTGCGATCGACGGCGTCTGCCTCACCGTAACGACCATTGATCAGAAGCTAAATCAGATTCACTTTGATATCTCCGATGTAACCCTTGCTCTCACTACCTTAAAATCTCTTCAAGTGGGTGATGAAGTGAATGTCGAACGCTCTGCCAAAGTCGGTGCAGAAAATGGCGGGCATAATCTGTATGGACACATCGAAGGTACAGCGATCATTAAAAATCTGGAATATCGCGGTGAAACCTACCATATCGACATTCAGATCCCGGATGGCAATATCAAATACTTTTTCTTAAAAGGGTTTATTGGTCTGAACGGCTGCAGCCTGACCGTCAATCGCGTCGATCGTGCCAATAGTGAAATCTCGATTGATCTGATTCCCGAAACTTTGCGTCTGACCACCTGGAAAAATGCCAAAGTAGGTGATGAAGTCAATTATGAAATTGACCAGACCACGCGTACCTTGGTAGATACCTTAGAAAATATTCACCAGCGTTAAAATGAAAGAGCCGCTTATACCATAGGCGGTTTTTTTAACTGATCATTCTGCCTACGTCTACGTTTCTATACAGAATTTTCAGGTGGAATGAATAAAATAATCTAATTCCAATTCAGAACGTTATTCCCATGCAGTTGATCTGGTTCCGCCAAGACCTCCGTATTCATGACCATGCCGCACTCTGGCATGCGACCCAGCAAGGTCCTTGCATTGCATTAGCAGTCCTCTCTCCCGAACAATGGCAACTGCATCAGGATGCCCGGATCAAAACTGATTTTTATCTGCGACGGCTCAAATATTTAAAACAGCAGCTACAGCAACTGAATATCCCACTTATCATATTGAATATTCCTTTGTGGGAAGATTTGGCGCCAGAAATATTGAATCTATGTCAAAACCTGAAGATTGAAAACCTGCATACCAATATAGAAGTCGGCGTCAATGAGCTGGAACGTGATGCTCACGTACAGCAATTGCTGCAACAGCAGCAAATCAGGGTCGAGGTCTATCATGACCGCACCCTGTTTCCCCTCGGCAGTATCCGGAACCAGTCCAATCAACCGTATCAGGTGTATAGTGCCTTTAAGAAAAAATGCTATGAGCGGCTAATTCTGGATGTACCCGCCTGCTATCCTGAGATTGAAACTCAAGATCCAATCCAATTACCTACTGATTTCATCAATGTTGATCTGGAAAAATTCTCGGCAGATTATGTAGTAGAGCATGCTGCCCAACTTTGGTCTGCGGAAGATCGAACTGCCTTGGACCTGCTCGATGATTTTATCGAAGACAAAATGGCTCATTACAAAACCGACCGTGATCTGCCTGCAGTTGATGGCACCAGCCGTCTCTCCCCTTATCTGAATATCGGTATCGTTTCAGTTCGTCAATGTGTGCAGGCACTTTTTCAGGATGGCTATTTCCAGATTGAGGATGTGGGTCAACAGACTTGGTTGGATGAACTCTTGTGGCGAGAATTCTATCTACAGACTCTGTTTGATTTTCCACGTGTCTCCAAACACCAACCATTTAAGCAAAATACCCATAAGATCCAGTGGCGCAATGCTCCCGAAGACCTAGTTGCCTGGCAGCAAGGCCAGACCGGAATTCCGATTGTGGATGCCGGCATGCGGCAAATGCTGGCGACAGGCTGGATGCATAACCGGGTCAGGATGATCACTGCGATGTTCCTGTGTAAGAACTTGCTGATCGACTGGCGACTGGGTGAAAGCTGGTTTATGCAGCATCTGATTGATGGCGATCTGGCTGCGAATAACGGTGGCTGGCAATGGTGTGCGTCAACTGGCATGGATGCCGTGCCCTACTTCCGGATTTTTAATCCGGTCAGCCAGTCCCTGAAGTTTGATCCCAATGGAGACTATATCCGCGAGTGGGTGCCTGAACTGGCGCATCTGGATGTCAAATCCATTCATGAACCTTATGCCAAAAATCCTGATCTGGAACTGGATTATCCAAAACCGATTGTCGATTTAAAAGCCTCTCGTGTACGAGCCATAGAAGCCTTTAAGCAGATTTAGAAGAAACTATCACTTCATCTAATATGAAAAGCCTCCAGTATCAGAGGCTTTTTATTTTCATATCAAGAATAAAAACTTGGATCAGGCACTTTCCCGGTCAGGATCCACTCCCCAACTTCCTGATATTTATAATCTACCGGATCATGTAAGGTCTGGGTGCGAACATTACGCCAGAAACGGTCCAGATTCAGTTTGGCCGTGGTCGCACGCGCGCCCATCACCTGAAAAATATTCTGGGTGATATAGAGAGATGTATTGGTGGCCGCGATTTTGGCTATGGCAATCGCAACTGAAACTTCACCACGCTGTTCAGCAGTGAGATCATTGCCCAGATCCCAAGCAGCTTGTAAGGTTTGAATCGCTTTATCAGCTAGCAAACGCACGCTTTCCAGCTGCACATAAAAATCGGCAAAATGCTTCTGGATAAAGGGGTCATTCACTGCATCTTCTACCAATGATTTTGACCAGGCTTTTTGGGTTTGTACGGTTTGTTTGGCCACTTCAAATGCACCTTCTGCTACACCGAGGAACAGATGCACAAAAATCAATTGGGCAATTAAAGGACGTAAGCTTGAATACGGCGTACTGAGTGGACCCGGATTTAAAAGCAATTCATCTTCATGAATTTTGACCTGCTCGAAATGACTGGTGCCGCTATCAGTCTGACGTTGACCCATATTATTCCAGTCACCGAGAAAACTTACGCCCTTACGTGCTGTTGGAATTACCCCAATGAGTAATTTTCCAGCGTCGTTATAGCCTGAGCACAGTAAAATATCGGAATCAATAGAGCCAGAACAGAAACTTTTATTTCCATCAAAAATATATTCTTTTTCAGCAACTTTTGTTGCGGTAGTACGACGGTCCAGTGGATTTAAGGTATTGCCCCAGAACAGGTTTTCCCGAGCAGTCTGCTCAAACCATGGACCATATTGTTCCGGTTGGGAAAATAATTGAACCGTTGCAATCAGCAAATGATGAAACCCATAAACATGTGCCAATGAACTATCGACTTGGGCAATGATTTGAATGGTTTTAAAAATCGTCTGCCAGTCTGCTTCCTGACCACCATACTGTTTTGGAATGGACAGGCCCAGCAAGCCACTCTGGCGAATCAGATCACGCTCGGCTTTAGGATTACCGCCCTGCTTGTCACGAACTGCGGCCGTTTGGGCAAAAGTTTCTGCCAGCTGCTGGGCAATTTGCAGGGGAGATTGATCTAAATATTGTTGTCGTACATTCATTCTTTTGACCTAAGTTCAGCATGGTTTTAGCTTAGCAGATTGCAGCTTGGCACTATATTCGAAAGCATGCAGAGCTTATTCCTGAGACAAAAATACCGGCAAATAATGCCGGTATTTGAACGTCCCAAACTTATGCTTGATTGCGCTGCACTTCAGCAATCAATTGATCTACCACCTGTGGCTCCGCCAATGTTGAAGTATCACCCAGACTATCCAGTTCATTGGCAGCAATCTTTCTTAAGATCCGGCGCATAATTTTTCCTGAACGCGTTTTAGGTAAAGCGGGTGCCCAGTACAAGGCATCTGGCGTTGCCACTGGCCCTAAAATTTTACGTACCCAAGCTACCAGTTCACCGCGCAGCTGTTCAGTACTTTCAGTCCCTGCCTGCAAGGTGACAAAGGCACAAATCCCCTGACCTTTGATGTCATGCGGCATACCCACCACAGCCGCTTCGGCAACAGCTTCATGGGCCACCAGTGCACTTTCAATTTCTGCCGTACCCAGACGATGGCCTGAGACATTGAGTACGTCATCGACACGACCAGTAATCCAGTAATAGCCATCTTCATCACGACGTGCGCCGTCACCCGTAAAGTACGTTCCCGGATAGGTCGAGAAATAAGCTTCAATAAAGCGACCCGGGTCACCCCAAATGGTGCGCATCTGACCTGGCCAGGAATCTTTAATTACCAGATTGCCTTCTGCCACCCCTTCAATTTCCTTGCCTTCTGCATCGACAATGGCTGGTTGTATACCAAAAAATGGTCGGGTTGCAGAACCCGGTTTCAGGTCAGTCGCGCCCGGTAAAGGCGTAATCATAAAACCACCGGTTTCGGTTTGCCACCAGGTATCAATCACTGGACAGCGGCTTTCACCAACTACCGAGTAATACCAGTTCCAAGCTTCCGGGTTAATCGGCTCACCGACCGAACCTAAAATTCTCAGGCTGCTACGATCACTTTCCCGCACATAGGCATCCCCCTCACGCATCATGGCACGAATGGCAGTTGGTGCGGTATAGAGAATGGTCACATTGTGCTTGTCGACGATATGTCCGGTACGTGCCCAGCTTGGATATTGTGGTACCCCCTCAAACATGACCGTGGTTGTACCATTAGAAAGCGGACCATACAGCACATAGGAATGCCCGGTAATCCAGCCGACATCGGCAGTACACCAGAACACATCATCCTGTTTGATGTCAAAAACTTCGCGGAAGGTGCAATTCACATAAGTCAGATAACCGCCTGTGGTATGCAGTACGCCCTTAGGTTTTCCGGTTGAACCCGAGGTATACAGGATAAACAGTGGATCTTCCGCATTCATCGGCTCAGGCGGACAGATCTCATTCACGGTCATAATTTCCATGTGATACCAGAGATCACGTCCCTGTTGCATTTCCACCGGATTGCCAGTGCGATGTACAACGATGACATGTTCAACCGATTCGGTGCCAGCAATTTTCAGCGCTTCATCCACATTGGCTTTCAATGGAATGGCTTTACCACCACGCATACCCGAATCTGCGGTAATCACCATTTTGGCCTGACTGTCCTCAATCCGGCTAGCCAGAGAATCAGGTGAGAAACCACCAAACACCACACAATGCACTGCACCAATCCGGGCACAGGCCAGCATGGCAATTGCGGCTTCCGAGACCATTGGCATATACAGCACCACCCGGTCGCCTTTTTTAATCCCGTTTTTTTTCAGAACATTGGCGAAACGGCAGGTTTCATCATAAAGCTCATGAAAAGAAATAATCTTGTGACGGGACGGATGGTCCCCTTCCCAGATAATCGCCGGTTTATAAGGATGTTCCTTAAGATGGCGATCCAGACAGTTGGCACTGACATTGAGCTGGCCATCTGCAAACCATTCAATTTTAAAATTATCTTTATCAAAACTGGTATTTTTAACCTGGGTAAAAGGTTTGATCCAGTCCAGGCGCTGTGCCTGTTCAGCCCAGAACTGATCCGGTTGTTCAATGGATTGCTGATAACGCTCAAAATACTCTGTATCAGTGGTACGTGCGGTTTTCTTAAATTCTGCTGGTACTGGATAGATTTCTTTCATTGTTCGCTTCCTTGATCTTGTTCTATCTCATCACGAGAGCTTGATGGCATTTTGTTGATTGTTTTTTATGCATAATGGCAGTATGTACTGCATATTTCAAATCCTACAATCATGCTTTCGTCGTAGATTATTTATTCAAATTCAATCAGAATAACTTCGGATAATGCTCAGCTATGGCCAAAGTCAGCTAGATATTGCTATCGTTAAATAAAATGAGTCGCCCACTCTCGCTGTATTTTATACAGGCTTAGGATCTTGCCCATGAATTCAACTGAACCTTCCTATTTCCCTCCTCCTTTTCCTGCAGCAGATCATCCCTTATCGATCAGGGGCCGATTTGGACGTTTGAGTTTTATTGCCTGGTCTGCATTTTTACAGTTTATTTTCTTATGCAGCAGTATTGCGCTAGGTTTAAGTATTGATATTGTGAACATTGCCAGCCTATCGGTAGATTCAAACTGGCAAATTTCCCTGCATGGCTTATCCAGCCTGTTTGCCTTGGCGATCATGCTGGTCTACCTGTATTTCGGTATTGTGATTACGGTACGGCGCTTACACGATCTAGAACGCAGTGGCTGGTGGATGCTGCTATTCTTCGTGCCTTTGATCAATCTGTTTGTCTGGATTTATATCCTGCTTTTTCCGGGAACAAGAGGCAGCAATCAGTATGGCCCGATACGTACAAGCCCCGTCTGGGAAAAAATTGTGGCCTGGCTGGTAATCATTTTTACCGTACTGAGCCTGTTGGCGACGACTGCGTTATTCTCTTATATGAGTGAAGGTGAGCCTTCAAGAATCCCAAGTGAAGTGAAACAAAAAACGACTGAGTTCTTTTAAGACAGTTGTGTCTGTTTTACATAAATATATTGTGTATAAATTTCGTTGTTATTAATTTTTTGCTGTAGTTGAGGCAAAATAAGCGAAATTTAAATTGTGGAGTTTTTGTGGCTGAGCAAGAAAATACTTTAAGCCAGGTAACTGAAGGGACGACTGAGCTCCTGCATCAAGCGACTGAAAAAACTGCCCAAACCGTGATCGAACATACCTCCAAGTACAATGATGCCTATAGCACCATTGATAAGATCATGGAAGGTTTCTGGGAGCGTGTGCCTTATTTCTGTATTGCGCTAATAGTCATTGTCATTTTCTGGTTACTGTCAAAACTATTTAAGTTTTTTGTCCGTAAGACTTTAGAAAACCGTACTTATACCCGACAGAATCTGGTGCTGGTGCTGAACCGTGTCGGTAGTACCGTGATTGTTTTCTTTGGCGTATTAATCGGGCTGGTGATTGCAATTCCAGGCTTCACCCCAGGTCAGCTGATGAGTGCGCTTGGGATTGGTTCGGTGGCGATCGGTTTCGCATTTAAGGATATTTTCCAGAACCTGCTCTCAGGCGTACTGATTTTGCTGGGGGAACCCTTCAAGATTGGCGATGACATTATCGTGAATGGTCTGGAGGGTACCGTAGAAGATATCCAGATTCGTGCAACCTTTTTACGCTCGCCAGATGGTCGTCGTATCGTAATTCCAAATGCTACGGTCTATACCAGTGCAGTCACGGTGAATACTGCTTATACCCGTCGCCGCTGTGAATTTTCGGTCGGTATTGGTTATGAAGATGATATCCAGAAAGCCAAGGATATTATTACTGCAATTCTGGATAAAGATCCGACCATCCTGAGTCAACCTGCATTTAGCGTCAATGTGATTGCACTGGCAGACTTCTCGATTACCCTCAAAGCATTATGGTGGGTCAATACCACTGAAACAGGCATAGGTACCTCAATCAGTGCAGTTCAGGAACGGGTAATTCAAGCCTTTGCTGAACATAACATTTCGATTCCATATCCGGTGCAGGAAGTGAAAATCTATCGTGGCGATGGCCATGAAGATGCTTCAGCTCGCGCTAAACAGTCGACCTAAAACATACGAAATTGCCGTTTCAGTACGGAGAATACGGTTGCCAAGGCTCACTGCCTGGCAGCCGTTTTTTATGAACAAATCGACCTCATAAGGAATAAAGCCACCTTCCGGGCCAATGACAATCGTGCAAGGATGCTGAAGTGCGTATGGCATCGGCTGTTCCGCATAAGGATGTGCAACAAAGGCTGGACGGTCAGCTGTAATAAGTCCCGGTAAGATATCTTCGACAAAAGGTTTAAAGCGTTTATACAGCTCAATTTTCGGAGCAAGCGTATCCCCTGCCTGTTCTAAACCAAGATCTACATAATGATTCAGCTGCTGCAAAAATGGTGTCTGCCAATAGCTTTTATCCACCCGATAGCTATGCAATAAAATGATTTTCTCTACGCCCATGGTCACAGCATCCATGATCAGACGACGCAAAACTTTAGGACGTGGTAAAGCTACAATTAGAGTAACAGGCAGCTTTGCAGGAACTGCTTCTTCTTGAATCGGTTTCAATAAAACTGCTTTTTCAGAAGTTTCGACAACTTCAGTTACATACCGTTTCCCTTCCCGAATTCCGACTTTTAATGTGTCACCGACCTGAACCTCAAGATGCTGTTGCAAATGTTCCAGCTGCCGCTTTGACGTAATTGACCATAGATCAGATTCGGTTTGGCGGGGATCAAGCAGGACGATATTCATAAAAAATTAACTCAACAAATCCATCACTGGATACGCGGAAACGTCATCCACAACTGTGCGAGGCAGGACTCTTTTTGCCTGATATAGGTTCTGCGATATCTGTGCAAAAAGATGGTATATGACGAGTTTTGTGGATGACAAATGGTTTTGTTACTTTTGCCGAAACAAAAGTAAAAGAAAGAAGAGTTCCTAGCATTAAATCTATAAAGATAAGGCTTAGTTTTAACCTTATACAGTCAATCCATGAAAATCAGCTTCTTCACAAATCAGAATATAATCAAAGATATTGATCAATCACCTGAATATGCTTTTCAAGTGAACCCTGATTTTGCTGCATCATCTTTTGAGCAGCAATATTCAAGCTTTCAGCTTTAGCTGAATTATTCAAAATCTCTAGTAAAGTCTCAGCCGCCTGCGTGGCATCCTGCACCACTTCTACCGCATGCGCCTGCGCAAACTCATCTACAATTGTCTGAAAGTTAAAATAGTTTTTACCCAGAATCGTTGGAACATTTAGCGCAATCGGCTCCAGAATATTATGCCCACCACCTGGTTCATTTAGAGAACCACCAACATAACAGGCTTGGCTCAAGGCATACCAGAGCCACATCTCGCCCATAGAATCCGCCAGATAAACCTGAGTATCAGCTTCAATGCGCTGTCCCAAGCTACGGCGCTGGGTCCTTAAACCTAAGGACTGTGCAGCTTGGAACACCTCATCGAAACGTTCCGGATGGCGTGGCACCACGATACAAACTAATGCTGGATTTGCATCTAACGCAGCTTTAAGCTCAGACATCAATTGCTGTTCTTCAGGTGCATGCGTACTGGCGAGAGTAATAATCTTCCGGCCTTGCAAAGACCATTCCTGTCTCAACCCTGCCGCATGATCAATAAATTGCCGGGGTGCCATGATATCAAACTTGATATTGCCCAAGACCTGAGTTTTTTCTGAAGCGATACCTAGGTCAATATAACGCTGCTGGGTTGCTGTATCCTGAGCCAAAAGAGCCGTTAAATTCTTAAGCATGCCACGGGTTAGGCCTTTGACTTTGCCATAGCCTTTGGCGGATTTTTCAGAAAGACGGGCATTCAGTAATAGGCAAGGCACATTAAAATTCGGTGCCTGATCAATCAGATTTGGCCAGAGCTCGGTCTCCATCAATAACAGCAATTTAGGCTGATATTTTTGATAAAAATCACGAATCAGGGTTTTCTGGTCAGCTGGTAAATATACAGCCTGGAATAAGTCTAAATAAGGTTCTTTCAAGAAGAGAGATTTGGCACGTGCCTGCCCGGTCTTGGTGGTATTGGTCACTAGAACTGGATGCCCAAGTTTTAAATAGTGTTCAATTAAAGGTTGAGCGGCATTGGTTTCCCCTACGGATACCACATGAAACCAAATCGCCTGCAGGTTTTTAGGGGACTGGAAAGGACCAAAACGTTCCAGCAGTTCTTGTTGTAATTGTTCCGGACTGGTCGCACGTTTACGTATACGGGATTGATAAAGCGGTTTCGCTAGCGCCAAGGCTGCGTTATACCAGAATGGAGTAGCCACATTGCGCCCCAAAACAGATTCAATCGGCAAAATATAACAGAGCCACATCGACATGTTAATCGATGTGGCTCTTATTTCGAATTATTCTATGGTGCTTAATACCTTAACTTCTGCCAAAGTTGGATAATCAATATAACCTTCAGCCACCTGACTACCGATCATATTTTCCATTTTCAGCTCATTCAGCGGTGCATTCTGAAGCAGACGCTCGTATAGATCAGGATTCGCAATGTAGGCTTTACCAAATGCGACTGCATCTGCCTTTTCAGCTGCCAGTAGCTCAATCGCATCTTCACGACTCAGCTGCATATTAGCAATATAAGGTACTCCACCTGAACGCTCCTTCATATATTCAGAAATACTGTCTTCAGCCAGATATTCACGAGTAAAGAAGAAGGCAATCTTGCGCTTGCCCAGCTGCTCCATGGCATAGCCAAATGTTTCACGTGGATCATTATCACCCATGTCATGATCATCGCCACGCGGCGCAAAATGCACCCCTACACGATCCGCACCCCATACTTCAATCAGTGCATCAGTTGCTTCTAGCAGGAACCGTGTACGGTTTTCCACTGAACCACCGTATTCATCTTCACGCTGATTGGTTTTACTTTGCAGGAACTGATCAATCAGATAACCATTGGCAGCATGTAATTCAACACCATCAAAACCGGCGTCTTTAGCACGAATCGCAGCTTGCTTGTATTGCTCGGTAATCGTGTGAATTTCAGAAACTTCCAAAGGACGCGGCGTAACGTATGGACGTTTTGGACGTAACAAGCTGACATGACCCGCCTGTTGTACTGCACTTGCACAGACTGGTGTTTCACCATTTAACAGATCCGGATGCGATACACGGCCAACATGCCAAAGCTGGGCAATGATTAAACCGCCCTTCTCATGAACCGCTTGAGTGACCTTTTTCCAGCCTTCGACCTGAGCATCGGTAAACAGTCCTGGAGTATTTAAATAGCCATTGGCTTCTTCAGAAATCACTGTAGCTTCAGAAATGATCAGGCCAGCACTTGCACGTTGCGCATAGTATTCAACCATCATTGGGGTTGGAACGCGATCAGCAGTTGCGCGGCTACGGGTCAGCGGCGCCATGATGACACGGTTTTTAAGCTCTAACGCACCGAGCGTTAAAGGAGAATTTAATTCAGCCATCGTTACTCCCACCTGTTAAAGGTGTTGTTGTAGGTGTTCGATAAATTGCTGAATCAAAGTTTCATTGCGGGAGAAATATGACCACTGTCCATGCTTGGTCGCAGTGATCAGGCCAGCCTGCTGTAATACCGACAGGTGATTGGACATGGTGGACTGGGAAACCTGGCCCAAACATTCAATTTGACCTGCACAGACCCCACGTTGAAAGCCACCACACTCTTCCGCAGACAGATATTGCTCCGGAGATTTTAACCACTCCAGAATTTGTCGACGGGTCGGATTGGCTAAGGCTTTAAAAATTAGATCAAGGTCCATAGGCACATCACAATCAGTGGCGCAACGAAACTTCATTCAGCATCTGCGACCATTATATCGTATTTTTTCGATTTATATATCGAATAATTTAGATATAAGAGTCACAGTCTGTTAAAGCTTTGTTACGCCAGCTTTTAAACGATTTCTTACAGGCCCTGTTTCAGGCTTGCTTCGATAAATTTGTCCAGATCACCGTCCAGAACTGCGCCAGTATTGGAGGTTTCTACCCCTGTACGCAAATCCTTGATACGTGAGTCATCAAGGACATAAGAACGGATCTGGCTACCCCAGCCGATATCAGACTTGGAATCTTCCAATGCCTGTGCAGCTTCATTACGTTTATTCATTTCCAGCTCATATAACTTGGCACGTAATTGCTTCCAGGCATGGTCACGGTTGGCATGTTGTGAACGCTGGTTCTGACATGCCACCACAATACCGGTTGGAATATGGGTTAAACGCACTGCAGAGTCAGTTTTGTTAATGTGCTGACCACCCGCGCCTGACGCACGGTAAGTATCGGTACGGACATCTGAAGGATTGATTTCAATTTCGATATTGTCATCCACTTCAGGTGAGACAAACACGGCAGAGAATGACGTATGACGACGGTTGCCCGAGTCAAAGGGTGATTTACGTACTAAACGGTGTACACCAGATTCGGTACGTAACCAGCCATAGGCATACTCACCTTCGACACGAATCGTCGCAGATTTAATCCCAGCGACATCCCCGTCAGATTCTTCCATTAATTCAGCTTTAAAACCATGACGTTCGATCCAGCGCATGTACATACGTAGCAGCATAGACGCCCAGTCCTGTGCTTCGGTACCACCTGAACCTGCCTGAATTTCTACATAGCAAGGGTTTGGATCCATCGGGTTGCTGAACATACGACGGAACTCAAGCTTCGCCAGTTCTTCTTCAGCCGCATTCAGCTCAGCCTGCACATCTTCAAGCATGGCCTCTTCATCTGCTTCAACCGCAAGGTCGAGCATTGCCTGGGCATCTTCGAGCTGGGTCGTTAATCCGTCCAGTACATTCAGTACATTTTCAAGCTCGCCTTTTTCTTTGGCCATGGCCTGAGCACGACTTTGGTCATTCCAGATCGCCGGGTCTTCTAATTCACGCAGGACTTCTTCTAAACGCTCTTTTTTCAGATCGTAGTCAAAGATACCCCCGTAGTGTTTGACCACGTTCGTTTAAGTCTTTTAATTGGTTTAGATACGGATTAATTTCCACGTGAATTTCTCTCAATCAAAATTAGGTATAAATTCTTAGGTCAATATTATATCACAGTCTATTTCGCCAATTTATAGCGATAAATCCATCTTTAAAGCTAAGTAAGAAAATATTAATCGCACATTTTTTAATTACAAAATTTGTCAGCTTGATAAAATAGCTAAATATTATTTTTAATACTTTCTCATTCTATTCTTAAATATATTTCGCTGTATTTTTATACTCGGTTTTTGATTCATTTTAAAACCCTAAAACCCATACAAAACAAGATAAAAAATAGCATTTTCAATACATTCCACAATATCTACACATTTTTAATAAAACAAAACATTTCATTTTTAGTTTTTAAATTCAATTAGTTATTAAATGAAAATTACATAATATTACCTTACTCACAATGTAGTAACTTTCCTTTGATTGACGATTATTGGAATTGGTCTAGACTTAAAGTTGTAACAAAAAGTGTATTAATTTTAGCCATATTTTCAGAGGGGAGTATCCGCATGAAAAAACTAGCAATCGCTTCAGCATTACTTTCAGCCGTAGCTCTTACAGGTACAGCAGCTCATGCTTATCAAGTAGAAGTGGGTGCATCTGCAGGCCTAACAGACCCGGATAATGGTAGCTCAAGCGGCTCTTTTGGTGTTGATGGCACATACTACTTTAATCCAGTTGAAACACGTAATGCACCATTAGCCGAAGCAGCCTTCCTTGATCGTGCAAGTAATGTGAAAGCTCAATATCAATATGATGATTACGACTCTTCAGAACGTCACCGTTATGGTGTAGGTGCTGAATACTTCGTACCAAACTCAGATTTTTATTTGAGTGGTAGCGTAGGTCGTGATGATTCTAAATACGACAATGCACCTGATTTTGACGAAACCGTTTATAGTGCTGAAGTCGGTTATTTACCTGCACCAGGTCTGTTAATTGCAGCAGGTGTGAAAGGTTATGACAATGACTATGATGACGGTGTAGATCCAACTTTACGTGCTAAATATGTGACTACCTTAAGCAATGGTAAAGACATTAACCTTGAAGCTGGCGCTGCCTTTGGCGACCTAGATGAGTACAACTTAAAAGCTGACTACTTCATCGACAAAACTTTAAGTGTTGGTGCTGATTATCAAAGCAAAGACAATGGCCCTTATGACTCAAATGAATTTGGTGTAAGTGCACGTAAATTCTTTAATGAACAAGTAAGCTTGGAAGGTCGTGTAGGTTTTGGTGAAATTGGTAACCAAGACTACAACAAATTTGGTCTAGCTGCGAAATACCGCTTCTAATCCAAACTAAGAAATTTCATTATAAAAAACCCATCTTCGGATGGGTTTTTTATTGCACTTTAAACAAGCATTTAGGTAGTTTTTGCACATTGACGGGGCGATTATTATCTGTACAATTTGTTACAACTGTTCATCAAACAGTCATATTTTTATAACAAAGAGAGGACTCTAAATGCTTAAGAAACTTACTCTTGCTACAGCACTTATTGCTAGCCTAGGAACTGCTCACGCTTATCAAGCTGAAGTAGGCGGTACGATTGCTCTGGTTGATCCAGACAATGGGGATACTTCTACTGGTTTCGCAATTGATGGAACTTACTACTTCAATCCAGTTCAAGTTAAGAACTCGCCTCTTAATGAAGCAGCATTTTTAAATCGTGCAAGCAATATTAATGCAGCGGTTTCTTATATTGATTATGATTTATTTGATGTGACTACATTTAATGTAGGTGTTGAATATTTTGTTCCAAATTCAGATTTTTATGTAAGTGGTAATATTGGTCAATCATCTACTGATACACCAATTGGTGATGATGACACAACTATATACTCAGCAGAATTAGGTTATTTACCGGTTCCTGGTCTATTACTGGCTGTTGGCCTAGCTGGTTATAACAATGACGCAGGCGATGATGTAGATCCAACCTTACGTGCCAAATATGTTACTCAAGTCGGTCAATATGACATGAACTTTGAAGGTGGTGCAAGCTTCGGTGATCTTGATGCTTATAGCCTCGGCGCAGATTTATATTTAGACAAAACCTTCAGCGTTGGTCTGGGTTACTCTGATTCCGATATTGATAATAGTGATGTCTTCACTATTCGCGCGAAGAAATTCTTCAATCAGCAAGTTAGCCTAGAAGGTTCAATTGATTTTGCTGACGAAGGCAATATCTTTGGTGTACGTGGCGCATACCGCTTCTAATCTGCAAGATTAAAAGTTAAAAAAACCGCTCAATTGGGCGGTTTTTTTATTTGAATAATTTATTGCTCCAGATGAGCAATTCGCATTTGCAGGCTGACATTGCCATTAAAGACATTTTTATCCAGTTCATAGACCAGACGTACATGCTGCTTCATTGGATCAAATTTGTATTTATCGATAGCATTAAAGGCAATCGCATCCATAACCTGTCCACTCTCTAAAGCAACACGTAATTTCAGATGTACATCCTTGAGCCAGCGGTAATCCAGAATCTTAAAGATGCCTTCAAAAATTGGTTGAGGAAACTTTTGCCCCCATGGACTTAAGTTTTGCAGTAAATCGACTGTTTCAATTTGGAAAGCTGATGCCGGTAGTTCCCCATCAGTCCACAGCGTAGCAGTAAATAGGCTTTCATCCATCTCTGCAATCAGCTGTTCAAAGACCTGTTTAAATTCAGCAAAATGCTGCTTTTTAATGGTTAATCCCGCTGCGGCCGCATGTCCACCGAAATGGCTGACCAGATGCGGATACTGCTCTGCTATCCGTTCAATGCTATCCCGGATATGAATCCCTTCAATGGAACGTGCTGAACCTTTGATATGAATACCATCTTCATCAGCAGCAAAGACTATACTTGGACGATGGAACTGTTCTTTTAAACGCCCTGCTACAATCCCGATCACACCCTGATGCCAGTGCTGTTCAAACATGATCAGTGCGGCAGGCAAAGTATTCTCATCGAGCTGGATTTTTTCCAGTTCAGTCAAAGCTTCCTGCTTGATTTTGCCTTCTACCTGACGACGTTCGACATTCAGTTTATTCAGCTGTTCTGCGAGTGGATAAGCGGTTGCCAGATCCGAAGCGAGCAAACACTCAATCCCGATATCCATGGTTTCCATACGACCCGCTGCATTAATACGTGGACCAAGTACAAAACCCAGATCCTGCGCTTTGAGCGTGGCAGCATCACGACCAGCAATTTCCAGCAAAGCACTGATACCAGGTCGGCAAAGATGCTGCTGAATCCGTTTTAAGCCAGCATCCACCAGAATACGGTTGTTATAGTCCAGACTTGCAACATCTGCATAAGTGCCTAAAGCCACTAGATCCAGATAATTGGTAATAACCGTTGAAGATTTACCGAGCTTTTTACGATGAGTCGATAGATTCGCCAAGACATAAAAAGCTACCCCCACTCCCGCCAAGGCCTTACTTGGAAAATCACAACCTAACTGATTGGGATTGACTACAGCTTCTGCTGCAGGTGTAGGCTTGGTGGTTAAGTGGTGATCGGTAATAATCACCTGCATACCATGATCCTGCGCCTGCTTCACACCTTCATGACTGGAAATCCCGTTATCCACCGTAATTAAAAGATCCGGCGTAAAATTGGCAAAAGCCAGATCTGCAATCGCAGGTGTCAGGCCATAACCATACTTAAACCTATCAGGAACCAGATACTCAACATGGGCACCCATATCACGCAGGGCTAAAACCATCAGTGTTGTACTGGTCGCCCCATCAGCATCATAGTCACCGACAATTACGATTTTCTGGCCAGTATCTATAGCCTGATCAATTAGCTGAATTGCTTCCGGCAAGCCTTTCATGGTCGGAGCCAACAGATGCTTGAGTTTAAGCTCCAGCTCCTGTTCAGATTCCACACCACGGCGTGCCAGAATGTCAGCTACAAATGAAGGCACGCCCTGAAAAGATTCAGGGCGTGTCAGTAAAGGTCTTTGCTTGATTTCAAGTTTAGGCATTGTTATGGCATCAATCGTTGTAGTTTCCACGCCCCATCGATTTTTTCATAACTCAGGCGGTCATGTAAACGGTTTGGACGGCCCTGCCAGAATTCATAATAATCTGGCTGCAAACGATAGCCGCCCCAAAATCCCGGTTTATCCAGCTCTTCCTGATTGGCGACCTGCTGATGCAGATCCCAGAAACGTTGCTGTAGTTCTTCACGACTCGCAACCATACCGCTTTGCGGGGTACTGATATGAGCAGCGATCTGACTTTCACGTGGACGTTTATGATAATAGTCAGTTGATTCTTCTTCCGAAATTTTAACTACCTTTCCGCTAATCCGGATCTGACGTTCCTGTTCCTGCCAGTAAAACAGTAATTCTGCATACGGGTTTTCGGCCAGATCCAGACCTTTCTGACTATCATAATTGGTATAGAAATCATAACCCGCTTCAGTGGCACCACGCAGCAACACTGTGCGCACATGCGGACGACCCTGTGCATTTGCGGTTGCCAATGACATGGCATAGGGTTCATGCAGCTGTGCAGCAAGTGCATGGTTAAACCACTGCAAAAACTGCATATGCGGGTTGGGATTGACCTGATCTTCGTGTAGCTCGCCTTTTTGATAGTTCAGACGCAGTTCGCTTAGATCCTTAATCAGATCGCTCATTTACTCTTCCCCCATTTAAGCGGCGTTGGCACGTACCGCATCAGCCAATGAATTTGCCAGTGTGGTCACCTCTGCAAGATCCTCACCCTCAACCATGACACGGATCACCGGTTCAGTCCCTGATTTACGGATCAGTAAACGGCCACGGCCTTTGAGCTGCTCTTCAGCTTTGTTAAATTCTGCGGTCAAAGCAGGCACTGAGTACGGGTCAAACATGGTATTCAGACGTACATTCACCAAGACATTTGGCAATAATTTAAAATCAGCCACTAACTCGTGCAGTGCTTTCTTCTGCTCGACCATCACGGTTAAGACTTGCAGCGCAGCAATAATCGCATCGCCTGTGGTGCTCTTGTCTAAAGTCAGGATATGGCCTGATGGCTCACCACCAATCGACCAGCCTTTTTCTTCCAGACCTTGCAGTACATAACGGTCACCGACTTTAGCACGTAGCAGCTCTACTCCGGCTTTTTCCAGCGCCAGTTCCAGCGCCATATTGCTCATCAAGGTACCGACGATACCCGCCGGCTTGTTTTTTGCCTGAGTCGCGAGGATATACAAAATATGATCGCCGGTAATTTGCTCACCGTTTTTATCGACCA
The DNA here is from genome assembly GCF_013364475.1 of Acinetobacter sp. FDAARGOS_724. Lineage (NCBI taxonomy): Bacteria > Pseudomonadati > Pseudomonadota > Gammaproteobacteria > Moraxellales > Moraxellaceae > Acinetobacter > Acinetobacter sp. FDAARGOS_724. The sequence goes on along the minus strand of NZ_CP054908.1, from coordinate 814,824 downwards.
TGATCACACGGTCTGCATCACCATCGAAGGCTATGCCTAAATCAGCCCCATGCTCAACCACTGCTTTTTGCAGATTTTCTGGATGAGTCGAACCACAGTTCTCATTGATATTCAGACCAGTCGGTTCGTCATAGATGGAAATGACTTTTGCACCCAACTCACGGAAAACCGCAGGGCCAACGCTGTAAGCTGCACCATTGGCACAGTCAACAACAATGGTTAAATCATTCAGGTCTAAATGGTATGGGAAGGTTGATTTACAGAATTCGATATAACGGCCATTGGCATCTTTCACGCGGAAACTTTTACCCAAGTTCGCGTTATCTTCTATCACCAGTTCTTTTTCCAGCTCCTGGTTGATCTCATCCTGCAAAGCATCAGGCAGTTTTTTGCCTTCACTCGAGAAAAACTTAATCCCGTTATCAAAATATGGGTTATGTGACGCAGAAATGACAATGCCGAGGCTGGCATGCAAAGCACGGGTCAAATGGGCAATGGCCGGCGTTGGCAAAGGTCCAAGCAGATGCACATAAACACCTGCCGCATTGAGTCCTGCCTGTAGCGCAGATTCCAGAATATAACCCGATAAACGGGTATCTTTACCCAGTACCACCAATGGTTTGTTTTTTTTGCTATTTCGTTTTAATACTTTTCCTGCCGCAAAACCTAATTTCAGGGCAAATTCAGGTGTAATCGGTAACTCACCAAATTTTCCACGAATACCATCGGTACCAAAATAACTCATGCTTTGTCTCACTTCTTAGCGGGTGATTTACATCATCCTTTTTCATTGTGCAACACTGTACACCAAAACAAAAAAGCCGTCATGAGGATGACGGCTTTTTTAGAGTAAACAATCAGCGAAAGTTAGCCCATACGGTAGTTTGGCGCTTCTTTAGTGATGGTTACATCATGCACGTGAGACTCAGACATACCGGCAGATGTGATTTTCACAAACTTGGCATTTTGACGCAGATCATCAATGGTTGTAGAACCGGTATAGCCCATAGAAGAACGCAGACCGCCCATCATCTGATGCACGATATTGCCCATTGGGCCTTTGTACGGTACGCGACCTTCAATACCTTCAGGAACCAGTTTTTCAGCACCGGCTTTAGAGTCCTGGAAGTAACGGTCAGCAGAACCAGTCGCACCAGCCATCGCACCCAAAGAACCCATACCACGGTAAGCCTTGTAGTAACGGCCCTGGAAGAATTCAACTTCGCCCGGTGCTTCTTCAGTACCCGCCATTAATGAACCTACCATGATGGTACTTGCACCAGCGCCAATCGCTTTGGCCATATCGCCAGAGAAACGGATACCACCATCAGCAATCAATGGAATCTGTTCTTTCAATGCACGTGCAACAGAATCAATTGCAGAGATTTGTGGCATACCAATACCAGCCACGATACGAGTCGTACAGATTGAGCCAGGACCGATCCCTACTTTCACTGCGTCCGCACCCGCATCAAGTAATGCAAGCGCAGCATCACCAGTGGCGATGTTACCGCCGATCACTTGAACTTGTGGGTAGTTCTGTTTCACCCAGCGTACACGCTCGATCACACCCGCAGAGTGACCATGTGCAGTGTCCACAACAATCACATCTACACCAGCATCAACCAGTGCTTCTACACGGCTTGGTGTTTCAGCGCCAGTACCGACTGCTGCACCTACACGTAGACGACCTAAATCATCTTTACAGCTATTTGGATAAAGTTCCGCTTTACGGAAATCAGTCACCGTGATCAAGCCTTTTAATTCGTTGTTTTCGCCAACAACGATCACTTTTTCAATACGGTTTTTTTGCAATAAGGCCTGAATGTTTTCTTTCGATTCGCCTTCACGCACAGTCACCAGACGGTCTTGACCTGTCATGATATTACTGACCGGCTGTTCCAGATTGGTTTCAAAGCGTGTATCACGGCCTGTCACGATACCCACCACTTTACCGTCTTTAACTACGGGCACACCGCTGATGTTATTCGCTTGAGTCACAGCGATCAGTTCACGTACTGTAGTTTCTGGGGTAACTGTGATCGGATCTTTCACCATACCGGCTTCAAATTTTTTCACACGGCGTACTTCTGCGGCCTGGGCAGCAATATCCATGTTCTTGTGCAAAATACCGATACCACCATTTTGTGCCATCGCAATTGCCATACGTGACTCAGTCACAGTATCCATAGCTGCTGAAACAAGTGGGATATTCAGGTTAATGCCGCGAGTCAGGCGTGTCTTTAGAGAGACATCTTTTGGGAGAACAGTAGAGTAGGCAGGGAGTAATAGGACATCATCGAAGGTTAACGCGTCTTGAACGATGGTCAACATAACAGTCTCACTGGTAATTTCCGTGCGCTATTATAAACAAATTTAGCTCTAAATTTCATTGCAATTGCAAAATTTATTTTGTCTAAATCTGGACTTAGATTTAATCCGAATATCTAAACCTGTAAATTTGACTATTCAATCAACAATTTAAATATGCCAGAGCGGTCATCATATTTATTCGGTTTACAAAATCCCCTACTAATTTTTTCTCCCATAAAAAGCAGAGTCCATACCCTGCTTTTTAAATCTTGAGTTTGGATTTAGCTCACCCGTTCGAAATTATCATCATTTTCGGCTTCATCCGGCTCAATCTGGATGAATGGAATCATATTGTGTGCCATCCGTGCCTTATTGCACTGGGCATCAGCAATCTGAACTTCTTTACAGGATGAGCTACGTAGTTCGTACATGCCACAACTCACCTGTTCGCCAATGCTACCTTCGAGCGCAATACAACGCGGATTTTTTTGATTGGTTCCCGCCATGCATGAATAGACGGAAGTGACAGGTTCAGTATAGTGCTCAGGCATGGGAATCCCCTCTGCCCAATAAAATGAAACCCTGAAATAGGCGCAACATGCGCCACAACTTAAACATGCATCTTGTGTAGGAACTTGAGACAACATTTCTTATAAATTCTCGTCATCAAAAACAATTTTTTGCAGGCGGAAAATATAAAAAATGTTGTTTTTCTACTCAAGAAAAAATTTAAAATTTTCTTGAACTATTCAGGACAAGTAAAAACAGTTTCATCCATTAAATCAGTGCCACATTCCAGTGTTTCAATCCAGTCCAGAAACTGGTTAATCTGTTCTTTACCCACAAATGGTGTTCCATGCTGCGGCACAATCATGTCGACATCCATGGTACGTACCATCTGCACCCATAAACGAATCACCTTGTTATTGCACATGTAGCGTTGGTGAAATCCCTTCATTTTCGGAATGTGCGCCGCAAAATTTTCCAGTGGCTTTGAAGCATCCTCGACCATTGACGCGCCCATATCACCAGAAAACAGGATCTTGGCAATCGGGTCATAAAACTGGAAATTACCGACTGAATGTAAAAAGTGTGCTGGAATGGCAATAATGCTGGATTGACCGAGTGGAATGATCTGACCATGATCCGGCAATTCAACCAGACGATCCAGCCAGTTACCTTTCATACGGTCACTCATAAAGGCTGAATTCAGATGCGGTAAGAAACGCGCCCAGAGCTTGGAAGCTACGACTTTGGCTTCGGTATAGACCAGCCAGCGCGGCATGGACGTAATAATGTCCGGATCCTGATGCGATGCCATCACATAATCCAGATTGCTTAACCGGGTATAGCGGTTCAGTTCCATGGTCAACGGTACATAGGTCAAATCACCACCCGGATCAAGTACTGCAGCACGCTCATTATCAATAATCAGGAATTGGTTTGCCTGTACACCTTCACCTTTTACCAAGCTGGTAAAACTGATGCATTTATGCGTTCCATCATCATAAAGTACTTGTGATGTAGTACGTTCAAAAGCCATGCCCATTCCCCAAAATTTTTATGTAAAAAATGTATATTCTATAGGTGAATAACATATATTTATTTAGAGAAACTTACAATAAAAATCAGATCAATATTATCTATAATATCAGTTAATTAAGTCACATTTTTAGGCAAAAAATCCCGAGCAATTAGCTCAGGATTTACGATATCTTTAACACTCAAAATAAATAGTGTTGTGCCAATGCTGCCAGACCAATTATTAAGAAAACCAAAGCGCCAATTTTATGAATGAGCGAAATTGGTAATTTTTCTGCCAATTTATTACCAATAAATACCGCTGGTGCATTTACCAACATAATACCGATCGTAGTACCCAAAGTGACCCAACCAATACTGTCAAAGCGCGCGGCTAAAGCGACTGTTGCAATTTGAGTTTTATCGCCGATTTCTGCCAAGAAAAACAACACAAATGTGGCACCGAATACCCCATATTTTTGCCATTTATTGATACTTTCTGATTCATCATCCAATTCATCGGGAATTAACATCCACACCGCCATCGCAATAAAACCAAGCGATACAATCCACAGCAAGACTGTTGGGCTAAGCACTGTGGTGATCCATTGACCTAAGACTGCGGAAACGCCATGGTTGACGACTGTCGCCAAAAAGATTGCGAAGAGAATTGGAACAGGTTTACGAAAACGTGCGGCAAGTAATAGAGCAAGCAGTTGCGTTTTATCGCCCATTTCAGATAAGGCAACAACAGCTAATGAGATCAGAAAAGCAGAAAGCATGATGTGTTTCTCTGGCCAGCAATTTACATACCTATGACTCACCCCTCCTGCCAGCCATATCTGCAGAGTGGTAAATCAAAGGTCTTGCCAACAAAAGAAAGCTTCGAGAAGCTCATTTGGTTCTTTGCTATGATGACCATGCCCTGTTGAGCAAATATGTTGACCATCACCCTTCTGCTTTGCGCAAAAGGCGGCTACTCCCCAATGAAGTGCGCTCATTATAGCCAACCGTGTTTATATTTACAAATTGTCATATTAAAAAACCCTGCCGAAGCAGGGTCTTTATTTTTAAACATTCATGAATCAGATCAAGAGCGTACGAATATCCTTTAATAACTTGGTCAGCTTATTGGTAAAGCGTGCAGCATCTGCGCCATTAATTACCCGATGATCATAAGATAACGACAATGGCAGCATCAGACGTGGATCAAAGCCCTCACCATTCCATACCGGTTGCATAGTTGCTGGAGAAATACCCAGGATCGCCACTTGTGGCCAGTTCACCAACGGCGTAAATGCTGTACCACCAATTGAACCCAAGCTGGTAATGGTAAAATTCGCCCCTTGCAGATCTTTAGGTGACAATTTCTTGTCACGCGCTTTCTGGCTTAACTCACCCAGCTCAATAGCAATCTGCTTAATCGACTTCTGGTCCGGGTTACGTAATACAGGAACAGTCAAGCCATCTGGCGTCGCAACCGCAATGCCCATATGGATCTCATTACGTAGCAAAACTGATTTACCATCATCAGACAGGTGACCGGCAAACTCGCGCTCTTCTTTAAGCAGATAAGCCACAGCCTTGATAATGAAAGCCATAATGGTCAGGCCAATACCTTCTTTCTTGAAGTTGCCTTTCAGCTCATTACGCCAAGCTTCCAGCTCAGTGATGTCTGCTGCATCAAACTGGGTCACTTGTGGGATGTAGTTATTTAGCGATAACTGCGGAATCGAAACCTGTTGCAGACGCGTCAAAGCTTTCTCTTCTACCCCACCAAAAGCACTGAAATCAGGCAGTTTTGGCAAGCCTGCAGGAGCTGCAGCTGCCGCAGGTGCAGCTGTTGTTTGCGGTGCAGTCAGACGATCTTTCACATACGCAAACAGGTCTTCTTTCATTAGACGCTCATGCGGGCCAGAAGCTTTCACTTCTGCCAATACCACACCCAGTTCACGAGCCAGTTTACGCACAGCAGGACCGGCATAAACTTTGGCATTGGCAGCATTCTGCTCTTTGCTAAGCTTGTCTGCACTATGCATTTCAGGCGTCACAGCAGCAGTGTCAGCTTTTGGCGCTGCGGCTGGTGCAGGCGTAGCTTTAGCTGCAGGTGCTTCTGATTTTTCCGCTGGAGCAGCAGGTGCTGCTTGTCCTTCAGCTTCAATCGTAATCAGTGCCACGCCTTCAGAAACATTCTGGCCCAGCTCAACATGAATCGCCTTAATCACTCCGGCAGTCGTGCTTGGCACTTCTACTGTCGCTTTATCTGACTCGACCACAATGATGCTCTGATCTTTTTCAACCGTATCACCGACCTGTACCAGAATTTCTGCTACAGCTGCCTTGTCTACACCCAAGTCAGGTACTTTTACTTCAATATCGCCTGCAGGGGATGCCGCCTGTTGTGGTGCTGTTTCAGTTTTGACTTCAGGTGTTGCTTGAGCTTTTGGCTTTTCTTCCGCTTGAGGCGCTGCTTGCTCAGCAGCTGGTGCCGAATCTGTAGTTTTCACTGTCAGAATCAGCACTCCTTCTTTGACTGAATCGCCCTCCTGAATATGAATCGCCTCTACAGTACCAGCAACTGTACTTGGTACTTCAACTGTCGCTTTATCAGATTCAACCACGACCAGGCTTTGATCAACTTCAACTTCATCGCCAACCTGAACCAGAATTTCACCCACCAGGGCCTTTTCTACACCAATATCCGGCAATTTCACTTCTACAGTAGATGTAGAAGTCGATTGAGAGGACTGTTCATTTTGACTAGAGGCTTTGGGCTGATGTGTCGCCACTTCCTGCAGGATTTCCTCATCAGGCAATTCAGTTGGGGTATTTTCCGAAGTTTTGTCAGCAGCATCAGCTTCCTGACTTTCTACCGTACCGGCATCATCTTCAGCCTGCAGTTCGATCAGGACAATACCTTCAGATACTTCATCACCCTGATTGATCAGGATGCTTTTAACTACACCTGCTGAAGTGCTTGGCACTTCAACAGAGGCTTTATCTGATTCCAGCAGCACAATACTTTCATCTACAGCGATGGTGTCACCCACCTTCACCAGGATTTCTGCCACAGTTGCCTTATCTACACCAATATCTGGAGTCGTAATTTGCATGATTAGTTCTCCTCTTTGTAGTCAGCAACTGGATGCAATTCAGGAGTCGCCTGAGGTGCCCAAGCCACCGGACGATCAGTATCTAACTCAAAGCTAGAGATCGCGTCTTTCACTAAACGTGCATCGACTTCACCTTCATCTGCCAGTTTTTTCAGGGTTGCCACGACAATATGCGCAGCATCGACACCAAAGTAGCTACGCAGATTGCCACGTGTATCTGAACGGCCATAACCATCGGTACCCAAGGCTACGAACGGACGACTGTCTGGAAGATAGGCACGAATCTGTTCACTATAGGCGCGCATGTGATCGGTGGCCGATACCACAATACCGTCCTTGTCACGTAACTGCTGAGATACCCATGGCTCTTTCGCTTCTTCAGCCAATGGATGCAGGCGGTTATATTCTTCACATGCCATACCATCGCGAGCCAGTTCGTTAAAGCTGGTCACGCTCCAGACATTGGCATGAATCTGATATTCCTCACGCAGGATTTTTGCGGCCTTGATGACTTCACGCAGAATAACGCCTGAACCCATCAACTGAACCGTCGCCTTTTCGTCTTCTTCCAGCAGATACATACCACGCTTGATGCCTTCTTCTGCACCTTGTGGCATTGGTGGATGTTCATAGTTTTCGTTCATCAGAGTCAGGTAATAGAACACACGCTCCTGATTCACATACATACGTTGCAGACCATCATGCACGATTACGCCAAGCTCATAGCCAAAGCACGGGTCATAAGAGACACAGTTTGGAATGGTGTTGGCCAGAATATGCGAATGACCATCCTGATGCTGCAAGCCCTCACCATTTAAGGTAGTACGGCCAGCGGTTGCACCTAGCAAGAAACCTTGCGCCTGTGCATCACCTGCTGCCCAAGCAATATCGCCGATACGCTGGAAGCCGAACATTGAGTAGTACATGTACATCGGGATCATTGGCAAGTTATTGGTTGAATAACTGGTCGCCAAGGCTGCCCATGCACTCATTGCACCGGCTTCGTTAATCCCTTCCTGTAACATATGACCGTCTTTGGCTTCACGGTAATGCATCAACTGTTCCTGATCTTCAGGGGTATATTGTTGACCATGCGCTGCATAGATCCCCAATTGACGGAACATCCCTTCCAGACCAAAGGTACGTGCTTCATCCGGAACAATCGGGACCACACGGTCCTTGATTGCTTTCTCTTTTAATAAGGCAGAGATTAAGCGGACCATGACCATGGTGGTGGACTGTTCTTTACCGTTTGAACCTTTAAGCACAGCATCAAAAACAGAGAGCTCAGGAATCGGTAAAGATTCGCTTTCTTTGCGACGTGCTGGCAGATAACCACCCAGTGCCTCACGGCGTGCCTTCATATATTTAATTTCAGGCGAGTTTTCGCTTGGGCGGTAGAATGGAATTTCTTCCAGTTGTTCATCAGTAAAAGGCAAGTTGAAACGATTACGTACGTATTTCAATGATTCTAGCTGCATTTTCTTGATTTGGTGCGTCTTGTTCACCGCTTCAATTTCATCAGACAGACCATAACCTTTTACGGTTTTCGCCAGAATCACCGTTGGCTGACCTTTGGCCTTGGTCGCTTCTGCATAGGCAGCAAAGACTTTGTATGGATCATGACCACCACGGTTCAGATTATCGATATCTTCATCGCTCAGGTCTTTGACCAAAGCTTCTGCTTCTGGATATTTACCAAAGAAATGTGCGCGTGCGTAGGCACCACCTTTCACCTGATAGCGCTGGTAATCACCATCCACTGCTTCTTCCATAATCGCTTTGAGTGCACCAGATTTGTCTTTATCCAGTAGCGGATCCCAGTGACGACCCCAGACAACTTTAATCACGCGCCAGCCAGCACCACGGAATAATGACTCAAGTTCCTGAATGATCTTGCCATTACCACGTACCGGACCATCCAGACGCTGCAAGTTACAGTTCACCACCCAGATCAGGTTGTCCAGCTTCTCACGACCCGCCAGTGAGATCGCACCCAAGCTTTCCGGCTCATCCATTTCGCCATCGCCCAGGTACGCCCAGACTTTACGGTCTTCTTCCTTAATCAGGCCACGGTTCATCAGGTACTTTTGAATATGAGCCTGATAGATCGACATGATTGGACCGAGACCCATCGATACCGTCGGGAACTGCCAATAGTCTGCCATCAAGTAAGGATGAGGATAAGAAGGCAGGCCTTTACCGCCGACTTCACGACGGAAATTATTGAGATGCTCTTCAGTTAAGCGGCCTTCTAAAAATGAGCGGGCATAAATCCCCGGTGCACAGTGACCTTGATAGTAAATCAGGTCGCCACCGAAGCTGTCGTTATTGGCACGGAAGAAATGGTTAAAACCCACATCATATAAAGTGGCAGATGAAGCAAAGCTGGCCAAATGACCACCCAGGTCATCACCGGATTTATTTGCGCGAAGCACCATTGCCAAAGCATTCCAGCGTATCAGCGCGCGAATACGGCGCTCCATATCCTGGTCGCCCGGCATCGCAGGTTGTTCTTCTACAGAAATAGTGTTTAAGTAGGGAGTATTTAAACGCTGAATAGGAACATGTTTGGCAATTGCGCGTTGATAAAGTTTTTCAAGTAAAAAGGCGGCGCGCTCGGTTCCCATGTGCTGCAAAACGGAGTCAAAAGCGTCTTGCCATTCTTGGGTTTCTTGAGCGTCGGTATCTCCATAAAACGCCATAATCTACAGTTCCTGAAAGCCAAATTGATCACTTATATGTATCATATTTACGGCTTATGCAGGTATGGCTCTGGCTGAATGCGGTTCTGGAGTACTATTTATTATCTAAATATCCATTGACACTTTATTACACAAAGTAACAAAAAGAAGTCAATGATGGCGATTTTTTATACGACAGTTATAATTCTCGGTGATAATATAATATCTAAAAGCAATTAGACCGAACTCCTTCTCTACTCCCTGGAAGAAATGTTCAGCCTAATTGCCTTAAAAGCGGTTTGATTGATATTTTATGAGTATCAAGTATCAGACGCATTAAAGTATTTCAGTTATTTTGAGCAAAGCTACGTTTAAGGTAACATTGCTAAATAAGTTGAAGGATTTTTACGTTGACCGTCTTTTACTACTTCATAGTGTAGATGAGGACCTGTACAACGACCTGTACAACCTACATTCGCAATATGATCACCGGCTTGCACCTGATCTCCCACACGTGCAATCAAGCGTGAAGCATGGGCATAACGAGTAAGGTATCCATTACCATGGTTAATTTCGACATACTGACCATAACCTGTACCCCAACCCGATTTGGTTACGATACCAAGACCAGTTGCGTAGATCGGTGTACCGCTTGCAGCAGCCAGATCCAGGCCTGAGTGATTTTCAGCACGGCCACCCATGGTACGACCACCGAAACTTGAGCTGACACGTTTCATGTCTGGTAATGGATGAGCCACTAGCCATGAATAAGGGTTATTTGAAGATGCAACTTTGCTGGATGAAGAATTGCCATATTTTTGGGCAATGGTCTGATTATTCAGTTCAACCGGTTTTTCAAATAGCTGAACATTTAATTTGGTTTGTGCGGGAATATCAATATCTTCAGGATGGGTATAAGAACCCTGCGATAAAGTACGTGTTAACTGCTCAAGACGGTCAGGTGTAGCATCTTGTTGATTCAGATCCACTAAATCTGCAAAAGCTACTGAAGCAGCTGAAACCGAAATAGAAAATGCCAATAGGATACGTCGCATAGGCATATGCATAAAAAACCTCTCTAAACTGCTAATCGAGTTTCTTGAAGATCTCTTCCTTGATATCCACTTTAAGAAGCGCATAAGATTAAGACATAAACATGTAGGAATTATGTATGTCGGAACCTGTCAACGTTTTTCAAAAAACAAGAAAACAGATAAAAACAGGAAACTTTTCGTTTCTCTCATCACAAGTTTCTGCATGGCAGAAGCTTACGAAACTCGTACAACCGCTATTGCCTCAACCCGAACAATGGCAAGTTGCCTGCTATCAAAATGGTGTGTTAACGATTACCGGTGAAAACCAAGCCATGATTTCTCAATTGGCCTATCTTCAAAAGCAATACATCTCACAACTCTCTCAAATAAACGAATTAAAAGATCTCACTAAAATCCAAGTTTGCTTAAGGAATCCATCCCCTGTTCAACCGGTTCCAGAAAAATCTGAAAGAGCCTTGAGTCCAGAAACACAGGAATTACTCCGCGGTGCTGCTGACTTTATAAGCGACCCTAAGCTTAGCCAAGCTTTACTACGTTTGGCAAGCAATAAAAAGTAACATTGCAATGAGATGTAATAAATTCCAATGTTGTTTTTATGTGACAGGTATCACATTAGATGCGGCTAAGTTATAACACAAAGACACAAAGACAAGGACTTATGTCACAGTTACATAACTAATTGGACATTGAGTTACGTCATCAAATGTTACAATTTCATAGCTGCTTGGGTCACTTTTCACGTTACGCAATAGTTGGTTATTCAAAGCATGCCCTGATTTGTAGCCATCAAATTTGGCAATAATCTGGTGGCCTAGCAGGTATAAATCACCTACTGCATCCAGAATCTTGTGACGTACAAACTCATCCGAGAAACGCAAACCTTCTTCATTGACCACGCCGGTTTCATCTACACCGATCGCATTTTCCAAGCTTGCACCCAAAGCCAGATTATTGGCTTTCAAGTAGTCAAGGTCTTTCATAAAGCCAAATGTACGCGCTTCACTGACTTCATAAACAAAGGTTTCTGTAGAAAAATCGATGCTGGCAGACTGATGCTCTTTTTTGAAGGCAGGATGATCAAAATCAATAGTGAAATTTAGCTGAAAGCCGTCATGTGGGCTAAAAATTGCCCGTTTATCATCGATCAGGGCTTCAACAGGTTTAATAATTTTAATAAATTTCTTTGGTGCATCTAGTTCTTGCAAGCCGCCCTGCATGAGCAGATAAATGAAAGGTCCGGCACTGCCATCCATAATGGGAACTTCTGAAGCTGACACTTCAATAATCAGGTTATCAATACCTAATCCCGCAATGGCGCTCATCACATGCTCGATCGTACCGACTTTGGCATTTGACTGAACCAGATTTGAACACATGAAGGCTTCCTGGATCAATAGGGCATCCGCAGGAATATCGACAGGTGGCGCCAGATCAATACGACGAAACACAATGCCCCCATCGGCGTGGTGTGGCACAAAGTTAATCATAACCTTCTGCCCACTATGAAGACCGATTCCGCTCGCTTTCACGATACGTTGCAGGGTACGTTGTTTCAACATGCTTTTTATCATCTGTTCACCAATAAAACCGCTATACGTTAGCATATTTGGCCATTGATAAAAAACAAAAGGTGGCTCTAAAGCCACCTTTTCTGTGCAATCATAGTAAACACATGCTGTTACATATTACTTACGCTGTTGATTTTTAAGGTAATCTTGGATGCTCATTGGTGTTGGGCGTGGGCTAGAAACTGAAGCTGCAGGATTAGCTGCTGCACCTGCTTCATTTTGCTGACGCTGAATTGCCGGTACATCATCATCTTCAACTACTGCCGGAGATGATGGACGTGCTGCCTGTACATTCGCGCGTTTAGTTGGCTCAACCGAATCTGCAGCATGGCGAGTCAAACCAGTCGCAATCACCGTTACACTAATTTCATCACGAGCATCCGGATCAAATACTGTACCGTAGAAGACCTGACCTTCGTCCAGATCCACGATCTGGTTTACAACATCAGTAATTTCTTCAATTTCACCGAAGGTTACGTCATCACCGCCAGTCACGTTAATCAGAATACCTTTAGCATTCATGATGGTGACATTATCCAATAATGGGCTGCGAATCGCCTGCTCTGCTGCCTGACGTGCACGGTTTTCACCACGCCCCAAGCCTACACCCATCATGGCATAACCACGCGTACTCATTGCAGTTTTCAGATCGGCGAAGTCAAGGTTAATGTGACCAGGACGTACCACCAGATCAAAGATACTACGTACTGCATTCAACAGTACATCATCCGCTTTTTTATACGCATCCTTCATTGAAATATCACGAAAGACTTTCAATAGACGCTGGTTTGGAATGATGATCAGAGAATCTACGTGCTGTTCTAGCGCTTCAATCCCCTTCTCGGCAGATTGCAAACGGCGTTTACCTTCAAAGTTGAATGGCGTAGTCACGACACCAACAGTCAGGATGCCCATTTCTTTGGCAATTTCAGCAACGACTGGCGCAGCACCGGTACCTGTACCGCCACCCATACCGGCAGTAACGAATACCATATCGGTACCTTCAAGCTGCTGGCGGATCAGTTCACGGCTTTCTTCTGCTGCCGCTTGACCGACCTGTGGATTTGCTCCAGCACCCAGACCACGTGTACTTTGCTCACCCAGCTGAATTTTAAATTCGGCTTCCATGCGATCCAGTGCCTGTTTGTCTGTATTGGCACAGACGAACTTTACGCCCTGGATATCGGACTGCAACATATGCTGTACAGCATTACCACCCGCACCACCTACACCAAATACAGTGAAACGGGCTTGACCATTGCTATCGCTATGATCTTCTTCGAAAAATTCAAATGAGGCCATGACCTATAAAATTCCTAATTCATAATTGGCAGTCACTAAGCCCGTATACTGCCTTAATCTTGATAAAAATTGTTTTTAAGAATGCTGCTCAAGCAGGCACTTGTCAAGTACAAGCCCAATTAACTACAACTTCCCAACAATATTCACAATAAAAATCGCTTAAAAGATCGCTTTTAACGTTTCGTTAAAACCTGACCATGCCCGTTTAATGCGCTGTGTAACTGATAACTTATCCCCGTCTTCAGTTTCAACGAGGGTTTCCTGGGTATCACTCTGGCTAAACATCAGCAAACCAGCCACTGTTGCGTACTGGGAACGACGTAAAGCTGCTTGGTGCTGTTCATCCGCATAGACCTGTACCGGCGGATTGCCCAGATGCGCGGACACACCCAAGGTACGACGTACAAAGCTGACCATACCTTCAATCTGACTGGCATCACCAGTCAGCACCACACCATGATAAAGGCCTTGCATTGCGCCATGGTTCACCAGTTCATCACGCACCAGACCCATGATTTCTTCATAACGTGCCATGATAATTTCAGTCAGTTCAATCCGGCTGATAGTTTGTGGTCCATCAATGCCCTGGAACTGAATCATATGCTCTGGTTTAACCACTTTCAGATCAACACAGCCATAGAGCAATTTCAGACGTTCTGCTTCTTCTGTGGTCGTCTGTAAAACCGCTGCAATATCACGGGTGACATGTTCACCACCACGCTGGATGGTATGGGTTAGCGCCAGACGGCCATCCAGATAAACAGCGACATTGGTGGTTCCCGCACCGATATCCACCAGACACACGCCATATTCTTTTTCATCTTTGAGCAGGCTGGCTTCAGCGGTAGCCAGACAGGACACCACCATTTTCTCCACACCGATATTGGCCCCTTTTAAAGCGCGGTCAATATTCTGCATGGTGCTGATCGGTAACATCATCAAATGATAATGCCCGGTCATGCTATGTGCCGACATACGGATCGGGTTGAGTACCCATTCCGGTGCATCATCCAGCTCGAAGCCTAAAGGTACCGCACTGACCAGATAGTGATCTGAGGTGACATGACTGGCCTTGGCCAGCTCAAGTGCCCGCACCACTTCACTGGTCGTAATTGAATGTTCACTATTATCAATGGTGGTACTACCCGAGGCATAAAAGCTTTTTAATTCAGCACTTGGGATCGAAATCCACGCAGAATGCACACGACATTCAGCCATATCTTCCGCTTCTTGTACGGCGTTTTTAATGGCGGTAATGACTTTATCGAGACTGACAATTTTTCCTTTATTCATGCCTCGGTTACGAGCGGTCGCCATCCCAATCACTTGGATATTGTCTGGCGCGTGTACCTTACCAATCAAAACTGAAACTTTGTGTGTCCCAATGTCAATCGCCACAACCGAGGGAACAGCTTCACTCATTATTAACTACTACCATTACGTGTTTGTTAGATTTATGGCTTTATAAGGCCTCTAGTTTTTAAAGCCGGTCATTATGGCTTTACTGTCACATTATTCTCAACGCCCGTGTCATTAATGGTTACAATAAATTGACCATTTACAATTTTAGGCGGAATTGAATTTTTCCATTGAATCGCCAATCCATTACGATAACGCAGGTCAATCGCTGAAATTTTTGACCATACCGGTTTTAGTTCGCTATAGGACAGATGACTCAAACGTTGCAATTTGCTCATGGTCTGGTCTTTATCGACAATTACACGCAAACCTGAATCAAACTGCATAAACCACGTCATTCGTTCAGTTAAATATAATTCTTTTAAACGAATACCTTGTGGTAAAAATAACTGATTGATTTCATTATAACGTCGCATCATGGTATTTGCATGAGTAGAGGGTCCATGCAGCAACGGTAAAGCTGAATAATCTTTAGAACTGACTTCAGTGAAAATAATGCCACTATCACTCAGCAGTCGTCCTGTACCCCATCGGGCAATAGCATGATGCGGCATTACCCGGACATGAATCTTGTCTGGCCAGGCACGAGATACCACCACACGGTCCACCCAGGACAATTCCAGTGCGCGGTCACGAATCGATTCCAGGTCCGAAGTGAAATAGTTTTCAGTCACAATCGGTGATACGTACTGCATGACCTGACGCTCTTCAGCTGCTGAACGCGTTCCTGCCACTTTCAGCTCTGCTACCTGAGCATCAGTCATCACCTTGTACAGGCCAAAAATCCCAAAAGCCAGCACCACCAGCGCGACACACAACAAGGCCCAACCACCCAGGTTGGTCAGTTTCTCTTTGCGTGTCGGCGGCTTGTCGTGAATTGAGGTAATCGCAGCACGTTTACGGCGCATGGTTGCTGGGAGTTGAGCCATAACTTAGTATGCCGCACCGTTTAATGTTTGTTCCAGAATCGCTACACAGAGCGTATCAAAACTATAGCCAATTGCTGCAGCCGCTTTTGGTACCAGAGAGTGACTGGTCATACCCGGAACTGTATTCACTTCCAGTAACCAGAACTTGCCCTGCTCATCCTGCATTGCATCAATACGGCCCCAACCACTTGCACCCACTGCCTGGAAAGCACGTAGGGCCAAGGCTTGCAATTCTTTCTCTTCAGATTCGCTCAAGCCACATGGAATGCCATATTCCACATCATTACGCTGATATTTAGCTTCATAGTCATAGAAAGCCACATCTTCTGGCGGTTGCAGACGAATGACAGGTAAAGCCTGACCATTCAGAATCACAATGGTAAATTCACGGCCTGTGATCCATTTCTCTGCCATAACCACGGCATCATGTTCAGTCGCTTTGGCAATCGCATCGGCAAAGTCTTCTACTTTTTCAACTTTACTCATGCCAATACTTGAGCCTTCGTGTACAGGCTTAATGATCAGCGGCAAATCTAGAGCAGATACAATTTCTTGAGCATTCGAGTTTTTGGTCACGATCCGGTATGGCGCAGTAGGTAATTCTGAACCCTGCCAAACCTGTTTGGTTTTGACTTTATCCATACCAATGGCAGAACCCTGTACGCCTGTACCGGTATATGGAATATTCAACCATTCCAGCGCGCCCTGAATCTGGCCGTCTTCACCGCCACGGCCATGCAATACCACAAACGCACGATCATAATTTACCAGCTCGGTAACACTACGCTCTTGTGGATCAAACGCTTCTGCATTGATCCCAGAACGCACTAATGCCTCAAGTACGGCGGTTCCACTATCTAGCGAAACCTCACGCTCTGCAGATTTACCACCCAGCAATACGGCAACTTTTCCGAATTTTGAAGCATTTGACACGTTTATATCCTTAAACTTTTTGAATCTGTTCAATTAGTCATAACATGACTATTTTACTTTACATATAAATGATTTTGAGCAAGTTCGATTGAGATTGCTCCAACATTACCTGCGCCTTGGGTTAATAACAAGTCATTTGCTTGCAATACCTTTTTCATCACCTGGCTCAGGTTCCCCTCGACCGGATCAATCAGAATTGGTTCAACTTCCCCACGTAAACGAATACTACGAGCCAATGCACGGCTATCTGCACCTACAATTGGCTTTTCCCCTGCCGGATACACTTCAAGTAAGAGCAGTTGATCGACTTGTGAAAGCACTTCTACGAAGTCATCAAAACAGTCACGGGTACGGCTAAAACGGTGCGGCTGGAACATCATCACCAGACGGCGATCTGGATGGCTGGCACGAGCGGCTTTAATAGTGGCTTCTACTTCTTTTGGATGGTGACCATAGTCATCGACCAGTTTCACATCACCGCCTTCAAGCTCGAATTGGCCTTGTACCTGGAAACGACGACCTACACCACTAAAGCCTTCCAGTGCGCGGCAAATAGCTGCATCGGATACGCCTTCATCTGTCGCAATACCAATTGCAGCCAAGGCATTGAGTACATTGTGCAGACCCGGTTGATTTACAGTAACACGTAGCGGCTCACGATCTTTACGTAATACGGTAAAGTGGCTGCGCATACCTTCTTGTACAACATCGACAGCACGAATGTCATTGTCTTCATTAAAACCATAAGTCAGTAATGGACGACCAATACGCGGCATGATTTCACGGATATTGGCATCATCACCACACACAACCGCCAAACCATAGAATGGCAGTTTTTGCAGGAACTGGATAAAGGTGTCTTTCAAGACATCGAAGCTACCCCCATAAGTATCCATATGGTCAGCATCAATATTGGTTACCACGGCAGCCATTGGTTCTAGATACAGGAATGATGCATCTGACTCATCGGCTTCTGCCACGATATAACGGCTCGCACCCAAAGCGGCATTCACACCAGTACGGTTCAGCAAGCCGCCGATCACATAAGTTGGATCCAGATTTTCTTCTGCTAACATACAAGTGATCAGACTGGTGGTTGTGGTTTTACCGTGAGTGCCTGCAACCGCGATTCCGTGACGGTAGCGCATCAGCTCACCCAGCATTTCTGCACGGCGGACTACCGGTGTACGGGTTTCAAGGGCTGCCTTGATTTCCGGGTTTTCCTTATCAATCGCGGTAGATACCACGATGACATTGGCACCTTTGATGTTGCTGGCTGCATGGCCGATATAGACCTTGATACCATTTTCTTCTAATTGAGCCGTAGTTTTAGAGGCTTTGATGTCTGAACCAGAAACTTTATACCCCTGGTTTTTCAGTACTTCTGCAATCCCACACATCCCTGCACCACCAATCCCTACAAAATGGATATGCTTGATCCGGCGCATTTCCGGGACTTTAATTAATTTCTTTGCTTGGTCTGCTGGGGTTACTGGAGACATAATTTACTCGGATTACAATTCTTGAATTAAACGGACCACATGCTGGGTCGCATCGGGTTGAGCCTGACGGCGTGCTTTTACCGCCATTTCCATCAATACCTGACGGTCAAGCATCGGCTCTAATAAGGTTTTTAAACTGTCTGGCGTCAAGGTGGGCTGTGGGCAGATTTTGGCTGCCTGCTGATTGGCCAGGAATTTGGCATTCGCAGTCTGATGGTCATCAACCGCACTTGGTAGCGGTACAAAAATTGCAGCTACGCCAGCAGTTGCAATTTCAGTAACCGTTAGTGCACCGGCACGGCAAATGACCAGATCGGCATCGCTATAAGCTTGAGCCATATCTTCAATAAAAGGCTGAACTTCAACCTGCAAGGAGGCTGGTTTGTCTGCATAACGTGCGCGCGTTGCTTCAGCATGATTTTGACCACACTGGTGATAAACATTTAACGGCACATTCAACTGTTTCAAGGCTTCCGGCACACGTTCATTTAAGGCTTGTGCCCCAAGTGAACCACCAACAATCAGAATTCGTAACGGCTGGCCAGCTTTTTCCCGCTCCTGATAACGCCAGGACGGATTTAAAATTTCTGTAATTTCTTTACGTACCGGATTCCCAGTGGTCACCACTTTATTTTGTGCCGGAAAAGTATCAGGAAAAGCCTGACATACTATTTTAGCGACCCGTGACAACTGGGTATTGGTAAAACCCGCGACTGCATTCTGCTCGTGAATAATCACAGGAATACCCAAGATCCGCGCTGCCAGACCACCCGGTCCTGCCACATAACCGCCAAAGCCTGCAACAGCTTCGACTTTGAGCTGTTTCATATGCTTCATGGCACTAAGAGTGGCTTTTAGAATTTTAAAGGGGGCCAAGGCTTTACGCACAAAACCATTGCCACGCACACCTTGAATATCGATTTGATAAATTGGAATATTATGGTTTTTTAATAATCGGTTTTCCATGCCTGCTGGTGTTGCCAACCAGGACACTTCGATTCCTTGTTGTTGTAAATCTTTTGCAACGGCTAACGCTGGAAACACATGTCCACCCGTACCTGCGGCCATCATCATGACATGTTTAGGCTGTTTTTGCTGAGCGTCGGTCACGGTCTAATTCTTCAATTTTAAAAATGAAACAGGAGGTCTAATTTAAGTCATCAATTGTAATCACAAACGCTTGCCCTTGAAAGTTTATTTACCTTATTTCAACAAGCGTTTCATTGTTTTTTTCATACTAATTTGAAGTTTAAACTAGTTTTATTATAAGGTCTGCATTTTTCCTTAGACTTAAGTGAAATATCAGCATAATTTTTGAATATTTTTCATTTGATCTTTTTTTAGCTATCCCCTAAATCTATATATTTTTCACTATTTACTGTCCGTTTTTCCATTTAATTCATCCTATTAACTTATGCCTAAATCATATAAATCTGAATAAAATTTTATGTTATCCCTATATCTAAATAAATTTTTTCAAATTGATCTGCATATTCCTTAAATGGATTCAAGCATTATAGATGTCAAAAATATCAATTCGTGACTTATGGATTATTTTAGCCGGTTATCTGGCGGCCATGCATGTCGGTAAACTGTCTGCTGTTATTCCCATTCTGCAACAGGATTTAGGCTTAAGTTTTACACAAACCGGGTTTTCTCTATCTTTAGTGCAAGGGGCTGGGATGCTGTTTGCCCTTTGTATTGGTGCTTTTTCGGAAAAAGTGAGTTTAAAGCGCTGCCTGATTCTGGCGTTAATCATTTTAGGACTGAGCAGTATCGCTGGCCTCTGGATTCAGCATGCCACAGCCTTATATTTCTTCCGCTTTACCGAAAGTATCGGATTTTTAACTATTTCCTTGTGTGCGCTGCAATTGTAAAACGGATCAGCCAGCCTGAAACACTGAATTTTAAAATGGGACTCTGGAGTTCCTATATGGGCGTGGGTGTCAGTCTGGCTGTTTTTATTATTCCTGTTTTACTCGAATACCTGAACTGGCAAAATATTTGGGCCATTCTCGGCAGTCTATGCTTGATTATTGCAGGCATCATTAAACGATATCTACAAATAGATTCAGCAGCATGTGCACCCAACAGGACGACTCAACCAGCACCATCAAATACTTCATTCTGGCAGATTATCATTGGTGGAATCATCCCGACCACTGTTTTTGCTATTACTTTGCAGCATGCCCCACGCGCCAATGCCGTAGCAGCCAGTATGGGTCTGGTTTTACAGCTTTCAGCCTGTGCTCAATTTTTTGGGCCGCCTTTGAGCGCAGCACTGGTTTCGACCACACAGAATTGGGCTTATATCGCGGCAGTTACCGCCAGCCTCTCCATATTAGGAATCTTAATGACCTTGTTTTTATTCAAGCGTTATGCCCAATAAAAAAGAGCCTCGGATGAGGATCTTTTTTATTATTGAAAGCTTAGGCTTGATCCAGACCGGCTTCCAGTACATCAAACAGATCATCTGCAATGGAGGTACCAAACTGGGTATCAATTTCACGGATACAGGTTGGACTGGTGACGTTAATCTCAGTGACATAATTACCAATCACATCCAGACCAACAAATACCAAGCCTTTTTCTCTGAGATAAGGACCCACTTGCGCTGCAATGGCTCTATCATTCTCAGTTAATGGACGCGCTTGACCTAAGCCACCTGCTGCCAGATTGCCACGCACTTCACCATTTTGCGGAATACGGGCCAGACAATATGGTACTGGTTCGCCATTGATCATCAGAATACGCTTATCCCCTTCTACAATTTCAGGAATATAACGCTGTGCCATAATCGGCTGGTTACCATTGTTGGTCAGAACTTCAATGGTTGAGCCGATATTAATACCATCCTGATAGATACGGAAAATTCCGGTGCCGCCCATACCATCCAATGGTTTTACAATCACATCAACATGTTCTTTTAAAAATTCACGGATCAGGCTTTGTTGCGACGTTACCAAAGTCGGAACTTGCAGGTGCGGGAACTGAGTAGCAAACAGCTTTTCATTGCAGTCACGCAGGCTTTGCGGTTTGTTGATAATCCATGCTCCTTCACGTTCTGCCTGTTCCAGAATATAAGTGGTATAGACAAAGTTCATGTCGAATGGCGGATCTTTACGCATCAGCACCACATCATAAGCCGCAATCGATTCTTTTTTCTTTTCACCCAGTTCGTAGTAATGGTTATAGTCTTCAAATACCTGCAAAGGCGAGATCAGACCAAAGGCCTTCCCTTGATCGATATATAAATCTTGCTGTAATGCATAACCGAGTTCATGTCCACGGCGTGCAGCTGCCCATAACATGGCCATGGTTGAATCTTTTTTCAGGTTTACATTTTCGATGGGATCCATCACAACAAGTATGCGCATGTCTGTGTGCTCTTTCTTAAAAATACATTAGCAAGGAGTATAGCCTGTGCAGTTTCTTTTGTTTATGGTGATTTTGCATGACTAATTTTGTATAAATGCTTAAAGACTTTAATCAACAAGAGCATTTATCATGCAGCAGGCAATTGTCGGCTTTCATCTGGATGAAGAAAATCATTGGGTCGCTGAACTGACCTGTGGTCATGGTCAGCATGTGCGGCATGATCCACCTTGGCAAAACCGTCCTTGGGTCATGACCGAACAAGGCCGTAAAGAAAAACTGGGCGTCTTATTGGACTGCAAAAAATGTGAAATACACGAAGATTAATATCTTCTAAATCAAATCAGTATATATACTCACCCTGAGTATTTTATCTTGATATAAAATTGATTAAAAACCTGAATAAAAAATAATAATACCTTGTTTGAAAATGCATCTAATTTTATAATTTAACGATTATTTTTCGAAATCATGGTTCCCAGCATAATAATAAAGGTACTGACCCCACCAATCAGTAAACTCATCAGGGCAATTTCCAAGGTGATTTTATGATGCCAGCTCTGATCAGGAATCCAAGGCAAATGCAAATTTTCCCCAAAGATAAAGTTAATAGTACATATAATCAGAAAACCAATTGTTGTAGAGATTAGTAAAGTCACCACTAGGTTTTTCCACATCTTGTAGCCCACTAGCATGACAATAATGGCTAAACCTACCACCATTATAATCGATACAAATAAAACACTGTTCCAGTAATCCATTCCTAACACTCTTATTTTAAATTAATTAAAATTATGAAATTCTTATAATTAATTACTTAATGTTTATTTTAATATAGACGGATTACAATTTGTAAACAATGATCATAACTATCTTATTCATTTTATTTGTAAAGAGGCTTTATGAGGTTTAATTCATGCTTTAATGAGTTTCTTTTAGGGTGTGTTGACACTTTTAGCTTAAAAAATAGCGAAGTAGTAAAATCAAATCGCCAAACCCAATTTTACTATTCGCTATGCCTCGTACCATGCTGACAGATCAACACTGGCAAAAGTTGAAAACTATTTTGCGTAATTTATCTATTCATCACAACTCAAACTTACGTAATTTTATTGAAGCTATTCTCTATAGAATTAGAACAGGCTGTCCGTGGCGAGATATTCCTTCCTATTTCGGTCAATCAAACTCTATTTTCAAACATTTTAATCGTTGGTCAAGCAGTGGTAAGTTGCTTAGATTATTCAAATTATTAGCATCATGCCCCGATATGTAGTGGATTTTTATTGATGGCTCTCACGTACGTGCTCATCAACATTCTGCCGGTATAGCGAATCAATCCATTTCTAAAAGTGTAGGAGGAAACTCTTCAAAAATACATTTGATTGTTGATGCAAATGGCAATCCTGTTGATTTCATGATTACCAATGGAACCACACATGACGTCAAAGTTGCACCTGATTTAATATCAACATTAGACTTAAAAGAGAAAAAAGTGGTCTGCGCAGATAAAGGCTATGATTCAGAACCACTGCCTGAACAGATCAGAAAAACAGGGACAAAAGCGAATATACCAAAGAAAATAAATAGCCAATCGAACAATGATCATATGGACTGGTATTTATATAAAATCAGGCATTTAGTTGAAAATATGTTTTGTAGATTAAAGCAATTTAGAGGAATAGCTACCCGATATGACAAGCTCAAAAGAAATTATCAAAGTGCTGTTGCCTTAGCCTGTATATTTTTATGGCTACCTTTATAGGTTTAATTATGAACAGTAAATGTCAACAGACCCTAAAAATATTGTTCTTTTTGATAGAAAAATTTTGATCAAGATTTATATATTAGACTTCTTGCGTTAGTCAAAATTTAAACAGCCCAAAGCTACATTTTTATAAGGTTTTAGCCAATTCAAAAATTAGGTAAAACGATACTTTCGCAAGAGGTCTAATATAACTTATCGAATTTAAAGTTTATCTAGATCAAAATTTCTATCTTATTATTTCTTTCAAATACAGTCGCCTGAACAGAATTTTTCTTCCCATAAAAAGTAAAGCCTTAGATTACTAAGACTTTACTTTTTATCTGGTGAATCAGGTCTTAGATTCCGTATTTCACACGATAAGCTTCCATCTTCGCCAATGCATCATTATCGCCTTTTGCATCTAGGTAATTCATTAAATCTTTCATGGTAATCAGTGCATGTACTGGGATTTCTAGTTCTTTTTGCACTTCCTGAATGGCGGATAATTCACCTTGGCCTTTTTCCTGACGGTCAAGAGCAACCAGTACACCTGCAATTTGTGCACCAGCATTTTTCAGGATAGTGACCACTTCACGAATCGCAGTACCAGCTGTGATCACATCATCAATGATCCAGACTTTTTTCCCTTCCACTGAAGCACCTACCAGCACACCACCTTCACCGTGATCTTTGGCTTCTTTACGGTTAAAGCCCCACGGCACGCTTACGCCATGATTTTGAGACAGTGCCACTGCTGTAGCTGCTACAAAAGGAATGCCTTTGTATGCTGGTCCAAAAATCACTTCAACATTGTCACATCCAGTTAATTTTGCAGCATAGCCAGAAGCCAGTAATGACAAGGCTTCACCGTCATTGAGCAAGCCAGCATTAAAAAAATAAGGACTCACACGTCCTGATTTTAAAGTAAACTCACCAAATTTAAGCACACCACGTGATAATGCGAGTTCGATAAAAGCTTGCGGGTTAAAATGAGCTGGCGTTGACATGAGGTGCTCCTAAATCCATTAATTAAGGGTAAGACTTGCGCATGATACCAAAGAGTAGCTATCCAGGTGATCAAAAAATTCTTCGTGTCGTTTCAATTAATGTCAACGGTTTACGTTCCTCTGTCAGCAAGGGCTTGCTAGAGTGGATCGAACAGTCTGATGCCGATGTGATCTGCATGCAGGAAAGCCGGATTACCCATGCGCAGTGGACTGACAAATTCAAGCCTGAAGGCTGGTATACTCACCTGTTCCCTGCCGAGCGTCCAGGTTATGCCGGTACAGCGATTTACAGCCGTCTGCCTTTTGTTTCGATTACCGATGGGCTGGGTTTTGAACTAGCTGATTCTCAAGGCCGTTTTATCTCGGCAGAATTTGACTTGGGTCTGGAAAAAACAGCGCATATCTGTTCCCTGTATTTACCTTCAGGTTCTTCGGGCGATGAAGCGCAGGCACGTAAAGATCACTTTCTGGAAGAATATGCAAAAATCCTGAAACAGTGGCGCGATGAAAATAAATCGGTGATTGTCTGCGGTGACTATAATATTGTGCATAAACGTATTGATATTAAAAACTGGTCGGGCAACCAGAAAGCCTCGGGCTGTTTACCGCACGAACGTGCCTGGCTAGATCATATCTACGATGAACTCGGTTACGTGGATACTTTCCGTGAAGTCCGCAAAGAAGCCGAATTATACTCCTGGTGGTCAAACCGTGGACAAGCACGCGCCAAGAACGTGGGCTGGCGGATTGACTATCAGGCCTGTTCCCCGGACTGGAAAGACCGTACTGTAAATGCCTGGGTCTATAGAGATGAATGGTTTAGTGACCATGCACCCGTAATTATTGACTATAAAATCTAAAACTGACCTAAAGATTGAGTGAACATTTGTTCACTCAATTAAGGCTTATCTCTTACATGACATGACGTATTTTTTGGGTTTATCTCAATGTAATAACATAGCATTATAGCGCTACGGCACAAGGACATGTCAGGACGACAACATAAGGACAGGACGCCGTAGGAAGAAAATAAAACAAACTATCAGATTTAGTTTGTTTTGCATGGATGTGACATTGGACGTTGGATCGAGACCCGCATGATCAGGATGATTAAATGCGGGTTTTCTCTTTCTATCATTCCCAAATTTTTATTTTTCTTATTATTTAGATTGTTCTTTTTCTTGCTGCTCATATTAAAGCTGCTTGATGTCATTTTGATGACATGACTTTTCTGCTATTTAAAATTTTTTCCTTTTTTTCATTTGCTTTTGCATGGTCTGCTGCTGCCAATTTGGTTAAGCTAGTTCATGATTTAAATTTTTTAGATGGCAGCTATGTTAAAAATTTACGGAATTAAAAATTGTAGTTCGATGAAGAAAGCCTTTGATCTGCTGACTGAGCAAGGTCTGAGTTATGAATTTCATGATTATAAAAAACAGGGCATCGATGCAGAAACCATCAAAACCTGGCTGGATGCCTTGGGTCAGGATGTAGTCCTGAATAAGAAAGGCACTACCTGGCGTAAACTTACTACTGAAGAGCAGGAAAATGCGCTTGCCAATGAAAATAATCTGATTACCACTTTAACTACTCATACCAGCTTAATCAAACGTCCGGTATTACAGACCGCAACTGGTTTTATCGCTGGTTTTGACGAAGCCGCTTATCGGGAGTTAAAAGACTAATCGTTCGATAAATGGGAAGAATAAAAAAAGCCTGACAGAGGTCAGGCTTTTTTTATGGTAGTTTTTAGAGAACGGTTCTGATCCATTATTTGGCACGAATCCAGGTCTGGTTACGACCTAAAGCAGACACGCCGATATAACCGCGTAGCTCAAGCTTCTTACCACCATCTGTCAGGTTGCCTTTCAATTTGTAAGTTTTACCAGATTTTGGATCTAGGATCGAACCACTGTCATAGCTGGTTCCGCCTGTATTTTTCAGGCCTTTCACAATCGTCAAACCTTTCAGCGATTTATTGTGATACGGACCTTCACATTTTGTACAAGCATTTTCTTCACCCGGTGTTAATACCGATTGGATGCTTGCAGATAATGTCCCATTTTTTTGCTCAGTAAATTTTACTATAGCCTTTGGTTGCTTGGTTTCGTCGTCAATCGTTTTCCAAACGGTACCATTTAAAGGATCTGCAGCATTGGCCAGCGCAGATAAGCCGAGTAGTCCTAACATTAGCGTAATTTTTTTCATTTTTCTTCATTTCCCTAGTCTGAGATAGACCGATGTAGTATTAAAAAGTCACAACATTTTTGCAATTTTTACCTGTGACTATTTAGTGTAACCTTGTAAATATTGTTGGTAAATAATCAACATAGTCAATAAAAGCAGAAAAAGATGGAAAGAAGATGAAGATGAGCCCCGTGACGAAACAATTAATTACAGAAAGTCTTTTAAAAGCGACCATCCGCGCGCCTAGTCGGTTCAATCTTCCTCCAAGCTCCTTACGGGTCGCACTGGAGCAGATGTGCAAGATTTTTCCGCAAGATAAATCCGTACAAATCCGTTCGCTCCGGCTGGCAGGTGTACATGCCGAGGAAATCAAACCACAGCAGGAATCCAGCCAGCTGATTTTCCATATTCATGGTGGTGCTTTTTATCTCGGTTCCTTAAATACCCATCGTGCCTTTATGACCCAGATTGCCGCTCGCACCCAGATGCAGGTACTGCATATTGATTATCCTCTGGCTCCTGAATCTGCTTATCCTGAACCTTTGGAGGCCCTATTTGATGTCTATAATCTGTTATTAGATCAGGGCATTCAGGCTAAGGATATTATTCTGTCCGGAGATTCGTGTGGTGCTAATCTGGCGTTGGCATTGGCACTCAAATTACAGCAGGAAGGCCTGCCCCAAGTGAGTGGGCTAATTCTACTTTCCCCTTTCCTTGATCTGACCCTGACCAGTGAATCACTACGCTATAATCAGAAACATGATGCCCTGCTGTCGATTGAAACCCTGAAAACCGGGATTCAGTATTATGTACCGAGTGCAATGGATCGTGGTGATCCAGAGATTTCCCCATTTTTTGCCGATCTCAGTGGTTTGCCGCCGATACATATACAGGTGGGATCTAAAGAGATTCTGCTGGATGATGCCACACGCTTCAAGGAAAAAGCGGAACAGGCGGGTGTCGAGGTTGAATTCAAGTTATATACCGGCATGTGGCATAATTTTCAGATGTTTAGTGCCTGGTTTGAAGAGGCCCGACAAGCGCTGGCGGATCTTTCGGAATTTGCCCATCGTCTAGATCAAGACTAGAAATTTAAAAGAAGCCATAAAAAAGGTCAGCGATTGCTGACCTTTTCTGTTCATTGATTATCTATCGCTTTTTAGATCTGGCTTACCTGCGCCATCGCAGTTTCAATCGCCTGCTTTTTCGCAGCATCGCCCATATTGACGCCTTCAGCACGAATCACGTGCACATCAGTTACGCCAGTAAAGTTAAATACAGTTTTCAGGAAAGCTTCCTGGAAATCGACTGGGCTTTGTTCGCCATAAACACCACCACGGCTACTGGCAATATAGACTTTCTTTTCACCTGCCAGACCCACTGGGCCATTTTCTGTATATTTAAAAGTACGCCCTGCCACACTAATGCGGTCAATCCAGGCTTTTAAGGTAGAAGGTAGGCCGAAGTTATACATAGCGGCCCCAACTACCACGATATCCGCCTGTAAGTACTGCTGTAAAATCTGTTCACCTAAAGCCGCCTGCTCAAGATTCTGACCCATCAAAATTTCAGCAGTTAAATGTGGAATCGGCTGTGCAGCCAAGTCCAGATATTCGAGCTCAACTGCTTCACCATGTTTCTGTTGAAGCTGTCCCACAATAGCTTGAGTCAACTGACGGGAAATAGAGGCATCACCTAAAATACTGGAATCGATCTGTAAAATTTTCATTGCTTAATTTGGTCCGTTCATTGTTCGGGAATAGACATAGCTTAATAAATTTTAAATAATGAAATAATGGGTTTAAATAAAACACTTCATTGCGTATTTAGAACAATAAATTCCCAACTTAATTTTTCTCCTTTTTTTTAATTTTTGATAAATATTACTGATTATCAATGAATTAATTTTATGTTGTATTTCTGTAAATAATAGACCTCTTGCGAAAGTAGCGTTTTACCTAATTTTTGAATTGGCTAAAACCTTATAAAATGTAGCTTTGGGTTGTTTAAATTTTGACTAACGCAAGAAGTCTAATTAAAGCAATATTTTTTTTCTATCTTTTAAAAACTTAGCAATAACAATAAAGGTCAGACCTGTTGTATGAAGCGAATGTCAGCAATATTACAAAAATTCCAGAATCATCGACTCAAGAAATATCTGATCGAAGATGAAGTAGTGATGAACTGGGGGATTTTGAAAAAGTGTATCCTGATGCTGGCACTTGGCTGTGGCATACATATAAGCTGGCTAAGTTGGGATCTGTTTGTCCTGTCACATCCACAATACTGGCAGCATGTCCATATTGACGTTGTTCGTTCCCAGGTTCACATGAATGGCCTGTTTTTACTGGCGCTGGTTCTTTTGATTTATCCCTGTTATAAATTTCAGGGCAATGCGCTAATAGAACGATATTTTCCCTATCTGGCAGTGGGTATCTTTGTGGTTTCCCTGTGTCGGGATGCGTATATCGTAGGCATGATTAGTCCGGAGCCACAATTGCCTATGTCTGCCTGATGACGGTAGGACTGGTCCTGTTTCACCGGAGACTGATCTATAGCATGCTGATTCCGGCCTCACTGTTTCTGGTGACTTGTGCCTATTTAAGCTTTAACCAACAACTGCCTTATTCACCACTCTTTAATATTCAGGACCAGTTTTTCCATAATAGCTTCTGGCTATTATCAATGCTGTATTTTATCCTGCCGATTCTTGCTGTCTGTATGATTTTATTTGAGATTTTACTCAGTCAATGGCGCTATCGTGAACAGCTGATTAACCATCTCAGCCAGATTGATCCCTTGACCAACTTGTTTAATCGCTGCAGCATTAATCAGTGTCTGGATCAGTTAAATAGTACTGCGACTTTTAACTATGCCCTGGTGCTGCTGGATCTGGATCATTTTAAAAAGATCAATGACTACTATGGACATCACAAGGGCGATGAAACACTGGTACAAGTCAGTGCGGTACTGAACCAGCAATTACGTGAAAGTGATGTGGTGGGCCGGTTCGGTGGTGAAGAATTTATTCTGGTCCTGAATAATTCCAGCCTGGAAAAAGCTCAGCAGGTTGCAGAGCGTTGCCGAAGCGCGATCCAGCAACTACAGATTTTTAGTGATGAAGGACAGTTAATTCCGGTGACTGCCAGCTTTGGTATTGCTATTTCAAAACCAGAATTACGCCCGCAGCAACTCCTGAGCCAGGCCGATCAGGCCCTTTATCAGGCCAAAGCCAATGGACGGAATCAGGTAAAATCTTATCTGGAACCTTTGAAAGTTCAACCAGCCTGATATTTTCGGCTTTATTCACTTTAAAGCATGTACCCGAAAAGCTTTAAAGTGAATGCTAGAGCTGCTCTAAACGCTGTAGCTGTGCCAACAATTCTGCTTCATTAAATGCGCCGGTCAAACGTAAGCTGCGAATCTCCTGCTGCTTAGTATCGAGAAATAAATAAGTCGGTGGTCCCAGAATTTCCCATCGGTTAAGTAAAGTCTGATGGGTAGTATCATACTGACTAAGATCAAGCTTGATCAGAAAATAAGGGGCTAAGGCCTGCTGAACAGCAGCTGCCTTTAATACTTTATGTTCAATCGGCTGACAGGCCACACACCAATCAGCATAGACATCAATAATGACCTTCTGCCCTTTCGGTACTGTAGCCAGTAACTGTTCAAATTCAGTAGCTGTTTTTGCTATATGCCAACTCGCCTGTTGTTGGGCAGTTTCAACAAAAAAGCGCTGACTATGTTGATACTGACTATATGTAATATAAGGCACGGCGATAGCCAAACAGATGATATAAAGCCAGCGCAGTCCGGTATTTTTCCAGAATAATCGTGCTAGAACATAGGCAACAAAGCTTAAGCCCAGCCCTAGCGACAGCCACTGCAATGCAGCTTCTGAAATCAACGGACGGATAAAATACAAGGCCAGAGCCAGCATGATGAAAGCAAAAAGCACTTTCACCTGATTCATCCAGTGCCCGGCTCGGGGTAGAATGCGTGCCCCCATAATACTGGCCAGCAGCAACGGGGTACCCATACCGAAACCTAAAGTAAATAGGAGCACTGCGCCTTGCCATTGGTTCTGGGTCTGGGAAATAAATAATAATGCACCGGCTAATGGTGCCGTCATACAAGGCCCGACCAGCAAGGCAGAAACAGATCCCATGACCGCAGCGCTGACCAGAGTTCCCCCTTGCTGCATCGCCTGAACCCGGTCCAGACGCTGTGTCAAACGCTGTGGCATTTTAATTTCAAACAGGCCAAACAGGTTGAGGGCAAATACCACAAATAGTGCACTAAATGCCATCAGGGTGGCAGGTTGCTGTAACCAGCGCTGAAAGTTGAGTCCGGCTGAAGACGCGATCAAGCCCAGTACCGCATAGACTGTGGCCATACTGCTTACAAAGCTTAGGGCAATCATCCAAGCCTTGATGCCTTTGCTATCACGAACAATCAGTGAAGTCAGAATTGGCAGCATCGGCAAAGAGCATGGCGTAAATGCCAGCAAAATGCCCAAGCCAAAAAACAATAGTAATCCATAAGCTAGCGAACTTTCAGCGAGACGTGCAGACCATTGCTGATCTTGTGCCGAGTCGCTGCTGGATCGTGTAGAAATGACTTCGACGATTTTGCTGTCTGTATTTCCTGATTCTAGATCATCAGCAGAATTTGCCATAATCCGGTTGTGTTGCGAGGAAGAGCTGCTTAGATCTAGTAACCTTTTATTACCCGAGCTAGTAGATTCAGATTGCACCAGACCGGATAAGTCAGTCTTGAATTCAATGGTTTGAGGAGGATAACAAAGCCTGTCTTTGGCACAGCCTTGCCAGCTGACCTGATAAGTTTGACCCGCCTGTGTCGGAATCTGAACTTTTAATTGCTGATAATAAACCTGGGTATGACCATAGTTTTCATCATATAGATCTTCAGCGGGTGGTAATTGCAAGGTCATCGGCTGACTTCCCTGCTTTAGCTCTACCTTATGCTGATAAAGATAATAGTTTTGCGGAATTTCCCAGCTAAGTTCAGCCTGTTGCTGAGTGACTGAACTGATACTCAGAGGGAAAGCCTGCTCAGGCGAAAGCAAAGGTGCTTCTGCCTGAGCAATATTGCTAAGCAACACTGTGCCCAATAAGACTGGAGAAAATACTTTTCTCCCGATCTTAAACCGTAGTACTTTGGTCATATCGAAATAAGAGCAGCTTAGAATAGGAACGATACGCCCAAGCCTGAGAAGTAACCTTTATTTTGACCTTCCAGATCCACCCCGACACTGGCATCAAGTTGTACCTGATCATTCAATGCATACATGACGCCAGTGCCTAGCGCATATTCATTATCCTGACTTTCGGCTTTGCGATAGATCAGTTCTGAATAACCTGACCAGCGATCAGCAATCTGATAGCCTAAAGTCGGAATCGCAGTAATCGCCCAGTTGCTATCCTGCCATTCATAACGCATGGTCAGTGCAGTATTCACCAAATCATTATATTGATAAGCAACTGCTGAGCTCAGACTGTAAATATCTTCTTCATTGCTAAAATTAGCATTACCTGTGGCAATAATGGCTTCAGCCATCAGCGCCATACTGAGTTTTTCATCATCCAGATCAATGGCTTTTTTCAGGCCAATACTGACATCGCCCAGGCCATCATCCTCTTCAGTCTGGCCATTGAACTTGGTTTGTGACCAAGCCGGACCGGCCCAGCCTAAACGTAATTCCAGATCATCAGTCAAACCGGTACGCAACAAGACATCGGCATTTAAAGTGGTTTGTTTCAGCTTGCTTCCATCCACAGTCGCTTCGCTATAAGAGAAACTCGGTAAACCCTGTTCCCAAGCTAACTGACCCACTGGAACTGTACTGGTGCCCAGACCTTCACCTGGTCGGTCAAACTCTACTGCTGCACAAAGCTGTGCACTCACACCCATCAGTGCCATCAAACCCAATATTCTTAAAGTTGTCTTCATCTTGCTGGAGCTCTTTCTTAAAATTTAATGTAATTCCTTGGTCATTTTTGCGCCATGACTACGCAATAATTCTAGGGTCTGTTTTTCTTCTTCCAGTGCTTCTGCCCAGTTAATTTCATCAAAATCACAATCAAAGAATAAATCACTAATCGATGACAGAATGGTTAATCCTTCTTCATCCTTGCTGTTTGGATTGACTTTTTCTTCTAATAGGCGCTGCACTGCAGGTACACAGGCTGCACTGGCCGCATCCCAAAGTGGGCCATAAACTTCTTCAGCATCCCAGAGATGCAAATTGACTTTGGCCTGGATCAGTGCTTCCAGAATCTGTAAATGTACGTCCAGACGTTGCTGTTTTTCTTCGGCAGTTAATGGACTACCCGCTTCATAAGCTTCGCACACTTCTTCCCACCATTTGAACAGACCATCCGACCAGATGGAAATGACTGGGCCTTTTTCCAGATCAATAAAATTCGGGTTAAGTCCATCTGCCAAAAGCTGTTTGACCTGACCCAGATTAAGTTCTTCGAGTGCTTGCACAAAAAGCTGTTGTTGCGCAGTTAACATGATGAAGCTCACTTCAAATTCGTTTTTCACTATTATGCCGAATAAAGCAGGATTTGTTTTGTTCTCATTCGTTTATTTTATCTAAAATTGAAAAAAGCCCCGTAGGGCCTTTTTCATCTGCGAATTATTTATTGTTCTAGATCTGTACCTGTATCTTCTTCCGCAAGTTTTAGCGGAGTGCTACGTACGTTATCTTTTTTCTCAATCACATGTTCCAGACTGCGTTTTAAACGGTCAATAGCACCATGAATGGCAGTATCAACATTATGACCATGATGGTTCACGACAATTGGCTTCAAGCCGGCAGGACGTGCTTCGATCATGCAGCGAATATCGTCATCGCCTCCTTTGGCGGCATTTTCATCGCTAAGATGCACTGAGAAATGGGTAATACGCTCACTGTGGCGCTGGAATTCCTGATTTAATTCGGTACGAACGTAAGTAATTAGACGATCACTATTGCGAATGTTTTTATCGGTACGGAGTTCAATGTTCATAAAATACCATCCTCAAATCATTTTAACTTTTTAGTGCAGAATTTTTATCTTGGCACGTGTATAGCTTGCTGTTTTATATTGCATTTCACATCTTCAAATCGCTTTGGATAAAACCCTCCAGATTGAATGATGAACACATTTTTGAGTCTGCAGAACCGTGTTCCTATTACTTCGAATATCGGTCCTCTGTTGAAAATATGCAAGTGATATTTTGATTTTTTTAGCAAAAGGACAACCGATCGTGACAACTGCTTACCGGATCATGATTGACCTTCCAGATTTGGGACAATCGAAATACTATTCACATGACTTTCCCAAAATTAAAGCAGTCTTTGCCCTGTTCATAGAGGATCTATGTCTTTACTTTAACCAGCTTCAAAATTGAGTTTCTATTCTTAAAATTAATAGACCTCTTGCGAAAGTAAAAACCACCTCAATATAAATTTCATGAGATATCAGAAATTAAATCGTTTTTCAGATTCTGAATTCAAACGCTTGGTTGGCGTACCTCGATAAGTTTTTACTGAAATGGTCGATGTTTTAGAAAAAGCAGAATCACTTAAAAAGAAATCAGGTCGTCCTCATACTTTAGCTATAGAGGATCAGTTGTTATTAACGCTCAATTACTTACGCAACTACAGCACTCAACTAGAATTGGCGGCATACTACCATATCGCTGAAAGTAATGTGAGTCGAACCATTAAAAAGGTTGAAGATGCTTTGATGAAATCGAGATGTTTTACTGCCAAAACGAAGTATTACCACAGCAGACGAACACTTTAACTGGGTCATTATTGATGCGACAGAATGTTCAATAGAACGCCCGAAAAAAAACCAGAATAAGTTCTACAGTGGTAAAAAGAAGAAACATACACTAAAAACCCAAGTGATTTATCATCCGCAGAGCAAACAAATCATAGGGATCGATGTATCAAATGGCAGTCAGCATGATATTAAACTGGCAAGAAAAACGGTTAAGAAGTTTAAACATTGTGAATATGTTCTGACGGATTTAGGGTACTATGGATTAGAACAAGAGGGATTTAAGTTATTGATGCCAATCAAGAAAAAGAAGAAGTTACCTTTATTTGATGCTGAGAAAAAGTACAATAAAATGCTTGGAAAAAATACGAGTTGTGATCGAACACATCAATAGTCAATTGAAAACATTTAGAATATTAAGTGAACGCCATCAAAATAGACGGAAAAGATTCGGTTTACGCATTAACTTAATTGCTGCACTCGTAAACCGGATAAACTTGCAATAATGACTTTCGCAAGAGATCTAATTTAAATATAAAAACTTAACTTCATTTAAATATCCTATAAACCTTCTTCTCCCAATATCTCAAATTATCATCAGCTCAAGACGATGAAATATTTCTGTCAGCGATCAATTTTGACTTTATTTTTACTTATTAATCTGTATCCTTAAGCTGCTTTCTCGGGGGAGATATTTAAATGAAATTTACACAAATCGCGGCACTTTGTGCATTAGCTTCAACAGCAGCTTTCACTCAGGCAGCAGTTTGGCAAGATTTTAGTTTGTCAGCTTTATATGGTGAAAACTATAAAGCACCATTTGCAGCGGGTAATGAAAAAATTGATCAATCAACCATTACTGCTGAATATGCAGCTGGTTTAAAATATGGTGATATCTTCGCCTTTGCTGACCGTACCAATAATGACTTCGGTAATGAAACTTACTTCGAAGTTGCACCGCGTTTAAGTTTAGGTGCAGTCACTGGTCAAAAGCTTGAACTTGGCCCAATTAAAGACGTACTTATTGCCACTACTTGGGAGGGCAATAGCGGTGCGAGTGACTTTAATAACTACCTATACGGGATCGGTTTTGCACTTAATATTCCATATACTAGCTATGCAAATATTAACTTCTACAAAGCTGACAATGACCTGCAAAAAGATGATTATCAAATGACGATCACTTATGCAGTTCCATTTAAAATTGGTGGCGAAGAATTCCTGGCAGATGCTTTCCTGGACTGGTCAACCGCTGAAGGTCCTGATCACAAAAGCGAATTGAACTGGACTTCACAATACAAATGGAACGTTGGTAAGCATATCTCTCCTGAGACTAAACTTTACCTCGGTATTGAACATTCTATTTGGAATAACAAATTTGGTACTGACGTTGATCAACACGATGTCAGCGCATTGGTTAAATACCACTTCTAAGTTTTTAGAATGAATAAAGCAGGACTTCGGTTCTGCTTTTTTATTGCCTAAATTCAGGTTATGGTTAGATATTCTCTTTCTTTTTTGGCATCTGCTTATGAGCTTTATTATTCGTCCTGCTCAAATTCAAGATCTGGAACATCTACTCCCGATCTACAATGCTGAAATCTTATACGGAACCTCAACCTGGAATAGCACGCCAAAGACAATTCAGGATTTTCAGAACATGCTAAGTGAATTAAGTGCTCAGCAATTTCCTTTATTGGTGGCTGAACATTCAGCATCCAAGCAAATTGCAGGTTATGCGGATTATTCTACTTTTCGGCCCATCCAGGGCTTTAAACACACTGTTGAACATTCTGTCTTTCTTCATGCAGATTTTATTGGGCAAGGTCTGGGCAAAGCCCTGATGCTCAAGCTGATTGAACATGCCCAGCAAAATGCAATCCATGTTATGGTCGGTGCCATTGACCATGAAAATCAGGCATCGATTGCCTTACATGAGAAATTAGGCTTTAAACAAACCGGTTATATGCCGGAAGTTGGACAGAAATTTGGACAATGGCGCGATCTGGTATTAATGCAACTCAACCTGAACTAAACCAAAATATTTTATTTTTTATGTAAAACTTAATATAAACAGGTCAATAATCTGTTAGAAAAATTGCGGATAGATAAAATTTTCTATTAAAACCAGAATAATGTCAGTTGAGTAAAATTATGAATAAATGGCTTATCTTTATCAGTATTCTCCAGAGATGGATCCGTAAATTTGAACAACTCCTATAAGTGATATTCTGCTCCTCAAATGATGTTATAAACATCAATATATGGAGTATTTTATGGCACGTAGACCAAGAAGAAATCATTCAAATGATTTTAAAGCTAAGGTAGCACTTGCTGCGATTAAAGCAGAAAAAACACTTGCTGAATTGAGTGCTGAATTTGATGTTCATCAAAACCAAATTATTGACTGGAAAAATCAATTGATCTCAGCTTCCTCGCAAGCTTTCGATCAATCAAAAGCTCCATCAGAACCCCCCATTGATCTTAAAAAGTTACATGCAAAAATCGGTGAGCAGGCATTAGAAATTGATTTTTTAGAAGGTGTGTTGAAGAAACTGGGCCGCTTCAACCACAAAAGTTAATCGACGACTCACTTCAGATTTCAGTATCTAAGCAAGCTAAGCTGCTGAAAGTCTCCCGTGGTTGTTATTATTATCGCCCAAAACCTGTTAGCTCATCAGATCTGAAGCTGATGCGATGTATTGATGAATTACATATGCAATATCCTTTTGCAGGCAGTCGTATGATGCGTGATTTGTTGAATCGTCAAGGGCATCATATAGGACGACGTCATACACGTACTTTAATGAAGAAAATGGGTATTCAGGCGTTATATTGCAAACCAAATTTAAGCCAGGCTAATCAAGCTCACCGTAAATATCCATATCTGCTCAAAGGGTTGGCTATTCTGCGCAGTAATCAAGTGTGGTCTACGGATATAACGTATATTCCTATGGCAAAAGGCTTTGTTTATTTATGTGCTGTGATTGATTGGCATAGCCGCAAGGTACTTGCGCATAGGGTATCGATTAGTATGGATGTGGATTTTTGTATTTCGGTTTTAAATGAAGCGATTGAAAAATATGGATCACCTGAAATATTGAATACAGACCAAGGCAGTCAGTTCACCAGTGATGCATTTATTGATGTATTGAAATCAAATGGCATTCAAATCAGTATGGATGGTAAAGGTCGATGGGTAGATAATGTGATGGTTGAACGATTATGGCGGAGCGTTAAATATGAAGAGGTGTATCTCAAAGCTTATAGCAGTGTCACAGATGCGAAAAAGCAATTAAGTGCATATTTTGAGTTTTATAATTTGAAACGACCTCATTCGAGTCTAGACAAAATGACACCAAATGAGTTTTACTATGATCAGCTACCCCAACAAAACAAGGTGGCTTAACTAGAGCGGAATATCACTTATAAATACGCTTTTAGTTGTTCAAACAAGTGGGACCACCTCTCTCCCTCTGAGTAGTTTTAGTTTCGCCAATTCAGACTTTGAAACTGAACTCCGATCCGAATGTGCCAAGGTGAAAAGCTATGCCAACTCGGGAAGAAAATTTTATGATCAGAAACAGTATCAAAATGCGCTAGGACAATTTCAACAGCAAGCTTCCTGGTCTGCCTTTTGTGCAATGCATAGTGAAAATAGCGATGTATCTTTTTCCGAAAATGCCATTACCACTGCTTTTAATAATGTCGGCTTAAGCTATTTTAAATCAGGAAAGCCACAATGGGCACGGGCCTGGTTTTCAGTCTTTCCTCAGGCCAAAAGCAGTCAATTTAATTTAAAACAGCTTCCTCCCCCGCAAAAAACTCAAAACTTGGCTGGCATCTATATACAGCATGCTGGCTTTGGTCACTGGAATACCATTCAAGTCAAACGGATTAAAAATTCTTATCAGATTCATTTTAATGGGTTATATATGGGACTAAATAGCATGATTTATGGTCCAAATATAGGTGAATTTAAAACCACAATGCCTGTTAATAAAAATCAAACGGCCTATCGATCAGATGATTGCAAAATTAACCTCAATTTTGCTTTTGATCCTAAACAGGGGCAGCAGGTGATTTTAAAACAGGACAGTGGCAGTTCAGGTTGTGGCTTTGGACATAATGTCTATGCAGATGGGCATTATTTAAAAGTTGAGTCCTAAATGGAGTTGTTAAAAAAGCCCGCGATTGCGGGCTTTTTAATAGGTATTAGCAGCAAATCAGTTTACACAACGATATCTGCCAGATTACCTTTCTGTTCCAACCAGTCTTTACGGTCACTGGCGCGTTTTTTTGCTAGCAGTTTATCCAGTAAACCTGAAGTCAGGTGCACATCATCCAGATCCAGTTGCACCAGACGACGAGTATTTGGATCTAAAGTCGTTTCGCGAAGCTGGCTGGCATTCATTTCACCTAAACCTTTGAATCGGGTGATTTGCGGGTTCTTGCTTTTACATTTTTTCAGGATGCCTTCCAGTTCATCTTCATCCAGCGCATAGTGCACATCTTTAGCATCATCGATACGGAATAAGGGTGGCATCGCCACAAACAGATGCCCTTCTTCGACCAGAATCGGGAAGTGTTTTACGAACAGTGCACATAACAAAGTCGCAATATGCAAGCCATCCGAGTCGGCATCGGCAAGAATACAGATCTTGCCATAACGCAGTTCAGACAGGTCATCTGAACCTGGATCGACGCCAATCGCGATTGCAATGTTATGAACTTCCTGAGAGGCCAGCACTTCATCCGAAGAGACTTCCCAGGTATTTAAAATTTTTCCGCGAATCGGCATAATCGCCTGGAAATTCTTGTCCCGTGCCTGCTTGGCTGAACCACCCGCAGAGTCCCCTTCCACAATAAACAGTTCAGACTGATCCAGATCATGTCCGACGCAATCTGACAATTTCCCAGGTAAAGTTGGACCAGCGACAATTTTCTTACGCTCAACTTTCTTGGCCGCTTTTAGACGGCGACCTGCTTTGGAAATCGCCATTTCTGCCAGTTGCATAGCGATGTCTGAATTCTGGTTCAGCCACAGTGCAAACGCATCTTTGGCAATATTCTGTACAATGCCTGAAGCTTCACGGCTGGATAAACGTTCCTTGGTCTGACCAGAGAATTGTGGCTCCTGGAATTTCAGTGACAGGATGTAGTTCACCCCGTCCCAGACATCTTCTGCAGACAGTTTCATATTCCGTGGCAACAGGTTACGCAGTTCGCAGAACTCACGCATGGCATCGGTCACGCCAGAACGTAAGCCATTCACGTGAGTACCACCTTGTGCGGTTGGAATCAGGTTGACGTAGGATTCCTGAATACTTTCTCCACCTTCCACATTCCAGCAGATGGCAAATTCTGCACTGGCACGCTCAGCGTCACCTGTCGCCACAAAAGCAGGAGCCGGAATGATTTCACGGTCTTCCAGCTCATCCATCAAATAGTCGACCAGACCATTTTCAAACTGCCAGGTGATCTTTTCATCATTGATCTGGTCGATATAGTTAATTTGCAGACCAGCAGCCAATACCGCTTTAGCTTTTAAGTTATGTTTTAGGGCTTTAAGCGCGAATTTTGGAGAATCGAAATATTTGGTTTCCGGCCAGAAATGAACAGTTGTCCCTGTGGCACGTTTCGGTGCCTTACCTTCTAACACTTCTAACGGTGCAGTCGGTTCACCATTTTCAAAGGCCATTTTATACAGGTTGCCGTGACGCTGAACTTCAACTTCTACGCGGCTAGAAAGCGCGTTGACGACCGAGATCCCCACCCCGTGCAGACCGCCAGAAAATTGATAATTATCGGTACTGAACTTACCACCGGCATGCAGTTTGGTCAGGATAATTTCAATCCCGCTCTGACCATATTCTGGGTGAATATCGACAGGCATACCACGGCCATTATCTTCAACTGATAATGAACCATCCTTATACACCGTGACCGTGACTTTATTGGCATGTCCCGCGAGTGCCTCATCGACCGCATTATCAATCACTTCCTGCGCCAAGTGGTTTGGACGAGAGGTATCGGTATACATGCCCGGACGACGACGCACCGGATCTAGACCAGATAAAACTTCAAGAGATTGAGCCGTATATTTAGACACGTTATTCGGTTTCCTTTTTTATGCAGTCGGATAAAAACTGTAAGAGCAGCGGAATTTTCTCCGCAAAATCATCCATGCCATGGCTGCCATTGGCCTCGGTCATTAGCAGTGCAGGTGGACGAGCTGAACTATAATAGCGATGTGCTTCACGATAATCCAAAACTTCATCGCCTTGTTGTAACAGCACTAATATTTTGTCTGCATCTTGCGCAGTTGGTAGTGCCATGGCTTCGAGCTGGCCAAGATCTGCGTCATTCAGGCACCAGTTCGGATGAACCTGCAGGGGCAATTCATCATCAAACAGTTCACGAAACAGTTGCCATGGTCGCATTGCCGGATTGATCAGTACAGCCGGCACATGCGCTTGAGCGACCAGATATGTCGCATAGAATCCCCCAAGACTACTGCCGACTAATGCCACCTGATCCATCGACTGGATCAATTTAGAAATCTTCTGAATTGCAGCCATCGGCGGCATGTTCAAATCGGGTAAATGCACCTGAATATCCGGGTACTTGGCACAGTATTGTTCCAATAACTGGCCTTTAATCGAGCTGCTACTACTCTTGAACCCATGCAGGTAAATGATATTCATCGGCAATAAATAAAAAACAAACAAAATGTCAAAATTTAATTTAAAAGTGTGAAATACACTTCATTTTATAACCGCTTAACTTAATTGCTTAAATTGTCTGACAAAAAAGCCTTTAATGTTATGCAATTCTCGCTATTTTAAGAGTATTCCGAATAAATTGAGAATCAAGAATACTGAAAAAAGAATTTATACCGTGAAGTGCTCAAAAAAGAAAGATGTCTACGGCTCATATAAAGGATAGGATCAAATGCCAAGTTTAACGCCATTGCATGAAACCTATTGTCGATGGGACCGAACTCCGCTTAGCCAGGCAGATGTCCTGGAAGGCCTGGCACAATTGGTCACCATGCGCTTTAGTGATGTAGTACAGGAGCTGATTAAATCGATTCAGCGTGAAATTTTAATGAGCGTATTCGGGCTGAGTGAAAAAAATTCCAAAACTTTCCAGAATATTCCTTATATCGTACGTCTGTATCAAATGTCTTATGACATGATCTTTCATTATGGCAATACCCTGATCGCGCCTGGACTGCGCCGCATTATTGAAAGATTTCCCAAATTACATAATAAACCCCTGACCCCGACCATGCATTTTATGGTCAGTGCCCTGAACGGGATTATTGGCGATTATCTGCTGAAATATCAGAATCCTCTCGCCTTGCCGATGCTTATTTACGATCATTATGGTTCTCTGCAACAAGGTGAGCTAACCGGACGCATTACCCTATTTGTGCATGGTCTGTGCATGAACCATCTGGACTGGTCAACTCGTAAATACCCGGGTATTGGGGAAAAATTGCTGGCTCAGCGCGACCATAATACCATGCTGTACCTGAACTATAATACCGGACGCCGCATTTCAGCCAATGGCCGCAGTCTGGCCAATACCTTGCAAGATCTGGTCAAACGTAATCCGGGAATTACCAGTATTGATCTGATCGGACACAGTATGGGCGGTCTGGTGTCACGCAGTGCCCTATTCTATGGCAAACAGAATGTCTATGACTGGATTCCGATGGTGGAAAATCTGGTCTGTCTAGGTTCACCGCATCATGGTGCGGTATTGGAACGTTTTGGTTTTAGCTTGCAGGAAAAAATTGGACATTTTCCTTTAGTGAAAATTGTGGGACATGTGGTGAATATTCGCAGTAACGGGATTCTGGACTTACGTCATGGCAGTGTTCGGGATGATGACTGGGAATATAATCCGGTACGGATTGGCTTTATGGACGATAACCGTAAACCTGCACCGATTCCTGCGCATATCAATGCCTATCTGGTGGCAGGTACGATCGAGTTTGAACACCATACCAACAAAACGCTTAATGTGATCGGCGATTATCTGGTCAGTGTCAAAAGTGCCTTGGGCGAACATTCCCATCCGCGTTTTGACCTGAAAGTACCTGATGCCCATAAGGCGATTTTCTATGGCCTAAATCATTTTGAAATTCAGTATCATCCACTGGTAGCTGAACAGATTGTGCGCTGGTTCTATCCAGGTGTGGAAGATGAAGCCTATACGCAAATTCATGAATATGTGACCGATCTGGACAGTATTGAAGGCATTGCCCTGACCTGATCGAAGGTAAAAAATTTGGTTCGCCTCTAAGAGAGTAATAAAAAAAGCCAGTCTGTAGACTGGCTTTTTTTGATTCAGATTTTGAAAATCAGTATTTATCTCTTAGACGTTTGACGGGCGCAGTCTGATATTTGCGGAATAATTGCCACAGGCTGATCAGCAATAAGATACTGAAGAACACCAATGACCAGACCGGTAAAGATTGCCCCAGGAACGTCCAGTCAATGGCAGCACATTCACCTGACCCATTCAGTACCTGCTGTAATACCGATTTCATCGGCAAAGTTTCCAGCCAGTAATCCAGACCTGGGCCACAGCTCGGCACTCGATCTGGGGGCAGATTCTGTAACCAGACATGCCGTGCAGCGACACCGACTGACCATAAGATACTGAGCGAGCCTAAGAAAGCATAACCACGCTTCATGGCATTGGATTTCGGATTATGCAGCAAAGCAATCAGGGAGATAATCCCCAGTCCGATTAATCCGATTCGTTGAAACACACACAATGGGCAAGGATTCAGCCCCTGTCCATGCTCA
Organism: Acinetobacter sp. FDAARGOS_724; assembly: GCF_013364475.1. Classification (NCBI taxonomy): domain Bacteria; kingdom Pseudomonadati; phylum Pseudomonadota; class Gammaproteobacteria; order Moraxellales; family Moraxellaceae; genus Acinetobacter; species Acinetobacter sp. FDAARGOS_724. The sequence continues at coordinate 771,545 of NZ_CP054908.1, read as the reverse complement.
AGATACAAAGCAAATGCCATCCCGGCAACAGATGCCAAAAACAACACACCACTCACGAAGCGATAACCCCATTGCATGGTTAATCCTCTTATTTATTATCGATATTGGGCTAAATATTCAGTAAAACTGATCGTGTTATCTTGCTCGAGCTGCTGTTGTTGCTGCAATGACTTTTGTGACAATTCATTGAAATATTTAAGTGTTTCTTTGCTTAATCGATGTGATTCATAGAGATTGCTATGCTGATGGGCCAAATGCTGGCCAAATTGCCACATGCTGCTGTGACTACGGATATCTCCGACAATCAGGGCTGACAAGGTCGCATCAACTTCATCAACACGGATCTGCATGGCTTGCATAGCATTGTTATATAGATTAGTTTCATAAGCCTGATCGAGCAATTGAGCCAGTGGCTGCATACGTTGCAAATGCAGATTACACCAGTCTTCAATCATATAGCGCTGGCCATTTTCCATAATCGCAGCGTTATAGGCACGACCACGGTTGACCACTTCAGCCTGATTCTGGTCAATGATTTCCTGTTCGGCATCCAACAGCGCCGGGCTGTCTTGCAATAAGCAGTACAGTGCCACTACTTCCAGGAAGCCGGCAGTATCTTCATTGATCCCGATCGCGCTATACGGATTGACATCGACAGCACGCAGCTCGACATAGCCAATCCCGCGATTTTGCAAGGCTTGTGATGGAGTTTCGCCTTCTTGAGGTACCTGCTTTGGACGCACCAGACTGTAGTATTCATTTTCAATCTGTAGCACATGGTCATTGATCTGAATTGGCTGACCATTGGCATCATCCAGACCCAGACGGGTAAACTGTTTGTACGGTGTTTTAACCGCTTTTTGCAGACCTTCCAGATAATCCTGCAGATTATTGTAGTGAATACCCAGCTGTTTCTGTGCTGAATTCTGGTAGCCAAAACGTCCCATCCGTAATGCAGTCGAATAAGGCGTATATAAAGTACCGCGTACCAGCGGGAATAAATGGTGATCGCGTCCAGTCATAAAACACTGGCAAACTGCTGGACTGGCGCCGACCAGGAAAATCACCAACGGGGTTAAACGAATAAAGTTACGGATCAGCCCCATATAGCGATGGCTGCGATAATCCTGCAAGCTTAAAGCGCGCAGCTCTTCATCAGTTTCCTGTTCTTGTAGCGCTATAAAGAAATGATCCGGGAAAGACAGATTATAGTGAACCCCGGAAATGGTCTGCATACGGCGACCATAACGCACGCCTAAACCATGACGATACAGCGTTTTAAATAAGCCAATATTGGAGCTGCCATATTGCGCCAGCGGGATATTTTCATCCTTACTGTCGAGCATGCACGGCATAGACATCGGCCAGAGCTTTTCATCATTTTTCAGATGACGGTGTACAAAGGCATGAATGTCAGTCAGATAGTTGAGGGCTTCAGTAATACTCTCTTTCGGTGGAGTAATAAACTCCATCAAGGCTTCAGAATAATCGGTCGTAATATGCGGATGTGTCAGAGCTGAACCTAAGGCATGAGGATGCGGTTCCTGTGACAGGAAACCATTGCTTTGCATACGCAAGCTCTCACGCTCGATACCGCGCAGCATTCCTTTGATGAGCGACGAATCTACCCATTCCGGTAATACATCATGGGCAGTCGATTCAGGTTGACTCATTACAATCTCGCTTAATGGGGGGTAACTATTAAAATAGAATCATCGGTTTAGCTTAGTATACCGCGATTTCCAGACAGCACATGCTGCCCTGCCTAGTTTTCAAGCAAACCATTGATTTTTAGTTAGGCAAATTTTTAACACAAAGTTTCTCTATAAGACATGTGAAATTTGTGATTTTATTGACAAATAAATGCTAATAAATTGTAAACATTATGAATTATCAAGATATTTTAGATTTCTGGTTTAGTCCTGAGACTCAACCCAACTGGTTTGCCAAAAGTGACCAGTTCGACCAAAGTTTGAAGGAAAAATTTGGCGATATTCTGGAACAGGCGAGTAAGGCTGAACTATGGTCATGGCGTAAGAATGCTGACGGCCGGTTAGCAGAAATCCTTGTTCTGGACCAGTTTTCACGGAATATTTTTCGGGATACGCCGGGTGCTTTTGCCCAAGACAGTCTGGCTTTGGCACTGGCTCAGGAAGCCATCAGCCAGGATCTGGACAAGCAGCTGAGCCCGGAGCAACGTTCCTTCCTTTATATGCCTTTCATGCATAGCGAATCTAAATTAATCCATGAATTTGCGCTAAAATTATTTCAGCGCCTCGGCAATCCAGAAAACCTCGAATATGAAATTAAGCATAAAATCATTATTGACCGTTTCGGACGCTACCCACATCGCAACCAGATTCTGGGTCGTGAATCCACCGAGGAAGAATTGAGTTTCCTGACCCAGCCAGATAGCAGCTTCTAAAGGTCTGTAATTCGCTGGATCATCCTATCAGGAGAACGAAGATGAAAAAAACTGTCATTGCCCTGACCCTTGCGACGGCAGCCCTGCTTTCTGGCTGTGCAACGACTCCGTCTAAGCCGCTGACCTTTGACCAGCTCGGCCAGTACAGCACCACCCCACTGAACGCCAACACCTACCGCATCAGTTTTCAGGCGCGACCTAATATGAGTTTCGGTACGGCCGAAGAAATCACCCTGCTGAAAGCCGCTCAAACTACGGTACAAAATGGCTTCCAGTTTTTCCAGGTATTGAACGATCCTAGTAACCGTACCCAGCAACCACCGCGTCAGGCAATTGTCTATCCGGCGCCTAGCATCTATCCATACGGCTATTATCGTCCTTATGGTTATTCCCGACGCTATCCGGGATTCTGGCCTGATCCATTCTATGATCAGCCCTATACTGTTACTTTAGATCCTGCTCAAGTGGCTTATACCATTGAGTGCTTTAAAGCCGGTCAGGAACCGAAAGATGCCTTTGATGCCCGCTTGATTTTACAATCACTTGGCGCTAAATATGGAGTAAGTCCATCCGGCCAAGTACTACAACCACAGCCGGCCACGCCTCAATAACAGGATGATTTATGCAGAAAGAGCAGCCGTCATCAAGCTTACAACGCAGTAAACGCTTCGCGACCATTGCACTGGTCGTTGCAGTACTGGCTTGGCTGGCGCTGATGATTACTGCCAAACTGCTGCCTGAATATGTCTGGCTGATTCATATCCTGATGCTCTCTGCTGAGGCGGGTGTGGTCGGTGGTCTGGCAGACTGGTATGCAATTACCGTACTGTTCCGTAATCCTTTTGGCCGGCTGCCGATTCCAAAATTTTTACGTGACCATACTGAAATTATTCCACGCAATAAAGCCCGGATTGCCGAATCTATGGGTCGTTTTGTGCAGGAAAATTTCCTTTCTCCGCAAATCGTGCAGCGCAGCCTGGCCAGTACCGATTTAAGTCTGGCTGCCGGCCGCTGGCTGGCCAATCCACAGAATAATGCTCAAGTCACACAAGTGATTCAGCAGACTGTACCTAAAGTATTTGAATTTGTCGGGCAGGAACAGATCGCCGGATTTATTCAGAGCAACAGTGTGCAATGGGTCAAAAATACCCAGATCAATACCTTGGCCAGCGAAATGTTACGCGCTGTTTTAAAAAATGATTTCCATCAGGATGTGCTGCAACGCGGCCTGGATGTGGTGCATGCCTGGATGACCTCACATCCCGAACAGACTCGTGAGCTGACCCGCACTTTATTCAAGGAAATGGGGGTCTGGAGACTGGCCAAAGGCGCCAGCTGGATCGGCATTGATGTGCAGCAGCGCAGTATCGATTCCGTGATTCAGCGGGTGGAAGCCATGTTGGCAGATCCCGACCATCCTTGGCGGCTTAAAATTGAAGAAACTGCTCAAGAACTGATGCAGCAATTGGCAGATTCTGAAAGTATGGCCAGCCAGCGACTTAATGAAACCAAAGATGCCCTGCTCGACAGTCCACAAGTGCTGAATTTTATCAGTGGTGCAGTGGTCATTTTATGCGATGCCATCAAGGCGGATTTGCAAAAGTCGGATTCAGGGATTGCAGAGAATCTGCGAGTTGCCATTCAGCAAGTCGGTGAGAATATTATTTCAAATACCTCAGTGCGTGAGTTACTGAATAAACGTCTCAGTGGTATCGCTGTAGACTTAAGTGACCAGTACAGTGAGAAAGTGATTCGTTTTATCAGTGAACGTATTCATGAATGGGATTCGACCGAGATGATCGACAAGATTGAAAACGAAGTCGGTGGTGACCTACATATGATCCGGGTCAATGGTGTCGTGGTCGGAGCCTGTATTGGTCTGATCCTTGGGATCATCCGCGCTGCAGTCGAGCATCTGATTTAATTGGTGTTTTAGCTAGAGATCCCATCTGTTAGCGAATGTTTTTTACCTTCTAAAACTTCTTTCTTAATTCTCATTGATAGAAAACAATTATTTGGGTGGCTGATTTCCTGACATATCGACCAGCAATCCGGCAAATTTGCGTACAAAAGGCAAAAGCGTTACCACAATTGGAAAAGCAATTGCCCAGGAAATCATCCAGTTATGAAACCAGAGCGCCATGAAGCCTTCAATCCAGCCCAGATTGCGCAGCATGTTGATCATGGAAATAATCCCACTCATCAGACAGGACAAGATAAAAGGCACAATGACCAAGGCCCATTTGGCTGGAAGTTTGGGAATATTGCCGATGATGGTCGGGTGCTGTTTTGAATCCATGCTGACTCTTTTTATTGTTTCAATCAGGCTAATATAGGCCATTTTGATTGCTGGATGATTCATTTTTTATAGCAAAGTTTGCAACTTATTTATTCTGCTCTTTCTCATGTGATCCTTCATTGATGACCGACCGATGGATAGAAACCATAGGCTGTTAATCGTATATTTTTTATTCCCCATAAATGGTTTTACCTAAAGAGTCGGAAATTTGCTATATTTGCTGTTTTTCTGCGATATCTATTTTCGACTGATTATGAATACGGCAATCCAAGCAGCTCTCGATCATGCAGTGCAAACTTTACAGGCACAAAACGTACTCCCATCTGACTGGAACAATACAAGTAATTTGACGCGTACCAAAGACCGCAGCCACGGTGACTTTGCATCAAATATTGCCATGATCGCGTCTAAAGCTGCGGGTATGAAACCGCGTGATTTAGCAGAAAAAATCCTTGCTGCCCTGCCTGAAGTGGCGGATATCAGCAAGGCAGAAATTGCAGGCCCAGGCTTTATTAACTTCTTTTTAAATGCAGACCAGCGTTTTGCTGTGCTGGATCAGATTCAGGCTCAACAGGCAACGTATGGTCGTACCCAGGCCAATGCGGAAAAACGCGTTCAGGTTGAATTTGTTTCTGCGAACCCGACTTCTAGCCTGCATGTAGGTCATGGTCGTGGCGCTGCTTATGGTATGACTGTTGCAAATCTGCTTGAAGCGACAGGTGCCAAAGTTGACCGTGAATATTATGTCAATGACGCTGGCCGTCAGATGGATATTCTGGCGACTTCAACTTATTTACGTTATTTAGAGTTGACGGGTCAGGAACTGGTGTTCCCGAAAAATGCCTATCAAGGTGACTACGTCAAAGAAATCGCACAAAGCATTATTGATAAAGACGGCGATATCTATGTTCGCCCTGTTGCAGACGTTTATAAAGATGTCCCTGAAGACGTACAGTATGCTGCCGAATCGGATGCTGAAGGCAATAAAGTGGTTGTTTCAGGTGATAAAGAAAAACACATTGATGGCCTGATCTTTAACTCACAAATTTTATTAAATGAAGGTTACCGCGTCTTCCATCAGGCTGCGTTAAAAGCCATTCTTGATGATATTAAAGATGACCTCGGTGAATTCGGGGTGACTTTCAATCAATGGTTCAGTGAAGCGACTTTAACTGAAAAAATTGATGAAGCGCTACAAACTCTAGATCAGCGTGGCTTCCTGTATGAAAAAGATGGCAACATCTGGTTCAAGTCAACTGAATTTGGTGATGAAAAAGACCGCGTGGTTAAACGCCGTAATGGTCAAACCACTTATTTCGCCTCTGATATTGCGTATCACCTAAACAAATTACAACGTGGCTATACCGATATTATAGATATCTGGGGTTCAGACCACCACGGTTATATCGCACGTGTAAAAGCCGCGATTGATGCTCTGGGCTATGACTCGAAAAAACTGACTGTACTTCTGGTTCAGTTTGTCAGCCTGTGGCGTGGTGGCGAGATGGTACAGATGTCCTCTCGTTCAGGCCAGTTCGTGACTTTACGTGACCTGCGCAAAGAGGTCGGGAATGATGCAGCGCGTTTCTACTATGTCATGCGTAAATCTGAACAGCACATTGACTTCGACCTTGATCTTGCCGTATCTCAAAGCAAGGACAATGCCGTGTATTACATCCAGTATGCGCATGCGCGGATCTGCCGTATGTTAGAAAAGGCAGCCTCTACAGGTGTGAACTTTGATGCAGCCACTGCACGTGGTCTGGCAGCCAAACTTGAGCTGGAAGCGGAGACTGAAATTCTGGCAAAACTGGCAGCTTATCCAGAGATTGTTGTTCGTGCTGCAAACAGCTATGAACCGCATCAGATTGGTAACTACCTGAAAGAGCTGGCTGCGCTGTTCCATGGCTGGTACAACGACAACAAGGTTCTGGGCGATGATGCAGAATTAACTCAGGCACGTTTATTGTTATCTGTAAATGTTCGCCAAGTGCTGCGTAACGGTCTGGAACTGCTTGGTGTATCTGCGCCTGAGTCAATGTAAAGCACTGCTTTTACATTGACGCAAGACGAAGAGCTCTGCTCGAAGTGAGCATGTAAGCAAAACACTGTTTTGCATGCTCGCAAGGCGAGAGCTGTGCTTAAAGTAAGCATGCTAGTCATTGCCGTTTATCTGCTGAATAAACATTTTGTAACGTTAGCTATGTGCTTGAAGATGTAGATAAATTAAAATTCTGTGTGATTTGTGATCTAGATAATGACTTTTCTATCATGATCACATAGGATGAAGTTATAGTAGGGGCATAACTGCTGTTATGCCTTTTCTATTTGCCCCGATAAATAAGAGGAAATCCCAAGTGTTTGGAAAAACGCAGCGCGGTGTATCTGAAAGACCGAATAAGCCCAAAAAGCCACTTATTCCTACCTGGCTCGGCACACTCGTGATCATTTTAATCGTGTTAAGTTTTTTAATGGCACTCATGCTGTGGAAGCCATGGGAACCTGTTAAACCTAAAAACCAGGCTACGGCTGAGCATTCTCAAGAAGAAGATACCAATAAAGACTACCGTTTTTATGATCTGTTGCCACAGCAGCAAGTGACACCGATTCCTGAAAAAGCGGTTCCTGAAGCAAAAAATCAGGAAGCAGTGGTGATTGTAGAGGCACCAAGACCTGAAGTTGATGAATCAGAAACAGCAACTGAGCCAGGTCTGGATGCAACCGAAGCCCCAACTCCTGCTTCTGCAAGCTATATTTTACAAGTTCGTAGTTTTGATGACCCGGATCAGGCAGATGCCCGCCGTGCAGAAATTATTCTCAACGGTTTATCTGCAGATGTAGTCCGCAGCGTGGAAAATGGCAAGGTTTGGTATCGTGTCGTGTCTGGACCTTATGATTCAGCAGAATCTGCGATTATTGCACAGCAAACCTTACAGCATAGTGGTATTGATTCGATCGTGGTCAAACGATAAGGTTTAAATATAAAAAGCGCCAGATGGCGCTTTTTTTCCCTCTCCTAAAAGGAGAGAAAATCTCCCCCTTTAATAAAAGGGGAATGAGGGGAATTTACTTATTCTGAGTCAGCAAATATTTAATCCCTCCAACCTCCATTTGAAAAAGGGAGGCTTTGGGAACTTAAATAGTGTTACCTAGCGCCTCACCCATCAATACGGTTGAATTGGCTTTAAACTTCTCATCCCATTGCATCTTGTTTTCTTCAAACAGAATAACAGCGGTTGAACCTAGGTAAAAACGGCCCAGCTCGGCACCTTTTTCTAAGAAAAGATTATGCTGGTTTAGCTCAATACGGCCAGAGGGTTTTACTTTGCCAGTCGCTACAGTTTCAATGCCAGCCACAATCATCGCGCCAACTAGAACCACTGCCATACGACCAAGTTCGGTATCAAACAGACATACCATACGTTCATTACGGGCAAACAGGCCCGGAATATTTTCGGCCGTGGTCTGGTTGACTGAGAACAGTTCACCCGGTACATATAAAGTTTCAGTCAGAGTCCCGGAAAATGGCATATGGACACGGTGATAGTCACGTGGTGACAGATACACTGTCGCAAACTCACCATTCTTGAATGGCTGTGCCAGCTGTGGATCAGCAATCAGGTTTTCAACCGTAAACTTCTGACCTTTGGCTTGGAACACATCGCCATTTTCAATTTTACCCAGTTGGGAAATCGCGCCATCTGCCGGAGATACGATCGCAGTTGAATCAGCATCGACCGCACGCACCCCGGTTCTTAGTCCACGGGTAAAGAAATCATTAAATGATTTGAATTTTAAGGCATTGGTCTGCTCGGCAATCGACATATCAATCCCGTATTTGGTCTTGAACGCTGCGATCACGGCTGTTTTTACAATCGGATTTTCGCTGGCTGCAATTTTTCCCACCACACGGGACAGGCGATGCTGTGGCACCACTTTTTGGGCCTGGATAAACAGTTGTTGTTTTAGACGCGATGTGATGCTCAAGATGGCACCTCTCCTGTAGCGATTGGACTATCGAGGCGGTTGCCCCATTCACTCCACGCACCATCATAGGCTCGAATTTTCCAGCCGAATAAGCGACCCAGAATATAAGCCAGACCTGAACGGTGATGGGACTGACAATACACCACAACTGGTTGATCCAGATCAAATCCCAGTTGTTCCAGACGCTGCTGAGTACGTGGTAAAGGATGTAATTTTAAATGATTTTGCCGGTTAAGGGCAGTACTCCACTCAAAATGACGTGCGCCCGGGATGTGACCACCGCGTCGCGCGGCTAGACGCAGGCCAGTATATTCATCTTCTGTACGGCAATCCCATACCTGAATATTTTCATTTTCAATGAGTTGTTTTAGTTCATTATAATCGATCTGAAATTCAGCCTTTCTTTCAAGATTGACTGGAACCAGATGATCGACAGGTGTAAATATTTCCTGATCTGATGAAGTCGGTAGTCCTGCACCCAGCCAGGCATGAATGCCGCCATTGAGTAAACTGGTATTTTCAAAGCCCAAACAATGCAGGTTCCAGAGCAGACGCCCTGCCCACGCACCGCCTTCATCATCATAAGCCACGACATGATGTTCAGGAGAAATATTCAGATAACGGATTAAAGCTTCCAGCCCTTCCGCATCCGGTAACAGGCCCATGGCTGTTTCCTCCTGACGAACCAGCAGCTTGGGTTGCAGATGTAAGGCATGTGGAATATGCAATTGTTCATAAACCGACGCCCGGCTTAAATCAGCAATTCGAAGTTTTTCATGTCCCAAATGTGGAACCAAATCTTCTGCTTCAATCAGCAGACCAAAGTCAAAGGCGGAAGCTGTCATCTTAGTAGTTGTCATTGCGGTTAAATCCTTTTGATCTTAGCACAGCTCATTTTTTCAATTATGTTGTTTTTATCTAGATCCTTAGCATAATTTTAGCTAAAGCTAATTCAAGAAAGACCATCCTCTAAGAAAAAACCGCCTCATGATTGAAGCGGTTTTTTGAATAAAGCAGATATTTTTAGGCAGGTTCTGAGATATTGAATACCTGACGCAAATATGCCAGGAAGGTATCATTATCCGTCATGGTTTTTCCTGGACTATCGGAAATTTTCGCCACGGATTGACGGTTGCATTCCACCAGTTTCAATACGATATTTAGCGGTGTCTGTCCCATATCATTGGTTAGATTGGTTCCAATCCCAAAACTGACCTGGAAGCGATCTTTAAAGTATTGATGCAATTTCCAGGCTTTTTCCAGATTCAGACCATCACTAAAAGTCAGCATTTTGGTTTTGCTGTCAATTTTCAGCTTTTTATAATGCGCATAAGCTTTGTCACCCCATTCATAGGGATCACCACTGTCATGACGCAAGCCATCAAACAGTTTCGCAAAGTACAGGTCAAAGTCACGCAGGAAAGCATCCATACCGACTACATCAGTTAAGGCAATTCCAAGGTCACCACGGTATTCTTGCACCCAGGTTTCCAGGGCGGCTTTCTGGAAATTACGCAGACGCACATCTAACGCCTGAAAGGCTTGCAGAAATTCATGCGCCATGGTGCCAATCGGGGTAATACCCAACTCTTTGGCTAAATACACATTACTGGTCCCACGGAACACGTGTGGTGCAGCTTTATTGAATTCTTCGATGACATGCTTTTGCCAGTCAAAACTATAACGACGGCGGGTACCAAAGTCCGAGACCAGGAATGGCGGATCATTCGGATTCTGCGCGGCATCATACTGTTTTAAAAGTTCGATTTTGGCCTTAAGACGGCGCTCACCTTCAGCCCGGACTTCGGGTGTACGAATGCGGCTAAAATACAGTTCATTCACAATGGCCAGTACAAAGATTTCAAACATCATTGCCTGAACCATGGGGCCTTCAATAGTAATATCCAGGCGGCCTTCATTATCGATGGTGGCCTTAATAAAACGGCGTTTGAGCTGGAATAGTTCCAGATAATCCACAAAATCGCTTTTGATAAAACGCAGGCTGCGTAAATATTGTAATTCGTCTTCTTTAAATTTGAGCTGACACAGCAAATCCAGTTGGTGATTCAAATCATCCAGAATATCCGTCAGCGGATATTCCGTATCTTCCAGGTTGCGACAACGGAAATGATAGACACTATGCGTTTGTGGAAACTTGTGTAATACCACTTGTAGCATGGTGAATTTATACAAGTCAGTATCTAACAAAGAGTGGATAATTGGAGCCATAACTAAGGGAAATATCGCTGTGCTTATCCCGCATTAAAGCATAAAAGTTTAGGCAATATTGCAGGATTTACGTACAGCTAGCTGAATTATCGACAAAAGTTCAAGAAAATAAACTGCTTCCTGCTCGGTTATTTGACTGCTTTCAGCCCATTTTCCTGTTCCTTGATAATTTTCTGTAGCTGCTTTTCCTGACCGATCACCTTGGCAAATTCAGCTGTGGTTTTTTGTCCGGTTTTCTTGGCTTGGGCATCACAGTCGACCTGACGCAGCTGTTTGGCAATGGAGAATTCCATTTTAAACAAGGCGCCCATCAAAGCCGTATTGCCACGGTTGTCCCGGGCGCAGCGGTCTGCCCCTTTGGTCAGTAAGGTAGTCACGATACCCTGATGGCCATAATAGGTCGCCATCATCAACGGGGTATAACCATCTTGATTGCGTACATCGACTGGAAAGCCATGTTTTAAAAATTCATTGATCACTTCGCTATTGCCGATTTTAGCAGCAGCAAAAAACAGATCAATCAATTCCTGTTGTGAGGTCATCTGAACGCTTGCCGCAGTTTTTGCAGGGGAGACATTCTTCACTTCAGCAGCAGTTGCGAATGCGGAGCTAAAAGCAAGAATACTAGCTAAAAATGCGTGTGGCAGAACTTTCATGATGAACTCCAACAGAAATCGAAAGGAAAATTTAAGTCTTGAAAGACTCAATTGACCTGAGATGAAATAAAAAACGGAGTGCCTGTAAAACTCCCCCTAGGGTGCAGGAAAGGTTTGGAGTATTACAGGACTTTTTGGAGGTGATGCGCTATGCCCTAGTCACCAGTTCCTCAAGACCAATCGGAATTAGTCTTTTAATTTTGCAGCTTTGGCCTTAACGATGGCGATGTCGCCATTTACAGCTTTGGTCATACGCATACCGTAGTCCGCATCTGCCTTATAGAAGTAAGACAACATAATGTGCTTGGTTTCTGAATCTTTGACATTGCCCAGGTCAGCCGCCAGGTTCATGATCAGGTCATCTTTCTCTTTGGCAGTATAAGAGCGGTAAAGTTCACCGGCTTGCTTGAAGTTTTGCTCTTTGGTACCGATCTGCTGAACATGACCAGTCAATGGAGTTTCAACTGCACGCGCTTTTTCAGTCGCCGGTTTAGGCTCTTTACGGCTTGGCTCGTAGTTCACATCAGAGTCACGTTCAGACACATTCATGTGACCTTCCTGGTTGTTGTTGTTCACATTCACCACAGGACGGTTGACCGGAATTTGCTGATGGTTCACACCTAGACGGTACATTTGTGTATCTGAATAAGAGAAGATACGGCCTTGAAGCAAACGGTCTTCAGAGGGTTCGATACCTGGTACCAGATTACCTGGTGCAAATGCAGCCTGTTCAGTTTCATTGAAGAAGTTCTTCGGCATACGGTTCAGCGTCAATGTACCGACTTTTACTTCTGGAACCAGATTGGTTGGCCAGATTTTGGTTGGATCTAGCGGATCGAAATCAAAGCTGTTCAGATCTTTAGGATCAAGCACCTGAATATATAGATCCCATTTCGGGAAATTACCTGCATAGATGTTGTTATAAAGATCGTTGGTCAAGTGGTTGAAATCTTTACCTTGTTGAACAGCCGATTCTTTGACGTTCAGGCCCTTCACACCCTGTTTAGAGCGGAAGTTGAATTTTACGTACTTGTATTCGCCTTTGTCGTTATACAGTTTGTAGGCATGTACACCGAAACCGTCCTGTTCGCGGTAGCTGGTTGGGACACCTTGCTTGCCATAAACATAAGTCAGCATGTTGGTTGCCCAAGGCTGGCTAGACAGGAAATCAAACACACGGTTGGCATCTTGTACATTGGTGACCGGGCTTGGTTTCATCGCGTGGATGAAATCCGGGAATTTGATCGCATCACGGATAAAGAAGACGGGCGTCTGGTTACCGACCAAGTCCCAGTTACCTTCCTGAGTATAGAATTTGATGGCGAAACCGTGAGGATCACGTAGGGTTTCTGGTGAACCTTTACTATGAATGACGGTAGACATGCGCACAAAAACTGGAGTTTTGGTACCGGCCTTGAATAAAGAAGCAATTGTTACATCAGACAGATCTTTCGTAGTAACGAATTCACCATAAGCACCTGTACCACGTGCGTGAACCACACGTTCAGGAATGCGCTCACGGCCAAAACGTTGCAGTTTTTGAACCAGTTGTACATCTTGCAACAAAGTTGGACCTTGTGGACCTGCAGTGATCGAGTTCTGGTTATCACCGACAGGTGCCCCGTTATCTTTGGTTAATGGCGCAGCTTGGGCAGCTGTCACCGTTGCAAGCATTGCAACAAGTAATGAACGCTTAAACATTTCTAAGTCTCTCAATTTAATACCTTTCCTGCATGCAGCTAAGATACTTGAGAGCAAAAAATAGATAAAACAGATAATTTTTATGATTACGATCGTGTTTTTAGATAGTTTAAAATATTATCAATGATAATCAATAAATTAAGCCTGTTTTTTAGACATTATCTTAATAATAGATGAGTCTGATCTTGCTACAATGGCGGCAATTTTGAATCTGACTGAAATTGATTATGCGTGCATTATTACAACGGGTACTCGAAGCCAAAGTCGTGGTCGATGGTGAAACCACCGGAGAAATTGGCAAAGGTATTCTGGTTTTTCTGGGCTTAGGTAAAGAAGATAATCTGGAAAAAGGCAAAAAACTGATTGATAAAATATTGAAATATCGCTTCTTTGATGATGAGCAAGGCAAGATGGGCTGGAATGTCAGTCAGGCCGGTGGCGGTTTACTATTGGTGTCCCAATTTACCTTGATGGCGCAAACCCAAAAAGGCTTACGTCCAGATTTTGGTCCAGCCATGCCGCCAAGCGATGCCAAGGCCTTATATGAACAGTTGGTTGAATATGCGCAAAGCCAGTTCGAAAATGTACAAACCGGTATTTTTGCGGCCGATATGAAAGTGCATCTGATCAATGATGGACCGGTAACGTTTAATCTGGAAGTTGAATAAACCGTCATTGTTTCAGAATGAAAAAAAGCCCTCTAAATGAGGGCTTTTATATGATAATCCTCCCCTAACCCCTCCTTTAATTAAAGCAGGGGAATTAGCAGTTATTTACCAGTTTTCTCTTTAATAAACTGACGTGCCATTTTCACTTTATCTTTGACCGGTTTTGGCAGTTTAGGCGGAATCATTTTCGCAACCTGGTTAAACCAGACTAGCAGACCAAAATCACCTTCCATTTTAATCGTGCCACTTTGCATACCGGTCATGAATGCAGTCGGATCACCTTTAAGCAACGTTTTTACACCCTGTTCACTATCAGCAAATTGCAGCACAAAATCAGCTTTCTCTGCATCACCTGAAACGGTATCGATATGACCATTATTCACAACGATCTGACGTGCCATTCCCTCATCTGTTCCGATCTGGATACGGAACTGGCGTTCATGTACCAATTCAATAAATTTCGGACTGGTGCGTGCTAACTGCTTCATACGTAATGCAAGACCTGCGACCAGCAAATCAAGTGGATCGGTACTGAGGTCAACCAGAGGAAGTTTGAGCACAGGAATGGAGGACAGTTTCATGAAATTATGCCTATTCTAATTGTACGAAAATTGACAAATATCCTAGCATAGATCAAAGCTAGGCAGATGCAGGACTTTGTATCATATTTCTAAACGAAAAATGCACCCGCAGGTGCATTATTTCGCTGATATTAGAGAACTTAACGGCTAGATAGCTGCTGCTGGTCATCTTCATATACTGGTGTATGTTCGATATAACGGCGTTTAGCCAAAGCACGCTCTGCACGTCGATCTTCACGCAATAACAGTAAGGTCACTACGACCATCACGGCCGTTAAAGCTGTCAGATAGCTATATGTCATCGGGAGCTCAAACAAGGCTTGAGTACCTACTCGAATCACTTCGATCAGGCCCCAGGCCAGCATTCCCGCAGTCATAAAACTTAACCAGCGACGATAAGGCGAGAAGAAAACAGCAAGCACAGCCGCGGCGACTAAACTAAAGCCTACGAGAGTTGCTAGATTCGCTGTTACCATATAAACCCCTCCATCCAAAAGAACAGTGTGTATGCTTGATATTGCAACCGTACTACCTATTGAATTTCGTTAAATCAATAAAATGGAATGTGTTGATTTGTATCTCTATGCATGCATTATGCTGAGTTTTTTGCATAAAAAAAGTCCTGTTTTCTCCCCTTACGACATACTCTGTCGCGATATTATTTTGTCATTACATTTTTTATTTTCACAGTATTTGTGGATCAATTGCTGCGTCGATGTTGGCGTGTCATTACAAAATCATATGCCCTTTCATCGACTTAAAAAAAATATTTTCCGTTTAAGATGATCGGGGTATTTATAGACAAGCTGCGCCGTCCCTCGATAAAAGTTAAGCTAAAAATATAAAAAAACGCGACCCTAAGGCCGCGTTGGATTTTACCGCAAAGCTATGTATTACGCGCGGCTCAGATCTTTATCATGTACACCGAGCAGGTAGAGCACGCCATCCAGCCCCACACTGGAAATGGCCTGATTGGCATTCTGACGAACCAAAGGTTTGGCACGGAAAGCCACCCCTAGACCCGCAATTGAAAGCATTGGCAGGTCATTGGCACCATCACCCACAGCGATGGTCTGCTCCAGAGAAATTCCCATATTGTCGGCAATTTCACGGAGCAATAAAGCCTTGCGTGCGCCATCCACAATATGACCTTTGACTTCGCCTGTCACCACGCCATTCTGCACATCCAGAATGTTGGCATGAACTTCATCAATTCCTAGTTTGGCTTGCAGATATTCTGCAAAATACTGGAATCCGCCAGACAGAATCGCAGTACGGTAGCCCAGTGCTTTCAGGGTTGAAATCAGACGTTCTGCACCTTCAGTCACGGTCAGACGTTCTGCAATTTTTGGCAATACCGATGCATCCATGCCTTTTAATAAAGCAACACGAGCACGGAAACTTTGCTGGAAGTCCAGCTCGCCCTGCATCGCGCGTTCAGTAATTTCAGAGACTTGAATACCCACACCTGCTTCGATCGCCAGCTCATCAATCACTTCCTGCTCGATCAGGGTCGAGTCCATGTCAAAGCAGACCAGACGGCGATTACGGCGGTAAGCATTATCTTCTTGTACTGCCACATCGACATTCAGGTTATTCGACAGGCTTAAGCAGGCTGCACGCATGGCTGCTGCATCCAGCATCTGGCCTTTCAGACCAAACTGTACACAGGCACGTTTAGGGCCAGTATTGGAACCATCCAGCTCAGGACGGCCAGAAAGACGGGTCACGGTTTCAATATTGAAGCCCTGACTCGACACAATCTGGGTCACGGCTTGCAGATGAGAGGCATTTAATTCCGGGGCCAATGCCGTTACGATATAACGCGTGCGGCCGCCCTCTCTTACCCACTGTTCATATTCAGCAGCAGAGATTGGTTTAAAGCGCACTGTTAACCCGATATCATGTGCTAGAATCAGGATTTCCTTCATGGCTAATGCTGTTGCAGTTTGGTCATCAGACGATACAACAATACCTAAGGTCAGTTGATTATGAATGACCGCTTGCCCCACATCTAGAATCTGTAAGGAATGAGCGGACAAAACCTGCATTAATCGTGTAAATTGATTAGGCTGGTCGGGTCCTAAGAATGATATAAGAATGATTTCTCGCATGAATTGACTCGGGTCTGAGCTACAACTATTGTTAGAATCATAATCGAAATTGAACAGAATTGCCTTGGAAGTTTACGTTGAATGCGCCTAGACAAGGGCTATTTGCTAGCCTACTGATTGTAAGTTTTGCTCTGCATACCTTTTTACTGGTATTGGCAACGACTCACCAACTGAATGATAACCGTGTCAACCAGGGACAGCTCATGACGAGCCAACTGGTCACAGACAGCCTGGCGGAGCTTGAACCGGCGAACCGCGTTTCTCTGGCACTTCTGGCCAACCGTTATGCGACTAACCCAAGCGTTGCTTCAATTCGCATCCTGGATGCGAATGGTCAGGTTTTAGCCACTGGTGGGCTGACCAAGACCCGTAATGGGGAAGTTTTTGTCCGTGATGCCCTACAAAACGAGAAAAAAGTCGGTGTGATTGAAATCACCCTGATTGAGCCAAGTATTGGTGAAATTCTGCGGACTCAATGGCTTGCCATTCTGTTTTCTTTTATTATTCATGGTCTGCTTTGGGTCGGTTATCGTGCGGTAGCGCGTCCAAGCCGTACCGAGTATCTGGCACGTATCAATAATGAATCGCGACTGAAATTCGAGATTCAGACTTTGACTCAGGCATTGGAACAGGAAAAGCATAATGCCGCCCTCGCCATTGCCCAGGCACAGCAAGCTCTGAAAAACAAACCGAAAGAAAAAGACAGCAAACCGGTGGTACTGGATACCGATAGCCTGAGCTTGAACATTCAGTTCTATGATCCAAAACAGTTGCTGGATAGTGTGAATAAAACGGTATCGGTTCCTTATTTCAATTTGTGCCAGATTTTCCTGAACAAAGCCACTGAACTGTGCATCCAGCACTACAAACTGAACAGCACGGATATTTGTACCGTGCACAAGTTTGATGAAAAAGGTGCCAGTATCAGTATTGCGGCAGACAAGCCAGATGCCCTCGTCTGTCTGACCATGATCAGTTCAGTATTCCAGTTACTTTCGGAAGTCCTGTATAAGCGTTATCGTGAAGAAAAACGTTTTGTCCTGCAGACACGTAGTGCGATTTCTTCAGCTGTTGAAGAAATGCAGCTTAATTCAGTTCAAGCCGCAGAACGTCTGGTTCAGCAACTGGTCGCTAAGGAAAGTGCACTGCATGTTCCTAATGCCCTGTTGAAACAAATCGCGGACCACTTTGAGCTGGTCAGCATGCCCAATCCGACCAATGTCCTGACCCGTCATGCTTTTGTGGTGAATGGGATGGATGCTGAAAGCGCCGAGCTGGCACAGACTTTTAGAACCGAAATTCTAAAATCCAAACAATCCAAAGCCTCATAAATGTCCCTGAATGTTGCAATTAAAAAAAGCCGGATCCAATATCCGGCTTTTTGATGGGTACAAAACAAATACGCCAGCGTGTCTTGGACTACCCTTTAAATTTTTAACTGTTTTTGTTCCAGCAGATATTGCTGGGCATTATAAGGCTGGGCCGGATCCTGACAGGGGACTTTATGCCACTGACCCTCGGCATCTAACTCCCATGCATTTTGACAATCTTTTAAATAGCTGATCAGGCCATCTTTATAAATCCGTTTTTTCAGCTCTGGATCCAGCACCGGGAAACAGGTTTCGACCCTGGAAAACAGGTTGCGCCCCATCCAGTCGGCACTGGCACAATACAGTTTCTTGGCGCCGCCATGTTCAAAATAATAAACCCGGGTATGTTCCAGGAAACGTCCAACGATTGAACGGACCTGGATATTTTCTGACATGCCGGTGACTTGTGGAATCAGGCAGCAGATTGAACGCACAATGAGGTCAATTTTCACCCCGGCCTGTGACGCCTGATAGAGGGCAGCAATCAATTGCGGTTCAGTCAACGCATTCACTTTGATGATGATATGCGCGGCTTTTCCAGCTAGGGCAAATGCCTTTTCCTGCTCAATCAGTTTCAGCAGTTCGCTATGCAGGGTAAACGGTGCATGCAGCAAGGCTTTCAGTTTGGCCATTTTGCCCATGCCGGTCAGTTCCTGGAACATGCGGTGCACATCTTCACAGATATCCGGCTGTGTGGTCATCAGGCCGTAATCGGTATACATACGGGCATTCCCGGCATGATAGTTTCCGGTACCTAGATGCGCATAACGCAGTAGTTCCTGATTTTCACGCCGGACGATCAGAATCATTTTGGCATGGGTCTTATAACCGACGATGCCATAGACCACCACTGCCCCGGCTTCTTGCAGGATATTGGCCACCATAATATTGGATTCTTCATCGAAACGCGCCCGCAATTCAATCACGGCCGTGACTTCCTTGCCATTCCGTGCGGCTTCTGCCAGCACCTGAACAATTTCCGAATCCGGACCACTGCGATATAGCGTCTGCTTGATCGCCAGCACCGCCGGGTCCTTGGCCGCTTCGCGCAGTAAAGTAATCACCGGCTGGAATGAATCAAAAGGATGATGCAGCAGCACATCCTGTGCCTTTAAAATTTCAAAAATACTTTTCTGTTTACGGAAAATTTTCGGAATGACCGGACTAAAATGCGGATACTTTAATTCCGGACGCTCAAAGCTGGTACTCAGGCGGGACAAATTGATCGGTCCATCAATCCGGTACAGCTCCTGTTCCGTCAGATCAAATTCATCCAGCAAATAGTCGATGATGTTCTGTGGAGAGTCATTTTCAATTTCCAGACGTACTGCACGACCAAAGCGGCGCGAACACAGTTCATCTTTTAAAGCCAACGCCAGATCATCGACATCTTCCGACAATACCAGATCGGCATTGCGGGTAACCCGAAAGGCATAACATCCGGTCGCTTTCATGCCGGGAAACAAATCACTGATATGCTGCTGGATGATCGCAGTCAGAAAGATCTGGGTGGTATTGTTTCCGGTGACATCTTCCGGAATTTTAATCAGGCAGGGTAAGGAACGTGGTGCCGGCACAATTGCCATCTCGATTTCACGGCCAAAGGCATCTTTACCTTCCAAGCTGATAATAAAGTTCAAACTTTTATTCACCAAACGTGGAAAAGGATGTGAAGGATCCAGACTGATCGGGGTCAGTACCGGTTGCACTTCTTTGGCAAAAAAGGCTGCAATCCAGGCCTTATGTTTTTCCAGAAGATCCTGGTATTGAAGAAACTGAATCCCCTGCGCCTGGAGTTCAGGCAAAATTGCATGATTCAGAACCTCATACTGTTTGTTCACTGTGGCATGAATGGACTGGGACAGTTCTTGTAGAATCAGCTCGGTGGGTACAGCATCAGGCGTCCGGGTAGTCGCATTCAGATCTTGCTGTTTCATCAGCCCGGCAATCCTGATTTCAAAAAACTCATCCAGGTTACGGGAAAAAATAATCAGGAAGTTTAAGCGCTCTAAAATCGGTAAATTCGGATCGAGTGCTTGTGCCAAGACACGACGCTGAAATCCAAATAAGGAAAGTTCCCGATTAAAATAGGTCGCTGACGAATGCTGAAATTGTTCCATGCCCTCTCAATGCTGCTGATTACAGTCTGTTGTTTCACATCATTGAGGGGCGATCTTAGGCAGACTTCATGACACTTATGTTACAAAGCTCGATAAATCCATATAAATTAATATTTTAATTTTTCACCTTATAAAAAATCATGCTATGGCTCGTTGGGCGCCGTCATCAAATTGCAATTAAGTGTCCGTTTTTTCAGTTTGTCTGCCAGCCCAATAAGTGGCTAAAGCAGGTCCTGAAATATTATGCCACAGGCTGAAAATGGCACTTGGAACCGCAGTAATGGGAGATGCAGCAAAATGGGTTGCCGCCAAGGCCACACCCAGACCAGAATTCTGCATCCCCACTTCAATGGATACTGCACGACAGTCAATTTCTGCCAAGTGAAATATGCGACTGGCCCAATAACCCAGTAAATAGCCCATCCCATTGTGTAAAGCCACAAGCCCTAAAATCATTAAACCAGATTCCAGAATCTGGGTTTTGCTGCCGGCAATAATTGCCGCCACAATTGCGACAATGGCAATCACTGAAATTACTGGCATTACCTGGATATAGCCTTCTACCTTGGTTTTTAGAAGGGCGCGGATAATCAAACCTAAAATGATTGGAAACAGCACCACTTGCAGAATCGAAATCAGCATGGACAAGGCATTAATTTCAATCCATTGGCTGGCCAGCAGATAAAAAATTGCCGGAGTCAAAAGCGGTGCCAATAAAGTTGATACCGAAGTACACGCTACAGACAAGGCCGTATTACCTTTGGCCATATAGGTAATCACATTGGATGCGGTGCCACCTGGACAGCAGCCCACCAGAATTACACCAATCGCAATTTCAGCCGGAAGCTGGAATAGCTGACAGAGCAAAAAGGCTAACCCTGGCATCACCATAAACTGAGCCACGACCCCAATCGCGACGGCCTTAGGACTTTGCAAGATACTTTTAAAATCGCCTGGCGTCATGGTCATGCCCATACCAAACATGATCAGACCCAACATCCAAGGAATATAGGCGCGTAACCAGACGAAAAGATCCGGCAGCATCAGAGCAATCGCTGAAAATAGAATGACCCACAGAGCAAAGGTCTTTTGGACAAACTGGCTAAATTGAAGGAGTGCTGACATGGGGAAATCCAGGGATCATGAAAAAGAAATCAAGGCATCTGTGGATGCCTCAAAGTAAACAAACCATTGCATAATGGTAAATGGCCCTAATCGCCTTAAGTCAGCGCTTAGGCAGCATTAATAATATCTTTCAGATAAATCCGTTTTACACCCTGTGCCAGCATGTCCTGCCAGGCATGTTGTAGCGAACCATTCAGGTCTATGCCTTTGGTAGCATCCGCAATGACATAGGCCTTAAAGCCGAGTTTACAGGCATCCATCGCGGTCCAGGCCACACAAAAATCGGTCGCGATACCCACGATAAATACGGTATCAATGCCACGCTCCCGTAAATAGCCGGCCAGACCAGTACTGGTTTTTTGATCAGCTTCCATAAAGGCGGAGTAACTGTCGATATTTTGATGAAAGCCTTTGCGGATAATCAGTTGGGCTTGCGGAAGGTTCAGCTCCGGATGAAATTCAGCATCCTCAGTCCCTTGTACACAATGACTCGGCCAGAGGACTTGAGAACCATAATTCAGCTGAATCGTGTCATAGGCTGCTTGAGCAGGATGATTGTCTGCAAAGGAGATATGCTCTGCCGGATGCCAATCCTGAGTCAGTACAATATTCTGAAAGTACTGCCCCAATCGGTTGATATTCGGAATAATCTGATCGGCATTGGTAACAGCCAGATTTCCACCCGGGGTAAATCCTTTTTGTACATCCACCACAATCAGCGCCGCATTCTGCATCATTTTCATCCCTTGAAATCTGAGTTTGCATCCAAGCATAGCTTAAAACTAAAGAAAATTTTTAGCCCTTTAGGTAAAAATAGAATGACTCTGCATTCTGATAAAACGTATGATGAGTTAACTGTAAAAGCTATTGCTCTGCAAAACATAGACAGAATTTGTCTTTAGCTGAACTGATACTAGAAAATAAAAAGCCTGCATCAGTGCAGGCTTTTTGGATATTCATCTTTTTATTTTTAAACTTTGGTACGGCTGACCAGGAACAGCATACATACCGCAGAGATTACGATACATGGAATCGCTGCCGAGATCACCCCTGCTGCACCGAAGCCTGCTGTCAGTAGCTGACCCGCAATTGCAGGGCCAAGCATGGCACCGATATGACCAACTGCAGAAGCAACACCTACCCCTGTACCACGTACTTCAGTCGGGTAAACGATACTACCAAAGGCATAGAGTACGCCCTGACAACCAATCACGAAGGCACCTGCCAATGCTGCGGCCATGTACATCTGTTCAAGTGAGCTTGCACCGTTCAACGCTAATAAACCCGCCAGGATACCGCCGTACATCAACAGAATGACATACGCTTTTTTCAGGCGATCCGTCAGCATACCCAGAATCACGGTACCAATCGTTGCAGTCGCCATGAAATAGAACTGTGCAGTTGAACCATCTTTACGGGTGAAGCCCAGCTCCATAAAGAGTGAAGGCAACCAGCTCAACATGATGTACACCACTATCAGGGTGAAGAAGTAGCTCACCCAGATACACAGCGTACGAAGTAGGTTGTCAGAGTTAAACAAATCCTTGAATGAACCCTGAGGAGATGCTGCACGTTCTGCGGCTGTCTTGTTTTGTGCCTTTATGTATTCTTTAGATTCAGGCAGACACACCATCATCAGAGGAATCACAATGATGGGCAATAAACCACCCAAGTAAAAAAACATTTTTCCAGTTTGCACCGAATTCAGTTGCTGCGATTAAAGACAAGATTGCAGCACCCACTGGCATACCACAGTACATCAGGCCCACGGCACGTCCACGGTTTTGTGGAGCCACGGCTTCAGAAGCTAAAGTGATCAGAATCGGCATTGCACCGCCAAGACCCGCACCCGCCAGAAAACGAACTGCCAGCAAGCTGTGGAAACTGTTCACCCACACGGTACATAAGGTAAATAGTGCAAAAATTGTGGTTGACCAGATTAAAACTTTCTTACGACCAAGACGGTCCGCGAATCGACCACCGACCAGTGCACCAGGCAATAAGCCCAGAATCCCTGCACTAAAAAATACACCCAATTGTGAGCTATCAAGACCAAAGTGCTCACGAATACCAGCAGCGGCAATCCCGGCAGCCTGAATATCCAGGCCTTCAATCGCAGCGATCAGAAAGCAGATCCCTACCGTGATGATCGCGTGCTTATTGTCTGATTTTTCCATGGAATATCCTTGTTCAATCAGCGTTCAAAAGAGAGGCCATCATCTATGAGCCGCTAAAGAGAATTAACTACCAATAAGTTGAACAATTTGCTCGGATATACTGAAAAATCCAGAAAATTAATGACTTTAAGATGCTGTTCGATAAAGTCAAAAAAGCAATTAATGAGAAGTATTAAAATCCCAGTATTTTTGGATTTAGACTTATACATCAAACCCGGAAATTCAACAGTGAGAAAAATTCAGGGCCGATCACTAATACGAAAAAAAGATTAGTTCAGGCATTTTTGCTTTTTATTCATCATAAATGAGGTTTATTATTCGATATATTTTAGCTCTTAATTCATCAAATATAAATATTAATACTCCCCTAAAACGCCATAAAAGAATGTTTTCTAAATCTATTTAATTCACTTAAGTGACTTATTCTGTGTATTTTTTACTGAAAAAATGAATTCATTAGCTTTCATACTGCTGGAGGATAAAGGATGATTTGGACAGCAAAAAATCATAACGATTAAAACTTGATTGTTGCCTAGAGGCTTTGTATAAAGAATTCAGTGGCTTTTACTAAAGCATATTGTTCTTATGCGTTTGATCAGTCATAATTTGCATAAGCAATATTCAATTCAGTGCAAATCTATTGAATTTGCTACAAATCAAAATACAAACCCATCCCAAATATGTTTTCTCATTCTCTTCGGATGGACAAATAGGATAGTTTTTTAAAATGACTCAGCAAGCACAGACCATTCAGGGTTCCATTGTCGCAATCGTCACCCCCATGTTTGAAGATGGCAGCGTAGATTGGAAGGGTCTCGAGAAGCTGGTTGAGTGGCATATTGCAGAAGGCACTAACAGTATCGTCGCGGTTGGTACTACTGGTGAAGCATCAACGCTCAGCATGAGCGAGCACACTCAAGTGATCAAAGAAATCATTCGTGTTGCCAACAAACGTATTCCTATCATTGCCGGTACAGGCGCAAACTCGACTCGTGAAGCAATCGAGCTGACTCAGGAAGCCAAAGAACTTGGCGCTGATGCTGCCCTGCTGGTTACTCCTTACTACAACAAACCGACTCAGGAAGGTCTATACCAGCATTATAAAGCGATTGCTGAAGCGGTTGACCTACCTCAAATTCTTTATAACGTTCCAGGTCGTACTGGCGTAGATATGGCCAACGAAACCGTGATCCGTCTGGCAGATATTCCACAGATCGTGGGCATTAAAGATGCAACAGGTGATGTAGCCCGTGGTGCTGCCCTGATTGAAGGTCTGACAGGCAAAAACATGACTGTTTACTCAGGTGATGATGCAACTGCCTATGAGTTAATGGGTCATGGTGCCAAAGGTAATATCTCTGTGACTGCTAACGTTGCACCAAAAGTCATGAGTGAAGTATGTGCTGCAGCCATTGCAGGCGATGCGGCAGGTGCTGAAGAGCTCAATGCTCAGGTTGCAAATTTACACAATATTCTATTTTGCGAATCAAACCCAATTCCTGTGAAATGGGCTCTCCATGATATGGGCTTAATTGGTACAGGTATTCGCCTTCCATTAACACCACTTGCAGAACAATATCGCGCTCCGCTTCATGAGGCACTTGTAGAAGCGAGCGTCATTAAATAAAGAGCAACGATTATGCAATTACGTTTAGGACTTACCCTGGCACTTTCAGTATTCAGTTTAGCAGGTTGTAGTTCAATGGCCTTTAAAAACGGTACCTTGGACTATAAAGAGACAACCACGCTGCAACCATTACAATATCCTGAAGGGTCAATGGTTCGTCCTGCAACGCCTTTGTACCCTGCTCCGACCGTAGATCCGCTTGCCCTGGAAAATGCACCAAAGCTTGAAAATCAGCGTGGTAACCGCTTTGCGATGCCACGTCCTACTGCACAGCCAGTAAATTCAACTCAAGCAGATGAAACTCAAGAAAATTTTTCGGGAAAGCCGCAATTAGTCACTGACGGAAATCAAAATCCACTGCTCAAAATTGATGGAAATGCTGCTACAATATGGCAATACACTCTTGCCACGCTTAGCAGCCTTAACCATTCTATCGTTGGTCAAAATAAAGATCGTTATGAAGTAGCGATTCAGGTCGATCAGCAAACCTATGTTTTAAGACTCTCTCCCGCAGGTTCGAGTAACACCCTGGCTGTGTTTAATCCCGATAACAGTTTTGCCGACCGCGAAAAAGCAGCAGAACTGTTAAACCAGATTTACCAAAATTGGCCAGCCTAGACATTTTCTAGGCATTTTTTTTTGTAGAAGGTTCCCTCATGTTAAAACAAACCTTGCTCTATACTGGTAAAGCGAAATCTGTCTATACCACGGACAGTGAAGACCACCTGATTTTAGTTTTTCGTGACGATGCGTCCGCATTCAATGGCGAAAAAATCGAACAACTGGATCGTAAAGGTAAGGTGAATAACCGTTTTAACGCCTTCATCATGGAAAAGCTGGCTGCTGCTGGTATTGAAACTCATTTTGAGAAACTGCTGACACCGACTGAAGTGCTGGTGAAAAAACTTAAAATGATTCCAGTAGAATGTGTAGTACGTAACTATGCTGCGGGTTCTTTATGCCGTCGTCTTGGTGTAGAAGAAGGTAAAGAGTTAACGCCTCCAACATTCGAATTGTTCTTCAAGGATGACGCGCTAGGCGATCCAATGGTGAACGAATCTCAAGCGATTGCTTTAGGTTGGGCGACTGCTGAACAACTGGCAAAAATGAAAGAACTGACTTACCAAGTGAACGATGTGCTTAAAGCATTATTCGAAGCGGGTAATATGCTTCTGGTTGACTTTAAACTTGAATTTGGTGTGTTCCACGACCGTATCGTACTGGGTGACGAATTCTCTCCAGACGGCTGTCGTCTATGGGATAAAGACACCAAGAAAAAACTGGATAAAGACCGTTTCCGTCAAGGCCTAGGCGGTGTGGTTGAAGCGTACGAAGAAGTTGCAGCACGTTTAGGTATCAATCTTGAAGATATCTAAGCACTAATAATGCTTCAAAGAACCGGGCAAATAGCCCGGTTTTTTATTGTCTAATCTTATGATCGAAAAAATGAATTTTATTAATAAAAATGATCGTTTTTACATTATTCAATGCATGCCTTAATATTACTGCATCCCAGCCACATCCCCAGCAGATGCAATCCATCTGGTGTTGTCGGCTAGATTTATACCCTTACCCTCTAGGATGTATCTCCCCCAAGACATCCTATTTCAGCCCAATTCTCCTTGAATTGGGCTTTTTTTTGTTTACTGCTGCTGTTGTTCCTGCCAGCGACGTTGTTGCAGACGTTCGCCTTCCACTTCACGCTTATTACGTGCCGATTCGTACAGTTTGGTGCCTTTCAGCTCAGGCGGCAGGTAATCTTGCAAAACAAAATGTTCCGGATAGTTATGCGGATACAGATAATTCACTCCATAACCCTGCTCTTTCATCAACTTGGTGGTTGCATTACGCAGATGTAAAGGCACTGGCAAATTGGCCGTTTTTTCAGCCAGATCCATCGCCTTGTTAATCGCGAGATAGGTACTATTACTTTTGGCACTGGTCGCCAGGTAAACCGCACATTGTCCCAGAATAATCCGGCATTCCGGCATACCAATCGCTTGAACTGAGCGGAAGCATTCACCCGCTAGCAACAAGGCATTCGGATTGGAATTGCCAATATCTTCTGATGCCGCAATCAGCATACGGCGGGCAATAAAGACCGGATCTTCACCACCTTTCAGCATACGTGCCATCCAGTACAGGGCAGCATCCGGATCACTACCACGAATCGACTTGATGAAGGCCGAAACCAGATCATAGTGCTGCTCGCCAGACTTGTCATAACGGGCAATATTCTGCTGTGCGACTTTGACCACAATCGCATTAGTAATGATATTTTCCTGATCAGCCTCAAAAGTACTGGCAATCAGATCTAGTAGATTGAGTGCCTTACGCGCATCCCCTGCGGCAAACTGCAATAAGGCGTCAAATTCTTCAATCTGGATATAGCGTTCCTGCAGGAATTTGTCAGTCTGAATCGCCTGAGTTAGTAAAGTCTGAATCGCTTCGTCACTCAGCGCATTCAAGGTATAGACCTGACAACGTGACAGCAAGGCACTGTTGACTTCAAAAGATGGATTTTCCGTCGTCGCGCCAATCAGGGTAATTTTGCCTTTTTCGACGGCATTCAGCAGTGCATCCTGCTGGGATTTATTAAAACGGTGAATCTCGTCAATAAACACTACAGGCGTCAGCAGATCAACACTTTCCGCAATGACTTCACGCAATTCTTTCACACCGGTATTGAGTGCAGACAGGCTGATAAATGGCCGGTCCACCGCTTGGGCAAGTAGCAAGGCAATCGTGGTTTTACCTACTCCAGGTGGACCCCAGAAGATAATCGATGGTAAATGCCCTTGGTCAATCATCTGACGTAGAGGTGCATTCTCTCCAAGCAAGTGATCCTGCCCGATAATTTCTGCAAGGTCGCGAGGCCGCAAGCGTTCTGGAAGCGGGATATGACTGTCTGACATCTTATTATTGGCTCAAATTAAATTCTGCTTTCATTCTAACACTGGTAGTTTTGATTCCAATATTTCAAACATTTATGAGAAAAATTTAATTTATGTAAGAAATCTCTATTTTTTTTACAATGAATGGATTAATCTTATGAAAAGTAGATAAATAGAACATGATTAATTACAGGTTAATAACCTTGTAAATTTCACATTATCTCATATTAATTAGAATGGACTTGAGCAACTGATTGGATGCTCTTTGGGTGGTATCGGTGGGGATGCATGAAGCATAATAAATCTAGACGAACAACTGCAGAATGCGCTGATTCGCTTATTTCAACCTTGATACAATCTTCTAATGAACAACAGGCAAAATCCAGATTATTACAAGATCTGATCAATGATGTGCCGCATCCGCTTTGGGTGCTGGGCAAGGATAATATTGAATATTTTAATCAGGCACTTTCGGATTATTTAGGTACCAATTTAAGTGAATATGGTCCTAAAGAATGGCAAAGCCTGATTCATCCAGATGATCAGCCAACGTTTTCTGAGCAATGGCATGCTGGCCTGAATCAGCAACAAGGCTTTAATACCCAGTGCCGGATTAAATCGGCTGATTCCAGCTACCGTATGTGTGCCTTGGCCATCAAGTTTCAGCATACAGCAGAACATCTGCTGCAATGGTCGGTATCACTGACCGATATCCATGAATATTTTGAGATTCAGCAACAACTGTCTCAGGTGATTTCTACCCAAAAAAACATGCTGGATGCCAGTGTCGATTGTATTAAAGTGATGTCTCCACAAGGCGAAATCCGTCATATCAATCAGTCAGCCTGTCATAAGTTAGGGATTGATCCTGAACAGCAGCCTGCCCCGCATTCATGGTTAAGCCTGTTACCCGCTGAAGTTAAAAAAACCGGACAACGCGCTTTAAAACAGGCTGCTCAAGGTTTAAATAGCCGTTTTGTAGAAAAAGCCCAGACGGAGAATGAGGACCCACAATACTGGGATCATTTACTGACTCCAGTATTGGACGAAAATAATATTCCCCAAAATATCCTGTGTGTTTCACGCAATGTCAGTCAGCAAAAAATAGTTGAAAGCCGTTTAAAAGCCGTAATTCAGCGTGATGAGCTGACCGGACTGTATAACCGCAATGCCTTTTATAAGACCTTTAAACAGGTACTGCTAAAAGCCAAGCAACAGCAAATAATGGTTGGCCTGCTCCTGATCGACCTAGACTATTTCCGGCATATCAATGACACTTTGAGTCATATTGCCGGGGACCATTTGCTGCATGTCTTGGGCAAGCGTTTTCAGGCCTGTTTTGGCTCCAATAATATAGTCGTTGCCCGTCTGGGTGGCGATGAGTTTGCTATTTTAGTCAAAAACCTGGAAAACGAAGCCCAGCTGATTAATACTGCACAACTGGCCTATGCCCAACTGGAACAACCAGTGAGTTATGTCGGCCATCGTATGAGTATCGGTATGAGTATCGGTTGTACCGTTTATCCGCGTGATGCCCAGAATAGTTCCAACCTGCTGAAATGTGCCGATATTGCCCTGAATGATCTGAAAAATAGTGGTCGTGGCGGGATTCGCATGTTTAATCAGGAGATGTTCAGGTCACTGGAAAACATGACCAAACAACTGACGCTGGCACGCAAGATTATTCATGCGGATCAGATTAT
Source organism: Acinetobacter sp. FDAARGOS_724 (assembly GCF_013364475.1). NCBI lineage: Bacteria > Pseudomonadati > Pseudomonadota > Gammaproteobacteria > Moraxellales > Moraxellaceae > Acinetobacter > Acinetobacter sp. FDAARGOS_724. Next base: position 741,869 of record NZ_CP054908.1, on the reverse strand, counting down.
TCCTTATTATCAGCCTAAGGTTCACCTTTCTGATGGTGAGGTGATTGGTTTCGAAGCCTTACTGCGTTGGCAGGATCAACAGCATCAGATCCAGTTACCCTCTCATATTTTTTCTGCTTTCCAGGACTATGATTTAGCTTCGCGCATCAGTGAAACCATGCAGCTAAAAGTCTTTGAGGATATGAGCCGCTGGCAAGCCGAGGGTCTGGATATACTGCCAATTTCAATCAATGCAGCTCCAGTTGAATTCCTGCGCGATGACTATGCTGAGAAATTCCTGGCTCGTCTATCCCGATTCGATATTCCTGCACATAAGGTTGAACTGGAAATTACCGAGCAGAGCTTATCCGAAGGCGGAGCCAATTATGTGATCCGGGCACTAAACCTGCTAAAAAAACATGGAATTCATATTTCTCTGGATGACTTCGGTACCGGTCATTCTTCCCTGACCCGTTTACAGGAATATCCGGTCGACTGCATCAAGATTGATCGCAACTTTGTAGAACGCATGAACAATGATCCGTCTGCGCTGGCCATTGTCAAAGCCATTACCCAGATTGGTTCCAGTATTTCTCTGGATGTACTGGTCGAGGGTATTGAAAATACTGAACAACTGGACACGCTAATCAATTGTGATTGCCAGATCGGACAAGGTTTTTATTTTTACCGACCTATGTCGGGGTCTTCAGCACAGCAACTGCTACAACAGGCAGCTTAATTTTTTTATTTAATCATTTGACGAGGTTGGATTGCGCTAACAGCTAGCGCACCCAGCGTACGATATATTCATCAATTTCATCTTCATCAATATCGACTTCACTTAAGCAGCGACCAGCAGCAGATTTTTTGGCCTGAATTACGCTTTGTCGTGAACCTGTCTTCAGATAATGCCAGGATGGCAGGCTTTTCCCTTCAGCAACTCGGCGATAGGCACAGCTTGATGGCAACCAGTGAATGGTGTCCAGTTTCTCAGGTGTTAGCTGGATACAATCGGGCACATATTGCAGCCGGTTCGGATAATCCGAACAGCGGGCAGTTTTACAGTCCAGTAATTTGCAAGCCACTTTGGTATAGGCAACTTCGTGGGTGTCTTCATCTTCCAGCTTGATCAGGCAGCAAAGCCCACAACCATCACAAAGCGCTTCCCATTCTTCTGGTGTCAGCTCAGTGAGACTATATTTTTTCCAGAAGTATGGACGTAAGGCATCAGACATAATCAAAACGGCTATGGTAAAAATCAGCTTATTATACCAAGTCTCAACAAAGGAAATGTAGGGACGTGAATCTTATTAATATCACGTAAACTATTGTTAAATCAGAGACAGTACATCAACAAAACACTAACAGTGCCCAAAATCGAATATTCCTATACTGGATTTGAGAATAAAAACACATGGAGAATTGATATGTTTCGCTGGGCTATTATTTTTGCTGTGATTGCCTTAATTGCCAGTCTACTTGGTTTCGGTGGAGTAGCAGGCTTATCTAAGGATTTCGCGATTATCTTATTGGTGATTGCCGTTATTCTTGCCATTGTTGGTTTCCTTTCTCGCGGCAAGGTCTAGCGACTGATTTTTGCTTAAGGAAAAGTTTCCTACAGAAAAAACAAGAGCCATTTGGCTCTTGTTTTTTATGCGCCCAAAATGGATTACGGTTTGATATGGCGTGGTCTGAAACCAGCAGCGACCAATGCGGCCAAATACGCCACTACCCCGACCACACATAAAATCAGTACTTCCAGTACACGCATCCACTGTGATACATCACCATTGTACCAGCTCAGTGCATAGGCCAAAGCTGCAATCATCACCACATTGGCAAACATGAATTGCAGGAAGATTTTTTTCCAGTGTGCACCAAAGCGGAAAATATTGCGTTGATGCAGATAAAAATACAGCAGACCCGCATTGACCATGGCTGAACCGGTCGAAGCCAGTGCCAGCGCCATATGTTCCGCTTCCCAATGAATCAGCTTAAAGAAACCAATAAAGATCACGTTCAGAATTGCATTGGCTGCTACTGCCATTAAACCGACGCGTACCGGTGTACGGGTATCCTGCTGGGCATAAAAGCCGGGAGCAAAGACTTTAATCAGCATAAAGGCAATCACACCGCCACTCATACATTGCAGTGCCAAGGCAGTCATCTGGGTATCTTCAAAAGTGAATTGTCCGCGTTCAAATAATGCCTGAATAATCGGTGTTGACAGCATGAACAAGGCAATACTGGCTGGTAGACCCACCAGTACGATGACTTTCGCTGCCCAATCCATCATGCCACGGAATTTTTCCGGGTTCTTTTCCGTATGCTGTGTGGATAAAGACGGCAGAATCACGGTACCGATTGCGACGCCAATCAGACCCAATGGTAATTCGGTCATCCGTTCAGCACTATATAGCCAGGACACTGAACCATCCTGCATGAAAGAAGCCCAAACCGTATTCAGTAACAGGTTGATCTGTGTGACCGATACACCAAACAAAGCGGGTAGCATCAGTTTCATGATGCGATCCACCCCTTCATGCTTGAAGTCTACTTTCGGTGGAATCAACAGGTTTTTACGCCATAATTCTGGAATCTGGATTGCCAGCTGCAAAATACCGGCAATTACGACTGCCCAGCCTAGCGCCATAATCGGCTCTGCCATAAAAGGGGTGAGCCAGAGCGCACCTGCAATCATGGCAATATTCAATAAGACCGGAGCAAAGGCTGGCGTACTGAAAGAGCCATAACTGTTCAGAATACTGCTGGCAAAAGCCGTTAGTGACATAAATAGCAGGTATGGAATGGTCAGGCGGAACATGTCTGTAGCCAGCGCAAACTTTGCTTCATCGCCATGGAACCCTGGCGCATAGATATACATGATCACCGGTGCGGCAATGATGGCAATCATGGTCAGGGTGGTCATGAAAGTAGCCAGACAGCCAAATACCCGGCTGATCAGGATCTGCACTTCTGCATGGGTACGACTGGTTTTATATTCTGTCAGTACCGGAATAAAGGCTTGGGAGAATGCCCCTTCTGCAAATAGCCGTCTGAAAAAGTTTGGAATACGAAATGCCACCACGAAGGTATCGAAATCTTTACCGGCACCGAATACATTCAGTAAAACCACATCCCGGACCAATCCCAGAACCCGCGATAACATGGTCATCGCACTGACAATTACGGTCGAACGCCAAAGCGCCATCCTATTCACCTAATAATTAATTTGGGCCTATTGTAATGAAACTTGCAAAAGAAGTTCATTGCTTAATCACATGACTTCCTGAAGGGTCATGGGTTCTTATAATGTTGTAACTGGGCACGAAAAGCACACCAGTCAAAATACGGTCCCGGATCGGTTTTACGTCCCGGTGCAATGTCCGAATGTCCGGCAATATGCTGCTGCAGTTTGGGATAATAGTCTTGCAAACAGGTGGTAACTTTGACCAAGGCATCATACTGTGCCTGTTCAAACGGCAGGTCATCACTGCCTTCCAGTTCAATCCCGATGGAATAATCATTACATTCTTTTTTGGCCAGATAGCTGGAACGACCTGCATGCCAGGCCCGGTCATTGAAATTCACAAACTGCAGCACTTCACCAGAACGCAAAATCAGCAGATGCACCGACACCTGCATGCCTTCAATAGTTTGAAAATACGGATGCACTGACCAGTCCAGCTGGTTCTGAAAAAACTGTTCAATATAGCCGCCACCAAACTGTGACGGCGGCAGACTGATGTTATGGATCACCAGTAACTGGATATCGGTATGTTCAGGCCGCTGATTAAAATTTGGAGAAGGGATCTGGCGCGCCCCGAGCAATTGCCCGTCCCGGATTTGAAACTCAGCTGCCTGTTGCATAAAACTGTCCTGTACAAAAATAAAATCTGCAATATCAGGATTGCAGCCGGCTTAATGCTAAAACTTTCATAGGCAAATCTCAATTCATCCCGGCAGGCTGTATGAAAAATCGCTCATTTTAATGTAACGGTGTTAAGATAACGCACAATTTTTCACGGCTAAAAAAGATACGGAAATACTCATGAGCATATCTCAGGCTTTGCTAGAACAGTCGATTCAGATCAATATTCAACAGGCACTCTCCGAAGATATTGGCGATGGTGACATTACTGCCCTGCTGACTCCTGAAGATGAACAGGCGACTGCCACGATTATTAGCCGTGAAGCAATGGTTCTTGCTGGTCAGCCTTGGGTCAATGCCCTGATTCAGGCCTATGATCCGAGTGTAGAAGTGATCTGGCTAAAAAATGACGGCGATCATGTCGCTGCCAATGAAGCTTTTCTAAAACTGGCCGGTTCTGCACGTAGCCTACTGACTGTAGAACGCCCTGCCCTGAACTTTGTACAGACGCTGTCTGCAGTTGCGACCAAAACAGCAACCTATGTCAAAGAGTTGGACGGTCTGCATACCAAGCTCTTAGATACCCGTAAAACGCTGCCAGGCTTACGTATTGCCCAAAAATATGCTGTTGCTGTCGGTGGTGGTCAGAATCACCGTTTGGGCCTATTCGATGCCTTTTTGATTAAAGAAAATCATATTATGGCAGCCGGCGGCATTCGCCAGGCGATTGCCATGGCCCACCAGATTGCACCGGGTAAACCAGTTGAAGTGGAAGTTGAAACCTGGGATGAACTGAATCAGGCCCTAGAAGCCGAGGCTGATATCGTGATGCTGGATAATTTCAGTCAGCAGCAAATGATTGATGCCGTTAAACATGTGGCTGGTCGCTGTAAACTGGAAGCTTCAGGCAATATCACTATTGATAATTTACGTGAAGTGGCGAGTACAGGCGTAGACTATATTTCGATGGGCGTATTGACCAAAGATGTCAAAGCCATTGACCTATCGATGCGTTTTAATAGTTAAAGTTTTATCCATAAAAAAGGGTGCCATAGCACCCTTTTTCTTATTCTCAAGGATATAAATCATAGAGGTTGAATGGCCTCTACTCTGTTAATTGGTATCACTTCCTCGTTCCATATTTGCACCATCACGGTTTTCATCACGAGAATTCGAATCACAGGCAGTTAAACCCAGTACAGCAAATACTGAAAATGCCATCAACCATATTTTCATGTTATAACCCTCTGAATGAGATTTGGTTAAAAGATCATCGCTTAAAACAGAGGTTACACAGTAGACAGATCCTGTTCATTTTTTGTCAGGCAATGTGTAGCTATAATAAAAAACGCATCCGAAGATGCGTTTTGTAAACTCTGGAAATATTACCAGCCCAAAGCTTCTTGCTGTTTCTTGATCAGTTCCTGAATCCCTTTTTCAGCCATGGCCAGCATGTCATTGCATTGCTCACGGGTAAATGGCTTATCTTCAGCAGTACCTTGAATTTCAATAAATTCACCCGCTTGGGTCATCACGACATTCAAGTCAGTCTGACAGTTTGAATCTTCTTCATAGCAAAGATCCAGCAGGACTTCATCTTTAAAAATACCTACAGAAATGGCTGCCACTAGACCTTTAAGTGGATCCTGTTTGATTTTCTTTTTCTCAAGCAATACATTCATGGCATCAATCAATGCTACTGCAGCACCCGTAATTGATGCAGTACGGGTACCACCATCGGCCTGGATCACGTCACAGTCAATGGTAATGGTATTTTCACCAAGTTTTTTCAGGTCGACCATTGAACGTAGGCTACGACCGATCAGACGCTGGATTTCCTGAGTACGGCCACTTTGTTTGCCGCGAGCAGCTTCACGGTCACTACGGGTATGTGTTGAACGTGGCAGCATGCCGTATTCTGCTGTTACCCAGCCTTGGCCCTGACCTTTCAGGAAACGTGGTACAGAGCTGTCCACACTGGCAGTACACAGCACTTTGGTATGACCAAATTCAACCAATACGGAACCTTCCGCATAACGTGTATAGTTACGGGTAATTTTCACTTCACGTAATTGATCTAATGCTCGTTGGTCGATACGCATAATAGGTCCTGCTGTTGACTAAAAATAATTGCGGCTCAGTATAACAGAAGCCTCCGCCAAGATTGGAACAGAGGACAGATCATTTACAAAATCACTAGATATGCCTTGCTTGTATAGATTTTTCAGTCCATCTGCTCTACTGCGATGGACAGGTGTTTTTTGCTAAACTGCAGATCTACGGAAGGAAAATCCCTATGTCTTTACGTGAAGAACGCAAGCAACAAAGCCGCCAGGCCCTCCTTGATGCTACCTTGGCATTGAGCAGCCGTGGCCATGCCTTTAGTAGCATCAGCCTGCGCGAAATCACTCATGAAGTCGGACTGGTGCCTGCCGCATTTTATCGACACTTTCAGAATATGGATCAGTTGGGACTGGAACTTCTGGATCAGGTTTCAATTCATCTCAAAGGTGTGCTGAATCAGTTAGGACCTGCAGATTTTTCTCTAGATGAGCTTTCAGCCAAAATCGAACTGTTTTTTCAGGCAGTCGATGCTCATCCCGAAGCCTGGACATTTTTCAGTGCCGAACGTTGGGGCGGTTCTAACATTCTCAGACAAGGCATTGAGCGGGAAATTCATTATCTGACCCAAGATTTGCGGCATACCCTAGAACAAATTCCAGCCACCCAGCAATCTCCTTCTCCAGCCGAGTTAACCGCACTGGCACAAATCCTGGTTCCTCTCGCATTAAACTGGGCTATGGGCTGGATTCAGCTTCAGGTACAGCCTGATCCCGAACTGCGACAAACGCGAATAAATGACTTCAAAGCGCAAAGCCTAAAGCAGTTAGAACTGTTATTTCGTGGAATTTTATCTCAAGCCTGAGATCTCATCTGAGTGAAATCTATTTTATAATTCAATTTTATCCTGACATAAAAAACCCGCATATAGCTGCGGGTTTTTAGATTCATGCAGATCTGGTTTTATTTAGCTTTACGCTCTTTTTCAACCAGATAATTTACCACTTGAACTACTTTGGCATCATCGCCCTGAACTACATACTTACCGTTCACGGTTACCGCTGGTACGCCGCTCAACTGATAAGTCGCAGCCAGATTTTTGGCCTGTGCGATTTTTGAAGAAATCGGGAATGATTTATAAGTGGTATTAAATTTCGCTTCAGAAATACCATAACGGGTATAGAACTTGGCTAATTGAGCCTGTTCCAGAATTGGCTGTTTCTTGGCATGAATATCATGGAATAGCTGCAAATGTGCTTTTTGACGAACACCTAGAGCTTCAGACACATAATACGCACGAGCTGCCTGTTCCCATAGCGGATTCATCGCGGCTGGGGTACGCACGAAACGTACATCTTTAGGCAATTTTTTTAACCAGCTCTGCATATGTGGTTCAAGTGAATAGCAGTGACCACAGCCATACCAGAAGAATTCACGGACTTCAATTTTCCCCGGCTTTTCAACTTTTACTGGATTCGCCAGGACTTGATAGTCTTGACCTGCTACAAAGTTGGCGGCCATTGCACTGCCAGAAAATGCCAAAACAGATGCGGCTACAGTGCCTAAAATAAATTTTTTCATTGGGATTATCGTCCTCTAAATCATTATGTCTAATTTATGGCTTCACTATAAAGTAATTATGCCGGTTTCGTTTTTATTCTGTGAACTTTTTTACAGCTTTTATCGCTTTTTTTTCCAGAATCGCTACACTAAACAAGTGTACTGATTTACAAGAAGTTAAATCTGTTTATACCGCCTGCGGGTGAACTTAAATTTTAAATAATCACGACTGATTGAGGTGACACCGATGTCGCAATTGAATGTTGATCCACAAGAAATTGCCAAGTTTGAAGCATTTGCAGCTATATGGTGGGATCAGCATTCCGAGTTCCGCCCATTGCATATGATCAATCCCCTGCGCCTCAACTGGATTGATGAACATGCCGGTGGCTTGAGCGGCAAGAAAGTGCTGGATGTAGGCTGTGGCGGTGGAATCCTGTCAGAAAGCATGGCGCGCCGTGGTGCTCAGGTGCTGGGCATTGATATGGGCGAAGCGCCACTGAATGTGGCACGCATCCATGCCGAGCAGGAAGGTGTCAGCAATATTGAATACCGTCAGATTCCAGTAGAGCAACTCGCAGAAGAACAAGCCGGTCAATACGATGTCGTGACCTGTATGGAAATGCTGGAACATGTACCTGATCCAGCCTCTATTATTCAGGCCTGTTATAAACTGGCCAAACCAGGTGGTCATGTCTTCTTCTCGACCATTAACCGTAATCCAAAATCTTATCTGTTCGCGATCATTGGCGCAGAATATATCCTGCGTATGCTGGCCAAAGGTACACATGATTACAGCAAATTCATCAAGCCGTCTGAACTGGCGCATGACATCCGTAATGCCGGTTTAAAACTGAAAGATATGACTGGCCTGCATTATAACCCGCTGACCAAGCGTTACTGGCTGGCACCGAATGTCGATGTAAACTATATGGTGTACACCGTTAAAGAAAGCACGCAAGAGGCCGACCAATGAAGGCGGTTCTATTCGATCTGGATGGTACTTTAATTGATACCGCAGCTGACTTTATCCGGATTATCCAGCATATGTGCCGTGAAGCCGGCCGTGACGTGGTGGAAGCTGATCTGATCCGTACCCAGGTTTCAGAAGGTGCACGTGCTATGGTCAAATTGGTCTATCCGGAACTGCAACTGGAAGACCCGGTTTTCTTGGATCATCGCCAGCGTTTTCTGGATATGTATGGTGCAGATATTGCTGTGGATACAGACCTGTTCAGCGGAATGTATCCTTTACTTGAAGAGTTAGAGGAAAATGATATCCCTTGGGGAATCGTGACCAATAAACCGCGCTGGTTGAGCGAAGCCTTACTCAAAGCTTTAAACCTGACCGAGCGCTGTGCCGTACTGGTCTGTCCGGAAGATGTGACCCGAACCAAGCCAGATCCGGAGCCAATGTATCTGGCTGCCGAGCAGTTACAGCTGGCTGCAGAAGACTGCATCTATGTCGGGGACCATCCACGTGATATTGATGCAGGCCGCAATGCCAAGATGTATACCATACTGGCAGCATACGGTTATTTACCACTGCAATACAAAGATGACTTAACAGCCTGGCAAGCCGACTATATAGTGAATACAGTGAATGAGTTACATCAGCATATTCAGAAACTGGTCTTGAGCGAGCCAAGTGTCCTGTCTTGATTCCTGAAACTACTGAAGACACTTAACAATAATAATGAGGAGGTAGTAATGAAGTATTCAGAATATCAACCTCGCCCCGATCTGTTAAAAGATCGTATCATCCTGATCACGGGTGCGGGCGATGGCATTGGTCGTGCAGCAGCAATCAGCTATGCTCTGCATGGAGCAACTGTAGTTCTGCACGGGCGTACCTTAAACAAGCTTGAAGTTATCTATGATGAGATTGAAAGCTTGGGTGCGCCGCAACCGGCCATTCTCCCATTACAGTTATCTAGTGCCTCTGAACGTGATTATGAATTATTGCTCGACACGCTCGATCGCCAGTTTGGCCGTTTAGACGGGATTTTGCATAATGCCGGTATTTTAGGCGAGCGAGTACCACTGGCAGATTATCCGGTTAATGTCTGGGATGATGTCATGGCGGTTAACCTTCGTGCGCCTTTTGTGATTACCCAAGCCCTGTTACCCCTGCTGGAAAAATCCAAACACGCTTCTGTGGTCTTTGCCGGTTCCGGTGTAGGGCGTGAAGCCCGGGAATGCTGGGGCGCTTATTCAGTTTCAAAAATTGCCATTGAAGCAGTGAGCCAATTATTTGCCAAAGAACGGGTCAATTCGAATATCCGCTTTAACTGTATCAATCCGGGTGCTACACGTACCGCAATGCGTGCCAAGGCTTATCCGAATGAAGATCCGAAAACCTTACCGACACCGGATTCCATCATGCCAGCCTATCTGTACCTGATGGGTGAAGATAGCTTGCATATGAACGGTCAAAGTATTGATGCGCAGGACTAATCTTTAATTGACACCTATTTAAAAGCCAATGTCCGCATTGGCTTTTTGTTTTTTTTAAACTCTATAAAGATAAGACCCATTTGAAAGCTGGCTTATTCTTCTGCCCAATTCATCCAGATTTCAGACTGAATCAGCCAGACCTTTCTTATTTCTACAATACTGTCTTTATTCAGTTCGCTGCAAATTCCCCTATACTAGCGCCAACAGATTTTTATTTGAGTGCAACATGACTGACTTAAACAACATCACCGTGACGACTTTGGAAGATGGCATGGTCTCTCTGCTGGTCGATCAGCAGCCGATCTCTGAAAAATACGGCATGAAGTTTGATGCCAGCATTGTCGATGACATTCAGGCACTCGAAAATGGTCAAAAACTGAAACTGTTTGACCAGTTTGTCTTTTCCCATACCGATCTGAATTTTGAACATTCCTATCATTATGTGACGGGTATCGAAAAGCTGGACGATCGTTATCAGGTAGCGAAACACTTTGTCTATCGCATCAAGATCGAAGGTCAGCCTGAAATTGAACATGTGATCAGCAATCAGGGCAAAGCAATGACAGCAGAAGATGTGCGTACTTTTATTCAGGCACATGTGCAGAAGTCTCTAAGTGACTATACTGATCTGAACTATGCCTATTAAGATCGTTCATTAGATCCCGAAAGAGCGCATTTACGGATAGTGCGCTTTTTTTATCCTTAAATTCTTTAAAAAACAGACATAAATCGTTTTAATGAATCAAAAATATAGAATTATTCGGTTTTCCAAATTAATATAAAATTTTTATAATGCTTTTCAAGTTAAATCAAAGCGAAGGAAAATTAAATGGCAGACCAAAAACGTAAAACTGAAACTATTCGTCGTATTGAAAACTTGCAGTTATCAACTGCCCTGATTTTGGCTTTAGAAGATGCAGTCGAGGCAGAGTCTGTGGCTGAAGCCATTCAGTCCTTACAGGGTTTAACGGAACAGTGGAACTGAAAAATTGCAATGACCAAATCAAGATTCGGTGTTTAAAAAGAATATTTTTTCCACTAATTTGAGACGGTTTTGATACACAATTCAGGACATTGCGCTTGCATCTTGATCCCGGTTTTGCTGAAATGCCAATGGGGCTGGGCATAACTGGTCAACTGACTGAAGTGCATCCTAAGCTTATGTAAAATCATGGCATAATCATAATTTCTCTGTAATTGATATAAAACTTCAGCCAGTTCTTCACAGTTTCTCTGCAATTTTTCCGTACATTAGTTACTGTAGAAAATGAACAATTGAATGAGGGTTCAACATGAAAAAGGTTCTGGTAGCATTGGCGATGTCCTGCAGTGCATTCATGCTGGCAAATGTTGCAAACGCTGCCCCTCATTTCAATGATGAACAGCGTATGGAACGGGGTCCGGGTCATCATCAGGCCAAGAAATCGCGTGAGTTCCATGACGATCACCAAGACCAGTATGATAAACGTCGTATGCGTGAAGAACGTGGTGTTAAACGTCTGCAACAGTTACGCTGGCAGCTTGGCTATGTCATGCCGCAGCATTATCGCAGTAATGGCTACAAGGTCGAATATAAGGACCATAAACTGCCTAAACCAGACCGTAAGCAGCAATGGTACAAAGTCAACAATGACTACATTCTGGTGAACTCTGAAAATAACAGTATTGTCCGGATTATCGGAGACTGATTTAGAACCTGATGCAAAGCCCAACCTCGTTTGGGCTTTTTGATTTTTCGGATGAGCCTTTTTAGGCTTTTTCTTATTTTAGAGCTTTCCTTTTAATCGTGGCTAATCTCCTAAATTCCTTCATGAATTTAACAATTCCACTAAACTGGCCTCACGCTTTCTATCTACTTATTCGCTAATTTAATCTCATCGAAAACATGTACAGATTTTTAGGTGAGAGCCATGAAAAAAGTTTTAACTACAATTGCCTTATCTCTTAGTGCGCTGGTTGCTACTTCTGCAATGGCAGCACCGCAGCATCATGATCCACGTTATGCACCGCATAAATCAGCACCGCACTGGAATCATAAAGATGCGAAAAAATGGGATGACCGTCGTTACAACAACCGTGGGGTTAACCCAAGCCGTGACTGGCGTGTAGGTCAAAAACTGCCAAACCAGTATGACAACCGTCGCTTTGAAGTCAGTGGCTATGAAGCACGCCGTTTGCCGAAAGCAGGTAAAAACCAGCAATGGTATAAAATCAATGGTGACTATGTACTAGTCAACGATCGTAATGACAAGATTGTTCGAATCATCAACTAATCATTCTCTTTTCTGCCCTTCTAGCAGACACCTGAAGCTCGCTTCAGGTGTTTTTTTATATCTGTACTTCCACTTCAGTATTTTTTCATTAGAATCAAAGCTAGATCTTTAAATATTGAAATAGGCACAGCTATGACTGCAGCAGAAACCTCACCGAGCAACACCTTGCAATATGTGCACTGGTTTCGCCATTCTGCGCCTTATATCAATGCTCATCGCAATAAAACCTTTGTGATCATGTTTGATGGTGAAGCGGTATTGCATGGCAACTTTCAGCACATCATTCATGATATTGCCCTGCTCAATTCTTTAGGAATCCGCCTGATTCTGGTACATGGCGCGCGTCCGCAAATTAACCAGAATCTGGCTGCGAGTGGCTTCGAGACCCCCTTCCACCAGCAGCGTCGGGTCACAACTCGTGAATCCTTAAGCTGTGTACTGAATGCAGTAGGATCGATCCGTTTACAGATTGAGGCGCTATTGTCGATGGGGCTGGCCAATTCACCCATGTATGGTGCGCGCATCGATGCCGTTTCAGGAAATTTTGTGACAGCTAAACCTTATGGCATCCGTGACGGGGTCGATTTTCAGTTAACTGGTGAAGTTCGGGCGATTGATACTGATGCGATTCAACGTCATCTGGATAATCATAATATTGTGATTCTCGGTCCGACCGGCTATTCAACCACAGGTGAAGTTTTTAATCTTCTAGCTGAGGAAGTCGCAACCAAAACTGCGATTCGCCTCAAAGCCGATAAACTGATTATCTTGGGTCGACAGCATGGTCTGCTCGACAGTAAAGGTCAGTTAAAACGGGAAGTAACCCCACAGCAACTGGATGACTATATTCTCTCTGATAAACAGGATATTGAAATTCGGCTCCAGCTCAAGGCCGCTCAGGAAGCTTCCCGAAATGGTGTCAATCGCGTTCACCTAATTTCGTATACCTATGACGGCGCCTTACTGGAAGAACTGTTCACCCGGGATGGTTCCGGCACCATGATCACCGATGCGCATTATGAAGAAGTGCGCATGGCCGATATTCAGGATGTCGGTGGCCTGATCCGTTTGCTTCGCCCCTTGGAAGAAGAAGGTATTCTGGTTTACCGTTCGCGGGAGCGTCTGGAAAATGAAATTGACCAGTTCGCGGTAATTGAGCGTGACGGCATGATTCTGGCCTGTGCTGCCCTGTATCCGATTCCGACTACGGGCAATGAACTGCGTTCCGCAGAAATCGCCTGCGTTGCAGTAGATCCAAGTTACCGTCAATCCAACCGCGGTAGCCAGATCCTGCATTATCTGGAAGATAAGGCCAAAAGTCTGGGTATTCAGCAACTGTTTATTTTAACGACCCGTACTGCACACTGGTTTCTGGAACAGGGTTTTGAACCGGCATCAGTAGATGATTTGCCCGATGCCCGACAGGCTTTTTATAATTATCAGCGCAATTCAATTGTCTGTAAAAAGTCACTTTAAAGTGACTTTTTATTCGCTCTCATATCTCTATTTTAGATAACGATATTCATAAAACCTGTATTCAGCATAAAAATCCTATTGCTGATTTTCTAATAAGCATATCTGGCCACTTTATTTAGAATAAATAATTTTATATTTCATTGCCTTATATAAATAATTCTTTCTTCCTAAATTAATGTGTAAATCACTTTCCTGCATAAGTTTTGCACTTTTTTATTTATCTTTTTTCTTCATTAGAAATTCCTGAATAGTTATTTTTTTAGAAAAGTAAAAAGCTTTAGCGTATGCCTAAGTTCTTCATTTCACATTTCTAAATTTTCAGGAGTTCTGATTCATGTGCCAATCACACATTCAATTATTCACAAAAACTGCGGTTCTCAGTGCTGCGGTGGTTGGCGTGATGATGCTTTCTGGCTGTGGCAAGAAACAAGAAGCCGTGACCCTGAATATTGGTTTCCAGAAATATGGTGTACTGCCTATCTTAAAAGAACGTGGCACGCTGGAAACGTCATTAAAAGAACAAGGCGTGAATGTGAAATGGGTTGAATTCCCGGCTGGTCCTCAGTTACTTGAAGGCTTGAATGTCGGCAGCGTATCTTTTGGTGAAGCCGGTGAAGCACCACCGATCTTTGCTCAAGCAGCGAACTCAAATCTGGTCTATGTGGCCAATCAGCCTGAAGCACCGAAAGCTGAAGCATTAATTGTACAAAAAGACTCAAAGATTCAATCTGTACAGGATCTGAAAGGCAAACGTGTTGCCTTAAATAAAGGCTCAAATGTTCATTACTTACTACTCAAAGTCCTTGAAGCCAATAACCTAAAACTCAGCGATATTGAAGTGGTTTACCTGCCACCTTCTGATGCCCGTGCCGCTTTTGAACGCGGTGCAGTCGATGCTTGGGTGATCTGGGACCCGTTCTTTGCAGCTGCTGAACATCAAATTGGTGCGCGTGTCATTGCCAGCGGTGAAAATGTGGTGAGCAATCATCAGTTCTATCTGGCAGATCGCAAGTTCGCAGAAAGCCATCCTCAGGTGGTACAGGCGGTGGTCAACGAACTGAATCTGACCACGGACTGGGTGGCAAAAAATCAGGACGCTGCCGCTCAGCTCCTGCAAAAACCGACAGGTCTGGCCGTCGATGTCTTGAAAACCTCTATTTCACGCATGGGCTTTGGCGTTAAACCTCTCAGCACTGACGTGATTCAAAAACAGCAACAAGTCGCCGATGCATTTTATGCGCAGCAGCTGATTCCACAAAAGCTGAATATTGATGCAGCAATTATTAAATAACAGCAGAATAATTCGAGAATAAAGATGAGTCATTTAAAAACAGTTTCTTACATCAGTTTAGCGTTATTGAGCTTTAGTCTGACTGGCTGCCAGAAACAGGAACCACAACAAACGGCTGCCGCAGAAACTACGTCGGTGCAACAAGTTAAAACCATTGCGATTGGCTTTCAGAAATCAGCCTTGAATCTGCTGGTAGCACGCGATGAAAAGCTGTTAGAACAACAATTTCCTAATGCCAAAATTGAGTGGAAAGAGTTTCCGGCGGGTCCACAAATGCTGGAAGCACTGGCAGTCGGTGCGGTGGATTATGGCTATGTAGGGAATACCCCACCCATTTTTGCACAGGCTGCAGATAAAGCTCTGAGTTACGTGGCCTTTGAAAAAGTGGCTGGAAACTCTTTGGCCGTGGTCGTGCCGAAAGACAGTGACATCCAGACGATTCAACAGTTGAAAGGAAAACGGATCGCGGTGCAGAAAGGTTCAAGTGCCCATGAACTTCTGGCCAAAACTCTGGAAAAAGCCGGCTTAAGCTGGTCAGAGATTCAAGCCATTTGGCTTCCCCCTGCGGATGCACGTGCCGCTTTTGACAAAGAAGCTATTGATGCCTGGGCAATCTGGGATCCCTTCCTGGGTGCAGCCGAGTTCGACAGCCAGGTTAAGGTACTGATTGAATCCAGTGATTTTCCGCAAACCTATTCCTTTTACATCGGCAATCCCGAATTTATTCAG
Organism: Acinetobacter sp. FDAARGOS_724; assembly: GCF_013364475.1. NCBI lineage: Bacteria > Pseudomonadati > Pseudomonadota > Gammaproteobacteria > Moraxellales > Moraxellaceae > Acinetobacter > Acinetobacter sp. FDAARGOS_724. The sequence goes on along the minus strand of NZ_CP054908.1, from coordinate 726,172 downwards.
AAGCATCCGGATAGTCCCAGCAAGTTTATCCAGGCTTTAAATGCCTCTGACCAGTGGATTCTTAAAAACCAGGCTGTAGCTCTAGATATTTATCAGAAAAGTACCGGTCTGAAACCAGAGGTGGCGAAGATTGCATTTGAGCGTCGTCTTAAACCTTCGCCGGTTCAACCTTTAACTCCGGAAGTGATAAAAGCCCAACAGAATATTGCCGATCTCTTCCAGCAGGTTCAACTGATTCCCAAAACCATCAGCGTCCAGCAACAGATCTGGTCGCCAGCAGCCACACATTGATGAACAAACAAAATGATTTAATTTAAGGAATATCACATGAAAATTTTCTGGTTTATCCCCACTCATGGCGACAGTCGTTACTTAGGCACCAGCAAGGGCGCACGTGTTGTAGATCATACCTACATGAAGCAGATTGCCGTTGCGGTAGATAACTTAGGTTATGAAGGGGTGCTAATTCCGACTGGCCGTTCTTGTGAAGATCCATGGTTAACCGCAGCCAGCCTGATTGATGCGACCAAAAAATTAAAATTCCTGGTGGCGCTGCGTCCAGGCGTGACCACTCCGGCACTGGCTGCACGTATGGCCGCGACCTTTGACCGCTTGTCCAATGGCCGGGTGCTGCTGAATCTGGTGACTGGCGGTGATGAACAGGAACTAAAAGGTGACGGCGTCTATGAAGATCACACAACCCGCTATAAAACGGCGACCGAATACACCACCATCTGGCGTGAAATTTTAAAACGCTCACATACCGGTGAAAGCTTTAGCTTTCATGGCGAACGCTTAAGTGTCGACGAGGCAAAATTGCTGTATCCACCAATCCAGCAGCCACATCCGCCTTTATGGTTTGGCGGTTCATCGGATGATGCCATTGAACTGGCCACGGATCAGGTTGACACTTATCTGACTTGGGGTGAACCGCCTGCAGCAGTGAAAGAAAAGATTGAAAATGTCCGTGCCAAAGCCGAAGCGAAAGGTCGCAAGCTGAGCTACGGTATCCGTCTGCATGTGATCGTGCGTGAAACCAATGAAGAAGCATGGAGAGCAGCAGACGAGCTCATCCAGTATGTGGATGATGCCACCATTGCTGCCGCACAAGCGAAATTCAAGCAAATGGACTCTGTCGGCCAACGTCGTATGGCTGAGCTGCACAATGGCGAGCGTAGCAAACTCGAAGTGTCTCCAAACCTGTGGGCAGGTGTAGGTCTGGTACGTGGCGGTGCAGGTACAGCATTGGTCGGCGATCCAGAAACTGTCGCAGCACGTATTCAGGAATATGCTGATCTAGGTATCGATACCTTCATTTTCTCAGGCTATCCACATCTGGAAGAATCCATCCGTTTTGCGGAACTGGTATTCCCATTACTTCCACTGGAAACCCAGAAAAAACTCACTCAACCGAACTTGACCGGTCCATTTGGTGAAATTGTGGCGAACAACTACACACCTGACGAGAACAAGCAGGCTGAGAAAATTAAGGAGTCTGCTTAATGTCAAAATTCGTTTCCGTTGAAACCCTGACCCCAAAGCAGGTTTCACGTGGAACAATTCTGGGGCAGCATCTGCTGCCCTGGCTGGTTCCAATTTTCTTGATTGCAGTTTGGCAAATTGCCTCTAGCACAGGCCTACTGGAAAGCCGGATTCTGCCTGCACCGAGTGCCGTGGTTTTAGCCTTCTGGAATTTATTGCTCAGCGGTGAACTGTGGACGCATGTGCAAGTCAGTGCAGGACGTGCCATCAGCGGATTATTGGTAGGTGGTGGTTTGGGCCTATTGCTGGGTCTGTTAAATGGTTCATCCAAAACTGCCTCTACCCTGCTCGATACCACCTTGCAAATGATCCGTAATATCCCGGCTTTGGCCTTAATTCCACTGGTCATTCTCTGGTTCGGGATTGATGAATCAGCCAAGCTGTTTCTGGTCGCGATTGGTGTGTTCTTCCCAATCTATATTAATACCTATCATGGAATCCGTTCAGTCGATCCCCAGCTAATCGAGATGGGAAAAAGCTATGGCCTGACCCGCTGGCAGCTTTATAAAGAAATTATCCTGCCAGGGGCAATGCCTTCAATTCTGGTCGGTCTGCGTTTTTCACTCGGTCTGGTGTGGGTACTGCTGATTGTGGCGGAAACGATTTCTGCCCAGTCCGGCATCGGTTATATGACCATGAACGCGCGTGAATTCCTGCAAACCGATGTCGTACTGGTGGGTATTTTACTGTATGCCCTGCTCGGTAAACTGGCAGATGTCCTGGCCGTGGCCTTAGAACGATTCCTGCTGCGCTGGCATGCTGGCTATCAAAAATAATTGAAAAAATATTGAGGAGCATGTGATGACTGATCTCAGCTTAGGGCGTCTTGCCAATGATCCGACTGCAGTGCAGGAGCCTGCTGCAACCGATATCAATCCCAATGCAGTTGCCGGTGCCGAAATCATTATTGAACAGCTGCATAAGTTCTATGGCTCGGTGAAGGTACTGGAAGATCTGGACCTGCATATTCAGCCGGGTGAATTTCTGGCGATTGTTGGACGTAGTGGCTGTGGTAAAAGTACCCTGCTCCGTCTGATTGCCGATCTTGAAAAACAGAGTTACGGTGAAATTAAATTTAAGTCTGCACGTCATATTCGTGAAGGTATTACCGCTGATGATATCCGCGTGATGTTCCAGGATCCGCGTCTATTGCCATGGCGCAGCATCGAACAGAACGTACAACTGGGCTTACCAAAAGACCAGCATGGCAATGCTTCACAAATGCTGGAGAAAGTCGGCTTAAAAGAAAAAGCTGGGCTTTGGCCTTCACAACTATCTGGTGGTCAGCGTCAACGTACAGCTCTGGCACGTGCCTTGTCACATAAGCCACGTATTTTACTGCTGGATGAACCACTCGGTGCGCTAGATGCCCTGACCCGTCTGGATATGCAGAACCTGATTGAAAAATTATGGACTGAACAGGGCTTTACTTCGATTCTGGTCACCCACGACGTGAGTGAAGCCGTACAACTGGCAGACCGGATTATCCTGCTGGATAAAGGCCATATTGCCAAAGAGTTTAAAGTTGATCTTCCACGTCCACGCCAAAAGAATGTGAAATTTGCCGAACTTGAACAGCAGGTTCTGAATGCGGTTTTAGCAACCTGAAATGTGAGGGAATCTGGAATAACTGTTTATTCTGGATTCCTTATTTCGAATCAAGAAAATATCTGTCTCACTGATTATTTATTCAGCAATTGGCAAAATTTCAACTTAATTCATTAATTTTATTTTAACTTTATGATGCTTTAAGGTAATAATTAGTACTTAAAAAATCATCAACCTTTTCAAAAGCTTGGTTTTTAATTCTTGCGCCTTAAACCGATACTAATTGTATCTTTAATCTAAAGAATAAATTATCATTATTCATAAAATTAGCACCTGACTTGATGCACAAATCTGATGATTTGACGTACAATAAAAAATTCCCTTTTTTAATTGTTTTTAATATTTGCTGATGGAACAAAAAAAGAGTACTCAAAAACGCAACCAGCTGCTGAATGCTGCACTCGATGTTTTTTCCCTATACGGTTTTAATGGGGCGAGTTTAGATGAGATCGCACAAATTGCAGAAATGCATAAGTCGAATATTTTCTATTATTATGAAAATAAAGAGGCGCTCTATGTAGAGGTTTTAACGACCGTTCTACAAAAATGGCTGGCACCTTTACAAATGCTAGAAGCCGATCTTGAGCCTGAAGAAGCGATTACCAATTATTTGATGCAAAAAATTGAAGTATCGCGTACCCAGCCTAAAGCTTCACGCCTGTTCGCTCTGGAAGTGATTCAGGGTGCGCCGCACATTTTAGAAATCTTAAAAGGTCCATTGAAAAAACTGGTCAAGCGTAAAGCCAAAGTGATTTCAAACTGGCAGGAACAAGGCAAGATTTCTAAGGATATCGATCCTGAACTGCTGATTCTGAATATCTGGGCCGTGACCCAGAACTATGCAGATTTCGCGACCCAGATGGAAATGGTGACGGGCAAGACCTTGCGTAACCGCAGCATGCAACAACGGATTATCCAGCATACTGTACATATGATGCTGTACGGCGTACTTCCGCGTACACAAGAAAAATAGGTCAACGCAAATCATTTGGCATACGACCATAAATTTTATGGTCGCCGACCCCTTCTCTCACCCTTTATTATTTTAACGTTTGATATAAATTCAATAATTTCTGCGCACCTAGCAGCAGATTCTCTTCCCAGTCCAAATGAGCACTATCATCTGCACCGTCAGTAATATATTTAACTGAAATCAGGCGCACATCCAGTTTACGGCACACCTTGGCCAGCGCATAGCCTTCCATATCGACCAGCTGACAAGCCACTTTTGGCAAGCCTGTTTCAAAGCTATCCCCTGTTCCACAAATCCCTTTCGGTAAATGGGCAAAGAACGGTTCCAGATCAATTGCGCCTGGCAAATGATCATCCATCGGGGTAATACCAACTTCAAATCCTAGTGGTGAAACATCCATATCACGTTGCACAAAACGCTTAACTTCAACCAGTTCATGCGCCTTGAAATGGGAACTGCCTGCGGTGCCGAGATTAATCAGGGTTTTACAGCGAGTTTTCTGAATCACTTCAAAAGCCTTAAAAGCAGCATTGACCTTGCCGATGCCACTATAGTGGACTTCCACACCTTCTGCTTCGAACAAACCTTTGGATTCACTGGCCAATGCCATAATGAGCGCCGAATCTGACATGCAAACTACCCGAGACTGAGAAAACCGTGACATTAGAAAGCAAAATCCAGGCAATGAAAAGCGGGTTTTTAGATTTCTGTTTTGCAGATCTCATGCTTAAATAACAGCAGAAGATTCTTGGATGGCACACTTTCGTCTTGATGTGTTTCGTGATTTTTCAATAATTTTTTTGCATAAAAACACAACAGCAAGACGAATCGTTGAGATTATGGCAATATATAGCCTTTCCTATTTTCAATTCCCTGATTTCGCCTATGCAGCTGCTCCGTCTCAATGCTTTAGCGTCACATTCTGAATTGCCAAAAACCGCCGTTACGATTGGTAATTTTGACGGCGTGCATCTGGGTCATCAGGCCATGATCAAACAGTTAAAAGCTGTTGCAGAAGCTGAGCAACTAAAAACTGTTGTGATGATCTTCGAGCCACAACCGCTTGAATTTTTTAAAGGTTATGAAGCACCACCACGTATTTCTTCTTTGCGCGAAAAAGTGGAATATTTAAGCGAACTGGGTGTGGACTATATTGCGGTCGCCAAGTTTGATCATCATTTCCGAAGCCTGAGTGCCGAAGCCTTTGCCGACATTCTGAAAGATAAATTGAATGCAGCGCATCTAGTCTTGGGGGATGATTTTCACTTTGGTAAAAACCGTCAGGGCAATAGTGAATTTCTGCGAGACTACGGCTTTAAGGTCACCAATCTGCATACCATTGCCTTGGATGGTGAACGGGTCAGTTCTACCCGCATCCGTCAGACCCTGCAAGCGGGTGACCTTGCTCTGGCAGCCAAATTGCTGGGACGTCCTTATAGTATTACCGGCCGGGTGCAATACGGCGACCAGATTGGCCGTACCATTGATTTCCCGACCATTAATGTCCGGTTGAACCGGCATAAACCTTGCCTGCAGGGCATTTATGGGGTTGAAGTCGTCTGTGAAACCGAATCACTCAGCGCCAAGGTTCAGCAGGAAAATCCTGAACAGCCGGGTATTGCTGGCTATGATCAGGGTAGCCTGTTTGGTGCTGGTCATGTGGGTACCCGCCCTGCGATCAAACAGACTCATCCGGAATGGCGATTAGAAGTACATTTTCCTGATGTTTCTGCTAATCTGTATGGCCTGTTAATGCGGGTAACCTTCTTGAATTATCTGCATGGCGAAAAAGATTATCCTTCGCTTGAAGCGTTAAAGGCCGGAATTGATGATGATGTTGAGAAACTGCTTGAGTTTCGTCGAAAACACCCCACATTTCCCTTTTAATGTCCCGTATTTTTATTGTAAAACGTGTCAGTCTAATGACTGATTAAATTGGAAGACAACTTGCATGAGCGATAAGCAAACTCCTGAAAATGCAGTGGATTATAAAGCCACGCTAAACCTCCCAGGTACTGACTTTGCAATGAAAGCAAATCTGGCAGTACGTGAAGCGAAATGGTTAGAAGAGTGGTATGCCGATGACATTTATCAGCAGATTCGTGCATCGCGAATTGGCAAGAAAAAATACGTGCTTCATGATGGCCCTCCATATGCCAATGGCCAGATTCACTTAGGTCATGCAGTCAACAAGGTACTTAAAGACATCATCATTAAAAGCCGCATCATGGACGGCTTTGATGCGCCGTATGTACCAGGCTGGGATTGTCACGGTCTTCCAATTGAACTGAAAGTTGAAGAAAAAGTCGGTAAGGTCGGCGTTAAAGTGGATGCGCCTACTTTCCGTAAAGCTTGCCGCGAATATGCATTGAGCCAGGTTGAGCTACAGAAAAAAGACTTCATCCGTATGGGTGTGTTTGGTGACTGGAGCAATCCTTATCTCACCATGAACTTCAAGCAGGAAGCCAACATCGTGCGTTCACTCGGTGAAATCGCGAAAAATGGCCATATCCAGCCAGGTCTTAAACCGGTGAACTGGTGTCTGGACTGTGGTTCAGCACTGGCTGAGGCTGAAGTTGAATATGAAGATAAAAAATCAGATGCAATCGACGTGGGTTTCACCGTGGTTGATCTGGCGGATCTGTCTGCACGTTTAGGTGTTGAAGTTAAAGACTCAACCGATATCGTAATCTGGACGACTACGCCTTGGACCCTGCCTGCGAACCAGGCAGTTGCCCTGCATGCTGAAATTGAATACCAGCTTGTTGTTGCACGTGGTGAAGATAAAGCTGCACAAAACTTTATCCTGGCCAAAGATCTGGTTGAATCTGCGACTGAGCGTTATGGCTTTAACGCGGTTGAAGTGATTGCCGAGTTTGCCGGTGCGAAACTTGAAAATCTGGTACTGCAACATCCTTTAATTGCTGAGCGTCAAGTACCAGTCATTTTGGGTGAACACGTTATCGCGACCAGCGGTACCGGTGCTGTCCATACTGCGCCTGGCCATGGTGTAGACGACTATAAAGTTGGTCTGCTGTATAACCTGAAAGTAGATAATCCAGTGGGCGGTAATGGTGTGTATTTACCGACTTCACCACTATTTGCAGGCGAACATATCTACAAGGCCAATCCACAAATTATTGCGGCGCTTGGCGAAGCTAACAAGCTATGGGCACATAAGCCTATCAAGCATAGCTACCCGCACTGCTGGCGTCATAAAACTCCAATTATCTTCCGTGCGACCCCACAATGGTTCATCAGCATGGATGAAAAAGGTCTGCGTCAGGGCGCATTGAATGCCATTGAAAATGACATCAGCTTCGTACCGGATTGGGGTAAAAACCGTATTCAGGCGATGATTGAAGGCCGTCCGGACTGGTGTATCTCACGTCAACGTACCTGGGGTGTGCCAATCCCATTCTTCGTGCATAAAGACACCAATGAACTGCACCCACGTACACCTGAACTGATCGAAGAAGTCGCGAAACTGATCGAACAGGAAGGTATTGATGCCTGGTATAACCGTGAAGCCAAAGACTTCATCGGTGATGATGCTGAGCAGTACAACGCGGTTCGCGATACCTTAGACGTCTGGTTTGACTCTGGTACAACCCACTATGCAGTGCTGCGTGACCGTGAAGAATTGACCGATCCGGCTGATTTATATCTTGAAGGTTCTGACCAACACCGTGGCTGGTTCCAGTCTTCATTATTGACCTCTATGGCGATCAATCAACGTGCGCCATACAAAGGTCTGCTGACTCACGGTTTCGTGGTCGATGAGAAAGGTCGCAAAATGTCGAAATCGCTGGGTAATATCATTACTCCGCAAGACATTATAAAGAACATGGGTGCAGACGGCCTGCGTTTCTGGATCGCTTCAGCAGATTACCGTTATGAAATGACCGCAGGTAAAGAGATCTTTAACCGTGCATCAGATGGTTACCGTCGTATCCGTAATACCCTGCGTTTCTTACTGGCAAACCTGAATGGCTTCAACCCGGCAACTGATGCCCTACCCGTAGATCAACTGATTGCACTGGATCAATACATCCTGCAACGCGCGAATGATGTACAGGAAACCATCAAGAAAGCATATGAAGATATGAACTTCCATATCGTGACCAATGCCTTGACCAACTTCTGTATTAACGACCTCGGTGGTTTCTACTTAGACATCATCAAAGACCGTCAGTACACTACTAAAGCAGACTCGCAGGCACGTCATTCTGTGCAAACTGCACTGTATCATCTGGTACAAGCCTTTGTTCGCTGGATGGCACCAATCCTGAGCTTCACCGCTCAAGAAGCATGGCCACTAATTCCAGGTCAAAGCGAGAAATATGTCTTCACTGCTGAATGGTACGATATTCCAGTTTCAGCACAGGCAAACCTGTTATCTGAAGCAGACTGGCAAACCCTGATTGCAGTGAAATCTGCGGTGAACAAGCACATTGAAAATGCGCGTAATGAGAAACTGGTGGGTTCAAATCTGTCTGCCAAAGTTGAGTTATGGGCCAATGATGAGCTGAAAGCTGTTCTAGACCGTCTGGGTGATGAGCTGCGTTTCGTTCTGATCACTTCTCAGGTAATCGTGAATCCGTTTGATGCTGCTCAAGGCAATGACGCTGAACTTGAAGGCCTGCGCGTGAAAGTATCTGCGGCAGATGGCGAGAAATGTGTACGCTGCTGGCATGTACTTCCTGATGTGAATACACATACCTCACATCCAGGACTATGTGGTCGTTGTATTATTAACCTCCCAAGCGGCCAAGGTGAAGAGAGAAAATATGCCTAACCCACAGCAGAAAAAGGGTCTGTTCCAGTTCTATCCCCACAATTTGTGGTGGATCGGACTGGCTATTCTGGCGATCATTCTAGATCAATGGACCAAATGGATTGCGGTAACACATCTGGAATATGCAAATCCAGTGCCCGTCCTGCCCTTTTTAAATTGGACACTGTTACATAACTATGGCGCTGCCTTTAGTTTCTTGTCCGATGCCGGTGGCTGGCAACGTTATTTCTTTACCTCACTTGCAGGTTTAGTGTCTGTGGTTTTCGTGTTCTGGCTGATGCGTATGCCAAAGAGCATGAAAGTCTTGCCACTAGCAGTTGCCCTGATTCTGGGTGGTGCTATTGGTAATCTGATTGATCGCATTTCTTTAGGTTATGTGGTCGACTTTATTCATGTCTATTATCAGAACAGTCACTTCCCTGCTTTTAATATTGCGGATAGTGCCATTACTTTAGGTACGATTCTGCTGCTGATTGATACGTTTTTCCTGGAAAAACACCGAATTCAACGTGCACAGGCGCAACATGACTGATTTTATTAATCCTAACGAGGAAACTCGTGTTGAAGACGGCTCTAAAGTCGAGCTTCATTTTTCTGTCGCGATCGAAAGTGGCGTAGAAATTGACAATACCCGTAGCCGTGAAGAACCGGTAAGCCTGACCATTGGTGATGGCAACCTATTACCAGGTTTTGAAAAAGCTTTAATGGGCTTACGTGCTGGTGACCGTCGTACCGTCAGCCTTCCGCCCGAAGAAGCTTTTGGTCCGTGGAATCCTGAAAATGTCCAAAAATTTGATACGGTGAAATTCGGCGAACGTCCGATTGAAGGTCATATGATCGAGTTTGAAGACAAGGCCAAATCGACTTTGTATGGCGTGGTAAGATCCGTGAATGATGACATTACTGAAGTGGACTTTAATCATCCACTTGCAGGTAAAAACATCACCTTTGAAGTCGAAATCTTCAAAGTCACTCCGGCTGGCCAGCAAGGTGTGAAGCTGATGTAATTTCAGCTAATCACATGATTTAAAAGAGCTCCTTCGGGAGCTTTTTTAGTTTCTGGATACAAATCCTCTCTAGTCTCTGTTCAGAAATCTGATTAATTTAATTTGATGAGAATGCGATAAGAAAGGGAAAGATATGAAAATTTATATTGTGGTTGGCAGTGTGCGTGAAGGACGTACAGCAATTAAGGTCGCACATTGGGTACTACAGGAAATTAAAAAATATGGTTTTAGCACGCTTGAAACCGAACTTGTCGACTTAAAAGAATGGGATCTTCCGCTTTTTGCTGGTTCTCATCCCCCATTGACCGGTATTTATGATCAGCCGAAACAGCAGGAATGGGCTGACTTTATTGCCCTTGCGGATGCATTTATTTTTATCAGTCCCGAATATAACCATGGCTATAGCCCGGCATTAAAAAATGCGCTGGATTATCTGGCCAAGGAATGGCAAGGCAAGCCGGCAGCCTATATAGGTTATGGCGTCACTAATGGCTCACGTTCCATTGATCAGATCCGCCAGGTCGGCACTCAGCTCGGTATGGTGGATACCAATGCGATTGTAGAGCTGCGAGACATTTTTAGTCGCAATAAAGACTACAGCTTTGAAGGAAATGAATTCGACAATAAAACACTCAGAGATGTCGTGGATAAGCTGATCCAGTATGTCAGTGCCTGAAGACGACAGCGATGTGCGCTTTAGCCTACAGGCAGCGCAGAATTTGTCGGCTATTCTCACTTTCAGTTCAAGGCTATAGTTTGATTCATAGACAGACAGGAAGTCTGCAAAGCCATACAACAACAATAAAAAGCGCAGAGTAACAGGACGTTGACAGGTCAGACAGGAGTCAGATCTGAGAAGCAAATCCAGAAAAGCCTCAACAGGATGTTGGGGCTTTTTTGCATTTAAAATCTGGTATTTTTCTTCAAAAAATCAGATCTCTACATTAAAGCCTAAATTGATATCACAGGCTGCTTGTCCGCCTCGGATCCCCCAGTTTTCCCATGGACTTTCTCACAGATGAATCAGGATATGATCAGGCGGAATGCCCAGTTTTCCCAAGCTTTCTACACAATCTGCTGATACAGTTTGCGCTTGGTCTCCAGACTCCGGCCAGCGAAGCAGTCAATACCGATCAAGGTAAAGTATTCAGGCTGGGTCAGATGAGTCATATACTGAAAACGATGGGCTTCATGTACCACCAGCCGGATATTACGGTCATAGTCAGGCAGCTGAAACGCATTTTTCACACATTGAAATACGCTGTCGAGTAACCGCTCTTCATCAGCCTGGGAATACTGCTGCCGGACTTCAATTTGAACGGTAGGCATGTGCTTCTTCTTTTTATTATTTTATTGAATAGAGAGATGAGCTTTAATAAGGTCTTCTATCTCTACCATATCGCAAAATTATCCTGAGAACTCTGGAATTAATTGGATAAATATTTTCAAGTGACCTTGTCGCCTCTGGCCTACAGCAGATGCGGTCAATGCCTCTACTCGGTCTTTCTGACTCAGGCTATATTGAGTGCATACCAAGACAGGAAGTCTTGCAAAAACAAGAATAAAACATCGGCAGGATGCTGATTGATACCGGAGGAAAGGTATCTGAGCTAAATTTGAAAAGGCCCTCACAGGAGTTGGGGCCTTTTTCTTTCATTCTGATATTAACTATTTAGCTTTTTACTGAGGGGCGGTCATCTTAAGCAACTTGGCTTTTGGACCATCTTCAATCACCCAGAGTGAGCCATCTTTGGCCTGAATCGCACCACGAATCCGCTCTTTCATATCCAGTCGCTGTATTTCTTTAACAGGGCTTTGAATAGTATCAATCACGATCATTGCCTGAGAAGACAGACCTGTAGCAATGGCTTTATTTTTCCATTGAGGAAAGCTATTGCCAGTATAGAATAGCAAGTCTGAAGGAGAAATTACTGGAGTCCAATCTAGTGCTGGTGCTTCAAACTCTGGTCGGGTACTGTGATCTGGAATCGGCTTGCCATCATAATGATCCCCATTGGAGACGATCGGATAGCCATAATTTTTGCCTTTCATCACTTTATTCAGCTCATCACCACCTTTAGGACCCATTTCAATCACCCAAAGTTGCCCTTGTGGATCAAATGTCAAACCGAGAGGATTACGGTGTCCCAGACTCCAGACCTGTTTAGCAATTTCACCTTGGTTCATGAATGGATTATCGGAAGGAATTGAACCATCATCATTCAGACGAATAATCTTGCCGGCATTGGATTTCATGTCCTGAGCTGGATTAAATTGCTGACGTTCACCCGAACTGATCCAGAGTTTGTTATCTGAGCCAAAGATAATCCGGTGCCCATAATGACCCTTTCCGGAAGAAAATTTCGGTACCTGGGTCCAGATTTTTTTGATCTGAGTGAGCTGTGGCGTGCTCTTGGTGAGATCGAGCTTGCCACGAACCACGACTGCACCATAGCCACCCTGCCCCTGTTCGGCATAACTGAGATATACCCACTGATTCTTGGCAAAGTCAGGATGGAGAGCGATATCGCCTAAGCCACCTTGTCCGCCATAGGCCACTTGAGGAATACCCTGAACAGTTTGAGTACTGCGATTGGCTGGATTAAATAATTTTAATTTTCCTGATCTTTCGGTAATCAGTAAACGCTGATCTGGCAGCTCAGTCAGTGCCCATGGCTCATTCAACTGCGTAAATTCTTCGACTTTATAGGCTTGCTGTGTGGTTTTGGCAGCGGATTGCCCAGCTGCCGGTGATGAAGTCTTGTCTTGGGCACAGGCGGTCAGGCTATAGGAACCCAAGCCTAATAATAAAATTGCTGCTAGTTGAGTCTGTTTCATTGTTATTCTTCATGCTAATTTCATTCAGATAAGTACCAATTTAGCATTCCGGAAAGCGGCTAAAATAATAAAAAAGTAAAGGAATCGTAAGCGGATATAACTTGATCAGGTAAAGATAGCTGATGTATTGATTGGATTTTTTATTATTTAATACAGGCTGAATCGCGAAGAACTTTCGCCTGATACAACTGCTGATCAGCTGTTTTCAGTAAACGATCAACATTTTTATAGATACGCTCTGCATCCATAATCGCTGCTCCGACACTGATACTGATCCAGGTCTTGTCATCCCCACGATTGGCATGTTCCAAATTGAGCTGACGAATGACCTCGCAAAGTTGCTCGGCAAAAGCTTTGGCTTCCTTCCTGCCAGGAAATATCTGCCAGTAAAATGGCAAATTCCTCACCACCATAACGTGCCAGAAAGCCATTTTCAGGCAATATTTGCTGAATGGTTCGAACCAGTGTTTTTAAAATATAGTCACCTTTGAGATGGCCATAATAGTCATTATAGTTTTTAAAATAATCCACATCGATCATATAAACAGCCAGCAAAGTTTGGTTTGCGATTGCATATTCATATTGCTGCTGAAGCTGTTCATTTAAAGCAAAGCGGTTATAAGCCCCAGTAAGTGAATCCAGCCTCACCTGCTGCGCGAGTTTCTCATTGAGCAAGATGATATCACGCGTACGGTCCTGAACCTTCTGATCAAGTTCTTTATTCAGGCGCAAAAGTTGCTTGTTTAATAACTCGGTATTAATACTTTGCACCGCATAATCACGGCTGAGCTGAAAGGTAATTAAAATAAAATAGGCACAGGAGGTATAAAATGCAATTTCAACTGAATCAATCACCTTTAAAGCAAGTAAATAGTCATGCAGGAAGGTCAGACAGACCAGCACCACCGCAATAGAATTGATCTTGGAATAACGCACATGCGATTTGTGCATGCGGTAAGCGCCATAAAGCAGATTAATAAAGACCAGTACTGCAATACTAAAGCTCTGGAAAAAGAAGCTCTGGAAGATATAAGGCAGCGTAAACAGAGTCACAGCCACATTGATACTAATTAACAAAGCTGTGACTTTTAATAAATAAGGATTTAACAGTCGATAAGGTAATAAATAGATATAAATCAGGAAGAACAGAGTCGCTAATTCAGTCAGTAAATACTCAAATCGTGTGCCCCATACCCAGGAAATATTCGTGAATAAAGTATAAATAAATGGGACTGCAAAGAAGCTACGCAGGCTCAAGCACAGAATAAATAACCCTAGAAACAGCAACAAATTACCTGCTTGCGTTTTAAGGCTGCGAAACACTGCAAAGAACACCATAAAGCAGCCAATCATCAGCAGAACGCCACTGATCACACTTAAAGGAATTACCTGATCATAAAACTTATCCAAAATAGGCTGGTTAAAGCCAATAAACATGCTATTTTCCAGCCCGCCACGGATATGGTGATAACTTGAAGCCTGAATGGTAAGCGTCACTTCCCGCTGTGAGGGAAAGAAAGAAGCCAGCTTTGGCGCCATCATGGTCTGATGCTGACCGTGTATGCCTACCTGCCCTACTTCTATCAGGAGATGATCATCGACATACATACGATAAGCCCCATACTGATATGGTACGTAAATATAAACTGCATGATTAATGGCTGACTCAGGCAGCCTGAAGGTTTTTTGAAAAGTTCCAATATGGTCTTTATAACCTGTTAAGGTCAGGAAAGAATTAGGTAAATGAACTTTTTCAGCAGCAAGAGTCTGACTAGGGGAATTTAATTGAGAGGGCTGCTGCTCAGAAGTGGGATCAATCAGCTGATTGGGATAGAAATCCCATTCGCCATCAAGTTTGACATACTGATGATGATCAAAATTTAATTCTGTTACAGCGTATAGCTGGGAAGAAATCAAACTGAGCTATATCAACACAAATGTGTTTATGAGAATCTGCTGCATATGACTCAGAGAATAAAAAATATTTACACGAGTAGTATAACATTTTACAGCTGATCAGAGATTATACAGCCGTAAAAAATTAGTGGTTAAAGAGAGAAAAGAGATTATATAAATATAAAAAAAGCCCCCTGCGTGAGCAGGGGGCTTTTAGGAATAATGAGCTGGCGATGACTTACTCTCACATGGGAAACCCCACACTACCATCAGCGCTAAGAGGTTTCACTTCTGAGTTCGGGAAGGGATCAGGTGGTTCACTCTTGCTATGGTCGCCAGCACAACTGTTTATGGATACTTGCTTAGTCTTACATATTGCTAAGGTTTCTACCAAATGAGTTATTAACAGGTATATCTGAGTTAATTTAAGGTGTTCATTGTATCTAGCTTTTGAACTAAATCAAGTTGCTTCGATTATTTGTGAATCAATTGACGCTTTATATACAACTGCTTGGGTGTTGTATAGTCAAGCCTCACGAGCAATTAGTATTGGTCAGCTTCATGCATCACTGCACTTCCACATCCAACCTATCAACGTCGTAGTCTTCAACGGCTCTTTAGGAGACATAAAGTCTCGGGGAAATCTTATCTTGAGGTAGGCTTCCCGCTTAGATGCTTTCAGCGGTTATCCCTTCCGAACATAGCTACCCGGCGATGCGACTGGCGTCACAACCGGTACACCAGAGGTTCGTCCACTCTGGTCCTCTCGTACTAGGAGCAGATCCTCTCAAATTTCCAGCGCCCACGGTAGATAGGGACCGAACTGTCTCACGACGTTCTAAACCCAGCTCGCGTACCTCTTTAAATGGCGAACAGCCATACCCTTGGGACCTGCTTCAGCCCCAGGATGAGATGAGCCGACATCGAGGTGCCAAACACCGCCGTCGATATGAACTCTTGGGCGGTATCAGCCTGTTATCCCCAGAGTACCTTTTATCCGTTGAGCGATGGCCCTTCCATACAGAACCACCGGATCACTAAGACCTACTTTCGTACCTGCTCGACTTGTGGGTCTCGCAGTTAAGCGCGCTTTTGCCTTTATACTCTACGCGTGATTTCCGACCACGCTGAGCGCACCTTCGTACTCCTCCGTTACTCTTTAGGAGGAGACCGCCCCAGTCAAACTACCCACCAGACATGGTCCTCGCTCCCGATCAGGGAGCAGAGTTAGAACCTCAATATTACCAGGGTGGTATTTCAAGGACGGCTCCATGGCAACTAGCGTCACCACTTCAAAGCCTCCCACCTATCCTACACAAGTAAGATCAAAGTTCAATGTCAAGCTGCAGTAAAGGTTCACGGGGTCTTTCCGTCTAGCCGCGGGTACACCGCATCTTCACGGCGAATTCGATTTCACTGAGCCTCTGCTGGAGACAGCGCCGCCATCATTATGCCATTCGTGCAGGTCGGAACTTACCCGACAAGGAATTTCGCTACCTTAGGACCGTTATAGTTACGGCCGCCGTTTACTGGGGCTTCGATCAAGAGCTTCGCTTACGCTAACCCCATCAATTAACCTTCCAGCACCGGGCAGGCATCACACCCTATACGTCCACTTTCGTGTTTGCAGAGTGCTATGTTTTTAATAAACAGTTGCAGCGGCCTGGTTTCTGAGGCTGCCAACAGCTCAAGGAGCAAGTCCTATCACCGCCGGCAGCGTACCTTCTCCCGAAGTTACGGTACCATTTTGCCTAGTTCCTTCAGCAGAGTTCTCTCAAGCGCTTTGGTCTACTCGACCTGACCACCTGTGTCGGTTTCGGGTACGATTCCAGTGTAACTGAAGCTTAGAGACTTTTCCTGGAAGTATGGTATCAGCCACTTCACCAGTAAACTGGCTTGCTATCAACTCTCAGCATAGAGCACCCCGGATTTGCCTAAGATGCATGCCTACTGTCTTCCACCTGGACAACCAACGCCAGGCTGACTTAACCTTCTCCGTCCTCTCATCGCATTACACTGAAGTATTGGAATATTAACCAATTTCCCATCGACTACGCCTCTCGGCCTCGCCTTAGGGGTCGACTCACCCAGCCCCGATTAACGTTGGACTGGAACCCTTGGTCTTTCAGCGAACGGGTTTTTCACCCGTTTTGTCGTTACTCACGTCAGCATTCGCACTTCTGATACCTCCAGCAGACTTCTCAATCCACCTTCATCGGCTTACAGAACGCTCCCCTACCACTTGCAATAAATTGCAAATCCGCAGCTTCGGTACATAGTTTTAGCCCCGTTACATCTTCCGCGCAGGCCGACTCGACTAGTGAGCTATTACGCTTTCTTTAAAGGGTGGCTGCTTCTAAGCCAACCTCCTAGCTGTCTATGCCTTCCCACATCGTTTCCCACTTAACTATGATTTAGGGACCTTAGCTGGCGGTCTGGATTGTTTTCCTCTTGACTACGGACGTTAGCACCCGCAGTCTGTCTCCCGGATAGTACTCATTGGTATTCGGAGTTTGCATCGGTTTGGTAAGTCGGGATGACCCCCTAGCCGAAACAGTGCTCTACCCCCAATGGTATTCGTCCGAGGCGCTACCTAAATAGCTTTCGGGGAGAACCAGCTATCACCGAGTTTGATTAGCCTTTCACCCCTATCCACAAGTCATCCCCTGGCTTTTCAACGACAGTGGGTTCGGTCCTCCAGTTAGTGTTACCCAACCTTCAACCTGCTCATGGATAGATCACCCGGTTTCGGGTCTATACCCAGCAACTATACGCCCTATTAAGACTCGATTTCTCTACGGCTCCCCTATTCGGTTAACCTCGCTACTGAATATAAGTCGCTGACCCATTATACAAAAGGTACGCAGTCACCACACGAAGTGGCTCCCACTGCTTGTATGCATGCGGTTTCAGGATCTATTTCACTCCCCTCACAGGGGTTCTTTTCGCCTTTCCCTCACGGTACTGGTTCACTATCGGTCAGTCAGGAGTATTTAGCCTTAGAGGATGGTCCCCCTATATTCAGACAAGGTTTCACGTGCCTCGCCCTACTCGACATCATCATATCAGCCCTTTCGTGTACAGGACTATCACCCACTATGGTTGCACTTCCCAGAGCATTCCACTAAAACTGATATGACTTAATGGGCTGTTCCCCTTTCGCTCGCCGCTACTGAGGGAATCTCAATTGATTTCTTTTCCTACGGATACTGAGATGTTTCACTTCTCCGCGTTCGCCTCATAAACCTATGTATTCAGTTTATGATACCGACCTTATAGCCGGTGGGTTTCCCCATTCAGACATCTCCGGATCACAGGATATTTGCCGCCTCCCCGGAGCTTTTCGCAGGCTATCACGTCTTTCTTCGCCTCTGACTGCCAAGGCATCCACCACATGCACTTAATTACTTGACTATACAACCCCAAACAGTCGTTCATCCCTACAAGTAGGATAAACAACATAATCAACCAATCACTCAGTTAATTACACAGTTAGAGTCTCGTGAACTTAATCACTGTACAGCTTCAATTAGATTCATATACCAAAACGCTTGATTCAGTTAATTTCGCTAGTTCTCATTCAATCACTTCAACAATCAATCTTGCGATCTCTCGTTTCCGCTCTTTCATGAGTATGAACAAATTATTTCAACTCAAATATATTCTGTTAATGATTTAATGCATCCTCGTCGGACTGCATTACTGTGATAAATCACAGAGCTTAATAACAATGCCGCGTATTATACGCAACTTAATCACTAAGCTCTATAAGCTATCAGTTCGTTTGCTTAATGTTTAACTCATTGCATCGCAATGAGTGGTGGAGACTAGGAGAGTCGAACTCCTGACCTCCTGCGTGCAAAGCAGGCGCTCTACCAACTAAGCTAAGTCCCCAGCTTATCAATAAGTCAATGTACCGTTCCGTTTCTGTTCGCTCTGCAATTGCTTGCTTCGTCAGTAGTGGTGGGTCTGACAAGACTTGAACTTGTGACCCCACGCTTATCAAGCGTGTGCTCTAACCAACTGAGCTACAGACCCTCAGATACATCGTCATGAAGAACAACTTGTTGTGGATTCTTACCAATCGTCAATCTTTCGTTAAGGAGGTGATCCAGCCGCAGGTTCCCCTACGGCTACCTTGTTACGACTTCACCCCAGTCATCGGCCACACCGTGGTAAGCGTCCTCCCTAAGGTTAGACTACCTACTTCTGGTGCAACAAACTCCCATGGTGTGACGGGCGGTGTGTACAAGGCCCGGGAACGTATTCACCGCGGCATTCTGATCCGCGATTACTAGCGATTCCGACTTCACGCAGTCGAGTTGCAGACTGCGATCCGGACTACGATCGGCTTTTTGAGATTAGCATCTGCTCGCGCAGTAGCAACCCTTTGTACCGACCATTGTAGCACGTGTGTAGCCCTGGCCGTAAGGGCCATGATGACTTGACGTCGTCCCCGCCTTCCTCCAGTTTGTCACTGGCAGTATCCTTAAAGTTCCCACCCGAAGTGCTGGCAAATAAGGAAAAGGGTTGCGCTCGTTGCGGGACTTAACCCAACATCTCACGACACGAGCTGACGACAGCCATGCAGCACCTGTATCAGAGTTCCCGAAGGCACCAATCCATCTCTGGAAAGTTCTCTGTATGTCAAGGCCAGGTAAGGTTCTTCGCGTTGCATCGAATTAAACCACATGCTCCACCGCTTGTGCGGGCCCCCGTCAATTCATTTGAGTTTTAGTCTTGCGACCGTACTCCCCAGGCGGTCTACTTATCGCGTTAGCTGCGCCACTAAAGCCTCAAGGGCCCCAACGGCTAGTAGACATCGTTTACGGCATGGACTACCAGGGTATCTAATCCTGTTTGCTCCCCATGCTTTCGCACCTCAGTGTCAGTATTAGGCCAGATGGCTGCCTTCGCCATCGGTATTCCTCCAGATCTCTACGCATTTCACCGCTACACCTGGAATTCTACCATCCTCTCCCATACTCTAGCTAACCAGTATCGAATGCAATTCCCAAGTTAAGCTCGGGGATTTCACATTTGACTTAATTAGCCACCTACGCGCGCTTTACGCCCAGTAAATCCGATTAACGCTTGCACCCTCTGTATTACCGCGGCTGCTGGCACAGAGTTAGCCGGTGCTTATTCTGCGAGTAACGTCCACTTATCCCGGGTATTAACCAGGTAAGCCTCCTCCTCGCTTAAAGTGCTTTACAACCAAAAGGCCTTCTTCACACACGCGGCATGGCTGGATCAGGGTTCCCCCCATTGTCCAATATTCCCCACTGCTGCCTCCCGTAGGAGTCTGGGCCGTGTCTCAGTCCCAGTGTGGCGGATCATCCTCTCAGACCCGCTACAGATCGTCGCCTTGGTAGGCCTTTACCCCACCAACTAGCTAATCCGACTTAGGCTCATCTATTAGCGCAAGGTCCGAAGATCCCCTGCTTTCTCCCGTAGGACGTATGCGGTATTAGCGTCCCTTTCGGAACGTTGTCCCCCACTAATAGGCAGATTCCTAAGCATTACTCACCCGTCCGCCGCTAGGAATCAGGTGCAAGCACCCTATCCCCGCTCGACTTGCATGTGTTAAGCCTGCCGCCAGCGTTCAATCTGAGCCATGATCAAACTCTTCAGTTAAAATCATTTCGAGTTTTATAAGTAAAACTCTTAAACTTGGCTCATCAATTTCCTGACTTAAATTTCGCTCAAATAAACTTCGAGTAATTCAAACCAATCAATCAATGAAAATAATTTCGATCAATCAACCAGTAAAAATCCACACAAGTTGTTCTTCATAATCTCTTAATGATCTTTCTAACATCTCGTCAATGCCAGAAGCTGGACTTCGATAAACCTAACAACTCAGCAATCTGCTTCGCTCGTTTCCGTCTATCTCGTCGGTATGGGTGCATTCTAGAGGATTTCAGAATCATTGCAACCCCCAATTCACTATATTTTTCACGTATGTATCTTTTTTCTACGAATTTCGTTAAAAAATCACTTTTTTATCTAAATTTTGAGCATTTTTCTTCAATAAAAGCCGTATTTATTGCAATTCAATTTAAAACAGTAAAATTTATTAAGACCTGATAACTATCAAAAAACTGTGATTTTTAAATAAGACCGTACAATTTAAGGGCTGTATCCAGAATTTTCCGAAACTTTCTTATATCAGGTTACACATTTTGCTGTTTTCTATCCGACTTATATATATGGAGCTTTTTTTAAGATCAAAATCCTTGCTGAATACAGATTTTTTCTTAACACCCGCTTTTAAGAAGCAAAAATGAGGATATGATCTTTCTAGATTTCAGATCATCCAGAAAGCTTACTTAAGTGCAGAAGAATAAGCCAGAAGATTAAAATCGGTTAAGCCACATTTGAGTATCTATCTTTTACCCAATGCTGCATCACTTCCTCAATCACCTCTTTCTTGCCACTATAGTCTTCAGCAGCAAATAGGGTCTGTTGACACTTACTGTTCATAATTAGCCCTATAAAGGTAGCCATAAAAATATACAGGCTAAGGCAACAGCACTTTGATAATTTCTTTTGAGCTTGTCATATCGAGTAGCTATTCCTCTAAATTGCTTTAATCTACAAAACATATTTTCAACTAAATGCCTGATTTTATATAAATACCAGTCCATATGATCATTGTTCGATTGGCTATTTATTTTCTTTGGTATATTCGCTTTTGTCCCTGTTTTTCTGATCTGTTCAGGCAGTGGTTCTGAATCATAGCCTTTATCTGCGCAGACCACTTTTGTCTCTTTTAAATCTAATGTTGATATTAAATCAGGCGCAACTTTAACATCATGTGTGGTTCCATCGGTAATTATGAAATCAATAGGATTGCCATGTGCATCAACAATCAAATGTATTTTTGAGGAGTTTCCTCCTACACTTTTAGAAATGGATTGATTCGCTATGCCGGCAGAATGTTGATGAGCACGTACATGAGAGCCATCAATAAAAATCCATTCCATATCGGGGCATGAGGCTAGTAATTTGAATAATCTAAGTAACTTACCGCTGCTTGACCAACGATTAAAACGTTTGAAAATAGAGTTTGAATGACCAAAACAAGAAGGAATATCTCGCCACGGACAACCTGTCCTAATTCTATAGAGAATAGCTTCAATAAAATTGCGTAAATTTGAGTTGTGGTGAATAGATAAATTACGCAGAATAACTTTCAACTTTTGCCAGTGTTGATCTGTCAGCATGGTACGAGGCATAGCGAATAGTAAAATTGGGTTTGGTGATTTGATTTTACTACTTCGCTATTTTTTTAAGCTAAAAGTGTCAACACACCCTAATAATTTGGCCCGACGTGGCAGACGTTCTTTGACTAATGAAAAGAGTAAATAGTAGGAGGCAAGATCTAATTGCTGAAATAAGGCCTGTACCTGATCAAAAGATTTTTGTTTCTGCTCCGCAGATTCATATTCGAAGAGAAAACGCAAAATGAAATCAATGTCTTCATCAAACATCTGTTCAGTCTGGTATTGATACACCTTATTTACCTTTCTTTTTATAGATAGATTGAGATTCAAAAATGATTCATGCATCTCACCATGGATTTAACCTGAATTCCAGCTGATTCATCCATCTTTGTTTTGAATATATTGAAGATTGAACATATAGCCAGACAACACCAATAAAAAAGGAAGAGATCTCTCCCAAAATCTCTTCCTTAGAATTGAATCTTTACCCGATCCATTATGTCATTATTATAGTTATTCACATTATATTAACTTGTCTCTTTACTTAGAGATCTGATCAATTATGGAGTTGTCTGTTATTGATCATTACCCTCTAGATATGCTTTTCACGGAATCTCTAGACGAATAAATCTTATACACAAAAAACCAGAAATGCAAGCCAAATGGCAAAATTTAAATGTTGTTTTTATAAGGTTTTTTTTGAATTTCTATATTTATATAATTCATATACAACTTAAAAAATAAAAGCAGGCCGAAGCCTGCTTTTATTTCAATAACTTAGAACCAGCCTTAGTCAACGAAGGTCACTTTTGCAATTGCTTTTTTGCTGGCCTGAATAATTAAAGTTACGTTCTCTTTCAC
Source organism: Acinetobacter sp. FDAARGOS_724 (assembly GCF_013364475.1). Taxonomy (NCBI): domain Bacteria; kingdom Pseudomonadati; phylum Pseudomonadota; class Gammaproteobacteria; order Moraxellales; family Moraxellaceae; genus Acinetobacter; species Acinetobacter sp. FDAARGOS_724. The sequence continues at coordinate 703,420 of NZ_CP054908.1, read as the reverse complement.
AGAAAAAGACGCATCAACCGGTTTCCAGTCCACTTTTACAGTGCCGCGGCCTAAGGCATCTTTAGCTTGAGCAGCATTTTTGGTTAAGCCAGCTTCACGTAAAATTGAAGTAATGAAGATCTCACCACCAAACTCACCACGTGAAATGGTCACTTCTGGCGTACCTTCTGGCAGTTCACCTTCAGTAATGATATTACCTGCACCTTTATGCGCATGTGCAGCGGCTTCAGCACCATGGAAACGTTCTACCAGTTCCAGCGCCAAAATACGTTTCACTTCCTGCGGGTTACGGCCTTCTTCGATTTCTTTCAGCAAGCCTTGAATTTCTTCTATAGATTTGAAGCTAAGCAGATCGAAATAACGCTCAATCAATGAATCCGGCATAGAGAGGACTTTCTGATACATCGCGCCCGGTGCATCAAATACACCAATATAGTTGCCTAAAGATTTAGACATCTTGTTCACGCCATCCAGACCTTCAAGAATTGGCACAGTGATACATACCTGCGCTTCCTGGTTATAACGGCCTTGCAGGGTACGGCCCATCAACAGGTTAAAGGTCTGGTCTGTACCCCCTAACTCCACGTCAGCTTCTAAAGCAATTGAGTCATAACCTTGAACCAGTGGATATAAGAATTCGTGAATCGCAATCGGTTGCTGGTTGTTATAACGCTTGGTGAAGTCATCACGCTCTAACATACGTGCAACTGTTTGTTGTGATGCCAATTGAATCAAATCAGCTGCAGTTTTTTGTGCAAACCATTCCGAGTTAAACACGACTTTGGTTTTGTTTGGATCAAGAATTTTAAATACTTGTTCCTGGTAGGTTTTTGCGTTTTCTAGTACCTGCTCGCGTGACAATGGCGGGCGGGTTGCACTCTTACCAGTCGGGTCACCGATCATCGCAGTGTAGTCACCAATCAGGAAGTACACTTCGTGACCCAAGTCCTGGAATACTTTTAATTTATTGATTAAAACTGTATGACCTAGGTGCAGATCCGGTGCAGTTGGGTCAAAACCCGCTTTAATTTTTAAAGGACGATTCTGCTTTAATTTCTTCAGAAGGTCTTCTTCGGAAATAATTTCGTGGGTGCCTCGTTGGATGAGGGCAAGTTGTTCTTCAGCCGGCAGGAAATTTGACATCACAAAATCCAAATACATCAGTTATTCAATTTGTGCGATATACTAACACTTTTTCAGCACATTGCAGGCTTAAGAATAATCATGACAGCGATCTATATTGGGGTAATGACCGGCACAAGCATGGATGGTGTCGATATTGTTGCTGCTTCTTTTGATCCACTTCAGCTTCATGCTACCCTCACCTTGCCTTTTGATCCCGATCTTCGTGATGAACTGATGGCACTGACTTTGCCAGATGACAATGAAATCGACCGCATGGGCAAAGCCGATGTCGCACTGGCACAGATGATTGGTCATGGCATCAATACGCTGATTGAAGAAAATAATTTAAACAAATCGCAAATCAAGGCAATTGGATCGCATGGTCAGACCATCCGGCATCGTCCTGAACATGGCTTTACCCTGCAAATTGGTGATCCAAATATCATTACTGAAATCACCCAGATTCCGGTCATTTCCGATTTCCGTCGTCGCGATCTGGCTGCTGGCGGCCAAGGTGCACCTTTAGTCCCCGCTTTCCATCAAGATATTTTCCAGCATGAGAGTATTCACCGTGTGATTCTGAATCTGGGCGGCATTGCCAATGTGAGTATTCTGCCGGCAGGTCAATCGGATCAGGTCTATGGCTTTGATACAGGCCCTGCCAATATTCTGATGGATGCCTGGTGTCAGCGTTATACCGGCCAGCCTTTTGATGAAAATGGTAACTGGGCAGCTTATGGCACACCAATCCGTAGCTTATTGGACCGTTTACAGGAACATGAGTTCTTCTCAAAAGAGCCACCTAAAAGTACCGGCCGCGAAGACTTTAATCTGGAATGGCTGGATGAACAGATTGCTGATTGGCGCAATGATCTTCAATATGATGAACTTGAAGATACACCAGAGAATGTGCAAGCTACTTTAATGAAGCTCACGACCCGTGCGATTAAAAAAGCCATTTACCGTTCCGGCCTGGATACCGGTGAAGTTTATGTTTGTGGTGGTGGTGCCTATAATTCACATTTATTGGAACAGTTACGCTGGCGTTTGCGTAAACATCATTGGAGCGTACAAACCACAGCCGACCTTGGCTTAAATCCGACTTGGGTGGAAGGCACGGCTTTTGCCTGGCTGGCGATGCGTTTTATGAATCAACTCAGCGGCAATCTGCCGGCTGTGACAGGCGCATCCGGTTATCGCGTTCTAGGTACGATTACCTCTGTATAAAAGCAGCTTTAAGCTCACTATATATAGTTATAAAAAAGGTCTGCATATTTGCAGACCTTTTTTATGATGAAGAACCATATTTAGATCATGTCTAAATTCTTCCTAACGCATCATTAGTTTGGCATTTTCATTTCTAAATGCACGCAGGATTTGCTGTCCTGCCCGACCGGTCGGGCTTAAACCCAGACGGCTTTGTTCCTGACGAATCGCCTGACGAGTTTTATCCCCAATCAGACCATCTACCTCACCAATATCATAGCCACGGTTTAATAGGAATTGCTGGATCTCGCGACGTTCCGCACGTGACGTGCCTGGATCATCGGTTGGCCAAGCTGCCCGAATGCTTCCCTTACCTTGTAAGCGGTCAGATAAATGTGCAATCGCTAAAGCATAACTTTCTGCTGCATTATAGCTGTAAATAGCATCAAAGTTTTTAAAGACTAAAAATACCGGTCCATTTTCGCCTGCAGGTGCCAATAAGCCAGCCTGAGAAGATTCTGATAAATTGCCCTGTAATAGCGGAGTACCGTCAGCACGCACCACACCACGGTTCATCCAGCTACTCAGTGATTTTTTATTGCGTCGGCCTTCGCCTGCAACAGACATACCTTGTGGAATTTTTACTTCAAAGCCCCAGGGTTGGCCAGTCTGCCAGCCACGTTTTTTCAGGAAATTGGCTGTAGAAGCCAGTGCATCAGGAATACTGCCGACTAAATCACGACGACCATCCCCATCAAAATCAACCGCCAGCTCATCATAAGTCGATGGCATAAACTGAGTATGACCAAAAGCCCCTGCCCACGAACCTTTTAATTGGTTTTCATAGACATCACCCCGTTGCAGCAATTTCATGGTGGTAAAGAACTCACCACGGAAATAACTTTGACGACGACCTTCACAACTCAAAGTACCTAAGGCCTGTAATAAAGGATATTTTCCGGAAATATCTCCAAAATTACTTTCTACACCCCATACGGCTACGATCGTTTCCGCCGGCACTCCATAGGCTGCGCTAATCCGGTTTAATACCTCACGATGTTGCTGCAGTTTTTGTCGACCCAGCTGTACACGTTCTTCATCCACCAGTCCGGACAGATAATCCCAGATTGGGGTCGAAAACTCAGGCTGATAATTCAACTTTTCAATCACAGAATAATCAGGTGTTAAATTTTGCGTATAACGATCGTAGGTTGAACCACTTACGCCTTGTGCAATCGCCTGACTGCGCAAATTGGCAAGACAATTCTGAAAATTATTTTGGGACGCATAATTGACCGGACTGCTCGGCATAGAAGACATATCCGTTGATGTCACACGCTGACCATTAATAATCAGTTCTGCCTGTGCCTGTGTAGCAGCTAAAACCAAAGAACCAACAAAAAGTGCAAGCCGTTGCATAAGACCCTTAAATATTTAGATTTTGAATTATGTTTCTACCTTAGCAGTTCATGATGAAAATTAAAGCGCCAATACGTAAATTTAAATTCATAATTCCTACACTTTTGAATTCATTTTGTAGCTTTTAAATTTAAAAAACTTATCCACAAACTCATTTTAAATTCAAATTAAGCTTATTTTTAAATTTAAATTCAAAACTCAGGAAAACACTTTTGAATTTAAAAAATGATTGTGGATAACTTGTCTTTAGATCAGAACTTTCCAATCAACCAAAGGCTTCTGGTATATAGCATTTCTATTTTGAATTCATTTTTATTAGGAGTGCCTATTTTTAAATTCAAAACTTTAAATTCATTAATCAGCTTTTAAATTTGAATTCATATTTTTGAATTTAAATTTAAGCAGCGAAGTTTAAATTCAAAGTTCATTTTTAAATTTGAATTTATTTTTATGAATTTAAATTCAAAATCTATTTCCAGTTTTAAATTCAAACTTAATGTTAAGTTTATCCACAAGTGAATAACCTAGAATTCAGCTCAAAATAGCAGCAAATTAAATTATTGTATTTATACTCAATTGATCAGTTTACAAGCAATTGATTTTAAAAATGATCCGCCCAATGGCAAGGGATTTTTAAAGAGGCGCAATCATGCCTGAATCTGGACAAATAAAAAAGCGATCACCGAAGTGATCGCTTTTTTTATCAGCAGCTTAGAGCTTAGATGGTCATATCTTCGCTCAATGCCAGCGGATTTGGCAAAATCTTCGCCAGTTGACGACATAAAGTGGTCAGCTGAGCGCTGTCTGTGGGCATCAAAGTAATGTGGCCAATCTTGCGACCTTCACGCTCTGACTTGTTATATAGATGCAAGTGAGCGCCTTCTAAAGCCAGGACATCTTCAGATTTGGGATGCTGACCGATAATGTTTACCATCACGGTTGGACGCACCACTTCAGTTGAACCCAGTGGCAGACCTGCGACCGCACGAACATGGTTTTCAAACTGCGAGCAAACAGCGCCTTCAATCGACCAGTGACCTGAGTTATGCACACGTGGTGCCATCTCGTTTGCATACAGGCCTTTGTCTGTCACAAACAGCTCAAGAGTCAATACACCCACATAATCCAAGTGATTCAGCAGGCGAGTGATGTAATCCTGCGCGACTGGTTGCAGATCCGCGCTATTGGGTGCCGGAACAATCGAGTGCGACAGGATGCCGTTGTGGTGATGATTTTCAGCCAATGGCCAGGTTTTCACATCACCATTTTGACCACGTACCGCAATGATCGATACTTCACGCGAGAAAGTCACAAAACTTTCTGCGATCAGTTCACCAGCAGGGCCGAGTTCCGCCCAAGCCTGATCAATTTGATCGGCTGAACGTAAAACAAACTGACCTTTACCATCGTAGCCACCACGAGAGGTTTTTAGCACGATCGGCAAGCCAAGCTCAGCCACGGCCGTCTGCAAGCTTTTCAGTGAAGTTACCGCTTTATACGGTGCAACCGGAATTTCCAGTTCATCAAATAGGGCTTTTTCAGACAGACGATGCTGTGCGATGGCTAAAGCCTGACGTGGTGGATGCAGATCTTTGTTTTGCGTTAAAACATCGATATCAGCCAATGGTGTATTTTCAAACTCCAGGCTAAAGACATCTGCGCTATTGATAAAGTCCTGCAAGCCATTTACAGCTTGGGTGGAGAAAACCGGACCTAAAGCCGCAGAAGGGCAGTCCGTATTGGCTTCAAAGAACGTACATTGAATATTTAGAGGTAGTGCGGCTTGTGCCATCATCCGACCTAACTGGCCGCCACCAAAAATACCGATGGTTTTATCCATTGTATTTGATCCCGTATTAAGCTTGGACTTACATTTGACCTGGAATATTGTTACTTGCGACTTTCTCGGTTTGTGCCGCGCGGAAATCTGCGACATTTTTTGCGATCTCTGGACGGGTTAAACCTAAAATCTGTGCTGCCATAATGGCTGCATTGGTTGCACCGGCAGGACCGATCGCCAATGTTCCTACGGCGATACCCGCTGGCATTTGCACGATAGAAAGCAATGAATCGACACCATTTAAGATCGAAGATTTGACGGGTACACCTAGTACTGGCAAATCAGTTTTGGCTGCACACATACCTGGTAAATGCGCTGCACCACCTGCACCGGCAATAATCACCTGAATACCACGATCACGCGCTTGTTCAGCATATTCAAACAGACGGTCCGGGGTACGGTGTGCGGAAACGACTTCGGCTTCAAATGGGACACCAAGCTGCTTGAGCATTTTGGCAGTGTGTTCGAGAGTTGCCCAATCTGATTGAGAACCCATGATAATACCTACGAGAGGAGTATCTTGTGCAGCAGCCGCATTCATTGCAAATTTTCCAGAGATTAGAGTAAGAAAGATAAATCTCGACGAGAGAGCCAAGCTTGAATAGGAAGGCATATTATAGACTGATTTTTCAGCTTCATAAAATTTAACGGTCAAAGCAAGGCTCGATTTTTCTTATTTTTTAGCGGATTCTTAAAAACTAGAATAAAAATAGGGAAGTAGTGGCTAGTAGATGATTTCAGGAACTGCGGAATACAAAATAGACACAACCACAGAGACATAGCGCCGCCCATAGATAATCCAGTTTAAACGGCTGTTTGAACAGGAAGATCATAAAGGGAACAAAGACCAGTAGAGTGACGACTTCCTGGGTAATTTTCATTTGACCCACCGCCAGTCCCTGTTGGGCTAATAATTTAGTCGCTGGAATCATCAAGCTATATTCAAACAGGGCAATGGCCCAGCTAAATAAAATCGCCTGCCACAGCGGTGCATCATGCGGCAGGAATTTGAGATGTCCATACCAGGCCAAGGTCATAAAACAGTTAGCAATCACCAGAAGAAATAGAGCCGGTAGCATCTGCATGCACTCTGCAAAAAGTTCGGGCTTATTTTACGATTTATTTTGCCAAAAGATATTCCGGAAGCTTGAAAATTTCCCTGAATTTGTCTGTGAAACAGGATTTAAAAAATCCCGCAGGAATGCTTGAACTTTGACTATCTTTTCGGTCAAAGCCTTGCTATCGTTGCTTGCAAATCGAATAAATCATGGCAACAGCACCAGTACAAAGTGATGTGTCAGGCAAAATGGAGTGAAGTAGATGCATCTGCATATTTTGGGTATTTGTGGCACCTTTATGGGTTCACTGGCATTACTGGCACGTGATCTAGGCCATAAGGTGACAGGATCGGATCAAAACGTTTATCCACCGATGTCGACCCAGCTGGAAAATGCAGGCATTACTTTAATGCAGGGCTATGACCGTAGCCATTTACAGCCGCATCCGGATCTGGTGATTGTCGGCAATGCCATGAAACGTGGTATTGATGCCGTGGAATATATGCTGAATGAAGGCCTGCCTTATATTTCAGGCCCACAGTTTCTGGCAGATCATGTGCTACAAGGTAAACACGTTTTAGGTGTAGCCGGTACGCATGGTAAAACGACAACCACCACCATGCTGGCATGGGTACTGGATCAGGCCGGTTTAGAGCCAGGCTTCCTGATTGGCGGTGTCCCGCTTGGCTTTTCTGAAAGTGCGCGCTTAGGTGGCGGTAAATACTTCTGTGTTGAAGCCGATGAATACGATTCTGCTTTCTTCGACAAGCGTTCCAAGTTCGTGCATTACCATCCTAAAACTGCGATTCTGAACAACCTGGAATTTGACCATGCTGATATCTTTGATGATCTGGCAGCAATCCAGAAACAGTTCCACCATTTAGTGCGTACCATTCCAAGTGAAGGCCGCATTATTGCGCCAATTACTGAAACAAATATTGATGAAGTGTTAGAGCAAGGCTGCTGGACACCTGTTATTCGCACTTCATTAGACACCAATGAGAAATCTGAGCTTTATGCTGAACAGCTTTCAGAAGATGGTTCTCATTTCAAGGTACTGCAACACGATATCGTGAAAGGCGAAGTGAAATGGAATATGACGGGTCAGCATAGTGTAGCCAATGCACTAGCCACGATTGCTGCTGCTGAACATGTCGGTGTCTCTATTGAAACGGCTTGTGAAGCACTCTCAAACTTTGGCGGTGTTAAGCGCCGTATGGAACTGCTGGACACTGTACGCGGCATTGAAGTCTATGATGACTTTGCCCATCACCCAACTGCGATTGATACCACCCTTGATGGCGCACGCAAACGTCTCGGTGAACGTAAACTGTGGGCGATTATTGAACCACGTTCCAATACCATGCGTATGGGCAGCCATAAAGATGGCCTAGCACATTCCGCGCGTCTGGCCGATGAGGTGATCTGGTATCAGCCAGAAGGCCTGGATTGGGATCTGCAACCGGTAATTGATGCTGCGCCAAATAAAGCTGTAGTCGCACGTACTCTGGATGAGATTATCCAGACCGTGGTGGCTGAAGCAGGTGAGGGCGATGCGGTGGTAATCATGTCCAATGGTGGTTTTGGCGGTCTGCATCAAAAACTGATTAGTGCTTTAAAAGCTTAAAAATTTATATAAAAAAGCCCGTAATAGCGGGCTTTTTTATTTTAAAAAATTAAATTCGCTTTCTATCTTTTTTAAGAATATCGACCCTCATCCAAGTTCAAATCAACTTTCTTATTTCAATGTTAAAACAGCTAAAATTTATCTTTTTTCTTTTCATTATCTTTTGTTGCAATCTGAACATAAGACTCATTGCAGTCTTTGAGTGCTCTAGTCACAATCAATAAGAATAATAGCATTTCGATCCTCTTTTATCCTCAACCCTCCTGATGATTTTCCAGGCTGTAAAGACAGCAAAAAAATAGCTTTATCTATCTTGTTCAGACCCTCATTCCCCTAGGAGATCTGTCATGACAACAATGAAAGCCATGGTTTATTACGGCGCCAATGATATCCGCTTTGAAGAACGTCCCATTCCCCACATTCTGCAACCTACTGATGCCATTATCAAACTTAGCAAAGTCACCATTTGTGGTACTGACCTCGGGATATAGAAAGGTAAAAGCTCCGAAATTGAGGAGGTTGCAAAAGAAAAAACCGGCAGCTTTAATGGCCGGATTCTCGGTCATGAAGGTATTGGTATTGTGGAAGAAGTCGGTTCCGCAGTTCAAAACTTTAAAAAGGGCGATCGGGTGATTATTTCCTGTGTCAGCCGCTGCGGCACCTGTGAAAACTGCCAGAAACAGCTGTATGCCCATTGTAGAAACGAGGGTGGCTGGATTATGGGTTATATGATTGACGGCACTCATGCCGAATATGTCCGAACCCCATTTGCCGATACTTCTCTCTATCATTTACCAGAAGGTTTGAATGAAGATGTTGCGGTCTTTCTTTCCGATATTTTGCCAACCTCCCATGAAATTGGTGTGCAATATGGTCAAGTCAAACCGGGGGACAATGTGGCGATTGTCAGTGCCGGCCCGATTGGCATGAGTGCCTTGCTCACTGCCCAGTTTTATTCTCCAGCCAATATCATCATGGTCGATGTAGATGACAACCGGCTAGAATTTGCCAAAACGGTTGGGGCTACCCATACCGTGAATTCAGCCAATGAGGATGCTATTCAACGTGTACTGGAACTCACTGATGGGCGAGGGGTGGACTGTGCCATTGAAGCAGTGGGCCTGGAAGCCACCTGGAATATCTGCCAGCACATCGTCAAGGAGGGCGGACATCTGGCCAATGTCGGTGTACATGGTAAATCCGTCAATTTTGAACTGAATAAACTCTGGATCAAGAACCTGACCATAACCACAAGCCTAGTCAATACCAATACCACTGGTATGCTGCTCAAGACCTGCTGCTCCGGCAAACTGCCACTGGAAAAACTGGCCACCCATCACTTCAAGTTTGCTGAATTTGAAAAGGCCTATGATGTGTTTAAACATGCTTCTGACGAAAAGGCTTTAAAGGTCATGATTGAAATGACTTAAATCATTATCGACAACAAAAAAAAGTCCGCATAGCGGACTTTTTTATTTTTTAGCGTCAATTAAAAATAGGGAATATAACCACGCTGTTTATAACCTTGAGGAGAAGCAAGATTGGCCTGATTTTCATCCAGACGATAGAGCAGCTTCAGGAATCCACTCAACTGGTCCTGTTGCAATGCATGAGGTTCAAACTGGTCTAAACCTAAACGTGAAAATAAAGAAGAAATTTCACTATGTTTATGGACATATTTCATCGACCATTCCGAGAAATGTGGATGTTCTACTGTTGCATCCTGAAAGCGAAGCACCTGATGATGGCGTGGATCACGGCAAATGCTCTGAAACAGATTTTCTACCACCTCTGCTTCACCTTCCAGACATTGAAAAAACTTGCCATGGGAATAATATAAAACCCCGTTAATCTGATGAGTTTTATTAAATTTTCTCGCTACAGATAATATATCGCTAAGATCCTGTAATAACTCTTGTTCAGATTCTATCCGCTCACTGGCGTAGCAAAGCTGTAGCATAAGGTCATCTCACTGCAGAAAGAATTAAAAACATAATTTAATCAATTATTTTAATTTTAGTCGATCATTTTTTAAGCAAATATCCGTTTTTGCTTACATTATTTTAGGTTTGCTTTTCCAAAAAAAACTTCTAACAATTACTTCCTGAGAGGAAATCAATGATTTCAGATATATAGCAATAATAATGAAGGAGTGAAACCTGATGTTAAAAGATCTGATTTTCACTGTAGCGTTGTTGTGTATATGTTTTATGCTTTTAATTATGCTGAATAAACTGGCCTTGACGACCGAGACCAATATTCTGCTCAGTTCGGTTTTTATAGGCTGGACGCTTTTACAGTTTGTTCGCCGTCGTATGTTTTTTTATATCAGTGTAAGCCTGATGATGGTAATACTTACGCTGTTAGGCAAATATGAAGAAGTGTTATGGAACAGCACAGGCCTGATGGCAGGTTATGGCGTATATAACCTGCTGCAGCGTATTTCTGTACCTGCACTTAAGGGCAAATTACAACATATCTCTATTTTGGATAAGTTTAATTCAATTGCTAAATAGCAGCTGCAACATCTTGTAGGCTGCGATCACGTTTAAACATGACATCTACATAGGAACACTGGGGAATAATTTTTAAGCTATTCTTGCGGGCAAAGTCGACCAGCACATCCAGCATTTTGCGTGCTACGCCTTGACCGCGTAAGGAATTATCTACCCAAGTATGATCAGCCAAGATGGTCGATGCTTCTTGCCACTGATATGTAATTTCAGCAAGACGTCGACCATCTTCCTCCATAAAAAATACACCGCCGCGTTTTGAATCTTGATGTTGAATGTCCATACTGAAGGCTGATCCCTTAATAAAATTATTGGTTTATTTAATTTAAAACATCTTCTTAAAGAAATAATATGAATTATTGTTAAGTTTTTAATATTGGATGAAATTTTTTATTTTCTTTCATCATTTCCTGTGATTTTTTTCAAATATTGATAACTTTTTATTTCTCTATTTTGCCTGATTGAGGGTGATGCAGTTTGAGTCATCACATATCACCCCCAAAAATTTAATTTTACCTACTCCCTAATTGAGAAAGACAGGATTAGAATGCAGCATCTTTTTGCATGCAACTTCGTATGTCTGACTCATCTTCCGCTTCTTCCGTCACCAAGCAATGGATTGGTGTCATCGCTTTAGCCTGTGCGGCTTTTATTTTTAACACTACCGAATTTATTCCTGTGGCATTACTGAGTGGAATCGGGCAAAGCTTTGCCATGTCCGCCACTCAGGCCGGCATCATGCTGACCATTTATGCTTGGATCGTGGCCCTACTATCTCTTCCGATCATGCTGCTCACTAAAGCCATAGAACGGCGTTTTCTACTGATGCTGGTCTTTGCGGTCTTTATTTTAAGTCATGTGCTGTCCTATTTTGCCTGGAGTTTTAGCACGCTGGTGATCAGCCGGATAGGGATTGCCATCGCACATGCCTTGTTCTGGTCGATTACCGCTTCACTCGCGGTTCGGGTTGCACCGAAAGGTAAAGAGTTTCAGGCACTCGGTTTATTGGCCACTGGAACGGCGATGGCGATGGTGCTCGGTATTCCATTTGGCCGGATGATTGGTGAGGCATGGCTGGCGTAATAGTTTTGCCCTGATTGCGTGTCTCGCATTGATCATTTGCCTGATTCTGGCCAAAACCTTGCCATTGCTTCCAAGTGTCAATTCAGGCTCCCTCAGCAGCTTAAAAAGCCTGATCAAACGTCCAAGCCTGATGCTAGTCTTTACCCTCACCATTCTGGTGATTACGGCGCAATTTACCGCTTATAGTTATATTGAACCGTTTTCCCTGAATATCGCCCACTTTGATTCAGCCCAGACCACAACTTTACTTCTGGTTTATGGCGGGGCAGGATTCCTAGGCTCCTATCTGTTTGGCCGTTTTGCTGCCCAGTTCCCAAAAATGACTATTCCTGCTTTTACTTTTGGATTGGTTATTTCCATGCTGCTGTTATTACCACTGTCGAGCACAGTCACAGGCCTCTCTGGCTTATCTCTGCTGTGGGGTTTGAGCATTATTGGCTTTAGCCTGGCCCTACAATCCAAAACCCTGAACCTGGCTGCAGATGCCACCGATGTTGCCATGGCCATTTATTCAGGCCTGTATAATGTCGGTATTGGCGGAGGAGCTTTGCTTGGCAGTATAGTCACGCTTCAGATTGGGCTATCGAGTATTGGCTGGGTAGGCGCAGGGCTGGCGATCCTTGGATTTCTGCTTAGTCTTTATTTGGTTCAGCGCCTAGACTTTTTGCCTAAAGCCGCTGATTAAACGCTGCTTTTTGTAAAATAATTTGTGATTATGCATAAAATCTGTCATGCTCATCTGATATTGAGCAATTGCTCAAACAGAATTGAGTTTGAACAAGGGGAGTAGCCTCCTCCAAACGTTTAAGAATAAAATTTCAGTTTTTAAACGTGTCAGAATATCGTCATTACACTTTGCAAAAAGTCGGTATCTGAGCATCTTTAGGTCACACTGGATCTCCTCCAGTAGAGCACAAAGATGTAGGCAAGACCTTGATCATGTTGTTATAGATGTTTTTCATCTGGCAGCTGGTCAAGGTTTTTTTATGGCCAGTCGTCCGATGTGGAGAATTCACATGGAAACAATTGGTACGCTCTGGCTGTATCTTGTCTTTTTCGCAATTGTCGCCGTCATGCTGGTGATCGATTTTGTCGGCTTTAAACATCAGCATGGTCAGGAAGTAAAAGTCCGTACCGCTGCCTACTGGAGTATCGCCTGGGTCAGTGTCGCGACTTTATTTGGTGGTGGATTATGGCTGTATCTGGAGCAGACTGCAGGTGCGGCAATTGCCAATACCAAGGTCATGGAATACTTTGCCGGTTATCTGCTGGAAAAATCCCTGGCAATTGATAATGTCTTTGTCTGGCTGATGATCTTTGCCGCCTTTGCCATTCCACCAGCGCTACAACGTAAATTGCTATTATATGGTGTACTGGGTGCAATTGTGCTCAGAACAATCTTTATTTTTATTGGTGCCTGGTTTGTACAGGAATTCTCCTGGATTCTGTATCTCTTCGGTGCGTTCCTGGTGTATACTGGCTTCAAATTCCTGCGTGGTCAGCATGAAGAAGACAGCAATATTGAAGATATGGCCATTCTGAAATGGCTACGTAAACATATGCGTATCACCCCGCAACTTCGGGGCGATAAATTCTTTGTCCGTCAAAATGGTTTGCTTTGGGCAACGCCGTTATTCTTGGTGCTGATTCTGGTCGAAGCCTCTGATGTGATCTTCGCAGTCGATTCTATTCCTGCTATTTTTGCTGTTACCACCGACCCCTTCATTGTGCTTACCGCGAACCTGATGGCAATTTTAGGCCTGCGTGCAATGTTCTTCCTGCTCTCAGGTGCAGCCTCAAAAATGCATTATCTGCCTTATGGCCTAGGTTTGATTCTGGTCTTTATCGGCTTTAAGATGTTGATGCTGGATGTATTCCATATGCCGATCTGGATTTCACTGAGCTTTATTGTGATTGTCTTGACGGTGACTGCGATTTTGTCGATTCGTCATAGCAAGAAACATAACGAAACTACGCTGTAAGATTAAGCATCAAAAAAGCCTGCTGATGCAGGCTTTTTTATTTGTCTACAAGCTTGGCTGCACACGCACGCTCTTTTGAAATTACGCGTGATTATTTGATCTCATAAAAAATACGCATGGTTAAATATGAATGTTCATATAAACATGCCAATTTTTTCAGCTACAATCAATCGAAAAAATCAAAAAGCGCAGGTTTTAAATGTCTTCTATCATTGCAACGACGGCAATACGCGGTCGCTTCCTGGATATCAAGAATACAGTTGCCCAAGCACGTGAACTTCACGACCAAGTGCGTTATATAGAAGATGGTTTACTCATCATAAAAAATGGAATAATCCAGTGGTTTGGTTCCTGGCAGGAAGGTCAGCAGCATCTGCCTGAAGGAGTGCAGGTAGCTCATTATCCTGAGCAGCTGATCGTGCCAGGTTTTATTGATACCCATATCCATTTCCCGCAAACCGAAATGGTTGGTGCCTATGGTGAACAGCTGCTGGAATGGTTAAATACCTACACCTTCCCGACTGAGATCCAGTTTCAGGATCCGGCGTATAGCCAGAAAATGGCACAGTTTTTTATTCAGGAATTGCTGAAGAATGGCACAACCACAGCTTTGGTGTTCTGTACCGTTCATCCAGCTTCGGTAGAAGCGCTATTCGAAGCGGCTACAGCACAGAATATGCGTCTGATTGCCGGTAAAGTGCTGATGGACCGCCATGCACCTGAAGCCCTAACCGATACCGCAGAATCTGCCTATAGCGATTCTAAAGCCCTGATTGAGAAATGGCATGGTAAGGGACGTAATCTTTATGCGATTACGCCCCGTTTTGCTCCGACCTCAACGCCTGAACAACTAGAAAAAGCAGGCCAGTTAAAAGCTGAATATCCAGATGTCTATGTCCATACTCATCTCAGTGAAAATAAAAACGAGATTGCCTGGGTAAAAGAACTCTTTCCGGAACGTGAAGGCTATCTGGATGTCTATCATCATTATGGGCTGACCGGTGCTAAATCCGTATTTGCGCATTGTGTGCATCTGGAGGAAGGGGAGTGGGATTGCATGCATCAAACCGACTCTGCGATTGCCTTCTGCCCAACCTCAAACTTGTTCCTGGGTAGCGGTTTATTTCCGCTGAAGAAAGCTTGGGATAAAGGCGTGAAAGTCGGCTTAGGTACCGATATCGGGGCAGGAACCTCCTTTAACCAACTGCAAACCTTAAATGAAGCTTATAAAGTGCAACAACTACAAGGAGAAAAACTTTCGGCTTTTGAGTCGCTATATTATGCGACCCTGGGTGGTGCTAAAGCCTTAAGTCTGGATGACCGCTTGGGGAATTTCAATGTGGGCAAAGAAGCAGACTTTGTGGTACTGGATCTCAATGCCACCGCTTTACAACAACTGCGCCAGAGTAGAGCCAAAAATATTGAAGACTCCTTTTTTGCACTGACCATGCTGGGAGATGACCGTAATATTGCAGCAACTTATGTCTATGGACAGGCTGTCTATGTCAAGGCCCAATAAATCGCGTCAGCGTAGGATCATTTTGGCTGCAATCGTCGCCGTCTGTGCTTTTGCGCTGAAGAGAGATTCACAGCAGCCCAAAAATTGATTACATTTACAGCAAGTAAAACAGGTGCATCTCAAGCAAGGATGTATTAAAATTGCTGCAATTCAGGTGTTGCAGGTCAACACCTTTTTTATTTTGCTATTTTTATTTTTTAGGTATCTACCCATGACCGTTCAAATGAGCGTAATGATTTCCGCTGAAGAAATTCAAGCTAAAGTCAAAGAGCTTGGTGCTAAAATCGATGCACACTATGCCAATAGTGACAAAGAGCTTGTACTTATCGGTTTGTTACGCGGTTCAGTGATTTTCATGGCAGACTTGTGTCGTGCCATTACCAAGCCACATGAACTCGACTTCATGACTGTATCCAGCTACGGCGGCGGTACGATTTCGAGCCGTGATGTCAAAATCCTGAAAGATCTGGACGGTGAAATCCGTGGTAAAGATGTGCTGGTGGTTGAAGATATTATCGACTCAGGTAATACCTTAAGCAAAGTCTTGGAAATCTTGCAAACCCGTCAGCCAAACTCAATTGAACTATGCACTTTGGTGAGCAAACCTTCACGTCGTGAAATCGAGCTGGAAGTAAAATTCCTGGGCTTTGAAGTCGAAGACAAGTTCATTGTCGGTTATGGCCTGGACTATGATCAAAAATACCGTCATATTCCATTTATTGGTGAAATCGGTCTTTAAGAACCGGTTTAAAAGAAGTGGCTTCGTGCCACTTTTTTTTATTTCTTGAATCATTTCAGTAACACAGCAAACAAAAACGCAACAGCCCGTTGCAGGACATGACTTTTTTCAGGGCTTTTCTTGCCGCAAGATAAACCTGATGTAAAAACAAAGACATGATAACAAGGAGTATGCTGATGTGGTCAATTATCGTTGCGATTGTGGTGGGTTTTATTGCGGGTCTGGTTGCACGCGCGATTCATCCTGGTGATGACAAGGCTGGATTCATTGTTACGACCCTGCTGGGGATTGCCGGTTCACTGGTTGCGACCTTTGCCGGACGTATGCTGGGCTTGTACTCCCAAGATTCTGCCGCAGGCTTCATTGCTTCAGTGATCGGTGCCATAGTCATCCTGTTTATCTACAATATGGTGACTAAACGTAAACGGATCTAAGCTCTGCTTGGAATAAGTTTCTTTCATAAAAAAAAGAGCGCCTAGATAGGTGCTCTTTTTTATTTGCTGATCATGGTCAGAATTTTACAGGCCGAATTCTTTGAAGCCTTGTTCAATCTGTTCTGCCGGCTGAGCGCCTATAACCTTAAAACCATTCGAGAATATAATTGCTGGTGTGCCATTTACACCGAGTGATTGTGCCAGCTGTTTATTACGTTCAATCGGGTTGGCACAGCTCTTTTTCGATTTAGGCTGTATACCTTGACCAATTAGGTCTTCCCAAGCTTGGGTCGGATTTTTTTCACAATAAACTTGTTTAGATGGCGCAATTGACTGCTGTTTTAAAGGCAGGATGAAAGTATAAATGGTGACATCTTTAAGTTTTTTCAGCTCTACTTCAAGTTGTTTACAATACGGGCAATTTGGGTCAGAAAAGATGGCAAGCTGACGTTTTCCTGTCCCTCTGACTGATTTAATTGCATCCTGAAGCGGTAACTTTTTCCAGTCGACACTGTTTTGTTTGAGTAATAAATCCTGAGTCAGATTATGCTGGTCCTGGATCCGAAACATTGAACCGGCTAGGAGATGCTGGGCATCTTCATTCAGATAGACAATCTGTCCCTGCATGGAACCGCTATAGATTCCTTTCATTTCGGTAGGCTGAATATTTTCAATTTTCAGGTTGGGACTGTTTTTTGCCAGATTGGCTTTAACCGTATCCACATTGGCAAAGCTGAGGCCAGGGAATAGGGTCAAAGCCAGCAGCATATTTCTTATTTGCATGAATGTCCTGCTCAGGTCCAAGTTAAATGTGTTCCGATTTTAGTCTTTTTACAAAGAAAATTCTGACTATTTTATGTAGCGTGATTTTCAAATCAAATTACTCAATCAATTATGTTTCACGTGGAACATTGACCCTTTAATGCTGATTGATTTCCACTGAGATATGCACGATTTCTTCATGAATAGAGATCGTTTCACGGATTTGATCAGCACTAATAGGGATTTCCGTTTGAACGGCAACAAAACAGGAAAATTTACCTTTACCGACCCTCGATACATGCAGATCAGTTAAGTGTAGATCACTTCCATATTCAGCAATGACTTCACGTATTTCTTCGACCACTGGGACATCCATATCGGCATCCAGTAAAGTCTTGGCACTTTGCTTTAGCAGGCCAATCGCCCAGCGTGCAATCAGGACTGAGCCGACAAGTCCCAGTACTGCATCGAGAAAATCCCAGCCCATATATTTTCCGGCAAATAGAGCAATAATCGCCAGAACAGAAGTCACAGCATCAGCTACCACATGCAGAAAGGCTGCTTTATGGTTCAAGTCATGATGACCATGATTATTATCATGCTCGTGATGGGAATTTCCGTGATGATGATCATGGTGATGGTGCCCATCATCATGCAGCAACCAGGCACAGGCCAGGTTAATCAGTAGCCCTAAAATCGCGATTGGAATGGCTTCGTTATAATGAATCTGAACTGGCGAAAATAGGCGTTCTACCGAATGAATCGCCATAAATCCGGCTACTACGAGCAATAAAATCGCACTGCTATAACTGGCCAGAATTTCAATCCGCCAAGTACCCATATTAAAACGTGGATCATTCGCATAATGGCGGGCCGCTTTATAGGCAAAGTAAGCCAGCCCCAAGGCCAACACATGCGAGCCCATATGCCAGCCATCGGCAAGCAAAGCCATTGACTGGAAGATCCATCCCCCTAATACTTCCAGCACCATCATGACCGCGGTCAGAATCGTGGCAAACAGAATCTTTTTCTGTGCGAGTGGATTACCTTCATCAAATTAATGGCTGTGCGAATTGGCGGTATGTTTTTGCATAAAAGGGAACTGCTATTTATACTCCCCCCTAGTATATTTATTTTTGGAAATTTGTGGTGAGTCATGTACATGATGATAAAAAAATATTAAACCGGGTACCGCGCTTGCAAGGCCAGATGAACGCCGTAGAGCAGTCTCTCCTGAATCCTGAGACAGGCTGTATTCAGGTCTTACAACAGGTTGCAGCCATTAAAGGTGCCATAAACGGTTTGATGAATGAATTGATCGAGACCCATTTAAGAGAGCATGTCATTGGAGAAGCTACGGTCAATGAAGAAGAACTGCCTGAGTTTTTAAAATTATTAAAGCGTTATGGCTAATTGTTTGGCTCAACCTTTTTTTGTTTTTTTTACAGCAAGATAATTGACCCCTTTTTCATCTAACCGATACACTGCCACCCATTCTCTTCTTTCTTCCACATCATTCTTTTATGTGGTGAAACTTTTACGGCAGCTACATGACAGAAAATATCTCATGGCGACCTTTCGCCATGGTCAGTCTTGCATTAATTATGGGTACCATCGGCACAGCACTGGCAAGTCCGCTTTACCCCATTTATCAACAGATTTGGCATTTATCCCCAAGCCAGATTACCTATATTTTTGTCGCTTATATGTTTGGCTGTCTGGGTACCTTGTTATTCCTGGGACGTACCAGCAATACGATTGGTTTCCTAAGAACCCTGCAAATTGGCTTGGTATTTATCAGCATTGGCTTGGTCATTTCAGTCTTTGCCGAGAATGCGCTGATTTTGTCGGTGGGCCGTTTTATTATTGGCATTGCTTCAGGTCTGATGACCACTTCAGCAATGCTGGGCATGATGCAAACCATTCCAGAGTCTCATAAGCAGCTTGCACCGCAGCTGGTATCGATTCTGACGGCCATAGGTTTTGGTTTGGGGCCGTTTGTGGGTGGGGTAATTGCGCAGTTTTCTCAAACCCCTTTAGTTACTCCCTACCTTCCTATTATTTTGGGGGCAGTGCTGTGTTTTGTCGGATTATTCTGGCTAAAAACACCTGCTTTTGAACGCCAACCTTTTAGTATTGCACCGAAATTACTGCGTCCTGAACCTCAGTATCATGCTGTGTTCATGATTGTGGGGTTAACTGCATTTAATGTCTTTGCTGCTTTCAGTTTATTTGCTTCACTGTCACCGTCTTTTGTGCAGGATATCTTGCCCTGGCATGGTCCTTTGGTCAGCGGTACTGCCATTACATGCATTTTGCTGATTTCTGCTGTGGTGCAGTTCTTTGCTAAAGCTGTTCCTGCAAAAAAATGTCTGAATATTGGCTTGATGATTATGCTGGTGAGCTTAGTTAGCCTTGCACTCTGTATGACCCTTAAAGCAAGTATCTTATTCTTTGCCAGTGATATCCTATTCGGGATTGGACATGGTTTTGCCTTAATGGGCGCATTCGGTGTGATTCATGCGATCACAACCTTACAAAACCGTGCAGCCGTGATGTCGACTTACCTGTTTATAGGCTATTTGGGCACGATTGTGCCGATTATCGCGGTAGGTTATCTGGCTGATCACTTTGGCTTAGGCTTTGCCGTGATCAGCTTCTGTGTGGCGATCAGTGTACTCTGTCTAATTTTGTGGTTATGGCATCAAAAACTACAGGTAAAAGCCTAATAAAAAAGCCCTCATTTGAGGGCTTTTTTATTTTTTAAATATTATTTACCAATACAGAATGATCCAAATATCTTGCCCAATAGGTCATCCGCACTAAAGTCACCGGTAATCTCACCCAGCGCATTCTGTGCCAGACGTAAAGACTCTGCGACCAGTTCACCTGCATTATAAACAACAAGTTGCTCACGAGCTTCAGCTAAGTACATCTGAGTGCGCTTCATTGCATCTAAATGGCGGGTACGGGCAATAAAGGTATCTTCTTCAGGCTGGAAGCCTGCATGCGCTGTAATCGCATCTATGAGCGATTGGACACCGGTTTCCTGCTTGGCTGAGACGGTAATATGACGGAAGCCTTTAAAATCTCCCATAACAGCATCGGCACCGGTCAAATCGGCTTTATTCCCGATCAGGATCAGACGCTTTGGCTCGAGATGCTCAGCAAAATATTCTTGAGCAAGTTGTAATGGGTCATCTCCTTGGCTCAGGTCATAAACCAGCAACAGCAGATCGGCCTGTTCAATTTCTTTAATCGCGCGGCGAATACCTTCTTTTTCCACGATATCGCCGGTTTCACGCAGACCAGCAGTATCGGTCAGGGTAATCGGCAGACCATTCAATGTAATCTTTTCATGCAGCACATCACGGGTGGTTCCGGCAATATCGGTCACAATCGCACGTTCATTACCTGCTAGGGCATTCAGCAGGGAAGATTTACCTGCATTCGGTTTACCGGCAATCACCACTTGCAGACCTTCACGCAGTAACTGCCCCTGACGTGCAGATTGCTGAACCTGAGTGACGGCATTCGCCACGCCATCCAGCAAATTTAAAATCTTGCCATCCGCCAGAAAGTCGATTTCTTCTTCCGGGAAATCGATCGCCGCTTCGACATGCAAACGCAAGTGAATCAGCTGTTCTAATACCGTATTCACCTTAGTCGAGAATGCCCCTTGCAGCGAACGTACGGCAGAACGTGCCGCCGCTTGAGAAGTGGCATCAATCAGATCCGCAATGGCTTCGGCCTGCACCAGATCCAACTTGCCATTTTCAAAGGCACGCATCGAGAATTCACCGGCTTTGGCTGCAGTAGCACCCAGTTCCAGCAAACGGCCCAACAGGGCATTCTGGATCACCGGGCCACCATGGCCTTGCAGTTCCACTACATCTTCACCGGTAAAGGAATTCGGATTCGGGAAGTAAATCACCAGACCTTCGTCCATTACTTCACCGGCTGCATCATAGAACTGGCGAAACCCAGCAAAACGGGCTTTGGGCAAATCTTTTTGGCTCAAAGCCTGGGCAATTTCATAAGACTGGGGACCCGACAGGCGAATGACACCTACACCGCCACGTCCTGGGGGAGTTGCAATCGCAGCAATCGTAGTTCGGTCGAGCATAACATTCACCTAGAAAAAACTTAAAAATACAGCAAAAAAAATCCGCTCAAGATTACCATCTTAAGCGGATTTATTCAGCCCATCAGTACAACTTAGTTGACTGGTGTTGCCTCATCGCGTTTAGCACGGTCTTTGGCAACAGACTTGTTGATCAATGTTTGCTGCAAGATCGTGATCAAGTTGTTCACAATCCAGTACAACACTAGACCTGCCGGGAAGAACAGCAAGAATACTGTAAAGATCACTGGCATAATCTTGAACACTTTCGCCTGCATTGGATCAGTTGGTTGCGGATTCAGCATCTGCTGGATATACATGGTCGCACCCATGATCAATGGCAGGATAAACCAAGGATCCATTGAAGATAAATCCTGAATCCAGAACATCCATGGTGCATGACGCAGTTCTACAGATTCCATCAATACCCAGTACAGTGCCAGGAAGATTGGCATTTGCAGTAACAGTGGTAAACAGCCAGCAAGTGGATTCACCTGTTCACGTTTGTACAGTGCCATCATTTCCTGAGAGAAGCGCATACGGTCTTCACCGAACTCTTCTTTCATGCGTTGCATTTCAGGTGCAATCACACGCATTTTCGCCATAGAGCGGTAGCTCTTCGACGACAATGGCCACAGGATCAGTTTAACCAGTACAGTTAACAGAATGATCGCCCAGCCCCAGTTACCCACTAGACCGTGAAAGAACTCAAGACCAACAAACAGCAGTTTGGCAATTGGCCATAACCAGCCATAGTCTACGGTCTGGTTCAGACCAGTCGCCAGATCTTTCAGCTCTGATTGAACTTTTGGACCAGAGTAGAAGGTCGCATCGATTTCAGCTACGGTGCCTGCAGGCACATTGAAAGTTGGAGAAGTAAAACCAATGATATTCATGTTATCAGTTGATTTACGTGATTCCAGCTTCGCCGTATAGGCCTCGCCATTGCCCTGTGTCAGTTTCAGGTTACCTGGTACCCATGCACTGACAAAGTAGTGCTGCACCATCGCAACCCAGCCGCCTTTGGCTTCAGTGCTGAGTTTTTCTTCAACAAAGTTGTCAAATTTCAACTTGTTGTAGTTTTCATCCGGTGTACCCCAAGCGCCGCCTAGGAACGTACCCAGTGTGAAGATCCCCTGATCAGATTTACCTGGATCTTCGGAATTGTCACGTTTGATCTGACCGAACATCTGACCTTGCCAGGTCTGGCCGCTGCGGTTGACCACTTTGTGATTCACAACTATCGGATATTCACCTTCAGTAAAGTTGAAGGTTTTAATGACCTCTACACCATCAGCCGTTTTAAAGACCATAGGTACAGAAAGTACTTTAACAGTTTCGCCATCTTTATTTTTAGTGGCTTTGGCATCTGCCAGTGTATAAGCCGTTTTTTCCAGCTCATAGGTTGGACGGCCATTACGGCTGCTGTCCGGTCCATTCAGACCGATCAGGCCCGACTGAGCGACATACGTCCGTTTCGCATCGCTTTCCAGCATGACGAATGGTTCATCGCTGTCTTTATTCTTGTCATGATTGAGTAATTCAACACGAACAATATCACCACCTTTAGGGTTGATCCAAAGATGATAAAGGTCAGTTTGTACTGAAATAAGCTGCTGACTTACAGGTGCGGTGGCATCCGTTGCTTGCTGCGCTGGCATATTTGCTTGTGGCAGATCAGAAGCGGCTGTCGCCGTCTGAGCATTTGGCAAATCTGCAGATACTTCATGTGAAACGACCGCAGCTTCTTGCTGTGGTTTGGTTTCAACATTGCCATAATCTTTTTGCCACGCCAAAATAAGCAAATATGCGACAACAAACATGGCTCCGAGAATTGCAATCCTGGCCCATTGTTGCATATGTATTACCCCAAGTGGTTAGAGTGATTTTGGTTCAATAAACGATCACGAAAGGGTACAGCAACGTGAAGCGTTTGAGAATCTATTTGCTGAAATGAAATAAAACGAATCGCTTTCGGGGGAACCGGATCATATCCAGAGCCACCCCACGGATGACAACGGCAAATACGCTGAGTAGCCAGCCACACACCACGTACAGCTCCATGTGTATGGACTGCTTCCAAGGAATATTGAGAACATGTTGGAATATAACGACAGCGTGGTCCCAATAAAGGACTAATCGCAATCTGATAGAAACGTATTAACCAATGCAGTAAACGTACCATTGGCCATCTCTACTTTTGTGGGGAGGATGATGCTATTTTGGAATGCTTTTTGGCAAGACGGTTGAGTTTCTGCCAGGCAAATTGTAATTGCTGATGCAACTCTGCGTTCGGTACCGCTTCTATACCTACTTTAGGCATAACCACAATATCCAAATCATCTAGTTGCTGTTGATGCAGGCGAAAACTTTCGCGAGCAAGTCGTTTTACTCGATTTCGTTCGTGCGCACGGCGCACTTTTTTCTTAGCAACAACTAAACCCAAACGACTGTTTGGCAGTTCGGAATGTTTTGCAAGAAAAAGGAAATGGGGTTGATGCACTTTAAAAAGCGCACCATCAAAGACTCCTTTATAATCTGCAGCACAGCGTAAACGAAGCTCTGTACCAAAACTATAAAGTGTAGTCATAACACCCAAAATCGGCAAAGCCTAACTGATTAAACAGTTAAGCTGTGACGACCTTTTGCACGACGGCGAGCTAGAACTTGACGACCAGCTTTAGTAGCCATACGAGCACGGAAACCATGAACGCGTTTACGCTTTAATTCAGATGGTTGGAATGTACGTTTCATATTGAAACTCCAAAAATGATCTTTCTATAAAGGTCCGCGATTTTAGTGCTCATTGCTTGAGCTGTCAATGCAAAAGCCATTTTCTTTTCAAATAAGACTGGAATCAAAATGTAAATAGGGATTAAAAAAATTGTATTCAAATACCTATATATAAGTTAACCACAATATAACCATTTGTTTTAAAATCAAATATAAGTTATTAACACTTATATCAACATAGTTATCCACAACTTATGTGAAATCTAAATTGAACTCCTGGGTTTTGAATTTAAATTTAAACTTTTCTCAGTTATCCACAAAAGAACCAAATCTTATAAATAAATTCAAATTTATAAATTTAAATTTATTATTATTAGGCCGGGTTTTTTCTGTGGAAAAGGTAATTTTTTATTAAATAAACAAAAACTTAGTTTGTGGATAAAACTGTTTTTATTAATTTTATACTTTGTGGATAACTTTGTGCTATATTTTATCCACAGCTTGCGGATAAACTTATCCACACCAGCTTTTTAAATTTAAATTTATCCACCATGACTGCTTTTTGCGCAAAATCTGTGGAAATTGCCATGACAGATGTGGATAACTTGGTTAGAATGGCGACCCGCTTTGGTCGCGGTCAGCTTTTTTTTGATTAACAATGGAATGAATAGGGGATTCACATGCTTTGGACAGACTGCTTAAATCGCTTGCGACAAGAGCTCTCTGGAAATGTCTTTACAATGTGGATTCGCCCATTGGTTGCAGAAGAGCTGGACGATACCCTGCGTCTGTATGCACCTAATCCGTATTGGACGCGCTACATTCAAGAGCATCATCTGGAACTGATTTCGATTTTGGCCGAACAGCTATCTGAAGGTCGCGTACGTAAAGTTGAAATTCTGGTGGATTCCCGCCCAGGTGCAATTTTATCTGCCAGTGAACAGCCAGCGACGACAACAGCGGCTTTGGAATCTGCACCTGTGGTTGCGCCAGCACCGCGTCCTAAGAAAGAAAAAGAAGATTCAGGCAAAAATAGCCGTAAACGTCAGCTTAACCCTTTATTTACCTTCTCGTTATTTGTTGAAGGCCGTTCTAACCAGATGGCGGCTGAAACCTGTCGTAAGGTGTTAACCCAACTCGGTGCTTCGCAGCATAACCCGCTATTTTTATATGGCCCGACTGGTCTGGGTAAAACCCACTTGATGCAGGCAGTCGGGAATGCATTATTGCAGGCAAAACCCAATGCCCGCGTGATGTATATGACTGCAGAAAGCTTTGTACAGGATTTTGTCAGTTCCTTGCAACAGGGCAAGGTTGAAGAGTTTAAGAAAAACTGCCGTTCACTGGATCTTTTGCTAGTCGATGATATTCATTTGCTCGCAGGTAAAGAAGCCAGTCTGGTAGAGTTCTTCTATACCTTTAACGCGCTATTGGATGAATCGAAGCAAATTATCCTCACCTCGGATCGTTACCCTAAAGAATTGACCGAACTGGATCCACGTCTGGTTTCACGTTTTTCCTGGGGACTTTCTGTAGGTGTGGAACCACCCGATATCGAAACCCGAATTGAAATCTTGCTGAAAAAAGCCGAAAACACCGGTGTAGATTTACCACGTAACTGTGCGCTATTTATCGCCCAACAAGTGGTGGCGAACGTCCGTGAACTTGAAGGTGCGCTAAACAAAGTGGTGGCTATCTCGCGTTTTAAAGGAACGCCGATTGATCTGGATGTGGTACGTGAGTCTTTGAAAGATGTCCTCGCAATTCGTGCCCGGACCATCAGCACTGAAAATATCCAGCGTGTCGTGAGTGAATATTTTCGCATTCCGCTTAAAGAGCTAGTGGGTCCAAAACGTACTCGTATTTATGCCCGTCCACGTCAGCTTGCAATGGGTCTGGCACGTGAACTGACCGGAGATAGTTTCCCGGAAATTGGTATGGCTTTTGGCGGTCGAGATCACAGTACAGTCATGCATGCCTGCGAAAAAGTACAGAGCTTGCGTGAAGAAGATCCGATCTTCAATGAGGACTATAAAAACCTGCAACGCCTGTTGCAGAGTTGACCTAAAACGCTCAAATTCTGTTCTTGCTATGCGGCCTGTTTTGCCGCATAGTTAACTGCTAAAAATTCAACTTTTATCTTATTAATCTTCAGCTTTAGAGGAATGTACCGTGCGTTTAAAAATCGCGAAAGAAAGCTTACTGAATGTTCTCTCACATGTCGTAGGAGCGGTTGAACGTCGCCATACCTTAAATATTCTTTCAAACCTGAAAATCCAGGTGACTGCTGAAGCTTTGACCGTCACTGGTTCGGATCTTGAAGTAGAACTGGTGGCCAGCACACAGTTGGCTGAAGGTGCATGCTTGCAAGCGGGTGAAACCACTGTTCCAGCACGTAAGCTGATTGATATCTGTAAATCTCTGCCATCAGCAGCCCTGATTGATCTGCAAATTACCGATGACCAGCGTTGTATCCTGAAATCTGGAAATAGTCGTTTTGTGCTCGGTACTTTGCCTGCGGATGACTATCCATTATTGAATACTGAAAATACTCAAGGCACACAAGTCACTGTGACTCAGCGCGAATTAAAACGTCTGTTTGAAAAAACGGCTTTCGCCATGGCAGTGCAGGACGTACGTTTTTACCTGACTGGTACTTTACTTGAAATTGACGCTAATCAGCTTCGTGCGGTAACGACAGATGGTCATCGTCTGGCATTGTGTGAAACAGCAGCCCAATCGACAGCAACTCAACCGATTCAAGCCATTGTTCCACGTAAGGCAGTCGCTGAACTGCAACGTTTATTAAGCGTTGAAGATGAACAACTCTTGTTGTTGATTGGTCGTGAATTATTGAATGTAACCATTCGTATGGCCAGCCGTGATAAAGAACAGGCTGATATCACAGTTCGTTTCACCACGAAACTGATTGATGGTAAATTCCCGGACTACCGCCGTGTAATTCCACGTGGCGGCGACAAGAATGTGATTATTGCGCATGACGTGTTTAAGCAATCCTTACAACGTGTGGCTATTCTAAGTAATGAAAAACTGCGTGGCGTATTCCTGAACTTTAATGCCGGTTCATTACAACTTCGTGCCAATAACCCAGAACAGGATGAGGCGATTGAAGATCTGGCGATCCAGTATGCAGATGCACCACTGGAAATGTCATTCAATGCGCAATACCTGATTGAAGTGCTAGGTGTACTGGACGGTGAAGATGTATCCATGACCATGACTGAAGCGAATCAGTCTGTGCTGGTTCAGGATCCATCTCATACCGATCAGACCTATGTCGTGATGCCAATGCGTGTCTAAGCGACAGCTAAGCTAAGCCAACGCCATGCATATTACGCGTCTTCATATTGAACGTGTACGAAACTTAAAAACGGTTGCACTCCAGGGATTGCAACCGTTTAATGTTTTTTATGGCCAAAATGGTTCGGGCAAGACTTCAGTACTGGAAGCTATTCATTTACTGGCCACAGGACGTTCCTTTCGTACCCATATCCCGAAAAATTACATTCAGCATGGCGCCTCGGATGCGATTGTGTTCGCCCAATCGGAAACTGAAAAAGTCGGCATGCAAAAAATGGCCAGCGGGGAACAGCTGATCAAGGTCAATGGCGATGCGATTGCAACCCAAGGTCAGCTTGCCAAGATGTTACCCTTACAAATGCTTGATCCGCAGAGTACCGATATTATCGATCATGGTGCCAAACCACGTCGTCAGCTTTTGGACTGGTTAATGTTCCACGTGGAACCAGAGTTTTATCATGCCTGGCAATATTATTCACGAGCCCTAAAACAGCGGAACAGTCTGCTTAAATCCAAACGTTTTCTAAGTTTGTCTGATCTGGAAGCGTGGAACCAGATGCTGAGCGAATATGGTGAGATTTTGCACTCCCAACGTGTCGGCATCATGGAACAGTGGAAGCCATTTTTTGAGGATGAACTCAAACATCTATTACCGGATCTGGAGATTTCTCTGGAATACAGTCCCGGCTTTCACAGTGAACATGGCCTGCTAAATGACCTATCCAATCATCATGACAAAGATGTAGAACGGCGCTATACCGAATATGGTCCACATCGCGCAGATTTGCGTCTCAAGACCCCTTTGGGGGATGCCGATGTGATCTTATCTCGCGGACAAAAAAAGCTTTTAATGATGGCACTTAAACTGTCGCAAATCGCAATGCTGCATTCTTGTAATAAGGAAACTGTGGTATTATTAGATGATGTGACAGCAGAATTAGATTTAACCGCACAACAACGTTTAATTGAGCGATTGAGCCAGCTTGGTAGTCAAGTTTTTATTACCACTTTAGACCATGAATCAGTACAAAAGCACCTACATGATCTGTCTATCTCATATCAGTTATTCAATGTTGAAAACGGTACAGTTCAAGTTGTTGTGCAATAGTTTTTAAATTTTTACCTATCTTTGGATAAACCTATCTTTCACTAGGGAGAAACCATGAGTTCAGAAGATCAAGCTGCTTCTCAAACAGAACAAACCACTGAAAAAGCTTATGATTCCTCTAGCATCAAGGTATTACGTGGTTTAGACGCAGTACGTAAGCGTCCAGGCATGTACATTGGTGATACAGACGATGGTACCGGCTTACACCATATGGTCTTCGAGGTCGTAGATAACTCGATTGATGAGGCGCTGGCAGGTCACTGTGATGAAATTTTGGTGACTATTCATGAAGATGAATCAGTTTCAGTATCAGATAATGGCCGTGGTATTCCGACTGACATTCACCCTGAAGAAGGCGTGTCTGCTGCAGAAGTGATTTTAACCATTCTGCATGCGGGCGGTAAGTTTGATGATAACAGCTATAAAGTCTCTGGTGGTCTGCACGGTGTAGGTGTATCCGTAGTAAATGCGTTATCAGAAAAATTGGAACTAACCATTCATCGCGCCGGTAAAATCCATGAACAGGAATATCGTCATGGTGATCCACAATTCCCTTTAAAAATGGTGGGCGAGACCGATAAGACCGGTACTCGCGTGCGTTTCTGGCCAAGTGCTGAAACCTTTAGTCAGACCATTTTTAATGTCGACATCCTGGCCCGTCGTTTACGTGAACTGTCCTTCCTGAATGCAGGTGTACGAATCGTATTACGTGACGAACGTATCAATGCCGAATACATTTTTGATTATGAAGGCGGTTTGGCTGAGTTTGTTAAGTACATTAACCAAGGTAAAACCCACCTGAATGATATTTTTCATTTCACCACTCAGGCAGAAAATGGCATTGGTGTAGAAGTTGCACTGCAATGGAATGATTCTTATCAGGAAAATGTACGCTGCTTTACCAACAACATCCCGCAAAAGGATGGCGGTACTCACTTAGCCGGTTTCCGTGCAGCACTGACCCGTGGTTTAAATAACTACATGGACAGTGAAAATATCCTGAAAAAAGAAAAAGTTGTGGTTTCAGGGGATGATGCGCGTGAGGGTTTGACTGCCATTGTGTCAGTAAAAGTACCTGATCCGAAATTCTCTTCACAAACCAAAGAAAAACTGGTGTCGAGTGAAGTGAAATCTGCCGTTGAGCAGTCCATGAACAAGGCATTCTCTGAATATCTGTTAGAGAATCCACAAGCGGCTAAATCAATTGCTGGCAAGATCATTGATGCAGCGCGTGCCCGTGATGCAGCGCGTAAAGCACGTGAAATGACCCGTCGTAAGAGCGCACTCGATATCGCCGGCCTTCCAGGTAAACTGGCGGATTGCCAAGAGAAAGATCCAGCTTTATCTGAACTGTACCTGGTCGAAGGTGACTCTGCGGGCGGTTCTGCAAAACAGGGCCGTAACCGTAAGATGCAGGCAATTCTGCCGCTAAAAGGTAAGATCCTGAACGTGGAACGTGCCCGTTTTGACCGTATGATTTCTTCTGCAGAAGTGGGTACGCTGATTACGGCACTCGGCTGTGGTATTGGTCGTGAAGAATATAACCCGGACAAGCTGCGTTATCACAAAATCATCATCATGACCGATGCTGACGTGGATGGTTCACACATTCGTACATTGCTGCTGACTTTCTTCTTCCGTCAAATGCCGGAACTAGTGGAACGCGGTCATATTTATATTGCACAGCCGCCGCTGTACAAGCTGAAAAAAGGCAAACAGGAACAGTACATCAAGGACAATGATGCGCTGGAAACTTACCTGATTTCGAATGCGATTGATGAGCTGGAACTGCATATCAGTGCCGATGCCCCTGCGATTCGTGGGGAAGCTCTGGCCAATGTGATTACCGATTATCAAACTTCACAGAAGAGTCTGGCACGTTTAACTGTACGTTATCCTGCAAGCTTGCTGGATGCTTTGATTTCACTAGAAGCATTCAAGCTGGATCAGCTGGAAGATAAAGCTTATGTAGAAACTTGGGGGGAAGACCTGCGTGCTGCGATTGAAAAAATCCAGCCAAGTTTACGCCCTGAACTAAGTCTAGAACGTTTTGAAAAAGACGTTGATGGCCAGATCGTAGAAAGCTGGTTGCCACGAATTACGATTTATGTGCATAACCTGCCGCATCATTACCTGCTAGATGCCAGCCTGCTCAGCTCAAGTGAATATGCGCGTTTACTGAAAAACTCGAAAAGCTGGTTCACGTTGCTTGAAGAGGGTGCTTATTTACAGAAAGGTGAGCGCAAGATTCAGGTCAGCAGTTTCCATCAGGTTTGGCAGCACATTCTGCAAGACTCTCGCCGCGGCATGATGATCCAGCGTTATAAAGGTCTGGGTGAGATGAACGCAGACCAGCTGTGGGAAACCACGATGGATCCGGAAAACCGTAACATGCTACAAGTGACGGTGCAGGATGCAATTGAAGCAGACCGCATGTTCTCTTGTCTGATGGGAGATGATGTAGAACCACGTCGTGCCTTTATTGAAGAAAATGCCTTGAATGCCGATATTGATACCTAATCTATCGGAATAAATCGAAACGAAAAAGCGCCTTTTAAGGTGCTTTTTTTACGTAAATTTTCTATTAATACCAGATGAACTGTTTAGAATAATTTTAATCTAAGCAGTTTTTAGACCAATGATCCGCTGATATTAGGTTTCAAAAAAGCCTGGTTCAGGAGAATCAAGTCTTATTTATAAAGAGGTTTATCCATGGATAGCCAGCTTGAAGAAATACGTGAGATCTGGGCAAATGCATTCTACAGTGGCGACTATGATCTGCTGCGCCACTATGAACATCAGGACTTTCAGGTGATTTTTGAACAGGAAGGCCGTGTAGAAGGAAGTTATCTGCGTTATGACCGGATTGCTCATGCGGTACAAAACGGCGTATGGAAACCGTTGAAGCCAGATATAGAATATGAAGAATACGAGTACAATGAAGATCAAACCGAATGCCGGATCTTGATTGGACTGGAAAATAATAAACAGTGTCTTCAGGAGATCTGGAAGCTAGAGGATGAATGGAAAATTACAGAACTTAGATTTTTGAAATCCTAAACTTTCAATGATTTATTAAGTTACTTCGAAATTTTTTAAAAATATTTGAATACTGTTGTTTTAAATCTTGCTTAAACCCTGATCAATCGTGTGGATAACTACAAAGTTATCCATATTTTTTATGTGAATAAGATAGTATTTATCCACAAGTCATATTGTGTTTCTTGTTTTTCATTTTTTAAATTCAAATTTACTTTCTATATATTGTGGATAAGTATTTTTAAATTTAAAATAGGGTTTTGAATTTAAAAGACTAGTTGGAGCCATATCTTCTCTGTTTTTGAAATTGACCAGTTCAGGTGATTTTTTATCTGTTTTTAATGGAAAAATTATATAAATAACTTAAAAATTAATAGCTTATATTAGTGTTGTAGATTTAATTAACAATCAGCGTGGAACATATTTTAATTATAAAAATCTTCACTGTAGTTAAACTACATAATTAATTTAATAATCAAGTGAAATTTCATTTTTTTCAATGAATCATAGGGTTATAGATTTTTCTAACTTTTACTCCTATGGTTTAATGCTTTTTTAAGTTTAGTCATCACATGACCTAGAGCCAGTTTATTTAATAACCAGGCAATAGATCTGAACTTTTAAAACTAAAAATAGAAAAAATACGATTTATGAAATAAGTGTAAAAATAAAAAAAAGCGCCTAACGGCGCTTTCTATTTTTTTAATCATTCTATTTATGGGGTCAGAATAATCTTGCGGCAGTCTTCTTCACGTTTATCAAAAATACGGTAGCCTTCAGCAGCTTCTTCCAGTTTCATGCGATGGGTGATAATCACTTCTGGAGACAGCTGGCCATTTTCTACATATTCAAGTAATTGTGGCAGGAATTTATGCACATGGGTCTGCCCCATTTTAAAGGTCAGTCCTTTATCGAAGGCATCACCAAACAGGAAGCCATGAATTGGGCCAGCATATACACCTGGCACACTCACCACGCCACCACGGCGTACTGCCGCAATACATTGACGTAGGGCAAAGCCGCTCGAACCTTCAATTTTTAGATTCGTCATCAACGTTTCAAGTAAACTGCCTTTGGCCTCGAAACCAATCGCATCAATGACGGCATCAACACCACGATGACCGGCAGTATTCTGAATAATATATTCAGCTGCATCGACTTCATCAAAATTCACTGGAATTGCACCATAAGTCTGATGGGCGAAACGCAGGCGGTAAGAGTGGTGATCGACTATAAAGATTTGCTCTGCGCCCAGCATACGTGCGCAGGCAGCCGACAGTAAACCAACCGGGCCAGCACCATATATCGCAACACTGGAACCGCGAGTGACCTGGGCATTGGTTACAGCCTGCCATGCAGTAGGCAAGATATCGGTAAGGAACAGGACTTTTTCATCCGGTAATGACCCCGGTACTTTAAATGGGCCTACATTACCTTTGGGTACACGGACATATTCCGCCTGTCCACCTGGTACACCGCCATATAAATGGCTATAACCAAATAGAGCTGCACCTGGTGGAATCTGTTTTTTATTGATAATTGCACCACGGCCAGTATTGGTATTCTCACAGGCAGCCATCAGTTCATGTTCACAGAAAAAGCAGTGACCACATGCAATCACGAAAGGAATAATTACCCGGTCACCTTTTTTCACTTCTGTGACTTCAGGACCAACTTCTTCTACAATTCCCATAAATTCATGGCCAAAAATATCGCCATCTTCAGTGGCCGGAATTTTACCCCGGTATAGATGCAGATCTGAGCCACAGATGGCAGTCGCTGTCACCCTTAAAATGACGTCATCTGGTTCCTGAATCACTGGATCTGGAACGGATTCAACTCGTACATCCCGAGCACCATGATAGGTAAGAGCACGCATACGGATTTCCTCTCTCTAGTTCAACATTAAACAGACTCGTATCAAGGCTGCCAAAAATAAAAAACACTTTTATTAGAGCCTTATGCACTAAGAAATCGCTGTAAATTAATGTATGAAATAAGACATCCGAGTGTTTAAAAAATAAACTTATATAGGATTTGCGTAATTCACTACAAAATATGTCAAAAATGGTTTCGATGAAGAAATCAGGGAAAAGATGGAGAGAGCAATATATAAAAAGTATAAAAAAAGAGATTAGCTCCAGTTGTAGCTAATCTCCAAGATTTGAATCAAGGTTTAAAACTTAACCTTCCTGAAAAGATTGCTCCAAACTTTCCAGCTCCATCATCAGTTCTAGCATTTGCTCTTCGGCAGTTTCCAGTTTCTGTTTCAGTTCAGTCTGCTCGTTCATGAGTTTCAGCAAGTCATCTTTACGTGCAGCTTCATATAAAGCGCTATCTGCCAGCAATTCTTCAATTTCTGCCAGACGTGGCTGTAGTTTGTCGATTTGAGCTTCACATTTTTCAATATTCTTGCGAATCGGACGAGTCTGCTCACGACGCTGGGCGGCCAGTTTACGCTGTGCTTCCTTATCTACTTTGGCTACAACTACAGGTTTAGTTTCTGTTTCTACTACCTGTCCTTTGGCTAAGGCATTCTGCGCATTAATCTGCTGTTGACGTGCTTCACGTAACCATTTGGCATAGTCCTGTAGATCTCCTTCAAATTCGGTACAACGTCCGGCATGCACTAACAGCAATTCATCACATACTGTCGCAATCAATTGACGTTCATGCGAAACCAGTACCACCGCACCTTCAAAATCCTGCAAAGCCATAGTCAGGGCATGGCGCATATCCAGGTCCAGATGGTTAGTCGGTTCATCGAGAATCAGTACATTTGGACGCTGCCAAACAATTAAAGCCAAAGCCAAACGTGCACGTTCCCCCCCAGAGAAACTCTCACATGGGGTATCCATGCGCTCACCGCTAAAACCGAAACTGCCGAGGAAAGAACGTAAAGAAGCTTCACTGATTTTTGGATCGGCGATGCGCGCCAGTTGTAGCGTTGGGCTGGCATTAGCGTCCAAAGCATCCATCTGGTGCTGAGCAAAATAGCCAATATTGAGTAATTCTGAGGCCTTGCGTTGACCATTTAATAACGGCAAATCTCCGACTAAGGTTTTGATCAGGGTTGATTTACCCGCACCATTCATCCCCAATAAACCGATGCGTGAATTTGGAGTGATTTGCAGATTAATTTTGCTGGCAATCGATTTATCGCCATAACCAATTTCCGCCTGTTCCAAGGCCAGAAGTGGTGAACTCATTTTGGTCGGTTCACGGAAACTGAAGGTAAAAGGTGTATCGACATGAGCAGGGGCGAGATCCTGCATGCGCTCCAGCATTTTAATCCGACTTTGGGCCTGACGTGCTTTGGTCGCTTTGGCTTTGAAACGGTCAATAAATTTTTGTAGATGTGCCCGGGCTTCCTGCTGTTTCTCAAAGGCCTGTTGCTGTTGCGCCAGACGTTCACTACGGGTCACTTCAAAAGTTGAATAATTGCCGGTATAGAGGGTGAGTTCCTGATTTTCGATATGCAGAATATGATCCGTCACGGCATCCAGAAAATCACGGTCATGCGAAATTAGCACTAAAGTGCCTTCATACGCCTTTAACCAATCTTCGAGCCACAAGATCGCATCCAGATCCAAGTGGTTGGTTGGCTCATCGAGTAATAGCAGGTCGGAACGGCTCATCAGGGTACGGGCCAAATTCAGTCGCATCCGCCAACCGCCTGAAAAACTGGAAACATCCAGACGGATCTGATGATCCATAAAGCCCAGACCGGCCATTAACTGAGCTGCTTTTGATGGTGCAGAATAGCCATGAATCTCGTCGAAACGGCCATGTAGCTGTGCCAGTTCTGCATCGGACAGCTGTTCTGGATGCGCAAGTTTGGCCTGTATATCCCAATACTCTTCATCGCCTGACAGAACAAAATCAATGGCAGGCATATCTAGTGCTTTAATTTCCTGAGCCATATGCGCTACGGTCCACACGGATGGACGGGTTAGTGAACCTTCATCTGCACTGAGCTCACCTAAAAGAGCCGCAAACAGGGTTGATTTTCCTGCGCCATTCACGCCGGTTAAACCAATTTTCCAGCCGGGATGAAGCTGCATGGAGGCTTTTTGAAATAACACTCGCCCACCACGGCGTAACGAAAGTTGGTCTAACTGAATCATTGAACTTACTAACAAGAGCAAAAGAGAATGCCGCTATTCTAATGGAAAGCCGGAAGAAAACAAAAAATCTTCGTTGCAGCTTATCCTGTTCAGGCTTTAAAAATTTATAGATTCATATATGATGAACTATATTTTGATTAAATACTCTATTTTTTTTAAAAACCGAAAGATAGAGCCATCAAGGTTCATAATAATATTGAGTAGAATAAAAATGAAAAATAGATTTTTAATTTTATCCGCACTGGGCCTATGGGCTTCAAGTGCACATGCTGCCCCAGTCAATGTCTGTGTATTTGATTTACTGGGAAAATCGGGTGAATCCTTCAAGCTGCTGGAAGAGTGGGCATTGGCCAGCAAGCAGTGGGGGGCTACGGTTCAATTGATTGCTTATCAGGATGAAGCTAAAGTCGATCAGGATGCCAAAGCCGGAAAATGCGATGGCTTCTATATGACGTCCATGCGTGCGCGAGCTTATAACAAATTTGCCGGCTCCATTGATGCGATTGGCGGCGTTCCTAATAATGACATTGCCATGAAAGCGGTGAGTTATGTGCTGGATAAACGTAATACCAAGCGCATGACCACCCAGATTGGCAAGGAAAAATTTGAAGTAGCCGGTATTGGCCAGATTGGTCCTGCTTATATCTTTGTCCGTGATCGTAATATGGATAAGTTAGAACATATTAAAGGCAAGAAGTTTGCGGTTCTACATTATGACTATGCCCAAACGATTATGGTGAACCGGGTAGAAGCCGTACCGGTGAATTCGGAAATTTCCAATTTCATCCGTAAATTTAATCAGGGTGAAGTGGATATTGTGGCAGCGCCCGCTTATGCCTTTAAACCTCTTGAAGTAACTAAAGGGCTGGGGCAGAAAGGAGCCATGATCAACTTTCCGGTGGTAAATGTCACGGCAGATCTGATTATTCGACCGGATAAATTTCCGGAACAGTTTGCAGCCAATTCCCGACAATGGTTTGTTAAGCAGTTACCCCGCAGCTTCGCGATGGTAAAACGGATGGAAGCAGAAATCCCACGTAAATATATTCTGAACCTGAGTCGTGAGGAACAGGTCAGTTATCAGAAAATTCTGCGTGAAGGACGCATGGATTTAACCAAACAGGGCATTTATGACGCTGGCATGATGACAGTATTAAAACGGGCACGTTGTACTGTGGAAAGAACTAATTTCGAATGCTCAATCAGTGGTGAATAGTTTTAAAATCATGTATATCTTTGTAACTACAGCGAATGAAATGTAATTCAAAGTAGCCAAGTTTAAATATTAAGAGACTGATATATTTATAAAAAAATCGGATAAAGGAAATTAAGAAAAGCTGATTTATCTTTATAGGCCAAAAAACGGCTTTTATCTGGAGTAAATGCTCTATTTTTTTGAAATAAATTTGCTTAAT
The DNA here is from genome assembly GCF_013364475.1 of Acinetobacter sp. FDAARGOS_724. Lineage (NCBI taxonomy): Bacteria > Pseudomonadati > Pseudomonadota > Gammaproteobacteria > Moraxellales > Moraxellaceae > Acinetobacter > Acinetobacter sp. FDAARGOS_724. Next base: position 666,247 of record NZ_CP054908.1, on the reverse strand, counting down.
ATTTGACGCGTGTACGGACACTCAGCTAACAACAAGATTTCAAAGGATAACTAAAATGAAAAAAACACTCTTATCATTGGCTGCATTTTCTGCATTTGGTTTTGCAGGTGTGGCACATGCAGAAAAGGTCGATATCTGTGTGTTTGACCTACTTGGTAAATCTGGCGAGTCTTTCCAGATGGCTCAGGAATGGGCGCTGGCAGCAAAAGGCTGGGGCGCAGATATCAATCTGATCGCCCGTCAGGATGAAGCCGTCGCTGACAATGACTTTAAGGCTGGCAAATGTGATGGTGTATTCATGACCGCCATGCGTGCCCGTCAATACAACAAGTTTGCCGGTTCAATCGATGCCTTAGGTGGTGCTCCAAGTAATGCCATTGCACAGCGTGCGATTAGCTTCGCTTTGGATAAGCGTAATGCCGCTAAAATGGTCACGACCATGGGCGGTAAAAAATATGAGGTGGCCGGGATTGCACCACTGGGTTCAGCTTTTATCTTTGTGCGTGACAAAAACATCAACTCCATTGAAAAAGCGGCAGGCAAGAAGTTTGCTGTTCTTGGCTATGATGATGCGCAAAAAATCATGGTTCAACGTGTAGGTGCTCAGGCTGTAGTGTCTGATGTATCTAACTTCGTAGCCAAGTTTAATAATGGTCAGGTCGATATGGTGGGTGCACCGGCATATGCGTACAAGCCACTCGAAATCTATAAAGGTTTGGGCAATAGCGGTGCGATGTTTAATTTCCCGGTACTGCATGTCACTTCTGACTTTGTGATTCGTCCGGAAAAATTCCCGGCTGGTTTCGGCCAGAAGTCTCGTGACTGGTTCATTAAAAACCTGCCTAAGAGCATGGCGATGATCAACCGTCTGGAAGCCGGTATTCCAGCGAAATATAAGCTGAATCTGAGTGCAGAAGATAAAACCAAGTACCAGAAGTTATTACGTGAAGGGCGTATGGATATGACCAAGCGTGGAATCTATGATGCCAGCATGATGTCGGTACTGAAACGTGCGCGTTGCTCTGTCGATAAAGCCAACTTTGAATGTTCACTTTCTGGCGAATAATTTGATTTTTAAGGAAAAAAGCTTAGATTTATCTAAGCTTTTTTTATATTAAACAAAGTCAGATCTGCCATTGCAGATCATAGCAAAGCAGTTAAGCTGATTAAAAATAATGCTTTCATGTTTGGTATAAAAAACAATAACATGTAGCACTTAAAGCAGATAACAAAAACAAGGCAATCAAGGAAAGCAAAATGATGCAGAGAGGATGGAAAGCCCTGGCTGTAGGTGCAGCACTCGCGGCAGTCTCAGGCCTGGCTCAGGCTAAACAGGTAGTATGTGTATTCGATCTGGTCGGCAAAAATGGCGACGTCTATGCTGTAATGAAAGACTATCAACTGGCCGCAAAAAACTGGGGTGCTGATATCGAGCTTAGGGTAAATACCAATGAAGCTGTCGTCGCAGAAGATTTTAAAGCTGGTAAATGTGATGGGATCAGTGTTACCGGTATGCGCGGCCGTCAGTTCAACCGCTTTACCGGTTCACTCGATGCGATTGGCGCGATTCCAGATTTGAACCTTGCAGTTAAAGTGATGCAAGGCCTGGCGAGTCCGACCTTTGCCAAGCTCATGGTTCAAGGCAAGTATGAAGTCGCAGGGGTGATTCCGGTAGGTGATGCCTTCCGGATGGTCAATGACCGGAGCATTAATACGGTTGCGAAAGCAGCAGGTAAAAAATTTGCTGTACTTGACTATGATGAAGCACAAAAAATAATGGTTCAGCAAGTGGGTGCACAGGCAGTCAGCGCCGATGTGACCAACTTTGGCTCTAAATTTAACAATGGTCAGGTCGATATTATTGGCGCGCCAGCTGCTGTATTTAAACCACTCGAGCTGCATAAAGGTTTGGGCAGTAAGGGCGCCATTGTGAATTATCCGGTGTTGCAGGTCACTGGTAATATCATTATTCGTCCGGATAAATTCCCGGTCGGATATGGACAAAAATCACGTGAATGGGTGAAAAGCCAGTTACCACGTGCTTTTGGAATTTTAGGTAAAATGAAGGCAGATATTCCCTCTAAATACTGGATGGATATTCCTGAGGCAGATAAACCGGGTTACCAAAAGCTGATGCGTGATTCGCGGATTGATCTGACCAAACGGGGTATTTATGACAAACGCATGATGAAGTTGCTCTGGCAATTCCGCTGCAAGCAGAATCCGAAAAACTTCGAATGTGCATTACAGGATGAGAACTATAAACAATCCTGATAAAATTACTCTGATTTGACTTTTAATCTGTACAGACTGACCATATATTGAGTGTGTTATACTTGAAATATGGTCTTTTCTTTTTAAAGACATTCCATTCAACAGAGGAATCCGCCATGAATGCTCAAGCGCTTGTGCTCACCGACAATGCCGCAAATAAAGTACGCCAGTTGCGTGACAGTGAAGGTAACCAAGACTTAATGCTCCGTGTGTATGTCACCGGTGGCGGCTGTTCAGGTTTCTCTTATGGCTTTAACTTTGCGGAAAGCCAAAATGAAGATGATGCAGAATTCGTCAATGGCGATGTCAAAATGCTGGTCGATTCTCTGAGCTATCAATATCTGGTTGGTTCAGTGGTTGACTATGTTGAAGGTCTGGAAGGTTCACGTTTTGTGGTACAAAACCCGAATGCTACGACGACCTGTGGTTGTGGATCTTCATTCTCGATCTAATACATATCAAGTTGAATAAAAAAGTCCTCGTATGAGGACTTTTTTATATCTGAAGAAAGCTTAGCTTTCTAATTTGACTGCTTCAAGCAGGTCAAAAATCACTGTAGTGACATCCTGACTCAGTTCGCGGTTATTAAATATCTCGTAGGCTGTAATAGTAATGTCCGTATCGCTCGGCAATAGACGCTGTTCCTCTTCAATCAAGTCATTGATCGGCAATAAGGTTTGTTTCACTTGCAGATGCAAAATATCCTTAAATTCAAGATTTTCATCATCTAGCTCGATCAGCTGTTCATTGAAATAAGGCAGCAAAATTGAATGAAGATAAGGTTGAATATCCTCGATATCAAAGATCTCGATATCCCGGGTTTCATCAATCGTACTAATGTGGTCATTTACTTCAATTAAAATATGGTAGTAACTCACATGAATCTCCAAGAAAGTTGGCCTAAGACATCCTACTGTTCTTCACAATAACATGAAATTAAACCGGGTTGTATTTTTACTAGCCAAAACACATAAATAATATAGGGAATTAAAACCTGAATTTTATCGGGTATACAACAGGGTCTTGTCTGCTGGACGCAGTTTGAAATCTTGCAGATTCTGTTCACCCAATACAGGATACATTAAGGCTTCCGGATCATTATGATGATAGAGACCCAAGGCATGGCCCAGCTCATGTGCTAAAGTTAAGCGCAAATCATCTTTGGCATCAAACTGGTAAATCTGGATCTTATCTCCCATAAAAATACCCTTATGAAACTGGCGTGGGGGAAAGCGCTGCTGGGCCTGCTGGATATTTCGCTGATGACTTTGCACACTGTTTTGATGAACAGAAACCTGCTGGTTAAACGAGGATAGCTGCTCCTGAAGATAGGCATATTCGCGTTTAAAATTTTCCAGTTTAGGCTTGAGCATTTCCATCTCATACTGAAGCTGTTCACGCTCGGCAGATGAGCTGGCCTGTTGACGGCGTTGCAATAGGGTTTGAAATTCAAATTCCAGCTGACTTTTTTGCTGGATCAGTCGTTGCTGCTGATCTTCCAGATTTTTCTGCGAAACTTGCAGATTGCTGACTTCACGCTGATATCTGGCTTCATCGGCAAGTAACTTTTTTCAACCTTTTTAAAGGCTTCATAGTCCTGTTGGCGTTGATCATAGATCAGTTGAATGGCCAGCTGAGCATTCTCATCATAGACCATCAGATCATCGCGATTGGTTCCTTCATGCCAGATCTGAATCGCTTCCTTACTTAATTGAATGACCTCATCACGGGTCAGGCCAAAACCCGGATCGACCTGGTCAATCTGGAAACGTAGGCGCGTATCAAAAGGATGGGTCAAACGGTCAGTCAGTGAGTTAAATTTTAATTGTGGATGGGTCTTGGTTTGTAGATGCAAAAACAATGACACAATGAAAACGACAATCCCCAGAAAGCTTAAAAGACGCATAGTGTTTTTTAAAATATTGTTTGGCTCAATGTAGCTAAAAAAACAGCAAAATCCTAGCGTCAGAGCGATAAAAACCGTGCTTATGCACGGTTCTGCTCAGGTTAGATTATGATTTTTTACCTTTCCACTGCTCAACCTGTCTTGGCATATTGGAATGATAAATAAAACCAAGGCCTATACCATTCAATAAGAAGATCATAAATTCAATTAAATATTTCAGGTTATAGGAATGTCTGGTTTGGTGATTAAAGGCATACAGCGTGATTTCAGATTTAAAGATCTGGAAAATAATATAGCTCAGCAATCCAATACCTAGAATGATAAAACCTTTTCCGGAAGGATAGCGCTGAGGTACAGCCAGGATCAGCAACACAATGATGGCAATCAGAAAGCCTAAGGAAAAAGAAGCTTCAATTCCGAAGGTTTGCAGGTAATTAAAAGGCGCCAGTACCACATTCGGCGGTAAGATCAGAAGCAGATTACCCATTGGGTAGAGCAGCATGATCGCAAGCCCGGAAGCCAGAAGAAAAAGCTTAATAAAATTCTGCATACGTTTTTTATTTTTAAGTTATTTATTTCATTATAGTTTAATTAAAAAACATTCTATTGCCTATGCATTGAGCAAAAAAAAGACCGCATAAAATGCGGTCTTTTTCTCAAAGTGACAAATTACTTTTTGTCATCTTTTACTTCAGTGAATTCAGCATCAACTACGCCGTCATCTGCTTTTTGAGCTTGACCTTCGCCGCCTTGGAATGCATTAGGATCGAAACCTTGTGCACCGCCTTGGCCTTGAGCTGCTTCATAAGCACGTTGAGTGATCGGCATAATAATGTTTTGCAATGCTTCAGTTTTCGCTTTGATTGCTTCAACATCATTTTCTTTCGTAGATGCTTCTAACTCAGAAACCGCAGTTTCGATTGCAGTTTTTTCGTCAGCACTCACTTGTTCGCCAAGATCTTTTACTGCTTTTTGAGCAGAAGAAACTAGCGCATCCGCTTCGTTACGTGCTTTTGCAAGCTCTTCAAACTTACGGTCTTCTTCAGCATTCGCTTCAGCATCTTTGATCATTGCTTCGATTTCAGCATCAGACAAACCTGAGTTTGCTTTGATCTGGATAGATTGCTCTTTACCAGTGCTCTTATCTTTTGCAGATACTTTCAAGATACCATCCGCGTTGATGTCGAACGATACTTCAATTTGTGGCACACCACGTGGAGCAGGTGGGATGTCGCCTAACTGGAAGTTACCCAACAATTTGTTTTGTTGAGCCATTTTACGTTCACCTTGGTAAACTGAAATATCTACAGCAGGCTGGTTGTCCGCAGCAGTTGAGAACACTTGAGATTTCTTCGCAGGAATCGTCGTGTTTTTCTCAATGATTGGAGTCAATACGCCACCCATGGTTTCAATACCAAGTGTCAACGGAGTAACGTCAAGAAGAAGTACGTCAGTTTTGTCACCAGACAATACTGCACCTTGAATCGCAGCACCCATTGCGACTGCTTCGTCCGGGTTCACGTCTTTACGTGGCTCACGACCGAAGAATTCTTGTACTTTTTGTTGTACAAGTGGCATACGAGACTGACCACCAACCAGAATCACGTCAGAGATGTCAGAAGTTGAAAGACCTGCATCTTTCAGCGCAATCTTACAAGGCTCGATGGTACGAGCTACAAGATCTGCAACTAAACCTTCAAGTTTTGCACGAGTCACGTTAATCACTAAGTGTTTAGGGCCAGTCGCATCTGCAGTGATGTATGGAAGGTTGATTTCAGTTGCGTTAGAAGAAGAAAGCTCGATTTTTGCTTTTTCAGCTGCTTCTTTCAGACGTTGTAACGCAAGTGGATCGTTTTTCAAGTTCACGTTTTGTTCTTTCTTGAACTCTTCAACCAGGTAGTCGATCAATGCATTATCGAAGTCTTCACCACCAAGGAAGGTATCACCGTTAGTTGATAACACTTCGATTTGCTGGTCGCCATCAAGGTCAGCGATTTCAATGATTGAAACGTCGAATGTACCACCACCCAAGTCGTAAACTGCAACTTTACGGTCGCCTTCTTTCTTGTCCATACCGAACGCAAGCGCCGCAGCAGTTGGTTCGTTGATGATACGTTTAACTTCTAGGCCTGCAATTTTACCTGCATCCTTAGTTGCTTGACGTTGTGCATCGTTGAAGTAAGCAGGAACAGTAATCACCGCTTCAGTGACTGTTTCACCCAGATAGTCTTCTGCAGTTTTCTTCATTTTTTTCAGAACTTCTGCAGAGATCTGTTGTGGTGCAAGTTTCTTATCGTTTACTTCAACCCAAGCATCGCCATTGTCTGCTTTGATGATTTTATATGGCACTAGACCGATATCTTTTTGTACTGCCTGGTCTTCATAACGACGACCGATCAGACGTTTAATCGCGAATAATGTGTTTTTAGGGTTCGTTACCGCTTGGCGTTTAGCTGATTGACCAACCAGAATTTCACCATCTTTGTACGCAATAATAGATGGAGTTGTACGTGCACCTTCAGCGTTTTCGATAACTTTAACTTTGTCGCCTTCAAGTACTGCAACACATGAGTTTGTAGTACCTAAGTCAATACCAATGATTTTAGCCATTTTGATGTTTCCTCAAAAATTTTTTTGTGATTTACACTTGTTATCCGATATGAGAGCCGTTCAATTTTTTTCAAGTAAACTTTTAGAAAAAATTTCACAAACTCCCGAATTTATTTAGCTTAAGCGCCAACCATAACCATTGCAGGACGTAATAAACGGCCGTTCAGGGCATAGCCTTTTTGCAAGACTGTACCGATCTCATTGGCTTTGGCATCTGGTGCAATACCAACTGCCTGATGTAACTCGGCATTAAAACCATTCTCAGTATCAACTACGACCACACCAAATTTTTCTAATGTTGTCAGTAAACCTTTTAAAGTTAGTTCTACGCCTTCCCGTAACGGGCCTTGTTCTTCACCCGCAGCGAGAATTGCACGTTCCAGGTTATCTACAGTTTCTAACAGCTCCTTAGAGAACTTTTCCAAAACAGTATCTTTATGCTTTTCTGATTCGCGCTGAATGCGTTCTACACTTTTTTGTGCCTCATATACGGCATTTGCAGTACGTGCTTTTTCCAGTTTTAAATCGCCTTCAAGCTGTGCGATTTGTTCCTGTAAAGACTCAACGGTAACTTCAGCTTGTTCAGGTTCAGCTTGAGCTGTTTGTTGTTCCGTTTGCTCTTGCTCAAGTTCTTGAGCTTGATCGTTTTGCTCAGTCGCCATTGATTTACTCCGTTTAAATGGGTTCTTAAACATGTACAGTCCTTGGGCGTCAGAGTTAACTGCGTTAATACTGAACTGCCATGATTGAAATTTTTAATTATTTAAAGAAATCGGGGCAGGGGCAAAAAATTCAAGCACAAGTACAGATTAATTTTAAGATTTATTTGGATTTAGTGACTTTAATAAAAGCAGCATCGTATTTTTAGATAGGAATAATAATTTTTATCTGTTTTAAATATTTTTAAGACAGGTGCATCATAGCGTCATTAACAGCGACCTTGTTCTGAGGAGAGAGCTGAACCAGGTTGCTGTTGCTTTATTTTTTAAACTGTTTTTCCAGTCAGATCCCTCACACAGGGTTCGGCTTTTTTTTGTCCAGATTATTTTTTAGACATAAAAGCGATTAATAACTAAGCAATAAAGTATTACACAAAAAATGAGTAACGCTATATTATTCATTTCAGATTCTATCGCTGTAGTTTCTTCTCTTTTTTAGAAATGTGTTTTCGTGGCTTATCTTTTCTCTAGATAAGCCTTTTTTTGCCTGAAATTTGCTACGGTTTTCGACTTATAAAATGGGATCATCTTCATCAAGACTATGCTGATTGAAAACATTTCTTCTATTCAAAGAAAATAGCTTGGATGAGATCAAAACCATAAAACTCAGTCCATAAAAAAGCCCTGATTTAAATCAGGGCTTCTCTGTTTATTTATATTCTGCCTAATCGCGGCGATTACGTGGTCGCTGCTGTTCCTGCTTACGTCGCTGATCATTCCAGCGTGGATTATTGGAGCGATTTTGCTGAACCCGTTTACGCTGCTGTTCTGCCACTTTCTTACGTTGTTCCAGCTGCTGGCGACGTTTACGTTCGGCCTGAGCCTGTTTCTGACGCTGGTTACTCAGATTCTTGCGTTGCTGTTCCAGACGTTGTCGTTCCAGTTGAGTTTTACGACGATCCAGTTCTATTTGCCGACGACGTTCCTGTTCCCAGTTACGCTGCTGAATATTTTTGCGCCGTTCCAGTTCCAGCCTCTTACGTTGCTGTTCATATTCCCAGCGTTGCCGGTCATAGCGGCGGTCTTGATCATAACGATAGTCATAACCTCGATCGCGACGGTCATAACGTCCGTCATAATAACCATCATCAGGAAAAGCCACACAGCCTACGGCTAAAGCTAAAAATGCAGTGGCTAAGGATACCGTTATTATTTTTATCGCCATAAGCTATCTCCTTGTATACAGACTTCTACATCAAAGTCGCAAAAGTGCTGTAAAAATCTCACTTAAACTATCAATGACATCTGATTAAATTCAGGTTAGCGTATTTGGCAGATGATCTATGTACATTGATATTAAGACTTATATAAGAATATGGTCACTAAAACCCTAATCATGTAGAAAAAATGAAGAATTATGGGAAAAGGATGAAAACTCATGGGTGCGAATAATCCGGTCACAAAATTTGTAATGGATAAGGGGCAGGGCACTGCAGCACGCTTGCTGGATTGCCTGCCGAGCTTTGCACAAGAACGTCTGGTAAAAGCATTGGATTATCCTTATGACTATCCTGATTTGGATCCTTATATAAAATGCTTGATGGCGATTCAGATCAAACAGGGACAGCACGGTTTTATTAGTGAAGATGCGGTGCGATCACGTCAACTGTTTGATGAACGCATGAAAGCTATTCAGGCGAAACCGACGCCGGTCAAGGCAGTCGAGGATCTGCGTCTGCCATTGCAAAATGGCACTATCTTTGCCCGACATTATCATCCGGCACCACAGAAAAAATTGCCGATGGTCATTTTCTATCATGGTGGTGCATTTATAGTGGGTGGTCTGGATACACATGATGAGTTCTGTCGTTTATTGGCGGTGCATGCCAAGGTGCAAGTGCTCAGCGTGGCTTATCCGCTAACGCCAGAATACAGTCCTTTGCAGATGGTACAGGTCTGTGAAGATGCTCTGGCTTGGGTACATCAAAACATCAAGCAGCTGAAAATCTATAAAAACCAGATTGTAGTGGCAGGGGATAGTGCAGGTGGAAATCTGGCGGCAGTGGTTGCGCAGCGGAGTGCCAATAAGATCTATGCACCTCGCGCACAGTTATTGCTTTACCCGGCTGTCGATTTTAAAAGCCGCCATCCTTCTTTTTATGCCTATAACCAGGGCCTGGTACTTTCAGCTCAGGATATTGATCTGGTAACCAAGTTATATGCTGAAACACATCAAGTCGAACTGGATGATCCGCTGATTTCACCGACCTATGGTGAACTGAAGAATCTGCCACCTGCCTATGTGATTACCGCCCGTCATGATGTGCTGCATGATGAAGGTTCAATCTATGCTCTGAAGTTACGTGAGAATGGGGTGCGAGTGTATTATCAGGAATATACAGATCAGGCACATGGTTTTATCAATCTAACCCCAATTCATAAACGTTCGAAAAAGCAGGTCATTGAACTCAGCAAGAATTTCCGTAAATTCTTGGACAAAAAGATCTGATTCAAAAATAGATGTAATTAAGGTGTTTCACGTGAAACACCTTTTTTATTTTTTATGGATCTTGGCTTCTGGAAAGACTAAATTAAATTTAGGCACATAAAAGCTTTGTAAATATTTAGCTTTAGAAAAATCCGGGAATATATCCTGAGTATTTTGCCACTCTGCCTGAATAAGCTTGGATAAATAACCCCGAAATTGAGGGCTAAACTGATAATGCCGGGATTTCCAGGTTTGCCGGATTTTTAGAATGGAGCTTGGAAGATGATGACTATTTAAATAGAAAGAACGAGGAGATTTAGGTTTTTTAAGACGAAGCGTCATGCTTTGCCCACGATGAGTAATGCGACAAATCGTTTCTTGTCCCTGCTCTTGCCAATTAAACTCTGCATATTCTTTAGGAATACCCCACAAGTGCTGACCATACACAATAGATTCATGGGTAGAGACATAAATTTTCGGAATAGTCGAAAGACGCCGTCTGCTAATTAAAGGATGATCCATAATCAGCAATTCATCATAAGGACCCACAGGAGAATGATGATAGCGCACCAATAGAACCTGAACGACACGGCCGAGTGGAGATGGCGCAATCCGAAAACTCTGAAATTCACGAATAAAATGAGGGGTAATCCAGTAATTCAGAATAAAACCCTCCCCTTGCAAGTGCCAAGGCGGAAATTGATGGACGCTTTTCTCCTGTAGTAAGGCATGGCTCATTATTATTCTCTTGTCTTTAGTCGGCAGGTCACTGCATTCTTAGTCATGAAAGATTAATATGTTGTGAATCTCAACCTTTCTTTATCAGTAGATGAGTTAAAAAATGTTAAAAAAATCATTATCTGCTATCGCGTTGATCGCATTTAGCTTGCCAAGTTTTGCTGCCAATACTCTGATCGAGATGAAGACCTCATCCGGCAATATCGAAATTGAACTCTTTAATGACAAAGCACCGATTACGGTGAAAAACTTTGAAGAATATGTCAAAAGCAACTTCTATACAGGAACCATTTTCCATCGGGTCATTCCAGGCTTCATGATTCAGGGCGGAGGCTTTGATCTCAACATGCAGGAAAAAGCCAATAATAAAGCTTCAATCAAGAATGAATCAGATAATGGTTTGCAAAACAAACGTGGTACTTTGGCCATGGCACGTACCAATAATCCTAATTCGGCTAAAGCGCAGTTCTTTATTAACCTGGTAGATAACAGTTTTCTGGATCGTTCACCAAGAAATGCGGGATATGCGGTATTTGGGCGGGTTACTAAAGGTATGGAAGTAGTCGATAAGATCGCTCAAGTACCTACTCAGAACTATGGCATGCATCAGGACGTTCCGAAAACAGCAGTAAAAATCAACAGTGTGACGATTAAAACACCAAGCGTGAAAAAGTAAGTGAAAAATAAAATATAAATGTTTTGTTTGTATTTTCTTTGGAATATTATGAACTTATGTAACAATTGGTAGAAAAATGAACCAATTTGGTGCATAAAAATGAAACAGTCATGATTGGTGTGCGTTAAAAGCACTTGCTTGTGTAGGAAATTGCCCTATAATGAGCTCATACCGACGAGATAGACGGAAACGAACGAAACACGAAGCGTTGAGTTGTTAAGTTTATCGAAGTCCAACTTCTGGCATTGACGAGATGTTAGAAAGATCATTAAGAGATTATGAAGAACAACTTGTGTGGATTTTTACTGGTTGATTGATCGAAATTATTTTCATTGATTAATTGGTTTAAATTACTCGAAGTTTATTTGAGCGAAATTTAAGTCAGAAAATTGATGAGCCAAGTTTAAGAACTTTACTTATAAAGTTCGAAATGATTTTAACTGAAGAGTTTGATCATGGCTCAGATTGAACGCTGGCGGCAGGCTTAACACATGCAAGTCGAGCGGGGATAGGGTGCTTGCACCTGATTCCTAGCGGCGGACGGGTGAGTAATGCTTAGGAATCTGCCTATTAGTGGGGGACAACGTTCCGAAAGGGACGCTAATACCGCATACGTCCTACGGGAGAAAGCAGGGGATCTTCGGACCTTGCGCTAATAGATGAGCCTAAGTCGGATTAGCTAGTTGGTGGGGTAAAGGCCTACCAAGGCGACGATCTGTAGCGGGTCTGAGAGGATGATCCGCCACACTGGGACTGAGACACGGCCCAGACTCCTACGGGAGGCAGCAGTGGGGAATATTGGACAATGGGGGGAACCCTGATCCAGCCATGCCGCGTGTGTGAAGAAGGCCTTTTGGTTGTAAAGCACTTTAAGCGAGGAGGAGGCTTACCTGGTTAATACCCGGGATAAGTGGACGTTACTCGCAGAATAAGCACCGGCTAACTCTGTGCCAGCAGCCGCGGTAATACAGAGGGTGCAAGCGTTAATCGGATTTACTGGGCGTAAAGCGCGCGTAGGTGGCTAATTAAGTCAAATGTGAAATCCCCGAGCTTAACTTGGGAATTGCATTCGATACTGGTTAGCTAGAGTATGGGAGAGGATGGTAGAATTCCAGGTGTAGCGGTGAAATGCGTAGAGATCTGGAGGAATACCGATGGCGAAGGCAGCCATCTGGCCTAATACTGACACTGAGGTGCGAAAGCATGGGGAGCAAACAGGATTAGATACCCTGGTAGTCCATGCCGTAAACGATGTCTACTAGCCGTTGGGGCCCTTGAGGCTTTAGTGGCGCAGCTAACGCGATAAGTAGACCGCCTGGGGAGTACGGTCGCAAGACTAAAACTCAAATGAATTGACGGGGGCCCGCACAAGCGGTGGAGCATGTGGTTTAATTCGATGCAACGCGAAGAACCTTACCTGGCCTTGACATACAGAGAACTTTCCAGAGATGGATTGGTGCCTTCGGGAACTCTGATACAGGTGCTGCATGGCTGTCGTCAGCTCGTGTCGTGAGATGTTGGGTTAAGTCCCGCAACGAGCGCAACCCTTTTCCTTATTTGCCAGCACTTCGGGTGGGAACTTTAAGGATACTGCCAGTGACAAACTGGAGGAAGGCGGGGACGACGTCAAGTCATCATGGCCCTTACGGCCAGGGCTACACACGTGCTACAATGGTCGGTACAAAGGGTTGCTACTGCGCGAGCAGATGCTAATCTCAAAAAGCCGATCGTAGTCCGGATCGCAGTCTGCAACTCGACTGCGTGAAGTCGGAATCGCTAGTAATCGCGGATCAGAATGCCGCGGTGAATACGTTCCCGGGCCTTGTACACACCGCCCGTCACACCATGGGAGTTTGTTGCACCAGAAGTAGGTAGTCTAACCTTAGGGAGGACGCTTACCACGGTGTGGCCGATGACTGGGGTGAAGTCGTAACAAGGTAGCCGTAGGGGAACCTGCGGCTGGATCACCTCCTTAACGAAAGATTGACGATTGGTAAGAATCCACAACAAGTTGTTCTTCATGACGATGTATCTGAGGGTCTGTAGCTCAGTTGGTTAGAGCACACGCTTGATAAGCGTGGGGTCACAAGTTCAAGTCTTGTCAGACCCACCATCTGCCAGAAAACAGAAAATCAGAACATTGACTTATTGATAAGCTGGGGACTTAGCTTAGTTGGTAGAGCGCCTGCTTTGCACGCAGGAGGTCAGGAGTTCGACTCTCCTAGTCTCCACCACGTATTCGTTCGAATACGTAATAAGCAAACGGTTTGATAGCTTATAGAGCTTAGTAAGAAAGCGGCGTATAATGCGCGGCATTGTTATTAACCTCTGTGATTTATCACAGTAATGCAGTCCGACGAGGATGCATTAAATCATTAACAGAATATATTTGAGTTGAAATAATTTGTTCATACTCATGAAAGAGCGGAAACGAGAGATCGCGAGATTGATTGTTGAAGTGATTGAATGAGAACTAGCGAAATTAACTGAATCAAGCGTTTTGGTATATGAATCTAATTGAAGCTGTACAGTGATTAAGTTCACGAGATCGCAAACAACTACGTTGCTACACTGACTTGTAGGTGTAACGACTGTTTGGGGTTGTATAGTCAAGTAATTAAGTGCATGTGGTGGATGCCTTGGCAGTCAGAGGCGAAGAAAGACGTGATAGCCTGCGAAAAGCTCCGGGGAGGCGGCAAATATCCTGTGATCCGGAGATGTCTGAATGGGGAAACCCACCGGCTATAAGGTCGGTATCATAAACTGAATACATAGGTTTATGAGGCGAACGCGGAGAAGTGAAACATCTCAGTATCCGTAGGAAAAGAAATCAATTGAGATTCCCTCAGTAGCGGCGAGCGAAAGGGGAACAGCCCATTAAGTCATATCAGTTTTAGTGGAATGCTCTGGGAAGTGCAACCATAGTGGGTGATAGTCCTGTACACGAAAGGGCTGATATGATGATGTCGAGTAGGGCGAGGCACGTGAAACCTTGTCTGAATATAGGGGGACCATCCTCTAAGGCTAAATACTCCTGACTGACCGATAGTGAACCAGTACCGTGAGGGAAAGGCGAAAAGAACCCCTGTGAGGGGAGTGAAATAGATCCTGAAACCGCATGCATACAAGCAGTGGGAGCCACTTTGTGTGGTGACTGCGTACCTTTTGTATAATGGGTCAGCGACTTATATTCAGTAGCGAGGTTAACCGAATAGGGGAGCCGTAGAGAAATCGAGTCTTAATAGGGCGTATAGTTGCTGGGTATAGACCCGAAACCGGGTGATCTATCCATGAGCAGGTTGAAGGTTGGGTAACACTAACTGGAGGACCGAACCCACTGTCGTTGAAAAGCCAGGGGATGACTTGTGGATAGGGGTGAAAGGCTAATCAAACTCGGTGATAGCTGGTTCTCCCCGAAAGCTATTTAGGTAGCGCCTCGGACGAATACCATTGGGGGTAGAGCACTGTTTCGGCTAGGGGGTCATCCCGACTTACCAAACCGATGCAAACTCCGAATACCAATGAGTACTATCCGGGAGACAGACTGCGGGTGCTAACGTCCGTAGTCAAGAGGAAAACAATCCAGACCGCCAGCTAAGGTCCCTAAATCATAGTTAAGTGGGAAACGATGTGGGAAGGCATAGACAGCTAGGAGGTTGGCTTAGAAGCAGCCACCCTTTAAAGAAAGCGTAATAGCTCACTAGTCGAGTCGGCCTGCGCGGAAGATGTAACGGGGCTAAAACTATGTACCGAAGCTGCGGATTTGCAATTTATTGCAAGTGGTAGGGGAGCGTTCTGTAAGCCGATGAAGGTGGATTGAGAAGTCTGCTGGAGGTATCAGAAGTGCGAATGCTGACGTGAGTAACGACAAAACGGGTGAAAAACCCGTTCGCTGAAAGACCAAGGGTTCCAGTCCAACGTTAATCGGGGCTGGGTGAGTCGACCCCTAAGGCGAGGCCGAGAGGCGTAGTCGATGGGAAATTGGTTAATATTCCAATACTTCAGTGTAATGCGATGAGAGGACGGAGAAGGTTAAGTCAGCCTGGCGTTGGTTGTCCAGGTGGAAGACTGTAGGCATGTATCTTAGGCAAATCCGGGGTACTCTATGCTGAGAGTTGATAGCAAGCCAGTTTACTGGTGAAGTGGCTGATACCATACTTCCAGGAAAAGTCTCTAAGCTTCAGTTACACTGGAATCGTACCCGAAACCGACACAGGTGGTCAGGTCGAGTAGACCAAAGCGCTTGAGAGAACTCTGCTGAAGGAACTAGGCAAAATGGTACCGTAACTTCGGGAGAAGGTACGCTGCCGGCGGTGATAGGACTTGCTCCTTGAGCTGTTGGCAGCCTCAGAAAACAGGCCGCTGCAACTGTTTATTAAAAACATAGCACTCTGCAAACACGAAAGTGGACGTATAGGGTGTGATGCCTGCCCGGTGCTGGAAGGTTAATTGATGGGGTTAGCGTAAGCGAAGCTCTTGATCGAAGCCCCAGTAAACGGCGGCCGTAACTATAACGGTCCTAAGGTAGCGAAATTCCTTGTCGGGTAAGTTCCGACCTGCACGAATGGCATAATGATGGCGGCGCTGTCTCCAGCAGAGGCTCAGTGAAATCGAATTCGCCGTGAAGATGCGGTGTACCCGCGGCTAGACGGAAAGACCCCGTGAACCTTTACTGCAGCTTGACATTGAACTTTGATCTTACTTGTGTAGGATAGGTGGGAGGCTTTGAAGTGGTGACGCTAGTTGCCATGGAGCCGTCCTTGAAATACCACCCTGGTAATATTGAGGTTCTAACTCTGCTCCCTGATCGGGAGCGAGGACCATGTCTGGTGGGTAGTTTGACTGGGGCGGTCTCCTCCTAAAGAGTAACGGAGGAGTACGAAGGTGCGCTCAGCGTGGTCGGAAATCACGCGTAGAGTATAAAGGCAAAAGCGCGCTTAACTGCGAGACCCACAAGTCGAGCAGGTACGAAAGTAGGTCTTAGTGATCCGGTGGTTCTGTATGGAAGGGCCATCGCTCAACGGATAAAAGGTACTCTGGGGATAACAGGCTGATACCGCCCAAGAGTTCATATCGACGGCGGTGTTTGGCACCTCGATGTCGGCTCATCTCATCCTGGGGCTGAAGCAGGTCCCAAGGGTATGGCTGTTCGCCATTTAAAGAGGTACGCGAGCTGGGTTTAGAACGTCGTGAGACAGTTCGGTCCCTATCTACCGTGGGCGCTGGAAATTTGAGAGGATCTGCTCCTAGTACGAGAGGACCAGAGTGGACGAACCTCTGGTGTACCGGTTGTGACGCCAGTCGCATCGCCGGGTAGCTATGTTCGGAAGGGATAACCGCTGAAAGCATCTAAGCGGGAAGCCTACCTCAAGATAAGATTTCCCCGAGACTTTATGTCTCCTAAAGAGCCGTTGAAGACTACGACGTTGATAGGTTGGATGTGGAAGTGCAGTGATGCATGAAGCTGACCAATACTAATTGCTCGTGAGGCTTGACTATACAACACCCAAGCAGTTGTATATAAAGCATCAATTGATTTCATATTGATCTAACGATCAGACGAAGCCTTGATTTAGTTAAGCTAATCGAACAAACTACTGCGACTCAGATAAATCTGTTAATGCATTCTATTTGAAGAAAGCTAGGCAAACGAAGCGCAAGCAACGTAGATAAGACCATAGCGAGTAAGCATACCAGTTGTGCTGGCGACCATAGCAAGAGTGAACCACCTGATCCCTTCCCGAACTCAGAAGTGAAACCTCTTAGCGCTGATGGTAGTGTGGGGTCTCCCATGTGAGAGTAAGTCATCGCCAGCTCATTATTCCTAAAAGCCCTCTGCTCACGCAGGGGGCTTTTTTTATGCGGGGGGTTCTAGAAAAAAAAGTAAATAACCTCCTAATTGTACCTAGATAATAAAAATATAAATAACGTGAAAAGTATAATTAATTAACTTCGCCTTATTTTCTTATTGGTCTGTCTAAAAATTATTCAATCTACGACTTTAGCCTAAATTTTATTAAAAACATCTAACTTGGTAAGTTTTGCAGTAGACAAGGTTTAAAGAATCATCCATTTTATATACAAAAGTGAATGAACGTTCATTTTTTCATAGAATAAAAAAGCTCACAATTGGAGGTGAGGAAAAATGACAGCAACAACAGTGAATGTGAATGCTGTAGTGGATGAAGCAAAGTTTAAACCTTTTCATTTAAAGATCGTACTTTGGTGCGTATTTGTCGTTATTTTTGACGGTTATGATCTGGCAATCAACGGTGTTGCTTTACCCCTACTGATGCAAGAATGGAATATGACGGCAGTTCAGGCCGGAATGCTTGCAAGTACCGCTCTGGCCGGCATGATGTTTGGTGCCATGCTCTTCGGTATGCTGGCAGATAAAATTGGACGAAAAAATGTCATCCTGATTTGTGTGACCTTATTCAGTGGATTTACGTTCTGGGGCGGTTTTGCCTCTGGTCCGACTGAATTTGGCATCCTACGTTTTATTGCGGGCTTAGGTATTGGCGGTGTATTGCCGAATCTGGTCGCATTAACTTCTGAATATGCGCCACAAAAAATGCGCAGCACTTTAGTCACTACCATGTTTAGTGGCTATGCAGTCGGCGGGATTATGGCGGCGTTATTAGGTGCCTGGTTTACCCCAAGTTTTGGTTGGGAAATCATGTTCTATATCGCAGGTATTCCATTATTGATGCTGCCTATACTGTATTTGTATTTACCGGAATCTTTAACTTTCCTGGTAAAAAAACAGCAAAATGAAAAAGCTAGTAAAATTGTTCAACAGATCAGTCCTGAGCAAAATGTCACTGCAAGTACCCAGTTTGTACTGAATGAAGTGCATGCACCCGATGCTTCTATTGCCGCTTTATTTAAGCAGGGCCGTAGCATGAGTACCTTATTATTCTGGTGCTGTTTCTTTATGTGTCTGCTTATGGTCTACGCATTGGGTAGCTGGTTACCAAAACTGATGATGGCAGCGGGTTATTCTCTGGGTAACAGCTTAATGTTCCTGATGGCCATGAATATTGGTGCAGTGGTTGGAACCATTGGTGGCGGTATTCTGGCGGATCGTTTCCATCTGAAACCGGTCATTATTGGCATGTTCCTGTTGGGTGCAGTTTCATTAGTTGGATTAGGCTTTAACTCTCCACAAGCTGTGATCTATCTGCTGGTCGCTGCTGCAGGTGCTTCGGCAATTGGTAGCAGTATTCTGCTCTATAGTTTCGTGGCTCAGTACTATCCATTGGCAATCCGTTCTACTGGTATTGGTTGCGCGTCTGCAGTCGGTCGGGTAGGGGCAATTGTTGGTCCAATTATTATTGGATTCCTGTTGGGTATGGAGCTGCCACACAAAATGAACTTCCTGGCAGTTGCGATTCCAGCCATTATTGGCGCGATTTCAGTGGCTATGATTGTACGTAAAGATCTGAATGCAGAACGAAATGCTGAGACCTTACTGGCGAAACAGAAGCTGAATTCTATTAAAACCTAGTCACTTTTTGCCAATCAACTTGCTATAAATCTTAATTGAGTCAAAAGATCCCTTTCATAAGAAAGGGATTTTTTGTTCAAAGTATAAAAATCATTCATAAAAAATTGAATAAATCAAAAAATCATTGGTCTATAGACTATTTATATAGGCATTTTAATGAGAATAATAAATGTCTAAATATTCAATTATTTAGCTTTATGAAAATGTGATAAATCACATAAATAACTTCTATTTTATGGCTGAAATTGCTCCATCATTTGGTCTTATTGTGCACTAAATCTCACTTGCGTATATTGCTAAAACTTGAATATTCCCCTGGATATTCAAAAGGATTTTATGGACAAGTACTCATGGGAGATGAGAACGATGACAACGGAAACAGTAGATATAAATTCTGTAGTCGATAATGCGAAATTTACGCCTTTTCACTTCAATGTAGTTGCTTGGTGTTTACTCATTATCTTGTTTGACGGCTACGATTTAGCAATCAATGGTGTTGTTTTACCTTTATTAATGCAGGACTGGGGCTTAAGTGCCGTTCAAGCGGGAATGCTTGCCAGTACTGCACTTGCCGGCATGATGTTTGGCGCGATGATCTTTGGTTCTCTAGCAGATAAAATTGGCCGTAAAAAAGTCATCATGATCTGTATCGTATTATTCAGTGGTCTGACCTTTGCCGGCGGTTTTGCTTCAAACCCGACTGAGTTCGGAATTTTACGTTTTCTTGCCGGTCTGGGCATTGGTGGTGTTATGCCAAACCTGGTGGCACTAACCTCTGAATATGCACCACAAAAAATGCGTAGTACCTTAGTAACTACTATGTTTAGTGGTTATGCGGTAGGTGGTGTGATGGCTGCCTTATTGGGTTCATGGTTTACCCCAAGTTTTGGTTGGCAAATCATGTTCTTTATCGCAGGTATTCCATTATTCTTATTACCAGTGATCTGGAAATTTCTGCCAGAATCTTTAGCCTTTATCGTCAAAGACAACAAACAGGAAAAGGCACGTCAAATAGTACGTCGTTTGGCTCCAAATCTAAGTGTTACAAAAACTACCACCTTTAAACTGCCACAGGAAAATGTACCTGAAGCAGCAAACGTGGTAAGCCTGTTCCGTCGTGGCCGTGCCGTAAATACGTTATTGTTCTGGGTAGCTTTCTTTACTTGCCTACTAACCATGTATGCACTGAGCAGCTGGTTACCAAAGCTAATGATGGCAGCGGGCTACTCAATGGACAACAGTCTAATGTTTATGATGGCGATGAACGTGGGTGCAGTGGTTGGTATTGTGGGCGGCGGTATTTTGGCTGACCGTTTCCACCTGAAACCAGTATTAATGTTCCTCGGTATGATGGGTGCGATTGTGATGAGCTCAATGGGCTTTGCATCTAACCAGTTCCTGCTTTACATCCTGGTGTTCCTGGCAGGTGCAGCATCAATCGGTTCGCAAATGTTGCTATACAGCTATGTTGCGCAGTTCTACCCATTGGCAGTACGTTCAACAGGTATTGGCTGGTCATCTGCGATTGGTCGTATGGGGGCGATTGTTGGCCCGATCCTGATTGGTGGCTTACTCGGTATGAACCTGCCTGCACACTTTAACTTTATGGCAGTCGGTTTACCGGTACTGATTACAGCGATTGCAGTTGCTCTGATCATGCATGATGATGAATCTGAAAAGATTGGTTCAGCAGATACCGTTCCTGCAAAAGCTTAAAACCTGATTCGAAATAAGAAGCCCCCGAAAGGGGGCTTTTTTATTATATATTCTATATATCTAATACCTTGAATAAGCTTTACATGGAAACATTCCAAGCCATATTAATAGGAATTTTTGTCAATTTAATAACTCCTTTTTTACTAAAAAAGACTCAATTCCAAATTAAAAAATCAGAACGACAAAAGATTTCTAACCGACTTCAGCTTGCATTAAAACTAATGAATGAAAGTCGAGATGAAAAATTTACTATTGCAGAATTCAGCAGAATTTTAAATCTTGAAAAGGTTAGTAATTTAGAAAAGTATTTTCTTGATAAGGAAGAACCATCATTTGAGTTTTTAGAGAAATACACAAATGAATTTGGTTTAAGTTCAAGATGGTTAATAGAGGGAAAAGGAAATCCTTTTAAACATGACGAAGAAATTTATATAGATATGTTTGATTGCTTAGAAAAAATCAATGAGCTCAACCCCTCTATTATTTATTTTATTCGAGCTAATAATGTTAAGGGTGAAACCTGTATTGCTGTAGAAGTTAATGAACATTGTCATGTTGTTTTAAATACTACGGTTCATTTCAGTAAACAAAATGGTTATGGAGGCACACGTCAATTAGTGTCTTTTAGAAAATTAATCATGAGCTTAATTTTAAAGAAGAATTATATAACTAAAGGAGTAATAGTCTCTGGAGCAGTGTTTAAGGCCTTATTTCAAGGAAAAATACATCCAATGACTGCAATAGATAAGCGAATAAAGCCTTTTCAACATTGGCATGATGATTTTACTGATCTTTATAATCAGCGTTGTGGTTACCAGCATCATAATGAATATGATCAAAATTTTAAAGATGCCTTTAATCTTGTTAAAAATTTTGTAGATAAATATGGAGAATCTTAATAAGTACAGAATTCGAATTGACCCCTCTTAGCTTTATATATTTAATAAACCAAAAGTTTTTAGAAGGTGATCGTATGCAATTCGATTCATTCTCCCCAATCCCTGAAGATGACGACGAACTGCATCTTCCTGAACTGGTGTACTGGGCATCCTTAGGTGATATTGAACAGGTCGAACAAGCCTTGCAGGAAGGTCTAGATGTGAATTCAGCCGATGAAGAAGGCTATAGTGCCTTGCATGCAGCTGCTGAAAATGATCATCTGGAAGTAGTGAAACTACTGGTGAGCAAAGGTGCAGATGTCGATCATCGTAGTACTTATACCGCTTTAGAACTGGCAGAAATGGCCGGTAATAAAGACGTAGTGGCTTATCTAAAAAGCCTGAAAGGCGGCATTTAAATAAAATAAGATCAAGAAAATAAAAAAGCCTCCAGATGGAGGCTTTTTATAGTGTGAACTTAGGCAGCATCGCCTTCCAGTTCTTTTAAGATGGCGTCATTGAAAGCAGGAATGTCATCCGGATTACGTGAAGTAATCAGCACCCAGTCACCGGTATTGCAACGATGAACCTGTTCATCGACCCATTTACCACCGGCATTTTCTAGGTCTAGTTTGATGCTCTTGTACGAAGTCAGGTTTTTATCCTTAATTCGCTGTGCATCAATCAGAACCCATGGCCCATGACAGATTACGGCAATCGGTTTTTGCTGATCAGCAAAATGCTGTACGATTTTCTGGGCAGATTCATTAATTCTTAGCGTATCTGCATTCACAGTGCCACCAGGAACAACTAAGAGATCATAATCATCCAGCGTGACGTGATCAAAACTGGTATCAGGCGTATATGAGGTAGCAGCTTTGGTATCGCCTTTTACAGTCGCCACCTCTTCATTTTTTTCTGCCGCATGAATCACTTCAAATCCTTTGGATTTTAGAAAATTTAAAGGCTCGACCAGTTCATCATGTTCAACGCCTTGGTTTGAAGTAATAAAGAGGACCTTTTTTACCATGATTGCTGTTCCCAAAAAATGTGAGGATTTTCAGATTAACAACAAAGCGATTCTTACAATGTTGGATTTTTAGCTCGGAACTGTTAAACAATGCTAAGAATTTATAGATAAAAAAAGCCCCAACATCCTGTTGGGGCTTTTTTCGTATCTCGTGTCTAGGTATAACTCCTGTCGTACCTCACGTCCTGGTGCACTACTTTATTCTTCTTGTTCTTAGGTATTTGAGCTTCCTGCTCTGTATGTTTGTAGAATAGTCTGAACCTGAAAGTTGGCATAGACGTCGATGACATCTATCTTTATACGTCTGGGCTTACAGGGTGAAGACCAATTTTCATAAGTCATTATATTCCTTAGAAGTGTATATCTAAGCCGATATAAGGACCTTTAAATTCCAGTTCCAAATCTGGCGCATTATTTTGTTCGGCATCAATATTCATGATGCGATAGCCGACTTTAGCCCCTACATCGACCAGCAGGTTATCAATAAAGTCATATTGCAGTTCAGCCTGAACATCAGTCTTTTTAATATCGCTACCATGACTGTAAACCGCTTCAGCTTTAGCACTCATGTCAGTAAATGGCAGTTTTACCCCAGCTGTAGCATAGAGTAATGGACTGTATTCATCTAGATCGTACTGAGTCAGGGCACCTGCATTCAGATTTCTGACTGTACCATCCAGATTGGTCAGACCAGCACCGATATCAGCATGCACAATGGTATCTAGCAGTTCGTAATACAGAATATAGTCGATATTATTGAGTTCGATATCAGCCGCATTCAGCGGGGTAATTTGTTCGCTATTATTGTCCAGACTCACATATTTGATTTTGGCATTTGGCAGTAGTGGTACTGGATGTTCAAATGCAACCGACAGTTGTGCCGTGCCTTGGCGATCCAGGTCCTGTTTGCTGGTATTGGCAGATTGGCTATAACCGTCAAAATTCCAGTAGCTGGCATCTGCTTTAAGACCAATCACATCGGCATGGCCTATGCTGCTCAGTCCTAATCCTAGTAATAATGCAGTGAATAATTGTGTACGCATTTCTAATTTTCCTTACGCTTTCTTTAAATTGAGCGATTTTGTTACCTAAATACATCTTCTTAAACGTAATCAGTAAGTGCATGATATAGGTAATTTCTAAAATGTATATGCTAATGTGAAGGGCAGAATAATGGGATCGACAGCAGCACAACATCATCAAGACTATCCATTATATGTGGCAGGACAGCCGGTACAAACGGGTGAATGGTTGGAGGTCAAACATAAATATAGTCAGGAGCTTTATGCACGTGTCGCGCTGGCAGATGCTGAAACTTTAGAAAAGGCAATTCAGTCTGCGACTCAGGCAGAAGCAGAAATGGCAGCATTGGAACCTTTCCAGAAACAGAAAATTCTGTTGCATTGTGTGAAGCGGTTTAATGAAATCCGTGAAGAACTGACTGAAATCCTGATTGCCGAAGGTGGCAAACCACGTAAAGCAGCTGGCGCAGAAGTAGAACGTCTGATCAATACTTTCCAGATTGCGGCAGATGCGGTCACCCAAATGGATCAGGGGCGTATTTTACCTCTGGCAGTCACCGCCGCAGCTTCCGGTTATCAGGGCATGGTGAAACAGGTACCGATTGGCGCTGTTTCCCTGATTAGTCCATTTAACTTTCCATTGAATCTGACCGCACATAAAATTGCGCCGGCAATTGCTGCAGGTTGTCCATTCGTGTTGAAACCGGCGAGTCTGACTCCAGTTTCAGCCTTAAAAATTGCCGAGATTCTGGCAGAAACTGATTTACCGAAGAATGCGTTTTCGATTCTGCCGTGTCCACGTGATCTGGCAGATGTACTGGTCACAGATGACCGTTTTAAACTATTGAGCTTTACTGGTTCTGATGTCGTGGGCTGGGATATGAAAGCCCGTGCCGGCCGCAAAAAAGTTACTCTGGAACTCGGTGGGAATGCCGCAGTAATGATTGAGCCAGATACTGAACTCAGCGAACATCTGATTGACCGTCTGATTGGTGGCGCTTATGGTCATGCAGGGCAGGTGTGTATCAGTGTGCAACGTATTCTGGTGCATCAGGATATTTTTGAAGAACTGAAAGACAAGCTGGTTCAGAAACTGCAACATCTGAAAGCCGGTGATCCGGATCTGGAAACGACTTTGCTGGGGCCAATGATCAAGGAAGCTGAAGCTAAACGTTTGCATCGCTGGATGGAAGATGCCGTAGCGCAAGGTGCCCATGTACTGACCGGTGGTGAAGTGAAAGGTGCGATGTTTGAACCGATCTTGTTGGAAAAGGTAGATCATCAACTGGAAATTTACCGTAATGAAGTGTTTGGTCCGGTCGCCATTATTGAAGCGTATAGTGATTTTGAATCAGGAATTGCCTGTATTAATAGCAGTCGCTTTGGTCTGCAAGCCGGTATCTATACCCAGAATCTGCAGAAGATGATGTATGCCTGGGATCATCTGCATGTCGGTGGTGTGATTATCAACGACATTCCATCCTTCCGTGTTGATAATATGCCTTATGGCGGTGTCAAGGATTCCGGTCTGGGTCGTGAAGGTATTCAGTCTGCGATTCGTGATATGCAGGAAGAGCGTATGCTTGTCATCAAATGTTAAGCTGACCGAATCAATCAGTACAGTTCCACAATCGGCATAATTAAGGTCGGTTGTGGAATTTTGCTTTTTATTGCTTAAAAAGGTAGCAGGATAGGCAAAAATATAAACTGAATGAATTAAGACATAGCTCTGTTTTTATTCAGAAGAAAATAAGCGAGGAAGGTATAAAAATACTTTTTCAATCTCTATTTAACACTTGATGAGTTAAGAGCGAAATATTGCTTGAAAACTGTAGTAAAACTTAAAAACAATATATTCCAAAAAGTTTGTATACATATAACCAATAAAATCAAGAGCTCAGCGTAGAATTATTGAGCATTTGATAAGAATAGATTATAAAAAAAGAATGTTTTAAGCAGAAATTACAGAAAAAATTTGCAAAAGTCAGTATTGTTGAACCATCTACAAGGTCGGCTTTCTGCTCAGACTTTAAGCAAGCTGTCCGGCTAGCTGACCTGTTTGTATATTAGAATTCGATGCCCAAAAGGTATAACTCTAATTCAAACACCCGAAATAATTGAAATGCTTCTTCAGTGCTCGCGACAAAACCATAACAAGCAGTATTGAATGAAGTTTAAAGTTTAGGTGTTCTATGACAGATACTCGAGAGAATTGGTCGGCACGATCAGGATTTATTATTGCAGCCATTGGCTCTGCCGTTGGTTTGGGGAATATTTGGCGCTTTCCATACGTTGCCTATGAAAACGGTGGCGGTGCATTCCTGATTCCTTATCTGATTGCGATTTTTGCAGCAGGTTTACCTCTATTATTTTTAGATTATGCAGTCGGACATAAGTTCCGCAAAGCACCACCGATGGCCTATAAAAAACTCATGAATGCAGAATCTCTGGGTTGGTGGCAGGTCATGGTGACCCTGATCATCGGGATTTATTATGCCAGCGTCCTGTCTTGGGCCGGCAGCTATATGATTTATTCCTTTGGGCAGCAATGGGGCACAGATACTCAAGCCTTTTTCTTCAATAGCTACCTGCAAAATGGTGAGGGCCTGACCTTCGGTTTCGTCCCTGTACTGTTCTTTGGTCTGGTGATCGTTTGGGCAGCCGTGATGCTGATTCTTTACGGTGGGGTACGCCGTGGGGTGGAACTGGCGAATAAAATCTTTATGCCTTTGCTGGTAATTTTATTCACGATTCTGGTGATTCAGGCGATACGTTTACCGGGTGCAGTCGATGGCTTAAATGCCTTCTTTACCCCAAACTGGGAAGCCATGACCAATTATAAAGTCTGGCTGGCTGCTTTTGGTCACATCTTCTTCTCACTCTCAGTGGGCTTCGGGATTATGTTGACCTATGCTTCTTACCTGAAACGTAAAACAAACCTGACCGGTTCAGGTGTCGTGGTGGCATTAGCTAACTCGTCGTTTGAAATCCTGGCAGGTATTGGGGTTTTTGCAGCACTTGGTTTTATGGCGTTCAGTTCAGGTGCGAAAGTTGAAGATGTGGTATCTGGTGGTATCGGTCTGGCCTTTATTGCCTTCCCGAAAATCATTTCCAGCTTAGGTGCAGGTGGTGATCTGTTTGGCTTCCTGTTCTTTGGTTCATTGACTGTAGCCGGTATTACTTCCATGGTGAGTATCCTGCAGGTGCCAATTGCGGCATTCCAAGACAAGCTGGGCTGGTCAAAGAACAAGTCAGTGACGATTATTGCGGGTGGTTCAGCAGTTGTATCCACCTTGATGTTCTCGACCCATAGTGCCATTACCTTTGTCGACATTATTGACTACTTTGCCAATAACATCGGTATTGTGGGTGGTGGACTGTTCTCGATTATTTTATTGTCCTGGTTCCGTCGTCCATTGATGAAACAGCTGGAAACACATGTGAACGAGTTTGCCAGTCTGAAACTGGGTGCCAGCTGGAAGTTCATGCTGACAGTGATCACGCCTTTATCATTATTGCTGGCATTGGGTTTAACCCTGAAATCAATCATGGCAGAAGGCTATGGTGGTTATCCCGCAAGTACGCTATGGACGATTGGTGGGGGCACCCTTGCATTCTTTATTCTGGGCGCCATTCTGCTCAGTCTAGTTAAAGACCGTCATAGTTAGGAGAACCAATATGAATACATCTGCATTGATCATGATGATTTTCTCCATCGTTTTATTATGGGGTGGTCTGGTACTTTCTGTGATTCATCTGGCAAAAAATCCAGAAGAACCAGAAGACTAAAAATCTTCACATAAACACATTGTTGCTGTAAATGAAAGTCATTATCATCTTTGGTGATAATGACTTTTTTTATGGGCAGACTTATGGGAATTGCTCCCGTTACTGATGCACAAGTCTATACTGCTTTTGCAGTGACATTTTTAGCAGGTCTGGCAACCCTGGTGGGTGGGGGATTGGTGCTGTTCTTAAAAAAACCGAATTACCGGGTTTTAGCCTTCGGACTGGCCTTTGCTGCGGGAGCAATGATCTATGTCTCGCTCACAGAAATTTTAAATAAATCTATTAGTTCTTTTAGCCTGGCCTTTGATGAAAAATCCGGTTTTGCTTATGGCACCTTTGCTTTTTTATTGGGTGTGGTACTGGTCTTATTGCTGGATCGATTCGTTCCTAATCCGCATGAAACCATTGAGGCACAATCGAAACAGGATCTGAGTCAGCCGCAACTGCTAAGAACCGGCCTGCTGGCCTTATTCGCGATTAGTGCACATAACCTGCCAGAAGGATTGGCGACTTTTTTTGCGACGCTGGAAAGTCCTGCACTGGGTGCACCTTTGGCGGTTGCCATTGCAATTCATAATATCCCTGAAGGTGTCGCAATTGCATTACCGGTTTATGGTGCAACAGGCCGTAAAGACTATGCACTTGTGGCCAGTCTGGTTTCAGGTTTTGCTGAACCTCTGGGCGCTGCGCTGGGCTATTTCATTCTGGCACCATATATGAGCCATACTATTTATGGTATGGTGTTTGGGATCATTGGTGGGGTGATGGTTTATCTGGCACTAGACGAACTCTTGCCGACTGCAAAACGTTTTTCTAAAGGTCATGAAACCGTGTATGGTCTGGTCAGTGGGATGGCGGCACTGGCGACCAGTCTAGTGATTTTTAAATTTGTACAATAATAATCTCAAATCAAGACAATAAAAAAGGCAGCCGAAGCTACCTTTTCTTTTAGCAATATCATTTAAGCAGTCTTTTCAATCCGGCAATAGAAAAAGCCATCGCCTTGACCGGTTTTAGGTAGCAGCTGACGACCATGGATCTGTTCAATGCCCCAATCGGCCTCAATTTTAATTTCTTTAGCCTCGGGATGTTTGCTAAAGAATTCGACCATCTGCTGTTCATTTTCTGCTTTTAGAATTGAACAGGTGATATAAAGCAAAGTACCGCCAACTTTCAGTTGCTGCCACATATTTTCTAGAATCTGTTTTTGCAATTCCACCGTCTGGGTGATATCAGTTGAATGACGCAGTAAACGAATATCTGGATGGCGACGCATTACACCGATGGCTGAACATGGCGCATCCAGCACGATACAGTCCGGCTGTTCCGGTGCCTGCCAGGTAATGGCATCTGCAGCCTTAATTTCAACATGATCGCCTTCTAGTAACAGACGTTCAAGATTTTCAGTGACACGTGTTAAACGCTTGGCATCCTGATCCAGTGCAATCAGTTTACGCGGCTGATATTTTTCTAGAATATGCGCCGTTTTACCACCCGGTGCTGCACAGGCATCAATAACATACTTGTCATCCAGATTTGGCAATAAGGTAGCGCAGAGCTGGGCATGTTCATCCTGTACCGAAAAACCACCGATATCAAAACCAGGTAAATCAGGTACTTGTACATTGGCATCGAGAATAATCCCGACTTTGGAAATCGTACAGGCGTGGGCAGGAATTTCGTGCTCTTCCAGAATTTCCAGATAGTCCTCGCGGCTAACCTGACGTTCATTTACGCGCAAGGTCAGTGGAGCAATCTGCTTTAACTGATGACTTAGTTCAGTGAGCTGTTCTGGCCAGTCTTTTTTCAGGCGTTTAAAGAGCCAACTTGGCAGGCCATGAGCCTGATCCAGTGCTGCCTGAAATTCCGATGTTTCACGTGAAACACGGCGCAGGATGGCATTCACTACGCCACTTAAAGCCTGATAGCCGAGTTGCTTTACGGCAGTCACGGTTTCAGAAATGGCAGCGTGTGGCGCGATTCGGGTTTCCAGTAACTGGTATAGGCCGACATAGAGACAGGTTTCGACCGTGTCATTATTTAAAGGCTTCACTAGCAGAGGCAAGGTAATACTTTTAAGTGCATACCATTGACGTAAAGTACCCAACACCAGTTCATGGAACAGGGCACGGTCACGGTCAGCCACTTTCTTTAAATGTAGCGGCAAAATGCTAGCCAGAGATTGTCCTTGCTGTACAGCAAGTAAGGTACGAATCACTTGGGCACGCAAGTTAAGGTGAGATGTGCCTGATTCAGAATGACTCATGCCAATAATTGTCCTACATGTAATTTTTGGGTCTGGTTAATTTGTACCGGATTGAGCGGTTTGCCGCCCGGCCATTGCAGTGAAGTGAGACACACTGCTTTTTCATCACCACAGGCTACATGCACACCCTGTTTATCAATCGCCAGAATCGTGCCAGCGGCATGACAGTGTGCATTTTTTTCTGAGAGTACCGAACCCCAAACCCGCAGGTTGTTATTTTCATCCAGAGGGATAAAAGCCACCGGCCAAGGATTAAAGGCACGGATATTACGGTCAATATTAGAGGCAGTACAGCTCCAGTCAATTCGGGCTTCTGCTTTAGATAGCTTATGAGCATAGACGGTAAGTTCTTCGTCCTGCACTTCCCGTGCGGCTAAATACTGTTGTAATTTTTCTTCAGATTCCAGTACCGCTACAATTGCTTCCGCACCTTGAGCAGCCAGTTTATCGTGCAGGCTGGCTGAAGTATCTTCTGCAGTGATAGGACATAAAGTTTTATACATCATATCACCAGTGTCCAGCCCGGCAGCCATTTTCATGATGGTCACGCCAGTTTCGTGATCACCCGTTGCAATTGCACGTTGGATCGGCGCAGCACCGCGCCAGCGTGGCAGCAGTGAACCATGAATATTCAGGCAACCATATTTAGGCGTATCCAGAACCACTTGTGGCAAAATCAGACCATAGGCAGCTACGACCATCACATCAGCATTCAAGGCTTTTAACTCCGCCTGAGCAGCAAGACCTTCTTCAGTTGAAGACTTGAAATGAAGTGGTTGATATACCGGAATGTCATGTTCAAGCGCCAGCTGTTTTACAGCAGAAGCGGTAAGTTTCTGACCACGACCGGCTTTACGGTCCGGCTGAGTATAGACCGCCACAATTTCATGATCGGTTTTGAGAAGCGCAGCCAATGCAGTTGCTGCAAATTCTGGTGTGCCTGCAAATATGATTTTCACACATGAAATTCCAAATAAACTTGGCAGCTATTATAAGCTAAAAGCCAAATGGCCGCCTAATCTACAATGCACTTAACTGTTACAGCGATTATAGATTCCCACTTTTAATTAAATTTTATATAAAAAAAACTCATGCAAATTCTAAAAATTATTCATGAAAGTTTTGTATTGTCCAATCCATGATGGCGGTATAGTAGCTTTATTAAGAGATTTTTATTGTCAGCTCACCGAGACCTCTCTATAGACATTTTTGTCTGCATCTACAACGAATAGGTCATCTTGTAAAACAATGGCTTGTAGTATGATAGGTCTAACATTCGACTGATTTAAGCTCATTGTCAGTATGATCTAGCCAGAGTGAACCTTTTTCGGTTCATTCCAAGCTCAAACTTTGTTGGAAATATAAAATGCCTGACTATCGTTCAAAAACATCGACACACGGAAGAAACATGGCGGGTGCGCGTGGCTTATGGCGCGCAACTGGGATGAAGGATGAAGACTTCGGTAAACCGATTATTGCCGTGGTGAACTCATTCACCCAGTTTGTACCGGGTCATGTTCACCTTAAAGATCTAGGCCAGCTCGTGGCACGTCAGATTGAACAGGCAGGCGGTGTAGCAAAAGAATTCAATACCATTGCTGTAGATGACGGCATCGCGATGGGTCATGATGGTATGTTGTATTCACTGCCTTCACGTGACCTGATTGCTGACTCGGTAGAATATATGGTCAGCGCACACTGTGCCGATGCCATGGTGTGTATCTCGAACTGTGACAAGATCACTCCGGGGATGTTGATGGCAGCAATGCGTCTGAACATTCCGGTGGTCTTCGTGTCTGGCGGTCCGATGGAAGCAGGTAAAGTAAAAATCCGTGGTAATGACAAAGCCATCGACCTGATCGATGCGATGATCGTTGCGGCAGATGATAACTATACTGACGAAGAAGTTGCGGAATACGAACGTTCTGCATGTCCAACCTGTGGTTCATGTTCAGGCATGTTCACTGCGAACTCAATGAACTGCTTGACTGAAGCATTGGGTCTATCGCTTCCAGGTAATGGTTCAACTTTGGCAACTCATGCGAACCGTAAAAAACTGTTCGAACGTGCAGGTTCTCTCATTGTTGAACTGGCAAAACGCCATTATGAACAGGACGATTACAGCGTATTGCCACGTTCAATGGTGACCAAAGCATCGTACGA
Source organism: Acinetobacter sp. FDAARGOS_724 (assembly GCF_013364475.1). NCBI lineage: Bacteria > Pseudomonadati > Pseudomonadota > Gammaproteobacteria > Moraxellales > Moraxellaceae > Acinetobacter > Acinetobacter sp. FDAARGOS_724. The sequence continues at coordinate 634,522 of NZ_CP054908.1, read as the reverse complement.
AAATGCCATGACTTTGGACATCGCAATGGGCGGTTCAACCAATACCGTTCTGCATTTATTGGCTGCTGCAAACGAAGCGGGTGTGGATTTCACCATGGATGACATCGACCGTCTGTCTCGTAAAGTACCAGTGCTTTGTAAAGTTGCTCCTGCGAAGAATGACGTGCATATGGAAGATGTACACCGTGCCGGCGGTATTATGTCGATTCTCGGCGAACTGGATCGTGCAGGCCTGTTAGATACCTCTGTCGGTACGGTTCACGAAGCAACATTAAAAGATGCTTTGGACAAGTGGGACATCATCCGTACTGAAGATGAAGAAGTGTATAAATTCTTTAAATCAGCACCAGGTGGTGTACCGACTCAGACTGCATTCTCACAAGATCGTTACTACTCACGTCTGGACGGCGACCGTGAAAATGGTGTGATCCGTAATGCAGAACATGCCTTCTCTAAAGACGGTGGTCTGGCTGTGCTTTATGGTAATATCGCACTCGATGGCTGTATCGTGAAAACGGCTGGTGTAGATGAATCGATCCTGAAATTTAATGGGACTGCACGTGTATTTGAAAGCCAGGATTCTGCGGTAGACGCGATTCTGGGTGGCAAAATCACGGCAGGTGATGTAGTCGTCATTCGTTACGAAGGTCCACGTGGTGGCCCTGGTATGCAGGAAATGCTATACCCAACCAGCTACCTGAAATCTAAAGGCCTTGGTAAAGAGTGCGCACTTCTGACTGACGGCCGTTTCTCTGGTGGTTCTTCAGGTCTGTCGATTGGTCACGTCTCTCCAGAAGCTGCTGAAGGTGGTGCGATTGGTCTGGTTGAAGATGGCGACCGTATCGAAATCGATATTCCAAACCGTACCATTCACCTGGCTGTGGATGATGCGACTATGGCCGCTCGTCGTGCAGCACAGGATGAAAAAGGATGGCATCCAGTGGAAGACCGTCCACGTAAGATTTCTAAAGCATTAAAGGCCTATGCAATGCATACCACAAGCGCTGCAAAAGGTGCAGTTCGTGAAATCTAAGCTGTAAATCTTTATAGCGCAAAAAAGCACTCCAGAGGGGTGCTTTTTTTATTTTTGATAATTGCACTACCTCAAATAACTGAATCAGATACACAGAGTCTTACTTTTATCTAAAGATCGCTTTCTATACAATCAAATAAAACCTAGACAGCTTTTAGGCTTCACAAGAATTACATCCAGGACGAATAAAATGAGTAAAGACAATATCCGAGAACATTCTGCTCCCGTCTATGAAGGCATCGAGAATGCACCGGCCCGTTCCATGATGCGTGCCACCGGTTTTCAGGATGAAGACTTTACTCGTCCGTTTATCGGGATCGCGTCAACCTGGGCCAATGTGACCCCTTGCAATATGCATATTGATGGCCTGGCACGTACAGTCGAGCAGGGCTTGAATGCTGCCGGTGGTAAGGGCATTATCTTCAATACCATCACTATTTCTGATGGGATTTCCAACGGTACTGAAGGCATGAAATATTCCTTGCTATCGCGGGAAATTATTGCCGATTCGATTGAAGCAGTAGTTGGTTGTCAGGCCTATGATGGCGTGATTGCCATTGGCGGTTGTGATAAAAATATGCCGGGCTGCATCATGGGCTTGGCACGCTTAAACCGTCCGGGTCTGTTTATTTATGGCGGTACCATCAAGCCGGGTGAAGGCCATACTGACATGATTTCTGTATTTGAAGCGGTCGGTCAGCATGCCAAAGGCGAAATTAATGCGATTCAGGTGAAACACATTGAAGAAGTGTCGTTGCCGGGCCCAGGTTCTTGTGGCGGGATGTACACCGCGAACTCCATGGCCTCTGCGATTGAAGCCCTCGGTATGAGCCTACCGGGTTCATCAGCACAGGAAGCGGTGTCTGAAGACAAACAGATCGATTGTGCCTGTGCTGGTGAAGCAGTGATGAACCTACTTCGTCTGGACATCAAGCCACGTGACATCATGACCAAAGCGGCTTTTGAAAATTCAATTAAAGTATTGATTGCATTGGGTGGATCAACCAATGGGGTGCTACATCTTTTGGCAATGGCGCATACGGCGGGTGTGGAGCTGAGCCTAGATGACTTTGTACGAATTGGAAAAGAAATTCCTGTCGTGGCTGATGTCCGCCCATCCGGTAAATACCTGATGTCAGAACTGATTGCTATTGGTGGAATCCAGCCATTGATGAAACGCATGCTGGATGCTGGCATGCTAGATGGTTCCTGCCTGACTGTGACTGGAAAAACACTGGCAGAAAACCTGGCCGATGTAGAAGATTATCCTGAAGGTCAGCAGATTATCTTGCCATTCGACAAACCGGTGAAAAAAGATTCGCATTTGATCATTATGAAAGGCAACCTGTCACCGAATGGTGCAGTCGCCAAAATTACCGGTAAGGAAGGTCTATATTTCAAAGGACCGGCACGGGTGTTTGAAGGCGAACAGGGCGCGATGCGCGGGATTCTGGATGGCGAAGTTCAACCAGGTGAAGTAGTTGTCATTCGCGGTGTCGGGCCTAAAGGTGGGCCGGGTATGCCGGAAATGCTGAAACCGACTTCTGCCATTATTGGTAAAGGTCTGGGGGATTCAGTCGCACTGATTACTGATGGCCGTTTCTCAGGTGGAAGTCATGGTTTTGTGATTGGTCATGTCACACCGGAAGCCTATGAGGGTGGCCCGATTGGTCTGGTACAAAATGGCGATGAAATTTCCATTAATGCGGAAACCCGTGAAATGACTTGGCATATTTCGAATAAAGAGCTTGCTGCACGTCAGGCGGCCTGGGTGAAACCGAAACCGAATTACACTCACGGGGCACTGGCGAAATTCGCCAAACTAACCTCTGGGGCGGAGACCGGGGCCGTGACTGACCTAAATCTTGAAATCTAAAGTCCTAGAAAACATTGAACATTTGTTGCTGACTTGATATAAGTTTTGCACAAGACTTATATCAGGTCATAAACATCCTCATAATAGGATGTTGAATAAAACGATCCTGCTGGCAAGGGCTGGCATGACAAAATCTTTTCGAGGCACCTCTCATGTCCCTGCTACGCCGTTGGTTTGATCCAATCCGATCGAGTTGGTTTTACCAGAAACCAGTTCGTCAAACGGTGTTATCTATTGAAGATGGCTTGAGCATCCATTTAAGACTGGATGATGTTTATAGTTATCTGGCGGTACAACAGTTACCGCAACTAGAAGAAATTCTCAGTCCGGAACTGAAGCCACTCAAAGTCATCATTTCAGATCAGCGGGCTGAACCGCCTAATCAAATGTCTTTTGATGAATGGCAGCACTATTGCCTGAATGATGCCAAAATTTTATCTAAACAGCATCGTTTCAGCTTTCATGACACCCCAGAATTACCGACAGCTGACGCCTTAAAGCAGGCAGAAAATATCCTGAGAAATACACCGTTACGCGGACAGGATTTTCTATATTTGCTAGAAGATGTATTCCATATGCTCTGGCAAAAACAGAACGGAAAATTGCGCACCTTATATGCGATGGCCAGCCGTCATTATGCGCCGCAGAATTTTCCGGAACGAATTTTTGAGCATAGTCCGATTCTGGCCAGCTATTTCCAGTTTGGCGGACGCCAGTATCAGGCGGTAGATGACTTGTTACGTCTGACCCGTCGCCTGAAACAGCAGAGATTACTGACCGGCAACCCGATTTTCCTGATCAATCATATTGAATGGCGCGAGCATCTAATCAGTGATGCCGAAGAGCTGAATGAAATCCAGTCCATGGACCCGGAGCTAGACCTGTATATCGCTCTGGAAGATCCGATTTCCTGGTTATTGTTGGCCTATATTAAAGAAGAGCTGGCTGATTTTTATAATATCCAGTTGAATGTTTATCCGCTGTCTTATCAGGGACGGGACTGGTTTGACTGGAGTCTGGCGACGCGCTTATCCAAGCGAACTGAAGTCAAATTTACCCCATTCTGCCGGCCAACCGAGCAGGCCGTGATGCCGATGGCGCAATTGTTTTATAGCTGTCCGGAAGAGCAGCGGATTGAAGCCATGTACCAGATTCTGGAAGCGGTCTGGACTCGTGGTTATGATCTGTCTTATGCAGCGCATTTCAAGCGTATGCAGCAGGAACTGAATATTACTGAACTGACTCAGGAAGATGTTCTGGCCAAGTTGCAGGAAAATGACACCTTATGTGAAATGAAGTCCCAGCCGAATTTACCGGTCCTAGAACTGCGTATTGATGGGCAAAGTTATACATTTAATAGCTTATATCGTGTCTGGATGATTGAAAGTATTTTCAGTAATGTGTTAGAAGAAAAGTATAAGAGTGATAACTAAACTGAAAGTGACTGAATAAACATGGAAAAAATCAAAGCTGAATCATTACAACATGCACGTCAACAGATCGATGCCATTGATACAGCTTTAGTCGAGCTGATCGCTGCGCGTCAATTTTATGTTGATCAAACCACCCGTTTTAAAAAAACTGAAACTGATCTGCAATCACCGGAGCGTATGGAGCAGATTGTGGAAAATGTCAAAGCCTTGGCACAACAGCAGGGTGTGGATCAGGCGTTTATTGAGCATCTGTACCGGGAAATGTTCCAGTATTTCATTCAGCGTGAACTGAAAGAGTTTCGTCCTTAAACAATTTTCATATCCGATTTTTGCTGATGAATCTGATCAGTTTCAGCACCTCCATCTGAAGCCTCAAGATTTACTTGAGGCTTCCTTCTTAAAACCCTGATTTTACTCTATTCGTGATTTCTATAGCATGGGCTTAAATCAATTTAGGGTCATCAGATGACTGCTTTTGTTATTGCTATTTTTGCTCTGGCTGGTCTGATTAAAGGCACCATTGGATTAGGTTTGCCTGCGGTGTCCATGGGTTTGCTGACCATATTTATGAGCCCATTCCAGGCAGCAACTTTACTGATTGTGCCTTCGATGCTGACCAATTTCTGGCAACTCTTTGCCGAAGGTCATGTGCTGAAACTGATTCGCCGTTTCTGGCTATTGCTGGCAGGCATTATTGTGGGTTCAGTCTGGAGTATTTTCCCGACCTTAGGCCATTCTGAATTTCATAGTGAAGCCTTACTGGGGGGGATGCTTGCCCTGTATGGCCTATATGGTTTACTGGCGAAACGGATGCCAGATTTAAGCCAGTATGAAAAGTGGCTTTCTCCGATTATGGGATATCTCGGGGGGGCCTTGACCGTGGCAACCGGGGTAGTGGTAATTCCAGTGGTACCTTATTTGCAAACCCTGCATTTAAAACGTGATGATCTGGTTCAGGCCTTAGGATTGGTATTTACCACCTCGACAGTGTGTTTGGCAATTTTCCTGCACCAAAACCCGGTGGAAGATATGCCGATTGATTATGCCATGTCGGCGATTGCACTGATTCCGGCCTTGATCGGGATGTGGTTCGGCAAAAAAATCCGTTCCCGTATCCCTGAACAGAAATTCCGGACAGTATTTTTTATCGGCCTGATCGCCTTAGGCAGCTATATGATGCTGCATCAATTCGGCTGGATTTAATTCAGGATTTTTTGTACATCCGCAGAAATGAGGAACTGGCTAAAGTGCTGATAGGCCGTGCTTAGTTCATCAAAGTTCTTTGCAGCTAACAATAACTTGCGGTTGGCCCAATCTCCCGTCAGTTGGATTTGCTGAAATGCATAGAGCTTCGACAAACGTTGTGCAGCACGTTTTGGCATGATCGCGATACCTACACCATTGGCCACAACCTGGGCAATGGCGGCAAAATTTGGTAAGCGTAAGCGGTATTGAATTTCACAGTTCAGCAAGCGAGCCTGAGTTTCGATGGATTGCTGCAAAGAGTGATATTGCATCAGACCAACAAAAGGATAACTCAGACAGTCTGCTAATTTTAATGCCTGATTCGTTGCCAGACCATGCGGTTCAGGGCAGATCAGCACCAGAGGATCATCTGAAAATTCCAGAGTCTGTAATTGAGGGGCAGGAAAAAAGCTGGAAATAAGTCCTAGTTTGGCAGTACCACTCGCCAAAGTCGCAATGATGTCATTGCTCTCTGCTTCTTTGAGATCGATCTGGATATTTGGGTTATTCACCAGATACTGTGGCAATAATAGAGGAAGGTACTCACTTTGTGCTGAAGAGTTACACCATAAGCTGATATTGGAATTGAGTCCTTCACTAAAACCGGCCATGGCTTGAGACAACTGTTGTTCCTGTTGCAACAGGGCTTGGGCATGCTCAGCAAAGACCTGTCCCGCAAAAGTCATTTTCACCCCGCCAGAATGGCGGCTGAACAGACTGACCTGATATTGCTGTTCCAGCTTTTTAATCCGCTCACTGGCTGCCTGTAAGGAAATGGCAGAGCGTTCAGCACCTTTGGTCAGACTACCTGTGTCGACTATATTGAGAAAAAGACGTAAATCAAAAAAATCCAGACGCATCGGCAGGATGCTCATATAAAAGATCAGGCCTATTTAAACAATTCTTGCGATATAAAAAAAGCAGCCCGGAGGCTGCTTGAAAATTTAAGTCTTCGAATTATTTTTTATCGACCAGGCTAAAGAACCAGTTCAGGAATAACGCAGCAAAGGTCGCTGTACCAATTCCACCGAGGTTAAAGTTACCAAAGGTTAGAGCAAAGTCACCTGTACCCAGAATAATCGTTACTGCTGCCACCATCAGGTTTTTGTTCTGTGAAAAATCGACTTTATTTTCGATCCAGATTTTCGCACCGGCAATAGTAATCAGACCAAAGACCACAATTGAGGCGCCGGTTAAAATCGCTGTTGGAATGGTATGAATAATCGCACCAAATTTCGGCGATAAACCTAGGAATACCGCAAATACACCGGCAACAGCAAAGATAATCGTCGAGTAAACCCGGGTAACGGCCATCACACCAATATTTTCACCATAGGTAGTCATACCCGGTGCGCCCACACCACCTGCCAAGGTAGTTGCAATACCGTCCGCTACAAAGGCTTTACCGATATGCGGATCCAGATTTTCACCGGTCATGGCACCTACGGCTTTAATATGTCCCAAGTTTTCTGCAATCAGAATCAGGGCAATAGGCGCAATGATCAGCATGGCATTGGTATCAAATACTGGCGCATGGAAGCTCGGAACACCAAACCAGCCAGCTTGCTGAATGGGCGCAAAATCAATTGCAGTCCCATAGCCCATTACATTACTTAAAATGTAGTAAATGAAGTAAGCCAGCAATAAACCGATCAAGAGCAATAAACGCTGTACCAGACCTTTGGTAAACACCGCAATGGAACCCATACACAGGACGGTCACCAGTGACATCCACATATTAAAGGTATTGCCCATGACGTTTTTCACAGTCACAGGGGCCAGGTTCAGACCAATAATCATCACCACCGCACCGGTCACTACAGGCGGCATCAATTTTTCAATCCAGCGGGTTCCTGTTGCCATGACCAGAACACCCATCAAGGCATAAAGCACACCACAGGCAATAATCCCGCCAGCGGCGACACCAATATTTGGATTTAGTCCGCCAGCACCTGCATAACCGGTTGCCGCAATCACTACCCCAATGAACGCAAAGCTTGAACCCAGATAACTTGGTACACGACCACCCGTGATCAGGAAGAACAGGATGGTACAGATCCCCGACATTAAAATGGCCAGATTGGGATCAAAACCCATTAGAAATGGCGCCAGTACCGTCGCACCGAACATGGCAAAGGCATGTTGTACCCCCAAGATCAGGGTCTGGGCAGGCGGTAAATACTCTGCGGTACCTACTGGTCGTGCATCGATACTACCCTTATAAGGGCGCCACTTGGGAAACCAATTGGACATAAAATGAGCACTCAAAAGATAAATTGTGCACATCATACTCTTGTTTTTTAGAAGATTTAATCACTGAAACAAAATTTTTGTTCAAATTAATTCTATGACTTTATTTGAGATTTTACCGTGCGGTAAAAGTTTTTTAAATCAAAACTAAAGTTAAATCAGTGGATTAATTCCCGGACAATTCATATTTAACTTCTATAAGTAATTTTAATTTGATATATAAATAAAGCTTTTTTTGGCTATTGACTGATCAATAAAAAAGCACATCGTGTAGATGTGCTTTAAATGGAAGAGAAAAAAATCAACCGGTATTTCGTAAACCGGCGGCAATGCCGGCAATACTCACCATCAGGGCATGATCGACCGGAGTGTGTTCAGCCTGCTGCTGTTCCAGATATAACCGACGACGTTTCATCAGTTCGGCTTGTAGTAAATGGAGCGGTAACAGATAAGGTTTACGCACGGTCATGGACTGATCCAAGACGCCATTACTGCTGAGCAGTTTTGATTCCCCTTTTAAGGTTAATAAGGTCTGAATAGCATCCTGCAAGCGTTGACGCAGTTCCGTGCCGAGCTCTTTCAGATCTTCATCCTGAGTCAGATGCGATTCGTAATAGAGCGCGACATTGCTGTCTGCTTTGGAGAGTACCATTTCCAGCATATCAATCAGGGTCTGGAAATAAGGCCATTCAGTTAGCATTTCATCTAGAATTGTACGTTGCCCTTGATCCAGTACCTCATTTAATGCGGCACCGGTACCCAGCCAGGCCGGTAACATCAAACGGATCTGGGTCCAAGCAAAGACCCAGGGAATGGCACGCAAGGATTCAATCCCACCGCTGACCTTACGTTTGGCCGGACGTGAACCAAGCGGCAACATTTGTAATTCCAGTTCTGGAGTTACGGTACGCAGGTATTTCACGAAATGTGGATTTTCACGTACTGTCTGACGATAGACCTGTACCGACAGATCCGTCATTTTATGCATCAGATCACGCCATTCCGGTTTCGGTTCGGGTGGCGGTAATAAAGTCGCTTCCAAAGTCGCTGCAGTATAAATTTCTAGATTTTGTAGCGCGATTTCTTCCAGACCAAATTTAAAGCGAATCATCTCACCCTGTTCAGTCACCCGGATGGCGCCTGAAATCGAACCCGGCGGTTGTGAGAACAGCGCTTGCTGGGTGGGTGCACCACCACGGCTGATCGAGCCGCCACGACCATGGAACAGGGTCAGCTGTATACCATGCTGTTTAGCAACTGCGGTCAGTTCTTCTTGCGCACGGTACTGTGCCCAGTTGGCTGACATAAAGCCGGCATCTTTGGCCGAATCCGAATAACCAATCATGACTTCATGCTTGCCCTGAATATGCTGCTTGTACCAGTGCATATTAAAGAGTGTCGACATGGTGTCAGCAGCGCCGTCGAGATCTTTTAAGGTTTCAAATAAAGGCACTACCCGTAAAGGCTGTTTAATCCCGGCTTCTTTTTGCAGCAGCAAGACGGCCAGCACATCACTTGGATATTCGGCCATGGAAATAATATAGGCGCCCAGAGACTCACTTGGCTGTTCGGCCAATGTGCGCATGGTGGTAAACACTTCCTGTACATCTGGATGTTCAATCAGGCTAGCCGCTGGTTCATTCAGGTGTTTAGGTAGTAGAGGACGTTTACTTTGCAGTTCCTGCAACAGGAAGTTTTGACGGGCCTGTTCAGTCCAGGTTTCAAAATTACCCAGACCCAGATATTCAGTAATGGCTGAAATGGCCTGACGATGACGACCAGATTCCTGACGGATATCCAGTTTGAGCAGTTCAATGCCGAAACAGTTCACCCGGTAAATCAGGTCCAGCAGACTGCTATTGGCAAGTTCTGCCAGATTGCACGCCATCAATGAGCGATAACAGGTCAGTAAAGGTTTTAATAACTCATCTTTACTTTTAATCACTCGACTATCATCAGCATCTTTGCCATGCAGTTTTTCAGCCAGCCAAGCCCGGGTAATTTTTAGACGTTCACGGATATCGCGTAAATATTCACGGTACGGTTCAGGATGTTGATGGCCTAATGCCTGTGTAATTTCATCACTGCATTGCTGAATAGAAAGTTCCCAGCGCAGGTTTTCAATATCACGCAGATAAAGATCAGCTGCTTTCCAGCGTGACAACCACAATACTTCCTGAGTCACATTATGCGTCACATTCGGGTTGCCATCCCGGTCGCCACCCATCCAGGAAGCGAAACGTACCGGAGCAACATCTAGCGGCAAAGTCTGGCCACATTGTTCCTCAACCATGCCGTTCAGTTCACGGATGAATTTAGGCACCGCATTCCAGAGGGTTTGTTCAATTGTGGTAAAGCCCCATTTGGCTTCATCCACCGGGGTTGGACGATGCTGACGGATTTCATCAGTTTGCCAGGCAGAACTGATGAGCTGTTTTAAGTCAGCCAAAACTGCCTGACGTTCACGTGGGGTCAATTTCTGCTGGTCAAATTTGGACAGGGCATTATTGATACCATCATATTTCTGGATCAAGGTGCGTCGGCTGACTTCTGTTGGATGTGCGGTCAGCACCAGTTCAATCTTTAATTCACAGATTTGCTGATATAAGGTTTCTGCAGAAATTTCTTGCTGTTTGAATTTTTCAAATAAAGGCACCAGAGGATTTGGAGATTCTGTAGTTTCCTCAAATTCGCTTTGACGGCGACGACGTACCACATGGTACTGTTCGGCAATATTGGCAAAGTTTAGGAAATGGGTGAAGGCACGGGTCAATGGCAGGATTTCATGATCTTCTAAAGTCAGGAATAATTGTTCCAGCTGTTTTTCTGCTTCAACCTGTCCATCGCGAGCACCTTTCGATAAGGCCCGAATTTGCTCGACCTGATTAAACAAATCTTGCCCCGCATGTAACTTCAGGGTTTCTCCCAGTAGATTACCCAGTAAACGTACGTCTTCGCGTAGAGGTGCATCAATCTGTTGAACCATTTTTTATATTCCTCCGATTCTTCCTTTGACTATACCCCGACTGCATGACAATCCAAGTCTTTTGCAGACAAAAGTTGAATATTATTTGTTGATAATTGGATGAATTTTAGTCCTTACGCTGTTGCAAGGATCAGGCCAGATAGAAGAAATTTAACAGGAAATGGCATATTTCAGCATAAAGATCTCGATGGCCTGCTGGATGATCTGATGGCGTTGCTGCATGTCGGGTAGCGGACTTAAGCCCAATAAGACTTTGTGATGTCGCATACCTAACAGTAAGGACACCATCAGTTCGGTCTGATGCTGCGGATCATCAGTCTGGATAAATTGATGTTGCTGCGCCTGCTCAAAGAAATCATGCCAGGCCTGATTCAGCTTGATATGTGAGGCCGTATAAAAACGTTCCGCCAACGGATTTTTTTCATAAGCCAGTTGCATGATGAGCAGGTCCAGTTTGAGAGCTTCCGGCAGATTGGCAATATTGAATGAGCGCAGACAGATCTGATATAGCTTCTGCTGAAAATCATTATCAGGCTGCAGAACTTTAGGAGATTCCTGCAGAATTGCCTCACAGGTCTCTTCAACCGCACAGCTAAACAGCGTGGCCTTATCCTGAAAATGATTATAGACAGTGAGTTTGGTCACACCTGCCTCCAGCGCAATCTGGTTCATGCTGGAACCATGATAACCATGCTGTAAAAACAGCTGTTTTGCTGCGTTCAGAATACGCTGGCGTTTCTCCAGATCCTTGGGCCGTCCAACCGGTATTTGCACAATTTCATCCCGCAGATTCAAATACCAAGTGCGACATATTTGTAGTTAGTTGAAAAAGTTAGGTGTATTAAAATCATTAGACTTTTTTCAACTCGCAATTGGAAAGCACCCAATGAAGAAATACACCCAACTTTCTCAAGATGAAAGATACGAAATTTATGCTGCTTTGAAAAGCAAATCTTCAATCTCTACCCTTGCCAGGGAGCTTGGACGTTCTCGATCAACCCTTTATCGTGAGATCAAAAGAAATACTGGAAAACGTGGATATCGAGCTCAACAGGCAGAGAAATTTTCAAGTCAAAGACGATATCGATCCTCTTCACAAATGACGGATTTTGCTCTCGTTTATATTCGTTATCTGATTGGCTTAGATTGGTCTCCTGAGCAAATTTCAGGTGCTTTAACACAACGAGGTTGGCTTGATGTGCCTTCACATGAATGGATTTATCAGTACGTCTATCTAGATAAATCTAAAGGCGGTAAGCTCCACATTCATTTAAGACATCAAAAGAAATATCGTAAACGAGGCTATAAAAATACAGACCGTAGAGGCCAACTCGTTGATAGAACAAGTATTCACTGTCGCGATGAGGTCATCGAGAAACGTCAACGCCTAGGTGATTTTGAAGGTGATACCGTGATAGGCAAGAATCACAAGGGGGCATTATTAACTCTGGTTGAGCGCAAAAGCTTGTATGTACATATCGTTCATTTGGGACAAACTAGAACCACAACTAAAACGATCTCGTGTGCTTTAGCATGTTTGCGCAGCAGTCATGCCTACAGTGTAACCTTTGATAATGGTAAGGAGTTCTCCGAGCACCGGCGGATAACGGAAGCAGGAATAGAGACGTACTTTGCAGATCCATACAAGTCGATTCAACGAGCCAGAAATGAAAATACCAATGGTCTGATCAGGCAATATCTGCCAAAATCATCTTCGTTTGATGAAGTGTCAAATGAACAAATAGAGCAGATAGAATTTGCTCTCAATCATCGCCCTAGAAAAACACTAGGCTGGTATACGCCTAGTGAAGTTATGGCTGGTTTTTATACTGTTGCACTTGCTGCTTGAATCCGCCTCCAAAAAAAATTAATATGGTCATTGTTTTAACTGCAGAATCCTAATTAGTGTACCGGATGGTATATTAATTAAAAAATAAGCAATTTATATATCTACCTATTTTGCCCTAAAAATGATGATTAGATAAGAGCGAACAATAATGAGCACGATACAGAGCGCACTGGCTGGCATGATCGTCCTATGCAGTATGGCTTTCTCAGGATGTAGCAAGGACAGCGCTGCAGCAGAACAGGAAGTTCCATTTGTCATGGTGACCACACCGAAAACTTCACATCAGGAATTGAAAAGCTATGCCGGTGATGTCCAGGCACGTCAGCAAACGGCACTGGCGTTCCGGGTAGGCGGACAAGTCACCCAGCGTTTTGTCGATGTGGGTGATCAGGTAAAAGTTGGGCAAGTCTTGGCGACCCTAGATGTGAAAGATGCTCAACTTCAATTAAATGCAGCACGTGCCCAGCTAGAAAGTGCTCAATCGGCCAGTAAAATTGCTCAGGATGAATTACAGCGTTTCAAGCAGCTGTTACCGACCAATGCTGTGAGCCGCTCGCAATATGATGCGATTGAAAATCAATATAAGGCAGCTGCGTCAAATCTGAAACAGGCTCAGTCCAATTATGATACGGCCAAAAACCAGACCGCTTATAACCAGCTCATTGCCAATAAAAGTGGGGTGATTACTGCACGCAATATCGAAATTGGTCAGGTCGTTGCAGCAGGGCAGGCTGCCTTTGAACTGGCGATAGCTGGTGAGCGTGAAGTCGTGATTGGGGTTCCTGAACAGGCGATTTCCGAAATTAAAACCGGTCAACCGGCCTGGGTCACTTTATGGTCTAAACCGAATGAAAAATTCACCGCTTTTGTTCGTGAGATTTCACCAGCAGCAGATCAATCGCGTACCTTCCGGGTGAAAGTGGCTTTACGCGAGGGTAATAGCCAGATTCAGCTCGGCCAGAGTGCTCGGGTGTTCTTTCAGAACAGTCAGGACAATATCCTTAGCGTTCCTTTATCCAGTGTTTCAGCGACCGATCAGCAGGCCTATGTGATGGTAGTCAAGCCGGATCATACCATCCGCAAAGTGCCGGTGCAGCTGGGTGCTTATGGCCGTGATTCTGTGCCAGTCCTCAGAGGGTTAAAGGCTGATGATTATGTGGTGATTGGTGGGGTTCATCTACTGCGTGATCAGCAAAAAATCAATCCGATTGACCGTGAAAACCGTAGTGTGAAAATTCAGGCAGGGAGTTAAGTATGAACTTTAACCTGTCTGAATGGGCCTTAAAGAATAAAGGTCTGGTACTGTATTTCATGATCCTGCTCGGTTTGGTGGGCATCGTATCCTATTCCAAACTGTCACAAAGTGAGGATCCGCCGTTTACCTTTAAGGTCATGGTAATCCAGACCTACTGGCCGGGTGCCAGTGCTAAAGAAGTATCCTTACAAGTCACCGACCGGGTTGAAAAAGAGTTGATGACTACCGGACAGTATGACCGGATCATGGCCTATTCCCGTCCGGGGGAATCCATGGTGACTTTTATTGCCAAGGATTCTTTGGCTTCCAAGGATGTCGCAGATGTCTGGTATAACGTCCGTAAGAAAATCAATGATATTCGCCATGAATTACCGCAAGACGTACAAGGCCCATTCTTCAATGATGAGTTTGGCGATACCTTCGGTAACATCTATGTCATTAAAGGCGATGACTTCGATTATGCGACGCTTAAAGAATATGCCGACCGTTTACAGTTACAGCTACAACGGGTCAAGGATGTCGCCAAAGTTGAACTGATCGGTCTGCAGGACCAGAAAATCTGGATCGAAATCTCCAACACCAAAGCTACCCAACTGGGTATTCCGGTGACTGCCATTCAGCAGGCACTGCAGCAGCAAAATGCCATGACTCAGGCGGGCTTTTTTGAAACCGGTTCTGACCGGATTCAGGTGCGGGTCAGTGGTGCGCTGAATAATATTGAAGAACTGCAGCAATTACCTTTATTGGTGAATGGCAAGACCATCCAGCTTGGTGATGTGGCTGAAGTTTATCGCGGCTTTACTGATCCGGCACAACCGCGTATGCGCTTTATGGGTGAAAATGGTATCGGTATTGCCGTATCGATGCGTAAAGGCGGCGACATCATTGCCTTGGGTAAAAATCTGGAACAGGAATTTGCCCGGTTGCAGAAAACTTTACCGTTGGGGATGGATCTGCAAAAAGTCTCAGATCAGCCGGTAGCAGTGAAACGCAGTATTAATGAATTTATGAAAGTTCTGGCCGAGGCTGTAATTATTGTTCTCTTGGTGAGTTTTTTCTCGCTCGGTTTCCGTACCGGTCTGGTGGTGGCCTTCTCGATTCCGTTAGTATTGGCGATGACTTTTGCCGGGATGCAATTATTTGATGTTGGCCTGCATAAAATTTCTCTAGGTGCCCTGATTCTGGCACTTGGCCTGTTGGTAGATGACGCGATCATTGCCATTGAAATGATGGCAATCAAAATGGAGCAGGGCTTTAGCCGCTTACAGGCGGCCGGTCATGCTTGGCGGACGACTGCTTTTCCAATGCTGACCGGAACCCTGATTACTGCTGCCGGTTTCCTGCCAATCGCGACAGCAGCGTCGAGTACCGGGGAATATACCCGCTCGATTTTCCAGGTGGTGACGCTGGCACTGTTGGTGTCCTGGATTGCCGCAGTCCTGTTTGTCCCTTATCTGGGCGATAAACTTCTGCCAGATTTTAACAAGGATCTGGTGCAGAGAGCGCCATGGTATCAACGTCTCTGGGCGCGTTTACGCAAACGCCCTGAACCGGAGCCGCTGGTACATCATGCCGGTGAGCATCATGATCCTTATCAAACCAAGTTCTATCAAAGCTTTCGCCATTGGGTGAATATCTGTGTCACCTACCGTAAAACGGTCATCGCGGCGACTGTCGGGATTTTTGTGCTATCCATTTTGATGTTTAATCTGGTGCCCAAACAATTCTTCCCTCCATCGAACCGTGCCGAAATTCTGGTGGATCTGAAACTGGAAGAGGGCGCTTCATTAAAAGCGACTGAAGCTGCAGTGAAAAAAGTTGAAAACTTCCTGTCCAAACAGGAGGGGATTGATAATTATGTGGTCTATGTCGGTACCGGTTCCCCACGTTTCTATTTGCCATTAGACCAGCAATTACCGCAAGCCAGCTTTGCCCAGTTTGTGGTCTTGGCTTCATCACTTGAAGACCGCAATGAAATCCGTAAATCCTTAAGCGACCAGATTCGGGTGCTGTTACCCGAAGCCCGTACCCGGGTATCTCTGTTGGAAAATGGCCCACCCGTCGGCTATCCATTACAGTTCCGTGTATCAGGTGAAGACTTGGGATTAGTCCGTCAATGGGCACAGAAAGTTGCAGCAACGGTCGGAGACAATCCGAATACCACCAATGTGCATCTGGACTGGGGCGAGCCAAGTAAAGTGATTAAACTGGATATTGATCAGGACCGCGCCCGTCAGCTTGGCGTGAGTAGTCGCGATTTGGCCAATTTCCTGAATAGCTCAATTTCTGGAACTGCGATTGATCAGTACCGTGAGAAACGTGAGCTGATTGAAATCCGTTTACGGGGTGATCAGGCTGAACGTGTCGATGTCGGTTCACTGAGTAGTCTGGCAGTACCGACCACGAATGGGAGTTCAGTTCCTTTAGCCCAGATTGCCAAGATCGAATACAGTTTTGAAGAAGGTCTGATCTGGCATCGGAACCGCTTGCCGACTATTACGGTACGGGCTGATATCCGGACGCAACTGCAACCGGCAACCGTGGTGAATGAGTTGAAAGATCAACTTGAGCAGCTCAGAGCAGAAATGCCAAGTGGCTATTTAATAGAGGTAGGCGGAACAGTCGAAGAATCTGCGCGTGGGCAGAATTCAGTGAATGCGGGTATGCCATTGTTCCTGGCAGTGGTGATGACTTTATTGATGATCCAGCTTAGAAGTATTTCACGTGCCTTTATTGTCTTCTTGACGGCGCCATTGGGCATTATTGGCGTGGTCTTATTCCTGTTAATTTTCAATAAACCTTTTGGCTTTGTGGCCATGCTGGGTACGATTGCCTTATCAGGCATGATCATGCGTAACTCGTTGATTCTCATTGACCAGATTGAACAGGATATTCAGGCAGGTGAATCGCAATGGAATGCCATTATCAATGCCACAGTGCGCCGTTGCCGTCCGATTGTCCTGACTGCACTGGCTGCGGTTCTGGCCATGATTCCTTTATCCAGAAGCATTTTCTTCGGGCCAATGGCGGTTGCGATTATGGGAGGATTGATCGTTGCGACGCTATTAACGCTGTTTTTCCTGCCAGCCTTATATGCACAATGGTTTAAAGTGAAAAAAAGTTTAAATTCTGTTTAAATTTGTCATAATTTCAGGTGCGAAATATTGAAAATTTCAATATAGTAGTACCTGATTTTTTAATAATTCAAAAAAGACATACTGCTGCGGAACTCGCTTGTGCTGGGCCGCACACTAAGGTTGACTAAACATGACTCAAGACACACTCACCAAGATGCGACGCTCCGTGGCGATGGCTTATGTCTTCATGTTTTTTGCTTTGTTTACAGTGGTAAGCGGCATATTCGCCTACTGGTATGCACGTAAGGTGACCCAGATTGATTATGCCGAAGTCTGGTTACAGGCACAGGCACTCTGGATCATGCGTAATATTGTAATTTATTCAGTACTCGCGATTTTTGCAGCGCTCTGGTTCATTCCATTATTTTTCTTCGCCTGGGATAGCCAGCTTTGGGTGAAAGCCTGCACAGTCGCAGGTGTAGTATTCAGCTTTATTGCCATTATTTTCCTCATTAATGCCTGGTTCAAAGGTATCTTCAAATTTTCTCAAAACAAAGCTGTATTCTAAGCTTTCAATTTTTTTTCAGAATTCCCCTTGTAAAGCTGGGTTTAACCCCAATTTTAGACCACAGTCAATATTAAATAGAATTCCGTGAGGAGCATCGCCAGACATGGCTAAACGTGATTATTATGAGGTTTTGGGCGTCTCTAAAACCGCTAGTGATGATGAAATTAAAAAAGCCTACCGTAAGTTGGCGATGAAATATCATCCAGACCGTAACCCGGACAATCCTGAAGCTGAAGAGAAGTTTAAAGAAGCTTCAGAAGCGTATGAAGTTCTGTCAGACAGCGAAAAACGCAGCATGTACGACCGTATGGGCCATCAAGCCTTTGAAGGTGGTATGGGCGGTGGTGCTGGCGGCTTCGGTGGTTTCAGTGCGGAAGATATTTTCAGCCAGTTTGGGGATATTTTCGGTGGAGCCTTTGGTGGGGGGGGCCGTGGCCAGCAACGTCAACGCCGTGGTTCAGACTTACGCTATGTGATGGAATTGACGCTTGAAGAAGCAGTCAAAGGCGTTAAGAAAACCATTACTTTTACTGCACCAGCACCATGTGACGCCTGTGATGGTAAAGGTTCTAAAAATCCGAACGATGTTGAAACCTGTCCAACCTGTCATGGTGCCGGCCAAGTACGTATGCAGCAAGGTTTCTTCTCGGTACAGCAAACCTGTAGTACCTGTCGTGGCCAGGGCAAGATCATTAAGAACCCATGTAATAAATGTCATGGATCAGGTGTATCTGACCGTCAGCAAACCCTAGAAGTTACTATCCCAGCCGGGGTGGACAATGGCGACCGCGTACGTTTGACTGGTAAAGGTGAAGCGATTCGTGATGGCCAATCAGGTGATCTATACGTTGAAGTCGTGGTACGTGAACACGAAATCTTCCAGCGTGACGGTGCAGATCTGTATATGGATGTGCCAATTTCAATTGCGGATGCAGCTTTGGGTAAAGAAGTTCAGATTCCGACATTAGATGGTCGTGTCAGCCTGAAAATTCCTGAAGGTACGCAAACCGGTAAACTGTTCCGCCTACGTGGTAAGGGCGTGAAACCAGTACGTTCAACCATGCAAGGTGATCTGCTTTGCCGTGTTGTTGTAGAAACACCAGTGAACCTGACTGCACGTCAACGTGAACTGTTGAAAGAGTTGCAAGCGACCATGGAAGATGAGGGCAGCCAGTCTTCTCCAAAGAAAAAATCTTTCTTTGATCGGTTGTTTGACTGATCTGGATAGATAAAAAAGGACGCTCAGGCGCACTGCTGTCCCACAATTTTTCACAAGAGGAAGCTCATTTGAGCTTCCTCTTGTTTTATGGGTATTTTATCGGGTGAAAATAAAGCTTTTAAAGTTCTTCTTTCAAACAAATTCACTTGAATTATTCTGAGTAAACGTTGAACTGTCCAACCTGTTTTTCCTAAATGTTGAGCGAAACTCACCAATAAATAGGCGATCATCGCAATCCAGATTTGTGTCTGAATTGCGTTCCTGCTGCGGCCTAGAAACGCTTTTAATTTGAGATTCTGCTTAATCGCCTTAAAGAACAGTTCAACTTTCCAACGATCTTTATAAATCGCCGCAATGGTAGAGGCGGCTAAATGAAAGTTATTGCTGAGAAAGCTAAAGTGCTTGCCACTTTGCTGATCTCTATATTCAATTCTTCTTAACACTGGGGCTTTTCTTTTTAGGGCATGTGCGCTATTCAGCTGAATGGTTTCATCTTTTAGAATACCTTTGGATTCAAGCACTGGATGTTGCTGGATCACCTGATACACAGATTTAGGCCTAAAACGTGTGACAAATCCAATGTTTTGAGCAGTCAGATTTGCATACCATTGGTAATCGACATAGCCTTTATCAAAAACTACAATGCTGCCAGCAGGAAACTGGAATTTGCGGCCTTGTACCATGTCATTTTCTTTGCCATTTTCAACTGCAACAAACTCAGGAATATCATTGCTGTGATTCAATCCTATACTGAGTTTCATGCTGGCTTTTGAGTCGTGAACTTTGGCCCATTCACATAAGGAAAGCGACAGGTCAATATGACTGGCATCCAAGGAATACAAGGGATTCTTAAAGCGAAATTTATGAGCTACTTTTGAGTGTTCATAGTATTTAAGCAACTTGTAAAATAGCTGTTGATACAAGGCAGCAGGCTGTTGCTCATTGATTCGTGCCAGCGTGCTTCGGGGAATAGACTTTGCTCCGAGATGACTTAGCTTTTCCTGTTGGCACTCCAAATTGGATTGAATATCTCTCAGACTTTGCCTACAAGAGAATTGAGACATCAATATGGCAATAAACTGATCCCACCGGGAAGCCGCTCTAAATTTCTGTCCAACATGGTGTACTTTAGCAAGTTGTTCAAAATCCTGTCGCACAACAGGTTTAATTAGCTCATGAAATACGGTATTCTGATGTGACAAAACCTGAATCCTGGTCGTTAAAGTGTTTGTTTGCACTCATATTTTAACTGTTAGGACTCAGGTTTTTTTTATTTAAAGCAAACTATGGGACAGCAGTGCGCTCAGGCGTCCTTTTTTATAGCTTAAATTCGGAAAAGATGTATAAGTTAATTATTAGATAAAAATAATGAGAAAATTATTCTTTTAATGATATTGGCTTTTTAAGAAGGATTTATACCCCTCACGCAGAGAAATATAAATCCTGTCATATTATTGAGCTTCAGTTGCTTGAGCTTCTGATGCTGGAGCTTCGCTTGCAGGTGCTTCAGCAGCTTGAACTTCAGACGCAGCTGTTTCAGTTGCAGCAGGAGCTGTTTGTGCTACTTCTTCAGCAGCAAAAGTTTGTGATGCAGCAATTAACGCTACCCCGGCAAAAGTTAATTGAACTAATTTCATATAAATTTCCTTGTATTAAAAATAGTGTACTACTCAGTACACTTGGCAAAAATGTTGATATAAAATGTAGATATTGATGTTTTTTTGTGTGTACTTATGTTTACTAATGTAGTTTGATGTTATTTAAATAACTGAAATATAAGATTAATCATTAATCTCATAAAATTGAGCAAGTGGCAAAATATATAAGAAAATGGATTTGTTAATGTGATGTATGTCACATATTTGCACATTTAAAGGATGAAATTTAATTTAAATACTAAAAGAAAAACCCCAGCATCCTGCCGGGGTTTTTCGTATGGGTTCGCTCGGTATAACTCCTGTCGTACCTTACTGTCCTTGTGCTGATCTATTGTTATTCTTGTTTGGAACTTCCTGTTCCTGATGAGTTCATCATAGGAAACTTCCAGTATTCTGGATAGCAGCAAAAAGCCGAGATTGATGTGAGCCAAAGCGTACAAAGAGTCCGATTACTACTTTTGCCAGACAGGGAAAATACTTTGTCTTTTAAGACCTCATCATCAGGATATGAAAATCCTGAGTTAATGATCTCTCTATTCATTTGACTAATAAAATATTATGAATAATCTGAAATATTAAAAGAATTGTTACAAAAACTGGTTCCTATTAAATTTTTAGCAATTATGAGATTATTAAGAAATTGATATATAAAATTAATTTTTAGGCCGACAATCTTGCTAAATAGGAATGATTTAGAAGGTTATTTAATCTATCAATTCCTCAAAACTTGCAGAACTTTTTCTAATTTGTAATCCTTGCGACCAAGGGTGTCTAGCTGAGCTAAGGCAGGTATTTGTTGTAGTCGGGCCGCTACAACTGATAACAGGTGCCTGTATGTTTAATTTAAAGATTTTTAATAAGATCTCTACCGAATTCTTGACCTTAAAAAATGACCTGGAGCTGAATTCCGAGATTCAACTCATCACTAAATATAAAACATCTATTTGTGAAGACTATAAAAAAGCGATTGTGTTGATCTTTAAAGAACGTGGATATACCAGCTTGGAAGTTGGTCAACTACTTGATGCGTGATCCTTAAACATTCCTAAATTTAAAAAAGTATGGATTTACACTTCCATGTACCCAAGCAATCCATCGTGTTTCATCGAAAATAATGCCATGCGCTAAGGCCATATGCTTCAGTACGCGATGATGGGTATTTAATTCAATAATATCAGTAATACTTATATTGCTGAGGTGGTCAAACTGGAGTTTCAATATATTTCCCTTAAATACAAATAATCTAAATATGAAAAATCAAGATCATACGTACCATGGAAAAATATTTTTTATCTTATTAAATTCAATTATTTAAAATTAAAATTAGAGGTGGTTCCACATGTTTGAACAACTAAAAGCTTATTTATAAGTGATATTCCGCTCTAGTTAAGCCACCTTGTTTTGTTGGGGTAGCTGATCATAGTAAAACTCATTTGGTGTCATTTTGTCTAGACTCGAATGAGGTCGTTTCAGATTATAAAACTCAAAATATGCACTCAATTGCTTTTTCGCATCTGTGACACTGCTATAAGCTTTGAGATACACCTCTTCATATTTAACGCTCCGCCATAATCGTTCAACCATCACATTATCTACCCATCGACCTTTACCATCCATACTGATTTGAATGCCATTTGATTTCAATACATCAATAAATGCATCACTGGTAAACTGACTGCCTTGGTCTGTATTAAATATTTCAGGTCGACCATATTTTTCAATAGCTTCATTTAATGTTTCTATGCAAAATGTAACCTCCATACTAATCGATACTCTATGCGCAAGTACCTTGCGGCTATGCCAATCAATCACAGCACATAAATAAACAAAGCCTTTTGCCATAGGGATATACGTTATATCCGTAGACCACACTTGATTACTGCGCTGAATAGCCAATCCTTTGAGCAGATATGGATATTTGCGGTGAGCTTGATTAGCCTGGCTTAAATTTGGTTTGCAATATAACGCATTAATGCCCATTTTCTTCATTAAAGTACGTGTATGACGTCGTCCTATATGATGTCCTTGACGATTCAACAAATCACGCATCATACGGCTACCTGCAAAAGGGTATTGCATATGTAACTCATCCATACACCGCATCAGCTTCAGATCTGATGCACTCACAGGTTTTGGGCGATAGTAATAACAACCACGGGAGACTTTCAGCAGCTGAGCTTGCTTAGATACTGAAATCTGAAGTGAGTCATCGATTAACTTTTGTGGTTGAAGCGGCCCAGTTTCTTCAACACACCTTCTAAAAAATCAATTTCTAATGCCTGCTCACCGATTTTTGCATGTAGTTTTTTTAGATCGATGGGTGGTTCTGATGGAGCTTTTGATTGATCGAAAGCTTGTGAGGAAGCTGAGATCAATTGATTTTTCCAGTCAATAATTTGGTTTTGATGAACATCAAACTCAGAACTCAATTCAGCAAGTGTTTTTCTGCTTTGATCGCAGCAAGTGCTACCTTAGCCTTAAAGTCGTTTGAATGATTTCTTCTTGGTCTACGTGCCATAAAATACTCCATATATTGATGTTTATAACATCATTTGAGGAGCAGAGTATCACTTATAGGAGTTGTTCAAATTTCCGGATCCATCTCTAATCTAATTCTTATTAACTAGAATTTTCTTTAAATGAGTTTATCTCTGACTAACCATTTAATCATTATTCCTCTAACGGAATTATTTTCTTTTTACTCGTCCATAAACTATTGTTGATATGGACTGCATATCAAAAACCCTCATGATCCTCTTTAATTCTTTTCATTGATTTTTATGCGATCAATCTTAGTGTTATGAGCGAGTTTTGCTATAGTAAGAGCAATTTCGAATCAACATCAGGACTATGTTATGTCAGCGACACCACGCATTGGGATTTTAGGTGCAGGCGGCCGTATGGGACGCATCCTTATTCAGGCGGTGAAAGAAGCCGGTTACCAATTGGCAGCAGCTGTTGAGCGCCCTGAAAGCTCATTGATTAGCGCAGATGCCGGTGAACTGGCTGGTGTAGGGAGCCTGGGTGTAAAGGTTGTCGGCCATCTTGAAGAAGTAGTTAAAGACTGTGACGTAGTGATCGACTTTACTGCGCCTGCTGCGACGGTGAATCATCTTAAAATCTGCCGTGAAAATGGCGTTGCGATCGTGATTGGTACGACTGGTATGAATGACGAACAAAAAGCTTATCTGGATGAATCTGCAAAAGAAACTCCAGTGGTCTATGCAGCGAACTATTCGGTTGGTGTGAACGTTTCGATCAAACTGCTAGAACTTGCCTCTAAAGTCTTTGGTGATACGGTCGATATTGAAGTGATCGAAGCACATCACCGTCATAAGGTAGATGCGCCATCAGGTACAGCTCTTATGATGGGTGAAGCGATTGCTGGAGCACTGGGTCGTGATCTGAAAAAAGATGCGGTATATCACCGTGAAGGGCATACGGGTCCTCGTGAACGTAAAAGTATTGGTTTTCAGACCATTCGTGGCGGTGATATCGTCGGTGAACATACTGCAATGTTTATTGGCGAAGGCGAGCGTGTTGAAATTACGCATAAAGCCACTAACCGTATGAACTTTGCAGCGGGTGCCGTACGTGCCGCAGCTTGGGTCGTTGGTCGTGATGCACGTAAATATGACATGAAGGACGTACTTGGTTTTAACGATATTCAAGTATAAATTTTCGTCAAAATCCTATATAAAAATAACTTAAAACTAAAATAAGATGACAATGGAATGAAGAAATTAATATTAATGGCGTGTGCTGTAGCCTTTGCCGCTACAGCACAGTCGACCTCTGTGCAGAATGCCAAGCTCAGCATTAATAAAAATAATATTAAAGTCTGGACCTATCAGGATGAACGTAATCCCGTTTTTCTCTATAAAGCCGAAACCACCTACAATGTCCCGATTGAGAATGCCGTTTCTCTGATTCTGGATGTTGATCATGCGGTGAAATGGGTGCCTTATATGGGCAGTATCAAGGTGCTGTCGCGTGATGATAAAAAAGGCGATTTCACCTTGTATATGGTGCTGGATTTTCCATTTCCTTTAAAAGATCGTGATCTGATCGTGCAAGGCAAAATGATCAAGGATGCCAATGGTCAGATCATCATCAAGAATAAAGCAATTCAGACTGGATATGCCCTAAATCCGAATTATGTACGTTTGACTGATTATCAGGGAGACTGGACCTTCCAGAAACTGGCGAATAACAAGGTTAAGGTATCGACTTATGGCTATGCCAATCCTGAAGGTTCGATTCCTTTAACCTTTGTGAATATGTTTGTGCAACAGCAGCCTTATCAGATGCTGCAAAAGATGAAAACCGAACTGGCTAAACCTGTGACAACGCCTGTTTTACCTGAAGCTTTACGCTAAATAGCTAATATAAAAAAGTCCGCATCAGGCGGACTTTTTTTATGAAGGAAATTTTAAGAGTATTGCTGCGCAGTCATATCTTGCTGTGGAGCCAGTTTCATTTGAATTAAAACCAGAAGCAAAGCAACAGCACTCAGACTAGCACCGGCAAATGAAACCGCACTATAGCTAAGTCCCAAATTCAGCACACTGGCACCCGCAATTGCACCCAAAGCATTCCCAAGATTGAAAGCACCAATATTTACTGAAGAGGCCAGTCCAGGCGCATCATAAGCCACGGACATGACTCGCATCTGTAAAGGCGGAACTACAGCAAAGGCAGCAGCACCCCAGATGATTAATGCCAGACCTGCGCCAAGAGCTGTGCTTGCCAGAATCGGGAAAAGCAGCATCATCAGCATAAGCAAGATTAAAAAGCCGATCAGGGTTTTATTTAAGGATAAATCTGCAAACTTGCCACCTAGATGATTACCAATCGAGAAACCTACCCCGATCAACACCAGCATCAAAGTAATCAATGCAGGGGAAGCCTGAGTAAAACTTTGCAGACTCGGGGCAATATAAGTGTATAGGGCAAACATGGCCCCCGCACTCATCACGGTAGTCAATAAAGCTAAAACAACAGGCAGGCGGGTCAGGACTTGCAGCTCCTGCCTTACATCCGGTTTCTGACTGCTTTGGCCTTCTGGTAAGGCTTTCCATAGGGAGAACATGGTCAGCACACCAAGCAGGGAAATACCCAGAAAAGCCATACGCCAGCCGATATGTTGTCCTATCCAGGTTGCCAGTGGCACCCCGCCAATATTGGCAATGGTCAGGCCCATAAACATCATGGCTACAGCGCTGGCCTGTTTATCTTTCGGAACGACACTGGCCGCGACAACCGAACCAATCCCGAAGAAAGCACCATGGTTCAGGCTGGTAATGATGCGTGCTCCCATCAGCCCCAGATAATTAGGCGCTAATGTCGCCAGAATATTACCAATCGTAAAAATCGCCATCAGTAAAATGAGAGACTTACGTTTGGAATAACGGCTTAACCAGAGGGTCATTAGTGGTGCACCCAACATCACCCCTAAGGCATAGGCACTGATCAGCATCCCGGCACGAGGAATCGAAATCTCTAGATCACGGGCGATTTCTGGCAGAAAACCCATTGGAGAAAATTCAGTGGTACCAATTGCAAAGGCACCAACCGCCAGTGCAAGCAAAGGAAAATTAACTTTCATGGTTTCTGTTTAATCCCAGATAGGCGCAAGCTGGTCCGGATCAACCTCGCGGCCATTGCGCTCCAGGGTGCTGATCAAAGCCATTTCTTCTTGAGACAGTTGTATCTCCTGCGCTGCCAGATTGGCAAGCAGATGTTCACGTTTGGTTGAAGAAGGAATCACAGCAAAACCTTTTTGCAAGGCCCAAGCCAGTGCAATTTGTGCAGTCGAAGCCTGATGCTGGGCAGCAATTCCTTGCAGGACAGGATCATTCAGCACTTTGCCATAAGCTAGTGTCATATAAGAGGTGACATCAATCTTCTGAGATTGTAGGAAATTGACCAGACGCTGATTTTGCAGATAAGGACTCAGTTCAATCTGGTTAGTTGCGATATGCTCCAGACCAATACTATCAATGGCTTGCTGGGTTAGCTCAATATTGAAGTTGGATACACCGATATGCTCGGTCAGACCTTGCTGTTTGGCTTCTAATAAAGTCTGCATCAGCTCAGGAATTTGAACGCCTAAGCGAGGTGCAGGCCAATGAATGAGCGTTAGATTGACTGCATCGGTACGTAGTTTATGTAGACTCTCTTTGAGACTTGGAATCAGTTTGTCTGGTGCGTAATGATCTGTCCAGATTTTGGTGGTAATGAACAGCTCGTTACGATTAACCTGACTTTCTGCAATGGCCTGACCCACTTCTGCTTCATTGGCATAAATCTGTGCCGTATCTACAGCGCGATAACCGACTTCCAGTGCTGTTTTGACTGAATCAATGACGGTCTGTCCAGACAGGCGAAAGGTACCGACACCAAATTGAGGAACAATATTCATAGCCTTAATCTTTAAGTATTTTCGATGTTGAGTATTTTGTGCTTTTTATTGTTGCGAAAAAATAGCTGAATTTGCAAAATATTATTGACCGAAAATCAACAAAAGAGTGACAAATGAAATCAACGATTGAAGAATTACAGGCTTTTGTCACCATTGTGGATAGTGGTTCTATCGTCATGGCGGCAGAACGTTTGGGACAAACCACTTCGGGTGTCAGTCGGGCGCTGCAACGTCTGGAAAATAAATTAAATGTCACTCTTTTAGAAAGAACCACACGTAAACTCAAACTGACTCAAGAGGGCCAGCTATTTCTAGAAAAGGCACGCAAAATTCTCAATGATCTGGCAGAAGCTGAAGATGCTTTACTGAAATCAGATAGTGATACGTCAGGATTGATTCGGGTGGATTCAGCGACGCCTTTTGTGCTGCATGTAATCGTGCCGCTAATTCAGGAATTTATGCAGCGCTATCCCCAGATTGAAATTGAACTGAATAATCATGATCAGGTGATTGATCTGCTGGAACATAAAACCGATGTCGCGATCCGTTTTGGAGAACTGCATGATTCCAGTCTGCATGCCAGATTATTATGCCGCAGCCGTTTGTATATTGTGGCTAGCCCTGAATATTTACAGCAAAAGGGCAGACCGCAATCAGTGGCAGATCTATCGGAGCATACTTTACTGGGATTTAGTCAGCCTACGCATTTGAACACCTGGCCGGTACGGCTAAATGGCGAACCTATCACTGTAAAGCCAAAGATTAGAGCACCCAATGGGGAAACGGTTCGTCAATTGGCTTTATATGGGGTGGGTATTACTTGTCTGTCACGCTTTCTGGTCGAGGACGACTTACAGGCGGGTCGTTTAGAGGCGCTATTTGAAGAGCAGATTGAGCTGCATTATCAAAAAATTCATGCGGTCTATTACCGTCAGGAGCATTTGCCTAAACGGGTATATCTATTTATTGAATTTCTGGCTCAGAAGCTGGCTAAATATTTATAAACCAATTATTTGCAAATACAGCCATAAAAAAATCTGCCCTAACATGCTACTAGGGCAGATCTAGATTTACTGATGATTGGTACAAATTAGAAATCGGCTTTCAGTACGATCCGGTAACGGGCTTTGCCTGAGTGCAGACGTTCAATCGCAGTATTAATTTCCGACATTGGGAATAACTCAATTTGTGGCGCAATATTTTTACGTGCCGCAAATTTCAATAACTGACGTAAAGCTGCTGGTGAACCTGTTGGCGAGCCAGTCACTGATTTAGCACCACCAATCAGTGAACCTGCAGAAATTTGCATGGGTTCCAGTGGTAAGCCCAGCATATGTACAGTGCCATTTGGTGCCAGTGTTGATAAATAAGCCTGCCAGTCCAATGTAACATTCACAGTACTCATTAATAGGTCAAATTTACCACGAAGCAGTTTAAGCGCTGCTGGGTCACGACTATTTACTACATGGTCTGCACCCATGGCTTTTAGTTCATCAGTTTTATCCAGATTTGAAGTAAAGGCGGTAATTTCACAACCCCAAGCTTTCAGCAGCTTGATCGCTATATGTCCCAAACCGCCAATACCAATGACACCAACGTGGTGAATAGCCTGAATCTGATGTTTCAGAATCGGATCAAATACGGTAATCCCGCCACAGAGCAGGGGACCGGCACTTTCCGGGTCCAGATCTTCAGGTAAGGGAATTGTCCATTGCCAGCCAGCACGGACTTTATCCGCAAAACCGCCTGCATGGCCGACAATGGTTGCAACCTGACCACCAGTACACAATACTTGCTGACCTGAAATACAGGAATCACAATGTTGGCAGCTTTCCGCAGTCCAGCCAATACCGACACGCTGACCTACTTTTAGGCCTTTGGCTTCAGAACCCAGTTGCGTAATGGTGCCGATGACTTCATGTCCGGCCACCACAGGATATACTGAAGACCCCCAGTCATTATTGAGTACTGAAATATCAGAATGACATAGGCCGCAGTATTCAACTTTCACTTCGACCTGATGCGGGTGAAGTTCACCCGCATCAAATTGATAAGGTTCCAGGGCGGCACCCGCAGACATTGCGGCGTAAGCGTGAATAGTATTATTGGACATAGATTCAGCTCTTATTTGAATGGGAGGATATTGTTTTAAAGTGACAGTGATTTTCATGGTCATCGACCATGCCGACTGCCTGCATAAAGGCATAACAGATCGTAGGACCGACAAACTTAAAGCCTGCTTTTTTTAAGGCTTTGGACATGTTCTGGCTTTCAATGGTTTGTGCCGGAGCCTGGCGATAATCTGCCACATCATTATTCAATCGGGGCTGCTGGGCAAAGGACCATAACCATGTGACCACATCAATCTCTTGAGATTTAAGCTGTTGCCAGGCCCGGGCATTATCGCGAATTGCAGTCAGTTTACCAATATGCCGGATTAGACTAGCATCTTGCAGTTTTGCGGTGAGTTGCTCATCTGTAAAAGAAGCAATCGTTTCAATAGAATATTGAAAGAAATGTTTGCGATAAGATTCACGTTTTCTGAGTACGGTAATCCAGGCTAAACCGGCCTGCTGACCTTCCAGACACAGCATTTCAAACAGGCGTTTTTCATCATGCAGCGCCTGTCCCCATTCCTGATCATGGTAGGTAGTATAGAGGGGATCATCAGAGCACCAGCCACAGCGTTGGATCGTCAAGGGATGCTCCTTTTGATTATCTTATAATTTAAATGTCGTCCACTGATCTTGCTGATTATCCCAGTAGGACAGTTCTGCCTGCTGCAGATCACTGAACTGGATCCACATATCCTTACCACTTTTGTCGGCATAACCGGTACTGATCAGAAGCGCCTCTTCAGTAATTTCCATGATCCAGCCCTGATAGGTCTGGCCATTGAGCACGATTTTCTGTTGATTGCCTGATTCTGCAAATTCGACCAGACGGTTGATCAACGCTTCTGACATGTAAACTTCCTAAAATTAACGTAAATATGGATAAGGGTTAACGACACCACGGCCCTTACCATTTAAATAGAGACCATAATGCAGATGTGGCGCGGTATGGCGGGCATTGCCAGTATTACCGACATAACCAATGACATCGCCCTTTTTGACATAGTTACCGACTTTCAGGCCACGCTTATGACCATCCAGATGTGCATAATAATGCCAAGTGCCGCCTGGACCCAGAATCCAGACTACTTTACCACCCAAATTGTTATTCCGTAAATCTGCGATCAGACCGGGCGTCGCACTACGAACCTTGGTTCCACGTGGAACCAGAATATCAATGCCCTCATGCAAACGGCCGCTACTACGCGAAGCTCCCCAAGTATCTTTCAATTCACGAGCCTGGACCCGATCTACCGGAATCGGCAGAGAAGAGGGCATACGCATATGATTCAGTTTTTTGACCAATGCCGGATTAAGCTGAACCGCAGAAGGATGTTTCGGTGCGCTACTACACGCCACCAGAAATAACATCACCAGAGAAAGCCCGACAAACGCAAGAGAATGGCGCAAAATATTTATCCTTAAATGAGGCCAGTTGATTCTTCTTGTTCCAGACTATGTCATAAATTTACGGTAGAAATCAATTTTTTCATGGCGGTTGGAATACCTGCATTGACTGCAGTTTCCGGGTTCATCCAGAAGCCCTGTAACTCAATCGCCAGATGTTTCTGCTGATTTTCATCGACTGCAAAAACCATGGCTTCAAGCTGCCAGGTAAAATGGGTAAAACTGTGGCTGATCAGGGTCTTTTGTACGAGATTTTTCAGACCCAGTTGCTGGCACAGTTGTTCAAATGCATGAGTGTCTTCAATAATTGGCAGACACCAAAGCCCACCCCAAAGACCACTATTAGGACGTTGCTGCCATAGCCATTCATCACCTGATTGGATCAACAGCACTTGAGCTGCTTTGACCGGTACCGGCTTTTTGGCTTTTTTAAAGGGCAATTCATTTTCCAGACCCTGCTGATGTGCCTTGCAATGTTGCTGCATTGGGCAATACAGGCATAAAGGCTTTTTTGGAGTACAGACAGTCGCACCGAGATCCATAATCGCCTGGGTATAATCATGATTCCGATCAACCGGGCAGAGCTGTTCAGCAAGCTCCCACAAGGCACGTTCATGTACTGGTTTAGACAGATCATCTTCGATCGCAAAAAACCGTGCCAGCACCCGTTTGACGTTGCCATCCATGATTACGCCGTACTGACGTAAACCCAAAGACATCAAGGCTCCCGCGGTTGAGCGGCCAATGCCGGGCAGGGCGATCCATTCTTCCAGGCTCCTCGGGAAATGGCCCTGACTTGCCACAATACCGGCTGCCTTATGTAAATTACGGGCACGCGCATAATAGCCCAGCCCCGCCCAATAGGGCGCAACCTCATCCCAGGAAGCTGTACTGAGATCCTGTACCGTCGGAAAACGCTGAATAAACCGCTCAAAATATTGCAGCACGGTTTTGACCTGAGTCTGCTGTAGCATAATTTCAGAGACCCAGACCTTATAGGGATCATCGGCCACTTGCCACGGCAAATCATGGCGGCCATGCACATCAAACCATTCTAAAAGGGCATCTGAAAACACAAACATGAAAATAGAACAAACTGGAAAACGAGGCTTAGTATAACTGAAGAGACTCAGCTAAAAGATGAAAAGTCTGCTAAAACAGCAAGACTTAAAAAGAGTAAAAATGAATAAATGGAAGGAACAAGTGAACAC
Organism: Acinetobacter sp. FDAARGOS_724; assembly: GCF_013364475.1. Classification (NCBI taxonomy): domain Bacteria; kingdom Pseudomonadati; phylum Pseudomonadota; class Gammaproteobacteria; order Moraxellales; family Moraxellaceae; genus Acinetobacter; species Acinetobacter sp. FDAARGOS_724. The sequence goes on along the minus strand of NZ_CP054908.1, from coordinate 602,917 downwards.
TTCGAAAAGCATTCACTCAGCAAAAAATTAAATTCTTATTCTTCAATGCCCCAGCGTGCATCCAGCTTTAATACCTTGCCTTCATAACGCGGGATTATATGAATGTGTAAATGTTCTGATTTTTCCTGAAATACTTCGCCATCATTAAACCCGACATGAAAACCGGAAGGCTGATAGCGTAATTGTAATTCATTACGTGCTTGTTCAAGTAAGGACATCATGCTTTTACGTTCTTTATCTGTGATTTCAAAAAATGACGCCACATGACGTAATGGAGTAACTACATAATGTTCTTTGGACAGCGAGTTCGGTTCAGGTAACACGACAGCAAAATCATTTTTAGCCAGAATATCGTATTCGTCAAAATTACAGTACGGGCAGTTATTTTCAGTCATGATATTGGCTCCTTTCATTGAAATTTATTTTTTTCAGGTATGACCTGGCCCGATTATGAGCCAGATCAATTTATCTGTTATCAAGCGAGTTGTCGTGCCAGTAATTCATACATGGCAGCCAAGCTTTGTTTCTCTGCTTCGGGATTGTAGCCTAGATCTACACCATTGGCCTTGGCGCGCTCATCCGCAAGCGGGTTACTAAATCCATGCTTGGCATTTTCAAATACAATCACATTATGCTCGACCTTAGCCGCCTGCATCTCTTCTTTAAAGCTGGCAACATCATCCAGGCTCACCATACTGTCCTTTTCACCATGTAGGACCAGAATTTCTGCCTGTACCTGGCCTTCCTGTGCAGGTGCTTTAGGAGATAGGTTGGCATGGAAAGTAGCTACAGCTTTTAACGGTGCATTTGAGCGAGCCAGATCCAGAGCAACTTTACCACCGTAGCAGAAACCAATCGCAGCCAGTTTTTCCGGATTGACTTCATCCTGTGCCGCCAAAGTATCTAAAGCAGCTTTCGCACGGTTCACGATAATGTCCGGATCTTCGAAAGTCTGCATCATCCATTGATAGGCCTGATCAGAGCTGGTGGTTACTTTCTTGTCACCATACATATCAATTGCCAGCGCGGCATAACCATGTTCCGCCAGTTCACGGGCACGATGTTCAGTATAGTCATTGCGGCCCCACCATTCGGGTGCCACGATAACACCGGCTACAGGTGCATCAGTTTGTGGTGCGGCAAAATAACCAATCAAAGTGCTGCCATCCTGAGCAGTATATTGAATTTCGCGGGTCTTGATTGCTGCCATGCTGAAGTCCTCTATTGTTGTTGAATATTTTGATTAAACTATAAAATAGCAAAACTGCTATGAATATACATGAAAACCGCCAACTAATTCGTTTCTCATCAGTACAAAAAAAGAGAGGAAAATAATTTGCCTCTCTTTTTAATTTTTACAATTAAAGGATTTTTTATTTAATAATTTCTAGTAATTCGATATCAAAAATCAGGGTACTATTTGGTTCAATGATATCTCCCGAACCAATCTGTCCATAGGCCAAATCAGCGGGGATAAAGAAGCGGTATTTAGCACCGACTTTCATCAGCTGTAAGCCTTCTGTCCAGCCAGTAATCACTTGGGTGGTACGGAAATCAACTGGCTGCTGGCGGGCAATCGAACTGTCAAAAACGGTACCATCAATCAGGCGACCTTCATAATGGACACGGACATTACTGTTAGCGCTTGGTGATTTCCCTTTACCTTCTTTCAGTACCAGGTATTGCAGACCAGATTTGGTAGTTTTAACGCCGGGCTTTTTGGCATTTTCCTGCAAGAATGCTTTACCAGCTTTGGCATTTTCTTCAGCTTTCTGTTTAAGCACAATCAGTTCTTTGGCATCACTTTGACGTTTATACTGAGTCAGCACTTGGGTCATTTCTTCATCGCTTAAACTGGATTTTTGTCCAGCAGCGGCTGTCTTTAAGCCCTGGCTAAATGCATCTAAATCAAGATCCTTTAAAGTGTCTGCATTACTGCGACCCATCAGATAACCAAAGCTGTAGCCAATCTTCTCAGCTTCACTACTTGTATTATTGATCTCTTTAGCAAAAAGGCTGCCTGAACTGAGCAGCAAAACCATTAAACTGATTTGTATGTTCATTATCAATTCTCAAAAATAAAGGAGAGCTGGTCGCTCTCCCTATTTGTATTATTTTACTTCGATTAATTCCACATCAAAAATCAAAGTGCTATGCGGAGGAATCGTACCAGGAACGCCCTGTTCACCATAACCCAGATTTGACGGAATATATAGAGTTGCCTTACCGCCTTCTTTCATCAGCTGCAGACCTTCAGTCCAGCCTGGAATGACCTGATTCAATGGAAACTCGATCGGTTCACCACGTTCTACTGAACTGTCAAATACAGTGCCATCTACCAGTTTACCGGTGTAATGTACTTTCACAATTGAAGAGGCTTTTGGCTGTTTACCTGTACCTTCTTTAGTGACTTGGTACTGTAAGCCGGAAGCAGTTGTTTTAATACCTGCTTTTTTCGTATTTTCAGTCAGGAAAGTATCACTTGAAGCTTGAGCCTGTTTTGCGCTATCAAGCTGCTTTTGTTGCATTTCTTTCTGGAATTGCTCATAAGCTGCCTGTAATTCTTCTTCCGTATAGGCAGGTGCAGAACGCGCATGTCCTTCACGTACACCGGTCACAAAACTGTTAATGTCCAGCTCAGGAGGAGTCTGATGCGCCACTTCATAACCGAGTGCATAGCTGATTTTAGAGACAGCAGAGGCGTCTTTAGATGCTTTTGTAGTTTGAGTAGCAGGGTTTTGAGTTGCATAGTAAACAGGTACTAGCGCGGCACCGCCTAAAAGAACAGCGACGGCAATCGGTAAGGCCTTACTCATGTATTTGTCCAATCTAATGTTATCATTAATCTTCAGTCCATCTTACCAGAATTTTTTCAGAAGTTTTAAGTCTGTGACGGAAATTTACTGAGATAAAGGATAGGCTAAATTAATAAATAAAAAGGCCAGTTTTTGACTGACCTTCGCAATTGGGTTTATACAGAAATTTGATGGTGTTTCAAAAAGTATGCTGAGATTAAATGAAGCCATTTTTCTTTATACTGTCACTTAGACAGGTTGGACATTTAATTTCTAGTGTTATTTGCATCTCACTACCTTATCAAAAGTCAACCTATTTTTTTCAGCATACTTTTTGAAACACCACCGATTTTTAAATCCCTCTCTTTGCGCCATACATGGCTCATCTTTGACAAAAAGGGATGTTGAGTCAATAGTTTAATCCTCATCCTTATTGGCTTTATAGGCATAAGCATAGTTATAACCATAGCCATAACCACCAGCTTCACGTTGAATATCATTCAAAATAAAGCCGTTTACTCTCACGCCAGCCTGTTCAAAGCGGTTTACAGTTAGTTCAAGCTCTTTCATTTGAGTTTTACCATAACGTGCCACAACCAAATTCACACCCGCATATTGTGAAATAATAATTCCATCGGTTACCGCAAGGATTGGCGGGGTATCAATCAGAATATGGTCAAACTGACTCGACAAGTGCGTGAGCATGTCTGCAAATTTTTGCATGCTTAACAACTCTGACGGATTAGCAGGGCTTTTGCCGCGACTGATGATGCTTAAATTTTCAACTTCAGTACTGCGTACAATACTGCCTAACTCTTGCTGACCATTCAGGTATTCGGTTAAGCCAGGTTTAGGGTCGTAATTAAAGTATTTGTGCATATAACCACGACGTAAATCGGCATCAATCAATAATACGCGCTTATCACTTTGCGCCAAAATAGTAGCCAAGTTAGTTGAAATAAATGATTTACCCAACTCTGGTGCAGGGCCAGAAATCATGATGATATTGTTTTTGGCACTACTTAAGGCAAAGTGAATGGCAGTACGCATGCTGCGTAGACTTTCAATCGCAATATCATCACTGTTTTTCACTGCAAGAATAGGAATATTCTTTTTCTTTTTCAGAATCTTAATACGGCTTTCTTGCACAGGTGAACGTGGCACAGTGGCATAAACAGGTAAATCCAATTCATTTTCAATTTGATTCGAGTCTTTAATACCTGAGCGCAACATGTTACGCAGTAAGGCCAATAATGTGCCCAGAAAACCACCCAAGAAAACGGACAAAATTAAAATTTGTAATTTCTTTGGTTTAATTGGCTCGATCGGCTCTACCGCAGTATCGACAATACGCACATTGCCAATTTCACCTGCTTTAGCAATCCGCAGTTGTTGGTAAGAGTTAAGCAAGCCTGTATACAGCTGTTGTTTGACTTCAACTTCACGGAACAGTTGTAAATGTTGGCGTTGTAGTTCAGGCAAACGCTTGAGTGTGCCGTCTAACTCAGCAATACGTTTGTTAATTGCCCCCAATTGCGCATTCATTTGCTGCATCACAGGGTGTTCATTGGTGTATTTGGCAGCAGCTTCAGCCACCTGTTGCTCTAACTGTGCTTTTTGAGTTTCTAAAGTAATACTTTGAGTTAAGTACAACTCAGACTCTTTGGTCACATCGACTGTATTAAACTGTTGGCGGAAACGGTTAAATTCACGTTCTGCCACATCTAATTGTTGTTTCAGTTCTGGGAGTTGGTCTTCCAAAAACTTTAAGGTCTGTGCGGTTTCTGCAGTACGACGCTCAATATTTTGTTGGCTATACGCTGCTAAAATGGCATTCAATACTTGGGTGATGTGTTGTTTGTCTGACCCTTGGTAATTCAGCTCCAACACACCTGTTGACTTGCCTTTTTCTGCCACAGAATAGTTGGCAGTTAAGCTTTTTACTGCAGCAGGCAGGCTTTGCTTTTGGATGTTATAGGCAGCGTCAAAGCTGTCTTGACTAAAAATAGCGACTTTCCACACCCCAAATTCAGACTGTAATTGGCTGACTTGGTTTAAAGGTGCAGAAAAAACCACCTGTTCGGTTACTGCATCGGTCAGGCTATATTTGCCTTGTGCAAATTTTAAAATTAAGTTTTTATCTTGAAAATATTGCGGAATATCGAATTCGCGGATATCAAAACTTTTTTGATTGTCTTTAAACAGCACTGACTGAGATGAATATTCACTGTCATATTTATGCTTGGCAATTAAACGATTCCAGAAACTATCTTCTGTACCCGAAACGCGAATATTTAAATTCAGATGATTAATCACGTTACCCAACACCAAACGTGATTTTAAAATTTCAATTTCAGCTTGTGCAGGCGATTTCTGCTCAATCATATTGGACAGATCACCCAATAACGCTGCAGAGGCTCCTTTACTGTCTTCGACCTGTACCAAAGCATCTACTGCATAGATGTCTGGCGTAGTTCTTAAATACAGTAAAGCGCAGACGATACTGAGTAGAACGCAAAGAGTAATCATTTTCCATTGTGCGATTAAGGAAAAAAATAATTCCTTTAAATCAATGGTGTCTTCGGTGTTGGCGGTTTGGCTCATAGTTTAAATATCAAAAAAGTAGAATTTTAAAAAAGCTAGAATATTAAGAAACTAGATATATTTTTTCCAGTCGGCAATGCAGGCTTGAATTAACGCACAGGTCTCATCAAATACGGCCTGATCATGCTGGTAAGGATCGGCCACATTTTTACTTTGCCAGTGGCCGAGTCTAAAGGTTTTACCTTTGGCAAAGGGCCAGGTCTGTTCCACATGTTTTTGCTGGTTCTGACTCATCACTAAAATCAGGTCGGCTTTCTTGACCAGCTTGGCATTCAGCTTTCGGGCCACATGCGGGCTCATATCAATCCCTAAACGTTGCATGCACAGACTGGCTTTGTCATCGGCTGCATGACCGACCAGCCCGGAAATACCGGCAGATTCAATTTGTAAATGCGGAAATTCTTGTTTTAAAAAGTATTCCGCCATCGGGCTACGGCAAATATTGCCAATACAGACCACCAGAATATTGTTAATTTTCATTAGTTCCCCAAACGCTCAAAATTATATATAGCATTAGAGAACGGTACAATTTGGTTAATAATACGTTGCCAACGAACTAGTCCTGTAGCATCTACATAGACAATATCATTACTGCGCATTTTAAACTGGTTTGCTAGTCCAAAGTCACCAATACTGGTTAAATTAAGATTATAAATTTCGGTCATCTGGTTATTTGGTTGATAGCGTACGATATAAATTTTACTGCGACTGGCAGTAAAAGGATTAATCCCCAAACTTTCGCCTAAAACATCTGCTAAATTCATACCTTCTGCGCGCATAGGTAAAGATTGATTTTTACCAGCTTCACCCATCACATATATTTTTTGATTTTCTCGAGCATTAATATAAATTGTATCATTTGGCTGAATGAGTAAGTTATGCAAAGAATATCCTGCTCTTTCTAGTTCAATACTATTAAGAGTGTAACTTCTTCCTTGGCGAACTAAAGTAATTGAAGCATTGTCACCTTGTTGAGCATTAATACCGCCAGCCATACCTATAGCGCTATATATACTCACAGGCTGATCTGTTAGATGATAGACACCACCATTCTCAATATTCCCTTGAACTGAGTAGCGTTGTCCTTGATAAGATGAGACTCGAGCAATCACATCCGGAGTTTTTAAGTAGCGAGATAACTGACTGCGCAGCTCACGATTCACCTGACTTAAAGATTTACCAGCAGCTTTATAGCGACCAATAATCGGGAAATGGATATAGCCACTTTGGTCAATTTGATAACCATTTTTAGAGTCAGCGTTACTTCCTGAAATTTCAGGATAGGCCCATAAATAGATCGACAGGATGTCCCCTGGGCTGAGGCTATAGTTGCGGTGTGACTGGGTAAACAGGTGGGCATAATCTTGCTGAATATTTTGTACTGCTGGTTGCAAACCGAGCACAGTATCTTGAGTGAGCCGGACCACATTCACCGAAGTCCCCAAGTCTGTTTGATAGACACCCTCAGAAGGTAAGTCATAGGTCTGTAAGCCGGAGGTGATCGCACACCCGCTTGCTGTCACCAAAAAAGACAGTAGAATTATATATTTGAATTGTCTCACACGTATTCCTGTTCTCGATTTTTCTAAAATCATAAAAAATAAAAAATAGTTTACCGAAGTTATTTTAAGGGTATATAACAAATTGTAAGTAGATTGCGAAAGTATACGCAAGCATGACCTGAAAATTGAGGCAAAAAGTATCTAAATTGTGAGACAGAGCAAAATTAAACAAAGATCATTTGCAAAAAACTGACACAAAAGGAAGCATTTGAGATTTTTTTGGCTAAAAATCATAACAGAACATTCATGAATTTCTGTTAATATTTCTGCCAAAGTTATTTTAGAGCATCAGTTTTTTTAATGATGGTGTAATGTCAGAAGATTTTACTGCACTTAGAATTATTTTAACTGAGCTAGTGGTTTTTCACCGGAATGAATTACAATGTCTAAAGATATAATGTTAGAGTTAATTGGTAGATCTCAAGAGTTATTTACGAATGATATTGAAACGTGGGATAATAAATTAAAAGAAACAGTTACAAAGTCAAAGTTTTTAGTTTTGGGTGGGGCTGGCTCTATTGGTCAGGCTGTTGTTAAAGAAATCTTTAAACGCAATCCTAAAAAATTACATGTAGTTGATATTTCAGAAAATAATCTAACAGAAGTCGTTCGTGATATTCGTAGTTCATTTGGCTACATTGATGGTGATTTCCAAACATTTGCACTAGATATTGGATCTGCTGAGTATGATGCTTATATTCAGAGTGATGGTGATTTTGACTATGTTTTAAATCTTTCTGCTTTAAAGCATGTACGTAGTGAAAAAGATCCATTTACATTAATGCGAATGATTCATGTCAATATTTTGAATACTGAAAAAACGATTCAGCAGTCTATTGAAAAAGGCGTGAAAAAGTATTTCTGCGTTTCGACAGATAAAGCTGCTAACCCTGTAAATATGATGGGTGGCTCAAAGCGTATTATGGAAATGTTCCTTATGCGCCAAAGTCAGCATATTGATATTTCAACGGCTCGTTTTGCAAATGTTGCATTTTCAGATGGTTCTTTACTACATGGTTTTAATCAACGCATCCAGAAAAATCAGCCAATTGCTGCGCCAAATGATATTCGCCGTTATTTCGTTACTCCAAAAGAGTCAGGTGAGCTGTGTCTCATGTCTTGTTTACTAGGTGAGAATAGAGATATTTTCTTCCCTAAACTTAGCGAACACTTACACCTCATTACTTTTGCTGATATTGCAGTCAAATATCTTAATAACCTTGGGTATGAGCCGTATTTGTGTGAGTCTGAGGATGAAGCGCGTAGCCTAATTCAGACTTTGCCAAAACAAGGAAAATGGCCTTGTTTATTTGCTGGAAGCACAACTACGGGGGAGAAAGATTTTGAAGAGTTCTTTACCGATAATGAAACTTTAGATATGCAACGTTTTAATAATTTAGGGGTTATTAAAAACGAACTAAATGTTGAAGAAGACAAGTTGCATGTATTTGAAGAAAAAATTCATGCAATGCTTTCAAATAAGCAGTGGAATAAAGAAGAAATTGTTGATCTATTTAACTATATGATGCCTAACTTTGGACACAAAGAAACAGGTTTATATTTAGATGGGAAAATGTAATGGATACTTCTAAATTTAATCAGTTTGTACGAGATATTTATCGTACCAATAATTTTATTCCATTACATGAACCTCGTTTTCTTGGTAATGAAAAGAAATATGTATTAGATACAATTGACAGTACTTTTGTCTCTAGTGTTGGTGCGTATGTAAATGACTTTGAAGCCAAGGTTCAACAATTTACATGCTGTGCTAAAGCTATTGCGACTGTTAATGGAACAGCGGCTTTACATATTGCTCTTTTACTCGCTGGTGTAAAGCGCGACGATATCGTAATTACACAAGCTTTGACTTTTGTCGCAACTTGTAATGCCTTGTCTTATATCGGTGCGGAACCATTATTTATTGATGTTTCATTGAAGACACTCGGCTTGTGTCCAAAAGCATTAGACGCTTATTTGCAAGTTAATGCTTTTGTTGATGACCAAGGTGTATGTAAACACAAAGCAACGAATAAACGAATTTCTGCAATCGTTCCAATGCATACATTTGGCCATCCTGTGGAAATTGATGAGCTTCAACAGGTCGTAACCAAGTGGAATATTGCATTAGTTGAAGACGCTGCCGAAAGTTTAGGTTCTTACTACAAAGGTAAACATACTGGAACTTTTGGTCTAGTTTCAGCACTTAGCTTTAATGGAAATAAAGTCATAACTACAGGCGGTGGCGGTATGGTCTTATGTCAAGATGAAGAACTTGGCATAAGAGCGAAGCACATTACAACAACTGCAAAAATACCGCATCCTTATGAGTTTTATCATGATGAAAATGGTTTTAACTACCGGTTACCGAATTTGAATGCTGCTTTAGGTTGTGCACAAATGGAAGGTTTGGAAGGTTTCCTTGCTAAAAAGCGTGATTTAGCTCAGCAATATCAAGATTTCTTGAAAGATAGTGATGTTTCATTTGTTGTGGAACCTGAAGACTGCCGATCTAACTATTGGTTAAATGCCATTGTTTGCAAAGATAAAGCACAACGAGATTTGATTTTGGATGAAACCAATTCAAATAAGGTGATGACTCGCCCAATCTGGACTTTAATGACCAGATTGCCAATGTACCAAACTGCATTACAAGGTGATTTAACTAACTCATTATGGCTGGAAGAAAGAGTCGTAAATATTCCAAGTTCAGTTCCTCTGGAGTAATAAGAATGAAAAAAATAGCCGTTTTTACAGGAACTCGAGCTGAATATGGTTTGCTGTATTGGTTAATGCGAGATATTCAGCAAGATCCAGAGCTAGAGTTACAAATTCTAGCTACGGCTATGCATTATTCACCTGAGCATGGCGAAACTTGGAAAACTATTGTTCAAGATGGTTTCGAAATTACCGAATCGGTAGAAATGCTATTGTCATCTGATACGTCGTCCGCCGTTGTGAAATCAATGGGTGTTGGCTTACTTGGATTTGCAGATGCATTGAAACGTATGCAACCTGATTTATTAGTTGTTTTGGGTGATCGTTTCGAAGCTTTAGCAGTGACACAAGCTGCTTTAATCATGCATGTACCTGTTGCGCATTTGCATGGTGGTGAAATCACAGAAGGTGCATATGATGAATCAATTCGTCATGCGATCACTAAAATGTCTAATATTCATTTTGCCGCGGCAGAGGAATATAAGAAACGAATTATTCAATTAGGCGAGCAACCAGACAAGGTATTTAATGTTGGCGCACTAGGTTTAGATCATATCCAGCGCACAACATTTAAAAATATTGCAGAATTAAGCGAATTATATGATTTTGATTTTTCAAAACCATATTTTCTGATTACTTACCATCCTGAAACTAATTTACTAGAAGAAAATGTTGCGCCTTTATTTGATGCACTTAAGCAAATAAAAGATGTCAATTTTGTCTTTAGTTATCCAAATGCCGACAATGGTAATACTAACATTGTGAAGGCAATGCTTGATTTAAAATCACAGTTGCCAGATCGTGTATTGCTTGTAAAGAGTTTTGGTATTCAAAATTATTTAAGTGTTTTGAAAAATGCTTTAGCTATGGTGGGTAACTCATCAAGTGGCTTATCAGAAGCTCCAGCGTTACAGGTTCCAACAGTAAATATTGGTGATCGTCAAAAAGGACGTTTGCGTTGTGAATCTATCCTTGATGTTAGATTAGACGAAAGTGAAATTTTAGAAGCATTGCAAAAAGCAATTAATTTCCCAGATGATGAATTGAGTCAAGTTGTTCCACCTTTAGGGCTTGGCAACACTTCTCAGAAAATAATTGAACTTATTAAAACGACGGATTTTAAAAAGAAGGCACCATTTTATGATCTTTAATCAAGACGAAATTTATGTCATTGCAGAAATTGGTGTAAATCATAATGGCTCTGTAGAATTAGCAAAAGAGCTTATTTTAAAAGCCAAAGATTGTGGTGCGAACGCTGTTAAATTTCAAACATTTAAAGCAGATAGTTTGTTATCTGATCAAACTGAAATGGCTGCATATCAAAAAGAAAATACAGGTTCTAGCCAAAGCCAATTAGAGCTTGTAAAAAGTTTAGAGCTCACTTATGAGCAAACAGAAGAAATACAGAAATTTTGTAATGAACATCAAATTACTTTTATTTCAACGCCGTTTGACTCTGACAGTTTGAAGTTCTTAGTAAATGACATCGATGTGCCTTACTTAAAAGTATCATCTGCTGATATTTCAAATTTACCATTTCTTTATGAAATTGCATGTTCAAAAAAACATGTCATTTTATCTACAGGAACGGCGAGTTTGGGTGATATTGAACAAGCCTTATCAGTATTTGCATTTGTTATCGATAAGGGAACAGATGTTCGGCCGTCTCAGCAGTTATTTAGAGAAGCTTATTCTAAAATTTCAGTACGTAAACAGTTGAAGGAACAGGTTTCTATTTTACACTGTGTGACTCAATATCCAGCATTATTTGAAGAAAGTAATCTTAAAGCCATTTCAACTCTAAAAAATGTATTTGATTTGGCAACCGGATTTTCTGACCATACGCTTGATGAATATGCAGCGGTTATTGGTGTAAGTCTTGGTGCTCGCATTTTCGAGAAACATATTACATTAGATAAAACGATGGCTGGCCCAGACCATGCAGCATCAATGGAACCAGATGAATTTAAACATTATGTCGAAATTTTGCATAAAACACATGCAGCTTTAGGAGACGGTATTAAATTTATGCTACAGCAAGAGAGCGATAACTATTACCTAGTACGTCGTAGTATTGTGGCGAAAACAGATATTATGGAAGGGGAGCTTTTAACCCCTGACAATGTTACGACAAAACGAGCTGGTCGCGTTTGTTTAGAGCCAAATAAGTATTGGGATGTTGTTGGTACAAGAGCAAAACGTAGCTTTAAAAAGAACGACTTTATTGAAATTTAAATGAAAAAACTAGCGATTTTTGGTTCAGGTGGCTTTGCAAAAGAGCTAGTAGATTTAGCAATAGATCAAGGCTACCACCATATATTTTTTTTAGAAAGAAATGCCAAAGATGGTGACACCTTACTTGGTTTCCCTATTTTGCCTGAATCAGTCATACCGATATTAAAGGATACGGAATATGCGATCGGTGTTGCTGATCCGAAGATTCGTAAAAAAATATATGAAGCTTATCCCCATTTACTTTATCCTAATTTGATTCACTCTCAATCATCACTTGGGTATGGTATTCGAGAGTTGTTGGAAAATAGTAAAGGTGTGGTAATTGCGGCTGGAGCAAGAATTACAAACTCATGTCGTTTTGGTGATTTTATTATCGTAAGTTTTAACAGCACAATTGGGCACGACTGTATTCTAGAAAACTACGTTTCTGTCATGCCAGGTGTGAATGTGTCTGGTTGTATTCATTTGAAGCAAGGCACTTACATTGGAACAAATGCTGCTATTTTGCCGGGCAAAAGTCCAGAGCAATTAAAATATTTAGGTGAAAATTCTGTTATAGGTGCGGGTTCTGTGGTTGTGAGACATACGGAACCGAATAAGGTCTATATTGGATTACCTGCTAAGGAATTAAGTCGTGACTAGAGATGTTAATAAAATAATTTTGCATAAAAATGATTCAATTCTGAAAGCATTGGAACTCCTTGATTTATATGCTTTAAGAATTGTTTTGGTAGTTGATGATGATAATCAATTGATCGGAAGTATTACAGACGGTGATATTCGTAGAGGGCTTCTAAAAGGCCAAGATGTGCATGCAGCTGTTGATACAATTATGCATACTAATCCTTATAGCATTGAGGAAGGGAGCTTAGATAATCGTCAGATTTTTGAGATCATGCGTGAAAAAAGTTATCTGGCATTACCAGTAATTAAAAATAATCAGTTAGTTAATATTATTACGCTTGATGATTTGATTCGTAAAAAACGTAAAGAAAATCCAGTTTTTATTATGGCTGGTGGTTTTGGTACACGTTTACGCCCACTCACAGATACATGCCCAAAACCAATGTTACCTGTTGGTGGTAAGCCTTTACTAGAAACCATTATCTCAAGCTTTAAAAATCAAGGCTTTTACAAATTTTATATTTCTACCCACTATTTACCAGAAGTGATTAATGAGCATTTTGGTAATGGTGAGAAGTTTGACGTACAGATCCAATATGTACATGAAACTGATCCGCTTGGAACTGGCGGTGCATTGAGTTTATTGCCAGCATCAGATATTAAATTGCCATTCATTGTCATTAATGGTGATGTATTAACAAATATGAATTTTGAAAAATTATTGGATTTTCATGAGAAGCGTGAAGCTATTGCAACGATGTGTGTGCGAGAGTTCCAATATCAAATTCCTTATGGCGTAGTAAACTCCGAAGATAACGTAATACAAAGCATGACTGAAAAACCAAGTTATTTCTTTGATATTAATACAGGTATTTATGTCATTTCACCTGAATTGTTGGCTCAAGTTAATGCACAGTTTATTGGTATGCCGACTATCTTAGAACAGCAAATGGAAAAGAAAAATAAAGTCTTAAGCTATCCTTTACATGAATATTGGCTCGACATCGGTCATATGGAAGACTATAACCGTGCGCAAAAAGATATTCATATGTTGGGTCTAGAATAATATGAAAAATATTGCTGTTATTGGTTTAGGCAATATTGCTACCCGACATCGTCGTAACCTTAAAATGCTTTTTCCTGAAGCACAATTAGTTGTGATGTCTGCTAGTGGTCGTATTCCTAAAGAGCCGGTGTCTGATAGCGATCATATAGCAGAAAGTATTGATGAAATTATTCAGTTGCAAGTTCAGTTTGCAATAATTGCCTCACCAGCTCCTTTTCATGCCCAACATGCAATACCACTTATTAAAGCAGGTATCCCTGTATTAATAGAAAAACCAGTTTCAGTTACCCAGACAGATGCTCAAGCTTTAATTGATGCAGAAGCCCAGTATAAGACACCTGTAGCAGTAGGTTACTGTTTGCGCTATTTACCTTCAGCGCAGCAAGTACGACACATGATACAAGAGGGTGTCATTGGAAACTTATATAATGCATTTATTGAAATTGGTCAGTATTTACCAGATTGGCGACCTACCAAGGATTATCGCGAAACAGTATCTGCTAAAACTGAATTAGGGGGAGGAGTCCTATTAGAGTTGAGTCACGAGTTAGATTATGCTCAATGGATTTTAGGTTCGCTTACTCCTAAATATGTCGTTTTACGTGCTTCAGAAGAGCTCGGTTTAGAAGTCGAGGATAATGCCGATCTTTTAATGACAACAGCGAAAGGAGCTGTTGTAAATATCCACTTAGATTTTTTGCAACGTAAAGCACATCGTAAATGTCGTTTTATTGGCAGTGAAGGATGTATTGAGTGGGATTTAATTCGAAATGAAGTTGTGCTTATTAAGGCTAAAGAGCAACAAGAAATTTATAGCGACCCTGAGTGGGATAAAAATCAAATGTATTTAGAAATGGTTACCGATTTTATTAAAAAAATAAACGGACAGCCAAACCAATCTATAAGTCTGCAAGAAGCTGAAAGAACAGTAGGTCTGATTGTAGAGATGAAAGAATTTGTGACGAAAGAATGAGACTGCTTATATGAGAAATTTTGCATTTATTTTTGCTAGAGGCGGCTCTAAAGGTTTACCTGGAAAAAATATTAAACCATTGGCAGGAAAACCGTTATTACAATATTCAATTGATACCGCTTTAGCATCGGATTTAATTGAACAAGTTTTTGTTTCAACAGATGATCAGGCTATTGCACAAGTCGCTATAGAAGGTGGAGCAATTCTTATAGAGCGACCTGTTGAACTAGCAACTGATCAAAGTCCAGAATGGTTGTCTTGGCGTCATGCAGTTGAGTGGGCAACTGAGCACTATGGCTCATTTGATGGGTTTGTTAGTTTACCTGTAACTAGTCCATTACGTAGCCAAGAGGATGTAGAGGCTGCGATTTTAAAAAGACAAGCAGAGACAGCTGATATTTGTATTGCAGTTACACCTGCAAGTCGCAGTCCATATTTCAATATGGTTAAGTACAATGAGGCTGGTTTTGTTGAGCTTGTCAATCAGCCTGAAGGTGAGGTATCACGCCGTCAAGATGCTCCCAAAGTTTTTGATATTACAACAGTAGTCTATGCCACAACACCTGAGTTTGTATTAAATAACTATGGTTTATTTTCAGGAAAAGTTGCGAGTATTGAAGTGCCAAAAGCAAGAGCTGTGGATATCGATGATATTTATGATTTTCGTTTAGCTGAAGCTATTATTAAAGGTGAATAACTGATGCAAAATTTATTAGAGAATAAAACCTTTTTAGTAGCTGGTGCTGGTGGACTACTAGGCACACGTTTGGTGGCGGCTATATTAGAGCAAGGCGCAAAAGTTATTGCTGTTGATATAAACCTTGAATCTATGGCAACTCGATTAAATAGTTTGGGGGTTGATCCTACAAACGAAAAGTTATCGTTGGTTTCTTTAGATGTAACAAATGAATCAAGTGTAAAGTCATTTTTTTCAAAAGATCTTAAAATTGATGGAGCTGTTAATACAACATATCCACGTAATAAGACATATGGTTCACATTTTTTTGATGTGACCCTTGAAAGCTTTAATGAGAACTTATCACTACATTTAGGTAGTATGTTTTTGTTCACTCAGCAATGTGCAAAATATTTTACACAATCCCAGACTCCTTTTTCGCTTGTGAATATCTCATCTATTTATGGAGTAGTTGCTCCAAAATTTGATATCTATAACAATACGAAAATGACAATGCCTGTTGAGTATGCTGCAATTAAATCAGCAACACTCCATTTAAATAAATACACAGTTGCTTATGTCAACGATAGTCGATTCCGCATTAATTGTGTAAGTCCAGGTGGTATCTTTGATCATCAATCTGAACCATTTTTAGAAGCATATAAGAGCCATACTCATGGAGCTGGTATGTTAGATGTTACAGAAATCATAGGTTCAGTTTTATTCTTACTTTCTGAACAGTCAAGATATGTAACAGGTCAAAATATTATTGTAGATGACGGTTTTAGTTTATAAATGAAATTTAGTGCAATCAAAAAATATAGGGCTATTGAATGAAGGTATTAAAAGATAGCTTTATTTATTTGATTGGGGAGCTTTTTGCGAAAAGTCTCCCTTTTCTGATGTTACCCTATTTAACAAGAAAATTAGGACCGGAAGGCTTTGGTGAATTATCATATTACCTCACATGGTTGGCTTTGTTTGGAATTTTTATTGGACTCAGTCAAGAAGGAGCAATAACGCGCTATTTTTACTTTTATGGTAATCAGGCTGTCGATCTTATTGTAAGAGCAGGATATGTCTACAATATT
This sequence comes from Acinetobacter sp. FDAARGOS_724, assembly GCF_013364475.1. NCBI lineage: Bacteria > Pseudomonadati > Pseudomonadota > Gammaproteobacteria > Moraxellales > Moraxellaceae > Acinetobacter > Acinetobacter sp. FDAARGOS_724. The sequence goes on along the minus strand of NZ_CP054908.1, from coordinate 586,573 downwards.
GCCTTTTCATTAGTCAGCTTGATGGTAGCATGGTATTTAAAAAGTGAAGTGCTTGCATACATTGTTATTATTGCTATGTTTAATTCATTTCTCTCTGTGCAATTGGCTTTACGTCAGGCCCAGAAGCAACCTATTCCGTACATTATTATCCAGTTTTTAAGCAGTGTCAGTATGGTGGGATTAACCATCATTATGCTTGAGTTTTTTGTAGGTGATCAGGTCATTAATCGCCTGCTGGCCTTATTGTTGAGTGCCTTGCTGGTTTTCTTGATAACTTATTTTTATATTAATCGATCATTTCAGCTTCGACGTTCGTTTGGTCTTCAGCACTATAAAGCAGCTTTAGCCTATATCTTCGCATTTGGCATTCCTTTGGTTCTTCATCAATTGAGTTTCTTTATGAAGGGGCAGGTGGATCGAATTTTTATTTATCAGTTATATACACCGACTGAACTTGGTGTTTATTCGGCAGGTGTACAAATTGCTTCGGTATTGACTATTTTTTTTATGGCACTAAATAAAGCCATTGTTCCTTACTACTACGAAAAATTAAAAAATGGAAATCTTACTGTTGCGAAGATCAAAAAATATAATCTGGCCAGCTTAGCAGTAATAGGCATACCTGCTATAATTTGCTATTTTTTACCCAATTCATGGTTCACTTGGTTTTTGGGAGCACAATTTGCTAAAGCCCAGTTTTATACGGTATTGTTCTTAGTTGGTTATGGTCTTACACTCCCTTACTTAATTTTGGTTAACTTTTTCTTCTTTCATGGAAAAAACAAGTTAATTGCGACAGTCACATTTTCGACATCAATGGTTTACGTTATTTTACTTGCTGGTCTAAGTCAGCTTTCGATAGAATTTATTCCTTTTTCACTTATATTTTCGAATTTATTAATGGTGGTTGTGTTATGGATCATGCTAAGCAAGAACCAAGAAGCCTAATAATGTGTGCAACGCCTTTACAGATGTTAATAGCAGAAAAAATTATACATTTAAGTGGAAATGAACATTTCGACTTAGTCGTTCTGGCATTAAATGATAACCAAAAATACCGTTATTACTATAATAGATTAAAGGAAATATGTGACAATAGTTTTTATTATATACCTAGGGCAGGGCTAACAGGATTTTTATACTTTTTAAAACATTTGAAAAAATCTAATATAAATAAAAACTATAACAATTTATATTTGGCAAGTATAGATGCTAGACATTTTCAGTACATTATTTCTAAAAATAATTTAGCTAATGTTTTTACATTTGATGATGGTACGGCTAATATTATACCTTCAAGTATATATTATTCTAACAGTACGGAACCTTCAAAATTAAAGAAAATTATATGGAGGTCACTTGGTGTTAAATATTATATAGAAGACATAAAGGTAAAGTCTAAAAAACATTATACAATTTATCGTGATGCTCCTAATATTATAAATAAATTAAAATTTATTGCATTGCTTCCCCAGTTGGAATTAAATGAAAAAAAAATAAGTAATGATAAAACTGTTAAATTTTATTTAGGTCAACCTCTATCTGATATTGAAGAAAAATTTGATCATAATTTTGTGGAAGAAAAGCTAAAAAGAATAGAAATTGATTACTATTTTCCTCATCCTCGTGAAATAGAATACCCTAAAGGTAACTTTGAGACAGTAGATAGTATTTTGATATTTGAAGACTTTATTATTACATATTTAGTTGAAAATCCAGAAGTTAAAATTGAGGTTTATAGTTTTATTAGTAGTGCATTATTGAATGTTAGCTCACTCTTAAAAGTTCAATGTATATATTTGTATAATGATGATTTTATGATGCGTTATAAAGATTTTTATTTTTTTTCTAAAAGCAAATTTAATATTAAATTGAAAAATGTTGAGTCTATATAATGATAAAACTTAAAAATAATCTTCTTAATTACTTATCTGAAAAACCATTTTTCTTAAAATGGTTTTTCAAGCTTTTTAAAATTTTTTCTAATAAACCTCCAGTTTATGATTTAAAAGATGAAATACTAGATATAAAAAATTCTAGTTCTTTATTTAAACATAAAGTCCCTAAAGTAATTTGGTTATTTTGGGGGGAAGAAAATATTCCTTTTCATATCCAAATTTATGTGAATCGTATCTATGAGCTAAATAAAGAATACAATATAGTTGTTTTAGGTTTTCATAATTTGCCTGAATACTTAAGAGAGTTTAATTTTTCTCCTGATACACCTATTGCTAATCAAACAGATTTAATTAGATTGAATCTATTATATAAGTATGGTGGTATATGGATAGATATATCTACTATTTTAAATAAAAGTTTAAATGAAATATTTCCACTATTGGATGAAGCTCATAATTATGATTTAATAGCTTTTTACAATAATTCATCAACATTAGACTATAACAGACCCATTATAGAAAGTTGGTTTTTAGCTGCACCAAAAAATAATGAGTTTATAGGATTATGGCTGAAAGAATTTTCTAAAATAGAATTAATGGGTGCTAAAAAGCTTTATACATATATTTCTAGTAGAATTGATTACGAAAAAATAAAGCAAAAGATTTCTAATCCAGAATACCTATTAATCTATCTAACACAACAGATAGTTTTATTGAATAAAAGTGATTTTAATTTTTATTTAAAAAAATGTGAAAATAGTGCTTTTTTTTATCAAAATCATTATGGCTGGAAACCTTTAAAAATGCATAATTTACTTATTAATTATGATATTTTAGAAATTTATCCATTACCACCTATAATTAAATTGGTTTCTGGTGATAGGAAATTATTACCTCAATTAATAGAAAGTGATTTAGTTGGTAAAAACAGTATTATTGGTAAAATGGTTAAGGATTAATAAATGTTTTCGATAGTCATTCCTGTTTACAATAAAGAATATAGCATAGGTCGAACATTAGAATCTATCAGTGAGCAGAGTTTTAAGAGATTTGAGTTGGTTCTTGTTAATGATGGCTCGACTGACCAATCACTTAAAGTAATTAATGATTTTATAAATACGCACCCAAATTTAGATATTATTTTAATCGATCAAAAGAATCAAGGTGTTTCAGTAGCAAGGAATGTAGGTGTTGCAAATAGTAAATATGAGTTTATTTGCTTTTTAGATGCTGATGATAATTGGGAGACTGATTTTTTAAGTATGTATAATAAGTATATAGATAAATATTCAGATGCGGGACTATGGATCTCAGGCTATAAAGTAAATAATGAAAATTCAATAATGCATTTGAGTGAAGGATATATTGATAGTTTTTTTGATATTTCATCTCGTAAAACGATCTTGCATACATCCGCTGTATGTGTGAGAAAGTCTATTTTATTGGATATTGGAGGGTTCCCTGCAGGGGAAAAAGTAGGTGAAGATCTATATGTATGGGCAAGAATAGCTGAAAAATACATTTTTTGTTATATTCCTTATTGTTTAGTTAATGTTGTTCAAGAGGAAGACTCTTCAAGGGGGGGGCGTGATAATGTTAATCCATATATATTAGAATATTATTCTGTTAATAAAGATAAGCTAAGAAATAAAGAATTAAAAAAATATTTAATATACATTTATTTTGTACATTTAGTCGATTTGTGTCGTAAAAGAAACTTTCGTGCATGGGTCAAAAGATGGTTATTTGGGTTTAAGTTATTTCCTTTGGTAACTTTGATAATTTTCATTCCCTCACTTATTCCTGTTAGTCTTTTAAAGAAAGTTAAAAGTAAACGGCTTTGTTGCATAAATATGTAAGCATCTGATTTAAATAAATTTAATTTTGGATCAAAAAATAATCAAAACTTTTAAAATCATATAGTTATGAAATCTTTGTGCAACAAAGCCAAAGTAAACTATAATCTATTGTTTGGTGAATTGTGAATATTTTAAATAGGCTACCTAATATATTCTTGCTGCTATTATTTGCAATAATTTTGTTTTTAAAGTTGTTGCTTTTTATATTGGTCAATAGTGGTTTGCTTGAAGTGGGTTTAAGTGGTGGTAATGATTCAGATTATTATCATGACTATGCTTTAGGTTATGTTGATCGCGCTGTAAATGTTTGGCCTATCATTTTAAGATTCTTTAATGACTTAGGGTTATATTCTAGAGAGGCGGTATCTTATTTATTTTTATTTTTAAATTTATTTATTATTCCTGTTTTAGTGACCAAGTTGTCAGATTTAAATTTTAAAAAAGATCAGAAATATTATCTTTATAGTGTTTTACTATGTTTAATCTATCCGACACTTTTTTTCTATACATTCGATATTTACCGTGATGTATTTATGGTGCTCTCATTTTTGATAGGGTGCTTGATTGTGAAAAAATGTTTAAGTCGTTCGAATTTTATTTCCTTTTCTTATTTTTATATACTTGCAATTTTAATGGGATTGTTTTTAATGGCTTTGCGTCCTTATCTAGGTTACGCATTTTTATTGGCATTAGCTTTGTGGAAAATTAAACTAACAAAAAAGCGTATTTTTATACTTACTATTTTGTATTTTTTTGCACTGTTTATAGCAAACTATATTGGCATTTTTGAAAGCTTAACAGAATATCGTTCTGGTTTTGAGGAAGGCGAAGGTGGCTCTACTTTAGGTTTGGATTTCTCTAATCCTGTAATGTTTATACCTAATTTTATTCTAAGTATATTAGGGCAGCTTTTGGGTTTATATGTTACAAATCCTTTAGCTATTGCTTTATTTTTTACTGAAACAGTTCCTTTTATTTTCATGTTTTTTTATATTTTAAAAAATATAAAATATGCCAATAGTTTTATACAGTTTCTGATAGTTTTTTTTGTATTGTATGCAAGTGTTTGGTTAATCGGTAATGATAATTTGGGTACGGCTATTCGGTTGAGATTATATAATTATCTTGCTGTTTATATATGTTTTTTTTACATCCTAAAGCTTAAATCAGATTGTAAAACTCAAAAGGTAATTAAGAAGTGAATGTAGTAATTATTGGCACAGTTGCATCTAGCTTCTATGGCTTTCGTGCAGATTTAATCCGCACACTTTTAAAAAAAGGACATCAAGTCTATGCGTTTACTTCTGAATATACGAAAGAAGACCTAAAAAAAATAGAAAAGTTGGGTGCTACACCAATTACATATACATTAAACCGTGGTGGGCTGAACCCACTTGCAGATATCATTGCAACATATAATCTCTCAAAAAAAATTAAAGAAATTAATCCTGATTTAGTATTTTCTTATTTTTCAAAACCTGTCATTTTTGGTACTTTGGCAGCCAAATTAGCTAAAGCTCCACGTGTTATTGGTATGCTTGAAGGTTTAGGCTATACATTTACAGAGCAGCCAGAAGGCTTAAGTAAAAAAACTCAGCTCATAAAAAAGATACAGGTTTTTTTATATAAAATTGCTTTACCACAACTTGACCAGCTTATTTTTTTAAATCCTGATGACCCTAAAGATTTACTTGAAAAATATGCAATACAGGTCAAAAAAGTAGAGGTCCTCGGTGGAATAGGTTTAAATTTAGAACATTATAAGTATTCTACAAACTTTACTTCTGATATTTCTTTTATCTTTATTGCACGCTTACTTGCGGAAAAAGGTATTCATGATTACATCGAAGCAGCAAAAATTGTGAAGGAAAAATATCCCTTAGTTAAATTTATTGTATTAGGTGCTATTGATAAAGAAGCATTAGGAAGTTTGAAAGAGGAAGAGCTAGCACGTTTGGTAAAAACCAATATTATTGAATATCCAGGACATGTCAGCAACGTTTCCGAATGGATAGAAAATTCTAGCGTTTTTGTCTTACCTTCTTATTATCGAGAGGGTGTACCACGAAGTACGCAAGAGGCTATGGCTATCGGTCGTGCAATTATCACCACAGATGTACCAGGTTGTAGAGAAACAGTTGAGGATGGTGTAAATGGTTTTTTAGTGCCAAAATGGGATCCTGAAGCTTTGGCAGAAAAAATGATTTATTTCATTGAACACCCAGAACAAATTCAAGTAATGGGTGCTGAAAGCTATAAAATTGCCGTTGAAAAGTTTGATGCAGAAAAAGTAAATCAACGTTTGGTGAATATTCTAGGTCTATAAATGCTAAAACGCCTCCTCGATATTATTATTGCTTCCATTGCTCTCATTTTACTGTCACCGCTGTATTTTTATGTGGCACATAAAGTGAAAAAAAATCTGGGCTCTCCCGTTTTATTCCGCCAGGTACGCCCCGGTTTACATGGCAAACCGTTTGAAATGATCAAATTTCGTAGTATGAAAGATGCGGTAGATGCCAATGGCAACCCCTTGCCGGATAGTGAGCGATTAACCCCGTTTGGTAAAATGCTGCGTTCCAGTAGTCTGGATGAAATGCCAGAGTTATGGAATGTGATTAAAGGCGATATGAGCATTGTCGGGCCGCGTCCATTACTCATGGAATACTTACCGCTATATAACCAAGAACAAGCCAAACGCCATTTAGTCCGCCCAGGCATGACAGGGCATGCACAAGTGAATGGACGTAATGCCATAAGCTGGGAAGAAAAATTTAAACTTGATACCTGGTATGTCGAAAATCAATCGGTCTGGTTAGATTTTAAAATTATGCTAAAAACGGTGAAAAAAGTGCTCGCCAAAGATGACATTAATGAAGCGGGTGAAGCCACAATGTCTAAATTTACAGGTTCAGAAAAGGATTCAAATTCATGATTTCTTATATTGGTGTATATGGTGCAAGTGGTTTTGGTAAAGAAGTCATGCCTTTGGCTAGACAACAATATCCCACATTAGAGAAACAACAATTTGTATTTATTGATGATAGTGGGGCAGGTACTAGTTTAAATGGATATCAGGTCCTAAGTTATGAAGATTTCTTAAAGTATCCTGACCAAAAAAAGGCAGTAACGATTGCTATAGCAAATAGCCAAGTTCGTGAAAAACTGGTGAAACGTTTAACTGAAGATCAAATTCAACATTTGAATATTCATGCAAGTAATACAGTTATTTTAGATGAAGTTCAGATTGGTGAAGGTAGTTTACTTTGCCCTTTCACTTGTCTGACATCCAATATTAAAATTGGAAAATTTTTTCATGCCAATATTTATAGTTATGTCGCTCATGACTGTGTCATTGGCGATTACGTCACCTTTGCGCCTGGGGTGAAATGCAATGGCAATATCCATATTGAAGACCATGCCTATATCGGTACAGGTGCCGTAATCAAACAGGGTACACCAGACAAACCATTAGTGATTGGCAAAGGTGCTGTGGTTGGTATGGGCGCAGTAGTCACCAAAAGCGTCCCACCGGGCGTAACGGTGATTGGCAACCCAGCGCGTATACTTGAAAAGAAGTAGTTTTTAATATTTAAAAAATCAGATTATTCCAGGATAAACCATGCTAAATACTGCCTTTGAACCATGGCCAAGTTTTACTCAGGAAGAAGCGAATGCGGTTTCCCAGGTTCTATTGTCGAATAAAGTCAACTACTGGACCGGGCAGGAATGTCGTGAATTTGAAAAAGAATTTGCCCGCTTTGCAGGAACTCAATATGCAGTGGCACTGGCCAATGGTACAGTTGCACTGGATGTGGCCTTAAAAGCCCTGAATATTGGTGCAGGTGATGACGTGATTGTCACCTCACGGACCTTTTTGGCATCTGCCAGCTCGATTGTGACTGCTGGGGCCAATCCGGTGTTTGCCGATGTAGAACTCGACTCACAAAATATTTCTGCCCGTACCATAGAAGCAGCACTAACTCCAAATACCAAAGCGATTATTTGCGTGCATTTGGCGGGCTGGATGTGTGATATGGACCCGATTATGCAACTGGCGCAGGACAAAGGCCTGTATGTTATTGAAGACTGTGCGCAGGCACATGGCGCCATGTACAAAGGCAAGCCTGCCGGATCAATTGGACATATTGGTGCCTGGTCATTCTGTCAGGACAAAATTATGACTACCGGTGGTGAAGGTGGCATGGTCACCACCAATGATGAACAGCTCTGGAAAAAAATGTGGTCGTATAAAGACCATGGTAAAAATTACGACAGCATTTATAACAAACAGCATCCACCAGGGTTTCGCTGGTTACACGACTCTTTTGGCACCAACTGGCGCATGATGGAAATGCAAGCTGTGATTGGACGACTGCAGTTACAGCGGATGCCAGAATGGACACAAAAACGGACTGAATATGCCCAACGTATTTTAAAGGTATTTCAGGACAGTCCGTATTTTAGTGTGCATTATCCGAACAGTGATTATGTCCATGCCAACTATAAGTGCTATGTACAGGTCAATACGGCGCAGTTGCCAGAAGGCTGGTCACGTGACCGGATTATGGCCGAAATCAATGCACTGGGCGTACCTTGCTTTAGCGGTTCCTGTTCAGAAGTGTATTTAGAGCATGCATTCGATGGTACGCCATGGCGACCCGCCCAGCGTCTAGCCAATGCCCAGCAGCTGGGTGAAAGCAGCCTGATGTTCCTGGTGCATCCAACCTTATCGGAAGATAATATTCGCACAACCGAACAGGCGATTGCCCAGGTGATTCAGCGTATATAATTTAATATGTGCTACAATAATGTCATATAAAAAATGCATCAACTGATGCATTTTACAAACTGAGTTTAATTTGCAGTTTAATCATTCCAATATTAATAATTGAACTGAGCTGTACTATTCCTATTGAGAAGACACATCAAGTGAAATCCGTCATCCTACCTCTTGTCGAATCCCCCCGTGCTGCCAAATTGGCTTTTCTGGTCATTCTGGATTTCTGTGTATTTCCAGTCCTAATCTGGCTGTGTTATGCCATTCGTCAGTTTGACCTTGGTGCAGAGGTGGTGCCGAATATTCCGTTTGGTTCACTGTGGGTCAGTGCAATTGCGGTTATCCTGCTGTTTGTGTTTGGGGTGTACCGCTTTATTGTACGTACCTACAATGAAGTGTTTATGGTCAAACTGGGGCTGGCGACCTTTCTGGCGGTGGCGGGACTCTATGCCTTGGCCTATTTAACAGATGCTTTTATTCCAACCTCAATTCCACTGATGTTCGGCTTTATGATGTTCGCCTGGGTGTGGTTTAGCCGAGGAATCATCCGTTTTATTGTCCGTTCTTATGTACAGGCGGGTATCCCCAAAAAACGCATCGCAATTTATGGTGCAGGCAATGCCGGTCAACAGGTCGCTGCGACCTTAAACCGCTCTAATGAACATTTACCGATTTTATTTATTGATGATAATCCCTCTTTAAGTGGGCAGAATATTGGCGGGATTGATGTCTATCTGCCGGAAACAGCGCTTAAATGTTTTGGCAAATTGCGGATTGATGAAATTTTAATCGCCTTGCCCTCTGTGGGACGTAGCCGCAAAAGTGAAATCGTCAAATTTCTGGAACCTGCCCATTTAAAAATTACCGAAATTCCGGGGCTGACCAAACTGGTGGATGGTGAAATCCGCGTCTCCGATATTCAGGAAGTCGATATTATTGACTTGCTGGGCCGTGATCCGGTGCCGCCGGTGGCAGAGCTGCTGGAAAAAAATATTAAAGATAAAGTGGTGATGGTCACAGGTGCCGGTGGTTCAATTGGTTCCGAATTATGCCGACAGATTATTAAAAACCAGCCACAGAAACTGGTGATTTATGAGCTGACCGAATTTGCCCTGTACAGCATTGATAAAGAACTGCGTCTGGCATCCAATGTCGAAATTATCCCGATTCTGGGTACGGTTCTTGATCAGGCCAAACTGGAACGGATTATTGAACAGTATGCGGTGCAGACGGTCTATCATGCGGCGGCGTATAAGCATGTGCCGCTGGTAGAATGTAACCCGATTGCTGGTTTGAAAAATAATGCGATTGGCACCGCCTTTAGCCTGAATGCTGCGGTGAAAAATGGCGTTGAAACCTTTGTGCTGATTTCAACCGACAAAGCGGTGCGTCCGACCAATGTGATGGGCGCATCAAAACGGATGGCTGAGCTGTATTGTCAGGCCATGGCCGAGGCGCAGGATCAGACCCAGATCAGTATTGTGCGTTTTGGTAACGTGCTCGGTTCATCTGGTTCTGTGGTGCCGCTATTTAAACAGCAGATTGCCAAGGGTGGCCCGATTACCGTGACCCATCCGGATGTGACCCGTTTCTTTATGACCATTCCTGAAGCCTCACAGCTGGTGATTCAGGCTGGTGCCTTGGGTCATGGTGGCGATGTGTTCCTGCTGGATATGGGTGAGCCGGTACGGATTCAGGATCTGGCCCGTCAGATGATTGCGCTGAGTGGTCTGAAAGTCCGTGAAGCCGACAGTCAGGACGGCGATATTGAAATCCAGTACTCCGGTTTACGTCCCGGTGAAAAACTTTACGAAGAATTACTGATTGATGCCGATAATACCGAAGTGACGCAACACAGCCGGATTTTGCGTTCTTATGAAAAAATGTATCCTCTGGATGAGTTATTGCAGGTCTTTGAGCGCTTCAATGAGTTAACCGCGGTGCAATCGGATATTGATTGGGCATTAAGCCAGCTGGAGCACTATGTTGATGGCTATCAACGTGGTAAAGAAGTTAAAGTAAATTAAAATATCGAGATCAGGTTAAAATATATGATTAAGAAGGCGATTTTACCTGTTGCAGGTTTGGGTACCCGTTTTTTACCAGCAAGTAAATCTATTCCCAAAGAAATGGTAACCGTGGTCGACCGTCCAGCGATTGAATATGTGGTACGTGAAGCGGTTGCTGCGGGAATTGAACAGATTATTCTGGTCACGCATTCTTCCAAAGCGTCAATTGAAAACTACTTTGACCGTAACTTTGAGCTAGAAACCACATTAGAGCAGAAGCAAAAGTGGGATTTGCTAAAAGAAATTACCGAAATTTTACCGCCGCAGGTCAGCGTGGTCAGTGTGCGTCAGCCACAGCCGCTGGGCCTGGGTCATGCAGTACTGTGTGCCAAAGATATTGTCGGTGATGAGGCTTTTGCCGTGTTACTGCCAGATGTGCTGGTCAAAGATCAGGCAGAAAAAAATGATCTGGCTTTGATGATTGAACGTTTTAATACCACACAAGCAGCACAGATTATGGTTGAGGCCGTGCCGGAGCATCTGGTCGATCAGTATGGCATTGTGGATGTTGCCGCTGCCCCTGCAGAGGGCCAAAGTGCTGCAATGCAGGGCATTGTCGAAAAACCGGCGGTCGGTACGGCACCGTCTCATCTTTCCGTGATCGGGCGTTATGTATTACCGGCCAAAATTATGCAGCTATTGGCCACCACGCCAAAAGGGGCCGGGAATGAAATCCAGCTGACCGATGCCATTGCCGCATTACAGCAGCTGGAAACAGTCGAAGCCTACCGGATGAAAGGCCAGACCTTTGATTGTGGCAGCAAACTGGGTTACTTAAAGGCAGTCTTGCATTACGGGGTGGATCATCCAAGTTTAGGTGAAGCATTTAAACAGTTGATTCAAGAACTTAAAGACTAATACAGGGCAGAGGTCAGCATGAAGGTTGCAGTTTTTGGTCGAACGCTTTATGCCGGGGTGATGGCGGCGCTATTGGCAGAATGTGGGCACAAGGTCTACTGGTGTGACATTTTCGGGCAAGATAGGCCGGAAGCGCCTGACTTTCAGGATGAGGCGGTCAATCGCCTGCTGCAGCAGCAACATGCGCAAGGTTTCTTGCATTACTGTAGCCTGAAAGAGCTGGGTTTGGAGATTGATGTTTATCTGTTTAGCCTGAATCCGGCTGAAGAGCCACTACTGATTGAATTGTTGCAGCAGCTCCAGCAGCGCCCGATCATTCATCCGAAACTGATGATCAATGCTTCAACCCTCGGTCTGCAGGGTACGGCATGTCTGAAACAGCTACTGCCTGAAGATGACTGGGTGTATTTGCCGGATATGAGCCAGGAAGGGAATGCACTGGCCAGTATTACCCAGGCGGAGCAGCTGACCGTGGGCTGTATGAACCCGCAGGTGCAGAGCAAAGTGCAGGAATTTTTACGTCCTTTATTCCCGCGCAAGCAGCAATACCTGTTTATGCCGGTGCTGGATGCGGAATTTACCAAGCTGAGCATTTCCGGCATGCTGGCGACCCGGATCAGTTATATCAATGACTTGGCCGTAGTGGCAGAAAAACTGGGCATTGATATTGAACATGTGCGCCAGGGCATGGCGGCTGATAGCCGGATTGGCGCGTCCTATATGTATCCGGGCGCCGGTTTTGGCGGAGAAAACTTCTCGCATGATGTCCTGACCCTGGCCAATACCGTGTCAACCACCGGGGTGAAAAGCCAGCTTTTAGCCCAGGTCTGGGAGATTAATGAGCAGCAAAAAGAACTGCTGTTTCGCAAACTGTGGAACTATTATCAGGGCAATTTAAAAGGCAAAACCATTGCCATCTGGGGTGCAGCCTTTAAGGAAAATACCTCACGCGTACACCATTCACCGATTCACGCCATGCTCAAGGCACTCTGGGCGCAAGGGCTTACGGTTAAATTACACGATCCTCAAGCCTTGCCAGAAATTCAGGCACTGTATGGTGAACGCGATGACCTGATCTTGTGTCAGGACCAGTATGAAGCCGTCAAAGACAGCCATGCACTGTGTCTGTTAACCGCCTGGAAACATTACTGGAGTCCGGACTATAAAACCCTGCTCAACAGTATGCAGCATCCGTTAATTTTAGATGGACGTAATATCTATGATCCGCAATTTGTCAAAGCGCAAGGCTTTGCCTATATGGGAGTAGGACGCTAATGAGCAGTTCAGCAGCGCTACATACGCGTGATTCACTGTTATTACAGTTACAGACTTTAAAAAATCAGTTTGAACAGCGCCATTTAACCGATTTATTTGCCCAGGATGCGCAGCGTTTCGAGCACTTCTCCGTACGTTTAAAATCGCTGGTTTTTGATTATAGCAAGCAGCGTATTGATGCCGAGGTACTGGCGCAGCTGATACACTTTGCTGAGGCACATGACTTATCGGGCTGGATCAACACCCTGTTTTCCACCGATACGATTAACTATACCGAACAGCGTGCAGCCATGCATTGGGCGCTGCGTTTGCCAGAACAGGGCAGTACTCATCCGGAACTGGCTGGGCAGGTGCAGACCCAGCTACAGCGAATGTATCAGCTGGTAGAAAAAATTCATGCCGGACAATGCCGCGGTGCCACCGGTGAAGTGATTCAGGATGTGGTCAATATTGGCGTCGGCGGTTCAGACTTGGGACCTTTGATGGCGACTCAGGCACTGTCCGATTTTAAACATCCAAGTGCCAAGCCGCTGAGCGTACATTTTGTTTCGACCATGGATGGTAGCCAGCTCTCGGATCTGCTGCATAAGCTGCGTCCGGAAACCACGCTGTTTATTATTTCCTCTAAATCTTTTGGCACCATTGATACCTTGTCCAATGCACAAACCGTCCGTTTATGGCTGGAAAAAGCCTTGGGTAAACAGGCCGGTGTATTACAGCATCATTTTGTTGGGGTCTCGACCAAGCCTGATAAAATGACCGCATGGGGTATCGCGCCAGAAAACCAGTTCCTGCTGTGGGATTGGGTGGGTGGCCGTTATTCACTCTGGTCCTGTATCGGCTTGCCGATTGCGCTAATTATTGGGGTGGAAGGCTTTAAAGCCTTTCTGGCCGGTGCCTATGCGGTGGATCAGCATTTCCAGACCGCACCCTTTGCACAGAATATTCCGGTGTTGATGGGCCTGCTCGGGATCTGGAACAATAATTTCCTGGATATTCAGACCCATGCGGTTTTGCCCTATGATGGCCGCTTAAAATATTTTGCCTCTTATCTGCAGCAGCTGGAAATGGAGTCGAATGGTAAATCGATTCAGCGCAGTGGCGAAGCGGTGGAACTGGATACCTGTCCAATTGTCTGGGGTGAAGTGGGACCGAATGCCCAGCATGCGTTTTATCAGCTGCTGCATCAGGGCACACAGGCGGTCAGCTGTGATTTTATTGCCCCAGTCAAACGCTACAATGCCAACCAGTTTACCTATGCCGAAAGTGCAGAGGCGCTGGTCGAACAGCACCATCTGGCGCTGTCTAACTGTCTGGCGCAATCACGCTTACTGGCTTTTGGTAATCAGGCGCTAGATCAGGCCGAGCTGGCCAGTCTGCCACCGTATAAGCAATATGCCGGTAATCAGCCGAGTTCAACCTTTTTAATCCAGGAACTGAACCCGTATAGCTTGGGGATGCTGATTGCCTTGTATGAGCATAAGGTGTTTGTCCAGTCGGTGATCTGGAATATTAACCCCTTTGATCAGTGGGGCGTAGAAAAGGGCAAGGAAATTGCCAATCAGCTGTTGCCAATTTTAAATGGCCAGCAGCAGGATGTATCGGCACTGGATGCTTCGACACAAGGTTTATTACACATTTTATTAGGAAAATCAGATGGCTAATATTCTGGTCACCGGTGGAGCCGGTTATATTGGTTCGCATACCTGTCTGGAGCTGCTCAATGCCGGGCATCAGGTGGTGGTGCTAGATAATTTGTCAAACAGTTCGGCAGAATCATTACAACGGGTACAAGCCCTCACCCAGAAAAGTCTCCATTTTATTGAAGGGGATATCCGGGATGGTGCCGGTCTGGATCAGCTGTTCCAGCAGCACCAGATTGATGCGGTGATTCATTTTGCCGGTCTTAAAGCGGTGGGGGAAAGTCAGCAAATTCCACTGGCTTATTTTGAGCATAATATTGCCGGATCTATCAGTCTGGCTCAGGCGATGCAACGCGCAGGGGTGTTTAAACTGGTCTTTAGTTCCTCTGCAACGGTGTATGATGAAGCTAATACCTCTCCTTTAAATGAAGAAATGCCAACGGGGATGCCAAGCAACAATTATGGCTATACCAAACTGATTATTGAACAGTTATTGGAAAAACTGGCAGTTGCTGATGAGCGCTGGTCAATTGCCTTATTACGTTATTTTAATCCGGTTGGTGCGCATAAAAGTGGCCAGATTGGTGAAGACCCGCAAGGCATTCCAAATAACCTGATGCCTTATGTGACCCAAGTGGCTGTCGGTCGTCGTGAAAAACTTTCAATCTTTGGCAGTGATTATGATACCGTCGATGGCACAGGCGTCCGCGATTATATCCATGTGGTGGACCTGGCCAATGCACACTTATGTGCACTGAATAACCGTTTAAATGCACAGGGCTGTCGCGCCTGGAATATTGGAACCGGAAACGGGATTTCCGTGTTACAGGTGAAAAATACCTTTGAACAGGTCAATGGGGTGGAGATTCCATTTGAACTGGCGCCGCGCCGGGCAGGCGATGTGGCGACCTCTTTTGCAGACAATCGGCGTGCCATTGCCGAGCTAGGTTGGCAACCGCAGTATGGTCTGGAAGATATGCTGGCCGATAGCTGGAACTGGCAAAAACAGAATCCAAATGGCTATCGTTAAGTAGATCCAGACCCTCGCACAATAAAAAATGGAGCGTTGAGCTCCATTTTTTATGTTAAGCCTGAATCAAACGGGTCAATTCATCGACATAGTCTTGCATTGGTTTGGGTTGCTGGTCACGGCGGCTTTCAATATTCAAGCGTAATAACGGTTCGGTATTGGAGACACGAACATTAAAACGCCAGGCACCAAAATCCAGACTTACGCCATCGGTCTGGTCAATGGCCGGGTTCTGATCGGCATAGTGCTCAAAGATATTTTGAATGGTGGCCTGGGTATCGGCCACTTTAAAATTAATTTCACCTGAGCATGGGAACTTGGCAATCATCTCTTCAACCAGACTCGATAAAGATTGACCGGTTTCAGACAGCACCGCAATCGCCAGTAACCATGGAATCATGCCGCTATCACAATAGGCAAAGTCACGGAAATAGTGGTGGGCACTCATTTCCCCGCCATAAACCGCATTATGCTCACGCATCACATCTTTAATAAAGGCATGCCCGGATTTAGACTGAATCGCTTCCCCCTGATACTGTTCCACCACATCAAAAGTGTTCCAGACTAGACGCGGATCATGCACAATTTTTTCACCGGACTGTTTCAACAAGAAAGCCTGTGCTAACAGACCCACGATGTAATAACCTTCAATAAACTGGCCTTTTTCATCAAACAGGAAGCAGCGGTCAAAGTCGCCATCCCAGGCAATGCCCAGATCTGCGCCATGCGCCAGTACCGCCTCGCGGGTGCTGTCGCGGTTTTCTACCAGAATCGGGTTCGGAATCCCATTCGGGAAAGTGCCATCGGCTTCATGGTGAATTTTGACAAACTCCACCGGAACATTCAGGGCCTTGAATTTGTCTTCAATCGCATCAATGACATGACCTGCAGCACCATTACCGGCATTCACCACCAGCTTCATGGGGCGAATCTTGGCCGGATCAATATAGGTCATCAGATGATCTACAAATTCCGGCAAAATATTGTAGGACTGTGTGGTTCCTTTGACTGCAACTTCGGTAAATGTACCGGCTTCGGCTAAGGCCTGAATCTCTTTTAAGCCGGTATCGGCACTGATTGGACGGGCATTCTCGCGTACCAGTTTCATACCGTTATAGTCCATCGGGTTGTGGCTTGCCGTGATTTCGATCCCACCTTGAACATCGAGATGAAAGGCACCGAAATACACTTCTTCAGTACCAGTCATGCCTAAGTCTAAAACATTGACACCGGCATCATTTAAGCCGCGGATCGTGGCCTGCTTTAAGGCTTCACTGCTGAGGCGCACATCACAGCCCACAACGACTGTTTTAGGCTGGTAAATCTGAGCATAGGCACGGCCTATTTTATAGGCAATGTCTTCGTTAAGTTCTGTACCGAGTTTGCCGCGAATATCATAGGCTTTAAAGCAAGTTAGTTTTGTCATGTAATCCTGCAATATCCCTCAAAAAAGGAAAAGATATAAAAATATAATTTAAAGATGAGCATCTGGTAAGCACATCTTAGCTAAGTAACCTGAGTTCGATATAAAAAAAGAGTAGAAAAAAGCCCTGTTTTTGTAACATATTGGTTCTCAAGACAAAATTTTATAAAACAAGGCTTCTCAATGGATCATATTACCGAATTATTTTGTATTTTGGATGATTTCTGCAAAAAATTTAATGAATCTTTAGAGAAAGCTTTAATTTCTGATCAAAAAACCAAGTTGAAAAAGTCAGCTTTAAGCTTGTCTGAGGCAATGACCATTGTCATTTTATTTCATCAATCCGGTTTTAGATTCTTCAAATATTTTTATTGCCAAATGATCATTCCATTCTGGAAATCTGCTTTTCCTAAACTGCTTAGCTACAACCGATTTATTGAAATCATGCCCCGTTGTTTGCAAGCTCTGAGTAGTTTCTTCCACCAAGTGAAAGGAAAAGATACGGGAATCAGTATCATTGACTCCACTAAATTGGTAGTTTGCCATAATCTTCGGATTAAAAGGCATCGTGTATTTAAAGGCTTGGCCGGTCGTGGAAAAAGTAGTACGGGTTGGTTTTATGGCTTTAAATTACATCTCGTTATCAATAATTTAGGTGAAATTATTAATCTCAAACTGACATCGGGAAATGTTCATGATGTTGCTATATTAGAATCTTTAACTCAAGAATTAAAAGGAATCCTACTCGGAGACAAAGGCTATTTGAGTAAAGCAAAAGCCGAAGCTTTAGCAGCAAGAGGACTGAAAATATTGACCCCATCACGTCGGAATATGAAAAATAAACCTATCCAAACTGAAGAAGAAAAACAATTACTTTGTAGAAGAGGATTGATCGAAACCGTGAATGATCAATTAAAAAATTTACATCAACTTGAACATTCACGTCATCGTTCGGTAAATAACTTCATGGTGAATATCATGGCTGCTGTAGTGGCTTATTGTTTGAATCCCAATAAACCAACTTTCCAAAATATGCTAAAAGGCTAAGCAGATTTCGTCGAACTCAGGTTAAGTATTTTAACAGCCTGAATAAGTCTTTACTAAAAAATTACCGAAAGACATCCTTTATAGGGGGGAATACTTCAATGTTTACAGTATTTGTCACCAACACACGATACATGTACAGCATTACTTTTAATCGTATTATCTAGGATTAATTGAGTGGAGAACGCCCTAAGGTAGATAAGTGTCTGATAATATTCTGCCGCCATAGCTCTATTTCATCCGAAGTATATTGCATGGATTTCTGTGACTTTTTAGGATGATGAATGGTTTTAAATGACCCCCATTCTGAAAGTGTTTCCTTAGTAGGCCAACGTAAAGAGCGTTTCACAATCATCCGTGTAAGTTTCTTAATGACCTCTTGACTAGGCTGTGTGTTAGCCTTCCATTGAATTATTAGGGTAGAAATACTCTTCACGTGGTCATCAAGATCAATTTCAAAAATACTTAAAGCCTTGCCTTGATATTTGAATCTGAACTCAAGCAATGTTCGAGGCTGATCTTTATAGGTGTAGTGTAGCCGTGATTTACCTACCTTGGGTAAACGATGGTAATGTGGATCTTCGGAGTCTAATACGATAACCTTTGACTCATTTAAGCCCAGGATCATTTCTTTGAATGCGGTAAGGCCTTCACTGTAATATTCTAGATATTGCAGATCATCTGCGAGACCCATGAATTCACCTTGACCAATGGTTCCTAATATTGATGGTTCATCTGTCGCAACGACATCTGGATCATCAAAGGTACCTCGTTCTTCCCCATATGATCTGTTCATCCCCTTGTGTTTTATATAGCGTTTTGCGGTACGGATCGGTTGCTGAAAACTTAACAGTACTGGTTCAGATTTGATAATCACTGCACCCTTATCTGAACTTGCTTCCTGTAGATCATCAATATCAGGTTCTTCTGGCATTTTTTCAATACGATAGCTACCTTTTGTTGAACTGTTCTTTCCATTCTGTTTTTGGATAAAGTGAGAGCTAGAAAACTCAACCAGCTTAGGAAGTTTGGGTTGTATATTTTTAATTTCAAGAATTTCATTGATATAAATCTGATCTGATTCTTTTGAGTAATAGGCTTTTACCGTAATTTCTGTATTTCTTAAAGACGGACAACTAAAGTCGAAATTCCATTTCTCTCTTGATCTGTCTTGATATTTTTGTGAAATAAAGTGGGCGCCAATACTTTTATAGCAGGCTTTGATTTCACGATTAATCAGGATCCAAGAGAGAACACTGCGTATTTCAACAGAGTCATAGAGCGTAGAAGGAAAACTTTTTGACACTAATTCATGAATAATGTAATGATCTTTGGTTCTTTTTTGGACAAAGAACTCTGCATCCAAAAATTCTGGATTGAACACATTACGAGCAAAGTATGCATTATGAAAAAACAAAGCACGGGCAAGTTCAAGCTTGGGCAAATGCACTAAGGTATTTTCATAGCGATGATCAAGATCAGTCATGATCTGAGACAACTGATTTTGTTTGCTATAGATGTTGCATGTATTGTGCCAGCGTCTGAGATGTTCGATTTTATAAGTCAGAATGAGTGGCTCTGCCGATTTGTAATCTGGAGTTGGTTTTAAACATCTTTGACGTGCAAGTAAATGCATATTTGAAAATCTAACCCCGAGAGGATATTTTTTTTTCGACATCAGGTCGTTGAGTTGGAGTTCGATCATCCAAGCTTGGTTTTTTTGTTCTTTATAAATAATCCCTATTGAACGAATAAGGGCATTCTCAGGAAAGTTTTTCAGCATTATTACACCTTAATAATCTGATCATATTGTATGACCTGGTTGAGGAAGGTTCGGGTTTCTTTTGTCATTCTGTCTGTTGTTAAGCCAGCTTTTCTGAGTAACACCCACAAGGGGATAGACTCATTTTTGAGTTTATTTAGCAGAAGTTCACGTGATAAGCGCCGAATTTGATAGCAGCTAACATCCTCTTGGTATGTGCTTAGAAATTTTACGATTAGTGGCAAGCTATCTAAATTCTTTTCAATAGTTGATGGGTTTTTTAATTGTTTGATCCACCAAGTTTTTGTCCGTCGAGGAGAGTCAAGATTATCGACTAATTTTTGATTTAAACGAAGTAAATATTTAACACCATCCCAATCACGTTGTCTCCAATTGACCTTTTTTCCAGAGGGAATAAAAGGCATCTGTTTCTGACTGTTGGTCTCCATCAGCCACTTCTTATCATTACGGTACAGCCAAGCATAAAGTGCTGTATTCTGTTTTCTTGCTTCAATAATGGAATTTTGTGCTAAAGCTGTTAACCATGAATGGCGTTGAGCCTGGATAACCTCGGACTGTAAGTTTTCCTGTGAGGTGTCATTTGAAGGACGCATTGGGGTAGCATGGCAGGCTTTCACCTCTTTGAAGATATCTTGAAAAGACCAATGACTTCCAGCATAAAATGCTTCAATTACAATTAAATGTTCTAAGTAGCTGAAGCTACGTCTATGCTTTCTAAAGATATTTTTAAGCCAACTATTTTCTGTGTCTATCTCACCTAGTCCATGTTGTACTAAAAATGACATAGACCAGCGTTGCATGATTTTCTGATAAATGAGTTCATATATGATGTGATGATCGCCTTTGACCATACCGTACTTTGAGGCAAGGGTTTTATAGAAAAGCGTCCATTGCTGTAAGGTGGCAGAAGAGCTGTTTGCAAGTGAACAGAGTTCAGTGGCTTTTTGGGCAATCAAAATTTCGTCTGGGGATGCGGGTTCTTGTTCAAGTATTGGACAATTATCCACACAGGCGGCTTTGAATTCATGCTTATGGATTGGTCTGTATTTCACCCTACTATTAAGTAGCTTGCCATGTTGAGGGCAGCAAGTGACGCCTGGAACTTGCCATAGTCTTGACCAATACCATTCTCCATATATTTGTAATTGTTCGTCGAAACACTGAGGGCAATAGCGTAAGTATTCTGGAATACGAACTTTTGATGCATTCAACCCCACTGTTAAGTGTAAGGCACCATGCGATGCTCCTTGCATGAATCGTAAGCAGTCCTGTCGTCTTTCTTCAGGAATAAAGAATGTATACAGTGGAAATAATGTGTGATGGTTAATGAGATACATTACGTCATAGTGTGCTGAGGGTAGCCACTGCAGAATTTTGTCCAAATGAGAGGGAAGATCTACGGTCGCAGAAACTTTACGGTTCTGAAACACTTCATCGAGGAGCTGTTTGGGACTGGTAAGTGCCAAACGTATTCCAGCACGCGCTACAGTACTATATATCAGCTCATCGACATGAGGCATCGGAAAATTAAACATACTGTTAACTCTCCCTGAGCCATTGCTCAATATCGAGCACGTACTCTGTGTGGTTTTTCAGATGTTGGTAAAAGGATAGGTGGGATTCTTTTTGACTGTATTGAAAACGTAAATCAGCACTTTCTAAGCGATGCCAGACTGCAGCAGTATTCGTGGATTTTCGAGTAGATTGAGGCGCCTTTTTCTGCTCTTCGTCCATTACTTTTTCGAGATCATTTTCATCTTTGAGCCATTGCATGATCACTGGCAACAAAATTTGTATATCTGTATCTGGATAAGACTGAAAAGCTCGTTTAATGAT
This sequence comes from Acinetobacter sp. FDAARGOS_724, assembly GCF_013364475.1. Taxonomy (NCBI): domain Bacteria; kingdom Pseudomonadati; phylum Pseudomonadota; class Gammaproteobacteria; order Moraxellales; family Moraxellaceae; genus Acinetobacter; species Acinetobacter sp. FDAARGOS_724. The sequence goes on along the minus strand of NZ_CP054908.1, from coordinate 565,075 downwards.
GTTGGGTAATAGATCTGATTGATAGCCCAATTCAATCAGTAGACGATGCATACGGATCGCCTGTGAATTGCCGTCATAGATATCGACATCATCTTTTTCGAAGTGTGCTTTTCTGATTTTCTCCTGTAAGTACAGGAGCTTTTTGTCGACTTCAGGAATAATTAAGTCTGAATACTGCGCAATTCTTGCAGGATCTTGACTACGTAACGCCTCAATCATGGCATGGATTGGGATCATATCCTGCTCATAGGTGGTCTTCAGCAGTTTGATGGTGATGCGCTCTATCCCAGTCTCAATTGCTCGGATTTGAGCCAGTACAAACAGTTTAACAACGATATCAGGTATACCTTGTGACAGTTCATACCAACATTCTCGTATATCTTCAGACAGGGTTAGGTCTGCTTTGGTCAACCATTGGTATTTCCAAAGTGTATCTGTAAACCCCACCCATTCAGACTTGACGACTTGCTGGGTGTGAGGAGAAATACTATTTTTTTCATTTTTAATCGGCTCCCATAACACAGCGCCAAATCCAATAGCTCTTCGGGCTGATCTGAAATCAGCATCAAATATAGGGCGGGCTTTTGGGGTTCCTACCATTACGACTGGCAAACTGATGATATTGACAAGCGTGACGAAAAAATTAAGCATCTTTTTTTCACCACCGGACTTGTTGACGCTTAAGTGCTGAATTTCATCAATAATTAATAAGCCAATCGCATGTAGATTGGCGATTTGGCTCATCAGATGCATCAGAGTTTCAATGCCGTGCCTTTTAAGAGCATATTTTTTCTCATAATCCGAACCAATAGCAGAATCCACGGCTCTAAAGAAATGCAGACATAAGCTTTTTAATGAACCATCGTGCGGACAGTCAATTTTAAGGTAGACAATTTGGGTAAAATTATATTTCTCATGAAAAATGACCTGAGGATATGTAGCTAGGATCCGATTTAATGTGGTGGTTTTTCCACTACCTGAACAACCAATGAAAGACATACTTTTTGCGGTTGACTGGGCTGTTTTAAAGCGAAATGCATTAATTTCACCTGTCATCATCCGTTCGTAACCATTCTGCAGATGAGTGGCTAAATTACCATTCTCAAGATTACGTGCGACATATCCATCACGAATCATAATTGCGATCTTTTGCTCAAGTGAATAGTGTCTTGAAATTGGAAGAAAGAAACTATTCATTAGCTGAGCAATCAGGTGGCTTCTGACTACCCCAGGTTCATGTTTTTCAAGTGGACTGATGTCTACAGTACATTTCAAAGCCGTTTTAATATCGTTAAAATCACGTATTGGCGGCAAGGCTTCAATGAGCGGGTTACCTTTGTATTGACCAAAGCTCGGTTGATAGATAGCTTTTACTTTCATGGTTGTTCCTCACTTCAGTCATCATCAAATAGTTGATCAAAAAATGCAGGTCGATCATATGAATCATGCTCATCGGTCTGTGCTGCATTTTTTGAAAAAGGAAGGATGTTGCTTGGCAGGTCTTCACTGAATTCACTTTCGGACAGAGAGTTTTTCAACATCTCTCGTTCTTTATCACGTGCTTTTAGACGATTTTCTTTGATCTTGGAAAGACGCTGAGCATTGCTGTGAGTCGATGCCCGCGTGGATGCAATGGCTTTTTGAATAATCTCCTCATTTGAGCGCTCTAATTCAGCCCGTGCGAGTTGCAATGACATATGGTAATTTGCTTGTATTGACTTTTGCTCTTTTTGAACTTTCCAAACCTCCCAAAAGCTGCATCCTATAAATTCTCTTGAACGTTGGGCTAGATGTGCTTCCCAGCAATCTGATGTCGAAGGAGAGAAAAAGAGATACACTTTTTCTGCATTAGCAGGATCGTATGCCACGGTTATTTTTTTGGGGCGACGTGTTGAGGTAGACCGATGCATCCAGCCATTTTCTAAGATTTCTTTACAAATATAGTAAAGGCCAAAAACCTTGATACCTAAATGAGAGAGAGTACCTTCAGTTCGGGGCAAGAGTGCAATATAAATAGCACGTTCAGAAGCTGTTCTTAATTTTCCGGTCCGGTTTTGGATTCCCCAATTCCATAACTGTAATGGAATATTGGGAAGATCTGTTGGCATATCAATATCACGATCATAGGATCTAATCTCATGTGTCTGATTATGCATTAATACAGAGTTGAGTATGATCTTAGTAAATTCATGCACAGTCAGAGTGGCATCTAAACGGTAGTCTGTGCCACCACGTTTCTTTTCTTTAATAGGCTGTACAACACCTGGCGCATACGGCTTAAATTCGGCTTGGATAGTACGAAAATAGCGTTCAATGATACCTTTGAGATCACCTCTGTATGCCGGTGCATTTTCAATTCGTATAGCAAAACTTTTTTCTAGATGTTCAATTTGATGACCAAGCAATTCACCGCGATCCGCTAAAATGGCTTCAGGTAAACCAATACAAGGCCAATCTTCAGAGCGTATTTCACGGCCAAAATTTTTACAGTATTCGACTTTGTCACACATAGCGATGCGTAGAACTTGCATGCTGGTGACATAGGAGGGATTTTCAAGGCCGACATACATACCGGTCACCATGCGACTAAATTCATCTATCATGAAATAGACAGTCGGGCGGCCGATAATGCATGCACGATCAGAATCAGAGATAAGATATATATCTGCAATTGTGGCATCAATTTGATATCGAGAACCTGGCCCCAAGACTTGAGAGTTTGTTGTAGATACTAAAGGCCTTGTATCTTTTAAATATTCAATTTGATGAGAACGTTTTTTCAGCCTGATGGTGCGGTTGAAATCTCTCTCATAAAAATATTTAAATTGCCAAAAAGAAGGATATTCGCTCTCTGGTATATCAGGGTAACGTTCTTGATAAAGTATCAAAAATTTTCGGTAAGCGTATTTGACCGAAAATTTTTTGTCATTCAGTAAATATTGATTGATGACTTTTTTAAATAAATTTTCGACAGTGGTATCAATTAATGCACCTGTCCCTTCAGAAATGACACGTGGTCGTCCTAATTTATTTTCAGTCACTCTTTTTTTTATACCTTTTCCCCCAGAATTATAGTAATGAGGAATAAGTGCATTAGGTGTCATGCCACGTTGCCAATAGTGCCGTAATAAACGATAAATAGTTTGCTTAGTCGCGACTTTTTCTTGTACAAGTTGGTTAATCAGATAAGCACGCTCTTTACGTTCATAAAATCGTTCATGTTCAATAACTGGTTTGATTATGGCAAAGTTTTGATCACGCTTTGTTTGGTAGATAGATCCTTCCGTTACAGTGAACAAACTGAGATCAGAGAATGGATCATCAGTCAGTTCGGCTTGCCCTAGTTCAATTCGTTGTTCGAGTTCTGAAATTGGAAAGAGTTCGGGCAATGCTTTGTCAGACTCAATATCTATCCAAACCAAATGCTGAGGATATATTTTCAGAATGCGAAACCGATGATCTAGTTTATAAACATGATTAACCTGAAACATTTTTAAGTTTCTCCAAATGTTGAATATTCCCGATCTCAATGTCCCGACCACGTATTTTTCTATAGCTTTTGGAGATATCGAACAAAAAATACCGCTGGGCAAGCAGTTCTCTTATTTCTAGAAGAGATGCGCCTGTTTCCATGGAATACTGAGTGTCAAGGTATTTGGATAGCTCTATCAGGGTAAGTTCAGGTTTTTGGAGAAAATGACTCTGATAAAAGTCTATTTTTGAAAAGATATGGATATCGTCAGTTGCTCTATTCAGTGGGTAGAGCCATTTAATATTTTCTATTGCTGTTGGTGAAATCTCTTTTTCTGTAACGACAAACCAAGGTACTTGTTGTTCATCCCAATAACGTCTTTCAAGTTCCAATTGGGCAATGGTCTTCTTTTGATCTAGGTGCGCGGACTTGATAGCTTTTATAACAAAGCAAGGAGGCTTTAGCGGGGAGTTGTTTACAACAAAAAAAGTTGAAGTAAGAATTTGATGAACATTCTTTTCGATAGGGTGCTGAATTTTTAAATCTTCAGCAATTTGCAGGGTAGTTGTAAGATCAAGTGGAATTTGCTCGCGTATATCTTCGACCTCTTGAATTCTGTCTAATGCGAGAAATAAAGCTAACTCTAAGTCAGAAAATAAATGATGAGTTCTTTGGGTTTTATAACCATATACACGGCTAGACCGTTCCGTCAGGGATTTGTTATCTCTAACATTTAAAAAAGGCTTATATGAATGTAATCGCCCTTGGCCACGTCCTTCTTGTAGCCAGCGTAATTGTTGTTCTTTTGATGCCATCTGAAACCCCATACTTTTCTTTAAACCTAGCACTTGATTTATTTTTAATCAATATAGTCTTATATTTTATTTTTATGAATTAAATATTTTTACTTAGTATGATTGTTTATTTCTATTTAAATATTGCTGTTAGGGTGATAATTAAATTATTTTATTTTTAATAATCAAGTATTTATTTAATTTAAAGTTTGTAATTGTAATGATTAATATATTACTTTAACTTATGAGAAAAAATAAATTTTATATAAAAATTTATAGATTTCTTGAGGACTAAATTAGGGTGTGTTGACACTTTTAGCTTAAAAAAATAGCGAAGTAGTAAAATCAAATCACCAAACCCAATTTTACTATTCGCTATGCCTCGTACCATGCTGACAGATCAACACTGGCAAAAGTTGAAAGTTATTCTGCGTAATTTATCCATTCACCACAACTCAAATTTACGCAATTTTATTGAAGCTATTCTCTATAGAATTAGAACAGGCTGTCCGTGGCGAGATATTCCTTCTTGTTTTGGTCATTCAAACTCTATTTTCAAAAGTTTTAATCGTTGGTCAAGCAGCGGTAAGTTACGTAGATTATTCAAATTACTAGCCTCATGCCCCGATATGGAATGGATTTTTATTGATGGCTCTCATGTACGTGCTCATCAACATTCTGCCGGCATAGCGAATCAATCTATTTCTAAAAGTGTAGGAGGAAACTCCTCAAAAATACATTTGATTGTTGATGCACATGGCAATCCTATTGATTTCATGATTACCGATGGAACCACACATGATGTTAAAGTTGCGCCTGATTTAATATCAACATTAGATTTAAAAGAGACAAAAGTGGTATGCGCAGATAAAGGCTATGATTCAGAACCACTGCGTGAACAGATCAGGAAAACAGGGACTAAAGCGAATATACCAAAGAAAACGAATAGCCAATCGAACAATGACCATATGGACTGGTATTTATATAAAATCAGGCATTTAGTTGAAAATATGTTTTGTAGATTAAAGCAATTTAGAGGAATAGCTACTCGATATGACAAGCTCAAAAGAAATTATCAAAGTTCTGTTGCCTTAGCCTGTATATTTTTATGGTTACCGTTATAGGGTTAATTATGAACAGTAAGTGTCAACAGACCCTAGATTTTTTAGTGAAATCGAAAAATTTATATTTTTATTGTAGAGTAAAATAGTTTAATACTTGATTTTTTATAACTTATTGATTTTATTTATTAAATTTTTAAATAACTATTTAAATAAAGTATCATCCTTTCTTGGTTTGTGCTCTTTAAATATAGCCACGAAATAAAAAAGTCCCATACTTTTATTTTAACACATTGAAAATATAAATATTATTTTATATATGTCAAAAAAAGTATGGGACTTTGTTACACTAAGTCTAGGCTTTATTACATAGTATTGAACTATTTTACTTTCTTACACATATAACAGGCTAATTTTATGAGTTATTCTACTGTTACTGATTTTGCCAGATTACGTGGCTGGTCAACATCAGTACCACGCAGGACTGCCACATGGTAAGACAGTAGCTGTACTGGAATACAATAAACAATTGGCGCTAAAACAGCGTTTACTTCAGGAATATGTACGACATGCTGGCGTTCTTTGGCTTTAATACCGCTATTTTCATCGGCAAAAACAAAGAGCTCACCACCACGTGCCTGAACTTCTTCCATATTGGATTTCAGTTTATCAAGCATGTCATCCTGTGGCGCCAGAATCACTACTGGCATATCATTATCCACCAGTGCCAATGGACCGTGCTTCAGCTCACCCGCCGCATAACCTTCCGCATGAATATAAGAAATTTCTTTCAACTTCAGTGCACCTTCCAGTGCAATCGGGAAGTGTGTACCACGACCGAGGAACAGACAGTGCTGTTTCTCTACAAAGAGTTCAGAGAGACGCAGAATTTCATCATCATGACTTAAAGTATCTAGAAGTACCTTAGGCATATGCCATAGTCCAGTGGTGATCTCAGTCATCTGTTCAGCTGAAATGGCATTTTTCACTGTACCAATTTTTAGCACCAGTAGCATTAGTGCAGCCAGCTGAGTGGTAAAAGCTTTGGTTGAAGCCACACCAATTTCAGGACCCGCTAAAGTCAGCAGACTGTAATCTGTTTCACGTACCATTGAAGAAGTTGCAACATTACAAATCGTCATCGTAGTAATGTGTACACCTTTTGACATAGCACGTTTTTGGGTATCACGCAGAGCAGCTAAGGTATCGGCTGTTTCACCTGACTGAGAAATACACACATAGAGTGTGTTATTGACAATCACTGGCGTACGGTAACGGAATTCACTGGCAATCTCGACCTGACAAGGCAGATCAATCAGCTGTTCAAACCAGTATTTAGCAATCATGCCAGCATGGTAACTGGTACCACAGGCAATAATTTGGATTTGCTGGATTGTTGAAAAATCCTGTTCAGCATTCACCAGAAAGTCTTCACGCAGTGTATTGCCATTTAGGGCTTGTGAAATGGTCTGTTTTAGCGCTTCAGGCTGCTCATAGATTTCTTTGAGCATGTAGTGCTTATATTCACCCTTAGAAGCATTGCTCACGGTTGCATCCAGTTCTTTTACTGGGCGATCCACCAGTTGACCATCCACAAATACTTCAATGGTAGTACGGGTCAGACGTGCAATATCACCTTCTTCCAGATAGATGAAGCGGTTGGTAATTGGTAATAAAGCCAACTGGTCAGAACTGATAAAGTTTTCACCAATCCCGACACCAATCACCAATGGTGAACCTTCACGAACAGTAATCAATTCATCTGGATGATCTGTATGTACGATCCCGAGCGCATAAGCACCTTTCAGCTGTGGTACAACCTGACGAACAGCTTCAAGCAGGCTAGGGGCAGATTTCAGTGCATCATTGACCAGATGGGCAACCACTTCGGTATCGGTCTGAGAAGTGAACACATAGCCTAAAGCTTCAAGATCGTCTTTCAGCTCCTGGTAGTTTTCAATGATACCGTTATGAACCACAGCGACATTGCCGGATAAATGGGGGTGGGCATTGTTTTCAGTCGGTTTACCATGAGTTGCCCAGCGTGTATGAGCGATGCCTAATGAACCATTAATCTGTGATTCATTCACAGCTTGTTCAAGGTTCGCGACTTTACCCACACGACGTTCACGGAGCACTTGGCTATTATTGATTAAGGCCAGACCCGCAGAGTCATAACCACGGTATTCAAGACGTTTTAGGCCTTCAATTAAGATATTGCTGATATTACGTTCCGCGATGCCACCGACGATACCACACATACTAACTTCCTCTTATTTCTTGATTTTTTGCGGACGATGATAGTTTTCTTTGGCAAATTGCTTAGAACGTTCTACCGCTAAACTGTTCTCTGCCACATCACGGGTAATCGTTGAACCCGCTCCCACTGTCGCGCCATTACCGATCTGGACCGGTGCAACCAGAGAGCTGTTAGAACCAATAAAAGCATGATCCCCAATGATAGTCTTAAATTTGTTGGCACCGTCATAGTTGCAGGTAATCGTCCCTGCACCAATATTGGAACCGCTACCGACTTCAGCATCACCTAAGTAAGTGAAGTGATTCGCTTTGGAACCTAGACCAATACTAGAATTTTTCACTTCAACAAAGTTGCCAATATGGACTTCAGCTGCCAGTTTTGTCCCTGGACGCAAGCGTGCAAATGGACCAATCTGTGCATCTTCACCGATAACAGCATTATCAAACACGCTATATGGCTGAACTTTAGTACCCGCAGCAATCTTGGTATTTTTAATCACGCAGCCTGCACCGATTTCAACATTATCACCGAGTTCGCAATCACCTTCGATAATGACATTGATATCGATCCGTACATCTTTACCAACAGTGAGTTGACCACGTAAGTCAAAACGGCTTGGGTCAATCAGATGTACACCTTGCTGCATCAACTGTTTAGCTTGATAAGCCTGGAACTGACGCTCCAATGCAGCCAGTTGCACACGGTCATTGACGCCTTCCACCTCGAAAGCCAGCTCAGGTTCTACAGATGCAACACTCATACCATCTGCCAGTGCCATTGCCACGATATCCGTCAGGTAATATTCACCTTGGGCATTGTCATTGCTTAAATGTGGTAGCCATTCATGTAATTTGGCATTGCTGACTGCATAAATACCGGTATTAATTTCTTTAATTTGACGCTGTTCTTCAGAAGCATCTTTATGTTCAACAATGGCTTGAATCTGACCATCTTTACGCACAATACGACCATAACCACTGGCATCTGCAAGCGTTAATGTCACTAGGCCAATACCTTGCTCTTGAGTAGCATCGAGCAGATTCTGAAGCGTCTGCTGGCTAATACAAGGGACATCACCAGACAGGATTAGTGAAATACCATCTTTCGGCAAAACAGGTAGTGTCATTTGTACGGCATGACCGGTACCAAACTGTTCAGCTTGTTCTACCCACTGGATATCTTGGTCTGCAAATGCGGACTGAACCTGCTCACCGCCATGACCATAAATGGTAATAATATTGTCTGCATTGAGTTTTTTTGTTGTGTCGACCACATGGCCGAGTAAAGGTCGTCCTGCAAGCGGTTGTAATACTTTCGGTAAGTTGGAACGCATACGGGTTCCTTTACCTGCAGCAAGAATAATCACAGTCGTAGACATGTTCTAATCCTAGATATGGCTTAAGCCATCGTGAAGTAAAAATAAATCCAAATACAAAGTGCTGCCCAGAGGCCAGCGATAATGTCATCCAGCATGATGCCAAAACCACCCCCAACCTGACGGTCAATGACTCGAATCGGCCAAGGTTTCCAGACATCAAATAATCGGAACAGGGCAAAGCCAATGAGTAGCCATAACCAGTTCATCTGACCTAAATAGATCAGTGGCAAAAAGGTAATGGATTGTCCTGCAAACTCATCCCAAACAATACGTCCATCATCATGTACACCCATGACTTTGGCTGTTTGGCCACAGATATATATGCCAATCAGGGACATGATGACAATGGCAAAAAGACTATTTACAAAACCTAAGTAGAGCCAGATGGGTACAAATAAAAGTGCAAAAGCTGAACCAAAAGTTCCGGGCGCTTTAGGCGCCAGACCAGAACCAAATCCTACCCCACTAAAGACAATGAGCCGGTTGATCCATGACATGCTTTTAAAATTGATCGCAAGTTTATGCAAAATGTTGATATCCGTTAAATTGAAGTGAATGATCTACGCCATCTTTTTCAAAAGTTAAACCGTGTTGCTGCTGAATGGAGCCAATCATACTAATCGAAACATCCAGATGTTTTTGCAATAATTTTTCATAATTTTGCGGGCTTATTGTAAAGCATAACTCGTAGTCATCACCACCCGCGAGTGCGTATTGCCAACGCTGTTCATCATTTAATGCCTGCAGGGCAGGACTGATCGGTAACTTTTCAAGTCCTAAAGTCGCTCCTACCTGAGAAGCTTTGAGAATATGTCCCAGATCCTGTGCGAGGCCATCCGAGACATCAATCATACTGTTGGCTAGGCCTTTTAAGGCAGTACCCAACTGACAGCGTGGGGTTGGATAATCCAAACGTTTCTGTAATGGATGACCAAGATGATTTAAAGCAAAAGCAGCATCACCCACTGTACCGGATACACAAATCAGATCACCAGGCTTAGCACCTGAACGGGGTACAGCTTTACCAATCTCTACCCAGCCCAGGGCAGTCACAGATAAGGTCAAATGAGGACTTTGTGTGGTATCACCACCAATTAAGCTCACACCAAATTGATCGCAACAATCATAGAGACCCTGACTAAAGGCTTTTAACCAGTCATGATCAATTTGGGGTAGGCTCAAGGCGAGTAAAATACTATGCGGGGTAGCGCCCATGGCTGCAATATCAGAAAGATTAACAGCGACAGATTTCCAGCCAATCGCATGAGGATCGGTGTCTAAAGGAAAATGACGTCCAGCAACGAGGGTGTCGGCACAGATGACCAGTTGTTGCTGTAGAGGAGGGGTGAGCAAGGCTGAGTCATCGCCAACGCCTAAATCGACAGAATTTTTATTCTGACGATTAAAATAGGTATCGATAATCGAAAACTCAGCCATACAACAATTCGACTAGATTAGTTGGCTTGCTGTTTTTCTGCTGCACGTAAAGTTGTCGCTAAACGGTCCAATACACCATTGATGTATTTATGGCTGTCTGCACCGCCAAAGTGTTTAGCTAACTCAATTGCTTCATCCAGAACCACGCGGTATGGAATCTCAAAATGTTCTTTGAGTTCATAGGCGCCTAGGCGAAGTGTAGCGAGTTCTACACCATCAAGTGCAGAAAGTTCACGATCCAGCACAGGGATAAGCAAAGCATCCAATGCTTCATGATTGGCAACCACTTGAGTCAACAATTCATGATAATAGCTGAGATCCACTTTGTGCATGGCATTGTCCACACGAGTACGTGCTTCAATCTCATGCACCGGATTGTGGCTCATCTGCCATTCATAAATTCCTTGTACAGCAAAGCGACGTGCTTTACGTTTTGCTGCATAAGTTGCTTGAAGTGTTTGCGACATAGCGTTAAATAGCCTTTAACAAGTTAACCATTTCAATAGCAGTCAAGGCAGCTTCACTACCTTTATTACCTGCTTTTGTACCCGAGCGTTCAATCGCCTGTTCGATACTATCCGTAGTCAATACACCATTAATCACTGGTAAGCCAGTGTCCAGGCCAACCACGCCCAGACCTTTGGCACATTCACCAGCTACAAAATCGAAGTGAGGCGTGCTGCCACGAATCACAGCGCCCAGCGCGATGATGGCATCGAAACGATCTGAAGCTGCCAGTTTTTTCGCAACTACAGGAAGTTCCCAAGCACCAGGTGCATGAACAACAGTAATATTATCCTCTGATACGCCATGGCGTTTCAATGTATCAATGGCACCTTCTAACAGATGTTCAACAACAAAGCTATTAAAACGACCAACTAAAATCGCATAACGGTCTTCGTTCGCGAGATGCAACATACCTTCAATACGGCGAACTGCCATAGGAACCTCGATTATTTCTCTGATGTTTGTTGTGCGGTGATGTATTCCACCACTTCTAAGTTAAAGCCGGACAGGGCATTGAAACGTAATGGAGAGCTGAGCAGCTTCATTTTTTCCACGCCGAGGTCACGTAAAATTTGTGCGCCGACACCAATGGTCTGATACTGCTGGGAAAGTGCAGCATTGGATTTTACATTTTTTGGTGCTGTCAGTGTATCCAGGGCAGGGCCTAAGTCCTGTAAATGGCGCTGGCCAATCCAGACCAGAACACCACGATCACTGTTTGAAATTTCTTTTAAGGCACGGTCCAGATTCCAGGCCGGTTCACCATCTTGCTTGTTCAGCTTTAATAAATCACGGGTTGGGTTAAAGCCATGCACACGTACAGTCGTCACGCCGTCTTTAGGCTGACCTTTCACCAGTGCTAAATGAATGTCCGGGTTACCGATTTCACGGTAACGATAGAGATCAAACACACCGTATTCAGTATCTATAGTTTGCTGGTCAATACGCTCAACCGTTTGCTCATTGGTCATACGGTAGTGAATCAGATCAGCAATAGTGCCAATTTTCAGGCCATGTTTTTCTGCGAAAATTTCAAGATCTGGACGACGCGCCATAGTGCCGTCTTCTTTGATGATTTCACAGATCACAGATGCAGGTTCCAGACCCGCAAGACGAGACAGGTCACAACCGGCTTCAGTATGACCGGCACGGTGCAATACGCCACCTGGCTGTGCCATCAATGGGAAGATATGACCAGGCTGTACGATGTCACTTGGTTTGGCATGTGCAGCCACCGCAGTTTGAATGGTGTGCGCACGTTCAGCTGCAGAAATACCGGTAGTAATGCCGTTGGCTGCTTCAATTGAAAGGGTGAAGTTGGTTCCGTGCTGAGCGCCGTTGGCATCCACCATCAAGGGTAGATTTAACTGCTGGCAACGTTCTTTGCTTAAAGTCAGGCAAACCAGACCACGCGCATGGGTGATCATAAAGTTGATGTCTTCAGGACGCACGTGGGTCGCAGCAATCACCAGATCGCCTTCATTCTCACGGTCTTCGTCATCCATCAGGATAACCATTTTTCCTGCACGGATATCTGCTACAAGCTCTTCAACTGTATTGAGCGGCATCAACCTTCACCTTCTTTTTTGATCTATACCAGACCGAATCATGACATTATTACTGCATAGTCTAACGCTTTTTAAGCAATTTTGCCTATGCTTATTGCTTTCCCTCAGGGGTTCATTGTTATACACAGTCTTGCGTAGCATGAAAAGTCGACTTTAAATGAAAGCACAGGCTTTATGCTGTATTTTTAAACGATCGGAAAGCATAAAAAATGACAAACTTATTTAAAATCAACATAACTATAAATAATCTCTTATTTTTTATGCAGTTTTATTTATTAGTTAATACAGCTCCTAAAAATACGTATACCTCCTCATTCTTCCCTTTATAAATTTTTTACCAATCAGTTTAAAATTCTGTTTGAAATAATGAATGAATCAGGCGGACCGAAGTCCACCCGAATTTAGATCAGTTTAGAAGAAGCCTGCTGGTTTGGTTGAATAACTCACTAACAGGTTTTTGGTTTGCTGATAATGATCCAGCATCATGCGATGGTTTTCACGACCAATCCCGGATTTTTTATAGCCACCAAAAGCTGCATGAGCCGGGTAGATGTGATAGCAGTTGGTCCAGACCCGACCGGCCTGAATCGCACGACCGGCACGGTAGGATGTATGCGCTGAACGTGACCAGACACCAGCACCGAGTCCATAAATCGTATCATTGGCAATCTTGATGGCTTCATCGAAGTCTTTAAAAGTCGTCACAGCCAATACCGGTCCAAAAATTTCTTCCTGAAAGGTTCGCATGTCATTGGAACCTTTAAAAATCGTTGGCTCGATATAAAAACCTTGTCCCACTTCCTGACGTTCATTACCGCCTAACAAGATTTCCGCACCTTCTTCGCGGCCTGTTGCAATACAGCCCAGAATTTTGTCCTGTTGCTCCTGAGAAGCCTGCGCCCCGATCATGGTCTCGGTATCCAGTGGATGACCTGTCTTAATCCGCTTTACTCGTTCCACGGCACGCTCAAGAAACTGGTCTGCAATACTTTCCTGAACCAGCGCACGTGAAGGACAGGTACAGATTTCACCTTGGTTCAGGGCAAACATAGCGAAGCCTTCCAGGGCTTTTTCCAGGAAGTCATCTTCCTGATCCATAATGTCTGCAAAGAACAGGTTTGGAGATTTACCCCCAAGTTCCAGAGTGACTGGAATAATATTTTCAGTCGCATATTGCATGATCAGCTGACCCACAGCGGTAGAACCGGTAAAGGCAATCTTGGCAATGCGTGGATTAGTCGCCAGTGGACGGCCGACTTCAACGCCGTAGCCATTCACGATGTTTAACACACCTTCAGGCAACAGATCCTGAATCAGCTCAACCAGTACCAAAATACTCACTGGCGTCTGTTCAGCGGGTTTCAACACAATACAGTTTCCGGCTGCGAGAGCAGGGGCCAGTTTCCAGGCAGCCATTAGAATCGGGAAGTTCCACGGGATAATCTGCCCAACCACACCTAAAGGTTCATGAAAATGGTAGGCAATGGTATCTTCATCAATTTCGGAAATTCCACCTTCCTGGGCGCGAATACAGCCGGCAAAGTAACGGAAATGGTCAATGGCTAAAGGAATATCTGCTGCCAGGGTTTCTCGGATTGGCTTACCGTTATCCCAGGTCTCTGCGACTGCCAGCAGTTCAAGATTCTCCTCAAGTCGGTCAGCGATTTTTAATAAAATATTGGAACGGGTAGTAGGGGAGCTGTTATTCCATTGCTGTTTGGCGGCATGAGCCGCATCGAGCGCCAGTTCAATATCTTCCACTGATGAGCGCGGAACTTTGGTAAAGGCTTTACCATCTACGGGAGAGACATTATCAAAATATTCACCTTTGATGGGTGGGACCCATTTTCCGCCAATGAAGTTTTCGTATTGGGATTTAAATTGCACTTTTGAACCGTCAGTATTGGGATCTGCATAACGCATAATTCTATTCCTTGATATGATTATTATTGATGAATGCCGAACCACTTCTGCTCTGCAAAAGTCTTCAGATTCAACATCTCAGCTCTACTATAGAGAGGGAAAAAAATCGCAGGATAAATACTTACAAGCTTGCTACAAAAGGCAACATTTGAATAAAAATAGAATTTATTATTTTTATAAATTTGAATATCTTATTGTTATAACGAAATGATTTTAATATGTAAAAAGCATTACTGATCAGCTTGATATTTTTATTTTATATTCAGGAAAAATAGGTAAATAAAATTATTAGAAAATAAGACAGGCAGAGCTTTCTACCTATCTTATTCATCTGGCTTATAGGGCCTTATTCTCCAGCCATTGAAATAGCTGCTGATAGACCTGCTCACGAACCGGTTTTTCTGAAAGAACCAGATCATGTACCCCATTTTGAATCGAACAGAGTTGCACATCGCCCTGGATTTTCTGTGCATGTTCAATCATGTCGTGTACCTGAAGAATCACATCACTGGTTTGGGCATTACGGTTAAAACGTAGGGGATAAGTGGTTTTATGGGCATGCATCAGCAAAGTCGGAATATTTAAACGTATACCTTGATGAATTTCTTTTTGTGCTTCGTGAATGGCATGTACAAAACTCAGACGCACCCAGTGATAGCTGGGTTTTTTCCATTCCAGATCAAAATGCCATTCCCCCTGATAGCTAATATGTAGGCTGGGCACATAATGACGGTTTAAGCGGCTAGGAAATAGCATTTCCGGAAAACGTTTTCCCAGACGGCTCAATTTAGGCACCACAAACTTTTTCTCAAAAGGTGTCATATTAAAGTCATAAAAAGGACTATTGAGCCACAAGCCTTTAATTAAAGGATGATCTGGATGATGTGCTGCATACAGGGTAGTAATTAGTCCGCCGGTAGAATGGCCACTGAGTAAAACCGTATCATGGCCTTCCTGTCCAATAATTTCGAGAGCCTGACTGATTTCTGCATCGTATTCTGATAGATGATAGACATTATAAAATTTCTGATGGGACATATAGGATCGGCCATATTTACGTAAATCCAACGCATAAAAATCAAAACCTTGCTGATTAAAACGCTCTGCCATTTCAGTCTGGAAAAAATAATCAATAAAGCCGTGAATATAGAGGACAGCTTTAGAGGTGGGCTGGTCTGTCTTTTTGCGGATCAGTGTGGCAACTACTGTACCTTCAGTATCTGGCGGAAATTCTAAAGTGGCCTGTTCATAACCTTCACCCAGAATATCAGGTTGATATTCAAGGCTGGAAAGCGGATGGGACATATTGTTCTACTCATGATTATTTTTATTCACTTATCTTTGTGGATTGGCTTGCATTTGTCAAATCCTGCTGTCTAACCCATTCGAGATCAGTAGTACCATTCAGAGAATAGCCAAATATAAAATCTCAGGTCATTAGTAACCTGATTGACTAATATAAAGATTAATAAAAAACCCCGGCATCCTGCCGGGGTTTTTCGTATTGGTTAGCTCGGTATAACTCCTGTCGTACCTTACAATCCTTGTGCTTATCTATTGTGATTGTTATATGGAACTTCCTGTTCCTGATGTAAGTATCATAGGAAAATTCCACTATCCGGGATAGCCGCAAAGAACCAGAATCGATGTAAGTCAATGCGTATATGTCTGACTAAAAATTATCCATATTTTCTGTAGAAGTGAGGATTTATTCTGAATCATGAGCTTCGATAAACTAGCCGCTTATGGCTATTTTGCCTGTTTTTAAGACAATTTTTTTATTTTAATGCAGTTAGAATATGTTGATTGATGAGGGGATAAAAAATGAAATCTATTGCAGTCTTTTGTGGTTCAGCTATGGGGAATAGCAAAAATTTTAAAGAGCAGGCCCAAGCTTTGGGTGAGTCTATTGCGAATCGTGGAATCACACTGGTTTATGGGGGTGGCCGAGCTGGTCTGATGGGTGTTGTGGCTGATAGTGCCTTAAATGCCGGTGGAACAGTCATTGGAGTGATTCCACAAAATCTGGTCGATGCAGAATTGGCTCATCCGCTGTTAACAGAGCTGCATGTAGTGAAAAATATGCATGAACGTAAAACAAAAATGTCTGATCTGGCAGATGCGTTTATTGCCTTGCCGGGCGGGGTGGGGACTTTAGAAGAAATTTTTGAGCAGTTGACTTGGGGGCAGTTGGGCCTTCATCAGAAACCTTGTGCATTTTTAAATATCCACGGATTTTATGATGAATTACTAAATTTCCTGATGAAAACGACTGAGGCTGGATTTACCCAGTCACGTTTTACCGATGCCTTGATCTTCTCAAGTTCAATTGAGGAAGTATTGGATGCTGTGGAGCATTATCATGCGCCTGAACCGAAATGGAATAAAAGCGTAAAGGCAGTAGAATCGGTATGAGTAATACCCCAACCTTGGCAATAGTCACCGACATAAAATACACTAAATAACATAATTGGTATTTCAATAAACCCTATATATAACAGTTATATAGGGTTTTTATTTTGTGTGGTGTAATTTAAGGTAGAGTAGGGTGCTTTAAGTTTTGGTCACTAATTTTAATATGTAAATCAACAATAATTACCGACATATATATTCTCTTTCTAAGAGTAGTTTACTATTTGGTATAATATTATGATGAGGTTAGGGCTTTGACTGCTACGATTTCTGTTTGGCCTTTTGGCGTAAGACATACAAATATAAGTTTTCTACTTTTTCACGTGCCCATGGGGTGGTACGCAAGAATCGCAATGATGATTTAACACTTGGGTCTATGCAAAAACATCTAATCTCAATTTTACGACTTAAACCTTCAAAGCCACCGTAGTAATCCAATAATTCATCCAAAATGTCAGCAAGTTTTTTACCGTGTAAAGGATCATTGGTGGTGTTCATAATAGATCAATCGTATTTTGGGTGGCCATTATTATAACCTGGGCTAGTTGGAAAACTAGAGAGTTGGAATGTAGGTAATGATGGACTGAATAGCCACCAAAATTCTAGACACACATAACCATATTTTGGACTGCCACTGCTGTCCCACAATTTTTACAAGAGGAAGCTTACGCGAGCTTCCTCTTGATTGATGGAGGCTTTATCGAGTGAAAATAACGCTTTTAAGGTTTTTATTTCAAATAAATTTACTGGAATTATTCTGAGTAAGCGCTGAACTGTATTAGTTCAGAGTTAATCTGATTTTTTATCTTAGGAAAGAAAATTATTTCACCTAACCTTAAAATAATGTTTTTCAGTAACCAGCTAAATTTTTATTTGTTTATAAAGACGCTCTTTAGGGTCTTCATTTGATTTTGTGACTTTATCAGCAAATTTCTTATCTAACATCAAGGCTGCATATGTTTTGGAACCTATCTCCAATCGGTCTACCTTATTTCCTTCTTGTTCAAACTCTTCAATTAATTTATTGACTTTTTTTACGCTGATATCACTCATATCTTTCAACCATTTAATTTGGGGTTCTTTTAATCTAATCTTTAATTATTGAGATTAGATTAAAGTACAAAGCGCATTTAAGGGCTAATAGCTTATGGAGTAATCACCCCAGGTTAATTAACCCGAATCGCGGATAAGAAATAAACTTGAAAAATAAGAGGACTAGAGCCATCAGTTGAGTTACCAAACCTAAAGCTTTAGCCCCGATGTTCAATAGTAACGAATTATTCTGCGTAATTGATGATTTCTTTCTGAAATTTGAAGCAACTTATTGGAAATTTTCTAAATAAAGTCATCAGTCTATAAGAATTCGAATAGCCCAACTCAGCCTCTCAGAAATTAGTTTTATCGTCATTTGGTATATTTAGGACTTGGAAAAATTAGGCTTCATAGAAATGTCATAATTTAGAGATATTAATGTCATCGAACTGGATTAAAAAAGAACAAAAAACCCACAATAGCAAGCTGTTATGACTAAAAAAATATCCAGACGTGAACTGCTTAAGACCTCCATTGCAGGCTTCGGTGCTTTGTCTTTACCCATATCTTTGACCGCTTGTGGCAGTGATGAGGATGCTTCAGATCAAGCTCAGGCACATCCTAAAGTCGCTTTTAAACATGGGGTGGCCAGTGGTGATCCCTTACAGGATCGGATAATTCTATGGACACGCTTAAGTCCGGAAGATGAAAACCTGCGTTATCAGGTGCAGTGGGAAATTGCTGCCGATCAGGATTTTCGCCAGATAATCAATACAGGACAAGTTGAAACCAGTCGGTCGCAAGATTTCACGGTTAAAGTCGATGCGGATCGTCTATCGGCAGGGCAAACTTATTTTTACCGTTTTAAGTGTGCATCGGTATATTCATCTGTCGGTCAAACCAAAACTTTAGCCACGCAAAGCAAGCTGGTGCAATTTGCCGTTTGTTCATGTTCCAATTATCCAGCCGGATATTTTCATATCTATCAGGAAATTGCCCAGCAAGACCTAGATGTGGTGATTCATTTAGGGGATTACATTTATGAGTACGGGATGGGTGGTTATGCGACTGAACAGGCTGCAGCATTAGGCCGAAGTCTGGCTGCAGATAATGCTGAGGAAATCATTAAACTGGAAGACTACCGCAAGCGTTATGCCTTGTATCGAACTGATGCGGACTTACAAGCAGCACATCAGCGTCATCCATTTATTGTGGTCTGGGATGATCATGAGCTGACCAATGATACCTGGGAGCAGGGTGCGGAAAATCATGATGTTTCAGAAGGTGATTTTTTTGCACGTAAGCTGGCTGCTTTGCAGGCCTATTTTGAATGGATGCCGATTCGTCCAGTGTCTGAAAAAGATCATTTGAATATTTATCGCCAGTTTAATTTTGGTGATCTGGTTCAGCTGAATATGCTGGATACTCGTATTTTGGCGCGTAACAAGCAATTGCAATATGCTGACTATCTTACCGCGACAGGACTAGATGTCAATAAATTTCAGACAGATTTGCTCAATCCGACGCGTACCTTGTTAGGACATACACAACGTGAATGGATACTGAAACAACTCAGCCAATCGAATGCCGTCTGGAATGTGCTGGGTCAGCAGGTGCTGATGAGCAAGATGCTAATTCCGGCCGAAATTCTGGCTGTTTTGGGGCAGATCACCAGTGGTCAGGCCACTGCAGATGTGTTGCTACAAGTGCGTCAGATGCTGACAGAACTGGTAGGCCTAAAAATACGCTATCTGCAAAATGATCCAACTTTGACAAAGGCAGAATTAGCCAGAATACTGACTGTTGTGCCTTATAATCTTGATGCCTGGGATGGGTACGTCGTGGAGCGTGAGGTGATTTATACGGCTTGTAAACAGCTGAATAAAAAACTGATTGTACTTGCAGGAGATACCCATAATGCCTGGAACTCCACTTTGAGAGATCAAGCCGGCAGTACAGTCGGGGTAGAACTAGCGACCAGTTCAGTTTCATCACCGGGTATGGAGAAGTATTTGCAGATTCCCTTAGCCCAGTTACAGGAATTTGAAATGGCATTTACTACGCTAATTGATGAGCTGAATTATTGTAATTTGAATCAACGCGGATACTTGAGTGTTGCATTTACCCCGGATCAGGTACAGGCGAACTGGATTTTTATCGATAGCATCCAGAATCGTAGTTATCAGGTTGATCAAAGCCGTGCGTATCAGCTTCAATTAGATCATGAATTAAATGAAATCAAACCGTTAAAGCAAACTGCCTAAGCTGCTTAGAGTTTAAATATCCGGGCCAATGCCCGGATATTTTTTTATAACATTTCATCCCTATAGCTATCAATATCCAGATGTTTGATCGTATTTGCAATACTGATGCTCATATTTTAGTAGCCGCGTATATAATCCGGCAAAGTGAATTAATTGCTGTTTTAGTTCGGCATACCGAGGATCATGGCTTGAATAAAAACGTAATTTTAGTCGTAGCAGGCAGGTTTTTTATAAGCCCAAAAACAGATTTTATGTAATGGGAACAAAAATCATGGCAGCCAAGGCCCAAGGAATTAAGAGCTTGGCTTTGTCCCTGATTCCGCGGATTTTAATTTGGGGATTTACGCATTGTTATGTGCATATCAACTCACCCATCAAAATAAGCCAAAAATTCTAATTATAGAATCAGTGGCTTAAACAGGATTCGGGTTAATTAAGATGTATGGTTTAATAAGTGCTGTTGTGCGATATACATGGGCTTATCCAAACTTGGTGTACATTGAATCCATGTTCCATCTGCTTGAAGCTCCCATGCACGGCGGTTATCTTGAAGATAATTCATTAAGCCATCTTGCAGAATTTGTTTACGAAGTTTTTTATCTTCGATTGGGAAACAGGTCTCGATGCGAGAGAATAAATTACGCCCCATCCAATCTGCACTGGCGCAATAAAGCTTGTTTTCGCCCTGATGGTAAAAATAATAAACCCGGGTATGTTCTAAAAAACGTCCCACAATTGAGCGGACTCGAATATTTTCAGAAAGCCCTTTCACCTGTGGGCGTAAGCAGCAAATTGAACGGACAATCAAATCGATTTGAACGCCCGCTTTAGATGCCCTATATAGGGCATCAATTAGTTGAGGTTCAGTTAAGGCATTTACTTTAATAATAATCTGCGCTTTTTTGCCTGCTTTGCTATTTTCAGTTTCAGTTTCGATGAGTTCAATCAATTGAGAATGCAGAGTAAATGGTGCATGAAAAAGTTTTTTCAATTTGACCATTTTCCCCATGCCTGTGAGCTCCTGAAAGACTTTATGGACATCTTCACAAATATCAGCATCACTGGTCAGTAGTCCATAATCAGTATAGATTTTGGCATTCATTGCATGATAGTTACCTGTGCCTAAATGAACATAACGTTTAATTTTGTCTATTTCACGACGCACGATCAGAATCATTTTGGCGTGGGTTTTATAGCCAACGATCCCATATACAACAACCGCCCCAGCTTCTTGTAATAGATTGGCAACTTCGATATTTGACTCTTCATCAAAGCGAGCACGTAATTCAATCACTGCTGTGACTTCCTTACCATTTCGTGCCGCTTCAGCAAGGACTTGCACAATTTCAGAATGTACACCACTCCGATAAAGGGTTTGTTTTATGGCTAACACATGTGGATCATGGGCTGCCTCTTTCAGTAGCTTAATGACCGGAGCGAAAGAGTGAAAAGGGTGATGTAATAAAACATCTCCGGTTTTTAATACCTCAAATATGGATTTTTTCCCATACAACACTTTCGGTAATTTTTGTACATGGGGAGGAAAACGTAACTCTGGCAAATTGAAGTTCGATATAAAGCGCGCCAGATTAAGCGGGCCGTCAATACGATAGAGTTGCTCTTGCTTAAGATCAAATTGTCCAAGTAAATAATCAATAATATTTTCAGGGCAATTTTTAGTCACCTCAAGTCTTACAGCCCGACCAAAGCGCCGTGAGGATAGTTCATCTTTTAAGGCAATTGCTAAGTCTTCAACATCTTCTGAGATAGTTAAATCTGCATTACGTGTGACCCGAAATTGATAACATCCAGTGGTGGTTACCCCTGGAAATAACTCATGAAGATGTTGCTGAATAATGGCTGAAAGTAGAATGTAGTGTTCATCCTCGCCAGAAATACTATTAGGTAACTTTACTAATCTAGGTAATGATCGTGGTGCGGGAACAATCGCCAAATCAATTTTTCGTCCAAATGCATCTTTACCTTCTAGGGTTACAATGAAATTTAGACTTTTATTCACTAGCCGAGGAAAGGGGTGGGCTGGATCTAAACTGATAGGTGTGACCACAGGTCGAACTTCATTATGGAAATAGTCCTTAATCCATTCTTTATGTTTTTCGAGGATGTCACCATACTGAATGAAATGAACACCATGTCCTTGCAGTTGTGGTAAGAGATTATAATTAAGTATTTTATACTGTTCTTCGACAGCTTCGTGTGCAAGTTTGGAAATGGTGGTGACTATATCTGAGAGGAGTGAGTTATCTGGACGAGCTCTAGCATGATCTGAAAGTTCAATTTGTTGCATTAAACTGGCAACTCGTATTTCAAAAAACTCATCCAGATTACTTGAAAAAATAATTAAAAAATTTAATCGTTCAAGTAAAGGGTATTCAGTATCTTTCGCCTGTGCCAACACCCGCTTATGAAACTCAAATAGTGAGAGCTCTCTATTTATATACTTTTTTAACGGATGTGATGAAGAGTTTGAAGACACATTTAAGGTAGTCATTTATGGCTCTTATAAAGTCAGATTGCAGCGCTGAAGGAAGCTAATAGAAAATTCTTTAAAGCCTTTGAAAGAGGTTAATTGACTCTTTGTAAATAAAAAAATGACTAATTCTGTAGAAAGGCTAAGAATTAAACTTTATTCAACTAAGTATTCTGTGACTGTTTCATGACATATTTATGACATCGTACTGTATTGTTATTTCATCTGGGTAATATTCAGACTTTTATCTGAATTTAGAAGAAAAGGGGCAACGTTGATTTAAACCGGGACAACTTGGGGGCTTAATGAGAAAAATTCTAGAAAAGCGATTTCACTAAAACTGTCATCAGTTATTCATAGTGATGTCATGTATAAAAACTAAGCTATTTTGAATTTTAACAACTGTTCAAAATCATTATGAATATAAAACCAAAAATATTGAGTTTAAGTTTAATACTTATGGGGTGCTCGTTTTCTGCACATGCACAATTAATGTTTAGTCAGTATATAGATGGTACATCTAATAAAAAGGGTTTGGAAATCTATAACCCTGACAGTTTAACAGTGAACTTAGCTGATTATGAGATTCAACAATTTACTAATGGTTCAACCACGAAATCTGCGACTTTTCAATTAGAAGGTTCATTGGCAAGTAAAGCAAAATACATTATTGGTCGAACAGAGTTGCAGGCAGTAATTGGTAATAAAGTCAATCAAGTGGCAGGACTTGCATTTAATGGAGATGATACCTTGGTCCTGTTTTATAAAGGTACTCCAATAGACCGTTTTGGTCGTGTGGGAGAGGATCCAGGTACTGGTTGGGGAGTGGGTTTTAGTAGTTATCAAAATAGTTTGTCACGTACTAAAACTTCAAATAATGTAACTTCAATTGATCCTGCAACAGCATTTGAGTTAGAAAGCGAATGGTCTAAATGGTCTGATCGAAATGAGTTTTCCCAGTATTTAGATACAAGCGCGCCTATAACCTCCCCCGTTACTCCTATCAGTTGTAATACAGCAGATACGGCGATTGCGGACCTACAATCTGCCGCAGAAAATCAACCATATGTTGTTCGTGGTGTTATTACCGCAGACTACCGTTATGACAATGGTTTTTCTGGTTTTTATATACAAACGCCCGATAGTAAAGCCAAATCCAATTTAAGTAATGCTATTTTTGTCTATCTTCCTGCAAGTAGTAAAATCACTGGAGGAAAAGTAGGTGAAGAGGTTATTTTAAAAGGTCGTTTAACCTCATATCAAAACCAACTCCAAATAGATCAACTTGATCAAAATATTCAAACCTGTCATACACAAGCATCCAATACAGTCACGGCACAGGCACTTAATTTACCGTTTACCAGTTTGACGGAGATAGCAGGAAATGTACCTAAACGCTATCAAGGGATGCTGGTTAAAATCCCACAAACTTTAACGATAAGTGAAAATTACAATTACGGTCGTTATGGTGAGCTATCTTTAAGTTTAGGTCGCTTGTATATTCCAACTAATCTATATCCTGCAAAATCTGCTGAAGCAGTTGCATTAGCCCAGCAAAATCTGCTTTCTAAAATTATCTTGGATGATGGCTATAATAATCAAAATAGAACACCATTACTTCCGCAAAACTTCAATGCCATAAATACATTAAGAACAGGTTCTGAACTGAAAAATGTTGAGGGGATTTTAGAATATCGTTTTAATGCATGGCGAATTCAACCGATACAGGGGAAGGTACAACCTGAAATTATCAAGGATACTAATTTACGTCCTTCAACGGTGATTCCAAAAGATGTTAAACAAATTCGCGCTGCGGCTTTTAATGTCTTAAATTATGATAATGGTTCAGAAAAAGGTTTCCCAACAGAACGTGGTGCAAGCTCAGAAACTGAGTTTAAGAAGCAACATCAAAAAATTGTCAGTGCTTTAAAAACAATTGATGCCGATGTGTATGGGTTAATGGAAATCGCAAATAATGGTTTTGATGATAAAAGTGCAGTGGCATACTTATCGCAAGCCTTAGGTGCAGACTGGAAATATGTCATTCCAACCCAAATGACAAAATTAGGTACAGATGCAATTGCAGTTGCGATTATCTATAACAGTAAGCGCGTAAAACCTGTAGGTGAGCCTGCAGTTTATGATGATCAGACTGAAAAGAACCGTGTCACCATGGCGCAAAGTTTCCAATCTGTAAATGGTGGAAAAATATTTACGATAGTACCCAATCACTTAAAGTCGAAAGGCAGTTGTCCTACCGATAAAACTCTGGCCGATGCTGATCAGGGTGATGGTCAAGGTTGCTGGAATGCAACACGTTTAACTGCAGTACAAGAACTTATGCAGTGGATTGCAAAAAATCCAACACAAGTGGCTAAACCAAATTATTTGCTGGTCGGTGATATGAATAGTTATGCTAAAGAAGATCCGATTTTAGCATTAGAAAAAGCCAATTATAAAGTCTTGCTCAATGACGAAAAAATTGGACAAGGTAAAACAGCCTATAGTTATGTATTTGGTGTTGCAAGTGATGCCAATGGCAATGGGGGCGCAGGAAACCTAGACCATGCAATTGCTGATGCAGACTTATATCCAATGGTGAAACGCGCTTTTGCTTGGCACATCAATGCTGATGAGCCGACGGCCTTAGACTATAACGAAGAATATAAAACAGATGAGCAAATTGCAGCATTCTATAGCGATGATGCATTCCGTTCTTCCGATCATGATCCTGTAATTGTTGATATGGATTTAAACGAAAATATATCGAGTAATCCTGATACAGGAAAAATAAGCGGTGGCAGCATGGGGATCTGGTCAATGTTAACCTTAACGGGCCTCGTTTTAGTTTCCATGATACGCAGACGTAAATTTTGATATGAGTTCATCGACTGTAAATTAAGAAAACTGACGAAATAAATTTAATCTAAGAGATGGATCCGGAAATTTGAACAACTCCTATAAGTGATACTCTGCTCCTCAAATGATGTTATAAACATCAATATATGGAGTATTTTATGGCACGTAGACCAAGAAGAAATCATTCAAACGACTTTAAGGCTAAGGTAGCACTTGCTGCGATCAAAGCAGAAAAAACACTTGCTGAATTGAGTTCTGAGTTTGATGTTCATCAAAACCAAATTATTGACTGGAAAAATCAATTGATCTCAGCTTCCTCACAAGCTTTCGATCAATCAAAAGCTCCATCAGAACCTCCCATTGATCTTAAAAAGTTACATGCAAAAATCGGTGAGCAGGCATTAGAAATTGATTTTTTAGAAGGTGTGTTGAAGAAACTGGGCCGCTTCAACCACAAAAGTTAATCGATCACTCACTTCAGATTTCAGTATCTAAACAAGCTAAGTTACTGAAAGTCTCTCGTGGTTGTTATTATTATCGCCCAAAACCTGTTAGCTCATCAGATCTGAAGCTGATGCGATGTATTGATGAATTACATATGCAATATCCTTTTGCAGGCAGTCGTATGATGCGTGATTTGTTGAATCGTCAAGGGCATCATATAGGACGACGTCATACACGTACTTTAATGAAGAAAATGGGTATTCAGGCGTTATATTGCAAACCAAATTTAAGCCAGGCTAATCAAGCTCACCGTAAATATCTATATCTGCTCAAAGGATTGGCTATTCAGCGCAGTAATCAAGTGTGGTCTACGGATATAACGTATATCCCTATGGCAAAAGGCTTTGTTTATTTATGTGCTGTGATTGATTGGCATAGCCGCAAGGTACTTGCGCATAGAGTATCGATTAGTATGGAGGTTACATTTTGCATAGAAACATTAAATGAAGCTATTGAAAAATATGGTCGACCTGAAATATTTAATACAGACCAAGGCAGTCAGTTTACCAGTGATGCATTTATTGATGTATTGAAATCAAATGGCATTCAAATCAGTATGGATGGTAAAGGTCGATGGGTAGATAATGTGATGGTTGAACGATTATGGCGGAGCGTTAAATATGAAGAGGTGTATCTCAAAGCCTACAGCAATGTTTTGGATGCGAAGAAGCAATTAAACGCATATTTTGAATTTTATAATTTGAAACGACCTCATTCGAGTCTGGACAAAATGACTCCAGATGAGTTTTACTATGACCAGCTACCACAACAAAATAAGGTAGCTTAACTAGAGCAGAGTATCACTTATAAATAAGCTTTTAGTTGTTCAAACATGTGGAACCACCTCTTCTATAAGGGGAAATTTCATATTTCTTCTTATTTTATTGAGTGCTTAAAAAATTAGCCAAGCAATAATCAAACATATGCTTATTCAAAATTTATAATTTAAGCTTGGGGCATGAAATGAAAAGTTCCCTAATGGGATAACTTAACCATTTGTTAAAAAACAATTAGAAAAAATAGTGAATGTCATGAATTTTAAACAGCAGACCTACATGATGTTTGTTTAAATTATAATCAGGTGGGGTGGTCATGTCTTTTAATAATAAACTAACTAGGTATTCGGGTTTTACATGCAGTTTATTAGTTTCTAGTATGTTTTTAACTGGGTGTAATAATGATAGTAAAGAAAATACGAATATAACGCCTGTTATTCCTCCTAAACCGCTGGAAGTCAATTTAGTACATATTAATGACAGTCATTCACATTTGGATGAGGAAAGTACTATATTAATGCTTGAAACTTCGATGGGTAAACGTGAAGAAATACAAGTCTCTAATGGTGGTTTTGCACGCGTTGCTGCGTTGATGAATACTTTGGCAAGCACTGAGAAGAATCCAATAAAAATTCATTCAGGTGATGCCATTACTGGGGACCTCTATTTTACTTTGAAAGAAGGTGAAGCAGAGGCAGATCTCATGAATAGTGTTTGTTTCGATACGTTAACGCTAGGTAATCATGAATTCGATAATACGGATGATGGCTTAAAAAAATTTATTGGATTCTTAAATGATAAAGGTAATTGTGAAAATAAAACCCAAGTCTTGAGTGCAAATGTCGAGTTTGGAAAAACTTCAGCACTATACCAAACTAACCTTGTTAAACCTTATACAGTTATGGAAAAAGAAGGGCAGAAAATTGCTTTAATTGGTTTAACGATTGCCAATAAAACTAAAAATGCTTCTCGACCAAATCAAGATACTGTATTTAATGATGAAGTAGTTACTGCACAAAAATATATTGATGAGCTAAAACAGCAAGGCATCAATAAAATTATTGTTCAATCTCATTTAGGGTACGGGTTAGAAAAAGATTTAGCCACTAAATTGTCAGGCGTTGATGTCATTGTTGGCGGAGATTCTCATACCTTGCTGGCAGATGCGAAACTTAAAAGTTACGGTATAAGCCCAGAGGGTGACTATCCCACTGTATTAAAAAATAAAGATGGTGATCAGGTCTGTGTTGTACAGGCATGGCAATATAGTTATGTCGTCGGACAACTCAAAGTCAACTTTGATGCCGATGGTAAAATTGAAGCATGTGCAGGAAAAGCCAATGTATTGATTGGCGATGATTTTAAACGTACAGCTAAAGATGCTCCAGCATTGATGAGTACGGAACTAGATTCTATTAAGCGAGATATTGAAAATAGTAACTCCTTACGTATTGTACAGCCTGATGCTATAGCTTTAAGTATTTTAGAACCGTATAAAGTCGCTAAAAACTTATTAGGCAAAGAAAAAGTTGCCATTGCTAATGATAATTTATGCTTACGTCGTGTTCCAGGAATGACCAAAGATACATCACGTTCTAGTTTAGGTGATGTCTGCAATAAAGCAGATTTTATTAATCAGCATGGGGGTGATGTACAGCAGCTGGTTGCCGAAGCATTTCTACAGCAAGGTAAAAAATATTTTAATGCAGATATTTCAATCCAAAACGGAGGAGGGGTAAGGGTAGATCTGCCTCAAGGTGATATTACGGTAGAGAAAATTTATACAGTGCTGCCATTCAAAAATACCTTAGTACAATTAAATGCAACTGGCCAAGAAATTAAAGCAGTGCTGGAAGATGCCATGGATGCTGTTACGAGTAATAACACAGGCAGTTATCCATATGCGGGTGGACTACAATGGGATGTAGATTTAACTAAGGCAAAGGGTCAGCGTTTATCCAATTTAAAGGTTCGAAATGCACAAGGTCAATATCAGCCATTAAATATGAATCAGACCTATCAAGTAATTACCATCAACTTTCTGGCTGATGGTCAGGACTTTTACACAAGCTTTAAAGACATTACTGGTGAGCGTCGTATAGATGTGGGATTAGATTATGCAGAAGCATTTTTGCAGTATGTAGAAGGGTTACCTGGTGAAAAAGGGCAAAAGGCCTTGTCCCGATTGCCAGTTGAGCAATACAGCACGCAAAATTATAAAGAATAAAAAGGATTTATTGATAAAAGATAAAAATTTTGGCTCAGACCGATCCATAGTTTTAAAAAAAAGAAGCTCCATTGAGCTTCTTTTTTTTAAAACTATGGATTAGAGAAATATTACTTTTTAAATTTTCATTCAAATTAATTTAAAAGGGGAAATAACTATTCCGATTCGTAAAGCGTATATTTGGTCTATATAGTACAATGGAAGTTGATTACATAGTTTTTGCTGGAAAATCTAAGGTTTGTCGTAATTTTTTGAAAGACGTTAAGTGATATTTAAGAATCAAATAAACTATTTTCATCATAGTGAAATAATTTGATTTTATATTTAGTGCAAATAAATAATACTGAATAATTAGTGATACAGCGCAAATTGATCTGTTTAATTTGGGAGAGTTAAACAGATTTTTTTCTTGAAAAAAATATCTAATCCCTAGCCGAAATTGTTACGGCACTAACAGCCCCGTCAAGTTATTGAGCGGGGTTTTTCTTTTCTTATTGGTGGTACACATGGATGCAGTCAATGCAAAGAGAACCTTAAATAAATTACACAATGAGTGAAAGAGATATGAAAACTTTGAACCGACATTTATAAACAGCTAACAGGTGATCACTATTGATGATAATGATGCCTAGAGAGATGGATCCGTAAATTTGAACAACTCCTATAAGTGATATTCTGCTCCTCAAATGATGTTATAAACATCAATATATGGAGTATTTTATGGCACGTAGACCAAGAAGAAATCATTCAAACGACTTTAAGGCTAAGGTAGCACTTGCTGCGATCAAAGCAGAAAAAACACTTGCTGAATTGAGTTCTGAGTTTGATGTTCATCAAAACCAAATTATTGACTGGAAAAATCAATTGATCTCAGCTTCCTCACAAGCTTTCGATCAATCAAAAGCTCCATCAGAACCCCCCATTGATCTTAAAAAGTTACATGCAAAAATCGGTGAGCAGGCATTAGAAATTGATTTTTTAGAAGGTGTGTTGAAGAAACTGGGCCGCTTCAACCACAAAAGTTAATCGACGACTCACTTCAGATTTCAGTATCTAAGCAAGCTAAGCTGCTGAAAGTCTCCCGTGGTTGTTATTATTATCGCCCAAAACCTGTTAGCTCATCAGATCTGAAGCTGATGCGATGTATTGATGAATTACATATGCAATATCCTTTTGCAGGCAGTCGTATGATGCGTGATTTGTTGAATCGTCAAGGGCATCATATAGGACGACGTCATACACGTACTTTAATGAAGAAAATGGGTATTCAGGCGTTATATTGCAAACCAAATTTAAGCCAGGCTAATCAAGCTCACCGTAAATATCTATATCTGCTCAAAGGATTGGCTATTCAGCGCAGTAATCAAGTGTGGTCTACGGATATAACGTATATCCCTATGGCAAAAGGCTTTGTTTATTTATGTGCTGTGATTGATTGGCATAGCCGCAAGGTACTTGCGCATAGAGTATCGATTAGTATGGAGGTTACATTTTGCATAGAAACATTAAATGAAGCTATTGAAAAATATGGTCGACCTGAAATATTTAATACAGACCAAGGCAGTCAGTTTACCAGTGATGCATTTATTGATGTATTGAAATCAAATGGCATTCAAATCAGTATGGATGGTAAAGGTCGATGGGTAGATAATGTGATGGTTGAACGATTATGGCGGAGCGTTAAATATGAAGAGGTGTATCTCAAAGCCTACAGCAATGTTTTGGATGCGAAGAAGCAATTAAACGCATATTTTGAATTTTATAATTTGAAACGACCTCATTCGAGTCTGGACAAAATGACTCCAGATGAGTTTTACTATGACCAGCTACCACAACAAAATAAGGTAGCTTAACTAGAGCAGAGTATCACTTATAAATAAGCTTTTAGTTGTTCAAACATGTGGGACCACCTCTTCATGAAAGGCCGAGTGAAAGCCACTGGAAACAGGAATCTGTAATGAACGCGCCAGTTGGAGCATAGCAAAACCCAAAGGCCCTTCAGTGACTATATGCACAATGTCGACTTGGGCTTTTTTTAAAGCTTTACTGAGTTTGATCAGTTGCGGCCAGCCAAATTGTAAACCTGAATATTTAGGAATCGACTGCGCTCGAACCAAACACTCTTGATCAGGTCGAAAATCCTGACAACTTTCGGACTGTTCTGGGCGTATTAAAAAAATGGAGTTGCCTTGTTGCTGCAAGCCCTTACACAGTTGCAATAAAGAATGTGCAACACCATTAATTTCTGGCGCCCACGTATCTGTCACAATGGCGATTTTTAGAGGGGGCCGGATTAGTGTTTGAATTGAATAGTTATGTTGAAATTTAGGATTGAGGTTCTGATTTTTGAAAGAAAATTTGAATAATTTATTCGATCGTTGTTCAAACTGCGTTGGATAATTGAGCAGATTCATTAAACACTCTTATATCGTTATATTTTATTCAATCTTAGAACACACATGTGAATATTTTATGACCACAATAAATTAATGAAAACCCGCTTATTAACATACTTATAAATAAAAAGTCCAAGAGTCACATATGAAATCTTGGACTAAAATAATGAATACTGCATATCCATTCTCTTTAAAAAATTATATCAACAGAAACCCTATCTTTATACACACCTGCAGGCACACCATTATAGGGATTATCTTGCAGTTGAACGGCAATTACATATTTCTGTCTTTCAGATGGTGCTTGTCTTAATTGAACCCCCCATAAATTTTGCCCAGCACCTTGCAAATTTAATTGGGTCCGCAACTTATAAGGCCCATTGGAAACATAGCTTGTTCCACTTGCATTGGTAAGGTTTTCGCTGTTAAAAACAATCGAATAACCTTGATCACAACGCACATTAAATGAAGTTGCAGCTTGACTATGCCTATAACTACTTAATCGCATATTTGAGTTTGAAAAACCATCAATTGCACATTGTTGTGTTGCTTGTGCTGATGTTGCCATCCACGCACTCAACACCAATATTATATATTTTTTCATAATTCACCTATTTACATAAAACATCCAAAATCTCGTGTTCCGGATCTTGGAATTGATTTTGCGAAACCACAACATTTGCTTGGCAAGTTTGACCTCCTTGTAAATTTACGAAAAATTTATATGCTGCTGCTTGGGTTGCATAGACATAAACCACTCCTTTACTGTCTACAAAATATGGTTCTTCAGTTTTATCGTTAACGACAACTTGAGCACCACGAATCAAAGGTTGCCTTTGCGCATCAATTAAACGAACTGCTATTCGCTTAGTTTGATAAATTGGGAAATTAACTTTATAGCCCCGCTGATCTAAACCAACTATTTTCTTCGAAGCATAATCAAAAGTTTCATCCATATTTAATTGGTTCTGATCAAAAGATAAGTCATATTGAATATATGGAATAATATTATGTACAAACATATATCCTTTCTGATTGGTCTTCCCAATCAAAGATGAAGAACGGTAAATATCTAAATCTGCATGATCACTTACATTTAACAAAGCAAATGAATTATTAACATATTTAGTTAAAGCAACCTGATTACCCAACCAAACCAATGCGCCATTAAAATTCACTTGACTTAATCGTCCATCACTATATTCATCATGCGAGAGCCTCAAATCACCAACATTTGTTTTCCACAGTCCGTATCCATTTAAATTAACCTCATTATCCATATGGTTAACACCCACGGTATAATCAAACCCTTCTTGACCAATTGTCGTTCGAGAATAGTTCAAACGGGTACTTTCATTTTGTGTATAATGATCCAAAGTTAGCCGACGTCGATCACCCCAATCATAGTTAAAGACAATATTAAATCCTGAATCGCTATCCCCACCAAAATCTTTAAAATATCCAAAAGCGACATCTAACTTCGGTGTCAATCTCTTACCTAAACTCAGATTAAGCACTTTACGATCATCAAGACTCACTTCATCATTGTTATAATAAGTCTGATCAATATAATTTAATCCTACACTATCCAAATAATTAAGATTTGTAAGAGTCAAATAAAATAGATTGGTCATTTTTTTATACGTTAGAGTATCCTCAAGATCTAAATACCTATATTCTTTTGAATATATTTGACTTTGCATACCCACAGACCACCAAGCAAAGTCACGACTTATTCCTAAAGAAGCTGCATAACCATTATTATCATCTGCGTTACTTCCTGATAATATCGTATCTAATAAAACATAATTCTTAATGGCTTGAGTCCACAATAAACTCACATTTTGGACTTTATCGCTATATAGCATATCCGTACCAAGCGTCGAGTAATTATTAATTCCGCTACGATATAAAAGCTTAGTAAAAAAATCTCGATAATCACTTTCCACTTCATCATATCCGTACCGAAGTTTACCTATAGAAATATTAAATTCATCCAACTTTGGCTTTAACAAACGGTTATTAATATATATAGGAAAATTTCGAACAGTCCGATTACCCAGAATATCTTCTACAACAATTTGTGCATTTCCTGATTTATTTAATAAACCACTGGTTGGTAGTGAATAATTTCCAGGTCCAACATTTTCTCGATACAGATTGACTCCATTCAAATATAAATCAACCGTTGAAGGTACTGCAGCACTCCCCTGTAATGTTGGGCTATTCCAGTACACAAAGTCTGGGCGTGCGATATAATTGGTTCCAAAACTAAGCCCACCAAAGCGAAATGAATTATTTAAACTGTTTAAAGATGTCGTGTTATCTCCTAATGTCAAACGCCAAAATTTATCAGGGAATTCTAATTCAAATACACTTTCAACCCTGAGAAATTTACTCTCAGTATCAAGAGGATTATTTCTATAAATAAATGAATTTTTAAATAACCAATAATCTTTAAAAATACCAAGCTCTGCTAAGGTATTAAACTCTTCTTCAACCTCATCACGTGAGTACAACAAGCTATAATTTAAAAATCCACCAAAGCTTGCTTTACTCGGCGTGTTGTACACAAAATTATTGCTCGAATTGGCGAAGTACTCAGCGGGAATGGTAATATTTAAGCTCTGGAGTGATGGATCTTCAGTGAAGGTAATGGAAGGGCTTGCCAAACTACAAAAATCTTTTTTAACACTGTCCTTTTCTAACTTTTCAACCACAATTCCAATATTTGATAATGCTGTACATTCAATAAATTTTTTTCCTAAACGATCAAAAGCAACACTTTCCACTCCATAGTCCACACCATTGACCCAAATATTGACAATGGCTGTGTTGAGCTGCTGGTCTGACGTTGGTGTAAGCACTTCAGCACTTAAGCTCACTTGGCTTACAGTAACAACCATAAATAAAAAAAAATTTCTTTTTATCATAGCATCACCCTTTGATCATAAATTCTAAGTATTTCTCATCATCTTCTGTTTTAATTTTAATTTTAATTTCACCATTAGTTTTAAAACCTTCTAATGGTATTTCAATAGTATTACCACCAAGCACATATTGGCTTAGTGCCATTTTGGTCATCGTTATACCTTTAGCATCTATAACCTGTAACTCAGTCAACTTAACATGAGAGCTCCCCTTATTTTCAACATAGATTATTTGTGATACATCTGCCTTTTTCAAATTAACTGAAAGTTTAGGGTCTGCTTGAGGTCCCACAAATAAAGGCAATGAAAAGTTAAATAAAAAGTTAATCGCTGTGTTTTCAGCAACTGGCGTTACTTCTTTAAAGATGACTCGCCACGTACCTTCAGTTGCCAATACTGGTGGCTGAGTAAATCCAACACGCACCAACTGCTTTGACTCAGGCTTAAGTTCAAAAATTTTAGGGTTAAATAAGATCGATTCATCTTCGATCAATATATCTTCACCTTTATTATCTTGAGACCACTTAAAAGCTAAAACCTCAAAAAGTTTTGATGTCGATAAACCCGTGCTTTCCACAACTACAGTTGTACTTTTTTGTCTTGTAGGGTCTTTAAGATACATTTGAATGGGACTAAATTGAATTCCAGCATGTGCAGTCAACGTCCAAACTACCCCCAAAAGAATAAAAATCAATGATCGAAACATATATCCACCTCTTATTCTTTTATGAAGAAAGAAGTTGGAGATGTGTTAAAACACCTCCAACTATGAGTATGAAGTTATCTAGGTGTTAGAATTTGACTTCGACCTTATATGTACCTTTGTAGGTACCAGCATAAGTCGACATTGCATCTAAACCTGCTGATGAAGCCTGAACAGTATATTCATGCTCTGTACCATCCCAATTAATTACTGTAGGACTGCTATAAGGACCACCAGCACCGGTTGTCGTTACAGCTACAGGAACAGTGCGACTTCCATTAGCTAAAGTCGTTGGCGCTGTAATTGCCAAGAAATAATTTGCATTGGTGCGAACTTGGAACTTTGTTGAGTCTGTATAACTGTTGGTTTTATCCAAAGTTAGTAGTGATTCATCAATATCAAGATCGCAGTGTTTTTCTACTACCAAATCAATATCAATCTTACCCTTACAATCACCTGAAGAACCACAACCATGATTTCCAGAATGGTGCCCACCGCCTGGGTGCCCACCACCGCCTGGTTTACCACCAGCATATGCTGCTGTCCCTAAACTTAAAACTAATGCTGACATCGTTACTTTGATTAATTTATTCATAGCAATTACTCCATTCTCTTTTAGAGATTTATTAGTATGCGCATCCAAGGTATTTATTAATAAAATCCAATTAATTTCACTTCCCCTAGGTGCTGACTCATTCTTATTCAAGTTGAGAAAAAAAGAACCTAATATCCCATATTCACATGACTTATCATGCAATATTATTTTTTGTAAAAATTAAAATTATGTAATTGTAATTTATTAAATATTTTTAATTTATTTATTTATTTTTATTTACTTTTCCTGTTTATCCCAAATTTTGGGGATTTTTTTCATATCCCTATTTTCAGGCATAACATATCTAATTATTTTTATTAACCTTAACCATATTAAAAATAATATAGACTGTTACATATTTCACCAAATATTTGTGAAATAGTTCAAAATAATTTTCAAACAAAACAATATTACGTGAATATTCAACTATATTAATAGTAAAGACCGATTAAATTTAAATTTTAAATAGAATCTCAAATGTATAATCACCACTTTCAGGTATGTCTTTTGAAACGCAATACAAGAATTACGTCACCAAATACTGAGCCTTTGTATTAAATTACAGGTTTTGAAACACGGCTTAGTTTCCAATGTTAAGCTTTAGAGATGGATCCGTAAATTTGAACAACTCCTATAAGTGATATTCTGCTCCTCAAATGATGTTATAAACATCAATATATGGAGTATTTTATGGCACGTAGACCAAGAAGAAATCATTCAAATGATTTTAAAGCTAAGGTAGCACTTGCTGCGATTAAAGCAGAAAAAACACTTGCTGAATTGAGTGCTGAATTTGATGTTCATCAAAACCAAATTATTGACTGGAAAAATCAATTGATCTCAGCTTCCTCGCAAGCTTTCGATCAATCAAAAGCTCCATCAGAACCCCCCATTGATCTTAAAAAGTTACATGCAAAAATCGGTGAGCAGGCATTAGAAATTGATTTTTTAGAAGGTGTGTTGAAGAAACTGGGCCGCTTCAACCACAAAAGTTAATCGACGACTCACTTCAGATTTCAGTATCTAAGCAAGCTAAGCTGCTGAAAGTCTCCCGTGGTTGTTATTATTATCGCCCAAAACCTGTTAGCTCATCAGATCTGAAGCTGATGCGATGTATTGATGAATTACATATGCAATATCCTTTTGCAGGCAGTCGTATGATGCGTGATTTGTTGAATCGTCAAGGGCATCATATAGGACGACGTCATACACGTACTTTAATGAAGAAAATGGGTATTCAGGCGTTATATTGCAAACCAAATTTAAGCCAGGCTAATCAAGCTCACCGTAAATATCCATATCTGCTCAAAGGGTTGGCTATTCAGCGCAGTAATCAAGTGTGGTCTACGGATATAACGTATATCCCTATGGCAAAAGGCTTTGTTTATTTATGTGCTGTGATTGATTGGCATAGCCGCAAGGTACTTGCGCATAGGGTATCGATTAGGGCGTGTTGAACATTGGGTATAAATTAATGGCAAAAAAAATAGCGAACGGTTAATCTTTAAGTTCTCACACAAAAAAGATATCGTTCGCTATGCCTCGCACCATGCTCAAAGATGAACACTGGACAAGACTGAAACCTATATTACTAGAACTTAATATCTATGACAAAGGAAATCTTAGACAAACGGTTGAAGGCGTGCTTTATCGCATGCGTGTTGGCTGTCCTTGGCGCGACTTACCCGAGTATTTTGGCAAGCCTAATACCATCTATAAAGCTTACCAGCGCTGGTTTCGCAGTAATAAGCTGATTGCATTATTTACGTTACTGATCAAAGACGCAGACCTTGAGTGGGTCTTTATCGATGGCACTCATATTAAAGCGCATCAGCACAGCAATGGAGGCAACGAGAACCTACAATCCATTAGCAAAAGTGTGGCAGGCCGCGCGACCAAGATTCACTTAGCAGTTGATGCTCATGGCAATCCGATTATCTTTCTTTTATCAGATGGCACAACCCACGATGTCAAAGTCGCACCTGATTTAATAGATAAGGTTAATTTGAGCGATACAGAGGTTTTATGTGCCGATAAAGGCTATGATTCTGATGCACTACGAGCCCATATTGAACAAGCAGGGACGCATAATAACATCCCTCGAAAACGAAACACTCAGTCTTCTAACGACCATATGGACTGGGACTTGTATAAAGCCAGGCATCTAGTAGAAAATGCTTTCGCTAAGCTAAAACAGTATAGGGCGGTTGCCACCAGATTTGATAAGCTCAAGCAGAGTTATGAAAATACGGTCGCTCTTGCTTGTGCTTATATCTGGCTCAAATTATGAATGTTCAACAGGCTCTAGTATGGATGTGGATTTTTGTATTTCGGTTTTAAATGAAGCGATTGAAAAATATGGATCACCTGAAATATTGAATACAGACCAAGGCAGTCAGTTCACCAGTGATGCATTTATTGATGTATTGAAATCAAATGGCATTCAAATCAGTATGGATGGTAAAGGTCGATGGGTAGATAATGTGATGGTTGAACGATTATGGCGGAGCGTTAAATATGAAGAGGTGTATCTCAAAGCTTATAGCAGTGTCACAGATGCGAAAAAGCAATTAAGTGCATATTTTGAGTTTTATAATTTGAAACGACCTCATTCGAGTCTAGACAAAATGACACCAAATGAGTTTTACTATGATCAGCTACCCCAACAAAACAAGGTGGCTTAACTAGAGCGGAATATCACTTATAAATACGCTTTTAGTTGTTCAAACAAGTGGGACCACCTCTCTAGTATTTACATGCCTATGAAGAATATTTAATCCAATATTAACCAGGAATATCTATTTAAATACAAATAGAACAGTGGGTTAATTTTTTAAAAAAGTCGCTCTTGGTGTAATACAGTCATAGGCTTATGTAGGGTAGCAGGTGATATGTCATCTAACTCATTAAGCTGAACAGATCGTGGGCGGCCAATACACGCTAAGCAAAACTAAAATTGCAGAGCATGACCATCTTTTACTGAATAGAGCTGCAGACGAGGAAAATCCTCTAGAGTCGATGGATATTTATCTATTGATGATTTTACTAATTTGAAAAGTTGAGGCTGTTGTTTAACATCTAACTTTTTTGCAAATCTTGTCCAAGTAAGTGCCAAAATTTGGCAGGAAATAAATCATTCAAATTATTTCACATTCAATAATTGATCCCACTTGAAGTAGTTTTGAGTTAGCCGATCTCTTGACATGTTCCAGGTTCTATTCGGTAACGTACTTGCTCCTAAAGCCAGCTTGGTTTTGCCAAACTTATGATGGATTTCCTCAAGTGAATCCATCAGGTTATTGTCTAAGCTTATTTGCTTCATGTCAGTGAACAGGTCATAAATATGGGAAGCTTTAGGCTCCAGGCACGTCAAGATCACGCCACATTTCTTAAAGGCAATATCTTTGGTATACAAGTCATCAATCATCGTGGTAGCAATTTTAGAGAACACTAACAGGTTGTCAGTAGGTTCTTGTAAAGTCACTGCAGCTGACTTGCTGTAATAAGGTCTATACGTGTCAAACGGGTTAGATTGTACGAAGCCAATTATATAACCACACAATAAATTTTCACCTCTTAAACGAGTAACTGCATCTTGCACATAGAGGCTCATAGCTTCTTTTAAGTCGTCAATATGGTAAATCCTTTGTCCAAAAGAACGGCTTGCAACAATCTGCTTTTTTGGTGCCCGCGTATGCTCTAGCTCTATACATGAAACACCCTGCAATTCCAGTAATGTCCTATGCATGACGATAGAAAACTGATCTCTGATCATCAGAGGCGAAGCCATAATGAAATCCATGACTGAGTGTATCCCCATGCTGTTGAGCTTTTGGCTGTGCTTCCTGCCAACTCCCCAGATTTCACTCACTTCTATAGCTTGGTACAGATCTTCAGCAGAGCAAGGATCCATTGAAACTAGGTTGCATACACCGTTCAGATAAACATTCTTTTTCGCAATGTGGTTTGCTAGTTTTGCTTCTGTCTTAGATCTGCCAATGCCAATACATACTGGTAAACCAAGCCAAGAAAAAATACGCTGACGAATGTGCTGGGTATAGTCAGTTAAGTCGTAATTTCCCGCATGGGCTGTCAGATCGAGAAAACATTCATCAATAGAGTAAATCTCCTGTTCTTTAGGAGAAACAAAGTCGGACAGGACTTTCATGAATCTGCGTGACATCTCTGCATACAGGGCATAATTGCTAGAAAGCACTTGGACCTGATGCTGTTCAACGATGTCCTTGATCTGAAATAGAGGAACACCCATCTTAATGCCTAGGTCCTTGGCCTCTTGAGAGCGGGCTACAGCGCAGCCATCATTATTAGACAGGACAATTACTGGTTTATCTTTTAGACCAGGGTTAAAGATGCGCTCACAACTCACATAGCAATTATTAATGTCTACTAAAGCGTAGATTTTCTGAGAATATATGGTCATTGGGCAGGAAACCAATAAAGAAATTAACGATTTCTAAATGACTTAATGACAAAAGTAACCACACCCCAAATCACCATTTCCTGGCCATCTTGCAGATGAATGTCTGAGCAATCTGGATTTTCAGCTTTAAGCCAACGATAATTATTTTCGATCATTAAGCGTTTTACAGTGAAATCATTGTCGATCAGTGCAATCACGATGTCTTCATGTTTGGCGTCAATACTTCGGTCTACAATCAGTTCATCATCAATCTCAATACCTGCATCTCGCATAGAAAGTGAAGCGACTTTCACCACAAAGGTTGCTGCTTCATTTCTAATCAAGTGTTCATTCATGTCTAGAGTTTTATCTACATAGTCTTGGGCAGGGGATGGAAAGCCAGCAGCGATTTTCTCAGCGGCTAAAGGAATTTTCATGTAGGTGGATGACTCTACAACAGAGATTGAAGCAATATCATTAAAGC
Organism: Acinetobacter sp. FDAARGOS_724; assembly: GCF_013364475.1. Taxonomy (NCBI): domain Bacteria; kingdom Pseudomonadati; phylum Pseudomonadota; class Gammaproteobacteria; order Moraxellales; family Moraxellaceae; genus Acinetobacter; species Acinetobacter sp. FDAARGOS_724. The sequence continues at coordinate 524,582 of NZ_CP054908.1, read as the reverse complement.
ACGGTGAACCGTACCGGGTTTGTCGGAGACCAAACTTTCTGAGATGAGACGCATTGCTTCTCAAGACGTAGCGAAGCGTAGTGATCCGATGAAAAAAGTAAAATATACCCCCTGAAATCAGATAGAGCGGTTCAATTAGAACTAAACCCAACTATCGCAACACTGAGCTCTGGAGAATCTCGTCGTTTCTTAATTGCGTCGTAATGATGATCATGAAGATAAAATCAAAAAATACAGATTTTTGTGTAAATCCTGAGTAGAATTCGACTTATTTTTTCTGCAGTAAAAAAGCATGGCTTCTCACTATGCTGCTTTGCAAGGACGTTTTATGCTCGCGCTAGATATACAACATGTTCGAATGAAACAACACGCCACTGATAAGGCACAAGCGTTGCAATGTCTAGTCGATATCTTAGTCGAAGACCAATTGGTTACACCTGATTATATTCATGGGTTGACCGTGCGCGAACAACAAAGTGCAACGTATTTAGGGCAAGGAATTGCCATTCCGCATGGGACGCCTCAGTCTCGCCAATGTATTTTAAAAACTGGTATTCGTCTGGCACACTTTCCTGAAGGAGTTGTTTGGGACGGTGAAAATAAAATTTATTTAGCAGTGGTGATTGCTGCGAAATCAGATGAGCATTTGCAAGTCTTACAAATTTTGACGCGAGCTTTAATTAATGATGTCGCTGATCAAGTGAAACAGGCTCAATCTGCAGAGCAAATTATCGCATTATTACAAGCCCAACCCGCATCTTTGGCATTGCATGAAAATTTAATCGCCACCCAAGTTCCCGCACTTGATGTAGAAGATTTAATTTGGCAGGCAACACAGTTGCTGAAACAGCAAAAAATGGTGGAGTGTGGTTTTCTGTCGGGTTTAAACCTAAACAGCATGATTCATTTAGGGGAGGGGGTCTGGTCGATCACTTCTAACCAGCATGTTTTGAGCCCAGCTGTAAGTTTGGTAAAAGCGGAACAGGTTTTAAGCCATCAGCAGGAAATGCTCAAGACTTTGGTGTGTATTGCCAGTAATGAGCAACTGGATATGCAACGGTTTCAACGGTTAATGGATATTTTGTTTGATACTGAACAAGTTCATACCCTCAACCAAGAGCAAGATAGTCACCAGTTGGCGCAGTTAATTGGTGCTGAACTGATTCCTGATTGGCCATCTCGTCGTATTGTCTTAGCTAACGCTCATGGTCTACATGCACGTCCCGCGACACACTTGGTCAATATGACCAAGAAATTTGCAGGGGATATTCTCGTTGCTGTAGATGAGGGGGCTTACGTTTCGGCAAAAAGTTTAACCAAATTATTAGCCATGGGGTGTCGTCGTGGTCAAACTCTGACTTTTATTGCACAACCCGATACCGATGCTGTAGCAGGCTTAGAACAGATTATTGATGCAGTTCAACAAGGTTTAGGAGAAGAAGTTGAAGCTGTTGACCTTGTATCTCATCAGCATAGCAGTAGTGCCCCAGTCGTAAATAATTTGGAATTAATGCCTTTTGAATCACATGGCGATACGGGTAGCTGCGGTATTGCGGCATCAACTGGCCTTGCTTTTGGTCCTGCACATGTGGTGAAGCCACATGAATTTAGTTATGAACGTCGCGGACAGAGTTTTAAAGCTGAGAATGAAAAGCTTGAAATTGCACTTCATCAGGTGAAAAATAACTTACGTCAATTCATTGCACATACTGAATCTACTGCCATTAAGCAGATATTCATGGCACATTTGGAAATGCTGGATGATCCAGACCTCCTCCAAAGTGTACAACGCGGTTTAAAGCAAGGGTTGTCTGCTGCAGCAGCTTGGCATGATCATATTGAAGTGGCTGCTACCGCACAGGCTGCACTTAGCGATCGTTTACTGGCAGAGCGTGCGGCTGATTTAAGGGATATTGGTGAGCGTGTTTTGGCTGCTTTGTGCGGTGTGGCCGATGTCACAGAACCCGAGCAACCTTATATCTTAATTATGCATGATGTTGGCCCGAGTGATGTAGCGCGTCTGAATAAAGATCGTGTTGCAGGCATTTTGACCGCGGTTGGTGGAGCGAGTGCCCATAGTGCTATTGTGGCACGTGCTCTGGCTATTCCAGCAGTCGTAGGTGCGGGTGTAGCTGTTTTAAATATTGAGAACCATGCCACAGTGCTAATTAATGGGGATAGTGGTGAGTATGTGGTCTCACCCGAGCAAAATCAGATTGATCATGCCATTGCAGAGCGCCAACGCCAGCGTGAGTTGCGAGAACAAGCGGAACAGCATTGTTTAGAACCTGCCATCACACTGGATCAACATCAAGTTGAAATCGCAGCCAATATTGGCAAAGTGGGCGCTACGATACAGGCTGTGGCCGATGGGGCAGAAGCAATTGGTTTGCTACGCACAGAATTGGTCTTTATGTCACACAGCAGTGCGCCTGATGAGGCTACACAGGAAGCCGATTATCGGGTGGTGTTAGATGCTTTGGCGGATCGTCCATTAGTGGTACGTACACTTGATGTGGGCGGGGACAAACCTTTGCCGTATTTGCCTATTGAAAAGGAAGAAAATCCATTCTTGGGCTTACGTGGTATTCGTCTGACTTTACGTAAGCCAGAGTTGTTACGTCAGCAATTGGTTGCTTTACTTAAAGCAGCAGATAATCGCCCATTAAGAATTATGTTTCCGATGATTGGGCGGGTTGAAGAATGGCGAGCGGCAAAAGCAATTTTGGATGAGGTTCGCATACAGCATCCATGTGAAAACTTACAAGTCGGTATTATGATTGAGGTTCCTGCGGCAGCATTGTTGGCTCCAATTCTTGCTCAAGAAGTTGATTTTTTTAGTATTGGAACCAATGACTTGACTCAATATACTCTGGCGATTGACCGTGGTCATCCACTGTTGTCTGCTGAAGCTGATGGTTTACATCCGAGTATTTTGTTATTGATTGATCAAACTGTTCGGGCAGCACATCAGCATGGTAAATGGGTGGGCATTTGTGGTGAATTGGCTGCTGATCCAAAAGCTGTGCCTGTATTGATAGGCTTGGGCGTGGATGAGTTGAGTATGTCGAGTACCAGTATTCCATTGGTGAAGGCGCAAATTCGTGGTTTGAACTATATAAATTGCCAACAGGTCGCTCAGCAAGCCTTAAGTTGTGACAGTGCAACTGCCGTACGTGCATTGGTGGAGTAATTACGAATGGCTAAGATATTAAGCATTACTCTGAATCCTGCAATTGACCTCACCGTGCAATTGGATCAACTAAAAGTTGGCGAGGTCAATCGTCAGTTAACGGCCCAAAGCCATGCAGCAGGTAAAGGCTTAAACGTGGCACAGGTCCTTAAGGATTTGGGACATGAACTGATTGTGAGTGGCTTTTTGGGGCAAGACAACCGTCAAATTTTTGACCATCATATCCAGCAAGAGCAATTTGATAACCAATTTATTTATGTTGCAGGTGAAACACGACAAAACATTAAAGTTGCAGAAGCTTCTGGTCAGATGACTGACATCAATGGCAAGGGCTTTTTTGTAGATACCTCAGCAAAACAACAACTATGTGAACGTTTATCTCAACTGATTTTAGAAGTTGATGTGATTGTGATTGCTGGCAGTTTGCCACAAGGGTTTTCTGCAGAAGAGCTTTCGACACTGATTCTATGGTTACAGTCTGCTGGTAAAAAAGTCGCAGTAGATACCAGTGGTGTTGCGTTGAAAGCAGCAATTGCTGCCCATCCTTGGTTGATTAAGCCTAATACAGATGAGTTGACGGAAACCTACCATTTGCCAGCAGAAACGTTTGCAGAACAGCAGCATCTTTTTGCCAGTTTAAATAGTCAGATCGAACATATTGTGGTCTCGATGGGTGAAAACGGAGTGAACTGGCTTCACCGCACGCAACCCCTGCATGCTACTGCACCGAAAGTCACCGTCCAAAGTACGGTGGGTGCGGGAGATTCCTTGCTGGCAGGTATGATTCATGGCTTGTTGAGTTCAACTTCCCCAGAAGAAACATTGAAAACAGCAACCGCAATTGCGAGCAACGCTGTGACCCAAATTGGGTTTGCCCTTCCAGACTTTGCTGTTATTGAAGATTTGAAATCGCAAATCTCAGTCCAATCATTGAGTTAATACGATGCAAGAGATAAAACATATTTTATTTGTGCCACATAGTCCCGAGCAGCCGATTAATGCAGTGATTTTGGCCAAAAAACTCTCCAAAGCAGCGACAGCACTTGGTATTTCCAATGATGTGGCGACATCAGTCGAGCATCTCGATTTATCAAATGTTATTGATACAGTTGTTTTTGTTGGACAGAAGTCGGTAGATGCGGATCAACTGCGTGACAAGGTTGTGAAAGTCATTGGTTTGAATAACGCACAACACGATGCGATCATGCTTTTGCAACAAGTTCTTGAGCATTCAGATGCTTTAGATGAAACTACTGCAGCCAATGTAGGGATTACACGGTTTGTCGCCATTACAGCATGTCCAACTGGTGTTGCGCATACGTTTATGGCGGCCGAAGCCTTACAACAGGGTGCAGTAAAGCACGGTTATCAGATTGATGTTGAAACCCAAGGATCGGTTGGGGCTAAAAATATTTTATCGGCAGAAAGTATTGCCAAAGCAGATGTGGTGATCTTAGCAACGGATATTGAGGTCAATACAGATCGCTTTGTAGGCAAACGTGTATATCGCTGCAGTACAGGATTTGCCCTTAAGCAAACGGATAAGACTTTTGCAAATGCAATTGCTGAGGCCAAAGTGCTTGAAACGGGTAAGCAAACAGCCACTAAGACAGAAAATGAAAACAAAGAAAAAACTGGAATTTATAAACACCTTTTAACAGGGGTATCTTTCATGCTGCCGATGGTGGTGGCGGGCGGTTTGATCATTGCCATCTCGTTTATGTTTGGCCTCAATCCTGTTGAAGGAAGCTTTGCCGCATCCTTAAAGCAAATAGGTGCTGCAGCATTTACTCTTATGGTACCTATGCTGGCAGGTTACATTGCTTATTCTATTGCGGATCGTCCGGGTTTAACTCCAGGTTTGATTGGCGGTTTACTTGCCACACAATTAGAGGCAGGCTTTCTCGGTGGATTAGTTGCAGGTTTTATTGCAGGTTATATTGCGTTATTTTTATCGAAGCAGCTTAAACTCCCAAGTAGCTTAGAAGCATTAAAACCAATATTGATTATTCCACTATTGGCCAGTTTAGCTGTTGGTTTAATCATGATTTATGTGGTTGGACAGCCTGTTGCACAATTGTTTGAATTACTCACACACTTCCTTGCCAATATGGGGACGACCAATGCCATGATCATGGGGATTATCCTTGGGAGTATGATGTGTATTGATGTTGGAGGGCCAATAAATAAAGCGGCTTATGCCTTTACGGTGGGCTTACTTACGTCACAAACATACGGACCGATGGCGATTACCATGGCTGCGGGTATGGTACCGCCATTGGGTATGGCAATTGCAACTTTTCTGGCAAAGTATAAATTTACCAAACCTGAGCAAGATGCAGGGAAGGCTGCTGTAGTTCTGGGCCTATGTTTCATTTCGGAAGGTGCTATTCCGTTTGCTGCCAAAGACCCGATTCGAGTGCTTCCATGCGCGATCGCAGGTGGTGCTGTAACTGGGGCTTTGGTTGCATTATTTAAATGTGAACTAGTCACTCCGCATGGCGGTGTAATGGTGCTGATCATTCCGAATGCGATGAATTATCCATTAAAATATTTATTGGCGATTGCGATTGGAAGTGTGGTGACTGGTGTAGCTTATGCCGTGATAAAACAACGGTTAGAATAAGCCCTTCATAGAAGCTTTGTGAAAGCTATTTAGTGCAATAAATGAATATTATGCTCAATCCAATTTGGATCAGTTGGAGAGTCTCTGCTTGAATTTGTCCAGGTAGTAGGTCATGAGCGATATTGCTGAACCGGATTGCAACCTTACAAATCGAGCCAATAATTTCATCAACTTCTTGGACACAAAGTTCCGCTTCCTGAGTACCAAGTTTCACAAGAGCTTGTCGAGGAATATTCAGTGCCTCACCCATGATATCCATTTGATGTGCAGGAAAGTTCTAAACCTCTACTGATCGCTTCTGCACTGTATTCAAAGGCGATTAATGGCCGACCTGTGATTGCGGTTGAGGAGACCAATGTACCCCAAAGCCAATATTCACCCCATCCATTGTAGTAAACATTAAGTTTTTGAGCATGGATTTATTTCCTTTTGATACGTTGGCGAGCACTACTGTTCTGAAATGACAGCTTTGTCCGTTATAATTGTATAAACATTTTTGGTTTCTGGTAATTATGTCCTCATTGATCAATTTTCTATCTCGCTTTAGTACTGCAACTCTTCAGCGCAGTCTGAGCTATGCTAAACACATTGATAGGGAAACGATTGAATTCTTTGAGGACAAAGACGGGGTTACGATGTATGCCCAAATTGAAGGGACAGATTATTACGATACTGCAATTACCTATAATCCCCAAAAAGACCGTTTAATCGATGACGATTGCACTTGTCCGGTTGGATATAACTGTAAACATGCTGCTGCTTTAGCGCGGTTATTCTTTCAAGAATATCGTCAGGAATTTCAGCAGCGTTATGCTGACTCTCAATCCCCGCAGGGAATCGCAAAACGCCAACGGGGGGATGATCAGGCGCAGCGCTGGTTGAATGATTTTAAACGGTATTTACAACAGACTGAACCAGAGCAATCTGTCAAAACAAACAATTATTTAATTTACCTGCTAGATCAGTCTGTCAGCTTAAAGAAATTGACAGTTGATGTTCAGAAGGCCAGACGCAATAAAAATGGCTCAATTGCGGGGGAAAGTTATTATACCCAATATGAAAATATCACCAGAAAGCATCTGACTTTACCTGAACAAAAACGACAATTATTTAACCAGATTTATTATTATGCCAAAATAAACAGTGACGAACGCTTTTATCAAAGCAATCTCGATATCTCCAGCATTTTATTGGAGCATTTCAAATCTTTTATTCAAAGTGGCGATGTGTACTGGCAAAAAAAGAGCCATACTGCACTTCAATGGTCAGAACAAGGCTACAACATCGAATTTAGATGGGAACAAGGGGCTAAACAACAGACAGAGCATTTAAACATTGAATTGGTCAATGGTGATATTCGACTCGATTTGAAATTAAATCCACATATTCAGATTCTCGCGAGCCAGCCACCGTGTTATGTGGATATTCAACAGAACACGGTGGGCCAGTTATATGGTGAATATACGGCAAATCTTCTGTACCATTTTTTACAGATGCCTGATCTTCCATCTATGCTCTTGCCAGAGTTTGAGAAACTGACTCATCAATATTCAGACGTGAAAAATCTACCTCAGCCCGAGTCTATTCAGCATATTGATGTCCTTGAGGGAAGTCCCCAGCCAATTTTACGCTTCGGTGTTTTAGATAAATTTGATTGGAAATGGGAAGAGTCTGTTTGTGCCGAAATTGAATTCTCCTATGTAGGCGGACGAATAAAAGCAGGTACATCAGGTGACAGTTTTATTGGTGAGCAGCATGGCAAAATGGTGCGACAGCTTCGGAACTTAGTTCAGGAACAACAGTCAATCCAGCGTTTACAGCTATTGGTCGAATCACTGAAGTGGGTGAAAGATCTTAATTATTACCAGCAATTAAAACTGGATAAACAACGTCTTGATTCTATGGTTTTTGCGTTCTATGGAGACTGGATCAAACAGCTGATGCCCATCAATCAAATTGAATTGATTGGATGGCAGATAGAGCATCTGGAACACAGCCCATTTAAGCTGCAATATGTTGAAAATTTAAATATTTCCATCACTGAATCTGAAAGCCAACAAGACTGGTTCAATATCGGGGCGACCGTTCAGGACAGTGCAGGCAATAGCTATGATTTACTCGATGCACTTGTGGCTTTGGTGAAAGAACAGCCTGATTTACTTGATCCACGGATTTTTGGTCATCTGAATGACAGTCACATTTTCACCCTGAAAACTGCAGCGGATCAACCAGATTTGGCTTTATCCGCAAAGGACATTAAGCCGGTATTGTTGCATCTGCAGAGCATTTTACAGCAAGAAGAGCGTAGCATAGATCGCTATGATGCGAGTCAACTATTAGAATTACAACATCATCTGGGGATGGTGTGGCAGGTCAGTAATCGCCTGCAGCAATTTGCGCAGAAATTCAAACAAGGCTATCAGCAACAACTGCCGACACCACAAGGTTTTCAGGGGGAATTACGTCCATACCAGCAGCAGGGCCTAGGCTGGTTACAGTTTTTAAGGGAAACCCAGCATGGCGGGATTCTGGCGGATGATATGGGTTTGGGTAAAACAGCACAAACTTTAGCCCACTTACTCATGGAAAAGCAGGCTGGTCATTTGCAGGACAGACCCGCCTTAATTGTTGCACCCACATCGCTGATGCATAACTGGTTCAAAGAAGCGGAAAAATTTACCCCTGAGCTCAAGGTACTGCTGCTACAAGGCCCCGACCGCCATCAGTATTTTGAGCAGATTTCACACTATGATATTGTGTTAACCACCTACCCGCTCTTGGCGAGAGATGAAGAGCAACTGAAGCAATATGAATATCATCAACTCATTCTGGATGAAGCGCAGAATATTAAAAATCCGCGTGCCAAAGCTGCACAGGTAGTACGGCAATTAACAGCGCGACATCGTCTATGTCTAACTGGTACACCTATGGAAAATCATTTGGGTGAGCTGTGGGCACTATTTTATTTTCTAATGCCAGGATTTTTATATTCACAAGAAATCTTTAATAAAAAGTACCGCTATCCTATTGAAAAACGCGGTGATCAGCAGTTAAGGCAAAAGTTGGTAAACCGCATTAAACCCTTTATTTTACGTCGCTTGAAAACTGACGTTGCCAAGGAATTGCCTGAAAAAACCACGATTGAAGTCAATATTGACATGAATGAGCAGCAATCCAAGCTATACGAGGCTGTTCGCGCCACGATGCAGGCAAATATTCAGAAAATTGTGGCAGAAAAAGGCTTTAAGCGTAGTCAAATCCAAATTTTAGATGCCTTGCTGAAGCTGCGTCAGGTCTGTTGTCATCCTAGCTTGCTGAAACTGGATTCAGTTAAAACCGGGCAGGCGTATTCTGCCAAACTTGAACAGTTGATGGATATGGTTGTTCCAATGGTGGAAGAGGGACGAAAAATTCTTATTTTCTCTCAGTTTACCTCAATGTTGGAACTGATTGAACAACAGCTCCATCACGCAGAAATTGGCTATGTGAAGCTGACTGGAAAGACCAAAAAGCGAGATGAAGTCATTACAGCATTTCAGTCTGGACAAGTGCCGGTATTTTTAATCAGTCTGAAAGCAGGAGGGGTTGGTCTGAATCTAACTGCCGCAGATACGGTCATTCACTATGATCCATGGTGGAACCCTGCTGCTGAAGATCAAGCTTCAGATCGTGCATGGCGGATTGGACAGGACAAGCCGGTATTTGTGTATAAGCTGATTACCAATAAAAGCATAGAAGAAAAAATTATTGCCTTGCAGCAGAATAAAGCAGAACTGGCACAGTCTATTCTAAGCACAGATCATGAGGGAGAAGTGAAACTGACGGAAAATGATGTGATGAAATTGTTTGAGAAATTTTAGCTTGGTTACAGGTTTCCTCTAATCATCTGTAAGTATCTGAAAGTCTGGATGCAATTTTTTCCAATGTTCTCTTAATTTTTCTTTATGAACAGAAAACATAGGTAAGTCTAGTAATAGCACTTGCCATACTGACCGTGCTTTGTCCATGATCGCGTGAAGTTGTTTTTCAATAACACGCCATGGAACACCGACTTTTTCAGCCCATTGTTCAAAGTGTTTCATCTCAGCTAAATACCAATCTTTATTTTTGGCAAGATTCAATGCGAAATGAAGCTCATTTTCAATATATACACTAGTCATCAATATATCGTATGCGGGAGATAATCTTGGTGTTCTTTTGTCCTGATAAATCATACTCCAGTTTTTTAAGTGTGCATCTCCATTGGCGAGCAAAATGTTGACAAGTAAGTGGCTGGCAACTTGCTGAATATCAAGAATTTTGTTATATGAAAATTGATAAATGATCTTTCCTATCTGCTCATAATTTGTGGTGCTGTATTTCTGCTGTGGATATGCACCGAAGATCTGAGCAAAGTCTTCGATGTGAATAAGCTCTGTAGTATCAGCAGTACTCTGTCTATCAAATCTTTTGATTGCAAAAGCATATTGCTCTTGGGGTAAATTTAATGGTGGAAGGTTTTGTAAGAGTGCCATATCCACCAAGCGAATCTCAGAGACATCTATTCCGACCATTTTGGCAAGGCTCATCATAGGATATTCATTTAGCGGAACAAAAGCATGTCTGGAAGAAGGAGTTTTGACAATCCAGTCCCCGTGTAGAGACGATTCCGTTGCCTGGACTAGTGTAAAACGCCCATCTTTGGCTTTCATGGAAAACTTCATTTGGACGCCGGCCAAGGAAAACTTATTATCTGTTCGGATCTCCTGTTTTAAGATCTGATCTGGATTAGAGATCTGCAGTTTGAATTTTATTTCATCTGGAATTTCTTCTGGATCTAATGGAGTCGCAATGAGTGCTCCAGGTAAATCATGACCTAAAGCTGCCAATAACTGAAATTCATTGTCTATATGTACTTTGAGGCTTTGTGCAATCAGTTCGCGTAATGCACCTTCTGGTAGCAAGTTTGATAGCAAGGGATGTAAACGCTGATGTGTAACATAGGTCTTTTCTAAAATCCTATCCACTTGAGGATACAAGGGGGAAGTCAGCAGGCTCAAGGTCGGGCGTTGCTGATCAGAGCGGAAGGAATCTGTAAAAACCAGAATATTTTTTCCGCTCTGAAATCCTGCCAAGTATCCAACGATACCGTGATGTAATGTTAATTTCAGGACGGCAACAGTATTCATGGTTCCTCTCCTCCGAGAAGACCCTTCCATGGGTTAGTCATTAAGTCATCCTGATCTTCAATAGTGACTTTAATTTCATCATTCAATAATTGTCTGATCAAATGAACCTTATCATCAGGAATGAGCATCAGTTGAGCATTTAATCCTGCCGCTATAATTTCTAAGGTCTCTAATCGAGGGTTGCCCTGACTTTCCAGTTTTTGGTACTGCTGTCTTGAAATGCCTGTACGGGATTGCATATCAACTTGCTTTAAGCCCAATTGGGTTCGTCTTTTTTTGATTTGCTGAAGTAAAGACTTATTCATTGTAGATACATTTATTGCTTTTAGGTCCTGTAAGAAACATATTAGTTTCTTTTTTTTGAAAAGCAATTTATGACTTTATCATTTCGATCTGTAAAAGCCCTAGCTACGTAGTGATCTGAAATCACTCTGAAAATACAGTTAAAATACGCGGTTCAATTTACCTTAATCTCCTTACGTAATTGGCAGCCAGATCTGAACTGTTGGCAACTCTCTGGCAAAATTTCCTGGCAGCTCTGCATTTAACTACCTAGCGCAATCTGATAATAAATAATAACAAACCCGCCGTGCAGTTAGCATACAGTAAGTAAAGGAATGGTTGACTGTGATCATAAAAATAGCATATCAAGCCGGAGGGAAACTAGACGGCTAAGTATAGTAATATCAATAGTTTTAATACTTTAGAAACATTAACCGTCGGTTCAGAACACTATCAGATTTTCAACCTGTCTAAATTGCAAGTGCAGTTAGGTGACCTGTCCCAACTACCAAAATCTTTAAAAGTCTTGCTGGAAAATTTACTACGTTTTGAAGATCAGCTCACGGTGAAAACCGAGCATATTCATGCCTTGGCAGGATGGCTTAACGATCGAACTTCAGAACAGGAAATCCAGTATCGTCCGGCACGGGTCCTGATGCAGGATTTTACCGGTGTTCCTGCAGTGGTTGATCTTGCTGCAATGCGTGCAGCAGTGGCCAAAGCCGGTGGTGATCCGGAAAAAATTAATCCGTTGTCACCGGTGGATTTAGTCATCGATCACTGGGTGATGATCGATTACTTTGCTAGCCCGCAAGCTTTTGACTAGAATATCGCCATTGAGATGCAACGCAATGGCGAGCGCTACCAGTTTCTACGTTGGGGGCAGGCGGCGCTCAATCAGTTTCGCGTGGTGCCGCCAGGAACCGGAATTTGCCATCAGGTCAATCTGGAATATCTGGCACAAGTGGTCTGGAGCAATGAGGTCGATGGGCAGGGCTTTGCCTTTTCTGATACCTTATTCGGTACCGATTCACAATTTATTCATCATATTCTGAAAATATTTCTTCAATTTCATCCCACTGCGGCAATTTATGCTTTTTTTTATTCACTTCGAATTGTAAACCAACACCATCAAGCACACGTTCAAATATGTCAAATGAACCTGTAAAATGGCCATTTTCCATCTCTGAAATTGTTGTTTTATTGACTTGAGTTTTTTCTGCAAGGCTTTTCTGTGTATAGCCTAACCCTTTTCTTGCCAAACGTATTTCTTTACCTATTTCACCTCGTGTAGCCATTTTTTTCTCCCGAAATTTGTTAGCCATATAGCAAACTTTTAACTAATTATGGTTAATATTCGCTATATAGCAAACTTTTATAATGATTCTTGAATAGCTAAATTGAACTTATAAGATTCAATTTAGCCTCAAATTAGGTTAATAGAATCCATATATGTATGGTAGTTCTCAATAATGAGGCAGTTGTATACCTCTTGAGAAGAGAAACTTCTTATACCTTGAATTTGAATTATTAGACAAAATTATGACTTTTAATTTTCTGTGTAATGAAGCTTTATATATTCTTAATATTTACCCTGAAGCCGAAGTCCTTCGACTACGTTTAATACAGTAGCTAATCCCTGAGTAGTCTGAATCTGTTTTATCGGAATGCCTTTGGTTAGCTTATTTGGTGACTTCATAAAATGCTGCATCCATTTAGCCTCTCCACCTGTTAGAGCATCTAGTGATATCGCAATACGAATTAAAATAATTGCGAGTTCTCCTTGACTTGAATCGGGATCTAACTGAAGCGAATTTAAAGTTTCCACTGAATCTAAATTGATAACGATAGCAAGCTGGTCCAGTGTCAAACCAAGTTGTTTTGCAGATGATAAAACAGCTTTAGTTAATACCTTTTTTTGTTTTGCAATTTTTTCTGACGTTTTATGCATGACTGATCTCAGTTTCAGACGTTGCTGATACCTAGAGTTTATACTATTTGATTATCGTTTCTCAGACATCCAATTTTTACTGAAGATATATTAAATTTGGCTTTAGATAAGGAAGCAACGGTTAAATTATTTAACAGCATGTGGTTATTTTTAGACCTTCAGCTTTAAGTTCAAGAGATCGAGGTCTGCCGATACATGCTAGATGTAAGCAAAATTTAAATGCGGCCAGTGCTTTGGCATCTTTTGTCGAGTAAAGCTGGAGACGAACATAATCTTCTTGAGTCGTAGGATGCTCTGTTGTGCTCGATTTAGCCAGCTTCAGTAATAAAGGTTGTTTCTTTTTATCTAGCAATTGTACCAAGTCTTGTCCAAGCAAATGCCAAAATTGATGGGGAAACAGGTCTTTTACCTTGCAATAAAATGATTCCAATTGATCAATTTTATTCCAGCGATAATGAATGCCGGTATGCGAAACTGTAACACGACTTAAAAATGTCTCAAGCACCGCTTTTATTTGATCTGGCTTTTTTTCAAAGATATTTTGAATATTTTCAAAGAAATAGTTCCTTGCTTTGCGCTCTTCAACGGTATCTATCATCGAGGGTTTCAAAGGTTTATCCAGATGATTTGTGTTGTTGAGATCAAATAACCTTGGGTTGTTTTTTTGAGACTTGAGTTGGCCCAGTTGTTTGGCATTTTCATACCAGTAGTTAACCAGTTCGACAGGTAAACTCATTTCTTGTGATACCCGATCTGGTTCATGATGAATTTCCAGTAAATTTAGGCACTTAAAAAACCATGCAAATGAAACTTTGGATTCTTTTGTTCCCGCGAAATATTTAAAAAAATCATGATGCTTTGAGTTAAATGAAACCTCATCTAGAATGTCTTCTACGTTACTTTTTAACCAGTCAGTTTGATCGTTGAGTAACTGCTGACTTAAATGACCAGCATGCTTTTCGAAATTGAATGGAGCAGAATCTTTTACTGTGTTTAAAAATTTGAAAGAAGGTAGGTAGCCCATCATCTTTTTTGCCAGTTGAGTATCGATGTCTGGGTGATATTTCAGTATTTTATGCCCAGCAATCAGGTAGCTTAGATGAATATAACTTTTAAAAGTTTCTGTAGGGTCAATGTGACCCAGTAAATGGGCAATCATAAACCAATGATTTTGACCATGTGTATGACGGAGTAACTCTGTCCGAATGGACTGATATTGTTCTTCAGTATAATCCGTCAGATTCTTGACTAGGGGAGCGTAATCGCAGTTGAGCAGAACGGATAAGTGATTGGCAGCCGTGTGTCGAAATGAGTGAAAAGAATAATCATGAGTTTTAAAAAGCTCGTTCATAATCATTCTAAAAGGTGTTGTCACCGTATGTTTGTTCAGCTTGCTATTTTCATTCCAATTACGGAATAAGTATAAGTTTTGCTGATTGAGTAAACGTTGCTCGACTACATGATTATGAAATAGTTGATATTCATCGGTTTTTAATAAGCAATACACAGGAACTTTGCGTTCAGCACTATCTGTTTTAAGTTGATGTAAGTTTCCTTTCTTTTTTGAGCCGTAGGGCTGAATCCATACTGATAGACAGCTCAAGCCCTCAATATCCCGCACACGTAAGCCTAGAATTTCATTAATACGCATACCGGTACGGTAAGCTAAGATATAGATGATTTTTAATGTCTTATAAGTGTTTTCTTGACTATTAGCACCTGAAAATAAGGTATCTAATTTGTTCATGAAAGCTTGATAAGTCAAAGGGCCAATAATACGGGCTCTAGGCCTATTTTGTATGGCGAGTGATTCTAATTCGAGAGATTCAGCTTCGAAAACTGTTCGTTGAAAGCTATGGAAGCGCTTCAACATCCTGCTGGTTTGACCTCTGGATTTTTTAAATTCAGGTTGGCCTGCTTCATCTGCGAGACGGGTGTTCGTAATAATTTGTGTGTAGATATTTGCCAGATTCGTATTCAGATCATCTTCGCTATCTAGATATTGTAAAGAATGTGTTAGCCAAGGCTCGGCAATCCGGGAGTAATAAGTGTAAATCGAACTATCTGCTAATGGTCTATTCTGCTGAAACGATTTTTGAAATTGGTTAGCGCAAAAATTAAAATTTTCAGCCAGTTGCTGAATCTGTTCTAATTCTGGTTTATAAAGGCTGATGAGCCATAAGGCGACACGTTTACTATACTCATTAAATTTATTAGTATTTTCAATGCAATATTTAATGATTAATGCATCGACGCTTTGATCAGTTTGTGGTGTACGAATCAGTTGTAAAAGGTCTTTGTGAATCTTTATAACATCATCCAAGGCTTGCTGAATGTCATCATTAGAGTAGGATTGACCCACAATAGATGGTGATTTTTCTACATCTGAATCAGTAAGAGTGTCCTGCTGATATTTAAATTTTGGATGAAGAAATCTTTCAAATTCTATTTCTGATAAGCCACAGGTTGCAGTATTTTCTATAAGACATTGTGAGAGAGCAGGATCAATGTCAACTTTCGGGAGTTGCATCCAGTTAAAGTTGGCGTAGTCGCGTAATAATTTATAAGTTTTAAGATTAAATGGTAACTTAATCTTATTAAAAATAAGCTGTAGATAATCTTCTACATTCTGGTTTACTGTACGAATATTTCTGCTATTAAAATGAATTAACCATAAGCGGGTGATTTGATCAGGAATAAAATTACGCGATTTACGAATGGTTTTTTCATCAATAAATAGATCTCCATAAGAGGGAGAGAGCGGTTCTAAAAATATAATGTTCAGATCTTCGATCTTTCTGATTTTTGCCGGATCTTTTAAGTGTTCAAGCAAAGCTTCTAAAGACGCTTTTTGATTTAAGCCGGAATAAAGCATGGCAGAAATAACAATATTTCCAATGATTTCATCATCAGAAAATGTCTTGCTATCTTTTGCTAGAATCCAGTAGTCCCAAAGCTTATCAAGAACTTCATCAACCTGCTGTCCCTTCTCGATCCAGTCCATGGTAAAAACCGGCTGATCACGCTGCATCTCAAATGTCAGATTTGGTAGGGGCAGGGGCTCGCTCCTATTTAGATTGATTTTTTTAATATACGATCGAAAAAATTCATGCGCATATTTTTTCCAGGCCAAGCTTGAAGCTTTACGTTTAATAAACTCATAAATTGCTGGATAGAAGGATTCAAGATGTTCTTTTTGTTCTAGTTCTATTTCTTGGAAATATTGAATTAATTCCTTTTCTACATCCGATCGAGGAGATTTCTCTTTCTCAAGACGAATTTGTTTTCTACGATTTTCTGCATATAGTGGTCGAGCTTGCTTAGTTCGTTTATTGGATGAGGACATCGAGTTCAATACCGGTAATATTAAAATAATCTTTTATTTGTTCAAGAACATGAGCAATGCTTGAATATTGTGAAATAGATAAGCTGGAATAAGGATGCGCAGCTTCTTGCTGCATCGGCTCATGACCGAATAAAGCTAAAATTTCAATTTCGCTAATTTTATGGCTGAGAAACGCACGGGCTGTATGCCGGTGCCAGTTTTCATGTTCCAAACCTAACTCTGGATGAAAGTCTTCTACAGTCGAAGGTCTCAAAGGTTGCCATTGACCATCCTGAAAGATATTTAACAGTGGGAGCTTGCTCTCTAGAATCTGCTGAATATTATTTGAAATTTCTGGCTGAATAGGAGTAATTTGAGTTTTAAAATAATGTAGAAAATCTATGAATTTCAGGAGTTCTTGTACAACAAAATGACACAGTGGAATCAAACGTCCATAGCCTTGACGCCCACCCACCTCTTTATCAGAAACCATCAAAATTTTTCTTTTCAGGTTAAAGCTTTTTAAAAAACCAGGAAACTCAGCGACGGGTCGCGCAGCAGTAAAAAGCAATAAAAAATGCCACATCCAGATATTGTAGTGATTAAAAATTGCTATCCAGTCATCTTCTTTTTGTGAAATTATTCTGAATTTGAGAGTGGCAAAGATATTTTGAATCACATTTGAAGTAGGTGCTTTGCGGCTTCCAAAGTTTTTTTCTGCAGCATATTCAATATTCTGGTATTCATCGGATAGCGACTCACACAGCTCTTTTAAAATTAAGACATATTCAGTCTGTAAAGTCAGGATATTTTGATGACAATAAGAAGTAGAAGAAGACTTATTGGCATCAATACCAGTGAGAAGGTCAGCAAGCTGTTTATTTCCAGTGCGTTGCAAAATAGTCTGATGTAAAAGAGAGCCAATTCTTATTAGTGATAATTTTGGAATATAAAATTTGGCTCTCAGCTGTTTCAAATGTTGCTGAAGGTCCTCTTCCTTAACGGGGTCACCGTCTCGCAGAGATTCAATAAATGAATTCGGGATCGGGATGTCCAGATGAACTGTTTGGTTGAGCAAGCCCTCTGGATAAGCAAAATCCTTATTTTCAAAAATTGAAAATTTACTTCTCAGATAATATTGTCCATTGCTTTGCTTGATCTGTTGGCGAGCATTTAAATTTTTAGCACGTTTACTTTGTAGACGGAGCCACTCCTGGATTTTATTTCCTGTCAGAAATGACAGCATCAGGATCAAGGATGCCTTCTTTTTTTTGATTTCTTTATCCTTGTCTTTAGAGTCTTCTTTAACCTCAACAATGTAATTTTTATATAGTTCAGTAATTAGGGCACTTATGCTTGTGGTATTAGGAAAGAGGCTGCTGTATGGCAGCAAATGTTCTTTCCGTTGAATATGTTTGGCAACCAGAGGCAGCACATAGCTTTGGCCGGATTCTGAATATGCAGCAAGGGGGGTAACGATGGTTGGGTCTACAAGTATTTGACGTGTATCTTGGTCATCTAATTGTTCTTCTATATTAAGAGCTTTAGACTTTTGACCTTTTTTAATTTCTGAACTTTCTACAATCAGCTGATCTTCATCTAAAAAATCATGTTGAAGTTGAGTCTCGATGCTCGCTTTGGCAATTTTGGCCTTATTGTTTAAAATATAAGTAAATGTAATGCGTAGATTATTCAGTAGATTTTTTTCAAAATCATTGGATGGATCTGTATTGAAATTACTTAAATATTGAACAAATTCAGTTAACGAAAGCGTAGGATCTTTAAGATGCTTTTCCCAAAGGATCATGTATTCGCGTGTATTTTGATATTCTTTATCGGGATTCAGAACCCTATTGGCCACACGGAAGCGTTGAAATAAGCGTTTTACAGTATTGAAATGTTCAGTGTAGTCTTCTTTAAAAAGCTCAGGTTTAATGTCTGGAAGGGCAATTAAATAGATTGCTGCTTTTAAGACCAGGATATTCCAGATTAAAGCGTTTTCTTCCGACTCTGCTAATTGTGCAATTGAGTTCACATACCAAGTAACTGGTGTTGCGCTAACAGTATGTTTTCGAGAGGAGACCAATGCAGCTGGTCTAGCAACAACAGAATTGGTTTCTAGATCAAAATCTAATAGATCGAGATTCAGTCCTTCCAGACATTGATCAGTTGGGTGCGAAGTCAGTAAATCAGCAACATATTGAATATGTTCGGTACGTTGGAGCTGCTCATCACCAAAGAGTTTTTCCAATGTCTGTTTTAATGATACCCCTGGAATATCAGCAATATTTTGATGGGTTGGGTTGGATTCTGACATTATGCTTTCCATAGCTGATCTGGCGTGAGAACGAAGTCCGCATTATTTAAAAGCTGTTGTACAACTTCACTAGTTTGTTCTAGTTGATCAAGCACACTTTGTCTTTTTCGGTTTATAACTTTATTGCGATAATTCAGCTGATATCGTGTGTATGAGAGTCGTTTTGCTAGCAGGTCTAAGCTCATAGTACGGTGAGGTTTGAAAGAATTTTCTTTGTTTAACTTGTAAATAGCCTCGGCAGAAATGTATTCATTTATTAAGTTATGTAACCTTTTGGGATTTAATCGATTAAGATCATAATAAGTAGATGATAGAAATTTTAGAAATTCGGAACTAGCCACATTTTTTAATAGTTCGATTTTTTTGTTATCTTTGGGAAGAGAATGGATAATTAGATTAATTTCTTTGGGTGCATTCTGAGTCCAGTATAGGAACCATTGGATATTACTGGCGATGGTATAACCGGATAGATTAGTATCTTTCCAGACGTGAATTTCGGGACGTGGATTCAAGATACCTAGATCTGTTTTTAAAGCTTTGAAAGCCTCTTGATAGCAAAGATAAATTCCAGAAAAATCAGGGTGTATACTGATTTGGATTTTATTAAAATTTTTGCACAACAATTTTTTAGGTGCGCCAAATTTTTCATTGAAATCAAAAGCCGTTTGCATATTTACTTGGTGATTATATAAAAAAATCAAGTAAATATTCGTATATTCGTTAACAGTCAGACAATGGCTAAAAATTCCATATATTGTGCATCTAAATTTCAAAAACCACTAGACCTCTTGCGAAAGTAAAAACCACCTCAATCTAAATTTCATGAGATATCAGAAATTAAATCGTTTTTCAGATTCTGAATTCCAGCGCTTGGTTGGTGTACCTCGACCAGTTTTTAGTGAAATGATCGAAGTTTTAAAAGAAGTAGAATCACTTAAAAAGAAATCTGGGCGTCCTCATACTTTAGCTATAGAGGATCAATTATTATTAACACTCAATTACTTACGGAATTACAGCACTCAATTGGAGTTGGCTGCAAATTACCATATCGCTGAAAGTAATGTGAATCGAACCATTAAAAAGGTTGAAGATGCATTGATGAAATCAAGACGGTTTACTCTGCCAAAACGAAGCATTACCACAGCAGACGAACAGTTTAACTGGGTCATTATTGATGCGACAGAATGTTCAATAGAACGTCCGAAAAAAAAATCAGAGTAAGTTCTACAGTGGTAAAAAGAAGAAACATACGCTAAAAGCACAAGTGATCTATCATCCGAACAGCAAACAAATCATAGGGCTAGATATATCGAATGGCAGTCAGCATGACATTAAATTGGCAAGAAGAACGGTTAAAAAATTCAAACATTGTAAAGAGGTGGTTCCACATGTTTGAACAACTAAAAGCTTATTTATAAGTGATACTCTGCTCTAGTTAAGCTACCTTATTTTGTTGTGGTAGCTGGTCATAGTAAAACTCATCTGGAGTCATTTTGTCCAG
The DNA here is from genome assembly GCF_013364475.1 of Acinetobacter sp. FDAARGOS_724. Classification (NCBI taxonomy): domain Bacteria; kingdom Pseudomonadati; phylum Pseudomonadota; class Gammaproteobacteria; order Moraxellales; family Moraxellaceae; genus Acinetobacter; species Acinetobacter sp. FDAARGOS_724. The sequence goes on along the minus strand of NZ_CP054908.1, from coordinate 504,219 downwards.
ACTCGAATGAGGTCGTTTCAAATTATAAAATTCAAAATATGCGTTTAATTGCTTCTTCGCATCCAAAACATTGCTGTAGGCTTTGAGATACACCTCTTCATATTTAACGCTCCGCCATAATCGTTCAACCATCACATTATCTACCCATCGACCTTTACCATCCATACTGATTTGAATGCCATTTGATTTCAATACATCAATAAATGCATCACTGGTAAACTGACTGCCTTGGTCTGTATTAAATATTTCAGGTCGACCATATTTTTCAATAGCTTCATTTAATGTTTCTATGCAAAATGTAACCTCCATACTAATCGATACTCTATGCGCAAGTACCTTGCGGCTATGCCAATCAATCACAGCACATAAATAAACAAAGCCTTTTGCCATAGGGATATACGTTATATCCGTAGACCACACTTGATTACTGCGCTGAATAGCCAATCCTTTGAGCAGATATAGATATTTACGGTGAGCTTGATTAGCCTGGCTTAAATTTGGTTTGCAATATAACGCCTGAATACCCATTTTCTTCATTAAAGTACGTGTATGACGTCGTCCTATATGATGCCCTTGACGATTCAACAAATCACGCATCATACGACTGCCTGCAAAAGGATATTGCATATGTAATTCATCAATACATCGCATCAGCTTCAGATCTGATGAGCTAACAGGTTTTGGGCGATAATAATAACAACCACGAGAGACTTTCAGTAACTTAGCTTGTTTAGATACTGAAATCTGAAGTGAGTGATCGATTAACTTTTGTGGTTGAAGCGGCCCAGTTTCTTCAACACACCTTCTAAAAAATCAATTTCTAATGCCTGCTCACCGATTTTTGCATGTAACTTTTTAAGATCAATGGGAGGTTCTGATGGAGCTTTTGATTGATCGAAAGCTTGTGAGGAAGCTGAGATCAATTGATTTTTCCAGTCAATAATTTGGTTTTGATGAACATCAAACTCAGAACTCAATTCAGCAAGTGTTTTTTCTGCTTTGATCGCAGCAAGTGCTACCTTAGCCTTAAAGTCGTTTGAATGATTTCTTCTTGGTCTACGTGCCATAAAATACTCCATATATTGATGTTTATAACATCATTTGAGGAGCAGAGTATCACTTATAGGAGTTGTTCAAATTTCCGGATCCATCTCTGTAAATATGTTATGACCGATTTAGGGTACTACGGATTAGAGCAAGATGGCTTTAAATTATTGATGCCAATAAAGAAAAAGAAGAATTTACCCTTATTTGATGTTGAGAAAAAGTACAATAAAATGATTGGAAAAATACGAGTTGTGATCGAACATATTAATAGTCAATTGAAAACATTTAGAATATTAAGTGAACGCTATCGAAATAGACGGAAAAGATTCGGTTTACGCATTAACTTAATCGCTGCACTGGTAAATCGGATGAACTTGCAATAACGACTTTCGCAAGAGGTCTACTATATATAGTATTTTTGAGCTTTTTTTAATGGTAATTAAAACCAAACAGGAATCAATTTTTGATAAGTATAGTAAGTGTCCGCTGAATCCCATACCAATTTTTAATTCAATTTAGGTTTCCAGCAGTGTGGCAGTAACTCTTCAATCTGGGTCACTTTATGTGTCGGTAACCTTTTCAGCACATCACTTAAATAGGCAGTAAGCGTCCGCTGAACCCCATGCCTATTTTTTAATTCGATTTAGGTTTCCAGCGGTGTGGCAGTAACTCTTCAATTTGGGTCGCTTTATGCGTCGGCAGCCTTTTCAGCACATCACTTAAATAGGCAGTAAGCGTCCGCTGAACCCCATGCCTATTTTTTAATTCGATTTAGGTTTCCAGCGGTGTGGCAGTAACTCTTCAATTTGGGTCACTTTGTGTGTCGGCAGCCTTTTCAGCACATCACTTAAATAGGCATACGGATCCAAGCCATTCAGCTTTGCTGACTGGATTAACGTCATGATGTTTGCCGCTCGCTGACCACTGCGCAGCGAACCTGCAAACAGCCAGTTCTTGCGCCCCAACGCCCAGGGACGCATCTGATTTTCAATCGGCTTTGTTGCACAAAGATTTCATAACTATTTGATTTTAAAAGTTTTGATTATTTTTTGATCCAAAATTAAATTTATTTAAATCAGATGCTTACATATTTATGCAACAAAGCCAGTTTAATGGCGTAAAAAGGTAAAAAACCGTTAGCCCAGTCACAGGCTAACGGTTTTTGAATGATTAAAGGCGATGTAGTTTTTTACCCAATGGGTGAAATTTTACCCCAAACAATGCCCCCATAACCGCCCCGCTACTGGTTTTTTGCCAAATTTAAAGGTTATAAAAATCTTTATCAAATGCCTGTTTTAGATTGATTGGCTCGGCACGTTTTTTATGATTTAAACGATGGCGAGTGGTCGAGGCGGTCTGATAGGCACGCAGTCGCGCATGTTGCAAATTACCAATCGGACGGTTGGCTTCAATACAGCGAAACGGGGTAAATGACAAGTGTTCCATAATGTCAAAATTACCGTCATCCGGCACATCTTGGCAAGGGATGGTGAGTTTTGCCACTGTCACAAACGGGGCGTCTTTTTCATCCCATTCTTTGGTCAAGTCATTAATGGGTTGGTCTTTTAAGTTACGGCACAGCTGGATTTGCACATCAAACTCATAATCGTGCTGACGGATTTCTTGTAAAATCAGAGGACGAATCGCCTCGCTGGTGGCATTGACATCGAGATCTCGGCGTTTGATTTTGGCTTGTGACGCTTTGGTCGGGGCGACACGGATTTTCGCCATATAGTCGCCATGACGCACCGCCCCTTGTGAGTAAAAACTGTATAACAAGGTATTTTGCGGTTTGATGGTTTTAAACTTACTAAAAGCCCTAAAAGTCTTGAGGGATTCTTTGGATGGCAGTTTTTTGCCATATTGGGTAATCCAGTCAAAGGCAAATTTGGCTTGCCCTTTCGCGCCTTTGGCAAAATAATCATTTAATTGTAAAAATAGCCGTGAAATATAACTATAGTCTTGGATAGTATTACAAAAGAAAATAGGAAAATTAATCAGATTGTAGTCAAAGTTTGGGCTATCTGGCTCATCTGGCAGTAATTTGTCGCCTTTGACACCAAAGACTTTAATCGCCAACCCTTGAGAAAGCCCCAACTTGTTGTCGGCAGCCACACGAGATGAGCCGTTAGAAAAACGAATCACTGCTTCATGACGAGCGGGTTTGGCATAGATACCTTGGGCATATTCTTTGGGCAGTTTTGGTAAAATCTCAAAGTTGGCTTTTAATGCACAGTAGCCTTTAGCGTGGGCATCTCGGGTGTGATAATTGATTTTGCTAACCGTGTCTGATTTGCCGATATAGTCACGAATATCTGCGGTGATTTGGTCGATGGCTTTTTCATCGTCGCTAGTAAGCTGGTCGATGGCTGGGTCAAACTTGGCATAACGACGACCGAATAATTTATTTAACATGATGATTGTCCTTTGTTATTTTTATCAGGTTAGGTTTACTAAACCCACCTAACCTTTTTTTATTTAGATTTACTCTAATATGAATTTTCGTTAAGCTCACTCATCCATTTGAGTGCCGACAAGCTCGGTACAAAAAGATATTCACCGCCTTGTAGGGTATTAAATTGCAAAATATTGGTATGACGCTTACGAATTGGCTCATCGGGTACGGTGAACACATCGCTATCAGCGTCACTACCTGCGTGTACGCCTAGCATTGGGTCACGTTCTTCCCCAAGGTTCATAAAGTTGCCGTCATTAATCCATTGGCTTTGCAAAAACTCAAGCGTGTCCATGGCATGGGCGTTGATACCGATAAAAAATAACCCCCGCTCTTGACCATCGTCTTGGGTCACGTTGGGCGGCACGATATCGCCATACGATACACTACGGCGGATGATACGGTGAAGACGCACATCGCTTAGAATAAAATCTTTGGTATTGCGGGGGTTCATACGGCGAGCATGGGCACCAAACGGGCAGCCTTTGCCATAGGGATCGTCCGTGTAGTCAAATTTATTGTTTGCTACATTGTCTTTGCCGAGGGCTTCATCATCATGGTCTGGGCTTAGGGTGATGGGGGCACCCGAACGCCAGCGACCAAACATTTTTGCCCCCAATTTATCGGCTTTAGCTGGGTCATTGTCGCTTTGTTCAAGGCAATAGCGGTGAAAGTCAGCGACATTACTGCGGTATTTTCGCAGTACCATAAACGAACCGTTTTTTCCCAATACTTCAGGCTGTGGCATGGGAGGTACCACGCCCGCTTCACCTTTATAACCTAACACAAATTCACCCGCCGCAATCGGACGTTCGGTGTTATTTTCAAGGCTGATACCACTGCCATCAACTTCTGGGTTACTGATGCCATCGCGATAACCAAACACGTTTTTGACGTCACCATCTACGCCAAAATCATGTTCCACTAAGATTTCGATCGCGTTACGGCTGGTATCTAGATAAGGGGCAAACGTCTGTTTAAGTTCGGCAAGTTTGGCTTGCCATTTTTCTTGGCTATTGGCAATCACCGCGCCGCAAATATGAATATCGCCTTTATCACCAAATGGCGCAAGCCAGTTGCTAGGGTCATTATCGCCTTTGTCACCCAAGATATCGGAGCGGCCTGCCATACCTGCTTTGAAATTTTCTGGGAAAGAATCAAGCGAGCTTTGCGGTAAGCCTAAAGCTTTTAGCCCCTTATACGTCATCACAATGGTCAAATTGGCATCCATATCTTTTTGGAAATTTTTTGAGCCTGTGACGTTTGGTAATACCGCTTTTAGTAATTCACGACCCGCGTTGCTGTCATTGACTTTTAGCGCGACAAGCGTGCCGTAGTAAGGCGCAGGGCGGTCATGCAAAATAATAGCTTGAATATCCTCAAGCTCCATCGTGGCGATATTGGGATAGATAGCGTTCGTTGCCCGTGTCATGACGCTGTGCAGCTGCGTGCCGATTTTTTGTTTCGCTTCGTGTACCCGTTCTTTGACACTGCCTTTTTCAGCGGGTGTATCGCTGTGTTCAAGTTTGTCTTTAACGGCCTCTATACCATGCTCGATACCATCTTGTAGATGGGTTTTTAATTTGCCAAGTAGGCTTTCATTCGCTGGGTTGTCGTTATTCATGGTCGTTCCTAGCAGAGAATCTTAAAAATTTGATGCTGAAAGCTTGTTCACCATACACCACGCTAAATATCGCTTGCTTATGGTAAAATCACTGAACAAATCGCTTTTGTATCGAAATTTTAACCTAAAGCTTGCCCGTTCAGAGTACGGTTAGAATAGTACGCTGATAAACGTGATATGGTGAATACAGGTTCTAAGCGGGCTTATTGGGCTTGTTCAATGGCTTTATTAATGCCACGCACGATTTTGTCATTACGCGCAATATCACGAACCGTCAGATGCGGTACACCTACATACCAACCGGTAGCGGTAATCTGATGGTCAAGGATAAATTGCTTGACAGTCGGGCTTTTAATCCCAGGCCAACCCTCTACATTGCCAAAAATCAAATCCATGAGTTCTGGAATTTTGGTAGCAAAGTCGTTGATGTAAGCATCCCAATCGCCATCATAGGCGGTACAAAACAGTAGCTTAGTATCATTGTCTAAAAACACCAACCGCAAATCATGCAAGGTGCCTACATTGGTCGCCCCTGCAAGATTGCCTTTGGTAATTTCCAAAATTCGCTTGATACGAGCTGCCCCATCTTTGGTCAAGGGGGCGATGGCGGTGAGTTCAGACACTTTGCCTGATTTTAAGCCCTTTTCACCGGCACTGGTGACAGAATGGTCATAGCCATCATTAGCACCCTCTTTTAGATTTGCCATGAGCATTTGGGCTTTTAATGCCACATCGTCTAATAAAGAAAGTTTTTCATTGTTTTCAGTTGTCATATTTATTGCCCTTATAGTTAGTTGATCATTAATTGAAGTGCATGATTTAAATTTATTTATCCCATTGTTTTATGATTTAAAATTTAAATCTTTTTTATTATATAAGCCGCAAAAAGCAAAAGCGTTAAAATAACTTTTATCACCCATAAAATTACACAACTAAGCTATTGATTAAAAAATGACATACTAGAGACCGTAAAACTAACAGTGTTGGCTTAAAAAATATTCATTACTATCAATAGGTTATTCACATCCCGAATATAACCTAGCTATAGAGAAGTCATTTTTCCTGTGTTGCATTTGCTAAAAAAGTTGGGATATTGACACCTTGATGATTAACTTTAGCAAAGTAGCTTGCTGGTCTAATCTCACCGTATAACTGGCTACCACTTTTTAAAACAAAGTCTATCAGTTAAAAGGTTTATCAGTTAAAAGATGTTTATCATGGCTAGGGTGGATTCCACACACCCTGTCGGATGATAGGTGTCTAATGATAGGTATAGACGAAGCGAAAAACGTGCTTTAATTAGCACGTTTTATCACAAGCATTGAAGACGCCTTTAATATGTCTTTAAGATGAATTTAAGAGGCGATGGCGTGTTTAGGTGCAGCAGTGGTAGGTGTTTTTGGGGTTGCAGTGTCACGGGTTTGTTGCGGTGGTGCATAGTTATTAGCGACAATCTCACCAAACGGTCCTGTCAAATTTGGCTTGACCAAGGTGTTTTTGGTGTCTTTCGGTAATAATGGGAAAACCAATTCAGCAAACCGATACGCCTCTTCTAAGTGTGGATAGCCTGAAAAAATAAAGTTATCAATGCCCAAATCGGCATACTCTTGAATACGCGCGGCAACAGTTTGTGGGTCGCCCACCAGTGCGGTGCCTGCGCCACCACGTACCAGTCCAATCCCTGCCCATAAGTTGGGCGAAATTTCTAAGTTATCACGGCGACCGCCATGCAAGGCTGCCATACGTTGTTGTCCCACCGAGTCCATTTGGGCAAATTTGGCTTGGGCAGCGGCAATGGTGTCGTCATTCACATGACTCAATAATTCATCAGCGGCTTGCCAAGCGGCTTCATTGGTTTCACGCACAATCACGTGCAGACGAATACCATAGCTTAATGTACGACCTTTGGCAGCGGCTTTGGTTTTAAGCTGCTCAATCTTCTCTTTGACGGCGGCAGGCGGCTCACCCCACGTCAAATAACTGTCAACTTGTTCGGCAGCCAGTGTTTGCGCCGCCTCAGATGAACCGCCAAACCACAAGGGCGGATATGGCTGTTGTAGAGGGGGGTACAGCAATTTAGCATCTTCTACTTGCAAGCGTTCACCGTTAAAAGTAAAGGATTCGCCTGTGTGCGAGCGAGTCAAAATCTCTCGCCAAATCGTGGTGTATTCACTGGCTGTCTGATAACGCGTCGCGTGGTCTTCAAAGATGCCATCGCCTTTAAGCTCTTGTTCATCGCCGCCTGTGACCAGATTAAGCAGCAATCGACCATTTGATAATCGATCAAAGGTGCCTGTCATGCGAGCAGCAAGCGCGGGTGTCGTCACCCCAGGGCGTAATGCCGCCAAAAACTTTAAGCGAGTGGTCGCATCAATGAGACTAGCGGCGACCAACCAAGGGTCTTCACATGAGCGACCTGTCGGAATCAACACGCCCTCATAGCCAAGGTTATCGGCTGCCACTGCAATTTGCTTCATATAGGTATGGTCAACGGTTCTTGCCCCTTTACTCGTGCCTAAATAACGACTGTCGCCATGTGTCTGTATAAACCAAAAAATTTTCATCGTAACCCCTGCTTGTAAGCTCAAAAATTGATTAAGATAACTCGCCTTCGGTCGTCTTTGCGTAAGTCCTATTAATAAGTACGCTATTCGGTAGTAATTATTTTGATACCGGTAATTCATTAATGAACTTTATGATTTTCAACATAAAATGATAGGATTTCCTCTCTTTTTCTAGAATTTTTCTGTCTATATTTTAGAGAATAAAGTTGAGATTTTTAGAAATTAATTATAAAAAATGCCAATTATATCAATAAGATAATTGGCGGTAGTAAAGACTTCTTTTATCCGGTGATGCGTCTATCATCCCAATAACACGGTACTACAATCAAATTGTTTTCATGTAATCGTGACCATAATCGGACACCTAAATCTCGCTGCATATTTTGGACTGTGAAGTTGGAAATCAGCAGAGTAGATTTCATGTTGTCATAACGGCTATATAAGACCTTATGCACCATCTCCAGGCGTTTTTCATGCCGGTCATGCAGGCCATATTCATCAATCACCAATAAATCAAAACTGGAGAAATGGTCGATGACTTCTTTCTCAGAGCGTGAAGCATCTGACCAGGTATCCATCATTTTTTGAGCAATTTCTGCGCTGGTATAGTAGCGTGCAGATTTTGTACTGTTATGCAGAATGTTGCGAATGATTGACGCACTCAGATGAGTCTTTCCTGTACCCGGTGTACCAATGAGCAGTAGGTTTGGATAATGGTCAGAAATAATCTGCTGTGCAAAAGCCTGACATAGTTTGATGGCATTGTCTTGTGCAGGACATGCAACTACATAATTCTTGAAGCCACGATCCAGGTAGCGTTTATTGAGCCCTGAGTTTTTGATTTTCTGTTGTAGCAATCGCTGTTGCAACTCATCTGCATAGGCTGCATGTGAGTGATGGACGGTTTCTTTGGCACACAATTTACATAGCTTGTGACCAGCGATTTCCATCAGGGGTATATGATGGGTAGGGCAAAGTGTTTCCGTTGTTTCTGTGCGAAACTGGAGCGTTTTAAGCATGGTATTCATGATCACTCTCCTAAATCCATTTGGAATTTTCTAAAAAATCCTCATTTTTTTCTTCAAAATTTGAAGATGAAGATGAAGATGAAGATGAAGATGAAGATGAAGATGAAGATGAAGGGCATGGTTCAAGCATGACTTGAGTAATACTCGGGTTCTTCTCAGGAGCTGCTTGAGCATTTACTTTTCGTTGCTTGGCTGATGCTTGAGCATTACTTGCGGATTTCCCCCAACGTACTTGAGCTGCATTTTTAGCTTTATCAGATTTCATTTGCTGATTTTGCAATGCTTGGCTTTTTAAACTGCTTAAGAAATTTGAATGAATCTGCTCAGACTCGACTTCAAACAATTCTAGGGCCATCAGCGTATTTAACAAAGTTTTAGCCTTGGTGTGCTGCGGTAATTTCGGGTGGTGTTTCAAAAAGTATGCTGACATTAAATGAAGCCATTATTGATGTAAAAAAAGGTTAAGTCGAAAGCTTTAAAATGGTTTTCAATCTTTTTTGAAAAATTACAACTCCTTCTAAAACCGCGCCTAATTCGATGCCTTATTTTGCAATTATTACCTTCAATACCTACAGTAAAAAATTTACCAATACTTTGCTTGCAGTTTTTAAAAGCAGTGATGAAACTGTCCCAATGATCACTTGCAATTCGGGTGTAGTGAATACCTAATTGTTTAAGCTTTGTCTTCAATCGTTGAACTGTAGCTAAGTCTCTTTTACCCCAAACATAAGCAACAATCTCACCTGTTTCTCGATGGTAGGCGTAAATAAGCCATTGTTTATTATTTTTATTTCCCACGAAAGTCCAAAACTCATCAACTTCAAGAGACTCATAATGACTTTGTTTAGGCTGAATTTGGTAGGTCGATTCGGTTAAAGTACGTAAAACTTTACCGATACTGATTCGCTCAACTTCAGCGATATCTCGTATACCACTACCTCTGACCATCAACTGTAATATTTTTCGAGTAATGCCTGAATTACATCCTAGATAGCTCAGAGCATGGTCACCAATAAACTGACGTTTACAGTCTTTGCACTGATAGTTTTGTTTCCCATCTACTTTGATGCCATTTTTCTTTATACTGTCACTGAGGCAGGTTGGACATTTGATTTCTAGAGTTATTCGCATTTCTCTATTTTATCAAAATTCAACCTGCTTTGTTTCAGCATACTTTTTGAAACACCACCTAATTTCGTGATGCTACAAACAGTCGCTAGGTCGTGAGGAATGGCACCATTTTTCCAGAAATCCATCATTAACAGCAGTGCCGCACCAATTTGTTCTGCCGTCATTCGTGCAAATTTTGCCTGTAGGTCGCCAATATAGAGTGGCATCCAAATTGAAATATCTTTATGCATGTGTTCACCTTTTTATAGGTATAGAGGGGCTAAGGTCATCGATTTGATGACCTTTTATGATTGTTTTATTAGTGAGCTAGGCTCATTAACCGGAAACGGGCCTGTTGAGCCAAGTCATCGTAATGAGCTTGCCCTTCATCCAGCATTCGCTGTAGCCAGAGTCTTAATGCTTGGTGATCATCGAAGCATTTATTGATTTCCAGCAAAAAGGCCAGATTGTGCAGTTTGGGAATGTGTAGCTCATGGATTAATTCACGAGCGACCATATCTGCTTCTGGGCTAACGACTACGCCGCCAAAAAAAGCTTTACTGTTCATGGACAAGCTTCTCTGTATTCAGTCTCTCCAGCATGGCTTCAAAAGCACTACCATCGCGGCGCGTAACATTAGGGATGTAACGGCTATAGACCCGGAATAGCATTTCAGTCGTTGAATGTCCCAGCTGGCGTGCAATCCATTCTGGGTTCTCGCCTGCCGACAGCCAGAGCGTAGCTGCAGTATGACGTGTTTGATAAGCACGACGAGGTTTTAGCCCTAAATAGCGTAGCAGGGGATGCCAGACACGCTTATTGACCAGGCGATAATCAAGCGGCCCACCATCGCGATTACAAAATACAAATTCTGATTTTCCAGAATTTAAGCTTTTTTGTTGCAGAAAGGCCTGATAAACCCGATCACTCATCTGGATCGTGCGGTCAGAACCATAAGTTTTGGTTCCACCAAGCTCCCCATTCACCAATGCTTCACGAATGTGGATTTCCCGACGTTGTAAGTCCACATTTTTCCATTGCAAGCCATCGATCTCACTGGTGCGCATACCTGTGAAAAATCGAACAGTATAATAAGGCTTAAAATCATCACGAACTGTGGCAAGGATTGCGTGTACTTCCTTTAATGAAAAAGGTGTTACTTTAATCTTTCCTTGCTTTAAGTTCTTGATATTTTTATAAGGGCTATCAAATTCATATCGTTCGGCAGCACTATCGAGTATCATACGAAGCACTATCATAATCTGGTTGATTCTTGATGGTGAAAGGCATTCTTGGTTTTTTCCGTGAGTCACTTTGGCGAGGGATGAACGGAATCCAAGAATGTCTGACTTTTTAATATTAATAACAGGAATTGCGCCAAAAAAAGGGATCAAGTACTTTTTGATTACAATTTGAATTTTCTCCTTATAACTTGTACGCCACTCTATTTCTTTATCAGTGAACCAGATTTCACAGAACTTTGAAAATAGAGGTGTTTTAGAGCTGATTTCATTTACTCTGTTTTCTGCATTTTTGATTTCTTTCAAACGAGAACTTTTTGGAAAGTACTTAGCATAGTCAAAAATACCCAATAAGATTTCCGCTTCCATTCGCTCAATCACTTTTTCAAGCTTTTTGCGATTCGGAGCATTGTCTTCAAGAGCTGTTGTTTCACGACAACGGATGTTTAAGTATCGAAAATCGACACATAACTTACCGTATCTAGTACGGATGGCAGCCATAATAATATCCTCCTTATTGAAGTTGTAGGCTGTGTAGCGAGCCTAAAGTGGTTTTAGTCATATCTTCTTCAATACTCTCCCATACATATAAAATTTTGCGTCCACCAAAAGGGCGGATGTAATGAATACCTTCGATTAGAACGCTATCCTTTAACTGATTACGAATGGTACGTTCGTTATAATGGATTCGTTCTGCCAATTCTTTTGTAGTAATATAAGTAAGATTCATGTTTGTATCCTTTTATAAAGTATCACAATGGTGTTATTTAAGATCACAATGCAATAATAAATGCGCTTAATACATCATGCAAGTACTTTATTACACAATGGTGGTAATTAATGATAGTTTGTAACTTGCCTGTTCTTTTGGCGGAACGAAGAATGAAAGTGGCAGATGTAGCTCGGGCAACCGGAATGAGTAAGACGACTTTACATAAGCTTTATAATGGTCAATCAACTCGTATTGATTTTGAAACATTAGAAAAATTGTGCGTATTGTTAAATGTAGACGTTGGTGATTTATTAAAGTTCAAGCCAGATGAATAATTATTGCTAATAAAAAGCGTCATATAATTTAATAATTTTCTAGTTAGTATATTGTTTTTATTAAGTATTTTTGGTGACCAAATTTGGTCACCATTTTTTATAAGAGATTAAAAAGCTTTAATGAAAGCCATAAGGCAGTGCTTCAGGTTTTTTTAAAAATTACTCAGTTCATATTGAGTAGAATTCATGCAAAAACTTAAACATGTTGATCTATAGTTGACATTGATAGGGCACGTTTTGGTCACTTTTGGTCACGTAAGCCCACTCTTAACTGATCTAACTTAACTTTTTACTCACTTTGAAGCTGATAGCTTTATAGACTGAAAGAAAAAATGTTATTTAAAATCAACAACGAAAAAGCCCCAATCTTTCGATCAGGGCTTTTTGAATTTGGAGCGGGAAACGAGACTCGAACTCGCGACCCCAACCTTGGCAAGGTTGTGCTCTACCAACTGAGCTATTCCCGCAGGGTCGATCGATTTTTTACTTTAAAAAATGAACAAAAAAGAATTTGGAGCGGGAAACGAGACTCGAACTCGCGACCCCAACCTTGGCAAGGTTGTGCTCTACCAACTGAGCTATTCCCGCATGCCGTGTATAATACAGCATGCAAAAACAGGGTCAATAACTTTATGAAAAATCTTGTGTCGATTGCATAAAATAAAAGCAATATTCTCTGTGCTTCCAGACAATTAGACAAAATTTATGCAAAATTTAATGAAATCTCGGCACAATCAAATAATTGCAGACATTTCTTGCACCGAAATAGCGGATAGAACAGGGTATACTGGACCCATATCTTGAATCGGAGTCAGGCCATGAGCTTAGAACAACAACTGAAAGACCGTTTGGCACAATTGTCACCTACTTACCTGGAAGTCGTGAATGAATCTTCGGGTCATGGTGGATATTTTCCGGGTAAGGAATCGCATTTTAAGGCGGTGATTGTCAGTGAAGCCTTTGCCGGCCTGCGTGCGGTACAACGCCATCAAAAGGTCTATGCTGCGGCAGGTGATTTGCTATCTAAAGATAAAATTCATGCCTTGGCAATTCATGCTTTCTTGCCTGAAGAGTGGACAGGACAGGATACGTCTAGTCCGGAATGTGCACATGCACCAAAAAACTAAGAGGACTTTATGGATACCCAGCTTTTAGTCAAGATTATTCATATGTCTGCGGCAGGACTGGCCATTGTGGCCATTCTTGCGCGTGCTATTACCCTGTTTATGGGTACACAGGGCAATCAACCGAATCCAAAAGCACGTGTATTTCTGGTCGCTTTGCAGCACTTGGTAATTAGCGTGATTGCCTTAACTGGGATTATTGCCCTGTTTTTAAAGAATTTTGATGTACAGCCTTGGTTTTATGCCAAAATTATTTTATTTCTGGTGCTGATTTCATCCTTGGGCAAAGCGTATAAAAAAGATGATTCAATCCTGCTGGTACAACGCCGTGCTGGCTTATTTATTGCTGTGGTTTCACTTATTGCGATTATGGTATTGGTCATGATCAAGCCGAATTTTGGCTAAATTATTCATCAGTCAATGAACTCAAACATACTGATCATCAGAAAAATAAAGAGGGGTGTTTATGCATACTCGTGTGGTTTTTAATCAGAAAGGTGGGGTGGGGAAATCGAGTATTGCAGTCAATTTGGCAGCAATCAGTGCGCATCAGGGGCTCAAAACCTTATTGATCGATCTTGATCCGCAGGCAAACTCCAGCCAGTATTTACTAGGGGATGATGCAACTTATTCGAGTGACAAGCCGGCGCTGGAGCCGAATATTGAAAACTATTTTGAAGATGTATTGGGGAACCAGCAGAGCAAAAGCTTAATTGGTAATGCGATTGGTTCCATTCTCAAGACCCGGGCTAAAGGGCTGGAAAGTTATCTGCATCAATCACCTTTTAAAAATCTGGATGTCATTCCGGCCAGTCCAAGTTTGGGCACATTGGCCCATGCACTGGAATCCAAGCATAAGATTTACAAGCTGCGCGATGCCTTGCAACCACTTGCTGAGCATTATGACCGGGTATTTATTGATACTCCGCCAGCATTTAATTTCTTTACACTTTCAGCCCTGATTGCTGCAGACCGTGTTCTGATTCCGTTTGACTGTGATGTGTTTTCTAAACGGGCCTTGCACACTCTGATTGAGAATGTCATCGAAACTCAGGATGATCATAACGAACGTCTGGCAATTGAAGGCATCGTGGTCAACCAGTTTCAGGCTCAGGCAAAACTGCCTCGCGAAGTGGTACAGCAACTAAGAGATGAAGGTCTTCCGGTACTAAACAGCATGTTGCCACCGTCGGTGCTGATGAAAGAGTCACATCAGAAAAATCAGCCATTAATTCACTTGGCAACTGATCATAAATTGACTCAGGCCTATCAATCATTGTTCAATGAGATAGAGCAGCATTAAGATCGAGTTAACTATGAAACTTGTGAAAATAAGCCTGGCGATCAGCATACTTAGCTTGCTGAGTGCCTGTGCAACGACGGTCAAACCGACCTATGTTTCACCCACTCATTATCAAACCCTCAACTGTCAGCAGCTTCAGGGGGAATACAACCGTATTCAGCAATATCTTGATAATGGTGTTGAGCCGCCTAAACGTACAGGTGTCGGCGTAGGGGTAGGCATCGGTGGTGGCTGGGGCAGCCGCGGTGGCTGGGGCATTGGTCCGAGTGTATCAGTGAATATGGGACAGTCTTCCAATACCAAACGCACTGAAACGGCACGTCTACTGGGTGAACAGGAAGCTATTGTACAAGCTGCAAAATTTAAAGCTTGCCCAATTGTTGTCCGTCAAAACACCAATAAATAGCCCTCTAAATATCAAAAAAATGCTGACTTTAAGTCGGCATTTTTTCTATCTTAAAAATGATTGCTCAAGTGACACAGTTCACAGTATTCACCAGAAAAAATGACCGATGCGCATAAAATTTTGAAAGATCCCGTCTTGTGATCAGAACACGAGATTGGTTAAGGTAATCACCTTGTCTGATATGTTTAACCACCATGATTGAAAACTGGCTCTTTGTTTTTGCAACAATAGCAGTGCTAATGATCCCTGGACCTGCCAATGCATTGGTGGCCAGTTCTGCCTATCAGCAGGGAACAGCCAAAACCAGTCTGTATATTCCTGTCATTCTGGCGGGGTATTTATACGCGATCAATGGGTGGGCTCTGCTGGTTCATCTGTTTTCACCGATCTGGCCCAGTTTTCAGGAACTGGTGCATGTGCTGAGTGCAATTGGTGTGGGCTGGATGACCTTCCATTTATTCAAAGCACGGCAACTGGAACAATATAATCAGAGTCATCCTCAGATCCGTCCCTGGCAGATGTTTAAGGGAACCTTGAAAAATCCCAAAGCAGCGCTTCTGGCGACCGGAATCTTGCCGCTGTCTAGTTGGGAAAGTCCGAGTAACTTTGTTCTAGTCTTTGCGATTTTTACTGGGATTGCCTTGCTTGTTGCATTGTTCTGGATGATCTTTGGTCAAGCGATTCTGGCGGGAGAGTCGGCAAAAAGAAAAGCCGACCTGATTTATAAAGGGTCGGCTCTGTTTTTACTGCTTTGTCTGATGCCGTTGCTGATTAATTGGCTAGAATAAATATTCAATCAATAATTCTAGGCTTTCAGGCGATTTTATTTTTCTTGAGTTTCTGCTGAATAAAGCCAATCACACCTGGCATGACACTTAAAATAATGATACCGAAAATCAGATGAGTGAAGTTGTCTTTGACGATTGGCATATTGCCAAACAGATAACCCAGGATCACAAACGAACTGATCCAGAGAAAGCCACCGATTATATTGTAAGTCAGGAAATATTTGTAATTCATACTTCCCGCACCAGCAACAAAAGGTGCAAAGGTACGTGCAAAAGGAATGAAACGGGCAAAAATAATGGTTTTACCACCGTGTTTCACAAAGAACTGCTGGGTAGCAAGCAAATGCTTTTTATTGATAAAACGTGATTCAATCTCAAATACACGTGGCCCAATATATTTACCAATATGATAATTCAGGGTATCGCCCAGCACTGCCGCAGTGAACAGTAGCGGAATCAGTACCCATGGATCCATTGCACCCGTTGAAGCCGCTAGTGCACCTGATGCAAATAACAGGCTGTCTCCCGGCAGGAATGGCATCACCACCAGTCCCGTTTCAACAAAAATAATCAGGAAAAGAATGCCATAAATCCAGATGCCGTAATTGGTAATGAATTCGAGCAGGTGATCATCAACGTGGAGGATAAAATCAAGCAGTTCCATAGGGAAAAAACAAGCGAAAAGGTGATCAAATCCTAACAGTCTGGGGCATGAAAGTCAGTACCGAACAGGAAAATAATTGTCCGCTCATCCCTGAGGGGTGAATTAAAAAGTTATCTTACAAATTGGCGGTAAATTCCTATAAAACAGGCTTAGCATGAAAATGTCATTAAAATAAAAATCAAAAGGTGGCTCACATGTTTAACCCTAAACGCCATCCCAGTGAAGACCGTGATAGAGGTAAGCGAAATAAACTTTCAATAGCAACTTAACTGGCCGGTCTTAAAATATTGAAATCCAAATAGCGTAAATATATTGAATTCTGGGGAGAGAAGGGAAAGCTCTCCTGCTGAATCGAAAGCTTAATTCTATTTAAAAAAATAAACTGCTTAATTATTATGCGGATGGGAATAGTGTGCTTAAGCCTAATAAAAATGCTAGAATACGGCGCTTATCTTTCGTTTGCCTTTCATAGTTGTTTGTCATGACTACCAATACTCAAATTACTGAAGATCGTATCCTGATTCTGGATTTCGGTTCTCAATATAGTCAGCTCATCGCACGTCGTGTCCGTGAAGCTGGTGTATATTCTGAAATGTATGCCTATGACATGTCTGAAGAAGACATTCGCGCATTTAATCCAAACGGTATCATCTTGTCTGGTGGACCTGAAAGTGTTCACCTGGAAGGCAGCCCGCGTGCGCCGCAAGTGGTATTTGAGTTAGGTGTACCTGTACTGGGTATCTGTTATGGCTTGCAAACCATGTGTGAACAGCTTGGCGGTAAAGTTGAGCCAGGTACTGTACATGAGTTCGGTTATGCAGAAGTGGATATCGTGGTACGTGACCAGCTGATTGGTCAGCTGCAAGACCGTGAAAACCAGCTGCATGTCTGGATGAGTCATGGTGACAAGGTTGCACGTATTCCAGAAGGCTTCCAGGTGACTGCAAGCACACCAAGCTGTCCGATTGCCATGGTGTCTGATGAAACTCGCCGTTTCTATGGGATCCAGTTCCACCCTGAAGTGACACATACTTCGAAAGGTGCAGAATTACTGTCTAACTTCGTACACCAGATTTGTGGTTGTCGTGGTCTGTGGACACCAGAACATATTATTGACCTGCGTGTAGAACAGCTTCGTGAACAGATTGGCAATGAAAAAGTATTGTTAGGTCTTTCAGGTGGTGTGGATTCATCAGTTGTAGCTGCGCTTTTGCACAAAGCAATTGGCGATCAGTTGACTTGCGTATTTGTAGACAACGGTCTGCTTCGTTTGAACGAAGGCGATCAGGTGATGCAGATGTTTGCAGACAACATGGGGATCCGCGTGATTCGCGCTGATGCTGAAGACCGTTTCCTTTCTGCTTTGGCTGGCGAAGTTGATCCAGAGAAAAAACGTAAAATCATCGGTCGTGAATTCATCGAAGTCTTCGCTGAAGAAGCACGTAAGCTCGATGGTGTAACCTTCCTTGCACAAGGTACGATTTATCCAGACGTGATTGAATCTGCTGCCAGCAAACAAGGTAAGGCACATGTCATCAAGTCGCATCACAATGTAGGTGGCTTGCCTGAAGATTTGGCATTTGACCTGGTTGAACCATTGCGTGACCTGTTTAAAGATGAAGTACGTAAATTGGGTACAACTCTAGGCTTGCCACACAGCATGATCTATCGTCATCCGTTCCCAGGTCCAGGCCTTGGTGTTCGTATTCTGGGTGAAGTGAAAAAAGAATATGCTGATATTCTTCGCCTTGCTGATGACATCTTCATGCAAGAACTTCGCGCAAGCGGCTGGTACGACAGAACTGCTCAAGCTTTTGCCGTATTCCAACCAGTGAAATCTGTGGGTGTGGTCGGTGATGGCCGTCGTTATGCATGGGTAATTGCACTTCGTGCAGTTGAAACCATCGACTTTATGACAGCGCGTTTTGCACATCTTCCATATGACCTGGTAGACCGTATTTCTACACGTATCATGAACGAAATTGCTGAAGTTTCTCGTGTGGTATATGACGTTTCATCTAAGCCACCAGCAACAATTGAATGGGAGTAATTTTCTAACGAAAATTACCTATAAAAAAGAGCGCTTCGGCGCTCTTTTTTATTATTTTTCAAATGACATTTAAGCCGGTTTAACCTGCCAGTTTTGAAGTTCTCCAAGCAAACCTTGGTCAAGTTCAGGATCATAACACTCGACTCGGTTCCGACCATTGGCTTTAGCCTGATACAGGGCAATATCAGCCTGTTTAATCAGCGCCATTAAATCCGTTTCACTACTTTCCAGAATGGCTGCACCAATTGAAACGGTGAAATCGAGACGATGCCCATGTTCCAGATTGACCATAATATTCTCGATTTTGTGTCTTAAACGCTCGGCAATTTTGAGTGCATTATCTAGTGAAGTTTCAATAAGGCATGCGATAAATTCTTCACCCCCATAGCGTGCCAGCACATCATGGCGTCGCATTTCATTGCATGTGGTTTGAGCAATCATCTGGAGCACTTGATCTCCAACATCATGTCCATAACGGTCATTGATCTGCTTGAAATGATCGACATCAAAAACCAGCAAACTGATTGGAGCAGGCTGTTTAAGATTGTTTTGGATCAGCTGTTGTACCAGATATGCGAAACAGCGTCTATTATTCAGACCTGTCAGCGAGTCAGTATGGGGGAAATTTTCAAAAGGCTGACGATGATATTCATTCAGGGTATGTTGCAGGAATACCAAACGGGATTTTAGTGTAGAGCTCCAACTGATATATAAACTGAAGGTCAATACCGGCATATAGATCAGGGAAAACAAGAACATCTGATACAGATTAGCTTGGGTATTGAAATACACACCAATATAAATTACCAATGTAATCAGACCGGAATTAATCAGACTAGGCCAGAGGCGGATCTGCATACATAAATTGGCCAGGACAATAAAGACCAGTGAAGCATATTGATAAATGAGTGTATGCGGACTTTCAGACTGATTCAGATTAAAAAACCAGATTGCACTTGCTCCGATAATCGAGGTCGGCAACAGCAGGTCAAATACAGGCAAATTCCGGTAAAAATGATACATCCAGATGGTAATCAGCACGATCACCAAGGTATAGCCTAGCTTGGTCAGAATGAGCAAATTCATAATGTCATTCAGTACCGGAATATCGGCAAGGGTATAGGAGGCATATGCCACCTGTGCAAATAGGTTTACCTACAACAAATATTTTAGAGTGAGCTGTTTCTGATGGCTAAAGTAGGCAGGTTTTAAAGACCCAGGAATACGAACAAGATGATCGTGAAGAGCATCCTGAAGCAGGAGGCGAGCTTCTTCTTCATATTTATCTGGCATATCTCCTTCCCACATTAAATCCAAAGAAATGAATAAGATGAATACTTATATTTGTATGAAAAATATTCTATTATTTTAGAAATTATTTGAAAAGCATCACAAACAGATTTAGGTCTAATTCTTAAATTCTTGTCTAACAATCTTGGTTTTGCTCTCAACTTACAAAGCAGACCAAGACTGTTTCGCTTTATGATGAGCGCCAGACTGCTCCTGTTTATTCAAAGGTTTAAATACATTCCAGGGATTTGGAGAGAGCGGTTTAGTCGGTTGCAGCATATTAGGATGATAGACCCTAATCCGGTTTCGTCCTGCTTTTTTGGCTTCGTAAAGCGCAATATCCGCATGCTTAATCAGGTCTTCAAGTTCCTGTTGTGGAGATTCAAGTTCAGCAATACCAATAGAAATCGTGAACTGGATTTTCTTGTCAGAATTGATGTACATCACCTGCTTTTGAATCGAGCAGCGAATCCGTTCTGCAATCATCAGGCAATCCTGTAGCTGGGTATCTTCCAGCAAGGCAATAAATTCTTCTCCACCAAAACGTGCCAGTACATCACTAGAACGCATTTCTTTACGGGTAATTTCAGCAATCAGTTGTAGCACCCGGTCACCCACATCATGACCATAATTGTCATTGATTTTCTTGAAATAATCGACATCAAACATCAATAGGCAGGTGCTGGCAGGCTTTGGCCATTGATGGATTGAACGTTCCGCCATATCCACAAAATGACGACGATTAAATAATTGGGTCAGATCATCAGTATGAGCAAGATTTTTTAAGGTTTGATAGTTCCATTCATCCAGCAAAGTGCGTAGAAAAGAGCGCCGTATGTTGATGATATTATTCCAGTTAATATAAATACTAAACGCCCAGAGAGGTGTGAAAACAACGGTGAAAATAAAGGCCTGCGATAGACTCATGAGATGAGTCACTCCAATCATGATAAACAGGGCGATAAAAATGGAACAATACAAGGCACCCTTAAACTCAGTCTGTACACAGAGGTTGGTAATTAAAATAAAGATCGCAGAAGCATAGATATAAGTCGACACATGCGGGCTGCTCGACAGCAGGAGCAGGCCAATCCAGGTCGCTGCAGCCACAGTCGTGCCCACAGGCAAAATCATGTCCAGAACCCGGATATTCTTTTGATGATTAAACAGGTAATAGCAGCAAAACATGACAGCAATGACCAGTGATACCCGGATCAGGCCAGACAGGAAAAACATGTCAGGAATAATAAAAATATCGGCAAAGAAATACAGCAAAAAGGCGATCTGCGCCATGTAATTAATCTGGCGAAGATTTTGATGACGATGCACATAAAGATAGTTATAAAAGTACTGCTGGAATTGCGCAGGAATAGGTGCAGCGCGATGTACAAGCGCATCTTCAATTAACTGGCGATTTTGCAGATCACATTCGGCCAACTTTAATGATCTATCCGTGGTCGAGTTTTGAAAAGACATATTCGCCATTGAATATATATTTTCATTCGAGGATGACATGTCTTGATCCAATCTTATTTTTATTGAGCCCTATTATGAACCAAATGAATAAAAAACAATCTCCCTAGAATCAGGGGGTAGCACGATTTTTAAAAAGAAAACGTAACAAAATTTTTGTTTTTGTGAACATAAAGCTAGACGGATCACATTTTTATAGATTGCTGATTTTAAAAGTTTATATAAATAAAAATGAGCGTTTCACGTGAAACATGAGCAGGATGAATAAGTTGATTTAAACGAGATAATGTTGATTACTTGAATGATTATAGGACTTACGCATTGAGGGATTTAAAAAAGTCTCAAACTACTTTATAACGTATCTGTGATCAGACGAACTAAACATGCTTCTACAGCAACTTGTACATTACCCATTTATATGGGCTTTCTCATGACAGAACCAAACTCTATTAGCTGCACACAACTTGCCGAGACTTATAATATCTCGCATGACAGTGTAAATCGCTTTTTGGAGCGTGAAGACTACACAGCTCGCGATCTATATCAAGAAGCAATTCAACACATTGATAATAATAAACTTATAGTCAGTATTGATGATACTGTTTTAGATAAGCCATATAGTCAACATATGGACTTAGTTAGCTATTTTTGGTCAGGTAAACACCACCGATCCGTCAAGGGTATTAATCTCATTACCTTGTATGCGACAGATCAACATGGCAAAAATATTCCAATTAATTTTCGAATTTATGATAAGTCAGAAAGTAAAACCAAGAATGATTACTTTATGGAGATGTTAAGTGAAGTACTCGATTGGGGTGCAAAGATTCAATTCATTACAGGTGATAGTTGGTATTCATCGACTGAAAATCTAAAAACCATAAGAAAACATGGTATTCGATTTATGTTTGGTGTCGACAGTAACCGTAAGGTTTCCCCTGAAAAAGGACAATGGTTTCAACTCCGTTTATTGCCGAATTTTCATCAGGGTCAAGTGGTCTGGCTCAAAGATGTTGGCTTTGTACAATTATTTAAGACTCAGTTAAAAGAACAGCAGAGATTTTATATTGTGCATCAAGATGAAGATGATTTATTGTCCTTTGATGGTTTTTATGAATTACATTCAAGTCATTGGAAAATAGAACAATATCATCGAGTAATTAAACAGGTTTGTCATATTGAAAAGTTTCAAGTAAGACGATCCAAGCTGATTTTGAATCATATTTTCTCAGCCTTGATGGCCTATGTTGAGATACAAAAGAACCAGTTTGAGCGGATCTTTGAAAATGTATATCGTTGGCAGAAGAAATTATTTAGACCAATTATCAAGAACTTTATTGATGAATTTATTCTCGATAAGAATCATCTGCTGCCACAGAAAATCTATAAATAATAGTGCGTAAGTCCTAGATTATATAATTCATAACCAAGAACTTGATTACAGTCTTTGGAAGACCGAAGCCTTTAAGTATCTGAACTGTTCTGATGAGTAGCACATTTTATACGTATCGAAATATTTCCAAAGATAGATTTTGCGGGTAGACGCGGTACATTGTTCTATGAGATAGACATCTTGTGATGATCAGGGAAAGATGTCTTGATACAGCATACAGCCAGAATGAACTTGCCGAGGTCAGCTCAACCATGTCGAATAATAATGATATTGAACTGTCAAATTCAGATGATTGTGAAAAGTATATCAATCAGTTCATACAGGAAGTTCCTTTACGGCGTGCGGAAATCGGGCAGGGAACCGTCATTAAACGCGCCTTGCCGAGTCGGCATAAACGCATGATTGGCGCCTGGTGTTTTCTGGATCATGCCGGTCCCACTCAATTTCCTCAGGGAGATGGTCTGGATATCGGACCGCATCCGCATATTGGCCTGCAAACTTTTACCTGGATGATTGAAGGCACCATGATGCATAGTGACAGTCTGGGTAACCGGCAATTGATCCGGCCGAAACAGGTTAATCTGATGACTTCAGGCTATGGCATTTCGCATACAGAGGTTTCACCGGAAACTGAAACCAAAATGCATGCAGCACAGCTCTGGATCGCCCTTCCTGATGACAAGATCAATATGGCTCCGACGTTCGATCATTATCCGGAATTACCTGTGATCGAAGAACAGGGCATTCAATATACGGTCCTGGTCGGGGAATTTCTGGATACACTATTACCAGTTAAGGTTCATACCGAACTTTTGGGGGTGGATCTATTCGCTGCTGAAAGTACCCGTGCCCGTCTGAGTTTAGATCCAAGATTTGAATATGGTTTTATGGCCCTTGAGGGGCTGGCAAGTATTAATGGGCATGAACTGACTGAAGATAATATGGTGATTCTTGAACCCGGATTACAGCATGTGGATGTCGAAATTCATGCCGGTGGACGAGTCCTGCTGATTGGTGGAGAGCCGTTTGAAAGCCCTATTTTATTGTGGTGGAATCTGGTGGGTCGTGATGTGGAAGAACTTAAGCTGGCCCGTGAACAGTGGATGATGGGACACCCGCGTTTTGGCACCATTCCAAGCTATGATGGCCCACGTATGGAAGCACCTGCATTTCCGGAACATATGCGAGCTTCCAAATAACTTTTACATAATTATAAGAACAAAGGATCAGTATGGCCCGAATCGCAATTGCCAAAATACAGAGCTTAACCATACCGTGGCAGGGAGAAATCAGTCATGGCCAGCATCATTACCTGACTGATAAACCTGAATCCTTCGGCGGGCAGGATGCAGGTCCTGCACCTTATGATCTGCTTTTGGGCAGTCTGATCTCTTGCACCATGGTTACGTTGCGCATGTATGCCAAACATAAGGACATTGAACTGGGCGACTTTCAGGTTGAAGCAGAATTTTTTGCCCATAAAGAAGGGCAGGAATGGATTGAACGACGCTTAAGTTTCGATATTACTCATGATTCGGCTTTGCAGCAGAAAATTCTGGAGATTTGTGCCAAAACCCCGGTGACCAAAACCCTGTTACGCAGTCTGGAGATTCGCACTAGCCTGATTTAAGCTAAAGAGGGTACGCTATATCCGGTAGGGAAAATGTAAGTAGACTAATAAACTATTTAATCAGATCTGGACTTTTTGCTATGCTCACGCAGTAATAACAATAAAATCATGAGTCCAATATGCGTGTTTTACATCATCTCGAACAATCAAGATCATTTCGAATCATGTGGGCCTTGGAAGAGCTGGAACTTGATTATGAGATCAAGTATTACAAACGCCTGCCAAACTATTCTGCTCCGCCTTCTTTGAAACAGGTTCATTCTCTGGGTAAAGCCCCGATTCTGGAAGATCAGAATCTGGTACTGGCTGAGTCTGCCGCCATTCTGGAGTATCTCCAAGAAACCTATGATTCGACCCATCAGTTTCAGCCGATCAGTGCCGAGAACAAGGCGCAATACCGTTACTGGATGCATTATGCAGAAGGGTCTTTGATGCCTTTGCTGGTCATGCAACTGGTGATGACTAAAGTTCCTGAGCAAGTGCCATTTTTAGTTCGTCCGGTTGCTAAAACAATTTGTGAAGGAGTGAAAAAGCAGTTTGTACAAAGCCGTCTAAAAGACCATATCCAGTTTCTGGAAGATCATTTAAGCCAGCATGAATATTTTGCCGGTCGTTTCAGTTTTGCGGATATTCAGATGAGCTTCCCACTCGAAGCCATGCAAAGCCGTACTGGTAAAAGTTATCCGGCGATTCAAGCCTATCTGGAACGGATCTCGCATCGAGCAGCTTATTTCCGGGCCTTATCCAAAGAGCAGGCATTAAAGTCTTAAAGCCTTCGCTAAAAAAGAAAAGGTGCGACTTGCACCTTTTTTTATTTTTGAATCAGTCTGGGAAACTGAGACGTTCTTTAGGGAAAATCACTTTAAAGGTGGATCCCTGATTTTCACGGGAGTCAATTTCGAGCTGGGCCTGATGTTGCATCAGTACATGCTTCACAATTGCCAGACCCAGGCCTGTGCCACCAGAACGGCGGCTACGGTCAGAATCTACCCGGTAGAAACGTTCGGTCAAACGTGGCAAGTGTTTAGGATCAATCCCAATCCCGGTATCTTCTACGACAAAATAGGCCGATTCACCATCATCATGCCAGCCCATGGTGACGGTTCCACCTTTAGGCGTGTACTTGATGGCATTGGTAATCAGGTTACTGAAGGCACTGGCAATTTCCATATCTGAGCCGATCAGGTCACAGTGACTGTCAATATCCAGATTTAGGGTATGGCCATAATCCACGTTATAGGCTTGCGCATCATCAAACAGTTGGTTCATCAGATTCGGCATGTCAATAATCTGGTTCTTGGCAATATTCTTGTCATTTTCCAGACGGGATAGCAGTAACAGGTCATTCACCAGTGCATTCATGCGACGGGTCTGAGACTGCATCTGGTCAAAGGCGCGTTTCCAGCGCGGGCTAATATCTTCCTGATCGGTAAAGGTTTCGATATAGCCGCTGAGCACAGTTAAAGGTGTACGCAGTTCGTGCGAAATATTATCGACGAAGTCCTTACGCATCTGTTCCAGATTATGCATCCGGGTCACATCATAAGCGACCAGTAAGCGGCTTTCACCGCCAAAACGGGTCATTTTGATTTGCACATAATGATCTTCGAATATCGAAGACTTCATTTTAAGACCATCAGGTGCATCATCAATATGATGATAGTAATCAATGAAATTTGGCTGACGTAACAAACTCAGGATATTACGGCCGCGATCTTCCTGACCAATCCCTAGTAAACGTCCTGCCGCTGGATTCCACCATTCAATCTGCTGGTTTTCATCAATCAGCACTACGGCTTCTTGAAGGGCAACTAGCGAGGATTGTGCACGGTCAATCAGCTCGACCATTTCAGCCTGAACAACGCGTTCCTGACGCTGGGCCCGATAAACATTGAACAGTAAAGCGCCCCAGATTCCGTTGATATTTGGCGGTACATCATAGGGACGGTTCGAGATCCATTCATTGACCAGGTAGAGTGAACGCAACTGTGTACCAAAGAAGGCAA
Source organism: Acinetobacter sp. FDAARGOS_724 (assembly GCF_013364475.1). Taxonomy (NCBI): domain Bacteria; kingdom Pseudomonadati; phylum Pseudomonadota; class Gammaproteobacteria; order Moraxellales; family Moraxellaceae; genus Acinetobacter; species Acinetobacter sp. FDAARGOS_724. Next base: position 477,976 of record NZ_CP054908.1, on the reverse strand, counting down.
CAAAGGCCAGAACGATACAGATCCAGAAATAACCGATGCCTAGGCCAATACAACTGGCAATTACCAGGAAGAGAAGAAGGAGACGTAAATCTTGCTTGGCAAAATCCCATAAGCTGCTGTAACGAAATCTTTTGTGCTCGTGTGACAGTTCGGGAACAGGATAGGGCTCATACATAAAACGAGATTTACCTAAAAACAATTAACCGAGTGCAACATCGACACGGGTCGAGAAACGGTAACCGGTGCCACGCACAGTTTGTACATAGCGGTCAGCGCCATAAGGTTCGAGTACCTTGCGCAGGCGACGGATATGCACATCAATGGTCCGGTCTTCAATATAGACGTTGCCACCCCAAACCTGATCCAGCAACTGCGCACGGGTATAAGCACGTTCCGGATGGGTCATGAAAAATGCCAAGAGACGATATTCAGTGGGTCCCATGTCCAGTATAGTATTGCCAAAATTCACACGTTTACTGACTGGATCTAATACCAATCCATTAGCATCAATGGATTTTTCACCACTGAGGGCATTGGAGCGACGTAAAACAGCTTTAATACGTGAAACCAGCTCACGGGTCGAAAACGGCTTGGTCATATAGTCATCGGCACCGGCGTCCAGTCCCTGAACTTTATGATCTTCTTCACCACGCGCAGTCAGCATGATGACAGGAATTTCGGACAGGTTTTCATCACGTTTCAAACGACGACATAGATCGACACCACTGACGCCACCCGGCATCATCCAGTCCAGCAAAATCAATGCTGGACGCTGGTCCACAATCATTTGATGAGCCTGCTTGGCATCTTCTGCCTGTAAACATTGAAAGCCTGCCATATCCAGAGAAGTGTGGATCATTTCACGAATCGGCAGTTCATCATCAACAATTAGAATGTAGTCATCTTTCACAGCGCAATACCCTATTTCATGCAAACGGTGGACCGTTTTATATTTATGACAGGCTTATTACAAAGATTAATTATGACAGTATCATTGCAGAATAGGTAGTTCTGGGACTTTTTGCAAAGATTTGTCACAATTTAAGCTGTTATTTTATAAGAGGGTGTTAATTCAAAGGCTTGTAGATCACTTACAAGTAAATCTATCTGGAACTTATCTTGATTTAAAAATTATTTAACCGGATCCGCTGGTTTTTCTGTACCCAAAGTGTCTAATAAAGCAAAGAACACCAGACTACAGGAAGACAGAATTTCTTCCAGTGACTGTTTAAAGCCGCTCATGACCCAGCGAATCGCAATCTGGGTGACATAACCATTAAGTCCGGTCGAGACCAGGGAAATCTCTCGTTCAGAACGATTCAGGTTTGGCATCATCAGCATGACAAAGGCCTGAATCATACGGTCGAAACGGCCCATGGTTTCATGAATCGTGGCCTGATTATGCAGTTCCTGAACCAGCATCGCATCGATATAAATAATTCGTGCCATACCCGGATTGTCACGTAAGGTCGTTAGCAAGGCAGTCAGACCGGCTTCGATCATTTTCTTTGGATCAGAAGAGGCTTGCATCATGGCCTGCATGACATTCTGCTGTAACTGGTCAATCAGCTTGAGGAAAATAGTCTGGAACAGATGTTCGCTTTTCTTAAAGGATTCATAAAAATAACGTTCAGTCAGTTTGGCTTCGTTACAGATATCCTTCACTGTGACTGAAAAGAAACCATGACGGCCATAAGCCTCGATTCCGGCCTCAATCAGCTTTTCACGACGCGCCTGCTGACGTTCAGCCATGGAAAGTCCTTTAAACTGGCGTTCTTTACTTTTACTTGCTAGTTTTTGCCCTGAATTTACTGCATCCGTCATAAAGACCATAGACTCATGTGCTTGAGATTTTAAGTATCTTATCAATAAATCCGGCTTTGACCTATGCTGAAATTCAAACCTGAAAATTGGCCCGTAGAGACATGCTGGAATTATTGACAATAAGGATTGTCAAAACTATATTGAAACGGTGTGCTGTATCCCTATGCGACAGAAAAACAGGCTGTCATGGAAGGGCAGTGTTTTAATCAAGGAAATTCAATGAAAAATTTTAATAATAAAGTCGCGGCCATTACTGGTGCAGGTTCAGGTATCGGTCAACAACTTGCGGTGCTTTTAGCAAAGCAGGGCTGTCATTTAGCACTCAGTGATGTGAATGAACAGGGCCTGGCTAAAACCGTTGAGCTGCTGAAAGGTACTGATGTTCGTGTCACAACCAAAAAGGTCAATGTGGCTAATCTGGAAGAAATGCACGCTTGGGCCGCTGAGGTCGAGAAAGATTATGGCAGCGTGAATATGATCTTTAACAATGCTGGTGTAGCTCTTAGTTCTACCGTAGAAGGTGCTAGCTATGAAGAGCTGGAATGGATCGTCGGGATTAACTTCTGGGGTGTAGTTTATGGCACCAAAGAGTTTCTGCCTTTAATCAAGAAAACCGGTGATGGTCATGTCATCAATATTTCCAGCCTGTTTGGTTTAACTGCCCAGCCAACCCAGTCTGCTTATAATGCCACTAAATTCGCTGTGCGTGGTTTTACCGAATCCTTGCGTCAGGAACTGGATATGGAAAACTGCGGCGTAAGCGCACTCTGTGTACACCCAGGCGGAATCCGCACCAATATCGCCATTGCAGCGAAAATGAATGACAGCATTCGTAGTCTGGGAATGCATCCGGAAAAATCTGCACAGAATTTCAATAAGCTGCTGCGTTGCCCACCGGAAGAAGCAGCCCGTCAAATTTTGGACGCGGTACAAAAAGACAAACGCCGTCTGCTGATTGGAAATGATGCCAAAACGATTGATTTAATTCAGCGCCTCATGCCAACTGGCTATCAGAAAGTCACGGCTTTAGCTACCCGCCTCGGCAAGCAGAAGAAAAAGTCAGCTTAAAACACTCTGATCAAAGCCCGCCTAAGCGGGTTTTTTTATGCCCGAAAACTTAAGCAGCTAAAGTATTTTATAAATCAAAAATGGTGCATAAGAACGTCAATAAATTGGCAGCGTTAGATAAGCCGATTCGGCATGATGATTTCACAGACCGAAGGTCGACATAATTATAGATAAAGGAAATGATCATGGCTTATGAATATAAACACATCCAGGTTCAACCAATTGGTGGCCGTATTGGTGCTGAAATCCAGGGCGTAAAACTGTCAGCGGATTTGGCTGATGAAGTGGTAAATGAAATCAACCAGGCATTATTACAGCACAAAGCGATCTTCTTTAAAGATCAGCAACATCTGGATGATGTCGCCCAAGAAGCCTTTGCAGCACGTTTAGGCACGCCGTTGAATCACCCGACTGTACCGGTAAAAGATGGCTCTGCACATATTCTGGAAATTGATTCACGCGGTGCACGTGCAGACAGCTGGCATACGGACATCAGCTTTATTGATGCCTATCCAAAAGCTTCTATCCTGCGTAGCCTGGTTGCACCTGCAGTAGGGGGCAATACCGTATGGGCAAATACAACCGCTGCCTACAATGATTTACCTGAAGAATTAAAAACACTGGCAGATAGCTTGCGTGCGATTCACAGCAACAACTTTGACTATGCTGCAAAAGTCAGTGTTCCAAAAGAAGCTTTGGAAAAAGGCTTTGTTGCATAAACCTAGCCTAGAAAGATTATTCAGTCCTATAATTTCAATATGAATAAACCTGCTCCTAAAATCTATCGTACAACTAACTGGTCTTCCTACAATCGTGCCCTCATTGACCGAGGTAATATTTCCATTTGGTTTGATCCAAACACTCAGTGGTATGCACAACCACAAGGCAAGCAAGGTCGAAATCAAATCTACTCCGACACAGCCATCCAATGCTGCTTAATGATCAAATCTCTATTCAGACTCTCTTTACGCATGGTCACAGGTTTTGTTCAAAGTTTGATTAAACTGTGTAAATGAGCTGCTCCGAATATCAGCGATATTCGTACAGCACGCTTTGTCGAAGACAAAAACATATTGATATTGCGATTAGCTATCAAAAAAGTAGCGATGGGCTACATCTACTCGTAGACTCAACTGGTTTGAAGTTTCTAGGTGAAGGTGAATGGAAACGTAAGAAACATGGACCTGAATATCGTCGCCAATGGCGTAAGCTTCATATTGGTATTGATGCCGACACCTTGCAAATACGTGCAGTACAGCTCACTACAAATAATGTGAGCGATTCACAAGTACTCGATGATTTACTTGCTCAAATTCCTTTAGACGAACGAATTGATTCGGTCTATACCGACGGTGCTTATGATACGAAGTACTGCAGACGAGTCATTTTAGATCTAGATGCACATGCGGTCATTCCACCAAGAAAAAATGCAAAACCATGGAAAGATCAGAAATTGAGATCTTTAGAGCGGAATGAATTATTAAAAACAGTGAAACGTTTAGGAAGAATGCTTTGGAAAAAATGGTCTGGTTATCATCGGCGAAGTTTGGTCGAAACCAAGATGCATTGCATCAAATGATTAGGCGATAAATTAACAGCAAGGAGTTTTCCTAGTCAGGTCAATGAGATTCATGCACGCATAGCAGTATTAAACAGATTTACAGAATTAGGTTGTCCTCATACCCAAGTTGTCACTTGAGTTCTGTTCAGATAAGCAGGTGCTGTCTTTTAAATATTTGTGCAACAAAGCCACATTCTTATTATGTTTGGAAGCACCATGACTCCAGTTGACTGCCAGACCATCTGCAAGGAAATAGGCATCAAACAGGCCGCGTTCAGCAGTTTTCGCCAATTCAATCGCATAATCAATACTTAAATGATCCTTAGGACGAGACTGAGGATGGCGCCAACCTGCCGCATGTTGCGAAGTCGTTGGAATAAAAGCACTCAGTTTAATTTGTCGTTTAGCCATGAGAAGACCTTGTGTTTTTATACAATACACAGCTTATAACAAGGATCTTCATGGCTGAAAAAATATAATAAAAATGAATCCATATAAAAAATATGGATTAAGCAGGAAATACGCTATTTAGAGGTGCTTTGCTAAGGTTTATCCAGTAGTCCAAGCTGGAAGATTAAACCAGTGCCTCGATGGTTTTTTTCTTCCAGATAAACTGGTAATACAGGCCTTGCATGATACAAAGACAGACAAAGGCCAAGGCATAACCATACCAAATCCCTTGTAAACCCCACCAGCGGCTGAACATATAGGCAGCTGGTACTTCAATGCCAATAATGGCAATAATATTGATCAACATCGGGACTGTCACTGTGCCACTGGCCCGCATGATCGAAGCAAAAATTGCGCTAGCACCAAAGAACAGAATCGACCATAGGACAATGAAGAGAAGTTGCTGACCTAGGACCACGACCTGCGGGTCAGTGATAAACAAAGCCATGAGATATTTAGAAAACAGATAAGCTAGAATTACCAGACTACCTGTGAACAAGATATTCATACTTAAGGCAGTTCGAGTCACTTTATTGAGCAAATCATTTTTACCAGCACCAATGGCCTGTGCCCCAAAGACTGAAGCTGCAATGGCAATAGAAAGAGCAGGGAACTGAATATAATTCAGTACCTGATTCACGGCACCATAGGCCGCCGTCGCTTCTGCACCATAACGGTTGACCAGACCCACAATGACCAGACCAGCGACTGAAGTTGTGACCATTTGAACCCCGGTTGGAATACCTAAGCGCAGGATAATCTTGCTGAGCTGGGGCTGATGACGAATATCTTTGATCAATGCCCAGTCTGGTCTTAGAGGGTGACGTTTATAATTTAAATAGAGAATAAGAAATAACAGTACAGCCAAGTTACCCAGAATGGTTGCAATTGCGGGAGAGATGATCCCCATCTTAGGAAAACCAAAATAACCCGCGATCAGGACCGGTGTCACTACCAAGCCCACACCAATCGTTAGGGCAGAGGCAAACAGTGGCGTAGTACTGTCTCCAACCCCGCGTAAAATTGAAGTATAAATAATATAAATAAAAATCAGAGGACTACCAGCCAGCATCCATTGCACATAAGGTAAAGACAGGTGCATCACATCCGGATCTGTGCCCAGTAATTGCAAGATATTTTCAGCAAAAAATACTCCCAATAGGGCAATCAGGCTGCCACCAATCAGCGTCATAAACAGGGTAGAGCCAACTACACAGCGCACTTTTTCAAGATTTCTGGCACCCCAAGCTTGTCCTACCAGAACCGTAGAACCTGCAGAGAGACCAATCACAAAGGCCATCAGACAGAACAGAATCGGGAAAAATACTGCAACTGCAGCAATCGCTTGCACGCCCAACATTTGCCCGACAAAAACAGTATTAATCGTACCGGACAGGCTTTGCAGGATGTTGGTAACCACCAGCGGTAACAGGAAAATAAAAAATGTTTTCCATAAATTCTGCTGGTGAACCAATGCTTGCTGTGCCATATGACATCCTGTTCTTGATTTTTCATATATTTATCAGGACTAAATTATCCTTGATCAGCATCAAGAACGCTTTAGCTTTTCAGTAACCAATAAGTCTATTTTTTTAAACTTTGGAAAGAATATGTGCTGCTTCTATCAAGGTTTCATCTTTTTTGGCAAAGCAGAAGCGCAATAAGTGTAAATCTTTAGGCGGCTCCTGATAAAACGCTGATACCGGAATCGCCACAACACCGTGTTGTTCCGCCAGATAGTGACACATCGACAGTGCATCCAGATCAGGACGAATTTCACTGTAATCCAGATTCTGGAAATAGGTGCCTTGAGACGGCGTCCAGTGAAAACGGGAATCTGTCAGTGCATGATTAAACAGATCCCGTTTGGCCTGATAAAAACAGGACAGCTCATGGATATGTTCAGAATGTAGTTGCATATATTCGGTCAGAGCCACCTGAATTGGGGTCACGCCACAGAAGCTGACAAACTGGTAAATCTGTCTGAACATCTGCATTAAGGCTGGTGGTGCAACACAGAAACCGGTTTTCCAGCCGGTCACATGAAAGGTTTTACCAAAAGAACCAATCACAAAACTGCGTTCACGGAGTTCCGGAAATGATGCTGCAGAATGATGACGAACTTCATCAAATACCAGATGTTCATAAACTTCATCAGACAGAACTACAATATTGCGATCACGAATCAGTTCAATCAGCTGCTGCCAGTCTTGCTCTGTCCATACCGTTCCGGTGGGATTATGCGGTGTATTCACTACAATCATGCGGGTACGGTCATTGATTGCATCTTTGACCTTATTCCAGTCCACAGAAAAACCAGGATATTCTAGAGCGATATGTACCGGTTTGGCACCGACCAGCTTCACGCTTGGCGCATAGCTGTCATAACTGGGATCAAAAATAATGACTTCTTCACCTGCTCGTACCGTTGCCTGAATTGCACAGAAGATTGCAATCGTTGCGCCAGGAGTAATGGTGATTTCATCTACCGGATCTAAAGTAAGCTGGTCACGATGCTGATAAAGATCAGCGACCAGACCACGTAATACTGGCAAGCCATCACCCGGTGCATATTGGTTAAAACCATTTTCAGCTGCCCGACTGAGGGCTTCAATCAATTGCGGTGGAGCAGGAAAATCCGGAAAACCTTGTGACAGGTTAATTGCTCCGAGTTTTTGTGCCAAGGCTGACATGGTACTAAAAATAGTAACGCCCAGATTGGGAAGTTTAGAATGTAACTCAAGCATGTCCTTGGCCTCTGGCTTATCCTGTAATCGAGGATGATGTAGGAGATATAAAGTATTCGGCTTTCAGTGTAGCAGTAAGTGAATCAGCAAATAATCAGAAAAATCGAAAAGGTTGAAACAGAATACATCTTCTATTTCATAAGCATAGAGAATATTAGGTCAGGGTAAGGTTATTTGTGGTTAATTCATGTGAAATAAATACCAAGATGGATTGTTCTAAGCTTATTCCCTAAAATCAGTGCGATAAAAATAACCTCAAATAATAATTATAAAATGCTACAGAGTATTTATACGGTGCTTGAAGGCTTGGGTCTAAGCTCACAGAAGCGTGCACTTCATCTCCGATTTTCCAATGAAATTTTAAATTCTCAGGTCCTGATTCAGCGTATTGAAGGCAGGCACTGGATCAATGAGGGACTACATGCTGAATTACTTTGTCTATCCACCCATCCCTATATTGCCTTAAAGCAGTTTATTGGCTGTCAGGTTGCTGTTGATCAGGTCACTGATCAAGGTAAGCTTTTCCGGACTACAGGTATTATTACCGCAGCTAAACAGGGGCATAGCGATGGTGCTTTAAGTGTCTATCAGCTGACTCTCGAAGATGCGACTTCACTTTGGCATAAACGCCGTAATAGCCGTGTGTTTTTGAATAAAAGTATCAAAGCGATTAGTGAGATTCTGTTTACTGAATGGCAAAAGCGAAGTGGCTTATTTGCGAAAAGTTTAAGTTTGGATCTTTCCGGACTAAATCGTGAATATGATGTACGGCCATTGGTCATACAGTCCAATGAAAGTGATTATGATTTTCTGACCCGCTTATGGCGTAGTGAGGGTATTAACTGGCTGATTGATGAAAAGGAATTAATTATTCCAATCTCAGCTCAAACCATTCAGCCACAAGTCCTGCGTCTTGTTGATGAGCAGCAATATTTTCAAGCCTTAAAACGCCGTTCCATCCGCTTCCATCGCAGTCATGCAACTGAGCAATTCGATACTATCACCAGCCTAATTGCTGAGCGACAACTTGTACCAAATAGTGTTGCATTGCAACGCTGGCAAGCTATAGATCTGGAGCAGGAGCAAAACCAGCAGTTAGTGAATATTCAGCAAAGTAGTGTTCAGGATCATACCAGTTTAAGTCTGGAAGATGTCTGGAACATCAGTCCAGCTTGGACCAGTGACCTAAAGAGAGAAGATCAGGCTACATCATCCAGTCCAGCTCAACTGGATCAACTCAGTCAGCAACTTAGTCACTATCATGCTATGCAGTCCAAATATTTTAAGGCCAGCAGTAGTGTTCGTGATGCCCAAGTCGGTTACTGGTTTGAACTGCATGACCATCCCGAAATTGATCAACATCCGCACAATGAGCGTGAATTTTTAATTTTGGGCAAACACTTCTATAACCAAAATAATTTACCGAAAGATCTTTTGCTACAGCTGGATCAGCTCATGCAGTCCAGTCACTGGAAAGTTCTGGATGATGAGAGACAAGGTAATGAGCTGTATTTAATTCGTCGAGATATTCCTGTAATACCTAAATATCATCCACTACAACATCGGCCTATGGCCTATCCACAACGGGCGAAAGTAGTAGGGTCTGAAGGTGAGACTATTTATGTCGATGAATGGGGACGTGTGAAGGTCCGTTTTTTGTTTACCCGTAGTGAAGATCATCAGCATGATGGTGGTGCTGGTGCCAATGATAATGACACTGATTCGGCCTGGGTAGATGTGCTAACGCCATGGGCAGGTGAAGGTTATGGCGCCCGATTCCATCCACGTATCGGGGAAATCGTAGTGATTGATTTCTTCGAAGGGGATATTGATCGCCCCTTTATTGTTGGACGTATTCATGAAGCTGAACGTTATCAAACTATGTTTGATAAGAAGGGGCAGTTGCCATTCACTAAAAAACTAAGTGGTATCCGTTCTCAAGAGGTGGATGGCGAAGGTTTTAACCAGATTCGCTTCGATGATACAACTGGACAGATTAGTGCACAGCTGCAAAGTAGTCATGGGGCCAGTCAGCTAAATTTAGGAAATCTAAGTCATCCAAAAGAAGATGAGGCTAGCGACGGGCGTGGTGAGGGCTTTGAGTTAAGAACAGATCAATGGGGAGCACTTAGAGCGGGAGCTGGCTTGCTTCTTTCTACCTATAAACAAGAAAATGCCAATGCTAATCACTTAGATACCAGTCCTGCGAAAAGCCAGCTTGAATCAAATTTGAATCATAGTAAGGCTTTAAGTGAGATTGCCAAAAATCAGCAAACAGACCCCTTAGAAGGGTTAGATCATCTAAAAAAATTTCTGGATCAGATTGAACAGCAAGATCAAAGCAAGGCTGAAACCTTTAAACAAGCTTTAATGCTGCTGTGCGCACCGAATTCAATTGCACTCTCAACTAATGAAGACCTGTATCTTTCAGCTGATCAGCAGATTAACCACAGTGCTGCGGATAATATTAATTTTTCCACACAGAAATCTTTGATTGCTCACGCTCAGGACAAGATCAGTTTATTTGCAGCCCAACAAGGATTAAAAGCCGTTGCGGCAAAGGGAAAGGTCGAACTCCAGGCACAAGATGACGCAATAGAAACAATTGCTCGTCATAAAGTAAAAATTATTTCAACTGAAGATCGAATTGAAATTATAAGCCCTAAAGAAATTGTGCTTACTGCCGGTGGATCTCAGTTAAAGATTAATGGACAAGGTGTATTTGGAGTAACAGGTGGGAAGTTTGAGTGTAAAGCGGGGCAGCATATATTTAAAGAAGGAGCCAAAACTATTTATGAGATTCCTGAGTTGCCTAAATCTGGACCATACGCTGTAGATTTTTTATTTAATAGTTTAGGTGGTAGTGGAATTGAAGGTGCTGAAGTAACTATGTTTATACCTGAAAATAAGGAAATTTTATGGGAAGGTAAAACTGATTCTAATGGTAAAACGCAATTATCTATTTCTCAAGAATGGGTTGCTTATGAAGCATTGGTAGGATTTAAGCAATGGTCAAATATCTTTGAAGATTTAGATAATAAAGATTTAGAGGAGGAATTTGATGTGGGTGAACATGGAATTCAAATTGAAGATATTCAATAATTATAAAGGTGTTCTCTGTGAATTATTATATTGTAAAAAAAGGAGATACATTGTGGGGTATCTCGAAAAAATTTAATATTACAGTACAAAAATTAGCTAAAATTAATAAATTGAATGGTTCTTCTATTCATAAAATACAAGTAGGTCAAAAAATATATATTGATGAGATCAATAAGATTGAAGCTGAATTGATTTTAAAAATTATATTATTAGATTTATCTTTTAAACCTATTTCAAAAGGAATTGTAAAACTAGAATATGATGGTAAATCAAAAGAAATAAATTTTAAAGACGGTGTAATTAATGATATAGAAATCTTAGATCATTCAAAAGGTTTAAAAGTTTATTATAAAAATATAAAAAGTAATTTTGATTTAATAGCTAATCATAAAACTTTACCAATAGGGAAAAAAGTTTTAAGGCTGACTTCAAGGCAAATGAAAGTCTCCGGCAGTCACTATCCTCAATCGGGTATAGTTCAACAGACAATAGAGGAAATCAAAAAATCCTTAAAAAATTTAGCAGATCCTATTGAAAAAGGGGTAAATGAAAAAATAGATACTAGTCAACCATCTATAATTTTACCTAAGCCAGTAAATAGCCAAAAAAGAACTGATTTAGGTAATAGTACCCATATAATTGCAAGCCAATTTACAGAAGAGAACTTCATACTCAATACAGTAAATAATAAATATAGAAAATTCGTTATAGACGCTTCGAAACGTCATGGATTTACTCCACATAGTCTAGCAGCTTTAATTCATGCTGAAGCTGCAAAAAAAAGTAATGGAGAATGGGATTCCAAAAGTTTTAATACCACTACAAATGCCGCAGGATTAACACAATTTCTTAAAGGTACTTGGCTTGAACTTTGTAAAAACCAAGAATCTTTAATAGGGCAATATGCTTCAAAAAATAAATATCTTACTGAGGAGCAACTTTTAAATCTTAGATTCAACTCTGAATTTTCGATTGATGCAGCAGCTGCTTATGCAATTATAAATTTTAAATGGTCAAAACTACCTTATCAAAAATTAACAGAGCCGAGCTCAATAGCTAAATTTGCTTATCTATTACATCATGAAGGAGCTGGAGGTGCGAGGTCATTCATAAACAATAGTTTTTCCCCAGAAAGAGCAAAAATGTTATTGCTTGCACAATTTGGAAATAAGGGTAAACAAAATGCTTTAGATTATTTGAAAAGATATGACAACGATGCAAAAGTTGCTTATGGAATATGGCTAAGAGTATACATCGATGCACATATTAATATTTATGATTATGTATTGGATAAATCTAAAACTTCTGGAATAAATTTATCTTTAGATGAAACAATTAAAATTTTATTGGGGCAAACTTCTTCACCAACACCAACACCAACACCAACACCAACACCAACACCAACACCAACACCAACACCAACACCAACACCAACACCAACACCAAGTACCGAAATACAAGAAAATAAAATTGTTGGAGGCAGCGGAATGTGGGTAGATCCTTTAGCAATAAACCAGTTAAGAGTTGCCGGTCTAGCTAATGTAAAAAGTGCTACTTTTGGGAAAGTTAGAAATGGAGGTACTAGAAACCATCAAGGTATAGATTTAGCTGCTGATTCCGGTACGAATATTTTTGCGGTATGTAGTGGGGTTATTGCTATTGCAACAGATAGTGGAAAGGCATATGGCAAAATTATAGTATTAGAAGTAAACATTGATGACTTGCCTGAAAAGCAAAAAACTTATGCATCAAAAAATATTACAAACAGCCAATCAATTTATTTTTTTTATGCACATCTATCTACCATAGATGTTGAAAAAGGAGATGTTGTTGATGCTAAGACAATTTTAGGTAAAACAGGTTCTACTGGAAATGCGAAGGGAATGACTACTATATCGAAAGGGGGACATTTGCATTTCGAGGCAAGAAGTTCAGCATTGCTCGGTACAGGCTTGCAAGGAAGATTTGATCCTATTCCTTTTTTTATAACCAAATTGATTTAGGCACTTAAAATATGAAAATACTTAAATCTATAGTAATAATTAGCAGTAGCTTCTTTTCACTATCATGTCACGCAAAAAATATAGATTGGAATGATTACCAGCAAAGTGCTACCCAAATTAAAGAGCCAGTTTTATTTCTGGATCAATTTGGTAGATTCTCTCAATTAAATAAAAATTTAAAATTAAGTTTAGTTGATTATGGGGGTAAAAACAAAAAATATTCTGGTGGAGATTACATTCTTAAGAGTTATGGCGTCGAAGTTTTAAATAATCAAAAAAATTATATTTTATATCAAGGTACTGTGCCTTTAAAATCAACTGTAGATTTAAAAATACTTTATCAAGATAAAAAAATAGTTGCCTTTCGGATAAGGGAATTTAGTGAATTAGATTATGTGAAAAGACCTTATAAAAAATTTATATCTAACTTTTTTATATATAATAAGTTATCAAATTTAGTTATTGAAGCTCCAGTAGTAAATTCTTCATCTGCTAATTTAGAAAGTGATTACGGGAGTATATTGGCTGGTGATAATTTTTCTTATATTAAAGAAGAGAAAAAATATTTATATAATAGACCTCTTGCGTTAGTCAAAATTTAAACAGCCCAAAGCTACATTTTATAAGGTTTTAGCCAATTCAAAAATTAGGTAAAACGATACTTTCGCAAGAGGTCTAATGCCAATATTAGGGAAAGTAACAGGAAAATTAATGACTATAAATTGATTTTAGATTCAGATTTAAAGTGCTTAACATTTACTCTAGGGTGTGAAAATATTAATTATAGAAACTTTCTTAAAAAATAATTTTTTAGATTGCTACATTATGGAGAATGTAGCAATCACCGACCTTATAAATTTTACCCTTCCAAAACCTCTTCTAGCAACTCCTCACTTGGTGCAAAGTAATACGCACCATCCATTGGAGTCACGAAATGTAGCAAGCGGTCATGGATCCCATCGCCTGATGTACCAAACATACGCACTAACATGGCATCAATGATTTTCAGGTCTTTGGTATAAGCAATGAAGAATAGGCCTTGGTCACCACGACCATCTCCATAAGGCAGAGAGTGACGTAGAATTTCCATTTCCTCGCCTTCCTCATCTTCAACAACAGTACGAGCGATATGCGCATTGGCAGGTTTTACCTCATCCTCGAGCTCAATCGATTCAAGTTTGGTACGACCCATGACTTGTTCTTGAGCATCGACTTTGAGTTTCTTCCATTTATCCAGGTTATGCGCATAACGCTGCGCAAAAATAAATGAACCGTCTTGGAAAATACCAGCATCTTCACCGAGTAAAGCCACTTCAGCACGATCATCCGGAAATTGTGGATTTTCAGTCCCATCGATGAAACCGGTAATATCACGGCCATCAAAGTAACGGAAGCAAACACGCTCATCTAATACTTCAACCTGATCGCGAATACCTTCGAAGAAAGACTGACTCAAGGCGAAACAGATATCGGCACGCGCACTGGCAATATGAATCAGTACATCAGCGGGAACCACAGGCATATTAAATGAACCTTGAATTGGCTCTAATTGTTTAAAACCAGCAGGTGCCTGTTCATACAGTTTTGACCAGAGTTCAGGACCAAAAGCGACAGCCGCTTTAATTTGCGCATTCGGATGTTGGGTAATCAGGCGATCGCGTGTCGTAAAGAGCTGTTCTAATCGTTCCTTAAAATCTTCAATACTGAGATCTTTCAGGCGTAAAACAATAAAGCGAGCATGATCTGAAGGTAATGGCAAAATTACAGATTGGGCTGTCATTCATGGCTCCTGTAATAAATTTCTGTATCCAATCCTGCTATTGTGCCTGAAGCGCTATAGAGTGAATAGTATGCAGTCTGATGTTTAAGCAATTTTTTTGGCTGAAAATATTGGAAAAGTCATATAATTATAGGACTTACGCATTGAGGGATTTAAAAAAGTCTCAAACTACTTTATAACGTATCTGTGATCAGACGAACTAAACATGCTTCTACAGCAACTTGTACATTACCCATTTATATGGGCTTTCTCATGACAGAACCAAACTCTATTAGCTGCACACAACTTGCCGAGACTTATAATATCTCGCATGACAGTGTAAATCGCTTTTTGGAGCGTGAAGACTACACAGCTCGCGATCTATATCAAGAAGCAATTCAACACATTGATAATAATAAACTTATAGTCAGTATTGATGATACTGTTTTAGATAAGCCATATAGTCAACATATGGACTTAGTTAGCTATTTTTGGTCAGGTAAACACCACCGATCCGTCAAGGGTATTAATCTCATTACCTTGTATGCGACAGATCAACATGGCAAAAATATTCCAATTAATTTTCGAATTTATGATAAGTCAGAAAGTAAAACCAAGAATGATTACTTTATGGAGATGTTAAGTGAAGTACTCGATTGGGGTGCAAAGATTCAATTCATTACAGGTGATAGTTGGTATTCATCGACTGAAAATCTAAAAACCATAAGAAAACATGGTATTCGATTTATGTTTGGTGTCGACAGTAACCGTAAGGTTTCCCCTGAAAAAGGACAATGGTTTCAACTCCGTTTATTGCCGAATTTTCATCAGGGTCAAGTGGTCTGGCTCAAAGATGTTGGCTTTGTACAATTATTTAAGACTCAGTTAAAAGAACAGCAGAGATTTTATATTGTGCATCAAGATGAAGATGATTTATTGTCCTTTGATGGTTTTTATGAATTACATTCAAGTCATTGGAAAATAGAACAATATCATCGAGTAATTAAACAGGTTTGTCATATTGAAAAGTTTCAAGTAAGACGATCCAAGCTGATTTTGAATCATATTTTCTCAGCCTTGATGGCCTATGTTGAGATACAAAAGAACCAGTTTGAGCGGATCTTTGAAAATGTATATCGTTGGCAGAAGAAATTATTTAGACCAATTATCAAGAACTTTATTGATGAATTTATTCTCGATAAGAATCATCTGCTGCCACAGAAAATCTATAAATAATAGTGCGTAAGTCCTATAATTAGATCCTGAATTTGAATGAGTTAAATCTCCATGTCCTATCAAGTCTGGTTTGCTTATATGTTAGCTTGTTGGGTGATCAGTATTTCCCCAGGTGCGGGTGCTATTGCTTCGATGTCGAGCGGACTGAATTATGGCTTTCGACATGGATACTGGAATGCGCTCGGCCTGCAACTCGCCCTATTGGTTCAAATTGCCATTGTGGCTGCCGGGGCAGGGGTATTGTTCGCGACTACACCTTGGGCATTTCTTGCTGTGAAATGGTTTGGAGTTGCCTATTTATTGTATCTGGCCTTATTGCAGTGGAAAGCACCAGCGCAGTCGATTGAAATTAAACATGAACTCGCACGAAAATCAGCTGGAAAACTCGTCATCCACGGTTTTCTGGTCAATATGAGTAATCCCAAGGCAATTGTATTTTTGCTGGCAGTATTACCGCAATTTCTGGATTTATCTAAACCGCAATGGATTCAATATATGATTATGGCCGCGACTATGGTAACGATTGATCTGATTGTGATGGCAGGTTATACCGGCTTGGCTGCCAAGGTTCTGAGTCTTCTAAAATCGCCAAAACAGCAGAAAGTCATGAATCGAACTTTTGCCAGCTTGTTCGCTGGAGCTGCGTTTTTATTGAGTTTGGTGCATCAGTAGGGAAACCTCTTCTTAAAGGAGAGGGAATTTAACGATCTCTTAAAGAATCATCTGTAAAAATTCATCTTCAGTCATGACCTCAATATCATGCTGTTTAAATAATGCAGCCGTCACGCCATCACCCTGAATTTTATTTCCAGTAAATGAACCATCATAAATCAGCTTGCTGCCGCAAGATGGACTATTGGCTTTTAAGACAGCATGGGTGACTTGAAATTTCTGTGCTAGCTCCAAGGCAGCATAAGCTCCCTGTATAAAAGCAGTAGATACATCCTGTCCTTGAATATCTGTTACTTGAGCTAAACTTTTAAGAACTTCTAATCCTGTACCGCCTTGAATTTCTGCTGAGGGCCGGGGGATAGGCAAACCACCACTGACTTCAGGGCAAATTGTGACATATTGATCTGGTAGCAAATGATCGACCAACTCTTTTACCAGACAGTCGCGGCCATCATAACGGACCTTGTGTCCGAGCAAGCAGGCACTAATTAGATAAAATTTGCCTGCCATGTCTTAAGCCAGTTTTTTAAACTTCTGCAGAATAAAGATAGCAGCAAAAAATACTGACATGGTCAGCACAATGGTCAGACCTGTTGACATATTCAGACCTGCACTTGACCAGAGCCCGACTGTCACACCAATTTGTGCAATCACAAAAGCCCAGATCACCATTTGACGAGGAGAATTTGCCAGTAGGCGAGCCGTCAAAGCTGGAATCACCAGCAATGCACCCATCAAGAGTGAACCGACCGCACGTAATGCCAATACAGTAAACAATGCCAATAACAGCATAAAGATCAGACGTTGCAGTTTTGCATTCACCCCTTCACTGATCGCCATATCAGGATCAATGGCAATCTGGATCTGTGCCTGCCAGCTTTTATAAATCACAGCCAGTGCAACAATAATCACCACAGCAAAAGTCGGTAAATCATTCCAGGAAATCGTCAGCAAATCACCGAACAGATAACTCAGCAGTTCTGGTCTTAAACTTGGTAAATGTTGAATGAACAATAAGCCAGAACATAATAGGGTTGCTGAACATAATGCTAACAACGCGTCATTTGGGAGACGTGGGTCATGAAGTACCCATAAAATCGCCACCAATAGTAAGGCGATTAAGGTGACACCAGTCCATAATGGCAAACTGAGTGCACCAGCAATCGCAACACCGAGCAAAGTGCCATGTGCCATCGTATCTGCAAAGAAAGACATACGACGCCATAGCATCAGACAGCCGAGTGGTGCGGTCAGGAACACCAAGAGTGTTCCCATAATCCATGCAGGTAATAGGAGAGATAACCAATCCATCATGGCTTAAGCTTCCGGCTCGGGGTGAATGTGGGGGCGTGAATCGTGCTGGCATGGTGTGGCTGAATCACCATGCGCACAATGGTCATGATGATGCTGGTAGAACACCCGGTTGGTACCAAAAATGGCTTGATATTCTGGATGCTGCTGTACGCTTTCTGGCAGGCCGCTACAGCAGATATGTTTATTCAGGCATACCACACGATGCGTACCTTGCATCACCCATTGCAGGTCATGTGATACCATTAAAATGGCACAGCCATATTTTTCCGGCAGGCTACGCACATATTCATACAGTTCAGCCTCAGACTGAATATCTAGACCCTGCATCGGTTCATCCAGTACCAGAATATCCGGCTGACGTAATAAGGCACGAGCCAATAGGACGCGTTGACGTTCACCGCCAGAAAGCTGTTGAACTTTGGAATTTTCCAGCTTGGCAATGCCGGTATCACGGATAATTTCAGCTTTAATAGCTGATGGGCATTTTTCTAGCGCCAGCAGATCTTTGACACGTAGCGGTAAACTATGTGAAGGATTGAATTTTTGTGGCACATAAGAGAACTTCAGCTTGCGCGCCGTTTTGATTTCACCTGATTTCGGTTTGACGATCCCAAGCATGACCTTTATAAGGGTCGACTTACCGGCACCGTTCGGCCCAATCAGCGTAACAATCTCTTTCTCCTGCAAAGAGAAATCAATGGCCTTTAAAATGTCACGATCATCAATATTGACCCAGATCTTGGAAAGCTGGATCAAGGGTGATGCATTCAAGCTTTGTTGCGACACTGCTGACAGATTCCTGAAATTTCGATAATGCTGTGGTGTGCACTAAAATCGTCTGAAGCCGCCAAGGCATCCAGTTGTTCTAATAAACCTTGTGCAGATGCTTCTTTTACGGCTTTACATTCAGTACAAATCAAGAATGCCGCCTGATGGCCTTCACGCGGATGGCAGCAGGGAATATAGGCATTAATAGAGGTCAGGCGGTGAATAAAGCCTTTTTCTAATAAAAAGTCGAGTGTACGGTACACCGTTGGTGGGGCAGCAGGACGGTCGCTGGTATTTTTCATTTGTGCCAGCAGATCATACGCACCCATCGGGCCGCTTGCATTCAGAATCAGTTCCAGTACCTCTTTGCGTAAAGGAGTGAGGCGTGCGCCACTTGCCGCACAAAGACTCTCTGCTTCGGCCAGACGCTGCGCGACATTTGGATGGTCGTGTACGCCGTGCAATGCATTGTGGTGTTCGTGCGAACATGAACCCATAGTTCACCTCAGGTGCGAAACTGAAAATTAAAAGATTTCAAATCTTAACATGAAGCGTCCAGAGTTTCGATTGGGCATAGGTATTTTTGTAATTTTGTTATATTATAACACTATCAAATTTGTCCTTATATAGCGATTTCTCTTCATGTTCCGTTTCCTTGCCCTGTGTAGCCTGGCTTTGTTCAGCACCCTAAGCTGGTCGCAAAATCTGGTGGTTTCAACGCAGCCGATTTATCTGATTGCCAAGACCATTACTCAAGGCGTGGAACAGCCGACTTTATTATTGGCCAATCAAACTGGTCATGATGTCAGCCTGACCCCGGCACACCGGAAAACGATTCAGGATGCTGGTCTGGTGATCTGGTTAGGGCAGGCACATGAAGCACCGTTGGCAAAAGTGTTGAACAATAACAATAAAAGTATCGCGATTTTAGATTCGGGTATTCTGACCACTTTGCCAATGCGTAATCCACGTGGGCAAGCCTTAAAAGATACTGTCGATACCCATGTCTGGCTCGATCCTAACAATGCAGTACGTATCGGTTTCTTTATTGCAGCCCTACGTTCTCAGCAACTGCCTGAGCATCGGGAGGCCTATTGGAAAAATGCGCGTGACTTTGCCCAAACCATGTTTTTGACTGCACAGCGTTATAGTTCTACAAGTAAAGCTCAACCTTATTGGTCCTATCATGATGCCTATCAATATCTGGAACGCCCATTGAACCTGAAGTTCATGGGGGCTTTGACGGATGATCCACATGTGTCACCAACCGTGGCGCAGATCAAGTATCTGCAAGACAGTCGTGTGCAGAGCAAAATGTGTCTGCTGGCAGAAGCACATGCTGGTGAAAGTCAGTACCTTAAACTGAAACCGATTGTATTCCAGAGTGTCGATGAAAGCATGAGTGGGGCAGGGGACTTTATCCAGGCCTGGCAGAAATTGGCCGAGCAAACCCGTAAATGTGTGTTAAATGCCCATCAATGATTTAAAAATAATCAAGTTTTGATTAGTTTGCCAGCATTTGATCTGTTGAAAAAAACACGACTAAGGTCGGGAAAAGATTGCATGTTCAGGGGTGTAACTCTATAATGCCTGCGATTAAAAATAATCATCAGCTAAACTTGTCAAGCATGCTTGCTGTGAGTGAATAAATAATGAGCCGAACTAGTCGCTTGATTGACCGACGATTAGCGAAAGCTTTAGTCCTCTTACAAGCATTAATGATTCCTGTTTCAGCCTTGATTGGCTGGGTCGTGAAAGACTCAACCTTAGCCTTGAGTGCCGCTTTGGGGGCGTTCGTCTGCTGGCTTGCGAGTTGTTATTTTTCATGGCAATCATTTCGAGCGGCAGGAGCCCGGGCATCTAAGCAGGTTCTTTCGAACATGTATAAAGGCCTGATGGGCAAGTTTGCAATTGTGATTGTTGGTTTCATTTTAATTTTAAGCAATGTCAAGCCGTTATCCCCGGTTGCGTTGTTTTGTGGTTTTATGCTCGTTCAAGCCATGTCGTGGGTCGCTCCTTTTTGGGTGTCACGTCTACAAAAACGAGTTTAAACACAACAAAAAATTGAAAAGTTTTTTTAGGAGCAGGCGAGATATCAAGCAGCACGCGATATTCGTTTGTTCTATAGTTTTTTGACATTGACCAGGTGTGATTTATGGCTGCTGAAGAACATGCCCTTACTTCGACCGAGTATATCAAGCATCACTTGACCAATATGACCTATGGCAAAATGCCAGACGGTACATGGAAATTGGCCGAGAATGGTGCTGAAGCTCAACAGATGGGGTTCACTGCTATTCACTTGGATTCAATGGGTTGGTCAATCGGCCTCGGTATCATTTTCTGCTTGTTATTCTGGCTCGTAGCGAAAGCTGCAAACTCTGGTGTTCCTACCAAGTTCCAGTCTGCAATCGAAATGATTATCGAGTTTGTTGACTCAAGTGTACGCGATACCTTCCATGGTAAATCGCGTTTGATCGCTCCACTAGCGCTAACCATCTTCGTGTGGATTTTCCTCATGAACTTGATGGACCTTATCCCGGTTGACTGGATTCCTTATGTCGCTCAACACGTGATTGGTGGCCTGTTTGGTATTGATCCACACCACGTATACTTCAAGATCGTTCCATCTACTGACCCTAACATTACCCTTGGTATGTCATTGTCTGTATTTGCACTTATCTTGTTCTACAGCATCCGTGAAAAAGGTGTTGGCGGCTTCGTTGGTGAACTAGCACTTAACCCATTTAACCCAAGTAACCCAGTTGCAAAAGCGATTCTTATTCCAGTGAACTTGATTCTGGAATTGGTAACCTTCCTTGCACGTCCAGTTTCATTGGCTCTACGACTATTCGGTAACATGTATGCGGGTGAGTTAATCTTCATTCTTATCGCGTTATTACCGTTCTGGATCCAGTGGGCGTTATCTGTGCCTTGGGCGATCTTCCACATTCTTGTTATTACGCTACAAGCATTCATTTTCATGATGCTGACTATCGTATACTTGAGCATGGCAAGCGAAAAGCATTAATGGTATTGCCTAACTGTCACGGGATGGTTGGGCACAATTTTTTAACTTAATTTGGTATAAACCTAACCTCTGAGGAATTATCATGGAACTCACTTTAGGTCTAGTTGCAATTGCATCTGCTATCTTGATCGCTTTCGGTGCTTTAGGTACTGCGATTGGTTTTGGTCTTCTAGGCGGCCGTTTCCTTGAAGCTGTAGCTCGTCAACCAGAATTGGCTCCACAACTTCAAACTCGTATGTTCTTAATCGCGGGTCTTCTTGATGCTGTGCCTATGATCGGTGTTGGTATTGGCTTGTTCTTCATCTTCGCTAATCCATTTGTAGGTTAATCAGCTTAATTCCGAAATTCACTATTTGAGGAATTTGCAATGAATATCAACCTCACATTGTTTGGCCAAGCGATTGCGTTTGCGATTTTCGTCGCATTCTGCATGAAGTTTGTATGGCCACCACTAATCAATGCGATTAGTGAACGTCAGCGTAAAATCGCTGATGGCTTAAATGCTGCTGAAAAAGCGAAGGCTGACCTTGCAGATGCGCAAGCACAAGTGAAAGCTGAACTGGACGCGGCAAAAGCACAAGCGGCTCAATTGATCGAACAAGCGAACCGTCGTGCAGCGCAATTGGTCGAAGAAGCTCGTACTCAAGCGTCAGCTGAAGGTGAGCGTATTCGTCAACAAGCTAAAGAAGCTGTTGATACTGAAATCAATGCTGCTCGCGAAGAATTACGTCAACAAGTGGCTGCTCTTGCAGTTGCTGGTGCTGAGAAAATTCTTAGCCAGCAAGTTGACGCAGAAGCTCACAATGCCATGCTGACTCAGCTGGCTGCTAAACTTTAAGAGAGGCGGATTATGGCTGAACTCTTGACGTTGGCACGCCCTTACGCTAAAGCAGCATTTGCTTACGCTTCTGAGCAAGGTACAGCTGACTCTTGGTCAACTGCACTTGAATTGCTCAGTGCTGCGGTGCAAGACGAAGCATTTTCAGCTTATCTAAATCGCCCTGAGTTGACACCTGCTGAGCAGGTGGCACTTTTTGCTAAAGTTTTAGGCGAAGACCAAACGCCTGCAGTGTCAAACTTTTTGACTATGCTTGCTGAAAATGCACGTTTGGCTTTGCTTCCTGAAATCGCTGCAGAATATGAACAGCTCAAATCACAGAATAACAATACTGTGGATGTTGTAATTGAATCAGCATTCCCATTGACTTCTGTACAGGAACAACTTCTTACTCATGCGTTAGAGAAAAAATTCAATGCAGCAGTAAATGTTTCTGTAGAAGTTAACCCGGCGTTAATCGCGGGTGTGGTTATTCGTGCAGGCGACCAAGTGATAGATGATTCTGCGCTTAATAAGCTTGAAAAAATGCGTACTCGTCTTCTAGCTTAATTGCAATAAGAAGACTGAACTTTAAAAAGATTGAGGTATAGCGCAATGCAACAACTGAATCCATCCGAGATCAGTGCGCTCATTAAACAGCGTATCGGCGATCTGGACACCAGCGCGACCGCTAAAAACGAAGGTACCATTGTTATGGTATCCGACGGTATTGTGCGCATTCACGGCCTTGCTGATGCAATGTACGGTGAAATGATCGAATTCGACGGCGGCTTATACGGTATGGCACTGAACCTAGAACAGGATTCAGTGGGCGTCGTTGTTTTAGGTAACTACTTAAGCCTTCAAGAAGGTCAAAAAGCTCGTTGTACAGGTCGTGTATTAGAAGTTCCGGTTGGTCCTGAACTTCTTGGCCGTGTCGTAGACGCTTTGGGTAACCCAATTGATGGTAAAGGCCCTATTGATGCAAAACTTTCTGATGCTGTTGAAAAAGTAGCACCAGGCGTAATTTGGCGTCAATCAGTGGATCAACCTGTACAAACTGGTTATAAATCAGTAGATACAATGATCCCAGTAGGCCGTGGTCAACGTGAGTTGATCATTGGTGACCGTCAGACTGGTAAAACAGCTATGGCGATCGACGCGATCATCGCTCAGAAAAACTCTGGCATTAAATGTATCTACGTTGCAGTTGGTCAAAAACAATCAACTATCGCAAACGTAGTGCGTAAGCTAGAAGAAACTGGCGCTATGGCGTATACAACTGTTGTAGCAGCAGCTGCAGCCGATCCAGCAGCAATGCTGTTCTTGGCTCCATACTCTGGCTGTACAATGGGTGAATACTTCCGTGACCGCGGTGAAGACGCTCTGATCATCTATGATGACTTGTCTAAACAAGCTGTTGCGTATCGTCAAATTTCATTGCTTCTTCGTCGTCCACCAGGTCGTGAAGCTTATCCAGGTGACGTGTTCTATCTACATTCACGTCTACTTGAACGTGCTTCTCGTGTATCTGCTGACTACGTTGAGAAATTCACTAACGGTGAAGTTAAAGGCCAAACTGGTTCATTAACTGCATTGCCGATTATTGAAACTCAAGCAGGTGACGTATCTGCATTCGTACCAACCAATGTAATTTCGATTACTGATGGTCAGATCTTCCTTGAAACATCATTGTTCAACGCAGGTATTCGTCCTGCTGTGAACGCGGGTATCTCTGTATCTCGTGTTGGTGGTTCTGCGCAGACTAAAGTCATCAAGAAATTGTCTGGTGGTATCCGTACTGCACTTGCACAGTACCGTGAATTGGCAGCGTTTGCTCAGTTCGCTTCTGACCTTGACGAAGCAACTCGTAAACAGCTTGAACACGGTCAACGCGTAACTGAGTTGATGAAGCAAAAACAATATGCTCCATACTCAATCGCTGACCAAGCTGTATCAGTTTATGCATCTAACGAAGGCTACATGGCTGACGTAGAAGTTAAGAAAATCGTGGACTTTGATGCTGCGTTAATTGCTTACTTCCGTTCAGAACATGCTGCATTAATGCAAAAAATTGACGAGACTGGTGCTTGGGATAAAGATATCGAAGCTGAATTCAAAGCCGGTATTGAAAAATTCAAAGCGACTCAAACTTACTAATTTAGCAACTTGCTAGATTGGTGTTGGTTTGGTTCACGGAATCAACCTTCGAGGGCTCGAAAGGGCCTTCGAATACTAGGTTAAGCGTATGGCAAATTTAAAAGAAATTCGCGCCAAAGTAGCTAGTATCAAAAGCACGCAGAAAATTACTCGCGCGATGCAGATGGTAGCAGCTTCTAAGATGCGTCGTGCGCAAGAGCGCATGGCTCAAGGCCGTCCGTATGCCGAAAATATGCACCGTGTAATTGCTCACTTGGTTCAAGCGAATCCTGAATACAAACACCGTTATATGGTTGAACGTCCTGTAAAGCGCGTTGGCTATATCATCGTGTCATCAGATCGCGGACTTGCTGGTGGTTTGAACATTAACCTGTTCAAGAAAGTGGTAAAACACGTTCAACAGCAACAAGAGCAGTCAATTGAAGTTCAATTTGCTTTGATTGGTCAAAAAGCGGTTTCGTTTTTTAAAAACTACGGCGGTAAAGTACTTGGTGCGACCACTCAAGTGGGCGACACTCCAAGTCTTGAACAGTTATCTGGTTCTGTACAGGTGATGTTAGACGCTTATGATAAAGGCGAGTTAGATCGTATTTATCTGGTTTCTAACGGCTTTGTCAACGCCATGACTCAAAACCAAAAGATCGAACAGCTTGTTCCTTTGGCAGCTGCTGAAGAAGACAAGACGCTTAACCGTCAATACGGTTGGGACTACATCTACGAGCCTGAAGCTGAAGAGCTTTTAAATGGCTTGTTGGTTCGTTACATCGAGTCTGTGGTGTATCAAGGTGTGATCGAAAACATCGCGTGTGAGCAGTCTGCTCGTATGGTTGCAATGAAAGCTGCAACTGATAACGCGGGTGAGTTGATCAAGAACCTGCAACTTATTTATAACAAGCTGCGTCAAGCCGCGATTACTCAGGAAATTTCTGAGATCGTTGGTGGTGCCGCTGCCGTTTAACATATATTAGTTTGAATTGAGGAGACAGCAATGAGTAGCGGTCGTATCATTCAGATCATCGGCGCGGTTATCGACGTCGAGTTTGAACGTAACAGCGTTCCTAAGATCTATGACGCTCTCCAAGTTGACGGTACTGAAACTACATTAGAAGTTCAGCAACAACTTGGTGATGGCGTAGTTCGTACTATTGCAATGGGTTCTACTGAAGGCCTTAAGCGTGGTTTGAACGTAACTAACACTAACGCTCCGATTTCTGTACCAGTAGGTACAGCGACTCTTGGCCGTATCATGGACGTTCTTGGTCGCCCGATCGACGAAGCTGGTCCTGTTGCGACTGAAGAGCGTTTACCAATTCACCGTCAAGCGCCTTCTTATGCAGAACAAGCGGCTTCTACTGACCTTCTAGAAACTGGTATTAAAGTCATCGACTTACTATGCCCGTTCGCGAAAGGTGGTAAAGTTGGTCTGTTCGGTGGTGCCGGTGTTGGTAAAACTGTAAACATGATGGAGTTGATCAACAACATCGCGAAAGCTCACTCAGGTTTATCTGTGTTTGCTGGTGTTGGTGAGCGTACCCGTGAAGGTAATGACTTCTATCACGAAATGAAAGACTCTAACGTTCTAGACAAAGTAGCAATGGTCTACGGTCAGATGAACGAGCCACCAGGTAACCGTTTACGCGTAGCGTTGACTGGTCTGACTATGGCTGAGTACTTCCGTGATCAAAAAGACGAAAACGGTAAAGGCCGTGACGTACTATTGTTCGTCGACAACATCTACCGTTATACACTAGCGGGTACTGAAGTATCAGCACTTCTAGGCCGTATGCCATCTGCAGTAGGTTACCAACCGACTCTTGCAGAAGAGATGGGTGTTCTTCAAGAACGTATTACATCGACTAAGTCTGGTTCTATTACGTCAATCCAAGCGGTATACGTACCTGCCGATGACTTAACAGATCCATCGCCTGCAACTACGTTCGCTCACTTGGACGCAACTGTTGTATTGAGCCGTGACATCGCTTCTCAAGGTATTTACCCTGCGATCGATCCACTTGACTCTACTTCACGTCAGCTAGATCCACTTGTAGTTGGTACTGAGCATTACGAAATTGCTCGTTCAGTTCAAAACGTTCTTCAACGTTATAAAGAATTGAAAGACATTATCGCAATTCTTGGTATGGACGAATTGTCAGAAGAAGACAAACTTACTGTATACCGTGCACGTAAGATCCAACGTTTCTTCTCTCAACCGTTCCACGTAGCTGAAGTGTTTACTGGTGCTCCTGGTAAACTTGTACCGCTTAAAGAAACGATTCGTGGCTTTAAAGGTCTTTTAGCTGGTGAATACGATCACATCCCAGAACAAGCGTTCTACATGGTTGGTGGTATTGACGAAGTGATTGCTAAAGCTGAGAAACTTTAATTAGTTCCCTAATTTAGGAGATTCTCATGGCGACTATGCAATGTGACGTTGTAAGTGTTCAAGAGTCTTTGTACTCAGGCACTGTAACTATGCTAATTGCTAAAGGTGCTGGCGGTGAGTTAGGTATTATGCCTGGTCACGCTCCGCTGGTAACTTTGCTCCAACCTGGCGCGATCCGCGTTATTTTGGAAAACGGTACAGAAGAATTAATCTATGTATCTGGTGGTGTTCTAGAAGTTCAACCGCATGTTGTTACGGTTCTTGCTGATACAGCAGTCCGTGCAGAAAACTTGGATGAAGCTGCAATTATTGAAGCGCGTAAACACGCTGAACAATTGCTAGCAAATCAAAAGAGCGATTTGGACTCTGCTGCTGCTTTGGCTGCTCTTGCAGAAACTGCTGCTCAGCTGGAAACGATCCGCAAAATCAAAAACCGTGCAATGTAATTGCTGGTTTAAGATTGAAAAAACCACCCTTTTGGGTGGTTTTTTTATGGGTTTAATTTTTTCTATGTTTATGTTGATAAATATTCTCATAGAAAAAGATTAAGTCTTTTGATCTACCATAATTATTGCCAGTACCGAATGTTGCAACAACATATAAAAAACCAAATCTTTCTAATTCAGATGCTGAAAAATTACATTCTTCATTTTTAAGGTGATAATTTTTATTAGTTTTATTTTTTTCAAAGGCTACATATGCCTTTTCTAAGCCTTCTAATAAAAAAGAAGTGAAGTGAGGAATAATATGAGCATATCTGAGAAAATTTGCTCTATTAATTTCATTTACATCATATAAAAGAGCAAGTCGAGCAAGCATTTTGGATTGATGCACTAAATAAGTTTTATCTAATGCATTGAGTAGCTCACCACCTATTTCTAAGTTATTTTGATCCTTGAAGATTTTTAGTAATGTGCCTGATGCCAAGCTTTCGCCTTCTTTTATAAATTCTAGGATATTTTTCAGTTTTTGCTTTTCGTTATAATTCCTAAAAGCTTGATAAATTGCTAAACCTGATGATGCTATTGGAAAAGCTTTTACAATTTCTTGAAAAATAGTATCGGTCGTTTCTAAAACTGCATTATCAAAATAGTTTTCTGCTGTTTGAATGATAGTAGATGTTATTTGATTCATGATTAATTTTCTTTTATCCGCTATATAGATAATGTACTACATACCTGAAAATTTGAAATTTATATTATTTAGGCATCGCCTTAGAACAGCTGATTTGGATTGTTTGATTTAACTAGGAATTTTTGGAAGTATGAATGTTGAAAGTATCAGTTTTAGTATTTCTGGTTCTTAAATAACTTTCACTTTGTACCACTCGATATAACTTTTACCTGCGCTGCGTAATCTTTTGAACCAATCTGTAAGCAAAGTCATAGTCAGAAAAAAACAATGCTAAGTTGATATGGCGTCTTTAAGCTTTCCAGATTTATTCAGTAAAAAGCTTCACGGTTCTACTACCTCTGTCACGACGCGAATCACGTTGTTATCCATTTATAAAAATTGAATTGGCCAAGCAGGGATCTAATTATGAGTTATCAATCCATTAACCCCTTTAATAACCAGAAATTAAAAGATTATCCGTCACATACTGATCAAGATATCCAGAATGCTTTGGATACCGCAGAAAAAATCCTGAAGTCGGATTGGATTCAACAAGTAGATACCCGGATTGAGGTACTTCGTAAACTGGCAAACAATATGCGGGAACGTAAGTCAGAACTGGCTAAAATCATGACGCTGGATATGGGTAAGCTGATCAAGCAGAGTGAAGGTGAAATCGAAACCTGCGCCAAAATTGCTGAATACTATGCTGATCATGCCAAAGAGTTTTTAGCGCCAGTTTCTTATGAAACGGAACTGGGAGAAGCTTGGGTAGAACATCATCCCTTAGGAATTATTATGGCGGTAGAGCCTTGGAACTTCCCATTCTATCAATTGATGCGTGTCTTTGCCCCCAACTGCGCAATTGGTAACCCTGTGGTAGCCAAGCATGCCAGCATCGTTCCGCAATGTGCTGAAGCCTTTGAACGGTTGATTCTTGATGCAGGCGCACCGAAAGGTGTGTGGACTAATCTGTTTATCAGTAGTGATCAGGTCGCAGATATTATCGCAGATCCACGTGTACAAGGCGTTGCTCTTACGGGATCAGAAGGTGCAGGGCGTGCAGTAGCGGGGCAGGCCGGTAAACATGTCACCAAATCCACATTAGAATTGGGTGGTAATGATGTATTCATTGTGCTGGATGATGCTGATCTGGAAAAAGCGATCAAAATTGGCTGTCAGGCACGCGTTAATAACACGGGGCAAGTTTGTACAGCAGCTAAACGTTTTATCCTGCATGAGAAAATTGCAGAACAATTTAAAGCGGGCATGCTCGAGGTCTTTGAAGGCTTAAAAATTGGTGATCCATTGGATTCTGAAACTACTCTTGGCCCACTGTCTTCAGCAGATGCGTTGGAAAAACTGACTAAGCAGGTGGATAAAGCTGTAGAGAATGGCGCGAAAGTTTTGACTGGTGGTAAGCCTTATGAACATGAAGGTAATTTCTATCAGCCAACTATTCTGGAAAATATCAGCCGTGATAATCCGGCTTGGTATGAAGAATTCTTTGGCCCGGTCGCTCAAATTTATGTGGCAAAAGATGAAGATGAAATTGTATCGATTGCCAATGATTCCAATTATGGTCTTGGTGGCGTCATTCATTCACAAAATATTGAGCGGGCGAAAAAGCTGGCTTCACGTGTAGAAACTGGCATGATGTGGATTAACTGGTATACCGATACTGCGCCAGAGCTGCCATTTGGCGGAATCAAAAATTCAGGTTATGGTCATGAACTTTCAATTGATGGTTTCAAGGAATTTGTGCAGAAACGATTGGTAGTGGTAAAAAGCCCAAAAAAATAATATTTAATTTTTAAAATAAAGAAGCCACTTAAACAGTGGCTTCTTTTTGAACGAGATATCAACGTAAATCAGGTGTTTTCTGGTTCAGCTTCTGATGAAGCGTCTTTATCTGAGTTTTGAATCAGCATGCCTGCCAGTTTAAGCATTTCAGCTTGCACACTGACCATCTGGCTTTCAATTTTCTTTAAATCAACCTGACTGAAATCGACTTGGCCATTCAGTAAAGGAGAAGCCAGAACCTGTTGATTGGCACTCATGATATTGCTACGTACCTGATCAATTTCCTGACTTTTTAAATTCAATTCACCTAAGGCCTGATTAAAGCCTGTCAACTGTTGTTGTAACTTGCCTGCTGTAGCTTGCAGTTGCTGGGTATCTTTAGTATCTACCGCAATTTGCAGATCAATTTGGGTCTGTTTTAACTGTTCAACATAACTGCCCGCCTTGAATTGCAGATCGGCCACATCACGCACCATATAAAACATATTGCCAGACTTCAGCTCTGTTTGCGCAGTCGTCGTACGATCACTTTGCTGTACAGGTTTAAGATCAGTAGAAAGTGTACTTTGTTCTTGCTCGACCGGTGCTTCGGTCGCCTGTTCACAGCCCATTAATAAAATGCCTGAGCTAAATAATGCAAAAGGAAGAAGAGCATTTACAAGAATCTTGGACATGAAATCGTGGTCTCGGTGCAGGTGGTTCTAAGGCATGACTATAAGAATAAAATGTGGAGATAAAAAAGATTGTTGCAAAGTAATAACAAATATTTTGAATACAAATGATTAAGACATTAAAAAAGAGTGCCGAAGCACTCTTTTTTCACCGAGGAGGATAAAACTTATCCTGCAATAATTTTGATAATGTTATGGCTCATCACATTGGTCAGGATATAGTCACCATTCACTTTGATCCATTGCTGGTTTTTACCAGGTTTGCTGAGTCTTTTGTATTTGCTGTGGTCTACCTTGTACACTTTGCTCTGAAACTGAGCCGGTACTTTTTGACCTACACGCCAATCGCGTGAAGGATCTACTTTCTTATGTACCTGTTTATGCTGTTGATCGTGTGCAGGGGCTTTATGCTGTGCATGCTGCTGAACATGCGTTTTTTGTGGCTGATGGTGTTGCGAGTGATGCTCTGGAGCTGCAGCAAAAGCTGAAGTCGCCACAAGTGCACTAGATAATGAAAATATGACTGCTTTTACTAAGTTTTTCATGTTTTGAACCTATCGTTATCTCTCTTGGGATAACTGCATATTAGGCTCAACTCATTGATAAATATGGAATGAAGTGTTGTAGAAAAATAAAAATTAAGCGTAAATCATGGAGATTTTAGAGCCAAGTAAATCTGGTCTTAAGTATTTGATTTTAAAATAAATAATAATTATCTATTCTTGAAATAGATACTTACATTACTGTTACAAATCATTTAGCCAATTCTGCATTAATTGCATCTCGCAAGCGAGCATCATCTGCCGGAATATTGGGTGCAAAACGCGCGACCACTTCGCCTTGCTTGTTGACCAGGAATTTTTCAAAGTTCCATAGCACTTCTGGTAATTCATTTGGCGTATTGCCAAAACTTTTCAGGCGCTCTGCAAAATCTTCGCCGCCTGTACGTTGCGGCTGAGCTTGGGTCAGATAATGGTAAAGAGGATGCTGATCTTCACCCACGACAGAGATCTTGGAGAATAGCGGGAAATCCACATTATAGTTCAAACTGCAGAACTGCTGAATTTCCTCATCTGTGCCCGGTTCCTG
The DNA here is from genome assembly GCF_013364475.1 of Acinetobacter sp. FDAARGOS_724. Classification (NCBI taxonomy): domain Bacteria; kingdom Pseudomonadati; phylum Pseudomonadota; class Gammaproteobacteria; order Moraxellales; family Moraxellaceae; genus Acinetobacter; species Acinetobacter sp. FDAARGOS_724. Next base: position 446,405 of record NZ_CP054908.1, on the reverse strand, counting down.
ACCTTTAAAGTTATTCGCAGGAAAAGCCAGAATTTCCAGTCCTTCGGTTTTTTTCTCATTATAAAGTTTTTGCAGTCCTTCATATTGTGGGGTTAAACCACATTTCGATGCGACATTCACAATCAGCAGGACTTTGTCCTGATAATCGGACAAAGTCGTATTTTTTCCAGTAACGGTTTTTACCGGAATCTCATAAATGGACTGACTCATATTGTTTTGCTCGAATTGTTATGGAAATAGACTCATGTTTTATCGGGTCTGGGCGGTTTCAGTAAACATAAATTTTAGATAAGTTTTTGAAAAAATATGAAATTCAATGTTCATGCCTATGAGCCAGGTCGGCTAAACTGGTCATCAGTTGCAACCGACCTATTTAAAAAGACTTATTTAGCAAGCTCAGCATTGATTGCATCCAGCAGGCGTGAATCATCTGCCGTGATATCCGGTGCAAAACGTGCAACGACTTCACCCTGTTTGTTCACCAGGAACTTTTCAAAGTTCCAGAGGACTTCAGGTGGTTCATTTGGAGTCAGGCCATAGTCGACCAGGTCTTTCCACCACGGACCTTCACCGATACGTTCTGGCACAGCTTGAGTCAAAGTAGCATACAAAGGATGTTTAGCTTCACCCACGACCGGAATTTTAGCAAACAGCGGGAAATCCACCTGATAGTTCAGGGAACAGAATTCCTGAATTTCCTTTTCACTTCCAGGTTCCTGTTCCAGAAAATCATTGGAAGGGAAGCCTAAAATTTCCAGTCCTTCGGCTTTTTTATCATCATAAAGTTTTTGCAGGCCTTCGTATTGTGGAGTGAGGCCACATTTTGATGCCACATTTACCAACAGCAAGACTTTGCCTTGATACTGGTTCAGCGTCGTGTCCGTTCCTTGAATCGTTTTTACCGGAATGTCATACACAGAAGTGCTCATCAGATTTCCTTTTTATTAAATGAATAAGGGCTATTTGTTTTAACGGGTATTTAAATATAGTACAAGTCGGAATCAGTGAAATGCTTACTTGCCGGCTACAAATAGCATTAATTTTAGTTGAAAAATCAATTATGCTTAGGCACTTGCCAAGAAGGCATAGATTAACAATAGATAGAGACAAGGATGAAGTTATGACGCAGCAGCAAAAAACAATGTGGTGGGCCATGCTGCTTCCATTGACTGCGGTCCTGATCTGGTCACTGAATATTGTCGTGACCCGCTATGTGACGGACTTTATTTCGCCGGTGAGCATCAGTTTTTATCGCTGGTTTTTTGCCTTTCTGATTCTGACCCCGTTTATTCTGCCGCGAGTGATTCGTGAACGTGCCCTGATCGTACCGCATCTGAAACAGCTGGCAGTGCTGAGTGCCTTTGGTCTGGTGCTGTATCAGGGCCTGGCGTATACCGCCGCACATTACACCACCGCCACCAATATGGGCATTATTAATGCCTTTATTCCAATTTTCACCATTTTTGTGTCGATGCTGATTCTGCGCGATATCCCGAATCGCTATGCGATTATTGGCAGTCTGTTGTCCTTTGCCGGGCTGATCTATGTGATGGGGCAGGGTAATCCGTGGGGGCTGCTGCATGCTGGCGGCCAGTGGGGTGATCTGCTGATGATTATTGCCGTATTTTTCTATGCCTTTTACGGGGTCTTTCTGAAAAAATGGCAGCTGCAGATTCCGCTCATGCTGAGCCTGTATGTGCAGATTCTATTTGCATTGCTGTATCACCTGCCGTTTGTGGCCTGGTTGGGTCTAGATGTCATTAATCTGGCCAATGCTGGCAGCGTCATCTACGCCAGTATTTTCCCGTCACTGATTGCACCTTTGCTGTGGATGATGGCGATTCAGCGTCTGGGGCCGAACCGTACCAGTATCTTTATGAACCTGATGCCGGTATTTACTGCTTTAATTGCCTTGGTCTGGTTAAAAGAGGCCTGGACCATTTATCACAGTACTGGTGGGGCGATTATTCTGTTCGGCATTGTACTGGCCCAGAAAAAAACCATGGCGCCGGTGCTGCTAAAAGCCAAATAATTGCCTAAAAAACGAACAAACAAACTTAGTTTTTTTGCTTGAATGATCTCGTAAATAAAGACAAATAGACTTTAGTCGAGGATGGGAGGTTTTAGGTTCTTTAAAAAGCACTTTAAAAAGAGCAAGATAATTTGAATTTTTTTAAAATAATGATTGATTAATCATAGGTTTAAGCTGCTTTTTAAGAGCTAAAATATATTTGTTTTTTTTAAACTGTTCGCCCATAATACGCTCCATCGCAGATCAGCAACTGTTGCTGAAATGTCCAGAGATTTCGATACCCTCTGGATGTGATTGATACACATCCTTTTTTATGCTCAACCATCCCTATATGGTTGAGCTTTTTTTTTATCTTAAAACTTTAGTCGACTTGAAAAGAAAAATGACTGAGCAAAGGCTCAGTCACGAATAATTTCACCTGTTACGGCATCAATAATCCGGCTTGGTTTCTGGCTCAGTCCCAGATCACCATTCAGATAATTCAGATCCTGACCAAAATAACGCATGGCATCTTGCAGGGAACGTGCAGGTTCTAAGCCGGCAGGATTGACACTGGTTGAAACAATAAAACCGCCAAAAGCCTGACACAAGGCTACACAAAGAGGATGAGTGGTCACGCGCACTGCCACTTTAAGGTGTTTGCCTTTAATCCAGCCTGGAATATCGTCATTGGCAGGGAGTAGCCAGGTGGTCGCCCGGTCTGTAGGTCGATCATTACTCCACGACTCAATTACTTTTTCACGCATTTCTTCACTTAGATCCTGAAGTAAATGTTCCACTTGTGAAATATGAGCTGCGAGTAAAATCACGCCTTTTTCAATCGGGCGCTGTTTTAAGGTTAAAATCTGGTGAAATGCCTGCTCATTATAGGGGTCGCAACCTAAGCCCCAAACAGCCTCTGTAGGGTATGCCAAGACCTGTCCAGCTTTGAGACATTTAGCTGCTTCGGCAACAGAGGTGGTGATCATGTGTATACCTTATCAAAACAAGAAGTGTCTATTGTGAACCTTATTTATGCGGACGACAACGTAGATACATGCCGGCTTGCTGGGTGCAAAAGCCAAGTAGCTCCAGTTCCATCAATTGACCGGTGAGAGAAGAAACATCCTGTTGCAGATGATGACTGAGATGATCCAGATCCTGTCCGACCCAGTCCAGCTGGTTATAAAGTCTGAGCAAATGGGGCGGTATGTGTGTAGGAAGTTCATCCGCCATGTCATGTTGTACTTCATTTTGTAAGGCTTGCCATTGGGTTGCCAGAGCCAGTTCTTCAATCACCTGTTGCGGGTGATCAATCAGAATCGCGCCTTCACGAATCAGCTGATGGCAACCTTTATGATATTCACTATAAATATGTCCCGGAATGGCAAATACAGTCTTGCCTTGTTCGGCAGCCAGTTTGGCCGTAATCAGAGAGCCGCTTTTTAAGGTCGCTTCAGCCACAATGACCCCGAGACTTAAGCCACTGACAATCCTGTTACGCCGTGGAAAGTGATGCTGCAACGGTGGGGTTTCTGGTAGAAACTCGGTAATGACGGCACCACCATGCGCAATAATCTCCTGGCGCAATTGTGCATGTTGAGAAGGGTAGGTCTGATCCAGTCCGGTTCCCATCACCGCAATGGTTCCCTGATGTTTTAATCCTGCCCGATGAGCAGCTTCATCTATGCCTTGTGCTAATCCACTATTAATATAGAAACCCTGTTCACTCAAATAAAAGGAAAAATCATAAGCTACTTGCCGGCCATGAGGACTAGGCTTGCGACTTCCCACAACTGCAATTTGGGCTTGTAGCAGGGTATCCGGCTGACCTTGGCCAAAAATAATCGGTGGTTTGTCTACATAGTGGCTGAGTTGCTGCGGATAGTGCAGATCATGGTAGAGTAGAACAAAATCACTATCTCGCTGAACTTTTTCCAGACAGCGCTGAAATTTCTGTTGTGATTCTGGAAGCGAGAAGTCTTTTAAGCGTTGGACATGATTGGCATGAATGCCAAGCGCCTGCCAGGTAGGCACCTGATCAGGCTGTATGGCTGTGGTCAGACTTGAATAATGCTGACTGATTTTATAGAAGCTCGAAAGAGAATGCTGAACCAGATACCATAACGTCAGTGTTTCCAGTTGCACGCGTGATAAAGAGTTCAGCATATCGAGACCTATACGTGTGTCTTCTTATTCTTTCAGTTGTAAAGTTAGATCAATCTATTATTCATCTAGCAATGGCGCTTGAATATTGGCACCCACCTTGATAGGTAACTCACTTTCCAGCACATAAGCATAGCTCAGCTGGTCAAAAGTTTTAAAGACCATCACATTGCCAATGCGCTCACCTGGAAGCTGTACGCGCTCTTTGGTTTTCGGATCAGTCACGACTTCACCTTTCTGGTTTACGCTAAAGACATGACCAGTCTGAACCCCATGTGCCGTACCACGGTCAATCGTCACGACACTATGACGTGCTGCTGTACCAATTGAACCCAGTACACGCACAATCTGACCACCAGCAACCGTATTTTCTGCATTCACTGGATAGAACAGGGTAGGCAACATCGGATCGTATTCAGGTAATACACGGTCACCACGACGCACTTCGGCATTGTAGCTATCTGTCAATTCCAGCGTGGTGACATCACCTTCGCCACGTACTGCGATTCCGGAAGCAACCTGTTGCAGCTCTAGAGCAGCCGTGTATTTCTTGCCATTGGCATCGGTAAAGACATAAGGGTCTGCCTCACGATACACCGCATAACGCTGGCCAACCACCAGACCATTGCCGCGTGCATAGACCTTCTGGCCTTTACCGGCCAGTACGCGCTGGTCTGCAGTGCCGAGAATGTAAGGCGTACCTTGAACTGAATCAGCTGCCACTATGGTATAGCGTTCCAACCATTGCTGGATATGCGCTAATGGAATCACTGGAATCGTATTATTTAAAGATTCAACGCGAACCTGTGGTTGTAATGAAGTACTACCGATATAACGACTGATGATACCTTCACAGCCATCACCTTCGTCTTTACCGATAATTGGACGACCTTGATAGTCACACATCAACAGGCGGTCACCTGGAAAAATCCAATGTGGATTTTTCACGTGCTTGTTACTGGCCCAGATTTCTGGCCAACGCACCGGATTTTTTAAGAAACGTTTTGAAATATCCCACAATGTATCGCCTTTTTTGACCACGTAGACATTAGGCGCACTGGCTTTTAAAGCAGGTGGATTGACGTTGCGGGCAGGAGCTGCCTCGGCTGAATACATTGTCCCCATACTCACTCCGACACAAACTGCCAGTGCGAGCATTTGATTTTTTAACCCCAAGGCACTAGAAAATGGCATGCCCTTCAAAACCTTTTTCATTATCATAATTCCTAAAATTATGTGCGTAATTGCGTTATAATAACGATCTTACACACATTTTTTTGATGAAGCATTCCCTTCATTTGGTTTTTTGATCAATGGCATAATTGAGGACGCAGTATGGCCTTATTACCTATTTTAAGTTTCCCGGATCCCCGTCTTCGTACCATTGCACAACCAGTCGAAGAAGTTACTGATGAAATTCGTCAGCTCGCTGCAGATATGTTTGAAACCATGTATGAAGCGCCAGGCATCGGACTCGCCGCGACTCAAGTCGATCGTCATATTCAGCTGATTGTGATGGACCTGTCTGAAAACAAAGATCAACCCATGGTGTTCATTAACCCCAAAATCACACCATTGACTGAAGAAACACAGCCTTATGAAGAGGGCTGTCTATCAGTTCCTCAAATATACGATAAAGTTAAGCGTCCGTCACGCGTAAAAATTGAGGCAATTGGTCTGGATGGTCAACCCTTTGAACAAGAGGCTGATGGACTTCTCGCTGTGTGCATCCAACATGAAATGGATCACTTAAATGGTAAACTTTTTGTGGATTATCTGTCGCCATTAAAACGTCAGCGTGCCCGTGAAAAAGTAGAAAAACTGGTTCGCCAGCGCAATAAGGAAAAAGTTGCAGTTAAACGCTAAAATTATTTTCCCAAGCAATTTTTATGATTCAACAAGCCCAATTTTGATTGGGTTTTGTTATACTCAGCCTAGATAAATTTAAGGGTTTGCCTATGGTTCTGCGGGGAGGTCTGCTACTTTCCTTTCTAGCGGTATTTCTACAGATTGCTGTATTCTTACAGCCTTTGCTGCCGAAGCAATATCAAGTTGCTCCGGTCTGTGAAACCATCACGCGTGCCCTTTTAGTTTCCTCGCATGTTCATTCTGAACATCCTGCTCATCATCTTGATCAGCATCCTATTTCCTCGGACTCCATAGCGCATGAACACGATGCCAGTCATCAGTGTCAGTACTGTACTGTCTATGGCAACCTGGTTTTGCCGCCTGAGCTTGAAGTGAAAGAAGTCCTGGATCGAATTCAGGTCAGACTATTGGCTTTTGAACAAGCCTTTAAGCATGTCTGGTTTATCCTTCAGCGACTCTTTTTAATCCCGCAGGGACGGGCACCGCCACTGTTTGCATAAATCCACGTTGTTTTGCCTGGGTCTTTACTGACTTAGGCCGTGTTCAATTTATGTATTCAGTGAGATAGAAAATGGCTCAGCCTAAATTTTCTTTACAGCCCCTTGCGGCTGCGATTTGTGTTGCTTGTTATTCTTCGATGGTGCTGGCAAATGAAGCCATGCCAGTACAAACCATGGCACCGATTGTGGTGACTTCAACTGCCGGTAATGATGCCAATGGTCTGATTGTCCGTGCTGATCCGAAACAGCCGATTCAGCCAGTGCCGGCAACCGATGGTGCAGATTATCTGCAAAGTATTGTAGGTTTCAGTTCGGTCAATAGCGGAGCAGGTACCAATGGCGATGTGACCTTTCGTGGCATGTTTGGTTCACGCATTAAAATCCTGACTGATGGCACAGAAAACTTGGGTGCCTGCCCAAGCCGGATGGATTCGCCCACTTCATATATTTCTCCAGAAAGTTATGACCGTATTTCAGTGATTAAAGGTCCTCAAACGGTTCAATATGCCAATACAGGTTCTGCTGCAACAGTTATTTTTGAACGTAATCCTGAAAGCTTTACAGAAGATAAAAATTACCGTGGACAAGCTAGTGTACTTATGGGCTCTTATGGTCGTTTAGATCATAATGTTGAAGCAGCATTGGGGGATGATAAAAAATACATTCGTTTAAATGCGAGCCGATCTGTATCGGATAGTTATAAGGATGGTGATAACAATAAAGTTCCATCAGATTGGGAAAGATGGAATACCGATATTGCATTAGGTTGGACACCTGATGAAAACACTTGGCTTGAGCTGACAGGTGGTCGAGGTGATGCTGAGGTGGTTTATGCAGGCCGCATGATGGATGGTTCTGAATTTGACCGCGAAAGTTTGGGTTTGCGTGTAGAAAAGAAAAATATCACTGATGTGATTAAGAAAATTGAAGCACAGGTGAACTATAGTTTTAATGATCACGTGATGGATAACTATAGTTTACGCGCCAAACCTATGATGGAAATGGCAACCAATGTGACGCGTAAAACATTAAATGCACGTATGGCTGTGACGCATGAGTGGGATAAATTACAGTTTATTACAGGTATCGATACCCAAAATAATGAACATGGTATTCGCAAAACAGATAAACAAGGTTCTTATCTGAGTAAGCCTGTTTTAACCGATATGGAGTTTCAGTCTTATGGTGGTTTTGGTGAACTGAGTTATCAACTGAATGATCAAAATAAGTTAGTCACAGGTGTGCGTATTGATCAAGCTGAGGTAGACGCAGTACAAACGGCTCAACAACGTAAAGAAACCTTGCCAAGTGGTTTTATTCGTTTAGAAAATCAACATCCACACCATGATGCTAAAACTTATGTTGGTTTGGGCTATGTAGAGCGTATGCCGGATTATTGGGAATTGTTTAGCCCTGTTAAAGGTAATGGTAGTGACAATACTTTTAAGAGCATTGATACTGAAAAAACACTTCAACTTGATTTGGGTTATCAACATGAACATGACGCATTCAGTTCTTGGGCATCGGCTTATGCTGGTTTGGTTCAAGATTTTATCTTGACCAAGTACAATGCAAACAATAAAGCTGAAACCAAAAATGTGGATACCACGATTGCAGGTGCAGAAGTTGGTATAGGTTATCAATTTACCGATGCTTTGCAGGCAGATGTGAGCGCCATGTATGCGTGGGGTGAAAACACCACAAACAATACGCCGTTACCACAAATTTCACCTCTGGAAGGACGTTTAAACCTGCGCTATGTTCAAGATAAATATACTCTAGGCGCATTATTACGTGTGGTAGATGGTCAAAGTCGTATCAGTGAACGTGAAGGTAATATCGTGGGTTATGATGTGAAAGAGAGTAGTGGTTTTGGCGTACTATCTTTAAACGGCAGCTATAACCTAAGTAAAGGTGTTGATGTGTCTGTAGGTGTTGATAACGTACTAGATAAAACTTATACCGAGCATTTAAACAAAATGGGTGCGTCAGGAGCAGGTTTACCAAGCGATCAGCAATTTAATAATATTGGTCGTAACTATTGGGCGCGTATTAGTATGAAGTTCTAATCTGATTAGATTCAGTACAAAAAGCAGGACGAAAGTTCTGCTTTTTGCTTTTTTAATTTAATAAAATTTATAAAAATCAATTACTTAACTATTATGACCATTTCTAAATAAAATAATGAACATTTTTATTAAAATATTTTTTTATATAAAACAGTTATTTATAAATATCTTGGTTTATAAAATAAACATACGTTTCAAATGTTTTAAAAAAGGTGTTGCAAGGCATCTGAAATGCTGTAGAATGCACATCCATCGGCGGTGATGAAGACTAAAACTTCTGATAAAACAGTAACTTAGGTAAGATTGGTTGAGTTGGGTTTTATTTGATAAGTTTAAAAATAATTTTCATCACTGGTTGACTTTCTAGAAATAGAGAGTAATATAGCCGACCTAGCTTGCTACTGACGAAGTAGCAAGAAGATCATTAAGAGATTATGAAGAACAACTTGTGTGGATTTTTACTGGTTGATTGATCGAAATTATTTTCATTGATTGATTGGTTTAAATTACTCGAAGTTTATTTGAGCGAAATTTAAGTCAGGAAATTGATGAGCCAAGTTTAAGAGTTTTACTTATAAAACTCGAAATGATTTTAACTGAAGAGTTTGATCATGGCTCAGATTGAACGCTGGCGGCAGGCTTAACACATGCAAGTCGAGCGGGGATAGGGTGCTTGCACCTGATTCCTAGCGGCGGACGGGTGAGTAATGCTTAGGAATCTGCCTATTAGTGGGGGACAACGTTCCGAAAGGGACGCTAATACCGCATACGTCCTACGGGAGAAAGCAGGGGATCTTCGGACCTTGCGCTAATAGATGAGCCTAAGTCGGATTAGCTAGTTGGTGGGGTAAAGGCCTACCAAGGCGACGATCTGTAGCGGGTCTGAGAGGATGATCCGCCACACTGGGACTGAGACACGGCCCAGACTCCTACGGGAGGCAGCAGTGGGGAATATTGGACAATGGGGGGAACCCTGATCCAGCCATGCCGCGTGTGTGAAGAAGGCCTTTTGGTTGTAAAGCACTTTAAGCGAGGAGGAGGCTTACCTGGTTAATACCTGGGATAAGTGGACGTTACTCGCAGAATAAGCACCGGCTAACTCTGTGCCAGCAGCCGCGGTAATACAGAGGGTGCAAGCGTTAATCGGATTTACTGGGCGTAAAGCGCGCGTAGGTGGCTAATTAAGTCAAATGTGAAATCCCCGAGCTTAACTTGGGAATTGCATTCGATACTGGTTAGCTAGAGTATGGGAGAGGATGGTAGAATTCCAGGTGTAGCGGTGAAATGCGTAGAGATCTGGAGGAATACCGATGGCGAAGGCAGCCATCTGGCCTAATACTGACACTGAGGTGCGAAAGCATGGGGAGCAAACAGGATTAGATACCCTGGTAGTCCATGCCGTAAACGATGTCTACTAGCCGTTGGGGCCCTTGAGGCTTTAGTGGCGCAGCTAACGCGATAAGTAGACCGCCTGGGGAGTACGGTCGCAAGACTAAAACTCAAATGAATTGACGGGGGCCCGCACAAGCGGTGGAGCATGTGGTTTAATTCGATGCAACGCGAAGAACCTTACCTGGCCTTGACATACAGAGAACTTTCCAGAGATGGATTGGTGCCTTCGGGAACTCTGATACAGGTGCTGCATGGCTGTCGTCAGCTCGTGTCGTGAGATGTTGGGTTAAGTCCCGCAACGAGCGCAACCCTTTTCCTTATTTGCCAGCACTTCGGGTGGGAACTTTAAGGATACTGCCAGTGACAAACTGGAGGAAGGCGGGGACGACGTCAAGTCATCATGGCCCTTACGGCCAGGGCTACACACGTGCTACAATGGTCGGTACAAAGGGTTGCTACTGCGCGAGCAGATGCTAATCTCAAAAAGCCGATCGTAGTCCGGATCGCAGTCTGCAACTCGACTGCGTGAAGTCGGAATCGCTAGTAATCGCGGATCAGAATGCCGCGGTGAATACGTTCCCGGGCCTTGTACACACCGCCCGTCACACCATGGGAGTTTGTTGCACCAGAAGTAGGTAGTCTAACCTTAGGGAGGACGCTTACCACGGTGTGGCCGATGACTGGGGTGAAGTCGTAACAAGGTAGCCGTAGGGGAACCTGCGGCTGGATCACCTCCTTAACGAAAGATTGACGATTGGTAAGAATCCACAACAAGTTGTTCTTCATGACGATGTATCTGAGGGTCTGTAGCTCAGTTGGTTAGAGCACACGCTTGATAAGCGTGGGGTCACAAGTTCAAGTCTTGTCAGACCCACCACTAACGACAAGCAAGCAATTGCAGAGTGAAGGAATCAGAGACATTGACTTATTGATAAGCTGGGGACTTAGCTTAGTTGGTAGAGCGCCTGCTTTGCACGCAGGAGGTCAGGAGTTCGACTCTCCTAGTCTCCACCATTCATTGCGATGCAATGAGTTAAACATTAAGCAAACAGTTTGATAGCTTATAGAGCTTAGTAAGAAAGCGGCGTATAATACGCGGCATTGTTATTAAGCTCTGTGATTTATCACAGTAATGCAGTCCGACGAGGATGCATTAAATCATTAACAGAATATATTTGAGTTGAAATAATTTGTTCATACTCATGAAAGAGCGGAAACAGGAGATCGCAAGATTGATTGTTGAAGTGATTGAATGAGAACTAGCGAAATTAACTGAATCAAGCGTTTTGGTATATGAATCTAATTGAAGCTGTACAGTGATTAATTTCACAAGATCGCAAACAACTACGTTGCTACACTGACTTGTAGGTGTAACGACTGTTTGGGGTTGTATAGTCAAGTAATTAAGTGCATGTGGTGGATGCCTTGGCAGTCAGAGGCGAAGAAAGACGTGATAGCCTGCGAAAAGCTCCGGGGAGGCGGCAAATATCCTGTGATCCGGAGATGTCTGAATGGGGAAACCCACCGGCTATAAGGTCGGTATCATAAACTGAATACATAGGTTTATGAGGCGAACGCGGAGAAGTGAAACATCTCAGTATCCGTAGGAAAAGAAATCAATTGAGATTCCCTCAGTAGCGGCGAGCGAAAGGGGAACAGCCCATTAAGTCATATCAGTTTTAGTGGAATGCTCTGGGAAGTGCAACCATAGTGGGTGATAGTCCTGTACACGAAAGGGCTGATATGATGATGTCGAGTAGGGCGAGGCACGTGAAACCTTGTCTGAATATAGGGGGACCATCCTCTAAGGCTAAATACTCCTGACTGACCGATAGTGAACCAGTACCGTGAGGGAAAGGCGAAAAGAACCCCTGTGAGGGGAGTGAAATAGATCCTGAAACCGCATGCATACAAGCAGTGGGAGCCACTTCGTGTGGTGACTGCGTACCTTTTGTATAATGGGTCAGCGACTTATATTCAGTAGCGAGGTTAACCGAATAGGGGAGCCGTAGAGAAATCGAGTCTTAATAGGGCGTATAGTTGCTGGGTATAGACCCGAAACCGGGTGATCTATCCATGAGCAGGTTGAAGGTTGGGTAACACTAACTGGAGGACCGAACCCACTGTCGTTGAAAAGCCAGGGGATGACTTGTGGATAGGGGTGAAAGGCTAATCAAACTCGGTGATAGCTGGTTCTCCCCGAAAGCTATTTAGGTAGCGCCTCGGACGAATACCATTGGGGGTAGAGCACTGTTTCGGCTAGGGGGTCATCCCGACTTACCAAACCGATGCAAACTCCGAATACCAATGAGTACTATCCGGGAGACAGACTGCGGGTGCTAACGTCCGTAGTCAAGAGGAAAACAATCCAGACCGCCAGCTAAGGTCCCTAAATCATAGTTAAGTGGGAAACGATGTGGGAAGGCATAGACAGCTAGGAGGTTGGCTTAGAAGCAGCCACCCTTTAAAGAAAGCGTAATAGCTCACTAGTCGAGTCGGCCTGCGCGGAAGATGTAACGGGGCTAAAACTATGTACCGAAGCTGCGGATTTGCAATTTATTGCAAGTGGTAGGGGAGCGTTCTGTAAGCCGATGAAGGTGGATTGAGAAGTCTGCTGGAGGTATCAGAAGTGCGAATGCTGACGTGAGTAACGACAAAACGGGTGAAAAACCCGTTCGCTGAAAGACCAAGGGTTCCAGTCCAACGTTAATCGGGGCTGGGTGAGTCGACCCCTAAGGCGAGGCCGAGAGGCGTAGTCGATGGGAAATTGGTTAATATTCCAATACTTCAGTGTAATGCGATGAGAGGACGGAGAAGGTTAAGTCAGCCTGGCGTTGGTTGTCCAGGTGGAAGACAGTAGGCATGCATCTTAGGCAAATCCGGGGTGCTCTATGCTGAGAGTTGATAGCAAGCCAGTTTACTGGTGAAGTGGCTGATACCATACTTCCAGGAAAAGTCTCTAAGCTTCAGTTACACTGGAATCGTACCCGAAACCGACACAGGTGGTCAGGTCGAGTAGACCAAAGCGCTTGAGAGAACTCTGCTGAAGGAACTAGGCAAAATGGTACCGTAACTTCGGGAGAAGGTACGCTGCCGGCGGTGATAGGACTTGCTCCTTGAGCTGTTGGCAGCCTCAGAAACCAGGCCGCTGCAACTGTTTATTAAAAACATAGCACTCTGCAAACACGAAAGTGGACGTATAGGGTGTGATGCCTGCCCGGTGCTGGAAGGTTAATTGATGGGGTTAGCGTAAGCGAAGCTCTTGATCGAAGCCCCAGTAAACGGCGGCCGTAACTATAACGGTCCTAAGGTAGCGAAATTCCTTGTCGGGTAAGTTCCGACCTGCACGAATGGCATAATGATGGCGGCGCTGTCTCCAGCAGAGGCTCAGTGAAATCGAATTCGCCGTGAAGATGCGGTGTACCCGCGGCTAGACGGAAAGACCCCGTGAACCTTTACTGCAGCTTGACATTGAACTTTGATCTTACTTGTGTAGGATAGGTGGGAGGCTTTGAAGTGGTGACGCTAGTTGCCATGGAGCCGTCCTTGAAATACCACCCTGGTAATATTGAGGTTCTAACTCTGCTCCCTGATCGGGAGCGAGGACCATGTCTGGTGGGTAGTTTGACTGGGGCGGTCTCCTCCTAAAGAGTAACGGAGGAGTACGAAGGTGCGCTCAGCGTGGTCGGAAATCACGCGTAGAGTATAAAGGCAAAAGCGCGCTTAACTGCGAGACCCACAAGTCGAGCAGGTACGAAAGTAGGTCTTAGTGATCCGGTGGTTCTGTATGGAAGGGCCATCGCTCAACGGATAAAAGGTACTCTGGGGATAACAGGCTGATACCGCCCAAGAGTTCATATCGACGGCGGTGTTTGGCACCTCGATGTCGGCTCATCTCATCCTGGGGCTGAAGCAGGTCCCAAGGGTATGGCTGTTCGCCATTTAAAGAGGTACGCGAGCTGGGTTTAGAACGTCGTGAGACAGTTCGGTCCCTATCTACCGTGGGCGCTGGAAATTTGAGAGGATCTGCTCCTAGTACGAGAGGACCAGAGTGGACGAACCTCTGGTGTACCGGTTGTGACGCCAGTCGCATCGCCGGGTAGCTATGTTCGGAAGGGATAACCGCTGAAAGCATCTAAGCGGGAAGCCTACCTCAAGATAAGATTTCCCCGAGACTTTATGTCTCCTAAAGAGCCGTTGAAGACTACGACGTTGATAGGTTGGATGTGGAAGTGCAGTGATGCATGAAGCTGACCAATACTAATTGCTCGTGAGGCTTGACTATACAACACCCAAGCAGTTGTATATAAAGCATCAATTGATTTCATATTGATCTAACGATCAGACGAAGCCTTGATTTAGTTAAGCTAATCGAACAAATGAGAGTATAATTAAGCACTGCTTAGTTCTACTCGCAAGAACTCAGATATTCTGTTAATAACTCATTTGGAAAAAGCATTGGCATACACTGAAAAGTGAGACATAAGACCAAAGCAAGTATCCATAAACAGTTGTGCTGGCGACCATAGCAAGAGTGAACCACCTGATCCCTTCCCGAACTCAGAAGTGAAACCTCTTAGCGCTGATGGTAGTGTGGGGTCTCCCATGTGAGAGTAAGTCATCGCCAGCTCATTATTCCAAAAGCCCTCTGCTCACGCAGGGGGCTTTTTTTATGGGAAGGATTTAGTCAAATAAATGTTATTTATGTGTAAGCGTCCGCTGAACCCCATGTCTATTTTTTAATTTGAGTTGGATTTCCAGCGGTGTGGTAGCAATTCTTCTATTTGGGTCACTTTATGGGTCGGCAATCTTTTCAGCACATCACTTAAATAGGCATACGGATCCAACCCATTCAGCTTTGCTGACTGGATTAAAGTCATGATGTTTGCCGCTCGCTGACCACTACGCAGCGAACCTGCAAATAACCAGTTCTTACGTCCCAACGCCCAAGGCCGCACTTGGTTTTCCACCCAATTATTGCAAATCGGTAGATTGCCATCATCCAGATAGCGGCTTAAAGCTGGCCAACGCTTCAGAGTGTAATTGATGGCCTTGGCGGTTGGAGAACTCGATGGCACCGTCAGTTGATGCTGGTTGAGCCATTCATACAGTTGTTGCATCACCGGTTGGCTATGCTGTTGTCGGTATTCGCGGCGGTGTTCTGCTGTACTATCGGTCTTTTTCCTGAGTTCTGCTTCTATCGCATACAGTTTCTGAATCAGCACTAATGCCTGTTCAGCGATCTGACTTTTCCCAGTCACATGTAGCTCATGGAATTTACGACGCGCATGCGCCATGCAGCCCACCTCAATGACATCGCCTGATTTAAAGCGTGCTTTATAACCACTGTAATCATCACAGACCAGATGGCCCTGCCAGCCATTCAGGAACTCTTCTGCATGCTGACCTGAACGGCTATCCTGAAAGTCATAGATCACCGCTTGAACTGGATTGTACTGTGTAGTGGCATAGGCCCAGACATAACCTTTCTTCGGTTTTTTCTCATCATCACCCATCCGCATGATGGTGACTGGTGTTTCATCGGCATGGATCACCCGCTGTTGCAGCACCACCTGTTTTAAGGCATTGGCCAGAGGTTCCAGTTCTACACCGCAGCGACCAATCCAGTCAGATAACGTGGATCTGGACAGATCAATGCCCGCCCGCTGATAGATCAGGCGCTGACGGTACAGCGGCAAATGATCGGCATACTTCGATACCAGCACATGGCTGAGCAGTTCAGGACTGGCAATACCTTTATCAATCACATAGGCGGGCATCGCTTGCTGAGTCAGGGTGTCACACTGATCACAGACCCATTTGCCACGTACATGCTGTTCCTTATAGAACTGTGCCGGTCTGAAATGCAGTTTTTCACTGATATCTTCGCCGATACGACGTAACTGGCAGCCACAACTGCATTGGGTTGATGCAGGTTCATGCTCAATACGGATGGTGTGTAGATGATCGGGCAGCAGTCGACGTTTAGGTTTGTTGACTGTGGCTTTGTGTGTCGCTGCATCAGTTTTATCTGCATTCAGCCGTTCCAGTTCCAGATCAACAGCGGCAATATCTTCTTCGACCGCTTCATCCCAGAGATGGATTTGTTTTGCGGTGAGATGTTCGTTTTTACTGTCGAATTTGTGCTTTTTAAACAGCGCAAGTTCATGCTCGTATTTTTGATTGAGAATGGAAAGATGCTGAACTTTGGCATCTAATTGCAGATTGGATACTTCAAGATGCTGAACTTTGGCATCTAATTGCTGGTTTGATTGTGCCAGAGACTGATGTTGCATTGCCAACTGTCTAGTAAATTCCAGCAGTTGTTCATGGGTCAGTTGGCTTAAATCAGGCAGTGTATTCATGACCGCAGTATGCCTGAGGTCATGAGAAGAATGAAATAGAACGTTTGGAGAATAGCAACTTGGACCAAGCTAGTTTAGAGCATTGTGACCACTTGCTGTCGTCCAATGCGCTGCCAAGGCAAACCCTGGATCAGTGCCTGTAACTGTTCTGGGCTGAGGGCTACGCTTTCACCCTGGTGAACTTTAGCCCAGTGAAATTTTCCCTGTTCCAACCGCCGAGCACACAGCCAGATCCCCAGTCCATCATGTACCAGCACTTTCATGCGATGGCCACGTTTATTACAGAACAGGTAAGCACAATGCGGTTTGATGTAGCCAAAGGCTCTCACCACCTGAGCCATGGCCGTATCCATACCTGCACGCATGTCCATGGGCTGAGTAGACAACCAGATTTCATCGATACGGATCATGTTGTAAGTGCCTTGAGTAATTTTGCTAAAGCAGACATTTCTGATACTTGCCATTTCAAGCCAATTTCTGCTTTTGAGTGGGGTAAAGTAATTTGAACCGTTAACATGCCAGTAGAAATAGGATCTAATGGTGCAGAGCAAGATAAGGCAATAAATGCAGGTTTATTCGGTAGTAGTGAGCGATCATTCCCTGGCTTAGCATCAATTAAGCGAATCCATTTGGATACAAGATTTGTATTCAATCCATGTTGCAAAGCGACCGAAGCAATTGAAACCTCCGATGCTTTACACGCCTGAACGATCTGCTGTTTAAATTCAGCACTATATGTTCTTCGTTTTATCGTAAGAGATGCGATGGATGTCTGGTTATTTGTAGTCATAAATTTAAGTTCCCACTTGTTTTTAAGTGAGGACTAAATTAAGGCTTATAGGACGAATTCATAAGGTGTGTTCAGCGGACGCTTACATTTATGTGCTATTTCGACTAAAATATCACATAAAAATAAACTTGGGAGGCTTATACTGAACCGGTCTAAGGAGCGGATATGTCCTCAAATTCATCTTCAAGCCATATCGAATATGGTTCATCTGCTTTTAAAGCTATTTTATTCTCCTTATTTCTGGCGGGTTTTGCGATTTTCTCATCGCTGTATTGTGTCCAGCCCATGATGCCGATTCTGGCGGATTATTTTCATATCTCTCCAACACAAAGTAGTTTTCCACTTTCCTTCTCTACCATTGCCTTAGCTATTGGCCTGATTTTTACAGGACTTATTTCAGACCGTTTTGGCCGTAAACCAATTATGGTTTGGTCTTTATTCTCTGTTTCAGTCTTACTGTTACTCAGTGCTTTACTGCCGATCTGGTCGATATTTCTGGCAACACGAGTGCTAATAGGTCTCACAGTCAGTGGCGTAGCGGCAGTGGCAATGACCTATATCGGAGAGGAAGTGGCGGAGCAGGATGTGGGCTTTGCCATGGGACTGTATATTTCCGGGACTGCGATTGGTGGTATGAGTGGTCGGTTGATTGCTGGAACATTGGTGGATTTTATTTCCTGGCAATCCGCGACTTTGATTATTGGATTGCTGAATCTATGTATCGCGGCAACTTTCTACTTTCTACTACCGAAGTCCAGACATTTCAAAGCTTATCCAATACAATTCAGCCGTTTTATCAGAGCATTTCAGCAGAATCTGAGTGATCCCAAATTAAGAATTCTGTTTCTACAGGGCTTTATCTTGATGGGGGGCTTTGTCTCGGTATTTAACTATCTGAGTTATCGTTTGATTCAAGTGCCATTTGAACTGTCTCATGTCTGGATAGGGTTGATTTCGATTACTTATCTGGCCGGAATTTATAGCTCTCCACGAGCCGCAGCTTGGAGCAGAAAGTTTGGACGTTATAAGGTGCTTGCCGCCATGCTTTGTACCATGCTGTTCGGCTTAGCCTTAATGTTGATTGATAACTTGGCTTTGGTTTTTATTGGTTTGCTGATTTTTACCTTTTCTTTTTTTGCGGCTCATTCAACTGCCAGTAGCTGGGTATCGGTGCAATCCTTACAGTATCGTGCGGTAGGTTCGTCCCTTTATTTGTTCTGTTACTACCTCGGTTCAAGCTTACTTGGAAGTTCAAGTGGACTAGTCTGGGAAAATGCCGGATGGTTAGGACTAAGTGTATTTATCGCTATTATTTTAGGATTAGGCTTGCTGATGGCACAGCGTTTAAAACCTATAAATGATTCTTCAAAATCAGGATAAGTATATATTCCTAATAAAGGTCTTAAAGCTGTTTTCGTATAAATTATAATCAAGCAACCTAAGCTGAATTCATGCTAAAATACTCGGCTTTCATCTTTGATCTATTTTCTGATCTTCCATCTGCCAGCCGAGAATTGCTAGCCATGTCTACTGCTTATACCGCTCAGACTGCGCCTAAAGCGTTGTTTGATTACGACAAATATTGGGCGTCATGTTTTGAACCCGCGCCTTTTTTGCCGATGTCACGCGAGGAAATGGACCAACTCGGTTGGGACAGCTGTGACTTTATTTTTGTCTGCGGTGATGCCTATATTGACCATCCGTCATTTGTGACCGGGATCATTGGACGTGTGCTCGAAGCACAAGGTTTCCGCGTCGGGATTATTGCCCAGCCAGACTGGACCAATGTAGAAGCCTTCCGTGTACTCGGTAAGCCGAATATTTCCTGGGGTGTTTCTGCCGGTAATATGGACTCGATGATTAACCGTTATACGGCAGATCGTAAGATTCGTTCAGATGATGCTTACTCACCAGATAACCAGCCGAATAAACGTCCAGACCGTGCCGCAACCGTCTATTGCCAACGTTGTCGTGAAGCTTTCCCGGATGTGCCGGTATTGCTTGGTGGGATTGAAGGTTCATTGCGTCGTATCGCGCATTATGACTATTGGTCAGATAAAGTTCGTCGTTCGATTCTGATGGATTCTAAAGCAGATCTGTTGATGTACGGTAATGGCGAACGCTCGATCATTGAAATCATGCATCGCCTGGCTAAAGGTGAAAAGATTCATCAGATTACCGATGTCCGTGGTACTGCATTCATTATTAATAAACATAACCGAGCTGCGAAAGCCCAGTTTGTCGAAATTGCATCCAATGATGTCGATACTATTGGCCG
The DNA here is from genome assembly GCF_013364475.1 of Acinetobacter sp. FDAARGOS_724. NCBI lineage: Bacteria > Pseudomonadati > Pseudomonadota > Gammaproteobacteria > Moraxellales > Moraxellaceae > Acinetobacter > Acinetobacter sp. FDAARGOS_724. Next base: position 426,965 of record NZ_CP054908.1, on the reverse strand, counting down.
TGTTGATCCGATCATCAATCCATATGTGATGAGCGAAGATATTGACGGCTGTGAAATCGAAAAAGATAAAGGCAATAGCTTAAGCCAATACCAGAATTTCCAGAAAGAAATCGTAGCGAATCCAATCGTGCGTGAAGGGGATAACCTGGACCCAGATACGCAAATCGTGCAGCTACAACCGGCATCTAAAGCGATTAAACATAAATTACCACCACGTGAATTAGCAGTGATTCGTTTGCCTTCTTTTGAAGAAGTGGCAAATGATCCTGTGCTGTATGCGCATGCCAACCGTATTCTGCATCTGGAAACTAACCCAGGGAACGCGCGTGCTTTGGTACAAAAACATGGTGAACGTGATGTCTGGATCAACCCGCCACCGATTCCACTGACAACTGAAGAGATGGACTATGTGTTTGACCTGCCTTATGCACGTCTGCCACATCCATCTTATGGTAATGCACGTTTCCCGGCCTTTGACATGATCAAGTTCTCGGTGAACATCATGCGTGGCTGTTTTGGTGGTTGTACTTTCTGTTCGATCACCGAGCATGAAGGCCGTATCATTCAGAACCGTTCTGAAGAATCAATCCTGCGTGAAGTTGAAAAAATTCGTGATACGGCTCCAGGTTTCACCGGCATTATTTCAGATTTGGGTGGCCCAACAGCCAACATGTACCGTTTAGCCTGTAAAGATCCTGAGATTGAGAAGAACTGTCGTAAGCCGTCTTGTGTATTCCCGGGCGTGTGTCAAAACCTGCATACTGACCATGCACCATTAACTCAGTTGTATCGTAAAGCACGTGCTTTACCGGGTATTAAAAAGATTCTGATCGGCTCAGGTCTGCGTTATGACCTAGCTGTACTGAACCCGGAATATGTTAGAGAGCTGGTCACCCATCACGTCGGCGGTTATCTGAAGATTGCGCCAGAGCATACAGAGAAAGGTCCATTATCGAAGATGATGAAACCGGGGATCGGAACGTATGACCGCTTCAAGCAGATGTTTGACCGTTTCAGTAAAGAAGCGGGCAAGGAACAGTATCTGATTCCTTACTTCATCGCGGCGCATCCGGGTACCACTGATTACGACATGATGAATCTGGCAATCTGGTTGAAAAAGAATGGTTTCCGTGCCGATCAGGTACAAACCTTCTATCCGTCACCGATGGCGACTGCAACCACCATGTACTACACCGGTAAAAACCCGCTGGCGAAAGTCGCGCGTTATACTGAAGATGTGGACATCGTGAAAGGTGAAAAGCGTCGTCGCCTGCATAAAGCTTTCTTGCGTTACCATGATCCAAACAACTGGCCTTTATTGCGTGAAGCCTTGAAGGAAATGGGGCGTCAGGACTTGATTGGTAACTCGAAGCAGCATCTGATTCCAACCTATCAACCTGCAGGTACAGATGGGCAATACCAGTCTGCACGTAAGAAGAACTCGACGGTTGCAGGCGATTCACAGAAACGTACCGGCAACCCAGGCAATGGAGGACAAACTCAGAATAATCGCCCGAAAAAAGGCCAGATTCTGACCCAGCATACCGGTCTGCCACCGCGTGAAACCGGTGATGCGAAAAAACCATTCGGCGGCCCTAAACCGAAAGGAAAATCAAAGCCAAAATCACGTGCTTGATTAAGCTGATAAAAAAGACACTTCGGTGTCTTTTTTATGTTCAGACTTTATTGATGCAGCTTTCGGGTTCTCAATTAAAATGTAAAATATTTTATTTTTAGTCGATTTAAATTTTTGAAAAATGATATAAAAATAACACTTTGTCGGAATTGTCTTACAGTTCAACCGATTTATATTGCGATCTATCAGGAGACTATTTTACAGTCGCGTATAAGGATTTAACCCTAATTTCTATTGAAATAGCAAAAAGCGGTTTTTAAGTAACCGGCAATCAAGTTTTGCTACGAATTGTATTGGTCTCTACACAGAATGGTAGCAGGGCAATTTTAAAAATAGTATGGGTTTATACTGGATAACAATAAAACAAGAATGATTATAAGAATGCAAGGATTGAGTCATGACCACCTATATGATTATAGGGAGTTTCTTGGTGTTCTGTGTCGTGCTCATGGCATGGAAGCAGCTAAGGAATAGCCCAAAACCACAAGACAGTGCCTTAAAACAGCGCGCTATTTTTAATCCAAATGAACAACTGACGTTTACACGCCTTAAAGAAGTGTTGCCAGATTACATTGTACTGGCACATGTTTCTTATGATGCACTACTTACCACCAAATTTGGTCGTACCCGGCACAAGTATCGTGATCTGATTGCAGATTTTGTGATTCTGGATCAGCAATACCAGATTGTTGCCATTGTAGCTGTCGATGATCCGGTGATTTTAAAACGTCCACAGCAGGCACAATTTCAGGATGCCTTGTTGACTATGGCCGGTTATCGGGTCATTCGCTATGAAGATGTACCGGAATATTATCAGTTACGAGGAGATTTCCTGCGTGAGCAGGAGCATTCCAGTAAAGACCAGAAATTTACTGCTGTGAATGATCTCAAAAAATATCATCTCTATTCAGATCTGGAACGACGTAAAGTCAAAGCATTAAGCTGATAGAACCTAAATGAAAAAAGTATGCCAAGTGCATACTTTTTTCTATTTTAGATGAGTAGCAATTAGGCCTGAATAGAAGTCTATTCAGGTTTGACGGCTACGACAGTCAGTTCCACTAACACGCGTGGATCATACAGTTTAGCTTCGACACAGGTGCGGGGCAGGGCTTGAATATCCGATACCCAGGCATCCCAGACTTCATTAAACGCTGCATAATCTTTTTCAATATCTTTGAGATAAATCGTCACAGACATGATCTGGCTTTTATCGGTACCGGCATCCGCCAGGAACTGATCGATAATATCCAGTGTCTGCTGGGTTTGACCTTTGATATCCAGATCCAGATCTGTCGCCAGCTGGCCGGCAAGATGAACCAGATTGCCGGCAATGGCGATCTCAGAAAAGCGTTGTGAAACATGCAAACGTTGAACAGACATCAGCTTAATCCTTGGTTTTTGGCATCAAGGCTGCGACTAATGCAGTCAATAGGCAGCCTATCGCAAGATAGATAGCTACATAATGCCATGAACCATCACCCCAAATCACTAAGGAGGCTGCAATCATCGGAGTAAAACCACCACCAATAATACTGGCAACCTGATAACCGACTCCGGCACCGCTATAGCGATATTCTGTACCAAATAGCGAGGTAAAAATCGGTTGATGCACGCTGACCACCATGTCATGTGCAACATTGGCCAGTAGAATGGCACCGACAATAATCATCCAGGTATTTTGTGCATCCAGTGCCATAAAGAAAGGGAAAGCAGACACTGCACCGATCAAGCCACCCCAGACACACATAGTTTTATGCTGAATTTTATCGGATAGCCAAGCAAAGAAAGGAATACTGAAACAGCTAATCGCACCAACCATCAGGGTGATATTCAGGAAGAACTGTTTGTCCATGCCCAGGTTGTTGGTGGAATAGTTCAGGGCAAAGTTGGTGACCAGATACATGGTCAGCAGTTCGGTCAAACGTAAGGCAATAATATAGAAAAAGGCTTTCGGATGTTTGCTGATGGCCTGCAAAATCGGCAGTTTTTCTGGATGATGATCTGCCTTAATCACTTTCTCTACGAATTCTTGGGATTCATCCTGATCACGGCGAATCCACATCGCAATTCCGATCAGTACGATACTGGCAATAAATGGAATCCGCCAAGCCCATTCAGCAAAAGCCTCTTCACCCAGTGTAGCAATAATAAGGGATACTGCGCCCGTTGCCAGTACCAGACCTACGCCATAGCCGACCTGAACGCCACTGCTATAAAAGGCTTTTTTCCCTTTAGGGGCATTTTCCACCGCCATCAGGGCAGCACCACCCCATTCACCGCCGACTGCAAAGCCTTGAATGGCACGCAGTGTCACCAGTAAAACCGGTGCCCACCAGCCAATAGCTTCGAAATTAGGTAAAAAACCAATCCCGACGGTGGAAATCCCCATCAGGACCACAGTCAGAACCAGCATTTTCTTGCGGCCGAGCTTGTCGCCGAAATGACCAAATACCACACCACCTAGAGGGCGAAACAGAAAGCCAACACCAAAGGTCGCTAGCGCCGCTAAGGTGCCCATATTGGCACCAATGCTGGGGAAAAACTGGTCTTTAAAAATTAAGGCCGCAACAATGCCGTAAAGGAGAAAATCATACCAGTCGACAACGGCACCAACAAAACTGGATAACGCCGCTTTACGCGCGCGCCGTTCTTGAATAACAGAAGAATTTACAGAGGACATGCAGGGAGGGATTCCATGAGATACATCAGAGTTGCCCTGTAATATTCGGATTTGATCGTCACGCCAATCACAGGACAGTATGCTGAAAGTAAAGGTGATTTCCAGCATCTCAGCACATACATGGATAATGCATTGCGCAGATAGAGTACTCCAAAAATTCAAAATGTAAAAACAAAGTTGCCGTATTTTTAAACTAACGTCTAATACTTGTACAAAATAGGCCTAAAGCAGCAGCAATTGTGTTTCTGTTTCACGTGCAGCGAGCTGATAAACGCCAAGCCCAATCAGCCGAAATTGCAGTTGAGGAGTAATATGCATCTCTTGAAGCAGTAAGTGTAAAGCCTGCTCCAGTTCTTGCGGGCTACGCAGCAACTGGCTGAAGCTTTTACTATGCTGCATGGTCTGAAAATTTTTCATTCTCAGTTTCACAGTAACCCCGCGGGCAGAGAGCTGCTTTTTTTCCAGACTCTGCCAGAGCTGGGCAATTAATGGCTGCCAGTAAGGTTGGCATTGCGGTAAATATAAATTATCATCGAAAGTCGTTTCCTTGGAAATCTGCTGGCGTTCCCGTTCAGCTTCAACTGGCCGATCATCAATACCTTGAGCATAAAGAAAAAGACGCCGTCCATATTTGCCAAAATGTTGAATCAGGATTGCTTCTTCAATCTGCTGTAAATCTCCCAAGGTTTCCAGATTCAAACTTTTTAGTTTTTCTTGAGTGACTTTGCCTACACCGGGAATTTTCTTGAGTGGAAGATCTTGAATAAAACTCTGTACTTGTGAAGGTTTGATAACACAGATTCCATTCGGCTTATGCCAGTCGGAGGCAATCTTTGCGAGAAATTTATTCGGCGCCACGCCGGCAGAAGCGGTTAGTCCGGTAACTTGAAAAATATCTTCACGAATGCGCATTGCCACTTCAGTGGCACTTGGAATCAGCTGTAAATTTTCGGTGACATCCAGATAAGCTTCATCCAGAGACAACGGTTCGATGACCTTAGTATAAATTTGAAAAATTTGGTGAATCTGCGCAGAGACCTGACGGTATTTGGCAAAATCCGGTTCAATCACGATGACCTGAGGACAGAGCTTACGTGCTTGAGTCATCGGCATGGCAGAACGCAGTCCGAACTCGCGGGCCGGATAGGAGGCAGCCGCCACTACTGCCCGGGGATGATGTGAGGCAATCACCACAGGCAGAGCGTTCAGCTCCGGACGTTCACGCAGCTCGACTGAGGCGTAGAAAGCATCCATATCGATATGAATAATTTTGCGCATATCCAGTATCTTAAGTGGCTTTAGTTGGATTGGGAAGAGACCAGATTGATAAGTAAACAAGCTAAAGCATTATTCAATATGAAGCATATCCTGCCTAAAGGATTCAATATCCATTTCATGGTTGAATCAGGGAGAAATAGGGTTTATTTCTTGGCCGGAGGCTTGGACTGATCTTGGGTGGGAATACTGTTCTGCTGTAAAAATTTGTTCCAGTCCTGCTCCGAGCCATAAAACACATTCAGATCCACAGTACGGGCAATGCCGGGAATTTCACCCTGACTACTATGCTGCCAGAAGGTCCATTTAGGCTGGCCCTTTAAATCTGGCAAACCCTGGTACTCACGTACCCAGAGCGGTACGTCAGCAAACTCTCCCGCCAGCACAATGTTATAAAAAGATTTCGACACATAGAAAATCGGCTGCTTGCCATAATGGTGTTTTAAGGCATCATGCATGACCCGAATTTCCTTGAGCAGCTGCTCTTTGGAATAGTGATTGATGCATTTGCTGTCATATTCCAGATCCATGACAGGAGGCAGGGCATCCGTTTTACGCGGGACAGACTCTATAAAATTCTGAGCCTGAATACTGCCATCGCGGCAAAGCCGATAAAAATGATAAGCACCGACCAGAAAGCCCTGTTCGCGGGCCTGCAGCCAGTATTCCTGAAACTTGGTATCTTTAAAATCACCGCCTTCTGTAGATTTTAAATAGACAAATTTATATTTCTGTTTCGGGATTTTCTTCCAGTCTATCTCTTTCTGATGATGAGAAACATCGAAACCATGAATCGGATAATCTGCTGCATGCGCTGATGGCTGTTTGAAAACCAGTAGATAAAGTACAGTCGTCACCACAAGCGTAATCAGCAGCCCGACTGCAATCACTGAGTATTTTTTCCAGTTGCTAGAGGTGGGAGCTGCTTTCATTGTGAGTGGTGGCCTGATTTACGGATATTCATATCGAGTATATATTCTGCCCTAGACTGGCGTGTTTTTGGGGATATGCCAGAAAATATAGGCAGCAATAATGTTAATACAGCCCAGACAGAGCAGCGAAACGTGGAAGGCATTATCCAGCTGCTCAGGGCCGAAGTAGGCACTAAACATATTGACTAGCGTACCTGCCAGTGCCACCCCGATACTCATCGACAGCATCATGATCATCGACAGGAAACTGTTGCCGCTGCTGGCATCCTGCTGGCTTAAATCTTTTAAAGTCAGCGTATTCATTGAGACAAATTGCAGCGAATTCAGAATCCCGAACACAAAGAAATGCATCGCACGTAACCAGATTGGAGTCTCCGCCGTAGTCAAGGCAAAACTGGCGATACACAGACCGACCAGCAAGGTATTGATCAATAAGACTCTGCGATAACCAAAACGCTGAATGATTTTGCGGATAATCGGTTTAGATGCTAAAGAACCGAGTACGGTTGGAATCATCAGTAAACCGGTAATAAAAGGTTCAAAACCAAAAGCGACCTGCAACATTAAAGGCAATAAAAACGGAATCGAGTTACCGCCGAGCCGGGCAAAGAAATTACCTAGAATGCCAATCGAATAAATCTTATTTTTAAATAATTTACTGCGAAAAAGTGCATTTAGATGAGTATGCGAATGATAGGCATAGATGAGTGAGGCAATCAGACCACTTCCGACCAGACTTAAGCTCCACCAGAGGGGATATTGTGGATTGGCAAAGTTTTCAATTCCCAGACACAAACCAATCATCGCGATGACCAGCAGAATAAAACCGCCAAAATCAAAACGTTGTACCGTCGGTTCAGTGATATTCGGCATAGCTTTAAAGGTAATCAATGCACCCAGCAGACCAATTGGCAGATTGATCAGGAAAATCCAGTGCCAGGATAGATACTCCACCATCCAGCCACCTAAGGTCGGACCGATCAGAGGACCCATCAATCCAGCCAGACTCATCAGGCTCATGGCGGACAAAAACTGGGTACGAGGAATGATTTTCAGCATGGCCAGTCGTCCGACTGGAAGCAGCAAAGCACCACCAATACCTTGAAATACCCGATAAACCAGCAGTTCATTCAGATTCCCAGACCAGGCACAGCCCAGTGAGGCCAGAGCAAAAATAATGATTGCTGCAAAATAGATATTTCGAACCCCAAAGCGATCTGCCAGCCAGCCACTCAAGGGAATGCAGGCTGCCACAGAAAGCACATAGGCCACCACCACACTATGCATCCGTAACGGATCTTCTTGCAGATTACTGGCAATCGCAGGTAAGGCCGTATTGATAATCGTGGTATCGAGGCCCTGCATGAAAAAGCCAATCGACACCAGCAAGACCAGCAGTCTGAATTCAGGTTGTAGGGATTGATGCGTAGGCGTGACATTCATGGATTTAAAAAATCATCTATTTTTAATAGTTTAAAGAAATCTATGCAGCAGTGTGACTGAAATAAAAACGATTGTGAATAGGAGTCGTGTAGACAAAATGCTAATGAATTCACAGCCTGATTTCAGTTATTGAAGAGAAAGGGTAAAAGATATATTTCTATACTGCGAACATCTCAAACTTATACGGATTCATAAATAGGTCATTTTTGGAAAACTTCAAGCTTCTTTGTAAGGAGCAGGCTACAAAAAATATGACAGAAATGTCATGAAAATGAAATAAAACCGTCATAATCTGGGGCAAACTTCCAGAGCTGCTGTACTGGGAACTGTCTAGTAAAAGGTTTTGTACTTATGACCATCGAGATTCTGATGGTAGTTGGCTTCTGTTTGGCCGCCTATTCCATCGTGGGGAATGATGTTCCGCAAACATTAGGAACATTTATTTCATCGAACTCACATCGCCCATGGTGGGTACTCTGGATTTACATCAGTACTATTCTGGTTGTGGTGTTAATTTATGGCTGGTTTGCCTCTGGAGTAGGGGATGCTTCTTATGGACGTCTGGAAACCATTCCTTTCCCTGAAGATGGGGTCACCTGGCTATATGTAGTACCGCCTCTTTTACTGATCATTTTGACCAAATATGGTATTCCGGTGAGTACTACTTTCTTGGTGCTCACTATCTTCTCTCCGAGCAGTCTGGGTTCCATGCTGACCAAGTCAATGATGGGTTACGCCGTCGCTTTCTTTGTGGCGATTATTATCTATCGTCTGGTCATGAAAAAACTCGCGGTCTATTTTAGTGAAACCCGCGATCAGCAACATTCTCCGATGTGGATGGCCTTGCAATGGTTATCTACGGCATTTCTGTGGAGCCAGTGGCTGATCCAGGATTTGGCCAATATCTTTGTTTATGTGCCGCGTCAGGTGCCGTTTGAGTTCCTGATCTTTGCCATTTCTGTATTTGTCATCCTGCTAGGCATGATTCTTTACCAGCGTGGTGGAGCTATCCAGAATATTGTCGATACCAAGACCGGAGTGACCGATGTCCGTTCTGCTACGATTATCGACTTCATTTATGCGCTGATTCTGCTGGTGTTCAAAGAGTGGAGTAACATCCCGATGAGTACCACTTGGGTATTCTTGGGGTTATTGGCTGGTCGTGAATTTGCCATTTCAATGCTGGTGACTGAAGTCAACAAGCACCGTACTTCACGTAATGTCAGCAAAGACGCGATGAAACTGATGTTTGGCCTAGCCATTAGTGTGTTTCTGGCGACGACTTTGCCTTGGTTCTATCACACGATTTCAGGTTAATGTCTTTGCATGTATAAATGAAAAAAGCGAGCATCAAGCTCGCTTTTTTCATGGCTTTAAATCATTGGTATCTAAAGCAGATGAAAAAAATTAAACCACAAAACGTTGCGGAGCATCCAGATTCAGCAAGGTGGTATAAATCTGATCTGCATGCTCACAGACAATCAGTTTAGCCCGATGCTGGGGCGGCAAGAATCCTTCCTGCACGGCAAGATCAAGCTGGGTAATCAGTGGATTATAAAAACCATTGACGTTATACAGCATCATCGGTTTTTGATGCTGATTTAGCTGACCCCAGGTCGCAATTTCCAGAATTTCTTCAAAAGTGCCCAAACCACCCGGCAAGGCGACAAAGGCACAGGCCCGGTCTGCCATCATGGCTTTACGCTGATGCATGCTGGTGACGATATGCAGTTCTGTGAGTTGAGGATGAGCAATCTCATAATCCAGCATAAATTCTGGAATCACGCCTACCGCTTCACCACCATGCTGAATCATGGTGTCTGCTACCTGACCCATCAGGCCAATACTGGCGCCGCCATAAACCAGACCAAAACCATGTTCGGCCAGACCTTGAGAAAGTTGAATCGCTTTTTCCAGATAAATCGGTTTGTTGCCGGCACGAGAGCCACAATATAAAGCCACTAGCGGGCGTGTTGTTTTTGGGGAGTTATCATTAAAATAATCGGTCATTTTCATTACACTTTGCATTTATTTTTTTCACCTTATCATTTTTTTATCTACTTACTATAACTTAGTTAACAAATATGACAATTCCATGAGCTGACCTCATTTTAGGACAAAATCTTTCATTCAAATTCATCCATAATCCCGGATGAAAACAGGTGAATTTCATGGTGTTCTTGATATACTGAAAGTCTGTCTTACTACAATAGAACTCATATGGGTAGTCGAAGTTGGCGCTTTAATTTAATAAAACGTCACATTATCAAGTCTTTAATTCAAGTCGGGTATCAACCTGTATCTCATCATGCAAATACTTGCCTTTCTCCTCGGTTAGAGGAGCAGATGCGATGATTTTTGAATGGATGTCAGATCCCTCTGCCTGGATTGGCTTACTCACACTGATTGTTCTTGAAATTGTACTCGGGATCGATAACCTGGTCTTTATTGCAATTCTGGCTGAAAAACTTCCACCCGAACAGCGTAATGCGGCGCGTATTACCGGTCTGGGCTTAGCCCTGTTAATGCGACTGGTGTTACTGGCATCGATTGCCTGGGTCGTAACGCTTACCGAACCGCTATTCCATATCTTTGAGCATCCATTTTCAGGACGCGACCTGATTTTATTATTCGGTGGTGTGTTCCTGCTGTTTAAGGGCACCATGGAGCTGCATGAGCGTCTGGAAGCCAAACCTGTAACCAAGGAAGAAAATCCGGTTCAGGCGGTGTTCTGGATGGTGATTGTGCAGATCGTGGTACTGGACGCTGTGTTCTCGCTCGACAGCGTGATTACTGCAGTTGGCATGGTTAAAGACCTGTCTGTGATGATGATCGCGGTGATTATCGCAGTCGGTATCATGTTGTGGGCCTCTAAAGCGCTGATGGATTTCGTCAACAAGCACCCGACAGTAGTGATTCTCTGTCTGGGCTTCCTGATGATGATTGGTTTCTCGCTGGTGGTTGAAGGCTTCGGTTTCCATATTCCAAAAGGCTATCTATATGCCGCGATTGGTTTCTCGGTAATTGTCGAGTTCATTAACCAGACCATGAAACGTAATCAGGAAAAAATGGTGACCACTACTGATATGCGTTACCGTACTGCGTCTGCCGTAATGCGTATGCTGGGCGGGAAACCGGCTCAGGACAATGATTCTTCTGAACCGGAAGATGTACTGGCGACTCGTGCCTTTGCTGATGAAGTCTTTGATGATGATGAAAGTGGGGTCTACCATAGCGTTATGGTGCAGGGCGTACTTGGCTTGTCAGAACGTCCAGTGAAGTCGGTGATGACACCACGTCCTGAATTGGAATGGATTGATCTGGAAGATGATCATGCCAGTATCAAAGAGCAGTTATTGCATATGAGCCATTCACGCCTGATTGTGGCGCGTGGCGAACTGGACAATATTGCTGGAGTCGTGCTGACCCATAAAGTTCTGAACGAATACATCGAAACAGGCATTTTAGACTTCGAAAAACATCTGCGTGAACCAGTGATTGTGCATGAAAATGCTCAGGTCTTGATGGTGATGGATCAGCTACGTCAGGCACCGCTACAAATGGCGCTGGTGTTGAATGAATATGGTTCGATCGAAGGTGTAGCGACACCGATTGATGTACTGGAAGCGATTGCCGGTGAATTCCCGGATGAAGATCAGCTAGAAGCAGCCGTAGAGAGCCTAGAAGATGGCAGCCTGATTCTGGATGGTTCAACCGATATTCGCCATGTGTCACTGCTTCTGGATCGTGATCTGGTCAATGAAACGGAAGAATATTCAACTTTGTCGGGTTATATCCTGTTCCATCTGGGACGCTTGCCGGAAAATGGCGAAAAGCTCGAAGCAGATGATTATATCTTTGAGGTGGTTACTATGGACGGCCACAAGATTGATAAGGTGCATATTATTGCCCCAGCGAACCGGAAAGATTAGTTCAACGCCCGAAGGGCGAAGCTAAAATTTTGCTAAAATAGCCTGCATTGTCGGGCTATTTTTATGGAATCAATATGTCAGAAGCATGTCCATGTGGACGAGGTGAATATGCAAGCTGTTGCCAGCCACTACATCAGGGCCAGCAATTGGCTCAAAGCGCCGAGCAATTAATGCGCTCGCGGTATAGTGCCTTTGCCAAGCATGAAATTGATTATATCCAGCAGACTACCGCCCGCAGACAGCAGCAGGCTTTGGACATGCCAGCCATTGCTGAATGGAGCCGTAGTAATCGATGGCTAAAGCTGGAAATCGTGCAGGCCAATGAAAAACTGGACAAGACTCATGCGCTGGTCGAGTTCAAAGCACATTATCACGATGGCAAGCAGGCTCAGATTCATCATGAAATTTCACATTTTGTGAAGTTCGAAAATCGCTGGTACTTTCTGGATCCGACGACAGATCAACAGCTTACAATGAAACAGCCGTGCATCTGTGGCTCCGGGAAAAAATTTAAGCAATGTTGTGCGCATTTTTTATAATTTTCACATAGATTTAGCTTAGAATAGCCGCCATCTCAAAGCCTCAGGTGGAAGCAGGGCGATGTTACTGACCGTCATCTATATTATTGCAATTACCGCTGAAGCCATGACCGGAGCCTTGTCTGCCGGTCGGCGTAGTATGGACTGGTTCGGGGTCACGATTATTGCCTGTGTCACGGCGCTCGGTGGTGGATCGGTACGTGATGTACTGCTTGGCCATTATCCCTTGACCTGGGTCAAACACCCGGAATATCTGGTGCTGACCTGTTGTGCCGCCTTTATCACCATCCTGATTGCCAAATGGATGCGTCATTTACGCAATATCTTCCTGGTACTGGATGCTTTAGGCCTCATCGGCTTTACCATCATTGGCTGTCAGATTGCACTGGAAATGGGGCATGGCTTTGTAGTCAGTGCGGTCGCTGGGGTTCTGACCGGAGTGTCGGGCGGTATTTTACGTGACATTTTATGTAATGATGTGCCCTTGGTCTTCCGTCGTGAACTGTATGCCAGTATTTCCTTTGTTGCAGTCATTTTCTATTGGCTCTGCAGCAATTTCGGTCTGTCACTCGAATTGACCATTATTTCCACCCTGATTTTTGGCTTTAGTTTGCGTTTGATTGCAATCTATTTCGGTCTGGAAATGCCGAAGTTTATCTATAAGGATGATGACGAACAGTCTGCTTCATCCAAAGACGAATCTTGATATGAATTATGGTAACTGTGGGAGGGAAAACTTCCCGCAGGTGTACGCATTCGTAGTATAAAAAAATAAAAAATCAAACCTCCTGTTGGGACAGCAGCATCTCCCGTTTCACCTGATCAGAGATTTTTGTTATGGATTTAGTTTCTCGGATACAGCGCTTGCCGATCGGTAAGTTCCACTACACTCTTTTATGGGTGATTGGTCTTGGCTGGATGTTTGATGCCATGGATACGGGATTGATTTCCTTTATTCTGGCGAAAATGGCTGAAGACTGGCAGATGACCGCTGACCAGAAAAGCTGGGTGGTCTCGATTGGTTTTATCGGTATGGCCATTGGGGCGATTTTCTCAGGTGGACTGGCGGATCGCTGGGGACGTAAAACGGTATTTGCCAGTACGCTGGTGGTGTATAGTCTGGCGACTGCTGCCTGTGCCTTTGCGCCTAATCTGACCTGGTTACTGGTATTCCGTTTTATTGTCGGTCTGGGATTAGGGGGGCAGTTGCCGGTTGCGGTGACGCTGGTCAGTGAATATATCCCGGCACGGGTACGTGGTCGTTTCATTGTGCTGCTGGAAAGTTTCTGGGGCTTGGGCTGGCTGGTGGCAGCACTGGTGTCACGTTTTGTGATTCCTGATTTTGGCTGGCAAGCTGCATTCATGATTGGCGGGATACCGGCACTGTATGCCATCGTAATCTGGAAACTGGTGCCTGAGTCGGTGCCGTATCTGATCAATCGTGGCCGGGTAGATGAAGCGCAAGCTCTGGTTAAAAAGATTGAGCGCAAATGCGGCGTCGAAGTTATGGAAATCTTTGAAGTTAAACCTGTGGCTGCCAAGCAGAATATCTCGTTTACCCAGCTCTGGAGTGGTATTTTTGCCCGCCGCACCTTGATGCTGTGGCTAATCTGGTTTGGGATCGTTTTCTCCTACTATGGTATTTTTACCTGGTTACCAAGCCTTCTGGTCAAGGAAGGCTATACCATCGTGCAGTCTTTTGAATACGTCCTAGTTATGATTCTGGCACAATTGCCGGGTTATATTGCGGCAGCATGGCTGGTCGAAAAACTCGGTCGTAAGGCAACTTTAGCTGGCTTTATCGGCATGTGCGCGATCTCAGCCTATTTCTTTGGTCAGTCCGGCAGTGTTACCGAGATCGTGATCTGGGGTTGTCTGATGTCCTTCTTTAATCTGGGGGCATGGGGCGTTCTTTATACCTATACACCAGAACAGTATCCAACCAATATCCGTGCTTTTGGTTCAGGCTGGGCCGGTGCAATTGGCCGTATTGGCGGGATTGCTGCACCTTTTGCCGTAACCCATTTGATGGGGATGCCAAACGGTTTCAGTTACGTCTTTACCATGTTTACTGCGGTGCTGATTGCAGTGGCTGTGGTCATTTTAGTCCTGGGTGAAGAGACTAAGGGCAAGACGCTAGAATCCATGGGTTTATAAGGTTGGTGATTTTTTAGTTGCTCAGCTGCTATAAAGTGGATATTTTTAGCCCATAAGACACGATTTGTCGCGCTGTGTAGTTTACTGCCCTTGTGCAGTACACAGCCGCGACTTAGCATAAGAAACATTGATACAAAAACGAATTTTAGGATTATAGGTTGTTATGACAAGCCTTGCGCATCATGCGACAGAAAACCGTTCCGTAGCCGAATTTACCGAACAAGCTTATTTAAATTATGCCATGTACGTGATTATGGATCGTGCATTGCCACATATCAGTGACGGTTTGAAACCGGTACAGCGCCGTATTGTTTATGCCATGAGTGAACTGGGTCTGAAATGGACCAGTAAACCGAAAAAATCGGCACGTACTGTCGGGGATGTACTGGGTAAATACCATCCACATGGTGACTCGGCCTGTTATGAAGCCATGGTCTTAATGGCGCAGCCATTCAGTTATCGCTATCCGTTTATTGAAGGACAGGGCAACTGGGGTTCACCGGATGATCCTAAATCTTTCGCGGCGATGCGTTATACCGAAGCCAAACTGTCGCAATATAGCGAACTGCTTTTATCCGAACTAGGACAGGGTACCTGTGACTGGCAGGATAACTTTGATGGTTCGATGAAAGAACCCATCAACTTGCCGGCACGTGTTCCCAATATCCTGCTAAATGGTACCACCGGGATTGCTGTGGGGATGGCGACCGATATTCCACCGCACAACTTGCGCGAAGTGGTGAAAGGTACTATCGCCCTGATCCGTAATCCGAACCTGACCGATGCCAAAATGGCAGAATACATTCCGGGACCGGATTTACCGACCAAAGCAGAAATCATCACACCACCATCAGAGCTGCTTAAAATTCAGACGACAGGTCGTGGCAGCTATCGCATGCGTGCGGTATATACCATTGATAAAAATGAAATCGTGATTACCGAATTGCCGTATCAGGTATCCGGTTCAAAAATCATCAGCCAGATTGCAGATCAAATGCAGGCGAAAAAACTGCCATTGGTCACTGATGTTCGTGATGAATCGGATCATGAGAATCCAACACGTTTAGTGGTGGTACTGCGTTCGAACCGTATTGATGCGGAAGCAGTAATGAGCCACCTGTTTGCGACCACTGATCTCGAATCCAGCTATCGCGTCAATATGAACATGATTGGCGCGGATGGCCGTCCACAAGTGAAATCGATTCGTCGTATTCTGCTGGAATGGATCGAAATCCGTAAGACTACTGTTACTCGCCGTCTGCAATATCATCTGAACAAGATCGAAAAACGCTTGCATATTCTCGGCGGTTTGATCATTGCCTACTTAAATATTGATGAAGTCATTCGGATTATTCGTGAGGAAGATCAGCCTAAACCGGTGTTGATGGAACGGTTCGGTATTGATGAGATTCAGGCCGAAGCCATTTTAGAACTCAAGCTGCGTCATCTGGCCAAACTCGAAGAAATGGAACTGCGCCGCGAACAGGAAGAGCTGGAAGCCAAAGCTGCGGTGATTCGTGAACAGTTGGCGAATCCTGAGTCTTTAAAAACCTTGATCATCAATGAATTAAAAGAAGATGCCAAGAAATTTGGGGATAATCGCCGTTCTCCAATCGTACAACGTGCCGAAGCCGCTGCAATTGATGAAACTGAAATGCTGCCAGCGGATCCTGTAACGGTCGTATTGTCTGAAGCGGGCTGGATTCGCTGTGCCAAAGGGCATGAGGTGGATGCTGAAAATCTGAATTTCCGTGTGGGCGATCAGTATCTCAGTCATGCCCAAGGTAAGTCTAATCAACGCGTCTATGTATTAGACGATAGTGGTCGTAGCTATGGTTTGCCAATCAATAGCCTGCCATCGGCACGAGGACTTGGTGAACCATTGAGTTCAAAACTGTCTCCGGCAAGTGGGGTAGGCTTCAAGCAGGTGTTGGTCGCTGAAGATGATGCGGAAATCCTGGCAATCAGCAGTAAAGGTTATGGATTTAAAACCCAGGCCAAGCAGCTGGATACCAATGCCAAAGCTGGCAAGGCTTTCCTGAACCTATCTGAAGGTGCACAGGTCATGAACCTGCAGCCGCTGGAAGACGCAACTCATGTTGCACTACTCAGTTCAGCTGGCCGTCTACTGGTTGTTGATCTGTCGGAATTACCTGTACTCAATAAAGGTAAAGGTAATAAATTGATACAACTTGAAGATAAAGATCAAATTTTATCCATGACAATATTGAAACTTGATGAAACAATTCAAGTGCTTGCAGGACAGCAACAATTAAAACTTAAAGGGCATGACTTGCAAAAATATATTGGGAAACGAGGCTCTAAAGGAACCCTGTTACCACGTGGATATCAAAAAGCAAATAAACTGTTGATTCAAAGATAATACTAGCATCCATGAATCGAAATACGTTATATATGAGTAACGATTCGACAAATGGATGCAATGTTGCACATATACAAGTCTAAAAAATGACGTGCAGCATTGAAAAAAACAGTTGAACTACTAAGGATTATGATTGGAGAGATTGGCATTATGGAAAAAATTTGGTTCGCTGAATACCAAAAAACAGGGATTCCAGAAACTGTAGAATTACCAGCAGAAAATACATCTCTGGTTGATATTTTTGAACGCAATTTCCAAAAATTTGGCTCACGTGATGCCTTTATCTTTATGGATAAGACTTTAACGTTCAATGAGTTGGAAGAAGCTAGTCGTAAATTCGCAGCATATTTACAAAGTTTGGGTCTGGCAAAAGGCACACGTGTTGCCGTAATGATGCCAAACGTTCTTCAATATCCGGTCGTAGCATTGGGGGTGTTCCGCGCTGGTTTAGTACTGGTGAATGTAAATCCACTGTATACATCACGTGAGCTTGAGCATCAGTTAAAAGATTCTGGCGCTGAAGTTCTGGTCATTATTGAGAATTTTGCAAGCGTTTATCAGTCAATTATTGGCAAAACACCTGTGAAGCACGTCGTGGTTGCTTCTGTGGGTGACATGCTGGGTGCTTTAAAAGGTACTTTGGTGAACTTTGTATTACGTTCAGTACGTAAGCAGATTCCGGCATGGGATATTCCAGGTCACATCAAGTTCAATGCAGCCCTGAATAAAGTTAACCCAAGCAACTATAAACGCCCTGAATTGACTTTAAGTGATACTGCTGTACTTCAGTACACAGGTGGTACTACAGGTGTTTCTAAAGGTGCTGAACTGACCCATCGTAACCTGGTTGCTAACCTGTTGCAGTGTGACGGTATCTTCCAGAGCAAATTCGGTGCGCAAGATGGCCAGCCAGATGACCGTATTTTCTGTGCTTTACCGCTTTATCACATCTTTGCTTTCATGGTCTGTGCACTTTACGGCATGTATAAAGGTCAGGCGAACGTTCTGATTCCTAACCCGCGTGATCTGCCTGCGGTGATGAAAGAATTACGTAAATACCAGCCAACATTCTTCCCTGCTGTGAACACGCTGTTTAATGCGCTTGTAAACAACGAAGAGTTCAAGCAACTGGATCATAGCCGTTTAAAAATGGCGATGGGCGGTGGTATGGCTGTTCTGCCTTCTACTGCAGAAGCTTGGAAGAAAATTACTGGCACTAACATCATTGAAGGTTATGGCCTGTCTGAAACTTCTCCAGTGGCAACTGCAAACCCACCAGCATCTGAAGAATTCAGCGGTACGATTGGTATTCCGTTGCCTTCAACTGAAGTTGGTATTCTTGATGATGACGGTAATGAAGTTGCACTCGGTGAGCAGGGTGAAATCTCAATCCGTGGTCCTCAAGTGATGAAAGGCTATTGGAACCGTCCGGATGAAACCGATAAAGTGATGGTAAATGGCTTCTTCCGTACCGGTGATATTGGTGTTATGGATTCACGTGGTTACATCAAAATCGTTGACCGTAAGAAAGACATGATTCTGGTCTCTGGCTTCAACGTTTATCCTTCTGAAATTGAAGAAGTCGTTGCGAAACATCCAAAGGTACTGGAAGTGGCTGCAATTGGTGTACCAGATGAAAAATCAGGTGAAGTGCCAAAATTGTTTGTTGTGAAGAAAGATCCTTCATTGACGACTGAAGAAGTTCTGGCATTTGCGAAAGAAAACCTGACCGGTTATAAACGCCCACGTTATGTGGAATTTATGGACGAGTTACCGAAATCTAACGTAGGCAAAATCCTGCGTAAAGACCTACGTAAGTCTGCATAAATCCTGCAATTAAAAAAAGCGCCTAAGGGCGCTTTTTTTAATTCTCTTTTTTCATTAGCCAGCGGTCGAAGTAAGGACGACCTACCCCGATCACACCCAAGAAAATAAACATGGTGCCAAACTGGCGGTTAAATCCTCTCAAATTAAAACTGCCATAACTGAGAATATTATCTATCAGGCAATAAATGATGATCGCGACTACCCAGTGCCAGATCGGCATACGCTTGATGCCTACCGCATAAAAAGCAATCCATAAGATGGCAAAGGTAAAGAGGGGAGACCAGATATTCATATTGGCACAAATGACGGCCATCAGAAATGCAACAATCGGTAATACGATTTTTAATACGCGATCCACTTGACGTTGATGCTGGCGCTGTTTCTCGAGGACATCGAACATTTCATTTTGATCAGGGCTGACCATAGTGAATCCTTAATCATTTATAAAAACACTCTATTTAACAAAATTTATTCACGAAACGCCATGCTATGATAGACATAAAAATTCTCAAGAGAAAAATCAGATGCATAGCATTAGTGGGGTTATCTATCTCATTTTGGCAGCTTGTCTTTTACCTTATGTTTTTACCTTGATTGCGAAAAAATCGGCAGGGTTTCGTGCAAAAGACAATCAGAATCCACGGGCATTTTTAGAAAAGTCCACAGGCCTGGCCAGTCGCGCCAATGCTGCTCAGCAGAACAGCTTTGAAAGCTTACCGCTCTTTATCGCCTCGATTCTGATGGCAGAATATATGGTCGTTACACAAAGTCTGGTCATGACCTTTGGGATTGCCTATCTAGTTTTTCGGGTCATCTATGGGATCTGTTATCTGGCGAACTGGTCGACCTTACGTTCAATTGTCTGGCTGTTATCCTTATTATGTCCAATAACCTTACTGCTGTTAATTATCAAAATCTCTTAAGCCGAAAATAAAGCAGTTTGAGATATTTACAGTTCGGTATTTTAAAATCAAAAAAAATCTGTAAAAACCGTTATAATTGTCGCGGTTTTTAAAAGATATAACTTGTTAAAGAGTGATGCTATGAGCTACAGCAATATCCCAGCGGGTAAAGATGCGCCAAACGACATCTATGTCATTATCGAAATTCCTGCAAATGCAGCACCAATCAAATATGAAATCGATAAAGATTCTGATGCATTGTTTGTAGACCGTTTCATGGGTACAGCAATGTTCTACCCAGCAAACTATGGTTATGTACCAAATACACTTTCTCTAGATGGCGACCCTCTAGACGTATTGGTGGTAACTCCACATCCAGTAGAGCCAGGTTCTGTAATTCGTTGCCGTCCTGTTGGTAAACTGAACATGGAAGATGACGGTGGTGTTGATGCGAAACTGGTTGCAGTTCCACACGACAAACTGACTCCGATCTACAAAGATGTTCAAGAATATACTGATCTTCCTCCATTACTGATTAGCCAAATCGAACACTTCTTCCAGCACTACAAAGACTTGGAACCAGGTAAATGGGTTAAGTTAAGTGGTTGGGAAGGTGCTGATGTTGCAAAACAGGAAGTACTTAGCTCAATTGCAGCTTATGCAGAAGCAAATAAATAATTCATTTGCTTTTCAGTTTGAGTCTTTAACTTTTTAAAGCTTAAACAAAAAAACCTGCACAATGTGCAGGTTTTTTATTATAGCTTGAAATTCGGGTGAATTAGAATAATTTCACAGGAATGTCTAACCAGATACGCCATTCGTTGGTGTCACCAATGTAGTTAGATTGGTAATCATTGCTTGCACGGTAGTAAGAGTGACGTAAACGCAAGCTCGCGTCTTTAGCAAAACCAGATTGAACAGTGTATTTCACCTGGTTAAAGAATTCACGTTCTTGTGCATCATTAGTCACTAACTGAGAACGATCTGGACTACCTGCTACATCAATATCCCAACCATATACAAATGCTGAAGTCCAAGATAGACCAGGAACATTTACAGCACCGAAGTCAAATGTGTATTGAAGTTGTGCTGATTTTTCATTATTACCAATGAAGTCAGACAGGTATGAGTTTGGTAGATAAATCGTTTGATGACCATCACCTACACCGCGACCCAAACCATAGTCATAGCCTGTGTTACCAGTATTTTGTTGGTAAGCCACCATGACATTGTGCGGACCAGTATTGTAAGTGGTAGAAATAGCCCAAATATTGTTGCTTAAGTTACTTAAGTCATTTGTGGTATGAGAATAAGTATATGCACCACCGTCAGCTTTTTTATCCCACTCGGTATGATAGCCACTAAAATCGTGAGTTAAAGTGCCGCCATTGGCTACTGCATAGCTATAGTTCGCATTTACATAATGACGGTCTAAACGGTCTTTAATATCTGTACCATAGTAAGAAGCGTTTAAAGCATCACTAAATTTATATTTCGCACCCCAAACAACAGCACGATCCAGCTCGTTACCATCAGAGTTGATTTGGTCTGAATATTGGTTTTTAGTAAATTTACCAGCTGTTAATGACAGGTTGTCAATTTCATTACTCGTCACTAATACGCCTTCAAAGTATTCAGGAACGAGACGTGCAGTATTTGATGCCAATACAGGAAGATCTAAAACTTGGGTACCATATACAGCAGTGGTATTAGATACACGAGCTTTCACATAAGCGCCGCCACGTGCCCAATGGTCATAGGAATCAACATGACCATTCTCATCTTTTGCTCCATTATTATGGAGAGGAATCATGCCGTTACCAGCATGCGCATTTTCCCCAAGCTTGAATGATGCATCACCGATGATCCCGGCACCAAAGCCGACCACACCTTGAGTAAAACCTGAATCCAGTTTCACGATTGCAGTCTGTGCAGCTGAACTTGTATCTGCTACGCCATTTTTCTTATCACGAGATAAATAACCAGTACGGAAAAGTACAGATCCTTCTGCATC
The DNA here is from genome assembly GCF_013364475.1 of Acinetobacter sp. FDAARGOS_724. Taxonomy (NCBI): domain Bacteria; kingdom Pseudomonadati; phylum Pseudomonadota; class Gammaproteobacteria; order Moraxellales; family Moraxellaceae; genus Acinetobacter; species Acinetobacter sp. FDAARGOS_724. The sequence continues at coordinate 405,242 of NZ_CP054908.1, read as the reverse complement.
TTCTACAAAACCTTTAGACTCACTTTGCTCGCTAGCAAAAGCGGTTGAGATCAATGCAGCCTGAATCAAAACTGCCAATGTTAACTTTTTTGTGTTTTGCATTGGGAGAGAGCCTTATACAAATTGATGGAAATTTTTAGGAATTGTATAAGATTCGCTGAATAAATGTCATTTTTATTTACGATACTCCACTAAAGTCGAGGGATTTTTTTAATCTAATGTGAATAATAGTAAGATATCTAATAGTCTAGATCCTGACCATATAGTAAAAAAACAAATAAAAACAAAGATATTTTTTAAATATAAATTCTCTGAAGGGTATGACTCATGAGTGTATCGATAATATTTAAAATTGAAATTCTTAGAATGAAAAAGTTGAGTGTTCAAAATCTTCATTTTCTGTCTCAGACTATCCATTAATAATTTCTTAAAAGTGAGAATTGATTATAAATTATTGAATTTTAATTTATAAATATTTAATTTAAATATTTATAAATCCAAAAATGCTGATAGATTTCCGAATAATAAAAAGTCATTCTATGAGAGTCACTTTTTGTTGCTTAGCACTATTTTGAACTTTTTAATCCAGAAATTTCTGAGTTTGGGTAAGAATCAAAAACTCGAATAAAGCAATCTGCTTCTTTACCTTTTATTTCTGCACCTTTTTTTAGCACAAAATTTAATCAAAGCGAAAAAAGTTTCAAAATGGCGCAACTTGTAAATGATTATGTATAAGGCCGAAAAAAGAAAATAAATCTTTGAAAAAGGGCTAATGTTAAAAAGAATCTATCAAAGTACTTTTTTTAAAAATTTAAATATAATTTAAAAACAAATACCTAGTGATTTATTTTATTTTTATTCATCAGATTTTAGTTGTTTTATTCCAGATTGGCATAGCTCTTGCAAATTTCGAACTCGAGTTTAATCAATATCATAAAAACGTCTCAAACGATCTGGGGGAGTCATACAATGAAATCAACATTAAAAGTATTATCTTTTGCTTTACTAGGTGCTGCATCTTCTTTCACTTTCGCGGATGAACCAGCTGCTGAACATTCAGTTTCTGGGAATATCAGTGTACTTTCAAGCTATAACCTGCGTGGGATTACCAACACACCTGAAAATAGCGGAGCTACTTTACAAGGTGGGCTTGACTATAATCATTCCTCTGGCTTCTATGTTGGTTGGTGGGGTTCTACCTTAGATTATTCTTTGGTTGAAGAAGGCCGTGATGCTTTTGAAAATAATTTCTATGCAGGCTACAGCCATTCGGTAAATGATGATTTGGGTTTAACGATCGGTACGACTTACTACTATTATTATGAATCTGATGAAGAAACGAATGGATTTGAGCTGTTATTAGGTCTGAGCTATAAAGATTTAGGTATTACAGCACAAACTCTTCTTGAAGATACCACTTGGGGCAATGCAGGTGATACCTATTTAAAAGCTACTTATAGCTATGCTTTACCACAAGATTTCAGCTTGGATACAGCTTTAGGCTTATATGCTTATGAAAAATCAGGTGATATCGAAGGAACTACGGAAAGTTTTGGTTTCCGTCATTTTGACATCGGTTTAAGTAAACCTCTTGCAGATACTGGTGTGACTGCAAGCATCAATTACATTATTGGTGGTTATGATCGTATGGATGTGAAACAAAAGAACAAAGTAGTATTCGGATTAGGTTATAGCTTCTAATTTTCTCTAAATAAAAAGGCGACTCTAAGTCGCCTTTTTTATTATTTAAATGTGTTGCCCGCGATAAGACAGGGCTTCCGATAAATGCCCAGTCTGAATATCTAGACTTTGGTTAAGATCGGCAATGGTTCGGGCAACACGCAAAATCCGATGATAGCCTCGTGCTGATAAATTCAGTTTCTGCTGAGCCAGTTCAATCATTTTTTGAGCTGGTGGATCGAGAGGGGCATATTGTTCCAGTTGTTTTGGGCTAAGACTCATGTTTAAGGCATTTTGCCGTTTGATCTGAATGTTATAAGCGGTAATCACGCGTTGTCTGACCGTTTCAGAGTTTTCGACAGGTTTATTGTCCTGTAACTCCTGTGCCTGTAAAGGTGGTACGTCAATATGCAGGTCAATCCGATCCAGTAATGGACCAGAAATCCGGTTCTGATAACGCTTGATGGTTTCAGGTGAACATTGACAGCGGATGTCCTGATTAAATGCATAACCGCATGGACAAGGATTCATGGCTGCCACCAGCTGAAAATTGGCTGGAAAGGTAATTTGCCGGGAAGCACGCGAGATCACAATTTCTTTGGACTCAAGCGGCTGACGTAATACTTCGAGTACCTTGCGGTCAAACTCAGGCAGTTCGTCCAGAAATAAAACGCCCAAATGTGCCAGTGTGATCTCTCCAGGTTTAGGATGTGAGCCACTGTCATATACTATAATAAAAGCTAGTGGGATAATTAGAATTCAAAAAGTTATCTAACAAAGTCTATAAAAATAAAAGCTAGTTATTACATTAATAAACGCTAGTTGATTGTAAAACTACCATAATAAAAGCTAGTCGATTAAAGCTGAGGTTGATAATGAAAAGAATCAGTGATGAATATAGCCCGGTAAGAAAAGCTCAAACAGTATACGGGAGTATCTCGGGTAACTATTCCTTTAGAGGTGAAAAAACAATCTGGTATGAATCAACTTTAGAGCGAGATTTTTTATTTAAGCAAGAATATAACGAAAATGTCATTGATGTAGTGGGGCAACCTGTTGCTATTCCTTATATTACTGAGTTAGGGAATGAATCAACATATACACCTGATTTTTTGGTGCAGTTTTCTAGTGCACAGTATGAAGATGTAGATTTATTTGCTGCACCATTATTGATCGAAATTAAACCTAGAAAAAAACTTCGAACAGATTGGAAAGGACTCAGACCCAAGTTTAAAGCTGCTTATACTGATATACGCTGAATTATCAGGAGACTTTCCCTTGGGAGATTTTAGGCAGCCAACTTATAAAAGTCTTCGGCCATTTGATTTGGTGTCTTAAAACCCAAACCCTTTTGAATTCTTCGATGATTATAAAATAACTCAATGTATTTTATAATATCTGCTTTGGCTTCTTCTCTGGTTTGATAGTTGTAATGATGCACTAACTCATTTTTCAGTATTCCCCAAAAGCTTTCAATCGGTGCATTATCGTAACAGTCTCCGCGCTTGCTCATTGAACCTTGAAAACCATATTGCTCAAGTATATTTCGATATTCATGGCTGCAATATTGACTTCCTCTGTCTGAATGCACAATCAGTTCTTTGGTTGGTTTTTGATTGTGAATAGCCATATTTAGCGCATTACAAACAAGCTGTGTTGTCATGCGCTCATTTAAGCTATAGCCAACCACTTGCTTCGTGTAAAGGTCTTTTACCGCTGCTAAGTACAGCCATCCTTCAACAGTCCATATGTACGTAATATCACTTGACCATGCTTGATTTGGTCTAGTCATTGAGAATTGTTGCTCCAGCAGGTTTTCATAGATCGCTCGATTATGGTCACTATTCGTAGTCCTTTTAAAACGCTTGTGTCGCTTACAATACAGGTGGTTCAGCGCTTTTATCTGACGTACAGCGTACATACTCATTTTTATGCCCTGAGCTTGTAAGTATTTGGTTAATCGAATATAACCATAGCTCTGCCTTGTCTCCTCATGGGCTATTTTCACCAATATCGTCTGTTGATTTCGTTGAATCGTTCTTTTGCTCACGCCTCTCTTGAGCCAATCATAAAAACATGAAACTGAAACATGAAGTAATCGAGCCATTAAGGTAATTGGAAATGAATATCTTTTTTGTTTCATATAGGCGTACCTTACTGACTTTCTTTGGCAAAGTACGCTGCTGCCTTTTTTAAAAATTCACGTTCCATTTCAGCTATTTTGAGCTGTTGTTTGAGTTTTTTATTTTCTTCGAGTAGAGCGTTTAGATCAGGTGAATACTGTTTTGTACCTGCTAAAGTTCCAGCCTTTGCTTTGGTATTCCAATTTGAAAGAGTTTGCATTGAAATGCTAAGTTGTCTAGCTGTTTCCGAGACATTGCCTTGATTGGCTTCAATTAATTTGATGGCTTCAGCTTTAAATTCTGTGGTGTAAGTCTTGTATTTCTTGCTCATGGTAAACTCCTGATGAGTGTGTTTAGTTTACCAAGTTAAAACCTCCTGTTTTTTCAGCACACATCATACTTTTGCTTTGGAAAAAGGATGGAAGTTTAGAATCATTGATGAATCTCGTTTATATGATCAATATTGGGAGAATATTAATTTTCTTAAGAGATTTAAGCGATCTTATATAGAGAAAGATGAACAACGGATACTAACCGAAATACTGGAAAAATTAGGTTATTCTACAGTTAATCAATTACCTACTTATATTTTTACGGATCAAAGGAATATATTAAAAGCTATTCATAAAATTTGGATTTTAATATCGAAAAAAATAATACTATGTGATTTATATAGTCCTCTGTCAGCTGAAACAATTATTTGGATAAATGATAAAAATGCTACAAAAGGGGAAATCTAAATGATAGAAAATGATTCAGTTAAAATTGATAGAAAACGTTTAATTATTAAACCAAATAATGTTGTTAATTATAATGGCTCTAAATACAGAATTATTAATATTCTAAATTCAGAAGAGGTTGTTATATCCAATCTAGAATCAGCCCGTTGTATTCAAGTAAACATAAGAAATTTGTCAGTTGTAGATTCAGAAGACAATGAAACTTCTATGCTCAATAAAGGAGAAGATATTTCTGATGAAGCATGGCAGGTAGCATTACAGCATTATGAAATAATTAAGCCATTAATAGAAAATTCGACTGTTGAAACGGTAAAAAAGACTGCTGAAAAAAATAATCTTCATGTAAATACTATTTGGAAGTGGTTGAAAGCTTATCGAGAAAATAAGTCAATATTAGTTTTAATACCTAAAAAAAGAGGATGGAGGGCTAATAAGAAACGATTATCTCCTGAACTTAATTATATTATTCAACAAGCAATTCATACAAAGTATTTAACATCTCTAAAACCAAGTATTGCAAAAACGATTCTAGAAGTTAAGCTTGAGTGTTTTAAAAGAAAATTAGAACCTCCTCACGATAATACTATTAGGTGCCGAATAGAAGCTATCAATGCATATGAAGTAACTAAAGCAAGATATGGCAAAAAAATTTTAAAAGATAAGTATGAGGCTGCTGCTGGTTCGTTTCCCAATGCGGATTATCCCTTAGCATATGTCCAAATTGATCATACGCCATTAGATGTAGAGATTGTTGATGAACAATACCGTGAAACTATAGGTCGTGCTTATCTAACACTAGCAATTGATGTCTTTAGTAGAATGGTTGTGGGGTATTACCTCTCTTTGGATGAACCTAGTTCTATATCCGTAGCCATGTGTATTTCATCTGCAATCTTATCTAAAAAAAGAAAATTACTTGAATTAGGTATAGATGGGGAATGGGATGTTGAAGGGCTTATGGATTCAGTTCATTCTGATAATGGTTCAGATTTTAGAACCCTTCACCTTAGTAAGGCTTGTTTGAAATACGATATTAATTGGGAGTATCGCCCTATTGATGGAGCAAAGTTTGGTGGTCATATCGAGCGTTTGCTTGGTATAGTCAATCTAGAGATGCATGTTTTAGATGGAACAACTAAGTCAAATATTGTCATGAAGGGGGCATATGATTCAGCAAAAAATGCCTGCTTAACTCTCAGAGATCTAGAATATTATATTGTTTACTGGATTGTGAATGTTTATCATAAGAGCAAACACTCAATACTAGATGCTCCACCATTACAAATGTGGGAAGAAGGAATTTGGGGGACTAAATTTAAACCTGGCACTGGTTTAAAAGAACGAGTAGCTGATGAGGCAACTTTGTTCTTAGATTTTGCTCCTGAATTTGAATCAACTATTCAAAGAACAGGGGTTAAGAAGGATAAACTTTTTTATTTTTCTGATTGTTTAAGACCTTGGATAAATGCGATCGACCCAAATGATCCCAATAAAAAAAAGAAAAGAAAGTTTATTTTTAAAAGAGATCCTCGCGATATTTCTATGATTTGGTTCTATGAACCCAATACCAATACTTATTTTAAAGTGCCTACGGCTAAACGTGAAATACCTTCAATCAGCTTACATGAATATAAACAGGTTCAAAAATATCTTAAAAGTCAGCGTTTAAATACAGTTGATCAAGATGCTATTTATAAAGCAATTATCCATTTGCGTGAAAAAGTAGATCAAGCCTTGAGTTTGACAAGGCTTTGTTGCACAAAGATTTGAAATGCAAAGCGCCCCTAATTGAGCCAAATTTAAGGCGTAACTTGGGTAAATGGTCGACCTAATTCAGTGAATTTATTGAGGACTGCCACACGTGTATGAATCTCATTGACTTGGCTTTGAAAGCTCCTTGCACTCAGTTTATCGCCCAATAATTTAATGCAATGCATCTTGGTTTCTACCAAACTTCGCCGATGATAGCCTGACCATTTTTTCCATAGTGTCCTGCCTAAACGTTTGACTGTTCGAAGTAATTCATTTCGTTCTAGCGAGCTACTCTTTGTATCTTTCCATGGTTTCGCATTTTTTCTAGGTGGAATCACCGCATGCGCTTGCCGATCTGCAATGACCTGACGGCATTGCTTGGTGTCATAAGCTCCATCGGTATAAACAGAGTCAATCCGCTCATCTTGTGGAATCTGATTAAGTAGATCACCAAGCACCTGTGAATCACTGACATTATTGGTTGTAAGCTGAACTGCTCGTATTTGCAGGGTTTTGGCATCTATACCAATATGTAGTTTACGCCATTGGCGACGATATTCAGGTCCATGTTTCTTGCGTTTCCATTCGCCCTCACCTAGAAACTTCATGCCTGTAGAGTCCATGAGTAGATGCAGCCCATCGCTACTTTTTTGGTAGCTGATTGCAATATCAATATGCTTTTGTCTTCTACAAAGCGTGGTGTAATCTGGAGCTATCCAATTTAATCCGCAAAGTTTAATCAGACTTTGCACAAAGCCAGTAACCATACGTAAAGACAGACGAAATAAGGATTTAATCATTAAGCAGCATTGGATGGCTGCGTCGGAGTAGGTTTGATTTCGCCCTTGTTTGCCTTTTGATGGCGCATACCATTGCGTAGCAAGATCAAACCAAATGGCAATATTTCCGCGACTCATGAGTGCTCGGTTATATGCGGGCCAATTGGTTGTACGATAAATTTTAGGTGTAAGCTTCTTCATTTGAAAATTATATCGCTGAAAAAGCCTTTACAGATAGGTTTGTGCAACAAAGCCGTTTGACAAGGAAACAACGCCGATTAAACCAGAGAAGAAAAGAAAATAGTAAAAGCTTCACTCAATCTTTATTTGAAAAAAATAATGCTAATCAAAATGTTAATTCCAATTTATCACAGTCTGAAAATAGCTTATGGAATACAGATTTAACAGCATTTGATGATTTAAGGTGAGTCATGGAAAAATTTAACCATCTTGCTGCACATGTTCGTGAAATTATGGTTTTAAGCGATGATGAGCGAATTAATTTTCTTTATATGGATCGATGGATTGGTTATCAAAGAGCAATTACAGTATTAAATATGCTCACTGATCTTTTAAATCGACCTAAGAAATTAAGACCTGAATGTCTTTTAATCGTAGGTGACTCAAATATGGGAAAAACTACGATTATTCATGAATTTGCAAAAAAATATTATATAAACAAAGTTAATGATATCGATATGCAATTATTGTCCCTGACTAAGCCAGTTATTCCTATACAGGCTCCAGTCAGAGCAAATGTAAAAGAATTATATATTAATATTTTAGAGCATTTTTTCGTTCCTTTTCGTACTACTGATCCTGAAAGTAAATTAAAGAATCAAGCAATTCATTTACTAAGAAAGTATGAAACAAAAATGTTGATAATTGATGAGTTGCATAATTGTTTAAGTGGAAGCTCAAGACAACAACAAGAAGTAATGAATGCTCTTAAAACACTGAGTAATGAATTAAGTTTAAATATTATTGGTGTTGGAACTCGTGAAGCATCATTGATATTACATACAGATGCTCAGTATGCCAGTAGATTCGATATCTTAGACTTACCTTTATGGAAATTAGATGAAGATTTTTTAAGGCTCCTTTTGAGTTACGTTAAATTGATTCCATTGAAAAAACCTTCAAATTTATCATCTCAAGAAATTGCCACATTATTACATGAGATCTCAGGAGGAAATTTAGGGGATTTAAATAGGGTAGTGGTCGAATGCGCAAAAATGGCAATATTGACCGGTACAGAAGAAATCACTTTAGAAATTATCAAAAAGTTCAGATGGTTAAAACCAACTCAAGGTGTTCGCAATATTCAAAATATAAAAATTAATCGTATTTAGATTTTAGTATTTAGGGGGGAGTAATGTCAGATCATGCTGGGCAATGGTATATCAGGACACCAATTAAAAATGGTGAAATATTTTCATCTTGGTTGATTAGGTCAGCTTTAGATATGGGATGTTCGCCTTTGATTCTAGTTGAAGCGTTATGGAGGGATTGGAGAGCACTTACAATTGATTTAGATAAAGGAATAAGTGATATCAGACTTAACTCATTATTATTACATTGTTTCGAAAATAAGCAGACTATTCTGAATACAATGCTGAGTAGTATTATTCCTCAATTGTATCTGCACCCAAACAAAATCTGGATTTTAGTACTAGGTCAGAGAAATAGATCAAACTTATCAGGTCGGCAATTATGTGTGAAATGCTTCAAGGATGATGGTGTATCACCTTATTTCCGTTTAATGTGGCGGATGGGATGGCATAGTTGTTGTGAAAAGCATCAAGTAGAGTTAATTGATCATTGTCCTAAATGTGGAATCACTATTCAGCTATTTAAAATCGATCTAGAACATGGTTCTCTAGCGATATGTTCTTCATGTGGGTATAACTTTATAGATCACCAACCGAAAGTATGTAATTTAAATGCATTAGACTTTCAAATAAATGCAGATCAAGTATTAAAAACTGGCAAAGGTCTTTATAACAATCAGAGTATTTCATCTTATGAATGGTTTGAGATAGCACGTGCATGGCTAAGCGAAATCAGGCTGTTATTAGATACGGAAAATTTGCGTCTTCTTGAAATGTTTAAAAGTCTAGGTGTGGACTTAGACATTCCTCTCACAATTACTCCATTATCATTTGAGTATTTAAATATACATGAACGTACCATTCTACTTTCCTTATTAGATCGAATTATGAAAATTCCATGCGATTTGATAGTAGATCGTGCGTATGAATATGGAATTAGTAATGCAAGTTTTTGGGATAATCGTAAAAAATTACCATCTCAACTCTTACAAATGAAAGCTGCTATGGCAAAGCCAGTAAGAATTTATCCATCTCAACGATTAAAATCTTCAATAAATCAACCAAAATCTAAGAAGAATGTGGAGCGTAAGTGGCTTAAATTATTGAGAAAAATTAAAAAAGTTGGAGTTATTGAATTTGAGTAACAAAGATTCAAGACAAGTATGTAATGGATGTGCAAAAACTGTTTTAAAAATAAAGAAAAAATATAAGGATAAGAAATACTGTTCAACTTGTTATGCACGAATTTTTAAGAAACGCCCTTGCCCTAGTTGTGGTGTATTAGCACGCTTATCAAAGAATGATAGTAAGGCGAAATGTAATGAATGTATTAAAAAACAACCATGCATACGATGTAATTTAACTAATAGACCAATAGGAAAACTTACACAATATGGAGTAGTTTGTAATAGCTGTTCTGTATATTTCAGAATGATTCAACAATGTGAACGATGTAATGCACCATCACAAAAGCTAACTAAGATTTCACGTTTTAAAGATGATTTAAGAGTTTGGTAAGCGTCCGCTGAATCCCATGCCTATTTTTTAATTTTGGTCGGATTTCCAGCGGTGTGGCAGTAATTCTTCTATTTGGGTGACTTTATGCGTCGGCAGCCTTTTCAGCACATCACTTAAATAGGCATACGGATCCAGTCCATTCAGCTTTGCTGACTGGATTAAAGTCATGATATTGGCAGCTCGTTGGCCGCTGCGCAGCGAGCCAGCAAACAGCCAGTTCTTACGTCCCAACGCCCAGGGGCGCATCTGATTTTCAATCCAGTTATTATCTATAGGCAAATTGCCATCATCCAGATAGTGGCAGAGTGCCTGCCAACGTTTTAGGCTGTAATTGATCGCCTTGGCAGTTGGAGAACTCGATGGCACCGCCAGATAATGTTGGTTGAGCCATTCATACAGTTGTTGCATCACCGGTTGGCTATGCTGTTGCCGGTATTCGCGGCGATGTTCTGCTGTACCATCGGTCTTTTTCCTGAGTTCTGCTTCTATGGCATACAGTTTCTGAATCAGCACTAATGCCTGTTCAGCGATCTGACTTTTCCCGGTCACATGCAGTTCATGGAATTTACGACGTGCATGTGCCATGCAGCCCACCTCAATGACCTGGCCTGATTTAAAGCGTGCTTTATAACCACTGTAATCATCACAGACCAGATGGCCCTGCCAGCCATTCAGGAACTCTTCAGCATGCTGACCTGAACGGCTATCCTGAAAGTCATAGATCACCGCTTGAACTGGATTGTACTGTGTGGTGGCATAGGCCCAGACATAACCTTTCTTCGGTTTTTTCTCATTCTCACCCATCCGCATGATGGTGACCGGCGTTTCATCGGCATGGATCACCCGCTGTTGCAACACCACCTGTTTTAAGGCATTAGCCAGAGGTTCCAGTTCCACACCGCAGCGACCAATCCAGTCAGATAAAGTGGATCTGGACAGATCAATGCCAGCCCGCTGATAGATCAGGCGCTGACGGTACAGCGGCAAATGATCGGCATACTTCGATACCAGCACATGGCTGAGCAATTCAGGTGAAGCAATGCCTTTATCAATCACATAGGCGGGCATCGCTTGCTGAGTCAGAGTGTCGCACTGATCACAGACCCATTTGCCACGGACATGCTGTTCCTTGTAGAACTGTGCCGGTCTGAAATGCAGTTTTTCACTGATATCTTCGCCGATACGACGTAACTGGCAGCCACAACTGCATTGGGTTGATGCAGGTTCATGCTCAATACGGATGGTGTGTAGATGATCTGGCAGCAGTCGACGTTTAGGTTTGTTGACTGTGGCTTTCTGTGTCGCTGCATCGGTTTTATCTGCATTTAATCGTTCTAATTCCAGATCAACGGCTGCGATATCTTCTTCGACCGCTTCGTCCCATAGATGGATTTGTTTTGCCGTTAAGTGTTCATTCTTTTGGGCGAATTTGTGCTGTTTAAATAGTGCGAGTTCATGCTCGTATTTTTGATTGAGAATAGAAAGATGCTGAACTTTGGCATCCAATTGCTGGTTTGATTTTTCTAATTCTTGATTTGATTGTGCCAGAGACTGATGCTGCATCGCCAACTGCCGGGTAAATTCCAGCAGTTGTTCATGGGTCAGTTGGCTTAAATCAGGCAGCATTTTCATGACTGCAGTATGCCTGAGGTCATGACGCAGAGGAAATAGAACGTTTGGAGAATAGCAGAATGTAGCAGCCTGGTTTAGAGCATTGTTACCACTTGCTGTCGTCCAATGCGCTGCCAGGGCAAACCCTGAATTAGTGCCTGTAACTGTTCTGGACTGAGAGCTACGTTTTCACCCTGGTGAACTTTAGCCCAGTGGAATTTTCCCTGTTCCAGCCGCCTGGCACACAGCCAGATGCCTAGTCCATCATGTACCAGCACTTTCATACGATGGCCACGTTTATTACAGAACAGGTAGGCGCAATGCGGTTTGATTGAGCCAAAGGCTTTCATAATCTGCGCCATGGCCGTATCCATACCCGCACGCATGTCCATGGGCTGGGTAGACAACCAGATTTCATCGATACGGATCATTTGATCAAGCCCTGAAGTAAAAGCAGTAATTCAGTTGCAGACCCCACCGGCCATTCGATTTCGATCATCTGATCCCTTACTGAACCTTGTTCATCATGTAATGGAATCCTAATATGAGCGGTAGCTTTCTTCTCTGGCACAGGTGGCGGAGGTGCTTCTTGTTTGACTGGCGTCGGGTGAAGAATGACGGGAAGGAAGTCGGTCTGTGGAATGGATGAGATTGTTAATGATGGAACCATTGATCTGGACTGACGAATCCATTTATGCAACAGATTGGCATTGATCTGATGTTGCATTGCGACCTTAGCCACCGATGTATCTGGCTGCTGGCATTGCTGAATAAGTTGATGTTTAAATTCAGCCGTGAAGGTTCGACGGGGCTTTTTTAGCGTTGGTGCAGTGTCTATAACTGTCTTTAAATCCATAAATAGGTGTCCACTTAAATTTTAGTGGACACTATCGCGGTATTAATGAGTTAGAAAAAGTGGGGCTCAGCGGACGCTTACAGAGTTTGTCCAAAATGTGCTACACGAGATTATGAAACCTGTCCTTTTTGTCATAAATATCGGTTACTAGAGCTTGATGAAAATGGAGTAAAAAAGTGTAAGAGGTGTAAAAATTATAAAGATAAACCATGTCTAATCTGTAATAAATTAATAGCCGCAGGATGTGGAGATGTATGTGAAGATTGCTATTGGTATAAAAATTTATGGCAAAAATATAACCAGAATCTTAGTATTTTTGAGTCCCCTTTTTTGAAACAACAATATAAAAAATATACATCTTGGTTAATGAATGAAGTTGGGACTCATAAAGCAGCTCTATATCTCAATAAGCATACTTATTTTTTTATTAAATCCAAAATGTTATGGATGGAGTCTATACCTACTGCTAACGAATTATTATCCCAATTAAGGACTCATGGACTTAGAAAATTCGAATTAATCATAAGATGGCTTGATGAGTCCTATGATTTACAAATTTTGTCTACAAGTAAAAGGGAATGTTCCGAACAGGATCAAACAAGATTACTTATTGAAAGTTTGTCACAATTATCTATAGCGTATAAGGTTGTAAATTCTTATAAGAAGAAATTAGATAATAAAATGAAACAGGGTCTTACTTCTGCTCGATCAGTAAGACTTGCAATAAAGCCTGCGGTTGCACTTATGTTATTGACTGATCAGGGCGGAGAATTATTGCCAGACTTGAAAAGTGTAAAAGAATATTTGGTAGCTTTTCCAGGACAAGCTGCTGCTTTACATGGGTTTATAAATTTTTTAAATGACGAATACAATACGAATATAGATTATGTCACTATCAAGAAGTCAAATTCTATTAAGAAGGCTAATAAGAACAAGTTAGAAAACGACTTGATAAAAATGATTTGCTCGAATCAAAGAATTGATATGTTAACTTGGGTTAAAACAGGCTTACAGTTTTTTCATGATATGAGCAATCAACAGGCATTAAGGGTAAAGTCTGAAATGGTTGAAGAAGTTCAAGATGGTTACAATATTTCATACAATAATAAAAAATATTGGTTACCTAAAAATACTCATTGCCTTTTTCAAAAAAATGATTAATTATCAAACAAATATTAACTTAAAGGCTGATATTGAATTGCTAACTCAGAGTTAATTCGACCTCATAGGACCATAATCTTTTTAATCCTAGAGATGTCTCTCTAGAATAAGTCAAACATTCTGGTAATAAGATAGATATATCTCTTTCTTCTCCTTCTAGAGCCCAATAAATAGCAAAACCTAAAGTTTGTGCTTTAGTAGATAAAGGGGCTAAATATATATTATTTTTAGAATCGTTGACCGCATCTATACTATGTATTAATTCACTGATTATTTGAGCTGTAGCAAATGGATTATTTGCTGGTGCAAATTTTCTGTTTATAAACCAGTCGTCTTTCTTTGTTATATCCCCACTGGATGAAGCTCTGAAAGCACTTTGCTGATACATATCAGCACTTAAGGAGGGAAAAGAGAATAATGGATATACAGTAGCACTGTCTTTATAGGTAGAAACTTGAGATATGATTTTATGATCATAGCCTACATTAATTATTAAATGGTCTTGATAGCTAGGATCAATATCAGCAGAAATACCTTGAATAGAACGCACTATTGGGCTGGTTGTAGTACTAAATTCCGTGTTCTCATCATTAGAATAAGTCATGGGCTCAGAGTAAATTGCTGTAAACTTTTTTACCCCCATTTTTTTTAAACTGGCCACTAAAAAAATTAAGACATGTCTCATGAAGCCAGTAATATCAATGCAAAGTTTAACTTCAGTAATATTGTTTATATTATTTAATAATGTACGGACTTGGATACTCTCCGATCTTTCTTCAGGTTTTACAATTATCCCATCCTTAGGTAATTCTAAGTCGTTAAACAAATACTCAGGATGAATTAACCATAATTTTTTTGAAGCATTAATATTACTAAAAACACTCTTTACACGTTCGCTAGAATTATAAGCAGATATAAAAATATCATAATCAGATAAATCGTTAGGAGAACTATAAGCCTGATAATAGAAAATAGAATAGTCAATCATTGCTAAAAAGATCTGGTTGTTTTAGGAGGAGCTCATCTCTTGTAAAAGGGTTATTCCATTTCGTATCAAGACGCGTTAACAGCACTTTAAACTCATTACCTTTTTCAATATCAAATATTGCATTTACAAGTTCAGCAGAAAGGCTAATGTCACCTCTACGCCCAATAGGTAAATCCCATTTAGGAGAGAGGATTGGGTTTAGATATATTTTACGATTGATCCGTTCTGAATTTCTATCAGGTCTACCACTACTGGTTTCAAAGATAAATGAATAATTTAAAGCACTTTGAATAGCCAATTTTGCATTTTTGGAAAGATCATCATCAATAAAACTAACGCTTAATGGCGAAACCTCAGGAATATTTAGAGCAAATCTAGCCGTTCTTAGAAGGGACGCTAATCTATCTACAACAATTTGTGCTATATCTGATGGACGACCATAATTGGAGTCTTGTTCAAATATAAACTTAGAATTACTTAGTACTGATTTTGTCTGGTTTTCAATAGACAGAGGGGCTTTATTAATAAAATCTAAATTATTAAATATCGCTAGATCATAGGCATTACTAAGGATACTTAATAAATTTCGTGGATTATTTGATGACATTTTTACAAATGTATCAAATCCAGAATAGATAACAGGCTTTCTATTTTCTCTACATAATTGAGCTATTAAATTTGAGCTCCAATGGCTATAAGAGTCATCGTAGCTTTTACATTTTTCATCCTTAGGATTTTCTATATATAGCTCACAAATTTGGTTAATATTCTTTGCAACCTCTATTACACTATCTTTATTGCTATAATCTTTGCAGAATCTCAATATATTATGTTTTTGCAATAATATTGGGAAATTAGAGGTTAAAAGATCAATTATTTGATCAATCTCCTCTGTAGCAATTAATTTTGGAACTTTAAGAAGCGTACTTCTAAAATTTTGAACAAAAACCTGTGGTTGGCTAGAGTCTAGTTCTAGAAAATCTATAAATTCACTATAGTAGTTACTAGATTTGATACTTTCAAAACAGTCTTCTATATTAAAAGATTCTAATCTATTTAGTGGTATTAATTTTTTAACACACAGTCGTTGCTTAATAAAATTATTTGCAAAATTCTTATACTTGGCGCCAAGTTCTTTAAGCTTTTCATCAAGATTAATTTTCTTGAATTCAACATCCTCTCTATTTTCTTCTCCACCACCAATTGTTGAATAGGTCTTGATTGCATATAAACGGCCACTAATTCTAAAAGTGGTCATTCCCTCGCCATATCTTATAAAGGATTGAATGACTTCTTGGTGTTCAATAGAGTAAAAGTTTTCAATTTCATCAATAAGATATACTAATGATATATCTTTAAAAACTGGATGCCATTCATCAAGTGCTTTTTTAAATTTTAGAGATAAGCTGCCAGGAGTAAATGGAGGTATTAGGTCTAATGTACTAGTGAAAGCATAATTATTAATAGCAGTATTTATTTTCTTAGATGCTTTTTTTAACCATATTTTTAACTCTTCAAGACTTTTAATTTGTGCAAAATAGGTCTCTTGAGATATTTCAGAAGATAAAATCTCAAGCAGTCCTTTAGTATTAAATTTATAATCTGTAGAAGTTTTTTCAATATCAATTAATGTGTCTAAAAGGTTTTCAGTAAGTTTAAGCTCAAGAAAGATCGCAAATAATATTTGCCATTTTCCTTTTTCATTCTCATTACTTGTATCAAAACGAGAAGCATCTAATGCATTTGCTCGTAAAAACACTCCTACAAATCCATCATTTCGGATGATCTCTAATCCTGATAGATTGGGATGACGCAGTTTGGTTGAGGCATAAGAGAAATGGCGGAGCAAATGAGTTTTCCCCGTTCCTTTACCTCCGAGAATGAAAGAAGACTTTTTTGAAGTTGGATCAATTATTTTTCTTACAAAATCATCATCAATATCTACCCAAAAGGTATTAATTTCTTCATCTGTATAATCAGAAGCCTTTGAAAAGGAGAAGGGATTGGAATTTTCCATTTTTATTTAGCTCTCCATAGACCATAGTTTTTGTCAAATCTTTCAAAAATAGGGTACCACTTCATTAAAGATTCATTAATCGAGCCATTTTTCCAAAAAATTGGAAGAGTGTTATTGGGAGTATTATGAGAAAAACCTAATAATAACTCACAATCACCATGCCCTAATGGCTGTTCATATAAGAAAGTACCGTAATACTCGGCAATCCTTCTGAATGTTTCGATAGAAAACCATGAAGGATGTTTTTCGAAATAACGGGAACCAGGGGAACAACTTTTAAAAGTATCATCTAATTCAAATAAACAAGAAGCTTTGCCATTAAATAGTTGTACTTCATTTAATTTTGATAAACCATTACTAGTTGAAAATAAAGATATAAATATCAACTCAATATCGGGATTATTACTTCTGATACTTGCAATAGGTTTCTCTAAGTATCTGCTAGCCTGTGTCCCACCTCCCACAAAGTCATCAAAAAAAATATATCTTTTTATATTTGAAGTACGTGCTACCCAATGTGGTGTTCCACCATCTGGATCAGCGACAATATCAAATGCTCCATGTAAGTCACAAAATAATTTTTTTTCTAAATTATTTACTTGTCTAAAAATGTAGAGTAGATGAGCACCACTTTCTGCTGGATTACCCACACCAATAAATCTGGTGGTATTCAAGTCTTCGGAATACAATTTGGAAAGCTCTTCTATATTCGTTGTATTTCCATTATTTCTTCTAATATCTTGAATAATTGGAGCTCTAATAAAATCTCTATAAAGAGATATGAGCATCTCTCTAACCATTCTTTGACTAAAATACATGAATTTAGATAAGGCATAAATCATATATTTTTTTTCTTCTTCGGCTGATACAACATTGCCTTTAAATTGTTCAAGCCATTTATTTATTTGGGGTTTATTACAGACACTGTCCCAAACACTTTGATTCAATATTTGTAACTTATCAAAGTATTTTTCAATATCATCTTCTGGATGTGGATGGGTAGACATGTAATGTTACTTCTCAAAAACCAAAACTGTTTCACGTGAAATCACAGATGCTGTTCTATTACGTTTTGTCATTAAACCTCTCGATTTAATATCATCAATCAAAACTAACTTAAGTTTTAAGTGATACTTCTGAAAACACTCAATAATAAATTTATCATTTCTTAAAGTTTCTCCACAGACTTGATTATTGCCTAAAACGAAAATAATTCGTCCTTTAGGGGAAGTCAATCGAGCAAGTTCTTTAACTACTTGTGCCATTTCAATTAGATATTTTTGGGTGATTCTTGCTCTTGTTTCATTTTTTTGAGCAATTTTTTTAATGAGATCGACATACTCTAAAGGTAGATCACCTTCATCGTATTGAAATGGAGCTCTTATTAAATGTTCTCGACCTATCGACTTCTCTTCTAGAGTACGAAGTTGTGATGGAGAGGCAAGTTTTAACCAATTTAAAGATAAACTAGTAGACCGTATATACTTTTGAGCACTCCCATATGGGGGCGAGGTGATTACTAATGGAATTGAGTTATCTGGCATTGCTATAAGTTGATCATAATCTGAAAATAATGATCGAGCATCCACACCAACTTTTTTAGCTGAAAGTCGGTTTGGATATTTATTATTTGTCTCTTTGATACGTTCGATATTGATGTTTACAATATTGTTGAACTCTTGAAAGACATCAGCTTCTTTTATCCAGTCTAACCTTTTTTGTATTCGCTGATTAACAGCTGAGGAAAATTTTTCTTTAGTTCTTAAGCGCACAGGAACACTAATTGCAGGATCAGCAAAGCTAATCTTTTTTGTTAGTGAAGATATACATATCTTAAAAAATGCCTGCTCAGAATCTGCTGTTAATTCTTCAATTGCTCTTAGCAAAATTTCTAACTTTTTTTTATGTTCTGGTAGGTACCATAGATCAGGATTTACTACATCAATAGAGGGAGCCGTCTTGTATCTTTTTGCTTTTTTTAATATGTGATTTTTAACTTCTATCAATTTATCAACATTATATGGTGTAGTTTTTACTTTTGTGAGTAATAAAGCAAAAGGATTGGCATCAGCAACAAGTGGCTTAAAACCGTGGATAGAAGCTTCTAATGCCACAGTGCCAGAACCACAAAACGGATCCAAAACAGTTTTATCCAGTAGATTGCTATGAGCTTTTAGAAAAAAATAGGCAATATGCGGTAATAATTTGGCTGGGTAAGGATGAATATGATGAGTCAACTGGTCACCTGCTCGTAACCAATGTATAAGCTTTCTAAAGTCAATATTAATAGGCGAGTGATTACTACTATATTCCTGGATCATCTGACACAGAACTTCTTGTAGGTATTGATCTGAGGGGATCTCTACGAAGTCCGTCTCATAGCTTTCCAGGGCTGTAAATCGATATGTAAGATCACCCATTATACAAAATTAAACTCCATGAAATTTAAGGAAAAATAGAATAATTAGAGCAGCTTAAATTAATAAAATATTTTCATCAAGTCTATTAATAGGGAATGAGTTTATCCCTATGATAGAAAGTGATTTATTTATAATGTTTATAACAGTACAAAGGGCTCAGAGCTTATGAGCTTTCGCCTAATTCACGATCAGTATGGGTCGGAATAAGTTCTAATATTGGATCATATTGATCTAGGTTTTTTAGCAATTCTTCTTCTGTGAAAGGAAACATGCTGGATAGCTTGCTGGAAGTATCATCATCATTAGACATTTTTCAATTCTCGCATGGAATTTTAGGTGCTAAAAATAAACGTAAGACTTTGCTTGTAAACGCACTCATTAAGGGCAGTTGAGAGTTCGCTATCCAAGCCTAGTGTACTGGGAACAAATTTTAGGCGTAATCTATCAAATAATACCTCAATTTAGGGCTAGCTGAGCTATTCATGAGTAAATCTTCTACTTAAAGTCATGTTTAAGTATTTTCAATTATTGTCGATTGTTAGATAGTGATTAAGAGTTATGATTTAATAATTAGTATATAGAATGAACAATAAAGAGAAATTTTAGTATTTTTGATGCTTGATAATATAGTGTATATTCAAATAATCTACTGATTTATATTAATAAATTTTTTATAGTGGGGGTGGTGTATTGATTGTAAGAAAACTTAATTATACACTGTATCTGTCAATAATTTTATTAATATAAAATTGATATAAATCAAAGAGTTAATCTTTTAAATTGGTAAAAATATTAATTGGAAAATGGCATTATTAACGTAGAAGTAGCTCATGTATCAAAGAAACAAAGTTGAAATCAAAGCCTATTTTGAAGAGATTGATCAGCATTTAATTAGGGAATTAAATAATGCAAAAGAGTCAATATTAATATGTGTTGCTTGGATTAGCTGGAAGTTATATACCCCAATTTTAAATAGGCTTTCAAGAAAAGGGGTAAAAATTGAAATCATCTATTATAATGACTTTATAAATAGAAAATATTTAAAAATCCCAGATGAAGAAGTAAAGATTTTTCCTGTAAAACCTAGATTTAATAAATATATGCATAATAAATTTTGCATAATTGATAATGAAACTGTAATAACGGGAAGTTTTAACTGGTCAAAAACAGCTGTACTGCATTTTGAAAATATTGTGGTAGTGAAGAACGATTTGAAATTGGTGAAGTCATACTTACGTGAATTTTATGATATAAAAGATTTTTATCATTATGAAAATAAAAATAAAATTAGTTGCCATGCTAATGCGTGTGAAGCGGGAGCTTATAATTTGGCAATTTTAGGAGCGGAGTCAGGAAAATATGATGAGTCATATATAGAAGTTTGGAATGTTTGTTTGTCTAAAGAAAACTCCGCAGTAAAGTTAACAGATGAATATGCACAATATTTACATACTCATTTAGGTATAAAAGATGATTATTATGACATATATATCGATTATAATGCTGAATATGATAAGGATATAATGTTAAGTGAATTTAATAGAGAAAGACAAATATTTATAGATGCGCATCAATATTTCCATAATACTTTTAAAGTCCCAATTAATGCTGTTGGTCAAGTGGTTATGACAAATCCAAATGAACATATAGAATATGGGCAAGAGCCAGAGTATATAATAGATATTATTTGGCGAGATATGTATTTTAGAAAATTAATACCTAGTGAAATTTATGATGATGGTTACTACTTTTCAAGTGAAATAATTTCAAATCATATATAATTTTTTATATATGATGTTTTTTATAATTCTAGTTTATAAGAAATTATCAATACTATTAAAGGACTCAATTTTGGTAATTAAGAAAATTTCATTTTTCTTAATCCAAATTCCTTTAATAGTTAAACCTAGATCATTTATATAAGGAGGTGTGATAATAGGATGGCGGATTTTTGAGTATTTATTGTGTGGTGAGAAGATAGTGTCTTCTAATGACATTTGTAATACAGAAATAACTTCTTGGACTTTTGGATTATATGTAATTGATTTTAAGAAATTTATCGATTGATTTCCTAATTTTTTATAAGAGTCTCTGATCACATAAATGTAATTATATGAACAGTCAAAATTTAGATAAAAATATTTATTAATTATTTTTTCACGGCTATGAATAAGAATATCATTCTTAATAAAACTATTTTTTGTGAAAAAAGCCTGTAGAAGAACCATGCATGAGATGAATACTCTCTTACCTGTGACTGTAATTAAATCACAATAATAGCTTTTTAAAAATATATGAAATAGTTCAGAATCTTTATTAAGAATTTTTTTTGCTACGAGTTTTTCAAAGAAATTAATATTAATTAAGTCAAATTTTATCAAAGTTTCTAAATTTTCAACTTTTGGCTTATTAAATTTAAATAGAAAGTTTAATTTTAAAGAACATATTGTATTTGAAAAGTTAAAATTTTGAGAAATATATTTTTGACCTTTCCAAATGGAACCTATCTTGGCTTTATACAATTGATTTAAACAAATTGTAGAAATAATAAAGTTATCTTCAATAAGGGACTTCTTATTAATATCAACTTCCCAAAGCAAAACATAAATTAAAGGGCTACTTGAATTTCCTGAAAAATTATTCTCAATTCCACCATATAAGGTTAAGACACGTATTACATCATCATTAGGAAAACTATTAAGGAGAAAATTTGAGTTCATATTTTTAAAAAGAACTAATTAGTAGGTTAGAATTTTTCCATTAATAACTTTACTAGCATTTATTGTTGTAAAACTAGCTTTTATTTTTGTAAATGACAGCCACCGCCGACCAGTGCAATGGCAGAGGCAGTATGATGCGGTGCCCGAAATGGCCGCTGACCAAAGGGATGATTGGCATTGGCAATTGAATAGATACTGGCAACTTCCAGATTTTCCTGAGTATTTAAGGGCGGTAAAATACTGGCGAGGCGCGATGCTAACAAGGTTTTACCTGTACCAGGTGGACCGCGGAACAGCAGGGAATGGCCGCCAGCAGCTGCAATTTCCAAGGCACGTCGTGGTCGCAATTGTCCTTTCACATCCGCTAGATCAAATTTATAAAAAGAGTGCTGATCTAATGGACTGGTCTTAAACGGGGTCAAGGTTTCTGCTTGAGCCAGATGTGCACAGACTTCCTGTAAATGATTGGCAGCAAATACCTGAAAATCCGGGAGCTGAGAGGCTTCCTGAGCATTCGGACTAGGCAAGATCAGCTGGTGCTGTTCCTGCTGGCAGGCGATTGCAATGCTCAAGATGCCTGTTACAGGCCGCAATTGACCATCTAAGGCCAGTTCACCAATAAACTCAAGATTATCAGTACAATTTTCTGGAAGCTGTCCTGAAGCAACCAAAATTCCTAGCGCAATCGGCAAGTCTAAACGTGAGCCATTTTTAGGTAGATCGGCAGGTGCCAGATTAATCGTCAGGCGTTTAGTCGGAAACTGAAAGCCACTATTCAGAATGGCAGAGCGAACCCGATCCTTACTTTCTCTGACTGCGGCTTCAGGAAGCCCCACAATGGTGAGGGAAGGCATGCCAGAACTGACATGGACTTCGACTTCAATTAAAGGTGCATGCAGGCCTAACAGGCCTCGCGTATAAATTTTGGCAAAAGACATATTGTTGTTCCAATATAGTGCATTATTTTTATTGTTCTCGTGTCTTTTGTGCACTGTAGTTGTGCTTATTTTTTAATCGAGATTTTTTCTTCTAGCTCTTCGACTTGTTTTAGTAAATCATTTAAACGCTGATTGGCATTATTTAGGGCAGTGCGTTGGCGTTCAAGCTCTTCTTTAGACACTAAATCCATCTTGCTAACGGCTTCATTGAGCAGGGCACGCAGATTGTGTTCCAGATCCTTTTTAGGCTGTTCAACTTGCTGCAAAATTGCTTGTAACAGGGTTTCAATCATAATCCGATCCATCGCCATATAAATGCGCGGACAGTGTAGCATTGCTGCAAGAGTGACTGACAGTATTTCAGATAAAATATAGGCTGCTTCGATTAGTAATATTGTAAAAATCCACATAAAAAATATCCGATTTGTGCAGATTCCAATACGTTATAAGTATAAAATAAAGGAGCAAGAAACATCGTGCCGGGCTTTCTAATTTCCCCCGACCTTAGGAATCTTGGCATGAAATTTGAACATAAAACCTTACTGGTGAAATAAGCCGAAGGAAAACAAACATGAAGCTCGTAACTGCAATTGTAAAACCTTTCAAATTGGATGATGTGCGTGAAGCATTATCTGAAATTGGTGTTCAAGGCATCACTGTGACTGAAGTCAAAGGCTTTGGTCGTCAAAAAGGCCATACTGAACTTTATCGTGGTGCTGAATACGTTGTAGATTTCCTACCGAAAGTCAAAATTGAAATCGCAATCAGCGACGAAATGGTTGATTCGGTAATTGAATCAATTACTCGTGTTGCAAGCACTGGAAAAATCGGTGACGGAAAAATTTTCGTAACTAACTTAGAACAAGTCATCCGTATTCGTACCGGTGAAACAGGTGCAGACGCTGTTTAATTTGGCACGAAGTTTGCTGAGTACCTAATAACTCACAAAAAACATGGTTGGGGGATACGAATGAAAAAAATGCTAATGGCGTTCGGCTTGTCCAGCGCTCTTTTAGGGGGTTCTGTTGCGTGGGCTGAAGAGGCCGTAACAGCACCAACACCTACTGAAGAAGTCGCACTTGTTGCAGAGACTGGTGATACTTCACTTACAACAACAGACACAACTACAGCAGAGATTGCTGAAGTGGCGCCAGCTGAACCAGCAGCGCCTGCAGAAGAAGAAGCTACTCTCGATACTGGCGATACAGCCTGGATTCTCACTTCAACAGCCCTTGTATTACTGATGACCATTCCAGGTTTAGCCCTGTTCTATGGCGGTATGGTCCGTAAGAAAAATGTGCTGGCAACAATGGCACACAGCTTTGTTGCTGCAGCCGTAGTCAGTATTGCTTGGGTCGTGATTGGCTATACCTTGGCCTTTGGTGAAGGAAATGCCTTTATCGGCAGTCTGGACAAGCTCATGCTGGCTGGAATAACCACCGATGCGCTATCCGGCACAATTCCTGAAATCCTGTTCGTGATCTTCCAAATGACGTTTGCCATTATTACGGTTGCCATCATCAGCGGTTCAATTGCGGAACGTATGAAGTTTGGTGCTTTCGTGGCATTCATTGCACTCTGGGTAATTCTAGTTTATGCACCAATTACTCACTGGGTATGGGGTGGCGGCTGGTTAGGCAACGACGGTGCGCTTGACTTTGCTGGTGGTACAGTCGTTCACATCAACTCAGGTGTAGCGGGTCTGGTTGCAGCCTACATGCTAGGTAAACGTATGGGCCTTGGCCGTGAATCAATGGCGCCACATAATCTGACTTTAACCGTCGTCGGTGCAAGCTTACTTTGGGTAGGCTGGTTCGGCTTCAACGGTGGTTCAGCATTGGGTGCAAATGGTTCTGCAGGCTATGCGCTGATCGTAACTCAAGTTGCAGCAGCGGCAGCAGCAATCTCTTGGTTAATTACTGAAAAAGTAGTACGTGGTAAAGCCTCTGTATTAGGCGGTGCTTCTGGTGCGGTAGCAGGTCTGGTGGTGATTACTCCAGCAGCTGGTTTCGTTACTGTCGGTGGTGCACTGGCAATGGGTCTGATCGGTGGTGTGGTATGTTTCTGGGGTATTACTGCCTTGAAACGTGTACTGAAAGCCGACGATTCTCTAGATGCCTTTGGTCTGCATGGCGTCGGTGGTATCGTTGGTGCGATTCTGACAGCATTCTTTGCAAGCGAATTCATCATGGGTGATGCTGCTCCAGCAAATGTAATGAGCCAACTTTGGGTTCAAGTTGAAGGTGTACTTGCAACCATCGCTTACTCTGCAGTATTAACTTTTGTGATTCTTAAGGTGATCGATCTGATCATCGGTATCCGTGTTTCTTCTGATGATGAACGTATGGGTCTGGACTTGAGTCAACATGGCGAACGCGTAGAATAATCTGCTAAAACAATAATCAATATATTGTGTAAAACAGCCCATATGGGCTGTTTTTTTTCTATATGTTGCGTAAAACTCTACAAAGTTTGGAATTTTTGCTACACTCGGAAATCATCAGGATTTGTTCAATTAAACCGCTATGCATTGCCCATTTTGCAATACACCAGACAGTAAAGTGATTGATTCACGCCTGGCCGCTGAAGGTTGCCAGATTCGCCGCCGTCGTGAATGCGTCAGTTGTAATGAACGCTTTACCACCTTTGAAAGTTATGAAGTGGTGATGCCGCGTGTCATTAAATCTGATGGCAAGAATGAACCCTTTGATGAAGCCAAATTACGCCGTTCACTGATGCATGCCTTGCAGAAACGTCCTGTGACGCAAGAACAGATTGAAACGGTGCTCAGTGATATTCAATTACAGATTCGCCGTTTGGGTGAACGTGATGTGAAATCACGCACGATTGGTGAAATTGTCATGCAATCTCTATTTGCACTTGATCATGTCGCTTATGTCCGTTTTGCTTCAGTCTATCAGGACTTCCAGGATGTCGAAGCCTTTCGTCGTCAGATTGAACAAATGCAGCAACGCGGTGAGTTTCAAGAATAAGCATGACTGAACTCACTCAAGATCAAATCTGGATGCGCCGTGCCATCGAACTGGCACGTCAGGGACAGTACTCCACTAAACCCAACCCGAATGTCGGCTGTGTCATTGTCAAAGATGGCATAATCGTAGGTGAAGGTTTTCACCCTAAAGCAGGTCAACCTCATGCGGAAGTTTTTGCCATGCGTCAGGCGGGTGAACAGGCACGTGGAGCAACGGCTTATGTCACTCTGGAGCCGTGCGCACATTATGGCCGTACACCGCCGTGTGCCAAAGGTCTGGTTGAAGCAGGCTTAGCCAAAGTGATTGTGGCTTGTCCTGATCCGAATCCACTGGTCGCTGGAAAAGGTGTGCAGATCCTGAAAGAGGCCGGTATCGAAGTGGAAGTTGGCATCTGTGAAGATGAAGCGCATCTACTAAATGATGGCTTCCTGAAAGCCATGGCAACCGGTATGCCTTATGTGCGTCTAAAAATTGCATCCAGTCTGGATGGCCGTACGGCAATGGCATCGGGTGAATCAAAATGGATTACTGGTGTAGAGGCTCGACAGGATGTACAACATTGGCGTGCGATTTCCGGTGCAGTAATTACCGGGATTGATACGGTATTAGCAGATGACTGCCAGCTCAATGTTCGTAGTCTGAAAGAAGTTGATGACATCAGCACAATCGTTCAGCCAAAACGGATTATTCTGGATCGTCAGGGGCGTTTGCCACTGACTGCCAAAATTTTAGAAAATCCAGAAACGGTAATGGTGATGGGGCCTTATCGTCAGGAGCTGGCTGAGTTGGGTGTGATCCAACTCGAAATTCAGCCTTTAAAAGAATTATTACAGCAACTGGTTCAGCTGCATCAGATTTATGATGTGCTGGTTGAGTCAGGCGCAACCTTATCTACCGCATTTTTACAGGCAGGACTGGTGGATGAACTCATCAGTTATGTTGCACCGACCTTATTGGGGCAAACTGCGCGTAGTATGTTGAATGCAGAATTTAGCCGAATGGCAGAACAACTTCGATTCAAGCTACAGGATGTCACTCGCGTGGGTGATGACGTGCGCTTCAGGTTAATTCCTTCTCAAGAGACACTATGAATTCAGAGTCTACGGTTTATCACAAACGCCGCCATGCGGCACGTACTACCGATGAATATCTTTTCCATCAGTTGGTTCCTTATTTGGGGAACAAGCGCCGTTTACTACATTTAATTCTGGAAGCACTTGAGAGCACGGGAACCTTAAAACGTGAAGATGGTCGTGCGCCTATTTTTGCCGATTTCTTTGCTGGTTCTGGTGTGGTGTCGCGTTTAGCACGTCAAAATGGCTATCGTGTGATTGCCAATGACTGGGAACCGTATAGCCATGCGCTGAATCATGCAGTTCTGGCTTGTACTGATGCACCTGCATTTAAAGAACTGGGTGGCTATCAGAAAGCAATTGATTATCTGAACCGTCTGCCTGAAGTCAAAGGCTGGGTGACGCATAATCTGTGTCCACGCAATGACGAAATCTATGATCCGACCCGTGACCGTTTATTCTTCAAACGCCGTAACGGCATGCGTATCGATGCGATCCGTCAGCAGATTGCCACTTGGCAAGCGCAAGGTGCGATTGATGACGTGGAAATGAGTGCCTTGCTGGCACCATTACTTTATTCAGCCAGTTTTGTCAGCAATACTTCAGGTGTATTTAAAAGTTTCCATCATGGTTGGGGCGGTAAGACTCAAACTGCACTAGAACGTATTGAATCACTACTTTGGTTAACGCCAAGCCGTTTTTGTGAAGATGCCAAGCATCAAGGACCTGCCGCAGAAATGTGGTGTGTGGATGCCCAACACTTAGCCAATCAGATGAGTGGTTTTGAAGTCGATGTAGCTTATCTTGATCCACCCTATAACCAGCACGCCTATAGCAGTAACTACCATGTACTGAATGCTTTAACACTCTGGGATCAGGTGGATCTGCCTACGCCAGACACTAAAGGCTTCAAGAGCGGAATTGACCGTGCATGGCGTAAAGAACGTCCAAGTCAGTACAACTCATCCAAGCATGCCAAAGAAGCCTATGAAACTTTGTTAGCGACCATTAATGCGCGTTTTATCCTGACCAGTTATTCGACCGATGGTAATATCAGTGCCACAGATTTGTTGCAGGCCAACCTGAAACGCGGCCGTGTAACCTTGCTCACTCAGGATGTGCCACGTTATCGTGTCAGCAAACAGCGCCAGTCTGAACGTGCACGCGTACTAGAATTTATTGTAATTACCGACACGCATGCCAAGTCAGGTCCACCAATTCGTCAGTTACTGAGCCAGTTGCATCATTATGCCGAGCTGGGCGGTGTGGATACGACCGGGGTGAGTACCCAATTGGCCTTGTGGTAAGCGCAGAGAAAAAGGAAATAAAGATGTTTACAGGTATTATTGAAAGTCTGGGCAAGGTCGAGAGCCTGCAAGGCGTTGGTGGTGATGTGCGTTTACGCATCCAGACGGACCTGGATATGTCCGATGTACATCTAGGTGATTCGATTGCCACCAATGGCATCTGTCTGACCGTAATTGACTGGGGTGAGAACTGGTATGCTGCAGACGTATCACGTGAAAGTCTGGACCGGACTACACTGGCTAACTGGAAAGTCGGCCAACCTGTAAATGTCGAAAAGGCGATGCTGCCAACTACACGCTTTGGTGGACATATTGTTTCTGGTCATGTCGATGCTGTGGGTGAAATTAAGGTGGTACGTTCCGATGCTCGTTCCATCTACTTTGAAGTGACTGCACCAAAAGAAATTGCCAAATATCTGGCAGAAAAGGGCTCTATAACAGTAGATGGCATCAGCCTAACCATCAATCACTTACGTGGAAATATCCTTAGTCTGAATCTGATCCCGCATACAGCCGAACGTACCAATATTAGTACCTGGAAGCTAGGCACTAGAGTCAATCTGGAAGTGGATATACTGGCGCGTTATATCGAGCGTTTATTGCTTGGTGACAAGGCCGCAGAACCTACAGAACAGTCTAAAATCAGCATGGACTTCTTAGCCGAAAATGGCTTTTTGAAATAAATTAGCTACACAATTACCAGACAATCTAATTGAAAAATTAGACTGTTTTTTTATTTTTCGGGATAATACGTGGCTCAACTCGCGATTTTAGCCCCAGTGGACAGGTCGAATGCTCGATTTTTTACTTCATCTTGAACAGTCTTTACCCTTATTACTGGAGCAGTATGGGGTATGGATCTATGCAATTTTGTTCCTGGTGATTTTTGCGGAAACAGGTTCGCCGTTTTTCTTCTTTTTGCCAGGTGACAGTTTGTTGATTGCTGTCGGTGCGTTGTGTTCCAGCTCTGACCTGATTACCTTGCACTCCATGGGTTTATTACTACTGATTGCTTCGATTCTGGGTTATACCGTGAATTATTATTCGGGTAGAGTACTCGGATTAAAGTATTTCAATGAGCATTCACGATTTTTCAAACCCGAATATATGGTCAAAACCAATCATTATTTTATGAAACATGGTGGCAAGACGATCTTAATTGCGCGTTTTATTCCCTTTGTACGTTCCTTCGGTCCTTTTGCGGCAGGTTCTGGCCATATGAGCTTTGCGACTTTCAGTTTTTATAATGTAACTGGGGGAATTCTCTGGATCAGCACTTTGCTAGGGGTGGGCTATCTGCTTGGTAATACCGCATTTTTACTGGCTGACTTGTTTTAATTTTAAAGTAGATTTTAGCTAGATAGAATAAGTTTAAACAAGGCAAGCAAGGAGTTAAGGCTGAAAAATAAAAAGACTATTTCAGCCAAATGACTATCAACTTTACTCAGCCAGATCAGAATTTTTCAGAATATAGTCAATTTCTTCTTTGGCTGCAGCGCGTAATTTCTCACGCAGTGCATTGATGGTTTGTTCAATCACAGTTTCTGCTTCGAGTTCCAGACGTAACCGTAAGCTTTCCAGCTCAGACAAAATCTGGGTATCATCGATATTTAAGCGACCTTTGGCAAAGTCGAGAACCTGATCCGGATTTTTCTGATAGCGTGCGGCATAATCCTGAACTTCAGTATCCAGTATATGACGCATTTCAGCAAGCTTCTGGGTTTGCTCGGCAAATTTTCGCTCTTCATCACGGCGTAGCTGTTCGGCATAAGCCTGTTCTTCAGCACGTTTTTCGGCTAAGGCTTTTTCGAGTGCCCGTTGTCTGCGAATGCGTGCTTCTTCAATCAGTTCGGCCTTGCGCTGTGCATACGCTGCTTCAATTTTACGCTCAGACTCTTTCTGTAACTGCTGGTCGCGGACCAGCCATTCTTCTACAACGGTTTCAGGCTTAAGTACTTCACAGATGCGCGAGAGGTCATCGATAAAGGTCTGACGTACAGCCTCAGGTGTGTTTAACCAGCGCTGTTTAAAATCTGGACCTACATTTAATGCCACTTGCATCTCCTTGTTCACGTGATTACTTAGAGCTTAAAGGTATTTGGCTGAATGCCAAAGCGACGATATTGTTTATATTTTTCACGTCCCAGCTGTTTGGCCGGTTCATTGTTTTCAATAATCTCAATAATGTGACTAAATTTCGCATCAGGTTCAAGTGCTTCCGGATTAAAATTAAAAATAATCCAGCCCGACTGCTCTGGTAATTGAGCCGAGATACAAACGGTTGCATCTGGCTGATCGATTCCATGCGGAATAAAGCTGGCAGGATCAAAGTTCCATAGCTTTTCATCCAGTTCCTGCTGTAAGGCAGGATCAGCACACAGCAGCCAGATGCGCTCTGGCTGACGCAAAATTTTACGGCATAAACGACAAGTGCTGTCCACTTGTCGTTCAGGACTTTTTTCAAATAAATAAAAGCTGACCTTAGCCATGCTTTTGAACGCGATTAGCCAGGAATTGCATTAATAAAGGTACTGGACGGCCAGTTGCGCCTTTATTTGGACCTGAATTCCATGCAGTACCTGCAATATCCAAGTGAGCCCAGCGATAGTCACGTGTAAAACGTTGCAGGAAGCATGCAGCTGTTACAGAACCAGCTTTAGGGCCACCAATATTGGCAATATCAGCAAATGGGGAATCCAGTTGTTCCTGATAGTCGTCCAGTACCGGCATGCGCCATACACGGTCAAATGCGTTTTGGCCAGCGGTTTCAAGTTCTGCAGCCAGCTCATTGTCTGGCGTAAACATACCAGTCAAGACTGAACCTAACGCCACTACACAAGCACCGGTTAGAGTTGCAATATCAATCACCAGAGCAGGATTAAAGCGTTTCACATAAGTTAATGCATCGCAGAGTACCAGACGGCCTTCAGCATCAGTATTTAAAATTTCAACGGTTTGGCCACTCATGGTGGTGACGATGTCACCTGGACGTGTTGCTTTGCCAGACGGCATATTTTCCGCTGCAGCAATCGCACCTACAACGTGAATTGGTAAACGAGATTCACATAGTGCACGAAGCGTGCCCAGAACTGAAGCTGCACCGCACATATCGTATTTCATTTCGTCCATGCCAGCGCCTGGTTTTAATGAAATACCACCGGTATCAAAAGTAATGCCTTTACCCAGTAATACCACTGGTGCTTCTTCACGATGCGCCAGATATTCAATCGTAATAATACGGCCTGGACGATCTGAACCTTTGCTGACTGCAAGGAAGGCCCCCATGCCAAGGTCAGCCATTTGCTGTTCATTGAGTACAGTTACTTTAAGCAGGTCCGGATATTGAGCCGCCAGCGCTTGGGCCTGTTCTGCCAGATATTCCGGGAAACAGATATTGCCAGGACGGTTACCCAGATCACGCGCCAGATTCTGACCAGTCTGTACGGCCTGAATCAATTGCAACTGTTCAGTTGTTAGCGGAGTTTCGGCAGCGATGAAATCAATCTGCTGCAGAATAAATTCGTTCTTTTTCGACTTGTATTCGTCATAGCCGTAGCTGGCCTGAGTTAAAGCCAATGCAAACAGATAGTGCAATTCTTGTGGAAGTTGTGTCAGATCAACAGAAATCTGTTTGAATTTTTTTTGAGAGGCTTTAATAATGGCCTGGGCAATTTTCGCCAGTTTTCCCGCTTGTAATTCGGCAGTCTTGCCGAGGCCGATCAGGGCCGCATGCTGAGACTGGCTGACCTGTCCAATTAGGCTTAAACTTTCTGCTAGACCGGCCTTGAATTGGGAGGCTTCAATTAATGTGTCTAGGTTGTTGATTTGGTATGTTGATGCAGCGCTCTGAATTTGCTCTGAGTTGACTAAAATCAACAAAGATTGACTTGATCCATTCTCTGGGAATGACGTATTAATTGTAAGGTTCATATCTTGTTTTCACGCCTGTTTAGATTTGCAAATCATTCAAGCATTGAAACATTTATCCGAATAGATTTTCAATGGGCAGAGCCACCTAGGTTTTATATTTTTGCTATTCGGGTAAACTAGCACTCGTTTTATGGAGCTCATTTTGGAAGAACTAATTTGATTATTCGGCGTTATCTGGTCAAGCAAGTGGTATCGACCTCCTTGGTGGTGATTGCCTTACTGACCCTTATCATGATGGGCGGTCGTTTGATCAAGTATTTTGGTGTGGCCGCACAGGGGCGTCTGGATGCTGGAATCCTGTTCAGCATCATTGGTTATCGTTTGCCTGAATTCCTGACCTTGATTCTTCCACTTGGGTTCTTTATTGGTTTAATGCTGGTCTTTGGTCGTCTCTATGTTGATCATGAGATGGCGGTCTTAAATGGTAGCGGAATTAGCCGGCATCAGCTGGCACGTCTTTTGATTCCGATGACTTTGGTCTATCTCCTTGCACAAGGCTTTCTCATGTTGTGGGCTTCACCGTGGGGGATTCGACAGTTCGAAGCCTTGACCAGTGAGCAGGCAGTACGAACCGGCTTTGATCTGGTTCGGCCCAAAGAATTTATCTCTTCCGGACCTTATACCATTTATGCCGGAGATCTATCCGAAGATCGCAAAAACCTGAAAGATATCTTTTTCTATCAGCGTGCGGAAAAAGAAGGCAAGCCAGATGTGATGATTCTGGCGCAGGAAGCGACCCGGATTGAAATGCCGAATGATGCAGCTAATGTGGTCGACCTAGTCAATGGTCGCCGCTATGAAATTTATCCAGGCACGCCGCAATATACCCAGGCTGAATTTGAAAGCTATCGTTTACGGATCGAAAGTGATAAAGAAGCATCACTGGCCAGTGATGAAGTTGAAGCCTTGCCGACCGGACAGCTTTGGAAAAATCGTCAGGATCCTGTCGTAGCCAGTGAGCTTGGCTGGCGTGTCTTTGTGCCATTTGCCATTGTGATTGCCCTGATTTTGTCTGTAGCCCTGTCTGAAGTGAGCCCACGTCAAGGTCGCTACCTCAAATTATTCCCGGCACTGATGATCTTTGCCAGCCTGATCGTCGCCCTGATGGCGATCAAAACCCGGGTCAGTAAGGCGGAAATGGGCATTTGGGCTTATCCATTAGTCCTGATCATTTATGCTATAGCCGGTGCATTGTTCTCACGTAAACAGAATTTGGCGCCAAAAATTAAAAAACGGATTCAGCGAGTGAGGTCTTAACAATGTTAGCACGTCGTATAGTTGCCAAACATGTGACCGGAACCACTGCGCTGGCGATGCTTGGGGCAACAGCTGTTCTTTCAGGTCTGCAGGTCTTATTTACGTATTTAGGTGAATTGGGTTCCCTGAAAGAAGGCTATGGTGCCTGGGATGCCTTGAAATATGTACTCTGGGGCGCACCCAATTATTTGTATGAAATCCTGCCAATTTCGGCACTGATTGGTGCGGTACTCGGTTTGGGTACATTAGCTTCCAATAGTGAGCTGATCGTAATGCGTTCAGTCGGCGTTAGCCTGTGGCGTATTGTCGGCTGGGTCATCCGTTCAGCATTGCTATTAGTCGTATTGTCGTTTGCCCTGAGCGAGTGGGTGATTCCCTATACCAATGAACAGGCCAAAGCTGTCAAAAGCTATAACAAGCCGGTCAAAATTGGTGAAGTGAAAGGTTACTGGACGCGTGAGGGTAATCGCTTTATCTATATTGATTATGCAAATGCCAAAGGCCAGCTGAAAAATGTGCAGATGCTGGACTTTGATGACAATTATCGTCTGCGGGGTACTCTGGATGCCAAACAGGGTGAGTTTGTCAAAGATGGGGCCTGGAAACTAGATAGCACAGAACAGTTTGATATTTTACAAAACGGCAATGCGACACTGGTACAGCATGATGAGCAGCCACTGGCTTTGGCCTTGCAGCCAAAATATGTGCATATGGTCACGATTGATCCGGAAGATTTATCGCCAAGCCAGCTGGTGAGCTTTATGAGCTATATGCATGAATATAGTCAGGTACCTAAAACCTATCAGCTGGCCTTCTGGCAGAAAGTCGGTTCGCCATTTGCCCTGATTGCGCTGGTAGTGATTGCCTGTTCATTTATTTTCGGACCATTGCGTCAGCAATCCATGGGTTTCCGTTTGGTGATTGCATTATTCGCAGGTTTAGGCTTCTTCTACCTGCAGGATTTTCTTGGCTATGCCAGTCTGGTCTATGCGCCGTCACCGGCATGGTTCGTATTTATTCCTATTTTGCTGATGTTTGCTATTGGCGGCTACTTACTCCATCGGGCCCGCTAAGCTACAGGAAAATAGAAGAAATCAATCGCAACAAGAGGCTTAAACCATCGTCTGGTCATGGCCTCTTTTTGCAAAATTCGGTAAACTAGAGCGATTAATTCGTAGACGAAAAGAGTATTTCATTATGACGGATGCAACTGCTGGCAAAATCCCTCACGTTTTGGTGATAATGGATGGTGTGGGTCATCGCGAAGCGGTCGAAGACAATGCGTTTTTAGCGGCTAAACGACCAAATTTAACTGCTATGCAGGAAAAGCATCCGCATGGTTTGATCTCAGGTTCAGGTGAAGATGTCGGCCTGCCTGATGGTCAGATGGGGAACTCTGAAGTCGGTCATATGAATCTTGGTGCTGGCCGTGTGCTCTATCAGGACTTTACCCGTATTACTAAAGATATCCGTACTGGGGCTTTCTTCGAACATGAAGTGCTGGTAGATGCGGTTGAGAAAGCCAAAGCAGCAAATGGCGCAGTCCACATTATGGGTCTGCTGTCTGAAGGCGGTGTGCACTCACACGAAGACCATATTGTGGCCATGGCTGAACTGGCATTAAAACGTGGTGCTCAGGTTTATCTGCATGCGTTCCTCGATGGCCGTGATACTCCACCAAAAAGTGCTCAACCCTCTTTAGAAAAACTGGATGTATTATTTGCTCAATATCCGGGTCAGGGTCGTATTGTCAGCATGATCGGTCGTTATTTTGCCATGGACCGTGACAACCGTTGGGATCGTGTAGAGCAAGCGTACCGTCTGCTGACTGAAGGTGAAGCAGTGCGTACTGCAGCTAGTGCAGTTGAAGGTCTGGAACAGGCTTATGCTGCAGAGGAATCAGATGAATTTGTAAAAGCGACTCGCATTGGCGACACTGTGAAGATTCAGGATGGCGACAGCGTCGTATTCATGAACTTCCGTGCTGACCGTGCCCGTGAATTGACTCGTGCCTTTGTTGAAAAAGATTTTGCTGGTTTTGAACGTAAGGTTGTACCGAATCTGGCGAAATTTGTAATGTTGACCCGTTATCAGGCGACCATTGATGCGCCAATAGCCTATATGCCAGAAGCGCTGGTAAATTCTTTAGGTGAGTATCTGTCGAACTTGGGTAAAACTCAGCTACGTATTGCAGAAACCGAGAAATATGCGCATGTAACCTTCTTCTTTAGCGGTGGCCGTGAAGATGAGTATCCAGGTGAAAAACGTATCCTGATCCCATCGCCAAATGTTGCGACTTATGACCTGAAACCGGAAATGAGTGCCTATGAAGTCACTGATGAACTGGTGGCAGCGATCAATTCAGGCGAGTTTGACCTACTGGTTGTGAACTATGCCAACGGTGATATGGTCGGTCATACAGGTGTATTTGATGCAGCAGTGAAAGCCGTTGAAGCCGTGGATACTTGCTTAGGCCGTGTTTATGAAGCTGTGATGGCGAAAAAAGGTCATATGATTATTACTGCCGACCATGGTAATGTGGAGCAAATGCAGGATTATCAGAGTGGTCAGGTGCATACCCAGCATACCACTGAACTGGTTCCATTTATCTATGTGGGTCCAAGTTCTGCAACAATCGCAGAAGGTGGTGTATTGGCTGATGTCGCACCAACCCTGCTGAACTTGATGCAAATTCCGGTACCAGCTGAAATGCAGGGTCGCAATCTTATTGAGCTGCACGCTTAAACTTTTATAAAACGGGTATAAGAATGATAAAAACACATGGCAAGTCTGTAGTCTTATCCTGCTTACTGATGTGTTTGAGTCATTCCGCCTGGAGTGCTGTTTCGACCGAGATGGCACTCGATGAACTGGAAATAGATGAACAGGTCTATAATGAAATTCCTGTTACATCCATCCAGGAATTTGTTCAGATTTATGGCATCGTCAAAGATAATTATATTCAAGACAAAAATGACGATGTGCTTTTCCAGCAAGCCATTCAAGGTTTGGTGAGCGGCTTGGACCGCTATTCCCGCTATTTATCTCCTGAAGACTATAAGCAGCTGCGTGAATATACCGAAGGTGATCTGGCCAGTATTGATTTTGATCTGTATTTTAATCCACAGCTAAAACAATGGATGGTACAAGGCTTGAGTCCAGATGCTGACTCTGCCAAGCAAGGCCTTCGTAATGGTGTAACAGTTTATAAGATTGATGATCAGGTCTTGAGTGCGCTGAAACGTGAGCAGGTGCGAGATTTATTGACTGGTGCTATTGGCTCTACTTTAACGCTACAGCTTTCTGCGCAAAGTGTACCGATTACACTGGTTCGCAATACCAAAGTGGATACCGAGATTAAATCGACCTTACACAGCAATCAGGTTCTGGTGCTACAGGTCAAAGTCTTCCAGCAGGATACCGCTAATGAAATCAAACGGATTATTGAAAGTTATTCAACTAATCGCCTGAAAGCGGTGCTGTTTGACCTGCGTAATAATCCGGGTGGTTTATTATCTGCAGCTGTTGAATCAGCAGATTTGTTTCTGAATCAGGGTATTATTGTCTCGACCAAGAGCCGTTCTGAAGGTAATCAGCAATTTCAGGCACTACCAGGAATTGAGTTTCAGAACCTAAAAGTCGGGATTCTGATCAATAACCGTTCTGCTTCTGCTGCAGAAGTATTTACTGCTGCTCTGAAAGAACATAATCGTGCTTGGGTGGTAGGAGAAAAGAGCTATGGCAAAGGGGTAGTGCAAAAGCTATTCCCTTTAAGTAATGGCTCTGCTTTGCAGATGACAGTATCTCAATACTTTAGCCCGAGTGGCAATATGATCGAAGGACAGGGGATTCAGCCACATTTCACCTATCCCTTAGGTCAGGATGCACGTGAGGAGAGCTATCTGGATCACGTCACAGACTTGCTGCTCCTGCAAAAATAATTATTCCTCTTCTTCGGTATCCAGTCCGAATTTTTTCAGACGGTAACGTAAAGACCGAAATGACATCCCCAGTTTCTTCGCGGCCAATGTACGGTTCCAATGGGTCAGATTCAAAGCATTCAACAGAATTTCTTTTTCAATCTTTTCTAAATACAGTTCCAGACCTTCTTCGGGGAGTTTCTTGGGAATAATGATCTGATCCGAAGATGAAGTCGGCTCTGCCAGATTGGCAGTTTCTGATAAGACAGGTGCCATATGACGTAGTGGAGCAGTTTGCAGATGCTGAAGATCAATCTTGTCTTCATCACTCAAAATAATTGCGCGTTCAATAATGTTGCGCAGTTCGCGTACATTGCCCGGATAATATTGCTCGAGTAAAAATTCTTTACTCCGTTCCGTCAACTTTTTCGCAGGAATTTCCCATTCTTGGCAGATCTTTTGAATAAAATGCTCAGCGAGGAGCAGAATATCCTGGCCGCGCTCACGCAGGGGTGGTAAGACCAGATCCATCACATGAATACGGAAGAACAAGTCCTGACGGAATTTGCCTTGTTGTACCAGCGCATCGAGATCCTGATGGCTGGCACTGATGACACGGAAATCGACATCAATTTCAGTATCGGAACCGACTGGACGAATGCGTTTTTCCTGAACAGCACGTAACAGTTTGACCTGCATAGATAACGGTAATTCAGCAATCTCATCTAAGAACAAACTACCTCCATGGGCAGACTGAATTAGTCCCTGCTTGTCCTGTGTCGCGCCAGTAAAGCTGCCTTTCTTATGGCCAAACAGTTCACTTTCCATCAGTTCAGTCGGGATTGCACCGCAGTTAATTGCGATAAAAGGTCCTTCATTGCGATTGCTGAGACGATGAACCAGATTGGCGACAACTTCTTTCCCGGTACCTGATTCGCCAGTAATAAACACGGGTGCCTGGGAACGGGCAATTTTTTTCAAGGTGACACGCAATTGCTGAATAGGCAGAGATTGTCCAATCAGCAGCTTATGTTCTAGTGAATCATTGGAATTATTCTGATAATAGTCTACTGGTTTATTTAGTGCTTTTTGCAGCAGTTGCTCCAGATGCTTTTGATTGATCGGTTTGCTAACAAAGTCAAATGCACCTGCCTTGAGTGCAGCAATAGCAATATCCATATTACCATAGGCCGTTAGAACAGCTACCGGAAGGTAAGGGGAATGCTGGTTAATCCAGTCCAGTAATTGCAGACCATTGCCATCAGGAAGATTTAGATCCGTCAGACAGGCATCATATTGATGATCTGTCAGAAATTTTTTTGCATCTTCCAGACGATGGGCAATATGTGTACGGATTCCCATGCGCATCAATGACATTTGCATGAGGGTACATAGATCTTCCTCATCATCCACCAATAAAACCAGTGGTTGTTGTTCCACAATATTTCCCCTTATTCCTTTTATGCTGTCACACGTTGACAACTAATCCGAAAGCATGCGCCCTGTTCTTGTGAAATGTAGTTGAGTTGTGCCTGATTGGCTTCACAAAAACTGTGTGATAAATATAGTCCGAGTCCCGTTCCATGGATAGACGTGCTGAAAAAAGGTTTAAATAATAATTCCTGATCATGGGTGGCAACACCAGAGCCAAAATCCCGAACATCTATCCATACCTTATGTTCATATGGGTGAATATTCAATTGAATATGAGATGAATCTGGAGAATTGTGACGGATAGCATTACGAATCAGGTTAATTAGAATCTGACGTAACTGGGCTTCATCGAACTGAATAGCCAGTGGTACATCAATATTAAATTGAATCTGGTCGGCCACATCTGCTAAATCTTCCTGAATAAATAGTGGTATAAATTCATTCAGCTGAATTACGACCGGATGGGTTTCTTTATTCTTCACCATATTCAGGGTGTCCTGAATAATCCGGTCAATACGGGTAGCCTGTCGGCTGATCATCTGATGCAGGACCTGTTGCTGTTCAGGTTCAGAATCGAGATAAAGATCATTGGCCTGTACAATGGCAGCCAGAGGATTGCGAATTTCATGGGCAATACTGGCGGAAAGCTGGCCTAAAGCAGCAAGCTTTAACTGTTGCACCTGCTGATTAAGTTTGCGGGCATCTTGCAGCACGAGCAGAGTCAGAGTCTGGTGCGGCACAATCAGCTTTTGTACCTGCACGTGAATATTATAACGACTCTGTTGGGATTCAAATTGAAACCGCTCGCCATTTTCCAGATTTTCAAAACGGATCAGTTCAAATAAGTCATTTTGAGATTGGTATAACGAAAACCTTTCATGGGCATACATTGGCTCAATGCCGAGCAGATGACAGGCAGCCGGATTACTGAGCACCACATGGTAATTCTCATCTAAGACCAGATAACCAGTTTCAATCTGTTCTAGAATATAGCGGTTAATATTCTGTAAGCGATATAGTTCTAGCGATTGAGAAAAATTCAGGTTTTCCAGAATTTGAAAGCGCCGTACCGCAATTTGTCCCGAGCCATAGACGACAAAAAACAGAAAGGCCAGCAGGGCACTGTTTCCGATATTGGTAAGGGAAGAAAAAGCAAAAATACTGCCGATAAAATGCTGGTAGATAATACTAATCACCGCAATCAGAGTAATGATCAGGGCTTTCTTGGCATCCAGTAATAATGAAGCTGAAAAAATGGTAATAACAAAAATCAGTCCGAGATGGACATTTGGGCCCTGACTGGCCAAGGTCAATAAACTGAGAAAAAAGACATCGCTGGCAAAAATCAGAATGAACTGTGGCTGAATCAGGCGCTTTACCCATCTTAGTGTAAACAGCTGCACAGTATTGACGGCGACGCCAATCATTAAGGCATAGTGATAGAGTTTAGGATACTGATAATCCGCAGTCATATCGGGATAAGTCAGCAGGAAAATCAGCAACAGACCCGTGCTGATAATCAGGCGGTAGGCGCTATACCATAGGCCCAGATGATATTGATTCAGTTCAGAATAACTGGATGTTTGCGCCATAGAAACCGCATTAAGCAGAGGGTTAAATTAAGGTTTAATCAGGCCATAGCGCATTGCAAGATGGGTCAGTTTAACATCACTATCAATATTCAGTTTTTCGAAGATCCGGTAACGGTAAGTATTGACTGTTTTAACACTTACAAACAGCTTGTCGGCAATTTCCTGCGCGCTGATACAGTTCACTACCATCATGGCTACCTGCATTTCACGTTCAGACAGTGCGTCGAAAGGAGACTGCTGGGTATCAGACAGGTAGGAGCTGGCCAGCTGTTCTGCGATATCAGCACTGAAATATTTACCGCCCTGCATGACTTTATTGATGGCACGGACCATCTCTGATACAGGTGCACCCTTGGTGATATAGCCTTTGGCTCCTGCCTTAAGTAAAAGAGAAGGATAAGGCTCTTCAGCCAGGCCACTCACCGCAAGAACTTTGGTTTCAGGAGCAGTCTGTAGTAAACGGCGTGTGGTTTCTACACCACCGATACCTGGCATGTTGACATCTAATAGAACCACATTGGGATGATGCTGACGGACGAGGGTAATTGCTTCTTCACCAGATTCAGCCTGTCCAATCACCTGAACATCCGCATGGTCTTTCAGCATTCTGCAAATTCCAGTACGAACTAATTCATGGTCGTCGACAACTAAAACTGTGATCACCTAGACTCTCCCTCTATTAAAAAATCATTTTTTTGTTACATAAAGCAAAATAAGCTTGCAATGAAACTACAAAATTAGCAATCCTATTCGCAGATTAAATCTGAAACTTATCACATAGTGTCAAGAACAAAAAATGTTCGGCATTGTGTTTAAATGTAAGGCATATTAGAGGTAATACGCAAATCAATCTTACCTCTGTTAGTTGAGTGAAGGAATAGTGAAGAAAATAAACAAGTCTTTAAGGCATCTACTCGGCCTGTCCGTGTTAATCAGCATGAGCACGACAAGTTTTGCTGAAATCATTATGAATTCTGGCACAACAGAGGGCGGATCCAGCATCAGCTGGTCTTCTGATGAAGTCAATCAGCTCATGAATGATAATTTGAGCGTATCTGCTACAGAACCTTCACCACCAGGTTCTGCAACTGTTACGACGACGATTCGTCAGGGCGGTGTACCAGCACCAGCAAAACCTGTGCAGATTATTGATAATAGTCATTT
This sequence comes from Acinetobacter sp. FDAARGOS_724, assembly GCF_013364475.1. NCBI lineage: Bacteria > Pseudomonadati > Pseudomonadota > Gammaproteobacteria > Moraxellales > Moraxellaceae > Acinetobacter > Acinetobacter sp. FDAARGOS_724. Next base: position 363,938 of record NZ_CP054908.1, on the reverse strand, counting down.
TAGTAATCAACCTCCTGTAAGTGCGCGTGCAGCTTTGGTGATGGATTCACAGACGGGTGAAGTGTTATTCAGTAAAAATACCAATAATGCTTATCCGATTGCGTCGATTACCAAGTTGATGACTGCAGTAGTGATTTCAGATGCGCGTTTGAATATGTCTGAAAAAATTACTTTGCAACAGGCTGATTTTTCCTGTGCAGGCTGTAAGAGCTCAAGTTCTACCTTAAGAGCCGGGGACAGCATGAATCGTGCTGAAGCTTTATTATTTGCTTTGATGAAATCTGAGAACCCAGCTGCAGCTGCATTGGCGCGTACCTATCCAGGCGGTCGTGCAGCCTTCATTGCGAAGATGAATGCCAAAGCTAAAGAGCTGGGCATGAATTCAACCCATTATATGGAATCTACCGGCCTGCATCCTGGCAATGTGTCTTCTGCACGTGATTTGGGGATTCTGGTGAATACTGCTTCACAGTATGGTCTGATCCGTCAATTCTCTACCACTGCCAGCTATGATTTTAACCTTGGCTATCGTGTATTGAAATCGAACAACACCAATTCACTGGTGCGTAATGGTGGCTGGAATATCAACCTGTCTAAAACCGGTTATATCAATGAAGCAGGACGTTGTGTCGTCATGCACACGACCTTGAATAACCGTCCTGTGGTGGTCGTGGTATTAGGTGCGGATTCAACTGCTGCACGTACCAATGATGCGACTCGTCTCATGACCTGGGTGTCTAGCTTGCCTAAACAACGTGTTTAATCTTTTTTAAGCGCATATAAAAAGCCCTGCAATTGCAGGGCTTTTTTGATTCTGTATCTTACATATTTGAAAGAATTGATTCACGAACCTGTTCTAAAGTTGCGTCGATAGACAGCATTACAGCATCAGAACATTGTTTGATCGCAGTATCCGGATCTTTCAGACCGTTACCAGTTACAGTACACACGATCACAGAACCTTCAGCAATTTTACCTGCTTTAATGTCACGGATTGCGCCACCGATTGAAGCTGCAGATGCAGGTTCTACGAATACGCCTTCATACATAGAAAGAAGACGTTGCGCTTCCAGAATCTCGGCATCAGTCAGTTCATCGAACCAACCTTTAGAATCACGAACAACCGCTTTCGCATGGTTCCAGCTTTGTGGATTACCAATACGGATTGCAGTTGCAACAGTCTCAGGATTTTCAACAGGTGCACCACGAAGGAAAGGTGCAGCACCAGAAGCCTGGTAACCTACCATTGTTGGCAGACCTTCAGGTTTAGGACCAGTGAAGGCATCAGTGGCAGCGTCGTAAACCACTTGCTCGAATTGATCAGCAGGTTGATTCGCAACTGCTTCGGTATAACCCATCCAGTGCGCAGTAATGTTACCTGCATTACCTACTGGCAGGCAGTGGTAGTCTGGTGCACGGCCCAATTCATCCACGATCTCGTAAGCAATGGTTTTTTGACCTTGCAGACGGTATGGGTTAATTGAGTTAACAATCGTCACAGGTGCTTTGTCAGCGATTTCTTTTACCAGACGCATACCGTCATCGAAGTTACCGCGGATTTGCATGGTGATTGCACCGTACATCATCGCTTGCGCCATTTTACCCATGGCAATTTTGCCTTCTGGAATTAAAACGAACGCTTTGATACCTGCACGCGCTGCATAAGCTGCTGCAGCTGCTGAAGTATTACCTGTAGATGCACAGATAATGGCTTTAGAGCCTTCTTCAACCGCTTTTGTTACCGCCATGGTCATACCACGGTCTTTAAATGAACCAGTCGGGTTTAAGCCCTCGTACTTCACATAAATTTCAACATTTTTGCCAATAATGCGCGGAATATTCGCAAGCTTAATCAGTGGCGTGTTACCTTCACCCAGAGAAACAGCTTTAGTAGTTGCAGACACTGGTAAACGGTCGCGATAGCGGTCAACTAAACCAGTATAACGATTGGCATTCGACATGATGATGTTCCAATTGTGTGTAGAGCTTGGCAAGGGGAGAGTGTCCCCTCGACCCGATTAATTATCAAGCGATTCTAAACGAATTCGTACAATTTCGCCATGAATGACAGGAAGAGCTTGAATTTGTTTTAACGCTTCATCCATTTTTGCTTCCTTGACAGGATCAGTCAGGATCACGATAGGAATAAGATCTTTCAGACGTGACTGCTGCAGAATTGCATCAATACTGATGCCTTCGCGGCTTAGAATAGAGGTTACTTCAGCCAGTACTCCGGTTTGATCTTCAGCATTGATCCGGATGTAGTATCCAGTCGTCATTTCTTCACGTGGCAGGATTGGCAGGTCACTTAAGCTTTCAAAAGCCAGTTGTGGAATTGTACCAGCACCGTCTTCAGTATAAGAAATATCACGTACGATATCCACGACATCTGCAACTACTGCAGAAGCTGTAGGGCCCGCGCCAGCACCCGCACCGTAATACAGTGTAGGACCAACCGCATTGGCTTGAACTAGAACTGCATTTTTCACACCATTGACATTAGCGATCAATTGCTCTTCAGGAATCAGGGTAGGATGCACGCGGAGTTCGATACCGGTTTCAGCACGACGCGCAATACCGAGGTGTTTGATACGGAAGCCCAAGTCTTCAGCATATTTCACGTCTTGTGCAGTAATTTTGCTGATGCCTTCAGTAAAGACTTTATCAAACTGCAATGGAATACCAAAAGCAATAGAGGCCAGTAATGTCAGTTTATGTGCTGCATCGATTCCTTCTACATCGAAGGTTGGATCGGCTTCTGCATAACCCAGTTCCTGCGCTTCTTTCAGTACATCAGCAAAGGCACGGCCTTTATCTCGCATTTCAGTCAGAATGAAGTTGCCTGTACCGTTGATGATGCCAGCCAGCCAGTCAATCTTGTTGGCTGCCAGACCTTCACGCATCACTTTAATAATTGGAATGCCACCAGCCACCGCTGCCTCGTAAGCAATTTGCACAGCGTTGTCATCGGCAAGTTTGAACAGTTCATTCCCATGTTCAGCCAATAAGGCCTTGTTGGCAGTCACGACCTGTTTGCCATGCAGAATGGCTTCTTTAATCACTTCATAAGCAGGGTGAATACCGCCCATCACTTCAACCACCACATCTACATCAGGTTGACGTACGATGTCGAGCAGATCTGCACTTTGTTTAACTGATTCAGGTAGATCCAGATCAGGACGCGGACGACGCGTACCAACATGGGTAATTTGAATCTCACGACCGGTGCGACGTTTAATCTCAGCAGCATTTTCTTTTAATAGTTTAAGGGCACCACCACCCACAGTACCAAGACCGAGGATTGCCAGACGAACTGGTTTCACGTCACACTCCAAATATAAACAGTTTTTTACGAGAGCCTAGATCATAGCTAAAAAAGCGGCCTGACTCTAGGGTCATTTCAGAATATCTTTATCTATAAAATAAAGTTAAATAACTAATTAAAATGAGTTATTTAAGGCGATCCAATAATTCTGATGTGCTCATATAGCCACCGAGATAAAGTCCTTCAGAACTGTATACACCCGGGGTGCCATTCACACCAATATTAAGACCCATTTGATATTGATCTTTCACAGGATTTTTACAAGTAGTCGGCGTGATAGATCCACCGGCAATGGCTTGGTCGAAGGCTGCACGACGGTCGGAATTACACCAGATGGCTTCCATGGCAGGCATATGCTGCTCGCCACGTGGCCAGGCAATATAACGTACTTCGATACCTTTGCTGTTCATCTCATCCATCTGCTCATGGAATTTGTGACAATACGGACAGCTGACATCGGTAAAGACATAGATTACATGTTTGGTTTTACCTTTGGCTGGATAAATCAACAGGTCTTCAGCTTTAAGGTTTGCAAAGATTTTCTTGTTCGCGTCAGATTGCAGGGTTTCGCTGACATTATGCAGCTCTTTGTCTCCAAGACGAATGACATCGCCCTGAATCAGATATTTGCCATCATTTGTCACATAGACGGGTGCCATACCTTCCAGGCTGACCCAAGACATGTTTGGTACTTCAGTGGATTTAATACCCGTGATTTTTGCGTTAATCCCCGCTTTTTTGAAATGACCTTCGAGCGTTGAAATCAGACGTTGCTGTGCATTACGTTCGCTAAGGTTAGAGGCTTCACCCGTCGCCGGCGCACTTGCTGTAAGCGTATCTTGCTTTTTATCTGAATTATTGGAATTGGAACATGCGCTCAGTCCCAGACCGGTAGCAAGCAGACAAGCGATAAAAATTTTGGTGCGGGCAAATGTCATAATAACCCTTTTTTTCTTGGACTAAAAACAGAGCATTAGCATAGCAAAAAAAGATAGAGCTACGTCAAACTTCTCAGTTTATTCTATTCAAATCAGCTCCTAAGCCCGTGGATGATGGGTTGCATGCAGTTGCTGCATTCTGACTTGTGCCACATGGGTATAGATCTGTGTGGTGGATAAATCACTATGACCTAGCAACATTTGTACTACCCGTAAGTCGGCGCCATGATTGAGTAAATGCGTGGCAAAGGCATGACGCAAAGTATGCGGAGACAGTTCAGCCTGAATTCCGGCCTGGAGTGCATAGCGTTTAATGGCATACCAGAAATTCTGCCGGCTCATGATGCCGCCATACTGGGTGAGGAACAGATAATCACTCGCTGTTTTATACAGTTGCGGACGTGCCTCTTGCAGGTATTTTTCTACCCATTCACAAGCCATCTGTCCCATTGGCACCAGACGTTCTTTATTGCCTTTACCGACAATACGCAAATAGCCTTGTTTTAAATTAATCAGATCGAGACGTAGATTAATCAGTTCTGTCACCCGTAAACCACAGGCATAAAGTACTTCAAACATGGCACGATCACGTAAACCGAGGGCAGTATTAATATCGGGTGCATGAATCAACGCTTCGACATCAGACTCAGACAGGTCTTTTGGCAGGGCACGGCCCAGTTTTGGTGTTTTATGAGCAGCGACCGGATTGTCACTACGTAGTTTTTGTTCCCGCAGGAATTTATAAAAAGAACGTAAGGCGGACAAACATCGTGCAATTGAACGTGGACTTTTTTGCTGTTTGGTCAATTCAATCAGCACATCGGAAATATCATCATGGTCCCATTCCGGTAAAGGTTTGACCAGACATTCAGCACACTGAATCAGATCAGACAAATAGGCATTCCGGGTATGGGGACTCACTGTCTGGGCAATCAGATAATCACGAAAACCCTGTAAGTAACTGAAAGCTTCAGGAATCTGAACTGGACTAGGAATGCGAGGTTTTTTATTCAGCATGATGTTTAATGAAGATAATTTTTAAAAGCGAGAAGCCTGATTGCTATTCTCCACTCTAGTTTAATTTTACGAACATGTCGATGTGCTATACAGCCAAGAAGAAATGTAATTAATACTTATTTGTTAATTATTCTCATTTGTTTGTATACTGTACAAAAGTCTTAGGAATTTTCACGGTGCGTTTGTCTGATTTGAAAGTAAAACAAACTGCCATCATTCGAAAAGTTAATCGAACTACTGATGGTAAAGGCGCTTCCCACGATGTTGTGGCCAGTCGCTTGGAAACTTTAGGTTTTGTACCAGGAACTCAGGTACAAGTCATTACCAAAGGTATTTTTGGTGGGGATCCGATTCTTATTCAGGTGGGGTTTACGCGTTTTGCTTTACGAAAATCGGAAGCGGCCAAGATTGAAATTGAACAGGGAGCGGCGGCATGAGTGATACCTTACGTATTGCCCTTGTCGGTAACCCAAACTGCGGTAAAACCTCTTTATTCAACCATTTAACCGGATCCCGTCAAAAAGTCGGCAACTATGCCGGGGTTACGGTTGAGCGTAAAGTCGGGAATTTTACACTTCCTTCAGGCAAACCGGTACGTGTACTGGATCTGCCAGGAACTTATAGTCTGGATGCGACCAGCCCGGACGAAGAAATTACCCGTAATGTGGTTCAGGGTAAAATTGCAGAAGAAGGCCAGCAAGATACTTTCCTGTGCGTGGTAGATGCAACAAATCTAAAACTGCATCTGGGACTGGTACTGGAAATGATTCAGCTGGGTCGTCCAATGCTGGTGGTGCTGAACATGATGGATGAAGCACGCCGTCGCGGGATGCAGATCAATACCCAGAAACTGTCTGAACGTCTGGGTGTACCTGTGGTTGAAACTGTTGCCGTGCGTACTTCAGGCGTTGAAAACCTGAAAAATGCACTGGATAAAAACAAGTTTTCTGCTCCGCAAACTGAACTCAGCGGTTTGAATGGCGATCACCATCATCAGATTGCCAGTATTCTGAAAGATGTGGTGAATTATGCCGATCAGGAAGATAAACGTACTGATTTCCTGGACAAGATATTCCTGCATCCGGTATTGGGCCTACTTAGCCTAGCCATCATGATGTTTGTGGTGTTTCAGGCGGTCTTTGCCTGGGCTGCACCATTTATGGACGGAATTGAAACTTTCTTCGGCTGGCTGGGCGAGTACATGGGTGGACTGATCGCTCATCCTTTATTAAACAGCTTAGTGGTTGACGGGATTATTGCCGGTGCGGGTGGGGTCGTGGTCTTCCTGCCGCAGATTCTGATTCTGTTCTTCTTTATTCTGGTTTTGGAAGAGTCCGGGTATTTACCACGTGCCGCCTTCCTGCTGGATAAATTGATGTTTAAGGCAGGTCTTTCGGGTCGTGCTTTCATCCCTCTATTGTCCAGCTTTGCCTGTGCCGTGCCGGGGATTATGGCTTCAAGAACGATTAGTGATCCACGTGACCGTCTGACCACAATTTTTGTAGCACCACTGATGACCTGTTCTGCACGTCTGCCAGTATATGCGTTGCTGATTGCAGCCTTCATTCCTAAGCAAACTGTGTGGGGCTTCATGAACCTGCAAGGTCTAGTGTTATTTGGTCTGTATATGGCCGGTATTCTAAGTGCACTGATTGTTTCCTTTATCTTGAAATTTTTCCATAAAGACAAGTCTCAGCACATGCTGTTGATGGAGCTGCCAAGTTACCGTTTCCCGGATGTTAAAAACGTCTGGATTGGTTTGCTTGATCGCGGCAGAATCTTCTTGAAGCGTGTCGGTGGCATCATCTTTGCGTTATCTATCCTGCTTTGGTTCCTGTGTACGTTCCCGCAGCCGCCAGAAGGTGCAACTTTACCGGATATCGATTATTCCTTTGCCGGGATGCTCGGTCATGTGATGCAACCTATTTTTGCACCATTGGGCTTTAACTGGCAGATCTGTATTGCACTGATTCCGGCGATGGCAGCGCGTGAAGTTGTCGTGGCAGCATTGGGTACGGTTTATGCCTTGTCTGCAGTTGATGAAGATGCCATGTCTGAGGGTCTGGCGGCACTGATTAGTGGCGGCGGTGATTTAGGCTGGTCGATCGCGACCGGCTTGTCTCTACTGGTCTGGTTTATTTATGCACCACATTGTCTGGCGACCTTAGCCACTGTGAAGCGTGAAACCGGTTCATGGAAAACGGTCAGCTTTATGACCTTCTACCTGTTTGGTTTGGCATATTTCATGTCATTCCTGACTTATCAAATTGCATCACATTATTTGGGTTAAACTGGCTGAAGGGAAACCTTGGCTAGATCTGAATGATCATGTGAATGGGAGATTGAGATGATTGAAATTCTGATTGTAGCGGTACTGGTTGTCTGGAGTGCGCTAGTGGTATTTAAAAAGGTATTTCCGAATACTTCACGCTCAGTCTTCCAGAAGTTGTCTGATGCCTGTGCAGCCAAGGACTGGCATACGCTGGCGAAATGGTTAAAACCGGCTATGGCCAGTGGCTGTGGTGGTAACTGTGCCTGCCCGGCATCGGAACAAAGTTCGGATGCTAAGCCTAAAGCTCAGGCAGTGAAATGGAAGTAAATTTTCATTCTGTTTGAGAATAAAAACTGAGCATGCAAATGAGTAGGGGGAGTTTAGAAATAAGCTCCCTCATTTTTTTATTTTTTAGAAACTTATTGATTTATCTGGGTGAGAAGAATCCACTATTTTTCTATATATGAATGGAAACGTTATCTGATTTTCCTTTCAAGTTATGGATAGCATGGTCTTAACTTTTATTCCCATAATGACGCCAATAAAAATTTATTAATTATTAAACCGATTAAAGATGAAGATTGAACGATATTTTTTTACGCCCTGACACAAAAAATGCCAGAGAAAGTCAAAACAGAAAAAGCATTCAAAACAGCAAAGTGCTACCATTTCGTCAGTTTTAAAATAGACCAGAAAATGGGGCGAAAATGTTAATACAACGTGGTGGATTAAAAGTCGTTGCAGGACTCGGAATTTCAGGTGTTGCAGCGGTCAACTTCTTACATGACCAGGGCTACCGCGTTGCAGTAACGGACTCAAGAGCTACCCCACCGGGACATGACCAGATTCCTGCGGAAGTACAGACCAGTTTTGGCAAGTTTGACCAGAATCTGTTGCTCTCTGCCGAAGAAATTATCATCAGTCCGGGACTCGATCCAAAACTGCCTGAGATTCAAGCAGCACTGGCACAAGGTATTCCTGTGGTAAGTGAAATCCAGATTTTACGTCGTGCGACGGATAAGCCGATTGTGGCCATTACCGGTTCAAATGCCAAAAGTACCGTAACGACTTTAATCGGTCTTATGGCAGCGAATGCGGGTAAAAAAGTGGCAGTTGGGGGGAATCTTGGTCGTCCAGCACTGGATCTGACCAAAGATGATCCTGAACTGTATATTTTGGAATTGTCGAGCTTCCAGTTAGAAACCACATCAAACTTGCAGGCTGAAGTGGCTGTTGTTCTAAATATGAGTGAAGACCATCTGGATCGTCATGGCGACATGATGGGTTATCACACCGCCAAACACCGTATTTTCCAAGGTGTAAAAAAAGTGGTGTTTAACCGTGATGATTCACTGACCCGTCCACTGGTTCCAGATGCAATACCGATGCAGAGCTTTGGTTTGAATGCACCGGACATCAACCAGTACGGTATTCTCAAAGATACAGACGGCACAATCTGGCTGGCACGTGGTCGTGAACGTCTGCTCAAAAGTTCTGACATGTATATTCAAGGTACCCATAATGTGGCAAATGCCTTGGCTTGCTTAGCTTTAGGTGAAGCGATTGGCCTACCAATGGACATTATGCTGGACACTTTAAAAACCTTTAAAGGTCTGGAACACCGCTGTGAATTCGTTAAAGAAGTCAATGGGGTACGTTATTATAATGACTCCAAAGGAACCAACATTGGTGCAACACTGGCAGCACTTGATGGTCTAGGCATGGCGATCGAAGCTCAAGGTGGCAAGGTTGCTATTATTCTTGGCGGTCAAGGTAAAGGCCAGGACTTTACTGCTTTACGTGACTCATTATCTAAGTATGCGAAAGTAGCCGTATTGATTGGTGTGGACCGCCCAATTATTGAAGAAGCGATTGCGGGTACGACTGAATTGATTCATGCGGAAAGCCTGCAGGAAGCAGTAGAAATTTGCCAGAAGCGCACTCAGGCACATGATGTCGTGTTATTGTCTCCTGCATGTGCAAGTTTTGACATGTTCTCCGGTTATCCGGAACGTGGTCGCAAGTTTGTGGCCTATGTGAATGAACTCAATTAAGAATAACAAGGATTCGTGATATGGCTGAGTTTGCTCAGACTGCGATCAATAAAATTAATCAATTTTATCAGCAGTGGGTACCTAAGCTGCCCGCTGAAGTTAATCCGCGTAATGTGCTGATTTTTTGTGTACTGGCTTTGCTGTGCATCGGTTCGATCATGGTGGCATCGGCTTCGATGCCTTATGCGGAACGGATGCATGAAAATGCTTTCCACTATGTAACCCGACATGCAATCTCGATTCTGGTTGCGGCGGGTGCAGCCTTTCTAGCTTATAAAGTTCCATTAAAAGTCTGGTTCAATAACACCTTCTTTTTATGGATTATTACTATTGTTTTGCTGGTCGCCGTACTCTTTGTCGGGACTGAGGTAAACGGCTCCAAGCGCTGGATTCGGGTAGCCGGTTTTACCTTGCAGGCTTCGGAAGTCGCCAAGGTCATGATGGCGATTTTTACCGCTGACTACGTCGTGCGCCGTGCTGAAGAGGTTCGTAATAATATCAAGGGCTTGGTACGTTTAAGCGCCATCATGGGTGCAACCGTTGGTCTGATTATTCTTGAGCCTGACTTGGGTGCAACGGTGGTAATTACCCTGACCATGCTCGGTGTATTCTTTCTGGCAGGTGCTCCCTGGATTCAGTTCGGTGTCGCTTTTATTACTTTATTGGGTGCATTTGCTGCTGCGATTGCTCTGGAACCTTATCGTTTACAACGTTTAATGTCTTTCTCGAATCCTTGGGAAGATCCGCTTGGTACAGGTTATCAGCTTTCCAATGCCTTGATGGCGTTTGGTCGTGGTGAATGGACGGGAGTAGGGCTAGGCCACAGTATCCAGAAAATGTCATATCTTCCTGAAGCTCATACTGACTTTATGTTGGCGATCTTAGGGGAAGAATTTGGTTTCTTGGGTATTTCTATCATTCTGATTCTGTCCTTTACCGTGATGGTCTGCTGTATCCGGATTGGACATCGTGCCTTGCAGCATCAATACTTGCGCGCAGGTTATCTGGCTTATGGGATCAGTATCATTTTCCTGTTACAGATTCTGGTAAACGCTGGTATGAATATGGGCCTATTGCCAACCAAAGGTTTGACCCTGCCATTTATTAGTTATGGCGGTTCATCACTAATTGTCTGTGCGGTGATGATCAGTTTGATTCTGAAAATTGACTCAACCACTCAACAGGTCAATCCAAGCCGGGAAGAATCAAGCTTCTAGATTAGACGAGCGCTGTGGATCAGGCTGAGCATGGTCAAGTACTGTGCTCGGCATGACAGTTCCACAATTCAGGCAACGCACAAAAGTACTTTTTGCCTTGGAAAGTGGAACTAGCGGAATAAAAAATAAAGAAAAATAATTACGCTGCTGTTTTAGTTCATACCCAGAACGAGTTCTGCAAACTGGACAAAGAAACTGGCTTTTTTCAATGACCTTGGTTTTCGGTCCTATACCAAAAATAAAAAACATTGTTATGGTTCTCACTCGCCTTTGTTATTGCTTTTAGCTTAAGTGAAAACTCTCTTTTATAAATAGTGACCTTGTAGCTCAGTTGTATGCGGGATTCGGGAGATGTCCCATTGTGCGACGGCTTGTTTGAGCATACGAGCAGGGCGATCCAGTTCTACGGGCACCTGACATAGGGCTTGAAGTGCTTGTTGCAAGAGCAGGGGAGCCTGATCAAGATCCAGTGCTTGCGCCAAGTTTTGTTTGGACAGTTTCTGGCCCTGATCATTCATTGCCAGTGGTAAATGCATATAGCTTAAACGCGGATAATCTAACAATTGACCCAGATAAATCTGACGTTCGGTATTATCTAAAAGATCTGCACCGCGAACTACATGGGTCATGCCTTGCAGATAGTCATCGACTACGACTGCCAACTGATAATTGATGATGCCATCACGACGTTTCAGTACAAAGTCACCCAAGTCTTTTTTCAGCTTTGAACAGTGTTGACCTTGCAGGCGATCTTCAAAACAGATTTCAACATCTTCAACCTTGACCCGAATTGCTTGATGTTCAAAAGGCAAACCTAAGTCACGACAGGTGTCTTGGTAAATATGATTGGAGCCCAGCATTTTGCGGGTACATTGACAGGCATAAACCAGACCCTGCTGGCGCAGTTGCTGAATGACATTTTCGTAAATATCCAGACGCTCTTTCTGGTAGATGATTTCGCCATATGGCTCGAATTCAAAAGCATCCATTGCATGTAGAATATGTTCTTCGCTGCCGGGATAAATTCGCGGGATGTCTGTATCTTCAATACGGACTAGCCAGCGCCCCTGATGGGCTTTGGCATCGCAGTAACTAGCGACTGCGGTAATGAGGGAACCAAAATGCAAAGGGCCGGTTGGCGATGGCGCGAACCGGCCCACGTAATTCTCTTCAGCTTTCCCTCCCTTTGATAAAGGGAGGGTCAGGGAGGGATTACTTAAAGACATGCTTAACCGTTATTTTGCTTCTCTTTGATCTCTGCCAAAGTCTTGCAGTCGATACATAAAGTTGCAGTTGGACGTGCTTCCAGACGGCGCAGACCAATCTCGATACCACAAGTTTCACAGAAACCGTAGTCATCATTTTTAATTGCTTCGATAGATTGCTCGATTTTGCGGATCAGTTTACGTTCACGGTCACGAGTACGAAGTTCGATGGCAAATTCTTCTTCCTGAGTCGCACGGTCGTTTACATCAGGGAGCGCAGTGTTTTCGTCTTGCATCGTATTTAAAGTACGATCAACTTCTGACATCAGTTCAGCTTTCCATGCCATCAAAATTTGGCGGAAGTGTTCAAGCTGCCCTTCAGACATGTATTCTTCATTTTTTTTAGGTTGATAAGGTTCAATACCAAATAAGCTAGCAGTAGAACCACCCTCAGTCGTTTTCGGCTTAGATTTGCGCACACGTTTTGTAGGTTTTTCCTCTACAACATCAGTTTGTTCGTCTAAGACTTGATTTTGGTTGTCATTCGCCATTTAGGGCATTCCTCATCATATGCGTATGTAATACGCAAAAAATATGGTGATATGCAATTTTTATCCACCCTGTAGAAAGATTATCCTCCTACGGGGGTCGTCATCATATAGACTTTTTATGCTTTTTGATAGTCTTTGATGTCTGGATTATAGATATCACATTTCCTTTGGTTGCAATAAAGTAATTCAAAAAAAATAAAATGCAAAGTTAATAACCTGAAATTTCGGTATTAATATTTTGCTGGCTTAAGGCCACACGTTCGATATGTGTATCGAACTCCCCATTTTGTTTCAAATGTAATACACGATAGCCAGGTGTCGCCTGGTCTAGCGCGAATTCATCACTCTTGGGTTTGAACTGTACACTGGTCGATGGCGTTGATAAAAACTGGATACCGTGCCATTTATTGCAGGAATCCTGATGTACATGACCAAATAGAACCAACTTCACATTCTGGTGCCGGGCCAGTACATCTTTTAGATCTTCAGCATTCTTTAGCCGGTGCTGATCAATCCAGTGCGACTTCATCGCAAAAGGATGATGATGGCAAGCCACAACCACATACTGATTTCGGTATTCAAGCAATAATTGATCCAGCTGTTCCAGTTGAGCCTGTTCTACCCAACCATCTATCCGATCCTGGACTGCACTATTCAGTAAAATCAGGGTCCAGTTGCCAAAATGAATCGCATGAGCCTGATCTCGATCCTGATAAAAAGGAAAGACCTTGATGTCATCATGATTGCCCGGAATCTGGTAATAGGGCACCTGGCAAGACTGGATATATTCTAAATAACGCGTATAGGTTTGTGCGAACGGCACCTGTGCCAGATCACCAGTATGTACGAGTGCATCCATTTCTGGAAAATTGTGTTGAATATGCTGCATGACTTCATGGAAGCTCTGCTCGGGATTCATATTCGCGAATTCCAGATTGGGCTGATCCATCAAGTGGGTGTCAGAAATCTGGATAATGGTCCATTCTTGTGGTGATGCAGGATTGAATTGTTCCGATGTCATGTCTGCTCCCTTAAACCTGACGGGACAGCCTGCTGATGCTGCTGTAGCCATTGCAGTGCCATAATCACAGGTGCATTTCTAAGGCGACCATTACTCAGCAGGGTCGGAATATCGGCATAATCCAGAATGTGCAGCTGGATATTTTCCCCTTCATCCGGCATGCCAAAAACACCGCCTTCTTCAGGCAGTTCAGTCTGGGCGACATAAAGATGAAACAGTTCCGAGCAGGCACCGGCAGAAGGATAGAAACTGAAAAGATGCTGCAAGGAATCAATGGTACAACCTGACTCTTCGAAAACTTCGCGGCGAATACAGGTCTCAGGCGTTTCATTGCCATCCAGTACACCGGCAATGACTTCTAGTTGCCATGGCGTATCCTGATCATCCAGTCCCCCAATACGGAACTGTTCAATCAAGCCGAATTTTTGCTGCTGATCGTTATACAGCAGTACCCCAGCGGCTTCAGGACGATGGATGAGCTCACGCTGCAATGCAGGTGTATAAGATTCCTGATGGAAGACACGGTGACGTAACGTGACTTTTTCCACCTGAATAAATCCCCGATATAAAAACTCACGGGCCTCTATCCTAAAATCTTTTTTATTATAAGAGGCTTGTTTAATAATATTCATAACTCAGAAAAGGATGAAATAACTTATTTTTTTCATCCTATCTGAGATTTTTATGAAAACAACTGTTTTTTTTACAGTTTTACACCTTGTGGTACAATTTTTGACCAGAGCTATGGAAATCGTTTTTCATCTGGTTAAGTCCGGCTTCAATCTCTGCCTGCGTTACAGCCGGGGTCTCATCAGCAGATAACTGGCTGGCATAATCCCGCACATTCTGGGTGATTTTCATTGAACAGAACTTCGGTCCGCACATCGAGCAGAAGTGAGCTGATTTATGCGCCGCTTTTGGCATGGTTTCATCATGCATGCTGCGTGCTGTGTCCGGATCCAGGCTCAGGTTAAACTGGTCTTCCCAGCGGAACTCAAAACGGGCTTTAGACAGGGCATTGTCACGGGCTTGAGCACCTGGATGACCTTTGGCCAAGTCGGCAGCATGTGCAGCAATCTTGTAGGTAATGATGCCGTCTTTCACATCTTTCTTGTTCGGCAAGCCTAAATGTTCTTTCGGTGTCACGTAGCAAAGCATTGCCGTACCGTACCAGCCAATCATCGCGGCACCAATCGCCGAAGTAATGTGGTCATAACCCGGTGCGATATCTGTGGTTAATGGCCCAAGTGTATAGAAAGGTGCTTCCTTACAGACTTCCAGCTGCAGATCCATATTTTCCTTGATCATATGCATCGGTACATGCCCCGGACCTTCGATCATCACCTGAACATCATGTTCCCAGGCACGATGCGTTAGTTCACCCAAAGTGCGCAGTTCAGCAAATTGTGCTTCGTCATTGGCATCCTGAATACAGCCCGGACGTAAGCCATCCCCGAGGCTGAAAGACACATCATAGGCTTTCATGATTTCGCAGATTTCATCGAAATGGGTATAAAGGAAGTTTTCCTGATGATGTGCCAGACACCACTGTGCCATGATCGAACCACCACGTGACACAATACCAGTCAGACGATTTGCGGTCAGCGGTACATAACGCAATAACACACCGGCATGAATCGTGAAGTAATCCACGCCCTGTTCAGCCTGTTCAATCAAGGTATCTTTAAATATTTCCCAAGTCAGGTCTTCAGCTACACCGTTGACTTTTTCTAGAGCCTGATAAATTGGGACTGTACCAATTGGCACTGGTGAGTTACGGATAATCCATTCACGGGTTTCATGGATGTTTTGACCAGTCGACAGATCCATAATGGTGTCGGCACCCCAGCGGGTGGCCCAGGTCATTTTTGACACTTCTTCTTCAATACTTGAACCCAGCGCAGAGTTTCCGATATTGGCATTAATTTTTACCAGGAAATTGCGACCAATAATCATTGGTTCCAGTTCAGGGTGATTGATATTGGCAGGAATAATGGCACGGCCTGCAGCTACTTCCTGACGGACAAATTCAGGCGTGATTTCCTGTAAATTTTTGGCACCAAAATTCTGTCCCGGATGCTGGCGCATATCGGTACCTTCCAGCTGACGCAGGTTTTCCCGGATCGCGATATATTCCATTTCCGGCGTAATAATGCCCTGTTTGGCATAATGCATCTGGGTCACATTCTGGCCATGTTTAGCCCGGCGTGGTTTCTGAATATGGGCAAAGCGGATGTTGGCAGTACGGATATCACGTAAGCGTTGGCGACCGAACTCAGAGCTTAAATCGTCCAGCATTTCTGTGTCATTACGCTGTTCAATCCAGCCTTCACGTAGATTTGGCAGGCCTTTATTCAGATCAATTTCAACGTTTGGATCGGTATAAACCCCTGAAGTGTCATAGACCATCAGCGGTGCATTATATTCACCACCTAGGCCAGTCGGGGTTTCGCTAAGAGAAATTTCCCGCATGGGTACCTGAATATCAGGACGTGAACCTTGCAGATAGACTTTACGGGAAGCCGGCAGAATGCGGGTCAGATCACGCGCTTCCTGTTCGTGTGGAGTAAGGGGAGTTTCAGAAGAAAGATTCGTTAACTGGCTCATTGCAATGATCCTTATGAATGACATCAACGAATCAAGCACGACCAAAAACGTGGACAGAATTATCAGGGAGTAGATAAAACAAGGGTAGTCGTTTTTAGATGGCTTGATTCCTACGCAGGTATTAACCTGATCAGGTTCAACGGTACTCACTATCAAATGGCCGAAAAGGCTGATTTAAGTGATCTCAGCGAGTTATTACTCGCGCTCCGTCAAGCGAGGCTAAATCTTAGCTTAGTTGGTATTTAAAAAGTAGCTTTAAATTGGAAGGGGATGCTGATTTTTGGCTATCTCATCGATTTTTAAGAAAAGATTGTTTTAAAGACAGATGGCATCCTTAAAACAGTCTTTACCGTAGTTCTGTGAGGGTGGGGTGACTTGGGCATAATATAAAATCTGTTCAGTGCTGGAACGGTTACGATAATCCGCAGCTAAGGCACGCTGACGCTGTTCAGGATTCATGTCCAGAAACTCTAAAAATAATTGTGCCTGTGTCGATAACTTGGATTTCTGACCACGCGCCAGACCGATAATAGTTTCCAGATGGCTGGTTTCTACCGAATAACGATCACGATAATCTTCAGAGATTGGTGATTGCTCGCTGCCTCTAAACAGGAAATAAGTATATTGTTTCAGCAGATATTCGGCATCACGCTGATAGCTGCTTTTCGGATAGGTTTGCAGATAATCTTCCCAGAACAGAGCGCGAGCGGCAATATTGGCGGCTTCAAGCTGCAAACGTTTTTCGACCAAGACCGGTTCCATATTCTGCTCAGCCAGATTTTCAATAAATACCTTTTCGGCAGCCGGTAAATACGGTGCAAAGATACGCGCCAAGTATTCCGGGCTACGACGATATTGCAGCGTGCCATTGCCCTGATCCAGCAGTTCTACATAGGCCTGACCTTTATGCTTCAATAAATACTGGTCACGCGTAGT
The DNA here is from genome assembly GCF_013364475.1 of Acinetobacter sp. FDAARGOS_724. NCBI lineage: Bacteria > Pseudomonadati > Pseudomonadota > Gammaproteobacteria > Moraxellales > Moraxellaceae > Acinetobacter > Acinetobacter sp. FDAARGOS_724. The sequence continues at coordinate 346,795 of NZ_CP054908.1, read as the reverse complement.
TAACTGTTCAAAGTGGCTTTGCTGAATGGTGGGATGTTGAGCCATTTCCAAGGCATATTGCTCGAAAGCACGTTGCTGGAATTCGGTACGTTCCACATGCAGGAAGCGTTGATACATTTCAGTAGAACGCTGCATCAGGTGTTTCTGCTCGGCCAGTTCCATCAGCGGCAGACACACTTTAAGATCCTGATTAATCTGTTCCAGTGCAAAAGTGGTGCGCTGTTCATTAATCTGGGACATGTTTTTTTCAATATTTTCACACATGAGGGTGAAATCGTTCGCGGGAGATTGAACGGTTTTAACCTCGGCCTGTTCCATTTCAACCTGCGGTTCTGAGGATTGCTGGCATCCGCCTACGAACAGCAAACTGCTGAAAACAAAACAAACTTTGAATATCGAATGAATTCGCGTTAACACTATGCTTCAGGACTCTATATAGATGAAATCAGAAATAACTGCCTTACTGGGAGCTATATTGTATAGATCTAATTCAAGTTCTATGTGTAGTATTGTGAATGGCTTTGTTAAGCTAGGATGCAGGATGGGGAAAGTAGGAGGAATATTGAATAAAATCGTGGATCTATAAGAGAAAAGTAATAAAAGTCATACGTAAAAAATCAAAAGAAATCTTTAGTATTGCTGGGTTTAAAGCGCCTTAATCTGATGATTTAAATGGCTGTAGGGGTGAAAACTATAAAATGAAATTAAAACTCATCGTCAGTGCCTGTTTATTGGGGGCCAGTCCCACACTGTTTGCGCTGGATCTGCTCGAAGCTTATCAGCGTGCCCAGCAGAATGATCCGAACTGGCAGGCGAATCTGTTGCAATACCAGTCGGATCAGCTCAATCTGGGCATTGCCAGCGGAAATTTATTGCCGACTGTGACTTTATCTGGAAATGTGACCCGTAAAAACCAGTCTGCTGATAATTCATCGATAGAAGGCTTGCCTGTTGAATTTGGGGAATTACAAGGTTCGAGTACGACCACACGTCAGATTGCAGTCACTGCACGTCAGCCACTATTTCGTTGGGATGCCTGGCAAGGTTATAAGCAGGTCAAAACCTCAGTAGAACTCAGCGAAGTTAATTTGCGTCTGCAAAAGCAGCAGCATATTTTGCAGGTGGCAGAAGCCTATTTTAATGTTTTACGTCAGCAGTCTTTAACTACGGCTTATCTGCAAGAAGAGCAGGCTTTATCAGAACAGTTAAGGATGATGAATGCCAAACTTCGAGAAGGGCTCGTGGCGAGAAGTGATGTCAGTGAAGCCAATGCCCAATATCAGAGTGCGCAAGCTAACCGGATTTCTACACAGGTGCAGTTGGTTCTAGCTCAGGAACAGTTGGCTAAGTTGATTGGAGCTTATCAGGAAAATCTGGCGGTTCTGCGTGAGGATTTCCAGTTCCAGAAACCTGTTCCGAGTAATATCGGTTCCTGGACCGAACTGGCACAAAACCAGAATCTGGAAATTTTGCAGGCACGTTTGCAGAAACGCTATTCTGAAGATGCCAAACGGGTGGAGCAGGCGGCTCTCTATCCTCAGGTTGAAGCCGTTGGAACCTATGGCTATTTAAAGCAGACCCCTGAAACAGTGTTATCAACCAATGGGGATTTTGACCAGATTGGTGTCGAGATTAACTGGAATCTGTTTACCGGTGGCCGAACCCAAAAAAGTATTCGTCAGGCGGGCGTGAATGTACAGAGAAGTGAGGCCCAACTGGATGCCGCCATTCGCAAAGCCAACACCGATGTCAAACAGTCTTATCTGCAGGTAGAAACGGATGAGGCTAAACTGAATGCACGTAAAGCAGCGATGCAGTCTTCAGATATCGTTTCTCAAGCTTCCAGAGCTCAATATCAGGAAGGTTTAAAAACCATGGTGGATGTATTACTGGCGCAGCGCAATGCCTTCTCTGCCAAGACCGATTATCTGAATGCCAAATATGATTATTTGCTGCATGTACTGCAATTACAGGCTTCAGTAGGACAATTGACAGAAAAGGAACTGGCAGAGATGAATGCCTGGCTCATTGAATATGACCGTTCTTAAAGAAGGCTAACAAGTTGTCATCAAACTTTCATGATAGTCATGCTTTAATCACAGTTCATGATGTATTTTTGCCTTTTCCTGTTCAGGAGTAGATTTCCTTGAGTCCCAATAATCCTGTGCTCAGTCATCACATTTCTTCGCAATTCAATGAAGAATTGCAGGATGTAAATACCAAGTTCATGACCATGGGTGGCATGGTAGAACAGCAGGTAGCCAATGCCATTCATGCGCTGCTGGATACAGATGCTGCAATGGCGGTCGATGTGCAGTTTCAGGACAATACTGTGAACCGCTTGGAAAGTGAAATTGATGAGGCGCTCACCCTGATTTTGGCTCGCCGTCATCCCGCTGCCATTGATCTGCGTATGGTGCTTGCCATGTCCAAGGCCAATACCGATCTGGAACGGATTGGAGATGAAGCATCGAAAATTGCCCGTATTGCCCAGACTTTGTGTGAAGAGGGTGGTTCACCACGCGGTTATATGGAAACCCGACATATTGGTAATCAGGTTCGGGTGATGATTCATGATGCATTGGATGCCTTTGCCCGTCTGGATGTAGACCAAGCGCTACGCGTGATGCAGGCAGATGCTGACATTGACCGGGAATATCAGTCCGCTACCCGTACCTTAATGACTTATATGATTGAAGATCCACGGCATATTAGTCGGGTGATCAATGTGCTTTGGGTGCTACGCTCACTGGAACGCATTGGAGATCATGCACGTAATATTTCGGAACAGGTTATTTATATGGTCAAGGGCCTGGATGTGCGTCATAGCAGTGTTGAAGAAATTGAACAAAAATTTCAGCGTTAAGCAAACCTAAATAATGATAAAAAGCTTGCATTGTGCAGGCTTTTTTTATTTCAAAAATATGCTCTTGATATTGGGAAAGCTAGACAGGATAGGCGTTCCCTAATATTACTATGAGAAAAATCACATAAATAACAATTACTAATAAGCGTTATAAATTTAATTAAAAGAAATGTGAACTATTTGTCAAAAAACATACAAAAGTTGTATGTAATTTAGCAAAATGCGGGTTGATTTATGAAAATGGAATTATTTTCAGAAAGTGAAAAGATTTTTTCATGTGCTCATCAAACCAATAGATAAGAAAGAAAAACGAAGCTCTTTTGCTATCAGTCACATACTTCTGGTCTAAACCTAACCCTGCATTCATTTACTCAGTGAAATTATATATTTAAGAGAAAATTCATGATCATTGATGAAAGTCAAAGAGAAGCTTCCCGAATTACGATTATCGCTATATCAGGGGTGAATGGATTGTGCAGTTTTAGCACTGAATGATGAATCTTGATTTTAAGCGGTCTTTAAAGACCGCTTTTCTTTTTTATGGAGAGGAAAGAGCTAACTATGCGTTTCTTCCTCTCCATCATCTTCAAAAGTCTTGGCAATTTTTTCAATATTCAGGCTCTTGGCCATCGCATCAAAAATTTCCTTATATACGCCGTCTTGATGATAAAGCGCGTCATGTTCACCGTGTTCGGCAATACAACCTTCTTTCATTACATAGGTATAGTCTGCATCAATAATTTGAGACAGGCTATGCGAAATAATAATCACGGTACGGCCTTGCTTGATCTGATCCAGACTTTGTTTGATCTGTTCTGTCGCAATGGCATCCAGACTCGCCGTCGGCTCGTCCAGAAAAATAATCGGCGGGTTTTTCAGGAACATCCGTGCGATGGCAATCCGCTGTTGCTGACCGCCAGACAGTTGCAAGGCATCGGAATCATAGCCATCCGGTAGCTGTAAGATCTGTTCATGAATTGAGGCTTTTTGAGCAGCAGCAATCACTTCATCCATACTGGCATTGGTTTTGCCATAACGGATATTGTCAAAAATCGTGCCCTGGAAAATATGGTTTTTCTGTAGTACCAATCCAATATGATCACGCAGATATTGAGTGTTATAATCTTTTAAATCAATCCCATCCAGCTTGATCTGGCCTTCCTGTGGTTCATAAAATTTATCTAGCAGACTGATCAAGGTTGATTTTCCGGCTCCCGATAATCCTACCAGTGCGGTAATGGTATTGGGGCGGATTTCCATATTGATATCTTTTAAAGCATGATGCCCATTCGGATAATAAAAATTCACACCACTTAGCTCAAATTGACCTTGGACAGGTGGTTTTTGCTGTCCGCTTTGCTCAATTTCAGCATCCGCTTCCAGAATATTGAAGAAGCTCTCTGAATAAATCATGGCATCATTCACTTCATCATAAATCCGGTGCAATGAGCGAATCGGGGCAGAAACATTATTAAAGAGCAGCACATGGTACATAATCATGCCAATACTCATCTGTCCATCCAGTACAAAATAGGAAGTCAGAATAATAATCAGGACTATACCGATCTGTTCAATAAAGGTTTTCAGACCATCAAACAGGAAGCTGGTCTGCCGGGTTTTCATCTGGTTATCGGTCAGCTCACGCTGCAAGTTCAGCTGCTTGTCTGATTCAATCGATTCCCGGTTAAAGGATTTGATGACTGTAATTGAATTAATGATGCTGAGAATACCTTGGCTCTTTTTTTCCCGACCATCTCTCAGACTACGACGCCATCCACCGAGTTTTTGTGCCTGTTTATAGGTGAGCCAGAAGTAGATCGGCACAATCGCTGTGGCGACCAGTCCGACATAAAAATTGGCATAGTACATCAGCCCTAGCGCGACAATTGCACTGGTAAACAGAGGAAAAATATCAATAAAAAAGATCTGAACCAGTCGGGTGAGGGAGCCAATTCCGCGGTCGATCCGGGTCTGTAATTTTCCAGCCTGATTATTGTCCTGATTAAAAAATGCCAGCCGGTATTTTAAAAACTTTTCAATAATGCCTTGAGCCAGATCTTGGGAAATAAAAATCCGCAGCTTTTCTCCATAAAACTTCTGCCCAAACTGGACCAGTGCATTTACCACCTCTTTACTGAGTAAAATGGCAGAGATAGTGATCAGGATATGCCAGCCTTCATCCAGCCCTTGCCCTTGTTCCAGCAGTGCATTGATGCTGTCAACTGCATATTGCAAGGTCAGTGCATTGACCTGAGCAGTAAAGGAACCAATCAGGGTCAGAATGAGGGTCGCAATTACCAAGAGCCGATAAGGGCTGACAAAGGGACGAAGTTTTAAAAACAGCTGCCATAAATTCATAAGCAATTATTTTTATTGTCAAAGTTGAATTTAGTCTAGGCAGGAATGGACGTGCTCTCAAGAGTAAATGTTGTATTTATTTGTGAAATAGGATTGTAATTTCTCTGGATAAGTCTCAATCTTTTCAACAAGATATCGTAAATTTTAGACTAATTTTAAATGACTTTGGACCTGTTTGCCCCAGAACCTCAAGCGAATTTATTACCTTTTGATGGGGTGGTAGAGGATTATGGGCAGATTTTAAATGAGCAGCAGAGCCAGCAATATTTACAGCATTTTCTAGCTCATCTGGCCTGGCAAGCGGATGAAGTCACTTTATTTGGCAAGCATTATATTACTGGGCGAAAAGTCGTCTGGTATGGTGATGAACACTATCAATATCATTATTCCAGAAGTTTCAAACAAGCTCATATCTGGACACCGGGGCTATTTAGGTTAAAGCAGCATATTGAAAAATTGGTGGGCCATTCCTTTAATTCCTGCCTGGCCAATTTATATGAAGATGGTTCGCAAGGTCTGGGCTGGCATAGTGATGATGAAGCTGCTCTATATCAAGGAGCATCTCAAGAAAATGTGATTGCATCCCTCAGTCTGGGTGCAACCCGCAAGATGAGTTTTAAACATAAAACGGAAAATAAAACAGTAGATCTGCTTTTACAAAGTGGACAGTTGATTGTGATGCGTGGACAGACTCAACACTACTGGAAACATTGTATCCGGAAAACGACTCGGGTTCTGGAGCCTAGAATTAACCTGACTTTTCGTTATTTTTTTCCTTAATTAAATTATCTTTGATAAAACAAAAAATACTAGTTCATTAGTATTTAAAATTTCTTCTCCCTCAGGGAGAAAGTGAGAATGAGGGAGTTTCTTTGCTCATTGTTGAATAATTAAAAAATGATTGATGAAGGCACTCTATTGTTTTTAGATTAAAAGTACCCCAATGAACTAAAAAAGAGATTCTTCAATTCAAAAAAAATAGCATCTCGAAAGATGCTATTGCTTATATTTAAAAGAAATTTAGGGTTGCAGTCCAGCCGGATGCCTATACCAGCTTTCAATCAAGAGGGCAGCAGCAATACTGTCCGCAGACAATTTTTTGCCGCGACCTTGTGCCTGATAATGATCCAGTTCATCCCGTGCTTCACGAGTGGTCAGGCGTTCATCCACCATCAAGGTTTCAATATTGGTCTGATGACGTAAACGGCGGGCAAATTTACGTGCCCGTGTCGACAGTTCAGATTCACTATCATCCATATTTAGTGGCAGGCCGACCAAAAATAGGCCCGGCTGATGACTTTTTACAATTTTCAGTAATTCGTCCCAGTTCGGAATCCCGTCTTTCATAGGAAATAAAGGGAGGGGATTGGCACTTTCAATCAGGGATTGGCCGACTGCCATTCCCATTTTCTGTGTACCAAAATCAAACGCCATAATGGTGTTTGGCGCGTTTACATCAGGCATGTCCAATCTCGGAAGATAACCAGGTTCGGTCTACGCCCATTTTTTTATAGGCAGCATCCCAGCGGTCGTTATAAGGTAAATTAAAAATCAGGTCCATATCGGATTCACAGATCAGCCAGTCACCCCGGGCAATCTCTTCTTCAAGCTGCTGTTTGCCCCAGCTCGCATAACCCAATGCGATCTGATAGCGGCCTACACCTTCATTATGCGCAATCGCATCCAGAATATCTTTAGATGTGGTAATACAAACATTTTCACCCACAGCAATAGAGGAATGCCAGGTCGGCTGACCGGTATGCAGGACAAAACCGGCCTCAGGTCGCAAAGGTCCACCTTGCAACACTTCATGGGGATTGACATTATCCGCCTCAATATCCAGGTCATTTAGCAATTCTTTAATTTGAATGCCAGCAGGGCGGTTAATAATGATCCCTTGAGCGCCATCTTCATCATGACGGGCCAGATAAATGACCGTGTGGGCAAAAAAATCGTCACTTGCATGGGGTGGCGCAATCAGACAACGATGAGTCAGATATTGTTTAGTCACCTGAGCGGCTCTCCAAAAGTCTATATCGTTTGTGATCGTGGTAGATGATTTATCAGGGCAAAAGACTGGATTTTCAATTCTGCAAATTGTCTATTCCTTTATTTACTTATCCCACAAAAATGCACCACTGACAACTTAGCTTTGTAGATACTAAGGGCTTTGTTGCACAAACCTATCTGTAAAGGCTTTTTCAGCGATATAATTTTCAAATGAAGAAGCCTACACACAAAATCTACCGCACAACCAATTGGCCCGCATATAACCGAGCACTCATGAGTCGCGGAAATATTGCCATTTGGTTTGATCCTGCTACGCAATGGTATGCTCCATCAAAAGGCAAACAAGGGCGAAATCAAACCTACTCCGACGCAGCCATCCAATGCTGCTTAATGATTAAATCCTTATTCCGTCTATCTTTACGTATGGTCACTGGCTTTGTGCAAAGTCTGATTAAACTTTGCGGATTAAATTGGATAGCTCCAGATTACACCACGCTTTGTAGAAGACAAAAGCATATTGATATTGTAATCAGCTACCAAAAAAGCAGCGATGGGCTGCATCTACTCATGGACTCTACAGGCATGAAGTTTCTAGGTGAGGGCGAATGGAAACGCAAGAAACATGGAGCTGAATATCGTCGCCAATGGCGTAAACTACATATTGGTATAGATGCCAAAACCCTACAAATACGCGCTATTCAGCTCACAACCAATAATGTCAGTGATTCACAGGTGCTTGGTGATTTACTTAATCAGATTCCACAAGATGAGCAGATTGACTCTGTTTATACCGATGGAGCTTATGACACCAAGCAATGCCGTCAGGTCATTGCAGATCGGCAAGCACATGCGGTGATTCCACCTAGAAAAAATGCGAAACCATGGAAAGATACAAAGAGTAGCTCGCTAGAGCGAAATGAATTACTTCGAACAGTTACACGTTTAGGCAGGACACTATGGAAAAAATGGTCAGGCTATCATCGCCGCAGTTTGGTGGAAACCAAGATGCATTGCATCAAATTATTAGGCGATAAATTAATGGCAAGAAGCTTTCCTAGTCAGGTGAATGAAATTCATGCACGTGTAGCAGTCCTCAACCGATTTACGGAATTAGGTCGACCACTTACCCAAATTACGCCTTAAATTTGGCTCAATTAGGGGCGCTCTGCATTTCAAATCTTTGTGCAACAAAGCCCTTTGCTGGATAAACAGCAAAATCGTGCGAAAGTCAGTGTATCCCGTGTGGGCTTTAAAGCTCTGGCTTTGATGAGTAATGATTCAATCGTTCCTTATCTGGTGCCACCTCACGAACAGGTACTGGCACATATTTCTCAGGCAAAAAATTATATTTTCCTCAAAGATTTAGAGGCTGCATCTGTAGAAATGCGGGTCGCGCAAGGCCTACAGCGTGAAATTGAACTGGCTCATCAGAAAGAGCTGGAAAGAAAAAAAGACAAAGTTAAAAAACCGGCTACTGAAGGAAATCCGCTCAGTGCACTGGATGAAGCATTTATAGGTCTGGATCCTATTGCCGGCAAGATTAAAAACAGCTACCAGAATGCGTATGCGTTCTACATAGCTGCAAATTTATGGGAAACCTTAGGTGAATATAACGATGCCTTGGTAGATTATAAAAAGGCCTATGAATTACAGCCAGATGCGCAGATTGCCCAAGACGTAAAACGCCTGAATCAGTTAGTAGCAAAACCAAAAAGTGGCAGTGTGCCGGTGATTGTCTTTATCGAGCAAGGCATTGTGCCGCAAAAGGTTGAAAACAAGATTGATGTGCCAACACCAGGCGGTCTGGTCAATATCGCTTTTGCGACTTATGAACCAAGCACCTATGTGGCACCGAAAAGCTTAAAAGTCAAAGTCAACAATAAGCCTATGCAAGACAGCTATGTAATTAGTGATATTGGCGCTCTGGCGGTTAAAGATCTGAAAGAAAAAGTAGTAGGCAATCTGACCAGTCAAATCATGCGTGCAAGCGCTAAATATGCTGCACAAAAACAGTTAGGTAACCAGCTGGGTATTTTGGGCCAGGTGGCTGGCAATGTGCTCAACATGTCAACTGAACGTGCTGACTTGCGTGGCTGGAGTACCTTACCAAGCAATGCCCAGATTGCCCGCTTAAATCTTGCTCCAGGCAATCATAAATTACAGCTCTCTAGCGGCAGTCTTTCCAGTTCAGCTGTCAATCTGGATGTCAAAGCCAATCAAACTGTCTTTGTTTATGCACATCACGTCAATGACAAGATTACTGCCAGCGTAAGCACCATCCCACATTAATAAAACCTAAGAGAACGATATGAAACGTCAATTCAGCTTTGCAGTACTTGGTTTAGGGGCACTGTTAATGGTGGGGTGTACTGCACCGAATGCCTTGTCGACCCAGACCAATTCAAGTAATGAAATCAGCATCCGTACGATCACCAATAACCCGATCCTGAGTACAGAAGTATTTGTGGAACGCGTAAATATGAGTGCGGCAGGGGATTTGAAACGTGCATCGATTGTAATCAAAAACCGTCGTTTTAATAACAAAGACTTTAGCTACAAGATCGTATGGGTGGATGCGCAAGGTGCGGAAGTGAATCCTGAAGGCGCCATCTGGAAGCCGATTCAGTTAACCGGCCGTGAAACCAAAGGCGTGCAATCTCTGGCGCCAAATCCATCTGCTGTCGATGTTATTGTGTACTTGAAAAAATAAGAGAGATTAAACATGAATGCAAAATTGATTTTCGCTGCATTGGCAGCAACGACTCTGGTTAGTGGCTGTGCATCTACTGGTGCAGTGAGTTATGGCGATGCGCAAGCAGTTGAAACTTTGACGACTGACTTCGGTTCGACTGATCTGCAAATGATCGCAGCGAAAATGGTGGATGACATGCTGATGTTCCCGCCGATCGTGCAGATGACACAAAACCGTCGCCCGGTGATTGTAGTAGATCGTATTCACAATAAAACTCAGGAACATATTGATACCGAATCAATTACCGATAGCATTCAGAACAAGCTGATCAACTCTGGAAAATTCCGTTTTGTGGATATGAAGTCTGTAAATGCGATGGCGCAGCAACTGGCCTACCAAAAACAGAGCGGCATGGTGAATCAGGCAACTGCTGTACGGAGCGGTGGTCATATCGGTGCTGAATATATGCTAAATGGTAACTTGTCGAGCATTGTAAAAAATGCAGGCGGTAAGAGCGATGTGTATTACAAGTTCACCTTTAAATTGCAAAACCTGCAAACTGGAATTGTCGAGTGGACTGGCGAGAAAGAAATCCGTAAAGCAGGCAAGCGTTCGACTTTCGGTCTGTAATTTAAATTAAGGTTGCTGTGCTTTGGCGCAGTGACCACAGAAGAACTCAATATGAAAAAAATATTACTTGCAGGCCTGTTATCCGGATTGCTCAGTTCATCTGCTTTTGCAGCAATTAAGGAAGTGATCAAAGAAGCCAGCGGCAGTGGTCCTACACAGCATCAGGCTATTTCTGAAGCGTTATTGGTAGCGGTTCAATCAGTAAATGGTGCTTCGGTTTCTTCGCAGATGGATTATGAAGAAACCGTTTCTTTATCAGTGAATCATCAAGGCTGGACCTATACCGGCAAAGTATCCCCAGTCTTTAGCGTAGCCAATCAGGGTTCGGGTTCAGTCACTAAATTCCAGGTACTTAGTGTTTCTGGAGCGAAGAATAATTATCGGGCCAAAGTCCGTGCTCATGTGGTTAAGTTTGAATCTGCTGTGCAGGATCAGCATTTACACCGGATTGCTGTTTTACCATTCCAGATGGCAGAAAAAAATAATCGACTGGCTGGTGGGGTATCTGCCCATGAATTTAGCCAGGAATTATCTGATACCCTAGGTACTTATCTAACCCAAAGCGGACAATTAAGTGTAGTTGATCGTCATTATATTGAGGAAATGCAGTCTGAAACTGATTTCCTGTATTGGGATGGCGCACCACAGGAACTGGCACGTATCGGTCAGAAAGTTGGGGCAGATTATTTGCTGGTTGGTCAGATTAAAGATTTATCTAGTGCCAGTGAGCAGCAGATGTATGGTCTGAATGCTGGCGCGGCTCAGGTGCGCCTAAGCTGGCGCGTGATTGAAGCTGCGACCAGTAAAGTTGTTGCAGCTGGAATCTTTAACCGTACCTTGTCTAATTTAATGACACAGAATATTTTGACGAACAGTTTAAATGACAGTACTGCAGACAAAATTGCTCAAGGTCTTAATCCAGAGATTTTACAAGGTTTGAAATTGCAACCTGTACTGACTCGTCAAGCTTATGACCAGTCACCCGGTTATGGAATGACGCCAGGTTCTAGTGATCAACCAGTCAAATGGTAATTTTTAGCTTTAGCTAAAAGTTGTTCATAAAAAAATCCCTGCACTAGTCAGGGATTTTTTATTAAGCATGATTTATGCTTGCTGAAACTTTAACTGTCTTAACTGACGTGCATGCTGCAAGGTGGTTTCATTAATTTCCACGCCACCCGTCATACGTGCAAGTTCCTGTACAATTTCACTTTCTTCCAGATTAATAATGGTACTACTGGCCGGATCAGTCTGGCGCTTTTTCACCAGTAAATGCTGATCGGACTGTGCAGCCACCTGTGCCTGATGGGTGATACATAGAATTTGTACATGCTGTGCCAGATCAGCCAATAAGCGACCCACGATTTCCGCAGTACCGCCACTGATCCCGACATCGATTTCATCAAAGACCAGTACTTCAGCTTCGGTTTTTTCTGCATTCATCACCTGCATCACCAAGGCGATACGAGATAATTCACCGCCTGAAGCCACCCGTGCCAGAGGTTGCGCTGGAATGCCTTTGTTGGCAGTAAACAAAAGTTGAATAAAACTCAAACCTTCACTTGATGGATGTTCCAAAGGCTCAAATTTAAATTCAAAATGCGCTTCAGGCAGGGCAAGCTGTTTCACCTGTTCGGTCAGTTTTTTCGCCAGAGGTTTGGCTGCATCACGGCGAATCTGATCCAGATGTTGTGCTTTGCTCAGGAACTCCTGATAAGAGACCTCAACCTGTTCAGCCAAAGTTTCTGGGTCTTCCAGCTGATGCAGCTGCTCAAGCTCAGCCTGCCAGGCCTCATATTCTTCTTTCAGCAATTCTGGCTGGGTGCGGTATTTGCGTGCTAAACGGTGAAATACTTCCAATTTAGAATTCAGTTCTTCCATACGTTCCGGATCAAAGCTTTGTCGATCCATAAACTGGCGTAAGGTCGCCGTCGCATCTTCGAGTTCACTTTGGGCATTTAGCAAGGAAGTGTAAATCTGGGAAAGCTGCTCGCTACGACCGGCATGCGATTCCATGCGACGCAAGATTGAAGCCAGTTCCTGCGAAATATTCTGTTCTCCTTCGTCCAGGCCATTCAGGTTATAGACACAGTCCTGCATAATCGCTTCATGATGTGAAAGGCGGTCAAATTCCTGCTCAATTTCCTGATAATCCGTCTGAACGACTTCTTCTAGTTCTTCGAGTTGCAGCTCCAGAGTTTCCATACGTTGCTTACGGGTTGCTTGTGCATCCAACGCTGCCTGATGCTGGCGAATATTTTTATGCCAGGTACTGTAAGCGTCACGTACTTCCTGAGCGGGTGCATAAAAATTGCTATAGCGATCCAGCCAGTGTTTGGGATAAGGCGGTTCTAACAGTTGCTGCTGACTATGCTGGCTATAAAGCTGAACCAGTAGTCGGCCAATTTCTTTCAGTTCTGACAGGCTGCTTGGGCGGCCATTGATCCAGGCCTTGCTGCGGCCAGTGGCAAAGATCACCCGGCGTAAATGAATTTCCCCTGACTCATCATCGAGTTCATGCTCTTTTAACCAGCTCGCCTCAGCGCTGTCTTCCTGATAGCTAAAGGTTGCTGTTATATCGGCTTTTTCGGTGCCATAACGCACATAATTGGTATCGGTTCGCTCACCCAGACAGGCAGACAGGGCATCCAGTAACAGGGATTTACCTGCACCGGTTTCACCAGTAAGAACGTTAAAACCTTTATCAATATCAATAGCAAGATGCTCGGCCAAAGCAAAATTGATCAGAGTTAAATGTGTCAGCATAAACGCATCCGGGCTGCGAAAAGTTTGAATGAAATAGCATGTCAGTTGCTTCAGTCTAGCAACGCGGCTGTTATTATAAATCAGGATAAATCGATTTCATTCTATCTTAAATTTCAGGGATTAATACACGCTTATTTGAATGTTGTGTCACAGGAACCAAGATTAGGCCACTGAAGTTACAAAAGATATTTTCATTTTTCTGACATGCTTGAAGGTTAAATTAAATCAGATCGGAATATATTTTGCTTATAAATAGCGGGAAAAATCACGGCATTTTCCAAGCTCTGCCGAAATCACTCAAACAGCCTGGAATCAAGACAAGCAGGGGTACCCAATAATTTCATTCAAGTCCGATAAACTTCGATTGATTAGTTGCGGGTGCACATTTAAACTACAGCAATCAAAATATTACAAAATGCTTTATCTGGAGAAATGGCATGTCAGCTCAGTTTGATCATGTATCAGTACTTAAAAAATCGAATGTGTATTTTGGCGGGTTATGCATCAGCCATGTGGTGCAATTTGAAGATGGCACTAAAAAAACCTTAGGGGTAATTTTACCTTCAGAAAATGCATTAACTTTTGAAACACATGTCCCTGAGCGTATGGAAATCATTTCAGGTGAATGCCGTGTGCAAATCGCCGACAGCGAAGAGAAAGAACTGTTCCGTGCTGGTCAGTCGTTCTATGTGCCAGGCAATAGCCGTTTCAAAATCGAAACTGATGACGTGCTGGACTATGTTTGCCATTTTGAAGGCTAAACAGACCTACAGATGAGCTGTAACCGATCAAGAAATTTTGTTCTGAATCGGTTAAACTAAGCTTGATAAAGAATCCTGTGAAGTTGGCTTTGCAGGATTTTTCTTTTGCTGCCTATTTCCCAATTTATTTTCGAGGTCGTTCATGGCTAAACCTGAGTATTATTATGGCGTCCATTCAGTAGAATCACTGCTGGAGCTTGAGCCTGAACGTGTCTTGACTCTTTTTACCCTGAAAGGTCGTGATGATCAGCGCCTGAAACGTGTGCTGGAATTGGCTGAGCCTTTCGGCATTAGTGTCCAGCAGGCCAGTCGTGACAAGCTGGAAAAATTGGCAGGTTTGCCTTTTCACCAAGGCGTTGTGGCGGCAGTTCGTCCGCATCCAACCTTAAATGAAAAGGATCTGGAAGATCTATTGAAGCAAGATTCTCAAGTACTTCTATTAGCGCTCGATCAGGTAACTGATCCACATAACCTGGGTGCTTGTATTCGTACTGCCGCAGCGATGGGTGTAGCGGCTGTGATTGTGCCACGTGACCGTTCAGCAAGCCTGACGCCAACTGCACGTAAAGTGGCAGCGGGTGGTGCAGAAAAAGTGAAGTTCATTCAGGTGACCAATCTGGCGCGTACTTTGGGTCAAATCAAAGATGAATTTAATGTACGTGTGGTTGGTACGATGCTGGATGAAAAAGCTTTACCTATCCAGAAATTTGATTTTACCGGAACAGGTGTATGCGTGGTGATGGGTGCGGAAGATACCGGTTTACGTCCAATTACCCAAAGCCAATGTGACCAGACGGTTTATATTCCGATGGTAGGTAATCTGCAAAGCCTGAATGTGAGCGTGGCAACAGGTATGGCTCTTTATGAGGCCTGTCGTCAGCGTCAAGCTTAAGTCCTTTTTATTGTTTATTCATAAATACTGTTAAAGAAGAAGTCTATGTCTCCCCGAACGCAAGGTTATGCCTTTGTCTTAATTACCATGTGTATTTGGGGAGGTTTTACCTTAAGCACGCGCTTAAGTGCCCAATGGGGGATTAGTGCCTGGGATCTGGTAGGATTACGATTCCTACTGGCTTTTCTGATTCTGATGCCAGTCCTGATTTATAAAAAGGACACAGCCTTTTTATGGAGTAAGGAATCCTTTCTCTTAGCCATGATCGGTGGAGTGGGGTATTGCCTGACCGCCTATACCGCTTTCCATTATGCACCTGCAGCCCATGCTGCCGTATTTCTCAATGGCTGTATTCCGCTTAGTACCGCAGTGGCCGCTTTTGTATTATTTAAACAAGGGTTTGACCGACATACCTGGATCAGTATGGCGATTATGCTGCTTGCGATTAGCAGTATGAGCTGGCTGATGTTCCGGGAGTCTGGTGTTGCCTTGGGATTAGGCGATCTGCTGTTTTTCATCAGTGCGATGTGGTGGGGGGTGTTCACTGTACTGCTACGTCAATGTAAGCTATCTGCCTGGCATTCTATGGCTAGTGTGGCGATCTGGTCAGCCATCGTTTATGTGCCAATTTATCTGCTATTCTTCCCCAAACATCTGGATGCGGCTGAACCTTGGCAAATGGCTTCCCAAGTTCTCTTTCACGGTATTTTTGTGGTGATTGTAGCGACACTAACTTATGTGGAAGCGATTAAGCGTTTAGGTGCATTTAAAGCGGGCAGTATCGTGACCCTCGCACCATTCATTGCTGCCATACTGGCTGTACCGTTATTAAATGAACCTCTAAGTCTCGCGATTGTCTCTGGTTTGGTAGGTATGGCAATTGGTGCCATACAGCCTTGGCGCTGGTTGATGCATCGAGATAGCCTGAGTCAAAAACTGGAACAACAAAAAAAGCAGTCCTAAAAGGGCTGCTTTTTATTTGAACTCTGACTGAGTTCGGGTTAATGATTTTGAGCAGCCATCTGAAGATATTTTTCATGCAATGGCGTGAGATGGGCATAGAGATGCTCCAGCTCACCATCATTCAGCACAATATCATCAGCCATGGCACACTTTTGTTCACGCGGCATTTGTGCGGCAATGATCTTCTGAATTTGCTCTACATTTTGTCTATCACGCTGCGAAGCCCGTTGAATTTGCAGTTCAATAGCAGCATCAATTAATAATGTATGTTGTGTCAGTTCATGCTGATTGGTTTCAAACAATAAAGGAGACACTAAAATCGCATAAGGACTTTGTGCTGCATGCAACTGTTGAATAATTGAAGTGCGAATAGCAGGGTGGGTGATATTTTCCAGCGTTTTTCGTGCTTCTTGAGAATGAAAAATATGTTCGCGCAAAGCACGGCGATTCAATGAGCCATCCTCAAGCAAAACCCAATCGCCAAAAGCTTGCTGAATCTGCTGTAGGGCTGGTTGACCAATATCAACGACTTCACGGGCGACAATATCCGCATCTACGACAGCAATCCCTTGAGATTCAAACCATTGGCTGGCAGCAGACTTGCCACTGCCAATTCCACCAGTTAAACCTAGTACAAATTTCACTTTACTGACCTAAATAAATTTTCATGATCTGCTCACCCCATAAAAAGGCAATCCAGCCGGCAATGGCAATATAAGGGCCAAAGGCAAAGGGCTGATTTTCTTTACGGACTTTAAGCAGGATAATCCCAATAATCGCACCCACTAATGATGACAATAATACAATGAGTGGTAGGAGCATAGGCCCCATCCAGGCACCTAGGGCCGCTAACAGTTTGAAATCTCCATAGCCCATACCTTCCTTGCCGGTCACCAGCTTAAATAGATAATACACTACCCATAAGCATAAGAAGCCAATGATATAGCCCCAGATGGCAGAACTAGGGGTAGTATAAATCGCATAACTATTAATACCCAGGCCGAGTGCAGCCAGCGGCAGGGTATAGCGATCAGGTAATAACTGGGTGTCGAAATCAATAAAGGTGAGGGCAATCAAGACATAGGTAAAAACCAAACCAAACAGCATCTGTATTGTAGGCCCGAATGTTGCTACCACTATTAATGCACAAACAGCTGTGAGAAGTTCGATAAATGGATAGCGAATACTGATTGGATTCTGACAGTTGCCACATTTACCGCGTAATAAGATCCAGCTAATCACTGGAATATTTTGATACCAGCGAATAGGAGTCTGACATTTCGGGCAGGTTGAAGCTGGCTTGCTTAAAGTAATTTTGCTTTCATCAATAATGGGCTGATCTGGATGCAAAAACAGCTGGCAATCTGTACGCCACTCCTGTTCCATCATTTTAGGGGTGCGGTAAATGACAACGTTTAAAAAGCTACCAATACAGAGACTAAAAAGCCCAACTGCGAGATAAAGCGCAGTTGGGTTTTGACTGAAATATAAAATAAAATCTTGCATTAAACCACGGAACCCATTTGGAAAATTGGAAGGTACATTGCGATAACAAGGCCACCAACAAGGACACCAAGAATGGCCATAATCAAGGGCTCCATCATGGAAGTTAAACCGTCGACCGCATTGTCGACTTCATTTTCATAATGGGTTGCGACTTTATCCAGCATAGCATCTAGTGCGCCGGATTCTTCACCAATCGCAACCATTTGTACGGCCATAGAAGGGAATTTATCGGTGACACGCATGGCAAATTGAAGCTGTTGACCGGTTGCAACATCTTCCTTGATTTTTAATACCGCCTCCTCATAGACCACGTTATTGGTTGCACCAGCAGTCGATTCAAGCGCATCAATTAATGGCACACCGGCAGCAAAAGTGGTGGCGAGAGTGCGGCTATAACGAGCAATGATCGCTTTATAGACCAGATCACCAAAGATGGGTGCTTTGAGCGCAGCCTTATCCAGTAAATCACGGAATTTTTTGCTACGCTTTTTCGCTTCAAGGAAAGCAGTAATCACTACGCCAATTCCAATAATCAAAAGGAACCAATATTTTTGCATCCATTCGGACATATTGACTACCATTTTAGTAAATGCAGGTAAGTCCGCACCGAATGAAGAGAATAAGTCCTGGAATACAGGGACTACTTTCACCATCAGAATAATCGTCACGATCACAGCTACTACAATAACTGTAGCTGGATATTTCATGGCTTTTTTGATCTTTTGCTTCAACAGTTCACTTTTTTCTTTATAAATCGCGACACGATCCAGCATGGTTTCCAGAGCACCAGATTGTTCGCCAGATTCGACCAAAGAGCAGAATAGATTATCGAAATATTGTGGGTATTTTCGTAAGGCTCCGGCAAAAGTATTCCCCCCTTCAACTTCGCCTTTAATTCCAAGCACAACCTCGCGCATGGATGGATTTTCTAAACCTTCTGCAACAATTTCAAAGCCTTGTACTAAAGGCACCCCCGCTTTCATCATGGTGGCGAGCTGACGGGTGAAGATGGTGATATCCAGGGTGGAAACCTTTTTCTTCATCAAACCTTCGAGAATATTTTTTTTCTTTTCTCGAATGGTTTTGATCGTAATGCCTTGTTTGCGCAAGTTCACTTTTGCCAAGGCCATATTTCGTGCCGGCAATTCCCCTTTGATCTTTGCGCCTTTGCGGTCAACCCCTTCATAACTGAAGATCGGTGTCATCTGGCCTTTTTTTACTGCTGCCATAGCTTTATCCTTATTTTATATTCAGCACGATCATTCGCTGGTTACACGATTGACTTCCTGTAAAGAAGTCACCCCCTGCATAACCTTCACTAACCCTGATCGGCGTAAATTGTTAAATCCTGCACGCGCGGAAGCTTCAGCAATTTCAATGGCATTGCCATCTTCCATAATAATTCTTGAAATTTCAGGTGTGACTTTCATGACTTCGTAAATACCGACCCGGCCCTTATAACCTTCACGGCATTCATTACAGCCGACTGGCTCATAAATCTGAAATTCAGGGCTTTGTAAATCTGCTTCGGTAAAGCCCATTTCTAGCAAACTTTGCTGAGGAATATCAGCCGGCTTTTTACATTGTGAACACAAGCGACGGGCCAGACGCTGCGCAATCACTAGATTGACCGAGGTCGCGATATTGAAAGAAGGGACGCCCATATTACGTAAACGGGTCAGAGTTTCCGGAGCACTGTTGGTGTGCAGGGTTGACATCACCATATGACCTGTTTGGGCTGCCTTGATTGCAATTTCAGCTGTTTCCAGATCACGGATCTCACCGACCATGACAATATCAGGATCCTGACGCAAGAAGGATTTTAATGCCGCTGCGAAAGTCAGGCCAACTTTATTATTCACGTTAACCTGATTAATCCCTTGCAGATTAATCTCGACCGGATCTTCCGCAGTAGAAATATTGGTATCTTCACGATTTAAGATGTTTAAGCCCGTATAAAGGGATACGGTTTTACCGGAACCAGTAGGACCGGTAATCAGTAACATCCCTTGCGGTTTATCTAAGGCTTCCATGAATAACTCTTTCTGCTCAGGTTCATAACCTAAAGCATCAATTCCCAGCATGGCACTAGACGGATCTAGAATACGTAGAACCAGTTTTTCACCAAACAGGGTAGGGAGTGAGTTAACACGGAAGTCGATAGCTTTGTTTTTTGAAAGCTTTAATTTAATACGGCCGTCTTGAGGCACGCGTTTCTCAGAAATGTCCATTTGCGACATAACTTTTAAACGTGACGCCAAACGGTTTGCTAGTTGTAGCGGCGGTGTTGCAATTTGACGTAAGACTCCATCAACACGATAGCGTACCCGATACATTTTTTCATAAGGTTCAAAATGTAAATCTGATGCCCCCATACGAATGGCATCAATCAGTAATTTATTAATATATTTAACAATCGGGGCTTCTTCACTTTTGTCTTTTTCGTCTTCTTCTTTATTTGGATCGGTTGTGTCGACATCGACATCCAGATCGAAATCATCATCAAAATCAAAAGTACTTTCTTCAGTAAAGTTTTGCTCAATCAGTTTTTCAAGTTTATTGTGTTCAACAATAACAGTTTCGATATTCAGTTTGGTTGCAAAGCGGATGGCATCCGTTGCTTCAATATTGGTTGGATTGCTCGTGGCAACATAAAGAACATTGGAATTCTTATAAATTGGCAAAATTCGATGTTTGGTAATTAGCTTTTCATCGATATCTTCACGCAGGATTTGTCCTGGATCATAAGCGCCAATATCAAATAAAGGCTCACCAAATTCTACTGAGATCGTTTCGGCAATGGTGGTAGGGGAAAGATTATGATGACTGACCAAATAGGCCACGATATCCGTTTTTTCTTGTTTGGCATTGGCTAAAGCTGTACGCATATCTTCAGCCGATAATACCCCTTCATAGACCAGGCGACGAATAAACCCCGTAAATCTTGGTGACCCCTGCAATGCTGTCATGCTTCAATATGCCTATCAATTCAATTTTTTTAATTTGCTATTCTAAAATTATACGTTTGTTATACAAAAATACCATAGCTGAGAATGCTGCAATCTTCCTGATATTCAGTAAAAGCTTGAACTGGTCGGAAGAACCGGGCATTTTTTTCAGTGATAACAAAAAATATCCATTTTGAATAGTCTAAACTGAGAAATAGGATGAATAAAACTATTCTTTAAATTTTACAATTCCGTGTAGAATGTGCCCAATTCAAGATATGTCAGTGAAATAGGTTATTTATGTCGGTTTCGACGATTACCCCTTGGGTAGTGGGCAACTGGAAAATGAATCCAATGCAAGCAGATGCCCAGGCTTTGGTTCAAAATTTCAAAGACTTGCTTGAGTCTGCACCAGTTTCAACAGAGAAATGTCATTTGGGTGTGGCACCGACAACCCTTGCCTTAACTCAAATTCAAACTGAATTTGCTTCTGCAAATCGCCCTGTATATACCGTAGCACAAGATGTATCACGTATTTCAGGTACAGGCGCTTATACCGGGGAAGTAAGTGCTGAATTATTGGCTGATAGCCAGATTCACTATGTATTGATTGGACACTCTGAACGTCGTGAAATTTTTGCTGAAAGTTCACAGATTCTAAATGCTAAAATCAAGAATGCCTTAAATGCTGGCTTAACCGTAATTTACTGTGTGGGCGAAAGTCTGGAACAGCGTGAAGCAGGGCAGGCAGAAGCAGTGGTTCTGCAACAGATTTGTGATATCGCGACTGTGGTTGCAGGCGAGCAGTGGAAAAATATCGTGATTGCTTATGAGCCAATCTGGGCCATTGGTACCGGTAAAACAGCTTCTCCGGAAGATGCGCAGGCCATGCATGCCCAGATCCGTCAGGGCTTGAGCCAGATTACAGGTTATGCTGCGACTATGGCGATTTTATATGGTGGTAGTGTAAAACCGGAAAATGCAGTAGAGTTAGCAGCCTGTCCTGACATTAACGGGGCATTGGTGGGTGGTGCATCGCTCAATGCTGAGTCGTTCCATCAAATTGCTCAAGCATTTGCAAATACACAATAATTAGGAGTTCAGCATGCAAACTTTTGTGCTGGTAGTACATATTATCTTAGCGATTTTGATGATTGTCTTGATTTTGGTTCAGCATGGTAAAGGTGCGGATGCAGGTGCATCATTCGGTGGCGGCGGTGCGGCAACGATCTTTGGTGCCTCGGGTTCGGGTAATTTCATGACCCGTTTGACGGCAGTTTTTACCGCATTGTTCTTTGTAACCAGTATTACTTTGGCGATTCTTGCCAAGAAACAGACCACTGATGCGTACAGTTTGTCTTCAATTCAATCAGCTCCAACTGCGCCTGCGCAACCGGTTGAAACTTCACCAACTGCACCACAAACGACCGAATAATTTTAATTAAACCTTTCTTTTTTTCAGTGATGCGACTAGAATGCGTCACAGCTGCGGTGGTGGTGGAATTGGTAGACACGCTACCTTGAGGTGGTAGTGCTTTCGGGCGTGGGGGTTCAAGTCCCCCCTTCCGCACCAACTTATAATCCAGAACATAAGTTGGTGTATGCAGCTAAAAAAACTTCTGTTGATGCGGGATGGAGCAGTCTGGTAGCTCGTCGGGCTCATAACCCGAAGGTCGTTGGTTCAAATCCAGCTCCCGCTACCAATCAATCCTTTTTTAAAGACGCAAATTTTTAAAAGGCAGCTTAAATCTGATTTAAGTTGAGAAGGATTATTTGCATGTTGTTGCGGGGTGGAGCAGTCTGGTAGCTCGTCGGGCTCATAACCCGAAGGTCGTTGGTTCAAATCCAGCCCCCGCTACCAATCCTTTAAAGATGCAAACTTTAAAGGCGGTTTAATGATAGAATGTTAAGCTGAACGTTATTTGTATGCTGATGCGGGATGGAGCAGTCTGGTAGCTCGTCGGGCTCATAACCCGAAGGTCGTTGGTTCAAATCCAGCTCCCGCTACCAATTTTTCAGTAACAGATAACAAATATGCAGAATGATGTGGTTGTGATTGAAAAGTTCGCATCTTTTGTATATAATTTTTGCACGTTGATGCGGGATGGAGCAGTCTGGTAGCTCGTCGGGCTCATAACCCGAAGGTCGTTGGTTCAAATCCAGCTCCCGCTACCAAGTTTCTTAAAAGAGGCTCACAACTATGGTGGGCCTTTTTGCACAGTGGGATTTGAAAAAAGTTCAAATTGTGTATTAATTGGGGCGATTTACGCCCTTTTTTATTGGCTATCGTGTAGTGTCGACAATATTTGGTCAAATCTCCATGTTTCACTACTACTATAGTTTGTATTGGTTTGTAGTGGTCAAATAGATCATAAAATCGCACCAGATGACGAGAGTAAATGAAGCTATCAAATAAAACTCAAGCACTTCAGGACTTGATTGCACCAGCAGTTGAAGCCTGTGATGTAAACCTGTGGGGGATTGAATTCCTGCCACAAGGCAAACGTTCATTATTACGGATCTATATCGACAAACCGGTCGATGAAAATGCAGCACCTGTTGTCAATGAAGATGGCGAAGAAGAGCAGGGTCGTGGTATTGGGGTTCAGGACTGTGTGCGTGTCACACAGCAAGTCGGCGCGATCTTGGATGTACATGATCCAATCTCAGGTGAATATTCGCTTGAAGTGTCTTCACCAGGTTGGGATCGTCCATTCTTCCAGCTCGAACAGATGTCAGGCTATATTGGTCATACCGTAGCACTACGTCTGATCAGTGCGGTAGATAACCGTCGTAAATTCCAGGCAAAACTGGTTGCAGTCGACCTTGAAAATGAAATGATTCAAGTTGAAGTAGAAAAGCAACAGATTTTGGATATCGACAGTCACAATATCGATAAAGCAAACTTGGTCTATCAAGATTAATTCAATTAATAAGAATCTGAACGAATAGGTGACTTATGGCACGTGAAATTCTTACCGTGGTTGAAACGGTTAGTAACGAAAAAGGTGTAAGTCGTGAAGCAATTTTTGAAGCGCTAGAACAAGCTTTGGTTGCAGCGACTAAGAAGAAATTCTACGAGGGGACTCACTCGGAAGAAGCTCGTCTTCGTGTAGAAATTGACCGTAAAACTGGTGATTACCGTACTTTCCGTCAATGGGAAGTGGTGGCTGATGAAGATCATGAAATGCCTGCCTGTCAGGATGCGATCTCTGATGTGGATCCAGCACAATGGTCGATTGGTGATATCCGTGAACTGGAAGTAGAATCAATCGATTTCGGTCGTATTGCTGCCCAGATCGCGAAACAGGTGATTGTACAGAAGATCCGCGAAGCAGAACGTGCACTAGTTGCTGATGCTTATGAATCTAAAGTCGGTGAGCTGATCTATGGTGAAGTGAAAAAACAAACCAAAGATGGTTTTATCATTGACTTGGGTGACAACGCAGAAGCGTATCTGGCACGTGAAGAGATGATTCCGAAGGAAATCCTTCGTCCGAAACAACGCGTAAATGCGATTCTATACAGCGTTAACCGTGAAGGCCGTGGTGCACAATTATTGTTGTCACGTGCTAAACCGGAAATGCTGATTGCATTGATGAAAAAAGAAATTCCTGAAATTTCTGAAGAAATCATTGAAATTAAGGCTGCAGCTCGTCAACCGGGTGTTCGTGCTAAAATTGCAGTGAAAACCAACGACCACCGTATTGACCCGGTGGGTGCTTGTATTGGTATGCGTGGTACACGTATCCAGGCTGTACAGCAAGAGCTCAATGGCGAGCGTATTGATGTAGTGGTTTGGTCGGATGATCCTGCGCAATATATCGCAAGCGCATTAGAACCAGCCGATGTATCTAGTATTGTCATCGATGAAGATGCACGTACTGCAGATATCATTTTCGCGAC
Organism: Acinetobacter sp. FDAARGOS_724; assembly: GCF_013364475.1. Classification (NCBI taxonomy): domain Bacteria; kingdom Pseudomonadati; phylum Pseudomonadota; class Gammaproteobacteria; order Moraxellales; family Moraxellaceae; genus Acinetobacter; species Acinetobacter sp. FDAARGOS_724. The sequence continues at coordinate 322,497 of NZ_CP054908.1, read as the reverse complement.
TAGTGATCAGCTAGCTCGTGCAATTGGTTCACAAGGTCAAAACGTTCGTCTGGCATCTGAATTGACTGGCTACAAGCTGGACATGATGCTGGAAGAAGAATACTACGCACGTCAGCAAAGCGAAGCACAAAAATACCTGGACATGTTTGTTACACGTCTGGATATTGCTGAAGATTTGGCGATGGCGTTGGTAGAAATGGGCTTCACCTCGCTTGAAGAAATTGCTTACGTACCGCCAGAAACGTTTGATGAAATCGAACTGGATGCGGAACTGGTTGAACTACTGCAAAGCCGTGCGAAAGAAATTGCACTTGCTGATGCATTACAACAGCAAGAAAACGTACAAGCGCCAAGTGAAGAACTTGTTGCAATGGAAGGCATGACAGCAGAGATCGCGCAAGCTCTCGCAGCTCGTGGTGTGGTAACCGTAGATGACTTAGCTGACCAAGCGACTGATGATATTGAAGATATCGAAGGTCTCGGTGCTGAGAAAGCCGGTCAACTTATTATGAAAGCGCGCGAATCATGGTTTAACTAGGAGGTAGTATATGACGGACAAGTCGATTAAAGAGTTAGCACTCAGCGTGGGTCGCCATGTTGATAAGCTCCTAGAGCAGGTTCGTGAGGCAGGTTTACCACAGCGTAAAGCTGACGATATTATTACCACCGAACAACAAGATCGCTTAATGAATCATGTGAAAAAGACACAAGGTTCAGATGGCCATGCAGGACAAATCACGTTGAAACGTAAAACGACCAGTACTGCTAAAGTGGCAAGTACTTCAGGTAAGGCGAAAACGATTAATGTAGAAGTTCGCAAGAAACATACATTCGTCAAGCCAGACCCGGAACAAATTAAAGCAGAAGCTTTAGCGAAGGCTCAAGCTGAACAGCAAGCGAAAGCAGAAGCTGAACAGAAGTCAGCACCAGCTAGAAAACCTGCTGATGCACCTAAATCGGGTACAAACAATGCAAGCAAAGCCCTAGAAGCAATGCGTGCAGCTCAGAAACAAGAAACTGAGAAACAGGAAACACCTAAAGCAGCTGTTGTGGTAAAACGCAAATCAACTAACAAGCCGATTGTGAAAGCAGCGGTTAAACAAGTTGAAACAGCAGAACAGAAAAAAGCACGTGAAGCTCAAGCCGCTCAATTAAAAGCAGCTGAAGAAGCGGCACGTCGTAAGGCAGCTGAAGAAGCACAACAACGTACCCTTGAGCAAATGCGCAAGATGGCGTCGAAGTATTCTTCTGAAGATACCACTGCAACCATTCGTGTGATTGATGATTCTCCACTTGCTGCTGGTCTGGTTGGCCAGGCATATGAAGACTCATTTGCGAAAGAAGACCGCGAAATTAAACGTGGTACCAATACTTCAAATACACGTTCACCGAAGAAAGGTGGTCGTCGTGGTGAAGAGCAGTCTTTCCGTGATAACTCACACAAACGTGGTCTGAAATCTAGCCAAGCGAACAAGCATGGTTTTGAAAAACCAGTGAAAAAACAGGTTTATGACGTTGAAATCGGTGAAACGATTGTCGTTGCTGACCTTGCTGCGAAAATGGCGGTTAAGGTTCGTGAAGTGATCAAGTCACTGATGAAAATGGGTGAACTGGTTACTCAAAACCAGGCGATCGATCAGGAAATCGCAGCACTTGTGGTTGAAGAAATGGGCCATAACCCGGTACTGGTTTCTGAAACTGCAGTTGAAGATAACCTGCTTGAACAGGCTGAAGAAGCTCGTGGTGCGCAAACTACTCGTGCGCCAGTTGTTACGATTATGGGTCACGTTGACCATGGTAAAACATCGCTTCTGGACCGTATTCGTCGTGCCAAAGTGGCGCAAGGTGAAGCAGGTGGCATTACCCAGCATATCGGTGCTTATCATGTAACGACTGATAAAGGTAGTATCACATTCCTTGATACTCCGGGACACGCAGCGTTTACTGCAATGCGTTCACGTGGTGCCAAAGCGACTGATATCGTAGTCTTGGTTGTTGCAGCAGACGATGGCGTGATGCCACAAACTGCAGAAGCAATCGATCACGCACGTGCAGCGGGTACGCCAATCATTGTTGCAATCAACAAGATGGATAAAGACTCTGCTGATCCAGATCGCGTATTGAACGAATTGACCACCAAAGAAATCGTACCTGAAGAATGGGGCGGTGACGTTCCTGTCGCGAAAGTATCTGCACATACTGGTGCGGGTATTGACGAACTTCTTGACCTGATTTTAATTCAGTCTGAATTGCTTGAATTGAAGGCGTCTGAAGAAGGTGCGGCACAAGGTGTTGTGATTGAAGCGCGTGTTGATAAAGGCCGCGGTGCAGTGACTTCTATTCTTGTACAAAACGGTACGCTGAAAGTGGGTGATCTGGTTCTTGCTGGTTCATCTTATGGCCGCGTTCGTGCCATGACCGATGAAAACGGTAAACGTATCAAGTCTGCAGGTCCTTCGATTCCAGTTGAAATTCTGGGTCTTCCAGAAGCGCCGATGGCAGGTGACGAAGTTCTTGTTGTGAATGACGAGAAGAAAGCACGTGAAGTTGCCGATGCGCGTATGGATCGTGAACGTCAAAAACGTCTTGAACGTCAATCTGCAATGCGTCTTGAAAACATCATGGCGTCTATGGGCAAAAAAGATGTGCCAATCGTCAATGTGGTATTGAAAACTGATGTACGCGGTACATTGGAAGCACTGCATGTTGCATTGGCTGAGCTTTCAACGGATGAAGTAAAAGTACGTATTATCGGTTCTGGTGTAGGTGCGATTACTGAATCTGACGTAACACTTGCTGAATCTTCAGAAGCGGTTCTTCTGGGCTTTAACGTACGTGCCGACAATACTGCACGTCAAAAAGCAGATGCAGACAGTATCGACATTCGTTACTACTCAGTAATCTATCAATTGATTGATGACGTGAAAGCAGCGATGAGCGGTAAGCTTGCTCCTGAACACCGTGAAACGATCTTGGGTGTTGCTCAAGTACGTGAAGTGTTCCACTCAAGCAAATTTGGTGCTGCAGCAGGCTGTATGGTCCTTGAAGGCGTATTACACCGTAATAAACCGATTCGCGTATTACGTGATGACGTGGTGATCTTCCAGGGTGAGCTAGAATCTCTTCGTCGCTATAAAGAAGTGGTGGAAGAAGTTCGTGCCGGTATGGAATGTGGTCTTGCGGTGAAAGGCTATAAAGACATCAAACCTCTCGACAAGATCGAAGTGTATGATGTGCAATTGATTAAACGGAGTCTTTAATGGCGGGTAGTCAACGTCTTAAGCGTATGGCGGATACGGTACAACGTGAGTTGTCTGAACTGATCCGTCAGGAGCTGAAAGATCCACGTCTGGGGGGTCTGGTGACCATCTCAGCCGTGAAGGTGAGCCCAGACTTAGGATATGCAGAAGTTTATGTCACAGTAATGGGGCGTGAACTGGGTGATGAGCAAAGTGAAGCGGCAAATAAAGAAACACTCGATGTCCTGAATAAGGCATCTGGGTTCTTGCGCCATGAACTGAGCCGTCGGATCAAGACACGTATTACACCTCGTCTACGTTTCCATTACGACAAAACCAATGCATATGGTAACTATATGTTTGGTCTGATTGCTGAAGCAGTGAAGGATTTACCTCCTGCTGAAGATAAGAAAGATGAAGAATAAGCTTTTATAAAGCTCAATAAAAAAGCCACCTTAGGGTGGCTTTTTTATTACTGAACTTTTAAGTAGAACTGGCGTAAGCGTCCGCTGAACCCCATGTCTATTTTTTAATTTGAGTTGGATTTCCAGCGGTGTGGTAGCAATTCTTCTATTTGGGTCACTTTATGGGTCGGCAATCTTTTCAGCACATCACTTAAATAGGCATACGGATCCAACCCATTCAGCTTTGCTGACTGGATTAAAGTCATGATGTTTGCCGCTCGCTGACCACTACGCAGCGAACCTGCAAATAACCAGTTCTTACGTCCCAACGCCCAAGGCCGCACTTGGTTTTCCACCCAATTATTGCAAATCGGTAGATTGCCATCATCCAGATAGCGGCTTAAAGCTGGCCAACGCTTCAGAGTGTAATTGATGGCCTTGGCGGTTGGAGAACTCGATGGCACCGTCAGTTGATGCTGGTTGAGCCATTCATACAGTTGTTGCATCACCGGTTGGCTATGCTGTTGTCGGTATTCGCGGCGGTGTTCTGCTGTACTATCGGTCTTTTTCCTGAGTTCTGCTTCTATCGCATACAGTTTCTGAATCAGCACTAATGCCTGTTCAGCGATCTGACTTTTCCCAGTCACATGTAGCTCATGGAATTTACGACGCGCATGCGCCATGCAGCCCACCTCAATGACATCGCCTGATTTAAAGCGTGCTTTATAACCACTGTAATCATCACAGACCAGATGGCCCTGCCAGCCATTCAGGAACTCTTCTGCATGCTGACCTGAACGGCTATCCTGAAAGTCATAGATCACCGCTTGAACTGGATTGTACTGTGTAGTGGCATAGGCCCAGACATAACCTTTCTTCGGTTTTTTCTCATCATCACCCATCCGCATGATGGTGACTGGTGTTTCATCGGCATGGATCACCCGCTGTTGCAGCACCACCTGTTTTAAGGCATTGGCCAGAGGTTCCAGTTCTACACCGCAGCGACCAATCCAGTCAGATAACGTGGATCTGGACAGATCAATGCCCGCCCGCTGATAGATCAGGCGCTGACGGTACAGCGGCAAATGATCGGCATACTTCGATACCAGCACATGGCTGAGCAGTTCAGGACTGGCAATACCTTTATCAATCACATAGGCGGGCATCGCTTGCTGAGTCAGGGTGTCACACTGATCACAGACCCATTTGCCACGTACATGCTGTTCCTTATAGAACTGTGCCGGTCTGAAATGCAGTTTTTCACTGATATCTTCGCCGATACGACGTAACTGGCAGCCACAACTGCATTGGGTTGATGCAGGTTCATGCTCAATACGGATGGTGTGTAGATGATCGGGCAGCAGTCGACGTTTAGGTTTGTTGACTGTGGCTTTGTGTGTCGCTGCATCAGTTTTATCTGCATTCAGCCGTTCCAGTTCCAGATCAACAGCGGCAATATCTTCTTCGACCGCTTCATCCCAGAGATGGATTTGTTTTGCGGTGAGATGTTCGTTTTTACTGCCGAATTTGTGCTTTTTAAACAGCGCAAGTTCATGCTCGTATTTTTGATTGAGAATGGAAAGATGCTGAACTTTGGCATCTAATTGCAGATTGGATACTTCAAGATGCTGAACTTTGGCATCTAATTGCTGGTTTGATTGTGCCAGAGACTGATGTTGCATTGCCAACTGTCTAGTAAATTCCAGCAGTTGTTCATGGGTCAGTTGGCTTAAATCAGGCAGTGTATTCATGACCGCAGTATGCCTGAGGTCATGAGAAGAATGAAATAGAACGTTTGGAGAATAGCAACTTGGACCAAGCTAGTTTAGAGCATTGTGACCACTTGCTGTCGTCCAATGCGCTGCCAAGGCAAACCCTGGATCAGTGCCTGTAACTGTTCTGGGCTGAGGGCTACGCTTTCACCCTGGTGAACTTTAGCCCAGTGAAATTTTCCCTGTTCCAACCGCCGAGCACACAGCCAGATCCCCAGTCCATCATGTACCAGCACTTTCATGCGATGGCCACGTTTATTACAGAACAGGTAAGCACAATGCGGTTTGATGTAGCCAAAGGCTCTCACCACCTGAGCCATGGCCGTATCCATACCTGCACGCATGTCCATGGGCTGAGTAGACAACCAGATTTCATCGATACGGATCATGTTGTAAGTGCCTTGAGTAATTTTGCTAAAGCAGACATTTCTGATACTTGCCATTTCAAGCCAATTTCTGCTTTTGAGTGGGGTAAAGTAATTTGAACCGTTAACATGCCAGTAGAAATAGGATCTAATGGTGCAGAGCAAGATAAGGCAATAAATGCAGGTTTATTCGGTAGTAGTGAGCGATCATTCCCTGGCTTAGCATCAATTAAGCGAATCCATTTGGATACAAGATTTGTATTCAATCCATGTTGCAAAGCGACCGAAGCAATTGAAACCTCCGATGCTTTACACGCCTGAACGATCTGCTGTTTAAATTCAGCACTATATGTTCTTCGTTTTATCGTAAGAGATGCGATGGATGTCTGGTTATTTGTAGTCATAAATTTAAGTTCCCACTTGTTTTTAAGTGAGGACTAAATTAAGGCTTATAGGACGAATTCATAAGGTGTGTTCAGCGGACGCTTACGAACTGGCTAACTATTACTTGAGTCTTGATCATTCATTTTCTTTTCATAAAATGCACGACGGCGGGTTTTCTGCCAAGGCAATGGACGTTCCAGAGTTTCTGGCACTTCACCACTCATCGAACGCAAACGTAAATGTAAGGCCGCTTGCGCCATCAGGTTGGCAGATACCGGTGCAGTAATGAAGGCAAATAGGGTAATCAGTACTTCGGCAAAACCTAAACGGCCATAGATGGCTGAAAAAATAATAGAAGCGATCAGGAAGCTTCCCAATCCTAAGGTACTGGATTTGGTCGGTGCATGCAGACGCATAAACAGGTCGGGTAGACGTATCATCCCAATACCGCCCACCAGCATAAAGAACGCGCCAATCAATAAAAAAATCGAAACTAGTATTTCTAAAATTAAAGGCATTTAAGAACTCCTAGTCGATGACATGGCCAGTGGTGAAATAGCGGGCAAGGGCAGCGGTAGAGACAAAACCTAACATGGCCACTAGTAAGGCACCTTCAAACATGAAAGTACTGCTCCAGTAGATTCCCAGAATCACCACCAGACAGGTTGCATTTAAAAATAGGGTGTCCAGTGCCAGCAGACGGTCGACGATTGATGGGCCCATGACCAGCCGGATCAGACACAGCAACATGGAGATCGTGACAGCACCCAGACAAATCAGCAATGCATATGGCAGAATGGTCATGCTTCAGCTCCTGATTGTGCGCTAAAAATTTTAATCAATGGTTGTTCATAGCGCTGTTTGATGGTTTCAATTTCGGCCTCTTCATCATCCGTGCTTAAGGCATGCACCAGAATATCGCCACGGTCCTGATCAATCCCCGCAGAAACTGTACCAGGTGTCGTGGTAATGATCATCGCCAGTAAAGTATTTACTTCTTCATGTTCGGTATCCAGAGGAACACGAAACCATTTGGGATGCAGATTTTTGGTCGGTCCCAGAACCAGAATCGCTACCTTAATGTTTGCGACAATGATGTCCCAAACGACGACCCAAAACAGGCGCATCGCTGGCACCCACCGGATATTCGGTGTGTAATCAATAAAAGGGGCGACTATTCGGGGAATCAAAATGGCCAGAAATATTGCCATAAGGAGTGTGCCGACTTCCATATTATGGGCCAGCATGACCCAGCTCATCGCCACAATGACCGAAACGAAAGGATGTGGGAACCAGCGTTGAAGTAATGATTCAGCCATTAAAGTCCCTCCGCCGGTTTAAGTTGATTGTCGTCGTATTTGTTCTGTTCAATATACTGTTTATCTATCTGACGCTGTTTAAATTCAGAAATATGTTCGCCATTTAAGGTATTTTCTGAAATGACATAAGGAATCAGATGCGCATTTGGATCAGGCGTTTCACCACCATATTTGGTTTCCGGTAAATAACCCGGATCAAATGGCTGTACACTGATGAACTTACCTTCAGCATCACGTTTTAGCAATGCGGCTTCATAAATCGGATTGGTTTTAATCTGTGCTGCGGTCTGATAATTATATTGATAGATCGGTGCAGCAAAAACAACGAAGGCAGTCAGACTGAGCAATAGTAGATAAATAACCCGGTCATTACGTGCCGGTGCCTTACTTGGTAAGGCTTCATACTTGCTGAATTCTGCAGAATTTTCATCCTGTTCAGGTTTGCTTGAACGCCAGAACAGAATAAAACCGACCCGGGTAAAAGCCAGAATACTTAGTAAGCTGACCAGTAGAACCGTAAAGATAATCAGCATTTGATGCTCAGACTGTCCTGAAGCTTGCAGGATAAACACCTTACCGAAGAAGCCGCTGAAAGGTGGTAAGCCGGCCATCATCAAGGCAATGATGAAATATACAATGGAAACCAAAGTATTCTGTTTCATCTGTGGGGCAATTTTAAAGTGATCTTTAAATTCACCGCGTTGTGAGGTAATCCAGCCACATAGGATATAAAACGCTGCGCCAATTAGGGTACTGTGTACCATATAGTACAAGGCACCTGCCCAAGCCTGAGTGCTGTTCATGGCAATCGCAATCAGAATGGTGCCGACCGAAGACAGGATCATAAAGCCGACGAAACGACGTAGACGTTCAGTCCCAATGGCACCAAATGCCCCATACAGTGAAGTAATCACCCCAATTACCAGCAGACAGTTCATCAGAATCTGGTGGCTATATTCATCATCAAATACAGTGCCATTGACCCGGATAATCGCGTAGATCCCGACTTTGGTCATGATGGTAAACAGGGCAGCCACCGGAGTAGTCGCAACAGCATACGTTTTAGGAAGCCACAGGCCTACCGGTAACATGGCTGCCTTGATCCCGAACACCACAAATAGCATCAGTCCGCCTGCAACGGCCAGCTTATGTTCATCGCCTGCCAAAGTTGGCATCAGTCTAGCGACATCAGCCATATTCAGACTGCCGACACTGCCATAAATCATGCCGAGCCCGATCAGGAACATGGCAGAAGCGAGCAGGTTAATAGCCACATAATGTACACCGAGCTGGAAGCGTGCCTTGCCTTGCCCATGCAAAAGTAGGACATAGGATGCCATTAACAGGATCTCGAAGAACACGAACAGGTTAAACAAGTCACCGGTCAGAAAGGCACCACTAAGCCCCATTAATAAAAAATGCACCATGGCGTGGAAATAGCGCCCGCGAATATCCCATTCTTTGCTGGCATACCAAACGATTGGCAAAGCGAGTGCATAGGTCAGTACCAGCATCAAGGCAGAGAGTTGGTCTAGGACCAGCACAATACCAAAAGGGGCAGCCCATTCACTTAAAGTGTAGACATTAATTTGCCCTTGGCTGCTATTGATCAGATAGCCAATCGCCATAATCAGACCCAATAGGGTCGAAATATGACTCACGCCACGACGCCACGGCTGACGCCAGTCGGTAATCAGAGAACCGGAACCCGGGTTACCTAACAGTACTAAAATAAAGGCAGTAAAGGCCGGTAAAAGAATACTGAAAATAGGGGTGTGTTGATTCAAGAAGTTGAGAAGATCAGTCATTACGGCTCATCCTCGCGTGGGTCATGTTGCGGTATTTCTTCTTTGGAATCAACGTGATCTGTTCCTGATTCATAACGGCTACGTAAGGCCAGCTGTACAATAAAGGCGGTGGTGGCAAAACCGATTACAATGGCGGTCAGCACTAGCGCCTGAGGTAAAGGATCGGTGACCTGCGTGGCTTCGGTGAGCACTGCAGGCGAATTCATCTGAATACGGCCCATGGCAAATAAAAACAGGTTCACTGCATAACCAATCATGGCCAGTCCAAGGACGACCGGAAAGGTACGTGCCCGCAGAATCAGATAGATCCCAGTGGCAGTGAGTAGGCCAATTGCTGAGGCTAATAAAAGTTCTAAACTAATCATTCTATTATCCTCTTGGTACTGGGCCAGTCATACTTGAGTGACGGGAGTCACCCAGAACGGAAATCATCAGCATGGTCGCCCCGACTACGGTGACATAGACACCGACATCGAATAGGGCAGCAGAAGCGAGATGCATATCGCCAAGTAATGGTGGATGGACATGAATATGAGCACTGGTCAGGAAAGGACGTGACCAGAACCAGGCTGCGATGCCAGTTAGGCCTGCAATAGTCAGGCCGATACCAATCCAGATCTCATAGAGACGTCCAGATTTAGCTCCCAGCATTTTTTCTGCATGATCCTGACCAATGGCAACGTATTGAATGATCAAGGCCAATGAGGTGATCAGACCGGCAATAAAACCGCCACCCGGAAGATTATGGCCGCGCATAAAGATATACAGACTAACCACTAGGGCTACCGGTAAAATCCATGATGCGGTAATACGCAGCATCAAAGGGGAGGGGTTAAAACGGTAAGTCAGGCCTTGAGTAATGGTGGTGCCATGAGCACGCATACCGTCCATCAGGCTCAGCACCCCGATTGCGGCAATTCCAAGTACGGTAATCTCGCCGAAGGTATCGAAACCACGAAAATCGACCAGAATTACATTGACGACGTTTGTACCGCCACCAAGCGGAATCGATTGTTGGATGAAGAACCAGGAAATTGAATTATGGTCACGCGTCATAACCAGCCAGGCAACTGTTGCAATTCCTAGACCTCCGCAGACTGCAATCACTGCATCTCGCCAGCGTCGGGTCGGGCTGGATTCATAAGGCGTCAGTTGTGGCAGTAGAGACAGGCTCATCAGTAGCAGAACCGTCGTTACTACATCGACTGTAATCTGGGTTAAAGCCAAGTCGGGTGCCGAGAAACCAATGAAAACCATGGTGACGACCAGACCGACCGCACCACTGATCAGGATGGCCTTAATCCGTTCATGATGGAACCAAAGCATCATCCAGCAGGCAGAGAACAGCAATAACCATAGAACGATGGCCAGAACCGGTGCATGGGTCAGTTCCCGGCTACCGGTATCAATCCCATTGACTACAAGAGGGTAGCCCACCAGACCAATGGTAAACAGTACAATCCATAAAATATAACTTTGCAGTTTGCCATTTTCAGTCGCACGGCGGAAACGTCTTGAATTCAGTAACAGATTTTTCAGGAACAGATCAAATAGTACACGACCTTGAAGTTTGCCGAGTTTTGGATCCAGATCAATTTCCCGAATTGCGCCGCCTTTGGCCAGTGCAAAATAGAAAATCGCACCGCCGAATATCGCAATAATACTCATCACCAAAGGTAGATTAATACCGTGCCAAAGGGCGAGATGAGTGCCTTCAAAGGCGAAATTCTGGGTTGACGCTTGTGTGGTGCTATTTACAATCTTTTCGACCAGTAATCCTGGTAACAGGCCGACTGCGATACACAGGAAAGCCAGTAAAATAGCCGGTGCACGCATACCAAATGGTGGCTCATGCACATCTTTATTTGGGACTTGCTGGCCTAATGGACCATCAAAAAACACGCCATGTACCAGACGAATCGAATAGGTGACAGCGAAAATCCCGGCCAGTGTTCCTGCAATAGCTGCACCGATCATGACTGGGCCACTTAAGTTTGCGACCAGTTCGGTAAAGAACATCTCTTTGGACAAGAAACCATTAGTTAATGGAATACCAGCCATGGAGGCGGCAGTGATCATGGTCAGCGTTGCGGTAAAAGGCAGCATTTGCCAAAGACCGGACAATTTTCGCAGATCCCGGGTACCGGATTCATGGTCAATGATCCCGGCAATCATGAACAAAGCAGCTTTAAAGGTTGCATGGTTAATGATATGGAAAATTGCTGCTGCGACGGCGAGTGGTGAGCCAATACCCAGCAGACACATGATCAGGCCTAAATGGCTAATAGTTGAATAGGCCAACAGACCTTTCAGATCTTCTTTAAAGATGGCAAAGAATGCTGCCACACATAGGGTAAATAACCCGATAAAAGTAACAATATTATGGAACAGCGCCGCGCCTGCAAAAATTGGCAATAAACGCGCAACTAAAAACAGGCCCGCTTTGACCATAGTGGCAGAGTGCAGATAGGCAGACACCGGCGTCGGTGCTGCCATGGCATTTGGTAACCAGAAGTGAAATGGGAACTGCGCACTTTTGGTAAAAGCACCGAGTAGAATTAATAATAATGTCGGTACAAATAGAGCATGCGCCTGAATCTGTTCGCCCATCATCAGGATCTGGTCAATCTGATAGGTACCCGTAATCTGTCCAAGCAGAATAAAACCACCCAGCATAGATAAGCCGCCCATCCCGGTAATGGTCAGAGCCATACGAGAGCCGCGTTGAGCCGCTTCGTAATTGCTCCAGTAACCCACCAGCAGGAAAGAAGAAATACTGGTGAGTTCCCAAAAGATCAGGAGAATCAGAAGATTATTAGACAATGAAATGCCGAGCATCGCTGCCATAAACAGCATCAGCAGGAAATACAGTTTACTTAGAGAGTTTTTAGGGCTGAGATAGTAATAGGCATAGATATAAATCAGGGTGCCAATTCCACTAATCAGCAGAGCAAACAGCATGCCCAAAGCATCCAGCCGGAAACTGAAATCGATTCCAAGCTGGGGTAGCCAGGACCAAGTCTGGGTAATTACCGTTCCATTAAATACAGCAGGCGCCTGACTCAACAGTAATAAGAAACTGCTGAGACTGACGGCAATTGCTCCTAAAGCCGTTACCCCGCGTGAAAATTGCTTCAGCCACGAGACAAGGGTTGTGCCTAATACTAACGGTAACAATATAATAATTGGCAGCACACTCGTATCCATTGTCGTGATATAGGTTAAGGTCAACCTAGGGTGAATCTTTATCTTTCAAGGATTACAGGACCGCAAAGAGCGACCCAAAACTTCTCGATCTTGAAAGCCAGAATGATATTCAAACAGAATAAAACAGTTGTATTGCGCAACTTATAAACGATAGCAAATTCCGATTTTACAACGAAAATTGCAAGTAAAACCGATCATATTACAGGATAACCACAACATCAATGTTTTTATGTAGAACTTGTAGATTATATGTAAGCTTGGTTTTGATATGGGGTGCATGCTTGAACATCTCGTACAAATTTGACCGAAAATAAAGATCAAACTCCCTGCATTTATTGATAAAAATTTATAACTTCTTGATCAGGAATGCAGAAAATCCAAACCTATTCTTGCATCCTGATTTTATTTTTTAAATTGCATTATCGTTTCAGGACTATTTAAGAAGATTGAGGCAAGCTTTGTGAATTATCCTGACTCAAGAGCTGTAAAAGCTCCTGTTGCTGTTCTGCGCTTAGCTGTTCCTGAATCAGTTGCAGAACAGACTGAGCCGTCAGGTTGGCTGTTTCTGGTTCTTGAAGTGCATCTTCAACTTTTTCTATATCATTATGATTTTGGCTAATCTCAAGCAACTCTGCATAGAAGTGATCATACTGAACCTGCATTGGATTCAGATGGATGTGATGCAGCTGTTTATTTTCCAGTTTTAGACACTGAAAATCCTGAGCCTGTTCCAGCAATTCCGGCCGGTTTCCAGTCACAATAATCTGCAAGTTAGGAAACGCTTGATGCAGACGCGGTAAAATGACGGCAGCCATGTCCTGATCCAGTTGATGGTCAATTTCATCAATCAGCAAAATGCCAGTACCCTCCTGACAAGGAAATAAGCTGTGTGGATTAAGCAGACAAAGGCGTCGTACAATATCTCCCACTAGTGCAATCCAGTTCCGGATACTGCTCGACAACTGCTGAAAGCTAAAAGTGTGATCCTGATAACGCACCATTAATTGCAGCTTGGGCTGGTAATCGAGATAAATCTGGCGAAGTTCCGGCAGCACAATGGATAAAGCTTCACGCAAAGCAGTCAGGCTTGGCGTATGCATATGCGCTTTGGCTTTTTCAATTTGCTGGGCCAGCTGATCTGTTTGAATATCGTCCGATTGCTGTAACGCCTGATCTAGAATCTGGTCAATGATCTTGGCACTTTGTGCATTTTCAATATCACTGACTTCACGAAACCATTCAAAGAAACGTGCAAAAGTCGTAAAAGGAATGGCAGTAATTTCATAGGCATGCGCAGTCTGAAAAATGGCTTGATTATTTTTGCTGAGTAAATTGATTTCATTGACGAAGCGTTCAGCCGGATAATAGGCGACCATAGGCAGACCGAGCAAAGGGTCATGTTGCCTTGCCTTTTGATAGAGATTCACCATGGCATCGAGTTGCTGGGTTTCCGCTTTGGCAAAGCCAATGCCCTGACTATTTAAAGTTTTGTATAACTGCCAGGAACAGGATTGGGCAGGGGCTACTTCCCCCTGTGCTGATTCAGGTAATGATCCCAAATCATCAGGAAAACGCACCTGGATATCAATTTTGGATTGCAGGCGGTTTTGCAGGATATCCTGATCCAGCATGCTTAAACCTGCAGTACGCAAGTCGCGAAAACGGGCAGAAAACCAGGTTAAAGCCTGATAACTCAAGCGCAGCAAGGTGGTTTTACCTGAACCCTGATCACCCAGAATTAAAGTCACAGGTGATTTTTGCAGATCAAAATCGAGCTGGATATTAGAAAAGTGCAGAGCATGTTTGAGTTGTATTTTTTCGATGTGCATGGATCACCTGTAGCGTGATTTTTACATCTATGTTTTACCTTAGCCGACGGCTTGGCGCAGTGACTGTGGCATCCTGATTTTCAGTTGTTGAATGAGGTCATAAATGTGATGAATATTTAAGCTTACTTTAGCACGAGTACAAGCCACGTACAGCAGACGTAACTCTTCGTCACTAATTTTATGGTCTTTCTCGTTCAGCTTGAACTGGTAATCATCTTCAATATGCACACGATCCCATTCCAAACCTTTGGCCTTATGCGCGGTAGAGATAATGTAGTCCGCTTGCCCGATTGGCGTGATTTTGGCGAGGGCAGTTTTCAGGGGATCAGTACCATGTTCATCGACCAGTTTGACTAAAGGCTTGATATCACTGCCTTCATTGGTCTCACAGTATTCGTGTACATCATGCCATGAGTTAAACCAGGCCAGTTCAGGCACATCAACTACACGCTTGCCCTGTTTCAGCATCGCAGCGGCATCAACAAAACGGTTCAGTTTGACATGATCCGCTTGCAGGCTGACTTTATCGCCACGTACTAAACCGGCAAGTAATAGTTCCATAGCACGCGCATTGGTCCGGCATAGAATCGCATCGCGTAATTTAGTGTGCGGTTTATTGACGACTTTGGAGTTTAAGTGCGGATTACCGAGTAAGGGCACGGTTTCATTCAATGCTCCCAAAATCGCATTGGCATTTAACGCAATTTCAGGCCCGAAACGGAATGAAGTGGTCAGACGAGATTCGGGTAGCGGCAGCTGCTGCATGGCATTCACTGCGCCACGCCAGGCATAAATCTGCTGATGCGCATCGCCGACATAGATGACCTGAGTGCTACGCTGTTTCAGCAAAATTCCCAGCATCAGTGGGTCGGCATCCTGTGCTTCATCAAACAGCACATAGTCGGCAGGAATATTGGGCTCAGACAATGCCCAAAGTTTCAGGTAAATATCATGCCCAATCCCGGCCTGATGATTGGGATCAATTGACTCTAGCCAACGCCGTTCAACTGCTGGATAAAGTTTCTTTTGCAGTGCTTCAATATCATCTGGATGTAGCCAGCTCGGTGCCTGAATATGCCGCGGGGCAGGATATTGCGAACTGGTCGAGCAGAAATAGCCAACTGCATTCGCGACCAGACTAGCCAGACGCGAAGGCATCAGTACATACTTTTCATAGCGTCCGCCCATCATCCGGCGCAAGGTCATCGGTTCAAGGCGATATTCCTTGGCAATAAAGCTTGGACTTAAACGTGGTAGGCGTAGCTTATCCGTGACTCCACGTGGAACACTGCGAAAAGCCAGAGAGTGAAATGTTCGGCAGTCCACACCACGATGAAACTTGTTTTGTGCTTCTGAGGCAATCGATTTATTAAACGCCAGATACATGCCGCGCCGTTCCGGCATGGCATCACTGATCATTTGCAGGGTGGTGGTTTTACCTGTGCCCGCATAGGCAATGACTTTAAAAGATTTTCCCAGACGTGCGTTATCAATGGCAGTGGCCTGCTCATAGGTCGCTTTGGGTTTTTGCAGATCAGACACAGGTAGATTCATTCACGATTTAATGTTGGCGATTGGCTTTTTCAACCAGACCGGATAGACCCTGACGGCGTGCCAGTTCATTCAGGACCAGTTGCGGATCCAGGTCGAAGTAACCGAGCATCACAATGGTATGGAACCATAAATCAGCCACTTCATAGATCAGGTCATTCTTGTTGTCTTCAGAGGCTTCAGTTTTGAAATCTTTAGCCGCGATCACGGTCTCAAAGCTTTCTTCACCGACTTTTTCCAGAATCTTGTTGAGGCCTTTATGGTACAGCTTAGCCACATAAGAGGATTCCGGATCAGCTTTCTTACGCTCTATCATCATCTCGCCCAAGTATGACAATACTTCAACTTGTTCAGACTGAGCGGTTGAGGCATTCATGGCAAGGGTATGTGGATTTGTTGATTTTTCACCGTAAATCGCAGCAGGATCTTTGATTTGTGCATCCACAATTTCCCAGCCATTCGGTGTCAGTTTGCGGTAGAAACATGATTCACGACCAGTATGGCAGGCAATACCACCATGCTGTTCAATCTGTAAAATAATCACGTCAGCATCACAGTCCAGACGGATTTCATGCACAGTCTGGAAATGACCAGATTCTTCGCCCTTATGCCATAGCTTATTGCGCGAACGGGAGAAATACACTGCCTGATTTTTTTCAGCAGTTAAATCCAGCGCTTCACGGTTCATCCAGGCGACCATCAATACACGACCAGTTTGATGGTGCTGAGCAATGGCAGGGATCAGACCTTGTTCGTTAAATTTTACTTCATCGAGCCATTGCACGTTGTTCATAAGGGTTTCCATTAATTGAATCAGAATATAAAAAGATGGATAGGAAATATCCGTCCATAGTGTACGTGATCTCGTCGCATTTGCGGCAAAAATCTGTGCCTGAAAAGACAAGATGTGTCGTTAGGCGCATTCTGATTATAAACCTGAGGGATTGAATCTCTAAAGTGCAGAAATAAAATAGCCGCCCTTAGGCGGCCAGAATATTCTTGACGAAATTACCAGTGCTCACCCGGGAAGATTCGCGCATAGGCCTTTTGTACCCAGTTCAGTTTTTGTGGCTGACCCACTGATGCTGAAGAGCTTGGGAACAGGTTATAACCGATCGACATCAGGACATTGTTGATGTCTGGTGCAATCGCATAGGTAATCGAAGCCA
This sequence comes from Acinetobacter sp. FDAARGOS_724, assembly GCF_013364475.1. Lineage (NCBI taxonomy): Bacteria > Pseudomonadati > Pseudomonadota > Gammaproteobacteria > Moraxellales > Moraxellaceae > Acinetobacter > Acinetobacter sp. FDAARGOS_724. The sequence goes on along the minus strand of NZ_CP054908.1, from coordinate 305,450 downwards.
GACGTCCCAAATTGGTTGCGACTTTCTTCGGACGTTTCACAATCGCATAAGCAACCAGTTCAGCTGCCTGTTCCGGAGACAGGGTAGGCACATATTTATAGATCTTGGTCGGTGCGATCATTGGTGTACGAACCAAAGGCATATAAATTGAAGTGATTGCAATTTTATGTGAATGGACTTCTGCAGACAGACAGCGGCTGAAAGCATCCAGTGCCGCTTTAGATGCGACATAAGCCGAGAAGCGGGTGGCGTTCGCCAATACACCAATCGAGCTGATATTGATGATATGACCTGCACGGCGAATCATCATTTGCGGCAGGATATTCATCACCAGGCGCACTGCACCAAAATAATTTAGCTGCATGGTACGTTCAAAATCATGAAAACGATCTACTGATTCATGCACCGCACGGCGAATCGAGCGGCCCGCATTGTTAATCAGGATATCGATATGGTCGACTGAAGCAATAATCTGTTTGGACACTTCATCAATGGATTCCATATTGTTGAGATCACATGGAAATACCGAAGCTTTACCGCCTTTGGATTCAATTTCTTTTTTTACTTGTTCTAGGGTGTCTTTGGTACGCGCGACCAGTAAAACATGTGCGCCAGCATCTGCCAGCTGATGTGCCGTCGTTAAACCTATACCACTGGATGCGCCTGTAATGAGAACAGTTTTACCTGCAATACGTTTTTCCAATTGTTTCTGTAGTCTAGTTTTCACGTTTGTTATCCCTAATTTGAAGACTGCGTTCAAATTATTTTTATTAAAAAATCAAAGATGGCTCTAACAGAGATAAGAGCGAAGATGATAACTAATTATTTAAGAAAATCTATACATTAAACTATTGAAAATAAAATAAAAAATTAGAGTAATTGCTCTATTTGTGTTCGCCGTTTCAATTGATTTTTATCATAAAAATAAATCACAAAGCAAGTGATTGTATTCAAAAAATAAATAAAAAAACTCCAGCATTTTTGCTGGAGTTTTCTGCTTTAAAATGGCGCTTAAACTGCTGTGAGAGATTGTTCCAGATCCGCAATCAGGTCATCAATATGTTCAATCCCGATTGATAAACGAACCATATCTTCACTCACACCTGCTGATTTAAGCTCTTCAGGATTGAGCTGGCGGTGGGTGGTGGTTGCAGGATGACAGGCGAGACTCTTGGCATCCCCAATATTGACCAGACGGGTGAACAGTTGCAGGGCATCAATAAAACGGGCACCGCCTTCACGACCACCTTCTACACCAAAAGTCAGAATGGCAGACGGTTTACCTTTCACATATTTTTGTGCCAAAGCATGCTGCGGGTGATCTTTCAGGCCAGCATAATTGACCCATTTTACTTTCGGATGTTGTTGTAAATATTCTGCAACCTTCAGCGCATTTTCAGTATGACGTTCCATACGCAGGCTCAAAGTTTCCAAGCCTTGCAGAATTAAAAATACATTTTGTGGGCTGATCGCTGCCCCGGTATTACGCAGAGGTACGACACGAGCACGCGCTATATACGCCGCTTCACCTAAAGCTTCGACATAATTCACACCATGATAACTCGGATCCGGTGTATTCAAAGCAGGGAAACGCTCGGCATGTTGCCCCCATGGGAACTTGCCACTATCCACGATAATGCCGCCAATCGAATTCCCGTGACCACCAATATATTTGGTCAGTGAATGCACCACGATGTCGGCACCGAAATCAAAAGATTTCTGTAGGACTGGGGTGGCAACTGTATTATCAACGATGACTGGTATGCCATATTCATGGGCAATCTTGGAAATCGCTTCCAGATCAATGATATTACCTAGTGGATTACCGATCGATTCCACAAAAACCAGTTTGGTTTTGTCATCAATTAGGCCACGTAATGCCTCTGGGTTTTGATAATCAAAGAAGCGAATTTCAATCCCTTGTTTAGGCAGCGTATGCGCAAACAGGTTATAGGTGCCGCCATATAAAGTAGACACTGAAGCAATATTGTCACCCGCTTCACCAATGGTCTGAATCGCATAGGTAATCGCAGCCATACCCGAAGCCAATGCCAGCGCACCAATCCCGCCTTCCATAGCTGCAATACGTTGTTCCAGCACTGCCGTGGTTGGGTTCATGATACGGGTATAAATATTGCCCTGAACTTTTAAATCAAACAGGTCTGCACCGTGCTGAGTATTGTCAAAAGCATATGAGGTAGTTTGATAAATGGGAACCGCAACAGCTTTAGTAGTAGGTTCCGGGCTATAGCCTGCGTGAATCGCTAAAGTTTCTGCTTTATAAGTCATGATCGTTGGTCTTCTTGTGTTTTCTGCTGTATTGAAACTGCTCAAATATTAGCACTTGAAATATGAAGAAAAGTGCATATTTATTCAAATAAATATCTTAATTAACGATATAGCATCAGCAAAATAATGCAAGTTTAGGTGTCAGAAATACTGTTTGAAAAATAAACAGGATTAAACTTGTAACAAGGCATTAACTTCACGTGAATGGCTTATGTTTTGAAGACTTTCTGCGTATAATAGCCGATTATTTTTTCGCTCATGATTGAGCAGGGGAAGTTTGTTTCTTCCCCATTTGGTTTTTCAATTGAGGAGTCCTACGTGGCCCAATATATTTATACGATGAACCGAGTGTCCAAGATGGTTCCGCCAAAGCGCGAAATTCTCAAGGATATCTCCTTATCATTTTTCCCAGGCGCAAAAATTGGTGTGCTTGGTCTGAACGGTGCAGGTAAATCTACTTTGCTTCGTATTATGGCGGGCGTAGATAAAGATTTCTCTGGTGAAGCACGTGCGCAACCGGGTATCAAAATCGGTTACCTCGAGCAAGAACCACCACTTGATCCAACCAAAGACGTTCGTGGCAACGTTGAAGACGGCGTACGTGAAGCACTTGATGCATTAGAACGCCTTGATCAGGTATTTGCAGACTATGCAGATCCGGATGCAGACTTCGATGCTTTGGCGAAAGAACAGGAAAAACTGGAAGCGATTATCCAGACTTGGGATGCGCATAACCTGAATAACCAGTTGGAACAGGCTGCAGCAGCATTGAACCTGCCAGCATGGGATGCAGATGTAACCATGCTTTCAGGTGGTGAACGCCGTCGTGTTGCATTATGTCGTTTACTGCTGTCTAAACCAGACATGCTGCTTCTCGACGAACCGACCAACCACTTGGATGCAGAATCTGTATCTTGGCTGGAACGCTTCCTGAAAGACTTTCCGGGCACCATCGTGGCGATTACGCACGACCGTTACTTCCTGGATAACGTGGCCGAGTGGATTCTGGAGCTTGACCGCGGACATGGTATTCCTTACCAAGGTAACTATTCTTCTTGGCTGGAACAGAAAAATGCGCGTTTAGAACAAGAGAATAAACAGGAAGAATCTTTTGCTAAAGCATTGAAAAAAGAACTTGAATGGGTTCGTTCAAATGCGAAAGGCCAGCAGAAGAAAAACAAAGCACGTATGGAACGTTTCGAAGAGCTTAACTCTCGTGAATTCCAGCAACGTAACGAAACTTCTGAAATCTACATTCCACCTGGTCCACGTCTGGGCAACAAGGTGGTTGAAGTTGAAGGGATCAGCAAATCCTTTGGTGACAAACTGCTGTATAAAGACCTGTCTTTCACAGTACCACCAACAGCGATTGTCGGTATCGTAGGTCCAAACGGTGCAGGTAAAACTACACTGTTCCGTATGATGACGGGCGAACAGCAACCGGATACTGGTACAGTGACTTTAGGTGATTCTGTAAAAGTTGCTTATGTGGGTCAGATTCGTGACACCCTGGATGACAATAAAACCGTTTGGGAAGAAGTGTCTGGCGGTCTGGACATCCTGAAAGTGGGTGATTATGAAATTGCATCTCGTGCTTATATTGGACGCTTTAACTTTAAAGGCCAAGATCAGCAAAAACGCGTAGGTGAATTGTCAGGTGGTGAGCGTAACCGTTTACAACTTGCGAAAATCCTGCAACAAGGTGCGAACGTAATCCTGCTCGATGAACCATCAAACGACTTGGACGTAGAAACTTTACGTGCGTTAGAAGATGCAATTCTGGTCTTCCCGGGCTGTGTGATGGTGGTATCGCATGACCGTTGGTTCCTAGATCGTATTGCGACTCACATCTTGTCATTTGAAGATGAGACTCCAGAGTTCTTCACCGGTAACTATACCGAGTTTGAAGAATATCGCCGTAAGAAATATGGTGATGATCTAGCAGCGAAGCGTCAGAAATACCGCAAAATTGGTGCTTAATCAAAGCGCGTAAAAAAACCAGCCTTTGGGCTGGTTTTTTTATTTAATATTGGACACTCATTTGGCTATAAGTATTCGATAACAACCGCGCAGCTTTTAAATGACCTTGCTGTTTAGCCTTATTCAGCCATTCTTCAGCATGAAAATAATTCTGATCTAAACCTAGACTACCTTTAAGAAAGTGTTTACCTAATCGGTATTGCGCTTCGGTGTGTCCACGTGTTGCTGCACTTAAGTAGTTCCAGAAAGCATTTCGTTGATAACTTTCTTGCTGCTCTAACTGCGTAATTTGAAAATGTTCGGCTTGGCGTTGCTTTAAAATATGGCAAAGCTTTTCAAGCTGCACAGCTTCCAGATAATAGGTGTCTGCTTCAGAAATAGAATTTTCTATTTCCGAACCTGTAGGTTTATCATGAGAAAACAGAAAATGTATGACTTTTTTGAGTTTAAGCATTTTTATTCCTCACCTTTGCCATTATTAATAATTAATTAAACTATCCACTAAAGACTACAATATAAAGCGATTTTATTTCGGTAATGAATTGCATGCTTTTAGTCTCATGTTGATATTTTTGTGTATTTAATGAGCAAAAACAAGCAGTAGGAATAAAAAAAAACTTCATTTTAAAAGTGAAGTAAATTGGAAGAAATATGAATTTGTTGTTCTAGTCGACATTTTGATATTAAGGGTTAAAAGATTTAGGGCGTGTTGAACATTGGGTATAAATTAATGGCAAAAAAAATAGCGAACGGTTAATCTTTAAGTTCTCACACAAAAAAGATATCGTTCGCTATGCCTCGCACCATGCTCAAAGATGAACACTGGACAAGACTGAAACCTATATTACTAGAACTTAATATCTATGACAAAGGAAATCTTAGACAAACGGTTGAAGGCGTGCTTTATCGCATGCGTGTTGGCTGTCCTTGGCGCGACTTACCCGAGTATTTTGGCAAGCCTAATACCATCTATAAAGCTTACCAGCGCTGGTTTCGCAGTAATAAGCTGATTGCATTATTTACGTTACTGATCAAAGACGCAGACCTTGAGTGGGTCTTTATCGATGGCACTCATATTAAAGCGCATCAGCACAGCAATGGAGGCAACGAGAACCTACAATCCATTAGCAAAAGTGTGGCAGGCCGCGCGACCAAGATTCACTTAGCAGTTGATGCTCATGGCAATCCGATTACCTTTCTTTTATCAGATGGCACAACCCACGATGTCAAAGTCGCACCTGATTTAATAGATAAGGTTAATTTGAGCGATACAGAGGTTTTATGTGCCGATAAAGGCTATGATTCTGATGCACTACGAGCCCATATTGAACAAGCAGGGACGCATAATAACATCCCTCGAAAACGAAACACTCAGTCTTCTAACGACCATATGGACTGGGACTTGTATAAAGCCAGGCATCTAGTAGAAAATGCTTTCGCTAAGCTAAAACAGTATAGGGCGGTTGCCACCAGATTTGATAAGCTCAAGCAGAGTTATGAAAATACGGTCGCTCTTGCTTGTGCTTATATCTGGCTCAAATTATGAATGTTCAACAGGCTCTAGATAAGGGTCTGATACTTGGGATGATTACCGTTCTAATTGAAGTCATTTGTCATAACGCCCGTTATGCGAACAATAGATATTATGAGTCTGATTGTTTAAGTAAGCATGTTAGCATTAAAGTAGAAGGAGTTAATTGATTATTGAATTGCTCCTTAAAAAAATTTACTGTAAGCAGATTTTTGAAGTTCAAATCATCAATCAAAAAATTACGCCTTCATTTAAACGCAATTGCAAGCTATCAGTAAAGGTGACTGAAAAAGGCGTCGCACCATTTAACTCAAGACTATTGAGCCTTTGTGCCATTGGGTGACTGTTCGTTGTATCAACACTTAGCTTAAGATCACCTTTAGTGGCAATTTTAGCGCCATTTAATGTACGTGTATCTGCGGTTGCCCGTATTAACGCATCATTTAACATTGAATATAAAACTAAGTCTGCCCAAGGTGCGGTAACTGATGCGCCGATCGTACCTGATAATGACAAGATTGATGTTTGAGGATTCTCTGGATGTTTGACAGAACTACTAAAATCCTTATTGTCTAAATTAAAATCAATATCGGTGACGAATTTCGGGTAGCCCCATAATTCTTTACCTGCACGACACGCAACTTCGGTGGTTACCGGTAAATCACAAACCCACATGCCGGTATTGCGTCGATCTGGTGGTAATGTCATTTCCACCAATGGATGAGTCGGTGTGTCTTGGTCTGCAGGATAGACAAGCATACTTGATGCAACTTCGTGATAAGGCTCGCCATCAGTTAATTCACGATAATCATAGAAAGCTAGACTAAATAACGCTTTATTGCCTATAAGCTTAGCAACCTTTAACTTTGGATTGTCCAATACACTGACTGCTTTGTCATAATCGACCATAAAAAAAGCAATCAGGCTTGACGCATCAAAGTACTTAATAGGCAGCTGAGCCTCACCTTGTGACATCTGTCTTGTGTGGGTGGCTTGTTGAAAAAATGGGTCAGCATGCCATTTATTATTCACGTTTTTATTCATTATCATAGGTTAAGTACCTTTGTTATGATCAGATTATTTTTAATCAGTTTTATTTGAACATGACAATAGAAAAGTATAAAGCGTTATTGTGTAAGGCAGTGCGTTCTACTCAATTAATTTAAAGTTTGGAAGTTATCTAGAGCCTGTTGAACATTCATAATTTGAGCCAGATATAAGCACAAGCAAGAGCGACCGTATTTTCATAACTCTGCTTGAGCTTATCAAATCTGGTGGCAACCGCCCTATACTGTTTTAGCTTAGCGAAAGCATTTTCTACTAGATGCCTGGCTTTATACAATATTGACTCTCCGACAAACCCGGTACGGTTCACTAAATCGAATCAAAAGACTATAAATATACATTATAGGATAATATTTTTTTGAAATAAAAAATAATATACCCAAGAAAAAAATTCTTCATAAAATCCATTTAATAATGAATAAAAAATAAAATCTACTGACCATGAAAAATCTATATTATCTGTATTAACCTTTTTTGGAAGTATTGAAAAAAAATTAAATGATAAATAGTCATATAAACTGGCAATGATATCTGCGGTTAAAATAAAAATTAATGTTAATGGTATAGTATATCTATTAATATTGAAATTAAATAATCGAAAATTAAAATGACGTATAAACAAGTAAATAGCTGCTATTCCTAGGCTTAAGAGCTCAAAACCTATTCCCCAATAATTTGCTATTTTCAAATCATATGAGCTAATTAAAGCAGTATCTCCATAATCAGATGAATTCAAAAATTCTCCTGTTGATTGGTATATTGCTTGACCAAAAAAAATTAAGGTTAATATAAAAATATCAAATAAGTTTAAAGTATTAGTGATATTTTTTTTAAAAAAAGGCATTCATTTATTCCTAATCTTAAAAGCTTAATTATTAACCTAATCATTTTATAAGAAAAATCTTCTAAGAAATTTTCTTAGAAGATTACAGTATCTTATCTAGAAATTAAGATTTAAGCCTAAACTAAAATTTCTTCCAATTTGGGGAATATATGGCAAAAATGTTTCATGGGCATAGACTTTCTGATCAAGTAAATTATTCGCTTTAAAGAATAAATCATATTCTGTGTGAGATAGCTTATTTTTATATGCTAAAGTCATATTAAGCATATTATAACCTGATGTAACCTGCTCAAATTTAGAAATATTATCTTGTTTAAAGACTCGATAATATTCTATTTCACCTTTAAGCGATTCATCAAAATCAGCTTTTAGTCGTGTACCCAAACGAGCAGGAGGTAATCTAGGAGTGTAACGATCCTTTTGGGGAGCTAAAGTCGGTTCTCTATTCCAGATATCGTATGCAATTACAGCATCAGGTAAATTTGTTAAACGGCCTTTCACATAATCTCCAAAAAGAGAGCCGTGATAAACAGAATTAAATTGATACCCTATGTTGCCCTCTAATCCATAAAAATTAGCAGCAGACTGGCTATAATGATTAATACGTAGTGTATGCTGATCTCTAACTTTTGTAGTTCCTAAAACTTCATTGAGTGTCTGTAAATATATATAGTTATCAAAATCATAATAGTAAGTACTGATTTGATAATCAAGTAAATCATCCTTATAGGCCAGACTGATTTCTAAATTATTGGATTTCTCTTTTCTTAGAAAGCGGTTACCTATTTCAAAAGAATTAGTAGCGAGATGCATACCATGAGTATACATTTCTTGTGCATTAGGTAATCTTTCTTGATGTGTACCTGTTAATGATAAGATATAATTTGGAGCAAATCTCCAGTGGACTGTACCTGCATAAGAAAAAGCTGTTTCTTTGTTAGGTTGAACAGCTTCTAAAATAGATTTTAAATTTTGAGCCCTGATTTTATTATTTTTTTCTACATAAGGACTGTTATATTTATTAGGCCAAGGTTTCATTGAATCTTTAATTTTTTCTATATCATAATCCATACTAACTTTCTGCTTTTCTATACGAGCACCTAGTTCGAAAGTAAAGTAGTTCCAGTTATATTTTTCTAGGCCAAATACACTAAAGTTTTTAGTGACATTTCGATTTAATAGCTGCTGATTATCTAGATAGGTGGTATGGCCTTCTTGAGAATGGACTGGTGATAAAGCACTATTATCCTGTTCCAAATATTGTAGCCCCAAGATACCGGTTAATTCCCCTAATGGCTGATGTGATAACTCTATGCGGCCTACTTTTCCTGTATTTTTAAAAAAGTTAGTAATCTTATCTCCCTCGAGTTCATTGTGAAAATAATCTATATAACTCAATGAGGTACGAATTTTGTCAATACCGGTAAATGGTTGAGTGAATTCTCCACGCACATCATAACGTCGAGTATTTAAATCAATATAAGGAGCATTATGAGAGAAATTAGTTTCATGAATATGATTATGCTGATGACAATCAGGACGTGGATTTATGTAATTAATATCTTGCTCATCCATCAATTGAGGATAATATAAAAGATAATTTTTTAATCCACTAATTCGTGAATCGATACCGATTGCAGAGGCACCACAACCTTCATATAAATGGCTATGGGCTGGTAAACCATATTCATCATGACGATGTGTATAAGAAACTCCTAAATAAGTATTATCGTCTATCCAGGATAATCCGAGCGTACCTAATCTTGACTCTGCCCAGCTTTCTGGTAAGTATTTTAAATTTTTATAAACAATGTTTTGGTTTTCAAGATCTTCTAAAGAATTATAAGAGCTAGACTGGTAATGAGGAGTTTTATAGTTACCAGCATTACGATATAACCCTTCTGCCCGTAAAGCTACACGTGGGCTTAAGCCAACTGTTACACCTGCTGTGGTCAACTTCTCATTACTGCCAGTATTAAAACGTAATGTAGTGTTACCCTCTAATCCGTCTTGAGGCATTTGGGTTGGAATTTTATAGTCAATGACATTGACTACCCCTGCCGCACTATTTGAACTATACAAAAGGGTACTTGCACCACGTATAATTTCAATAGACTTAGCTAAACTTGGTTCAACTGTGACAGCGTGATCTGGAGACATATTAGACATATCCAACACGTCAGCATTATTCTGTAAAACTTTAATACGTTTTCCTTCCTGCCCACGAATAATAGGAGCAGATGCTCCACCTCCATATTGATTAGAATGAATTCCTAATTCCGTACCCAAGGCATCCCCTAGAGTTGTCGAACGCTGTTTAAGTTTACTAGTATCAATAAACTGATTACTAACATTTAGACTTTTGCCTAACAGCTCAGACCCTAACTCATCAGATTGTACAGTTAATACTATTGTATTTAAGGTAGTAACAGGCCCTTCAGCTGCCAATACAATTTTCGAGGCCCCTAAAGTAATTAAAGCTAAAAATAGTTTACTTTTATTTAGCATAAAACAACCAAATTTAATGTTATGTTATATCATAACACTTAAAAATTTATAAAATCTACTATTTAAATTTTTGAATGGTAATCCCCCCTAACAATAATCCTCCACAATCTGAAGAAACAAACGAAGTAAATACAGATTACATAGAAGATAAAACTGCTCCTGAAGTTACAGACAACCAAAATAATAATGAATCTCACGATAATCAAAACGTAGGCGAAGAAGAATTACGAAGTATTGAGATTGTTAAAAACTATTTAAAAGACCCTGATACTGCAAAATTTAGGAATGTAAAAAATAATTGTGGTGAAGTGAATGCTATGAATAGCTTTGGAGTATATGAAGGTTATAACGGGTTTGTGATCTGGGAAGCTGAAGGAAAAACATATGTTAATTTTTCTTCAACAACAAATAACTTCAATTTATTTGTTCGTGATTTCTGTAAGTAAAAAATGATCGACAAATACTCTCATCATTAGCAAGTATTTAACATAATGGCGGTTATACGAAGTACACTTGTATATTAATATAAATTTCAAGCACTTAATTAAAACAGAAAAATCCAAAAATGACCAAAAAGCCGATTTTGAAACAAGTCGGCTTTTTTATGAGCGGTTTTGATAGTTCTTGCCAATAAATTTGTTTAAAAAGTAATCAATTTTAGCATTTTTCCAATGTTCTCAATTCTTCCAGGTTGAAAACTATCCCCAATTGCTGGGGATAAAATTTAGGCTATTTTGTACGCCTGGGCTTACGTAAATTCCGGTTCTTTACGGCTGTCCAGGATAGGTGAATTTTACGATATGATAAGCTAAAGTGTAGCTATGAGGGGGCAGTTGCATTAGCTTGTATATTTATTTGGCTACCTTTATCGGGTAAATTCTATACTTGAAATGTCAACAGACCCTAGTTTTACTAATAAAAAAATCTTGCATAAGCATGCAAGATTTTTCGGCTTTGAAAGTGAGTAAATTATAGAAATCAGATTTCCCACTCATGATTGCATTCACGGCATTTCCATTTTTTTTGACTTTGCATGAAAGCCTGCATGGAAATTTTAAAATCAGGTAAATCTTTATAGAACATGAAGCCTGCGATCAGACAGATTATAAACACGATCACAGTAGCGGTCTGTAAAGTCGTACCTGCACCATCTCCAAAAATCCACATCGCGATGCTAATGATGACCAATAGCAATAATACAAACAGGGCAGGCACCAGTATGATCAGGCTTTTAGGCACGACAGGACGCGCCGCCGGTTGACCTGGCTGAGCCACGGGCATGATTTTTGGGCTTTGACATTTAGGGCAACGATATTGCATTACAACTCCAAAATTCTAAATTACTGATTATTTTATCGGAAGATACGCAAAAACCGAAATACCGCCAATATAAAACAGACAGACAATAAAAAACCCAAGTCACAATGCTTGGGTTTTTTATTAAGATGTTGCCATCTTGAATATGGCGTCCCTACGGGGATTCGAACCCCGGTTACCGCCGTGAAAGGGCGATGTCCTAGGCCTCTAGACGATAGGGACAAATGAGGCAAATACACAGGTAAAGCAAGACTTATTTGGTGGAGTCAAGGAGGATCGAACTCCTGACCTCTACAATGCCATTGTAGCGCTCTACCAACTGAGCTATGACCCCAGTCTGTGTGAGCGCTATATTATGGATATAACGCTCATCCGTCAACTAAAAAATAAATTAAGCTTGATCAACTGCTTTATTTTTCGGCAGTTTCAAACTCTCATTCAGTTTCTCCCAAACTTTTACTTCCTTTTTGCTAGGGCCACCGACAACTTCCAGCGCGTGGCGCAGACGGGCAAAAGTCAGATCCGGACCAATGGTAACCATGGTCTGCATGACTGGAGTAGAAGCGGTTGAACCGGCAATCGCAATAAAGAACGCTGGCATAAAGTCACGTAATTTAACGCCCATCTGATTCGCCAGATCCATCAGTGTTTGGCTGACAGTGTCATTGCTCCAGGTGAACAGGCTTTCCAGACGCCAGATCGCAAATTGCAGGCTTTGACGAACTTGTTCTTCAGAAAGTTTTTTGCTTTCGAACTGTTCTTTAGTCAAAGTCGGGAAATGGTTGAAATAATGCGATGACCAATTCACTGCTTCAGACAGCAGATTGATCCGTGGTTGAATTACAGCAGCGATTTCTTCCAGTTTGGCACGGTCTGCTTTCCAAGCCAGTAAGGTATCTAGCAGTTCAGCAGGAGAGAGAGCTTTAATCCACTGACCATTCAACCAGTTTAGTTTTTCAACATCAAAGATTGGACCACCCAGAGAGACACGGTTAATATCAAAGTGTTCAATCATTTCAGCCAAAGTGAATTTTTCACGCTCATCTGGCATTGACCAGCCCATACGGCCAAGATAGTTCAGTAACGCTTCTGGCAATACACCGATGTCTTTATAATAGTTGATTGAAGTCGGGTTCTTACGTTTAGACAGTTTTGATTTATCCGGATTACGCAGTAGCGGCATGTGGCACAGGACTGGCATATCCCAACCAAAGTATTTGTACAGCAACTGATGTTTCGGTGCAGATGGAATCCATTCTTCACCACGAATCACATGCGTAATTTGCATTAGGTGATCATCAACCACGTTTGCCAGATGGTAAGTTGGCAGACCATCCGTTTTTAGCAGAATTTGCATGTCGACTTGCGCCCAGGGAATTTCTACTTCACCACGGAGCATGTCATTAAAGGTACATACCCCTTCAGTCGGCACTTTCATACGGATCACGTGCGGTTCACCAGCTGCCAGACGACGTGCCACTTCTTCTTTAGACAGTTTTAGACCGCGACCATCATAGCGTGGAGTTTCGCCACGCGCCTGCTGTTCAGCACGCATTTCATCCAGTTCTTGCGCTGTTGCGAAACAGTAGAAGGCATGACCTTTGTCTACCAGTTCTTCTGCGTATTTTTTATAGATGCTCATCCGTTCTGACTGACGGTATGGTGCATGTGGACCACCGACATCTGGGCCTTCTGACCAGTTCAGGCCTAACCAGCGTAGTGAGTCCAGAATCATTTTTTCAGATTCAGGAGTAGAACGCAGCTGATCTGTATCTTCAATACGAAGAATAAATTCACCACCGTGCTGTTTGGCAAAACACAGGTTGAACAGGGCAATATAGGCAGTTCCCACATGCGGGAAACCGGTAGGAGAAGGTGCAATACGAGTACGAACAGTCATAGCCGGATCTAATCTTAAATATAAAATTGCAGCTATTATAACGAAGGTGGAGAACCAAAACTAAGTCTTATGAATTGCTCGGAGAAAAAATACTTTGCACAAAACGGGTAAAGCGCAGGTTTTGAGCTGCAAAAAAGCTTTGAGTCGGATTTGATTTGAACGCAGTCAGCGCTTTAAGTTCATCCTCAGTATGAAAAGCATTTTTATCAGCTTTATGTTGCTGAATTGCTTTTTCAATTGGTGAGGTTTTCACTTTAATTGCATTTACAGAGGCTTTAGGTAGCTCTGTTTTTACAACTACGGCATGGCCAAGTTGAATCGAGAACAGCATGATAAGACTTAGGATGCTGGCTGTGAATATTTTAAATTTCATATCCAAACTTCCTCCTTAGCTCTGGTTAATCTTGTTTTGCTAAAAATGTTGTTATAATACTGACTACAATCTAATCACATTCAGATATAAAAAAGTAGAACCAGGTCACATTTTTTACAAAAAACTAATATTTCTCTGTGGAAAATTACTAAATCTTAGAATTTCCACATTTAAGTTGCCTATTTGTAACAGATAAATGTGTAGAGATCGTGAAGAACTGTCTTATATTGTAGCAGGATATTAAATTTTTAGGAGAAAATGTATCCGAAATGAATTGTGAGTATATATATCAAAAATAGAATATGATTGAATAAAATATTATAAGCGCATGATTGTTAATTACTTTTTTATTTATATAGTGCTGGATAAAGATAAATTAGCAATGAGCACTAATCATGAAAAAGATAATAACATTTACTATTTTAGTATTACTTGGCGGAAGTGCCATTCCTGGCTATGCTGCAAAAGACTTTCTCAACGTTTCCTATGATCCGACCCGCGAATTCTATCAGGAATATAACGAAGAATTTGGTAAGTTCTGGAAACAGAAAACCGGGCAAGCGGTCAATTTTAAACAGTCGCATGGTGGTTCAGGTAAACAGGCACGCTCTGTGGTGGATGGTTTGCAGGCCGATGTAGTTACTTTGGCACTGGCCAATGACATCGAAGAAATCGTCAATACCGGTTTAATCGAAAAGGGCTGGCAGAAAGAGTTCCCAAGTAATTCGGCTCCTTATACTTCTACAATTGTATTTCTGGTTCGTAAAGGTAATCAAAAACAGATTAAAGACTGGAATGACCTAACCAAACCAGGCGTTGAAATTATTACGCCAAAGCCAAAGAACTGGTGAAAAAACTCTATGCTAATGTCAAAGTATTGGATTCAGGTGCGCGTGGGTCCTTAACGACCTTTGCTGAGCGCGGGATCGGCGATGTATTACTCTCTTGGGAAAATGAAGCATTATTGGCTACACAAGGTCTGGGTAAAGATAAGTATGAAATTGTCTATCCTTCGATTTCCATTCTGGCTGAGCCATCAGTAGCGATTGTCGACAAGACCGTGGATAAAAATGGCAACAGCAATTTAGCCAAAGGTTATTTAAACTATTTATATTCACCAAAAGGGCAGAAGCTGGCAGCGAAATATTACTTCCGTCCACGTGATGTCAAAGCAGCAGCAAAATATGCGGCGCAATTCCCAAAAATCCAGACTTTTACTATTGATAAAGTCTTTGGCGGCTGGGCAAAAGCGCAGAAAACCCATTTTGTGAATGGGGCGATTTACGATTAGATCTCTGCGGAAAACCGTAAATGATTTTAATTACCGAACCTTAATTTAGAAAGCGGATAATTTATTATCCGTTTTTTTTATATCTAATGCATAAAATGCTATAAAAATAGGATAAGTCTTTAATCTAGATATTTTTATTATATAAAACATGAAATTAAAACAAAAAATAACTAAATATTACCCTGTATGCACTTTGTTTGCTCAATTGCGAAAAATAACTTTATTTCATATAGTTATATCTAATGAAGATAATCTCCCGATGCTCTTATGAAAACTCAATTAAAATCACTGGTTAGTGCTGCCTTATTGGCAACAGGTCTGACATTTACCGCAACTGCGAGCCAAGCCGCGGATCGTGAATTCCTGAACGTTTCTTATGATGCAACCCGTGAATTCTATGACGAATTCAACAAATCTTTTGGTGCCTACTGGAAAAAACGAACCGGTATTGATGTGAACTTTAAACAGTCTCACGGCGGTTCAGGTAAACAGGCCCGTTCTGTGGTCGACGGTTTAAAAGGTGATGTGGTTACTTTGGCATTGGCAAACGATATTGAAGAGATCGTAAGATCTGGTCAGATTCAGCCAGGCTGGCAAAAAGAGTTCCCGCATAATTCTGCACCTTATACTTCAACGATTGTCTTCATGGTGCGTAAGGGTAACCCTAAAGGAATTAAAGACTGGAAAGATCTGACTAAACCGGGCGTAGAAATTATTACACCAAACCCGAAAACGGGTGGTTTGCCACGTTGGGTTTACCTGTCAGCTTGGGGTTATGCAGAGAAACAGCCGGGTGGTAGCAAAGCCAAAGCCCAAGAATTTGTCGGCAAGCTTTATAAAAACGTCAAAGTGATGGACTCTGCTGCACGTGCATCGATGACTACATTTGCTGAGCGTAATATTGGTGATGTGCTGTTAACTTGGGAAAATGAAGCTTTGGTAACGCAAAAAACTCTCGGTAAAAATAAGTTTGATATCGTTTATCCATCTTTGACCATTCTGACTGAACCTTCTGTAGCCATCGTAGATCGTACAGTGGATAAAAATGGCAACAAATGGTTAGCTAAAGGTTATATCAACTATCTTTATTCTCCACTTGGTCAGGACATGGCAGCACGACATTTCTATCGTCCACGTAATGAGAAAGTCTTAGCCAAATATTCATCACAGTTCCCGAAAATTAAAACCTTTACCATTGATGAAGTGTTCGGTGGCTGGGCCAATGCACAGAAAACTCACTTTGTGAATGGCGCAATCTTCGACCAGATCTATAACTCGAAGCGTTAATCTATTGATTAAAAAATAAATTTAAAATATAAAAAAAGCTTCCTCGATGGAGGCTTTTTTATCGACTGTCGAAAAATAAAAACGGTTTTCTCTATAGAAATTAATATTTATCTACAAAAAGTCGTTTGGAGCTTTAGCTAAACAGAGTGATAATGTGCAGTTAAATTTTTCGCCCTATTGATTGAGTTTTTATGTCACATATTTCTGTATTACTTCACGAAACGATTGATGCCTTATTGGCTGGTCGCAATACGGGAATTTATGTGGATGGAACCTTTGGCCGCGGTGGGCATACACGTTTATTGCTTTCCAAATTGGATGAAAATGCACGCGTCTACGCCTTCGATAAAGACCCGCAAGCATTGGCTGTTGCTGCAGAACTGGAACAGGAAGATTCACGGTTTAAAATTATTCATGCCAGCTTCGCTGATTTAAAACAGGCATTAGCTGAGCAGGGTATTGAAAGTGTAGATGGTGTGATGGCTGACTTAGGGGTGTCTTCACCGCAGCTGGATCAGGCAGAACGCGGTTTCAGCTTTATGAAAGATGGCCCGCTGGATATGCGCATGGACAACTCGCAAGGTCCGACTGCAGCCGAATGGCTGGTAGATATTGAAGAAGAAGCACTGGCTAATGTGATTTTTCAGTATGGTGAAGAGCGTTATAGTCGCCGTATAGCTAAAGCGATCAAGGCTGCCGGATATATTGATACCACAGCCAAACTGGCGGAAATTGTGAAAGTTGCCCATCCAAAATGGGAAAAAAATAAACATGCTGCCACCCGGACTTTCCAAGCGATTCGTATTGCTATTAATAAAGAATTAGAAGATATTGAAACTTTCCTCCCTCAAGCGGTTGAGATTTTGAAACCGGAGGGACGTTTGGCTGTCATCAGCTTCCACTCACTGGAAGACCGGTTGATTAAGCAGTTTATTCAAAAAGAATCAACGCTTGAAGAAGATTCAGGCTGGGGAATGCCGCAACAACAAAAGGATACGCGACGTTTAAAGAAAATCGCCCGGGTCAAGGCAGGTGATGAGGAAGTTAAAGCCAATCCTCGTTCACGTAGCGCATGGCTGCGCGTGGCAGAACGTTTAGCTTAATAGGCACATCATGAAAACTGAAGTGGTTGATAAAAAAACAGAAAAATTATGGCTGAAAAAAGTCATTGTTTATCTCATATTAATATTGATGGTCTTCATCAGTGCGATATTTGTCGTATTCCAGGTCTTTGAATACCGTCAGGATAACCGCAAACTGAGTACCTATCTGCGTGAACGGGATGACCTGAATGCAGAGTGGGGACGTTTGCTGATTGAACAGCAGACCTTTGGTGCGACCGCGCAGATTGGTACCCGTGCAGTGACTCAGTTAAGGATGTATTCACCTTCGATTTCACAGAGTGTCGTAATTTCCTTACCACAACCTTCAGATGAGAAAAAATAAGGCTAGCGCTCGAACATGGTAGACAAGAGAAAGAAGCAACCGGTACGTAAAAAGCAGTCCGTCACCGAGAAAAATGCCTTAAATGTTTATATCAACCGTTTTTACATCATGTGGGCCGTGGTGCTGCTGTGTTTTGTGACACTGATCGGCCGAGCTTTTTATGTGCAGATTATTAATAAGGATTTTCTGCAAAATAAAGCCAATGCCAATATTCTGCGAACCAATACCATCAAGGCTATGCGTGGCGTAATTTATGATCGTAATGGTATTCCGCTGGCGATCAGTACGCCGATTATGAAAATCGTGATTGACCCACGTGACTATTTTGATAATAAAAAACTTTATGATGAGACCATGCTGGCGCTACAGAAAGAGCCGAATAGCCGTAAACTGAAACGTCAACTCCCAGATAAAAACCTGAATCTGGATGAGCTGGCTGATGCAGTGGGTATGGATCGTGCTGAATTGCGCAAAAAAATGGAAGAGCGTCCACGTTCACGTTATCTGATCCTGAAAAAAGAAGTGCCGCCACAACAGGCGGAACTGATCATGAAGCGTAATTTCCAGGGTGTGTATACCGAGAAAAACTATAAGCGTTATTATCCGCAGCCACACCCAAACTCCCAGATTATTGGTCTGACCAATAGTGAAGGAACTGGGATCGAAGGTCTGGAGATGCAGCTGAATACTCGTCTTGCCGGTCAGGATGGTGAACAGCAGATTATCCGTGACAAAAAAGGCAACCGGGTTAAAGAACCGGAAGTGATTAAAGAAGTCGAGCCGGGTGAAAATATTACCCTGAGTATCGACTCACGTTTACAGTACATTATGTACCGTGAACTCACTGCAGCGGGTGTCGCCAATAATGCCCGCTCCGCAACGGCGATTGCAGTCGATGTCAAAACTGGTGAAATTCTGGCAATGTCTTCTTGGCCTTCTTATAACCCGAATGACAAGAATGGCTTATTAAATAAAGACGCAATGCGTAACCGTGGTGCTGTCGATTCCTTCGAGCCGGGTTCAACCATGAAGCCGCTAACAGTGGCGATGGCTCTAGAGAGCGGGAAATATACGGCCAATTCGGTGATCAATACGAGTCCAGGTAGTATGCGGGTCGGGAATCATACTATTCGTGATACGCATAACTACGGTCAGTTGACACTGGGTGGCATTATCCAGAAATCATCAAACGTCGGTGTGGCCAAATTAGCTTTGTCACTGCCGTATGAAACTTTACCGACTTTCTATAAACGTCTTGGTTTTGGTCAGCGTTCCGCAGTGAAATTTCCGGGTGAAAGTTCTGGTTTGATTCTGCCGCCAAGTAAATGGAATGTGTCTGAAGTAGCAACCATGGCTTATGGTTATGGTCTGAATGCGACTGTGCTGCAATTGGCTGATGCCTATGCCATGCTGGCGAACAAAGGTGTGAAAGTGCCTTTAAGTCTATATAAGTTAGAAGAACAGCCACAAGGCGAGCAGATGATTGATCCTCAAATCGCAGAACAGGTTCTGCTGATGATGGAAACAGCAACTTTGCCTGGTGGTACAGCAACCCGTGCAACCGTACCTGGTTATCGTGTTGCAGGTAAAACGGGTACTGCGCATAAATTGCGTGCCGACCGT
Source organism: Acinetobacter sp. FDAARGOS_724 (assembly GCF_013364475.1). Taxonomy (NCBI): domain Bacteria; kingdom Pseudomonadati; phylum Pseudomonadota; class Gammaproteobacteria; order Moraxellales; family Moraxellaceae; genus Acinetobacter; species Acinetobacter sp. FDAARGOS_724. Next base: position 285,996 of record NZ_CP054908.1, on the reverse strand, counting down.
AAAGGTTATTCGACCAATGAATACCGTGCTTTATTTGCCGGCGTGGCACCAGTCAGTGACCCACGGATCGCTATGGTGGTGGTGGTAGAAAACCCACAAGGCACCTACTATGGTGGTACGGTATCTGCACCTGTCTTTGCTCGTGTGATGCAGGAGTCTTTACGCCTGCTGAATGTTCCATTGGACAAACCTTTAGAATCTCCCAAAGTCCAGTAAATAGGTGATCAATGTCAATTACATTTCAAGATCTCTACGCCGTTCAAGAACCTGCTGAATGGATGCGACAATCCTTTCAGGGTTTCGAACTGGACAGCCGCAAAGTTAAACTGGGGCAAATTTTTATTGCCCTGACCAGCTTGTCTCAACCTGAAAAAACTGCAGAATATGCCAAGAAAGCCTTGTCATTGGGTGCACTGGCCGTGATTTCAGAACAAGATCTGGATATTGCTCCAGCTTTGGTAGTACCGAATGTCCGTCACTTGATGGGCGAATGGCAGAAGCACTATCTGCAAGCGACTCAGCCAGTCAATACTGCCCGTATTCTGGCCGTAACTGGTACCAATGGTAAAACCACAATTTCCCGTCTGGTTGCTGAGTTGCTGATGCTGCAAGGCAAAGCCTGTGCAGTTATGGGGACTACAGGAAATGGTATTTTGCCGAATCTGGAAGCCTCTTCTCATACCACACTCGATGCCCTGCAATTGCAAAATGCCTTGCATGCCTATGCACAGGCAGGTGCGGAATTTGCCTCAATTGAAGCGAGTTCGCATGGTCTGGAGCAGGGTCGTCTGAATGGTTGTACGATTGAAATTGCGGCTTATAGCAATTTAAGTCGAGATCATCTCGACTATCACGGTACGCTGGAAGCTTATGCAGAAGCCAAATCGCGTTTATTCAGCTTTAAATCTCTGAAAATTGCAGTCATCAATATTGATGACGCACATGCAGAGGTGATGCTGAATGCTGCAAAAACCAATCCAAACCAACCGAAAATTTTGACTTATTCTTTGTCGCAAGCAGCCGATTATCGGGTTCAGGATATCCAGTACAGTATTTCCGGTGCTGACTTTAAACTGATCACTGCACAAGATACATTTACTGTGCATAGTCCTTTGTTGGGTCATTTCAATATCGAAAATTTGGTTGCGAGCCTAGTTGTGGTAGAGCAGGTGGGATTTTCATTAGCCGATTTAATCGCAACTGTGCCTGAGCTGAAAGGTGCACCAGGCCGTATGCAGGTCATTCGTGATGATGAGCGTTTATTTGTCGTGGATTATGCGCATACTCCAGATGCCCTGAATCAGGTCTTGCTTACGCTGAAGCGTCATGTCAGCCAAAAACTCTGGGTTGCTTTTGGCTGTGGCGGTGATCGTGATCGTGGCAAACGTCCGTTGATGACACAGGCTGCACTTGAGGGCGCTGATATTGCAGTGCTGACTTCGGACAACCCACGTACTGAAGATCCAAACCAGATTTTCGCTGACATGAAGCAGGGTGTCGATTTTTCAGACAAAAGCTATCATGAAATTCATGACCGTCGTGAAGCAATTCGCTTTTTAGTCGACCAGGCGCAGCCAGGTGACATTGTAGTGATTGCCGGTAAGGGACACGAAAATTATCAGGAGATTGATGGGGTGCGACATTGGTTTGATGATTTGGTCGAGGTACAGGCCGCGATTGATGCCCAGCATCACAACCGTGATTTAGCATTTCCAGCGCATTAGGATTTTACATGCATACTTCAACAACAAGTACCGTGCCTCTAGAGCCATGGACAATTGAACAGTTACAGCAAGCCACTCATGGTTATTGGCTGAATGATAAAAAACCTGAAGGTCAGATTAAGCGGATTTTAACTGATTCCCGTCATGCCGAAGCAGGGGATGTTTTCCTAGCACTTAAAGGTGAGCGTTTTGATGCACATGACTTTATTGCTCAAGTGGCTGAGAAGGGCTGTGGAATCGCGATTGTCAGCCAACCTGTTGACGCAGATATTTGCCAGCTAGTAGTTGAAGATACTCGTCTGGCATTGGGTCATCTTGGCACTTATCGTCGTCAGCAAAACTCACAGCTTAAAGTCATTGCCTTGACTGGTAGTAGCGGTAAAACCACGACCAAAGAAATGCTGGGTAGTATCCTGTCGCGTTTGGCACCGACTTTAGTCACTCGCGGTAACCTGAATAATGATTTGGGTGTCCCAATGATGTTGCTGGAATTGCGTGCTGAACATCAGTATGCAGTGATGGAACTGGGTGCAAGCCATCAGGGTGAAATTGATTACACTTCCAACCTGGTACAGCCACATGTGGCCGGTATCATTAATATCGGTACCGCACACTTAGGTGAGTTTGGTGGCCGTGATGGGATTTGTCGCGCCAAGTCTGAAATCTATTCGCATATTTTTGAAACTTCGATTGTGCCTGCAGCAGATGATTATGCCGAGCAAATCCGTGCAGCCGTCAAAACCGAGAAAACTTTGAGTTTTGGTCAGGGTGGTGACGTCTATGCAACTGACGTAGAACTACATCCGCAATCTGCGACTTTCACGCTAAATACACCACAAGGTACTAAAACCGTAAATCTACCATTTGCTGGTGAACACAATGTGCAAAACGCAACTGCAGCGGTGGCTTTTTCTTTGGCAATTGGTATTAGTCTGGATGATATCGTGGCTGGCCTTGAACAAGCTGTTGGTGCCAAAGGTCGTTTGAACTTTATACCGCATAAAGATTTTTTATTTATTGATGATACCTACAATGCCAATCCAAGCTCGATGCGTGCAGCGGCTGAAGTTTTAGCGCAGCAGCAGGGCATTCGAGTGATGGTGACCGGCGATATCGGTGAACTGGGTTCATCTGCTGCAATCGAGCATTATAAACTTGGTCGGGATCTGGTATCGGTCAAAGGCATTAATTTTGTGGTGGCTGTGGGTGAATTTGCTCCAGCTGCACAAGAAGGTGCACGTAGTACGCAATATGGTAAGAAAATGCAGGCTTTCCTGAATCAAGAGCAGGCTTTACCGTTTTTAATTGATTTGATTGAAACACATCATCCCCAGCCAATGTCTTTCCTGTTCAAGGGGTCACGTTTTACCCATATGGAAACATTGATGGCTGCATTGATGGAGAAACTCTAAATGCTGTTATGGCTATTTGATCATCTGGCGGGCTTTGATAGCACGTTTCAGGTGGTTCGTTATCTAACTTTACGTGCTTTGCTCAGCGTCTTGACCGCTATGACTATCGGTTTGGTCTTGGGTCCGATCATGATCCGTAAATTGCAGGCACTAAAATATGGTCAGGCAGTAAGTTCGTTTGCTCCTGAGAATCATGCCAAGAAAATGGGTACACCGACTATGGGTGGGGTGTTAATCCTGCTCTCGATCGGGATCTCCACCTTACTGTGGGCAGACCTGACGAATCCTTATGTCTGGATTGTGCTCTCGGTGATGGTGATTTTCGGCGCCGTGGGCTGGGCGGATGACTGGATTAAAATCCGTTATAAGGACAATGCCGGCCTACCTGCACGCAAGAAATTCTTCTGGACATCAGTGGGTTCTTTGGGTGCTGGTATTGCACTGTATGTGATCGCACAGCAGCAACCGAATCCGGTTGTGACTGCCAATATGCTGGATGTGCTGATTCCATTCTTTAAGGATCACACCATTCCATTGTCCGTGATTCCGCTGGGAATTGGCTTCATTATTTTCACTTACTTCGTGATTAATGGTGCATCCAATGCCGTAAATCTGACCGATGGCCTGGATGGTCTGGCGATCATGCCAATTGTTCTGGTTGCAGCAGGTTTAGGGGTATTTGCTTATCTGGCAGGCGATGTACGTTTCGCTAACTACTTACATATTCCTTATGTGAAATATTCTTCCGAACTGGTAGTCATCTGTGCTGCGATGATTGGTGCCGGTCTGGCATTCCTCTGGTATAACGCTCACCCAGCTCAGGTGTTTATGGGTGATGTGGGTGCGTTATCTTTAGGTGCAATGCTGGGTACAATTGCCGTGATGGTGCGTCAGGAAATCGTGTTTGCGATTATGGCAGGTGTATTCTTGGTGGAAGCAATTTCTGTATTCTTGCAGATTGGTTCACTGCGGATGCGTAATAAACGCGTTTTCTTAATGGCACCTTTACATCACCATTATGAAAAGAAAGGCTGGCGTGAAACTCAAGTCGTCATTCGTTTCTGGATTATTACAATTATGCTGGTAGTTTTAGGCCTAATGACCTTAAAATTACGCTAAGAAATGCATTTGAAAAAGTCGGCGCATGCCGGCTTTTTTGTTTTGGAGAAATTAAAAAATGAACTTACTGATGTGTCCTGTTTGTCGTGAGCAGTTACGCTTAAATGAACGTACATGGCGCTGTGACAATCAGCATAGCTATGATATAGCCAAGCAGGGTTATGTGAATCTGCATGTAGTGCAGCATAAACATAGTAAAAATCCGGGTGATACGCCTGAATCTGTGCAGGCACGCCGTGCATTTCTGAGCGCAGGTCACTATGCACCTCTGCAACAGGCTGTGGTCAAGAAAATCTGTGAGCTGCGGATTGAAAATCTGCTCGATATTGGTTGTGGCGAAGGTTATTACACCGATGCCATGCAGGCTGAAGTGATGCAATGTGTCGGTGTAGATATTGCCAAAAATGCAGTTCAGGTTGCAGCTAAACTGAATAAAGAAATTACCTGGGTGGTAGGGACAGGGGCGACCTTGCCGGTATTGGATCAATCCATTGATCTGTGTACCAGCTTATTTAGCCCAATTCCGAAACAGGAAATCTTACGGGTATTAAAGCCAAAATCTTATTTGATGGTGGTAACCCCTGCACCACAACATTTATATGCGATGCGTGAAGCCTTATTTGAGGAAGTAAAAGCACACGAGCCACATAAATTTGTTGAGCAGTTGCAGGATGCATTTAATCTGGTAAGTGAACAGGTGATTGATGCGCCAATGACTTTGGCTCAAGCAGATTTAAAAAACCTGATTACTATGACTCCCTATGCTTATAAAACCAAACCTGAACGCCGTCTGGCACTTGAGCAGCAGGATCAATTCGATTTAATGGCTCAATTCCAGATTTATGTATTTCAGAAGAAATAAATTTAAAATCCAAAAATAAAAAATCCCTCAATAATGAGGGATTTTTTATTGGTTCAGATTATTCAATTTCTTCAATCAAGTTTTCCAAAGGATCCACCACCCGATTTGGCTGTAGTGGCTGGTCTCTTGGCGCTACTCTTTCATCATCCGGTATGCGAATTTCCTGATCAGGTAAATCTTCAAAATCATTGCTTTGTCGTTTAGGTATCACAACCGGAGCAGGTCGATACAGAGGCGTCGCTAAAGGTGGAGACGACGGATCATGCTGTTCTTGCTCACCTTGTACTACTTTATTACGGTTAATTGGCGCCTTGGCATTACGATCCAGGCGAACCCAAGCTTCTGGTGTGCCTTTTAAGGCATTCCCCATAAAGTCGGTCCAGATTGGTAAGGCTGCCACGCCACCATATTCACGGCGACCTAAAGTTTTTGGCTGGTCGAAACCGACCCAGGCAACGGTGACTAGCTTGCCATTAAAACCTGCAAACCAGGCATCTTTGGCATCATTGGTGGTACCGGTTTTACCCCCAATATCGCTACGACCAATTCTTAAAGCAGCACGTCCCGTACCATGCTGAATCACATCACGCAGGATATTAGCCATATCATAAGCAGAGCTAGATTTTAGAATACGTTCTGCCTGACGGTAATTACTGTCTTCAGCCGAGATTTGTGGTGTCTCTGGTTTCTGTGCTAAGGTTTTGTTATTGATTTCAATTGCTTCATCATCAGGAGTGAGCGCGCCTGTTGGTTGAGGGCTTTCTTCCTGAGCATTAATACACGAGATGCAGGCATATTCAGGCTTAGCCTCAAAAATAGTCTTGCCATAGGGATCTTCGATACGCGTAATAAAATGTGGCTGAATCCGATAACCACCATTGGCGAACGTAGCATAACCAGTGGCCATTTGGATTGGTAAAACCTGAGGTGTACCTAGAGCAATGGTGTAGTTACGTGGAATCTGGTTATCCTGTAAGCCAAAATCCATAAATAACTGACGGGTACGCTCAATACCGACGGTTTGTAATAGGCGAACTGAAACCGTGTTACGTGACAGATATAAAGCACGACGTAAAGGAATCATCCCTAAATAACGACCATCCGAATTACGCGGACTCCATTTACCAATAGTAATCGGTGCATCATTGACCATGGTGTGTGGAGTCATACCACGTTCTAAAGCCAGAGCGTAAACGAAGGGTTTAATAGTTGAACCCGGCTGACGCCAGCCTTTGGTCGCACGGTTAAATTTGGATTGATAAAAATTATAACCACCGACAATGGCTTCAATGGCACCATTATTCGGGTTTAATGCAATTAATTGACCCTGTACCTGAGGTGTTTGTACCAGTGCCCAGGAACTTTTATTCTCATTAGGTCTTAAACGAACAATATCTTTAACTTTAACAATCTGTGATGCTCTGCTTGGTGCAGCACCTACACTGTTTGCACTACGATAAGGACGAGCCCAGGACATGCCTGACCAAGGCACAGTTACGGTTGTACCATCCTGCATCAATGCTTCAAAGCTATTATTGTTGACCTTAGTCACTTCAGCAGGGTAAGTGTTGGCATAGACACGGAAATTTTGCAGGGGCTGATCATGAGCCTCAGCACCTCGCCAGCCATGACGACGATCATAAGCTTCTAAACCATCCTGTACCGCCTGTTCAGCATAAGCCTGACGTTCACTGTGGATCGTCGTGTAAACTTTATAGCCTGAATCTATGGCCTGTTCACCAAAATTTTCTACCAGTTCAGAGCGAACCATTTCACCGACGTAGGGAAATTTGTTACGCGTACTGCGGTCAGGCATATCCAGTTTAATCGGTTCAGCAATGGCTTCCTGATATTGGCTTTGATTCAGATAACCCAATTGCAGCATACGACCTAAAATCCAGTTACGACGTTCCAGTGCACGTTTAGGATTGGCCACCGGATTGTAGCGAGAAGGTGCTTTAGGAAGACCGGCGATCATTGCCATTTGCGCAATCGAAAGCTCATCTAAACTTTTGTTGTAATAGATTTTGGCTGCTGCCGCGATGCCGTAAGCATTTTTTCCCAAGAAAATTTTATTGACATATAAAGTCAGAATTTCTTCTTTACTTAAATTCTGTTCTATTTTACGTGCCAGGAAAATTTCAGTTAGCTTACGCTTTAAAGTACGTTCGGGACTTAAATAGTAGTTTTTGGCGACCTGCATGGTAATGGTCGAACCACCAGTCTGTACATCAGAGCCAGTAATGGTTTCACTGACTGCACGTCCTAAACCTTTAAAGCTGATCCCGCTGTGTTCGAAGAAACTAGAATCTTCTGCAGCGAGGAAGGCGTGAATAAATTCTTTCGGAATCTGTTCATAATTCACAGGAACAGAAAGCTTGCCACCATACTCTGCAATGAGCTTATTATCTGAGCTAAAAACTTGTAAAGGCTTTAATAAAGGTGCCTTTTTAAGCGTAGACATTTCAGGCAAAGATGGGGCAATATAGAGATACATGCCATAGAAACCCATCGGAATTGAGATCAAAATAATGATAATGATCAAAAAAAATGGATGAACAAGGCCTGAACAAGATAGCTTTTTCATAACAAGTAAGTTTTAATAAGAGCTAATGGCAAACTAATTACCGGTCAGTATATCCTTTAGATATACATATTGTTAGATGAGTTATTGTATCTGTATAAAATTATAGGCCGGCACAGATTGGTGAGTTTGTTTTTATTGGGGATAAAAAAATAATAGGAATTGTATTGTGCGCAGGTTATATCGTAAGCCAAATAAGGGGTTAATAGGAGTCGATATTAGTTCGACTTCTGTTAAAGTTTTAGAGCTCTCTGTAAAGAACGGTCGGTACTGGGTAGAAAGTTATGCTTTGGTCCCACTACCAGAAAGTAGTGTCGTTGAAAAAAACATTTTAAATCCAGAAGCGGTGGGTGATGCGTTGGGGCGTGCGATTAATTTGGCCAATACCCAGTCCAGTCAGTCAGCTTTTGCGATTCCAACTTCTATGGTCATCACCAAAATCATCGAAATGGATGCCGATATGTCGGATGATGAACGTGAAGTTCAGATTCGTGAAGATGCTGAACAATATATTCCTTTCCCACTTGACGAAGCCAGCTTGGACTTCGAAGTTCTGCCAGACCGTTTAACCAATCCGAACCGGGTCAATGTCCTGTTGGTAGCGACCCGAATAGAAAATGTTGAAGCGCGTTCTGAAGTACTGCAAATTGCCAATCTTAATCCAAAAATTGCAGATGTCGAAAGTTTTGCATTAGAAAATGCATTCAAGGTGTTTTCGGATACCTTACCGATGGGGGTAAATACTGTCGGGATCCTGGATATTGGTCATAGTATGACGACCTTATCCGTCATGCAGAATAACAAGATCATTTATACCCGTGAGCAGGTTTTTGGTGGCAAACAGCTGACTCAGGAAATCCAGAACCGTTATGGATTGTCTTTTGAGGAAGCAGGTCGTGCTAAAAAAACCCGTGCCTTACCGGATGACTATGACATCGAAGTGCTGGAACCTTTTCTAGATGCAGTCGTGCAGCAGGCAGCGCGTTCATTACAGTTCTTCTTCTCTTCATCTCAGTTTAACGAGATTGACCATATTTTATTGGCAGGGGGGAATGCCAATATTCCAGGTCTGGCAAAACTATTACAGCAAAAACTCGGCTACCGGGTCACGATTGCCAATCCGTTCCTGCAAATGGGCTTTTCTCCTCAAATTGATATTAAAAAAATTGAAAATGACGCGTCCTCACTCATGGTTGCATGTGGTTTGGCATTGAGGAGTTTTGATTAATGGCAAAGATTAACTTACTCCCTTGGCGCGATGAGCTAAGAATTAAAAGAAATAATGAATTTGTAGCGATTTGTGCCGGGGCACTTTTTCTAGGATTGGCAGCAGCAGGTTCAACCTGGTTCTATTACGATCAAAAACTTCAGGATCAGGAACAGGCCAATCAGCTGGTGATCAGTACTAACCAGAATCTGGATGTACAGCTGAAAGCATTGGATGGTTTACAAGACCAGCGTAATGCAATTGTTGAACGTATGAAGCTGATTCAGGGTTTACAGACTCAACGGCCGATCGCAGTTCACCTGATTGATGAAATTGTACGGGTCACACCAAGCAATATGTACATTACCAAATTCCAGCGTACCGGCGATAAATTCACCATTGAAGGTAAGGCGGAAAGTCCGAATACAGTGGCTGAATTGCTACGTAATCTGGAGGCTTCTACCTGGTATCGTAATGCATTTATGAATGCTTTCCTGGTTGCTGAAGAACCAAAAGATAAAGCGCCATCATCAGTGATTCCTCGAGTGGAAGAATCTTATGGCAGCTTTACGGTCACGGTTGATCTGGATCAAATCGCTGAGCCAACACTTAAAGAAGGACAAACACCAGTCACAACTACAGCGGAGGCATCATCATGAGTAATGACGGATTCGATGAATTAAGCCAAGACGTAGGGACTGTTCCTAGAAAAAAAATGACAGTTGAAAAGTTCTTTCAACAATTCAATACACTAGATCCAAATAATTATGGTAGCTGGCCATTATCAGTCAAAATTACCTGCTGGATCTTTATTGTTATTCTGGTTTTTATGCTGGGGTATTTCGGGTTTATTCGCGGCAAGATAGAAGCAATTTCACAAGCCAGTGCTCAAGAACAAAACCTGTTAAATGAATTCCGGGAAAAGGAATCCAAGCTGCGTAATTTACAGCAGTATCAGATTCAGTTGCAGGAGATGGAAGCACGTTTTAATCAGCAATTGGAACAATTGCCGAAAGAAACTGAAATTCCTGGTCTGGTTGAAGATATTAACCTGAGTGGAGTGAACTCCGGACTGAAATTCAAAAATATTCGTCTGGAACCTGAAATCAAGCAGGAATTCTTTATTGAACAACCAATCGCTATTGAAGCCACTGGGGATTATCATGCCTTTGGTTCTTTTGTGAGCAGTATTGCAGGACTTTCGCGCATCGTTACACTGCATGACTTCACCATTACAGGGACTGAAAATAAAGAAAAGAAATCTGAAATTCCTGTCATTGATTATGTGGTAAAAGCGAAAACCTATCGTTATGTTGGTAATGCAGATGCTTCATCTACTCCAGCCACAACTGATACGCAGGGAGCTCAGTAATGAATATCATTAAAATTACTTCAGCTTTAACGCTCGGATTTTTATTGGTGGGCTGTGAATCAAGAATTGATGCAGTCAATCAGGAAATGGCCAATATTCGTAATCAACCGCCATTACCGATTGAACCGGCGCCGGATTTTATTCCGACAGAAATGTTTAATTACGCAGCTCATCAGCTGAAAAGTCCTTTCCTGCCAAGCTCTTTAGCAGCCGAATTGAAAATTATGGCAGGTAAGCGAGTTTATCCCAACTTGTCACGCCAATTACAGCCTTTAGAAAGCTATCCACTCGAAACCTTAAGCATGAAAGGTAGTATGCGGAATCAGGCGGGGCAGATTCTGGCTCTAATTCAAACGCCTGATGGGGAAATTGAACGGATACAACGTGGCAGCTATATGGGACTTAATCATGGTCGTGTAACGAGAATTACGCCGACACAGATTGACTTGATTGAGATTATTCCAGATGGCCGTGAGGGATATGTGGAACGTCCACGAAGTCTGGTTTTGATTGGACCAGCGCCATAAGTTTTAAGGAATAAAAATGAATAAGAGTATTAAAGAATTTATTTTTGGGGATGCTAATACAATGAATCATGTGTTTCGTCAGTTTTCTATGGGGGCTGTCGCGATTGCTGTGATGCAAGCAGCGAGTGCGCAGGTTTCAATGACCAATGTGGTACCAATGCAGATTCCTGGACAGGGAACTGAAATCCGAGTGATGTTTAATGGTCTGCCACCTCAGCCTCAAGCCTATCAGCTGGAATCTCCATCACGTCTGATTCTGGATTTTAATGAGGCACAACAAAATCTAAAACAGTCTAGTATTCCAGTTGCGACTGCTGAAGCCAGTTCAGTGGATGTTAGCTCAGATGCACAGCGTTCTCGACTGACGGTGAATCTCGCTAATGCAGGTGCATTTACGACACGTGTGGAAGGCAATACCTTTATTTTAAAAATTAATTCTGCTACTCCAGTTGCTATTGCTCAGCCTGTACAACAGCAGGTCGTTCAAGGGATTACCAATATTGGTTTCCAGCGGGGTGCGCAAGGTGAAGGACTGGTGGTAATTGATCTGGCAGGTCAGAACACACCAGTCGATGTACAGCAGCAGGGAACCAAAGTGATTGTGCGGACTCTGGGCTCCAAGATTCCGGCACATTTGACCCGACGTTTGAATGTGAATGATTTTGCCACGCCTGTTTCAACCGTAGATGCAGTCAACCAGAATGGATCAGGCATGATTACCATTCAGTCTGCGGAAAGCTATGAATATATGGCTTTCCAGACAGATAATAAGCTGACTATCAGTTTGAAGCGTCCAGAAGTTAAAGGGCCTTTACGTCCTAAATCAGTCGCTTATACAGGTAAGAAGATTTCTCTAGATTTTCAGGATATTGAAGTCCGTCGAGTTCTACAGTTATTAGCCGATTTTACCGATATCAATATGGTTGCTGCAGATAGCGTACAGGGTAATATTACCTTACGCCTCAAGGAAGTTCCTTGGGATCAGGCTTTAGATATTGTATTAAAAACCAAAAATCTGGATAAGCGTCGTAATGGTAATGTGATCTGGATTGCACCAGTGGCAGAATTAATTAAGGCTGAAGAGGAAGAAGCTAAGGCCTTAAAGCAAAGTGTTGCACTTGCGCCGATTCAAACTGAATATATGCAGCTCAGTTATGCAAAAGCAGCAGATATTGAAAAACTGATTACTCAAAATAAGAGCGCATCAGGATCAGGGAGTTCGAATGGCACGAGTAACAATGATGATAGAGAAAGTTTATTAAGTTCACGTGGCTCTATCTCTATTGATGCCCGTACCAATACGATTATTGTGAATGATACCCAGCCTTTCATTGATAAAATCCGTAATATGGTCGATCTGCTTGATGTGCAAGTGAAACAGGTGATGGTTGAGGCGCGTATCGTTCGTGCAACTACTGACTTTACCAAAGAAATGGGTGTGAAATGGGGAATCCTGTCTCAAGGGATTACCAATAATAATCACCTTCTTGTGGGGGGGAGTGACACTACCCTATGGGATTTGAGAGACCCTCAGGAAAGTGATCTAGGCGGATTTACCTATGATATTCAGCGCCCAGATAACCTGAATGTAGATTTAGGGGTAACCAGTCAAGGGGCTAGCCGTATTGCTTTTGGCTTAATTAGCCTTTCGGATTTTATGCTGGATCTTGAACTTTCTGCGCTACAGGCAGACGGTTATGGTGAAGTGATTTCTACGCCAAAAGTGCTCACTGCTGACAAGCAAAAAGCGACTGTGGCATCTGGTTCCCAAATTCCTTATCAGTCTTCAGAAGGCGGTGGTGCTAATGCAGTGTCGACTACAGAGTTTATTGATGCAACTTTAAGTTTGGACGTTACACCAAGTATTACGCCAGATGGCAAGGTGCAAATGGAGTTGAATATAACCAGTGACTCACCAGGAAATCCGACACCAACTGGACAGTTAACCATTAATAAAAACCAGATCAATACTAATGTACTGGTTGATAATGGTGAAACAGTGGTGTTAGGTGGTATTTTTGAGCAAGAAACTCGAAATGCGCAAACTAAAGTTCCTTTCTTGGGTGATCTACCTTATTTAGGTCGTTTGTTCCGTAAAGATGTTAAATCAGATAACAAGCGTGAGTTGCTGATTTTTGTTACACCTCGAATTGTTAATGACAGTGTTTCAAGAAATCATTAATATATTTTGAATTTAACAAAATGAATAGGTGACTCCTTGCCAAGCAAAGAGTTTGAAACCCTGCCAAATATCTATTTGGTAGGGCCGATGGGGGCCGGTAAAACAACAGTAGGACGACATTTAGCAGAACTGTTAGGACGAGAATTTCTGGACAGCGATCATGAAATTGAGCGGAAAACAGGGGCTACGATTCCCTGGATCTTCGAAAAAGAGGGTGAAAAGGGTTTTCGTCATCGTGAAACTGTTGTAATTGATGAGTTAACCTCACGTCCACAGTTGGTACTTGCGACTGGTGGTGGTGCAATTACTCAGGCTCCTAATCGGGATTATTTAAAGCAGCGAGGCATCGTTGTTTATCTTTACACTCCAGTTGAAATTCAGCTTCAGCGAACCTATCGCGACAAAAACCGTCCCTTGTTACAAGTCGAAAATCCTGAACAGAAACTCAGAGATTTGCTTGCATTACGGGATCCGTTATACCGGGAAGTCGCACATTACATCATTGAGACCAATCAGGGAGCTGCACGAGATCTGGCGCAGCGTATTCTGAATCTCATCCTTCCAAAAAAATAAGTTCAGTTGAAAAAGTGGTTATCCCCTCATGAAAACCTTATATGTCGAACTCGGTGAACGTCGTTACCCTATTTTTATTGGTAGTAACTTGAATCCTCAGGAATTGCTTGAGTCCTATATTCATGGCAAGCAGGTGATGGTTGTCAGTAATGAGACGGTGGCACCACTCTATCTGGATCGCTATAAGGCTGCATTGAAAAATTTGGGTAAAACTGTGGCGACCTGTATTTTGCCGGATGGTGAGAAATACAAAAATATTGAACATCTAAACCTAATTTTTGATGCATTGCTTGAGGCAGGCTTTAACCGCGACTGTACGGTTCTGGCACTCGGTGGTGGTGTTATTGGAGATATGGCCGGCTTTGCCTCTGCCTGTTTCCAGCGTGGTGTCTATTTTATTCAGGTGCCAACAACGTTACTTTCTCAAGTGGATTCTAGTGTAGGAGGTAAAACCGGCATTAATCATCCACTGGGTAAAAACATGATTGGTGCTTTCCAGCAGCCACAAGTGGTGCTGGCAGATATGTCGCAGCTATCTACGCTGCCAGATCGTGAACTGTCTGCGGGTCTGGCTGAAGTGATCAAATATGCCTTACTCGGAGATGAAGATTTTCTGGTCTGGTTAGAAGCCAATATGGAAGGTCTTATTGCCCGTGATGAGCAATTGCTGGCCGAAGCGGTTTATCGTTCTTGTGCACATAAAGCTCGTATTGTAGCCAATGATGAAAAAGAGCAGGGTGAGCGTGCTTTACTTAATCTCGGTCATACATTCGGTCATGCGATTGAGTCTTATCTGGGTTATGGTAAATGGCTGCACGGAGAAGCGGTAGCCACGGGGATGGTGATGGCAGCAGATTTATCCCATCGCATGGGCTGGATTTCATTAGAAGACCTTGAGCGTACAAAAAAAATCATTTCTCGTGCGCAATTACCTATTGTTTGTCCTAAAATTCCACTTGACGATTTCCTGGCTTATATGGCTCACGACAAGAAAGTTTTAAATGGGCAGCTTCGTCTTGTATTATTGCAGCAACTTGGAAAAGCGATCATTACTCGAAACTTTGATGTCGAGTTGATGCAACAGGCGATTTTAGCTCATCAGGCATAGGTTTAAATTTTTATGACAGCATTACGTACCCCTTGGCAAAAGATTCAGCATTACTTCTGGCTGGTCTGTGGCGTATGCTGTCTATTTGCTGCCTTGGTTTTTTGGGCTATTACCGATACAGATGAAGTGGTAGAAGTAGAGAAGAAGCCGGAAACGGAAGTTGAATTACAGATTCAACCAGAAAAAGTGGCCTCAATGACCCATCTTGGTGCACTTTCTGATGAAGTTAAGCCTCTTGATCTCAATACTCGAATTGTTGTCAATGTTAGTCATGAGCCTGAATTTCGTGGAACCAAATATATTGGTGAAGTAAAAAAACAGCATGCGATTGAGCTATTTCGTGTAGGTAATGAAGCCATTCTAAAAACCTTCCTGAAAAAGCAGCAGGATCGTAAGCCTTTTGTTTATTTAAGGCTTTCAGGTGAGAACCAGCCTGAACAATATGTATTGTTATATGGTTTGTATAAAACCGCAGCAGAAGCTCAACAGGCTTTATCAGCGCTCAATCTGAATCTGCCTAAATCTGTCCAGCCTAAAGTTGTGGCCATGCAACAATATGCGAGCCTGGTCAACAGTATGGGTTCGGAAGAACTGGCAAGTAATCAAAAACTTTATGAAATTCAGTTGAAAAATGTACCTTTACCGAAAGTTGATGAATCCGTACAGATAAGACCGAAAGCTCAGCCTTCAGCCCTTGTAGCCACCCCTAAAGAAAGCACCACAAGTACCACGATTGTTCGACGTGATCAGGAAGGTAATGTAGTGGAGGTACAGAAATCTCAAAGTCATGTCGAAGGAAGTCCGCGCTCATCAAATGGCAATGCTCGACCTCAAGAAAACGAGATTAGTGATCCATTTAACTAGGCCGGTCTAAAATAGCGCACAGACACTTTATCTTTATTATAAATGTGCGCTTTTGGTGCAAAAAATACGCACCATAAATAATCATAATTTTCCTTTTGTAAGCTAAATCTTTGTCATTTGTGTTGTTTTGATTTTTGCTCCTTAAGTTGGCATGAAATTTGCTTTATCGGTGCATGAATTGAATTAATCTCCCTGTTTTGGCGCGAAAATGATTCGATGAATAGGCGTAATTGTCATCTTTGTTGCTTATTTTTATCTTATCCATCAGCAAAATGAATGTTATTTTTCATGCATTCCGTCTGAAAAAGGATTATGTTGAAAAGATACTCAATGATATTTTGCTCTATAAAGCTGCTTGGCTTGCGGAGTAAATCAGACAGTCACGCACAGCAGAATTTAGATTGTTTAATAGCCTATCGGGCTTAGTGAAAAGAAGGGTACGCTATGCACATGCCATCGCCTAATAATGTAGCTCCCGCTCAAGGTTTATACCAACCGGATGAGTTTAAAGATAACTGTGGTTTCGGTTTAATCGCCCATATGCAGGGTGATGCCAGTCATGATCTGGTCAAGACCGCAATTCATAGTCTAAGTTGTATGACCCACCGTGGCGGTATTGCTGCTGATGGCAAAACCGGTGATGGTTGTGGTCTATTGCTGGCAATGCCTAAAGAATTCTTCCGTGAAGAGGCCAAACGCTTAAGCGACATTACCTTAAGTGAGATTTTTGCTGTGGGTACAGTATTCCTGAATCTGGATCCAGCATTAGCCGCACATGCAAAACAAGTCCTGGCGAAAGAAATTGAAGAAGAAGGCTGTCGTGTTATCGCATGGCGTGTTGTACCGACAAATAATGATGCGCTTGGTGAGATTGCAATGCAGTCTCTACCAGCTTTTGAACAGGTGATTGTTAACTGCCCAATCGGTGTAACTGAAGTTGAATTCAACCGTAAATTGTTCCTTGCGCGTCGTCGTGCTGAACAGCAGTTAACCAGTGATCCATACTTCTATGTGACGACCTTATGCTCAACTGTAATCAGCTATAAAGGTCTGATGATGCCGGCAGCTATTGCTGACTTCTATACTGACCTGGCTGATGAGCGTCTGACATCACATATCGTGGTCTTCCACCAACGTTTCTCTACCAATACATTGCCACGCTGGCCATTGGCTCAGCCATTCCGTTACCTTGCCCACAATGGTGAGATCAACACTATTACGGCTAACCGTAACTGGGCAATGGCGCGTACGCCTAAATTTGAAAACCCATTACTGCCAGGTCTGACTGAGCTGAATCCAATCGTAAACCGTACTGGTTCAGATTCATCTAGTCTGGATAACATGCTGGAAATTCTAGTTGGTGGTGGTATGGATCTGTTCCGTGCGCTACGTATGCTGGTTCCACCTGCTTGGCAGAACGTTGAAACGCTTGATGCTGACTTACGTGCATTCTATGAGTTCAACTCTAAACATATGGAAGCATGGGATGGCCCTGCTGGTTTAGTTATCCAAGACGGTCGTCATGCGATCTGTATGCTGGATCGTAACGGCTTGCGTCCGGCACGTTGGGTCATCACTAAAAATGGCTACATCACACTGGCTTCAGAAATTGGTGTATGGGGTTATGAACCTGAAGATGTCATTTCTAAAGGACGTGTAGGTCCTGGCCAAATGCTGGTGATCGATACTTATACCGGTAAAGTACTAGATACTCAGGATGTGAATAATCACCTGAAACGTATGCGTCCGTACCGTGAATGGTTACGTGAAAATGCTGTACGTCTACAAGGTAGCCCTGAGCTGGAAGAATATCTATGTGAGCGAGGCTTAAAAGGTGACAACCTGAAAGCGGCACAGAAAATGTTCATGGTAACTTTCGAAGAACGTGACCAGTTGCTGCGTCCAATCGCTGAAAGCGGTCAGGAAGCTGTAGGTTCTATGGGTGACGATACACCGATGGCGGTTCTGTCACGTCAGGTACGTCATGTATCAGACTATTTCCGTCAGCAATTCGCTCAGGTAACCAACCCGCCAATCGATCCATTACGTGAATCGATTGTGATGTCGCTAGAAACCTGCTTAGGTCGTGAACAAAACGTTTTCGAACAGGGTCCAGAACATGCAGACCGTCTGATTATTTCAAGTCCGGTCCTGTCTAACTCAAAAATGCATCAGATCCGTACGCTAGGCCGTACAGGTTATGAGATTGCAGATATTGATCTGAACTATGCTGAAACCGAAGGCTTAGAAGCTGCGATTGCTCGTATTTGCGAAGAATCAGCGCAAGCGATTCGTGACGGCAAAACTTTATTGGTACTTTCAGACAAGAAAATCCGTGAAGGTTTCTTGCCAGCCAATGCTGTGATGGTTACTGGTGCAGTACACCATCATCTAATCAATACTGGCCTACGTACTGATGCCAACCTGATTGTCGAAACTGGTTTCGCCCGTGATCCACATCAATTTGCCGTTCTGCTTGGCTTTGGTGCGACAGCAATTTATCCATACTTAGCATATGACGTGATCAATGATCTGGTGGCTAAAGGTGAGTTGCTGGGTGATCCAGTATATGCCCAAAACAATTTCCGTAAGGGGATTGAAAAAGGCCTGCTGAAAGTCCTCTCTAAGATGGGTATTTCAACTGTGGCTTCTTACCGTGGCGGTCAGCTGTTTGAAGCAGTTGGCCTATCCAATGAAGTTGTGGGCAAATGCTTCGTAGGTGTTCCGAGTCGTATTCAGGGTGCAACTTTTGCTGACCTTGAAAATGACCAGAAGCAACTGGCAGATTTAGCCTGGAAAAACCGTAAGCCAATTGATCAGGGCGGTATGCTGAAATTCGTCTTCGGCAAGGAATACCATGCGTTTAACCCGGATGTGATTAACTCACTGCATAAAGCAGTACGTTCTGGTAATTATGCTGACTTTAAAGAATATGCAGAGCTGGTAAACAATCGTCCGATTGCAACCATTCGTGACTTATTCAAGCTGAAAACTGACAATTCAATTCCAGTGGATCAGGTTGAGTCTGTAGAAGATATCCTGCCTCGCTTTGACTCTGCGGGTATGTCTTTGGGTGCACTATCTCCTGAAGCACATGAAGCGATTGCGATTGCCATGAACACCATCGGTGGTCGTTCTAACTCTGGTGAGGGCGGTGAAGATCCAGCGCGTTATGGCACCATCCGTAACTCGAAAATCAAACAGATTGCATCCGGACGTTTTGGTGTAACTCCAGCGTACTTAACATCAGCAGAAGTACTGCAGATTAAAGTGGCTCAAGGCGCGAAACCGGGTGAAGGTGGTCAGTTACCTGGTGGTAAAGTGAATGGCTTGATTGCTCGTTTACGTTATTCTGTTCCAGGTGTGACCCTGATTTCGCCACCACCACACCATGATATCTATTCGATCGAAGATTTATCGCAGTTGATCTTTGACTTGAAACAGGTCAATCCAAAGGCAATGGTATCGGTGAAACTGGTGTCTGAACCAGGTGTAGGTACGATTGCAGCAGGTGTTGCGAAAGCGTATGCCGATTTCATTACTATTTCTGGTTATGACGGTGGTACAGCAGCATCTCCATTGTCTTCGATTCACCATGCAGGTTCTCCATGGGAATTAGGTTTAAGTGAAGCGCATCAAGCACTTCGTGTAAATGACTTACGTGGCAAAGTGCGCGTTCAAACTGATGGTGGTTTAAAAACTGGTCTGGACGTCGTAAAAGCCGCGATCTTGGGTGCAGAAAGCTTTGGCTTTGGTTCAACACCAATGATTGCCTTAGGTTGTAAATACCTGCGTATCTGTCATTTGAATAACTGTGCGACCGGTGTTGCGACTCAGCAGGATTATCTGCGTCAAGAGCACTACATCGGCGAACCACAAATGCTGATCAACTTCTTCACTTTCATTGCTGAAGAAACACGTGAATGGTTGGCGGCACTTGGCGTATCTAGCCTGAAAGACCTGATCGGTCGTACCGACTTGCTGGAAATCCTGCCAGGTGAAACTGACAAACATGCTCACCTTGACCTGAGCAAACTGCTAGAGTCACATCCAGCAGCAGAAGGTAAAGCACAGTACTGTGAAGTACAAGGTAATGAACCATTCGATAAAGGTATTCTGGCTGAGAAGATGGTAGAAGAAATTCTTCCAGCAATCGAAGCAGGTACAGGTGGTGAATACAGCTTCACAGTAGGTAACTGTGACCGTTCGATTGGTGCACGTCTGTCAGGTGAAATTGCCAAACGTTATGGCAACCTGAGTATGGAAGCACATCCAGTTAAAGTAAATCTGACTGGTACAGCGGGTCAGTCACTCGGTGTTTGGAATGCCGGTGGTCTATATCTCAAACTGGAAGGTGATGCAAACGACTACGTGGGTAAAGGTATGGCAGGTGGTCGTATCTCGATCTTCCCGCCAAAAGGTTCGCCATTCCAGACTCAAAATACTGCCATCATTGGTAATACCTGTTTGTATGGTGCGACTGGCGGTAAATTGTTTGCTGCGGGTACTGCAGGTGAGCGTTTTGCAGTTCGTAACTCGGGTGCCTTTGCCGTGATTGAGGGTGCAGGCGATCACTGCTGTGAATACATGACTGGCGGTATTGTGACTGTCCTGGGTAAAGTAGGCCATAACTTCGGTGCAGGTATGACCGGCGGTTTCGCTTATGTATTGGACCTGGACAATGATTTCGTAGATCATTACAACCATGAGTTGATTGAACTGAACCGTATCTCAACTGAAGCGATGGAAGAACATCAGACCTTCTTGCTTCGCATTTTAGATGAACATATTGCAGAAACAGGTAGTGCTTGGGCGTACAAGATCCGCCATGAGTTTGATTTCTATAGTCGTAAGTTCTGGCTGGTAAAACCAAAAGCAGCTAACTTATTGACCTTGTTGAAAACAACTCAAGCTGATCCACAATAATTCCACTACTGCAGATATAGGCAGACCTAAGGTAATGCGAATAAAGCCTTGGGTCTACCCACGGAGAGAGAGATGGCAGAGCGCCTAAATAATGACTTTCAATTCCTGGATGTCGCACGCCAAGATCCAGAGAAAAAAGAGATTGACGTCCGCAAAGCAGAATTTGTGGAAATTTATAAACCTTTCACAACAGAAGTGGCTGCAAATCAGTCACATCGTTGTCTAGGTTGTGGTAACCCGTACTGTGAATGGAAATGTCCGGTTCATAACTACATTCCAAACTGGTTGAAGTTACTGGCAGAAGGCCGTATTTTCCAAGCAGCAGAATTGTGTCACCAAACCAATACTTTGCCAGAAGTCTGTGGTCGTGTTTGTCCCCAAGACCGTCTGTGTGAAGGTGCTTGTACCTTAAATGATGGTTTTGGTGCAGTCACCATTGGTAATGCTGAAAAATATATCAATGACACCGCTTTCGCTTTAGGCTGGCGTCCAGACATGTCTCATGTGAAATGGACTGACAAGAAAGTTGCTATCATTGGGGCAGGTCCTGCCGGTCTAGGCTGTGCTGATATTCTGGTACGTAATGGTGTTAAGCCAGTTGTATTTGATAAACGTCCTGAAATTGGTGGTCTGCTGACTTTCGGTATTCCAGAATTCAAGATGGAAAAAGACGTGATGAAACGCCGACGTGAAATTTTCACGGGTATGGGTGTTGAATTCCGTCTGAATACTGAAATTGGTACCGATGTTACTATCGACCAGTTACTCGCTGACTATGATGCTGTCTTTATGGGTATGGGAACATACACTTATATGAAAGGTGGCTTTGCTGGTGAAGATCTGGATGGTGTATATGATGCACTGGATTTCCTGATTGCTAACGTGAACCGTTGCCAGGGGTGGGAAAAAGATCCATCCGAATACATCAGCGTTGAAGGCAAAAAAGTGATTGTCTTGGGTGGTGGTGATACCGCGATGGACTGTAACCGTACTTCAATCCGTCAAGGTGCTGAGTCAGTAGTTTGTGCTTATCGTCGTGATGAAGCGAACATGCCGGGTTCACGTCGTGAAGTAAAAAATGCGCGTGAAGAAGGTGTGGAATTCCAGTTCAACCGTCAGCCTATCGAAATCGTGGGTGAAAATGGCAAAGTGACTGGCGTAAAAGTGGTAACGACTCAACTGGGCGAACCAGACAGCCGTGGCCGCCGTAGTCCGGAACCAATTCCAGGTTCAGAAGAAATTCTGCCTGCAGATGCGGTATTGCTGGCATTTGGTTTCCGTACCAGCCCAGCAGACTGGTTCACTGATGTAGAAATCAATCTGGATGGTTCAGGCCGCGTACTTGCAGCTGAACAACAGCAATACAAATTCCAGACTTCAAATCCAAAAATCTTTGCTGGTGGCGACATGGTCCGTGGTTCTGACCTGGTGGTGACTGCGATCTGGGAAGGTCGTCAGGCTGCAGAAGGTATTCTGGATTACCTTGATGTTTAATATAATTTAATCATCCATTTAAAAACCCGCTATGGCGGGTTTTTTATTTTTCTTCATTTTACTAATTTATTCAGCTTAGTTCTAAGTAGTTATAATAAATATGGATTTAAACTTATCAATATATCCAATATTAATTCGTAGCTCTGAAGCAGAACAGAAGGAATAAAAACGGTATAAGTAAAAAATTATAAAAATTAACAAAAAATGAGAAAAATATGTTTAAAATCAAATTTATTAAATAAATATCAATAAAGAATTGAGGAGAAAAGATGATTCCTGTATTAAAAAAATCTTTCATTGCTCTGATGTTAGCCAGTACCCTGACGCTTACAGGTTGTGGCTATAACACCTTACAAGTTAAGGATGAGGCGGTGACTGCGGCATGGTCTGAAGTACAAAACCAGTATCAGCGTCGTGCTGACTTGGTGCCAAATTTAGTGAATGTGGTAAAAGGCTATGCCGCACATGAAGAGCAGGTGTTAACTGAAGTGACTCAGGCACGTGCCAATGTGGCAGGCCTAAAAGTCGACCGTGAAGTGCTGGAAGATCCTGAACTGTTCCAGCGCTATCAGGAAGCTCAAGCACAAATGACCAGTGCCTTGTCACGTCTACTGGCAGTAACTGAAAATTATCCTGATCTAAAAGCCAATGAGCAGTTCCGCGATTTACAGGTACAACTTGAGGGTACTGAAAACCGTATTGCGGTAGCGCGTAACCGTTATATTACGACTGTACAAGATTTTAACTCTTATGCACGTCAGTTCCCGCAGGTGATGACGGCCAAAGTTATTGGGATGGATACCAAACCAAACTTTAGTGCAGAGCAGAGTGCGCAACAGGCACCTAAGGTTTCATTTGAATAAGCCTGATCTTGGGTAATCTGCTAATAAGGTGGCTGCAATGATGCATATAAGCGCTGTAAAACTTTGTACAGGTCTATTTCTCAGCCTCATTATGAGCCTGATGAATCCTGCCTGGAGTGAAACAGCAACGGCAACTGATACAGAAGAAGTCATTGTTGCACGTGAAATTTTGCAGCCTAAGACGAATACTGCAGATCAAAATGCTGAACCTACAGCGACCGCACCGCAGCCACAAATTGCCAATGATATGGCAGAAGGTCAGGTTCAGCGCAACTTGCCTAGCATGAATGAACCGGTGATTGATCAGGCAAATTTATTAACGGCAGCAGAAAAACAACAACTTAGTCAACGAATCATCAATCTTTATCAGGCAGGTAAGGCTCAGATCGGAGTAGTGATTGTCCCTACTACTGGACAGGAAGATATTTTTGACTATTCCATGCGTGTGGCGGATCGCTGGCAATTGGGCTCAAAAGAACATGATAATGGTTTGTTAATGACCATTGCGGTAAATGACCATCGTATCCAGATTTTAACTGGATATGGGTTAGAAGGTGTTTTGCCAGATATTGTGGCTGGACGAATTATTAATAACAAAATTACACCTTTGTTTAAGCAGGGTCAGTATGCGCAAGGGATAGATGCGGGGCTGGCAGAAATTGAGCGTATTCTCAACTTGGATCCTGAAATTGCAGCTCAAGCAGCGGCTGAGCTTAAAGAACGTCAGGAACAGGCATATCAAGCGCAGCAAGCATCTCAAGCGACTTTGGGTTCGGTTATTTTTATTATCGTCGCTGGTGTCATTGGTTCCATGATCTTTGGCAGAAAGCTGAGTGCAGCCACTGCTGCAGTGGCTGGAACTGCAGCCGGGTTAGTCAATGGCATGGGATTGGTCGCTAGCCTATTAATTGGTGCTGGAGTTTTCTTTTTACTCGTGACCTCACTTGCTCAGTTGATCCTGCATGCCTTTATGGCAGGTGGAGGTCGTGGCGGTGGTAGTGGACGTGGTGGTTTTGGAGGCGGCGGCTTCGGTGGAGGCGGCGGTGGTTTTGGTGGGGGAGGAGCATCAGGCTCATGGTAACAACTACAGATACAACAGATATTGTCACGCAGCCTAAGCTGGAAGAGCATGCCCAACCAAGTTTTAAGCGCTGGCTTAAGCACTTCTTTTATATGCCTGCAACCAAGCGGTTTTTCTCCAAGCAGGATCAGCATGCGATTGCATTAGCTGTAGAAGAAGCAGAGCATGGGCATGTGGGGGAAATTCAGGTCGTGATTGAAGGATCTCTACCTTCTCGTTCTGCTTATTACCAAGATACGCTGTGTCGTGCCCGACAACTTTTTGCTGAATTGGGTGTGTGGGATACAGAGCATAATAGTGGCGTGCTTTTATATTTAAACCTCTGTGATCATAAAGTAGAAATTGTGATTGATCGAGGAATTAAACAGGCAACTACACAAGAAGTATGGGATCAGATTTGTGAAAATATTATTCAGCAGTTGAAGCAACAGAAGTATAAGAATGGGGTGATTTTTGGGGTTAAGCAGATTGGAGAAATTTTAAATCAATACTATGATCGAAAAATGGATGATTTAAAGAATGAATTAGGAAACAAGCCCATCATTCTAGGGTGACTTTAGTCAAATAAATGACAATTTTTGTCAGTTATCTACACAAAATGAAACCCAAAAATAACAAATTGAAAAATATTTTTTTAAACTGCTGTTTTTTCTGTCAAAATTATTATAATAAAAGTTGGCACGTTTAGTGCTAATATTAAAATAGCTTACAAAGCTTATAATTAAATTAACAAAACATTTGTGGAGAATGTTTATGAAGACGATGCAAAAAGGTTTTACCCTTATCGAGTTGATGATCGTTGTAGCGATCATCGGTATTTTGGCTGCAATTGCGATTCCTCAATACCAAAACTACGTAACTAAATCACAAGTTACACGTGTAGTTGGTGAGTTGGGTAACCTTCGTACCTTAGTTGACTTGTGTTTGACTGATGGCAATGAGTGTAATTTTAATATTCCTGCATCAAGCTTATTAGGTGCGACTGCACCAGCTGCTGGTACAGTTCCTACAGGTGGTGCAGATGGTGCAGCTGGTGGCAAGCAACCAACCTTAAATTTTGATGAGGCAACAGGTGCGGGCACGATTACTGGTACATTTGGTGCTGCTGCAAGTGGCGCGATTCGAACTAAATCTGTAGTTTGGACACGTGCTACCAATGCAAATGGTGGTGACTGGGCTTGTTCGACAACTATCACTGAAGCTAAGTTTGTACCAGCTGGTTGTAAAGTTGGTACAGGTCAATAAGACTTGAAAAATTAAAGAAAAACCTCCTTAGGGAGGTTTTTTATTTAAAAGAGAAGAATATGCGCCGTGAACTTAAATTATCAGAATTAATGATTGTTCTTTTTTTATTTTTTTTGGCAGGTGTCGGTGTTTATTATTATGTAAATACGCTTGAGCGCAATAAGCTACGTTTGCAGTTGTATCCCTTACAAGCAAAAATAGAACAACATGCTTTGCAATGTAGTGACAATAGTCCAACTTGGTTGACACAACTTTTAAAACAGACCACTTTGTTACACCGCGCGCCCAATACCCAAATCGCTTATCTTTCTCCTCAAGGGCAATTATTTCATTGTGAAAGTGGATATTTGGGGCTGCCGCTTTTATCTGCCAAAGTAAATGAAAATACACGCTTCCGTTATGCCAGTGTGTCCAAATTATGGACCAGTGATGCAGTTTTAGATTTGATTAAACAAAATAAAATTCAGCTAGATACGCCAATATTAAAACTATTACCCAACATACCTAAACCTGAAGATGTTCGTATTGAACAAATCACGGTAGGCGATTTGTTACAACATCGTGCAGGATTTAATCGTACAGGTTTAATGGGGGATGAAATGTTTAGATCTGGACAAACACCATTTTGTCCATCATCTTTGCAGCGACTGGCTCAAACACAACTTTCATTTGACCCAAACACGACCTATAGTTATTCAAATTTGGGTTATTGTTTGTTGGGAGAGGCTGTAGCAGCACAAACCCAAATGAGTTTCCAAGGTGAAATTGAAAAAAAATATGCTTTGGCAGAAAATGGAATCCAATTCTTAGACAATCAGCGTAAAGAAGATGAGGCGAAATACCTGTATGTTGAAACATCTTTAACAGGTTATGGCAATATTTATACAGCTTTTGACTTTCCTGCTTTAGCATCTTCGGCTGGACTTTCTGGAAGTGCCAGTGCATTGGCTTTACAAGTGGCAAAAATGATTCAAAAACCGCAACCGAATATTTTGAGTCAATCAAAATTGGCTTGTGACATCACAAAACTAAGAGATTGTTACGGCTATGCTATGTTTCCTTATCAACAAGATGCAAATAGTTTAAAAGTATATTTCCGAGATGGAACTTTGCTAGGAGCAAGTTCCTTGGTTGTGGTAGATGATAAAGGTGGTGTTGTGACGTTATTGGCAAGTGGTCAAGCTGCTTTAGGTCAAGCACAATATGACCAAACTAAAATGTTAATTTATCAAAACTTAAAGCAGCAATATCAGTAAATTTTATTTGCATTGCGTTGGGATAAGATAGGTCGGGATTCCAATCGTTTTACAGTGATACTGTCCTGTGGTGCTGCGTATTAAATATATTTCTGCATTATTTTGTAGTGCAGATTTATTTTTTAAGTGACAACTTAAAACTTTAGGGTGTGTTGACACTTTTAGCTTAAAAAAATAGCGAAGTAGTAAAATCAAATCGCCAAACCCAATTTTACTATTCGCTATGCCTCGTACCATGCTGACAGATCAACACTGGCAAAAGTTGAAAGTTATTCTGCGTAATTTATCCATTCACCACAACTCAAATTTACGCAATTTTATTGAAGCTATTCTCTATAGAATTAGGACAGGTTGTCCGTGGCGAGATATTCCTTCTTGTTTTGGTCATTCAAACTCTATTTTCAAACGTTTTAATCGTTGGTCAAGCAGCGGTAAGTTACTTAGATTATTCAAATTACTAGCCTCATGCCCCGATATGGAGTGGATTTTTATTGATGGCTCTCATGTACGTGCTCATCAACATTCTGCCGGCATAGCGAATCAATCTATTTCTAAAAGTGCAGGAGGAAACTCCTCAAAAATACATTTGATTGTTGATGCACATGGCAATCCTATTGATTTCATGATTACCGATGGAACCACACATGATGTTAAAGTTGCACCTGATTTAATATCAACATTAGATTTAAAAGAGACAAAAGTGGTATGTGCAGATAAAGGCTATGATTCAGAACCACTGCGTGAACAGATCAGGAAAACAGGGACTAAAGCGAATATACCAAAGAAAACGAATAGCCAATCGAACAATGACCATATGGACTGGTATTTATATAAAATCAGGCATTTAGTTGAAAATATGTTTTGTAGATTAAAGCAATTTAGAGGAATAGCTACTCGATATGACAAGCTCAAAAGAAATTATCAAAGTTCTGTTGCCTTAGCCTGTATATTTTTATGGCTACCGTTATAGGGTTAATTATGAACAGTAAGTGTCAACAGACCCTACTTTCATCTGTATTGTAGCTAGGCAACGCAATGTCAATTTTGCATAGGGCTGTTTCTGATTTTATGTTTAAGTCCGCATAAGTTAGAGTTGTGGGTGAACTTTGAGTAATAATAACTTCATAAGCAGGTTTAATTGAAGAAACTTCATAAAGTGCAGTATTCAGTCTGGTTTTTAAGGTAAAAAAGAAATAGCTTGAAATGGCGAGTGCAGATAGAACACCAACGATGGCGATAACAATCATTAATTCAATGAGGGTAAAACCTTTTTGCATATTTAACTCGAAAGGTGATATTTTTAACAAACTATGCAAAAAAACATTCCACTTCTAAAATATAATAAAAAACATAATGTTGTGTTTTTTTTAGGGCTTATATTAAAAAAATGTAATTAACTGACAAAAAGTGTCAATCCTAAAAAATATTAGGATTATTGATTGGTTGTCGTTAAAATCGAGTTTTCTATTTAATCTATTTAATCCATTAAAAAATGAACAATCGCATTAAGTTTTTTCTAAGTCATCTATGTATTTCAGTTTTGGTGGCACTTATTGTAATTTGTGTGGTCTTTGTATTGTGGTATCCATCACCACTCGCAAAAGCTGCAGGCGTGACCCATATTTTTTTAATGTTATTGGTTATAGATGTAATTTTAGGGCCTTTGCTTGGTCTGTTGGCCTATAAAGAAGGCAAAAAAACCTTAAAAATGGATTTAACGGTTATTATTTTAATTCAAATCGCGGCATTAAGTTATGGTCTATATAGCATTGCACAAGCACGTCCTGTGTGGATTGCATTCAATAATGATCGTTTTGAACTGGTGCGTAATAATGAACTAAAAACTGAGAATATTACGCACGCACAACCACAATATCAGCAACCTACATGGTTACAGCCACAATATGTCGCTGTTAAACAAGCAGCAGATCCACAGGAGCAACAAATTGAGCAAATGAGTGCGATGTTGAATGGAATATCGCTAGCTCTATACCCTGAACGTTATATTCCGCTTAATCAAGTCCAAGAGCAGATGAAAATCAAAGCTCATGATCTACCTGAGCTTAATCAATGGAATGCAAAGGTGGCTGTGCAGCAGGTACTTAAGGTGTATCCAGAAGCGAATGCATGGTTACCTTTAGAAACCTATGGTTTAGCTATGGTTATTTTAGTCAATAAGGAAACCGCAGAAGTCATTAAAATCGTCGATCTCCGCCCTTGGAACTAATTTCTTCTAAGCTAACCCAAAAGCAGATTAACCACTAAACTGCTTTTTTGTTTATCATGAGTAAAATTTCTTTTTCTTAAAGTTCACATGAAATTCCTGCTGGTGCTGCTCGCAGCAATTCTGATCTCCCTCGCTTGGCTCATACCCGTACATTACCGTCCATGGGTTACTTACACGGGTGAGCTGTATGCTTTTTTTGCATTATTTGCCCTTACAGCTTTTTTCTTAAAAGAAAAAATTAAATTACCTACTATTGGTTTGCCTTTATTAGCACTGACGTGTGTTCCTTTGATCCAGTTGTTAGCAGGCCAAGTATTTTTCTTTAGTACTGCCATGATGGGAACAATTTATGTTTTTAGTTTTTGGCTGGCAGCTGTATTAGGCTATAACTTTTCAACGGGGCAGCTTAATCGGGAAGAAACTTTTACCAACTTAAGCTATGCATTTTTAGCTTCAGGAACAATCACAGGTTTAATTGCTTTGTGTCAGTGGACTAACTTGGATGCAAGCTTACCTGGTATGGTAAATATTAGTGGTAATCAGCGACCTTATGCCAACTTCGCCCAGCCAAATAATATGGCAACTTTTTTAGTCATGGCATTGATGAGCTGTCTTTATCTGTATGAGAAGAAAAAAATCCCGACCCAATGGCTCATGGCTTGTGCTTTACCTATTGTTATGGGAGTTGCTTTAAGCCAGTCTCGTACAGCCTGGGTGGCTGCGATTGCGATCATGTTGTATCTGGTGTTCTACCAATATAAAGGGATTATTCGCCTGAAATGGTATTACAGTATTGCTTGGTTTATTTTATTTATTTCTTGTATTGTCGCTTTCCCATTGCTAAGTCAACTGGCAACACAGGTTATGGATGCCCAGGTGGTACAAAGCCGTGATGTAGTTGCTCGTGCAACAGGCGATATGTCTCGTTTAGCGATCTGGCAGCAAATGCTAGCGGCAATTCAGGCACAGCCATGGTTTGGATATGGCTGGTATCAGACCAGTGTTGCCTTTGTCTCGATCACTGATACAGTTCAAGGTCCGGTCTGGATTCGCAGTGCACATAACTTTATTATTGATTTCTTGCTGTGGAATGGGCTGGTTATTGGTCTGCCTTTCTTAGCCTATTTCGGCTATTTAGGTTATCAGCTTCAAAGATGGGTGAAAACTCCTGAGTCTGTCATTGGTATTTTAATGATTGGAGCTTTTTTTACTCATGCTATGTTCGAGTTTCCGCAGCACTATGCCTATTTCCTTTTACCAGTAGGTTTTATTTTAGGTACTGTTCTAGCCCAAAATCCGAATATCAAAACCGTGACCTTACCTTCTATAGCAATGAAACTTATTTTCGGATTGGGGCTGCTGTTATTGATTGTGAGCTATCGGGATTATGATGTCGCTGTGCCAAAACTTGGTCAAAGTATTCGTTATGAGCAACAGCCCGAAAAAATCACCAATCAGCAGCCAATCTATTTATTAACAGAGTTTAATCATCGTATTGATTGGATTCGTCTTAACCCTTATAGCAAAGCATCCCCTGAACAGATTCAAGCAGGTGAGCAGATGGTATTAAGTTATCCAACTAAATATAATCTGATTAAATACGCCAAACTGCTAGCTTTTAATGGTTATGAAAATGAAGCCAAGCATCAGCTGCAACGCTTAAAAGTTATTCAAAAAACCGAACTCAGTTATGAAGAATTGATTCAGGATATGCCAAGATAAATTCCATATAAAAAAGCCAGCAAGAGCTGGCTTTTTTATTGATTCATTCTAAGTTTAGAGCTGGCTTTGAATATAGTTTTCGATACCAACACTTTCGATAAGATCTAGCTGAGTCGTAGTCCAGTCCAGATATTCCTCTTCTTTTTCCAGAATTTCTCGCACTAAATCACGAGTCACATAATCCATCTGTGTTTCTGCCAAAGCCACAGCCTGCTGAATGACTTCAATATTTTCTTTTACTTTACGTACATCACAATGCAGTACTTCTTGAGTATGCTGGCCAATATACAATTTGCCAAGATGTTGTAGGTTTGGTAAGCCTTCTAGAAATAAAATACGTTCAATGATTTTATCGGCATGCTTCATCTGGCGGATGGACTCTTTATATTCTGCCGAACCCAGTTTTTCAATGCCCCAGTCATTAAACATGCGTGAATGCAGGAAATACTGGTTAATCGCTGTAAGGTGGTGATACAACACCTGGTTCAGCTGATTAATTACATCACGATTGCCTTTCATCGTATCACTCCATATAGCCTGTTAACCCATTCATCGCTATGGGTTTTTGATTAACTTATCTTAAATCAATCGACCGAGCAATGGCGAGTAATTTATTGAACTGCAAATGAAAATCGCAATCAAAAAGCTTCAGGTGAAATATAAAGCAATAAAAACCCGCCAGAGTCAGAGGCGGGGGAGGAGTAATGATACGAGACCATTGATTTTATAATTATCGTTATCCGCTTTAGGCAGCAACCGCTAGCCGTGCAGCAATCTGGGAAATTTCATCACTGATGATCATACGAGCTTCAGGAGCACAACGACCACAACATGTACCTAGGTCAAGCATTTCACGTACATCACGGTAATTTTCAGCGCCATTTGCAATAGCATCTTTAATGTCTTGATCTGTAATGCCACGGCATAAACAAACGTACATAGGACACAACCACAGTGTTTAAATAAGATAAGTAATATTATTGATAATTGTTATCGTTTGTCAATAAAAATCATTTGAAATAGCTTTTATTGTGATTGGTGATTTAGATAAAAAAATATCACTCAAGCAAAAATCCGATTATTGCTCGGGTTTTTGCTTGAGTGATTCATGATTGCAAACGAAATATAGAAGCTTAGGTGTTACATAAATTTTAAAAATTATTGCTGAATGATGACTACGCCATCCATCTCGACCAGAGCATCTTTCGGTAGGCTGGCAACACCGAGTGCTGCGCGTGCTGGATAAGGCTGGGCAAAATATTCACCCATAATCTGATTCACCAGCTGGAAGTGCGATAAATCAGTCAGATAAATATTCAGTTTGGCGATGTCTGCCAGAGAGCCACCGGCCGCTTCGCAGACGGCTTTTAAATTATCGAATACACGGCGAATCTGTGCTTCAATGCCTTCAACCAGTTCCATGCTGTATGGATCTAAACCTATTTGACCAGATAGATACAGGGTATCGCCCACAAGAATGGCTTGCGAATAGGTGCCAATGGCAGCAGGGGCATTTTCAGTATGGATTACTTGGCGGAACATTAATTTCTCCTTTTATCAAATGGAGCGTAAAACTCTGTCCTTCAGGGCAGAGATATAAGCGATACGACATAAAATGTCGTTGAATTTTTTAAAATCAACACCTTTAATTTAACATGATCTAAAATAAGCTCATGAAAACACTTAAATTACGCATAAAAGACAAACATTGCAAGGTGCTAGACCAATTAGCATCTGAGGTGAACTTTGTTTGGAATTATGTGAATGATTTGAGTTTCAAACACCTGAAAAGAACAGGTGACTTTTTCTCAGCATTTGATATGACTCAATACACAAAAGGAACTTCAAAATTGTGTGGTTTGCATAGTCAAACAGTGCAAGGGATAACAGAAGAATATGTTGATAAAAGAAGACAACACAAGAAAGCAAAGCTGAAATGGCGTGTGAGTAACAAGAAGTCAGCAAGACGTTCGCTTGGTTGGATACCATTTAAAAAAGTAGCGATTAAATATGCTGATGGATATGTGCAATACGGCAAGCAGAAATTTAAGCTATGGGATAGCTACGGCATAAGTAAATACAGCGTGAGAACAGGCTCATTCGTTGAGGATAGTCGTGGGCGCTGGTATGTGTGTCTTGTTGTGGACTCACCTAAACAAGACAAACCAACGGCAACTAAAGCGATTGGTATTGATCTTGGTCTAAAAGACGTTGCCACCTGCTCAGATGGTACTGTAATTTCAAATCCTAAGTTTTACCGTAATTACGAGCAGAAATTAGGGATTGCTCAAAGAGCAAGAAATAAAAAACGTGTACGTGCATTACACGCTAAAATTGCCAATTGTCGTAAAGACCATTTGCATAAAGCAAGCACTCTGCTTGTGAAAGAAAATGCACTGATTGTTGTAGGTGACTTAAGTGCGAGCAAACTTGTAAAAACCAAGATGGCGAAATCTGTTTTGGACACAGGATTTTCAGCACTGAAAACAATGCTCAAGTATAAATGCGAGAACGCAGGGGTATTGTTTGAGGAAGTCAGTGAGAAATTCACAACCCAAATCTGTTCGTGCTGCGGTGAAATCACCTCTAGCAGTCCCAAAGGTAGAACAGATTTGCGAATAAGAGTATGGGAATGTGAGTGTGGAAGTATAAATCATCGTGATTTAAATTCCGCTAAGAACATACTTGCGCTTGGGCATGAGCGTCTAGCAGTAGGAATCCGCTTGCTTTAGCTGGAGGATGTCAACATCAACATACATCATATTAGATCAATTCAACTGACAAAAGCATTATCGTTTTAAATGATTAACTGGCTTTAGAGGTTTCAGCAATATTGAGCGGTTGTTCTAAGCGGATAATTCGCGGAAAACCAAAATGCATGCGTAAATCACGAATAATCTTGGCAATCTGTTTACGGTTATGCACCACAATATTTACATAAGTTTTGCCATCATAATTACGCACCATCTCTACACCTGTATGGCCTTTACGACATTGATAAATCAGATCGGAAATCTGTTCATCGTCCATGGCCTGATCAATACAGAGATAGGCAGTAAAGCTGACATCATCCAAATCTTCAGTCGTCCATTGTAGAGGCATAATATTTTCAGGATGCATATGTTGTTCCTGCAATAAATTATGGCAACGGGCACGATGCACAATTAAGCCACGACGAGTCAGATGACCTTGAATTGGATCACCAAGTACCGGGTTGCAGCAATGTGCGTATTTAACATCTACACCTTCTGTACCCTGAATAAGGCGACCTGAACTGTTCGCATTTTGATGCTGGTCATGTGCAAATAAATGGTTGGCAACCAGTTGTGGTAATAAGTCACCTACAGCAATCTGTTCAAATAGTTGCTCTTTAGTCGATACATGACGCCATTCTAGTACATTTTTCCAGTCAGCTTCGGTCAGATCACGAATAGAACACTGGAAAAGTTTTAAAGCACGGTTGAGGGCCTGTTGACCCACAAGACGCTGTTCATCAATATCCTGATCACGCAGGATATTCTGAATCGCACGACGGGCTTTTTGGGTATTAATAAAGCTGAGCCAGTCCGGGTTTGGGGTTGCAAGAACGTCAGTGATGACTTCAACCACCTGACCACTTAATAATGGCGTAGAAAGTGGTTTAGTTTCACCATTAATTTTGGCACCAATAGCATGGTTACCCAAGAACAGGCTGGCAGCATAGGCAAAATCAACTGCAGTCGCACCTTGCGGTAATTCATGCAGATGACCGTGAGGGGTATAAACCCAAATTTTTTCCTGATGCAAATAATCCAGTAATTCGCTGAACGTGGTTTTGGCACATTCGCCATCAACGAGTACGTTCAGGTTTTGCATAGATGCCTGAATAGCAGAGCGGCAGGCTTGAGGGGCATTTTCACCAAGTACGACACCAAAGCGTGCGGCTTTACGCATTAGTTCAGTTTGAATAGTCAGCGATAAAGTAGTCTTTTCGCCTTTTAAGCGCATGGTTAAAGACTGGTTGCCGCCCGGAAGAGGGCGACGGATATTATCCTGATAATTTTGAACCGTAAAACTCTCAGTCAGAATATCTGCGAGACGGTCACAGTCGGCAATGCTCTGTAAGATAATTTCAAATGCGTGGCTATGCGTAAGTTCCTGTAGATCAATATCATTTTTTACAAAGTGGCGTAATAGCTCAATATTATTGTTTTTCTTTTTAACCCGGCCTTCAATGGCATATTGCTGAAGCAGTTCATTAAGTTTCTGTTCCCATTTGGCCTGATATTCACAACGTTTAGGCTTGGTTTCTAGAAGGGCAGCCTGGACATCGTTATACATATCCAGATCCAGATTCTGATAACAGAGATGTTCCAGATTATCAGCCATTTCATTCATGCCGACCAAGCGTGCCATTGGAACAAAAATTTCAAAGGTTTCGCGGGCAATACGGGCGCGTTTATCCGGGCGTAATGCTTCCAGCGTGGTCATGTTGTGATAGCGATCTGCCAGTTTCACAATAATGACACGTGGATCCTGTAGAGTCGCTTGCAGAATTTTACGGAAAGAGGCCGCTTTATTATATTCTTTATCACTGGAATGGCTGAGCTTGGTGACACCATCAACCAGCTCTGCAACCGTACTACCAAATTTTTCTGTAATGTCATCTTTATTGAAGTCGGTATCTTCAATGACATCATGCAGCAGCGCTGCCATTAAGGTTTCAGTATCCAGACGCATATGGGCCAGAATACAGCTCACCGCGATAGGGTGCAGAATATAAGGTTCACCACTTTTACGGGTAATGCCATCATGGGCGATATCGGCATAATCACAGGCCGCAAGCACACGTTCGACATCGCTTTCACTTAAGTACGCGTCGATGATGATTTTTAACTGTTGCTTAGCTTCACTGACCTGTGGGCCTGGCATAAAACACCTTTAAAACTGGATTTTTTAACAAATAAAACAGAGAAAGCTCGTATGAAATGTATAACATAAAGTGGGTCAGTTTTTTCATATCAACAAGTGAAAAATTTATACTGACTTTAGAGCTAACCCTTATGTTATAACCGTTCTGCGCAAAATATAAAAGTCACAGAACAAAAAAAGCCTAGTTTAAAACTAGGCTTTTTGGAATGGTTTATTTTCTTATTGGAAAGAAAAACCATCTAAATTTAGATTATTTGCAGAAAGAGCAAGGTCTAAACTTGAAGTTTGATAATCTTGATCACGTTGTTTCAAAATATCTTTTGATACATGACCTGCAGCGATTTCACGTAAAGCAACTACAGTCGGTTTGTCATTGTCCCATTCTACAGTTGGTTCAATGCCTTGACGTGCCAATTGACGCGCGCGTTTGCTTGCCACTAGTACAAGCTCAAAGCGGTTGTCTACATGGTCTAAACAATCTTCAACGGTTACGCGTGCCATAAGAATTCTCGTTTTGAATAGTAAATTTCAACAGACTGCACAGTATAAAATGCTTTGTCTGGAGACTCAAGTTTTAATCACTGTTCGCTTGGAGTAATTAGAGCCTGGATCAATTTTTCATGGCGGGTCGCTTGCTGGGAAAGCACCAGTCGATTGGCGATAATCACAGATTCAAGATCATGTAATGCCTTATTAAAGTCATCATTGATAATGACGTAATCAAAGTTGACGTATTGCTGCATATCTTCGACTGCACAGCTAAGACGGTGTTCAATCACTTCAACAGAGTCTGTACCACGGTTGGAAAGACGCTGACGCAAATCAAACTGGCTTGGCGGAAGAATAAAAATCTGTTTAGATTCAGGAAAAAGTCGACGAACTTGTTGTGCACCTTGCCAGTCAATTTCAAGTAATACATCATGACCTTTGGCAAGTTGTTCTTTTACAGTCGCTTGCGCTGTGCCGTAATAGTTACCAAAGACTTCGGCATATTCAATAAAACCACCTTCCTCGACCAGATTTAAAAAGTCTTCTTTAGTCGAGAAATGATAATGTACGCCATCGAGTTCGCCAGGTCGTTGACCGCGTGTCGTATGAGAAACAGAAACATGAAGATTGTTGACGCGTTCAAGTAATGCTTTAACGAGGGATGTTTTGCCCGTTCCAGACGCTGCAGAAACGACAAACAAGAGACCCGACATGATATTTTTCCTGATATGATAAAATATCTTCTCTATTTTAGAGTAGACCGGCTTTAAACTAAATAGTTGTATGTCGATTGTTTTACATTTATTTCAATTGTAGCGCCATAAATTGAGTGAGTATTGAGGATTTCTATGGAAATTGTTTTAGCTAACCCGCGTGGTTTCTGTGCCGGTGTGGATCGTGCCATTGCGATCGTGAACCGTGCCCTAGAATGCTTTAATCCACCCATTTATGTGCGTCATGAAGTGGTACATAACAAATTTGTCGTAGATGATTTACGTCAACGTGGTGCGATCTTTGTCGATGAGCTAGATGAAGTGCCAGATGACAATATCGTGATTTTCAGTGCACATGGTGTGTCTAAGGCTGTACAACAGGAAGCCGAACGCCGTGGTTTAAAAGTTTTTGATGCGACCTGTCCTCTAGTCACTAAAGTACATATTGAAGTGACCAAATATGCCCGCGAAGGGGTGGAAGCGATTCTGATTGGTCATGAGGGCCACCCAGAAGTTGAAGGCACCATGGGACAATATGATAAAAATAATGGTGGTGACATTTACTTGGTCGAAGATGAAGAAGATGTTGCGGCTTTAAGCGTGCGTCATCCTGAAAAAGTCGCGTTTGTTACGCAAACCACGCTGTCGATTGATGATACTGCCAAAGTGATTGATGCCTTGCGCCAGAAATTCCCGCAGATTCAGGGGCCGCGTAAAGATGATATCTGTTATGCCACCCAGAACCGTCAGGATGCGGTGCGTGATTTGGCCAGTCAGTGTGATGTAGTGCTGGTGGTCGGGTCACCAAACTCTTCGAATTCGAACCGTTTACGTGAACTGGCCGAACGCATGGGCAAACAGGCGTATCTGGTCGATAATGCCGATCAGCTGGATCAGGCCTGGTTTAATCCTGAAACGAAAATTGGTGTGACTGCCGGCGCGTCTGCACCAGAAATTTTAATTAAACAGGTGATTCAGCGCTTGCAGGACTGGGGGGCAACCGCCCCTACCGAGCTTGCCGGTCGTGAAGAGAACATTACCTTTAGTTTACCGAAAGAGTTACGTATTCCTGTAACTCAGGCTTAAACTGAGAAATAGATAACAATCTAATTTTTCTTTTAAAAATAAGCAGATGATTGTGATATGACAGTCATCTGCTTTTTTGTGCCTTTTATCTGTTCTGTGTAGTTTTTGTAACTTTAATAAGTATGATTTTAACTGGGCCAACATTTTTGCCTAGGGGGAGAGCATGCGAAAAAGTCAGGGATTTACCTTAATTGAGTTGATGGTCACGATTGCGGTGCTGGCGATTGTGGCGATGATGGCGGCTCCTGTATTCAGAGACATGATGCTCCGACAAAACTTAAATAGTAGTAGCCAAGAGTTAATTGCTGTATTGACTCAAGCAAGGGCAAAAGCCGTGCTTGAGCGTAGAGTAGTAGAGGTGCAGCTCAGCACAGCTCGGTTGGATACTCCAGTTGGAAATACTGAAGATGAATTAAATTGGATGCCGAAAGGTAATGCAATATTAGTTTCAAGCCCTACTTCAATCGAATTTGCAATTAACGGGAGTGTTCGGGGGGCGAATAGCGACACAACTTTTAATATCTGTAATGAGGCAGGTGGATCTATTTCAAGAATTGTGAGTATTTCTAGAATGGGGACGATTCAACAGGTTGCAGAGGGGACTTGCTAATGAAAACAATGGGTCAGCAACGTGGTGTGGGTTTGGTTGAAATCTTGGTGGCATTACTTATTCTTGCATTAGGTGTATTAGGTTTTGTGGCATTGCAATATCGAGCTATTGAGGCTTCGTCTGAGAGCACCTATAGAGTGCAAGCTGTAAATATTGCAAGAGACTTGGCTGAAAGAATCAGGGTGAATCGTGGGGGAGTGGGGGAGTATGTTTGTGAGTTTAGGAATGCAGATACATCTATTACCTGTCCTGCGGGGCAAGCAATTGCAACACAAGCCACTTTAAGAGCTTTTGCAAGGAACTGTATTGAAGAAAATTGTAACTCTACAGAAATGGCTGATTTTGATGTCGCGCAAGTCGCTGTTAAAGCAGAAACGATAGGTATGACAGTGAACATGTTGCCTTGTCAGGGTAATGTTAATGAGCGTCAGTGTATTTATGTGGCGTGGAATGATACAAGTGCAACCAATGGGGATGGTGCTGACGATTGTACAAATGGCGCAGCCTATAATGCTAATTCTACTTGCCTAATTATGGAGGTGTATTGAGATGACCAAGCAGAAGGGCTTTACCCTGATTGAGCTCATGATTGCACTTGCTTTAGGTTTGGTGATTACTGCATCTGCAATTTTGTTATTTTTCACAGGACAGAAGGGCTATTTTTTGCAGCGAGGTATGGCTGATGTGCAAGATAATGCCAACTTTGGTCTAAATCAAATCACAAAAGATATTCGTTTAGCAAATTTAAATGTAGATCAAGCTGTAATTAATGACCGTACTTCCTATGGTGGCGTGGTTTTAACCTCTTCTATAAATGCTGATAAAGACAATTCAACTCCAGCAATTCCGCTGAGCAATTTATTTAGAACAATTACTGGTAACTCTGCAAATGAAAATTTACTTTCTAGAAGTGCTTTGCATGATTCAAATGTAGAGTGTGCTTTAGATTCTGAAGGGTGTGATCTTGGTGATGACTTAATGAGTGATCAATTAGTGATCCAATATAGACCTCAATATATAAAAGTGGATGGTGAATGGTTTGGTGGTTTTGATTGTGAGGGAAACCCTATTCAGTTTGCTATAACTTTACCTAAAAGAATTATTGTACAGCGTTATTTTTTGCGGACAGACACGAATGCTTCTGCAGATGAGCCGAACCAAACTTTGGCGTTAGCCTGTGATGCTGGTTGGTATGCTGAGCCACATGTGAATGCGAGTGGCACACGAGTAAACCCAACAGCTGTAACGGGTTTTGGCGGAGGTGGTGAAATTATTATGAAGCGAGTGGATCATTTTCGTGTATTGCTAGGAATAGAAAACAATGGTCGTTATCAATATGTTCCAGTAGATGAGTATATGGCGCTGGCTGCACCTAAGCCACGTATTCTATCGTTACAGATAGGCGCGTTAGTACGTTCTGCACAAACTGTTGGGCGTGATAACTTAATCAGAGATGACCAACAATTTAGAGTGTTAGACCAAACAGTTTCGGTCACAGTGCCTACAAATACTAATGCAAGATATGTTCGTCAGGTTGTTTCTCAGACTGTTGCATTGCGCAACACTTTTGGAGGGCGTGGGCAATGAAGCTTAGACAACAGGGCTCTACCCTAATTATTGTTCTGATTTTTTTGGTGGCAATTACCATTATTGGAACTTTAGCGATTCGTCAAAGTATGGTTGGGTTGAATATTGCAACCAATAGTCAGGTGCAACAATTACTTGTACAAAACTCAGATGCGGCTTTTTTTAATGTAGAAGAAGAACGTAACTTACTTCGTAGTCTAGCTTCTAATGGTATGTTCGGATTTATAGATACGCCTAATAGAAAGGATGTGGAAATGGTGTTTTGTTTTAGGGGAACAAACACTGATTTCTTTAACTTAAATCAGGCAAGTTTAATGCAGTGGCGCGAAGGCGATACGACGCCAACCAACGATATGATGGGGACCAATGGTTATTGTGATGTTGAGAAAACAGGTAATTTCTTTACCAGTGGTCGTAGAGTAACAATGACTCAGGTTGCGGTTAAGTTTCCAAGTAGTATGCCTGACACAGATCCTTTTTTTGGTGCACTTTATAACACTGATGAGGAGGTATTAAAGCGTCTGGAGGCGGTGAAAGTTGTAAAAGTATTTGCTGTGTCTATTACGCCTGGCATTAGCAATGTAGATCGCACTCGTATTAACGAATGCTTACAACAGCGTATGAATGAAGTGACGATTCCTGATGGTACAACAGTGAATGAAAATGCACCTGAGAGATTAAGTGTAACCGAGTGTCTAGACAGTTTAAATATTCCTTTTGCCTCACATGTCAATGAGTATGTTATTGCTCAAGACTTTAGTTAATATTGGAGTAAGAAAATGAATAAAATGAAGAAAAATGCTTTGCACAAAGCTTATATTCGGACTCTACTTGCCACCAGTATTAGCGCCGTGGTGACGGGTACAACTTTAAGTGGTATTGCACAGGCAAGTGATATTGATATTTATCAGACTGCAAGGTCTGGTGATATTACATTAATGTTTTTGCTGGACTTATCAGGAAGTATGGACAGAAAAGCAGGAGGTGGAGGGGGGGCATGTGACCTGCCAAAAGGGGTGAGTGCTGGCACAATAAGGTCTGCGACAGAAACATACATTGCTGGTGCACCAAGTTATATTCGGCAATGGTGCCAGAATGGCAGTTCAAACAGTGCACACCGCTATTATGATCGTATTACGCGTGTAAAAGATGGGATGTTTGATTTGTTATATGGGAATGCAGAAAAAAATATTGAGCGATTGGATGATACAAAAGTTATTGGATTAAGTACCTTTCAAGGAAATACAGGACGGGTGCGTATTCCAGCAAGACCATTAGGTGAGCTAGTTGGGTCGAAAACCCAAAGACAATTGCTTCTTGAGACGATAGCGTCTTCTGACTTCCAGGCCACAGGGCGAACTCCGACAGCAAATGCATATGCAGAAGCTGCTGCATATCTATTGGGTACAACTACAGGTAAAACAGAAGGTGGTATACTTGGTAGATTGCCAACAGGGTATCCTTCAAGATTTTACAAGTGTCTATTGCCTACAACTACAGGAGGGTGTGGTGGATATTCAAGTACGTACACTTCTACTCCTGATTTCGATTATTATATTACTTCTGGTGGTTATTATTATCTTTATAAAGAAAAAATTGCAGATTCAGCTTATAGCGGTTTTTCATCATCAGATCCTTTGACTAACAATGGAAGTAATTATCTTCAACCTAACTCCTTGAGACAGACTGAAGAGATGAGGCAGTGTAGTGGTCAAGGTATATATGTATTAACTGATGGTGAACCCAACCAAAGTTCAGTGAGTATTGCGAGTAGTTTAATGGGGCGTGCACTTGATAATACAAATTTTAATTGTGATGGGAGCTTATTATCAGAAGTTAACAACCCAACTTATGGAACTGATGGGGCATGGAGCTGTATTGGCAAGTTCTCACAATCTTTATTAGACGCTACGTCTAACCCGAGTTCGTTGACCATTAAAACAGCTGTTGTTGGTTTTGGGTCGGCATTCAACTCAGTAAGTTCTTACGATAAAAGTTTATCTCAAGATCAAAATTTACAAACCGTTAATAATGCGAATTTGTCAGGGAATAGTTTGGCAAATGATATTAAGAATGCTGCACGTTGGGGAATTATTGGAGAAGGCGGTTGGTATTCAGGTAATGAGTCACAAGATGTCGTAAATAGCGTAAATGATTTTATTAGCAGCTTAAGTACAGAAATCCCTTCGGTTACCACAGGTTCACCTACAATTCCTGCGGATGCGCTGAATCCGTCCGTATTGCAAAACAATGCTTATTTCCCACAATTTCAACCTACACCAGAAAAACCAACTCAATTATGGTTGGGGAATTTGAAAAAATACTTGGTACATAGCTCAGGGAAATTGGTGGGTAAAAGTGGAGCAAGTATTTTTGATGATCGTGGAGCGATTAAAAAAGATGTAAGTGATTATTGGACTTCTGATGCAACCTCCTCAGGGGGGGTGCTTGAACAACTTAAATTACGTAGCAATACGACAGCACCAGATATAGCTTCTCGTAAACTACTCACAAACCGTACTTTTAATACAACAACTTCTGCGTTTGAAAGCGGTACGAATCTACAACGTGTCAATTTAGATTATTTAACTCAGGCAGGCACAAAAGATGATCCATATAGAGGGTATTTAATGTCTCTCTTAGGATATAAGCTGTCTGAAAGTCAACTCAATAATCCAAGCACGATAAGTAATTTGGGCGCCGTGGAAGAGCTTCGACAGTTAGGTGCTGTAATGCATTCATCTCCTGTTTTATTAACAACAGAGGGTGAAATTAAGTTTATAGATAACAAGCTTGATACAACCCAACGTAAAGACTTTGTCTTATTTGGTACAACGCAAGGTTTATTACATGTTGTAGATGCCAAAACAGGTGATGAAAAATTTGCTTTTGTACCAAATGAAATGCTTGAGAGTCAAAAAGAAGCTTTTTCAATACCAGAGTTATCTAATGGTGGTTTGAGCAAGCTCTATT
This sequence comes from Acinetobacter sp. FDAARGOS_724, assembly GCF_013364475.1. NCBI lineage: Bacteria > Pseudomonadati > Pseudomonadota > Gammaproteobacteria > Moraxellales > Moraxellaceae > Acinetobacter > Acinetobacter sp. FDAARGOS_724. The sequence goes on along the minus strand of NZ_CP054908.1, from coordinate 243,279 downwards.
ATGGGGTTGATGGTCCTTGGACGGCTTATACTGAATATGCTGTCAATTCAACAGGTAAATTGGTTGTAGGAAAAGGTGCATATAGCCAAGAAGGTAAATTGAATGTATATGGCGGCTTACGCATGGGTGGGCGTAGCTATTATGCACTCGATTTGCAAGATATGAATAATCCTAAACTCAAGTTTCATATTAATCCTGATGCTGCAACCTCAGGGCCTTTAAGCTATATGGGGCAAAGTTGGTCTAAACCACGTTTGGCGTGGGTAAATTGGAAAGGAAAACGAACACAAGTGATGTTCGTTGGTGGCGGCTATGATGCTGGCGGAGTGGATGGTAATGCTAAAGATGCCGCTGGTCTGAAAGGCATCTATACTGGTTATGAAAATGATGAATATGTGCAGAACAATAAACGCGGTGCTGGTGTTTATATGTTTGATGCTGACGATGGAGAACTCTTGTGGTGGGCGAGTGCTAATGCAGGATCCAGTAGCAGTGCTTCAACAGATTCGGGCGTGATAAGAACACATCATGATGATTTAAAATATAGTGTAGTCAGTGAAATTAGAACGGTCGACCGTGACAGTGATGGTTTAACTGATCATTTATATTTTGGTGATCTGGGTGGGCAGGTATTCCGTATTGATTTGGACAATAAAACGAAGACTTTAGGTGCTTTTGCAAAGAGTCCTGTGCGTCTGTTGGATTTAACAGTCACAGGTGGGAAGAAAACACGTTTTTATGATATGCCTGCTTTTTCCTTATATAAGTCAAAGACTGGGGATACTTTTGCAGTGGTATCCATAGGTAGTGGTAATAGAAGCTCACCTTTAGCTGAATATACCAATGGCTCAGGCTATAGCGAAGACGCAATATTTAATATTTATGATAAAGATGTTGCTAATCGAGATCTATATAAGACAGGATATAGTTATACCACACGAAATATACGTAAAAATGACTTGGGTTTAATTACTGAAAGTGACCGTAAAAATGATTCGGATTTAAAAGCACCATATACGAGTAGCAACGGTTGGTATTATCCATTCCAATCTTTTAAAGTACAAAGTGAAAAAGTATATGGTACGCCAGTGGCGATGAAGTCGGTGTTGCATGTTTCTACTTTTGATGGATCTAAGCCAGGTATTTCGGGCGACTGTGGGGCAGGTGTGAAAGGAGAAAGTTTTGTAACTCGTTTTTGCTTACCTTACGGGCAATGTGAACCAAGTAAATTTGGCAATGATTGGTTTAGTAAAGATAATCAGGGCCCTGGTATTCATACTATTGCAGTAATTGGTGGTGGTACTGGTGGTGGTGGCACTGGTGGCGGTACTGGTGGTGGTACTGGTGGTGGTACTGGTGGTGGAAGTGAGAAAAATTATTGCTTGAATGCAGATTCAGTCAGAGTTTATAACCAGTCTGGAGGTAATGAAGGGGAGCCAACTCAAGTTTGTTTAATTCCTCAACGCTGGTATGAAAAAATTAGTTCGATTAGGTAGGGCAGATATATGAATAATGCATTATCTATTCAGAAAGGTTTTACCTTAATTGAGCTGATGGTTGTGGTGGTGATTGTTGCAATTATTGCAGCAATCGCTATTCCAAGCTATCAGGAATATGCACGTAGAGCTAACGCAGCACAAGCACAGCAAGAGGTGCAGCGCTTAGCAAGTGAACTTGAACGTTGGAAATCACGTAATTTTAATTATTTAGGTTTTAATCTTACTCCCAATGCTGTTCAAAACTACACTTTTGTGGTTCGAGATGGTGCTGCGGGAAATCCAGCTCTTACAGCAACAGCAGCAAGCGGGACGAGTTGGGTGATACGTGCTGTGCACAATGATGGTCGAAACTTTAGCTTCTTAATGAGTAGTAATGGAATTCGTTGTAAAAATAAAACCAGCAGCAATGTGACATTCACAGATTGTGGGACAGATACAACAGGGAGTGAGGCATGGTAAAAAAACACTTCTCTGGATTTACATTGATTGAACTTATGATTGTGGTGGCAATCGTTGCTATTTTGGCAGCAATAGCTTATCCCTCTTATCAGGAATATGTACGCAAAACAAAACGTGTTGAAGCTCAAGCAGAGCTTATGGAGCTTGCTAGTAAATTGCAGCGCTACAAAGTTGCCAATTTTACGTTTATACAAGCTGATGGAAACCCCATTACATTGGCAAATATTGGAGAAACAGTTCCATTAACAATTCCACGCCAAGGACAAGCACTTTATACAGTTACTCTAACTGGAGTAACTGCAAACACGTGGACTTTAACTGCAACACCAACAGGATCACAAAGTACGGATGGTCATTTGGTATTAAATCATCGTGGGCAGCGCTGTTGGACCAAGGGTTCTGATAAGAATAGTGGTACAGCTTGCGTTCCATCTGCAACTTCCAACTGGGACGGCCGCTAATTTAAATTCAAAACTGCGGATAAACACTTTTTGATCTTTCATTCAGGGCAAACTTCGCGTAAAATACTGCCCTCTATGAAAGGGGTTTGAAATGTATCGATGGTCGGTACAGGGATAATCCGTAAAAACTATAAGGTTGTATCATGGTAGTTATTCGTCTTACTCGCGGTGGTGCTAAAAAGCGTCCATTCTATCAAATCGTTGTAACTGATAGCCGCAATCCACGTGACGGTCGTTTCATCGAACGTATCGGTTTCTTCAACCCTACAGCGCAAGGTAAAGCAGAAAAACTTCGTTTAGATGCTGACCGTTTTGCTCACTGGGTAGCACAAGGTGCTCAACCTTCTGAACGTGTTGCTTCTTTAGCTGCTCAAGCTAAGAAAGCTGCAGCTGCTGCTTAATTTTAAGGTAGCAGGTAGCCCATGACACCAACACAGAATGTTCCCGAAGATCGTATTCAGATTGGACAGTTACGTTCAGCATATGGATTAAATGGGTGGCTCTGGGTCTATTCCAATACAGAACCTATGAGCAATATATTTGATTACCTTCCTTGGTACATTGAGACCAAAGCAGGTTGGCAAATTGTCGATGTAAAACGTTGGAAACCACATGGCAAGGGCCTGGTTGTTTCGCTAAAAGGTGTGAGTGATCGTACCGCAGCAGACGGCCTGGTGGGTGCTAATGTCTGGATCTCTAAATCGCAACTGCCTCAACCAGGCGTGGATGAGTATTACTGGTCTGATTTAAAAGGTCTAACTGTGTTAGGTCTGGATGAAGAAGAACAGGAAGTGAATCTCGGTCAAATCCATGAAATGTTTGAAACAGGTGCCAATGACGTGATGGTAGTTCGCGCTACTGCTGATAGCGTTGATGGCGAAGAGCGGATGATTCCATGGCATAAAGATGTGGTACAGCGGGTTGATCTCGAAGCTGGTCGTATCTACGTAAATTGGGGCGTAGATTATTAATCCTTAAAAAGGGTTAACGCAGCAGGAAAATGAGGAGTCTGCGGTGTTCTTTGCAGTCATTACGCTTTTTCCTGAAATGTTTGAAGCGATTACAGCCTACGGTATTAGCGGGCGCGCAGCAAAACGTGATTTGATGCAAATTCATTGTATTAATCCACGAGAATTTGCTGAAGGGAACTATAAACGGGTGGATGAACGTCCATTTGGTGGTGGTCCCGGTATGGTGATGATGGCTGAGCCATTAGCGAAAGCAATTCATCGTGCCAAAGAGCTTGCAGCGCAAGCGGGTGCAGTTAACGTTCTTGTGGTGTATATGTCACCACAAGGAAAAACCTTAAATGAACCTGCGGTACAGGACTTCGTTAAATATGACGGACTGATTGTATTGTGCGGACGTTATGAAGGTGTCGATGAACGTTTGATCCAGAAATATGTTGATCAGGAATGGTCGATTGGAGATTACGTGTTATCGGGTGGTGAGCTCCCTGCGATGGTTTTATTGGACAGTATTATCCGGAGACTTCCGGGTGCAATGTCAGATGAACAATCACACGTACAAGACTCATTTGTGGATGGTCTGTTAGATTGCCCACAATATACCAAGCCAGACCATTTTGAAGGTATGGATGTACCGGACATCTTGAAATCGGGACATCATGCCAATATTGAGAAATGGCGGTTTTTGCAGCGATATCAGCGCACTTTGGAACGCCGGCCTGAATTGGTAGAAAAAGTTGAACTGACCAAGCAGCAAAAGAAATGGCTAAAAGATTTAAAAAGTGGCAACAACTAATCCTGTTGTCCAAATCTGTATTTAAGCAATGTTGTTTAAATATTTAAAATAGGCTCTTTATGCATTGAAGCGGTCAAGCATAAAGGGAAAGTCAATCGGGTCTATGCGATTTAGCCTCTATACCCAGCGATAATCAGACCTCTTCTGACTCGCACATATTGGAGATACCCCATGAGCGGTAAGCATCCTTTAGTACAAGCTGTTGAAAATGCTCAGCTTAAACAAGACATCCCAGCTTTTGCACCAGGTGACACAGTAGTTGTCCAAGTAAAAGTAAAAGAAGGCGACCGTGAACGTCTACAAGCGTTCGAAGGCGTTGTCATTGCTAAGAAAAACCGTGGTCTGAACTCTGCGTTCACAGTACGTAAAATTTCTAGCGGTGTTGGCGTTGAGCGTGTATTCCAAACTCACTCTCCAATCGTTGCTAAAATCGAAGTGAAACGTCGTGGTGACGTTCGTCGTGCTAAACTTTACTACCTACGTGAATTGTCTGGTAAAGCTGCACGTATTCGTGAAAAATTACCAGCTCGTAAACAAGGTTAATTTTAGCCTTGCTTTTAAGCAAAAAATGCGCCTTTGGGCGCATTTTTTATGCCTGATTTTTATTTGGATTTATTCGAAATGTTCCTGCAAAGGCAAGATCATGGCATCCAAAATATCCAAGAAAATTTTATGAATAAACATCAGGAATAATACAAAATATCCCCAAGACTGGAATCCTGCATTAAAAAGTTGAATGCAAATAAAACATTGTGTGATAGCCAGTAAAATACTGATCCATACATTTGCGATAATATGTCGATGACAAGAGGGACAATAATAAGGCTCATATTTTTTAAATTGAAAAGGATTAATCACTTTTCGTTTGCAACAGGGGCAGGTTCTTTTAAATCTGTTTTTGATTTCTATAGAAGGTATCTGCATTTATTTTATTTCACAGTTCTTTTTATATTTGATGAATATTTTATATGCAGTTTAATCATGATTAACAAGTAAATTTCAAGAAAAAATTTGGAGAAAAATAAGATGGAAAAAGCCTCTGGATGAATAGAGGCTTGTGTAGCTCTATAAACCTTGCAGTTTTAAGCGGTTGGCATGCTGGCGATAAACATCGACTGGGTCTGGAGCAAAGACATTTTTTAACCCGAGTAACTGGTTCACTTCGTCCAGGTGGTTCCAGTTGTAGTTATCCCGAATGGTTTTACCGAATTTGGCACTACAGCGGGAGACCAGACCATCATTTTCCTTGCCGCCATCAATGAGCAGGGCTGTAACTTTGAGTGCTGAATCAGGATCGAGCGGGTTGGTAACTTGGCCTACACCTGTGAATGAATAGTTGTAGATACCTTTTTGTTGATATGCACCTTCACCACAGGCGGTGGTGGGTATACCAATTGGATATCTCTGGTTAAATTTCGCAGAACCTGATGCCGTTAAACTGCCGCCACCCGCAAGTGAATCATGCGGATAAGAGTTTGGATCCAGACCTTGGGCCCAGGTAATGGCTTTAGAAACCAGATTTATCGTACCGACCAGTGGCGCTTCAATAGCAGTCCCTTCAGCTTTTAAAATCAGGTCTCCAACCGGCGAACCTTTGTGTGGTGCACCTACTGTGGTTAATGAAGCCACCAGTTTAGGTTCTGAACCAGCCACATAACGAATCGTTGGTCCACCATGTGAATGTCCGATCAGGTTGACTTTATCTGCACCGGTAATTGCAGCAATTTCCTTGACCTGCTCCAAAAGTTGTTCACCGCGAATTTCAGATGAGTTAAAAGGGGAGACCCGTGTCGCCCAGACATTCGCACCATTACGGGCCAGATCAGGTAAAATCTGATACCAGTAATCCAGTCCAAACTGATCAGTGCCAACTCGGATGAAACCCGCCATACCATGTGAAAATACAATCGGATATTTGGTTTTGGCATATTGTGAACTGGCTTTCGCCGTCACCTGACTGGCCTGAGTGGAGGCATGAGTCGTGAAACAGGCCGCTGCCATGAGCAGACCTGCCGTTAATACTCCATATTTCATCATTATTTCCTCATTCTTATTGTTGTGTTAAGGCGATCCTCGCCATAATGTGGGGAATAGCCAGCTGAAAAGCTGACCCATTAAGCGTTTTGAGTGTTTTATCTCCCTATTTTTTTAAGTGAAAATAACGAAAAAGCCCTTATATCCGCAGATAGAAGGGCGATGAAAATTATAGATTCTGAAGTTTTAAACGATTGGCATGTTGACGGTACATTGCAACTGGATCCGGAGCAAACAGGCCTTTAAGACCAAACATCATATTGGCCAGATCGGTATGGTTCAGCTTGTATTGGTCATTAATCACCTTACCAATGAATGCACTACAACGGGCAATCATGCCATCGTTGTCTTTATTGCCGTAAGATAAAGGGCCAAGCTGCATCAGGATGGTATCGATATCCAGTGCATTGGTCGCTTGAGCCACACCGGTCCAAGAATAATAATAGATACCGTTACGGTCTTTTGATTTCAGGTTCTTATTACAGTTTTCTGTGGAGGCTAAGACACCATCCTGCACCATCTGTTTGGCCACGCTGGCATTAAAAGAGCTGGAGCCAGTTTGGGTCAGGGATTTGATGGATGCATCGAAATCAATTTCCAGTTCAGGTTTGAACTGTCCCAGTGCGATCAGTGGCCCAATAATATAATCACCGAGAACATTAAAAGCAGTGCGGGTAAGAGTATTGTTCTGAATATCATCGGCCACTTTAGAGCCATGATAGGTGCCTGCGACCCCTGTAATGGATGCAATCTGCTGCGGTCGAGTTGCTGCCACATAGAGTACTGTCGGACCACCATGTGAGTGACCGATGAGATTGATTTTTTCCTTCCCTGTAATTGCCAGCACTTCATCGACCTGATGAATGAGCTGTTCACCGCGGTGGGTCGTGGTATTGGCAGGCGACAATTGGGCGGCAAACACGGTCGAACCATTACGAGCCATATCCGGCAGAATCTGATACCAGTAATCTAAACCAATGGTATCGGTACCTATGCGTTGCCAGCCTAACCAGCCATGCACCATCAAAATAGGATACTTGGTTTTGGCATAGTCTGATTTGGCTTTTTCAGTGACCTGAACTGCACTTGCTGCCGCCTGGGTTTGTGTTGAAAAGCCAAAACCGAGGCCTGCTGCCAAGGAAAGCGCCAGCATCTGTGTTGTTTTAATAAAAGTACGCATAACCGTTCCTTTGTTCATTTTATTGTTATAAAAAGCAATCATTGCTCGGGAGTATTGATGCGCGATAAATATTGAAGTTGGATGTCTCGATCGTGCAGACCTAATCTTCAATCACGTGCAAAAATTATTATTTTGAAGCAGAAGCATTTTTTCATGCTGATGAGCCAATTCCATGTCATTTCGGGCCATGCCCGATGAGCATTTATGAGTCCATAAATTTACAATTTATATACGTGTGTATTTTATTGTTAACTCCTTGAAATATAAGATTGATGAATGTTTAGGTTGAAATAGTTAGAAACAAATAACAATGTTAAAAAAAGTAATCAGCCCAAGAAAATCAAGGCTTTCAGAGGGAAATGGCTCTGTCAAACTCTCAAAATAGAGGGTCAGCGTTACTGTTTTTATATAAGAGATGAGACAAAAAAAAAGGGAATAAGAGAAGATATTCGACGCCGTAGCAGTACTGTGTAGCTACGGCGTCAATGAGCAATTTTAGCTGAAAATTAATTGGCAAAGGGTAGGGTCCCACCCTGATCATGTACCTGTTCAAATGTACCTACACGAAGCCGTTCTTCAGGGCGCTGGAAATGTTTCTGACGCAACTGATCAACTGCCTGCTGTTTGGCATTTTCACTCAGGCCACTTTTTAGGATGTTATCGCGCTCGCCCAAGTAACGCGTCACCCTGGATTTCCAATTCGCACGTTCATCATCAAGTTTTTCCAGACGTTGGGTTGCTTCAGGACCGACCAGATTCAGGCGCATCTGACGGATTTCTTCCGCAGAACCACCCCGGGCTTTAATATCAGCGGTGAGTTTACGCAGATCTTCCAGTTTATTCAGTTGCTCCAGATTTTCTTGCCAGTCCTGCGGTAACTGCGCAAACAGTTCTTTTAGCTTCTGGGCTTTTTCTGCTTCGCTCAGCTTTTTATCCGCCATGACTGCCATCCGGTCTAAGGTATATTCATGATAGGTATCTTCAGTGCCAAACAGTCCTTCAATTTCATAATCAGAGAAAAAGCGTTTACGCAGGTTCTGGGTGCTGGCATAGATACTGCGGTAGTAAGCTGGATCTTCTTGATCCAGACCTGCAGGTGGAGTCAATTCTCCCAAACCTTGACGATACTGGATATAACGGTCCCAAAGATCCAGAACTTGTGAAAGTGCAGGTTCCTGATAATTTTGCTGAATATAAGTTTTAAAATCTCGCTGGATCTGTTCGAGGGTTTTTTCCCCATACTGGGTAATAAAATATTCAAAACAGTTACGGGTCTGTTCATTGGCAATCAGGCGATTGCTGGCATCCATCTGCATCTGGCAATTAATTTCCGTATCCTGCTGGCTTGGACTCAGGAATATATTATTTACAGGGCCATTGGCCAGTGCTGCTGCCTGTTGAGCGCTGCTTTCATTGGTGGATTGCGGGCCTGAGACACGTGCCTGTGCTTCATCCCTAGGAGCAAGCCATAGAATCAGGGTAATCAAGCACAATACGATGAGCGCAATCACGATCCATAGTTTATATTTCTGCATATCCTATGCACCTTTATTTTAATTATTGGATTATTTTAAATTTTGCATTCGGCAGGATAGGAGATATTGCACCTTATATGCTGTAGAAAAGTTGTAAATAATTGACAGGGGTTTTACCATTGCGCCAATTTATAAAATGTCTGACTTTTTGCCATGAAAGCTTCATCTCCTAAAATTCAGCGTCGTCATATCAGCGGTGTATTTCTATTAAATAAGCCTCTAGGCATCAGCTCGAATGCTGCATTGCAAAAAGTACGCTGGTTATATCGTGCGCAAAAAGCTGGACATACTGGTGCACTAGATCCCTTGGCATCCGGTCTTTTACCGATCTGTCTGGGTGAGGCGACCAAGTTTTCGCATTATCTGCTGGATTCAACCAAACGTTACCAGACCACAGTTTTTCTGGGACATAGCACTACGACAGGTGATGTCGAAGGAGAGATTCTGCTGGAAAAGCCAGTCCCTGAACTGAATGAAGAGTTGATTCAGGAGACAATTGCCAAGTTTGTCGGTGAAATCCAGCAAGTGCCACCGATGTATTCAGCCCTGAAAAAAGAAGGCCGTCCGCTGTACGAGCTGGCGCGTAAGGGTATTGAGATCGAGCGTGAAGCGCGCCCAATTACCATTTATGCAATTGAGCTTTTATCTTTTACTGAAAATAGCATCACGCTGGATGTGACCTGTTCCAAAGGTACTTATATTCGGGTACTCGGCGAAGATATTGCGAAAGCACTTGGTACTTATGGTCATCTGACTTATCTGCATCGGATTCAAACTGGTCATTTTGACCTTATTCCAAGCTATACCATTGAATATCTGGAAAGCTTGACTGAGGCAGAACGTGAAGCACTATTACTGCCAGCTTATGCACCGGTACAACATTTCCCGCAGATTCAGGCACCGGAAGGCCGTGCAGAATATTTTAGCCGGGGTATGGAAAGTAATATCGACCATCCGGCAGAGCCACAGGTGCTGGTTTTTGATGGCGAGAAATGCTTAGGTCTGGCTGAAATCACGGATAAAAAACGTTTGGTACCCAAACGTGTTCTTAATCTCTAGGCGCGTTGAATAACAATGGACATCGAGATTATCCTCAGTCTGGTGCTTTTTGCCTTTATGGCAGGAGCGATTGACGCTGCCGTCGGTGGTGGTGGTCTGATCCAGATCCCGGCAATTATGAGTAGCCTGCCGCAGCTGCAACCCGCCACAGTATTTGGCACTAACAAGCTGGCCTCTATTTTTGGTACAGGCTCGGCAGCCTTTTCCTATCTTAGACAGGTCAAACTGCCCTGGGTTTTACTTGGTGTAATTGCGCTGTGCAGCTTTATTAGCTCATTTATTGGAGCAGCCAGTGTCACCTTGATTCCGGTGGATATTCTCAAGCCTTTTGTGCTGATCATGCTGATCGTGATTGCAATCTATACATTCATGAAAAAGCAATTCGGACGGGTACATGTCGAACAAAAGCTGAATAAAAAGATGCTGATACTAGCAGCACTAGGCAGCCTGGCCATCGGTTTTTATGACGGAATTTTTGGCCCGGGGACAGGCAGTTTCTTTATCTTTTTCTTTATCCGTTATCTGAGCGTGGATTTCTTGCATGCCTCAGCCTTATCGAAAATTGCCAATTTCACTACCAATCTTGCGGCACTCAGCTTCTTCATTCCTACAGGTCATGTCCTGTTTCTGGTGGGTGCCATGATGGCAGCTGCGAATATTTGCGGTTCGCTGTTAGGGGTTAAACTGGCCTTTAAATATGGCAGCGGTTTTATCCGGATTCTGTTTCTGATCCTGGTCAGTTTGCTGATTTGCCGTATGGCTTATCAGATGTTTTTAGCCTAAAAATAGATGTAAACTATTCTCGATATTAAAGTTTTTTATACAAATTCGCCTTATAAATATTCCTGACCATTTGCCTGTTTCACTCTATGCTGGAGTAAAGGCATGACAAAAACAGGAGAAAAATTACATGACCACCATTTTTGAAGCATTAAGGGAAAGTCATGAAATCCAGCGTGATCTGGCAGAAAAATTACTGCAAACTTCGGGGGATTCACCAGAACGTCGTGAGTTGTTCAAGCAGCTGAAGAATGAACTGTTTGCGCATGAAACGGCAGAAGACCGTTACTTTTATATTCCATTGATGATGACAGATCCCGGCCTGAACATTACCCGTCATGCCTTGGCAGAACATCATGAAATGGATGAAATGATTGAGGAACTGACTGAAACTGAATTTAGTAGCCCAAGCTGGATTGCAATTGCCAAGAGACTGTCAGATAAGGTTCATCATCATTTGAAAGAAGAGGAGCATGCTTTCTTTCAGCAGGCCGGGAAAATCCTGGGAGATGAACAAAAACAGGCTTTAGCGGATCAGTACAAAACTGAATATCAGCGCTATAAAGAAATGAAAAAAGACATGCTGGTTAAAAGCTAATATTGAAATTCAAATTTTCATGACAAAAAAGATGGCCAGAGTGCCATCTTTTTTTATTTATTCAGCTTTCTATTTTCCGGGTTTTATATTTCTGCCGCGCTTCCCGCATAGTCACGCCAACTGAAGCCAGCATAATACAAACCAGCGCGAGTGTCTGAAGTAGCGTAATTTTTTCACCCAGCAAGATAAAACCTACCAGTGCTGCCAGAGCTGGAGACAGACTGGAAAGCGTGCCATAACTGGTTTTATTCAAGTACTGGAGCGCTTTTAAATCCAGCGCATAAGGAATAGCGGTTGCCAGTACTGCAATGGTAATGGCCTTGCCCCAGTATTGGGTATCAATGAGCGCAGGAGCATTGTTATACAGTCCGATTGGTAGCAAACACAGGGCTGAAATACTGATGGCAATCGTCAGTGCATGCATCCCGATATTTTGCTGTACCACGCGTTGCCCAAAATAGATATACAGCGCCCAGCAGAGGCCAGCCCCTAGGGCACAGGCTGCACCAAACAGATCAAAGTTACTGCTATTGGCTTCCCCCCATGGCACCATCAGCACGATACCTAAAATTGCCAGTAACACCCAGACATAGTCCTTGCGGTTTTGAATCGAAATTAAGGCCAAGCCTAGCGGGCCAATAAATTCCAGTCCGACCGCAATTCCTTGCGGGAGTTTACCCAGCGACATATAGAACAGGATATTCATCACACCCAGAGAAGCACTATAGCAAAGCAGATCCCGCCATTTCAGGAATTGTAAACGTCGAATAACTTTCCAGGAACGGAACATGACACAGACAATAATGGCGGCAAAGCAGAGTCTTAAAATAGTGACAGTGATCGGATCAAGCACCAGGAAAAGTTGCTTGGCGAAGGATGCACTGATCTGGTATGAAGTCATGGAGAGAACCATGTACAACACAGCAAGAAGTTGGACGTTTGGCATGGGAGAAACTACTTATACCAGAAGGGTATAATCGAGATACAGAAGAAAGCGGAAGTATATCAAACTGGTTAATTTTTGATGAGTAGGGCAGACGAATATTTTGTGAATGCGAAGCAGATTTTGGATCAGTGAATTTAAATTTTTGATTTCGTCCCTCACCGAAAAAATTAAATTCAAAATGAATTATTGATGAGATTGTGGTTGCAAATTAATCAATTTTTAATTTGATCTTAATTTTATATTTATTAAAATAGCTTAGACCTCATGATTTGGGTCAACTTTAAAATAACAATGAAAAATAAAACGATGAAAAAATAATAAGGTAGATAATAATGAAATTAAGATTACTCTCTTGTGCTGTCTTGAGCCTTATGCTGACTGCATGTGGTGGCTCTGATTCTGATAATAACGAGCCAGTCGCAGGTCAACCAACCCCAACCAATCCTGGTAATCCGAGCAATCCTGGAACTCCGGATAATGGTGATGGAACATCAGATACGATTTCTGAATTCTATACCTATCAGTTCAACCTGCCGAATATTGATGCTTCAGATATGGAGTCGGAAAAGCTTCTATTGGCCAGCCATAAAAATAAAATTACTGACGGCATTTTGTATGCAGATGATAACCGGGCTGTTGATACTGAATATGATCTTGACGAAGATATGACCTTCCCAATTTATGTCACAGAAAAAGGTGTATTCCCTGCAGATCGTGCCCGTACAGCATTAGGTTATAAACTGGAAAAAGTACTGGAAAATACTTCTGAACAATTTACCAGTCGTCCCGTCACTATTCCGGAAAATAACATCAGTAATCATCGACACCTGGAGTGGTACGACCTGTCAGGTAAAGCCTTAACTGAACGTACCAATATTACTGTCGTGAAGATGTATGACGATACCGAGACCAGAGTTTTCTTTGATACTGATACCATGGATGCTGAGCGTAAATATTACAATCAGTTTGCTACCAATTTTGTCAGTTTGCAGAAGGCGCGTACTTTCCCGAACGGATCTAAATGTTTCCGTATTCTGGCGGAGCATCCTGAGGAAGAATTTATTGAATTTGATCCGGATATCAAAACTGGCTATCGTACACTGTCTGAATGGCAGACAGGCGAGTCTGTTCAAGAGATGGCGAAAACCATTTTAGATGGCACGATGGCTAACCTGAAATTTAAAAAAGCCGAATATAAAGACGATGCCCAGCAATATTATAAATACTTTGGTGCGATCGAATATCAGGGTGAAATTTATTCCAGTACTTTCTCGGAACATGGAGAGCATATTGATCATGCCGATTATATTGCTCAGGCAAGAAAAGCTGCCTTGGACAATTTAAGGGAAGAGGGTGCAACTCCTCTAATGCTTAAATGGACAGATTACCTGTATGACCATCTTGCTTCGGCATGTGATGGCTATAATGTGACAGCAGCTACTGCATTAAATACGGCTATTAAAGATGCAACGCCACGCTAAAATTAAATAGGTTATTAAAAAAGGCGCTTGAGCGCCTTTTTTATTTAATGCTTTCTTCTTTGTGTGGTCACCGTACAGCCAATTGAAGCGCTAATGATTGTGCCTAATGCCAGCCATTGGGTCCATAATAAAGTTTCACCCAAAAAGATAAAACCGGAAAATGCTGCAATTGCAGGTTCCAGACTCATCAAGGTTCCAAAACTCAAAGCGGTTAAATTTCTAAGTGCAATCATTTCCAGGGTAAAGGGCAGTGCACTGGCCAATATTGCCAGAGCTAAAAAGTACATCAGGCTGATTGGTTCAAAAGTATGAGCTGGCATTCCTGCAAAGAGTGCAATTGGCATCAGTACCAGCATGCCGACGAACATGCCCAGACACACGGTATGATTCCCTGATACACCCGAAGGTTTTTGTCCGGCCACGATATACAGTGCCCAGCAGGCACCTGCACTCAAGGCAAATAGAATACCAATCGGATCAAGTGGGTGTACGGCCTGATCAAAGGGAAACAGCAGCACCAGCCCTAGAATTGCCAGTCCGACCCAGATAAAATCAAACTTCTGCCGGGCATGAAAAAGCGCAACACTTAAGGGCCCAATAAATTCAAAAGAAACTGCAATACCAAGTGGCAGGCGATCAATCGCCAGATAGAACAGCATATTCATGCCAGCTAATGCCAAGCCATAGCTGATAATCGCTGACCATTTCACCTGACGGAAATTGATTTGCCAGATTTTAAAAATCAACGCCAACACGGCTGCACCTAAGAGCAGGCGCATGGCTGAGACGGTCAGGATCGGGAACTGGCCAAACAGATATTTGGCAAAGGAGCCACTGCTTTGCATGCTGATCATGGCGATTAGCAAAATCAGTGGCGCTTGCACCATCGGTGCAATTTTAAAATCTGGCATGACTAAATTTGGCTTCGAAGTAACCGAATACGGCGCACAGGAGCGGACTGTACTCAGGGAAAATAAATCCCTAAAAAATAAAAAAAACCGCAGACCGAAGCCTGCGGTTTTTTCAGTAGTTGAATTAGAACAATACGCGTACGCGAATCGTGCCTTCAACTTCGTGTAGCGTATCAAGTGCTTCTTTAGATGCAGTCGCGTCTACATCCATCACCAGGTAACCTACATCACCTTTGGTCATTAAAGACTGACCAGAGATGTTGATGCCGTGTTCAGCAAACAGATTGTTAATCTTAGACAGAACACCCGGGATGTTTTTGTGGATGTGAAGCAGACGGTGTTTGCCTTCAGTTAATGGAAGCGCGATTTCTGGGAAGTTCACCGCAGAAAGCGTCATACCTTTATCTGAATAAGCTACAAATTTCTCAGCAACTTCCAGACCGATGTTTGCCTGAGCTTCCATCGTAGAACCGCCCACGTGTGGAGTCAGGATCACATTTGGAATGTTGCGTAGTGGAGAAACGAATTCTTCGCCATTTGCTTTAGGCTCTTTCGGGAATACGTCAACCGCAGCACCTGCAAGGTGGCCAGATTTCAATGCTTCAGCCAGATCTTCGATCACAACACATGTACCACGTGCCGCATTGATGAAGATTGAACCTTCTTTCATTTGCGCGAATTGTTCTTTGGTCATGAAGTTACGTGTAGACGGAACATCAGGAACGTGAATAGAAACAACATCGGCATTTGCAAGAAGTTCGCCCATTGTGCCGACCTGACGTGCATTACCGAGTGGTAATTTAGTCACTGTGTCGAAATAGATCACTTTCATACCCAGGCTTTCAGCAAGGACAGAAAGTTGTGAACCAATTGAACCGTAACCAACGATACCTAAAGTCTTACCACGAGTTTCAAACGAACCTACAGCAGATTTGTTCCAGCCGCCTGCATGTGTATCTGTAGATTTTTCAGGTACACGGCGAAGCAAAAGAATCGCTTCAGCAAGTACAAGTTCAGCAACTGAACGTGTGTTTGAATACGGTGCGTTGAATACCGGAATACCGCGACGCATTGCTGCATCCAGATTCACTTGGTTGGTACCGATACAGAAACAACCTACCGCGATCAGTTTGTTCGCAGCTTCAAACACTTCTTCAGTGAGCTGAGTACGGGAACGGATACCAATGAAGTGTGCATCTTTAATCGCTTCTTTCAGTGCTTCACCCTCAAGCGCTGTTTTGCGATAGTCGATATTGGTATATCCAGCTGCATTCAATGTGTCAATTGCGTTCTGGTGAACGCCTTCTAACAATAGAAAACGGATTTTATCTTTAGGTAGAGATAGATGTTGGCTCATTACGGCTCCGCTACAAAGGCCAAATTTAGTCGCCGTATAATAGCACAGGAATGGGGCGGTTATACATTTCCTTGATGACTACAATATCAGCTATTTTTGCAAGTGATAGTAGTGAAAATGATAGAACTGGTTGAATTAAACTATCATTTTCAAAGGTATATTATCAAAATTGTCATTTTTTAAGGGAAAGCCCCAAAAATAGCTTATAATATTGCGCCATGCTGTTTAAGCTGCCAGTTTTGGTGCTTTAATCATCATGTTTCGCCTGCTTTGTATACAGGTTTTAATGCCTGAAAAATATACAAATAAACCGGCGAGGTCTCTCTTGTTTAATTCATGCTAGGTCTGCAAACGATGAATGCTCCAGTCGCTTTAACCCCAGAGTTATTGACCCAATTGACTGCAATTGTGGGTGAAAACCGTATTAAAACTGATGCGGACAGCCTCCAGAATTGGGGTCGTGATCATACCAAACACTTTGATCCAAACCCATCGGTCATCGTTTTCCCATCTTCGACTGAACAGGTTCAAACAATTGTGAAGCTTGCCAACCAGTTCAATGTTGCAGTGACTCCATCAGGTGGTCGTACAGGTCTTTCTGCAGGCGCTGTCGCTGCGAATGGTGAGATTGTGGTGAGCATGGACAAGATGAACCAGATTCTGGAATTCTTCCCGGCAGACCGTATGGTGCGCGTACAGGCCGGTGTGGTGACTGAACAGCTGCAAAACTATGCTGAAGAGCAGGGCATGTATTACCCGGTAGATTTTGCCTCTTCTGGTTCAAGCCAGATCGGCGGGAACATCGGAACCAATGCTGGCGGAATTAAAGTGATCAAATACGGCATGACCCGTAACTGGGTGCTTGGCCTGACTGTGGTGACTGGTAAAGGTGATGTACTGCGTCTGAACAAGGGCATGATCAAGAACGCGACTGGTTATGCGTTACAACACCTGTTCATCGGTGGTGAAGGTACTTTAGGTTTAGTCACTGAAGCAGAAATCAAACTTGAGCGTCAGCCACAAGACCTGCAAGTGCTGGTACTGGGCGTACCTGATTTTGATGCGATCATGCCAGTGTTACATGCATTCCAGGCAAAAATCGACCTGACTGCATTCGAGTTCTTCGGTGAGCTGGCGATGCAAAAAGTACTGGCCAATGGTCACGTACAGCGTCCATTTGAAACTGAATGTCCATTCTATGTATTGCTTGAATTTGAAGCGCCGTTTGAGCCAATTATGGACAAGGCGATGGAAATCTTCGAGCACTGTATGGAACAGGGTTGGGTGCTGGATGGCGTGATGAGCCAAAGTCTTGAGCAAGTACATAGCCTATGGCGTCTGCGTGAAGACATCTCTGAGTCAATCGCTCCATTCATTCCGTATAAAAATGACATCTCTGTACTGATCACTCACGTACCGGCATTCATTAAAGAAATCGATTCGATCGTGAATGAAAACTACCCAGACTTCGAAATCTGCTGGTTCGGTCATATCGGTGACGGTAACCTGCACTTGAATATCCTGAAACCGGCTGACCTGGCCAAAGATGAATTCTTTGCGAAATGCCAAGTCGTGAACAAGTACGTATTTGATACCGTGAAAAAATATGACGGTTCAATTTCTGCGGAACATGGTGTGGGTATGACCAAGAAACCTTATCTTGAATACACCCGTTCAGCTGAAGAAATCGAATACATGAAAGCCTTGAAAAAAGTGTTCGATCCAAATGGCATTATGAACCCAGGCAAACTATTCGATCTTTAATCAGAATAGATTTACAAAAGCGCATCGAAAGGTGCGCTTTTTTTATTGCTCTGTAACTGGACTTACAGAGTCTAAATAGCGTTAAGCTGAAAAGCCCGGCATGATAATTTCTGCATAATAAAGATAATCTGGGTTAAACAATATGTTACGGTTATTGGCGGTTACAATTTTAGGTCTGGGTGTGATGACATCAGGTTGTACAACCACCCAAAAAGTGATTGCAAGAGTGCAGTCTTCTTCAGATACACCTTTGGATCAGGTGCTTAAAATGAGGCCTGACCTGCGTGAAGAACTGGCAACAGTCGAGATTCGTCAGTTCTTTAATCGTGTTGAGTCACCGACGGTTGGACAGGTGAAAGTGACTGAAACAGGTCTGATGGATGATTCGGTGAGATCAATTCAGACCATTTATCATTTCAGAAAAGAAGAGAAGAACTGGAAAATGCACAATACTGAGAAGCTCTATCAATGTGTACGTGGTTCAAATACCAAAACTTTCCAGAAAGCAGTCTGTCCATAATAATGTTTGATCTTTAAACAAAACTTCGTTAAAAGCGTATCTTGTTGATGCGCTTTTTTGTTTTAGAAAAGAGGAATTAATGGACTCAAATATATTAGCCGCCACAATTGGTGTTATTGGGGGATTTTTAGCTTCACTTTCACTATTCTACTTAAATAGGTTTCATACTAACTACGATAAAATAAAATCAGAAAAAATCCTACGAGAAAAATTATTGTATCGTGAGAAAGATAATGAACTAGAGGCAGATAAAATTTTTATTTTTTCTTTACCCGCTCTGAAAAGAGAAGTCTATTTAAATTGTCATGTTAATTGGGATAGTGGCATCACGCTTAATATAATGAAAGGTAATGAAGATTTAATATGGTTCTTAAGATTCTGTTGGTTAAGTTTGGTAAGGTTTTTTCCTCAAGACCATTTTTCAGCAGAAGGGCATATTGATTATATTGATAAACTTATTACGGATAGGGCCAACTATCATTACTCTAGATTGGACTGTAGTGACCAATTAAAAAGTGGGAGTATTTCAAAAATAACTTTAGGATATTCGATAGCAAAAGATATTGATCAACTGATTATAGAGTTAGTAGAACAACTTCTTCCTTTTGAAGATTCTAGAAAAGAAAAATGGTTTCAAGACTGGAATACTGTATAATTTACTTAATTATCATAAGTATATAATATTTATTGAATTAACTTGGAAGAGCTATAAATTCTTTTAATTTTTAGTTTTTCACTCGTGCTTATGAACCGGATGATTTGAGGTTAATTCAGAAAGAGAAAAATATAATATTTTGATTAGACCCTTCAAAAAGAGAACGGATTTAAAAATAGTACTCTGCTAAAATTATTCTTCTCTATTTTAGATAAAGTTCGGTCTGCTATTAACGGACAAACTGGCAATAACAACTCCCATGCAAAATATCCAGACCCAAAAACTGACCAGTGCCACACTGATGTTTCCTCTGGCACTGGTACTGTTTGAATTCTCCGTCTATATCTGTAATGACCTGATCCAGCCGGCCATGTTGGCCATTACCCGTGATTTTGGCGTAAGCAGTTCCTGGGCACCATCTTCTATGTCCTTTTTCCTGTTAGGTGGGGCATTTGTTGCCGCAATTTTAGGACCCTTATCAGACCGATTAGGCCGTAAAAAAGTCCTGCTGGGTGGCGTAGCATTTTTTGTAATCTGCTGTCTGGCGATTTTACTCACACCGAATATTCAAAGCTTCCTGTTCCTGCGCTTTTTACAAGGTTTTGGCTTGTCCTTTATTGCTGCTGTGGGTTATGCCGCGATTCAGGAAAGTTTTGAAGAACGCGATGCCATTAAAGTCATGGCACTTATGGCCAATGTTTCCTTGCTGGCACCACTTTTAGGGCCAGTAGTCGGTGCCTTTATGATTGACCATGTCTCATGGCACTGGGGTTTTATCGGCATTGCCTGTCTGGCATTTCTGAGCTGGTTTGGACTAAAAGCGAAGATGCCGAATCCGAATATCAGTATTCCCAAACAGCCACTCAGCTATATTATCGATGACTTTAAGCAGGTCCTGAAAAATAAGCGTTTCGTGATCATGACCATGGCATTACCGCTGGTGAGCTTGCCATTGATGCTATGGATTGCATTATCTCCCGTGATTCTGGTTGAAGAACTAGGCTTGAGCAGCATGCAATATGGCTTGGCTCAGTTTCCGGTATTGGGTGGCCTGATTCTGGGCAATATCATTCTGCTAAAAATTATCGACAAGATGCCGCTCGGTAAAACAGTAATGCTGGGTGTGCCATTGATGCTGTTCGGAACCATTTTGTTGTTAGTGGGAATATTGATTCCAGACTATTTTCTGCATTGTCTGATTATCGGTACCACTTGCATCAGTCTGGGTGAAGGGATCAGCTTCTCAGTATTGTACCGTTTTGCGCTGATGTCATCTGAAGTGTCTAAAGGCACGGTTGCGGCAACGGTATCTATCTTGATGATGCTGAGTTTCTTTATCGTGATTGAAGTGGTCAGAATTGCTTATGAAGCTTTTGATCTTTTGGCTTATTGCGGCGCCTCGTTTATTTTAATTGCACTCTGGTTTAGCTTGCCACGTATGCAGCTAAAACAGGTGATGCTGGAAAGAAAAGAGCGAGGGGAGTTTTAGAAGAATTCCTTCCTTTTAAATGTTTAATCGAATGAAGCTATTTACTTTATGTGCCTCAAATAAATGTATTGAATGTTCTCTCCCTATGGGAGAGAGTTAGAGAGAGGGAAATATTAATAAAATAACCTCACCCTTGCGCAGCAGTGCTGCTTATCTCCTAAAAGGAGAGAAAACGTCCATGATGGATTTAATAATAATTAGAATCCAAAAGTTAAGCTTCAGCCGGCTGCTCCAACTTCTTTAATTTCATATCAAAGATAAATGGTCCAAACGGCAGAATTGACGCGATCAAGCCCAGAATAAACATACTCAGAGACCATTTCTGTTTTTCACAGACAGCAAATAACACCACAAGAAAAAGCACAAAAAGTACGCCGTGACCCATGCCGATATATTTCACCAGAATCGGGTTATCCATCATGTACTTGACCGGCATGGCAATAAATAACAGCAACAGAAATGAAATACCTTCAAGCAATCCAACCAGACGTAAAGTTTTAATATTCACGCGCACTCACTCTTCTATGTTCTATTCAATCAGGCTTGAGTGTACCCAATCTGCCGATTTAAGCAAAAGAAATTTATAGAATAAAATTAATTATTTTAGATACTTATATCCTAGTAATCTGCTTGGTTATTTTATTTCAACCGCCAGTAACTGCTGCCTTAAAGACAATAATTCAGGCAAGGTTTCCAGTAACAAACTGATCTGTTTAAGTACTAGCAGCAGGTGGGTGGAAATATGCTCCTGCTGACTCAGCTGCCGGATTTCTGCCAGTTGGTCCTGAATGTTCTGCTGCGGTACATTTTCAGGATTTGATAGGGCAGAGGTTAAAGTCTGCTGACAGGCAGATAGCAGTTGCAAAATTTGTGGATCAGATACCTGTTCGCGATGGCTACCCAATGCGGAAATATAACTGAGCTGACTGTGACTATAAACCAGATAGCGAAAGGCATTGCGAATTAGCACTGGATCTGGATTCGGTTCGGTACTCAGACTCGAAATCATATTGGAAAGGTCAATCTGGGCATTGTGGGCCAAACGACGCGCTGTCCGATAAGCAATACTGTTATTTTTGCCATGCTGATATTGCTCCAGAATAGCCAGTAAATAGTTCAGCGTCGCTTGGGAAGACTTTTTAATATTGCTAGAAATATTCCGGAAATTCCAGTCCGGCCAGATACAACTGACCGCCAGCCAGGCAATCAGACAACCAATCAGGGTATCGATAATGCGTGGCAGAATGACTGCATAGCCAGCGCCTTTCAGATTGAAAATCAGCAGTACCACCAAGGTTGCCATCAACGTGGCCATGGCATATTTCTTGGAACGCAAATAGAAAAAACCGACACCGAAAATCACAGTAAGCAGCAACTGGCCTTCAATACTTGGTACAAAATACAGGATCGGGATGCCTAAAATGACACCGAGCAATGTACCTAAAGTCCGCAGTTTTAAACGGCTTTTGGTAGCGAAATAACTGATCTGGCAGACAAACAGACTGGTCAGCAATATCCAGTAGCCATTTTTGGCAAAGGGCAATAGAGAAATGGCATAGCCAACCAGAAAGACCAAAGCGATCCGCACCGCATGACGAAACAGCGCCGATTGTGGTCCCAAATGGGGTTTTAATTTCAGCCAGAAATCTGCGGGTCCACGCAGGTCATCATCAAACAGGCTGGAATCATCAAAATGCTTTGGATAATCCGGACGGTAAATGGCTTGTTTATCCTGCAAATGTTGCAGCTGTTCATGCACACTGAGCAGATTGCTCAGAATGAGCTGTAAGTTTTTTACCTCAATATTCTGTGGATGCTGGGCAATCCAGTCCTGCATGGAGGCTTCTAATGCTTTGAGTGCCAGCTGATGCTGTTCAGGAAGTTGATAGGTTTCATTACGCAGTACACAAGCAGCCAGCTGCTGACAGGCAAGTGCCTGCAAGTGAAAATTTTTCTGAATGCGAAAAATCAGATCGGTACGGCTAAAATGCTGGTGAATCTGCTCATAATGCAGATAGTTGGCAGTTGCCTGCTCATGAATATCCTGAGTCAGAAAATAAAGGTTCAGCCAGTAAATGGTCTTATGATTCGGACGCGAGGCTTTGAGTCGGGTCAGTAAAGAATCTTTGGTACGGTTAAAGCTTTCAATCACTTGAGTATTTTTTAAGGAAAGCTCGTAGAGCAGCGGCTCGACATTATTCTGATTATCGGGATCAAATAATTTGGCTTTGGTCGATAGAAGCTCCGCCATCTGTTGCAGGTTGATGGACAGATTTTCCTGAACCTGTAAAGTTGGACGAATCAGATAAAATAGGATAGAAGTCAGGCCATACCACACCACCCCAACTACAAAATAAAGCGGCTGCTCATACCAGTGTCCATATTCTCCCAAGCCAAACATGGTGTAAATGGACAGCAATACAGTGCCAAAAGAAATAGTGGCATAACGCTGTCCCAAAGCACCCATCAAGATAAATACAGCACTAGAAAGTGATAACCAGAGCGAAAACCAGATTTTATAGGGATGCAGAAATTCCAGCATGCTACTGACTGCAAAAAACAGCAGCATGACCAGCCCCAGATTGCGTAGCCTTAAACTTAAACGGTCATCAAAATCGGTCAGGGCAGTGGCAATTGCTCCTAAAGTGACCGGAACAATCAAGGTCTCATAGCCGAGAAGTTTTAGACCGAAAGTCGTCCCTGAAAGCACAATAAACATCTGCAAACAGTAAGTCATCAAGGCACTGGACTGAAAAGGCAACAGGGCTTTTTTAAGTATGTGATGAAGAGGATGTAACATGGAATCTGAGCTATTCACAAGAATATGATCCGTGGTATTTGACTGCCGGTTTTAAATGCAATTTAAGCGCCTATTTCAGAAGAAATGTCTACTAAAAAACGGGCAAGAAGCCCGTTTTTGAATGCTAATCATCTGTAATAAATCAGATCACACCACAGGCAATACGTTCACCGCCACCGCCCAATGGTAATGGGTTGTCAGAATAATTGTCGCCACCGGCATGTACCATAATCGCACGACCCTGAACATCAGCCAGTTTCAGACGTGGCGCAAGCAGGGTGACACGTGCAGTTCCATCTGTATTAACTTTCAATGCGGGTAAATCACCGAGATGACCGGTTGTTGGCGTACCGTGATGTGGAGCCTGATTTGGATTGTAATGGCTACCTGCAGCCAGTGCTGCGCCCATCTTGCCGTCTTTCATGGCAGGTGCACATGAACCATTTTCATGAATGTGGAAACCACGCTCACCCGCAGGAAGCTGTTTCAGATTAGTACGAATCACCAAGCCAGCCGGGCTGTCACTCAATAATACGGTACCAATCGATTCACCGACGCCCTGTGCAGAAACTGCATTCAGGGTCACGGTTTTAACATTTTCAGTCGAAGTAGAGGTTGAAGCGCAACCGGTAAAAAGTGCGGCACTGACTGCGCACAAAGCTGTAAGTTTAAATAATGAAGACATAATTATCACACCTTGATCTTTATTCTGCTTTTCGGAATCTATTGAAACAGAGCAAGACCAAAAGCACTATAGAAAATCAGTACTTAAATGTTTTAATTTGTTTAAGCCAGTCAGTCTTGTGATTTCGGTGCCTTGTTACGGCGCAGACGGAATTTTTTCTTCGGTTCAACCTCATGCGCCATAGTGGCTTTAGGCATCATCAAAGGTTCGTTCAGGTTGCTTTCATGCAGCCATTCACGCCAGATGGCCAGTAGTACGGCCAGAATCACCGGTCCAATAAAGACACCAACCAGACCAAAGCTGGCAATACCACCCAAAACACCAAACATAATCAGCAGGAATGGAATCTGTGTTGCACCCGAAATGACCAGTGGACGAATCACGTTGTCCGCTGTACTCACAATACAGACACCCCAGACCATGACGCCAACGGCTTCAATGGTTTGTCCTTGCGAGAACAGCCATAGCGAAACTGCACCATAAGCAACGGGAGGGCCAAAAGGAATTAAGGCAAAGATGAAGGTGATAATGGTCAGTACCATCGGGTTCGGTACACCAGCCACGAAATAGCTGATACCTGCCAGCAAAGACTGGGCAATTGCTGTTAAGCCTACCCCATAGACCACCGCACGTGTGGTATCTGAAATTGTCGCCAGATAATGGTGAATACGTGGACCGACTACCATCTCAAAGGCTTTACGCACCTGATTCAGAATGGTATGACCATCACGGTAGAAGAAGAATAACGACAGTACGGCAAAACACAGCTTGAAGACATTTTTACTGATTTCATTCAGTACAACTTTACCGTAATTCAGATGACCCTGAATCCAGACCGAAATAGTTTGTGCAATGCTGTTTGGATCGGCATTAATCTCATTCAGGGTACGGGTAATTTCCTTACCTACAAGTGGTAGGCCGCGAATAAAATCTGGAACGCTAAGATGACCTGAGAATACCTGTTTTTGCAATTCAAAATACAGGTTCCGACCTTCGTGCTGCAGCATAAAAATGGCAAAAATAAAAGGTAGACCAAACACCAGAATCACACCCAGAATCATAATAGTCGCACTCAGTGTCGGCCGATTGCCACTCATTCTTAAGATCGACTGATACAACGGCCAGGTCATGTACGCAATAATGGCTGCCCAAACTACAGGAATGATGAAATACTTGAGTATGTGAAAACTCAGAAAAATCAGAATGAAAAACAGTCCAAATAATAAGACTTTTTGTAGTGTGGGCGCGTATTGTTGCACTGAATTTAGAAGCTCATTTTTTTAGGTCATGTCAGGCATATTAACTGAAAAAAAAGCGATCGAAAACGATAGTACAGGAAGTAGTACGATTATTTTCCTAAGAATAAAAAGAAGAGGCAAAAATAACAGAACTAGAACCATTGGCTTGGATCGTCAATAATGGCATTCAATAAAGGTTGCCATTGATCCTGTAATTCCCGGTACATCTTCTGCTGTTTGTCAAAAATAGACAGGCCTTGCATGGCCAGTCGGCTATAGGGTACACGTTCAGAAATCCAGGCAACCGGTTGCTGATCAATTTTATTGAAAAACTGCTGAATGTCCTGATTGCTGGCTGCATTAGGTTTGGTGCGGTTGGCGAGGAGCAGAATTTCAACCTTGCCTTTACGGATGCGTTTAATGTCCTGCAAGTGCTTGAGAAAACGGCGCGTAGAATCAATATCAAAAAATGAAGGCTGCAGCGGGGTAATGATGGCATCTGCTTCACTGATTAACTGCTCGGCATGATCTTCATTCAGCGCTCCGGGTGCATCGATGATCAGATATTCCAAGTTTTTAGGCGCATCCCCAATCGATTTGGCATTTCGCCAGTCCAGACTCTGAATCGGCGCGGCATCTTTTGGGCGATGTTTCAACCATTGCAAGGTCGATTTCTGGCTGTCCGCATCAGCCAGAGCAACTCTATAACCCTTTTGTGCCAGGGCAGCTGCCAGGCTAATTGCAGTAATGGTTTTACCACAGCCGCCTTTCTGATTTGCAACTAAAATAGTTTTCATGACCTTGGATGATTTAATTCTGCTCCCGCCTAGCATATCATTCTTTGCAGGCTTACTGGATGGCAGACCCTTTCAACTTCAGTCGAAGGTAGGCAGCAAAATAAAGCAGATTAGGAAGATTGAATGTCCATTGGAATGGCTATGCTGATTGGTGCCTGTATTGGAGTGGTTTTAACTACCCTGATTCTGGGCCAGACGCGAAATGGTCGAATTAAAGCAGAATATGAACAATATATTGCCGAGCTGGAGCTGGAACATCAGCAAGCTTTAGTTGCTGCACAAAAACGCAGTGTGAATACCAGTCGTGCGGTACTCAAAGGCAAAATGGCCGAGCAGTTGGCACCGATCATGCCAGAGTTTCAATATCTGCCTAGTGATGCCAAATTTTTAGGTGATCCGGTGGATTATGTGGTCTTTGATGGTTATACCGATTTTCGTGATGGTGAAGGGCTGGCTGAAGATATTGAAGTGGTGTTGATTGATATTAAAAGTGGGGGTGCACGTCTGACCAAAGGCCAGATGGCAATTGCTCAAGCCATTCAGGAAGGGCGGGTACGTTTTGAAACCATCCGGATTGATTTTGAAGACTGAAGGACAGCAAGCTTCAACTCTACACTATGGATAAACTGATTATTGTCGCAGCACTGTTTGCGCTTGGACTATGGATCTGGTCGGAATACTTTCGGGCGATTCCGAATCTGGAGCAGGCCGGAGTACTCAAAAATTTTCAGGTAGAATCGATTGAGCCGCATCAGGCTGAATATCGCGTACTGGCTAAACAGTATTATGGGCCTGAGCGGCGTACCATTCATCCAGCCAGTCCAGTGGTGGGAAGCTTTAATGATCTGGCCTATGTCAGCAATATTGATCTGTTACTGGTCGCACCGAAAGTATCCAGTACTGTATTTAAACCATTCAAGCTTGAGCAGGACAGGCATTGTTTCAATATGACCGCTACAGACGCACAGGCCAATCCTGCGAACATTCAACCTCATTTGCTGAACCTGAGTGTGATTGCCGCCAGCGAAGTTGTTGCCAATAAGGTTCGCCGTTTAAAAGCAGATCAGCGGATCAGGCTGCAAGGGGACTGGGTACAGGTCAAATCAGCGACTAGCCAGCAAGAATTTCAAGTTGGAATAGGCAATCCAAGATCAGACCAATGCCGTCTGTTTAGAATAACTGATTTAAAAGTGCTGGATTAAAGCGGTTTATGTACTCGTGCCAGCAGCATACGCTGACCAATCTTTGGAATACCTTCTGCATCGATATAATGAACTTCATCCAGTTCAAACCCAGCCTCTAAAAGAGCGGTTTCAATATCCCGGTTGAGATAACAGCCATCTGCCACTTTCTTCTGAATCGGGGTGAGTAAATGCTGCAAGCGCTGAATGTTGAGATGCTCTCGGTTTAATACATGCTTAACCAGATGAAAATGGCCGCCTGGCTTCAGAACCTGGTAAATTTCATGCAGACTTTGATGCAGATCCGGAATACTGCATAAGGTCCAGGTTGATACGATATTTTCCAGACTATTTTCTGCAAAAGGCAGGACTTCTGCGCTCGCCTGAATCTGTTCGACTGCAAAAGGGCTTTGACTGATGCGCTGCTCAGCCAGTTTAAAAATGTCCGGGTTAGGTTCCAGCGCATAGACTTTATCTACGGCCTGATAAAAAGGCAGATTCAGTCCTGTACCAAAGCCAATTTCCAGAACTTCACCTGTAATAGGCAATAATAATTCGCGGCGTAAATCCATCAGGGAGGGGGTCTGCATAACCTGATTCAGCAGATGCGGAAAAATATGTTGTTGATAGAATTTATACAGCATGGTCGCATTCAAATGATTCTTAGACAGGCTTAGATTAACCGAAAATAATCAGATTAGCTAAAGCTCTCCGCTCACCAAAATTGATCAACTTGTTACTAATTTCAACTATTTATTCATTAAAAAAATTGTACTATCAAGCAAAATATTCTTGAAAAGATTTGATGGAATAAAGACAGAATTATGTTCAAACATCTTCGATACTATGCCTTGGCGGCCAGTCTTTTACTACCGCTTTATGGTCACACTTCTGTAGACCATAATGTTGCCAAAGGACTGCCACCGATGGCCAAAGACCAATCTATTTCAGTCTTGCAGCCGTTTAAAGGTGATTTCCGTATTTTGGGATCAAAAATTTATACCGACGACGAGCAGGCTAAGTTCTCTCCGATCGATTATGCGGTGAGTTGGGGGCTGTTTGCACAACCTGAAATTGCCCGGCACATTACAGTCAATCAGTATAACCGTTATCTGAACTGGAAAATGGATCGCGTGCCAGTGCCCATTAAACAAGCCAAACAGATGGTATCCAATATGCACATCATTCCTGCCAATCCACAAATTGCCAAAGCAATTAAACAGGTAAAACGTGGTGATCTGGTGCGTTTGCAAGGTGAACTGGTGGAAGTACGTGATAAAGATCTCGTCTGGAAATCTTCCTTAACCCCAACCGATACTGGTGATGGTGCTTGTGAAGTGTTTCGGGTTAGCTCAATCAAGTGGGTTGAGAAAGTAGGTAAAGGTTAAAAACTGGAAAACTTTTAAAGCTTTCTAAAAGGGTGGCCTAGGATGCTTCTGGGTGACCAGGCTTTATTGATATTTAATTTATTTTAAGCCTCATAGTTTTTCATTTTTTAAATGAGTTACTTCTTCCAAAAAATAATTTTAATCTTAAATAAGAATGTCATCTTGTTTTGTTAGTTTGATATAAAAAACCGCCAGAAATAGGCGGTTTTTTATTTGGCAGAATAACTTATTTGGCAGCTAGAGCTTCACCTTCAAAGGCAATGCCATCCCAGCCATTTTGCATGAACTGGCGGATATTCTGGTGATCCGTTGCTTCTGGTGTGGCCAGTACAGCCGCATAGTGTTCTGCAAACAGGCTCAAGGTTTGTGCCTGATCTAGGCCATTCAATTTGGCAAATGAAAATACTTTGGCACTGCCTTGGTTCTCAGTGGCAGCATTGGCCTGTTGGCCATTTTTAAAAGCAGTGGGTGTATGAGCATAGTGCGCATCGATATATGCAATCACATCTGCAAATTTAGGTTCGCCCGCAGCCAATTGGGCCAGTAATTCCTGAGCCATGTAGATTCCCTCTAAACTTAAATCAATTTGAATGGCGTCGAATATACCAATTTTTTGGCAAAGATCCATGTTCATTCTGCAATTTTAGGTGCATGATGTTATTCATTATTCTCGTCCCACATGGCGGCTGACGAAAGATTTAAGATCGAATCGAATAAAGACGGAGTAGACATGAACTGGCTTTTGGTGGCAATGGGCGGCGCGATTGGGGCAACACTGCGTTATGGAACAGGAATGTTGATTGCCAAACCACAGATGCTATTTCCGTGGCCGACCTGGTGGATCAATATTATAGGTTGCCTGTGTGCCGGGATTTTCTTTGCCTTTAGCCAGAAATACAGTTTCCTGCAAAGTGAAGCGCGGCTATTTTTGATGATAGGCATCCTGGGTGGCTTTACGACTTTTTCCAGTTTTGGTCTAGAAACTTTTCAGCTGCTTAAGCAGGGTGCAGTCACGATTGCCCTAAGTTATGTGATCTCTAGTGTGATTGTCGGAGTATTTATGCTGGGGGTGGGCTTTTATTTAACCCAGCTGACTTTGCCACAAGCATAAAAAAGCCAGGAAATTGGAGGTAATTTCCTGACATAAACCACGATTTAAATTGAGAGAAAAAAATCGGAGGTTTTAAGTTTAACCACGTTTAAAACGGGCAAAACGTTTGTTAAAGCTCGCTACGCGACCTTCATTACTGGTTTGACGTTGCTCACCGGTATAAAACGGATGTGAAGCACTCGAAATATCCAGGGTGACATAAGGATAGGTTTTACCTTCATATTCCTTGGTCTGGCTAGAAGTCATGGTGCTGCCAATCACGAAGTAGGCATCAGCATTAGTGTCATGAAATAAAACTTCTCGATATTCGGGATGAATGTCTGGACGCATCGTAATATTCCTCTTGTAATTTAAGAGTAATGTTATAATGTAACATTTGATATTTCAAGTGAAGTAGGGTTACAGCTTGTAAGCTTATTACTGTAACTTAACTGCGACTTGGCACAATTTCCTCAAATACATCACTCAAATCATCATGTACTTTCAAATGAATCAGGTTCCAGTATTGTCCGGAAATAGTACGATTTACCATCAGGGTATCTGGCGAAGGTTTGAATACATCCCAATATTTCAGAGAAGGTTTGAGCAATTCCATTCCATCATGATGTGCTGAGTTTTCAGCAAAATCATAATTGGTAGTTAAAGGACGCATCAGTACTTCTAGCCATTGCTCATACAGATCGGCCGGGAATTTTCCGGTCTCTGTCAGGGTATGCAGGGCATCTAGTTGCTGTTCAATAGTCGAAATATCCTTGTCACGGGCTGCATGGATTAATTCTTTGAAATGAGTAATGATCTCGGTAGAAAGGGTTTTAACACCGCCGTAATCGTAAATAATCACCGAGCCATCTTCACGGAAGGCAAAGTTCCCTGGATGCGGATCACAGTGAAAACGTTTCAGATAGAAAATTTCCTGACCAATTGCACGGAATAGACGGCGGCCTAGGGCATTACGGGTTTCTAGCGGCCATTGGCTGGCCGTTTCCATACTCTCACCCTGTTCCAGACTTAGGGTCAGAATATGGCGGGAAGAATATTCACTAAATACTTTCGGAATCACAATTTGATGATCGAGCGATTCATGAAAGGCACGCGCCACTTCCAGATTCTGAGCCTCAATTTCATAATTGAGTTCATTGTCCAGACTATGCTGGATTTCCTTGAATAGCTGATCCTGCAATTTGCGGTCAATTTTCAGTACACCCATCAAACGCAAAGCGAGACGAACCTGTTTCAGGTCACTTTCGCAGGCTTCTTCTACTCCTGGATATTGCACTTTGACCACAACCTGCTGGCCATCGGGAAGAGTCGCTTTATGTACCTGTCCGATCGAGGCTGCGGCAAAAGGCTGCTCATCAAACTGCTGGAATAGATCCTGCAAAGACTTGCCCAATTCTTTTTCGACCTGTGATTGAATCTCTTTAAATGGCATCGGTGGAGCCTGACGCTGCAATTTGGAAATGGCTCGAGCAACTTCAGGCGGAAAAATATCTTTATATTGCGACGCAATCTGGCCGACTTTCATCACCGCACCTTTCATTTCCCCCAAGGTATCAGCAATCTGTACTCCAATATCCTGAAATAATTTACTGCGTGCAGCATTTTTCTGCTCTTCATCCGCAGTTAAATTTTTAATCGAATTGGATAGGGTTTTACTTGCAATACTTGCGGTCATTCCAGCCAATTTCATAAAGCGGCGACCAGGCGTTCGAGCCGTTTTTGCCATGCGAGATTCCTCAAAATCACCATTTTTATGGGTGTATTTGATCATAGGTGACAAACTATAAATTGCCTATATTTAATTGTAGATGTTATGTTGCAAAGCTTCTCAAAGTGTTCATATTTGCTTGATATTGTTCACTTGATTTACGCAATTTTTAAACCATTTTGTCGTCTGTACGGCAGTTTTTGAATCAATTATTTAATTATTCTGAAGAGAGCAAAGCACGATTTTTAAGTTCCTTTCCATGATGAAAGGCTTAAAATAATGGCACCTCAAGATCAAGAAATTTCAATGAAAGTCTATCGATATTTTACTGGCAAAGATGATGTGAATTTTTGTGCCCGTGTGACCAAGGCACTCAATGAAGGCTATGAACTTTATGGTGCACCGACCATGACCTTTAATGGAACAGAGGTCATTGTCGGGCAAGTGGTGATTAAGGAAGTGTCAGATGAGTCCGAGATTCCACAGGGATTAAAAGATGCATTAAATCAGTAATTCAATGCATCTTTTTAAATAATAAGAGGATTAGGCACGCTGGCTTAAACGTTTGTTATTGCCATAAAGCCGTGCCAGCAATAAAACACAGGCCACGCTCAGACCGACAATCAGACCGACCCAGACGCCTGCCGCCCCCATATTTCCAAAACGGGACAAATAAACCCCCACCGGGAAGGCAATCACCCAATAGGCAATCATGGTGATCCACATTGGGCCTTTGGTATCCTGCATACCGCGTAAGCAGCCTGCAGCACTGATCTGCCAGGCATCCATCAGCTGATAGGCCACTGCAAAGAGCACCAGATAAAGCGCGATCTGGGTCACCATCGGGTCAGAAGTATAGAGTGCTACGATTTCACTACGGAACACCCAAAGCATCAGCATGATCAGCAGAGCTAGAATCGTCGCGGTCATCAGACCTAAACCTTGTACTCTACGCATGGCATCCCAGTTCTGTTCACCATAGTAAGTTCCCACCCGAATGGTCAGCGCAATGGCCAGAGACATCGGAATCATGAATAATTGTGAGGTAACGGAAATAGCAATCTGGTGAGCGGCCACAATGGTTTCACCTAATGGACTCAAGACAATCGCTGCGGTACTAAAAATACTCACTTCAAAGAAAATTGCCAGTCCGATCGGAAAGCCCAGCTTTAAAATCCGTTTCAGCCAATATCCGTTCAGCTTTTCCCAGTGACTAAATGGCTGACTGCTTTGATAGACCTGATTTTTAAAAATATATAGTGCCAGACTCATTAACATGAGCCATTGCAGAATTGCTGTAGCAAAACCACAACCGGCACTGCCCAGTGCTGTAATAGGGCCAACTCCATACATAAAAATGAAGTTTAATGGAACCAGAAGCAGTAGCGCCATGAGGCTAATGGCAGTGACCGGACGCGGGTAACCAATGGCCTCAGAATAGCCGCGTAAAGCCGCATACATAGTCACAGCAGGCATACCAAAACCGATCGCATGCAGGAACAGGCCAGCTTTAGGTTGCAGGCTTTCTGGGACACCTAGTAAAGGTAAAGTGAGGGGCAAAACTTGTAAAACCAGACCCGCAATCACCCCCAGGATGAATGCGACCCATAATGATTGCCGCGCAATTGTAGCGATTTTTTCAGGTGTACGTGCGCCTTTGGCTTCCGCCACTAAAGGTGTAGTGGCGATCATGATACCGCTAAAAAGCAGCATGACTGGAATCCATAGCCCGACACCAACTGCAATCGCTGCCAGGTCAGTCGGTGAGAGACGTCCGGCCATAATGGTATCAATCAGACCCAAACCTGCCTGGGAAAATTGTGTGACCAGAATGGGCAACATCAGATGGAACAGCTGTTTTAATTCATAACGACGGGTTGTGGCTGTCAAAACATTAGACACAAAAATTACTCATTAGTGATCATGTGCTTAGAGATAAGGTTTAGCGTTGTAAAGTGAGAAGCACACCAATAAAAATCACCACGCCACCTAAAAGACGTTGCCAGTTCACCGGCATTTTTTCATTGCCCAGCAGACCAAACTGATCGACGATCATGGACATCACCATCTGACCAAAAATAATCATTCCGGTCAGTGTCAGGAAGCCCATTTTAGGTGCAGCATAAATGCTCATGCTGATCGCATAAACACCTAAAAATCCACCTAACCAGAGATACCAGGGAACTGTCATCAGCTCCTGTAAGCTTGGTTTGAGATGTGACTGAAATAGCACGATGCCGGCAAGTACTATTGTACCAATCAAAAAGGAAAAAAATGCAGCTTGAATAGGAGAATATAAATATTCTTTTAGTTGGGTATTAACAGCCGTCTGTAAGGTCAGCAAGACCCCGATTGCAAAGACCAAAGGCAGTAAAATGAGGAGCTGGGAGGATATTTTCATAATTTTAACTATCTAATTCTATTTAAATTTTTAGGCATTAGGCGATGGCGATTTTAATTTTAGCAGTGTTGTTGCCGAGTCATGTTAAAATTACGCTAGATCTTGTAGTTGTTTTTGAGTAGTTCTTTGGCTGAATTGAATCCTGCACTTATTCCCTTATCCTTGTATATCCATATGCCGTGGTGTGTACGTAAATGTCCGTATTGTGACTTTAACTCGCATGCCGTGCCTGATGGGGAGTTGTCTCTCGAGCTGGAGCGGGAATATCTGCATGCGCTGGTAGAAGACTTGAAGACTCAGGTTGATTTTGCCCAAGGCCGTTCGATTCATAGTGTATTTATTGGTGGCGGAACGCCGTCACTGATCTCTGCTGCAGGTTACCAGTGGTTATTAACCGAACTGAAAGCACTGATTCCTTTTGAAGAGAATTGTGAAATCACGCTGGAAGCCAATCCGGGTACAGTGGAGCATGATCCATTTGCTGGCTATTTAGCAGCTGGTATTAATCGTCTGTCGATTGGTGTGCAAAGTTTTAATACCGAGCATCTGAAAAAGCTGGGCCGAATCCATAGCAATGAAGAGGCGATCTCAGCGATTGGCCTGGCGCGTGACGCAGGATTTCAGCGGATTAATGTCGACTTGATGCATGGCTTGCCTGAACAGTCACTGGAGCAGGCACTCAATGACCTGAAACTGGCGGTCGAGAATGGTGCTACGCATATTTCCTGGTATCAGTTAACTATTGAGCCAAATACCGTATTTTTCCGTACTCAGCCGATTTTACCGGTCGATGAAGTACTGGAAGAGATTCAGGAGCAGGGCGAGGCCTATTTAAAAGCCAATGGCTTTATCAATTATGAAGTCTCTGCTTGGCGTAAAGAATTACCCTCGGCACATAATATAAATTACTGGCAATTTGGTGATTATCTGGCCATTGGAGCAGGGGCACATGGCAAAGTGACTCAACCGGATGGTGTTTACCGTTTCCAGAAAACCCGTTTGCCTAAAGACTATTTAGCCAAAGTGCCAGCCGAACATTTGCAGTTTAAGCGCATCGAAGCGGCAGATATGGCGTTTGAATTTATGATGAATGCCTTACGTTTAAATGATGGTGTGAAAGCGAAGCTTTATCTTGAACGAACAGGCTATAGTCTGGATACACTGAGTGAATTATTGACTTCACTGCGTCAACATCAACTGATGGTAGAAGATACAGAACGTCTGGCATGTACTGAGCAAGGTCACATCTTTTTAAACTCTGTGCTGGAAGAGTTTCTTTAATTGCCTAATCTATCCGAATAATTAATCCAATTTAAAAAGAAAAAGCCCGATGAGTTACATCGGGCTTTTCTTCTCTCTCCACTATGCATTTAAACTATTCAGATTAACGATACTTAGGTGGCAATGTGTGATGCGGGCCATTGTGATGATTTTTGTTGAAGAAGCCTTTATGGTCTTTTTTGCCAAAGTTATCATGACGATCATGCTGGTTAAAATGCGCATTAGGAGGTGCTTTATAGAAACCACCTCTATGCGGCATTGGTTTCTTATCAAAATGATGCGCTGATGGCGTTGGATAACGATGATCCGGTCCAGGCGCCGCCATTGCAGACATGGTAGCTGTTGTTACAATCAAGCCAATCATTAAAGAGGAAACTAATTTTTTCGTGATCATACTCATATTTATTCAATGAGTTCATCATAGGAGTCAGCGATGTAGGGAAGAGGGAGCCATAGACAACACTTTTGTAAATTTCAGAATTTCTTTCAATTTTGTATTTAAATAATTAATAAATAATAAATTTTATTAAAAATTCTATATTTTTATGGGCAATTTTTGATTTTAAAATCATAAAAATTCTTCTCCGTTTCTTCATGTTTTAACGTGAGCGAAATCAGATGAAGAAATTTAGGACAAGATGATGAATGAAAAGCGAATATAATATTTAATTATCTTTTAAATTTAATTAATTGATCTGGAAACTAAAATTAGTCAATTTAAGTTACAAAAAAAGCACTCTAATGAGTGCCTTTTTTCATCTTTGCAATATTAGATCGCAGTGATGTTAGTCGCTGTAGGACCTTTTTGGCCTTGAGCTACGATGAAAGAAACCTTTTGGCCTTCAGCTAAAGTTTTGAAACCTGAACCTTGGATTTCGCTGAAGTGAGCGAAAACGTCTGGACCATTGTCTTGTTGAATGAAGCCAAAACCTTTAGTTTCGTTGAACCACTTTACTGTACCGGTAACTGTGTTAGACATAATATAACCTATTGAATCTTATGGATTTATAGTCAAAATTTCAGATGACTAGCTGTAACTTTGAAAAATAAAAAGGATGGAGCTTATTGATCTTTAAAACGAAGGTTTATGACTAAAACTGCGATACTTAAAAGAAGACTAACCAAAACAAGAATTTTTCTAGTTATCGCCATCATACCCTGTATTTATAGATATTCAAGTAAATTATATGGATAATTTAATAGACGTCTGAAAATTATAGATATAAATTTGTGTAGTTTGTGTACGCAGCAGATTTTTCTTTGTATCCAGTCATCATTTTGACATATGAAAAAGAGCGCCGTAGCGCTCTTTTTAAAGCTAAAACCTAAACTTTTGACTTAGTAATCAAAACTGAAGTGTTCTGCTGCCAGTGAAGTCATGGTTTTGGATGGATTCACCATTGCTTCAGCATGGCCTTGGGCACGTGGCAATAAACGCTCAAAGTAGAAATCAGCAGTTTTAATTTTCGCTTTGTAGAACTCTGGAACTTCTGCACCATCACCAGCAACCAGTTTCGCTGAAGCCACTGCAGCTTGTTGTGCCCAGAAGTAAGCCATCATTACATAGCCTGAGAACATCAGGAAGTCCACAGAAGCAGAGGATACGATGTCACGGTCTTTACGTGCTGCCAGCATGATACGTACAGTTAACGCATTCCACTGTGCACATAGCTTGGTCAGGTCCCAGGCAAAACGGCGCATGTATTTATTGCGTGCATGCTGTCCACAGAATTTCAGAATTTCAGCGGTGTAATCACGAATCACTTTACCTTTAGAGGTTAGCAGGACCTTACGACCAATCAGGTCAAGTGCCTGAACGCCAGTCGTTCCTTCGTACAGGGTAGAGATACGTGAGTCACGAACGATTTGCTCCATGCCCCATTCTTTGATGTAACCATGACCACCAAATACTTGCATACCGTGGTTCGCTGCTTCATAACCCATTTCAGTCAGGAAGCCTTTCAGAATAGGGGTATAGAAACCTAAGTGATCATCCTGCTGTTCAAATTCAGCAGTATCACCACGCAGCAGGGCATCATTCATGTTATCTGCGATTTTTGCTGCATGATAGATCATGGCACGACCACCTTCAGCAATCGCTTTCTGGGTCAACAGCATACGGCGCACATCGGCATGGTGGATGATCGCATCCGCCACTTTTTCCGGATCTTTTTTACCAGACAGGGCACGCATCGACATACGTTCTTTGGCATATGGCAATGCACCCTGGAACGATAATTCTGCATGACAGATACCTTGAATTGCGGTACCAATACGCGCGGTATTCATGAAGGTAAACATGGCATGCAGGCCTTTGTTTGGCTCGCCAATTAAATAACCCACTGCATTATCAAAGTTCAGTACAGCGGTTGCAGAGGCACGGATCCCCATCTTGTGTTCAATCGAACCACAGTTCACGGCATTACGTTCACCGATGCCGCCATCTTCAGTGGCAATGAATTTCGGTACGATAAACAGGGAAATGCCTTTGGTGCCTTGTGGTGCATCTGGAAGACGTGCCAAAACGATGTGTACGATGTTTTCAGTTAAATCGTGTTCACCCGCAGAAATGAAGATTTTAGTACCAGAAATCGCATAAGTACCATCAGCTTGTGGTTCTGCTTTAGTTTTTACCTGACCCAGATCGGTACCGCATTGTGGCTCAGTCAGGCACATGGTTCCTGACCAGGTACCTGCAACCAAATGCGGTAAATAGGTATTTTTCTGTTCATCAGTACCATACTGGATGATGGTATTGATACAGCCCACGCTCAAACCTGGATACATCTGGAAAGACCAGTTTGCCGTACCCATCATTTCTGATTTGATCAGGTTTAAAGACATCGGCAGATTTTGACCGCCAAATTCTTCAGGATAAGACAGACCTTGCCAGCCACCTTGCACGAACTGATCATAAGCTTCCTTGAAGCCTTTCGGTGTGCGTACTTCGCCATTTTCAAAGTGACAGCCTTCTGCATCGCCAGTCTGGTTAAGCGGAGAAAGTACATTTTCACAGAAATCTGCCGCACCTTCTAGGATCATGTCTACCGTATCTGCATCGGCATATTCGCCATTTGACAGTTCTTGGTAATGTGCAGGGTAATCAAGCACTTCATTCATTAAGAAGCGAATATCACGTAAAGGAGCTTTATATGCTGGCATGCGTTTAATCCTGATTAAAATAGTTTTGGATTATCTGTATCGATTCTATGATTATTCACATTGGAGATAAAAAAACATTGATAAAGACAACAAATAAAAATGTCAGAAAAGCGAATCGAGAAGATCAGACAAGTTTAAAGATTAAATAAAGGAACTCTCCATCTTTAAATAAGACACTTGTATTTAAAAATGCTTATCTGTCTGGACTTTAATCAATATTTAGGGAGATTGTCTAGGGGTATTTTTGTATGAATTGTACACGAATGTTAGGATCTAATCATTGGATAAATCATGTCATTAAATCCAATTTAATTTTATTATTTTTAATGAAAGGAAAAGAGTGAACGAATTAATGACTAACGCGTTCACCTCAAAAATATTCAGAATTAAAGAAAATCTTTCAGCTCAGGTTTTACCCCGTTCCAGATATAAAAAGATTCAATAGCCTGACCGACCAGCATGCCGAAACCCTCAGAAGTAGGGACGCCACGGGCTTGAGCTTGATCCAGAAAAGTGGACGGTTTGCCATAGGCCATTTCATAGGCATGTTTAAACTGTAGAGCTTCAGGTAGTACCAGCGCATCACCACTAAGACTGGCAGAAGTCGCATTAATTACAATATCAAACTCACCGGCCAAATCAGTTAAAGCAATGGCTTGCAGTTCTGCTTGTGGAACAGCGTCTTTTAGATCGGCAACCAGTTGTTCTGCACGTGACAAAGTACGGTTAGCAATAACAATCTTCTTCACACCGGCCTGTACTAATGGATAGATAACACCGCGGGTCGCGCCACCAGCACCAATAATCAGGATATCGGTATTTTCCAGAGTCCAGTCAAGAGCACGAATAGCCTCCACTAAGCCTTGTCCGTCAGTATTGTCACCATGCAGAATGCCATCTTTCATCCATAGGGTATTCACGGCTTTGGCGATTTTGGCACGTTCGGTAAGGACCTGGCATTGGGCAAAGGCCTGTTCTTTGAAGGGCACAGTCACATTCATGCCAATACCGCCCTGAGCAAAAAATTCCTGGATATTAGCTGTGAAACCATCCAGTGGGGCAAGGCGTTTGGTATAGGTCAGATCGACCCCGGTTTTAGCAGCGAAAGCCTGATGTAGTTCAGGAGAGCGTGATTGTTCGATGGGGTTGCCAATAACGGCAAATTGCTTGCTCATTTCACCATGTCCATGTGCGGAAATGGCCATTAATATACGTGAAAATGCAGGAGGGCTAAAGCCTGTCAGCAGTGAAAAGCAGGCTGGAGTTTAAAGGTTTAGGAACTACAGATTTCAATAATATGTTCGACAAAAAGCAAGGCCATACTAAAGAGGGTTCCGGCAATCGTGAGGACACTCACAAAAATGGCAACTACATCTAAAATCAGGTTATGACTGATGACAGCGGTACTAATCGCACTAATACCAAGCGCCAGAAATAGCCAAAAGGCCAATGTAGCAGGATTAAGGTGAAGCTTAAACATTGTTATTTTTACCTAGCAGAATTTATCTTTATCAGAGTCGAGATCTAGGAGTAGATCCTGAAATATCTTTCTGAGTTGCAGTATAGAGGATTTATCCATTAAAAAAGCCCTCGATCTGAGGGCAATTTGTATTTAAATATTTTGATTGCTTTATTTAGTTTTTAATTCTGTTAACCAGTCATGCGGTTTAAGGTAGTAATCGGTCAAGCGTTTTTCTGGTGATCCTTCAGCCCATTCCGGGCGGTATAACCAGCCGGTAAGAGGCGGCAGGCTCACTAGAATCGATTCAATCCGGCCACCCGTCTGCAGGCCAAACAGTGTGCCACGGTCATATACCAGATTGTATTCCACATAACGGCCACGACGGTACAGCTGGAAATCACGTTGTGCTTCAGTATAAGACTTGTCTTGGTTACGCTGGAAAATTGGCAGAATTGCTTCGAGATAACCATTACCTACAGCCTGTATATACTGAAAACAGGTTTCAAAATCCCATTGATTCAGGTCATCAAAGAATAGGCCACCGACACCGCGCTGCTCATCACGGTGTTTTAGATAGAAATAATCATCACACCATTTTTTATGTTCTGGATAAACCTCTTCGCCAAAAGGCGCACAGAGATCATGCGCGGTCTGGTGCCATGACAGCACATCTTCATCATTTGGATAGAAAGGGGTGAGGTCAAAACCGCCACCAAACCACCAGATCGGATCCTGACCTTCTTTTTCCGCTACAAATAAACGTACATTGGCATGTGAGGTCGGGACATTCGGATTTTTAGGATGGATGACTAACGATACACCCATGGCTTGGGCTTTAGCTCCTGCTATATTCGGATGGCGTTCGGTGGCAGAAGCGGGCAGTTTGGAAATATTGATGTGAGAGAACATCACACCGCCTTTTTCAATTACCGTACCATTTTGCAGTACGCGTGAACGGCCACCGCCACCTTCAGGGCGTTCCCAGTCATCAATTACGAATTCAGCTGTGCCGCCACCGGCACGTTCCTGCTGTTCCAGCGCGGCACAAATCCGGGCTTGCAGGTCGAGGAGAAAATCGCGAACGCGTTGAATATCTGCAGAGGTGGGATGCTGCATCAGAACCCTCATAGGGAAATAAAAAGACTGATAACATCAAAGCATAAAATGGCCTAAAAATTAAGGTGTTTTTCTGGATGCTCACCATCTGTAACAACATTCAACCTAATGTTTTAGAGCAATTTGCTTCAGCTCAAATCCGACCAGACTACTAGGTTGAATTCTTTTTTTGAGCTCCGCACAATAACCTCAACAGCGCTCTATGCAGCGCATTAACCTGACTGATAAGGTGGTAGGCATTCATGACTGTGCAGGCAAATTCTCTCATTCAAAAATATAATGTCCCCGGTCCCCGCTACACCAGTTATCCAACCGTTCCTTATTGGGAAGACTCAGGATTTTCACTAGAGCTCTGGAAGCAGACACTAAAACGTTCTTTTCAGGAGTCGAATGCGACTGAAGGCATTAGCCTGTATATCCATCTGCCATTTTGTGAAAGTTTATGCACCTTTTGTGGCTGTCACAAACGGGTGACCAAACGTCATGAAGTCGAGCAGCCCTATATACAAGCTGTGCTGAAAGAATGGGAGCTGTATTATGAGTTATTAGAAGAAAAACCCATCATCAAAGAAATTCATCTTGGCGGTGGGACACCAACGTTCTTTTCAATTGAACATTTAACCCAGCTCATTCAAGGTATTTTGTCCAAAGCCGAGATTGCAGCAGAACATGAATTCAGCTTCGAAGGTCACCCAAACAATACCACGCGTGAGCATTTGCAAGGCTTGTATGACCTAGGCTTTCGTCGGGTGAGTTATGGCGTGCAGGATTATAATGAAACTGTACAAAATGCCATTCACCGGATTCAACCTTATGGAAATGTTAAACAGGTGACTGAATGGGCAAGAGAAATTGGTTATGAATCGATTTCGCATGATCTGGTTTTTGGTCTGCCATTTCAAAGCCTGGAGGATGTCTTAAATACCATTGATCAGACCAATTCCCTATTACCAGACCGTCTGGCTTTATATAGCTATGCACATGTGCCTTGGATTAAAGGGAATGGCCAGCGCGGTTTTAAAGATGCTGATGTACCCAAAGATGAGATCAAGCGTCAGTGCTATGAAGAGGGTAAGAAAAAGCTCTTGGCGCATGGTTATCATGAAATTGGTATGGATCATTTTGCGCTAGAAAAAGACAGCATGTACCAGTCCTTTCAGTCTGGAACTTTGCACCGCAATTTTATGGGTTATACCGCGTCTAAAACTCAGGTGATGATCGGACTCGGAATTTCTTCGATTAGTGATAGCTGGTATAGCTTTGCGCAGAATGTGAAAACTATTGAAGAATATTATGAACTGCTAGAGCAGAATCAGATTCCAGTGGTGAAAGGGCATATCCTGACTCAGGAAGATCTGATTATTCGCAAACATATCCTGAACTTGATGTGTAGCTTTACCACCTCTTGGGCAAAACCTGACATGCAGTTTGCTGAAATTAATGAAGTTCTAAAGCAGCTTGAGGAAATGCAGCAGGATCAGCTGATCAAAATTGAAGACTCTTCAGTCACGATTTTGGAGAAAGGGAAACCATTTGTACGCAATATTTGCATGGCTTTTGATTTACGTTTAAAGCGTCGTATGCCAGAGAACCGGATTTTCTCGATGACGATTTAAGAATCCCTCTTAGGATCTTATAAATCCCTCCAAACTTCCCTTTAAAAAAGGGAGGCTTCCCTATACTTATATAAAAGGAAATTTCCCCTCTTTGAAAAAGAGGGGGCAGGGGGAGATTCTTTTAAAAATCTTCCTTCTGATACATATGCGCCATACGCTCATGCTTGGTTTTGAGATATTGCTCATTGAAGGGATTTAAGCCCACAGTGAGTGGTACACGGTCCACTACATTAATACCTTGCTCTTTCAGTGCATCAATTTTTAAAGGGTTATTGGTGATCAGGCGGACGGCTTTTACACCTAGGTGATCCAGCATGATGCTGCACATATCATATTGACGTGCATCTGCAGGTAAATTCAGCATCAGATTGGCATCGACCGTATCATGTCCCTGGTCTTGCAAGGCGTATGCACGGATTTTATTGGTCAGGCCAATTCCGCGTCCTTCCTGACGTAAATAAAGAATGACACCGCGACCCACTTCATTAATCAGTTTTTGTGTTGCCTGGAGTTGAGGGCCACAGTCGCATTTTAATGAAGCAAAGGCATCACCGGTTAAACATTCAGAATGTACACGGACCAGCACAGGTTCATCACTTGGTTCTTCGAGACCTTTAGAAAGAGCGACATGCTCTTCTCCAGTTTTAGGGTCTTGAAAAACAGTAATTTTAAATTCACCATGAGCGGTCGGTAATCTTGAAGTTGCGACAAATTCGATAGGCACAGCTGAACCCGTAAAATCCTAATAAAGTAGCTAAAGTATAGCGTAATGCTTAAACATTAGTAGAATTGCTCAGCTGAATTTATGAAGAACATTTTCTTTTTTGTAGAAAGCGAACGATAATAGTTGATAAATAGTAAGATTATTCAGGATAATCGTAGCCTGCAAATTTTTCACCCCGACGAGATCGCTGTTTAATATTGCATCGCTAGAAGCGTAGTTGAATTGAAGCTGCTACAATTCAACTATATGATCGGTTATTCCCCATTGACCTAGCTTAAGATTTTGCCAGGCTTTAGAAGGCTTTGCCATATATGCTGTATACAGAAATACCAACTCAACGCCCTGTAACACCGTTGCTTGATGCGATCGATCATCCTGAGCAACTGCGTGCACTCGAGCAAAGCCAGCTCACACAAGTGGCGGATGAGTTACGTCAATTCATTTTGTATGCTGCGGGTCAGAGTGGTGGACACTTTGGGGCCAATCTGGGTGTGATTGAGCTTACTGTCGCTTTACATTACTGCTTTAATACGCCACATGATCGCCTGATCTGGGATGTGGGTCATCAGGCTTATCCGCATAAGGCGTTAACCGGACGTCGTGAACAGCTCACTACAATCCGTGCAAAAGATGGTCTGGCTGCATTTCCGGCACGTGAAGAATCCGAATTTGATACTTTTGGGGTAGGGCATTCATCTACCGCCATTTCTGCTGGCCTCGGCATGGCTTTGGCACGCCGTTATCAGAACAATCCGTGTGAAGTCGTATCAATCATTGGTGATGGGGCCATGACCGCAGGTATGGCTTTTGAAGCTATGAATGATGCTGTGGCACATCAGGCTGACCTGATGGTGGTTCTGAACGACAATGATATGTCGATTTCATGTAGTACTGGCGGTTTTGCCAAGCATCTCGCTGCAATCTGGGAACGTGGCGAATTCGTCAACGTAACTGAAGATGGTGAGGCTTATGTACAGCCGCACCCGGAATGGCTGTATAACTCGCGTTTACATCAAGCTGCAACTGATGCCGCAGATAACCTGTTTAAAGCCATTGGTTTTGATTATTTTGGTCCTTATGATGGCCATGATGTTAAACAGCTGGTACACGTTTTTAAAGCCTTGAAAAAACGTAAAGGCCCACGTCTGATCCACATCTATACCAAAAAAGGTAAGGGCTTTGCGCCAGCAGAATG
The DNA here is from genome assembly GCF_013364475.1 of Acinetobacter sp. FDAARGOS_724. Taxonomy (NCBI): domain Bacteria; kingdom Pseudomonadati; phylum Pseudomonadota; class Gammaproteobacteria; order Moraxellales; family Moraxellaceae; genus Acinetobacter; species Acinetobacter sp. FDAARGOS_724. Next base: position 198,922 of record NZ_CP054908.1, on the reverse strand, counting down.
TGATCAGATTAAATACCACGCCATTAGCAAACTCAATGCAGTTGCAGCCCCTAATCCAGCACCCAAATATTCAGATGTATTTGGACAATGGTTATGTGATGAAGCAGCACAGGATAAACGTCTATTGGCGATTACTCCGGCAATGTGTGAAGGCTCGGGCATGGTGCAGTTTGCCAAAGAATATCCTGAACGTTTCTTTGATGTGGCCATTGCAGAACAGCATGCAGTGACGCTGGCAGCAGGTATGGCTTGTGAAGGTTTAAAACCGGTCGTCGCTATCTATTCAACTTTCTTGCAACGTGGATATGACCAGTTGGTCCATGACGTGGCACTGCAAAATCTGGATGTGACGTTTGGGATCGACCGTGCCGGTCTGGTCGGTGAAGATGGTCCAACGCATGCCGGTGCCTATGATTATGCCTATATGCGTACCATTCCGAATCTGGTGATCATGGCACCAAAAGATGAGAATGAATGCCGTCAGATGTTGCATACGGCTTATCTGTATCATGGTCCGGCAGCAGTGCGTTATCCGCGCGGGAATGGACTGGGTGTGGAAATCCAGAAAACCATGACCGAGATGCAGATCGGTCAGGCAGAATTGTTGCTCAGTCTGAACGAACAATATGATGAATATGTTTCGATTCTAGCATTCGGTAGTCGAGTTCAAGCTGCAGTTGAAGCTGCTCAAGTATTTGCCAGCAAGCATGATGTGGGTGTACGCGTGGTAAATATGCGTTTCATCAAACCACTGGATACCAAAATGTTAAACCAACTGGCCCATTCAACCAGCCTGTTTGTTACTGTTGAAGAACATGCAGTCATGGGCGGCGCAGGAAGTGCAGTGAATGAGTATCTGGCTGAAGCTCAAATTGTTAAACCCATCCTGAATCTAGGTTTAGCGGATAGCTTTATGGCACAAGCAACACATAGTCAAATGTTGCAACAGGCAGGACTTGATAGCCAAGGCATTGAAAAATCAATCAATGAAGCCTGGTCAAAGCTAGGTCAAAGCGTCCTGTTATAAACTCTTAAAAAGTTTCGACACATTTTTTCCCAAAAAGCCCGGATATTTGCTAAAATATGCGGGCTTTTATGCATTATTCTTTATCAGTATCTTCAAATTTGTAGTGGGTGTTCAATGGAACCTATGGTGGTGATGGCTGCGCGTGCGGCTCAATTAGTTGGTCAAGAGCTTTTAAAAGCGCATCAAAATCGTCATAAACTCGATCTGCAAGTCGAAGAAAAAGGCATTGATGGTCCGGTAACGCGTGTAGATCGTTATCTAGAACAGTTGACCATCGATACTCTACGTAAAAGCTATAAAAATCACAGTTTCCTTGGTGAAGAATTTGGTCTGCAAGAAGGTAAAGGTCACGACGCTGATTGGTGTTGGGTGATCGATCCACTTGATGGCACACTAAACTTTATCAACGGTTTTCCGCATTTCTGTATCTCTATCGCAGTTCAGCACAAAGGTGTAACTCAGCACGGTGTTATTTATGACCCTGTGAAAGATGAGCTATTCTCTGCGAGCCGTGGTCGTGGTGCGATGCTGAACCAGCGCCGTATCCGTGTAAATGTTAAAGACAGTCTGAACAATACTTTCCTGGCAGTAGGTCATGCTTACCGTACTAAACGTAATGGTGAAGTAGTCTCTTATGCCAAGAATCATTTTGATGCATTGCTCAATGTGACTGAAGCAGGTGCACAATTCCGTCGTGGGGGTTCAGCTGCCTTGGATCTGGCTTATGTCGCTGCTGGTCGTCTTGATGGTTACTTCGAGCTTGGCTTGAAACCTTGGGATATTGCAGCAGGCGAGTTAATCGTGAAAGAAGCGGGCGGTACTGTGGTTGATGCGCGTGGTGGTAGCGATTCTATGGAAAATGGTCAAGTTTTGGCTTGTTCAATGAAAATGCTGAAACCTCTTATGCAAGCAGTTGTTCCTGCTTGGGGTGACGCAGCGAAATAATCGGGTTTAACGCCGTAAATCGAATATTAAAAAGGTATCTCTCGGGATGCCTTTTTTATTTTTTGAAAATAATTACCTGATAAATATCTTCATATTTAGATGATTCACAGCCTTGATAAAAAGAAAATTGACCAGCCGGAGAATTAATTACATTTCTTTTCTTGTTTAAGTCTTAGAAATTGATGAAGAAATTAGCAGTTAAACAAAATAATCTGAAAAGCGGATGACTTTATGAATAATCCTGCTATAATCTGCGCACGCACTTAATTTCTGTTCGTCACCTGAACATTTCTCTTCTTATCATTGTGTATGCGCGTGCGGTCCAAAGAGAGGACGATATCTCGCGCCCCAATCGCTAAAGCGATTCCTTCAGGTTATGCCGTAATCATGCGTGCGTTATATCACATCGTCGTTACTCGGATCGCCGCTGAATTATCTCTTTTCAGCGTTTAATTGCTGTACCGCTTTTTGTCGATGTCCATTTGACTTTATTTTTAATGGAGCACCCAATTTCCGGGTGGAATACTCTATGAGCAAAACTTTTGCTGAATTTTCTTTGCATGAATCGTTACAACAAGCCCTTCAAGGCTTAGGTTTTACTACTCCGACTCCTGTACAAGAACAATCTATCCCTGCTGCACTAGAAGGTAAAGACCTTTTAGTATCTAGCCAGACAGGTTCGGGTAAAACCGCTGCGTTCCTTCTCCCAACTTTGAACGCACTTGCTAACCAAGATACTTTCGTACCATTTAAAGAACGTATGAAAGCGGTGACTCAACCAACTATTCTGGTGATTTCACCAACTCGTGAATTGGCACAACAAGTATGTCAAGACGCGATTGCATTTGTACGTCACATGAAAGGTGTTCGTATTGCTGCAATTATGGGTGGTATGCCTTTTGGTAAACAAATCCAGCAGTTAAAAGGTGCACAGGTTGTTGTAGCAACTCCAGGTCGTTTACTTGACCTTGTTAACCGTCGTCAAATCAAACTTGACAAAGTTGACTCGCTGATCGTCGACGAAGCTGACCGTATGCTGGATCTTGGTTTCTCTGAAGACTTGGAAGCAATCGGTGACTTGGCTGCAAACCGTAAACAAACACTGATGTTCTCTGCAACTTTCGCTCCACGTATCATTACCCTTGCTGAACGCATGATGAATGAGCCAGAGCGTATTGCAATTGAAACTGGTCACTCTACCAATACTGACATTACCCAGACTTTACACTGGACTGATGGCTTTGAGCACAAGAAAAAACTTCTTACTCACTGGTTGAACGAAGAAGACGTTGATCAGGCAGTGGTCTTTGCTTCTACTCAAGAAGATACAGATATGCTGGCTGAAGAACTTGCTGAAGCAGGTTTGTCAGTTGTTGCTCTGCATGGTGCGATGCCACAAACCGTTCGTAACCGTCGTCTGCGCAGTATCCGTGAAGGTCGTGCAAAAATCCTGGTTGCAACTGACGTTGCAGCACGTGGTCTTGATGTACCGACAATCTCTCACGTGATCAACTTTGGTCTTCCTATGAAGAACGAAGACTATGTACACCGTATCGGTCGTACAGGTCGTGCGGGCCGTACTGGTAAAGCAATTACTTTAGCGACTTATCGTGAACGCGGTAAAATCCGTGCACTAGAAGACTTCCTTGAAGCTCGTCTAAACGTATCTGAAATTGAAGGTCTTGAGCCATCTCCACCTCCTGCACGCGGTAGCCGTGATGGCGCTGGTCGTGGTCGTGGCGGTCGTGGCTTCGGTGGTGGTCGTCGTTTCGAAGGCGAGAGCAATTTCAAACGTCGTGAAGGTAGTGATGACCGTCCACGTCGTAGCTTCGATGACAAACCTCGTGGCGAACGTCCTGCGTTCGGTGGCGAAGATCGTCCACGTCGTGACTTCAACAGCGATCGTCCTCGTCGTGAAGGCGGTTTCGTTGATCGTCCACGTCGTGACTTCAATGAAGACCGTCCACGTCGTGAGTTTAATAATGATCGTCCGCGTCGTGACTTCGGTGACCGTCCTCGTTTCGAAGGTAATGATGACAACCGCGGTAACCGTGTAGATTACAAACCACGTCGTGAAGGTTCATTTGGTGACCGTCCAAAACGTGATTTCGGTGATCGTCCTGCTTCACGCCGTGAAGGTGGTTTCGGTGACCGCCCAAAACGTGATTTCGGTGATCGTCCAGCACGTCGCGAAGGTGGTTTTGGTGATCGTCCAGCGCGTTCATTCGGTGATGACCGTCCAGCGCGTCGCAACTTTGATGACAAGCCACGTGGCGAGCGTTCATTCGGTGAAGATCGTCCACGTCGTAAATTCAATGACTAATTGAATAACGTCTGAAAAAAAACCAGCCTGAGTGCTGGTTTTTTTATGCATTGATTTTTTGTTTTTTCAGCATAAAATGCCTACTTCATCAACTTTTTCTGGGTTTATGATGATCCGTAATCTGAAAGCGTCTTTTTATAGTCTTTCATATTATTGAGGGGTACATGTCCTACATTGCAGTAATTTTGCTTTTATGCAATCTGATTTATTATGTATATCATTTTTTAAATGGATCATAGTCTGTTAAAATCGCGTCGAAATAAAATTTTTGATTACTAGAAATATATGGCCAGGCATGGAGCATTATGTTTTCCATGAACTTGACCCTTCATTTTCAAATGCTAACATGTTGAACTTCGTTCTTTTGTCATATGCATGCTGAAAAAATGCAGGAATAAACTCAGCTATGAAAAATCAAACAGCGCAGGATCCTCAGTCTTTGATTGAAGTCAAGAATTTGAGTTTCAAGCGGGGTGAGCGTGTAATTTATGACGATGTCAGTTTAAACATTCGTCGTGGACAGATTACTGCCATTATGGGACCTTCCGGAACTGGTAAAACCACTTTATTAAGATTGATCGGTGGGCAACTGACGCCTGAACAGGGTCAGGTTTTACTGGACGGTAAAGATATTGCCAAGATGGCCCGTTCCGAGCTTTTTTCTGCACGTGCACGTATGGGGATGCTGTTCCAGAGTGGCGCTCTGTTTACCGACATGAGCGTCTATGAAAATGTTGCCTTTCCGATTCGTGCGCATACCAAATTGCCTGAACATCTGATTGCTGAAATCGTGGCTTTGAAACTCGAGTCAGTAGGCTTACGTGGGGCAGAGCAGATGATGCCTTCAGAGCTGTCTGGTGGGATGAATCGCCGTGTCGCATTGGCTCGTGCGATTGCACTGGACCCGGAGCTGATCATGTACGATGAGCCTTTTGCCGGGCAGGATCCGATTGTCATGGGAGTTTTGACCCGACTGATCCGCTCTCTACGTGAAGCATTGGATTTAACAACCATTATTGTTTCGCATGATGTAGCAGAGACTTTATCGATTGCTGATTACATCTATGTGGTAGCAGAAGGCAAAATCCAGGGTGAGGGCACAGCAGAGGAATTGAAAAATCATCCTTCAGCCTTTGTGCAACAGTTCCTAACCGGTTCGGTTGAAGGCCCGGTAGATTATCAGTTTAGTCATCAGGCTTATTTAAGTGATGAGGTACGTTCATGAATGCCATTGCTGCCTTAGGTAGACGCGTTATTGAACGTGTTCAGGGGATTGGTGTTGCAACACTGATGTTGTTGCAGATTCTCTTTTCCATGCCGACCTGGCTTGGAGTAAAGCTGTTTGTTTATCAGATGTATCGGGTTGGGGTGTTGTCACTCTTGATTATTGCGGTATCTGGCCTGTTTATTGGTTCGGTACTCGGTTTGCAGATGTATACCATCCTGTCGACATTTGGTAGTGAAGCGATGCTTGGTACTGCAGTGGCTTTAACCCTGTTACGTGAATTGGCACCTGTGGTTGCTGCCTTACTGTTCGCGGGTCGTGCCGGCTCTGCTTTAACCGCCGAAATTGGTCTGATGAAAGCGACCGAGCAATTGTCCAGTATGGAAATGATCGGGGTTGATCCCTTAAAACGGGTGATTTCACCACGCCTTTGGGCCGGTATTTTTAGCTTGCCAATGCTCTCAGTGATCTTTGCTGCGGTCGGGATTATGGGCGGAAAAATGGTAGGCGTTGATTTTCTGGGTGCTGATGAAGGGGCATATTGGAGTGGCATGGAAAGTACCGTGCGATTCTATAAAGATGTCCTGAATGGCACCATTATCAAGAGTTTTGTTTTTGCATTAATTTGTACCTGGATCGCGGTTTATCAGGGTTATGCCTGTGAACCAACATCAGAAGGTATCGCAACTTCTACAACACGTACGGTCGTCTATTCTTCGCTGTGCGTATTAGGTTTTGATTTCGTGTTGACTGCGGTCATGTTCGGAGGTATTTAATGAAATCACGTACTAGTGAGCTGGCCGTTGGTGTTTTTGTCATTCTTTTCGGTATCGCCCTGTTCTTCCTAGCGATGCGTGTCAGCGGTCTGGTAGGCACCAATATTTCTGATAGCTATCAGATGACAGCGACTTTTGAAAATGTAAATGGTATCAAACCACGCGCTAAAGTTGCTTTAAGTGGGGTGAAAGTCGGTCAGGTCGATAAAATTACACTTGATCCGGTGACCCGTTTAGCCACAGTCCATATGACACTGGATGGCTCTTTGACATCCTTTAATGCCGAGCAGCTCAAGCAGGTTCAGCAGGAAGCCCTTGAAGAGTTACGTTATAGTTCAGACTATACCGCAGCCGATCCTGCGCAACAAAAATCACTGGAAAAACAACTATTAGACAACATGAAATCCATCACCAATATTGATGAAGATGCTTACATTATGGTAGCAACAAATGGTTTATTGGGTGAAAAGTATCTGAAAATTATTCCAGGTGGCGGTCTGACTTACTTGAAACGTGGTGAGCAGATTGCGAACACTCAAGGCACCATGGAAATTGAAGATTTAGTGACGAAATTTATTACCGGCGGTGCCGGAAAATCGTCAGATAGTCAGGAAAGTGCCTCAGAAGAAGCTGCATTTTCAGAAGCAACAGATGCAGAACCTGCATTTGTTGAATAACAGATTGAGGAGATTTGAGTGAAGACTTTAGTAAAACAAACGCTTGCTGCAAGCATTCTTTCAACAATGGTTGCTGGTACAGTGTTTGCTGCACCGTCTGAAGCCCCACCTGCTTTTATTAAAAGAGTTGCAGACAATTTGATTGATCGTCTTAAAACCGATCATGCCAAATTGCAGAATAATCCTGCGCTTGTGAAAACGATTGTCCGTCAGAATCTTGACCCATATATCGATTCACAATCGTTTACCCGGATTGTGATGGGGACTTATGCGACCAATCAGTATAGTACTGCAGCGCAGCGTGCACAGTTTGAAAAAAACTTCCGTGAAACCCTGATTGAAAATTATGGTACGGCTTTCTCTAAGTTCAGTAACCAGACTTACAGCGTTCGTCCTTACAAGGCGACTAACAGCAAAAATCCTGTGGTGACCATCGACTTTAATAATAAAGGCGAGAAAATTCCGGTTGCTTTCCAGCTGGTTGATAAAGGTTCACAATGGAAAATCCGTAACATCAATGTGTCTGGTATTGACCTAGGTCTGCAGTTCCGTAACCAGTTTGCGGCTACAGTAAAACGTAATGGTGGCAACCTGGATAAAGCCATTGCTAACTTCAAGCCAGATGCTGAAGCGGCGATTGACAAGAAAAAATAAGATAGGTGAGCTGTGATTCAATTCAATAATCAGGAACTGCAGGTTTCAGGTAAGATTGACGCTGACAATGCGCAAAGCTATTACTTAGAGGGTCTGCGCGTCATTCAGTCACAGGACAAGTTTCCTGTGGTAGTTAATCTGGCTGGACTTGAGCAGGGTAGTACTTTGGCTTTGGCAGTTCTGGTGCGCTTGTTGCGCCAAACTCCACAAGCACGAGGACTACAGTTTAAAGCGGTTCCTGGGAAAATGATGAAGATCATTCAGGCCTGTCATTTGCAGGATGATTTACAGATCATTCAGTAAATAAAAAAGCACCGAAAGGTGCTTTTTTATTGCCGATATATTTTAAAAAAGTTCCTCCCTTTCTCAAAGGGAGCTTAGGAGGGATTAGTTAATTAACCTCTCCCTAACCCTCTCCTGAAAGGAGAGGGAACTTGTATTTTAAAAAGTGGAGAAATGGGTCTAGACTCGAACTTTAGGCAAATATTGGAAGTCTTTTCTCTCTGGACGAGATTTAAAGCACTGCCTTAAATCTAAGCACAAGAGAGTTAGAGAGGGTTAATTCTGACCTCACCCTTGCGTAGCAGTGCTGCTCATTACCTGAAAGGAAAAGGAAATTCTTCCTTTAGGAGGTATTCTAAATCCACTTCTTCCATCTAAAGTAAATCAATGGCCCAATCAGGAAGCCCATAATAATAATGCTCACCATCACAAAGCTCATCGAACCTTGAGCGAAAGGCAAGACATCAGTGTTCATCCCGTAAATACTGGCAATCAGCATGGGTGGCGCGAGCATACTTGGTAAAATCGAGAAGCGACGGATCGTATCATTCTGTTCAGTGTTAATGAATCCGGACGTGGTATCCAGCAAGAAGCGGACTTTCTGGAACAGGAAGGCATCATGCTCGACCAGTGAGCGGACGTCTTCACTGAGTTCCCGAATATCCGCATCATAAATATGACTGCCTAAGGCTCGTGGACGTGACAGGAAGGTAAGTACCCGTCGTAAATCGATCAGACACAGCTGAGCTTTTCCGAGCATATCTTCCAGTTGGGCCAGACGGGTAATCATGTCATCCAGATCAAGGATCTGTTCACGATGCCGGTTATTCAGAACTTCAGTTGAGTATTTTTCCAGATCCTTATGTACATCTTCCAGAATATCCGCTAGCTCATCCAGTTTGGCTTCGAGTAAACCGAGCAGAATCCAGGTCGGATCTTTATAGTCAATATCATAATCATTGCGACGTGCACGGGCACGAAAGGCCCGGAAAGCTACCAGCTTTTCACCACGCAGGGTAAAGAGCCGGTCTTTATGTAAAATGAAAGCGACTGTCTGAACTGTCGCGAGGATGCTGGCATCATCCTCATGTTCACTTTCGACCTGATAATTTTTATTTTTCGTTAAGAAATAGGTACTGATGTGCAAAATACCGTCATCATCACGGTAAAATCGGGCACTCGAAGAAATATCTTCCAGAGATTTTAAGGTGGGCAGGTTTTGCTCATAGGCATCCAGAATCCATTGCTGTTCTTCTTGTGAAGGCGCAATTAAATCTATCCAAACCAGTTCCGGATGCAGGTCGAAATCACCATTGATGGTGGCATCTTCTAGGCTACCGCGCTCTGTGGCGTAAAAGGCTTCAAGCATGCTGTCTTTTCTCCCTTGCGCAGTATGTTAATCTAAATGCGTGTATTTTAGACAAGGAATTGAATAAAAACACTGATTGTGCAGTTATTTTTGAAAAAAAACTCTCAGGCGCTGCCTGCGTACTATATACCGGCAATGCAATGGTGAAAATGATGAATTCTATCGCAATTTTCTGTGGCTCAGCGCTAGGTTCTGAACCTAGTTATAAACAAATTGCCGAAAAGGTAGGCCAAACCCTGGCAAAAAGACAGCAAACACTAATTTATGGTGGGGGTCGTTCCGGATTAATGGGCATTGTAGCAGATAGTGCCTTAGCTGCAGGGGGCGAGGTCATTGGTGTCATTCCAAGACCCTTGGTAAATCGCGAACTGGCACATCCGCATATTACCAAGTTGTATGTGGTCGATAATATGCATGAGCGTAAGACCAAAATGTCAGAACTCTCCGATGGTTTTATTGCCATTCCAGGTGGGGCTGGAACGCTCGAGGAAATTTTTGAGCAGTGGACTTGGGCTCAACTCGGGATTCATAAAAAACCTTGTGCTTTTCTTAATGTCGATGGCTTTTATGATGATCTGCTTAAATTCATTCAGATGACCACAGACAAAGGTTTTACCAAGCCACGTTTTACTGAAGCTTTGATTGTGAGTGATGACTTCGAAGAAATTTTGCAAAAATTTCAAGACTACCAGCCGCCTGAAGCAAAATGGGGTATGGTCGATCAGGAAGATCTCGTAAAATAAGTATTTCCCATTTGATCGTTCCGAATTCATGAAAATTATTACCGTTGCAGCTGCCATTATTTTGAATTCTGATCAGCAGCTGCTGGTGGTTCGTAAGAAAAATACTGACTGTTTCATGCAAGTCGGTGGCAAGTTGGAACCGGATGAAGCACCTGAACGCACCCTGCTACGTGAAATTCAGGAAGAAATTGGCTGTCAGGCTGAGATTCAGCAATTTATCGGGCGTTTTGAAACTCAAACTGCCAACGAACCGGATCATCAACTGGTCAGTTATGTTTATCTGGTGCAATTAGATGGCGAACCACATATTGAAGCTGAGATTGCCGAGATGAAATGGGTGGATCTGGATCAGGAAGATGTGAAACTTGCACCACTGACTACAGAAATTGTCATACCCTGGGTTAAAAAGAACTTGTTGGTACAAGCCTGATTTAAAGTTTGGCTCCTGCCAGACAAGCGGCATAAATCTGCTGGCAGCCCAGTTTTTCCAGTTGCTGGCTTAAAGCTCGAATCGAGCTGCCAGTCGTAACCACATCATCAATAATTAAAACCTTACGATAACGAACTTTTGAAGAGGTAGTGACCCTGAATTGGGCTTCAATGTCTTCGATACGTTCCAGACGGCTTAAGCCTTTTTGTGAATGTTGCTTGAGTCGTTCAATGGGCTGCCAGACGGGAACTTGTAAGTGTTTGGCAACATGCTTGGCCAGTAATAGGGATTGATTATAGCCACGTTCGACCAGCCGTTCGGTTGAAATCGGCATAGGAACCACTGCACTGACTTTAGGAAATTTTAAAGCCAGTAATGCACCTGCCAATAATGGTTCCAGATGCAGCTTTTGCTCATATTTAAATAATTGAATCAGGCGATCCATCGGGTAGGCATAGTCACACGCCACCTGAAACTGCATTTCCTGACGCTGAATGGTCTGATGTGCCCAAGGTAACTGTTGCCAGCAATCCTGACAGACAGAATGCAGGTTTTGATAATCTGTCTGGCACAGCTGACAAGGCTGTAAACGATTCAGCCAGAGTTTACCCTGTTGTAAAAGCTTAAACATAGGCATAGCGTGGAGCCTCAGGTAGCCAGCGTTTTAATAATGCATCCGCCTGTTTCGGATAATCTTTTAGCATCTGCTGGGCGACATAATGGGCCTGATTTAACAAGTGATCATCACGTTCCAGCTTGGCTACACGGAAACCCATATCACCGGTCTGTTTGGTACCCAGTAATTCACCTGGACCACGTAATTCCAGATCTTTCTCGGCAATGATAAAACCATCATTGGTTTCGCGCATGATGCGCAGACGTTCCTGACCATTTTGGGACAATGGATTTTTGTAAAGGAGGGCACAGAAACTGGCTTTGGCACCCCGGCCAACCCGACCACGCAGCTGATGTAGTTGTGACAGGCCGAGACGCTCGGCATTTTCAATCACCATAATGGACGCATTCGGGACATCGACTCCGACTTCAATTACGGTTGTAGCAATGAGTAGCTGCAGTTTATTGTCTTTGAATTCCTGCATGACTGCCTGTTTTTCATCAGCTTTCATCTTGCCATGTACCAGACCGATATTCAGTTCAGGAAAGCGTTCCTTAATTTCGGCAAAGGTTGCTTCTGCAGCTTGGGCATCCAGTGTTTCAGACTGTTCTACCAAGGTACATACCCAATAAGCTTGCTTACCTTCAGCACAATTCGTGGCAATCCGTTGCAAAACCTCTTCTCGCCGATCTAACGGAATAGTCACAGTCTGGATCGGGGTACGGCCCGGTGGGAGTTCATCAATAATCGAAGTATCCAGATCCCCATAGGCTGACATGGCAAGCGTGCGTGGAATCGGGGTCGCGGTCATGACCAGTTGATGCGGCGACATGCCATCCAAGCCTTTATTTCTCAAGGCTAAGCGTTGATCGACCCCAAAACGATGCTGCTCATCAATAATCACTAAGCCCAGTTTGGCAAACTCGACATTTTCCTGAAACAGGGCATGTGTGCCTACCACAAGATGCGCGCTGCCATCACGGATCACTTGCTCTGCTGCAGCACGCGCTTTACCTTTCTGTTTCCCGGAAAGCCAGGCGACATTTAAACCGAGTGGTTCGAACCAGCGCTTGAAGTTGAGGTAATGCTGTTCGGCCAGAATTTCAGTGGGTGCCATCAGCGCGACTTGCCAACCTTCTTCTAGGGCATGACAAGCTGCTACACCGGCCACTAAGGTTTTTCCTGCACCCACATCACCCTGCACCAGACGTAGCATCGGTTTATTCTGTTTCAGGTCTATGGCAATTTCTTTGGATACACGTTTTTGCGCACCGGTCATTTCGAAAGGCAAACCAGCCAGAAGCTGTTTGGCATAGGTTTTACTCGGGAAAAATGAAGGGGCTTCAATCTGCTGAATAAAAGCACGCCGGGTCAGCAAACTAATTTGATGTGCTACCAGTTCCTCAAAAATCAGACGCTGCTGTGCCGGATGTGAGCCTTGAGTGAGCTGCAACATATTGGCGTTCAGCGGCGGATGATGAATATATTCCAATGCCTGCTTCAGGCCATAACCATTGCTAAATTTTTGTGGCAACAGTTCAGGCAAATCATCACTATGCAGTTCTAGTGCCTGTTTAATATATTCCCGCAGCTTGGGCTGAGTCAGTCCTTCGGTTGCCGGATAGATCGAGGTGAGTTGGGTATGAGGCAGAGGTGTATGTTCAGTAATCACTTGCAGCTCTGGATGATACATTTCCAGGCCACGGGCACCGACTCGCACTTCACCAAAGACTCTTAAACGGTTACCGAGCTTGCAGCGATCGGTAATGCCTTTATAAATATGATAAAAGCGCAAGGTTACTTTGCCAGAATCATCATCCAGTAACACCGCCATGGACTTGCGTTTACCGGGAGGGAAATCAACCCCTTTCACGACACCTTCCAGCAAATAGCTGCGTCCCACTGTCAATTGATTCATGGGAATGATCGTGCTACGGTCTTCATAGTCACGTGGTAGATGAAAAAGCAAATCATCAGTATTAAAGATATGTAGTTTTTCGAGTAAAGCAGCGGCGGCATTGCCAACGCCTTGTAACTGATGGACTGCAGCCATGTCCCCTCAACCAGGTCTGTGATTCGGTGTCGAATGCATATTTTATTTATTGGTTATGGTAAAACATCCGAGCGGGTAGCTAAACAATTATTTGAGCAAGGTCATCAAATTAGCACAATTAGCCAAAGCCCCAAAACAGATTCATTCGCAACTCATCTGATTCAGGATGTGCACACTCTGGATTTAAGTGTAGTCGCTCCGATAGATTGGGTCTATGTGTTACTCACTCCCAAACAGAGTGGTGTCGAAGCCTATCAGCATACTTATCTGGATTCGGTTCAGCCAATCGTCACTGCCTTGAAATTCCATCCGGTAAAAAGAATGGTGGTGGTGTCATCAACCCGGGTTTATGGACAGAATGCAGGTGAAAGCGTGGATGATGAAACTGAAATTTATCCGAATGATGTTCAAGGTGAAATTCTGCATCAGATGGAACAGGTATATCTCGCGGCTTATCCTGAACAATGCACCATTATTCGCCCAAGTGGGATTTATGGGGTTTCTGTGGCACGTATGCAGAAAATGGCAGCATCAATGACCAGCTATCCAAATCTGCATTGGTCGAATCGGATTCATATTGAAGACTTATCACGTTTTCTAGCTCAGATGATTCACGTGGAACATCCTGATTCTTCATATATTTTGACCAATAATCAGCCAAGACTTCTGCATGAAGTCCTGCAATGGTTTCAGCAGCAGATGGGCGTACCTATATTGAAAGTGGAAAGTGACAGGGTGACGGGTAAAAAGCTGTATGCCACAAGAATTGAAAAGATGGGATTTGAATTACAATATCCAGATTGTTTTCAGGATTATGTAGGGTTGATGAATAAGACTGATTTATAAATTTGGAAGTTCCTCCTTCCTCTGGGAGGAGGTTAGGAGGAGGGTTTTTTAAATCACCTCTCCCTTGCGCAGCAGTGCTGCTCATCTCCTAAAAGGAGAGGGAATATCTATTATTTTTATTAATTCCCAAGCAAAAAAAGAGAGGCCAAAACCTCTCTTTTCCTTTACTTAAGCTTTACTTTTTCTTGCGCTTCGCACGTTTCTTGGCTTGTTCAGCCGCAACTGCATCTAATGCTTCTTTCAGCTCTTCATCGGTAAAGGACGTGATGTGATGCAGCATTTGCAGCTTCACTTCATCCAGTACCAGATCTGCATACTGCGCAACATTGGTTAGCTGCTCATCATAGACAATGGCATTGTCTTCGTTGGTACAGATATAGCCTTTTTGCGTCAAAACTTTGATAAAGCTTTGGAATAAGGCTTTATCAAAAAATTCTGGTGAGTTGAATTCATATAGTACAGAAAGGCGTTGCCCAACCAGATGACTGAGTTCTTCCACCTGACGGGTCGAAATGTTGCCTGGTCCACGCTGAGTGATTAAAGCCAGTGTCATATAGTAACGTTCTAGACTTTGGGTCACTGGAGCAGCCAGAACTTCAAGCTGGTGATGTGCTTCAGTATTTGGTGCCGGTGCTACCAGATTTTCACCATCTTCACTGATCAGGTTGGTTGCAAGTAAAGCATCGATATATGCGTCAACGTGTTGCTGAATTTCGTCTTCTTTCCATTTCAGGAACAGCTCGGCTTTCAAGAACGGATAGAGCGTACTGCTGGCATTAATCGCATCTTCACGACGAATCATGCCGTTGTGTTCTACCAGTGCTGCAATCAGGGAAGGCAGTACAAAACTATGCACGATGTTATTACGGAAATAGGTCAGAAATACAGCCTGATTATCTTCAATCGCAATAATATCGCCCAGAACATGTTTCACCCGTTTGATCAGCTTGAGCTTCATTGCATAGGCAATAATCTCTTTACCTGAAAGTGAGGTAATTTGCATACGCTCATCATAAGGTAAAGCCACCAGCAGATTACGGTAGGTATCCAGCTGCTTGATACAGATTTCTTCGTCCAGGGTATGTTTCGGTGTTGCCAATAAAATGAGTGACAGCAGAGAAACTGGATTCACCACGACTGCACGGTTGATATTTTCCAGAATGGCTTGAGCGGAACTGTTGACTGCGTCGGATACCGGCTGCGGAATCGGATCATCATTCTTTTCAATTTTGATATGTTCTGCACCGTGCTGTTTCAGGATGTCATCCAGAAATACTGGTTCACCGAAATTCAGATGGACCTTGCCAAAAATACGTTCAATTTTGCGCAAGGTTTTCAGGATACCGAAAATAGATTCTGCTTCTTTCGGCTTGCCGTTCATCTCACCGACATAAGTACCACCTTCCATCAGGCGTTCATAGCCGATATAAGTCGGAACAAAGACAATTGGCTTGGCCTTGCCACGTAAATGACCATGTATGGTCATCGCCAGCATGCCGGTTTTTGGTGGCAGCAGACGACCAGTACGTGAACGGCCACCTTCGATAAAGTATTCCAGTGGAGTATTACGCGACAGCACGCTATACAGATATTCTTTAAATACGGTGGTATAAAGTGCATTACCTCGGAAGGTACGACGGATAAAGAAAGCACCACCACCCCGTAAGATCTGACCCACAAATGGCATGTTCAGGTTATCGCCTGCCGCAATATAAGGCACCATTAGGCCACGGCGATAGATTACGTAAGACAATAACAAATAGTCGATATGACTGCGGTGACATGGCGTATAGACAATTTCATAATCTTTGGCCAGTTCACGCACGGTACTGAAATTATGCACTTCAACACCGTCATAGAGCTGGGTCCATAAACGGGTCAGGGCTTTATCGGCGAAGCGCACGGTAGAATGAGAATAGTCCGATACAATTTCATTCAGATAGCCAATCGCACGACGTTCTGCTTCCAGCATACTGATTTTGCTACGGATAATTTCATTACGAATAGCCGCCTGTACATCCGGAGATTTAATCAGGCCATGCATCACATTACGGCGATCTGACAGGTCAGGGCCGAGAATCACTTCACGCTGTGCATCTAGATAATCATTTAGTCGGCTAACAATATAGGTTGCTGGCGCTGAATTTGGATAGGTTTCTTTGGCAAAGTCCATGAGGGCGCGTAAAGATTGCGGCTCATGAAACTCCAGATAAGACTGGCGGCCATGCAGACCGATATTCACCAGCTGTTTGACTCGGCTTGGTGTTGACCAGGTATCGGTAAATAAAAGCTTGAACCAGGAATCTTCTTTTTCAGGATCACGACCCCAGAGCACAGTGACCGGTACTAGTTCCACGTCTAGTTCAGGATTTTTTTCGAGTACTTCAATCAGACGTAACAGACGTGGTGGAAAGGCATGTGGTGGTGAGCTAAGCAGATTATTCTCATCATGGTATTGCAGGAACAGCACTGAAGCCTTTTCCTTGCTGTCACCAATCTGTAGAGGATCGAGCGCAGGTGGCATATTTAAACGGCGAGTTTCTGCATCAACTACCAGCGCATTACTGCGTGAATGATTCTGCAAGATATAGCAGACAATTTTCTGCTGCGCTGCCGGAATCTGGTCAGTAGTAGGAGTTGTCACTTCACTTGGTACTTTCCCAAGAACATGCGGGGTGACCACAAGATCAAGTAGCTTACTTGAAAGCTTGCGATACATTTGACCAAAGCCACTCTTGGACATAGTTACTCCTAATTTTACTGACCAAAACTACAGAATTTCTGAGGGAATTTATTTTGATTGATTATAAAAACAAACAATATGTCATTTTCTGACAAATTCAATCGAAGTGGTTCAATTTTAGCGCGAAAGCAGATGTTTTTCCTAGTAAGTTGCAAGAGCAGTTGACAGAACAGTCAATCAATCTTTAGAAGATTGCCTGGATTTTATGGCAGAATATTCAGAATAAATTGTATAGATTTATTTCTACACTTCTGGATCTTGCCAATATCACACAGGTTGCTTATGAATGCCTTAACACAGGAACTGGTCGAGCTGCTCAGTTTAGAAAAGTTAGAAGAAAATATTTTTCGGGGAATTAGCCGTAATCTGGTAGGCAAGCGCGTATTTGGTGGGCAGGTTCTGGGACAGGCCCTACGTGCTGCGTCTTATACTACAGATCGTCCTGCGCATTCATTGCATGCCTATTTCCTGTTTGGTGGCGATGTCAACGCACCTATCATTTATGAAGTAGACCGTATCCGTGATGGCAAAAGTTTCGTCAGTCGTCAGGTTCGCGCCATTCAGCATGGTCGTACCATTTTCATGTGTATGGTTTCTTTTGCGCATCAGGAAGAAGGTCTGAACTATCAGATTTCAGAACCTGAATATCCACCGGCAGAAAGTCTAAAAAATGAAGCAGAGTTAACCCGACAGATTATCGAATTTATTCCGGAAAATGTGCGTGCGTCTTTCATGCGCGACCGTCATGTCGAAATTCGCCCTGTAATGCCAGTGAATCCATTCCAGCCACAACCGGAAGCGCCGAATTATGCGCACTATATCCGTACTCATGGAAAGATTGCTGCAGAAGTGGATGAAATTTCCCTACATCAGGCGATTGCTGCTTTCTATTCAGACTTTACCTTAATGACCACGGCGCTACGTCCGCATGGTTTGAGTTATCTTTCACCAAGCTTGCAATGTGCTAGTATTGATCACGCCATGTATTTCCATAAACCGTTCCGGGTAGATGAATGGATGTTATACGATATGGACGCTACTCAAAGTGCCAGTTCACGTGGTCTGAACTTTGGCCGTATGTGGCAAAATGGTGAGCTGGTCTGTAGTACCACACAAGAAGGCTTGATCCGTTTACGTGAAATTGAAACCCAGTAAAGCGTACTTTTAATCTAAATAAAGCCGGATCCCAGATCCGGCTTTATGTTTTTTTAAGCACGACTCTTTATAAAAAATTACTCGATTCTCCAGCATTTGCATGGCATATTGCCCTTAAGATCAATATTAAAAATGCATGTAAAATGAGCTTAAATACGCAGATTTTAATTGCCGCCGTATTGGGGGTACTGTTTGGATTTTTACTGACTTTATTTCCGCAAAGCACATTTTTTGATGTCGGCCTGTACGGGATTGGAATTGCCAGCAGCCTTTTTATTGGCCTGCTGAAAATGATTTTGATTCCCCTGATTTTTACTTCAATCGTGGTTGGTGTGTCTAATCTGCAGGCGGGGGGACAGCTGAGTCGAACCTGGAAAATTACTTTGCTGTGTTGTGTGACCACCACCTCATTGGCACTGATTCTTGGCCTCACTTGTGCACATCTGTTTGATGTAGGGAGAGGTGTGAATGTGGTGATGTTTCAGGATGCCATGGCTCAGCATCAAACGCCTGATACCTTAACGCCGTCGTCTTTCTTTACTAATTTTATTCAGAATACCCTAATCAATCCTTTTAAGGCCTTTGCTGATGGCAATGTCCTAGCCGTTGTAATTTTTGCTCTATTTATCGGTGTGGCTCTGGTCGCAGGTGGAGACAGCTTCCGTACTGTGCGTAAGCTCAGTCACCAGTTTTTTGACATCATGATGTTGATGATTGGCTGGATCATGAAACTGGCACCGATTGGGATTTTTGCATTACTCGCCAAGTTAATTGCCACTGAAGATATTTCAGTACTGAGCCGTCTGGCCGAGTTTGCGGCAGTCGTGACAGGTACCACAATTTTTCATGGGATAGTGGTGTTGCCGTTATTGCTATGGATCTTCGGAAAAATGAATCCACTGACCTTTTTTAAAGGCACCCGTAGTGCATTAATTACCGCCTTTGCCACCAGTTCCAGTTCGGCAACCATGCCAATTTCTTTAAAGTGCGCGCAGGAAAATCTAGGGGTACGTCCGCAAACAGCCGGTTTTGTGATTCCACTTGGCACGCAGCTGAATATGGATGGAACAGCACTTTATGAAGCAGCCGCAGCTTTGTTTATTGCCAATCTGATGGGGCTGGATCTAACCTTAGGTCAGCAGCTGGTGGTTTGTGCCACGGCAATGATTGCGTCCCTAGGCGCACCGGGCATTCCAAGCGCCGGCATGGTCACCATGATCATGGTGCTACAATCGGTGGGGCTGCCTGCTGAAGCGATTGCGATTTTACTTCCGATAGACCGTCTGCTGGATACCGTACGTACTGTGGTCAATGTACAGGGCGATATGATGATTAGTGTGGTGGTAGATCGACATACCCGCGAGCCTGAAGTGCCAGTTTAATCTTTGCTAATTCAGCTTTATCTAAGTCTGGATTCCAGACAATTTCCTAGAGATGACCATTGGGATCCTGAAAATAACCTGCATATCCGCCATAAAAAGTCGTGTGTGCAGGTTTAATAATTTTAGCACCGGCACGTTCTGCCTGTGCCATTGCTTGATCGACTTCTAAGGGACTATAAACATTATGTCCCAGAGTCATTTGAGTCGGACAGATTGGACTCGGCTCCCGACCGGTATCTTGCTGGATACTACGCTGTGGCCATAAGGCAAACTTAAGCGACTTTGAGAGTAGCACGTTTGGCTGCCTGTGAATGGTCGAGATAATGCAGCGCATCATCGGTACTGCCTTCATGCACCGGATCATACCAGGGCATTAAGTAGACGAGCTGTTGGGATACTAACCACAGCGGATTAGGTAGCAGGCGGTTATCAAACTGAGAAATACGCAACCATTCTTTCCAGATCCAGCATATTCGGATCAGCACCCAGACGTTCCCATTCAGTATTCTAGAGTGCATATTTACCCAAGACATAGGTCATATGTTCTATCGTCGCAATGATACCGAGACGAAACAGATCCCATTGGTGTTCTAAGATTTTAGGAATTTTGAGACCGAATGGCTGATCGGCGAGCAGCTTGTTAAATAGGAAATACATGATGTCCAGATTGCGCTGGATATCAATCTGACGTTCAGATAAATATTCTTTATTGGCCGAATTATGTGCCTGGGCATGCATGGCTTCCTGACGGATAAACGCCTGCACATCATGCTTTAATTTTTCGTCAGTGATCTGGGGGAGGACTTTGTTATATAAACGGCAGAACCAAAGTTCACCCGCGGGTAGAATATTGTTAATTTCATTGACGAAGTAACTGGCAAAGGGCTGATCAGGAATCCAGTCGACTGGAGTGTCTTGCCATTCAAAGCTGACTTTGCGAGGCTGGATAAAATAGGAAATGGAAGAGCCAATTCTTGTTGTTTTGAAGCGCGAAAGTAAAGACATGGTGTGAATCCATCACTGCTTGATCAAGACAGTATGAAAAAAATATCCCGAATTGCAGCAGGCAATACGGGACATTCTTTTATCCGATGAAACTCATTCGGCTTATTTTTGTGGATCCTGTTCGACAATCTCAGCTGGATCGGCTTCTAGAGGCGCGTCCAGATCATTCAGTTCACTGGCAGTGACTTCATGAGCGCTGTTGGTCTCATCTTCATCTTCTAATAATTCAAATGGTTCATCAGCTTCGTTTAAATCATGCATTGAAGCTTCAGGAATGCTGTCCAGATCAAATTCAGGTGCTTGATTCAAAGTGAAGTTCAAACGGCCGCCCATCACACTGGCCAATTCTTCCAAACCTTGCTTGTTTAGAGAAGAGAATAGTTGAATCGAGAAATCCAGCTTCATCTTTTTCAGTTTGGCTTTCACTTCTTGTAGCGCTTTCGAAGCGGGGCCACGGTTCAGTTTGTCGGCTTTGGTCAGCAGAACATGTACGAATAATTTACGTGAATACGCCCATTCCAGCATCATCACATCAAAGTGTTGTAGCGGATGACGGATATCCATTAGCAGCACTAAACCTTGCAGGCTCTTACGGTGAATCAAATAGTTTTCCAGTTCTTTCTGCCAGACAATTTTCATGGCTTCTGGGACCGCTGCATAGCCATAACCCGGTAAATCGACCAGACGCTGATCCGGATTGCCAAGGCTAAAGAAGTTGATCATCTGGGTACGGCCTGGTTTTTTGGACGCACGGGCCAACTGTTTCTGATTGGTCAGGGCATTGATGGCACTCGATTTACCTGCATTAGAGCGGCCAGCAAAAGCCACTTCATAACCGGTATCTTCTACACACAAGCTCAGCTTGGGTGCACTCATCAGGAACTCAGCTTTGCGTAACCAGTTGAGGGCTTGTACCGAATATTCAGTAATGGCTGGATCGACCTTTTTTTCATAGCTGATCTTTTGCTTTGGGGCATTTGATGCCTTACTGTTTTTCGACTTTCCTCTGCTGTGATGCATGACTCAACTTCAATGACTAATTATACAAGAAGCTATTATAAAGGAAGTCGGGCGGGCAAGCGAACTTTAGAATTGTTCAATAGAATAAGGGTATTAGAGATTGATCAGACTAATCGGTGACTGGATACTAAAATGTTCCTTAGTCGGTTCAACGACATCACCCAGAATATATTGATCCAGAATGGTATAGAACTGCTCCACAGCCTGATCCAGAATGCCTTTTAATCCGCAATTGGTACGTAATATACAAGGTGGATCATTACATTCTACAATCTGGTTATCACGTTGTAGAATACGCACAATCTGTCCTAGCTGAACTTTCAGGGCAGCTGGATTAAGACGGATTCCACCCCCTTTACCACGAGAAGTAATGAGCCAGTCCTGTTTTGCCATAAAGTAGACGATTTTCATGGCATGGTTCTGTGAAATCTGTAAGCGCTCCGCCAGCTCGGCAATCGTATAAGGCAGATCACGGGGTTGTGCAACATACATCAGTATGCGCAGCGCATAGTCAGTAAATTTATTCAGTTGCATGATAATACTGATGTTTTTGATGAAAAAATTAGGGTTAGTCTAGCATACCAGACTAACCCTCTGTTTTTATTTTAAGCTGAAGAAGCAGTTAGTGGCGTACACCACCTGTGCCAAAGGCTTCGCTATGAATGTTCTCAGCAGGAATTCCGCGAGCGACAAGTGCCTTTTGCTGTTCAGCCATAAATGGCATTGGGCCACAGAGATAGTAGTCTGCATTGGCTGGTAATAATGCGCTATCTACAGTGCTTAAGTCCAGTCGACCGGCAACATCATAATCCTCGCCCAGTTTATCGCTTGGGTGCGGGAATTCATAAGCAGTCATTGTGCTTAAACGTGGGTATTTGGCTTTCAGGTCATGAATATGCTGTTTCATTGCATGAACCTGTTTGCTACGGCAGGCATGGATAAAAGTCACAGGCTGTGGCATGTCCAGAGTCATCAGCTGGTTTAGCATGGCCACCATTGGAGTTAGACCTACACCGCCACTGATGAACACATTACGTTTGTTCGGATCGATCAGGTAGAAGTTACCTGTTGGTGCAGAGACTTCAATTTCTGAACCTTCTGGCAGGCTGTGTAGGGTATTGGATACCCAGCCTGGAACCATGTCGCCTTTCTGGTCTTCACGTTTTACCGAAATACGAAGGTAATCCGCTTGTGGGCAAGTCGACAGGGTGTATTGGCGTGGCTGTCTCAGGTTGAGTTCAGGTACGAATACACGTACTGAAATGTATTGGCCGGCTTCATATTTTGGTAATGGACCGCCGTCAACTGGAGCCAGGTAGAACGAAGTGATTTCATCACTTTCCACGACTTTCTTGGCAATCTTGAAGTTGCGCCAGCCTAACCAGCTACCTTTAGTTTGTTCATGCTGGTCGTAAATCGCTTTTTCAGTTGCAATAAACAGATCCGCCAGTTGACCGTATGCTGCAGCCCAAGCATCAATCAGTGGATCATCCATAGAAATGTTCAGCACTTCACTGATCGAATATAAAAGGTTTTCCCCAACAATACCGTAGTCCGGTGCCTTAATATTTAAGCTCACGTGCTTGTGTGCGATCAGCTCAACCACAGGTAACAGCACAGATGGATCTTCGATATTTTCAGCATAAGCCAGAACCGCACCTGCCAAGGCTTGTGCTTGAGCTCCACTGCGTTGATGTCCCATGTTAAAGGTTTCTTTCAAATCAGGATTATTGCCTAGCATGCGGTTATAGAAATAACCGGTCAGGGCAACCCCATTTTCACGAAGTACAGGAACAGTGGCTTTTACAAGGTCAATTTGCTGTGGAGTCATAGCTGATCTCTCATGGCTGTTATTTATAAGATGTATTTAAAATACATCTTATAAAATGCTTTTACAATATAGGAAATGCATAAAACCATAAAAAAATTATGGGATATAAAAATATCCCATAAAAATGATGTTTTCAATCGGAGAAAGGAAGGCTATTTGCGCCCAAAGAGGGAACCTAATAGACCACGCACAATTTTCTGGCCGGTACTACCACCAAGACTACGTGCTGCACTTTTAGCAAAGGTACCCACAATATCCTGAGTAAGTTTTTCACGTTGCTTAGCTGTACGTTCAGCTTCTTTTTGCTGTTCACGTGCCAAACGTTCCTGTTCCTTGGCTTGCTGTTTAGCTAGAACTTCCTGTTCTTTGGCTTGCTGCTTGGCAAGTTCCGCGGCTTGAGCCTGCTGCTGACGTTCCAGTACTTTTTGCTGTAGCATCTCATGCGCACTGTCACGGTCAACTTCCTGCTCATAAATACCAGCCACGATGCTTTGTTGCATCAGTGCCTTACGTTCTTCTGGTGTAATCGGGCTAAAAGAGGAATGTGGGGGCATGATCCAGCCACGTTCAACAATCTGCGGAGTCCCTTTTTCATCCAGACAGCTAATCAGCGCTTCACCCATAGCAAGTTCAGTAATCGCTTCCTGCGCTTTAAATTCTGGATTGGCACGGAAGGTATCTGCCGCCGTTTTGACTGCCTTCTGGTCTTTAGGCGTAAAAGCGCGTAAAGCATGCTGAATGCGGTTGCCGAGTTGCCCTAATACGCTTTCAGGTAAGTCGAATGGATTCTGGGTGACAAAGTAAATCCCGACACCTTTGGAGCGGATCAGACGCACCACCTGTTCAATCTTGTCCTGCAGGGCGGGGCTAGCATTATCAAAGAGTAGGTGGGCTTCATCAAAGAAGAACACCAGTTTCGGTTTGTCCAGATCACCCACTTCTGGTAACTGTTCAAATAACTCTGACAGCATCCATAACAGGAAAGTGGCGTACAACTTCGGTGTGTTCATCAGCTTGTCGGCAGCCAGCAGATTGATATTGCCGCGGCCTTGGCTATCCGTTTGCAGGAAATCCATCAGGTCTAGTGCTGGCTCGCCAAAGAACTTGTCACCGCCTTGATCTGCAAGTGCCAATAAATTGCGCTGCATTGCACCGAGGCTGGCAGGTGAAAGATTGCCATATTCCACTTTAAAGTCTGCAGCATGTTCACTGACATAACTCAGCATGGCTTTCAGGTCTTTAAAGTCAATGAGTAATAATCCCTGATCATCGGCAATCCGAAAGACGGCAGACAGTACGCCTTCCTGGGTATCATTCAGATTTAGGATGCGGGCAAGCAAGAGTGGCCCAATTTCAGAAATCGTAGTGCGGATCGGATGGCCTTGTTCGCCAAACAGATCCCAGAACACGACCGGCGAAGCTTCAAAAGGAATCGAGTCAATATTCAGGCTTTTAATCCGTTCATCAAACTTAGGATTACTTTCCCCCGGCTTGGCCAGGCTGGAAACATCTCCCTTAGCATCGGCTAGGAACACGGGTACACCAATGCTGGAAAAGCTTTCTGCCAAAACTTTCAAAGTTACCGTTTTGCCAGTTCCGGTCGCGCCGGCAATCAGCCCGTGACGATTGGCAAGCTGTGAATGCAGCACAATATCTTGCGTGGTATCACTGGTTTTTTTAGCAATAATGATTGGTGTGCCCATAAATTTTCCTATTGTTATTTATTCATTTTTAAGTTTTTTCATGTTTTGTAGTGCATGCTGAATGTCTTCAATCAGATCTTCGGGATGTTCCAGACCAATACAGAAACGAACCAGAAAACCTTCTTTCAAATGTGAATGTTCAAGCACACGCATTTCTTTTAAGTTATATAGCATGACCAGACTGACAGGACCACCCCAGCTAAAGCCAAGCTTAAACAGTTGTAAGCTGTCACAGAAATTGCGAATATCTTGCAGCTTGTAATTATTGTCAAAAATCACGCTGACCAGTCCGGCGCTGTGTTCTTGCTTGCAAATTTCTTTCCAGTATTCATGACCTGCGTTGTCAGCATCAGCCGGATGTAATACCTGAACAAATTCTGGTTGCTGTTTGAGCCAGTCTAATAAGGTTAAACAGCTTTGTGATTGATGTTCATATCGGAGTTGCATCGATGCCAGACTACGTTGTACCTGAGCGACATCATCACCTGATACTGAAATACCCTGAATGGCATGCGCACGGAACAATTTATGGTGCAGTTCTTTATCGCGGGTCACTACTGAACCCATCAGGATATCACCGCCACCACTTGGATATTTAGTCAGGGCATGCACAGTCATATCGACACTTAAATGATCCTCACCAAAATCAAATGCATTAAAGGCAAGGCCTGCACCCCAGGTATTATCCAGCGCAGTGAGGATGTTGTTCACTCGGGCCTTCTTGACCAAGCGACTTAAATCGGGAAATTCTAATGTCACAGAACCTGCTGCTTCCAGCCAAAGTAGTTTGGCTTTTTCCGAGGGCTGAAAAGTATTCGCATCTATCGCATTATAAACTTTGACCTGAATGCCATAGCGGGTTTCCAGATTGCATAAATGTTCCATATTTGGACCATAGATATTATCCGCAACCCACACTTCATCGCCCTGGCTTAAAAAACAAGAATTCACGAGATTAATCGCGGATAAACCACTCGGTGCCAGCAAACAATATTGACCACCTTCGATCTGGGCAATGCTATCGCCTAAGGTAAATGTCGTCGGTGTACCATGCGTGCCATAGCTATAGTCATAGTCATCAGTCCAATGGCGATTAAATAGGGCATCGGTGTTGTTAAAGATAATGGTGGATGCACGAAACATGGGAGGTTGAATACTCGAAATGTATTGCGGGGCCTTTCGTGGTGCATGAATCAGCGCTGTTTGAGGATTTTTTTTCACGTGAATGCTCTTAAATGTAATCAAATATTGCTTTAGCTTAAGAGAATCTCATTATTGCTGCCAGTTATGTTGTGAAATGTTGAAAAAACTGACATTGCTAAAAAGTTGGCTTCATTTTTGCAAAACCTAAAATCAGAGAGCTACAACAAAAGGTTTAGGCGCATGAAGTCGCAGTTAAAAGTACATTATTTTCAGCATATTGCTGGCGAGGGTTTTGGTAGTTGTATTGATTTTTTAAAGCAGCATCAGGCGCAAATTACTGCGACTGAATTCTTTGCTTTACCCGTCGATCGTCCACTGGATATTGAAGCTTTGCCATCAGTCGATGAAGTTGATTTACTGATCATCATGGGCGGTACCATGAGCGTCAATGATGAAGCAAATTATCCATGGCTCAAGATCGAAAAACGCTGGTTACGCCGTTATCTTTCTCAAGGCAAGCCGTCAATTGGTCTATGTTTAGGCGGGCAGTTGATTGCCAATGCCTTGGGTGCGGCCGTCAGCCGTAACCAGGAGCAGGAGCTAGGCTGGACCACGGTACGAAAAGTCGCGCATGTACCCGAGGATTGTTTTGTCTTGCCTGAACAGTTCGAAATCATGCAATGGCACAGTGAAACCTTTGAAATGCCTAAAGGAGCAATTCATCTAGCAGAAAATGAAGCCTGCCGTAATCAGATGTATCAACTCGGCAAGAATGTTTTGGGTTTCCAGTTTCATCCGGAAATCACCCCGGAAACTTTAAAGCTGTTTTTGGAAAATGAAGAAGAAATTTCACAATTTTCTGGAAAATATGTACAGGACATTCAACAACTGAAAAGAACAACCAAAAATAATTTTATTCAAGGAAATCAAATACTAAACCAAGCTATTCAATATGTTTTGGAAAAAACGGCCTAGTGGGTAAAAAATAAACAATTGATTTCCCGAATAAATTGAAATACAGCAAGAAAAACTCTAAAAGGGATTTGCTTATGCAATAAACAATGGCTATAATAAGCGACCCTTCGATAGGAAGGGGGTTAACTGCGAAGAAAGTAGTTAACTATCGTTACAGTCGTGGCATCGATCACGACCTTAGTGATATTTCACTGCTCTTGACACTTGCCTTTAAATAGTGGGGTGAGATGCGTCAAGAGTGATTCTTTATATATTTGGCTTGGAGTTAACTGGTATGTCTAACCAGAGAATTCGTATCCGTCTTAAGTCTTTTGATCACCGTCTTATTGATCAATCAGCTCAAGAAATCGTAGAAACAGCAAAACGTACTGGCGCACAAGTTTGTGGTCCAATTCCAATGCCTACACGCATTGAACGTTTTAACGTTTTAACATCACCACACGTTAACAAAGATGCGCGTGACCAATACGAGATCCGCACTTACAAACGTTTGATCGACATCGTTCAACCTACAGACAAAACTGTAGATGCATTGATGAAGTTAGATCTTGCAGCTGGTGTTGATGTTCAGATCGCATTGGGTTAAGGCTTTCGGGTTAATTAACGCTCTAAGTTAATTAGGCCGCTTTTTTAGAGGTTTATGCACATGGCTATTGGTTTAGTCGGTCGCAAGTGCGGTATGACACGTATCTTTACAGATGCTGGTGTTTCTGTGCCTGTTACAGTGATTGAGGTTGATCCTAACCGCATCACTCAAATCAAAACGCTTGAAACTGATGGTTATCAAGCGATTCAAATCACTACTGGTGAACGTCGCGAATCTCGCGTAACTAACGCTCAGAAGGGTCACTTTGCGAAAGCTGGTGTTGCTGCTGGTCGTCTGGTTCAAGAATTCCGCGTTTCAGAAGCTGAGCTTGAAGGTCGTGAAGTTGGCGCTACTATCGGTGTAGATCTGTTCACAGTTGGTCAAATTGTTGACGTAACTGGTCAGTCTAAAGGTAAAGGTTTCCAAGGTGGTGTTAAGCGTTGGAACTTCCGTACTCAAGACGCTACTCACGGTAACTCTGTTTCTCACCGTGTTCTAGGTTCTACAGGTCAAAACCAGACTCCTGGTCGCGTGTTCAAAGGCAAAAAAATGGCTGGCCATTTAGGTGCTGAACGCGTAACTGTACAGGGTCTTGAAATTGTATCTATCGACGCAGAACGTTCAGTTCTAGTGGTTAAAGGTGCGATTCCTGGCGCTACTGGTGGCGACGTAACTGTTCGTCCTACGATCAAGGCCTGAGGGGAAATAACGTGAATTTAAATACTGTTTCCGGCTCTGCTGTTGAATTATCAGAAGTTGCGTTCGGTCGTGAATTTAATGAAGCTCTTGTACACCAAGTTGTTACAGCTTACTTAGCTGGTGGTCGTCAAGGTTCTAAAGCTCAGAAATCACGTGCAGACGTTTCTGGCGGTGGTAAAAAACCATTCCGTCAAAAAGGTACTGGCCGCGCTCGTGCTGGTTCTATTCGTAGCCCAATCTGGGTTGGCGGTGGTAAAACTTTTGCTGCTCGTCCACAAGACTGGTCTCAAAAAGTAAACCGTAAAATGTACCGCGGTGCTATGCAATGCATCCTGGCTGAACTTGTTCGTCAAGATCGCTTAGTTCTAGTTGAAGAGTTTGCTGTTGCAGCTCCAAAAACTAAAGAATTGCTTGCAAAACTTAACGACTTGAATGCTACTCGTGCATTGATCGTTACTGATGCTGTTGATGAGAACTTGTATCTAGCTGCTCGTAACCTTCCACACGTTGATGTGGTTGATGCGACTGCAATCGATCCTGTTAGCTTGATCGCGTTCGATAAAGTTGTTATGTCTGTAGCTGCTGCTAAGAAAATTGAGGTAGAACTCGGATGAACAACGAACGTTTATATCAAGTCCTTCAAGGACCTGTTTTCTCAGAAAAAGCACAAGTTTTAGGTGAAACTGCTGGTGTTCAAGTATTCAAAGTTGCACTTGATGCAAACAAACTTGAAATCAAAAAAGCAGTTGAACAATTGTTTGGTGTAGAAGTTGTTAAAGTTAACACTACGATCACTAAAGGTAAAACTAAACGCTTTGGTAAAACATTAGGACGTCGTTCTGATGTTAAAAAAGCATACGTCACCCTGAAAGCTGGCCAAGATGTTGAAATGGCTGACTTGGGCGATGCCGCTGAAAGCGCAGCGGAATAAGGACGAAAACTATGCCTATTCAAAAATGTAAGCCAACGTCTCCAGGACGTCGCTTTGTAGAGAAAGTGGTTCATGATCACCTTCACAAAGGCGCGCCTTATGCTCCACTAGTTGAAGCTAAAAAACGTACTGGCGGCCGTAATAACAACGGTCACATTACGACTCGTCACGTTGGTGGCGGTCACAAACAACACTACCGTTTAATCGACTTCAAACGTAACAAAGACGGCATTCCAGCTGTAGTTGAGCGTATTGAATACGATCCAAACCGTACTGCGCACATTGCGTTGTTGAAGTATGCTGACGGTGAACGTCGCTACATCATCGCGCCTAAAGGTTTACGCGCTGGTGATTCAGTTCAATCTGGTAATGATGCTCCAATCCGTCCAGGTAACTGCTTGCCACTTCGCAACATGCCTATCGGTTCTACTCTTCACAACATCGAACTTAAAATCGGTAAAGGCGCGCAGTTAGCTCGTTCAGCTGGTACTTCTGTTCAGTTGTTGGGTCGTGACGGTTCTTACGCTATCGTTCGTCTTCGTTCAGGCGAGATGCGTAAAATTCATGTTGAATGCCGCGCTGTGTTAGGTGAAGTATCTAACTCAGAAAGCAACCTTCGCTCACTAGGTAAAGCTGGTGCATCACGCTGGCGTGGTGTTCGTCCTACCGTTCGTGGTATGGCGATGAACCCAGTTGATCACCCACACGGTGGTGGTGAAGGGCGTAACAAAGGTATTCAACCTGTAAGCCCATGGGGTCAAAAAGCTAAAGGGTACAAAACACGTACCAATAAGCGTACGACTAAGATGATTATTCGCGACCGTCGCGTTAAGTAACAAGTAAAGGAATCTGACAATGCCTCGTTCTCTGAAAAAAGGCCCATTCGTCGATGCGCACTTGTTCGCTAAGGTTGAAGCGGCTATCGCGGCTAATAACCGTAAGCCGATCAAAACTTGGTCGCGTCGTTCGATGATCCTCCCGGATTTTGTTGGTTTAACAATTTCTGTACACAATGGCCGTAACCATGTTCCAGTGATCATCTCTGAACATATGGTTGGACACAAGCTTGGTGAATTTGCACCGACTCGTACCTACCGTGGTCACGGTGTTGACAAGAAATCTAAACGTTAATAGGTGCTATGATGGAAGTAACTGCTAAATTACGCGGTGCCGCTATCTCGGCACAAAAAGCTCGTTTGGTTGCAGATCTTATCCGCGGCAAATCTGTTGCGCACGCTCTTAACATCTTAAACTTCAGCAACAAAAAAGCTGCAGTATTGGTTAAGAAAGCGTTGGAATCTGCAATTGCAAACGCTGAACATAATAACAGTTTAGATGTAGACGACCTTAAAGTTTCTACGATCTACGTTGATGAAGGCATGAGCCTGAAACGTATTATGCCACGTGCTAAAGGCCGTGCAGATCGTATTACTAAGCGTACTTGTCACATCACCGTTAAGGTAGGGGTTTGATATGGGTCAGAAGGTTCATCCAATCGGTATCCGCCTAGGTGTTGTGAAACGTCATAACGCTAACTGGTATGCGAGTCCGAAACAATACGCTGAATACTTGCTTAAAGATTTGCAAGTTCGTGAGTTTTTAACTAAAAAACTTAAGAATGCAATGATCAGCAATATTCTTATCGAACGTCCAACAGGCGCTGCTAAAGTAACTATTAGCACTGCTCGTCCTGGTATCGTAATCGGTAAAAAAGGCGAAGACATTGAGAAATTACAACGCGAATTAACATCTATTATGGGTGTTCCTGCGCAAGTAAGTATCAACGAAATTGATCGTCCAGACTTAGATGCGCGTCTAGTTGCTGAAGCTATCGCTTCTCAATTGGAAAAACGTGTAATGTTCCGTCGTGCTATGAAGCGTGCGGTTCAAAACACTATGCGTGCTGGTGCGAAAGGTATCAAAGTAGAAGTTTCAGGCCGTTTAGGTGGTGCTGAGATTGCTCGTACTGAATGGTATCGTGAAGGTCGTGTACCTCTACATACTCTTCGTGCAGATATCGACTACGCGACTATGCGTGCTGAGACTACTTACGGTACGATTGGTGTTAAAGTTTGGATCTTCCGTGGTGAGATCTTGGGTGGCATGAAACAAGTCATGAACCCAGCTCCAGCTGAAGAACGTCCAGCTAAACGCGGTCGCGGTCGTGGTGAAGGTCAAGAGCGTCGTGGTCGTCGCAATGATCGTTCTGCTGAAAAAGGAGAATAATCCATGTTGCAACCTAAACGTACTAAATTCCGTAAGGTGCAAAAAGGCCGTAACACTGGTCTAGCTCACCGCGGTAGCTCAGTATCTTTTGGTACTATCGCACTTAAATCAATTGAACGTGGTCAAATGACTGCACGTCAAATTGAAGCAGCGCGTCGTACAATTAGCCGTCGTATTAAACGTGGTGGTAAAATCTTTATCCGTGTATTCCCGGACAAGCCAATTACTTCTAAACCACTTGAAGTGCGTATGGGTAAAGGTAAAGGTTCTGTGGAATACTGGGTTTGCCAAATCAAACCAGGTAAAGTCTTGTACGAAATTGATGGTGTTAACGAAGACCTAGCTCGCGAAGCGTTCACGCTTGCTGCTGCTAAACTTCCGTTTAAAACCACTATCGTGACTCGGACGGTAATGTAATGAAAACTAAAGATCTACGTGAAAAGTCGGTAGAAGAGTTGACAGCTTTGCTTGATGAGCAACAGCTAAACCAATTCCGTCTTCGTATGGCGAAAGCAACTGGTCAATTGGGTAAATCGCACGAAGTGCAATTGACTCGCAAGACTATTGCTCGTATCAAGACCCTCCTTACCGAAAAACAGGGGAACGGACAATGAGTGAAAATACAGTCCGCACGTTAACAGGCAAAGTAGTAAGCGACAAGATGGAAAAATCTATCGTTGTTCTTATCGAACGCCGTGTTCAACACCCGTTGTATGGCAAATCAATCCGCCGTTCAACAAAATTACATGCTCATGATGAGAACAACACAGCTAAAGTTGGCGACGTTGTAACCATTAAAGAAAGCCGCCCAATGTCTAAAACTAAGTCATGGACTTTAGTTGAAGTTGTTGAAGCAGCTGCTGAGTAATTAACGTTCTTGTTGCATCATCGGTCAATTTCGAGTACTCTTTGAGCCTTTCGAAATTGTGACCGGTGATGCTCGGTTTTGGAGTAGGGCAATGATTCAGACCGAAACTATGCTCGACGTAGCAGACAACAGTGGTGCTCGCCGCGTACAATGTATTAAAGTACTTGGTGGTTCACATCGTCGTTATGCTTCTGTTGGCGACATTATTAAAGTTACTGTAAAAGAAGCAATTCCACGCGCACGTGTTAAAAAAGGTGACGTGATGAATGCAGTAGTTGTACGTACAAAATTCGGTATCCGTCGTCCAGACGGTTCAGTGATTCGTTTCGACGATAACGCTGCTGTTATTTTGAACAACAACAAAGCGCCGATTGCAACTCGTATTTTCGGACCAGTGACTCGTGAACTTCGTACTGAACAGTTCATGAAAATTATTTCATTGGCTCCTGAAGTTCTATAAGAGGCGATCATGGCTAAGATTAAAAAAGGCGATCAAGTAATTGTGATCGCAGGTAAAGAAAAAGGCAAACAGGGTACTGTTCTGTCTGTTTCTAATGACCGCGTTAAGGTTGAAGGCCTTAACTTGGTGAAGAAGCATCAAAAGCCGAACCGTGTTACTGGCGCTGAAGGCGGCATCGTAACTCAAGAAGCTTCGCTTCACATTTCAAACGTGGCAATTTTTAATGCTACAACCCAAAAGGCTGACCGTGTTGGTTACCAAACGATTGATGGCGTGAAAACTCGCGTATTCAAATCTAATGGTGAATCAGTGGCGGTAGCGAAGTAATAGGTTGAAAAAGGCAATGGCCAGACTTAAAGCACGTTACAACGACGAACTTAAAGCTCAATTAAAAGAACAATTGGGAATTAAGAATGTGATGGAGATCCCTCGCATCACTAAAATCACTATCAACATGGGTGTTGGTGCAGCTTCTGCTGACAAGAAACTCCTTGATGGTGCTCTTTCTGATATGCAAGCTATCGCTGGTCAAAAACCAGTTCTTACGTTAGCTCGTAAATCTATCGCTGGTTTCAAAATCCGTGATGGTTGGCCGATTGGTTGTAAAGTTACTTTACGCGGCGAACGTATGTACGAATTCTTAGACCGTCTGATCTCGATTGCGATTCCTCGTATCCGTGACTTCCGTGGTTTCTCTGCGAAATCATTTGATGGTCGTGGTAACTACTCAATGGGTCTTAAAGAACAGATCATGTTCCCTGAGATCGATTTTGACAAGATTGACCGTATTCGTGGTATGGACATTACCATCACTACGACTGCTCGCACCGATGACGAAGGCCGTGCGCTAATGCGTGCATTCGGCTTCCCGTTCAAATAAGAGGTCGAAATGGCTAAGAAAAGTATGATTAATCGCGAATTGAAACGCGAAGCTACTGTTGCTAAATACGCTGCAAAACGTGCTGAATTAAAAGCAATCATTGCAAACGTAAATGCTTCAGATGAAGAACGTTTCGATGCGATGATGAAATTACAAG
Source organism: Acinetobacter sp. FDAARGOS_724 (assembly GCF_013364475.1). Lineage (NCBI taxonomy): Bacteria > Pseudomonadati > Pseudomonadota > Gammaproteobacteria > Moraxellales > Moraxellaceae > Acinetobacter > Acinetobacter sp. FDAARGOS_724. Next base: position 165,192 of record NZ_CP054908.1, on the reverse strand, counting down.
CATTACCACGTAATGCATCTCCAGTACGTCTACGTAACCGTTGTGGTTTAACTGGTCGTCCTCATGGTTACTTCCGTAAGTTCGGCTTAAGCCGTAACATGGTACGCGATAAAGTAATGCAAGGTGATGTACCTGGCGTTGTTAAGGCAAGCTGGTAAGGAGCACTATAAATGAGTATGCAAGATACCGTTGCCGACATGCTAACACGTGTTCGTAACGCACAAATGGCAAAGAAACAAACTGTTTCTATGCCTAATTCTAAGTTGAAAGTTGCGATTGCTAACGTACTTCAACAAGAAGGTTATATTTCAAACGTAGAAGTTGCTGAAGTTGAAGGCAAAGCAACTCTTACTTTGACTTTAAAATATTTTGAAGGCAAGCCAGTTATCGAAACTGTGAAACGCGTAAGCCGTCCAGGTCTACGTCAGTATCGCGGTAAAGATGCACTTCCAAGCGTTAAGCAAGGTTTAGGTATTGCAATTGTTTCTACAAGCAAAGGCATCATGACTGATCGCGCTGCACGTGCTGCAGGCGTTGGTGGTGAAGTTATTGCTTTTGTTTCTTAATAGGTGATTCCTCATGTCTCGTGTGGCTAAAGCCCCAGTAACTGTACCTAACGGTGTAACAGTTACTCAGAACGGCCGGCAGGTCGAAGTGAAAGGCAGCAAAGGTACATTGTCTTTCAACCTGCATGCGCTGGTCGAGCTAAAACAGGAAGACGGTACTCTAGTTATTGCTCCTAAAGCTGAATCTAAAGACGCTTGGATGCAAGCTGGTACTGCTCGCGCTGTGCTTAACAACCTTGTAAAAGGTGTAAGCGAAGGTTTCGAACGTAAGTTACAACTTATCGGTGTAGGTTATAAAGCTGCGGTTAAAGGTAACGTTGTTAACCTTAACCTTGGTTTCTCTCACCCGATCGACTATACGCTTCCTGAAGGTGTAACTGCTGAAACTCCAACTGCAACTGAAATCGTACTTAAATCTGCTGATAAAGCAGTTCTAGGTCAAGTCGCTGCAGATATCCGTGGTTACCGTCCACCAGAGCCTTATAAAGGTAAAGGTGTTCGTTATTCTGACGAAGTTGTACTTCGTAAAGAAGCTAAGAAGAAATAAGGCGCGAGGTTCTTATGAACGAAAAGAAACAATCCCGTTTGCGTCGTGCGAAAAGCACACGCTTGCACATCCGTGCATTGGGTGCGACTCGTTTGTGTGTAAACCGCACTCCGCGTCACATCTATGCTCAAGTTATCTCAGCAGATGGCGGCAAAGTATTAGCGCAAGCTTCTACTCTAGACGCTACTCTACGTGCGGGTACTACTGGTAACGTTGAAGCAGCTCAGAAAGTAGGTGCTTTAATCGCGGAACGCGCTAAAGCAGCTGGTGTTACTAAAGTTGCATTTGACCGTTCTGGTTTCAAATATCATGGTCGTATCAAAGCCTTGGCTGATGCTGCCCGTGAAAACGGCTTGGAGTTCTAATCATGGCTAAAGTTGAACAAAACGAAGGTCTTGTTGAAAAGCTGGTTGCCGTTGATCGTGTAGCCAAAGTTGTTAAGGGTGGTCGTATCTTCTCTTTCACAGCATTGACTGTTGTGGGTGATGGTAATGGTCGCGTAGGTTTTGGTCGTGGTAAAGCGCGTGAAGTTCCTGCTGCTATTTCTAAAGCACTTGAAGCTGCTCGTCGTAACATGATTACTGTTGACCTTGTTGATGGTACTGTTCAGCACCCTATCAATGCTCGTCACGGTGCAAGCCGCGTTTACATGCAACCTGCTTCTGAAGGTACTGGTGTAATTGCTGGTGGCGCGATGCGTGCAGTTTTAGAAGCTGTTGGCGTACGTAACGTATTAACTAAATGTTATGGCTCTACAAACGCTGCTAACGTAGTAAACGCGACTTTTAACGGTTTGCGTGATATGACTTCTCCTGAGAAAGTTGCTGCGAAACGTGGTTTAACAGTAGAACAAATTCAAGGGTAATCAATCATGAAAACGATTAAAGTTACCCAGACTAAATCTGCATCGCACCGCTTGAAAAATCACAAGCTGAGCCTGAAAGGTTTAGGTCTGCGTCGTATTGGTCATACTGTAGAAGTGCAAGATACGCCTTCTAACCGTGGTATGATCAACCAAGTCTACTATATGGTTAGTGTAGAGGAATAAGCCATGACTCTGCGTTTAAATACAATTGCACCTGCAGAAGGTGCTAAGCGTGACAACCTTCGTTTAGGCCGTGGTATCGGTTCTGGCGTTGGTAAGACTGGTGGTCGTGGTATCAAAGGTCAAAACTCACGTAAGAGCGGTGGTACTCGTCCAGGTTTCGAAGGTGGTCAAACTGCACTTTATCGTCGTTTGCCTAAATTCGGTTTCACTAGCCAATTGGCTTTGAAAACTGCTGAAGTACGTTTATCTGAGCTTGCTAAAGTTGAAGGAGACATCGTGTCTCTTGAAACTTTAAAAGCTGCGAACGTTGTACGTAAAGACATGACTCGTGCTCGTATCGTACTTTCTGGTGAAATTACTCGTGCATTCACTGTACAAGGTGTTGCATTGACTAAAGGCGCTAAAGCTGCTGTTGAAGCTGCTGGCGGTAAAGTCGAGGAGTAATCCCCAGTGTCTATGACTCCTAGTTCTTCAGGTCATGTCAACATGATGAAAGGCCAACCATTTCATGTGAAATACCGTGAAATTATTCGTCGAATGATGTTTCTCATTGGTGCGTTGTTGGTGTTTCGACTAGGAGCGCATATTCCAGTACCAGGGATTAATAATGCTGCGCTAGAAAATCTGTTTAATGCAAACCAAGGTACCATCCTTGGTTTGTTTAACATGTTTTCGGGTGGTGCATTAGAGCGAATGTCGATTCTTGCTTTAGGGATCATGCCATACATCTCTGCATCGATTATCGTGCAGTTGATGTCTACTGTGGTTCCTCAGCTCGAAGCTTTGAAAAAAGAAGGCGAGCAGGGCAAACGTAAGATTAACCAATACACACGACAAGGCACGCTGTTCCTTGCACTTGTGCAAGCAATTGGTATGTGTGCTGGCCTGATCAGCCAGGGAATTACCCTGACCTCTGGTCTGGCTTTTTATGTTCCTGCAGTAACCTCATTGGTTGCGGGGACCATGTTCCTGATGTGGCTGGGTGAACAGATTACCGAGCGTGGGGTGGGCAATGGTATTTCCATGATCATCTTCGCAGGTATCGTTGCAGGATTGCCGACTTTAGTTATGCAGTCTCTAACTTCAGTTGATAATGGCCAGTCTAGTCTAATTGGACTAGCAATTTTTGGTCTGTTATCGATTGCTGTACTAGCAGCGATTGTGTTTATCGAGAAGGCGCAACGTCGTATTCCGGTGAACTATGCCCAAAAGCAGCAGGGACGTCGTGTATTTACTGCACAGCAAACGCATTTGCCATTAAAAATTAATATGGCGGGTGTAATTCCGGCAATTTTTGCCAGCTCTTTACTTTTGTTCCCAGCGAGCTTAGGTCAGTGGGTTGGTAGTTCGGATCCAAGTGCAGGAATTATCAAGCGTAGTCTACAAGACTTGGCATTGGTGTTATCGCCTGGTCAGCCGTTGTATTTGGTGCTCTTTGGTGCGTTAATTATCTTTTTCTGTTACTTCTATACAGCACTGGTATTTAGTCCTAAAGAAGTGTCAGAGAACTTGAAACGCAGCGGAGCTTACGTGCCTGGTATTCGTCCAGGTGAGCAAACTGCTCGTTACTTAGATCATATTCTCAATCGTTTGACCTTTATTGGCGCGATATACATCACTGTCATCTGTTTAATGCCGATGATTCTGCAAAGCTCTTTTGGTATTCCATTTAGCTTGGGCGGAACATCGTTGCTGATCGTGGTAGTGGTGGTGATGGACTTTATGGCTCAGCTTCAAGCACATCTCACCTCGCACCAGTATGACAATCAAACGTTAATGAGAAAAACGACTGCTCATCCTAAGGGATAAGCGCACTTAGAGGTTTCATCATGAAAGTACAAGCTTCTGTAAAGAAAATTTGTGGTAGCTGTAAAGTTATCCGTCGTAATGGGGTTATCCGCGTAATTTGTAGCGCAGAACCTCGTCATAAGCAGCGTCAAGGTTAATCTGATCAAGACCTGTTGATTTCAGTAGGCGAATTGGGTTATTATCCGCCCCTCAAGATTTTTGTGGGGCGGTTGATTATCTCTACTGCCTTTTTGGAGAAAATTGAATGGCTCGTATTGCCGGTGTAAACATTCCGGATAACAAGCATGCTGTTATCTCTCTAACGTACATCTTTGGTATTGGTCGCCACACTGCTAAGTCAATCTTAGCTGCTGCGGGTATCCCAACTACTACTAAGATCCGTGAATTAGATGACGCTCAGCTTGATGCGATTCGTGCAGAAGTTGCCAAGGTTCCGACCGAAGGTGATTTACGTCGCGAAATTTCCATGAACATTAAACGTTTAATGGATTTAGGCTGCTACCGCGGTCTTCGTCATCGTCGCAGCTTGCCTGTCCGTGGTCAACGCACCAAAACTAACGCACGTACCCGTAAAGGTCCGCGCAAACCAATTAAGAAATAAGATTTCTGGAAGCTAAAAGATGGCTAAAGATACTCGCACACGCAAGAAGGTCACTCGTACCGTCTCTGAAGGTGTTGCACACATTCACGCTTCTTTTAATAACACCATTGTGACTATTACCGATCGTCAAGGTAATGCACTGGCTTGGGCCACTTCAGGTGGACAAGGCTTCCGTGGATCACGTAAATCAACTCCGTTTGCTGCTCAGGTAGCTGCTGAAGTTGCTGGTAAAGCAGCTTTAGATTACGGTTTGAAAAACTTGGACGTCCTTGTTAAAGGTCCTGGTCCAGGTCGTGAGTCTGCGGTTCGTGCATTAGGTGCAGTGGGTTATAAAATTAACAGCATTACCGATGTGACTCCAATCCCTCACAACGGTTGCCGTCCACCTAAAAAACGTCGCGTGTAAGGAGAAACATTCATGGCTCGTTATATTGGTCCAAAATGCAAACTCTCTCGCCGCGAAGGGACAGACCTGCAATTAAAATCTGGCGTTAAACCATTTGACGTCAAAACTAAAAAACACGCTAAAGCTCCTGGTCAACATGGTGGAGCTCGTGGCGGTAAACAATCTGAGTACTCACTACAATTACGTGAAAAACAAAAAGTACGTCGTATGTACGGTGTTTTAGAGCGTCAATTTAGTAACTACTACAAAGAAGCTGCTCGTGTGAAAGGCGCAACTGGTGAAAACCTGTTGAAACTGCTTGAAAGCCGTCTTGATAACGTTGTTTATCGCATGGGTTTTGGTTCTACACGTGCAGAAGCTCGTCAGTTAGTATCTCACCGTTCAATCACTTTAAATGGCCGTCGCGTTAACATCGCGTCTATCCAAGTTAAAGCTGGTGACGTGATTGCAGTTCACGAAGGCGCTAAACAACAATTACGTATCAAAAACGCAATTGAATTAGCTGCTCAACGTGGCATTCCTTCTTGGATGGAAGTAGATCATTCTAAACTAGAAGGTACGTTCAAAGCTGCACCGGATCGTTCTGATTTACCTGCTGAAATCAACGAAAGCTTGATTGTAGAATTGTATTCTAAATAATCCTTGAGGTAGCAATATGACGCGTACTGCAAATGAGTTTCTAACTCCGCAAGCGATCAAGGTCGAAGCGGCAAGCGGGACCTCGGCAAAAGTTATTCTAGAACCCTTAGAGCGTGGCTTTGGTCATACTCTGGGCAATGCTTTACGTCGCATCCTTCTTTCTTCTTTACCTGGCGCTGCTGTGGTAGAAGTTGAGATTGAAGGTGTTGAGCACGAGTACAGTACTTTGGAAGGCTTGCAGCAGGACATCGTCGAGCTCTTGCTGAACCTAAAAGGATTGTCTATTAAGCTGTTCGATCAAAATGAAGCTTATTTAACATTAGAGAAACAAGGTCCAGGCGACGTAACTGCGGCTGACCTTCGTTTACCTCATAATGTTGAAGTGGTTAACCCTGAACACTTGATCGGCACGCTAAGTGCATCAGGCAATCTGAAGATGCGCCTGAAAGTGGCTCAAGGCCGTGGCTATGAGACTTCTGACTCACGTTTTCCAGAAGGCGAGACTCGCCCAGTGGGTCGTTTACAGTTAGATGCATCTTACAGCCCGATCAAACGTGTGTCTTACACAGTGGAAAACGCTCGTGTAGAACAACGTACTGACCTTGATAAACTGGTCATTGATCTTGAAACCAACGGTACAGTTGATCCTGAAGAAGCAATCCGCAAAGCGGCAACAATCTTGCAACAACAAATTGCAATCTTTGTTGATCTTCAGAAAGATCAAGCTCCTGTGGCTCAAGAACCTCGTGAAGAAGTTGATCCAATTTTGCTTCGTCCAGTAGATGATCTAGAGCTAACTGTTCGTTCTGCTAACTGTTTGAAAGCAGAAAACATTTACTACATTGGTGATCTTGTACAGCGTACTGAGGTTGAGTTACTTAAAACTCCTAACCTTGGTAAAAAATCGCTTACTGAGATCAAAGATGTTCTGGCTTCCAAAGGCTTACAACTCGGCATGCGTTTAGAGAACTGGCCACCAGCTAGTCTCCGTATGGACGATCGTTTCGCCTATCGTAGCCGTTAATTAAGTAGGACTATCACCATGCGTCATCGTAATAGTGGTGTGAAATTAGGCCGTACAAGCAGTCATCGTAAAGCGATGTTCCAAAACATGGCTAACTCTTTGTTTGAGCACGAGTTGATCAAAACAACTGTGCCTAAAGCAAAAGAATTACGTCGTGTTGCTGAGCCTTTAATCACTTTAGCTAAAGTCGATACAGTAGCAAACCGTCGTTTGGCGTTTGCTCGTACTCGTTCAGCTGCAACTGTTGGTAAATTATTTACCGTTCTTGGCCCTCGTTACAAAGAGCGTAACGGCGGTTATCTACGTGTTCTTAAAGCGGGCTTCCGTGCAGGTGATGCTGCACCGATGGCTTACGTTGAGCTAGTAGATCGCGAAGTTAACTAATTTCGTGTAGAGCAGCAAACGTTGTTCGAAAAGGTCGGTTGAATAAACCGGCCTTTTTTATTGTCTTGCATTTACCTATTATCAAGCAGTTTAGTAATTTGTCCTGAAAAGATAAAAAATAATCATTTTTATTTAAACTTGACATTGTGTATTGTCAATTTTGTGCTTTAATAAAAATATATGACAATGCTCAGGTAAAAGAAGAATATGGAAAAGCAAGTTGATATTTTAATTGTAGGCGCGGGGATCTCGGGAATTGGTCTGGCAGCCCATCTTTCTAAACATAGTCCTCAACGCTCATTCGAAATCATTGAACGTCGTGAAAGCTTTGGCGGTACATGGGACTTGTTTAAATATCCTGGCATCCGTTCAGATTCGGACATGTCGACTTTTGGTTTCAATTTTAAGCCTTGGAAAAAAGAAAGCGTATTGGCTTCCGGTTCAGCAATTAAAAATTATCTTGCAGAAGTGATTCAAGAATTTAACTTGAGCTCAAAAATTCATTTTCAACATCGCGTCGTTAGTGCCAATTATGATTCAGTGACACGTAAATGGTCAGTCGTAGTTGAAAACGCTCAGGGCAAAAAGCAGACCTGGATCGCCAACTTCGTTCTTGGCTGTACTGGTTACTACAATTATGATCAAGGTTTCCAGCCGGAATTCCCGAATCAGGAAGCATTCAAAGGTACATTCATTCACCCGCAGCATTGGCCTGAAAACTTCGATTATAGCGGTAAAAAAGTCGTGATTATTGGCAGTGGTGCGACAGCGATTACCCTAGTTCCTGCCATGGTCAAAGGCGGAGCAGGGCATGTAACCATGTTGCAGCGTTCACCGACCTATATTGCATCAGTTCCTTCGATTGACATGATTTACTCAAAGATGCGTAAATTATTGCCTGAAGATGTGGCTTATAAGCTGACCCGTGCGCGTAATATTGGCATGCAGCGTGGGATTTATGCACTTGCACAAAAACAGCCAAAATTACTGAAAACACTACTATTAAAATCTGTACAGTTTCAGTTGAAAGGGAAAGTGGATATGAAACACTTTACCCCGAATTATGAACCTTGGGATCAGCGCCTATGTGTAGTGCCAGATGGGGATTTATTCAAAATCCTGCGTGAAGGTCATGCATCTGTAGAAACAGATCATATCGAGAAATTTACTGAAACTGGGATTCAGCTGAAATCAGGTAAACATCTGGATGCGGATATTATTGTGTCTGCTACTGGTTTAAATATTCAGATTCTGGGTGGTATTCAGGCCACGATGGATGGCAAGCCTTTGGATACGTCGAAGCATATGTTGTATCAAGGGATCATGGTCAGTGATGTGCCAAATATGGCGCTGATTATTGGTTATATCAACGCTTCCTGGACCTTGAAAGTGGATATTGCCGCAGAATATATCTGCCGTCTGCTCAATTATATGGATCAGCATGGTTATGATGAAGTGATTCCAGAAGGGGATGCTACCGAATTACTTGAAGATACGGTGATGGGAAGTCTGACTTCAGGCTATATTGCCCGTGCAGCGGATGTGATGCCGAAACAGGGTAAGCATGCGCCTTGGAAAGTATCCAATAATTATCTAGCGGATCGTAAAGAGCTAAAAACTGCATCTTTTGAAGATGGAGTATTGAAATTCAAATTGAAATCCAGTGCCGTGCCAGCCAAGCCAAGATTGGTGTCTTAAGTGTAGATATAGATAAAAGGAGTACCTGATGTACTCCTTTTTCATATTTCAAATTAGAGTGATCTGGAAATCAGTTCCTTCATGATTTCATTGGTTCCTGCATAAATGCGGTTCGCGCGATTATCTAGATACGCTCGTGCAATCGGGTATTCCAGCATATAGCCATAACCGCCATGCAGTTGCAGGCATTCATCAACCACTTTGCTATACAGTTCAGAAATTTTGTATTTAGCAGCTGCGGCAGCATCAATTCCCAATTCCTGAGTAAGCTGTAGTTGCATACAACGGTCCAGATAAGCCCGACAAATTTCAATTTCGGTACGCAGTTCTGCCAGTTTAAAACGGGTATTTTGAAAAGCGCTGATCGGTTTGCCAAAGGCTTGACGTTCTTTGGTGTATTTCACTGTATGTGCGAATGCCGCTTCTGCCCCTGCCTGACATATGATGGCCACAATTAACCGTTCCCAAGCCAGTTCTTTCATCAGCATCATAAAACCCATGTCTTCCTGACCTAGCAGGTTTTCTTTAGGCACACGGACATTGTCAAAGAACAGTTCACAGGTATCCTGACCTTTCATGCCGATTTTATTTAAGGGTTTACCTTTACTAAATCCTGCACGATCTGCTTCGACCATAATTAAAGACAGGTTAGCAGAGCCTTTCTCGCTATGGCCCGTTTTACATACCACAATTGCCATATCACAAAGATAGCCATTGGTAATGAAAATTTTAGATCCATTAATCACATACTCATCACCTTCTAATACCGCACTGGTGCGTACTGCCTGCAGGTCTGAGCCAGTTCCGGGCTCAGTCATCGCAATTGCCGTGACCACTTCACCTGTTGCCATTTTCGGGAGCCATTGCTGCTTTTGTGTTTCATTGCAAAAGTTCAGAATATAATTGGCCACGATATCGGAGTGCAATGAAAATCCTGTCGCAGAGTCGCCTGCATAGGCCTGTTCTTCGATCAGGATCATGCTGTATAAACGATCCACCCCTGAACCGCCATAAGCTTCAGGCATCGTGGCACAGAGAAGGCCAAGTTCACCGGCTTTATTCCAGAGCTCACGATCGATATGCTGTTGCTGTTCATATTTTTCTGTATGAGGAGTCACTTCCTTTTCATAAAATTTACGGACCGTCTCCCGAAAGGCTTCATGTTCATCATTGAAAAGTTGACGTGGCAGCATGCTGGCCAATGGACGGATCGCGCTCGAATGCATCTTATAATTCCCTTATTGTGATGTTTTATTTAACTTAAGATAGAGCAGACGAGGGAGCAATGAGCTGAATGTTCAAATCTGGGGAATCTACTGATGCTTTTGGTCATTTGTATGAAATACCTCGAAATTCAGCAATGGCTTAAGGTAAACTACTCAGGTTTGTAACGAGTTGGGAAAATTCGATGACTGATGACATCACCTTAGAAGAGCGCAAAGTGATTTATCGCGCGCGTCGTGGCTTGAAAGAGATCGATGTATATTTTGATCCCTACGTGAAAAACTATTATCTCAATGCTGATCCCTTCGAAAAAGAGATGTTTGCTGAGCTGGTTGCACAGGAAGATCCGGACCTGCTGGACTGGTTTATGGAAGTGTCAGAACCCCCACGCCCTGAATTAAAAGATTTTATCAAGAAGCTTAAATTTTACGTTCATGGATAATCGCTGTTTCAAGCTGAGACGCAGCAAGTGTGCGCTGGTGTTTCAGCTTTTTATTTTCGCTGTATTGATGTTCTTGCTGTATCAGTTATTGCCTGTGACAATTTGGCTGGTTTGTGGCGTCATCGGATTGGTCATCTACCAGTTGTTTTATCGTAAGACACCGCACATTGAGCAGTTTGAATATCTGGATGGACGTGAATGGTCACTGACTGCAGCTGCACAAGGCACACGGCGAGTATTGATCAGTCACGTGATTGATCACCAAGCTTATATCGTGGTGTATTTCCAGCATGCAAAAGCCCGTCCATTGCTCATCTGGTGTGACCAGTTGCCTTTTAAACAATGGAAGTCTTTGAAAGTTCTGACAAAAATACTTTAATTGTCAGACAACTGATATTCCGAAATTTTAAATAAATTTTTTGAAAATAAAGATTTATCCGCTAACCCCGCTTGAATTGTCAGACAAAAAATCATATTTCTCTGCAAAAACAATGAATTGTATGACAATTTTTCGGCTGCTTTTTTTATAAGCAGGTACATTTAACTCACCAACAGCGAACACAGGAGATCATGATGGAATTTCCAATGTGGATGTTTTTGATCGTTGCGATTGTGATGGCCCTAGTCATAGGACGGCTGGGAACGGTGCTGAAGGACAGATTTTCACCTAAATAACAGAATTAAGCTCGAGAACCTATTTTCTTCTCGGCTTGCCGAGTTGATAAGTAGCATGTGCTGAACCGTCGCAATGCTACTTTTTTTTTGCCCAAAATTTGGGATTTTATCTACTACAGTCACTTGCAGCTGGGCGATTTAATGGCAAAGTGTCTGGTCTAAATTAGAGTAAATACTCTTTTATTCGTTATATGCTTCTGATATGTTTAGCAGAATAATGGACATAATCACAATTATAGAGGACAGGAAAATGTCGAGCGTCCGAAAAATATGCCAAGGTATGGCGACCATTGCAATAACAACAACAGTTCTAACAGGATGTTCTCAGGTCATTAAAACCGGTGCCAATGTGGCGCTGGGTTTCACTGAAAAGCATATTGTTCCACCAATCCTGGCGATGGATGATGCCGAGATGGTGTGTAATTCCGGGAATTCTTTAACGCCGGCTATCATGTCGACCAAGGAAATGGGGGCTGATCCGACTCGTGTTGCAGTACTGATGTATTCTGCAGCCGGAATTTGTGCCGAGCAGAAAGCGCTGGAGGCAGAGCTACGGTATCTGCGTGCTTCTAAAGTCAACCAGGTGACTGAAGCTCAGGATGCGCGGATTGAGCAGAAACGCTGGGCTGCATTGGCTGCACAACGCCAGTACACGGGTTATCAGTTATTCCAGACCCGTTATGAGAAAAAATATAAAAAAGCGCTGGGTGAAAGCTGCCCACGCATGAACAGTGATATTGAACAGACAGTTTATCTGCTAGGCATGCTGAGTGGCTTGCAAGCCATGACCAATGACATTAACTCGGGTGGGGCCGTACAAGTACCTAAAGATATTGCGGCTGTGGTTGAGCGTGGCATGACCTGTCTGGATAATACCAAATTCTGGGGCGCGCCAAATGCAACCCGTGCTGTCATCTGGACTTTATTGCCAGGGGCAGGTGATGGAAAACCTGATCCTTACCAAACTCTGAAACAGTCAGTACAAATCGGTGAGCAAAAAGGTGTACGTTTATCACATGCCTTATATGCTGTAGCGGCACAGGCTAGTGGGGATGATGCCAAAATCCGTGATGCATTAAGAACCTTTGATCAGGCACGTAGTGATGAAAAACCGGTCAATCCTCAGTTCAAGCTGATCGACAGTATGGCTGCCATTATGGTGAATGGTATTTCTGACCGTTACTGGACTGAAAATACCGGTATTCGTAGTGCAGATGATGGCATGCAGACCTTCTGGGATGAAACAGATAATTCCTCAGAACTGGATGATCTGTTCAGCGCTGATCTATAATTTAATGAAAAATTAAGTGAATGATGCTCATAGAGGTCATTTTCAATATGCTGAAAGGAGTTCAAGGAGCCGATGCAAGATCAACATCTTCGACGAAAAATTATTTTTCTGGCGGCTTTTGTCTCTCTTTCAGCGAGTTTGCAAATCTTTAACGATGCTTTCATCTACTGGCAGGAAAGCCTGCTCGGGGAATTCTGGCGGCTCTGGACTGCGCACTGGGTGCATGTCGGCTGGGCCCATTATTTTCTGAATATTCTTGCCTTTATCTGTCTACCTTTCATTTTTCCCCGTGCATCTGTGTGGCATTTCGTCTCAATCCTTTTGATTCTGCCACCGTTGATCAGCCTGAGTTTTTATTTTTTCCTGCCAAATATTGAAGCATATGCAGGACTATCCGGGGTATTACATGGGGCCTATGTCGCAGTCGCCTGTGTGCATCTGCTTTATCAACGTGAACGTGGATTTGCCGTACTGGTATTATTTTTAATCTTTGCCAAACTAATTTGGGAAAATACCATTGGAAATCAGGAAACTGCACAACTTATTGGCAGTCCGGTACTGGTCGAAGCGCATTTGTTAGGGGTGATCTGGGGAGTGGTAGTCGCATTGCTCTATATCTTGGGTAACTATGTTGGGGATAGCTGAAACTGTTGGCAGAAAAGACAAAAAGAAAAGATAAATTGTCATTTTTATTCTGCTGATTTTCATGCAGAGTCAAAACAGAAAATAATGATACTGACCCTTGTAAAGGAATTTTCGGGGCAGACAGGAAGACCAGCGCTTAAAAGAATGTAAGGCGCGAAAATAAGAATAGGAAAATACATGCACAACGATAATCAAAACAGATCAGGATTAGGTCTGTTACGTTATATCTGGACAGAGTGGATCTCGACCTTTGTCGTGCTCATCTTGCTCTTACTGACCTTGGTGATTGGAACCGGGGAAATGATTCATGGTCAGTTGCTGCGTATGGGCGAGCGTCTGTATGGTGACCCGGCAACAGGCATGCAGTATTCATTTTTGCGTGCTGAACCGAAAGCGCCACAATGTGATCGTAATATTAATGTCGATCAAAAAGTTCAGGAGCAGATGAAAGCAGATGCTGCAGATGAATATGCCGATTTCTTCGGTGTACGTTCTGAAGCGGATGTGCGTGCTGCAGTTATGCAGGCACAACAGGTCTGTGAAGAATCTTACCAGTTCTATGACAAGGCGATGACGCATATTGAAGCGCATCCAAGTATTCGCGCTTATCGCAGTTTTGAAACTTCATTCTTTGGCATTTTCAAGTTTGGGACTGAAAACCGTGCCTTGCTGCTGATCATTATGGTGGTATTCGCTGCAATCAGTGCGACATTGAAAACCCATCATATCGGTCTACGTAGTCCAGCGACCCGTATCGATTTCAAAGTTTATTCTGTGGCGATGCTGATCGCGAATAGTTTCCTGGCTTATTCTTCTTATAGCCAATATATGTCGGTGCTGAATTCCGGGGTGCCAATGGGAGACATGAAGTATGTCTACTGGCTATGGATGATTCTCTTTAGTACATTGACGCTGATCAGTCTGTACCAAGTCATTAAGCCACCTCAAGCGACCCGAGAGGGAGGCAGTTTTGGACTAGCTTTCTTAAGCGTGCCACTGTATGCCTATATGGCCATCAGTACTGGATTTAACTTTGTCTTCTTGATGGATTACCCGATGGGTCAGGGTATCTATCTGGGGCAGTTGGTTGAATTCTCAAGCATCTTCCTGAATCTGGCCTTATTTATCTGGGCCGGTATGCTGCTGAAACAAACTCGTGTCGTAGACATGTTCCTGAATATCCTGCGTCCATGGAATCTGGCGCCAGAAACCTTGACTTGGTTAATCCTGCTGGCAGCTGCATTACCAACCGCTTATACCGGTGCATCTGGAATTTTCGTGATTGCTGCAGGTGCGATCATTTATAAGGAAGTGTGGAATGCCGGTGGTCGCCGTCAGTTTGCCTTGGCAGCAACCGCCATGTCGGGTTCACTCGGTGTGGTATTACGTCCATGTCTATTAATTGTTGTGGTGGCTTCACTAAACAAGGAAGTGACGACAGATATGTTGTATCACTACGGTGTCTATGTCTTCCTGCTCAGTTCAACATTGTTCCTGATCATTTCGCTATTCTTTGCTGAAAGCAAATTCCGTATTGCTGCGCCTGGTCTGGCTGCACCACAGTCTGCACGTGCCTTTGTAAACGTGATTCCTTATATCGTGATTTTCATCCTGATCTGGCTGCTCTACAAATATGCCTTGTCTACAGATCTGAATGAATTTACTGCACCTGTCATGATGCCAGTCATTCTATTGATGATCGTGCTATTTGATAAGTTACGTCATGAGCCTGCACCATTACCGCCAATGGGACATTGGGATGAAACCTTAACTACCACCTTAGGTTCAGCAAATACGCCTGCAATGGCGACCGCGGGTACAGCCATGAATGCTGAATATCGTGAAGCAGAGCATATTGAGCAGCAGGGCAGTGAGCTGGATGTAGACCATGGTGTAAAACGTTCGACTGTTGGTAAAAGCTTGCGTCAAGTCGGCTTCTGGAAATCATTACACATTTCGACCAGTGAAACGGTTGGACACATTGGTGCGCTGGTGATCCTGATGGCACTGTCTGTCAGTGTGGGTGGCCTGCTGGAACGTATGGAAATTATGGAAGCGTTCCCGACAGATATCAGCAGTACCATTCTGGTGATTTCCATGATTGTTGGCCTGATGGTGTTCGTTGGCATGATTATGGACCCATTCGGCGCAGTGATCCTAATTTCAGCAACGGTTGCACCAGTCGCCTATCAGTATGGAATTCATCCGGTGCACTTCTGGATGATTACCTTGATTGGTTTCGAGCTGGGTTATGTGACACCACCAGTTGCCCTGAACCATCTGTTAGCAAGGCAATCCATTGGTGATGCGGAGGTGGCCGAGGCGGATGCAGAAGTTCGACATAAGTCCTTCTATTACCGTTATGAGCGCTGGATTTTACCGATGATCGTGTTACTGCCAGCGATGCTGATCATTGCCTATGTACCTTATGTATTTAAGCTCTTCGACTGGTATCAGTAATTTAAGCAAATAAAAAAAAGCACCTTCGGGTGCTTTTTTATTGTGGCCTTAACGCAGCCTAAGCTTATTTTGTAAAACAGGACTACACAGTAGAATCCCACAAAATATCAATCCTAGTCCGAGCAGGCTATAGAGATCTGGAATTTCTTCCCAGAATAAATAGCCCCATAAGCCAGCAAAGAAAATCGCAATATAGTTCACTGGCCCAATCTGACCAGCAGGTGCCAGTTTATAAGCATTGGATAGAAATAACTGGCTGGTATTTGCCAATAAACCGGCTGCAATTAAATAACCGAGTTCAGTCAGGGTATAAGGACGCCAATGCCAGAACATTGGAACCATGGAAATCAGGGTGCCGATCAGACAGAAATAAAACACAATCCGTTCTGGTGGTTCGGTCTGAGTTAGTGCGCGCACCGTGACAAAAGCCATAGCAGCCAGGAAGCTGGCACTCAAGCCAATCACAGACATCAGGTTAAATAAACCGGAATCAGGCTTAGCCACGCACAACACGCCAATAAAACCGATCGCAGCAGCCAGTAACATGCTTTGAGTGACTTTTTCTTTTAGAAACAGCCAGGCAATCAGTGGAATAAAAATCGGTGAGGAATAGGTGAAGACCATGGCATTGGAGAGCTTTAAATGTGCAATGGCATAGAAAAAGCCATACATCGCTGTCAGACCTGCGACAGAACGCCAGGTGTGCATCCAGAGTTTTTCAGTTTTAAAAAAGCTAATGCCTTTATTAAAGATTAATGGCAGAAAGATAAACAGGCCGACAAAATTCCGGAAAAATACCACCGTGGCATTGTCAACCGTGTGTGAGGCGAAGCGAATACAGACGCCCATGACTGAAAACAGAAAAGCGGAACAGGTCAGAAAGACAATTGCCTTAACCAGATGCGAGGGAGAGGCTACACTCATGAGAGAACTTAGCTAGAAAATCTGTGGATATTCTAGCTGAAAATCCCTAACTCATTCTGATTATTGTGCCAGTTGTACTTCGAGTAACTTGATTTGTTCCTCTTTGAGTTTAATCAGCTCATCCGCATCACTATGCTGTTGCTTCAGGCTTTTTTCCTGCTCATTGAGCTGTTGCTGGATATCTTCCAGTTTGGCAATTTCTTCTTTCGCCAAAGTAGCATTCTCAGTAACTTCTTCTCTTATAATAGAGGCATCGACTAGGACATTTTCAGAAGTAGGCACAATTTCTTCCAGTTCAGCTTCTGCTTTAGGTGCTGCTTGTGTCACCGGTGCATGCATCAAGTCACCCTGATGTGCCGGTAATGTTTCATTTTGCGTGAGAAAAAACTGTGTAATTATTAAAACAGCAATAATCACAACAATTAATCCACTCACTATTCCCCATAAAAGTTTAGGATTTTGTCGATGATCTAGAGTCATTTAGGTTCCCGAAATTATTCTTTTGGCTGACGGGGTTTAAACTGAATCACACCAATTTCATCCGGAACGGCTGGTGACTCAGGTTCCTCGATATGGGTGGGACGGTTTTCTTCATACCCACATTCGATACATTCAATCCATTCAGCTTCACCAGAGGTCAGCATAACGATCCGATCTAACGCCTGACATTTAGGACATTTTGCGCCTGCAATGAAACGACGTTTGATAGCCATCATACTCACCCTGTGATTTACTTAAAAACGTAGTTTAAGCGTTTTTAGAGCGGTTCGTCCAACCTTGATGACGTAACAAAGCATCTATTTTTGGCTCGCGTCCGCGGAAATTGATAAATGCGTCAAGTGCTGTATCTTTTCCGCCAACTGCTAGAATTTTTTGTCTAAACTGCTTTCCGGTTTCAGTGTTAAAAATTCCTTCTTCTTCGAAGCGATCGAAGGCATCACTGGCCAAAACTTCTGCCCATTTATAAGAATAATAGCCCGCTGCATATCCACCCGCGAAGATATGACTGAAGCTGTGCTGGAACCGGTTATATGGTGTAGTGGGTAAAACGGCGTATTTTTCACGAATCTCGTTTAAGGTTGCCTGAATCTGTTCAGCATTCAATGCCGGATTGGCACGGTGAATGCTCAGGTCGAATAAAGCAAATTCCAGCTGACGCAAAGTTTGCATACCGGACTGGAAGAAGCGAGCATCCAGTAAGGCTTTTAACAAGTCAGCAGGTAAGACTTCCTTGGTTTCGATATGTTCGCTAAGCAGGTTTAAACTGTCCTGATCCCAAGCCCAGAATTCCATAAACTGGCTTGGTAGCTCAACAGCATCCCAATCCACGCCGTGTGTACCAGCCACAGCAATATTGTCCACTTCTGTCAGCATATGATGCAGACCGTGACCAAACTCATGGAACAGGGTAATCACTTCATCATGAGTCAGTAGTGCAGGGCGGTTACCAACCGGTGGAGTAAAGTTTGCCACCATGTAACAGATCGGTTTTTGCAGACCTTCAGCAATTTGCATGCGTGAACGAAAGCCGCTCATCCAGGCACCGCCACGTTTGCCCTGACGTGCATAGAGGTCGAAATAGAAACCGCCAATCACTTCACCTTGATCTTCCAGTTCAAAATAACGTGCATCTGGATGCCAGACTGGCGCTTCACGTTCAACTACCTGAATGTCATATAAACGTTTCAGGATACTGAACAGACCTTGCAAGATTTTTGGAGCCGGGAAATAGGGTTTCAGCGATTCCTGAGACAGATTAAACTGCTGCATTTTCAGCTTTTCAGAATAGTAACTGCTGTCCCAAGGCTTTAATTCAGTAATACCATCTTCAGCAGCGATGGCTTTCAGTTCAGCCACTTCCTGTTCAGCAGGCGCACGGGCATGTTCTGCCAGATCACGCAGGAATTCATCCACAGCTTCGACATTTGGTGCCATTTTGCTGGCCAGTGAATATTCGGCATAGTTATTAAAGCCTAATAGCGCTGCCATTTCCTGACGTAGTTTCAGGATCTCTTCCATGATGGCAGTATTGTCAAATTCAGTCTGTTCGGACTGATCTGACGCGCGCGTGGTATAGGCTTTATAGAGTTCTTCACGCAGGCCACGATCTTCGGCATGAGTCATAATTGCTAGATAAGACGGAAAATCTAAAGTGGCAACCGGCTGATCCAGTTCACGTTGCTGGCCATATTGTTTTAACAGTTCAATATTGCTTTCAGACAGCCCCGCTAATTCTTCTTCCTTAAGCGGTCTAAAATAAGCTTGAGTTGCATCGAGTACATGATTAGAGAAATCTGAGGAAAGTTGTGACAAATGTGCAGAAATTTCTGCATAGCGTTTTTTTGCTTCACCCTCTAGCGCTACACCTGACAATTTAAAGTCACGCAGCGCCAGTTTAATTGCACTTTGCTGAGCTTCCGGTAATTCATTAAAAACTGGTGCATCCTGTACATGTTGATAGGTTTGATACAGGGCCGTATGCTGACCTAGCTGAGTATAGTAATCACTTAGACCCGGTAATAATGCCTGATAGACATCACGGGTTTCACTATTATTCATGACTGCGTTCAGATGCGACAAAACGCCCCAGGACTCGCTCATATTATTTTCTAGCGTATCAACCTGTTTTAGGACCGCAAGTTGTTCCTGGACAGTATCAGGCGTCTGGGTCAGTTCATTTAGAAATTGCAAACCTTGCTGAATGCAGCCTTCAATTTTTTGTTTAAGGTCTGCCAGCGTAATCTGATCGAATTGTGGAACGGGTAAAGTTGCTTTTTCTAATGTCATGTCGTTTCTGCCGAAGTCATTTCCTATGTTAAATCTAGATGTAGGGCTTATTGGCAGGGAAATCAAGCTATCTATAATTTTTTCTCAATTTTTTGATTTAAGGTTGTTAAGGATTTATTGATATTTTTTAATTGTTCTAAGATGCCGCCATTGGATGAAGGAAGAGATTCTAGTTCATTAGATCTCTTTCATAAATCAAAAAACGATCTTCTTTTTGGTTAATATTTGCACTCCGGATTTCTTGGCATTCGTGCATAATCTGCGGATGAAATACATCGATTCAAACAAGCTTTCTGATCCTCAGTTCAAGCGATACACAGGCATCTCATGGTCAACTTTCTATTTGATGGTTGAGCAATTGCAGAAGCATGTCTCTGCCAAAGGCAGACCGCCCAAGTTAAGCCTGGAGGATCAGGTTCTGCTCTGTCTGAGCTATTGGCGGGAATACCGAACCTTATTTCATGTTTCGACGAGTTACGGGGTTTCAGAGCCCACAGCCTCAAGAATTGTCCGTCATGTTGAAGACTGCCTGATTCGGTCCAATCTGTTTAATTTACCCAAAGATTTACCCGAGGGCGAAGGCATCGACTGGAATGTTGTGATCGTGGATGCCACGGAAATTCCAATCCAAAGGCCTAAAAAAACAGAAGAAAAGCTATAGCGGCAAGAAAAAGACCCATACCTTTAAAGTACAGGCCATGATTCACTACAAAACTCAGCAAATTCTGAGTTTATGTACCAGTCGCGGTGCAGTGCATGATTTCGAGTTGTTCAAACGCAATTTAAACCAGATTCCTTTTGGGGCTTTTATCCTTGCAGATAAAGGCTATCAGGGGATTTATGTGTTGTATCCGAATAGCCTGTTGCCATTAAAAGCCAAAAGACACTGTAAATTGGATCCTGAATTGAAAATCTATAATCAGGAAATCAATAAAAGAAGAATCGGAATTGAGCATGTATTTGGCAGCCTGAAAACCTTCAAAATCCTTGCTGAGCGTTATCGAAATAGAGGTAAAAGGCTTGGTTTGAGATTCAGTTTAATCGCTGGAATCTACAACTTGGAACTGAGCAAAAAATGATTTATGAAAGAGGTCTATTCATATCGATAATAGAGATATTAGTGATTTTGGTTTTCCACAGGTTCAAAGGATGTTTATAAAAATAAGTCACAGTGAAGGTGATAGATGTATTATTTAATGATTCTTTAAGACCTCCATATTGTCCCCAATCGTATATGTAACTTTGATTAGGTGGAAATACTTTTATTCCATTTTTAAAAATACCAGAATCAGAGGTGGTTCCACATGTTTGAACAACTAAAAGCTTATTTATAAGTGATACTCTGCTCTAGTTAAGCTACCTTATTTTGTTGTGGTAGCTGGTCATAGTAAAACTCATCTGGAGTCATTTTGTCCAGACTCGAATGAGGTCGTTTCAAATTATAAAATTCAAAATATGCGTTTAATTGCTTCTTCGCATCCAAAACATTGCTGTAGGCTTTGAGATACACCTCTTCATATTTAACGCTCCGCCATAATCGTTCAACCATCACATTATCTACCCATCGACCTTTACCATCCATACTGATTTGAATGCCATTTGATTTCAATACATCAATAAATGCATCACTGGTAAACTGACTGCCTTGGTCTGTATTAAATATTTCAGGTCGACCATATTTTTCAATAGCTTCATTTAATGTTTCTATGCAAAATGTAACCTCCATACTAATCGATACTCTATGCGCAAGTACCTTGCGGCTATGCCAATCAATCACAGCACATAAATAAACAAAGCCTTTTGCCATAGGGATATACGTTATATCCGTAGACCACACTTGATTACTGCGCTGAATAGCCAATCCTTTGAGCAGATATAGATATTTACGGTGAGCTTGATTAGCCTGGCTTAAATTTGGTTTGCAATATAACGCCTGAATACCCATTTTCTTCATTAAAGTACGTGTATGACGTCGTCCTATATGATGCCCTTGACGATTCAACAAATCACGCATCATACGACTGCCTGCAAAAGGATATTGCATATGTAATTCATCAATACATCGCATCAGCTTCAGATCTGATGAGCTAACAGGTTTTGGGCGATAATAATAACAACCACGAGAGACTTTCAGTAACTTAGCTTGTTTAGATACTGAAATCTGAAGTGAGTGATCGATTAACTTTTGTGGTTGAAGCGGCCCAGTTTCTTCAACACACCTTCTAAAAAATCAATTTCTAATGCCTGCTCACCGATTTTTGCATGTAACTTTTTAAGATCAATGGGAGGTTCTGATGGAGCTTTTGATTGATCGAAAGCTTGTGAGGAAGCTGAGATCAATTGATTTTTCCAGTCAATAATTTGGTTTTGATGAACATCAAACTCAGAACTCAATTCAGCAAGTGTTTTTTCTGCTTTGATCGCAGCAAGTGCTACCTTAGCCTTAAAGTCGTTTGAATGATTTCTTCTTGGTCTACGTGCCATAAAATACTCCATATATTGATGTTTATAACATCATTTGAGGAGCAGAGTATCACTTATAGGAGTTGTTCAAATTTCCGGATCCATCTCTAATCAAAATATTGCTTATTAGAATTTAATTTCTCAATTCCAAATGCTGCTTGAGGAATAGGTCGGTCGCTAAAGACTCTTACATTGTGAGCGATAGATTTACCAATATTTTTAACATGAAGTTGAATTAAAGATTCTTTTCCATAATGAGGTGTAGCAAAAATAAGAATCTGTGGCTGTTGATCTGATTTAAACACTGCATAGGTTACAAGTAGAGCTGTGAGGGAAATGATTAATGTAAGAATAATAACTGTATCCAATTCATAATTTTCCTTTTAATTAGTATATTGATTATAAATAAAAAGAGCGCCGTAGCGCTCTTTTTTTGATCATTAGAAATTATTCAATCTTGGCTTTTGCATTCGACTTTTTCTTTTTGATCTTGGCTTTTTTCTTTACTTTATCTTTAGCCTTTGCTTCAGACTTTCCTGCAGATTTTTTAGCAGGCTTTTTGCTGTAGGAACTGGGCTTGGATTTGTCTTTTTTGCGTCGTATGGGCTGTTCTCCATCATCACTGGGCTGGGCTTTTTGCGCACGCTCATGATTATTGAAGACTTCCTCTTTTGCTTCCGGACGTGGTGCAGGTTTTTTTTCTGCGACACGTGGAGCACGGGCGCGAATTGGACGACCCGCATGAGTCAATTGCTGGATCAGCTCAAAATCAATTTTGCGTTCTTCCAAATTGACTCCTGCAACCTTGATCTTCACTTCATCACCTAGGCCGAAGATCTGACCACAGTTCTGGCCGACCAGACTCTGGCTGCTTTGATCAAAGACAAAGAAGTCATCGCCCAACTGGCTGACATGCACCATACCATCGACATAGAGGTCTTTCAGCGTGACAAATAAACCAAATTCAGCCGTTGCACTGATAATGCCAACAAACTCTTCACCTAAATGCTGCTGCATATAGTGACATTTCAGCCAGGTCGTTACAGAGCGGGAGGCTTCATCAGCACGGCGTTCTGTTGCTGAGAAATGCTCACCGGCATCATCTAAAGAGGCACCTGAAATTGGATATGGCTTTTTACTCAGATGGGCTTTGATAGCACGATGTAATAACAGATCGGGGTAACGGCGAATTGGAGAGGTGAAGTGCGTATACGCTTCATAAGCCAGACCAAAGTGACCAGCATTGTCGGCACCGTAATAGGCCTGCATCATGGAGCGTAATAACACGGCATGAATACTTGGCGCATCAATCCGGTCTTTGGTCGCTTCAATGACTGCCTGATAATCGGCTTGGGTTGGCTGTTCCGGGAATGGCAGACCCAGCAGCTTCACGAAATCACGAACTTTCTGGATACGCGAAAACTCAGGTGGTTGATGCACCCGGTACAGCATCGGTATTTCATTTTTCAATGCATATTCAGCTGCTGCAACGTTGGCCAGCAACATACATTCTTCAATCAGCTTGTGCGCATCATTACGGGTACGTGGCAGAATTTCATTGATACCACCCAGCTCATCGAAAGTCATATAGGTTTCAATGGTTTCGAATTCCATTGCATTACGTTCAGCACGCAAGCCTTTTAGAATTTGATACAACTGGAACAGGGTATTTAGTGATTTACGTACACTGCGATCTTCAGTAATCGCTGTACTGTCACCTTCAAAATACTTCGCGACCTGGTCATAAGTCAGACGTGCTTTGGAATGCATCACCGAAGGATAGAATTCATACCCGGTTACTCGGCCAGCACGTGACAGTTTCAGGTCACAGACCATGCACAGACGATCGACATTCGGATTTAATGAACACAGGCCATTAGAGAGTGCTTCAGGCAACATTGGTAAAACGAAGTGTGGGAAATACACGGATGTCCCACGTTCTTGAGCTTCATCATCCAGTGGTTTGCCCGGACGTACATAATGACTCACATCAGCAATTGCTACGACCACACGATAGCCACCGCCTGGACGTTTTTCTGCATAGACCGCATCATCAAAGTCACGTGCATCTTCACCATCAATGGTGACAAGCGCTAAATCACGTAGATCGACACGGCCGTCACGGTCTTTGGCAGAAGGCTCTTTAAAACTTTCCGCTTCTTTCAAGACTTCTTCAGGGAATTCATATGGCAGGCCATATTCCAGAATCGTCTGTGGAATGATGATTTCGGTATCGGCTTTGTCTGCCATCGACTGCACAATATGACCAGTCGCAAATTCTTCTTTGGTTGGGTAGGTATCAATCGCCACGCGGATCGAATCGCCGACTTTGACCTTGGCATGCTCGATCAGCTCTTTTTCTAGAGTAATAGGCTGATGTGCATTTGGATTGGCTGGCTGAACAAAGTATTCACCTTCATATTCAGACACTTTACCAATGATCTGTTTGACGCGGTGCTGCAAGACCTCGGTAATAAAGCCCCAAGCCTTGCCTTTGCGGTCTACTGAGGTCTGGCGGACTTTGACACGGTCACCGTTAAAGACCTGACGCAATTCACGCTCAGGTAAAAGCAGGTCATCTTCACCTGAAATATTGGCTGTGCCGCTTCCCTTGAAGTTGATATATACCGTTGCTTCATGCTCAGGCTGTTCCGCCGCAATCTGGAACTTGTAACCGTCTTTCATCAATTGCCCGTCACGTACCATCGCAATCAGACGATGGCTCAGGGCATCAATACTTTTTTGATCGGCAATTTCAAAATATTCCACCAAGTCGGCATGGGACAGGGCAGTTTTTTCTTCTATAGTTTCGAGAATCAGGGTACGGCTTGGAATAGGGTTGTCATAACGTTCGGCTTCAGCTTTTGCTTCAGGATCGACCCAATTTTTCATCATATCTTTAAAGTGTCCTTGGAGATAGGTTTAGCATAAGTCATGTCAGTCCAGACTGCACGTAAATGATTGCAATAATCTGTTTAAGTTTTCGATTTTTGGCTAATTTTAGATAACTGGAAATTTATCGGGTTTTTCAGGACTTAAATGACTAAAAACAGGGAAATTGTTTAAAAAGTATTTAAACGAGCAAAAATATGCAGTTTTTTTTCAAGCTGTGCTTGCAGTGCTATGCCGAAATTTGTATTATGGCGGCACGTTACGGTGAGATGGGTGAGTGGCTGAAACCACGTCCCTGCTAAGGACGCATACGGGTAACTGTATCGAGGGTTCGAATCCCTCTCTCACCGCCACTTTACTTATGTCGCGCTCATAGCTCAGCTGGATAGAGCACTTGGCTACGAACTAAGGGGTCGGGAGTTCGAATCTCTCTGAGCGCACCAATAAGTAAATCGGAAAATAACGCAGTCTAATAAAGACGACACAAGTTACGCGCTCATAGCTCAGCTGGATAGAGCACTTGGCTACGAACTAAGGGGTCGGGAGTTCGAATCTCTCTGAGCGCACCAACTTGAACAATGAACCGCACATGTTGCGGTTTTTTTGTGCCTAAAATTTACAGAATCCGCCTCAAACACATACTAAAAATAAATCCTAGATGACTCAATAAAAATAAGGGCAGCGTGATGAGAAAAATCATTGTCCAGGAATTTCTGACTCTAGACGGTGTAATGCAGACACCCGGCGGTCCGGAAGAAGATACATCGGGTGGCTTTCAATATGGTGGCTGGGTGGCGCCGTATTTTAGTGCTGAATCCGATTCAGCATTTGATCACATCATGCAAAAATGGATGCAGTCTACCGATATTTTGATTGGTAAGAATACCTTTCAGATTTTTGGACCTTACTGGCCGAAGCATGCTGAAGACTGGTCAGGAATTAATGAAGTAAATAAATATGTGCTATCCACCAGTTTGGATCACTCGGACTGGCAAAATACGATCTTTCTAAAAAGTATTGATGAAATCGTTAACCTGAAGGCTCCAGGGGAGGGAAATATCCGGGTGTATGGCAGTGCCGCAGTGGCACAGGCACTTTTTAAGCATGATCTTGTGGATGAACTCTATTAAATGACCTTTCCTGTAATATTGGGCAGAGGAAAACGTCTATGTGCTGAAGACTCTACGCCGGCAGCATTTGCACTGACAGATCATCAAGTTACCTCAAATGGCGTGGTATTGAGCTGTTATCAGCGGGCAGGCGAGGTTAAAACTAGCCTGGTTGGGGAGTAGCTCCATTAGACTGTGAGCAAATGAATATGAGGTAGTTGAAAGATTAATTTAGCTAATCCTGAAATCTCGCCAAGTCTGGGTTATTGTTTTTAACTCTAAATCCGCAGGAATTTTCATCAAAAAAACTGAAATATTGCAGTATCGTTTAATTACTGTACGTTCGGTTATGATTTTATTAAAAAACACTTAACAAGTACTGAAAACTCTATATAATGCACTCCATCAAGACGTCGCGCTCATAGCTCAGCTGGATAGAGCACTTGGCTACGAACTAAGGGGTCGGGAGTTCGAATCTCTCTGAGCGCACCAATCTTGATAAAGAATTCTGAAAAAACCGCACATTGGTGCGGTTTTTTTACGTCTGTATTTTTTTAATTTTTCATATAAAAAACCAATAATTAGAAATAAACTTAAAATTTCAATTTCTGCTGTATCTTCAAGGCGTAGACAGTATTGCCACCAACAGCCGGCAACATGTCATGATAGGGAAGGCTGCGCATGGCTTTCAGTAAAAAAGGCGCCTGATCATGAATTTTCATGGAACTGGTAATCTGGAATAGCGTTCCCTGAGATTGAGGCAAAAGCTTCATTCCACCTCGTACAAATTTTAAATCTCCGCCATTGGCATAGAACTGGTTTTGTAAGGTATTTGGCTGTTCAAAACGCATTTTAAAATTAAAGGGAATCTGAATGACGCCCAAGCCGACTGATACCTTGTATTTAGCATCAATACTTTGCGGGTTGACTGGATTCAGTTCCACTTTTTTGATTTGTCGTGGAAAGAGTTTCTGGCTGGCCTGAGCCGATAACCAGGGCTGCAGCTTCTCAGTCGGATGCGAGAAATATTGATAGGTGGTACTGAATCTTAGATTTTCTGAATCTTTACCGGCCTTGACCTGATAATTGGGCAAAATAAAGCTGACAGGCTGTCCTGATTTCTGACTGAGCTGGGCAATTTTTTGAGTTTGTTGATTGCTGAGTTGAACTTGAGGCACTGCCGTATTTAAAGCTATGGCAGCAGGATATTTAAAGCGCTGTTGTAAAGCTTCAAGCAGAAAGGCATTAGTGCCAGCAGGAATGCCGAGTTTGGCTTCCGGCAGAGCATTTAGAATCTTGCTAAATAGAAAACCTTGTGGCTGGTTTAGATCGCCCCATTGCGTTACTGTCACTAAGGTTTTATTGGGACCCAGTGCAAACCATTCCAGCTTTCCGGCCCCATAGGGAATTGGCGCATCCAGAATCAGTGTGCTGATACTGTTATTTTCCAGATGATGCTGCATCACCACAGTTTCTTTAAAGTTTAAGACTGGAATTGGGGTAGGAATATGCACCTGATATTTAACTCGTTGAATGCTCCCTTGCTGCTCAATTATTTTGGCGGATTTTAGGGTCGGAAACAGGCCGACATAATTCGGATAATGTTGCAATAATTTTTCGACTTGTGCTTCGGATGCAGACAAGACCACAGCCGCACTGTAAAACTGGGATTTGCTACTAGAAGCTGTTTTAAAAGTCGGTAGATGGGTTTTGCCGGCGGGATGCGCATAAATCAGGATACGCTCGCCAGTGAGTTCGGCCAGTTGCTGAGAATTGCCTTGAAATACATCAAGACTGCTTGGCAGATTAGGGGTCCATGGCGTTATTTTTGCGAAAGCCGGTGAGATTGCAAATAAAGTGCTACTCATCAGCAAATAGGGGATCAATCCTTTCATCCAATATCCTATTGTGTGTTTTTTGTTTTAATGAGGATTTATTTAAAACTAAATTTAGTTATTTCCAAAGCAAAGTTATGTAATTGATAGCATAAGCCATGAGTTTTAAGCATGTTTTGATATAGTATGGGTCAGGATTTTATATTTTTGATGTAATGCTATGACTGAGTCAGCACCGACTTTATCCACCCGTTATTATCTCACTCTAGAAGAATCTCAGGATGGATTTGCCCTGGCCACTTTTGGCAAAAAACAAATTTCACGCTTTCTGACGCCTTTGGTCAGCATCGGGATTATTATCTGGGGCTTTTCAATGGGCCTGAATGGGGTTGGTCGTTATTATGTGGCTTTGGGTGCCTTCTTCCTGATTCTGCAGGGTATCATGCGCTACTGGTTCCTGCCGATGATGTTTAAGCGCCAGTTTGTAAAATATCAGTTTGGAAAAAGTGAACAGGGCATTGACCTGTTTCAGGACTATGCAGAAATTTTCAATAACGGGCGTAGCAAGGTCGTGCATTATAATGAAGTACAAAGTTTTGCCATCGGCAAGCTGACCTATATGCTGGAACTGAAAAACCGTACAGTGGTGATTGTGCCAAAACGTGCCTTTAAAGATGGTACTGAGCAAAGCATTTTCGAAAATACCTTCAAGAAATAAGACAGATCAAGAACAGGAAAGAGATCATGAGTATACGTCCATCGAAAATTGTTTGTGTCGGTCGCAGTTATGCTGACCATGCCAAAGAGCTTGGAAATGCGGTACCTGATCGTCCT
This sequence comes from Acinetobacter sp. FDAARGOS_724, assembly GCF_013364475.1. Lineage (NCBI taxonomy): Bacteria > Pseudomonadati > Pseudomonadota > Gammaproteobacteria > Moraxellales > Moraxellaceae > Acinetobacter > Acinetobacter sp. FDAARGOS_724. The sequence goes on along the minus strand of NZ_CP054908.1, from coordinate 136,889 downwards.
GTGCTGTTTATCAAGCCACCGAGTGCTTTGACTGTATTGGATGCAGGTATTGAATGGAATCCGGACTGGGGCAACTGTCATTATGAGTGTGAACTAAGTTTGCGTATTGACCGTACCTTAAGCAAGGAAAATGATCCTGCCAAAGTTTTGCAGGCAATTGGCGCTGTGACTTTAGGTCTGGATCTGACCTTACGTGATCTGCAGGATGACCTGAAGAAAAAAGGTCAACCTTGGGAACGGGCCAAAGCTTTTGATGGTTCTTGTGTACTTGCTGACTGGGTGCCAGTAGGCGATGTGATTGCTGACTGGAAAGATGTGCACTATACGCTGGAGATCAATGATGAGCTGCGTCAAAAAGGCGATACAGCTCTATTAATTTTTGATATTGCAACTTTATTGGCAGACATTAGTCAGGTATTTACGCTGGAAGCAGGTGATGTGGTCATGACCGGTACACCAGCAGGGGTGGCTGCCTTGCAATCTGGTGATCAATTGAAAATGACCCTAAAAGGCCAAAATCAGGATTATGTCTGGACGACATTTGTAAAGTAAGACCGGATTTTTAAGATCAAGGAGCCGAAGGGCTCCTTTATTTTGCTTAGAAAAGTGTAATGAGCAAGGGATAATTTATCAGACTGATCAGGCGCGGTTGCCATTCGGTTTCTAGATATAGATTGGGTAGTGTCTAAATCGTTTTTTATGCATCCCTATTCTTAACTGAATCACCCCCTCATTGATCTGTTTTGAAGTATATCTTCTACTTCTAAAATTTTTAGTATGTAGCGGCTCCAATCAAGAACAGGAATATATTTGAATCATCGTCAGGCACTAGATATTAAAGCATCTGCCATTATGTTTGTACTATGTATGTTGTGGGGTTTGCAGCAGGTCGTACTGAAATGGGCGGCAAGTGATATTTCTGCCCTGATGCAAATTGCATTACGTTCAGCCTTATCTGCACTTATGGTTTATCCTTTAATTCAGCAAAGTGTACGCCGTCAGCTTTGGAGTGCACGATACTTATCTGCGGGTTTACTGGTGGGTGTGCTGTTTTCCGCTGAATTTTATCTGGTGGGTGAGGCACTGCGTTATACCTCAGCTTCGCATACCATTGTCTTGCTCTATACGGCACCGATTTTTGTGGCTTTAGGCTTGCACTGGAAACTGCCGGCGGAACGTTTGTCTCATGTACAATGGAGCGGAATTTTTCTTGCCTTTAGCGGTATTGTAGTGAGTTTCCTGCTACGCCCGCAGACAGGATCTGCTTTACAATCTCATGCCTTATGGGGAGATTTTCTGGCATTACTGGCTGGTGTATTCTGGGCAGCCACGACCGTGAGTGTACGTTTGAGCTCGCTGGCTGAAGCGCCTGCAACCCAGACCTTATTCTATCAATTGCTGATCGCTGGTATGGTGTTGTTGCCTTTGTCCTTTTTGACTGGGCAAGCCAGTATTCAATGGACAACTTTGTCGATTTCCAGCCTGATTTTTCATACGGTGGTGATTTCCTTTGCCAGTTATTTAATCTGGTTCTGGATGCTAAAACACTACCTGGCTTCACGTTTAGGGGTGTTTTCCTTTTTAACCCCAGTTTTTGGTATGCTGTTTGGCGCGTTAATTCTAAATGAGCATATTGAGATCAACTTTATTGTTGGTACTTGTATGGTAATGCTAGGCGTGATTCTGGTGAGTTTACAAGGATGGTTAAAGAAGCCTGAGCCTCAGATCAAGACTCAGACATCTATATAAAAAGATGGTCAATGAAAATAACGACACCTGATTTTTGGATAAGTATAGCTTTAATGACAGCAAGGACGATTATCCGCTGAAAATCAAATCAATCTACTTAAGAATCCTCTCAAAAGAGAGGATTGAATTTATTTACTGCGGAACAGTTCTGATAATGGAAAACTGAGTTTTTCTTCCAGAAATTGATCAGTTTCATTCAGTTTAGGTGAGAATTTTTGCATCCAGAGATCATCAGTATGCACATCAGTCAGATGCTGTTTGCGCGGTAGAGGATAAGGAAGCTGTAAATAAAAATTCCAGAAGCTGACCTGATCCAGATCGCGTACCAGCACATATTCATTGTCATCTGTGCGTTTAATTAGATTTTGTTTTTCAAACATGCTGACATAGCTTGGCCAGCGTCCAATTTCATCCCGTCCCAAAACTTCCAGTGCCTGTGCTTCACTGACACTTTCCCCAGTTTTCTGCTTTTTATAAAACAGTTCTAATAGATCCAGCAACATGACGATCGGATGACGCTTATTGTCCTGTCCAGATTCGAATGCAGTCAGGGCATAACTGATTTCCACGCCCAACAATACAATAATCCAGGACAGGTAAATCCAGAGCAGGAAAATAGGAACTGCTGCGAAAGCGCCGTAAACAATTTCATAACTGGTAAAGTTTGACATCAAAAAGCCAAACAGGTTTTTTAATAGCTCAAATACGATGGCACTAAACAGGCCGGCAATTAAAGCAGACTTGAGCGGTACACTTCGATTAGGAATAGTCCAGTTCAGAATAAAAAAGCCAAGCACGGTCAGAGAAAAGGAAATTACCGAGAGAATAAAGGCGCCATCCAGTTCATAACCGGCAAAGTTATTACTGAGAATATTCATGGAGGCCAAAGTAGAAGAAATCACAAAGGCGCTGCCCAGCAAAATTGGACCAAGTGAAATTATGGTCCAGTAACGCATAAAACCGATAATGCCACCGCGGGTTTCAGTCACACGCCAGATCCGGTTAAAGACCGTTTCGATGCTACTGAGCATCAGTACTGTGGTGATGAATAAAAAAAGAATACCGATAATAGTTAAATTGCTGGACTTCTCCGTGAAGGCATTGAGCGCTTTATCGAAAGCGATGGTCGTTTTAGGTAAAAAGTTACTATAAATCAGCTGTTGGAGCTGTTGTCGTGCCGGTTCCAATGCCCTGATTGAAGAGATAATGACCAGAAACACGGTCAGCATCGGGACTACAGCAAACAGGGTAGTATAGGTAAGTGAACCAGCCTGCTCACGACACCGGTCAGCCTCAAAACGCCGTATTACAAATAAAATAAATTGAAACCAGTGTTTTTCATAAAAAGGTAACTTCTTTAAATATTCAACGATCATGCGCTTTCAATCTCAATTTTTTTATTCATCATGAATTTTCATTCTTCAGCTTACCCAAAAAAGTTGCGAAATACCGTATAGTTTTATTTTTTTAAGTAATGAATAAGAACTTTATGCAACCTTATGTCCTTGTTTTATATTACAGCAAATATGGCTCAACCAAAGAAATGGCGCATCTGATTGCGAATGGTGTTGAAGCAGCAGGAATGGCTGTAAAAATTCGTACTGTTCCGAATATTGCGACGGTGGTGAAAGAAGCAGAACCAAGCATTCCGGCAGAAGGTGATATCTACTGTACTTTAAATGATCTTGCCCAGTGTGCTGCTTTGGCATTAGGTTCACCCACCCGCTTTGGGAATATGGCTTCAGAAATGAAATACTTCTGGGATCAGACCACCAGTTTATGGCTGAATGGTGCTTTGCATGGTAAGCCAGCCTGTGTTTTTACCGCGTCAGGCTCAATGCATGGCGGACAGGAAAGTACTTTATTGACCATGCTGCCACCTTTATTCCATCACGGCATGATGATCATGGGATTAAGCAATGCGACACCAGCGCTGTCCAATACTAAAAGTGGTGGTACACCTTATGGCGCAAGTCATGTTAGTGGCCCGCGTCATGACCAAGGCTTAAGCCAGGATGAGAAAATTTTGTGTGAAGTACAGGGTAAACGTCTGGCCGAAGTTGCTTTAAGACTCTATCAGGCTTCAGAAATTAATTAAAAAAGGAAATGAAGAATCAGCTTCATTTCCTTGATTTTATTAATCTTCTTTTTGATCTTTTTGATCTTTTTGATCTTTTTGATCTTTTTGATCTTTTTGATCTTTTTGATCTTTTTGACTGAATCTGTGTTTGCAATTCAGACACTGATAATCCAGAAACAGATTACGATCTACTGAAACGCCTGCTTTTTTACCTAAGAAGTTTCCGACCACGCCCCCAGTAATGCCTACGCTGATTGCGCCTACGAAGGTTCCCACCGTGCCGCCTACAATTACCCCTAAAGGACCTGCGACTGTACCAATGGCAGCGCCAATTGAAGCGCCAGAGGCTGCGCCACCCACTGTACCGGCCGTGGCGCCGGCTGAGGTCATTAAAATACCACCAATTTTTTTCAAATTCTTTTCATGATCACGTAGCTCAATTTCCGTTGAACCACATTTAGGACATTGCATAGGATTTTCCATCAGCGATTAGTATTTATTCATTTTAAGCAAATGTGTGATATGGAATCTTCCTTAGACAAGCAATTATTCAGCACATCCTGCTTAACAGTATGTCGGTTCTGAATATTGAAGTCAGGAACATTTCGTACCAATTTGATTCTAGTAGAGTTTAATTCAGAGAAGTTTAGTTGAGTTGTAAATACATGCATTTTCCACTTTTTATAATTTGTTCGATCTTTGGGGCGAACAATATGCAAAACTAAGGCATGAATATACTTTTTTTAGGGATTTAGTCGGGCATTTTTTGTCTAAAGGGTGATGAATCTAAGGTAGATTATATTTGTTCTTAGCTAACCGAAATTAAAAAATCCAATAAAAAAGAGTGCCGAAGCACCCTTTAAAATATTCATTTGTAAATTTAATCTCGAACAAATTCTACAGTACCATTTGCCAAGGATTTCACACGCGCTAATGATTCAACGCGGTAACCTTTTTCAAGTAACAGGTCACGGCCTGGCTGGAATGATTTTTCAATCACAATTCCGATCCCTACCACTTCAGCATTCGCCTGATGAATCAAGTCAGCAAGACCAAGTGCTGCCTGGCCATTTGCCAGGAAGTCATCAATCACTAAAACCTTGTCAGATGAACTGATGTGTTTATTTGAAATGGCAATCGTGCTTTCAGTCTGTTTGGTAAATGAAAATACTTTAGAACGGTATAAATCATCTTTTAACGTGAGAGACTGGTATTTGCGTGCAAAAATTACTGGAACACCAAGCTCTAAGCCTGCCATGACTGCAGGTGCAATACCCGATGCTTCAATGGTAATAATTTTGGTAATACCAGCATCTTTAAACAAACGCGCAAATTCCTGACCAATTTGCTGCATCATGATTGGATCAATTTGGTGATTTAAGAAAGAATCAACTTTCAAAACTTCTTCAGATAGAACGATACCTTCGACTAAGATTTTCTGTTCTAGTGCGTGCACGGGAGAATCCTCAAGAGCAGGTGCTTTTTAAAGCAAAAGCGTATTGTAAAAAGCACCCAAAAAAAATCAAGCGAAATTCACCAAAAAACCTTAGTTCGTTTTACCGTTATAGCCGGTCAGCAGTAAACCGTAAGAGGTTTTCTTATCGACATGCGATACTTTAACTGGTAAGTAGTCCAGTTTCGGTGCTAACCAGAAAGTAGTTTCACGGCCTGGTTTGTTGTGCTTAATCACTACTTTAATGGTACTAAATGAACCATATTGGGTGCTTACCGTTTCTGTACCTTGTTTGACGAATTTACGGCCTTCCACCTCTTTGGCATCAGCAATGTAGTAATTCGATTTTAATCCACCATTTTTCAGGTCTTCACGAATCTGCAATTCAGCATTTAGCTCATCCAGTACATCTGCTCTCCAGGCAAAAGAACGTTTTTCATCATCCTTCTTGGTACTGATTGTTTTGCTAGAAGGATTAAAGTTAATACTCATGGTATTGCTATGCACCAGAATCTTACTGGTACGGCTGAAACTGCTTGAACCAATCTTGCCATTATTAAAAGTGAAACGGCTGGTTTCAGTCGCCGAAGCAACACCACCTGCTTTGGCTGCAAAAACATAGGTCCAGTTATTACCAGATTTGCTCAAGGTACGGGTAGCAGAACCCATATTTTTTCCATTGTAGCTAAACTGGTAATTGGCTTGGAAAGGCGCCATGGCGAAGGTCTGGGTGGATAAACCAGTAAGTACCATTGCGGTAGTCAAGCCTGCAGTCACACCTAAAGTTTTGAATACAGTTTTCGCCATAAAAAATTGTCCTGTGTAATTTCAGATAAAATTGATCACTTTCCACTTTTTATTATTTGGTTAAAATGTGGAAAATGAAGGGAGATTTTCAATAAAAATGTATATTTCATGTAGTTGCTGGCGTGTTTGTTTAGGTATTGAATTACACACAGTTTAAGTCGGTTCTTTCTGTTTGATCGGTGTGACTTTATTGTCATCCATGTCGTCTTCATCCCATTTCTCTTCTTTTTCCTGAGAAAGCTTTCTGAACAGGGCTGCAAGATTCACATTACCGATCACGACCAGTTCAGCTTCACGAAGTACTGCATGGTTCACATGAACCTTACCAAGTGTCTCAATCACCGAGCGGTTTTTACCTAACCAGCGATTCAGATCCAGATGCAATAAATCATCTTTTACTTCAATGACGCCGAGTTTTTCCAGAATCATGCCAAGAGGATCCTTATTCAGCACGCGCTGATAGAAAAATAGGGCAAAGCGCACACCCAGTTTATAAAAGACATTTGGGTATTTGGCTTCAATCAACTGGGTATCACTGATCTGTTCAAATACGATGAGCTGCGTATTCTTATTCAGCTCCATTTGCACCAGTTTTAAATCAACCGATAAGGTCACGTTCAGACCTTTATAGTCCAGCGTGGCATAGAGTCGTAACCAGTCATCATGCAGATCGGCATGCAGATCTTTCAGCATGGAAACATTGTCAGTGACAAAACGCTGAAATGTCGCATTCAGGAAAACTTGAGACAAAGGGAATTCGCGTTCATCCTCAATAAATCCTTCCGCCTTTTGATACGCTTGGCGAATTTTATTAGAAATATTGGAAATTAGCGTTTGCATCTTTAAGCATCCTGGCAACTATATGTTTTAATTCGAAGTGTATCTTGTCGAATTGTATAAAAAATACAAGAGTTTCAGCTTGCAGTTTAGCAAAATAAATAGCACCATTTTTAGGGTTTTAGTTATGTAACGTTGAAGATTTGATAGGTTTGGCATTTTTAAAAGAAAAATGCAAAGCTGTTTATTTTTTAATTTTTAAAAATGCTGTTTGAGGGATGAACTCAAGTCTGGGTTCGTAGCGATGAGATCAACCATGATATTAATGCCTCTGGTCAAAGCCTGGTGGAAAGATCCAATTTTTAATAGCGCCGTATTTGCAGCTGTTATTTTGCATGTGATTTTTCTCACGCTGGAATTTGGTATGCCACAAGATCAGGAGAGCATGACTAAAGAAATTGCAGTCAGTATTCGTCAAACTGATGAAAAAATTGAGCATGCAGATTTTCTGGCTCAAACTGACCAGCAAGGTTCAGGTAAATTTCGTGAAGCACATCGTATGTCGAGCGATATGCCTGCACCGTTGATGGAGCAAAAGACCGGAGAAGAGCAGCAAGAAAGTCCGGATATGTTACAGCAACAGCGTGAATTAAGCTTTGAAGAAAAAGTGCTGATGACGACTTTAAGCTGGCAAAAACAGGCGGAAGAAAATCAGCGAAAAAAAATGCAGGAGCAGTTACAAAGTCAGTTTCAGGCCAAAGCTGCCATGGTAGCCAGTCTTGAAGCCCAATATCTGCAACGACAACAAAACTTCAGTCGTCAGCAAAAAATTAAAACCGTAGATGGCATCCAGTCCAAACAGGATGTCTCTGCTGCTTATCTGGAAAAATTCCGTCAAAAAGTGGAGTTCTATGGTAACCGCTATTATCCAGACGCGGCCAAACAGCAGAATCTGGCAGGAGAGGTGCGTTTGATGGTGATCTTGAACCAGAACGGCGGAATTCGTGCAATTCGGTTAATTGACAGTTCCGGACATAGCTTGCTAGATGAAGCTGCAAAATCTTCAGTACGCAAGGCAGCACCGTTCGGAGCATTTGATGCCAAGATGTCGGATATTTCCGAGTTACGAATCATTCGAACCTGGCGTTTTGATCCGGCTGAAGCGGAATTTGAGGTGCGTTAATCCGGGCGCTTCGCCTGTATATAACTACCTTGCTGAGTTCCATCGTCCCAGACTACATTTAAATGGTTTTCATCTATGGCTAGATATTTGGGAAATATCATCAAGTCCTGGTACTTTGGATCTGCTTTTAAGCCAATACACTCTTTATTTTACCACCATGTTCCTTCAGCAAATTGATCCAGAGCACCATAGGCCAGATACCATTTAAAGGTACCATCTGCTTGCAGAAGCAACTCCGAACCTAATTCCATAACTCCGTTTAAATAATAATGGCCTGCCCATAAGCTTTAGTTTTGTTGAAATTTGATTTTTGGGCACATGGGAATTGAGTGGGCATAAAGTAGTGAACACAGCCATGGAGAGAAAATAAGTAATGCAGTCGAGAACAATCTTTTCATTACGTTCTCCTAAAATTTTTGAAGCACAGTTCTTCGTTAAAGTTCATTATGTGCTTATGGATTTCTGGAAGAAATCATGAATGCGTAAGCAGATATTTTTTTAAAACTCTGTAAGCGTCCGCTGAATCCCATACCTATTTTTTAATTCGATTTAGGTTTCCAGCAGTGCGGCAGCAATTCTTCAATTTGGGTCACTTTGTGTGTCGGTAACCTTTTCAGCACATCACTTAAATAGGCATACGGATCCAAGCCATTCAGCTTTGCTGACTGGATTAAAGTCATGATGTTTGCCGCTCGCTGACCACTGCGCAGCGAACCTGCAAACAGCCAGTTCTTGCGTCCCAACGCCCAGGGACGCATCTGATTCTCTACCCAATTGTTGCATATCGGTAGATTGCCATCATCCAGATAGCGGCTTAAGGCTGGCCAACGCTTCAGAGTGTAATTGATAGCCTTGGCGGTGGGAGAACTCGATGGCACTGTCAGATGATGTTGGTTGAGCCATTCATATAGTTGTTGCATCACTGGTTGACTATGCTGTTGTCGGTATTCGCGGCGGTCTTCCGCTGTACCATCGGTCTTTTTCCTGAGTTCTGCTTCTATCGCATACAGTTTCTGAATCAGCACTAAGGCCTGTTCAGCAACCTGACTTTTCCCAGTTACATGCAGTTCATGGAATTTACGACGTGCATGGGCCATGCACCCCACCTCAATCACCTGGCCTGATTTAAAACGTGCTTTATAACCACTGTAATCATCACAGACTAGATAGCCCTGCCAGCCTTTCAAGAACTCTTCAGCATGCTGGCCTGAACGACTATCCTGAAAGTCATAGATCACCGCCTGAACTGGATTATACTGTGTGGTGGCATAGGCCCAGACATAACCTTTCTTCGGTTTTTTATTATTCTCACCCATCCGCATGATGGTGACCGGTGTTTCATCTGCATGCAGCACCCGCTGTTGCAGCACCACCTCTTTTAAGGCATTGGCCAGAGGTTCCAGTTCTACACCGCAGCGACCTATCCAATCAGATAAAGTGGATCTGGACAGATCAATGCCAGCCCGCTGATAGATCAGGCGCTGACGGTACAGCGGCAAATGATCGGCATACTTCGATACCAGCACATGGCTGAGCAATTCAGGTGAAGCAATGCCTTTATCAATCACATAGGCGGGCATCGCTTGCTGAGTTAGAGTGTCACACTGATCACAGACCCATTTACCACGCACATGCTGTTCCTTATAGAACTGTGCCGGTCTGAAATGCAGTTTTTCACTGACATCTTCGCCGATACGACGGAGTTGGCAGCCACAAGCACATTGGGTTGATGCAGGTTCATGCTCAATACGGATGGTGTGTAGATGATCTGGCAGTGGTCGACGTTTAGGTTTATTGGTTTTGGCTTTCTGTGTCGCTGCATTGGTTTTATCTGCATTTAGCCGTTCCAGTTCTAGATCAACCGCGGCAATATCTTCTTCAACCGCTTCATCCCAGAGATGGATTTGTTTTGCCGTTAAGTGTTCATTCTTTTGGGCGAATTTGTGCTTTTTAAACAGCGCCAGTTCATGCTCGTATTTTTGATTGAGAATAGAAAGATGTTGAACTTTGGCATCCAATTGTTGGTTTGATTGTGCTAGAGACTGATGCTGCAGCGCCAACTGCCTGGTGAATTCCAGCAGTTGTTCATGGGTCAGTTGGCTTAAGTCAGGCAGCGTATTCATGACCGCAGTATGCCTGAGGTCATGAGAAGAATGAAATAGAACGTTTGGAGAATAGCAGAATGGTCGAGCCTGGTTTAAAGCATCGTCACCACCTGCTGTCGTCCAATGCGCTGCCAGGGCAAACCTTGGATCAGTGCCTGTAACTGTTCCGGGCTGAGGGCCACGGTTTCACCTTGGTGAACTTGAGCCCAGTGAAATTTGCCCTGTTCCAGCCGCCGGGCACACAGCCAGATGCCCAATCCATCATGTACCAGCACTTTCATGCGATGGCCACGTTTATTACAGAACAGGTAAGCACAATGCGGTTTGATGTAGCCAAAGGCTCTCACCACCTGAGCCATGGTCGTATCCATACCTGCACGCATGTCCATGGGCTGAGTAGACAACCAGATTTCATCAATGCGGATCATGTTGCAAGTGCCTTGAGTAATTCTGCCAAGGCAGGTATTTCTGATGTCTGCCATTTTAGCTGAATATCATTATTCGTATGAGGCACGGTGATACACAACGTGATCCTCTCATCAATAGGTTGGCTGATTGCAGCAGTGTAAGGCAAAGCAATAAATGCTGGATTCACATGAGTAGGATCCTGCACGGCACCCTCATGATGGCTGAAGATCCTGATCCAACGACTGACAAGGTTGGCATTAATACTATGTTGCAGTGTGACCGAAGCGATCGAGGTATTAGGATTTTTGCAGGCATTGACAATACTGAGTTTGAATTCTTTGCTGTATTTTCGGCGTTTTTTAGCAACAGGAGGTGTTGCTGAATATATATCCATGTTCATGGATTAAGTCCCCACTTGTTTTTAGGTGGGAACTAAATTAAGGCTTATAGGATCGCTTGGTAAGGCTGTGTTAGCCGGATGCTTACAAAACTCTGTATCTAAGAACAGATCAAGAAAAAAATAAATAAGGATCGATGAGTATTTAATTTAAATGTGCATCATAGCGCCGTAAAACTTCACAGACTTCCACGCTGAAATATGTATATCAGCTATTTTTCCCTAGCTCTTGAGCAGCCTGATGTTCAGTATCTGCATGCCAGGCGCGAATATCATGAAGACTGTTCCAGTAAGAAAGCGCAATTTCCTGAGTACCTTCGGTTAGGGCTTCAAAATACTGGCACTGAAATTGTGAAAGGGCTCTTTCTCTCATTCGCTGGACTGTTTCAAAATAATACTGATCTAATTCTTTAATTTGCGCTTTGAAAATCACGACATATTTCATGAAGGTTTTTATTTTATTTCTTAAATTGAGCTTATTATGAAGTGAATAAAATGAAAAAAGCGAGCCTTGGCTCGCTTTTTAATTGTTGAATTTTAATCTCTTTCCAGATAAGGATTAGCAATACCCAGTTTGTCCAGAATCTCGATCTCAATGCCTTCCATTTCTTCAGCATCTTCCTCTGAAGTTTCATGGTCATAACCCATCAGATGCAAAGTGCCATGTACCAGCATATGGGTGAAATGGATCAGTGGAGCTTTGTCCTGTTCAGCAGCTTCACGCAGCACTACTGGAATACAAATCACCAGATCACCGATCGGGAAAGCATCCAGAATCTGTGCCATTTCATCTGGAAGTTCACTTGGAAAAGACAGGACATTGGTCGGTTTATCCTTGCCGCGATATTCCAGATTGAGTTTATGACTTTCATCATTATCGACACAGGCAATGCCAATTTCACAATCACTTTGGGTGCCGATATGACGCAAAGTGGTTTCTACAACTTTTTTAATATAGGCACGTTTCAGCACCAATTCTGGTGACTGAAAGTCCTGTTGCAGGGAGAGACTAAGTTTCAACGTGAATCCTTAAAAATTAAATAACAATGCAGCGTTAATGCTGTGCATCAGCCGCAGCATCATTCTCAGCTATCAAGGCTTCCTGACGGGCTTTACGCTCAGCACGAGCCTCGGCGCTTAAACGCTGCTGTTCACTGTCCCAGCCTTCATAGGCTTCAACAATTTTCTGAACCAGCTGGTGACGCACGACATCACGAGAATGGAAACGGGTAATATGAATCTCAGGGATTTTATCAATCACACGTAAGGCATGTGCCAGACCCGACTGCTGACCACGTGGTAAATCCACCTGAGTCACATCACCAGTAATCACTGCACGTGAACCAAACCCTAAACGGGTCAGGAACATCTTCATCTGTTCAGGTGTGGTGTTCTGGGCTTCATCCAGAATCACAAAAGAATGATTCAGGGTGCGACCACGCATATAGGCGAGCGGTGCAACTTCAATAATCTGACGTTCGATCAGCTTGGCCACTTTTTCAAAGCCGAGCATTTCATACAGGGCATCATAAAGGGGACGCAAATACGGGTCGATCTTCTGGGTTAAATCCCCCGGCAGGAATCCAAGTTTTTCACCCGCTTCAACTGCAGGACGAACCAGTAAGATACGCTGGATTTCATTACGCTCCAGCATATCTACAGCAGCCGCAACAGCGAGATAAGTTTTACCGGTACCCGCAGGGCCAATACCAAAGGAAATATCACTTTGCAGAATACGCTGTACATAACGTTTCTGGTTGGCACCGCGCGGATTGATTCGGCCTTTGCGAGTCTGCAGCCAGACATTGTCCAGACCGGTATGTTCCTGTTCTTCCAGGTTCTCCTGGAGTTCACGATCGGTCTGGCTACCTTGAATCATCATATGCAAAGTATCTGCACTGATCTGCTGGCTGTGTTCAGATTCTTCATGAAGACGTTGCAAGAGCATTTCGGCTCTCTCAACGGCATCGATTCCACCATCGATAAAGAAACTTTCACCTCGGTGGGAAATTTTGACGTCTAAACGTTGTTCAATTTGTTTCAAATGACCGTTATAGGCACCTAAGACGGCTTGTAAACGGTCCATCGAAATTCCAGGAAAAGCTACTGTACGTTGAATCGTTGCAGTCAAGAGTGTTCCTTTTAAAAGTGTACGTTATATGTTCTACATTACGCCACGTCAGGCTCAAGATTCAAGAGCTCACCGTAAACTAAATTTAAAGTTTTAATTTCGGTGATTTCGATCTCTGCAAAGCGTCCTACCCATGATGCATCTCCAATAAAGGTGACATAACGGGTGTTGTCTGCTGTACCGACCAGAATGTTCGGATCTTTATCAGAAACTTTCTCAACCAGTACACGTTGAACTGTACCGAGCATGGCATCTGTTTTACGAATACTGGACTGTTTAATCCAGCCCTGAACTTTGGCCAAACGTTCTTTTTTCACCTGTTCAGGTGTCGTATCTTCCAGCTCTGCGGCAGGGGTGCCCGGACGTTTGGAATAAACAAAACTATAAGAATGGTCGAAATCCAGATTTTGAATAAACTGATAGGTTTCTTCGAAGTTCTCATCGGTTTCGCCCGGGAAGCCGATAATAAAGTCTGAAGATAAATGCATGTCTGGGCGAACTTTACGTAGTTTCTCGATTTTCTCGATATACACATCAATGGTGTGGTTACGTTTCATCGCCTGTAAGACATCATTGGAACCGCTTTGTACTGGTAAATGCAGATGTGACACCATTTGTGGCAGGTCACGATAGCACTGGATCAGATCATCGTTGAATTCCAGTGGATGCGAAGTGGTATAACGAATACGACCAATACCCGGAATTTCTGCAACCAAGCGTAACAGATCGGCAAAAGTACAGATTTTACCGTCGAAGGTTTCACCGCGATAGCCATTTACGTTTTGACCGAGCAGCGAAATCTCACGCACGCCTTTTTCTGCCAAGCCAGCAATTTCTGCCAGAACGTCATCCAGTGGACGAGACACTTCTTCGCCACGTGTATATGGAACTACACAGAAAGAACAGTATTTTGAACAGCCTTCCATGATCGAAACAAAGGCTTTATAACCTTCAACACGTGGTTCAGGCAGGAAGTCAAATTTTTCGATATCCGGGAACGAAATATCCACCAGCTTGATTTTTTCTTTTTTCGGTTTTTCGACCTGCTCAAAATGCTGGTCCAGCATTTGCGGTAAACGGTGCAGGGTTTGCGGACCAAAAATCATGTCTACATAATTGGCACGTTTCTGGATATTGTCACCTTCCTGAGAAGCCACACATCCACCGACACCAATAATCAGATCCGGATTTTTTTCTTTCAGCTTGCGCCAGCGGCCCAATTCTGAGAATACTTTTTCTTGTGCCTTTTCACGGATCGAGCAGGTATTCATCAGCAGAATATCCGCTTCTTTAGGATCAGTGGTCAGCACATAGCCATGGGAATCGCCCAGCAGATCTGCCATACGGTGACTGTCATACTCATTCATCTGACACCCTTGCGTTTCGATATACAGTTTTTTAACTGAATCATCGATGGCTGGGGTGTGCGCTGGCTGGGTAACAGTGTTTTCTGAGGCAGCTGGGGCACCATTCGGAATGAAGGTTTGAACCGTCATGTAGGCTCCTACAAGGTAATACGTCGAAAGAGTGAACGAATAATCCGCTTGCATAGACAAACGGGTAAATAAAAATTCAATTCACGTTCTGAAATCTTTTAAAAGGCGCATATTTTAGCAGGAAAGTCGCTTAAACTTATAGCCTAAAATGCGGCTGGGAAAATATTGATTTATGGACAAAAAGTGTCTGAAAATTAATATTGTCTAATCATAAGGTTACATAAGTGAACAATACAGTGGGTTATAATTTTTCGGCTAACTCTTATGATAGGCAATAGGGGCTAGGCGAAAAATCGATGATAGAAGGCAAATTGATGTTTAAACACACTAAAAATATGAAGAAATATTATAAATTACTAAGCTTGAGTGTGGCATGTCTGTGTTCAATGAGTGCGCAGGCAGCAGAAGAACAATTTAATGATGCCTTACGCGCAGCAAATGCTGGAAATATCGGACAATTACAACAATATCAGTCTGCCATGCAAAATGATGCCTTGGGCTATTATCCTGAATACTGGATTCTGAACCAGAACCTTGGCTCCCAACCTGCCAGTCAAATTATCAGTTTCGCCCAACGCTATCCTCAATCGGCTATGGCAGAAAAACTTGCAGCCGATTATGTCGAAGAAAAAGTCAAAATGGCTGACTTTGCCACTGCACAACCTGTACTGCAATATGTTACCAATGCCGATCCGGCTGAAGCCTGTGCAGTTGCACAAGTCCGTGCTAAAAGTGGCGATCAGTTGGTTTATGCTGAATTTAAGGATGTCTGGCTGACCACAAACTCTCAACCTGAGTCTTGTACGGGCTTAGGACGAATGATGTTATCCAGTCCTCTAATGACCAATGAAGACCGCCAGCAGCGTTTGTGGGTGCAATTACGTGCTGGTCAGTCTGGACAGGCAATTGCCACTGCACAAGGTTTAGGGCTTAACCTGTCTCTAGCTCAGCTCAATACAATTCAGGCCAATCCAACCAATTACTTATGGTCAGCCCCTAAAAGTACTGCCACTGATCATGCCTATCTGATTTATGCGTTGGGGCGTCTGGCAGACAGTGATCTCGATTCAGCAATGTCCATTGTAAAACGTACTGCTGAAGGTAGGCCGGTACAAGTACAAAAAACACTATTCAGAACTGTTGGTTATATTGGCGGCACTACGGTAATGAAAAATAATTTTAACCGTGAAGTGCTGAACTATCTGGATGCCAGCTATGGTTTGCCATTTAGTCCAGAAGAAGCCGAAATTTATGCCCGTCAGGCGATTCGTTTTAGTGCCTGGGAAAGTCTGATTCGTGCCATTGATGCAATGAGTGTGAACCAGAAACAGGAAGACCGCTGGCAATACTGGCTGGCACGTGCCAGTGAACAGCGCACAGATCGCGCTTCAAAACAGGCAGCAGAAAGTATCTATAAAAAACTGGCGGTCGGTGAGGATTATCATAACCTGCTGGCGCGAGATAGATTAGGCCAATTAACGGCTTCTACACCGAATTCAGCACAGCCATCCAGTCAGGCCATGCAACGCCTGAACCAGGATATCCATTTCCGCCGTGCCTTTGCCTTACGTAATATTAATGCACCAGAGAATTATATTAACCGTGAATGGAACTGGGCAGTGCGTCAGGCTTATTTAAGAAAAGATGACGATTTACTGTTGGCAGCAGCCAAACGCGCGATGGATATGGGCTGGTATGACCGTGCCATTTATGCAGCGGATCGTACTGCGGACAAGCATAATTACAATTATCGTTATCCGATGCCACACCAGAATTATGTTGTGAGTCATAGCCGTAATGCCGGCATTGATGCTGCCTGGGCTTATGGTTTGATGCGTCAGGAAAGCCGGTTTAATACCGGCGCACGCTCTCATGTAGGTGCTGGTGGTTTGATGCAGATCATGCCGGACACCGCCAAACTGGTCGCTCGTCAAATGGGTGAGACCTATAACCCGGCGGCCTTAACCGATATGAACACCAATATCCGTTACGGAACTTACTATTTATCAACAATTCAGCGTCAATTGAGCAATAGTCCAGTACTGGCTACAGCAGGTTATAATGCCGGCCCGAACCGTGCTCGCCGTTGGCAACCCGAATTCCAAAGTATTGCTGCGGATCAATATACCGAAACCATTCCTTTACTGGAAACGCGAGATTATGTGAAACATGTCATGACGAACGCGACATATTACGGTATTTTATTGGGCCAGGGCGCACAATCGGTCGGTAAGCGTATGCAAGCCATTCCATTACGTAATACACCATAGCATTCAAAAAATCTAAGGGAAGGATAGTTTGTTGATCAAGGGAATAAGGGATGCTCAAATTTCTGCTGGATGGGCTGCACTTTTATTTTTAGCAGCAAGTCCAGCTGCCTTTGCATTGCCAACGGGTTATGTCATGGACATCCAGATGGTACCGGCACTTTGTAGTCTGGATCCGGCCTACAGTAAAAAAAGAAAATGTCTTGAAGGTTATTCCCTAAATATTTCTGGTCTCTATCCTCAAACCACATCGACACATTGCACTACTACCAGTTCTGCAAAGTTACCGCCTTTGCAGGCTAAAGTGGTGGCGCGTATCATGCCGGATGAAAATACCCGCGCATTGCTCTGGCATAATATTGGCGGCTGTATTCCGATGAATGCTACACAGTATTTTCGTACGGTGATCAATCATGCTGATCGTCTGAAAATTCCTGAAGAACTCACCGAGCAGGAAAGTCATACCGTTTCCATTGATATGCTGCGTTCAAAATTTCTGAAAATCAATCCGCAACTGCCTTCAACAGCATTGCGCTTTAACTGTCATCAGACCCGCGCATCTAGCCTGCTGACCTCGATTCAGGTCTGCTATAACGCCAATGGGGGCTATAAAGACTGTCCTGCAAACATTATTAATACATGTCCAAAAACTGTCACAATAAAAGGGACATACTAAGCCTTTTAGTCAAATTAATTTATATTTCCTATCATACTTTTGTTGAAATCCATTCTCTTTTACATGCATCTCGAAGAGGATTGGAGTACAATCTTTGCCGTTTATGATTATTAAGATTAGATAGAACAGCTATTTAATCATTATGACGATCCTCTCAATTGGAGATAATTACATGAAGCAACCTGTTCGCGTTGCCGTTACTGGCGCTGCTGGTCAAATTGGTTACAGCCTATTATTCCGTATCGCAAGCGGTGAAATGCTTGGTAAAGACCAACCAGTTATTCTTCAATTATTAGAAATTCCTGTTGAGAAAGCTCAGCAAGCGCTTAAAGGCGTAATGATGGAACTAGACGACTGTGCTTTCCCATTATTGGCGGGCATGATCGGTACTGATGATCCTAAAGTAGCTTTCAAAGATGCAGACTATGCTCTATTAGTTGGTTCACGTCCACGTGGTCCTGGTATGGAACGTGCTGACCTGCTTAAAGTAAACGGCGAAATCTTCATTGGTCAAGGCCAAGCACTGAACGAAGTTGCTAGCCGTGACGTTAAAGTTCTTGTTGTAGGTAATCCTGCGAACACTAACGCTTACATCGCTATGAAATCTGCTCCAGATCTTCCAGCGAAAAACTTCACAGCAATGTTACGTCTTGACCACAACCGTGCGTTAACTCAACTTGCTCAAAAAGCGGGTGTTGCAGTTTCTGACATCGAAAACATGACTGTTTGGGGTAACCACTCTCCAACTATGTATGCTGACTACCGTTTTGCTAACGTAAACGGCGAAAGCTTGAAAGACAAAATCAACGATGCAGCTTGGAACAAAGACGTATTCCTTCCAACTGTTGGTAAACGTGGTGCTGCGATTATCGAAGCACGTGGTTTGTCTTCTGCTGCTTCTGCTGCAAACGCTGCAATCGACCATATGCGCGATTGGGCTCTTGGCACAAACGGCAAATGGGTAACTATGGGTATTCCTTCTGACGGTTCTTATGGTATCCCTGAAGGCGTAATGTTCGGTTTCCCTGTAACTACTGAAAACGGTGAATACAAAATCGTTCAAGGTCTTGAAATTGACGAATTCAGCCGTGAACGTATCAACGTTACACTGAACGAGCTTGAAGAAGAGCGCGCTGCAGTTGCTGACATGATCAAATAATTTAATCTTTTAAGATTAAGTTAAAAAAGCACTCCATTTGGGGTGCTTTTTTATTGCTATTTCTACAAAATTTAAAGAACAAAAAATAACATCTTGTGAAGGAGGGACAACTGAACTTTGCGAGTAGCTCATCTAGTTTAATAAGAAGAATCATCAACAAAAGAGGAGGTACTGAGATGTTAGAGCAGCGACCTACCATGGAACTTTTTTTTGAGCAACTCGGCTTGGATTCAAGCCCGGAAGCAATCGATGAATTTATTAAAACCCATCAGATTGGGATGGATGTTCCCTTACATAAAGCTCCTTTCTGGACCAAAAACCAACATGATTTTCTGATTGGCCACTGGAAAGAAGATGATGACTGGGCAATTTTCGTAGATGTACTTAATGAGCAATTGCATATTGAGGCAGAAGGGAGTGGTTCTTGTGATCTGCCTTCTTCTAAGCATCAATAATATTTTCAAATCAATGAACTGATTATTTTTATGATGGAGTGAGCGAATGGTATTAGAACAGCAAGTGACTTTAGAATTATTATTTGAGCAATTAGGCTTGCCTGCTGATGAAGCATCAATTGATGAATTTACCAAAAATCATCAGCTACCATCAGAAGTGATTTTGCCGGATGCAGATTTCTGGAATGAGGGGCAAAGCGCTTTTCTTCGCGAACACTGGCATCAGGATGATGAATGGATCGTAATCATTGATAAACTGAACCAGCTTTTACATGTCGAAAGTGATAAAAAAGGCCCTGAAAGCAATTAAGGTTTCTTTATACAAAAAGACACAACAAAACCTAGTCCTTTGACTAGGTTTTTTTTATATTATCTTATAAGTTAGTCCTATAAATAACTACAATATATCTGATATATATAAGGAGGGCATATGCTCGGGAAGAACCAACCATCCTTAGAAATGTTATTTTCTCAACTCGGCCTAGCTAACAGCCCGGCGGCCATCGAGCTTTATGTGCGTACTCATCAGCTACCTGCCCATATGTCATTGCATGAAGCACCTTTCTGGAATAAGGCGCAGCGTTCGTTGCTAATTAACCTGAGTTCGACGAAATAAGCCTAGCTTTTAAGCATATTTTGCATGGAAGGCTTATTCGGATTCAGGCAATAAGCTACTACCGCTGCCATTATATTTACTAGAAAGTTATTTACCGAACGATGACGTGAATGTTCAATCTGATGTAAATTCTTCAATTGATCATTCACAGTTTCTATTAAACCTCGTCTTGCAAGTAATGCTTTTTCTTCCGCATTATGTAGTACTTTATTCTTCATATTCTGACGTGAAGGTGTCAGTAGTTTTAATCCTCTTGAAGCGAGTTCTTTAACCTTGGCTTTGCTCAGATAGCCTTTATCTCCAAGCAAAATACCTTTCAATTCTTGAGTGATCTCATCTAAAACTTTAATATCATGTACATTTCCTGAGGTTAGTTTTATTTTTATAATTTCACCTAGATTGTTGATAATAATGTGTAATTTAAATCCATAAAACCAACCTGTACAGCTTTTACCACGCTCAGCTAGACCTTTAAAAACACGATGTCTTTTTATTCTGAGATTGTGACATACAACCAGTTTTGTTGAATCGATAATACTTAGCCCTGTATCTTTACCTTTTATCTGATGAAAGAAAGAAGCTAATGCTTGCAAGCATTTAGGCATAATTTCAATAAATCGGTTGTAACTAATGAGTTTGGGAAAATATGATTTCCAAAATGGAATCAGCATTTGCTGATAGAAATATTTAAAAAAGCGAAAGCCTGATTGCTGAAACATAATGACGATGGTCATTGCCTCGGACAGACTTAGAGATGATTGTCTTTTCCTATATTTTTGCTTTGTGATGAGTACCTTTTCTAAAGATTCTTCGAAATTATTGCAGAAATCATCAATTGTGCAGAATAATTCGGTAATATGATCCATGAGAAAAGCCTTGTTTTTTAGATTTTGTCTTGATAACCAATATCTTATAAAAGCACAGGCTTTTCTTCTATTTTTTCTTACGTCGAACTCAGGTTAATTAGTCATCTGGTACAAGATGATGACTGGGCAATCTGGATTGATGAACTGAATCAGCAATTGCATCTGGATGCAGATCGACGCCGTCTGGCTTGAGTAAATTAAATTAATTCATAAAAAATGCCTCATCAATGTGAGGCATTTTTTATAAGAATAGATTTCGTTGTTCTAATGCATACGGCTACGCAGAATCTGAATAAACCATTCCAGTTGACGATATTCATCAAATGCCGGATGCTGGCCTACCAGTTCATGGTCAAAATGGGCCGTTTTGCTGTATTTATTTAACCAGTGACGAGTCATCGCAGGCTCTTTCTTACTGGCAGATGCATAAGCCAAGAAGAAATAAATATCCGCATGCTCATAATTGGTCATTGGTTTTAGAATCTGCTGGGTAATGAGCGCATAACGATCTTCTTTGGTCAGCTCAAAGTAGATCATATAGGCTTTGGCCAGGTGTAAAGACAGATTGATATACAAATCCAGTGGCATTTCTTCAAATTCAATCCGGCCTTGCTCCAGCAGAACGATCGCTTCTTGCAGGAAATGCACCTGCTCTTGACGTAACTGACTGATAGTCACCAGTTGCAGACGAAGATCAGCTCGTTCAAGCGCCAATTCAGGCGTATTGCCATTTAAAAATAGCTGATCTGTTTCACCAATGCGTGTAATGATCTCTTTGGGGGTTGGTCGCATGAACGCAGTCCTCATATCTCAATGATTGCTATATGAGGCTGAAAATTGAAATTTAAAGCGTGGAAAAAAGATTAGAGCAAATGGGTATCACTTCTTAGCCAGGCAGTGATTGATAAACGCTGGTGTTTGGCTTTTAAAACTTCATGCATTAAATCACTTTGGAAGAAGGCAATACGGTTTGGCTTAGGCTGGATAATATGCCATTGATCATTTTTATCCTGCAAATGTAGTTCGCCGCCCCAGTTATCTTGCCAATCATCATGTAAATAATAAACCGCAGAAATCATCCGACCATTCTTGCCTTGAGGATTATCGCGATGCAGGGCATAGAACTCACCTGCGTTATAGCAGGCAAAATGGGCTTCCACATCTTTAATGCCGAGGAAGAAAGCGCGGTTCAGCTCATGACCTAAGGCCTGTAAGGTTTGCACATGCTGGTTAGAAATTTCCAGATCTTCATTGAGCCAGAGAATGTGATCACTGCGGATATTGCTAACTACGCCATTCTGAATGGCTGCATCACGAAAGCGTTCCAGATTGCTGGTACATTCAGCAATCAGCTGTTCAACATAGGATGGGGTATAAGCATTGTCGATCATGCTAAAACCATACTGATCTAGATCATCAAGAATCTGATCAACTGGCCAGGTTGCCGGGAGTTGAACTGCTTCCATAGAAACTCACCTAGAAGGGTAAATTGGGGTCGCGCTATTCTATGTAAGAATCGGGTCTGAACGAAACTATTTTTCATGTTAAAATAGCGGTTGATATTAGGAATTAATGAAACATGAATTACCGTCACCATTACCATGCTGGCAACTTTGCCGATGTCATGAAGCATGTATTGCTGCTTCAATTATTGACTCGACTCAATGCAAAAGATAAACCATATCGCTATGTGGATACACATGGTGGTGCAGGTAAATATGATTTATCCACCTCTGAAGCACAAAAGTCAGGGGAATTCCTGAACGGTATTCATCGTCTGATCAAGCTGGATGATTCGGTCAAGCGTAATGCACCAGAAGGCGTACAACAATATTTAAAAATTGTTGAGAAAATGCGTGAAAACTTTGGTAAAGGTGCATATCCGGGTTCACCCTGGTTTGCGCTGGAAGGCATGCGTGAAATTGACAAGGCCACTATTTTTGAAATGCAGCGTGATGTGTTTCAGCAGCTACGTCATAACATTTTCGATAAACGTGCCGGTCTGCATGAGCGTGATGCGTATGAAGGCTTGCTCGCAGTCATTCCACCGAAAGAAAAACGTGGTCTGGTCATGATCGATCCGCCTTATGAGCTGGAGCGTAAAGACTTCCCTCAATTGGTTGAATTACTGGTTGCTGCTTATAAAAAATGGCCGACAGGCGTATTTGCAGTTTGGTACCCAATTAAAGACCGTGCCATGATTGAGCGTTTCGAGAAGAAAATGTTCAAGACCGGGATTCGCCGTCAGTTGGTATGTGAAATCTGTGTATGGCCAGATGATACGCCGGTGGGTTTAAATGGTTGTGGTTTACTGGTGATTAACCCACCTTGGAAGTTCTCTGAAGATGCAGACGAAGCGTTGCAATGGTTATTCCCGCATTTGCGTATGCAGGAAAATGGCGGTCATGCTGCAGTTCGTTGGTTAGTAGGCGAATAATATTTTAAAGATCGGGTCATAGTTAGGATCGACAAGAATGACAAGTACAAATAAGCCGGAACATGAATCTTCTAAAGATTTGCCATTTGATGGCATCACCTTCGAGGTGGAAGAGGTTGAGCATACCCAGGAAGGGCAAAGAGTTAAGCGTCGAGGTATCTATCTGTGGCCTAACCTGATTACAACCGCTGCGTTGTTATCAGGCTTTTACTCGATTATTGCCAGTATGAATGGCGAGTTTCAGCAAGCCATTTATGCGATTTTCCTGGCGGCCTTGTTTGATGGTCTCGATGGCCGTGTGGCACGTGCAATTGGGGCACAAAGTCCATTCGGTGAACAGTTTGACTCACTATCCGATATGCTGGCCTTCGGTGTAGCGCCAGCCATTCTCATGTATAGCTGGGGATTAAGTGGTTTAGGTCGTATCGGGCTGGCGGCATGTTTTGTCTATACCGCTTGTGCGGCTTTCCGTCTGGCACGCTTTAACGTTCAGATTGGCGTAGTGGACAAACGTTATTTTATTGGCGTTGCGAGTCCATTAGCAGCCGTCATTATTATTTCACTGGTTTGGGTGGGATTGGATTTCCCGGCTGTGTTTGATATTCGTGACTTTACTGTACAAATCATTAATGCTGCGATTATCGTAATCGTTGGCTTGTTGATGATTTCTAATATCAAATACTATTCATTTAAAACTGTAGAGCGTAGACGAGTACCGTTTTTCGTGTTGCCAATCGCAGTGTTTATCTTTGCAGCGATGACTTATAATATTCCGGTAGGGATTCTCGTGATCTCCGTCATCTATGCCTTGTCTGGTTTCCTTACAACCTTTATGGCAAAAAGACAGAGTACCTTATAACAATATAAAAATAAGGAGTTTGAGATGCAGTTTCTTCAAGATTTTCTAGATCGTTCGAAACAGCTGAATCAGACTCCTGCTGTTTCCCAGCATAATCTTGCCTATCATGGGCCAAACCAGAAATATAAAATTATTCATCAGGGCCTGACGCTTCCTGATCTGCCTGCACCCCTTCATTATCTTAACTTTTTGAGTATCATCGGTCAGCCTAATGCACCGATGTTGGCAAACCCGAGTGCTATTCAAACCAATGCACTGGATACAGTTACAGTAATCTGTAGTACCAGTCCGCATATGGCAGGACAATTAAATTGCTATTCAATCAAAAAGGATTGCAAGTTTCAGTATGGCCTGTTTCAGTTTCTGGATCGTGAAAAACTGACAGGCGACTTTCCGCATTTTCGTTTACAGCGTTTTGATTCTGAACTGAGCTTTGATCTCAGCATCCATACGACCAATCTGATTTCACACTTCACCCAAATGCGCTTTGCACTGGCTGATCATTGGTCTTTGCTCTGTTATTGTCAGGGTACCTTACATTATAAAGATCAGAAATATATTATTGAGAGCTTAGGTAGTTTTGAATTTGCACGCAGCTTTAATTTTCCCTATTTGCCTTTAGCCTTTCTGACTTATCAGATTATTAACCTGAGTGAAGGACGACAATTATTGCTGGCACAAATTCGGGATAGTCTGAACAGTATTGTGCAGTCACGAATTTATCTGCGTGACCTGAAAAATATGACCAGTCAAATGTTCGATCAAAAAGTCTATTTCAAGGTGCATCGGGTTTATCCGAGTGTGACTACCCCAAATGGGCAAAAGATGTATCTGCCGCGTGAGTTTGAGTGGTGCTATGAAGACGGCAAAGGAATGCAGATCTTGCTGCAGGGGCAAAGTCGGGGAGATTTCAAATTTGGTCTGGCTGCGGGTTATGTTGGAAGCTTTAATTACGAAGTCAGAATTAATGGCGAGACTGAGCATGGGGATGGGGGCTATTGTGAATATATAGATTGCCGCTCCTTGCGCTTTCAGGAACACAATAAAAAAGAGAAATTATTAAGTACATTGGCCAATCCTGTACCTTTAATGCTCAAGAAATAGGGAAAGTCGGCATTTTTGTAGAAATAATAATCAACTGAAGTATTTTCTTAAAAATAGGGGTTGCGCTTGTTTGGGATTGGTCTATAATGCACATCCATCGGCGGTGATGAAGATTAAAACTTCTGATAAAACAGTAACTTAGCATGAAATGGTTAAGTTGGGTTTTAGAAAGGAAGTTTAAAAATAATTTTCATTACTGGTTGACTTTCTAGAGATAGAGAGTAGTATAGCCGACCTAGCTTGCTACTGACGAAGTAGTAAGAAGATCATTAAGAGATTATGAAGAACAACTTGTGTGGATTTTTACTGGTTGATTGATCGAAATTATTTTCATTGATTGATTGGTTTGAATTACTCGAAGTTTATTTGAGCGAAATTTAAGTCAGGAAATTGATGAGCCAAGTTTAAGAGTTTTACTTATAAAACTCGAAATGATTTTAACTGAAGAGTTTGATCATGGCTCAGATTGAACGCTGGCGGCAGGCTTAACACATGCAAGTCGAGCGGGGATAGGGTGCTTGCACCTGATTCCTAGCGGCGGACGGGTGAGTAATGCTTAGGAATCTGCCTATTAGTGGGGGACAACGTTCCGAAAGGGACGCTAATACCGCATACGTCCTACGGGAGAAAGCAGGGGATCTTCGGACCTTGCGCTAATAGATGAGCCTAAGTCGGATTAGCTAGTTGGTGGGGTAAAGGCCTACCAAGGCGACGATCTGTAGCGGGTCTGAGAGGATGATCCGCCACACTGGGACTGAGACACGGCCCAGACTCCTACGGGAGGCAGCAGTGGGGAATATTGGACAATGGGGGGAACCCTGATCCAGCCATGCCGCGTGTGTGAAGAAGGCCTTTTGGTTGTAAAGCACTTTAAGCGAGGAGGAGGCTTACCTGGTTAATACCCGGGATAAGTGGACGTTACTCGCAGAATAAGCACCGGCTAACTCTGTGCCAGCAGCCGCGGTAATACAGAGGGTGCAAGCGTTAATCGGATTTACTGGGCGTAAAGCGCGCGTAGGTGGCTAATTAAGTCAAATGTGAAATCCCCGAGCTTAACTTGGGAATTGCATTCGATACTGGTTAGCTAGAGTATGGGAGAGGATGGTAGAATTCCAGGTGTAGCGGTGAAATGCGTAGAGATCTGGAGGAATACCGATGGCGAAGGCAGCCATCTGGCCTAATACTGACACTGAGGTGCGAAAGCATGGGGAGCAAACAGGATTAGATACCCTGGTAGTCCATGCCGTAAACGATGTCTACTAGCCGTTGGGGCCCTTGAGGCTTTAGTGGCGCAGCTAACGCGATAAGTAGACCGCCTGGGGAGTACGGTCGCAAGACTAAAACTCAAATGAATTGACGGGGGCCCGCACAAGCGGTGGAGCATGTGGTTTAATTCGATGCAACGCGAAGAACCTTACCTGGCCTTGACATACAGAGAACTTTCCAGAGATGGATTGGTGCCTTCGGGAACTCTGATACAGGTGCTGCATGGCTGTCGTCAGCTCGTGTCGTGAGATGTTGGGTTAAGTCCCGCAACGAGCGCAACCCTTTTCCTTATTTGCCAGCACTTTGGGTGGGAACTTTAAGGATACTGCCAGTGACAAACTGGAGGAAGGCGGGGACGACGTCAAGTCATCATGGCCCTTACGGCCAGGGCTACACACGTGCTACAATGGTCGGTACAAAGGGTTGCTACTGCGCGAGCAGATGCTAATCTCAAAAAGCCGATCGTAGTCCGGATCGCAGTCTGCAACTCGACTGCGTGAAGTCGGAATCGCTAGTAATCGCGGATCAGAATGCCGCGGTGAATACGTTCCCGGGCCTTGTACACACCGCCCGTCACACCATGGGAGTTTGTTGCACCAGAAGTAGGTAGTCTAACCGCAAGGAGGACGCTTACCACGGTGTGGCCGATGACTGGGGTGAAGTCGTAACAAGGTAGCCGTAGGGGAACCTGCGGCTGGATCACCTCCTTAACGAAAGATTGACGATTGGTAAGAATCCACAACAAGTTGTTCTTCATGACGATGTATCTGAGGGTCTGTAGCTCAGTTGGTTAGAGCACACGCTTGATAAGCGTGGGGTCACAAGTTCAAGTCTTGTCAGACCCACCACTCCTGACGAAGCAAGTAATTGCAGAGTAAAGCAGAAAATCAGAACATTGAATCCTATATGATAAGCTGGGGACTTAGCTTAGTTGGTAGAGCGCCTGCTTTGCACGCAGGAGGTCAGGAGTTCGACTCTCCTAGTCTCCACCACTCATTGCGATGCAATGAGTTAAACATTAAGCAAACGGTTTGATAGCTTATAGAGCTTAGTAAGAAAGCGGCGTATAATACGCGGCATTGTTATTAATCTCTGTGATTTATCACAGTAATGCAGTCCGACGAGGATGCATTAAATCATTAACAGAATATATTTGAGTTGAAATAATTTGTTCATACTCATACAAGAGCGGAAACAAGAGATCGCAAGATTGATTGTTGAAGTGATTGAATGAGAACTAGCGAAATTAACTGAATCAAGCGTTTTGGTATATGAATCTAATTGAAGCTGTACAGTGATTAAGTTCACAAGATCGCAAACAACTACGTTGCTACACTGACTTGTAGGTGTAACGACTGTTTGGGGTTGTATAGTCAAGTAATTAAGTGCATGTGGTGGATGCCTTGGCAGTCAGAGGCGAAGAAAGACGTGATAGCCTGCGAAAAGCTCCGGGGAGGCGGCAAATATCCTGTGATCCGGAGATGTCTGAATGGGGGAACCCACCGGCTATAAGGTCGGTATCATAAACTGAATACATAGGTTTATGAGGCGAACGCGGAGAAGTGAAACATCTCAGTATCCGTAGGAAAAGAAATCAATTGAGATTCCCTCAGTAGCGGCGAGCGAAAGGGGAACAGCCCATTAAGTCATATCAGTTTTAGTGGAATGCTCTGGGAAGTGCAACCATAGTGGGTGATAGTCCTGTACACGAAAGGGCTGATATGATGATGTCGAGTAGGGCGAGGCACGTGAAACCTTGTCTGAATATAGGGGGACCATCCTCTAAGGCTAAATACTCCTGACTGACCGATAGTGAACCAGTACCGTGAGGGAAAGGCGAAAAGAACCCCTGTGAGGGGAGTGAAATAGATCCTGAAACCGCATGCATACAAGCAGTGGGAGCCACTTCGTGTGGTGACTGCGTACCTTTTGTATAATGGGTCAGCGACTTATATTCAGTAGCGAGGTTAACCGCATAGGGGAGCCGTAGAGAAATCGAGTCTTAATAGGGCGTATAGTTGCTGGGTATAGACCCGAAACCGGGTGATCTATCCATGAGCAGGTTGAAGGTTGGGTAACACTAACTGGAGGACCGAACCCACTGTCGTTGAAAAGCCAGGGGATGACTTGTGGATAGGGGTGAAAGGCTAATCAAACTCGGTGATAGCTGGTTCTCCCCGAAAGCTATTTAGGTAGCGCCTCGGACGAATACCATTGGGGGTAGAGCACTGTTTCGGCTAGGGGGTCATCCCGACTTACCAAACCGATGCAAACTCCGAATACCAATGAGTACTATCCGGGAGACAGACTGCGGGTGCTAACGTCCGTAGTCAAGAGGAAAACAATCCAGACCGCCAGCTAAGGTCCCTAAATCATAGTTAAGTGGGAAACGATGTGGGAAGGCATAGACAGCTAGGAGGTTGGCTTAGAAGCAGCCACCCTTTAAAGAAAGCGTAATAGCTCACTAGTCGAGTCGGCCTGCGCGGAAGATGTAACGGGGCTAAAACTATGTACCGAAGCTGCGGATTTGCAATTTATTGCAAGTGGTAGGGGAGCGTTCTGTAAGCCGATGAAGGTGGATTGAGAAGTCTGCTGGAGGTATCAGAAGTGCGAATGCTGACGTGAGTAACGACAAAACGGGTGAAAAACCCGTTCGCTGAAAGACCAAGGGTTCCAGTCCAACGTTAATCGGGGCTGGGTGAGTCGACCCCTAAGGCGAGGCCGAGAGGCGTAGTCGATGGGAAATTGGTTAATATTCCAATACTTCAGTGTAATGCGATGAGAGGACGGAGAAGGTTAAGTCAGCCTGGCGTTGGTTGTCCAGGTGGAAGACAGTAGGCATGCATCTTAGGCAAATCCGGGGTGCTCTATGCTGAGAGTTGATAGCAAGCCAGTTTACTGGTGAAGTGGCTGATACCATACTTCCAGGAAAAGTCTCTAAGCTTCAGTTACACTGGAATCGTACCCGAAACCGACACAGGTGGTCAGGTCGAGTAGACCAAAGCGCTTGAGAGAACTCTGCTGAAGGAACTAGGCAAAATGGTACCGTAACTTCGGGAGAAGGTACGCTGCCGGCGGTGATAGGACTTGCTCCTTGAGCTGTTGGCAGCCTCAGAAACCAGGCCGCTGCAACTGTTTATTAAAAACATAGCACTCTGCAAACACGAAAGTGGACGTATAGGGTGTGATGCCTGCCCGGTGCTGGAAGGTTAATTGATGGGGTTAGCGTAAGCGAAGCTCTTGATCGAAGCCCCAGTAAACGGCGGCCGTAACTATAACGGTCCTAAGGTAGCGAAATTCCTTGTCGGGTAAGTTCCGACCTGCACGAATGGCATAATGATGGCGGCGCTGTCTCCAGCAGAGGCTCAGTGAAATCGAATTCGCCGTGAAGATGCGGTGTACCCGCGGCTAGACGGAAAGACCCCGTGAACCTTTACTGCAGCTTGACATTGAACTTTGATCTTACTTGTGTAGGATAGGTGGGAGGCTTTGAAGTGGTGACGCTAGTTGCCATGGAGCCGTCCTTGAAATACCACCCTGGTAATATTGAGGTTCTAACTCTGCTCCCTGATCGGGAGCGAGGACCATGTCTGGTGGGTAGTTTGACTGGGGCGGTCTCCTCCTAAAGAGTAACGGAGGAGTACGAAGGTGCGCTCAGCGTGGTCGGAAATCACGCGTAGAGTATAAAGGCAAAAGCGCGCTTAACTGCGAGACCCACAAGTCGAGCAGGTACGAAAGTAGGTCTTAGTGATCCGGTGGTTCTGTATGGAAGGGCCATCGCTCAACGGATAAAAGGTACTCTGGGGATAACAGGCTGATACCGCCCAAGAGTTCATATCGACGGCGGTGTTTGGCACCTCGATGTCGGCTCATCTCATCCTGGGGCTGAAGCAGGTCCCAAGGGTATGGCTGTTCGCCATTTAAAGAGGTACGCGAGCTGGGTTTAGAACGTCGTGAGACAGTTCGGTCCCTATCTACCGTGGGCGCTGGAAATTTGAGAGGATCTGCTCCTAGTACGAGAGGACCAGAGTGGACGAACCTCTGGTGTACCGGTTGTGACGCCAGTCGCATCGCCGGGTAGCTATGTTCGGAAGGGATAACCGCTGAAAGCATCTAAGCGGGAAGCCTACCTCAAGATAAGATTTCCCCGAGACTTTATGTCTCCTAAAGAGCCGTTGAAGACTACGACGTTGATAGGTTGGATGTGGAAGCATAGCGATATGTGAAGCTGACCAATACTAATTGCTCGTGAGGCTTGACTATACAACACCCAAGCAGTTGTATATAAAGCATCAATTGATTTCATATTGATCTAACGATCAGACGAAGCCTTGATTTAGTTAAGCTAATCGAACAAACTACTGCGACTCAGATACATCTGTTAATGCATTCTATTTGAAGAAAGCTAGGCAAACGAAGCGCAAGCAACGTAGATAAGACCATAGCGAGTAATCATACCAGTTGTGCTGGCGACCATAGCAAGAGTGAACCACCTGATCCCTTCCCGAACTCAGAAGTGAAACCTCTTAGCGCTGATGGTAGTGTGGGGTCTCCCATGTGAGAGTAAGTCATCGCCAGCTCATTATTCCAAAAGCCCTCTGCTCACGCAGGGGGCTTTTTTTATGCGTGGGGTTTAAATAGTTACAACTTTTTCTATTGATATTTTCTGATCTAAAAAATGAGTTAAGGAGTAATAAGGAGCAGCCAAAACTTCAGAGCTATTAGCTGCACCATATTGTTTGAAGTAATTAAATTTTATCTATCAATACTTCTTTAATATATTTAAGAATTTTCAATTATTTCCTGTTGATCAAGCTGACGACGAGCATGTTTAAATGCTGTTCTTAGTCCTTCTTCTAAAGTCGGATGATAGTAAGGCTTTGCCAGAATCTGATGAATATCTTGCTCTGCATCAATCATCCAGGCTAGCATGTGTGCTAGATGTTCGGCTTGAGGACAGAATAGTTCGGCGCCTAATAATTTTCCTGACTTTTTATCTATATATACTTCAGCTCCACCTTTATTTTCAGCAAGGATTAATGCGCGTCCCTGTCTTTCATAAGATACAAAGCCTCTAATATATTCTGCATTTTTTTCCTCTAACTGTTTGTAACTTTGTCCAATAATCGCCATTTCTGGTTGGCTAAATACGATTGCCAAAGGAGTTAGGGTAGAAATAGGTTGAACATCTGGAAAATTTAAGCAGTTTTGGACTACTTCTTTACCATTATGGGCAGCTTCATGTTGAATTGGGACATCAGGGGCTGCATCTCCAACAATAAAAATGGGTAAGTTTTCTAATTGTTTGGTTTTTTTATTGATAGGTAGCTTTTTAACATCATGGAATTCAGGATTAATTTTCTCTAAATCTAATCGATCCAAATTAGAGCTACGACCAGTGGCTGAGAGTACATAATCTACTTCAATACTTTGCTTTTGATCATTCTCTATATAGTCAATTTTTACCTGATCATTAAGGAGTTTGACTTGATCAGGTAAAGTTTTAAATTTGATAGTCAGTTCGTTATTTAACTGCTCTCTAACCAAAGCTTGTAGAGTTGGACTAGTGAGTACACCTATTTTCTGACTACGAGCAAACATAGTAGTACGCACTCCTAAACGTTGCATGGCTTGAGCCAATTCAATTGCAATAACGCCACTACCAATCACTGCTAAGGATTTGGGTAAATATGAAAGCTCAAAGATTTCATCAGAAGTCAGGAGTTTATCGCCTAGTTCATTTTTTAAGGTGTCATCAAAATTTGGTCGAGAGCCTACTGCAATAATAAAACTTTTAGCTTTATAAGATTTTCCGTCTACTTGGACTGTTTGAGCATTAGTAAATTTTGCGTGCCCAGATACTTTATGGACTGAATCCCATTGTTCTACTTCTTTTAAAGTGGCCCGAATATAATGATCGCGAAGCTTATGCAGGCGATCCATAACGATGGAGGTATTTATTACTGCATCATGCTCTAATCCGAGATTTTCTGCAGTTTTAATCTCATGCATACGATTAGCAGAAGAAATTAGAAGCTTGCTCGGCATACAGCCTACACGAGCACATGTAGTCTCCCATGAACCAGCATTAATAATTAAAATATTTTGGGTATATTTAATAGCTTCTTTATAAGCACTGATTCCTGCTGTGCCTGCACCGATAATAATAATGTCATACATAAATTGCTTACCAATTCTCAGAACATGAATATTTATATGCATGATTTACAATGTTTCTGATGTAAATTATGTAACTAGATTGCTTATTTTTGATATTTTGAGTAAATTTTGTGTAAAAGCCAGACGATTAACTTTTATGGCAGCTTAACTATTATATGCAGTGGGAAAAAACATGAGTTTGTTTATAAATTTAAAAAAATTAGGGGTTAACACGACTGTTTTAGCAACATCGATTTCTTTAGTTGCATGTGGCGGGGGGGGGAGTGACGGTTACTATAATAATGACAATAATAGTCAACCAAATACAGGAGGAAATAATGGAGGTGGCAATGAATCTACAGATAATACAGCTCAAGTTCCAGAAAGCTTGAATATTAGTTTGCAAGATTCGAGTGGCCAAAATATTGTTCAGGTTGTAGATAATTCAACTGTACAAATTGCTGTTCAGGTCTTAAATGCAGATAAAGGTGGAATTTCTAGCAAAAATGTACGATTAGCGATTAATGATTCAGATAAATTAGGTGTAACAAGCAAAAGTTCCTTAGTTGCTACAGCTGAAGATGGTATTGCTATTTTTGAGCTTAAAATTCCTTCAATTAATATTGAATCTGGTAAAGTACAATTAACTGCAACTGTAGATGGTACACAAGTTAAACAGGTATATACCCTTAATATTAAAAAATCTAGTGTAATTGTTAGTGATTATACTCTAGATGTGCCACAAGGCCTTACGATTGATTTACCAAATGGGGCAGTTGAATTTTTTGTCCAAGTGACTGATCCAAAAGGTGGTTCTAAGTCAGGACAAACCGTTGAATTGTCTTTACCTGCTGAGTTACAAGGATTGTTTGTAATTAGCAATGGATCATCTGTACAGACAGATAGTGAAGGTAAAGCAAATTTTAAACTTGTAGCAAATAAAAATTTAACTCCGGCACAAATTCAACAGCTTGTAGATACATCTAAAACACTAAACTTTAAACTCATTGATGAGCATCGTGCAGAAAAGCAAGCAACTACGTCTCTAACATTTAAAGATATTGCAACAATTGTCGATAAACTTGAAATTATTAAGCCTGATGCACCGATTGCTGCAAAAAATGGCGAAGCACGTATTCGTGTATATGCCAAGAATTCCAATAAACAAGATTTAGCAGGTAAAAAAGTTCGCCTGGAGACCAATCAATCTGGTCGTGGTGTGACCTTGGATAAAACTGAAGCCATTACAAATGCACAAGGTTATGCGGAATTTATCCTAAAAAGTAATTCTGATACACCACTTGCTTTGAAGGATGAAGGGATTGAACTTAAAGCAACTTTCCTAGAGAACCCTGAGAAATTCGCGACCATTACTGTTGATGTCATTACTGCAGATGATAGTGCAACCGATCAAGAAGCTATTCAACGTCTAGAAATCGCTTCATCTTATAAAATCAATGCAATGTCTGACAGTGTTGAAATTAAGGTAAAAGCGATTGCGAACAATGGACATGCTGCGAAAAAAGGTAAAATCAAACTTACCTTGAATAGCGAAGCTGTAGCAAATGCTGTTAAGTTAGAAGGCAGTAGTGATGGTGTTAACTTTGATTTAAATGAAAGTCAGTCTGTCGGCGCAGAGGGTTATGTCACTTTCAGAATTAAAACACCAGCATCGCAAACAGCAGCAGCTGTAGAAGCATTAAAGGCTTCAGGGATCACAGCGACGTTTACAACAGATAACGGTATTAGCAATAATATTAAAATTGTTGTTGAAGATAAGGCTGTTGCAACTGAAGCAGTTAAGTATCTCTTAATTGACCCAATTAATGAAAACTTTGATCCTACCAACAACCAAGACATTACAATTAAAGTAAAAGCAATTGGTGAAAAAGGTGGCCCTCTTAAAAATGAAAAAGTATCAATTAAATCTTTACTTTCAGATGATCAGCTGAATAAGTTGAGTTTAAGTTTAAGTACAGCTGCTGAAGTTTTAACAGATGCAGATGGTTATGCAGAGTTTGTTTATAAGTATCAATATAATAAATCTGCAGAACAGCAAGCGTTGGCTAAGCAAGGGATTACTTTTACATCCACGGCATTATCTAATCAAAAGACTCAAACGATTAAAGTTAACTTCAATACAAAGAGTGTCAGTGACAAAGTCAGCCTTGATTACTTTACTTTAGATACTGATGGTTTAGCTCAAATTGCACTTAATCAACAAACTGAAATTGTAGTACGTACGCAAGCCTTTGGTGTTGATGGTGCAGTTC
Source organism: Acinetobacter sp. FDAARGOS_724 (assembly GCF_013364475.1). Taxonomy (NCBI): domain Bacteria; kingdom Pseudomonadati; phylum Pseudomonadota; class Gammaproteobacteria; order Moraxellales; family Moraxellaceae; genus Acinetobacter; species Acinetobacter sp. FDAARGOS_724. Next base: position 102,166 of record NZ_CP054908.1, on the reverse strand, counting down.
TTGCAAATCAAGAATTAGCTATTGGTATTGATGAAACTGCGATTTCAAATGGTGTTTCATATGCCACGGCAACTAAGCTTGTATCGGATGCACAAGGTAAAGTTGAATTTAAATTAAAAGTTGCAGCACGTAATTTGACTGAATTAAATACCTTGATTGAAAAAGGCCTAACTGTTGCAGTAGTGTCTTATCGTAATGATGGTTCTAAGCATTCAGTTACTCGTAAAATTGATTTAGTTTCAAACTCGATTATTGACACTGGAACGAGTCAAGTGGATTACCTCATGGTAGATCCAATCTTAACCCGTTTTGACTATACGCAAAATCAAGAAATTACCGTTCGTGTAAAAGCATTAGATGTCAATGGAAGCCCATTAGCAAAAGAAAAAATTCAATTAAAATCTGCCTTAACTAATCAGCAGATGCAGCAGTTAGGCTTAAGTTTTACGACCCAAGCAGAACAAATCACTGATGCATTAGGTTATGCAACGTTTAAACTTAGTTACCAGTATAACGAAACGCCTGAACAAGAAGAACTTGCGAAAAAAGGTCTTACTTTCAATGCTTTGGCAAATGGTAAGGTTAGTAATATTCGCATTAACTTTAAGGCTCCGAGCGATAGTATCGACTTAAGTTTCTTTACTGTCGATACAGATGGACAAGCCTTAATTTCGACCACTACAGATACACCGATCAAGATCCGTGTCAAGGCAATGGGTACAGATGGTAAGGTTTTAGCTAACCAACGTATCAGTATTGGTATTGATAATACTGCAGTTTCAAATGGCGTAACGTATGCGACCTCTAATAACCTAGTTACAGATGTATTAGGTAATGCTGAGTTCGTTTTAAATGCGAAACCAAAGAATAAAGATGAACTGAATGCATTGCTTGCGAGTGGTGTAACAGTCGCTGTTAAAGCAACTGCAAAAGATGGTTCTGAATATACAACGCTAAGAACGATTAAGCTTATTGAGCAAGAGCAAGCATCGCAAGTATCTTCACTACTAATCGATCCGTTACAAGCAGCATATGACTATACAAAAGACCAAACAATTCAAGTACGCGTGAAAGCGATTGGTCAAGCTGGTCAGTCTTTACGTAATGAAAAAGTAAGCTTAACGACAGCCCTTAGTGCACAAGAGTTAGCTGATCTGAATTTAAGTCTTGTTGGCGATGCGACGAAACTGACTGATGATTATGGTTACGTGACATTCACATTTGACTATAAATACAATGCACAGTCTTCTGCACAAAAGAAACTGCTGAATGGTTTTGAAATTAAAGCAACTGCTAATGGAAAGACGAATAATACGATTATTAACTTTAAAGCACCTGCAAATGAACAAGAAATCAATCTTGATTATTTAGTGGTATCTACAGGTGGTCGTGCAGTTATCTCAACCGATAAACCAACAGAAGTGACGATTACAGCAACTGCATTGGCAACAAATGGTCAGGCATTAAAAGACCAGACTGTGAAAATTGAATTGAATGAAACAGAAACCAATAGTGGTATTTCATTTAATTCTGCGACAGAAGTTGTGACCAATGCACAAGGACAAGCCACATTTAAAGTCAACATTGCACCAGAAAATGCATCTGAATTAGAGGCATTGCTTGCATCTGGTTTGAATGTTCGTTTATCTGCACAGCGTGTAGATGGTTCTGCATACAAAGTATCAAGAAAAGTTGAACTTTATAAGTCAGAAGCAGAAGCACCAAGTGAAGTTGATTATCTGATCATTGATCCGATTAGTGTTTATGATTACAGTAAAAATTCTACCATTGCGGTACGAGTGAAGGCGATTGGTGAAGATGGTAGCGCATTACGTAATGAAAAAATTACATTGCGTCCTGAAAACATCTCAAGTGCAGAATTAGCGAAACTCAATTTGAGTTTAAATGGTGCTGCTGAGCAATATACCGATGATCAAGGCTATGCTGTCTTCGAATTTAGCTATAACTACGATGCAAAATCTACAGAGCAAAAAAACCTTGCATTGAAAGGTGTAGCGTTATTGGCGACTGCAAATGGTAAAGAGCAGCGCACAGTTATTAACTTTGCGGAAACTCAAACTAATACGCTTGATTATCTTGTCATTGATATGATTGGTAAAGCTGTCATTGATAAGGATGTAGAAACTAAAGTTGTATTATCAGTGCTTGCAAAAGGTACTGATGGTTCAGTTTTGGCAAATCAAAATGTTCAGATTGAATTGACCAATGAAAATGGTATTAATCTTCTTACAGCTTCATCAGTAGCAACTGATGCAAAAGGTTATGCAAAATTTGAATTCAGTGTGCATCCAAAGAACCAACAGGAATTAGAAGCATTATTGGCAAATGGCGTAACAGTGAAAGTCTTATCTGCAGTTGCTGATGGATCTGTTCGTCAAGCTCAACGTAAAGTTGAATTAGTGCAAGCCGAAGAGCAAGTTGAATCTAAAGTTGAGACTTTAGTTATTGATCCAATCTTAAATTCATTTGACTATACTCAAAATCATACGATTCAAGTACGCGTTAAAGCATTAGATGCTGCTGGCAGTACGCTGAAAAATGAAAAAGTTGCAATCACAACTGATATTCAAGCGAAATTAGCACAACTCAACTTTAGTTTAAATGGAGCAGCTGAACAGTTTACTGGTGATGACGGCTATGCGACATTTGTATTTGAATATAAATATGCAGAATCTACAGTACAGCGTGAGATCTTAAATGGTGTGATTGTTACCGCAACTGCAAATGGAAAAACACAGACAACAAAATTGAACTTTAGAGAGTCTTTAACTTCAGAAGCATTAGATTATATTTCTATTGATACAAATGGTTATGCTGCGATTGAAGAAAACGTACAAACTGATATTACTGTTAAGGTACGTGCAATCAATGTGGGTGGTAAAGCACTTGCTAATCAAGATGTAACGATCAGTTATAATGAACAAGCACATAATAATGGTGTTTATTTACTTGATCCAACAGGTGCGAATGTTGGTGCACAAACCTTTACGCAAAAAACGGATGCTGATGGATATGTAACCTTTACCTTTAAGGCATTGCCACGTAATAAAGCGGAAGTGCAAAAGCTGATTGATGATGTGACTGGTGATTTACAGGTTACATTAACAGCTAAACGTGCTGATGGTTCGAATTATGAAGCTTCTCGCCGTATTGATTTAAGAGCTCCTGATGTTGAGTCTACACCTGCAGAAGTTTTAATTGATCCAATTCTGCAAGCATTTGATTATTCAAAAGATCAAAAAATCATTATTCCAGTAAAAGCGTTATCTGCTGATAAGGGTGCTTTACAGGGTGCAAAAGTTACGATTGATACACCGGATTTAACTCTAGAGCAGTTAAAAACAGCACAATTCACTTTAACAGGTGAAGCAACTAAGTTTACTGATGCCAATGGTTACGCTTATTTTGAGTTTGAATATAAAGCAGCAAGTACTCAAGAGCAGATTAAGTTGGTAAGTCCAGGTGTTCGTATCACGGCGACCACCAGCAATGGTAAAGCTGCTGTTCAAACCTTGAACTTTAAATCACCAAATGCCGGGCAGATTCTAGATTACTTTACCTTAGATGCATCTGATTATGTAGTTGCATTGGATGTGAATACACCTAAGACAATCCAAGTGACGATTAATGCAAAAGATACTGAAGGTAAGGCATTTGCAAACCAAGTTGTTTCACTTGGTCTAAATGAAGCTGCTTTAAGTAATGGTGTAAGTTTCAACACGCCATCTCAAGTCATGACAGATGACAAAGGTCTTGCAACATTTAGAGTGACACTCAATCCTCAAAGTGATACAGAAATTGAAAACTTAGCTGCAAATGATCTTGAATTTACAGCAACTGCACGACGTGCGGATGGTTCTGAATATACGCTGGTTCGTAAAATTGAGTTAGATAAAGCTAAGGTTATTTTACCTGAATTAGCGAATCTTATTTTTACGACAGTAGATGATAAGCCATTAGATACAATTTCTGTTCTTGGTGGTGAAACACGCGTCAAAATTAAAGCAGTTGATAAAGCTGGTAATACAATTCCAAACACGCCTATCGCAGTTGCACTATCTAGTTTAACTTCTAGTCGTGTGACATTAAGCAATGTACCAACTCAAACTAACAGTAAGGGTGAAGCTGAATTTACGGTTACCGTTTCTGAGGGCGCATATGATGCTAGTTTGATCAAAAATGGTATTGTCTTTGCAGTAGTTGGTACGAACTTAAATAATGGCGATCGTTTACAGCAAACAAGTGTAATTGGTATCACCGCTCCAGCAAATGCTTTAAATCCACGTTTAACATCAGATGTAAAAACAGTGATAGCTGGGCAAACAGTTAAAGTGTATGCAGCTGTTAAAGATGAAATGGGGATTAATACTGCTAATGGTACACCAATGCAATTAACTTTGAATCCAGAAGCGATAGCTGCAGGTATTAAGCTGAGTGCTGAAGGAGTAGTGATACAAGGAAACGGTTCAGTTCCTATTGACTTGATTGTGCCAAAAGGTATTACAAAAACAGTATTAAGCTCTATTATGGTTACGGGTACTATTCGTGATCCACGTGGTAATAAACTTCAGACGGATCTAACTTTTACTGTTCAAGATATTAGTAATCCTTATCACTTGACGATAGATAGCAGTCGAGTATCTTTGTCATCATCTGGTGATAGTGCATTTGTAACAGTTAAACTTCTTGATGCGAATCAAGGTGGGGTTGCCAATGAAACTGTAACTTTAGCGATTAATGACCCACGTAATGCTACGAGTATTAATGGTTCTTCACAAATTACAACAAATGAGTTTGGTGAAGCTGTATTTGAAGTATCAATGAAATCATTACAGGGAATATTATCAACTCCTGTTCTACCAATTGAATTAACAGCAACACATACCACTGCAACAGGTGCTATAGTAACTCAACCTGGTAGTATTCAAGTCCATTCACCAACAGTTCTAGCACCAACATTAGATTTAAAAATCAAGTCATCTAAAGATAAATTGAATCTAAGAGGTGATAGTGTTGAAGTGTCTGTATTAGTCGTTGACTTAGAAGGATCAAGTCAAGTTGGTAAAGCTGTAACTTTAACAATCCCGGCATATAGTCAAAATGGTGCTTATATTCGTGGTGCATCAACTGTAGAAAGTGATGAGAATGGTTGGGCAAAATTTACGATTGTTATTGATGAAAGCTTACGTGATCCAGCCTATGACTTCTCTGCTGCAGATTTACGTGTGGAAGCTATAGTTAAAGATGCACAGAATACAGAGCGACGTGTACCACATCATATTGATGTTGTAAATTCAGAAGTGCCAGTAACTGTTGGTTCTATTGCTGTTAACTTTAATCCAACAGAGATTACATCAACAGCTAATGGAATTTATTATCAAAAAGAAGGTTCTGTTCAATTAGTTGATGTTGATGGTAAACCTGTTGCAAATCAGGATGTTGTTCTGGATGTTCGTCCAACTTCTTATGTCATCGGTGAATGGGTGTTTGGTATTCAAAAAGATCCATGGAAAATCGTGACTAAACCTGTTTTAGATGCAAATGGTAATCCTGAAAATAATTCAGATGGAACACCAAAGACAAAAGAGGTGAAAGAATTAGATGCAGTTTATCCATTCATAAGTTTAAAAGAGTGGATTAAACCAAATGACTATTACTATCCACTGTTGAATTTTACACCGTCACAGACATTAATGCAGAATTTGACAACTACATGTCCAATTAATGCAAATACTTCAACTTGGGTAGCTAATGGTCAGGCATTACGCGTGGTTCGCTTCTTAGGTGGGACAGCAAATAATAGTACAACTCATCCATATACTGCGACCTATCGTACAGATAGCACGGGTAGATTTGATTTCATTATTGAATATCCGAAAGCTAATGCACAATGGGTATCTGTAGAAGTTGGTGCGAAAACAACACTTGCACAGACACCAACGAGAGGCTATACAACATTAACATTACCAAGTTTAGCTAGTGATTATGCGACTGATGGAAGTTATGCTCCGAACCGTGTAAGTCCATATACGACTTGTACTAACTAATTTGATAAAAAACAGCGCTTCGGCGCTGTTTTTTTATGGGGATTTCAATTTAAAAATTAAAGTGAAGTTCCCACACTCACACCCACAGTAGGCTTAAAATTCATTGAACTACAACCCATCAATGCAAGACTGCAACATATAACCAGTAAGAATTTATACATACGTCGATCTCTGAAACTAAAAGGAGATGTTGACTAAAAGTACATTTCCCCAAATACCTTAGTCATCCAGCAGATCCATCTGTTTCGCTAACTGATATAAATTATTGGAGCGATTTCCTGTACGGCAGAACATCAAGATTGGCTTTGGTAATTCGTTATAATGGTTAGCAAAAGTACGCACATCAAGCTCGGTAATCTGGCCAGCAACTACTGGCTGGAAGACATAATCCAGACCTGCACTACGAGCAGCCTCCTCAATTTGTACGCTGGTTGGCTGTTCAGGGCCACCTTCCATATCCGGACGGTTATTGATAATTGATTTAAAACCTTTTTCAACTACTTGAGAGATATGTTCAGGACCAATTTGGCCAGCAAAGCCTACATTTTCGCTCATGATGTCACTCCATTATGTCATTTATCTTGATATGCTTTATGATAGCATTAAGCTGAAAACATGATGGCCTAGTTCTGAAAAATTTATAAACGATTACAACTATAAAATAACGCAATGGAGCGCGTATGTACGCCTATACAGTCGAACCACTGTATGTCAAAAGCGGTCAGGAAGTGATTGCTGCGGATTTCTATCGTCCTCAACAGATTGACAAACCAGCTGTGATCCTGATGGCTCATGGCCTAGCGGCTTTACGTCATTTTAAACTGGTGCAATATGCCCAACGTTTTGCCAGTGCAGGTTATGCGGTGGTTCTGTTTGATTATCGCTATTGGGGAGGCAGTACTGGGCGTCCGCGTGAATTGGTGTCGATCGGTGCTCAGCTTGAAGACTGGCGTACCATGATCCAGCATTTGCAGGCACGTAAATCCATTGATGCTAAACGGATTGTGTTATGGGGAACAGCATTGGGTGGCGGGCATGTACTGACATTGGCCGCAGAACTAAAAAATATTCAGGCGGTAATGGTACAGGTACCCTTTGTTGATGGTGCAGAAAGTGCCAAACTTTATCCTTTGCAGCAATTGCCTAAAGCCCTGAAGATTTCCAGTCAGGATTATATGGGGGCAAAGGTAGGAATGGCTCCCAAGACCTTGCCGGTGGTTGATCGTTATGAACTTTGTTTTATGCCGACGCAAGATAGCTACGAAGGATATTTATCCATTGTGAATCCAGATTATTACTGGAGTGGTCATATCCCAGCCCGGGTATTCTTTAAATTAATGCGTTATCGTCCTATTCAGCAAGTCCGCAAAATCACTATTCCTGTCCTGTTTATCGCAGCACAACAAGACAGCTTGATTCCCATTGAAGCTAGCCGGGAAACCGCAACCAATATTGCACCATTTGTACAATATCATGAGTGGAATATGCGGCATTTTGATATTTATCATGGTGAATGGTTTGAAAAAGCAGTCTCGACCCAATTAGAATTCTTACATCAACATATTGGAGTGCGCTAGATGATCATTGTATGCCCGAATTGCCAGGCTAAAAATCGTGTGCCTGAAGAAAAATTAACGGCCGATCCAGCATGTGGTCAGTGTCATCAGGCTTTGGTTCCACTGGCGCCGATTGAGCTAAATGAACAGAACTTTAGTCAGTTTGTCACCCATAGTGATCTTCCCATCCTGATTGATCTATGGGCAGACTGGTGTGGTCCATGTAAAATGATGGCACCGTATTTTGCTGCTGTAGCAAAAGAAAATCCACGGGTGGTATTTGCTAAAATTGATACCGAAGCCAATCCGCGATTAAGCTCAGCATTTAATGTGCGTAGTATTCCGACGCTGGTTTTGATGAATAAAACCAATGAAATTGCTAGAATAAGCGGTGCATTACGTTCAAGCGAACTACAAAAGTGGCTTGATCAGCAGTTAAATAATGCTCAATCCTAATTTAAAAAGCCTGGAGTTCAAGTGACAGATTCTCATATTAAACCAGAGGGAGTACTTTCCCTGCAGACGATTGCAATGCCTGCGGATACCAACTGGAGTGGAGATGTATTTGGTGGCTGGATTGTTTCACAAATGGACTTGGCGGGAGCAATTCATGCAGAGCGCTTTAGTAAAGGACGCTGTGCAACGATTTCGATTAACCAGATGACCTTCCTGGTTCCTGTGAAAGTCGGCGATGTCATTAGCTGCTATACCAAAATTCTAAAAGTCGGAAATACCTCGATCCAGATGCAAATCGAAGTATGGGACAGTCATGATAACTCACGTGCACCTGTACGCGTGACCGAAGGGGTATTTACCTTTGTCGCAGTGGATGTCAAAGGCAATAAACGTCCAATTCCGGATGAAGCAAAACAGAAATTTGCAGAATCTCAGCAGAACTCATAATTCATTAAATAAAAAATCCCAGATCATTGATCTGGGATTTTTTTGTCTGTATTGAAATTAGGCTGGCTTCAACTGATTCTTGGCAATCCAAGCCCAGAGCATCTCGCATTGAATCGGTGCTTCACCAGATTCATCAGTTATGATTACTTGTACCAGTGTTTCACCTTTTTCTGAACTCTGCATGAGTTCTTGCTGTTCAGGAGTTAAGGTAGCTACTGCAGTCATGCCACCTTTGGTTGGGCGCTTAAAGTCCACTTTTAGGCTTTTAATCAAAACCACTGCGCTGTCAGGTACATTCATTGCAGTCACAAAGCCGGTTGCTGTTTCTGCCAATAGTGCCATGGCACAGGCATGAATCTGACCGATATGGTTCTGCATGGCTTTATGATTAACCATACTCACCACAACTTTGGATGCACTGATTTCCTGATAGCGAATCTTGGCAGAGCCAACCATTGGAACCACTCGGCCAAAGGTCTTACTTAATAAAGCAGTACGCATACCTTGCGGTAATCTTGATGTCGCTTTGACCAGTTTGGTCAGTCGGTTGCTCTTTGTCATAATTCTATCTACAGACGTTGAGATATCTTAGTCTTTAAAGTTGTTGAACTGTAAAGGCAGACCGAATTGTTGTTCTTTCAGGAATGCCATCACTTGTTGCAAGGTATCGCGTTTTTTATCAGTCACACGAATCTTGTCGCCCTGAATAGAAGATTGCACTTTAATACCGCTTTCTTTAATGGCCTTATTAATTTTTTTTGCTGTATCTGAGTCAAGGCCATCTTTAAGCTTGATCACTTGAACTACATTTTTGCCTGAAGCGGTCATTTTTTGTGGATCTAGTGCCTGAATATCCACTTTACGCTTGAAGAAATGGTTTTCCAGCATGGTATACACTTGCTCACATTGGAAATCACTTTCTGTGCTAATTTTGATTTCCTTGTTTTTTTCATTCAGTTCAATGGAAACATCCTGTCCACGGAAATCGAAGCGGGTTGCAATCTCTTTTTGGGTATTTTGAACTGCATGATTTACTTCAAAAATTTCTAATTCAGAAACAATATCGAAAGAAGGCATAGTTTAGACCTTTACAAAGGGAAAGAATATCTGAGATGCTAGGGATGTTTTCTTCATTTGCCAAGTGTTGTTTACATCAAAGGAGTGCGCAATGATCCGTAAACAAGAAATTACAACATTTGAGTTCCCAGAAAATGCCGTAATCTGGGATGTACGAGATGCAAGTGCTTATGCTGAAGCACACGTGAAAGGGGCGGTCAATCAGCCCATTAACGATCTTTCAGCAGATAGCCTGACTCAGGTGTCAGCGGATCAACCGATTTACATTTTATGTGGTGGTGGGAGTAAAGCTCCACGTGCAGCTGAAAAATTAGAAGGTTTTGACAGCTCACGTGAATATGTCATCCTGATGGGTGGTACTCGTGCTGCTCGTGATGCAGGTATGCCACTGGAACAAGGCGCATAATTGACCTTGTGAAAAAAAGCGCCTAAGGGCGCTTTTTTGTTGTTTAGATTTCTTCAAAGCCCCTTTTTTTAAAGAGGGGGTTAAACTCTTTCTAAAATCTCTCCCTTGCGGAACAGTGTTCCTCCCCCTTTATTAAAGGGAAGGCTCTTTAATCTTGAGGCTCAAAATAAGGCTTCTTGGCTTTTACCTTCTTTTGAAAGCGTGTCACGTCGAGTTTCTTTACCAAGTTCGAAGGTGCGGGGCAGGCTTCCCCTAAAATTTGGGCTGCCAGAATTTCACTACACAGTGGTGCAAATAGAAAACCTTTGGAGCCGAGACCTGCAAAACTGTAAATTTCTTCATCTGCTTTCATTTTTCCGAGTAAAGGAAAATAATCCTGACTCTGGGCACGTACTGCTGCTCGACCTTGCCAGGTTTCGGTAGGTGGTAATGACTGTGCATATTCAGGAAAGACACTGTGGATAAGTTTATAATTATACACATGATCTTCTATTAAGACTTCTGCATCATCCCGACCCGGATAGAATGAAGCACCCAAAATCAGTTGTTCGGGATTGAGCTGTATACAGTAACCGCCATAACTATAGGCTGTATCTTGATTTAAGGGCTGATCTTGATTATTGACCCAGCTAACCTGTCCACGAATCGGTTTCAGGAGTGGATAATTTTTAAAGAATTGCTGGGTATCACGTGCGGTACATACAATGATGTGATCAAACTTGCCTAAGGATTGTTGATCTGCAAATAACTCAGGTTGAGTAGTAGTTTCAATATGGTTAATTTTAGCCTGTACATATTGAATAAGAGGATGCTGCAAAATTTCATCACGCAGTTGATGAGGTGAAACTGTGCCCGCTGCTAACAACTTTAAAGCTGGAAATTCAGTTTGAATCTCTTGGTCTGTTGCACTTTGAGCAGCAAGAATGTCTGCGGGATATTCATCTACCAATCCTAAAAGCTGTTCAGAATTTTTTAAGGCAAGCTGATTGACCTGAATTGAGCGAAAAGCTTTAAATTTCTGATAATGATTTAAGGCATGCTGCCAGGCCACCGTCATCAGATGTTCAGCACTTTCCTCAACTGAACATAGTTTAGGATTAAGCAGGGCAAGGGGATTGCCGGAACCGCCTGAAAGAGGCGCTGACTGGTCATAAATCGTGATTTGATGACCACGCTGAGCGAATGCCCATGCTGCGCTTAAACCTGCGATTCCAGCGCCAATCACAGCGATTTGACGAGGTTTAGTACCCCTCTCTAGATTTGGTTCAGTTTTTTTCTGAGCACTTTCCTGTTCTAAAACCGTTTCACTGTCTTTATTTTCTTCAACAGGATTCCAGATCGCTTTCAACATCTCACGTTTATGGCCAAATCCACGTGGACGGGAAATGGAGATTCCATGTCGTTTTAAACCACGCTTTAAGACACCCGCAACACTGAAAGAAGCAAAAGTTGTTCCGATCTCGGATAAACGCACAATGTTATTTAAAACATTTTCTTCCCACATGTCTGGATTACATGATGGTGCGAAGCCATCCAGAAACCAGGCATTAACTGGTGCAGTTTTTTCAATAACAGGAAAGACATCATGTGCATCTCCCAGCCACAGATCCAGACTGAAACGCTCTTCAGGAAAGCTGAGACGATGACAACCGGCAATCGGCATTGGATATTGGGAGATGAGTTGATCTGCTAGTGGCTTCAATTCTGGCCAGGCATTTAAGGCGCGAATTAAATCTGCTTTAGAAAGCGGAAATTTTTCTACTGAAATCGCATGCAGATGACTTTGATTATTCGGACGAACCTGTTGCCACAGCTGCCATAACGCCAGAATATTTAAACCCGTACCAAAACCCGTTTCACCGACACAGAAATATGCAAAAGGTTTTAAATCGGCCAGGCGGGTACTAAGGTCATTACCATTTAAAAAGACATGCCGGGTTTCCAGCAATCCATTGTCTTTGGAAAAATACACATCACCAAATTGCTTGGACACAGGCACATCAATGCCATCCACTAATTGCCAATCCAGATCGGCAGTTTGAATTGCATACGACAAAACGGGTACAACCTTAAAGATATTTGGAAAGCTTATAGATTACCACTGACGGCGACGTTTAGTATAAACATAGCTTGCAATCAGAAAGCCAAGTAATACACCGACCGCCAAAGTTGCAGCACCGTAGAGAAACATCTGGGCACTACGTTCACTTTGCAGGACCTGTACCTGCACCCCGAGATTGTCGTTCTTGAGCTGCAATTCCTGATTTTGTGACAGGGCTTCCAGATTGGCTTTTTCCAGTTGCTGTAGACGCGTTGCCTGATCTTTGACTAAAGCTTTGACTTTGGCATCTTGCTGGGCTTTCTGCTTGGCAATTTCTTCTGCAGTGAGCGGCTTTTTCTCAGTCAGCTGAACAGTCTGAGCAGTTGTCGCAACTGCTGGAATAATTCCAGCCTGCTGTGCAGAAGTGCCCTGAGCAGGTGCTTGCGTGGTAACAGCTTGAACAAGAGTAGCTGCTGGCTGTGTAGCCGGGGCAGCTGGAGCAGAAACTTCAACAGCCCAGGCAGAAGGAATCATGAAACAAAAGCCAATGAAACTGGCGGTAACAGCGCGCATGAACCTTATCCTTTAGGAAATGCTTTGTTAAATGGTTTCACATCAATATGCGCGTATACACCTTCTTTCAGGAATGGCTCATCCTGTAACCATGCATCCAGTGCTTCACGACTGTCAAAATCAACGATGAGGGTACTGCCATAGAAACCGGCTTGAGGATTGGCTGGATCTTTAGGCATGGCACCTGCAACAATCAGACGACCTTCAGTATCTAACTGTTCCAGACGTGCAAGATGTTGTGGACGAATCGCAAGGCGTTTTTCAACTGTACCTTCCTGGTCGGTACAGCTAACGACGAATAATGACATGATGACTCTCTATCGTTTGTAGTTGGACTTATTCAGCTGTTCTAAAGTATTTGCGCAATACAATAAACTGAATAATGATAAAGGAAAACATCACAATCATGTCACCGAATGCAGTAAATTCGCCCCAATATTTTCCATCCATCCATAAATAAGCAAAGAATGTATGCAGAAATGACATAAGGGTAAACATACCGACCCAGGCATAGTTCAATTTAAGCCAGCCTTTGGCGCTCAAATTAAATACCGGGCCAAACAGGCGCTGGATGAGAGGCTTCTTATCTTTGCTAAACCATGGCGATAATAGGAAGACGCCGGCAAAGACCAGATTCAGTAATACAGCTTTAAGACGGATATAGAAATCGTCGCTGAGCATCAGGGTAATACCACCGAAGATCACCGTCATAAACAGAACGATCCATTGCTGTTTGTCCAGGCGGAATTTTTGCATGACAAATAACGCACCATAAACCACTAGCATGGAAATGATCAGACCCGTAGTTGCAACGAGAATATTGTTATTGTCGACACCCCCCGCAGAACCGATCAATTGCAAAAGTTGATGGTCAGTGTCTTTTGGATCTACAGTTTTATATAAATAAAAGAAAATAATGAGTGGCACAAAGTCTAAAAGTGCTTTCATGTTAGAGTATCTAAATCTGATCAAATAAATGTCATAGTATAGAGATGCACGGCGTAGATTTACATACACATAGTAATATTTCTGATGGAACTTTGAGTCCTCAGCAATTGGTCGAAGCGGCTGTGGACAAACTTATCCATACTTTGGCCCTCACTGATCATGACACCATGGACGGTTTGGTGCTGGCTGAAGAAGCTGCCAAAAATCATGAGATTAAGATAATTTCTGGAGTCGAGATTTCCAGCCAGTGGTCACGTCCAGCGACCAAGAAAAATTATGGCGTACATATTGTGGCACTCAATGTTCAGAATCCTGAGCCGTTACAAAAAGCCCTCAATCAGCAGAAGATCATTCGTGCCGAACGCTCTAAACAGATCTGTGATCTTCTGGTTCCTTTAATAGGCCAGGATATTTATGCTGACGTGATTGCCAAAGTTGACAATATTCCTGATCGGGTTACCCGAACGCATATTGCCAAAACGCTGGTAGAAAAAGGTATTGTGACCCGTCCACAGCAGGCCTTTGATAAGTACATCAAGGAAGGTAAAAAGGCTTATGTCAAATTTGATGGTCTGGGTCTGGAAGAAACCATTCAGGTGATTCATGACAGCGGTGGCTTTGCCGTGCTGGCACATCCGACCCGTTATGACTTATCAGCGACCAATATTCGCTATCTGATCGAGATCTTCGCCAAGTTTGGCGGAGATGCGGTGGAGTTACCACCCGCCATTGATCCAAGTTCAACCCGTCAGATGGTTGACCGGATGATTGCAGAGCAAGGACTTAAAGTTTCAATTGGCAGTGATTTTCATGGCGACAATATGCCTTGGGTTAAACTGGGCCAAGTCCCAAGCCTAAAACCAGGGCAGATCGGGATCTGGGAGAGTTTTGTTTAATGCGTTAAGCAGTAGTCGCAATACTGCTACCCATTCCAACGTGAAGGAATTCTCTCTTTGAATAGGAGAGGTAACCTATTAAAGCAAATTATTATCTTGAGCCTGAATCGGTGGTGGTGTCGGTTTACCTAAAGTTCCCAAGAGTTCAATTTCAATAGTACGAACCATAGAATCAAGTGGTAAGTCATTGCTTTGTGTACCAAAAGGCTCTTCAATTTCTGAGCTTAAAGCATCCAGTCCTAGGAAGGTATAAGCGAGAATGCCGACCAGAAAAGGGGTGAATAAACCTAAGGTTGCACCAAGGCTAAACGGGAGAATAAAACAGAAGAAATAAACAGTACGATTCAACAGAACTGAATAAGCAAAAGGTAAAGGAGTCGTCGCAATCCGGTCACAACCCGTCTGCACAATACTGAGTTCTGCGACATGATTATTCATCTGCATATAAATGATGTCAGAGATTTCACCTTCTTTGAGAGCCTGCATCAGCTCCCACTGGATCAGACTTAAAGTATATTGCGGGGCATTGGCCTGTTGATAAAGCTGGGTAATCGCCTGCTGGCTCATTCCACTGGTTTCCACCAGCTCAGTCGGATTGGCTGTCTGATGGCGTAAACGGTCACGCAGGACATTTGCGAAAACGATGACATGCTGAATCACACGTTCACGACGACCTTGGGACAACATCCGGCAGTCACGGTCAAAATGACGTGCATTGGCAATCAGAATACCCCAGAGTTTACGTGCTTCCCACCAACGGTCGTAACAGGCAGTATTTTTAAATCCGAGAAAGATAGACAGTACTACGCCGATGAGGGTAAAGCCAACGAGAGGGAGTTCTGGAAAATGAAAGTAACCTACACGTGAAAAACCACCAATAATAGCTGAAATCAGCATGACCACGCCTAAAGGAGGTAAAACCTTAGGTAAAATCGTTCCTCGCCAGGAAAATAATAATTTAAAAACGTTCTGCTGGTCACGTACGATCATTTATTGGAATCATCACAATTTTTTTTCATGATCTTCTTGAGTTGTAGCTGCTTTGTCAAGTGCTATTCCCCCTTAGGCTTCAGGTTTGATGAGTTGCTGCTCAGCAAAGGAAAAACTGCCTTCCAGAGCAATAATACAATGATCAATTAAACGGATATCGACCAGTCGACATGCCTGTTGAATCTGGCGGGTCAGATACAGGTCAGCCTTAGAAGGAGTGGCTTGACCCAAGGGGTGATTATGCGCAATCACAATTGAAGTTGCCTGTTGGGTAATGGCATATCTGAGCAACTGATTAATTGAAATATCACATGCATTCACAGAGCCATAAAACAGCTTTTTAAATGCAATTTTCCTTAAACTGGCGTCCAGGCACAGGACCGCGAACACTTCCTGATTTTCACCCAATAATTCGAAACGTAAGTAATCCCGCAGTCTTTTTGAATTACTTAGTTCTAAGGCATCCTGTTTAAGATGCTCGGCAATATAACGCCGTCCTAATTCTTTAACCGCCATCAGTTGAGTATATTTGCTAATACCCATGCCATGAAACTGGCTGACTTCCTGTAAGGGTGCATCGAGTAAAGCAGTTAAATGGCCAAAATGTTGAATCAGTAGCCGGGCTAATTCTACGGCTGAATGCTGTTGTGAACCAGATCGGAGAAAAATGGCCAGCAGTTCCGCATCAGATAAACTTTCTGCCCCAAATTGAATTAAACGTTCCCGCGGCCGTTCCAGTTCAGGCCAGTTTTTGATTGAAAATTGCATAGTTATTAGACTTATTTATTATGAATTATGAGTTTTCCCTGAAGCTGATCTCTTGGGAATGCAATTATTTAATGCTATTGTGAGCCCCACTGCAACAGAAAGGTAAGCTGTTCGTGAGCTTTGATCTAAGTGTAATTCCTCATAAAAATATCATTTTAGCAGTCACTGGCGGTATTGCTGCCTATAAAAGTGCCATTTTGGTTAGACGTCTGAAAGATGCCGGGTTTAATGTGCGAGTTGTCATGACTCAAGGCGCACAGGCTTTCATTACTCCTTTGACCTTTCAAGCTTTGTCAGGCAATCCGGTACATACCGAGTTGCTGGATCCTGAAGCAGAAGCGGGCATGGGGCATATCGAGCTGGCACGTTGGGCTGATCTGTTGTTGGTAGCGCCAGCCAGTTGCGACACGCTGGCAAAATTTGCTGCAGGTCTTGCAGATGATTTGCTCAGCACTTTGTATCTGGCTACCAATGCACCGGTCTGGGTAGCACCAGCGATGAACCAGCAGATGTGGGCTGCCAAAGCGACACAGCGTAATCTGGCGACTTTGATTGAAGATGGCGTACATGTGATTATGCCGGATGCCGGTTCGCAAGCCTGTGGTGATGTAGGCTTGGGACGTATGCCGGAACCGGAAGATCTGGCACGTCAGGTCACAGAGTATTTCCATAAAGCTCAGCGCGCGATTGCAGAAAAATTTGGCATGCTGGCGGGTAAGCAAGTCACGATTACAGCTGGTCCGACCCGTGAAGCGATTGACCCGGTGCGTTATATTTCCAACCATAGTACCGGGAAAATGGGTTTTGCATTGGCAGCAGCCTGTTATGCAGCTGGAGCGAATGTGACCCTGATCGCTGGTCCAGTGAGCCTAGATACACCGAATGGCGTCAAACGTAAAAATGTTTCTTCTGCCGTACAAATGCTGAATGAAAGCATGCAAATGCTGGAGCAGGGCTGTGACATCTTCATTGCGACCGCTGCAGTAGCTGATTATCGGGTCGCACAGGTAGCCGAGCATAAGATCAAGAAAGCAGGCGATGAACTGAATGTCGCTTTAATAAAGAATCCGGATATTGTGGCGACTATTGCAGAGCAGGAAAAACGTCCATTTATGGTGGGCTTTGCTGCAGAAACCCGAAATATTGAAGAATATGCAGCGGGCAAACTGGTGGCTAAAAAACTGGATATGATTGCCTGCAATGATGTTTCGCGTGCGGATATTGGCTTTGCATCCGATGAAAATGCCATGACGGTATTCTTTGCCGAACACTATCATCTGGATAAGCGTGATCTGGACAAGGCCTCTAAACAGGAAATTGCCCAGCAGTTGGTTGAAGCGATCCATGATGCCTTGCACCATGATCCTGCTGCAGAAGATGATTTTTAAGTTTTCAATGACGGTTAAAGCCCTGACTGATTCAGGGCTTTTTTATAGAATTTTTTACAATGAAGTTAAAAAACCAGTACAACATAAAAATAAAAACGACTTTATATACTAAGGATTTATTTATTCATTTATTTAAAAAAAGTATAAAATGGATCACAGAATAATCCAAAGATGAAAAGTTTTACACATCTGTAAAGCAGTGAGAGAACACAAGGGGGCGGGATGAAAAAAATCATAATGATATTGATGATCGCCTGTCTGGCTGGATGCAGCTATTTTGTATCGATTGATGAACTGGCCAAAAATATTCAAGGACAAATGCAGCAAGAATTTAATGCCAATCCGAATTATCAGCATTATCGTTTGACTGTGGTAAATGTAAAAATCCGCCATCGCAAAGGCAATGAGTTTGAAGCAGTTTCACATCTGAATTATCAGGGCAATGAATATCCCATTAATGTCAAAATTTCAAAGGTGAATGGTGGTTATAGCTGGGCCATTGAAGATGATGCTTTTGCCTTTATCGATGAAATCGAGATTGAGAAATATCGTCAGCAACTGGATCGTGAACTTGAACAGCTAGCTTCATCACTCGATGATCTGGAACCTGTGAATGAACCTACCAGCATTGAGTTAGGGCCAGATGTCCGCCCAGTTACAGAACCTGCCCTACAAGCGGCTTCCTATGATGAAGAACCGATTCCGGTCGGAAATATTACGGCCTATACCCATTAATTTTTATTTTAGGTCATCAAAAAGCACCGGATCTCGGTGCTTTTTGATTTTAAGGCTGAACTTGATGTTCACGCAGATAATCTTCAGTACGCTGCATGGCTTCCTGAATATTCGATAATGCTGTTTCTACATCTTTTAGCGTTTTGGCATTGCCGCCACTTAAAGCCTGGCGCCATTTACGTGCACCTGGCAAGTTCTGAAATAAACCTAAAATATGACGGGTAATAATCGACAATGGTGCATCTTCAGCCATACGTTGGGCAATGTAAGGCAGCATTTGTTGCATGATTTCAAAACGGTCTGGTGCTTCGAGATTCCATAGTTGACCCAGCTCAGCTAACAGGTATGGGTTGTGATAGGCTTCGCGGCCAATCATCACGCCATCGACATGCTTGAGATGTTCAAGCGTTTCTGCGTAGGTTTTAATCCCGCCATTAATTTCAATGGTCAGTTTTGGACGGTCCTGCTTCAGACGGTAAACATCTTCATAGCGCAGTGGCGGGATTTCACGGTTTTCTTTAGGTGAAAGACCTTGGAGTAAAGCAATTCGCGCGTGCACGATAAAATTATCGCAACCGGTTTTGGCGACCGTATCCACAAAATGCAGCATTTCTTCATAAGAATGCATGTCATCAATACCAATGCGGTGTTTCACACTCACCGGAATATCAACGGCATTACGCATTGCATCAATACATTCCGCGACCAGATCAGGTTCGGCCATCAGGCAGGCACCGATTTTATTATTTTGTACCCGGTCACTCGGACAGCCGACATTCAGGTTAACTTCATTGTAACCCCAGTCCTGAGCCATTTTAGTACAAGTTGCCAGATCTTGAGGATTGGAACCGCCGAGCTGTAACACAATCGGATGTTCTTCTTGATTGAAGTCCAGATGACGTTTGGCATCGCCATGAATGATGGCGCCCGTAGTCACCATTTCGGTATATAAAATGACATTTGGATTAAACAGGCGCGCAAAGAAACGATAGTCTTTGGTGGTCCAGTCCATCATCGGCGCAACACTGATGCGAGGTTGAAGTTTGTTTTCAATGGTGCTGAGATCAGTCATTCAAAATCACGCCTTAAATGAAATGGAAGAGTAATAGTAGTACAAGAATGAGCAGGAATTGCTGGAAATCTGCTCAAAAAAAGCAGTACTGTAAAAAGAGGGCGTAATACTAGCATAAAATTTGCATGATCAAAGGCTGAACTGCATGAGGATCTATAACTGTCATTCCAATAAAGATATTTAACAAGAGAAATTATGGAAATTGAAAAAATAAACTCCCAGTCATTCGGCAATGCTATATTTTGAGATATTTAAGATTAAGATAAAGAAAACGAAATAAATAAGGAGAATAACGATGCTCATGTTGGAGGAGATTTATAAAAGCAAAAAACCTCAGCATTCAGACTATTTTAATTTACGGATTCAACGGGGACTTAGCTGGTTTAAAAAAGCATTAGAGCTGGATGAGGAATTAGAGTTTAAATTTATTAGCCTGTGGATTAGTTTTAATTCCATTTATGCACAAGAAACACAGGTTCGTCAGGATCAACAAAGCCTGCATCAATTTCTGGAAACCCTCTGTCAAAAAGATGTGGAACGAAAACTTCAGCATATTGTCTGGGAAAAATACAGCCAGCCAATTTCTGCACTGCTGGATAGCCCTTATACCGATCAAGGTTTCTGGGATTATCGCCATCATAAAGTCAGTCTGGAAAGCTGCCGTGAAGCATTAGACCAGCAAAAGCAGAAAATACAAAAGGCTGTACAGGAACGAAATTTAAGTGAAATTTTATTGGTGATTTTTAACCGTTTTTCCACCTTGCATTATCAGCTTATGCAGGGCGGTGTGACTTATCAGAGCTCGTTTAACGTCAAGCAACTTCAAGACAGCTGTCGGGTTCTGGCCGGGTTACTGCCCACTTTTATCTGCATCCTTTTGGAAAATGCAGCGACTTGGGATTCGGGTAAACCTTATTACCCAGTCGTACAAGTCAGCTAAATTTGTTTAAGCTTTTGCTCGATGCTGCTGCCATTGATCAATTAGTGCAAACAGGGTGGCGCATAGTGCCAAGCCAAGTCCAAACAGACAGGTCATGCTCCAGCCACCATGATGCCAGGCATAAACCCCCAAGGCAGAACCACAGGCACCACCAATAAAATACAGCGTCATGTAAATAGAGTTCAGGCGTGATTTGGCATCCGGGCGCAAGCGGAAAATCACGTTCTGATTACAGCTATGAGTAATCGCCAGGCCTAAGTTAATCAGGGCATAGCCTAGAATATAACTGAGCAGGGACACGCCACCAAAATATAAAAATAGCCAGCTTCCTGCCAAAATTGAACAGCCAATCCAGGTCAGGATCTTGATATAGCCACGATCCGCCCATTTGCCAATAACCTGAGTCGATAGCGCACCAAAAACACCAACTAGTGTTACTAGGCCCACCATCACATCAGAAAGATGAAAAGGTTTCTGGGTCAGCAGCAGGGCAATGGTTGAAAACAGCATGCTCATGGCTGCAAATGCACATGCACCAATCAGGGAGCGTAAGCCCAGTCGCGGTTCCTCACGCAGTAGCATACCCATGGATTTAAAAATTGCTGCATAGCTGATACGCATACGCGGCATGCTAGGCAATTGTCCTTTTAAGTAAAAGCCCAAAACCAGCAGTGCCATACTGCTGAGCGCATAAATTGTTTTCCAGTGAAACAGGTCTGAAAGAAGTCCGGCAATACTGGTCGACAATAAGATACCGACTAATAAGCCACTCATAAGAAAACCGACCACTTCTCCGGTTTTTTCAGGTCGGACAGCCATCGTAGCTAATGGAATCAGAATCTGGGCAGCAACAGAAAATAGCCCGGCAATAATAGTGCCCACCCAGAGCATCGGCAGGTTGACTGCTGTGGCACAGATCAGCAAGCCTAATGCGGCACCAAACATCAAAAAAGGAATGAGTCTGGACTTATTCAGCATGTCTCCCAAAGGCACAATAAACAGCAGGCCCAAGGCATAAGACACCTGCGCAAAGGTCACGGTCAGCGCCACTTGGGATTCTTGTACCTGGTAATATTGCTGAATCGAGGAGATAAGCGGTTGGCAATAATAGTTTGCACCTGCACATAAACCACATGCGATCGCCATCAGCCATAACAGGGATTTATTTTGACTGATATCGAGAGGAGGAGTCATGGCAAGTACCTTAAGCTCAGGGAGAATTTTTATAAAGCACATCAAAGATGATGCATAAGTTGCAGGCACTATAGGCGAAAACCCGTCAGGATAAAAGTAGAAAAATAGTGCAAAGTGCTCGAACTCATAGAAGAGAAATGCCACAAAAAAGTACTTTTCTGGATTGATAAGAGATGAAAATTCGCTAGAAATTTAACTTTTTCACTTGAGAAAATGGACTTGGAAGCGCTTTGTATTAAGTCATCTTATTTAAGACCAAGTGACAGAGATCAATCTGAATCAATGATTGCCCAAAATTGGTGCAAAATGAAGAATTTGTAAATCTGACAGTGAACTGAGTATTAATATAATAAATGTTGCAGAATATTTTTTTCTCTTATTTCAGGTAAGTCTTAAGACTTGAGCTGAATAAGTCAAATAAGGGAATCCCCAATCAATTTTTTCATCATCAATTCATATTTTTTATGAGTGAAAAATGAAAAAGTTATAGGAAAACAGTATTTTTAGGTCTTAAAAATGAATAGTTCAAAGTGGATTAAATTTGTCAAAAAGGTCAAAAACAGAAAACTGACCTAGAAAAGTGCCTTAATTTAGGCTTTATCAGTTCATTTGAAATAAAGATTTGCTGAGTAGAAAAAATGAAATATCTGTCAGAATGATCAATGTAACAAAATAAAACAAAAAGTAATCTAATAAAAAATAACCAGGAAAACAGTCATCGTTCAAGAGAATGAATATCGTTTATAAATTCAGCAAATCAAAATAATCAGGCTGAACTAATAAATGGTATATGACAGCATCATTTTTATGAATCATCAGTTCAAAATATGGGTATTTATTAAATAAATAATAGGTAGTAATTTCTAGAAGTTTAATTAGAATCCAAAAATTCAACAAAAACACATCCTGAGGGGAAGCACTGTAAATCACGGTGTTTACTTAAGAAAAAATTAGCTTGAGGGACGCTCATGCAGATTGGAATTCCAGCCGAAACTGTCGTCGGTGAAAATCGCGTCGCTGCGACGCCTGAGACAGTAAAGAAATTGATCAGCGCTGGTCATAGTGTGGTGATCGAACGTGGAGCAGGTGTTAAAGCTGCTTACATCGACAGTGCCTATGAGCAAGTTGGTGCCAAAATTACGGATGATGCCTACACCGGTAGCCAGATAGTTTTGAAAGTTCGTGCACCGAAAGGTGAGGAAATTCAAAAGCTGTCAGCCAACACCACGGTTGTAGCGATGTTTGACCCATACCGCAATACCGAGCTTGACCAGTTCGCGGCACAGAATGTGTCTGCATTTGCTCTTGAGCTTTTGCCACGTACGCTGTCACGTGCGCAAAACATGGACGTATTGTCTTCTCAAGCGAACCTTGCAGGTTATAAATCAGTGCTTTTAGCTGCTGCTGAATATCAGCGCATGTTCCCAATGCTGATGACAGCGGCAGGTACGGTGAAACCGGCTCGTGTCGTGATCATGGGGGTCGGGGTAGCAGGCCTTCAAGCAATTGCAACAGCGAAACGCCTAGGTGCAGTCGTAGAAGCAACTGACCTTCGTCCGACTGCCAAAGATCAGGTTGAGTCTTTAGGCGGTAAATGGCTAGACGTGCCAATGTCTCCTGAAGAGCGGGCACGTGCTGATGAAGCAGCTAAAAACGGTTATGGCTGGATGCCAGGTGAACAGTACATCAAGGATCAGGCAGCGATTGTCGATAAAGCGGTATCGAATGCCGATATCGTGATTACCACTGCATTGTTACCAGGTCGTGATGCACCGCGTTTAATCCGCGCTGAAACTGTAGCCAAGATGAAGCCAGGCTCAGTCATTCTGGATATGGCAGTGGAATCAGGCGGTAACGTGGAAGGTTCTAAGTGCGGCGAAACTGTTGTGACTGAAAATGGTGTGAAGATTCTGGGTGTTCCGAATATTCCATCAACGGTGTCGACTGAAGCGTCAGCGCTATATGCACGTAACGTCTATAACTTTGTTGAAACACTTTTTGATGCAGACAAGAACTTTGTCCTGAATCAGGAAGATGAAATTCAAAAAGCCCTACTTGTCACTCACGGCGGCCAAGTGCTGTTAAAACGTGGTTAAGGAGCAGACTCATGGTTGAAACAATTACGATTTTCGTCCTGGCCATCTTCGTGGGTTACTACGTGGTTTGGGGGGTAACACCAGCACTACATACGCCATTGATGGCGGTGACCAATGCCTTGTCTTCGATCATTATCGTGGGCGCAATGATTCAAACTGTTGGCTTGCCAATGGTGGGCGTTGAAGGCAGCGTGGATTTCCAGACCATTAACGTGGTGAGTGTACTGGGGGCAATCGCAGTATTTCTGGCGAGCATTAATATTTTCGGTGGCTTTGCCGTGACTGCACGTATGCTGGAAATGTTCAAACCTAAGCAAAAGAAAAAAGAGGGTTAAACCATGGAATTTATTCGAGAGTATGCGGATTGGTTCTACCTGATTGGCGCCGTTCTTTTTATCTTAACGCTACGTGGTTTGTCTGGTCCTAAAACTGCAATTGCAGGTAACCGCTACGGTATGATTGCCATGGCGATTGCTGTAGTCACCACATTCTTTGTCGCTGAAAATCCAGTAGTCTGGATGATTCTTGCAGCCATGGCGGCGGGTGCAGTGGTGGGTATTGCGCGTGCACGTACTGTACCAATGACCCAGATGCCAGAAACTGTGGCACTTATGCACTCACTGGTGGGTCTGGCTGCAGTATTGATTGCAGTTGCAGCAATTATCCATAACAACAAGCTGGTTGAATTGGGTCCGGACCTGTTAGCTGCAAATGGTGTGACTTTCCATGAAATGAGCAAGGTTCACCTGTTTGAACTGTTTGTGGGCTGTTTTGTGGGGGCGATTACCTTTACTGCTTCTGTATTTGCATACGGTAAGCTGGCTGCAAAGAAATGGGCAAAAACCATTTCAGGTGGCTGGGTAAAACCGGTTCAGGCATTGATCTTTGTCGCAATGCTGGCAGCAGGGATTCACTTCTTCCTGACAGGTAGCATGACATCTTTCTGGGCGATGACTGGTCTTGCACTGGCATTTGGCTGGGTATGGATTGCACCAGTAGGCGGTGGCGATATGCCGGTTGTGGTTTCGCTATTGAACTCATTCTCAGGCTGGGCAGCAGCAGGGATTGGTTTCACACTCGAAAACAACATGCTGATTGTTGCAGGTTCGCTGGTTGGTTCTTCAGGTGCGATTCTGTCTTACATCATGTGTAAAGCGATGAACCGTTCAATCATCAACGTATTGTTTGGTGGTGCAATGGGGGGTGCAGCTGCGCCGACAGCAGCTGCGGGTGCACAAGTGCAACGTAATTACCGTTCAGGTTCTGCGGATGATGCTGGCTTCTTAATGTCAAATGCAGACAGCGTTGTAATTGTACCGGGTTATGGTATGGCACAAGGCCGTGCACAAAACGCAGTAAAAGAGCTGGCAAACTTGCTGAAAGAGCAGGGCGTGACTGTACGTTTTGCGATTCACCCGGTTGCTGGTCGTATGCCAGGTCATATGAACGTATTGCTTGCAGAAGCTGACGTTCCTTATGAAGACATTCTGGAAATGGACGAGATCAACTCGGACTTCCCGGCAACTGACGTAGTACTGGTCATTGGTGCAAACGACGTGGTAAACCCGGCTGCAAAAGACGATCCGAACTCACCGATCTACGGCATGCCAATTCTGGAAGCTCATAAGGCGCGTACCATTATGGTCATCAAGCGTTCTATGGCGACCGGTTATGCAGGTCTGGACAATGACCTATTCTATAACGACAAGACCATGATGATTTTCGGTGATGCGAAGAAAGTTGTGGAAGATATGACCAAAGCGATTAATGGTACAGGTCACTAAGACTTTCCATTCACTGGATCATCTAAAATCCCCCTTTCAAAAGGGGGATTTTTCCATTTAAATTATAGATAAATTCTCCCTCCTATATAAAAACTGAATCGGAAAGAGTTACAAAATAAAATTAGCTACGGTGTTTTATTTTTAGAAAAGTGGTCTGGATAAAAATTGCAACAAAACGTTTAAAAATTAGACTGACTGATTAAAACCTCAAAAAAGCGAATTTATTAAAGTTACTGCTCTATAAATTTCTTTTTCGATTCAAGTTAAACAATATAAAAAAAGCGACCTACCTAGGTCGCTTTTTTTGAATATTCGATATTTATGCTACAGAATCTGCAGGATTGCGCCATAGGCTTTCTAGGTCATAGAATTTACGCGCTGTAGGCAGCATGCAGTGCACTACAACAAAACCTAGATCAATCAGGATCCATTCTGCATCACGTTCGCCTTCGATACCAAGCGGACGGAAACCTGCTTTACGTGCTTCTTCAGCAACATTATCCGCAAGTGATTTGATATGACGGGTTGATGTACCGCTTGCAATCACCATGGCATCTGCCACGTTACTGATGCTAGCAACATCAAGCTGAACAACTTCTTTAGCCTTTACATCTTCAAGGGCTGCATGTACAACTTTCAAGCATGCGTTTACTGCTTGTGCATGAGAATTCATAGTGTGATCGTGAGAATTAGAAGCGCTGGGCGATGGTTCTAAATTCATAGGGAGTATAATTTCCTAACAATTATGCATGATCTAATATAGCGGTTTTAGCCCAAAATTTCAAATGCACCTTCCGTCGCTTTAGTCATACTCCGGGAAGAACTGTTCTTTCCAGCCAAAGGATTCTTCCGAAGTCCCCAGAGGTTTATATTCTGCTGCGACATAACCATTGTATTGGCTATTCTCTAGCCATTGAAAAATCTCATAATATGGAATGGAAGCCGTATTTGGTTGATGACGCCCCGGGCAGTCTGCAAACTGGATATGACCAATCTCAGCAATATTTTCTTTTAAAGCTTCAAGCACATCTTCACCCATCATGGCCATGTGATAACAGTCATATTGCATTTTCAAGGCAGAATGATTGACAGCTTCCAGCATCTCCTGAGCTTGAGCCACATTCTGAATCAGGAAACGTGGCATGTCTTGACCGTTGATCATTTCAAAGACTGGCTGAATCTGATAATCAGAGAGCATGGAGCAGGCAATTTTCAGATTACTCGCCAAGGTGTTCAGGCAAGGAAGCAGGTCACAATCCAGTGGCTGTTTGCCGGCCAGAATATTGACACTCGGCACATTCAGAGCAGTCGCATATTGAATGGCTTGCTCTACGGCATGACGAAACTCGATTTCCTGTCCAGGGATACCGGCCAGACCGTGTCCACCTTGCATCAGATCGCCGGCAGGCGCATTAATCAGGCAGATATCCAGATCATGCAACTGAAGCTGCTGCTGAATCTGTTCAATACTCAGTTCATAGGGGAACTGGATTTCCACATGTTTAAAACCGTGCGCATGAGCCAAGGCAAAACGTTCTATCAGCGGTACTTCCGTAAAAATCATGGAGAGGTTAACGGCGAGTTTGGTCATGGGCTTTTCCTTGCTCAAGGCAGAATATTGAAATGTAATATTAGCGGTCTACGTGCTTGATAACAGTGGCTAGATCGGCTTCAGCAAATCCGTCTTGCTGATGGGTTTTGAGTTGAGACAGGGCTTGGCTGGCCACAGGAATATCCAAAGATAAAGTAGCTGCCAGTTGCACAGCATTGTTCAGGTCTTTAGACAATGTCTGCACTTTCCATTGCACGGGTTCAAACGTCTGGCTGGCCATACGCGGGGCCAGAATCTGAAAAGGCTTGGAGTCAGCAAAACCACCGGCTAATGCTGGTGCAAGCAGGGCAGTATCTACACCGGCACGATCGGCCAAAGCCACTGCTTCAGCAGTCAAGGTGCTGTTGGCTGCCACAATCAGCTGGTTACAGATTTTAGTCGCCTGACCGGTTCCAGTATCACCCATGCGAGTAACACGTTGTGAAAGCACCTTATAGATGGGATCAAGTGCGGTAATGATTTCTGCATCACCGCCAGCGAAGATCACTAGCTTGCCTTGTTCTGCACCTGCAGTACCGCCAGACACAGGAGAGTCAATCCAGATGGCTTGTTTAGCTTGGGCCTGTTCAGCCAGAGTTTTAGTTTGATGTACGGAAAGACTGGAAAAATCGACAATGATCTGACCAGCCACCAGATAGGGCTGAATCTGCTTAAAGACCGATTGCACCGCAGCATCATCTGCCAGACAAGTCAGAATAACCGGATAATTTGCAATTTGATCTAGAGATAGCGGAGTGGCTCCCAGTGCAAGCAAAGGATCGCAGGCACTGGCCGTGCGGTTCCAGACTGCAACTTGGCAACCAGCTTTCAGCAAGCGGGTTGCCATACGACTGCCCATGAGTCCCATACCTAAAAAGGCAATTTTGCTATCACGATCGAATTGCATTTTATCTCTCATCTTTTGATTTTGCTTCAGCCATAATTATCGATATTGACGTGGCACAAACTGCACGTCCGGATCTTTATCCTTTTTACGTGCCAGTTGGCTGTTTTTACCGAGTAACAGTTTAAGCTGCCAGATTTTTTCCATACGCAGTGACTTGTTGGGTTTGTGTTCCATCGCATCCAGCACAAATTTAGAGGCCATCAAGGCATCTGGAGAGCGTTGTAACATTTCTTCAGCCAAAGCCTGTGCTTTTGCTAATGGCTGCTCATCGACATGGGTGATCAGACCAATTTCTTTGGCATAGGCACCTTCAAAAATACGTGCGGTTAAAGTCAGCTCTTTGGCCAAATCAATCCCGATCAGACCTTTGAGAGAACGCGTTAGCCCCATATCTGGTACTAGACCCCAACGAGTTTCCATAATTGACATTTTGGTCGCAGGATGGGCGATTCGGATATCCGCGGCCAACGCAAGTTGCATACCTGCACCAAAGCAGAAACCTTCAATGGCTGCAATGACGGGTACAGGCAGTTCCTGCCAGACCAGAAAAGCTTTCTGAAATAAGCTCTGTCCAGGACGAATCAGTTCCCAGGCCGCATAGGCCCGATTTTTAGGATTATTTAAATCGGCCAAGTCAATGCCGGCACTAAAGACCTGCGCTTCACCGGTTAAAATGACACACCGCACCGACTTGTCTTTTTTAATCCGGTTCGCAATCTGCACCAGTTCACGCAGCAGGGCAAAGCTCATGGCATTACGTTTATCTGGACGGCTGAGAGTAACCGTGGCAATTCCATTATTTTTTTCAAAGCGTACAAATGACATGATATTCATCCTTAATTTTTCTGTAAGCGAGCATAGCATGAGCAATCTGTGCTTGCATGACAGTGCAGTCATACAGATATGAGTAAGTAAAACAGTAATTTTTTAACCACTATGCTTGTTTAAAATTTGCTGAGCTGCCTGTTCTACCTGCTCAATCACTGCTTTCAGTTCATCCAGATATTTCAGTACTTCCTGAACAAAACTGTCATCGGCCTTACGGCGTTCCTTACGCAAGGTCGAGACAAACTGCTCAAAACTTCCGGTAACTTTTTGCAGAGTCGGTGTGCCGACATAACGGGTAGCCCCATAGAGACGGTGCAAAACATGTTCCAGCTGCGGAAAATCTTCCAGCTCAATTAATTGCTCAATTTCATCCAGCTCTTTTTCAAAACTGTCGACCAGCATGCTAAGCAGATCGACTGCCAGATCTTCTTTATTGGCTGCCAGTTGCAAGCTTTGTTGCCAATCCAGAATATTCGGATCCAGCGCATCAATAACATTGGCACGTTCCAGCACCGGAATCTTTTTAAAACTTTCAGTCGTCCAATGCGTCAGGATCTGCACGATCTGATCAATCTGAATAGGCTTGGTGACATAATCATCCATACCATTTTGTAACAGTTTTTGCTTCTCGTCGGAAAGGGCATGTGCTGTCAGGGCAATAATCGGCAGACGCTGATGATTTTCAAAAGTTGATTCCAGTGAACGGATTGCACGGGTGGTATCGATACCGGACATCACTGGCATCTGGATATCCATAAACACCAGATCAAAAGATGGCAGGCCCTGTTCATAACGGCTCTGAATGATATCAATCGCTTCCTGTCCGCTAATGGCTTTGGTCGTGGTGACATTCAGTTCGGCCAACAAGGCTTCCAGAACAATCAGGTTCGGCATATGGTCATCAACGGCAAGGATATGCAGTCCCTGACCATTAAAGTCTTCATGCTGTTCCTGATCAAAGACGGGTTGATTGGCGAGTAGCTGAATCAGGGCACTACGACTGAGTGGCTGATGCAGAGCACGGGCACGATGATCATTCAGCATGTTCGGATCAAGCTGCATTTGATAACCATACACAGCCAGATGTCCCTGATAGCGAGAACGAATTTCTGTCAGTAAGGCTTGACTATCACCACTATGGTCAACAATCAGCCAGGTATTCTCGATATTTTGTAAATGATTTAGACGACTGAACAGATCCAGAATGGACGTCGATTCAATATGTTTAACGTGATAATTCTCCAGATAATGTCTTAAGACATTCGCCGTTGCCGGATGGGCAAGATAAGATACAACCGTCAGATCACTGAAATCCGGGTGCTCATGGATAATATCTTCATCCACTGGGAATTGGGCGGTAAACCAGAAGGTTGAGCCTTTTTCTGTTGGAGCACGTTCCTGATTATCTTCAAAGCCGATCTGTCCATGCATCAGGTGGACCAGTTGCTTGGAAATGGCCAGGCCTAAACCTGTACCGCCGAATTGGCGGGTGACCGAGGTATCGCCTTGCGAGAAGGATTCAAACAGTTTTTTACGGTCAGTTCCGCTCAGGCCAATGCCGCTGTCCTGAACACTGAAATGCAGCAGACATTGCCCAATATCATCGTGCTCCATGCGTGCCCGAACAATGATTTCGCCGTCTGGAGTGAACTTGATCGCATTAGAAATCAGGTTGGTCAGAATCTGCTTAAAGCGTAGTACATCACCAATCACATGTTTCGGTACATTGTCTGCAAAATAGAACGCCATATCGATATGCTTCTGTGCAGCCAGTGGCGAGAGCATGTCCATCACATCAAAGATAGCTTCTTCCAGATCAAAAGGTGCAGTTTCCAGTTCCAGTTTGCCAGCATCAATCTTGGAGAAATCCAGTACATCATTGATCAGGGCCAGCAAATGTGCAGAAGATTTGCGGATGGTCTGCAAATACAGGCTTTGCTCATTGCTAAGATTGCCTTGACGCAGCAGCAGGTGAATAAAACCATCAATACTGTTTAAGGGTGTGCGTAATTCATGGGAAATATTGGCCAGAAATACCGACTTGGCTTGATTGGCCGAAATCGCTTGGTCACGTGCCTGACGGTAGGTAATATTTTGGACTTCTAAAGTATCCAGGGTACGGCGCAAATCGTCTTCAGTCTGTTCAGTATGCTCGCGCAATTCCAGAAAACTGAAATGCAGACGTTTCACCACATTGGCAATATCACGCTGCAATAGACGCAGTTCACCGGTACTGTTGATCACCATATGCTGATCTAGGGTGTCGGCATTCAGGCGTTGCAGCTGCATGCGAATTTCATACATCGGTGCAATCCAGCGGCGAGAATAGAAATTCAGACATAACAACAAGAGCAATAAGGTCAATAAGCCGGTCGCAATCAAAACGATCAGAACCCGGTAGCGGGCAATTTCTAAGGGCTGATTGTCCAGTTCGATCGCCAGCCAGCCTGCATTCATGCCATTTTCATTTACTTTGACTGCATAAATATGATTGTTTTTATCTAAGATCGGGCCAACGAAATTGCCATCTTTTTTAAAGTCTGGCCAAGGCGCTTGCTCCTGAAAACCAATGCCAAGTTTACTTTTACCATTTTCATCCAGAATAGCCGCACGAATCAGATGCTTTTCATTCAGCATATTCTGCATGGCGTCATGAGCCTGCTCATATTGCCATGGGTAAAGGCTCAAAATGTCCAGTGCATATTCAGAAGTGGCCTGAAAACGGGTTAGAATCGCAATGGCCATCTGCTTTTGCTGGGCACGAGCGGCATTGGAAGTCTCTGAAATGACCAGAGCAGCGCCGACACAGGCCAGAATAGTAATGGGTACAAAAATCAGTGCAATCAGCTGTCCATAAGCATGATTTAAGTGTAGGCGTTTAAACAGCTTTTTGTTGATATTTGACATGATTCAAGCAGTATTTTCCTTATGCTTTGCATATTAGCATGCTTTAAATCTACTGTTAAAATTTCAGCATTATTTTTATAAAGCTCCAGATTAAGGCAGAAAATAAGAACCATTATGCTGAACAGTCATTATGTGTGTTTGAGCAAACCTTTTCAGGGGGAGAGGTGAGCTAAGTCACTGTCATGATTAAGGAGTTTTATCAAGCTAAAACAGGACGAATTGGCCATGCCGATCGTGATTTATACAGTTTTATGCAAAAGCACTGCTATAAATGGGTGCAGGGAAATGCATTTTTTCATACAATAGCCGCACCTCGATATAGGTGCAAATAATGAGTAATACCACCCCTGATTTTCAAGCAGACGAATTTTTACTGGACCATTATGTAGGCAAAACGCCACTGGTGCGTTTGCAGCGTCTGGCTAGTCACACTCAAGCCAAAGTACTCGCAAAACTCGAAGGAAATAATCCGGCAGGCTCGGTCAAGGACCGTCCGGCGTATAACATGATCATGCAGGCGGAAAAGCGCGGACAGATCAAACCGGGTGATACCTTGATTGAGGCGACCAGCGGAAATACAGGGATTGCATTGGCGATGGTTGCGGCCATGCGCGGTTACAAAATGCAGCTGATTATGCCGAATAACATGAGTCAGGAACGTAAGGACGCTATGCGTGCTTATGGCGCTGAACTGATTGAAGTGACCAAAGAGCAGGGCATGGAAGGTGCGCGTGATCTGGCCTTGCAAATGCAGGCTGATGGTAAAGGTTTGGTGTTAAACCAGTTTGGTAACCCGGACAATGTCGAAGCACATTACCTGACCACAGGTCCTGAAATCTGGCAGCAAACCGGTGGCAAGATTACGCACTTTGTCAGCTCAATGGGTACTACAGGTA
This sequence comes from Acinetobacter sp. FDAARGOS_724, assembly GCF_013364475.1. NCBI lineage: Bacteria > Pseudomonadati > Pseudomonadota > Gammaproteobacteria > Moraxellales > Moraxellaceae > Acinetobacter > Acinetobacter sp. FDAARGOS_724. The sequence continues at coordinate 69,602 of NZ_CP054908.1, read as the reverse complement.
CGATCATGGGCGTATCTAAATATCTGAAAGAAATGAATCCGGATATTCAGATTGTGGGCCTACAACCATCTGATGGTTCTAGCATTGCCGGTATCCGTCGCTGGCCACAAGAATATTTGCCAACGATTTTCGATCGTAGTCGTATCGACCATATTATCGATATTCCACAGATTGAAGCGGAACGTACTATGCGTAAACTGGCACAAAAAGAAGGTATCAGTGCCGGTACATCTTCTGGCGGTGCAGTTTGGGCATCCATCAAGCTCGCAGAAGAAAATCCGGATGCAGTAATTGTATGTATTATCTGTGACCGTGGTGACCGTTACCTGTCTACAGGCTTGTTCTCTGTACAAGACCCTGAATAATTTTTGAGAAATCTTTTATGCGCCTGCCTGTTTTAACTTTCGATATTGAAACCCAAACCGATCTTAAATCAGGCGCGCATCTGTTTGGTCTGGATCTGCCGGAGGCTGATCTGGATCAGGCCCTGACCAAATTACGCCGTCAGGAATCAGGCTCGGACTTTCAGCGTCTGCCACTGCATGAGATTGTCTGTATTTCCGGTTTATGGATGGATGAACAGGGCATGCGCCTGTTTTCTTTCAGCCGTGAACAGTACAGCGAAGCAGAGATTTTAAAAAAATTCTTATCCATTTTTGACAAGCGTCATCCGACGCTAGTCAGTTGGAATGGCTCACAATTTGACCTGCCGGTTATTCTTTATCGGGCCATGTATCATGGCTTATCTGCCCCAAGTCTGTTCGACCAGGGCGAAATTGATACGCAAAAGCGTTATAATAACTACCAGAATCGTTACCATCAGCGTCACGTCGATTTGATGGATGTCATGGCCATGTTTCATGCCCGTCATTTTCAGAAACTGGATGATGTTGCTCATTTACTGGGTTATCCAGGCAAGCGTGGCGATGGTGGCTATCATGTACCGGAATATGTACGTAACCAGCAATGGAGCGCACTCACCAGCTATTGTGAAGGTGATGTGCTTAATACCTGGTTAGTATATATTCGCTGGCTGTTGCTAAAAGGCCAGTTGATGTTGCCTGATTATCAGCATCTGGTGCAGAGTACGATTCAATACCTGCATACCCAGCCGCAACATGCAGATTTTTTATCAGTCTGGCGTGAAACCTCACAAAGAACTGAATTTACCCGTTTTGATTTTCCCATCTCCACATCCTAGGTTTTCATGAAACGTCGAGCACAACCACGTCCAGCACCGCAATCCGAGTATATTTTTCAGGTTGAATCACTCTCACATGAAGGACGTGGCATCGCTCACTATGGTTCATATCCGGACCATCCGCTTGAAAAGCATGGCAAGAAAGTCTTTATCCGTTATGCCTTGCCAGGTGAAACCGTTCGTGCCCGCATTACCCGTGAAGTCAAAAAACTGGAAGAGGCGGATAGCCTTGAGTTAATCAGTGAGGCTTCCGAGATCAGGGTCAAACCTGTGTGTCCACATTTTGGCGTATGCGGTGGCTGTAATATGCAGCATATCCATCCCGATGCGCAGATTGAACTTAAGCAGAATGTTCTGAAATCACATTTGCAGCATTTTGCCGGGATCCAGCCTGAAGAATGGCTGTCACCGCTACGTTCAAAACGTGAAGACTACCGTCGTAAAGCCCGGATTGGGGTACGTTATCTGCCTCAAAAAGACAAGCTGGTGGTTGGTTTTCGTGAAAACCAGTCCAATAAGCTGACCTCGATTGACCGCTGCATGATTCTAGATCGCGAGTTTGGATCGGTTACACGTCTTAAACAATTGCTCCAAAGTCTCGATGGTCAGGCAGATATTGGTCATATAGAATTGGCTATGGGTGATCATGACATTGCCTTGCTCATTCGTGAAACCGCAGAATTATCGATAACAGATGTCAACCGATTGCGCCAATTTACGTTAGAGAAAGGTTGGCAGCTTTATTTGCAACCTGCAGGCCAAGATTATTTGAAGCGGATTGATGAGCCTGAACAGGCAGCACGCTTACACTATGGTCTTGATGACTTTGATGTGGAATTCGGTTTTAATCCATTGGACTTCACTCAGGTCAATTCAACGATCAATCCGCAGATGGTTCGCTTGGCATGTGATTTGCTTCAATTACAGCAAGGCGAACGCGTTCTGGATCTGTTTTGTGGATTAGGAAACTTTTCTTTGCCACTGGCGCGTTGTGTTGGTGCATCTGGTCGGGTGGTTGCGGTTGAGGGGAGTGAGGAAATGGTGCAACGCGGTGCAGAAAATGCTAACCATAATGGTATTGCACAAGTTTCGTTCTATTCACAAGATTTAACCAAAGATTTTTCGCACCAGTCTTGGGCAAATCAGGGATTTGATGCATTATTAATCGACCCGCCACGTGCTGGAGCAGAAGAAGTTATGCATTATATCCCTCAGTTTGGTGCCAAAAGAATCGTTTATGTGTCATGTAATCCCGCTACGCTTGCAAGAGATGCAGGGCTACTGGTACAACAGGGTTATCAGCTAACGAAAGCCGGTGTGATGGATATGTTTACGCATACCGGACATGTCGAGTCGATTGCCTTGTTTGAAAAAGAAAATTAAATAAACGATCAAAGAGATGATGTATCTAAAAGTAGGAGAAGGGTATGGTCACAGTACGTGAGCAACTGCCTGGGCGGCTCAATGAGTTGTCACAGGAGGCGACTGTAGAACATGCCGAACAAGCACAGCAGGATCTGACTGAATGGTTAGATCGGGTTCGTGGCATATTAGACGGGGCTCCCCTGAAGCAGCTCGAAGAAGTTGCCCGTTTAACCTTAGAAAAAGAGCTACAAAGTACGGTTCAGCATCGCTCTAATACCTTCTATACCGGTATTGAAATGGCGGATATTCTCGCGCATCTCTATGTCGATGAAGATACCTTGTCTGCTGCCATGCTTTACCGCGCAGTACGTGAAGGCGTCATGCCACTGGCAGAAGTGCAGGAAAAATTCGGTGAACAGGTCTATAGCCTGGTCAAAGGCACGTTGTCGATGGGTAAGCTGTCTGAGCTGATTGAAAAAAATAAACGCCTGGAAGACCACTTCAATAATAACCAGCGTGAACATCTGTCTGGTATTTACAAGATGCTGATTTCGGTAACGGAAGATGTTCGCGTCGTGTTAATCAAGCTGGCAGAACGTACCTATGCACTGCGTGAGCTGGCTAATTCTTCACGTGAACGGCAAGAACGGGTCGCACGAGAAATTCTCACCATTTATTCTCCTTTAGCGCATCGTCTCGGGATTGCCCAGCTGAAATGGGAACTCGAAGATCTAGCCTTCCGCTATCTGGCGCCGGAACGCTATAAAGAAATCGCCTCTTTGCTGAATGAAAAGCGTCTGGAACGCGAACAATATATTCAGTTCGTGATTGATAAATTGCGTGAAGAGCTGGCAGAACACGGCATTGAAGCTGAAATTAACGGCCGGGTGAAGCACATTTATTCGATCTATCGAAAAATGAAAAGCAAGAGCCTGAGCTTCGACCAGCTGTATGATATCCGTGCACTACGTGTACTGGTGAAAAGTGTGCCTGAATGCTATCACACGCTCGGGATCGTACATCAATTGTGGCGACATATTCCGCATCAATTTGATGACTATATTACCAATCCGAAAGCCAATGGTTATCGCTCTTTACACACAGCTGTGATTGCGGAAAACAAGTCACTTGAAGTGCAGATTCGTACTTATACGATGCATGAAGAGGCCGAGCTTGGCGTATGCTCGCACTTCAACTATAAGGAAGGTTCGAAAAATACCGATACTTCCTTTAATCATCGTCTGCATTCCCTGCGTGCAGTGATTGAGCATTATCAAGAACGCAATGAAGCCAGTGCACATAAGGATGAAGAAGAGGAAGTTGAAAATTTTGAACACATTCAAGATTTTGAAGGCTTCGAAAAAATCTATGTGTTTAGCCGTGATGGTGATATTAAAGAGTTACCACGGGGCTCAACCGTACTCGACTTTGCCTATCATGTGCATACGGAAGTCGGCAACAAATGCTATGCGGCTCGGGTCAACCAGCGCTATGTGCCTTTAACCTATGCCTTGAAAACCGGGGAACAGGTCGAGATTCTGACCAAGAAAGACCGTGAACCAAATCGGGACTGGTTGGTCAATTCGCTGGGTTATATCAAGACTGCACGCGCCCGTGACAAGTTACGTCATTGGTTCCGTCAGCAGGATCGCAGTAAGAATCTGGAAGTGGGTCGTGAAATTCTGAATAAAGAATTGGCACGTCTGGCAATTCATCCAAAATCAATCGACCTGGGTGATTATTGCAACCATTTTAATGTGAAGAGTGGTGAAGACATTCTGATTAGTCTGGTGAATGGTGATATCAGCCTGCATGCCCTGATCAATCAGGTCAATCGCCATATGCATCTGGATCAGGATGAGCCTGAACTGGTACTGAAACCAGCCTTGAATCCGCGTGCCAGTCATACCTTGTCTGCACATGGTATTCTAATTGATGGTCTGGATAACGTTGAACTGCATGTAGCCCAGTGCTGTCAGCCGGTGCATGGTGAATCGATTGCGGGATATATTACCTTGAATCGCGGTGTAAGCATCCACAAGGTGGCTTGTCCGGATTATGTACGTATGATCAGCCAAGAACCGGAACGTGCAGTAGAAGCCGACTGGGAAATGCAGCCGACTCGTGGCCAAAGTGTACAGATCGTGGTGGAAGCCTATGACCGTCGTGGCTTGCTGAAAGATCTGACTCAGGTGATTTTCTCAGATCAGATCAATATCCGTCAAGTAAATACCATTTCTGAAGCAGATGGTATTGCCAATATGAAATTATTGATCGAAGTTAAAGGCTTGGCTCAACTTTCCAAATTATTGGCCCGGCTTGAACAGCAGCCGGGAATTATCAGTGCCCGCCGTCTGGTTCAAGGTAACTGATTCTTTTTAGGCATGATTAGAAAAGCCCGCAATTCAATTGCGGGCTTTTTTGTTATAAGGTGTGCTTAAGAGGGAAAAGAGCAAATAATAAACATGAGTGCCACGGAAATATTTGAACTGAGACGAAATAATCTGGCCAAAGTGATTGATCAGTTGATTGATAGCCAGCAGTTTCAAAATGGCAAAGAGATTTGCGAGCATTTTGGTCTGTCTGCAGCCTATATTACCCAGCTATTGAACAGTAAGCGCCAGATTGGAGAAAAGGCTGCACGCGAGCTGGAACAGCAACTGAGTTTAGAAAGTTTAATATTGGATCGTGCTCAAGCACCTGTCATTGAAATGGCATCTAATCCTGTAAAAATGACTTTGTTCCAGATGCAGGTTGTTGAACAGCAAGTCTTTAAAATGAAAGTCATAGACGCAGTAGAAAATCTTGTATCTTGGTTGAAATTGGAACCTCAGCATTATGCCATTCAGGTCACAGGACAGTATTATTTTCCGAGCCTAAAAGCAGGCTGGTGGTTGGTCTGTGATGAGCAAGCTGATTTACAGCCATCTGGCTTGATGTGTCTTTATTTAATTAATGGACTGCAACTCATTGTGGAGCTGATTTCGGAAAGCCAAGACAGCTATCAGATCCAAAGTCTGGATGAAAGCCGCAAGGTCAGTTTCCAGAAATCTGATGTAGCTAAAATCCATCCTGTGATTGCCATCATGCCTCCGCAGCAATTTTCTTAGACCAGAAATAATTCAGCCCATCATAAGATGGGCTGAATAGTGAAATTGAAAACGGGTAGCTTATGGAAGCTGATTTTCGTCTTCAAACTCTGGTTTCACCTGAACAATAAAGTCCTGACGATTCAGACCGCGCCACAGGGCGAAGGCTGTACCGATATAGATCGAAGAATAGGTACCGACAAAGACACCTACAAACATCGCGATCGAGAACCATTTCAGGCCAGCACCGCCCATGATCATCATGGCCACTACAACCAGTAATAAAGTCATAGAAGTATGAATGGTACGGCGTAAGGTTTCAGTCAAGGCAATATTGATAATTTCAACAGGTTCGGCACCCCGGATCTTACGGAAGTTCTCACGAATACGGTCAGAGACCACGATGTTATCGTTGAGTGAGAAACCGATGATCGCCAGTACGGCTGCCAAAACAGTAAGGTCAAACGGCCACTGCATCATGGCAAAGATACCAATCGTCACTACGATATCGTGGAACAATGACAGTACCGCACCCATCGCCAGTTTGAACTCAAAGCGGATGGTGACATAGACCAGCATCAACAAGAGGGCAAGGGCAACTGCACCCGCAGAACGCACATACAGCTCGTTACCGACCTGTCCACCGACTACATCGACCTTAGGTACCTGAGCCGCATTGCCTGGCAGCTGAACTGCTGCAGTAACGGCTTTGGTAAGGTCTTCTGCTTCAATATCTTCCTGAACCGGCATACGTACCATCAGGTCACGTTCCGAGCCCAGCGTTTGCACGACCGCATCATCAAAGCCAGCTTTGCTGAGTGCCTGAGTCACATCATCTGGTTTTACTGGATTGGTATAGTTCAGCTCTGCTGATACACCACCGGTAAAGTCCAGACCGAGGTTCAAGCCTTTGGTCGCAATAAAGAAGATGCTGGCAACTGTCAGGATGATAGAGAACACTGCTGCAGGCAATGCAATCTTCATAAACGGAATGATACGTTCATCTTCAGGGCGACCGTACTGTTTATGATTCAGTTGAGTATTTTCAGTCATCGTCGATCTCCTAAATGCTCAACTTTTTCAAGTTACGTTTTTTGCCATAGATGATCTGTACGATCGCACGGGTTACGGTAATCGCTGTAAACATTGAGCAGACAATACCAATCATCAGGGTGACAGCAAAGCCTTTGATCGGACCGGTACCAATTGCGAACAGAATGAACGCTACCAAGAAGGTAGTTAAGTTCGAATCGAAAATGGTGTTATAGGCCCGATCATAACCGGCCACAATTGCCTGTTTCGGCGAGGCGCCCCATTTCATTTCTTCCCGTATCCGCTCACAGATCAATACGTTGGCATCGACCGCCATACCGATGGTAATTACGATACCGGCAATACCCGGCAGGGTGAGGGAAGCACCAATCCATGACATGACAGTCAGAATCATTGCCAGGTTAATGACCAGTGCGAAGTTGGCAATGACACCGAATAGACGGAAGAATACTACCATCCATATTGCAACTAAGATGAAACCGATTTGAGTCGACAATACGCCTTTATCAATATTTTCCTGACCCAGACTTGGACCAATCACACGTTCTTCAACAAAGTACATTGGCGCAGCCAGAGCACCGGCACGTAACATCAAGGCAAGCTCAGAAGCTTCCTGAGGTGAGTCCAGACCGGTAATACGGAATTGAGAACCCAATACTGCCTGAATAGTTGCAGCGTTAATGACCACAGATTCGGTATATGGTGTACGCACTTCAGTTTGTGCACCTGTTGCCGGGTCTTCTACGTAGCTGATCTTTTGCTTGTTCTCGATGAACAGTACCGCCATACGTTTGCCTACGGCATTACGTGTGGCATCTGCCATCAATTTACCGCCAGCGCTGTCCAAAGTAATATTAACTTCAGCACCGCCAGTATCCTGACTAAAGCCAGAAGATGCATTTTGTACACGTTCACCGGTCAAAATACGGTTACGGTTCAGCAATAACTGACGACCACTGTCCAGAGATTTATAAGCAAATGCCTGAGTACCTGCTGGAGCTGTACCACTTAATTGACCAGTATAAGGATCGATGTATTGATCATTCAGATCAGACACTAGACGGAATTCCAGGTTCGCCGTACGACCCAAGACACGTTTTGCTTCAGCAGTATCCTGTACACCCGGTAGTTCAACCACAATACGGTTGCTGCCTTGGGTTTGTACCAGTGCTTCAGCCACACCTAACTCGTTAATACGGTTACGTAAAGTGGTTAAGTTCTGGTTCACCGCATAAGATTCGATTTCCTGCTTACGCGTATCGGTATAGTTGAGGCGTAAAGTCGAACCGGTTTCAGTCGCCACTGCCTGCTGATTGAATTCATTGCCATTACGGCGCAAGAAATCCATGACAGCAGCACGATCATCATTATTGGCAAACTGCACAACAATGGTGTTATTGCTTAAATTCAGACTGTTGAATTTCAGGTTGTTATCACGCAGCTGACGGCGCAGGTCAGTTGCAGAGGTGTCCATGCGCTGTGCAATCGCCTTGTCCATATCCACTTCGAGCAGGAAGTGAACACCACCACGTAAGTCCAGACCCAGTTTCATTGGTTTGGCACCAATTTTCTGTAGCCATTCTGGGGTGGTTGGAGCAAGGTTAAGTGCTACGACGTATTCATCACCTAAACCACGGCGTAAAGCTTCTTTGGCTTTCAGCTGTGCTTCACTTGAATTTACACGTAATAAAGCAGCGTTATTACTAAAGCTATTGTCGTGAGTTGCAATATTTTCAGTTGTTAAAATCTGCTCTGCTTTTTGTACGATGCCTGCGTCAATCTGAGTACCGGCTTTGGCACCCGAAATCTGTACAGCAGGTTCATCTGGATACAAACTTGGCAGGGCATATAAAGTACTGACCACCAGGACAACCAGGATCAGCACATATTTCCATGCTGGGTAACGCATTCGTTTTCTTCTTAAAATGAAAAAGTCGTGCGGGGAGCACGACTAATTTTGATTAAATGTTATTTAAAGTGCCTTCAGGCAGAACTGAGATCACACTCGCACGTTGAACTTTGACTTCTACACCACGGCTCAGCTCAACGACTGCGAAATCACCCTCAATTTTAGTGATTTTGCCCATTAAGCCGCCTGCAAAAACGACTTCGCTGCCTACGCCAAGGCTGTCAACCAGAGCACGGTGCTCTTTGGCACGTTTTGATTGAGGGCGCCAGATCAAGAAATAGAAGATTGCAACAAAAACCGCAATCATCAAAAGGTTAGCCATCAAGCTCGGTTGTTGTGCAGCTTCACCTGCAGCGTGAGCAGTCGAAATAAATAGGCTCATTTCATTTTCCTAAAATAAAAAACTGGTGATCAACTTGATAATAAATTGACATATTCTTGCAATTTACCCTGTCTTTTTCCTCAGCGCAAATGCTGAAAGATTAATCTTGTGGACAAGGTGGAACTTCCAGGCCACGACGAGCGTAAAAGTCCTGAACAAATTCATCAAAAGTTCCGTTATCCAGCGCGTTGCGGATATCTTCGGTAAAACGCTGGTAATAACGCAGGTTATGGATGGTACCGAGCATAGAACCCAGCATTTCTCCACATTTCTCTAAATGGAACAGGTAAGCACGGCTAAAGTTCTGACAGGTATAACAATCGCAATGTGGATCAAGCGGACTTTGATCATGACGATATTGGCTGTTACGGATACGCACCAGACCATCGGTCACGAAATAATGACCGTTACGTGCATTTCGGGTTGGCATGACGCAGTCGAACATGTCTACACCACGGCGGATACCTTCAACGATATCTTCCGGTTTGCCGACACCCATCAGGTAGCGCGGTTTATTTTCCGGCATTTTGTTCGGAAGATAATCCAGCACCTTGATCATTTCTTCTTTCGGTTCACCGACAGACAGACCGCCAATCGCATAACCGTCGAAGTCAATCTCAAGCAGGCCTTTTAAGGATTCATCACGCAGGTCTTCATACATCCCGCCCTGAATAATCCCGAACAGGGCATTTTTATTTTTGAGTTCATCATGATGATGCTTCTTGCAGCGCTCAGCCCAACGTAAAGACAGCTGCAAAGATTTTTGCGCTTCTTCATGGGTCGCTGGATAAGGCGTACATTCATCAAAAATCATCACGATATCGGAGTTCAGCGTATGCTGAATTTCCATCGAAATTTCAGGTGAAAGGAAAACTTTTGAACCATCGATCGGGGAGCGGAAGGTCACGCCTTTTTCTTCAATCTTGCGCATTGCACCCAGACTGAAGACCTGGAAGCCGCCTGAGTCAGTCAGAATCGGTTTGTCCCATTTCATGAAACCGTGCAGGCCACCATGCTGCTTGATGACTTCAAGACCCGGGCGCAGGTACAAGTGGAAGGTATTACCGAGGATAATCTGCGCTTTAATGCCTTCAACATCACGTGGCAACATGCCTTTGACGGTGCCATAAGTACCAACTGGCATAAAGACGGGTGTCTCTACTACGCCATGTTCAAGCGTTAAACGACCACGACGGGCACGACCCGACTGACCTAATTTTTCAAACTTCATAAGAGTTCCAAATCAAGGCGAAAAAACAGTTCGCTGATTACTAATGCGAATTAAAGGGCGCTATTTTCCTTGATTCTGACCTTAAACGCCAGCATTGTAGAGAATTCACTCTGTAATTTTATTTATCGATGAATAGGGGAAATATCAGGTGAAAGAGGTGAATTTGCAGAAAATTGCTGTAAACGCTGCATGATTTCTTCCCGGCTCAAGGCACAGCTACCATCGGGTTCAGCCGCCATGGCAGCAATATGCTGGATCAGTTTTTGGATATAGATATTGCTGTCGATAAAATAAGATTCCAGCGTCAGTAAATAGGCATCCTGCGCTACTTGCAAATAGTCATAAGGCTCTATCGTGAGCATTTGTTCCAGGTCGATCAAGATGTCTTTGTCACTTTGCGAGAGTTTTAAACGCTTATTGACTGTCGATTGAGACAGGGTCTGTCTGGAAGCTAAAAAGTCCTGCAATAAGCGACTGTCAGAATTGAGTTCAAGTGCAGATTGGCATTCACATTCGGGTTGGGCCGGAACGCTGAGGAAAAAAATAATCGAATCTAGATCCAGACCATAAGCTTCAGATAATTTGCGTTTGGCTTATTTAAAGGTTTCTAGCAATAAATCCAAGTGAGTAGCAGGAAGCTGTTTTTGCTGGGTTAAGACAGGATGGCCAAAACTATGCTGGGTTTTAAAATACTCTGCCAGTAAAGTTTTAAAAGGCATGAGTTCAGATTGTGAAGAGCTGTGGCTTTTATAGCGCCATTTTTGTAGATTCCAGCGATCCCGTTCGGCCAGATATTGCTGTGGATCTTCAGGGTCCTGAAAAAAGCTACGTTCTGTGGAAATCGCCAGATCATCCAGCAGCAAAAATTCATCAAAGACCAGACTACAGGCATAGATGTGGTCATCCTGATAGCGGTCATACAGCTGATAAAAGTCCTTGACCAGCATCTGTTGCAAGTGTTCTAAATAATCCAGCATGATTTTTTATTCTTTTTATTGGGTTTTATAAGTGTATTGCTTTATCTCTCACTCTTTCATCATAAGACAATGGATTGCAAATCAAAAACTATAAAATGTAATGATTTTTCTCAGTGGAAGTTCGGACGATAGTCAAAGTTTTGACTCACGGTCTGGTCACGGAAAGGGCGTACTGCTTTCTTTTTGAGAAACATGTTATTGATAATATTATGCGGGAAAATCTGGATCTGGTTATTGAAGAGTTCGACATTGCGGTTGTAGATGGTAATCGCAGCACCGACATTTTCATTCTGTTCTTCAATTTCATTCATCATTTTCAGGTAAATTTCATTTGCTTTTAGTTCAGGGTAGTTTTCAATCACCACATTCAGGCTGCGCATCAGTTCTTTATTCAGGTTTTCAACCCGTTGTAACTGGGCAATATCGGCATCCTGAATATTCAGGTTCATAATGTTCTGGCGCAGTTCAGTAACTTTCTCTAAAGTCCCTTTTTCAAAACTGGAATATTGCTCAACCAGAGGTTGCAGACCATCCAGGATTTTTAGTTTTTGCCGCTCATAGCTGGCGACATCGGACCATGCACGAATAGTGGAGTTATGATGACGCACAATGCTGTTACGAATCATGATAATGGTAATAATGACCAGAAGCGGGATAATGACAAAAACAAAAAATCCCATAAAAGTAATCCCCAGAAAAAAATAATTATTTTAAAAATTGTGTCAGATCAGTATGTAACTTTTCCAATTCTATTAATTTAAACGTTCTGAGATGGCCACGCAATGTGGAAATATCGGTAATTTTATCGTGTTTACTGGATACCTGAAATAAATCATGTGGTCCCAGATAGCAGAGCATATGGCTTTCTGGATGAAACAGTAAATCGCCCTGACGCTGCTCAAAAAAGTCCGCCAGTCGAAGTATAAAACCAGGCGTGAGCAGTTTCGCCATTTGCATCGGATCGCTGCCAAAGAAATTTAATTTCTGGTTGGTGCGAATGTCGCTGCTGTGCCAAGGATAAGCATAAGGATAATGAAATTTCTTTCTGGAGGTAGTCACGGCTAGCCCCTGAATCTGAACATCAAAAACAAATACCCCCCAAAGGTCTTTATGTACCTGGGTCAGTTTGACCGGTTGACCTTCCTTATTGCGTACCTGAACTTCGTGCACATAATGATATTGAAAGACCAGAACCTGATGTTGTTGACCATCTTCATCTTCCCAGACAGTGCTGGCATAGCGTGAAATTTCATTACTCAGAGAGCCTTGATTAAATACCGGGAACAGACGTTTTAAATGGCTAATAAAATGTACGGGATTGAGCGGAATCGAGATATGTTGTGGCTGCTTCTGAAAAGCCAGCTGGTATTTTTTGGCGAGCGCCTCATCTTCCAGATAGCGAATAACTTCATCCAGTGGCTTTCGATGTTCATAGCTGATATAAGCCCAGAACAATAGTAGACAGCCGAAGAAGACACCGCTTTGCATCCAGATATTGGCAGGTGCTACAAAAATGCAGCCAATCAGAAAGAGTCCGATTCCGGCCAGAGCAAGCGGTAAATTATTTTCAAATTTTAAGCTAATTGGGCCGTTCCATGGATGCAAGCCATCCAATAATTCCTGATGGCTTTTGGCCTGACGACCCAAATCCCAGAGCCGGGCGATGTTGCGAAACACAACTTCATTTTTCTTACGTCGAATATGAATGGAATGCTGCACAGACTCGATCGGCATCGGGAGGGTTCCTGCTGATTATTGCGCTTGATCAATCAGCATGGCATCGCCATAACTGAAGAAGCGGTATTTGCTTTCAACCGCGTGCTTGTAAGCATTCAGGATGTTTTCGCGGTTAGATAAAGCCGAAACCAGCATGAGCAGGGTAGATTCCGGTAAATGGAAGTTGGTGATTAGACGATCCACCACTTTGAACTCATAACCCGGATAGATAAAGATTTGGGTATCACCGGTCCAGCCTTTCAGTTCACCACCATTGGCCTGAGCCGCACTTTCAGTCGCACGGGTTGCGGTCGTACCCACAGCAATTACTTTATTACCGCGTGCTTTAGTGGCTTTGATCAGCTCCATAGATTCATCCGACACCTGACACCATTCGCTATGCATGATATGGTTTTCGATATCATTGGTACGAACTGGCAGGAAAGTACCTGCACCGACATGTAAGGTCACAAAGGTTTTCTGAATGCCTTTTTCTTCCAGTTTTTTCAGCAACTCTTCATCGAAATGCAGCGAAGCGGTAGGAGCAGCAACACTGGCCAGTTTAGTTGGATCATTAAAGACAGTCTGATATCGAACCGTATCAATTTCTTCTGCTTCACGATTGAAATAGGGGGGAATTGGCAGTGCGCCGTATTTGTCTAGAACATCTAAAATCGGCTGAGAAAATTCGACAATAAACAGATTTTCATGACGGCCTTGAACGGTGACTTTAACTTCATCTGGACCAATAAATAATTCTGCACCGGCTTTGGGTGTATTGCTGGCCTTGATATGACAATGCGCAATGAACTGATCCATCATACGCTCAACCAGTACTTCAACTGCACCACCAGACGCACGTTTACCTTTCAGGCGCGCTTTCATCACTTTGGTATCGTTCAGAACCAGCAAATCGCCTTCATTCAATAAATCCAAAATATCGGTGAACTGGTGATCGTGATATTGGCCTTGTGCATCAAGGTGTAACAGGAGAGAAGCACTACGTTGTTCAAGAGGATAGCGAGCAATCAGCTCATCAGGGAGATCGAAACTAAAATCAGAAAGTTGCATGACAATTTACGATAAAAAAACTGCGGCTAGTATAAACTTTTTTCTTTTTTATGGCGGGAATTGCTCGATTATAAAACAAAAAAATAAGAATTGTTTTAAAATTAGGCAAATGTGTTTTTTCTGCGTTGACAAGTTTTTGAAACAGAGTAATATAGCCGTCATCCACTCCCGAGGTGGTGAAATTGGTAGACGCGGCGGACTCAAAATCCGCTGTCAGAGATGACGTGTCGGTTCGAGTCCGACCCTCGGGACCAAGATTCTGAAAAACCCCAAGCATATTAAGTCTTGGGGTTTTTTTTATTGCCTAAAAATAAGCATGTGGATGCGAACTTCTTTGATTGATCGCATTCTTTATCTTTAATTTGGTAAGGCATCTCTCAGAATAAGTACCTTAATCAGCACTTTAAATTCAGTTATTTAAATAAACAAATTGTCTTTATTCTGAATAAAAAAAGCCCCACTCACCAAATTTTTCTTTCTCAATATTAAAAAAGAAATTTGAAGAGTAGGGCTGGATGCTAGGGTCTTAATAAATTAAGAAAATTCACCTTGAGAGCGTTCTTTAGCCCAGTCACGCAGGATAAATTTCTGTAATTTCCCGGTTGAGGTTTTTGGAATCTCGGTAATCACTACATCTTTAGGTACTTTAAAACGCGCCAGATGTTGCTTGCAGAATTCGATAATCTCTTCTGCTGTAGCAGTTTGTCCTGCTTTCAGTTCGACAAAGGCACATGGTACTTCCTGCCAGCGTGGATCTGGTTTTGCCACCACGGCTGCCGTGAGAATAGCAGGATGCTGATAGAGCACTTCTTCCACTTCCAGCGATGAAATGTTTTCACCACCTGAAATAATCACGTCCTTAGAGCGGTCGGTAATTTTTGCATAACCATCAGGTTGGCATACTGCCAGATCGCCAGTATGGAACCAGCCACCAGCAAAGGCTTCTGCAGTTGCTTCCGGATTCTTTAAATAACCTTTCATGACGATGTTGCCACGGAACATGATTTCCCCCATGGTCTGACCATCATGTGGCACTTCCTGCATAGTGTCAGGATCAAGCACTTTCATGCCGTCTTGCAGTGGATATGGTACACCTTGACGAGAATGCAGTTGTGCTTGTTCCTGAATCGACAGGTCTGACCAGCCTGCCTGAGACGCACAGAGCGCAGAAGGGCCGTAGGTCTCAGTTAGACCATAGACGTGAGTCACATTGATACCGATATTGCGCATGCCCTCAATGATTGCAGCAGGAGGCGCAGCACCGGCTACCATCACTTCGACACGATGATCAAACTTGGTCTTTTTCTCTTCAGGAGTATTGATCAGCATAGACAGTACAATTGGTGCACCGCAGAAATAATCCACTTTATGTTCAGCAATGAGTTTAAAGATCAGTTCCGGATCAACCTTGCGTAAGCAGACGTTCGTACCACCATTGGCTGCCATGGTCCAGGCAAAACACCAGCCATTACAGTGGAACAGCGGTAAGGTCCATAAGTAAGTGGCACGCGGCATCATGCCACAGGCAATGATATTACTTGCTGCATTAATATAGGCGCCACGGTGATGGTAAACCACGCCTTTCGGATTGCCTGTAGTTCCAGAAGTGTAGTTCAGGCTAATCGCATTCCACTCATCATCCGGTAAATGCCATTCAAAATTGGCATCGCCTTGAGCCAGCCAGTCTTCATATTCAATCTGGCCGATACGGGTATCTTCACCCTCAAATTCCTCATCAGCCACGTCAATCACATAAATGTCTTGCTGTGGAACCAATGCCAAAGCTTCTGTTGCAACTGCAGAAAATTCTGGATCGACCAGTAGTACTTTGGTCTCAGCATGTTCCAGCATGAACGCCAAAGTTTTGGCATCCAGACGGGTATTTAAAGTATTCAGGACCGCACCCGCCATTGGCACAGCAAAGTGTGCTTCAATCATTGCAGGTACGTTTGGCAATAAAACTGAAACGGTATAATTTTTACCGATGCCTAAATTTTGGAGTTGGTGGGCAAACTGACGGCAACGATTGTATTTTTCACGCCAGGTAATACGACGCTTACCATGAATGATCGCGCTTTGATTCGGGTAGATATAAGCCGCGCGATCGAGATAGCGTAAAGGTGACAGCGCTACAAAATTGGCAGGGGTGCGCGGTAATTCATCGTATGCCTTAACCATTGTAAAACTCCGTTCTATATTTATTTTTCATATCCTGTTAAAAAAGATATGCAATTCTTGGAAGTCTTGCAGTTATGCTTTAGTCGAGTGAGAATGCATAATTTTAAAAAATTAAATAATTGAATGTTAATAAAATTATTTTTAAGCACTGATTTTTTTGAACCTATGGGTTCCCATATTTGCCTTTTTAGGTATTTTACTCTAAATGAGTGTTAAAAATAGCCTCAGCCAAGGAATAATAATGAAAATACAACAGGCGGATGCAACATGGCGCAACTGGTCAGGAAGCCAATACAGTTCTCCTCAAATTTTCGAGCCTAAAAAAATCAATGAATTACAAACTCTGGTGAAGTCACATGCGCAGATTCGTGTGGTTGGTGCAGGACATTCATTCAGTGCGCTAGCCAAAACCGATGAGGTATTGATTCGTCTGGATCATTTCAAAGGCGTGATAGATGCAAATGAAGCGACAGCTCAATGTACTGTACAGGCAGGTACGCATCTATATGAACTGGGTGAATATCTGGTTCCTCTTAATCAGGCTTTGGTCAACCAAGGGGATATCGATCAGCAAAGTCTGGCGGGTGCAATCTCGACCGGTACACATGGCACGGGAATTGATTTACCGTGTCTATCTGCTTTCGTTCAAGGCTTTGAGTTACTGACTGCAGATGGCGAATTATTGTAATGTAATAAGCAGCAAAATACGGAAATTTTTCAGGCGGGGCGGGTGGCACTGGGCAGTCTCGGAATACTCACTAAAATTAACCTGCAAAATCGGCCGAGTTATAAATTAAAAGAACAGATCTGGTTATGTTCGTTAAAAGACATATTTTCCAATATCGATCAATGGAAACATCAGCATCGGCATATTGAGTTTTGGGCTTTCCTGCATGCTGATCAGGTCATGCTGAAAACACTAGATGAAACGGATGAAGTCCTTCAGCCGAGAAAAGAAAGCTGGCCATCAGAAGACAGTTTACTTATGTTATGTTCTGAATTGACACGGTTATTGCCGTCTAAAAATCCTTATCTGCAAAAGCTGCTCGGTGTTTTTGTCCAACCGACCTGTTTTGTGGATTGGTCCAGTCAGATTTTCCCTACACCGCGCAATACCCGATTTAATGAAATGGAATACCAGATTCCTGTCGAACTAGGCTTGCAGTGTCTGGAAGAAGTGCTGCATTGTTTAAGGCAGCATCGTGTGCCGATGCTCTTTCCGATCGAGTTTCGTTATGTCAAAGCGGATGACATTTGGCTCAGTCCATTTTATCAGCGGGATTCAGTTTCAATTTCTATCCATCAGTTTTATAAGCAGGATTATCACGTCATTTTTAATCTAGTGGAACCAATTTTTCAGAAATATCAGGGGCGACCACATTGGGGAAAATTGCATAGCATGCATGCCGCATCACTGCGCGACTTATATCCAAGATGGGATGAATTTATGGCGCTACGTCAGCAGCTGGATCCGCAAAAAAATGGCTGAATCCCTACTTAAAACAACTGTTTCTGGTTAAGTAAGAGGAGTAGAAGATGCGACCAACTTATTTTCAGCAACTGACTCAAGACCTAAAACAGCAGGGTACGGGTGCACCACAACTGATTCTGGATTTGGCTCAGTATCAACATAATCTGGATGTTGTGCAGGCAAAATTACCTCCGCAGTTAAAGCCTCGTCTGGCGGTGAAATCTCTGGCCAGTCAGCAATTACTACAATTCGCTAGTGAAAAGTTGAATACCCAATGTTTTATGGTATTTCATCTGCCCCATCTTCGGGAAATTATCGGAGCATTTCAGCAAGCGGACATTTTGCTCGGTAAGTTAATGCCGATTCATGCAGCGCAGCGCTTTTATCAAAGCCTGTTTAGTCAAAAGGGCTTAAATCCTCAAGTAAATATTCAATGGCTGATCGATAGTCAAGCACGCTTGGAGCAGTATCTGCAACTCGCGCAAAGTCTGAATCTCTGCCTGAATGTGAATATTGAAATTGATGTAGGCCTACATCGTGGAGGAGTAAGCAGTCAGGAGCAGTTTGTAGCCATGCTTAATTTAATTCAGCAGCATCCACTGTATCTAAAATTTTCCGGATTAATGGGCTACGATGCGCATGTAGCCAAACTGCCAAAAATTCTCAAAAAACCTGAAAAAAGTTATCAGCAATCACAGCAGATTTATCAACAATTCAAGCTGACGCTGCAACAGCAATTTCCTGATTTATGGCATGAAAATCTATGTTTTAATGGTGGCGGCAGTCCGACCTTTATGCAGCATTGCCAGCAGAGTGTCTGTAATGATCTAGCTTTTGGTTCCATGCTACTTAAACCCAGTGATTTTGATCTGGCCAATCTCTCTGCTTTAAAATGTGCCTTGTGGATTGCCACACCAATTTTAAAAGTGCTGCCTTATAGCCAGATTCCTGGTCTGGAAGTATTTAATCATCTACCGCATCAATAGACCTCTTGCGAAAGTATCGTTTTACCTAATTTTTGAATTGGCTAAAACCTTATAAAATGTAGCTTTGGGCTGTTTAAATTTTGACTAACGCAAGAAGTCTAATATAAAGCGCTATTCGTTTATGGTGGTTACTGGCAGGCGGACTATTATTTTCCAGAAAAAAGCCAGCCGCATGTTTTATATGGACGCAGTAGCAATCAGGAAATGGTTCTGGTACCGAAATCTTGTGAACTGAAAGTCGATGATTACGTGTTTTTAAGGCCGACCCAAAGTGAAGCCATCATTCCTCAGTTTTCTCAATTGTATGTCTATGCTGAAGGGTAATTTGAAGCGTGGCAAACCTTGAGAGAATAAATAATTCTTGAGCGAATAATCATCTTAACTCATTGCAGCTCAAAAGAACTTTTTGGTGATAAATCCTATTTTTATTAGGGAAAAGGTTTAATCATTGGCCCAAGCCGTGTAAAATTCTAGGTGATTTTTTATTTATCCACCGTTTTTATCTTTTGAGGTTCTCCCTCGATCATAATCTCGCGGTGACATGCTCCATGGTACGGGGCATCACTCCTTAAGGATTTCATATGCCAATTATCACTTTGCCAAATGGCGATCAAAAACAGTTTGATCACGCCGTATCTGTGATGGAAGTTGCTCAAAGCATCGGTCCTGGTCTAGCAAAAAATACTGTTGCAGGTCGTGTAAACGATCGTCTAGTGGACGCGTGCGATCTGATTACTGAAGACGCAACCTTACAAATCATCACGCCTAAAGATGAAGAAGGTGTCGAAATTATTCGTCACTCTTGCGCACACTTGGTGGGTCATGCCGTTAAGCAATTGTTCCCAGAAGCAAAGATGGTCATTGGTCCAGTCATTGAAGAAGGTTTCTACTATGATATCTGGATGCCACGTCCATTTACTTTAGATGACATGGCTGCGATTGAAGAGCGTATGAAAAAGCTCATTGATCAAGACTATGATGTCGTGAAAAAAATGACCCCACGTGATGAAGTGATTGCAGAATTCACAGCCCGTGGTGAAGAATACAAATTGCGCCTGATCGCAGACATGCCTGAAGAAACTCAAATGGGCCTGTACTACCATCAGGACTATCTGGATATGTGCCGTGGTCCGCACGTACCAAATACCAAATTCTTAAAATCATTCAAGCTGACTAAAATCTCCGGTGCTTATTGGCGCGGTGATGCGAAAAACGAACAGCTGCAACGGATCTATGGTACAGCTTGGGCTGACAAGAAACAGCTCGCAGCTTATATCAAACGTATTGAAGAAGCTGAAAAACGCGATCACCGTAAAATTGGTAAAGCCTTAGACTTGTTCCATATGCAGGAAGAAGCACCAGGTATGGTGTTCTGGCATCCGAACGGCTGGACCATTTATCAAGTGCTTGAACAATACATGCGTAAAGTTCAGCAAGAAAATGGTTACCTTGAAATCCGTACACCACAAGTAGTTGATTTCACGCTTTGGGAAAAATCAGGTCACGCAGCGAACTATGCTGAAAACATGTTTACGACTCATTCAGAGAACCGTAACTATGCCGTGAAACCGATGAACTGTCCTTGTCATGTGCAAGTGTTCAACCAGGGCTTAAAATCATATCGTGATCTTCCAATCCGTTTAGCGGAGTTTGGTTCATGTCACCGTAACGAGCCGTCAGGTTCTTTACACGGCATTATGCGTGTACGTGGCTTTACCCAAGATGATGCGCATATTTTCTGTACCAAAGAACAAATCGGTACTGAAGTTGCAGACTTTATCAAATTGACACTAGACGTATACAAAGATTTTGGCTTCGAAGAAGTACAAATGAAGTTGTCGACACGTCCTGAAAAACGTGTGGGTGATGATGCACTTTGGGATATGGCAGAAAAATCTTTGGCAGATGCTTTAGATGCTGCTGGCCTGGATTGGGATTTACAACCAGGTGAAGGTGCATTCTACGGTCCGAAGATCGAATTCTCATTGAAAGACTGCTTAGGCCGAATCTGGCAGTGCGGTACCATTCAATGTGACTTCAACCTTCCAGAACGTCTGGATGCCTCTTATGTCACTGAAGATAACGATCGTGATCAGCCTGTAATGTTGCATCGTGCAATTCTTGGCAGTTTCGAACGTTTTATTGGTATACTGATTGAGCACTACGCGGGCTTTATGCCACCTTGGTTATCACCAGTGCAAGCGTGTGTAATGAATATTACTGATGCTCAAGCCGAGGCTTGTGAGTCAGTCGTCGCGAAACTTAAAGAAAACGGAATTCGTGCAATTTCTGACTTGAGAAATGAGAAAATCGGCTTTAAGATTCGTGAACGTACTTTAGAGCGTATTCCTTACTTATTGGTACTTGGGGACCGTGAGGTAGAGGAAGGTACGGTGAATGTCCGTACCCGCTCAGGAAAAAATTTGGGTACTATGTCAATCGACGCTTTCGTTGACTTAGTAAAAGCAGCCGTAGCCGAACGCGGCCGGTACATTGTGGAGTAACAGCGATTAAACAGCCTGACCGTAATCAACAGGGCGGAAAATCAAACCGTCCTGCCTTGAATGATGAAATTCGTGCAAAAGAAGTCCGTCTTGTAGACGAAAATGGTGAGCAAAAAGGTATTGTTAACCTTGCAGAAGCATTGCGCGCAGCTGAAGCTGCCGATCTTGATCTTGTTGAGATCGTAGCCAATGCTGAGCCACCTGTCTGCAAAATCATGGACTTCAACAAGCATTTGTTTGATCTGAAACAAAAGCAGAAAGAAGCGAAGAAAAAACAGCATCAAGTCCAGGTGAAAGAAATCAAGCTACGTCCTGCGACAGATGTAGGTGATTACAACGTAAAACTACGTGCAATCATCAAATTCCTTGAAGAAGGAAACAAGGTAAAAATTACTTTGCGTTTCCGTGGTCGTGAAATGGCTCACCAGCAACTGGGTCTGGCTCAACTGCAAAAAGTTGAAGCAGACGTAGTTGAATATGGTGTAGTTGAACAAGCACCAAAAATGGAAGGTCGTCAAATGGGTATGCTGCTTGGTCCTAAAAAGAAAAAGTAAGCATCTCTTGATGAAAAAAGCCCTGTATTTGCAGGGCTTTTTTATGAGGTAACTTTGTCCCGTCCTGAAATAAGTTTACACCTTAAGAGACTTATTTTATGGAACATGCACAAGAACAACGAGTTAAACGCACACAACGTGATTATAGCTTCGCCTTTAAAATGATGGTTGTACATGAAGTAGAAAAAGGGCAAATTACTTATAAACAAGCTCAGGCAAAATATGGTATTCAAGGAAGATCAACTGTGCTGGTATGGTTACGCAAGCACGGACAACAGGATTGGACTTCGAATATGCCGACTTCTTCTAAACGCCAATTGACACCCCAACAACGAATCCGCCAATTAGAAAAACAGTTAGCCGCAGAAAAGCTCAAAACTGAATTTATACAGGATGTGATTTATCACATTGATAAAGAGTGTGGGACTGATCTTGGAAAAAAGTATACCGAGCACGTTTCAAAGATTGGCAAAGCCAAAGAAGACTAAGCGTTTCACGTTATTGTCAGTGGTTAGGAATCACTCGACAAGCTTATTATCAAGCAGAAAAACGTGCTCAAATGACTGCACAAGTAACAGAACAAATACTCGAGTTGGTTATGGAGTATCGCTGTCTCATGCCAAGTATCGGAACACGTAAGCTGTATTGGCTTATTAAAGGCAAATTGTTGCAGCGTGGTTTAAAGTGTGGACGGGATCAGTTATTTAAAATATTGAAAGAAAATAATTTATTGATTCGCCCCAAGCGTCGTTATACAAAAACTACGGATAGCAAGCATTGGATGAAGAAGCATCCAAATTTATTAAAGGATTATTCAGCGGTGCAAGCCAATGAAGTCTTTGTCAGTGATATTACCTATGTTGAGAGTGCTGAAGGCGTACATTATTTATCCTTAGTGACAGATGCTTATACCCGCCAGATTAAAGGTTATAAGTTATCGAATGATATGCGTGCAGAGAATGTTGTGCAGGCACTACATATGGCGATGCAGCATGTGACAGATCGGGCAGCCAGGATGATTCACCATTCAGACAGAGGCTCTCAGTATTGCTCTGAACTATATCAATCGGCATTACGCCATTATGGGGTATGTCCTTCTATGACAGATGGAGGAGACTGTTACCAGAATGCATTAGCAGAGCGGATTAATGGAATATTAAAGCAGGAGTTTTTAACTACACGATGTCAAACCATGAAAGAGTTAGATCACTTAATTGCGGAATCTATCATGATTTATAATTGCTATAGACCACATTTAAGTTTAAATATGAACACCCCGAATCAGACGTATGAGCAAACTAAAACCGAGCTAATTGCTTAACTCGGTTTGAAGTGGAATACTGTCAATCTATTTCAGGACAAGACACTTAATCTTTTATTGAGCAGGGTAGGATTTTCCTGCTTCTACAATCGGAATATTGGCCTCAGTGGGTACATAAATTATTTGTTGAATACGACCTTCTCGTAGGGCTTCACCAAATGCACCAATAAATTCCTGCTTGCGATATTCAGGATAATCTTTAGCTGCCTGCCCAACGAGTTTAATGGCTTCTGCACGCAGTTTGGCACTTTCCAGTTCCGCTTTTGCAACTTGCACTTGAATCATTTTGGATTGTTCTGCTTCAGCCAATGCTGCCTGACCATCCATGCCTTGTTTCCAAACTTTATAATGTGGCCAGCCAAACAATAGCAGTAAAATGACAATCAATAAAAAGAACAGCAAGCTCAATAGCATGAAAGGACTCAGGGCGTTGCGACGGACATAATTCATAGTGCACCTACGGCAGATTTTCTTATCTATGGTATTTATTGAATGTTTTATTCTGTTTCAGAAAAAGCATAGCCGAAATTTTATGTAAATCAAATATATGTAGTGATAGGGGAAAGTCCTAACCAGAACACCATTTTTTTAATAACTGCTTTTATTCTTTGAAATCTGATGAGATAAATTTCTTTCAGCTTAAACCATATAATTAAAAGTGTTTTTGAATCAGCCTTTATGATCTTAAATTCCAAGCACTGTACATGGCTTGAATAATTTCCTTAGCTTGCTGACGAGAAAACATCGATAAATAAATCCGGAATAATCTTAAACAGAGCCGGTCGCGCCAACTGGGCTGACAAAGAATAAAATCGAGCGTGCCATCTCGCTGATTAATTTGATGAGCCGGGAGTCTGGTTAGCCAGCGTTTGGTACGGGCTTTAAGTGAATCATATTGAGGATTGATAAAGCTGTAATGGACAGCTTCACGATATAAACACAGGCTGATCCGGTATCCTGCCAAAGTGTAATAAATTGTTCGCGAGGTGATTTTTAGTTTAATGCTATATAGCAAGAGCGATAGCATCAGGAAACCCAGCATATAGCCATAAAAGCTTGGAGACTCCTGCCATAAAAATACCAATCCTCGAACAAAACTGGAAGGAGGATCTGAAGTATGAAGGTACAAAGTCATCAAAATCCCAATGGGATAGCAAAGAAGGAGAAGTCCCATATGTTTCATCGTCTGGGCACTTTGATGAAACAGAATGATGTCTGATGTGTTCATATTGTTATTTTTATGATGGATGAAAATTGAACACTTTCAAGCTTAAGGATTCTGTCCTAAAAAAGAAAGACCCGTTCGGGCCTTTCTTTTGATTGTTGATCAGCTTTGCTGCTCGTTAGATTTATTTTTTTCAGCTAACAGTTTTTTGCCAATCGGAATCTGACGAGGCAATTTTTCTTCCGGCACATTGCGCTGCAATTCGATTTTCAATAAACCATTTTCAAATTCAGCGTGTTGTACCTCTACATGTTCATCCAGACGTAAAGACAGCTTGAATGAACGGTGGGCGATACCTTTATGTAGGAATTCCACAGCCGTATCTGAATTTTCTTCCATCGCTTTACCGCTAATGGTCAGAACCTGATTTTCCAGATTGATCTCTAGCTGGTCTTCATTGAATCCGGCAGCAGAAACTACAATGCGGTAATTGTTGTCGCCGGTTTTTTCAATGTTGTAATGCGGATAGTTTGGTACCTCACTTTGCATTGCATAATCAAAAAGGTCATTAAAGCGGTCAAAACCGATACTACGACGGAATAGTGGGCTAAGACTGAAATTGCTCATTGATCTTACCTCCTGATCTCAGAAAAGTTTTATAAACAACATGCAATTCTTAAATATGAACTCAGTGATTAGAAACAATCTCCTGAATAGATCATTGCTCTATTTCTAATATAGGATTGAGGCGAAGCTTTTCAAGACTCAAGATTTAAAAATATTTGAACCCATCTTGAGCTAAAAATAATGCTTTGAATTTAGCGATTTTACTGCCGAATCTATAACAAAATATGCGGAAGTGGGGCTTTAAATCATGCTATAACTAGATCAAGTTTCAATAATGTCATGTAAAAACGAAAAGGTAACAGGTAATCACATGATTGATCTCTATTATTGGGGAACGCCCAATGGCCATAAAATTACCATCGCATTAGAAGAAATGGGCTTGGAATATAAAATTTTCCCAATCAATATTCTGGAAAATGACCAGTTTCAACCTGATTTTTTACGTATCTCTCCGAACAATAAAATTCCTGCGATCGTGGATCAGGATGGCCCGCGTGGCGAACCGATTTCAGTTTTTGAATCTGGCGCGATTCTGCAATATTTGGGTCGTAAAACCGGCCTGTTTTATCCGGATGATGAGCAGCAACGTGTTGAAGTTGAGCAATGGCTAATGTGGCAAATGGGTGGCTTGGGTCCGATGCTGGGACAGAATCATCATTTTAGCCGTTTCGCTCCTGAGCGTATCCCGTATGCCACTGATCGTTATGTCAATGAAACCAAGCGTCTATACGGGGTTCTGAACAAACAGCTGATTGGTCAGAAGTATGTAGCCGGTGAGTATTCGATTGCGGATATGGCTATTTTGCCATGGGTGTTACGTCATGAATGGCAGCAGATTGATCTGGCGGATTATCCGGAAGTACAGGAATATGTGACACGCCTGACTGCGCGTCCAGCGGTGCAAAGAGCGTTAGCAATACAGGTCAGATAAGTCTGGCCTTTGTGCTAAACTAGATAAAAGTAGATTAAACCACCTTTGGGTGGTTTTTTATTGGGTGAGTGTATGAAAGATTTTTTCCTGAACTTTACTAAAATCGTGGAAACGAATCCTCGAATTTACTGGAGTATTATTTTCGGTATTGCGGCTTGTCTGCTGCTGTTCATTGCTGAAATTGTGCATGTGGATCAGGTGATCAGCGCCTTGAATACCAAAGATCGCCAGATTTTAAATGCAGCTCTTGAGCCGATCACCCAGAAATATCAATGGTCACGTATTTTGGTCATGGTTATGGCTATATTCTGGGCGAATTGGGAATATCTTAAAGCCAAGAAAAAACTGGGTTTAAGCCGTTAGTCTCGGGATGTCCCTGTTTCTGCTCTTTCTTGCCGCTTTTGGTGCAGCCACTTTATTACCGCTGCAGTCGGAAGCGGTTTTGCTGGGTTTATTATGGCAAGGGAGCTATTCGACGGCTTTACTTATCATGATCGCAAGTGCTGGAAATATCTTGGGTTCCTGTGTGAACTGGTATCTGGGGTTTAAGATTGAGCAATATAAACATAAAAAATGGTTTCCAGTCTCTGAGCAGCAGATGCTTAAAGCCCAAAGTACCTATCAGAAATACGGCTATTGGTCATTATTGCTGAGCTGGGTGCCGATTATTGGCGATCCAATTACGTTAATTGCTGGCTTGCTCAAGGAAAATTTTGCCCGTTTTATTTTGATAGTCAGTATTGCCAAAATTGGACGTTATTTGTTTGTCTATTGGGCGTATGCGATGTTTTAAAAAAGAGGCGTAAAGCCTCTTTTTATTTGTATTCATCATTAGTGCACAATATTTTCCTGATTGAAAATCCTACGCACATCAGAACTAAAAATTATTTTTCAGTTCCTTTGGTAATATCAATTCCAAACAGATCCTTGGTTCTTGCCCAGCTGATGGACACCACCAGTAGGGTCATGCTGCCACCAAACACTGTAGCCATAATTGTGCCCATATATTTCGCAGCCAGACCGGACTCAAAAGCACCCAGTTCATTACTAGATGAGACAAACATGCCGTTTACTGCAGCAACCCGGCCACGCATATTATCGGGTGGGTAAATCTGTAAAATCGTCTGGCGAATCACTACAGAAATACTGTCACAGGCGCCGGTCATGGCAAGAGCAAACAGAGATAGCCACATCGAGTTAGAAAAGGCGAATAGCAGGGTAAAGACTCCGAATCCTGCGACTGCAAGCAGCATATTACGCCAGGCATGTTGCGTAGGCGGAAAACGGGTCAGGGCAATCATGGTTATCAGTGCGCCAATTGAAGGGGCAGCCCGTAAATACCCCAAACCTTCAGGACCAACCTTTAAAATATCCTCTGCAAAAATCGGTAAGAGGGCAATCACCCCACCAAACAGTACCGAAACCAGATCTAGGGAAATCGACCACAGTACAATTTTGCTGTTCCAGATAAAACGGAAACCATCACCCAGACTATGCAGGACATTTTCAGTTTCAATTTTAGGAAAATCGCGCTTTTGCAATAAGTTAATCAGAACAAAACAGATGCTGACCAGTACTGCGACAGTTAGAAGACTGGTTTCCCGACCTAAAAACGCCAGCATAAAACCATCGAGCATCGGCCCGATAATTACCCCACTTTGCCAGCCAATTGTGGTCCAGGTTGCACCATTGGCATAGAGTGCACGTGGAATCAGAAAAGGTTTCAGTGAAGTTGCTGAAGGATTATAAAAGCCACGAATGGTACCCAGACAGAAAATGACGGCATAAATTCCCCAAGATAATTGACTGGTGCTGAGCTTTCCCAAGCCGTGATAATGAAACAGTGACCAGAGAATAAGCGGCATCGGAATGGCGAAAAATAAACAGATTTTCATAATGGTCTGCTTATTAAAGCGATCCGCGACATATCCACCCCATAAAGAAAGGGAAATAAAAGGAGTCGCTTCTGCTAGACCAATTAGTCCTAAGGTCAGCGGGTCTTTGGTAATCTGATATAGAGAATAGGCAACAATAATTTCCTGAATCAGAATGGCTAAAGTCAAACAAAACTGATTTAAGGTGACAATGGAAAAGTCTCGATAACGGAGTGCGGCAAACGCATCGGGCTGAATGTGCATAAAGAGCTGCAACTGAAAAAATTGACAAATTATAAAGTGATATCGCAAGCAGTATATAAATTCATCATTCAATTCTTATCGTAAAAAATGCTAAGTTTGCAGATTCATCAAGAAAAAAAGACTAGTGCTTTTGTTTTAAGCAAAGATGCATTAGAATATCGGCTCCCTTACCTGCAGGGCGTTCTTGCAATGGTGCAGACGTGCCGAACAGGTGTTCAAAAGAGGTTGTTATGCCTAAGATGAAAACTCGCCGTGGTGCAGCTAAACGCTTCAAAGCGACTGCTAACGGTTTTAAGCGTAAACAAGCGTTCAAACGCCACATTTTGACCAAAAAATCTGCTAAGCGTATTCGTCAATTGCGCGGCTGTGTAATGGTTCACGTAAGTGACGTTGCTTCAGTTCGTCGTATGTGCCCGTACATCTAAGGAGATTATAAATGGCTCGTGTAAAACGTGGTGTACAGGCTCATCGCCGTCACAAAAAAATTCTTGCTCGCGCTAAAGGTTACTATGGTGCTCGTTCACGCGTTTACCGCGTAGCGTTCCAAGCGGTAATCAAAGCTGGTCAATACGCTTACCGTGACCGTCGTCAGAAGAAACGTCAATTCCGTGCTCTATGGATTGCGCGTATCAACGCTGGTGCACGTCAAAACGGTTTATCGTACAGCCGTATGATCGCTGGCTTGAAAAAAGCTCAGGTTATCATCGACCGTCGCGTACTTGCTGACATCGCTATGCATGACGCAGTTGCGTTTGCAGCTCTAGCTTCTAAAGCTAAAGATGCGTTGGCTGCATAAGTCTTTATGACTTAGAAAAAAGACCGCTTTTAGCGGTCTTTTTTTATGTTTAAATAAAATCAGTGGGATCTTTGATTTTTTAAATCATTTATTTATTGATTTGGTGGAGATTAAGTCTCCACCAAGCCAAAGTGATTATTTATAGACAATATATTTTATTAAAGCCCGAAATAGTAGCCAATCAAACAGATCACAATCGTGATCAGAATCAGTTTGATCACACTTGAAGCACCGGTTTTATGGTGACTTTGTGGTCGTTCGGCTTTAGAGACTTTGACTGCGCGATCTTCAGTACTCATGCCCGCAAAAGGATCAGGCGCCACTTTAGGAGTAAGTTGTGCAGTTTTATAATGATTGGCCACTTTCATAATAAACTTGGCACTGATTTCATCAATTTTTTGCGCAAAGTGGCGCAGGTTTAATTGCTGCTCCGGATTTAGTACCTGACCATCATCATTATAAGGGTGTTGAATCTTAGTCTGAATAAAATCACTTAATGCATCCAGACGATATAAGGTCTGATGAGCATAATCAGATGAATAATCCGTTGGAATCAAAGCTAGGTGACTCGGATTTTCTGAGTGAGACTGAATCGTTGGGGTAGTACCGTAATAAGGCAATCCAGTATAAGCAGGCTCAGTAAATCCTTGAGCTAAATGGTGTGCAAATAATTCCTGTTCAGTATAGGAATGAATATCATCCCAGTTTGGTTGTACCAGATCAGCATCAATTCTTTTAGCCAGTTTACTGTTCAGTTCATAACGCCAGAATACTTCATGACGTAAAGGTGACTTCTGAGCTTCTGGTGCTTCATAATCATTATCAGCGGTATACCATTCAGCCAGCTCCTTACCGATCATCCAGGCGGTTTTACCTTGAGCATGATGACTGATAATCACATGAGCCAAAGGAACCAGCTCGACATTGGCATTAGGGTTATTTTCATCTTCCAGCAAGTGTGAAGAATGCAGACTAATACGACGAACACCTTGTTTTTTCAGGCCTTCAAGCCAGATTTGAAAGTGCTGTGCCAGTAAATGCTGGGAAATCAGATCACGAAAAGTTAAATGGTACTGATTAAAAATGGAGTGATTCAGCCAGCGGCTGAAACTGAGATCCTGAGTTAAAAACTCATTGCCATAAGTGACGAGGGTCAGTTGCTGTTTCCAAATTTGATCGAGTGCCATAGTGATTTGATCTGATTGATATTATGTTTATCTTATACTTTTTATAATTCATGATGCTATTCTAATTTTCATTAAAAGCGCACTTCATCAACTCGCCTAAAAACTGTTAGAATATGGGGTTTTTTAAAAATATTTCTAACCTGTTGCTTTGAGAGTTACTATGTCACTGGAAGCCCTGACCACTGAAGCGCTCGCTGCGATTGCAGCAGCTCAAGACCTTGCTGCACTTGATCAAGTACGAGTGCAATTTACGGGGAAAAAAAGCCAGCTCGCGGAACAATCTAAGTCGCTGGGGAAAATGGATCCTGAACAACGTAAAGCGTTTGGGGCACAAATTCATGCAGTTCGTGAAGCTATCACGGGTGCTTTGACACAACGTCAGGCTGAACTGCAGAAAGCTGCACTAGAGCAAAAGCTTGCTAGTGAAACAATTGATATTACCTTGCCCGGTCGTGGCCAACAGGTGGGCAGCACCCACCCAGTGACCCAAGTACAAGAACGTATCTGTCAATTCTTTACCAAAGCAGGTTTTACAGTAGCGACTGGTCCAGAAGTTGAAGATGACTATCACAACTTCGAAGCATTGAATATTCCGGGCCATCACCCTGCACGTGCCATGCACGACACTTTCTACTTTGATGTAAACCATTTATTGCGTACGCATACTTCAGGTGTGCAGATTCGTACCATGGAAACCCAGCAGCCACCAATCCGTATTGTGTGTCCAGGCCGTGTATATCGTTGTGACTCTGACCAGACGCATTCACCAATGTTCCATCAGATCGAAGGCCTATACGTTGCTGAAAATACCAGCTTCGCTGAATTGAAAGGTTTATTGGTTAACCTGCTGAATGAATTCTTCGAAAAAGATTTGAAAGTACGTTTCCGTCCGTCTTATTTCCCGTTCACTGAGCCAAGTGCTGAAGTGGATATTATGGATGAACGTGGCAAGTGGTTAGAAGTTTTAGGTTGCGGTATGGTGCATCCAAATGTACTTCGCGCTGCGGGCATTGATCCCGACAAATACAAAGGCTTTGCATTTGGTTTAGGTGTAGAACGTTTTGCAATGTTGCGTTATGGCATTAATGACCTGCGTATGTTCTATCAAAACGATGTGCGTTTCTTACGCCAGTTTGCTTAAAGGATTTAAACCTCTCCCTGACCTCTCCTAAAAGGAGAGGGGGCTGTCCTTATGTGACTCAGGGTTCTCCCCCTTTGTAAAAGGGGGAGTTAGAGGGGGATTTAAAAGATTAATTTATAGGTTTTAAAGAAATGAAAATTAGCGAAAATTGGCTGCGCACATGGGTTAACCCAGCCATCGATAGCGAAAAACTGTCTGACCAGTTGACTATGCTTGGTCTTGAAGTGGATGAAATTGCACCTGCGGCAAAACTGTTTACAGGTGTGGTTGTTGGTGAAGTCCTGACTGTCGAACAGCATCCAGATGCCGACCGTTTACGTGTTACCACTGTAAACATTGGTTCAGGTGAACCTCTACAAATCGTGTGTGGTGCACCTAACGTACGTGCGGGTATGAAAGCACCAGTAGCTACCATCGGTGCAGTATTACCAGGCGATTTTAAAATCAAGAAAGGCAAACTGCGTGGTGTTGAATCTCAAGGCATGCTATGCGGTGCTTCAGAAATCGATCTTGAAGATAAAATCGATGGTTTGTTAGAACTGCCTGCAGATGCACCGGTGGGTGTGAATGTTCGTGAATATTTAGACCTTGATGACAACGTGATTGATATCAGCATCACTCCGAATCGTGGTGACTGTTTCAGCATTCGCGGGATCGCACGTGAAATTGGTGTGATTAACCAGTTGCTGGTAACTCCACCTGAAATTAAAGAAGTAGCTGCAACCATCACCGATCAAAAGCAAGTCGTTGTTGAAACTCAAGGTTGCCCACATTATTTGGGCCGTATCATCAAAAATGTAAATACCAAAGCACCAACTCCTGAGTGGATGGAACGTGCATTAGTCCGCGCTGGTATCCGTCAGCACAGCATTTTGGTCGATATCACCAACTATGTATTAATGGAACTGGGTCAACCTCTACATGCGTTTGATGGCGGTAAGGTTCAGGGTTCAGTACATGTACGTCAAGCGACTGCAGGTGAAAAGCTTGTTCTATTAAATGAACAGGAAGTTGAACTGCAAGATGATGTGATGGTAATCGCAGATGATGAAAAAGCATTAGCGATTGCAGGGATTATGGGGGGCTTGTCTTCATCAGTAACTGATGAAACCACTGAAATCTTCCTGGAATCAGCATTCTTTGCGCCATTGCATATTGCGGGCCGTGCTCGTCGTTTCGGTCTACATACTGATGCGTCACAACGTTATGAACGTGGTGTCGATTTCGAACTTCCTATGATTGCAATGCATCGTGCTTCTCAGTTGATTGCTGAGCTTGCAGGCGGTGAGTTTGGTCCAATCATTGTAGCTGAAAAAACAGAGCTGTTACCAAAGCGTGAAGCGATTGAGTTAGAACAAGCGCAAGTCGATCAACTATTAGGTTATACAGTTGAATCAGATTTCATTACAGATGCTTTAACGCGTTTAGGTTGTGAAGTGACTGTAAAAGCTGAAGGTCAGTGGTCAGTGATTCCGCCATCCCACCGTTATGACATGGCAATTTACCAAGACCTGATTGAAGAGGTTGCCCGTATTCACGGTTATGACAATATTCAAATCAGCTTACCGGTCATTGATGTGAAATTGGCGAAATATGAAGACCAATTCGAACTGACTCAGCTTCGTCAAACAGCCGTGACCTTGGGCTATCAGGAAGCGATCAGCTTCAGTTTTGCTGACCTGAAACTGGAAAAACAGTTAAATCCAGAAGTCAATCCATTGGCATTGGCTAACCCAATTTCAAGCGATTTGGCAGTGATGCGTTCAACTTTACTGTCTAGCCTGATTCCATGTGTACAGTACAACGTCAATCGCCAGCAGAACCGTGTACGTTTTTTCGAACTCGGTCTGCGTTTTGATTACCAGAATGCGGCTTCAATTCATGATCTGAAACAGATTCCAACTTTTGCCTTGATTGCTACTGGTTCACGTACGCCTGAAACTTGGCATGGTAAAGCACAGCCAATGGATTTCTTTGACTTCAAAGGTGACATTGAGGAAATTCTGGCAGCTGCGCGTCTGGATGTGGAATATGTACGTTCTGAACGTAGCTGGTTACATCCTGGTCAATCTGCAGAAATTTTAGTGAATGGTCAGTCAATTGGTTATTTAGGTCGTTTACATCCCTCACTTGAAGACGAACTCGATTTGGCGACGACTTGGGTCGCTGAATTAGATCAATCGGCTGTTTTGCAAACTTATGTATCTAATTTTACAGAATTATCACGTTTTCCATCGGTTCGACGTGATATTGCGCTTTTAATTAGTGATAAGATTAATGTTAGCGAAATTCAGGGACTTATCGAAAAAACAGGTGGAGAGCTGCTAGGCTCGACATGGTTGTTCGATGTGTACACTGGACAAGGAGTAGAAGAAGGGAAACGCTCACTGGCATTTGCACTTCTCTGGCAGCATCCAAGCCGTACACTGGAAGATGCTGAAATTAAATCAGGTATGGATAATATCCTTCAGGTGTTGGAAAACACTTACCAAGCGACATTGAGGGCTTCATGACAGCATTAACAAAAGCAGAAATGGCTGATCATTTAAGTGAGCTCACGAGTTTAAACCGTCGTGAAGCTAAACAAATGGTCGAGTTGTTTTTCGATGAGATTAGCCAAGCGCTAATCTCGGGCGAACAAGTAAAATTATCGGGTTTCGGTAACTTTGAGTTACGTGATAAGCGCCAACGTCCAGGCCGTAATCCGAAGACGGGTGAAGAGATTCCGATTTCTGCACGCCGTGTTGTTACGTTCCGCGCGGGGCAGAAGTTCCGTCAACGTGTGGGGAATGAGCAGATCAATTGATCTGCTTTTTTTTTATATCTAACATTTTTATTTTTTACATAAAAAAAGAGAGCCAAAGGCTCTCTTTTTTGTACTGAATAATCGTAAAGATTATTGAGCAGCAGCTTCAGAAGCAGCAGTAGCGTCAGCAGCAGCGTCAGTAGCAACAGCAGCAGCAGCGTCAGCTTCAGCAACAGCAGCAGCGTCAGAAGCAGCAACTTCAGAAGTAGCTTCTACAGCAGCAGCGTCAGCAGCAGCTTCAGCTTCAGAAGCAGCTTCTACAGCTTCAGATGCAGCTTGGTTAGCGTCAGCAGCAGCGTCGTCAGCTTTTTTAGCACAACCAACGAAAGCTAAAGTAGTAGCAACTGCAGCAGCAATAGCGATTTTTTTGAATAACATGGCATCACTCTCTAAAAAATTGAGATTAAAAAAACCAAAGTCAGGCTGTAATATGCTTTTATTATTCCTAATAATGTTAGGGACTAACAACGCAGGAGCAGTCTAACTGGTCTGCAAATATGCTATCACTGCGCATTTTTAATTGCTACTAGGTGAGCATCAAAAACAGCGAAAAAACGATAAAAATTAAGGGTTTTTTAACAGAAAATAACAATTAATTGAAAGATATAGATTGGAGAAAGGCTTATTAAGCTTATAAAAATTATACAGTTATTTATTTGTTTACTTTAATAATCAAAAACTTAAAAAGAAGTTTACAGATAACTCAGTACATTGTTTTATTGTGTAACATACGTCAACCATAAAAAAAAGGCCACCTTGAATGGTGACCTTTCTGATAATTTTAGTTCGATGCTTTGCGTTTCATTTGATCAAAAAAATCATCATTGGTTTTGGTTTCTTTCATGCGGTCAAGCAAGAATTCCATCGCGACCAGTTCATCTTGGGTATGCAGAAGTTTACGAAGAATCCAGACTTTACGCAGTTTGTCTTCGGACATTAAACGTTCTTCACGACGCGTACCGGATTTCTTGATATTCATCGCAGGGAATACGCGTTTTTCCGCAATACGGCGATCCAGCGTGATTTCCTGGTTACCTGTACCTTTGAATTCTTCGTAGATCACTTCATCCATTTTACTGCCGGTTTCAATCAGTGCAGTAGAAATGATTGTAAGAGAACCGCCTTCTTCGATATTACGTGCAGCACCAAAGAAACGTTTAGGACGCTCAAGTGCATGTGCATCTACACCACCGGTCAGTACCTTACCTGATGAAGGAATCACAGTGTTATATGCACGTGCCAGACGGGTAATCGAATCC
This sequence comes from Acinetobacter sp. FDAARGOS_724, assembly GCF_013364475.1. NCBI lineage: Bacteria > Pseudomonadati > Pseudomonadota > Gammaproteobacteria > Moraxellales > Moraxellaceae > Acinetobacter > Acinetobacter sp. FDAARGOS_724. Next base: position 34,544 of record NZ_CP054908.1, on the reverse strand, counting down.
AGCAGAATCACCACATCTTTCTTGTGTTCAACCAGACGTTTAGCTTTTTCAATCACCATTTCAGCCACTTGAACGTGACGGGCAGGGGATTCATCAAAGGTAGAGGCGACCACTTCACCACGAACAGTACGTTCCATTTCGGTGACTTCTTCAGGACGTTCATCAATCAAAAGGACAATCAGGAAGCATTCAGGGTTATTACGAACAATCGATTGCGCGATGTTCTGTAATAGCATGGTTTTACCAGCTTTTGGTGGTGCTACGATAATCGAACGTTGACCTTTACCAATGGGTGCCACCAGATCGACGACACGTGCAGTTAAATCTTCAGTCGTACCATTACCAAGTTCCATCACTAATTGTTCAGTAGGGAACAATGGAGTTAAGTTTTCGAACAGGATTTTATTACGTGAATTCTCTGGGGTATCGTAGTTAATCTGATTGACTTTAAGCAAAGCAAAATAACGCTCACCCTCTTTAGGCGGACGAATGGTTCCCGTAATGGTGTCACCGGTACGCAGGTTAAAGCGTCGAATTTGTGATGGGCTGACATAGATATCGTCAGGACCTGCCAAATAAGAGCCTGCTGCAGAGCGTAAGAAGCCAAAACCATCTGACAAAATTTCTAGAACGCCATCACCAAAAATCTCTTCGCCATTCATCGCATGGCGTTTTAAGATGGCAAAAATAATGTCTTGCTTACGGTTACGAGCCATACCTTCAAGGCCCATAAACTCGGCAATCTTGATGAGTTCGCCAATCGGTTTTTTCTTGAGTTCGGTTAAATTCATAGGTGGTCAGATAGAATCAAAGTTCTAAGGTATAGGTTAGAAAGGGAGTAACATTCGGCCGCATATAAGCATTCAAACGAAAGCAATTGAATTTGCACAAGAACAATTCAGAGGTCTGTTTGATTGTTTCAAAGAGAAATGTGAAAACAATTTCTATTGCCGAGCGGCATGTTATGTAATGTGTCTTGTAAGAAACTGACAGGATTTAGCATCCTTTATCTCTTGAAGTTGAAATATAAGAGAGAAACAGGTTTTTGTCAATTTGTAGACGAAAAAAATACGCAACCTTTGGTCGCGTATTTTTAGTTGAGCATTTAGTGCTTAGATATTTTGATCAATAAATGCAGTCAATTTAGATTTTGGTGCTGCACCGACTTGAGTCGCTACCACTTCACCATTTTTGAACATCAATAAAGCTGGAATGTTACGGATATTGAAATTTACAGCAGTTTGTTCGCAAGATGTTACATCAACTTTGACAATTTTCACTTTGCCTTGATATTCATCAGCCAATACTTCAAGTACAGGGGCAATAGCTTTACATGGCGCACACCAGCCAGCCCAGAAATCAACCAGCACAGGAACGTCTGATTGAAGAACGTCTGCTTCGAAGTTTGCGTCAGTAGTGTTTACGATGTTGCCAGACATGGAGTGCTCCAGAATTAATTTTATAAAGATAACTATAAATTATTAGTATTACATAGCCATCTTTAACAATGTAGGGGAATCTGTAAATTTTCAAGCTTTAATGTTGTTTTGTCTAATGGATGATCACGATAGTCACCATCGCCTCATACAATTGTCCTATAAATGAAAAAAATAATTACGCGAAATTGTCCTGACAAATGGCTTTTAAATTGCATGGTTGTGAATTACTCTAAGCACAATTCTTAAAAGGTTTATTTCTAGAATGTCTGATTTTTTGATTGATGAAGAATTACTCGCAGCCATCGATATGGGATCAAACAGTTTTCATTTGGCGATTGCCCGGGTGGATCATGGCGAAGTGAAAAAAGTCGCATCAATGTCAGAAAAGGTTCAGCTTGCTGCGGGATTGGATGAAAATAAAAATTTAACTGAAGCCGCACAGCAGCGTGGTTTAGCTTGTCTGGCCCGTTTTGTCGGACGTTTGGGTTCTGTACAACCAAACCGTTTACGGATTGTGGCAACCAATGCATTACGCCAAGCCAAAAATGGTCATGAGTTCATTCAGAAAGCGGCTGAAATTTTACCAAAACCGATTGAAATTATTGCTGGTCGTGAAGAAGCGCGTCTAATTTATCTCGGTGTGTCACATACCATGGCCAATACTGGTCGTCGCCTGGTGGTAGATATCGGTGGGGGGTCGACTGAACTGATTATCGGGGAAGAATTCGAACCCATTCATACCGAATCTGTGCAGATGGGTTGTGTGACTTTTACCAAGAAATTCTTTGCTGATGGTGAAATTACCCATAAAGCCTTTGATAAGGCAGTGACTGCGGCGCGAAAAGAAATTTCAGGCATTGCCAATACGTATAAATCTGCCGGTTGGGATGCGGTGATTGGTTCGAGTGGTACGATTAAGGCTTGCCGTCAGATCTGTGTCAACATGGGCTGGAGCAATGATAAAGAACAGCTCACTCGTGAAGGTCTGGAAAAACTTAAAGACAAATTATTCAAATATAAGCATGTTTCGGACATGGAATTTGAAGGTCTGAAAGATGACCGCCGTGCAGTCTTGCCTGCAGGAATTGCCATTTTATATGCGGTATTTGATGTACTGAATATTCCACATCTGGTCTATTCAGATGGAGCATTACGTGAAGGTGTGATGTATGACCTCTTGGGTCGTTTCAAGCATGAAGATATACGTGATCGTTCAGTCCATGCCTTGATTGGTCGTTATAATGCCGATGCCAAGCAGGCCGAACGTGTAGTGCAGACTGCACAAAAACTGTTTGATGATGTAGCAGGTGATCTTGGCCTATATAGCGAGGACAGTGATTTACTTCGTCGTGCAGCTTATTTGCACGAAATTGGTTTAGCGATCAGTCATAGTGGTTATCACCGCCACGGTGCCTATTTGTTGCAACATTCTGACATTGCCGGTTTTTCGCAGGTAGATCAGAATTATTTGTCACATTTGGTCGCACATCATCGCCGTAAATTGCGCGCTGATGCCAAGCATGATGTGATGAAAGTCGGTGGAACTAAACTTTTACAGCTGTGTTTGCTGTTGCGTCTGGCGGTTTTGGTCAATCACAGTCGTAGTGATGAGATGCTTCCTGCCATTGAACTTAAGGTCAAGAATGCGCAACAATGGCAGCTCAGCATTTCTGGTGATGCCAAACAATGGCCATTATTGATTGCTGAACTGCATGATGAACAGGTGCAGTTTAAAAATTGGGAGATCGAGCTCTCGGTTCAATCTGAACAATTTGTTAATTAATACCTTTATAGGGATGAAAACGGTTGACCTATGAAAAATAAAGCTACCCCATCAAAAGCATGGACGACAGTACAGATTGCTCGTCATCCGGAACGTCCACAATTTCTGGACTACGTAGGTGAAATATTCACTGAATTTGATGCTTTGCATGGCGACCGTCTCTATGGTGATGATGGCGCAATGATCGGTGGTCTGGCACGTTTCGATGGACAACCAGTGATGATCGTGGGTCAGCACCGTGGTCGTAGTACCCGTGAAAAATTACAGCATAATTTTGGAATGAGTAACCCGGAAGGTTACCGTAAAGCTCAGCGTCTGCTCGATATGGCGGAACGTTTTAATCTGCCAGTCTTCACCTTTATTGATACCATGGGTGCATACCCCGGTGTGGGTGCGGAAGAGCGTGGTCAGGCTGAAGCGATTGCATCGAGTTTGGCACAACTTTCTAATCTGAAAGTACCTGTAATTGCCACTGTTCTGGGTGAAGGTGGTTCAGGCGGTGCACTCGGGATTGGCGTGGCAGATCGTGTAGTGATGCTCTCTCACAGTATTTATTCAGTGATTTCACCGGAAGGTTGTGCGTCTATTCTGTGGAAAACTGCAGAAAAAGCGGAACAAGCCAGTGAAGCTTTGGCATTAACTGCTGAAAAATTGCAGAAGATGGGCATTGTTGAATACGTCGTTGATGAAGGTGAAGGTGCACATCTGGATCCGGATGAAGTCATGTACCAACTGAAAGCAGTCCTGAAAGAAGCTTTAAATGAACTGCAAGCAATGGAACCACAAGCACGATGCGAAGCACGTTACCAACGTTTAATGAAGTTTGGCAGCGACAATTTAGGTCTGGCATCTTAAAGCAACTGCAGGGCTTTCCTGCAGAGACAAAATTTCTAATCGGATGTAGTGGCGGCGTGGATTCCATGCTGTTGCTGCATCTGATGTTTTTTTTGTGCCCGGAAAAAATCCGTGCGATCTATGTTGATCATCAATTGCAAAGTATCAGCGGGGAATGGAGCGCTTTTGTCCATCAACAGTGTCAGCAACTAAATATTCCCTGCATCATTCAGCCCGTCCATGTTGCCAGTGGCAATCTGGAATCTCAGGCTCGCCAATCGCGTTACCAAGCTTATTTACAACATCTTCAGCCCGATGAAATTTTGGTCTTAGCCCATCATCAGCAAGATCAAGCAGAAACTTTAATGTTGCGCTTACTTTCTGGTGCAGGGATTGATGGTCTGGCTGCCATGAAAGCGATCGATATACGCCACGATTTAACCATTTGGCGGCCACTGCTGGATATTTCCCGTGAGCAGATTTGCCAATGGGCAGCAGATTTAAACATCCAGAATATTGAAGATCCGACCAATCAGAATACCCATTATGACCGTGCTTGGGCACGTCAGGTGCTATGGCCAGTCTTAAGTCATCGCTATCCGAAAATGCAGTCCGCCTTGGCACGTACCAGTGAACTGATGCAAGATGCGCAAAACATTCTGCAAGAAGTATTGGAGCAAGATCTAAAATTCTGTGGCAACGACGAAATTCTCAATTTATCTCCTCTCTTAAGTTTATCCAAAGCACGACAGCGCCAGTTACTCTCAGTCTGGATGAAAGGTGAGGGACAATATCGTCCCTCTCTGGACATGGTTAAGCGTGTACAGACTGAAGTAATCAAGGCTAAACAGGATACTCAGGCAGCGCTACATTGGTCGGGTTATTACTATGTGCGTTATCAGCAGCAGTTACATCGCCTAAAAGCTGAAGTTTATCTGGCTGATCAACAGCTAAACGTAGCTGAACAGCAGATCATTTTACAGAATAAAGATCAGGTTCATCTTCCTTCTGGTCAATTCGGGATTCAAAGGGCTGAGATAGGATTGTCTCCCACTTTATTAGGACAACCCTTGTATTTACGTCAACGGAAGGGGGGTGAAAAAATTCATCTCTATGGCCGGATGGGGCACTGGCCGCTCAAAAAAGCCATTCAGGAAGCGCAAATATTTCCCTGGACTCGGCATACTATTCAAATATTAAGCACAGATAATGTTATGCTAGGCGTGTTTACACCTAAAGGATTTTGGTTAGCTCAATCTGCATATTGTGAGGCAGGGGGGTGGCTACCCATTTCGTTTTCTTCAACTTTAGAATTCAACGACGAGCATTAAACATGAGTGCAGCTTTAAATTGTAATATTAGTTTTATTGGTGGCGGTAATATGGCTCAAGCTCTGATTGGCGGGCTGATTTCACAGGGGTTGCCAGCAACGCGTATTACAGTTTCTGATCCGGTTGAGAAAGTACGCTCACTTCTTGCAGAAAAAGAAGTCAATGTCACTGATGATAATATTGCTGCTATTAAAGATGCGGATATCGTCCTGTTTGCAGTCAAACCACAGGTTTTAGCTAGTGTGTTAAAACCACTTCAAGGTTTACTTGATGGCAAGCTGGTGATCTCAATTGTCGCTGGTGCCGAGATTGCAACACTATCTGCGCTATTGGGTACTGACCGTATTGTCCGTGTGATGCCAAATACACCCGCATTGGTACAGACTGGTGCACATGGTTTATTTGCCAATGAAGAAGTGGGTAATGATGACCGTGAGCTGGCGAGTCAGGTTTTGGCTTCTACCGGCCTGACAATTTGGGTAAACTCAGAAGCTCAGATTGATGCCGTAACTGCTGTGTCCGGTTCAGGTCCTGCTTATTTCTTCTATATGATGGAAAGCATGATTCGTGCAGGCAAGAATTTAGGTCTGGATGAAAAAGTAGCTACTGCATTGACGTTGCAAACTGCTTTGGGGGCAGCGCAAATGGCGATCACCAGTTCTAATAAACCAGCAGAGCTGCGTAAGAATGTCACATCTCCGAATGGTACAACTCAAGCGGCATTGGAAGTATTTGATCGCGCGCAAATTTCTCAGAATATTCAGGCAGCGCTTGCTGCTGCGCAAAAACGTAGTCAGGAACTGGCCCAAGAGCTCAGTGACAATAGCAAATAATCTATCAGTTTAATTTTTAGGAACGTTCAAGTATGGGTGCAAATTCTGCGCTAATTTTTGGCATTATCATTAACGTCGCGATTTTGCTCGTATTCTTCCGCTTTTTAATGCAATTGGCCGCGGTAAGTCCTTATAATCCTGTCGTTCTATCTACTGTCAAAGCGACTAAAATTGTAGATGTTTTTGGGCGTATTTTCCCAACCGCAGGTAAAGGCCGGGTGAATACTGCTGCACTGGCACTTTTAGTCGTGCTGTATTTGCTGAAAATTTTTGGCATCATGTATTTGTCCGGGGGAATGCCAAATGGTCCAATCCATTTGCTTATTCTAACCTTCGTCACCATGATGCAGGATTTGATCCGCTTCTGTCGTTACCTGATTTTTGCAACGATTATTTTGAGCTGGGTGGTGATGTTTACGCAATCCCGCTCACCTTATATTGAAGTGGTTCAGGAACTTGCAGAACCATTATTGGCACCGTTCCGCCGTATCATGCCGAATATGGGAATGATCGATCTGTCTCCAATTCTGGCAATTTTGGCACTGATCGTAATTGAAATGATTATGAACCAGGTGGCAATTGTATTGCTAACCGGTCTTTAATCAGATCCCAAAGAAAAAGGACGCTTAGGCGTCCTTTTTTTATTTCAAGAAAATTCCCTCTCCTTGTAGGAGAGGGTCAGGGTAAGCGTCCGCTGAACACACCTTATGAATTCGTCCTATAAGCCTTAATTTAGTCCTCACTTAAAAACAAGTGGGAACTTAAATTTATGACTACAAATAACCAGACATCCATCGCATCTCTTACGATAAAACGAAGAACATATAGTGCTGAATTTAAACAGCAGATCGTTCAGGCGTGTAAAGCATCGGAGGTTTCAATTGCTTCGGTCGCTTTGCAACATGGATTGAATACAAATCTTGTATCCAAATGGATTCGCTTAATTGATGCTAAGCCAGGGAATGATCGCTCACTACTACCGAATAAACCTGCATTTATTGCCTTATCTTGCTCTGCACCATTAGATCCTATTTCTACTGGCATGTTAACGGTTCAAATTACTTTACCCCACTCAAAAGCAGAAATTGGCTTGAAATGGCAAGTATCAGAAATGTCTGCTTTAGCAAAATTACTCAAGGCACTTACAACATGATCCGTATCGATGAAATCTGGTTGTCTACTCAGCCCATGGACATGCGTGCAGGTATGGATACGGCCATGGCTCAGGTGGTGAGAGCCTTTGGCTACATCAAACCGCATTGTGCTTACCTGTTCTGTAATAAACGTGGCCATCGCATGAAAGTGCTGGTACATGATGGACTGGGGATCTGGCTGTGTGCTCGGCGGTTGGAACAGGGAAAATTTCACTGGGCTAAAGTTCACCAGGGTGAAAGCGTAGCCCTCAGCCCAGAACAGTTACAGGCACTGATCCAGGGTTTGCCTTGGCAGCGCATTGGACGACAGCAAGTGGTCACAATGCTCTAAACTAGCTTGGTCCAAGTTGCTATTCTCCAAACGTTCTATTTCATTCTTCTCATGACCTCAGGCATACTGCGGTCATGAATACACTGCCTGATTTAAGCCAACTGACCCATGAACAACTGCTGGAATTTACTAGACAGTTGGCAATGCAACATCAGTCTCTGGCACAATCAAACCAGCAATTAGATGCCAAAGTTCAGCATCTTGAAGTATCCAATCTGCAATTAGATGCCAAAGTTCAGCATCTTTCCATTCTCAATCAAAAATACGAGCATGAACTTGCGCTGTTTAAAAAGCACAAATTCGGCAGTAAAAACGAACATCTCACCGCAAAACAAATCCATCTCTGGGATGAAGCGGTCGAAGAAGATATTGCCGCTGTTGATCTGGAACTGGAACGGCTGAATGCAGATAAAACTGATGCAGCGACACACAAAGCCACAGTCAACAAACCTAAACGTCGACTGCTGCCCGATCATCTACACACCATCCGTATTGAGCATGAACCTGCATCAACCCAATGCAGTTGTGGCTGCCAGTTACGTCGTATCGGCGAAGATATCAGTGAAAAACTGCATTTCAGACCGGCACAGTTCTATAAGGAACAGCATGTACGTGGCAAATGGGTCTGTGATCAGTGTGACACCCTGACTCAGCAAGCGATGCCCGCCTATGTGATTGATAAAGGTATTGCCAGTCCTGAACTGCTCAGCCATGTGCTGGTATCGAAGTATGCCGATCATTTGCCGCTGTACCGTCAGCGCCTGATCTATCAGCGGGCGGGCATTGATCTGTCCAGATCCACGTTATCTGACTGGATTGGTCGCTGCGGTGTAGAACTGGAACCTCTGGCCAATGCCTTAAAACAGGTGGTGCTGCAACAGCGGGTGATCCATGCCGATGAAACACCAGTCACCATCATGCGGATGGGTGATGATGAGAAAAAACCGAAGAAAGGTTATGTCTGGGCCTATGCCACTACACAGTACAATCCAGTTCAAGCGGTGATCTATGACTTTCAGGATAGCCGTTCAGGTCAGCATGCAGAAGAGTTCCTGAATGGCTGGCAGGGCCATCTGGTCTGTGATGATTACAGTGGTTATAAAGCACGCTTTAAATCAGGCGATGTCATTGAGGTGGGCTGCATGGCGCATGCGCGTCGTAAATTCCATGAGCTACATGTGACTGGGAAAAGTCAGATCGCTGAACAGGCATTAGTGCTGATTCAGAAACTGTATGCGATAGAAGCAGAACTCAGGAAAAAGACCGATAGTACAGCAGAACACCGCCGCGAATACCGACAACAGCATAGCCAACCGGTGATGCAACAACTGTATGAATGGCTCAACCAGCATCAACTGACGGTGCCATCGAGTTCTCCAACCGCCAAGGCCATCAATTACACTCTGAAGCGTTGGCCAGCTTTAAGCCGCTATCTGGATGATGGCAATCTACCGATTTGCAATAATTGGGTGGAAAACCAAGTGCGGCCTTGGGCGTTGGGACGTAAGAACTGGTTATTTGCAGGTTCGCTGCGTAGTGGTCAGCGAGCGGCAAACATCATGACTTTAATCCAGTCAGCAAAGCTGAATGGGTTGGATCCGTATGCCTATTTAAGTGATGTGCTGAAAAGATTGCCGACCCATAAAGTGACCCAAATAGAAGAATTGCTACCACACCGCTGGAAATCCAACTCAAATTAAAAAATAGACATGGGGTTCAGCGGACGCTTACGGGTCAGGGTGAGGTCTATAAATTTAAATAACCTCCATCCCAACCTTCCTCCTAAAAGGAGGAAGGAGCTTTAGTATTAGTGTGCCTCATCCCAGTTCATGCCTTTACCAACTTCCACGACCAAAGGCACAGAAATTTCAATCACGGATTGCATCACTTCAGCCAGTTGAGGTGCCAGTTCATCTGCAATCGCTTCATCGACTTCAAATACCAATTCATCGTGGACTTGTAGCAGCATTTTGGCCTGATCTTTAGGTAGCATTTTATCAACCTCAATCATCGCCATTTTAATGATGTCTGCAGCCGAACCTTGTAATGGTGCATTAATCGCAGCACGTTCAGCGGCTTTGCGGACCATCATGTTACGGGCATCGATATCAGGTGTGTATAAACGGCGGCCTAGAATGGTTTCAACGAAGCCTTGTTCCAATGCCACCTGACGGGTACGCTGCATATATTCATAAATCCCCGGATAACGACGGAAATACTGTTTGATATATTCCTGGGATTCCTGACGAGTAAAACCTAACTGACGAGTCAGGCCAAATTCAGACATGCCATAGAGCAGACCGAAGTTCACGGCTTTAGCCTGACGACGCTGATCATTGGTTACTTCTTCAAGCGGGATACCCAGAACTTCAGCTGCGGTACGGCGGTGCACGTCCTGTCCATGGTTAAAGGCATCTACTAGCGCATCATCCTGAGATAAATGTGCCATCAGACGCAATTCAATCTGTGAATAATCGGCTGCGAGTAAGACACGGCCTTCAGGCGCAATAAAGGCCTTACGAATCTGACGTCCGATTTCCGCACGAATTGGAATGTTCTGCAGGTTTGGATCAGTAGACGATAAACGGCCGGTTGCAGTCAGTGCCTGATGATAACTGGTATGCACACGATGGGTGTCATTATTGGCCTGCTTGCATAGACCATCGGTATAGGTACTTTTCAGTTTAGACAGACCCCGATACTCCAGAATAAGTTCAGCAATCGGGTGTTCCAGTTTTTCCAGCACACTTTCACTGGTGCTGTACTGACCGGTAGAGGTCTTTTTGCCACCTTTTAGGCCTAGTTTATCAAACAGAACTTCACCGACCTGTTTCGGAGAGCTGACATTAAACGCTTCACCGGCTATTTCCGTGATCTGATTTTCCAGATTCTGCATGGTTTGAGCGAACTCACAACCGAGTTGATCCAGAAAAGCCAGATCCAGTCGGATGCCATTTTCTTCCATACTGGTCAGCACACGGGCTACTGGCATTTCAATATTATGCAGAATATTGACCAGTTCAGGATAAGTCTGCAGCTTTTTGCTGAGTACTTCAAACAGACGATAGGTCACATGTGCATCTTCTGCGGCGTAGTGTGCTGCGGCTTCGATCTCGATTTTATTGAAAGTTTTTTGTTTGGCGCCTTTACCTGCCACCTGTTCATAGGTCGTGGTTAAGTGGCTTAAGTACAGACGAGCCACATCATCCATGCCATGACGGGTGGCAACCGAGTTCAGCACATAAGAAGCCAGCATGGTATCAAAATACCAGCCCGCCAGATGAATGCCGTGATTTTCCAGAACATGCGCATCATATTTCAGGTGGTGGCCAATTTTCTGAATCGCTTCATCTTCTAAAATCGGTTTGATCTGAGCCAGAATTTTTTCACGATTTAGCTGTTCTGGTGCACCTTCATAATCATGTGCCAATGGTACGTAATAGGCATCCTGTGCATCAAAAGCCACCGAAAAACCGACAATCTGTGCAATACGATAATCCAAACTGGTGGTTTCAGTATCAAAAGCAAAGCGTTTTTCAGTATTTAAACGTTCAAACAGCTTGTCCCAATCTTCCTGAGTTAATACAGTATGATATGTCGCTTCTCCAAGCTGATCGTTATCACTGCTCAGTGTCGCTTGCTGCTCATCGGCTTCTTGAGGTTCAGGTACGGCTTTGGCAGTAATCGATTGAGTAGCCTGTTTATAATTACGGTTGTTTGGATTATTCGGATGGTCCAGTGATTGTAGCTGGTTACGGAATTCCAGTTCGGTATACAGATTACGTAAAGCTTCTACATTTGGATCCTGAAGTTTCAGGTCATCATAAGTGAAGCTTAAATCCAGATCGCAAATGATGCTGGCCAATTGATGATCCAGTGCAATGCCATCGGTATTGTCTTTAATATTCTGACCCACTTTACCTTTGATCTTGTCGACATTTTCCAGAATGCCACCAATCGAGCCATATTCATTGAGTAATTTGGCTGCAGTTTTTGCTCCGATCCCAGGCACACCCATAATCCCGTCTGAGGCATCGCCCATCAGGGTCAGGTAGTCAATGATCTGGTTCGGCCATACACCAAACTTTTCAAAAACCCCATCAACATCCATTGGTTTTTCTTTGAAACTGTCTTCCAGGGTCACTTTATCAGTCACCAGCTGTGCCATGTCTTTATCACCAGTTGAAATCAGTACCTGATGACCTAAAGCTTCAGCACGTTTAGCCAGTGTACCAATAATGTCATCGGCTTCCGCACCTGGCAGCATATGCAGGGGAATGCCTAATGCGCGAATCAAGGCATGTAAGTATGGAATTTGCTGTGACAGTTCTTCCGGCATGCTCGGACGGTCACCTTTATAAATAGGTGATAGCTCGTGACGAAAAGTCGGTTCAGGCGTGTCGAAAATCACCGCCATATGGGTTGGCTGGGTACGGCGCATCAGTTTTTGAATAGCAGAAATTGCACCACGAATTGCATTGGTGTGCAGACCGGTTGACGTGGTTAATGGTGGTAGTGCATGAAAGGCACGAAATAAAAAGTAAGAGCCATCGACCAAGACAAATGGTGGCATGTAATCAATTCCTTATTCAAAAAACAGTTTTATTGTACGTGATTTTTACCGCACTCGCAGGGGCAAGTCGGTTTCTACAGCTTAGCGAATATTGGGTGAAGATGAAATAAGCAGTACAAGCTGTTGTATGATGACATGGTTAAGGAACGAGAACGAGAAGAATGACGGCAGGGCAAAATGAATTGCGTATGATCTGGCTGATTAGTCTGGTAATTGTGGGAATAAGTGCATGGTATCTGGAATTGCAGATCGTGACTTATCTCACTGGTCTGGGTTTCCTGATCAGCGTGATGCAATATATCAGTGCCATTGAAGCGCCCATGCGGGATCTGGCAGCACCGACGCAGGTGATTATGTCAGCCAATTCTAAAATACCGCTATATATTTCTTCTATTATCGCCATTGTCGGAGGCGTGACTGAGCTTAACTGGCTCATGGGCATTGGTATTACCGCCTGGATTTTCTTTCTATTACGCTGGCTACAACGTTTGGAACGTAATATTATCCAGTTGCAATCTCGTTACCGATCAGCAGATCAGACACATCCAGAAATCACTCAACCAGATATTCCTTTACCTATTGCTGCTCAAGCTAGTCCAGATCAATCACAATTGCTGGATCAGATCCAACAGTGGATTTTTCGCGGAAATCCAGTTCTCAAAGCTGCGATCGCCATTTTGGTAATCGGAATCATTTTATTACTTCGTTTTGCAACAGAGCACTGGCAGCTGAGCTTGGCGGTAAAATTAGGACTGGTCGCTTTATCTGCTGTTGTTGTGACCGGATTGGGTTATACCCTGATCGCTAAAAACCGCAGTTTCGGTCTGGCACTAGAAGGCTTGGGATTAGGGGCACTATTTCTGACCTTGTTCTTTGCCTATTACAATCTGGTGATTGCCACGTTGCCACTGGCAGCTCTGGTGTTCTTGGTCATTTTGGCAATTACGCTGTACTTAAGCTTGAAACAGGAAAGTATTGAGCTGGCAGTCATGGCCTTATTCATTGCCTATCTGGCGCCGTTTACCTTGCCGACCCGAGATGCTTCTGCGGTTGAGTTCATCAGTTATTATCTGCTGATTAATATCGGCGTGCTGTTACTCAGCAGTTTGCGGCCCTGGAAAATCCTGAACCAGATTGCTTTTCTGGTCACAGTCATAGTAGGTGGAATGTATAGCCTGATTCATGGTCATACATACGAACGTTATACGATGACGACTCTGATTCTGGCACATAGTGCGGTATTCATCTGGCTGGGCTTTCGCTTTAGCCAGTTACTGGCCCGGCAGGATCTTTCCCGTTTTCGTTTAAAACCGGTTCTGGATCTTGCCCTAATTTTCGCTGCACCGATTACCGCCTATATTTTCCTGTATCTGATTCATTTCAATCAGCCTGATCAAAAGCTTTGGCAAGCCGGATTTAGTCTGTTATTTGCCGGGATATTTGCAATCTGTTGGACTTTAGTGCGTCGTAGAGAAAGTATTCAGGTCATTTCCCAAAGTTATCTCAGCTTGATGCTGATCTTTCTGGCTTTGGTTCCACCCATTTTATTGACAGAGCAGTGGAGCGTAGTCGGTTGGGCGGTTGAAGGAGTACTAATTTATCTCTGGGCATTGGAAAAGAATATTCGGGTTGCGCATTATCTGAGTATGGGACTGCTGATCATGGCAGGCTTCAGTAGTGTTTACTATCTGATTGAGCTTAATCCCACACCGCGGGAAATTTTCTGGATTCTCAGCTTCTGTTATGTCGCCGTCGTCTTCCTGAGTCAGCTTAAAGCCAAATATCGCCAGCAGCTGAATAGTTTAAGTATCAGTTTTCTGAGCATTCTCAGTTTTGCTGGAATTTTGATGTTGTTTGCCTTGCTTGAAGATGAATTTGCTCATGAGCAGACCTATATTTATAGTTTATTCAGTCTTGCACTGGGTCATACGGTTCTAAGTGAAATCATACAACGCAAGCATCAGGAATGGTGCTGGTTATTGCCAAAATGGAGCAGTCTTACGCCATTGGTGATCATTGCGATTTTGCTGGCTGTTGATCATAGCGAAAATGGGATTCTGGTTTGGCCAAGTGCTTTGGAGCGTGGAATCTTTGCACTTTCATCATTATTGCTGGCTGCTTTATGGTTAAGACCGGTGAAAGGGATTGATTTATCCAAAGAGTGGATGAGCTTTGGTGTTTTTGCCAGCCTGGCTTTAGCCAGTTTATGCCTAATACCGAGCATGCCTTATCTCAGTATGGTAATTCTGCCTCTTGTATTCTGGTTCTGGTGTTACCGGCAAAAAGAAAATTCAGAGTGGCGCTTACTCTGGCAGAGTAAAAACTGCTTAGTGTTAATGGGAGCTTGGTTAATATGCTCACAGCTGTTTAACCAGCAAGCTTTCCAATATTACTGGCTGCCTCTATTCAATCCATTTGATCTGATCAGTCTGGCCATGCTTGCCAGTTTCCTATGGATGCTGTTGCAGCAGATTCGGGCAGGACACGATCGCGGTATGATGTCGGTACTGATGGTGCTAAGCCTGTTATGGCTGTCGAGCTATATTGTATTACGGGCTCTACATATCTATCTGCAAATACCATTTAATAGTCTGGAATTATGGAGCAATGCTACGGTGCAGCTAAGCTTGACGATTCTTTGGGTATTGTTGGCTTGGGCAACCATGTGGACGGCTACGCTAAAAAGGCTTAAACCAATGTGGATTTTAGGAGGCAGTATTCTGGTGATCGTCAGCTTGAAGCTGGTGTTATTCGACCTGTCTCATACCGGTACACTGACACGTGTGATTTCATTCTT
Source organism: Acinetobacter sp. FDAARGOS_724 (assembly GCF_013364475.1). Taxonomy (NCBI): domain Bacteria; kingdom Pseudomonadati; phylum Pseudomonadota; class Gammaproteobacteria; order Moraxellales; family Moraxellaceae; genus Acinetobacter; species Acinetobacter sp. FDAARGOS_724. Next base: position 19,469 of record NZ_CP054908.1, on the reverse strand, counting down.
GCTGGCCGGTGGGGTCATGCTACTGATTGCGTATATAGCACCAATGCCGGATGGAGAGAAAAGGGTTTGAATCTAAATTACTCGATTTGAGCGTTAATTTAATCTCCCCAAACCCTGAACGAGCTTAAAGCACAGCTTTAAGCGATATGTAAAAGAAAGACAGGCTTTTTATGACAGTTCCTCCCTTAGTAAAGGGAGGTGAGGAGGGATTTAGAAAAAGTTATTTTAAATCCGGCTCTCTCTTCAGCTCCTTCTCATTGGCATATTGATCAACGTCTTCATTTTCCAGTGGGCGAGCCAGTGGATGATCAACAAAGCCCATTTTCGGTACCGGAATTTCAATCTGGTTATCGAGAAAGCCATTTCGAATCCGTTCCTGCATTTCATCACGGACTTTCAGATAATTTTCCTGCTGACACCAAATCGCAAACAAAAGTTCAATCGAAGATTCACGGAAGGCGGTGACTGTGACTGCAGGCTTTGGATCGGCCAGAACCAGCGGATATTTATTGGCAACATCAAGCAGTACTTCACGCACCTTGATGATGTCTTCATGAAAATTAATAGCCAAGGTAATCGGAATACGCCGGATTGGAAACTTGGACAGGTTGTGTACCGGAGCCCGAATCAGTTGTTCGTTCGGCAAACGTATATAGATATTATCTTGAGTAAGCAGTTTAACCGAGAGCAGATCAATCGAAATCACTTCACCTTCAACGGTATGTCCACGAATCAGTGTAATCTGAATGGTATCACCGACCTCAAAAGATCCTTCACCAATCAGGAAGATACCGCTGATCAGGTTGGATGCAGAGGTTTGAGAAGCGAAACCCAAAGCCACAGTTAAAATACCCGCTGCACCGAGGAAAACACTGAGTTTAAAGCCGGCTTCCTTCAAACTCGCCATCACAAACAACAGGAAAATAAAGTAGAAAATCCCGCGGCGCCAGACCATTTGCTGATGCGCATTAAAGCGTATACCGATAGTACGGATAAAAGCATTCGAGAAAAAACGTGCGATCAGGAAACCAATAAAACACAGCACAACCGCGACGACAATTTCAGTCAGGCGATCCGTATTAATATTGGTAAATACTCCCTTGAGACTGTTGGTGACTTCGGTTGGAATATTCGAATTTGGCATCACACGCTCTTAGAAAAATGAATCAAACATATTAAATAAATTTCCCGCTGGATCACGCGGTGGGTGTAAATAATCCACTTCACCCGCATTGGGCGGGGTACGGTTTTCCACCCGGATCCGGGGGGGGCGATCCAGACCTTCATGCAGAACCTTAATCTGCGAGGTCCATAAACGTTCAGTGCTGGCACTATAAAAGAGAGGCAATGCAGGTACTGGAACATTCATCCGATCGAAACGCAGTTGCTGCTGACTGGTATTATGAAATTCAATCGGGGTCACAGCACGGAATGCACGAGGACGTAATTGTTGGAGCTCGGTTCTTCCGTCAACTGCGGTAGCATAGCAAATTTCACCGGAACGATGATTGGGTCCAAACCAGGTGTCTTTCGGTAAAATCACTGGAAGATCAAAAATCGGTTCACGTTGACCTTCGACAAAACCGGCAATCCATAGCGGGGTGCTGATATAGAGGGTTCCACGTTGTCCAGCCGGAATATAAATCGGATCAACCGGTTTAATTACTACGGAGCGATTCGCCAGACGCGGCATAAGCTGTAACTTGCTTTGGGTAGATTTGAACATATAGCGTTCAATTTTCACCGGTTTCGGAAATGCAAACAGTGGATCATTAATCTGATGCCATTGCTGTTCATAATCGTACTGCACCGTCGGACGATAATATTCCAGTCGCCATTCCTGCAAACCTCTGGTCAAACGAAACAGCAGAGAGCCAAATTGCCAAGCCTTGGACTCGTTAATTTCAAAACTTTGCTCTCCCCACCATTGAATTCTGGGAGACTGCAGGTTTAATTCCTCTTGATCTTGCGGCAATGTTGGCATCCTTTCTTACTAAATCTTTGAAAACATACTTCACGCTGTCATATGCTTAGAGTACACTCAATTTAAATTTTTTCATCATTATTATAATCTGCGATGCAAGTACTGAAACAATTACAAATCCCGTATAGCTTTGCGAAACGTCATGGTGTGCTATTGCGTTATGAGGGAGATCAGGCTTTTATTGTCCGTCGTGACAATACATCTATGCTTGCATTACAGGAAGCACGCCGTTTGCTGGGTCATCCGGCTCAGTATCAACATTGTACAGAACAAGAATTCAATCAGTTACTCAGTTCCAGTTTTGCCGGCGATAGTGGTGAGTCACAGCAGGTCGCGGCTGGTCTGGAAGATCACCCGGATTTATTAAGCCTTGCTGATTCGGTCCCTGAAGCCGAAGATCTGATGGATCAGGAGGATGATGCGCCTATTGTCCGTCTGATCAATGCCTTGTTGTCTGAAGCAATCCGTGTTGGCGCCTCAGATATTCATGTGGAATCCTTCGAAAAACGACTTTCTGTACGCTTGCGTGTCGATGGGCAACTACGTGAAATTGTGCAGCCGCGTCGTGAGCTGGCACCATTACTGGTATCACGGATCAAGGTCATGGCCAAGCTGGATATTGCGGAAAAACGGATTCCTCAGGATGGCCGTATTTCCTTGCGTCTGGCAGGTCGCGAAGTCGATGTTCGTGTTTCGACCTTGCCATCTTCTTATGGTGAGCGGGTGGTGATGCGTTTGCTGGATAAGCAGGCTGGCCGTCTGAATATGACTCATCTGGGCTTGATGAATAACGATTATGATCGACTCAAGACCCTGGTGCATCGTCCTCATGGTATTATTCTGGTGACTGGACCTACCGGTTCGGGTAAGACCACCACCTTATATGCAGCACTCTCTGATCTAAATGATGGTTCCAAAAATATTCTGACAGCTGAAGATCCAGTGGAATATCAGTTAGAAGGGATTGGTCAGACTCAGGTAAATACCAAAGTCGATATGACCTTTGCCCGTGCCTTAAAAGCTATGTTACGTCAGGATCCAGATGTGGTGATGGTGGGGGAAATCCGTGATCTGGAAACTGCAGAAATTGCAGTTCAGGCATCATTGACTGGTCACCTGGTATTATCAACACTACATACCAATACTGCGATTGGTGCAGTGACGCGTTTAAAAGATATGGGAATTGAGCCATTCTTACTATCCAGCTCTTTAATTGGCGTAGTTGCTCAGCGTCTGGTGCGTACCTTATGTCCACATTGTGCGACCTGGAAGGATGCAGATGCATTTGAGAAAAATCTGTTTGAACATATTGAGCATCCACAGGATTTAAGATTACCTCAACCGCACGGTTGTGAACGCTGTGGGAATACCGGCTTTAGTGGACGTACTGCCATTTATGAAATTGTACCGGTTGATGAACATATGCGCCGTCTGATTCATGGCAATGCGGCTGAATATGAGCTGGAAACCTATGCACGTCAGCAATCAGGTTCAATTCGCGATGATGGTTTACGTAAAGTGCTGGCTGGTAAAACCACGATTGAAGAAGTTCTGCGTGTAACCAATGAGGCGGCAGAGTAAATTTTTATTCGATGGGATAGGAAGGCACTGTTTTCTTAAATAAATATCTCAAATGATCATTTTTCTATTAAATAGCATAAAGCAATTTTGATCAAAATTTTATAAGAATGATCAGCTCTATCCTGAAATGACTTCTGATTTTTCAGGATAGAGAGTCAAATATTTATTTAGACTTAGGTGATGACATTCAAAGTAACATCAATATTGTTACGGGTTGCATTTGAATAAGGACAAACGATGTGTGCGGCATCGACCAGCTTTTGAGCTTCTTCCTGTTCCATGCCTTCTAAATGAACATTTAAAGTCACTTCAATACCAAAACCGGTAGGAATCGGACCAATGCCAACTTCACCCTCAATATAGGCATCTTTGCTAATATTGATTTTATCCCGGTTGGCAACAAACTTCATGGCACCTAAAAAACAGGCTGAATAACCTGCAGCGAACAATTGTTCAGGATTGGTTCCGCCACCTGGGCCACCCATTTCCTTAGGCACTGCCAGTTTTACATCCAGAATCTGATCGTCAGAGGTTGCACGGCCATCTCGACCGCCTGTAGCTTTGGCACGTGCGGTATATACTGCTTTTTCTAATGACATGAGAGTATTTCCTGCTTGTTCTTTTATGGAACTTCTATGCTCCATAATTTCTAGGGAAGAATAAGCAGGGATTTTGTTAATTTATGCAAGCGAATGAGAATGCAGTAGAAAGTCTGACTTAAGAAAATTGTAATAACTTGTGATGCTGCATGAGTGGCATAGACTCACGCACTTTGGCCTGCTCAGTCAAATCAAAATCAACCGTAATAATCTGTGCGCCTTCCGCATGCACCATATCGAGAAGTTGACCACGGCTGTTTGTGGCAGCGGCATGTCCCCAAGTTTGACGTTTTTCACCATGCCAACCCTGTTGAGCAGCACCGAGAACTGTGCATTGGGTATCCATAGCACGTGCTTGCAATAATAATTGCCAGTGCATTTGGCCAGTGGTGTAAGTAAAGGCAGATGGCGCAGTTAAAATATTCGCGCCTTGGCCACGTAAATGAAGCGCGAGTTCAGGGAAACGCAGGTCATAGCAGACCATCATACCGATATTGCCAAAAGGCGTTTTCGCAACAACAATATCGGTACCTGGTTCAAAAAATTGGGATTCCTGATAGCCACCAACAGCATCACCGACCTGTACATCAAAGAGGTGAATCTTGTCATAGCGGGCTTCAGTTTTTTCTGGGCTAATACATAGACTTACGGTTCGAACCCGGCCATCTTCAATAATCGAACCATCAGGACGATAAGGACAGGGTAATGTCCCCGCGATAATCCAGATCTGATATTGATGAGCCAGCTGTTCCAGACGTTGTTGAATGCTCTCGAACTGAGCAGCAGTTTCGTGCTGTTTACCAGCAGCAAAACAGACGAAATTTTCAGGAAAGACAATAAGTTCAGCGCCTTTTGCTTTACTTTGTTGAATTAATGATTCGATGGTCATGAAATTTTGCTCAATTTCATTCTGGGAATTCATCTGTGCAACAGAAAGTAAAGTCATAGGGATTCCTTATTGTGTGTTTATACCTTTTGTTCAGACACTTGATCTAGATTATCTTGTTCTTTTTGCAACTGTTTGACCAAGGGCTCAAACATATTCTGGTTGCTCTGATTTAACCGCATTAAAGTCTTGTGTGCATCCAGAACAGTTTTCAGCATCGCTTGATGCGTCACATGTTCTTCCATCAGTTTACGCGTACATACATTTGAATCACCGCAGTAATCCAAAATGACAAAGACCTGCCCCAAGCCCATACTGTTGGCCAGAGTCGTGATATCAGAGTTAGTCGACAACATCACCGCCTGGATCTTATGGAGCTGCTTAAGTTTAAGTCCTAATTTTGCCAGGACACCCAGTACAGTGCTGTCAATAAAGCTGGTTTCAGTCAGATCAACAATTGCGCCAACAACGTTGTCCTGCTGCTCAAGTTTGTTCAGTAATTTGTCTAGACTAATACAAGATTGGGCCCGCACTTCGCCGATAAGCTTAAAAATATGCGTTCCATTCAAGCTTGCATATTCAACATGACCTGTTGACATATAAATGCCATTTGCAGAGAAGGATATTAAATTATCCCATAGGGTCTATAGATACTCAAGTAGCTGAAAGTCGCAATCAAATTAAGTGCTTATAAAACTTGTGATTATACTGCTATTTCACTCTTATAAAGCTGAGAATGGCAATATCGTCGGCAACATGTTCGGGTGCTTCGAAGGATTCGTTTTGTAAGTGATGCAATAATTGGGAAAATTGTTCATTCAGACCGCCGCTAAACGGCTCCAATGCCCCATCTGAACAGATAATGAAACGTGCATTGCGGCTGAAGATATACTCATTTTCGTCTACCTCAAGGTCTTCAGTGAGGCCAAGAGGGAAGCTGCTGGATGACAGGATTTTTGGTTCCTGATTCGGTTCAAAGATAATCGGAGGAGGGTAGTGACCAGCACTGGACCATTTCAAGACATGGGTTTCCAGGTTCAGGATTCCGGCAATCATGGTGATATGCTTTTCGATATTTTCCTGAACCAGCATCCCGTTTAGTTTCTTGATTAGCTCACGAGGCGTTTTGGAGCGACCATGAAAAGCCGCCATCCAGGACGTTAATAAACTGCTGGTAACGCCATGACCAGAAACATCCGCAAGATAAAAAATGATTTCTTTATCGCTGATTTTCCAGTAATCGTACCAATCGCCAGATAGATAGGCAGAAGGCTGAAAATAGGTTTCAACCGCATAATTGGTTAATTCAATTTCATTCGGCAGCAGACGTTTTTGTAGCTCTGCCGCAGAAGGAAGATCACGACTATCCTGATTACGCTTATATTGCGCATCAATTTTTTGTAATGCGATATCGGGTTGTTCAGGCAGTTTATCCCAGATCCAGCCTGCCAAAGCACCTTGTTCCCAAGCTTGTGCCAAGGCTGTTCCTTCATTTTCTAGCGCTAATACTACAGTCGGAAGGTTCCACTTATATTTCAGATAATCATGTACATCTGCAATAGCAATAATCGTTGCATCGTACAACTCGTGATCTTCCAGCTTGATTACTTGAACGTGCGGAAGCTTCTCAAGTACTTGATCTAAATAAGGAATATCACGGGTAGGTTGAATGAAATACATAGACAGGTAGTTCGATCCTGGAATGAGTTATAAGATGTACTATAACAAGCAAATGATTGCTAGCGAACAGTTTCCGCTAGCAAATCATCATTGAGCTTAGGTTTCAAAGGTCATCACTAGAAGATTCAGTCTCATTTTCATCGAGAGATTCATCTTCAAGATTTTCATCATCGAAGTCATCTTCAAGGAATAAAGATTCCTGTTCCAGACCTTTTTCTGGGCAATCATATAATTGGTGCGCTGCAAATAAATATCGCGAATTTGTGCATAACGATCACCTGTTAACACACCTTCAATATCAAGTAATTCTGCACGATTATCAATTGCACGCCAGAATTGATCACCCCAATACAAGCCTTCATCATCTTCAAGAATATATTTCTGTGGACGGGTCTGGCTATCGACTGCCATACCGAAAGTATCACGCACAGAACTTGGGCCTAGGAACGGTAACATCACATAAGGGCCAGAAGGTACACCATAATAACCTAGTGTGATCCCGAACTTTTCATCTTCATGATCCAATCCCAGACGACGGGCAGGATTTGCCAGACCTAAAGTAGTTAAGGTATTAATGGTAAAACGGCCCAAAGATTTTGCCGCACGAGCAGGACGGCCCTGAATCAACTGGTTTACCGCATTCCATGGTTCACCCAAATTGCTACGGAACTGGGTGTAGCTGCCACGAACATCTTGAGGAACCTTTTTCTGATACTGAACCGCAATGGGGCGAACGACTGCCTGATCGATTGCATCATTAAATTGATACACCTTTCTATTCCAGCTCTGAAAAGGATCTTTAACTTCTTCAGCCTGTGCAGCACTAGCATCGACTTTTAGCTGGGTTTGCAGGTGACTCACCTTGGAAGATATTTTTTCTCTGAGTGGAACCGTATCAGTAGTAGTAGAAGATTCAGTTTCTATTTCAGTCTGTTCAGCCTGAGTAGTGTCTTCAGCAAAAATTAATGGGCTAGAGGCCAAAGAAAATAAGCATAAAGATAAATAAATAGAGCGATGCATAAGGAAACCCCAAAGCCTTGTTCTGAGTATAGTGGCGTTGTTTAACCCGGAATAATAAACTGTATTACTAGGAATAGGCGTAATTTAAGCAAAATTGTATAATAAATGGATAAAAACTTCATAAAAGACTAAAAATTAGACATGCGGTAAGATTTATTTAAAAAAGTTGTTGCAAGGCATCTGAAATACTGTAGAATGCACATCCATCGGCGGTGATGAAGATTAAAACTTCTGATAAAACAGTAACTTAGCATAAATGGTTGAGTTGGGTTTTAGAAAGGGAGTTTAAAAATAATTTTCATTACTGGTTGACTTTCTAGAGATAGAGAGTAGTATAGCCGACCTAGCTTGCTACTGACGAAGTAGTAAGAAGATCATTAAGAGATTATGAAGAACAACTTGTGTGGATTTTTACTGGTTGATTGATCGAAATTATTTTCATTGATTGATTGGTTTGAATTACTCGAAGTTTATTTGAGCGAAATTTAAGTCAGGAAATTGATGAGCCAAGTTTAAGAGTTTTACTTATAAAACTCGAAATGATTTTAACTGAAGAGTTTGATCATGGCTCAGATTGAACGCTGGCGGCAGGCTTAACACATGCAAGTCGAGCGGGGATAGGGTGCTTGCACCTGATTCCTAGCGGCGGACGGGTGAGTAATGCTTAGGAATCTGCCTATTAGTGGGGGACAACGTTCCGAAAGGGACGCTAATACCGCATACGTCCTACGGGAGAAAGCAGGGGATCTTCGGACCTTGCGCTAATAGATGAGCCTAAGTCGGATTAGCTAGTTGGTGGGGTAAAGGCCTACCAAGGCGACGATCTGTAGCGGGTCTGAGAGGATGATCCGCCACACTGGGACTGAGACACGGCCCAGACTCCTACGGGAGGCAGCAGTGGGGAATATTGGACAATGGGGGGAACCCTGATCCAGCCATGCCGCGTGTGTGAAGAAGGCCTTTTGGTTGTAAAGCACTTTAAGCGAGGAGGAGGCTTACCTGGTTAATACCCGGGATAAGTGGACGTTACTCGCAGAATAAGCACCGGCTAACTCTGTGCCAGCAGCCGCGGTAATACAGAGGGTGCAAGCGTTAATCGGATTTACTGGGCGTAAAGCGCGCGTAGGTGGCTAATTAAGTCAAATGTGAAATCCCCGAGCTTAACTTGGGAATTGCATTCGATACTGGTTAGCTAGAGTATGGGAGAGGATGGTAGAATTCCAGGTGTAGCGGTGAAATGCGTAGAGATCTGGAGGAATACCGATGGCGAAGGCAGCCATCTGGCCTAATACTGACACTGAGGTGCGAAAGCATGGGGAGCAAACAGGATTAGATACCCTGGTAGTCCATGCCGTAAACGATGTCTACTAGCCGTTGGGCCCTTGAGGCTTTAGTGGCGCAGCTAACGCGATAAGTAGACCGCCTGGGGAGTACGGTCGCAAGACTAAAACTCAAATGAATTGACGGGGGCCCGCACAAGCGGTGGAGCATGTGGTTTAATTCGATGCAACGCGAAGAACCTTACCTGGCCTTGACATACAGAGAACTTTCCAGAGATGGATTGGTGCCTTCGGGAACTCTGATACAGGTGCTGCATGGCTGTCGTCAGCTCGTGTCGTGAGATGTTGGGTTAAGTCCCGCAACGAGCGCAACCCTTTTCCTTATTTGCCAGCACTTTGGGTGGGAACTTTAAGGATACTGCCAGTGACAAACTGGAGGAAGGCGGGGACGACGTCAAGTCATCATGGCCCTTACGGCCAGGGCTACACACGTGCTACAATGGTCGGTACAAAGGGTTGCTACTGCGCGAGCAGATGCTAATCTCAAAAAGCCGATCGTAGTCCGGATCGCAGTCTGCAACTCGACTGCGTGAAGTCGGAATCGCTAGTAATCGCGGATCAGAATGCCGCGGTGAATACGTTCCCGGGCCTTGTACACACCGCCCGTCACACCATGGGAGTTTGTTGCACCAGAAGTAGGTAGTCTAACCGCAAGGAGGACGCTTACCACGGTGTGGCCGATGACTGGGGTGAAGTCGTAACAAGGTAGCCGTAGGGAACCTGCGGCTGGATCACCTCCTTAACGAAAGATTGACGATTGGTAAGAATCCACAACAAGTTGTTCTTCATGACGATGTATCTGAGGGTCTGTAGCTCAGTTGGTTAGAGCACACGCTTGATAAGCGTGGGGTCACAAGTTCAAGTCTTGTCAGACCCACCACTCCTGACGAAGCAAGTAATTGCAGAGTAAAGCAGAAAATCAGAACATTGAATCCTATATGATAAGCTGGGGACTTAGCTTAGTTGGTAGAGCGCCTGCTTTGCACGCAGGAGGTCAGGAGTTCGACTCTCCTAGTCTCCACCACTCATTGCGATGCAATGAGTTAAACATTAAGCAAACGGTTTGATAGCTTATAGAGCTTAGTAAGAAAGCGGCGTATAATACGCGGCATTGTTATTAATCTCTGTGATTTATCACAGTAATGCAGTCCGACGAGGATGCATTAAATCATTAACAGAATATATTTGAGTTGAAATAATTTGTTCATACTCATACAAGAGCGGAAACAAGAGATCGCAAGATTGATTGTTGAAGTGATTGAATGAGAACTAGCGAAATTAACTGAATCAAGCGTTTTGGTATATGAATCTAATTGAAGCTGTACAGTGATTAAGTTCACAAGATCGCAAACAACTACGTTGCTACACTGACTTGTAGGTGTAACGACTGTTTGGGGTTGTATAGTCAAGTAATTAAGTGCATGTGGTGGATGCCTTGGCAGTCAGAGGCGAAGAAAGACGTGATAGCCTGCGAAAAGCTCCGGGGAGGCGGCAAATATCCTGTGATCCGGAGATGTCTGAATGGGGGAACCCACCGGCTATAAGGTCGGTATCATAAACTGAATACATAGGTTTATGAGGCGAACGCGGAGAAGTGAAACATCTCAGTATCCGTAGGAAAAGAAATCAATTGAGATTCCCTCAGTAGCGGCGAGCGAAAGGGGAACAGCCCATTAAGTCATATCAGTTTTAGTGGAATGCTCTGGGAAGTGCAACCATAGTGGGTGATAGTCCTGTACACGAAAGGGCTGATATGATGATGTCGAGTAGGGCGAGGCACGTGAAACCTTGTCTGAATATAGGGGACCATCCTCTAAGGCTAAATACTCCTGACTGACCGATAGTGAACCAGTACCGTGAGGGAAAGGCGAAAAGAACCCCTGTGAGGGGAGTGAAATAGATCCTGAAACCGCATGCATACAAGCAGTGGGAGCCACTTCGTGTGGTGACTGCGTACCTTTTGTATAATGGGTCAGCGACTTATATTCAGTAGCGAGGTTAACCGCATAGGGAGCCGTAGAGAAATCGAGTCTTAATAGGGCGTATAGTTGCTGGGTATAGACCCGAAACCGGGTGATCTATCCATGAGCAGGTTGAAGGTTGGGTAACACTAACTGGAGGACCGAACCCACTGTCGTTGAAAAGCCAGGGGATGACTTGTGGATAGGGGTGAAAGGCTAATCAAACTCGGTGATAGCTGGTTCTCCCCGAAAGCTATTTAGGTAGCGCCTCGGACGAATACCATTGGGGGTAGAGCACTGTTTCGGCTAGGGGTCATCCCGACTTACCAAACCGATGCAAACTCCGAATACCAATGAGTACTATCCGGGAGACAGACTGCGGGTGCTAACGTCCGTAGTCAAGAGGAAAACAATCCAGACCGCCAGCTAAGGTCCCTAAATCATAGTTAAGTGGGAAACGATGTGGGAAGGCATAGACAGCTAGGAGGTTGGCTTAGAAGCAGCCACCCTTTAAAGAAAGCGTAATAGCTCACTAGTCGAGTCGGCCTGCGCGGAAGATGTAACGGGGCTAAAACTATGTACCGAAGCTGCGGATTTGCAATTTATTGCAAGTGGTAGGGAGCGTTCTGTAAGCCGATGAAGGTGGATTGAGAAGTCTGCTGGAGGTATCAGAAGTGCGAATGCTGACGTGAGTAACGACAAAACGGGTGAAAAACCCGTTCGCTGAAAGACCAAGGGTTCCAGTCCAACGTTAATCGGGCTGGGTGAGTCGACCCCTAAGGCGAGGCCGAGAGGCGTAGTCGATGGGAAATTGGTTAATATTCCAATACTTCAGTGTAATGCGATGAGAGGACGGAGAAGGTTAAGTCAGCCTGGCGTTGGTTGTCCAGGTGGAAGACAGTAGGCATGCATCTTAGGCAAATCCGGGGTGCTCTATGCTGAGAGTTGATAGCAAGCCAGTTTACTGGTGAAGTGGCTGATACCATACTTCCAGGAAAAGTCTCTAAGCTTCAGTTACACTGGAATCGTACCCGAAACCGACACAGGTGGTCAGGTCGAGTAGACCAAAGCGCTTGAGAGAACTCTGCTGAAGGAACTAGGCAAAATGGTACCGTAACTTCGGGAGAAGGTACGCTGCCGGCGGTGATAGGACTTGCTCCTTGAGCTGTTGGCAGCCTCAGAAACCAGGCCGCTGCAACTGTTTATTAAAAACATAGCACTCTGCAAACACGAAAGTGGACGTATAGGGTGTGATGCCTGCCCGGTGCTGGAAGGTTAATTGATGGGGTTAGCGTAAGCGAAGCTCTTGATCGAAGCCCCAGTAAACGGCGGCCGTAACTATAACGGTCCTAAGGTAGCGAAATTCCTTGTCGGGTAAGTTCCGACCTGCACGAATGGCATAATGATGGCGGCGCTGTCTCCAGCAGAGGCTCAGTGAAATCGAATTCGCCGTGAAGATGCGGTGTACCCGCGGCTAGACGGAAAGACCCCGTGAACCTTTACTGCAGCTTGACATTGAACTTGATCTTACTTGTGTAGGATAGGTGGGAGGCTTTGAAGTGGTGACGCTAGTTGCCATGGAGCCGTCCTTGAAATACCACCCTGGTAATATTGAGGTTCTAACTCTGCTCCCTGATCGGGAGCGAGGACCATGTCTGGTGGGTAGTTTGACTGGGGCGGTCTCCTCCTAAAGAGTAACGGAGGAGTACGAAGGTGCGCTCAGCGTGTCGGAAATCACGCGTAGAGTATAAAGGCAAAAGCGCGCTTAACTGCGAGACCCACAAGTCGAGCAGGTACGAAAGTAGGTCTTAGTGATCCGGTGGTTCTGTATGGAAGGGCCATCGCTCAACGGATAAAAGTACTCTGGGATAACAGGCTGATACCGCCCAAGAGTTCATATCGACGGCGGTGTTGGCACCTCGATGTCGGCTCATCTCATCCTGGGGCTGAAGCAGGTCCCAAGGGTATGGCTGTTCGCCATTTAAAGAGGTACGCGAGCTGGGTTAGAACGTCGTGAGACAGTTCGGTCCCTATCTACCGTGGGCGCTGGAAATTTGAGAGGATCTGCTCCTAGTACGAGAGGACCAGAGTGGACGAACCTCTGGTGTACCGGTTGTGACGCCAGTCGCATCGCCGGGTAGCTATGTTCGGAAGGGATAACCGCTGAAAGCATCTAAGCGGGAAGCCTACCTCAAGATAAGATTTCCCCGAGACTTTATGTCTCCTAAAGAGCCGTTGAAGACTACGACGTTGATAGGTTGGATGTGGAAGCATAGCGATATGTGAAGCTGACCAATACTAATTGCTCGTGAGGCTTGACTATACAACACCCAAGCAGTTGTATATAAAGCATCAATTGATTCACAAATAACCGAAGCAACTTGATTTAGTTCAAAAGCTAGATACAATGAACACCTTAAATTAACTCAGATATATCTGTTAATAACTCATTTGGTAGAAACCTTAGCAATATGTAAGACTAAGCGAGTATCCATAAACAGTTGTGCTGGCGACCATAGCAAGAGTGAACCACCTGATCCCTTCCCGAACTCAGAAGTGAAACCTCTTAGCGCTGATGGTAGTGTGGGGTCTCCCATGTGAGAGTAAGTCATCGCCAGCTCATTATTCCAAAAGCCCTCTGCTTACGCAGGGGGCTTTTTTTATGGGAAGGATTTAGTCAAATAAATGTTATTTATGTGTAAGCGTCCGCTGAACCCCATGTCTATTTTTTAATTTGAGTTGGATTTCCAGCGGTGTGGTAGCAATTCTTCTATTTGGGTCACTTTATGGGTCGGCAATCTTTTCAGCACATCACTTAAATAGGCATACGGATCCAACCCATTCAGCTTTGCTGACTGGATTAAAGTCATGATGTTTGCCGCTCGCTGACCACTACGCAGCGAACCTGCAAATAACCAGTTCTTACGTCCCAACGCCCAAGGCCGCACTTGGTTTTCCACCCAATTATTGCAAATCGGTAGATTGCCATCATCCAGATAGCGGCTTAAAGCTGGCCAACGCTTCAGAGTGTAATTGATGGCCTTGGCGGTTGGAGAACTCGATGGCACCGTCAGTTGATGCTGGTTGAGCCATTCATACAGTTGTTGCATCACCGGTTGGCTATGCTGTTGTCGGTATTCGCGGCGGTGTTTCTGCTGTACTATCGGTCTTTTTCCTGAGTTCTGCTTCTATCGCATACAGTTTCTGAATCAGCACTAATGCCTGTTCAGCGATCTGACTTTTCCCAGTCACATGTAGCTCATGGAATTTACGACGCGCATGCGCCATGCAGCCCACCTCAATGACATCGCCTGATTTAAAGCGTGCTTTATAACCACTGTAATCATCACAGACCAGATGGCCCTGCCAGCCATTCAGGAACTCTTCTGCATGCTGACCTGAACGGCTATCCTGAAAGTCATAGATCACCGCTTGAACTGGATTGTACTGTGTAGTGGCATAGGCCCAGACATAACCTTTCTTCGGTTTTTTCTCATCATCACCCATCCGCATGATGGTGACTGGTGTTTCATCGGCATGGATCACCCGCTGTTGCAGCACCACCTGTTTTAAGGCATTGGCCAGAGGTTCCAGTTCTACACCGCAGCGACCAATCCAGTCAGATAACGTGGATCTGGACAGATCAATGCCCGCCCGCTGATAGATCAGGCGCTGACGGTACAGCGGCAAATGATCGGCATACTTCGATACCAGCACATGGCTGAGCAGTTCAGGACTGGCAATACCTTTATCAATCACATAGGCGGGCATCGCTTGCTGAGTCAGGGTGTCACACTGATCACAGACCCATTTGCACGTACATGCTGTTCCTATAGAACTGTGCCGGTCTGAAATGCAGTTTTTCACTGATATCTTCGCCGATACGACGTAACTGGCAGCCACAACTGCATTGGGTTGATGCAGGTTCATGCTCAATACGGATGGTGTGTAGATGATCGGGCAGCAGTCGACGTTTAGGTTTGTTGACTGTGGCTTTGTGTGTCGCTGCATCAGTTTTATCTGCATTCAGCCGTTCCAGTTCCAGATCAACAGCGGCAATATCTTCTTCGACCGCTTCATCCAGAGATGGATTTGTTTTGCGGTGAGATGTTCGTTTTTACTGTCGAATTTGTGCTTTTTAAACAGCGCAATTCATGCTCGTATTTTTATTGAGAATGGAAAGATGCTGAACTTTGGCATCTAATTGCAGATTGGATACTTCAAGATGCTGAACTTTGGCATCTAATTGCTGGTTGATTGTGCCAGAGACTGATGTTGCATTGCCAACTGTCTAGTAAATTCCAGCAGTTGTTCATGGGTCAGTTGGCTTAAATCAGGCGTGTATTCATGACCGCAGTATGCCTGAGGTCATGAGAAGAATGAAATAGAACGTTTGGAGAATAGCAACTTGGACCAAGCTAGTTAGAGCATTGTGACCACTTGCTGTCGTCCAATGCGCTGCCAAGGCAAACCCTGGATCAGTGCCTGTAACTGTTCTGGGCTGAGGGCTACGCTTTCACCCTGGTGAACTTTAGCCCAGTGAAATTTTCCCTGTTCCAACCGCCGAGCACACAGCAGATCCCCAGTCCATCATGTACCAGCACTTTCATGCGATGGCCACGTTTATTACAGAACAGGTAAGCACAATGCGGTTTGATGTAGCCAAAGGCTCTCACCACCTGAGCCATGGCCGTATCCATACCTGCACGCATGTCCATGGGCTGAGTAGACAACCAGATTTCATCGATACGGATCATGTTGTAAGTGCCTTGAGTAATTTTGCTAAAGCAGACATTTCTGATACTTGCCATTTCAAGCCAATTTCTGCTTTTGAGTGGGGTTAAAGTAATTGAACCGTTAACATGCCAGTAGAAATAGATCTAATGGTGCAGAGCAAGATAGGCAATAAATGCAGGTTATTCGGTAGTAGTGAGCGATCATTCCCTGGCTTAGCATCAATTAAGCGAATCCATTTGGATACAAGATTTGTATTCATCCATGTTGCAAAGCGACCGAAGCAATTGAAACCTCCGAGCTTTACACGCCTGAACGATCTGCTGTTTAAATTCAGCACTATATGTTCTTCGTTTATCGTAAGAGATGCGATGGATGTCTGGTTATTTGTAGTCATAAATTTAAGTTCCCACTTGTTTTAAGTGAGGACTAAATTAAGGCTTATAGGACGAATTCATAAGGTGTGTTCAGCGGACGCTTACATTTATGTGCTATTTCGACTAAATATCACATAAAAATAAACTTGGAGGCTTATACTGAACCGGTCTAAGGAGCGGATATGTCCTCAAATTCATCTTCAAGCCATATCGAATATGGTTCATCTGCTTTTAAAGCTATTTTATTCTCCTTATTTCTGGCGGGTTTTGCGATTTTCTCATCGCTGTATTTGTCCAGCCCATGATGCCGATTCTGGCGGATTATTTTCATATCTCTCCAACACAAAGTAGTTTTCCACTTTCCTTCTCTACCATTGCCTTAGCTATTGGCCTGATTTTTACAGGACTTATTTCAGACCGTTTTGGCCGTAAACCAATTATGGTTTGGTCTTTATTCTCTGTTTCAGTCTTACTGTTACTCAGTGCTTTACTGCCGATCTGGTCGATATTTCTGGCAACACGAGTGCTAATAGTCTCACAGTCAGTGGCGTAGCGGCAGTGGCAATGACCTATATCGGAGAGGAAGTGGCGGAGCAGGATGTGGGCTTTGCCATGGGACTGTATATTTCCGGGACTGCGATTGGTGGTATGAGTGGTCGGTTGATTGCTGGAACATTGGTGGATTTTATTTCCTGGCAATCCGCGACTTTGATTATTGGATTGCTGAATCTATGTATCGCGGCAACTTTCTACTTTCTACTACCGAAGTCCAGACATTTCAAAGCTTATCCAATACAATTCAGCCGTTTTATCAGAGCATTTCAGCAGAATCTGAGTGATCCCAAATTAAGAATTCTGTTTCTACAGGGCTTTATCTTGGGGGGCTTTGTCTCGGTATTTAACTATCTGAGTTATCGTTTGATTCAAGTGCCATTTGAACTGTCTCATGTCTGGATAGGGTTGATTTCGATTACTTATCTGGCCGGAATTTATAGCTCTCCACGAGCCGCAGCTTGGAGCAGAAAGTTTGGACGTTATAAGGTGCTTGCCGCCATGCTTTGTACCATGCTGTTCGGCTTAGCCTTAATGTTGATTGATAACTTGGCTTTGGTTTTTATTGGTTTGCTGATTTTTACCTTTTCTTTTTTTGCGGCTCATTCAACTGCCAGTAGCTGGGTATCGGTGCAATCCTTACAGTATCGTGCGGTAGGTTCGTCCCTTTATTTGTTCTGTTACTACCTCGGTTCAAGCTTACTTGGAAGTTCAAGTGGACTAGTCTGGGAAAATGCCGGATGGTTAGGACTAAGTGTATTTATCGCTATTATTTTAGGATTAGGCTTGCTGATGGCACAGCGTTTAAAACCTAAATGATTCTTCAAAATCAGGATAAGTATATATTCCTAATAAAGGTCTTAAAGCTGTTTTCGTATAAATTATAATCAAGCAACCTAAGCTGAATTCATGCTAAAATACTCGGCTTTCATCTTTGATCTATTTTCTGATCTTCCATCTGCCAGCCGAGAATTGCTAGCCATGTCTACTGCTTATACCGCTCAGACTGCGCCTAAAGCGTTGTTTGATTACGACAAATATTGGGCGTCATGTTTTGAACCCGCGCCTTTTTTGCCGATGTCACGCGAGGAAATGGACCAACTCGGTTGGGACAGCTGTGACTTTATTTTTGTCTGCGGTGATGCCTATATTGACCATCCGTCATTTGTGACCGGGATCATTGGACGTGTGCTCGAAGCACAAGGTTTCCGCGTCGGGATTATTGCCCAGCCAGACTGGACCAATGTAGAAGCCTTCCGTGTACTCGGTAAGCCGAATATTTCCTGGGGTGTTTCTGCCGGTAATATGGACTCGATGATTAACCGTTATACGGCAGATCG
Organism: Acinetobacter sp. FDAARGOS_724; assembly: GCF_013364475.1. Classification (NCBI taxonomy): domain Bacteria; kingdom Pseudomonadati; phylum Pseudomonadota; class Gammaproteobacteria; order Moraxellales; family Moraxellaceae; genus Acinetobacter; species Acinetobacter sp. FDAARGOS_724. The sequence goes on along the minus strand of NZ_CP054908.1, from coordinate 1,415 downwards.
TAAGATTCGTTCAGATGATGCTTACTCACCAGATAACCAGCCGAATAAACGTCCAGACCGTGCCGCAACCGTCTATTGCCAACGTTGTCGTGAAGCTTTCCCGGATGTGCCGGTATTGCTTGGTGGGATTGAAGGTTCATTGCGTCGTATCGCGCATTATGACTATTGGTCAGATAAAGTTCGTCGTTCGATTCTGATGGATTCTAAAGCAGATCTGTTGATGTACGGTAATGGCGAACGCTCGATCATTGAAATCATGCATCGCCTGGCTAAAGGTGAAAAGATTCATCAGATTACCGATGTCCGTGGTACTGCATTCATTATTAATAAACATAACCGAGCTGCGAAAGCCCAGTTTGTCGAAATTGCATCCAATGATGTCGATACTATTGGCCGTGTTGATCCGATCATCAATCCATATGTGATGAGCGAAGATATTGACGGCTGTGAAATCGAAAAAGATAAAGGCAATAGCTTAAGCCAATACCAGAATTTCCAGAAAGAAATCGTAGCGAATCCAATCGTGCGTGAAGGGGATAACCTGGACCCAGATACGCAAATCGTGCAGCTACAACCGGCATCTAAAGCGATTAAACATAAATTACCACCACGTGAATTAGCAGTGATTCGTTTGCCTTCTTTTGAAGAAGTGGCAAATGATCCTGTGCTGTATGCGCATGCCAACCGTATTCTGCATCTGGAAACTAACCCAGGGAACGCGCGTGCTTTGGTACAAAAACATGGTGAACGTGATGTCTGGATCAACCCGCCACCGATTCCACTGACAACTGAAGAGATGGACTATGTGTTTGACCTGCCTTATGCACGTCTGCCACATCCATCTTATGGTAATGCACGTTTCCCGGCCTTTGACATGATCAAGTTCTCGGTGAACATCATGCGTGGCTGTTTTGGTGGTTGTACTTTCTGTTCGATCACCGAGCATGAAGGCCGTATCATTCAGAACCGTTCTGAAGAATCAATCCTGCGTGAAGTTGAAAAAATTCGTGATACGGCTCCAGGTTTCACCGGCATTATTTCAGATTTGGGTGGCCCAACAGCCAACATGTACCGTTTAGCCTGTAAAGATCCTGAGATTGAGAAGAACTGTCGTAAGCCGTCTTGTGTATTCCCGGGCGTGTGTCAAAACCTGCATACTGACCATGCACCATTAACTCAGTTGTATCGTAAAGCACGTGCTTTACCGGGTATTAAAAAGATTCTGATCGGCTCAGGTCTGCGTTATGACCTAGCTGTACTGAACCCGGAATATGTTAGAGAGCTGGTCACCCATCACGTCGGCGGTTATCTGAAGATTGCGCCAGAGCATACAGAGAAAGGTCCATTATCGAAGATGATGAAACCGGGGATCGGAACGTATGACCGCTTCAAGCAGATGTTTGACCGTTTCAGTA